>CAWAMD010000005.1:0-1592530 GCA_963783045.1 uncultured Nitriliruptorales bacterium
TGTTGACAGCGCCGGGGCCTCGCGGGAGGGTGAGGGGGTCGTTGGAAGCGACAGCGGTGAGCGTGGAGGAGGGGTGTCGTGTCAGGGCCGATCGTCTACATCGATCGATCGCGGATCCGGTCCGGGAAGGTCGGACAGGTCAGCGACAAGGCCGAACGGCTGGTGAACTTCATCGACGAGCGCGAGCAGCAGCTGCTGTTCTACGGGTTCTTCATCGATGAGGCGACCTCGCGGATGACGGTGATCGCGGTCCATCCGGACGCTGCGTCCGTGGAGTTCCACATGGACGTCGGTCGCGAGGCCTTTCGGGAGTTCGGGGACCTCATCGAGATGGAAGGCATCGAGGTCTACGGCGAACCGAGCGACCGGATGCTCGAGCAGCTCGAGAGCAAGGCCCGCGACCTCGGAGAGTCGGGCAGTGTCACGGTCGGGTCGTTGCACGCGGGGTTCTCCCGGCTGGCCGCACGCGACCAGGCCGAGTCTCTGCGTTGACAGGGACAGCCCTTGCGTCCCGCGATCCAGCCCGCCGCATGTCCGCTCCGCCGGTCAGTCCCGGAAGCCGCAGCAGTGGATATGTACGTGGGCGTCCGTGGCCTGGTCCGCCATCACCGACTGCGGTAGTGCGCCGCAGGTGAGCAGCCCGCCGACGTTCTGCTGTTGACCGTGGGCTCGGTGCCGGAGGCCTCTTGTCGGCCCCCGATTCCCGGCGTAGAAGAGGAGGTGACACGGCTCACAGGAGCGCCGCTCTGGTGAGCAGAGAGACGGCCATGGCAATGGCCACGACACCCGCGTCGACACGCCCCGTATCGACGGCCACTACCTCCCACGACACGGCCAGACGGCAGCAGGCGGGCGGCGTCGCCGCGCTCTACCTCGCTCTCGCGCTGCTGGCGGCGCTGCCCTACTTCCTGCTCGCGGTCGCGTTCGGGCTGCTGGTGATCGTGTGGTTCGCGTGGATCGGCGTGGTCCTGTTGAGAACCTCTACGTCGCTCGTGGTTCGGGACACCGGGAGGTGACCGGATGAGCCAGACCACCACCCCGACCCCCAAGCTCCCGCCGTCGTGGTTCACGCACGCGTTCTGGCGCGGCCACCGGGCGCTGTACCGGCTCAGCGGCGGCCGGTTGTTGTGGCCCCCGGGAGGCAAGCGCGGCTGGGGCGCGCTGCACCTGACGACCACGGGACGGCGGTCGGGGAAGCCACGCGGCGTGATCCTCGGCTACCTCGAGGATGGTCCGAACCTCACGGTGCTGGCCATGAACGGCTGGGACGAGGGCCATCCGGCGTGGTGGCTCAACCTCGAGGTGCACCCGGACGCGGTCGTCCGGCTCGCCGGCCAGCAGCCGCGCCCGATGCGGGCACGTGCGGCCGTGGGGCCCGAACGCGATCGGCTGTGGCAGCTGTGGGGCACCGTCGACCCGGGACTCGACGGCTACGCCGGCCGGCGCACGGTCGAGACCCCCGTGGTGGTCCTCGAACCGGTCGAGCCCTAGAGCCCGGCGCGGCATCGGATCGAGCGAACGCACCATCCTCGCGGATGGCGGCATGAGCGAATGCGCCACGGCAAGCCGTGCATGCGTGAAAGGTGATCAAGCTCATGGACACCGACAGAACCACTGCAAGGGTCGTCGGGGCGCTGTTCATCACGGCGACCGTCGCCTCGATCGCCGGTTCGGCCGCGCTCGGCTCGGTCCTCGACGGCCCGGACTACCTCGCCGGCCTTGCCGGCCACGACGGTCGGATCACCCTGGCGGTGCTGCTCTTCCTCGTCGCGGCGACCTCCGCCTTCGCGACCGCGTTCCTGCTGTTCCCGATCCTGCGGCGCCACGCCGAAGGGCTCGCGGCCGGCTACGTCGGCCTGCGAGCCTTCGAGAACGTGCTGTACGTCGCCGGGGCCGTCGCCCTGCTCTCATGCTGACGGTGAGCCAGAACGACACCGTCGGCACCCCGACGGCGACCGACCTGACGCTGCTCGGCGCCGCCCTGCTGGCGTTGCACGAGTGGTCGATCACGGTCGGGACGCTGATCTTCGCCGCGCTCGGCAGCCTGACGCTCAACACCGTGCTGTACCGGTCGCGTCTCGTGCCCCGCTGGCTGTCCGGCTGGGGAATCCTCGGTGCCGGGATGCTCCTGCTCTACGGGCTGCTCGGCGTCCTCGGCCGGGATACGAGCCTCGGATCGCCCTTCATGCTCCTCGCCATGCCGATCGCCCTCGAGGAGATGGTGTTCGCCGGTTGGCTGCTGATCCGTGGGTTCGACGCGCACGTGATCGCCCTCGACGACCCGTCTCGACCCCGCGTGGAGGTGATGACCTGACACCGCGGTGAGGCCACCGATCCGGGGGCGGTGGACTGCCCTTCAGACCAAACCGAAGGAGCTCGACATGCGTACGTGGAGTATCCGCCCAGGTCCGCTGCAGGAGTCGACAATTCCTGTGCAGGCGAAGCTCGCCGCCCTGTGGGCAAGCTTGATGTTCCTCTACATCTACGTGGACATCCTCAGCCTCTACCGACCCGGCGTCATCGACGGCATCCGCAACGGACGGGTCTGGCAGCTCGACATCACCCAGACCTGGGCGGTCGGAGCGCTCGCGCTCATGGCCGTCCCCATCCTCATGGTCGTGCTCTCGCTGACCCTCCCGGCCCGCGCGAACCGCATGACCAACCTGATCGTCGCCGTCGCCTACGCCGCCGTGTCCGTGTCGAACGCCGTCGGAGAATCCTGGGCGTACTACTTCGCCCTCGCGGTCAGCCTCGAGGTCGTCGTCCTCGCGCTCGTCGTCAGGTACGCATGGACGTGGCCGTCGGCACGGCTGGCGAGCGAGAACCTCCATACCGAGGACCTGCGCGAGCTGATCGAACACTGACCGGTGACGCTCATGCGAGACGGCGGATCTTGATGACCCGTCGTCGCGTCATCAGCGCGGCGCTCTTCAAGAGACCGTGGGCGCGACGTTCCGGTTGAGTTGAGCTGCTTGCCGATCCGGACGGAAGGCACTCTGAAGGGCGCCTCGATGAGTGGCCTGGGAAGGGCAGGGTCTGCACCGTAGAAGTCGAGGCGTGGGACCACGTCGCGGTTCCGCTCGCAAGCGCAGATGCACGGAGGCACGCGGATCGAGGTCGTCAACGCAGTAGGTGTCGCCCGCGCGCGAACATCCGCCGGTCAGGCGACGACCTCGACCGCCGGGTCGTCGCCGAGGCGCACGAGCATCTTGCCGATGTTGTCGCCCTCGAACAGCCCGAGGAACGCGCCGACGGCACGGTCCAGCCCCTCGACGACGGTCTCGCGCACGGTGACGTCGCCGTCGGCGAGCCAGGTGCCCATCCGCTCGCTGAACTCGCCCTGCAGGTGGACGTGGTCGGCGACCAGGAACCCGCGGATCGTCAGCCGGTTGGTGATCAGCTGCCGCAGGTTGCTCGGACCCGGGCTCGGCGCGGTGTCGTTGTACTGCGAGATCATCCCGCACACCGCGACGCGCCCGTGCAGCCGAAGGCGCCCGATGGCCGCCTCGAGGTGGTCCCCGCCGACGTTGTCGAAGTAGACGTCGATCCCGTCGGGTGCGACATCAGCGAGGAGGTCGGCGACCGCGCCGTCGTGGTAGTTGATCGCGGCATGGAAGCCGAGCTCGTCCGTCAGCCACCGGACCTTCTCGGCGCTGCCGGCGCTGCCGATGACCGTGGCGCCCTGCAGCCGGGCGATCTGGCCGGCGGTGCTGCCCACCGCCCCGGCGGCCCCGGAGACGAAGACGGTCTCGCCCTCGGCGAGGCCGGCGACGTCGTTCAGCCCCGCGTAGGCGGTCAGGCCCGGCATGCCGAGCACACCGAGGTGGTACGACAGCGGCAGTGTGCCGGCCTCGATGCGGCGGACCGTGGCCGCGTCGGTCACGGCGTGCTCACGCCAGCCGAGGTCGTGGACGACGTAGCTGCCCTCGGCCACGTCGTCGGACCTCGAGGCGACGACGCGGCCCACGGCGCCGCCGCGCATGGCCTCGCCGACCTCCCACGGGGCGGCGTACGACTTCGCGGCACGCATCCGTCCGCGCATGTACGGGTCGACGGACATCACGAGGTTCTCGACGAGCACCTGTCCCTGGTCCAGGTCGGGCAGCTCCACCTCGACCAGATCGAAGTCGTCGAGGGTCGGGGTGCCGGTCGGGCGGGCGGCCAGTCGCCACTCGCGGGTCGTTGCAGGGGTCGTCACCAGGTATCCGGTTTCATCGAGACGGAGGATGTCTCCGCCCAACACATGCGACCCTCTACGACATTCCGCCCCTGCAGGCCCGACGCACGCGGCGCGCCTGGCGCTTCGGGCCTGCCGCCTCGAACGACAACGAGTCGAAAGGCGCTCATGCCCGGCGGAACGATGTGCTGGTTCCATTCCCAGGACGGTGTCGGCGTCGTGGTCCACAAGGCGGCCGGACACCTCGCCACCGGACGTCAGGCCGCGGGTCGACGGCTCGACTCGCCCGACCCTGCCGGAGCCCGCACCGCCGTCGTGCACCTCTCGCCGACCAGGACCGCGGCGTACGGAGCGAGCAGCGGGTGTAGAGCGTGCGGGCGAGCCGCAGGTCGTTGACGGTGGCGATGGGCTGGGCGACCCGGGGGCGGCAAGGGGGACCGACAGATCATCGAGTGGCCTCGCCGGTCGCTGCGGTGATAGCTGTGGTCACCGGATCGGCGGACCGGTGTGGGGACAACCGGTGACCTGGCGTCACACGGGGACGACTCTTCGCTAGAAAGCGTTTCGGCGGAAGCGTTTCGGCGTCGCAGCGGAAGCGTTTCGAAAGCACCCCGCTCGGCGTGGCGGGTGGCGGGGCGCCGCGGCAGACGATCGACTCGCCGTTCGGCTACCTGGGCTCCGGCACCACCGCGGTCGTTCAACCCCGGTGGGCCAGGAGCCTGTACGCCGATGTGCCCATGTGGCTGCTCCGTCGCGTGACGCCACGATTGATGGCCCGACTGGCCGGCGTCCCGCCGGACTACACACGCACGCCGGCCGATGACCGGTTCCTGTCCGAGTTCCCCCACAGCCTGTTCCCCATCGCCCCGCGGGCCGAGGGGATCGCGTTCGAGGACACCGGTGGACATCTCGGGCTCGGGCAGACCGGGCGGGTCCGCACCGCCATCGACGCCTTCATCGGCCCGCCGTCCACCACTCGCCCGCTGCAGCAGGTGCCATCATGAACATCGAGTACATCCACGCATCCAGGTACGGGAACGGCGCCATCGTCGCCGAGGAGGTGCGCCGGCAGGCGGTCGCCGCCGGAGCGGATGTGGCTGTCCACCACATGCGCGAGGTCGATCCCACCGCCCTGCCGGCGGCGGACCTGTACGTGTTCAGCTCACCCGGACGCTGGGGCAGGCCCCTGGGCGCCATGCGCCGGTTCGTCACGCGCGTCACGCTCCCTCCGGGGACACGCTATGCACTGCTGACCACCGAGATCGCGCCACGCCCCGACAAGAAGACCGGCCAGGTGCCCACCCCGGAGGAACAGGCGGCAGGACAGCAGGTCCGTCCCGTCCTCAACGAGATCCTGCAGGCCGCAGGACTGCAGCACGTCACCGAACAGGTCGTGCTCGTCACCGCCATCAGAGGACCTCTGGAGGAGGGGTGGCAGGAGAAGGTCGGCCCCTTCGTCCACCACCTCCTGCAGGCGCTCCGAACGGGCCGGGAAACGGACATCGCCACGGCGTGACCCCGACCGGGCTCGACGCGAGGCGTTCCTACTCGACGGCGCCCGGCGGCGATGGGGAGAACCCCTCCTGCCATCCCTCGAATGGCTGACGGTGCTTCACCGGGGGACGCCAGAGGTCGCAGATCCCGCTCTCGCCGGCCGGATCCGAAGCAGCGCGACGACCGCCAGCGCGCACAGCAGCGCCCCGCCGATCGCCGGCAGCGACACCCACGTCGGGCCGTCGACGCCGGCGTTGGCCTGGAAGCCGCCGACGACCTCGAGGACGACGAGATAGGCGAACCCGAACGCGTTCACGATCACGCCGAGCGCATAGCCCCACGGCACGGCCCGCCACAGCAGCACGGCGCCGAGGATGAAGCTGGGGGCCAGCAGCGACAGGTCGATCGCGTACACGAGGTGGACGGCTTGCGGTGGCATGAGGTTCTCCGGGAGCTCACCCGTGATGGCGAAGCGCACGGCCAAGCCGCCCCACGCGAAGACGAGCGCCAGCCCGACGAACATCATGAAGCCGGCGACCACACGCGTCGTGGTTCCCCACGGGATGCCCGCCGCGACGGCGCCCACGTCCAGCGACGACGCCGCGAGGACCAGGGCGATCAGCGACAGCGAGAGACTCGCCACGTGGAGGAGGAACACGTCGTTGAACGCCGAGCCGAAGACGTAGTAGGCGAAGTTGTAGGTGTTGTAGAGCAGCGCCGCGAGCCACAGGAGCGCCCACGACGAGGATGCGGTCCGCCGGACGAGAAGGGGCGAGAGCACGACGATCGGCGTGACCAGCACCAGCGTGACCAGGTCGTTGCCACGGAAGGCGGCGACCGCCCAGGTGGGTTCCGGGTACAGGTTCGCCACGAGCAGGCCGAGCAGCGACTCGACGGCCATGACCACGGCGACGATGGCGGACAGGACCACCGCCGTCCTCTGCGCTGCACCGTCTCGGAACGGCGCCGCAGCGACACCCTCGACGCTGACCTCGGTCCGGATGGCAGTCCTGGTTGGCATGTCCCGACCTCCTCGTCGCGCGCAGCACGCGACCAGCGGCACGGCCCGCGGGTCACCACGAGCGTCCGGGTGATCGACATCGCTGCGAAGGGTCATCCTCCCCGCCGGACGTTGCCATTGGCCCTGACGCTGCCCGCCATCGTCGGCAGGGCGCTCACGGATCTCACGGCACGACGGCGTGCGCTTCGATCTCGACCAGCAGCTCCGGCTCTGCCAGGCCACTGACGACGAGCCAGGTCGACGCGGGCGGGCGGTCCTGACCAAACCACTGGCGCAGTCCTCGCCCGATCGGTGAGAGGTCGTCGCCGCTGGCGGCGACGACGTAGATCCGGAGGCTCACCACGTCGGCGAGGGTTCCGCCTGCGGCTTCGAGGACATGCCCGAGGTTCGCGAGGGCGGCCTCGGTCTGTGCCGTCAGGTCCGTGCCGGCCACCTGCTCGTCGGCGTCGACACCGACCTGTCCCGACACGAAGACGTGTCGCCCGCCCGTCACAGAGACGGCCTGGCTGAAGCCGTACTGGCGGCTGTCGAAGAGCGCTTCGGGATTGATCTCGCGACGTTCCATGACGGGCTCCGTCCTCTGGCGTGATGGGCAACCCCGAGCATGCTGGAAGATCGCTCCGGGTGCGGTCCCGCCGTGCTCGTTGACCGCGGGGACCGTCCGTGACACGGTGACAGGACGTTCGGCCGGCCCCCGGCCCGCCGCAGCGGCCACCGACGGAGGGGTCGAGATGGACGTCCCACGCGTGTCTTCCTACCGGGTTCTGTGGACGGCGGTGATGGCGTGCATCGCCCTCTTCGTGCTCGCCGTCCCGGCCGAGGCCCGACCACTCGCTGGTGGCGGCACGGCGAGCCTTTTGCCGCCTGATGTCTCAGAGGTCCGCATAGCCGGCGGCAACGTCACCCAGATCCGAACGATCGACGCCACGGTGCTCGGCACCATCACGGGGACCTTCGTCGAGACGGTCACCGGCGTTACGCACAAGTCCGGGCTCGTCACCTTCCACGGCACGATCACCTTCACCGGCGCCGTCGCTGGATGCGGCGAGGGCACCTTCACGGTCGGCGTCACCGGACGCGCCCAGGCGGGAGCACCCACGGCGGACGCGACCTTCCGGGTCATCAAGCAGGCGACGAACACGCTCGCCATCACCGGCACGGGCACGCTGCATCAGGTGGGGCCGGCCATCACCTACGACGTTCGCTACACGTGTCGGTGAGCCGCGGGTCGGTGCAGCCGACGTCGGACCTCGGGACGCCCGCACAGCAGGACGAGGCGCTCCTGGCGCTCGGCCGCTGGTTCATCGGTCGGGCCGGCCTGAGCATCCGCGTCGCGTCCCGACCCGACGAGCTGCACCAGGCCCTGCGTCTGCGTCGGCACCAGGTCGAGCGCGCCGGCTGGGAGCCCGGCGACCGCAGCACCACCGCGGAGGAACGCGACGATGCCGACGCCGCAGCGGTGCACCTGACCGCGTGGGACGGTGACGTGCTCGCGGGGACGGCCAGGATCATCCTGCCAACGCCGGCCTCGCTCCTCCCGACCGAGGAGGCCTTCGGTCTGCGCATCGAACCCGTCGGCGCGGTCGTCGAATGCGGCCGGTGGGTGGTCGCTCCGGCGTACCGCGACCGCGCCCACCGCGTGTCGATGGGCCTGTCCGGCCTCGCCTGCCTTCAGGTCGTCTCGCGCGGCTACGCCGTCTGGGCGGGGATGACCACGTCAGGAGTCGTCGAGCTGTGGCGCGGCATCGGGTTCGCGATGGAGACGCTGAGTCCACCCCGCACCGTGCTCGGCGTCGAGCGTCTGGCGGTGCGCTGCGACCTGCGAGCGAGTCTGCCGGGACTGTTCGGGGTCCTCGGGCCGTTGGGCGCGCCCGTTCCGCATCGGTCCTTGGCGGCGGAGCCGGCCGCGGACTGACCGACCTCAGGGGGTGGCGGCGCGATCGAGCAGCACGGCCACCGCAGGGCTGACCGCGTCGGGGCTGCCGATCACCGGCACCTGCCGAACGTCGGTGTGGTGGTCGATGAGCCAGCGAACCGGCGGGCTGTCCGCGGAGGCTGCGGCGCCATCGAGAAGGAGCAGGAGTCCGCCGTCCCGGGCGATGGCGGGGCCAGCGGTCAGCGAGTCCGGCCAGTTGCGTCCGGTGGCGATCCAGGTCGTCGCCGGGTCGAGCCCGGCGGCGACGGAGGCGTCGGCGATGGCCACCGACGTCTCGTAGCGGGTTCGGCCGGCCAGCCGCCCGACCCGTATCCCCTCGTTCTCGAGACGCTGCTGAACCGCCGCGCCGACCGCGCTGGTGTCACCCACGATGGTCACCCGGCCGACACCGAGCTCCCGCAGGGCGTCGAGGGTGGCCTGGGGGAGCGTGTCCGGGGCGGTGAGCAGGATCGGGTGTCGCTGTGTCGCGGCCAGTGCGGACACCGCGACGGCGTCGGGCCAGGCGCGGCCCGGATCGGGATGGGACCCGAGGGTCAGGTAGGCGTGATCGGGCGGCCCCGACCGGCTTGCGAGCTGTCGTGCGGCCTGCGCGGCGGTGGCGAACCGGTCCGGCCCGGCGACCCGGTCGACGCGGCTGATCCCGAGCGCACGCACGTCGTCGGCGACCTGGCGGCTGAGGGCGGACTCGTCGCCCATGAGCAGCACGGTGTCGGGGCGAAGCCGGCCGAGCTCGGCGGCGACGGCCGGGTGCAGGGCATCGCGGCCGGTGAGCAGGACCGGGCCACCCACCGCCCCGGCGAGCGGGGCCGCGGCCAGGGCGTCCGGGAACGCGTCGGCTCGCGCCACGACGACCGTCTGGGCGTCGCGAAAGGCCCGCCTCGAGACCGACACGGCCGTCTCGACCCGGGACGCGCCGGCCAGGCGGACGGTGGGGCCGGGCTGGACCGCGAACCCGGCGACGTCGGTCGCGAGGCGGCGCCGGTTGTTGCCGTCGACATCCACGGCATCCAGGGGATGGCGGCTGTCCTGGGGGAGCCCATCGGGTCCCGTCGGCCCCTCGACGTATGACACGAACACCAGGGTGCTCGCGTCGGCCGACCACTGCGCGCGGATCTCGGCGCCGGTCGTGACCGTGCCGGACGTACCCGAGGCAAGGTCGGCCACGTACAGCGCGTCACGGTGGCGACATGCCAGCCGGCGCGAGTCGGGCGACCACGCCCATGCGGCGCCGAGACACGGCGCCGGCAGGGGCCGGGTCTCGGCGCCGTCCGGGCTGATCAGCTCACGGCCCCCCAGAGCAATCCAGCGGCCATCGGGCGACCAGGCGGGTGCAGAGCCGCGTGCCAGCTGGCGGATCCCGCCGCTGTGGAGGTCGGCGACCATGACGAAGGAGTCCTGCTCCTCCTCGTTGAGCTCGACGGTGCGTACGAAGGCGAGCCGGTCGGAGTCCGGACTGAAGTCGGGCTCGTGGTCGGACCCGCGGGTCAGCTCCCGGAGGTCGCCGGTCGGCACGTCGACGAGCCACAGCCCGCCCTCGATCGCCCGCAGCCCCATCGCCAGGACCTGCCCGTCCGGTGACCACGTCAGGTCGGTGAAGTCCCTGCCCGCGCGCGACGCCAGGACGTACGGATCGCTGCCGTCCGCAGCCGCCACGTGCACCCGGGCGACACGGGTGGGGCCGTCGGCGCGCTGCTCCTCGTCCCACGTCGTGAAGGCGACATGCCGCCCGTCGGGCGACCACACCGGGTTCGCGAGTCCGCGTCCCTCGGCCAGGACCCTGCGGTCACTGCCGTCGTCCGCGACGGAGACCAACCGGGAGGTGTCCCCGCTGCCTGTCGCTTCGACGAACAGGACCCGGTCCATCCCCGCATCGGACGCCCGCGCGGACACCGGGACGAGCAACGCCAGCAGTGCCAAGGCCACGAAGACCGTCGTTCCCCGGTTCATCTCCACCCCCGAAAGCGGACGAACTGGACGCTAGCATGCTGTCTCTGGCCCCCCGGGGCAGCGGGGCGGGGTCGAGGACGCGACGGCTTCGTGCGAGCAGGCGGCGGGTAGCATCGAGGCATGGTGACCGCCCTTGACGCCGTTGGATTCTCCCCTCGCTGGCAGGCACTGTCGGCCGAGTATGCACCGGAGGCGGAGCCTGGCCGGCTGCTGCGCCACGACGGGGTGTCCGTGCAGGTGAGGACCGCGACCGGCGACCGCAGCATCGCCGTCCGGCGGGGACTGCCGGCGCTGACGGTCGGGGACTGGCTCGCGGTCGACGGAGATCGCGTGGTCGCGCTGCTCGAGCGCGCCTCGCTGCTCCGGCGGCGCGCGGCGGGGGGCGCCGGCGACCAGCTGCTGGCCGCCAACGTGGATCTCGTGCTCCTGGTCATGGGCCTCGACCGGGCCGTCAAGGGTGGCCGTATCCGCCGCGGCGAGGCCGTGGCCTTCGATGCCGGCGCCAGCCCGCTCCTCGTGCTCACCAAAGCCGACCTGGCCGAGGGGCTCGACTCCCTCCGCTCCCGCATCGAGGCCGACCACCCCTGGCTCGACGTGGTCGTCACCTCGTCGTCGACCGGTGAAGGCATCGACGATCTGCGTGCGCGCATGTCCGGTGTCACCTCCGTGCTGGTCGGTGAGTCGGGCGCGGGCAAGTCACGGCTGGTCAATGCCCTCTCGGAGGAGGCGGTGGCCGGGATCGGCGACGTGCGGCCCGGCGACCACAAGGGCCGCCACACCACGACCAGCCGCCAGCTGCACCTGCTGCCGAGCGGCGGCGTCGTCATCGATTCGCCGGGCATCCGGGAGATCGGCCTGGCCGGTGGACAGGAGTCGGTCGAGGCAAGCTTCGGCGACATCGGCGAGCTCGCGGCCGGGTGCCGCTTCAGCGACTGCACGCACGGCGACGAACCGGGGTGCGCCGTCGTCCTCGCGGTGGAGGCCGGCGACATCACCGCGGGCCGACTCGAGGCGTACCAGGCCCTACGGAACGAGGCCATCGCTGCGACGCGGCGCGCCGACGAGCACGAACGGCGCACACACGAACGCCGGTTCGCGCAGCAGATCAACCGGTACGTCCGGTCGAAGCACTACGGAAAGCAGTAGGAGACCGGCTGCAGGAGAGCGTCGCCGATGTTCGCCGCCGCCGCCGATCAGCGTTGGTGGATCGAAGAGGGGCGGCGTGATCGACGACTTCAGGGTTGCGAACCTGGCCAACTGGAACGAGCGTGCGTAGCCTCGAGTGGCAGGGGCTCCCGTGGATGGTCCGCGACGACGAAGGTCGCTGGGTGCTGGGTGACCATCCGGAGCGCTGCCCGCTGATGTACGTGCTCATGGCTGTCGATCCGCGGCCGTAGCGTCCTGGGTCGATTTCGTCCGGAACGTGCGGAGGATTTCTACCCAGGTCGAGCCCAGCGCCGCCCTCGGTGGACGGCGGGGGGCGGTATCGGCGAGGCTGCTCTGCGCACCGTCGACCGGGAGGATCCTGTGGTGAGCGCCCTGACCGAGCGCACCTGGTACGTCGAGCCGGCAGCGCGCCGCTGGCGGTGCGACGCGCCCGGTGACGCCGCACGGGCCTTTCACGCGACCCTGCCCGGATACGGGACGACGCCGCTCGTCGACGTTCCCGACCTGGCGGCCGAGCTGGACGTGGGGCTGGTGCTCGTCAAGGACGAGTCGTCGCGACTCGGCCTACCGGCCTTCAAGATCCTCGGCGCCTCCTGGGCCGTCGCGCGGCTGCTGGCCGACCGCGGTGGTCTGACCGGAACGCCCACGCTGGACGCGCTCCGGCAGGTGGCGGCCGACACGACCCTGCGGCTGGTCACGGCGACGGACGGGAACCACGGTCGCGCCGTCGGACGGATGGCGGCCCTCGTCGGGCTCGAGGCGCACGTCGTCGTCCCGGCACCGACCTCACCCCACACCGAGGCGGCGATCGCCTCCGAGGGCGCCGTGGTCGAGCGGATCGACGGTGACTACGACGAGGCGGTCCGGCACGCCGCTGCGCTCGCCGACGAGCGTGCCGACGACCTGCTGGTGCAGGACACCGCCTGGCCCGGCTACGAGCGGGTGCCCGCCTGGATCGTCGACGGCTATGCCACCCTCGCGCTGGAGATCGACGAGCAGCTCAGCGAGCGGGGCGTCTCCGTCCCCGACCTCGTGGTCGTCCCCGTCGGGGTGGGCTCGCTCGCGCAGGCGCTGCTGGCCCACTACCGCCGGCGTGACCGCGCACGGGCCCCGTCGGTCCTGTCCGTCGAGCCGGACACCGCCGCCTGTGTGCTGGCGAGCCTGCGGGCCGGCGAGCGCACGACCGTGCCGACCGGTACGACCGTGATGGCTGGCCTCAACTGCGGGACCCCCTCGAGCACCGCGTGGCCGCTCTTCCATGCCGGACTGGATGCCGCGGTGGCCGTCACCGACCGCGAGGCGGCACGCGCCGTCGAGGATCTGGCGGCCGTCGGGATCTCCGCCGGGCCGTCGGGCGCGGCCAGCCTGGCCGGTGCCCGTGCCGTGCTGACCGGTCCGGGCGCGGCCGAGCGTCGCGCTCTCCTCGATGTCGACGAGCGGGCCGTGGTCGTCCTGTTGTCGACCGAAGGGGCGCCCGAGGATCCCCGTCCGTGACCGGCCGGCGAGCGCCGTCGCGGCGGGTCGCGATCGTGGCGATGGGAGCTGCGGTCGTGGTGGCCGGGCTCGTCGCTGCTGGCGCCCTCGCCGGCGGCGGGGCGGGCACGGACGCCACCGAGACTCCCACACCCCCTGCCACCGCCACGGGCAGTGTCGACACGCACCCTGCCGCGGATCTCACGACGACCGTGACGCGCATCGTGGACGGCGACACGCTCTACCTCGCCGACCTGGACGAGCGGGTGCGCCTCATCGGCATCGACACCCCGGAGACGAAGGCCCCGAACGCCGGCGTCGAGTGCTTCGGCCCCGAGGCCACCCGCCATCTCGCGGACCTGGTGCCGCCCGGCACGCGCGTGGACGTCGTCTGGGACCTCGACCGCTACGACCGCTACAAGCGGCCGCTCGGCTACCTCTACCGTGCCTCGGACGGGCTGTTCGTGAACCGCCGGATGGTCGCCGACGGGTACGCCACGGCCTACACCGTGCCGCCGAACGTCGCCCACGCCGAGGAGTTCGCGGCGGCGCAGCGTGAGGCTCGTGCCGATGGGCGCGGGCTGTGGTCGGCCTGCGGCTCCCACCAGGACTCCTGAACCCTGCCTCCTCCGTCGGCTCGGGGCGAAGGGCCCGGCAGGGGGCAGGCGGGTGTCCCTGTCCGATGCCGTGCGCGACGGACACCGTGGGGACGACCCTCCATCGTCGTCCGCGGAGCTCGTCATGCCCGGCCCCGACCGGCCATCGATCGTCGTCGAGCACCTCACGAAGCGCTACGGCGACACCGTGGCCGTGGACGACCTGTCGTTCGCCGTCCCCCCTGGGCAGGTGACCGGCTTCCTCGGACCGAACGGTGCCGGCAAGACGACGACGATGCGTGCCGTGCTCGGCCTCATCCGTCCCAGCCACGGCACGACCACCGTGCTGGGTCGGCACTACCGGGACCTGGCGAGACCCGCCCGACGGGTCGGCGCGCTCATCGACGGCACCGAGTCCCACCCCGGGATGACCGGCCGCACCGCCCTGCGGATCCGGGCGACCGCCGCGGGGCTCCCGGCGCGGAGGGTGGAGGAGGTCCTCGCAATGGTCGGGCTCCAGGGCGCCGCCGACCGGCGGGTCGGGGGGTACTCGCTGGGGATGCGGCAGCGGCTCGGGCTCGCGGGTGCGCTGCTCGGGGATCCCGAGGTGCTCGTCCTCGACGAGCCCGCGAACGGGCTCGACCCCGAGGGTGTGCGCTGGATCCGTGAGCTGCTGCGCTACCTGGCCGGCGAGGGCCGGACGGTCTTCGTCTCGAGCCACCTGCTCGCCGAGGTCGCCCGGACCGCGGACGAGGTGGTCGTCATCAACCGCGGACGGCTCGTCACCCAGGCGCCCGTGTCGCAGCTCACCCTCGGACGGCGGGTGATCGTGGCCTCGCCCGACGCGCCCCGCTTCCTGCCCTTGCTGCAGGAGCGCGGTGCGACGGTCGCCGGCGATGGTGACGGCCGGTTCGTCGTCACCGAGATGCCCATCGAGGACGTCGGTGGGCTGGCGGCCAAGGAGGGCATCGTGCTCCATGAGCTGCGCAGCGAGGAGTCGGACCTCGAGTCGGTGTTCCTCGAGCTGACCAGCGCCGGCGCCGACACGGAGGTCGGATCGTGAGCGGCCTCGTACGCGCGGAGCTGCGCAAGGTCGTCGGCACGCGCCTGGCGGGCGGGCTGCTGCTCGGCGCCCTCGCCATCGTGGTGATCGCGCTCGGGTTCACCCTGTGGGGGCCTGTCGACGCCGGCGGGGCGCAGGTCGCCGGCGCGTCGCGGTCCCTGGCGACGGAGTCGGACCTGATCGCCCTGCTCGGCGTGAGCAACGTCGTCGGGCTGTTCGCGCTGCTGTTCGGCGTCACCTTCGCCACGACCGAGTTCCGGCACGGCACCGCGGCGACGACCTTCCTCATCGAGCCGCACCGCTGGCGGGTGCTCGCGGCCAAGGGGGCGGCCGCCGGGGTGACGGGCACCGTCTATGCGGTCGCGTCGCTCGGTGTGTCGCTGGCCGTCGTGTGGGTCTACGCCGCGACGCAGGGGCTGTCGCTGCCCCTCGGCACACGGACCGGGACGTTCGTCGGCATGACGGTCGCGGCGGCGGTCTGCAGTGCGGTGCAGGGGGTCGGGATCGGTGCCGCGATCCGCAGCCAGGTCGGCGCGGTCGTCGGCACGCTGCTGTGGCTGTTCGTCGTCGAGAGCCTGCTCGGCAGCTTCCTCCCCGACGTCGCCCGCTACACGCCCTTCGCCGTCGGCACCGCCATGACCGCCTCGGAGGCGCAGGTCGGAGTCCTGCTCGCGAGCGTGCTGTCGGTTGGCTACGCGCTGCTGCTGTGGTCGTTCGGGACCGCGTTCGTCGAGCGTCGCGACACGCTCTGAGCGACCCGGCCGCCGACCCCTTCACCGGATCCCGTCGGTCAGCGCGTCGGCAGCAGCCGCTCGCACGGGACATCGACGCGCCAGCGGGGCGTCACGGGCGCCGTCTGGACCACGGCCTCCTCGGCCCCGGCGAGGCACTGGCTGCGCGCGGCGGCGACCTGCTCGCTCCAGCGGGGCGCGTCGGCACGGTCGCCGGCGGCTCGGAGGTTGGTCAGCGCGGCGGTCCCCACCAGCACCAGGGCGAGCGCACCCACGGCGCGACGCGCGCGCCGACCTCCCAGCCGGTCCCACGGCAACCGGTCGTAGACGAGGGCCGAGGCCCCGTACAGCAGGAGCAGGGGAACCACCAGGTAGCGGGCGGAGAACCGTCCGACCTCGGCGCCCCAGAGCATGGACTCCGCCGCTCCTCGTTGGAAGACGGGGACGACCACGAAGACCAGCGCGTAGGTAACGAGGAGCGCGACGACGACGCGTCCGCGGGTGTCGAGGACGCGCAGCGCGGCGACCAGGACCGCAGCGAGGAGCACCGACGCCGAGAGGGGCCAGGTCCATCCGACGTGCAGCCACAGCGAGGCGTTCAGGTCACGGCCCACCAGGAGCGCTCCTGGCAGCTGCTGGACCGCGACCCGCAGCACCGCGCCGGGCGGGCTGTGGCCGGGGACCGGCGCGTGGGTCGTGACGACGCGGACGGCCTGCAGGACGAGGCCGGCCAGGAAGGCGGCCGCCGGGACGCGGGCCCAGCCCCGCTCGCGTCCCAGCCGCACGCCGGCGACGGGCGCCAGCAGGACGCTCAGCGGCGCACTGGCTGCGGTCACTGCGAGGACGGCGGCGCCACCGGCCGCGCCGGCGGGATGTCGCGGCCGCCACAGGAGCAGCCAGACGGCCGCGACCGTGAGGAACCACTGCACGTTGGCGAGGTTGTCGAGCACCTCGGACCCGCCGACGGGCACGAGGGGCACGAGCAGCGCGAGGACCACCAGCACGGCACGGGACCGGACATGCTCGCGAGCGGCGAGCGCGACGGCCAGTCCCGCACCCGCCACGCAGACGTCCGCCGCGAGGGTGATCGCCGCGGCCATCCAGCGCACGGGCAGCGACGCCACCAGCTCCGCCGCCAGCCGCGGCAGCAGGTGCAGGTAGCCGGCGTAGGGGTGCCAGACGGCCGCCACCGGGTCCAGATGCAGCGCCTGCTGCAGGAAGATCGCCCCGTCCTCGGCCCACACGGAGTCCAGCGGGGAGACCCCCGGCTGGCGCAGGACCAGCAGCGTCACGACGAGTGCGACGTAGCCGGTCGCGGCCAGCGCGTCGCGGACCCTCGAGGACACCGGAATCCTTCTCCCCGTCGGCCGCGTGGCACTCACACCGTCGCGGCCCCGACCCGGTGCAGCGTGTCGCCGACGGCGATCCGGCCGGCCTCGCGGACCAGCGCCCCGACGGCCAGAACGTCCGCCCCGTTCCCGGTGGATGGTGCGGAGCACGTCACGGTCGACCGCGAGGCCCGGCTGCGCCCGGGTGACCATCACGCACCGGTCGAGCTGCTTCATCACCTCGATCGTCGCCGTCCCGAGACGGACATGGCTCCCGACGAGCGCATCCTCGCCGGCCCCCTCCAGGAGCACGTTGGGGCGAAAGCGCGCCGGCGACCAGCCTGCGAGCGTGGTGGTCGACACCAGCGAGACCCGGCTGTGGCGGCTGTCGTGCCAGGCGTGGCCGGGTCCCTGCCACGACCGCCAGTCGGTCTCGTGCTCGGTGTCGCGCGGGTTCTCGTACACGCCGCCCTCCGCGCCGGCCGGAACGAGCCGCACCGGTCGGCCGAGCCACGCCGACCATGCCTCGTCGTCGTCCAGCGGCTGCCCCTCCGGCCCGGCGATGACCACGTCGCCGTCCCGCCACGCGGCCGTGGCGAACAGCAGCCGTGGCTCCCGCCTCGCCGTCAGAACGGTCCCGGTCGTCTCGTCCACCAGGCCGAAGGCGCGGTCGCCGACGAGCCCGTGAGTGCCGACCTGGCACGAGGTGAGCTGCTCGCCGCCGAGCGACTTGACGGGGTAGCGCCACAGGCCGGCGACACGGAGCACCGATGGTCCTTTCCGAACGCGGGTGGTTGCGTCCGCACCCGCTCATCGTAGGGACGTGCCGCCGACAGGCCGAGCCCGGTGGTCACGCCGTCCGCCGGAGGGGGTGGACTTCCGTCGAGGAGCGTGAGATAGCGTGCCGCGGCGGCCGGGAGCGACGGCGTCTCGTCACCGGCCGGCCCTCCGCACACGACCGCAGCGTCCCCGAGAGGTCAGCGTGCCATCGAGTCGCAGCGCCCGCGTCGGGGCGGCGGGTCTGCTGGCACTGGTGGCGACCTACGGGATCGGGCGGCAGGCGTTCGGCCTGTTCGTGCCCGCGTTTCGCAGCGAGTTCGGGCTGGGCCTGGACGTTCTGGGCTTCTACGCGAGCGCCGCACAGGTCGGCTACCTCGTGGCCACGGTCGCGACCGGCGTGCTCACCGCCCGGTTCGGTCCACGCGTCCCGGTCGTCCTCGGCTGCCTGGTCCTGGCCGGCGGGGCGGCCATGGTGGCCGTGGCGTCCGGTCCCGGGCTCCTGGCGGCCGGAATCATCGCGGCCGGCACCAGTGCCGGCGGCGCCTGGGGGCCGTTCTCGGATGCGGTCGACGCACAGGTCCCGCCCCGAGGCGAGCGTCGAGCGCTGGCGCTGGTCAACGCCGGGTCGCCGGTCGGCCTGGTCGTGGCGAGCGTGCTGGTCCTGCTGGCCGGTGATCGCTGGCGGCTGGTCTGGTGGCTGTTCGCGGTGGTCGGCGTCGCGGCCGCCGCGGTGAACCTGCGGGTGCTGTCCGGTGCGACGTCCGCGCAGCCGTCCGGCCAGCCATGGCCGGGGCTGCGCCGGTTCTTCGACCGACGCTCGGCGCGGCTGTTCGCCGTCACCTTCGGAGCCGCGGTGACCTCCGGCGCGTACTTCTCGTACGCGCCGGACACCGCACAGGCCGCCGGCCTTCCCACCTGGACCGGACCGGCCATGTGGGCCGCGCTCGGCGTCGCCGGCAGCGCGGTCGGCGTGTTCGGCGGCGCGCTCGCCAACCGCTTCGCGCTGCGGCGTCCGCTGGCCGTGACGATGCTGCTCCTGGCGGGGTCCACCGTGCTGCTCCTGGCGGTCGCAGGTTCGTTGGCGCTGGCGCTCGTGTCCGCAGCGGTGTTCGGGATCGGCTTCACGGCCGGTTTCGCCTTCATCGTCATGTGGAGCCAGGACGTCTTCCGTGATCATCCGACGAGCGGCTTCACGGTGACGATCGTGTGCCTGGCCCTCGGGTTCAGCCTTGGTCCGGCCCTCTTCGGCGTCCTCGCGACCCACGCCGGGCGGTTGGTGGCCGTCCTGAGCGTCGCCGTGCCGTCTCTGGTCGCTGCCGCCCTTCCGCCGCGCCACGAGCCGGGCGCCCCACGAACCCCGCGCGAGAGCCGCGGGTAGGGGAGCAGGTCGACCGTCCGGTGTCGGTCGCACCGGTGGCGGGCCGCCCGACACGCGGAGGCGCGCGCCTGCGCAACCGCGGACGGTGGTTCCGCAAGCGTTCATTCCTGGTTCCGCGGCGCTGAAGATCTGTGCCCGACCGTGGACCTCGGCGTCGCAACAACGTCGTAGACGACGACCGGAGACACAGCATGAAGTCGAGGATCTATCTCATCGGCGCGGTGGCGGCGGCAGCGTTCGCGCTCGCCCCGGCGGCCGCGTTCGCGCAGGGCGCCGGCGGCGTCAGCGACGGTGGCGCGTTCTACGTGGACCACCGCGAGTACCGGACGGTCGGCACGCCGAGCGACCTGTCCGCCACCGGTGCACCGGACCACAGCTTCGACACCATCTACGCCATCGCGGAGCAGAAGAACGTGGCGGAGGCAAAGCCTGGCGACCGCGACTTCAACGGTGGCCGCTGGCGGGTCCACGCCATCGCGTTCAGTGACTACGACGGTGCCCTGGCAGACCCGAGCGTGAACGTGGACATGGACGGCGTCCTCGATTCGGCCGAGGAGGTCGAGGCCGCGATCGCCGGCGGCTACGCGACGGACACCGGTGTGGTGGGCAGCTTCGAGTGCCCGGTGATCCCCCTGCCGCGGGGCAGATGACCAGACCGCATCGACGTGACGGGTCCGGGCAACCGCCCGGGCCCATCCGTATCACTCAAGAGGGTGTCAACCTCTGGCCTGGGAGGGACAGGCTGCGTACCATTGAGGGATGAAAGGGGGGCGAGATGGTGACCGATGTCGAGCACCGCTGGACCGGGCCGGGGGACGACGAGGGGGCCGCCTGGTCGGTTTTGCAGGAGTTCGCGGCGGTCGTCAGCCACGAGCTGCGCACGCCGCTGGCGGTGATCAAGGGCGCCGCCGAGACCGCACGAAGCCGACAGGGGTCGCTCTCGGTCGAGGAGCACGAGCGCCTACTGGACATGATCGTGCGCAACGGCGACCTCGCCCTGTTGCTGCTCGAACGGATCGGCCTGGCCCGCGATGTCGACAGAGGCACCGTGAACCTGGCGAAGGAGGAGGTGGATCTCGCCGCCCTCGTTCGTGAGTCCGTCTCCGACCTCGAGACCGTCCTGCTGTCGGACCATCCCACGGAGGTGGCGGCGCCCGACCGTGTGGTGGTGCGAGCCGACCCGACGGCGGCGCGCGAGATCGTCTTCAACCTGCTGTCCAACGCGGCGAAGTACAGCGCCGAGGATGCCCCCATCCAGGTCACCGTGATGACGGTCGGCGCGGTCGCGCAGATCGTCGTGCGCAACCACGGCGGCGGGGTGACACCGGGCGACACCGACCGGATCTTCGAGAAGTTCGAGCGGCTCGACGTCGGTTCGCCCGGCACGGGCCTCGGACTGTTCATCTCGCGGGGCCTGGCACGGGCTCACGGTGGCGACCTGCAGGTCCAGCCCGCCGAGACCACGGGCAGCGAGTTCATCCTCACCCTTCCCCGGTGACCGTTCCCGCTTCCCGTCAGCTGGTCGGCGTGAGCGTCGCCGACGAGCGCCGACCACCGCTGCCACGGTGCCGCCCGGCGGCGTGGATCGCGGCCACGTACCCGAACACGACCGCCGACCCGATCGTCGCGCCCGGACCCGGGTAGGTCCGTCCCATGGCGTTGGCCGCGACGTTCCCGGTCGCGTACAGCCCGGCGATCGGCGTGCCGTCGTCCCGGAGCACGCGCGCGTGCTCGTCGGCGCGGAGCCCCCCGCAGGTGCCGAGGTCGCCGGGAACCACCGTGGCGGCGTAGAAGGGACCGTGCTCGACCGTGGCCAGACACGGGTTCGGGGTCACGTTCGGGTCGCCGTAGTACCGGTCGTAGGCGCTGTTCCCGCGCCCGAAGTCGTCGTCGTGGCCGTGGCGGGCGAGGAGGTTGAACCGCTGCACGGTCGCCGCCAGCGCGTCGGGCGGCACGCCGATGGCCCGGGCGAGGGCCTCCACGGTGTCGGCACGGTGGACGACACCCGCCCCGTACCACTCCTCGGGCAGCGGCTGGCGGGGCAGGATGCCGCCGGCGAAGGCGTAGCGGTTGCGGAAGCGCTGGTCGAAGACGAGCCATGCCGGCACGTGCGGGTCCTCGGGGGAGTGGAGCGCCAGCATGGTCTGGCCCGCCTCCATGTACGACATGGCCTCGTTGAAGAACCGGCGGCCCGAACCGTTGACCATGAGCGAGCCGGGCAGGGCGCGCTCGGCCAGCAGCGGTGCGGGTGGCGCGTCGGGCACCGGGATGGACGGGAACCACCACGCCTGGTCCATGAGGTCGAGTGCGGCGCCGGCGTGTTGCCCGATGCGGATCACCTCGCCGGTGTTGTCGTGGTGGGCCGAGCTCCATGACGTGTCGAGCAACGGCGACTGGTACTCGTGGCGCATCGCCGCGTCGTGCTCGAACCCGCCGGCCGCGAGCACGACGGCGTCGGCGCGGATCTCGCGCTCCCCGTCTCCGTCGCGGACGAGGACGCCGACCACCCGACCATCCTCGAGGACGAGGTCGACGAGGGCCGTCGAGACATGGACGGCGACGCCTGCGGTGCGCAGCGCGATCCGCAGCCCGGCGATCAGGGCCTGGCCCCCGGCGACCAGCTCGCGGCCCATGGCCAGTCCCGCCAGCCCGCGGGCGAGTGCCGTCGCGCCGGTCCACGTGCCCTGGACGCTGCGGGCCGCCAGGTTCATCCACCGGTAGTCGGTGGAGGTGACCGGCATCGGAACGGGCGCCGTCATGGATGGCGGGTGGAGGCGGTCGCGCTCCGGACCGAGCCTGCGGACGTCGAACGGTGCAGGCTCGATGGCGCGGCCCATCGCCGACCCGCCCGGCCGCTCGGGGTAGTAGTCGGCGTACTCGACCATGTGGAGGAAGCGCAGTGGCGTCGCCCGTCGGAGCAGGGCGACGGCGGCCGGACCATGGTCGACGAACGCCTCCTGGCGGGCCTGCGGCACGTCGTCCCCGACGGTGTGGGCGAGGTAGGTCAGGATGCGCTCGCGCGTGTCGGGCACCCCGTGCTCCACCAGCACCTCGTTCCCCGGGATCCACATGCCGCCGCCGGACAGCGCCGTGGAGCCGCCGAAGGAGGGCGACTTCTCGAACACGACGGTTCGCAGACCGGCGTCGGCCGCGGCCAGTGCGGCGGACATCCCTCCGGCGCCCGAACCGATCACCACGAGGTCGTACTGCTCCACGGGCCCACCGATCGTCGGCCGGCCACAGCCGGCAGTCTCCCGCCGGTGCGTGCGTGACCGCACCGGCTCCGCTGACACTCCATCCAAGGCGGCGAACGCCCCTGGCGCAGGGGTCCAAGGTCACTCGCTCGGGGACCGACCGACCGTGAGGTTCTCCATGACGGGGCGGGAGATTGTTGACGAACGGAATGTACGTCCCGTAGAGTGAAACGGCTGCCGGAGCTCGGCGTGCGGGGGGGAGGCGTGGCGGGGAAGCCGCGGGTTGCCGAGACAGCCGGTCCTATCGATAGGGAGAGATTCGATGCAGCGGTATCGCACAGCGTGGCTCGCCATTGCGGCCCTGATGATCGCGGTGCTCGCCGCCGCGTGCGGGGGAGGCGGTTCGAACACCGACGCATCCGCTGGCGGTGGCGGAAGCGAAGCGAGTTCCTCTACGCCAGCGGAGGGCGGTTCCTCGGCAGCCGGGGCCAACGAAGCGACCCAGGGAGAGTCGGTGAAGTTCCGGGTCACCGACCTCTACTCGCTCGAGCACTCGATCGGAAAGAACGGCATCCAGCCGTTCATGAAGGACATCGAGGACCAGACCAACGGGCGCATCTCGTTCGACTACTTTCCCTCGAACCAGCTCGTCGACGCCCATGACGCCCCCGACGCCCTGCGATCGGGGACGGCGGACATCGCGAACGTCCTGTACCTCGGCAGCGAGAACCCGCTGATGTACGTGGCGCAGCTGCCCGGCATGTTCTCGGACGACCAGGTCGTCCCGGCATCCGAGGCTCTCTGGGAGTTCATGCAGAAGAACGAGCTCGTGCAGGCGAAGTTCAAGGATCTCGACCTTCGTCCGCTCTTCTGCTTCACGGTCACCAACTATCAGATGGAGTGGCCCCAGAAGGGCATCGACTCGATCGACAAGTTCAGCGGCAAGCAGGTCCGCGCTGCCGGGGCCGTGCTGCCGTTCTCCGTCCAGGCACTCGGGGCGTCCCCGGTCAACGTCGACATCAACGAGGCGTTCGACGCCTTCAACCGCGGGGTGATCGACGGCATCGCGCTCTCCGTCCCGAGCACGAAGGCCTATGCCTTCTACGACATCATCAAGTCGGCCGTCATCAATGCGAACATGGGCGGCTTCCCGGTCTGCTACGCGATGAGCCAGAGCAAGTGGGATTCGCTGTCCGATGCGGACCAGCAGCTCCTCCAGCAGGAGGCCGACAAGACCGTCACCAACGTCGCCACGGCGCTCGGCAAGGAGGTGTCGGAGGATCTCCAGGCCTGGAAGGACAAGGGGATCGAGACCTACGAGATCGACGAGCAGCAGCGCGACAAGGCGCTGTCGGGCGTCGAGGGGCAGTGGCTCGACAAGCTCGTCTCGGGTGGTATCGATCGTGACAAGGCGCAGGCGGCCGTCGACCAGTGGAAGTCGCTCCTGCAGCAGCACATCGGCGGCTGACCGACGCTCGTGACGGTCCACGAGCGGGGGAGAGGTTGCGAACGATGAGGAAGCCGGCGCCCTGGGCACGGATCGGAGACCTGATCCACAGCATCGCCCTGGGCGCCGGTGCCCTCGTCCTCCTCGTGATGGCCGGCATCATGATCGCCGGCGTCGTCATGAGATACCTCTTCAACAACCCGATCGCCGGTGTGACCGAGCTGGTCGGGAGCGGCCTCATGGTCGCGCTCATCTACCTCTCGCTGTCGTCGGCCGAGCACATCCGGGTGACCATCGTCGTGAACCGCCTGCCAGCCGCGGTGCGGCGATGGGTGGAACGCGGGGTGATCGCGGTGTCGGTCGTCGTGCTGTCGATCGGGGTCTACACCGGATGGGTCAAGGCCATCAGCTCCTACCGGGCGGGTGAGGCCACCGAAGGGCTCGTCAGCGTCGCGATCTACCCGTACCGCTTCCTGATCGTGCTCGGTCTGCTGCTGACGGCGCTTCGGGCGCTCCAGCTCGGGCGGCGGTGGCTCCGAGGCTCCCAGGATGAGCCTGCGGCGGCCGTCGCGCCGCGCGCCGGCGACGTTGCATCCGGCGACGAGCAGGTTCACGTCGAGGACGGAGGCTGAAGTGCCGTTTGGCGCGTGGATCGGATCCGGTGGCCTGGTCGTGTTGCTGCTCCTCGGAGCGCCGGTGGGGCTCGCCCTGCTCACCGCGGGGCTGCTCGGGATCACCCTGACCTTCGGGTCAGAGATCGCGATGAACTACTTCTCGACGCTGCTCTACCGCGAGGCAGCCAGCTTCGTCCTGGTCGCGATCCCCATGTTCGTGCTCATGGGGAGCCTCGGGACCAGCGGCTCCCTCTGGGAGCGCCTCTTCGACTTCGTCTACAAGGTTCTCGGCCGGTTCCGTGGCGGCCTGCCCATGGCCATCGTGGCGGCCGGTTCCATCTTCGGCGCGGTCTCCGGGTCGTCGACCGCAGACGCCGCTGCGCTCGGGAAGGTGGTGATCGAGGAGGCCGAGCGGTACGGCTACGAGAAGCGGTTCACCCTCGCCTGCATCGCCTCGTCGTCCACGGCCGCCGTCATGGTGCCGCCGAGCATCACCCTCATCGTCTATGCCCTGCTGACACAGACCTCGGTGGCCCGGCTCTTCGTCGCCGGGATCGTGCCGGGCGTGCTCTCCGCCCTGGTCTTCATGGGTGTCATCTGGGTGCTGTCCCGGCGCAGGCCGGAGACGTTCCCCGCCGGGGTGCGGGCGCCGTTCGTCGAGCAGGCCCGTGGGTCGTTGCGTGCGCTGCCCATCATCGTGGTCATCGTCGCGGTCGTGGGCGGCATCTACCTCGGCGTCTACACCCCGACAGAGGCCGGCGCCGTCGGCGTGGTCGGCATCGGCCTGCTGGGGGCGGCGATCGGCTCACTCGGGCTGCGGTCGGTGTTCAGCGCCGCGAAGGACGCGGCGGAGACGACCGCCATGATCTTCCTGATCATCGTCGGTGCCTTCGTCTTCGGTCGGTTCACGGCGATCAACCAGATGCCGCAGTCGCTGGTCGCGGCGGTCGCCGGGCTGCCCTTCGGCCGGTACGGCATCCTGATCCTGCTGATCATCGTGTACCTGCTGCTGGGGACCTTCATGGACCAGCTTGCGATCCAGGTCCTGACGCTCCCGATCGTGTTCCCCCTCATCACGGCGCTCGGGTTCGACCCGTACTGGTTCGCGATCGTGTACGTGAAGACGGTGGAGATCGGGTTGATCACCCCGCCGCTGGGTCTCAACGTCTATGTGGTGGCGGGCGTGGCGCGTGTCCCGGTCGAGGAGGCGTTCGCGGGCATCCGTCCGTTCTTCTTCGCCGACCTGGTGACGCTGACCCTGCTCGTCGTGTTCCCCCAGATCACCCTCTGGCTGCCGAACCTCTTCGCACGATGACCAGGGGAGGTCTCGATCTCGGGCTGCTGCTGAGCGGCGACATGACGGGCGAGCCCGCCGCGGTCTTCGCCGCGTACCAGTCGCTCGCGTCCGCTGCCCGTGACGCGGGGTTCCGAGCGATCGTCGCCGGACAGCATTTCCTGACCGCTCCGGCGCGCTACCTGCAGCCCATCCCGCTGCTCGCCCGGCTGGCGCCCGAGACGGGGGACATGTTCCTGGTGACGGGGGTGCTGCTCGCCTCCCTCATCCCCCCGGTCATCCTCGCCGAGGACCTGGCGACGCTCGACGTGGTCTCCGGTGGCCGGCTCGTCGTCGGTGTGGGGCAGGGCTACCGCGACGTTGAGTTCGCGGCCTTCGGTGTGCCACGTGCCGAACGGCGCGACCGGCAGCTCGACGCCCTCGCCGTGCTCGAGCAGCTCTGGTCCGGTTCCGAGACGCACATCGAGCGTGGCGGGCTCCGGATCCATGCCGCGGGGCCAGCCATGGTCCCGCAGCAGCGACCGCGCCCGCCGATCTGGTACGCCGCCAGCTCGCCGGCGACGGTCGAGCGCGCCCGGGTCTCCGACTACACGCCGTATCTCGGCCCCCAGGTGTCCTCGCGGGAGGTCGGTCCCCTGCTGCAGGCCGGCGGCGATCCCGGCGCCGGCGCGGCGCTGCGACGAGACATCCTGCTGACCGACGTGCTCGACACGGCGACCGTTCGCGCCTGCCTCGCCGCCCGCGAGGAGCGCTACCGGTCGTGGGGCTACCTCGACCCGACGGGGTCGCGCGACCGCGCCGACGGCTCGGACACGCCGTACCTGATCGGCACCGTCGAGGAATGTCGTCAACAGCTGGTCGACCTCGGCGCCGACGGCGTCACGACCGTGGTCCTGCGGGCGACGTGGCCGGGGCTGGCGCTGTCCGAGAGCCTGCGGATGGTCGACGCCCTCTCCGGCGTCGCCCGTGCCCTGAGAGGTGATCTGTCATGAACCCGTCCCCGTCCAGCAGCGCCGGTACCCCGCCGGATCGCGCCGAGGGATCGTCGATCGCGACGTACGCCAACGATGCACAGGTGCCGATCCGTGCGTGGTACGGCGGTGGCCGATCCGAGGCGCTGACCACGTGGGCGGCGGCACGTGCGTCCCAGGGGCCGCCCTTCGGCTAAGGTCCATGGTCTACTCCGGCCTCGGCAGCCCCCGCATGACGGCCGAGCGGCTCCGCGTGCTCCAGGAGCTCGGTGCCGAGTCCTTCCTGCTGGCGTGCGACCTGCCGTCGCAGCTCGGCTACGACCCCGATCACGAGCTCGCCCACGCCCAGGTCGGTCGGGCCGGGGTCACGTGTGCGACGCTGGACGACTTCCTCGAGATCTGCTCCGGGCTCGACCTGCCGGCTGCCGACAGCCTCGGGATGCTGGCCAACTCGGTCGGTCACGTGGGCCTGGCCATGGTGAGCGCCGCCCTGGACGACCAGGAGGCCGGCCACGTCAAGCTGGTCATGCAGAACGACCCGCTCAAGGAGTTCACGGCCCGCGGGACCGACATCTTCCCTGCTCGGCAGGCCGTCAGGATCGCCTGCGACTGCGTGGCCTACGCCATCGACACCGGGCGGTCCGGGTATGCGATCACCGTCTGCTCGAACCACTACGACGTCGCGGGCGCGGGCCCCGTGGTCGCGGCCGCCTTCGCGCTTGCGAACGCCATCGTCTACATGGACGAGCTCGTCTCTCGCGGATATGCCGTCGCCGACGTGGCCAGCGCGATGATGTTCTTCCTCAACGAGCGCAGCGACCTGTTCGTCGAGGCGTCGATCTTCCGCGTGGCACGGCAGATCTGGAGCGACATCCTCGCCGAGCGGTACGACCTCGCCCCGTCCCGGCAGCCGGTGGCGACGATGATGGGCTACGCCCACGGGATGGAGACGGCCGCGGAACCGCTGGTCAACGTCGCGCGCTGCACCATCAGCGTGACCGCGTCGGTGCTGGGCGGCGTGGACTACCTCTGCGCCTCGGCCTACGACGAGGCGCTCCGTATCCCCTCGCTGGGTGCGGCGGCCCTGTCGCTGCGGACCATGCAGGTCGTCGGCATGGAGCACGGGGTTGCCGCCACGGTCGACTCGCTCGCCGGCAGCCTCAAGCTCGAGGAGGTCGACGCCGAGGTGGACCGTCGCATCCGCGAGGAGCTCGATGAGGTCCTCGCGCGCGGGGGCGCCCTGGCGTGCCTCGAGAGCGGCTACATCCGCCAGAAGATCGACGAGGGACGAGGGACGCGCGAGACGCAGGTCGAGCAGGGCGAGCGCACCTGGGTCGGGGTGAACGCGCTGGGCGCGGACGAGCATCGCCATCTCTTCGCCGGCAGCAGCACCGGTGAGATCGACTTCGAGGCCGTCGAGCACGAGGCCATCGCGCGGATCGTGGACCAGCGGGCCCGGCGGTCGGACGACATCGTCCGGGACCACCTGCACGCCATCGAGGAGAGCGCCGCCGGGTCCGACAACCTCCTGCCGCCGACCATCGCGGCGCTGCGGGCGGGCGCGTCCGTGCAGGAGATCATCGAGGCGACCGCCGCCGGGTTCGACCGGGAGGCGGCGCCATGACGCGTGGTCCGCGAGTGGTCCTCGGCAAGGTCGGCCTCGACGGTCACGACGTTGGCGTGCTCCTCGTGGCGCGGCGCCTGACCGACGCCGGCTTCGAGGTGGTCTACCTGGGCAAGCGGAACCGGGCGGCCGACCTCGTGACGGCGGCCATCGACGAGGACGCGGCGGCCATCGGAGTGAGCTGCCTCAGTGGCGGTCTCGGGTACTTCGCCACGCGCGTCGTGGAGCTCCTCGAGGAGCGCAGGGCCGACATCCCCGTGCTGGCCGGAGGCATCGACGAGCCGGAGGAGATCCGTCGCATGCTCGAGGCCGGCGTGGCCCACCACTTGGGCCCGGCTCGACGCCCGACGAGATCGTGTCGGCCTTCCGCCGGGCCGCGGCAGAAGGAGACCGGGATGCGTACTGAGCGCGCCCCACGGGAGCGCCCACCCGCCGGAGCGCGGATGTGTACCATACAGTGGAATATGCATTCCGTTGTAGCGTGCCTCGTCCGACGGAGAGCAGCTGCGAGATGCCGAGTGGAGGCGCCGTGACGAGTTGGCCGTTCGATGTCACCCGACTGATGCGCCGGTCGATCCGGGAACATGCCGACGACACTGCGGTCGTGTTCGAACAGGAGCGTCAGAGCTACGCGGCGCTCGGCGCGCGGGCCGAACGTCTTGCGGGCGGCCTGCACGGGCTCGGACTCGACGAGGGTGACCGGGTCGCCGTGCTCCTCTCCAACCGCCTCGAGTACCCGGAGGTCAACGTCGGCCTCGCCTTCGGGGGGCTTCGTCCGGGTCGCACTGAACAAGCGTCTGCTCGCCGAGGATCTCGCGTACATCATCGAGGACTCCGGGGCACGGGTGCTGATCACCGAGGAGCGATACGACGCGGTGGCGTCCGAGGTCGTCGCGCAGCTCGGGGTCGACTGGGTCCGGATGGGGTCCGGGGCGCCCGCGGTCAACGTCCACGACTACGAGACGCTGCTCGACCGGGCACCAGCGAGAAGCGCAGCCGTCGACCTCCCGGACTCGCGCCCGGCGTGGATCTCGTACACGTCGGGAACCACGGGGCGGCCGAAGGGTGTGGTGCTCAGCCACCGTTCGCTCGTGAGCGTCGCCTTCAACCTCATGCTCGAGATGGGACCGATCGCGCCCGGCCGTTCCGTCCTGCTCCCACAGCCGCTCTCGCACGGCGCGGGCTACTTCGTGCTGCCATACCTCGCGGCCGGGGCGACGATCCACGTGATGGACCTGGTTCGATCCCCAGCAGGCCCTGGACCTCGGCCGCCGCCATGGCATCGCCACGTTGAAGTGCGTGCCGACGATGCTCGTGGACATCCTCGACCTCGAACAGGCCATGCCGTTCGAGACGGTCATCTACGGTGCGGCGCCGATCGCGCCACCCCAGATCGAGCGTGCCCTCGAGCGCCACGGGCCGATCTTCATGCAGCTCTACGGACAGTCGGAGGCGCCGGTCACCGACACGGTGCTCCACAAGCAGGATCACGCCCGTCCGGGTCCGCAGCGGTCCTCGGCCGGCCGTCCGTGGCGGACCGTCGACGTGGAGGTCGTCGACACCGACGGGCACCCCCTCCCGCCCGGCGAGCTCGGAGAGGTCATCGTCCGGGGCGCCCACCTGATGGACGGGTACTGGCGGCTCCCGGAGATGACGGCGCAGGTGCTGCGTGACGGCGCGGTCTGGACCCGAGACATGGCGGTACGTGACGAGCAGGGCTACATCTACCTGCGGGGCCGTCGTGACGACATGATCAACTCCGGTGGCTACAACATCGCGCCGAAGGAGGTCGAGGACGTCGTCGTCCGGCACCCCGGCGTGAAGGAATGCGTTGCGACCGGGCGACCACACGACCGCTGGGGGCAGGCCGTGCAGGTCTATGTGCTCCGCACCCCGGGGGCGGCCGTCGACAGCGACGAGCTCATCGAGTTCTGCAAGCCTCTGCTCGGCTTCCGACGTCACGCTCGGTCGTCTTCGTCGACGACCTCCCGCGGACGGCCTACGGGAAGATCGACCGCAACCGGATCCACACCCTCGGCGACGGGCCCGGCGCCGATGACGGCGAGCGGCCGGGGGACGAGTCATGACGCTCGTCACCCGGCTTGCGACGGTCGCGCAGGAGGCGGCCGCGGACCCGCGAGAGGACGACCTCCGCGTCCGTCTGCTGAGCAATCTGACCGTTGCGGTGGGGCGCAGCACCGAGGCGGCACGCATTCGTGCGGGTCTCGCCGGCGAGCAGGGGCCGGGCGCGACGGCCATGGTGCTCGCGGCGGCCATGCACGCGCGCACCCAGGACGACTTCTACCCCGCGGGTCGGGTGCACGTCGGCACGGTCGTGATCCCTGCCATCCTGGCCATCGGCGAGGGCGACCTGCTCGGGGCGATGGCCGCCGGCTACGAGGTGCTCACCCTCGCGTCCGGCGCGTACTCCGCCCGGGCGCAGCAGCGTGGCTATCGGCCGACCGGCGTGTTCGGACCGCTCGGAGCCGCGGCCGCGGCTGCCACCGCGCTCGGGTGCGATGCCGAGACCACGGCCGCGGCGCTGGCCATCGCCTCCACCATGGCGGGCGGCACGAACCAGTCCTGGATCGACGGAACCGACGAGTGGCTGGTGGAGGTCGCGGAAGCAGCCCGAGCGGGGGTCGTGGCGGCACGGCTGGCCGCCGCCGGCCTGTCCGGGGCTCCCGGCGCCCTCGACGGTGCAGCCGGGTGGGCGAAGGCGTATTTCGACGACGCAGGTGCACCGGCGCTGCAGCAGGCTTTGGAGGGGGCGGGCACGCGGACGGCGGACGTGGCCGTCAAGCTGTATCCGGTGAGCGGCATCGCGCAGGCGCCCTCGACGCTCGCCGCCGAGATGGGGATCGAGCTCGAGGGCGCGCTCCCGCAGCGGATCGAGGTCCGCATGAACCCCGTGGAGCTCGACTACCCGGGCTCACGGAACCGAGGTCCGTTCTCCGGACGGTCGGACTCGCTCATGAGCGTCGTGCGGTGCGTGGCCCTCGCCTACCTCCACGGACACGTGCCGTACGAGCGCACTCACCGCCGCGCCGGGGGACGCCGAACGGGCGGTCGCCGAGACCATCGAGCTCGTCCCCGACCCCGATCTCGAAGAGACACAGGTGGAGATGTCCGTCAACGTCGGTGAAGATGGCCTCACCCGACGTATCGACGGCCTGTACGCTGATGTACCCGGAGTGGCGGTACTTCAAGCACGAGGGTGCGACGCTCGCGCGACGTGCCGAGGCCCCAGAGGAGCTGGTCGACTCGTCCGTAGCCGCGATCGACGACGGGTCGGACCTGCGGCGTATCGCCGCCCTACTGGAGGAACTGCTGTGACCGAGGTGCAGGCGCCGGTGCGCGCCGTCGCGCGTGCTGTCGACATCCTGTTCGCGCTGACGGGAGGAGCCCGGTCGCTGGGCAGCATCGCCGAGACGACCGGACTCTCGAAGGCGACCGCCCACCGTCTGCTGGCCAGCCTCGCGCACGGGCAGCTCGTGATCCAGGATCGCTCGAACGGCAGCTACATGCTCGGCCCCGGCTGCTTCAGCATCGCCGACGCCGTCATCAGCGGGTTCGGCGGACTGGGCCTGTTGGCCCGACCCGTCCTCGACGATCTCTGGAAGCTCACGAAGGAGACCATCACACTGCACGTCCGTGCCGGCAGCCAGCGGATCTGCGTCGAGGAGCTCGTGAGCCCCCTCCCGGTTCGCTACACGGCGGGGGTGGGCGCGGCGGCGCCGGTGCACACGGGATCGGCGGGAAGCTGCTGCTGGCGTACATGGACGACGAGCAGCGCGAGGACCTGCTCGACCACATGAACCTCGACGCGCTGACGTTGGTGACGATCACCGACCGTGAACGCCTGCTCGAGGAGCTCGCGGCCATCCGCCGTAAGGGGTACTCGGAGAGCGAGGGAGAGCGGGTCAGCGGGGGCGCCGCGATCAGTGCCCCGATCTTCGCGCCCGACGGCTCGATCCTCGCTGCGGTCAGTGTGCTGGGTCCCGACAGCCGTCTGAACCGCGAGCGGCGGCGCGAGCTGACGCAGCCACTCGTCGCCGCCGCACAGGCGGTCTCGGACCATGTCGCGTCCAACGACGACCGGGGAGCGGAGCAACGCGACGCCTAGCCATCGCACGAGAGGGAGGAAGACGATGCAGAAGCGCAGCCAGGAGGAGTACGAGTCGACGAGCGGGTTCGCGACGGCCCCCTACTACGACAGCCAGGTACTGCAGCAGGCCGGTCTGCACGAGGACGAGGACTACCCGCCCCCCGGTCGCTACCCGTTCACCCGTGGCTTCTCGCCGGAAGGGTTTCGCGACGAGTTCTGGGCCTGGGAGATGTACGCCGGATTCGGCGAGCGCGGACGACGCGAACCGCGCTACCGCTTCCTGCTCGAGAACGGCGCACCGGCGGCGTGTCGATCGCCCTCGACCTGCCGACGCAGATCGGCTACGACAGCGACGACGTGATGGCAGGTGGCGAGGTCGGTCGCATGGGCGTCGCCCTCGACTCCTACGCAGACGTTGAGCGACTCTTCGAGGGCGTCGACCTCGCGGAAGCCGGGCACGTCTTCTCGACCGGCGAACTGCATCGGGCCGGTCATGTATGCCTGGGTGCTCACCTGACTGCGAACGCAACGACATCGACCCGAGCGTCTTCCGCCTGCAGATCCAGAACGACCCCATCAAGGAGTACTACGCCCGGGGGACCCATTTCCTGCCGATCGAGGCAGCGGTCCGTCTGGCCACTGACGTGGTCGTCTACTCGCACGAGCGGACGCCCGGGTGGCTCCCGATCTCCGTGTCGGGGTCCCACATGAAGCAGGCGGGCGGCAGCCCCGCCCAGGAGGCCGCCTTCACGATCGCGAACGCGGTCGCCTACATGGAGGAGGTCGAGGCGAAGGGGCTGAAGCTCGCGGACGCGAACCCCACCATGGAGCTGCACTTCTGCACCGACATGGACTTCTTCGAGGAGGTCGCGAAGTACCGGGCGGTACGGCGCGCCTGGTCGCGCATCGCCGTCGAGCGGTTCGGGGTCGACGCCATGGAGCGACTGCCCTTCCGCCTGCACGCCGCGACGTTGGGTCTGCCGCTGACCGCGCAGCAGCCGATGAACAACATCGCCCGGATCACGCTGCAGGCGCTGGCGCAGATCCTGGGTGGCGTCGAGGCGACCCGCACGGCGTCCTGGGACGAGGCGCTGGCCATCCCGACCGAGGAGGCTGCCGCGCTCTCGCTGCGCATCAACCAGATCATCGCGCACGAGACCGGCGTGGGCGACACGACCGACCCGCTCGGCGGCTCCTTCTACGTCGAGCAGCTGACCGACCGCATCTACCGGTTCATCCGTGACCAGGTGGACGAGGTCGACGCGATGGGCGGTGCCCTCGTCGCGGCGACGAACGGCTACTACGCCGATGCGCTCGCACAGGGGGCCTACGAGCAGCAGCGAGCGCTCGACGCCGGTGACCGCATCATCGTCGGCGTGAACGCCTACCAGCAGGACGAGCGCGTCACCCACAAGCGCTTCACACACGACGAGAAGTCGGAGCAACGCCAGCTCGACCGCCTGAAGCGCGCCCGCGACGACCGTGATGCACAAGCCCTGGACCGGGCCCTCGCCGATCTCCGGGACGTGTGCTCGGGAACGGAGAACGTCATGCCGGCAACGGTCGCCGCGGTGCAGGCCGGCGCGACGGTGGGCGAGATCGCCGGGGTGTGGCGCGAGGTCTTCGGCGAGTACCACGAGGAAGCGGTCCGGATCTGAACGAAAGGGCATTCCATAAAGCGGAATGCCCTTTCCATTTCTTCGATCGCCCGCTACGCTGAACGCGTTGTCACGCCCGACGAGAAGCGCCGAGCCTGGAGCCGTCATGGTCGCTCACCGGATCCGCGTCCTGGTGGCGAAGCCCGGCCTCGACGGGCACGACCGCGGCGCGAAGGTGGTGGCCCGGGGGCTGCGCGACGCCGGGATGGAGGTCATCTACACCGGTCTGCGTCAGACCCCTGAGAGCATCACCCAGGTCGCCGTGCAGGAGGACGTGGACGTGATCTGCCTCTCCATCCTGTCCGGGGCGCACCTCGGCATCTGCCGCCGCCTCCACGAGACCATGAAGAGCATGGGCATCGACGACGTGCCCGTCGTGGTCGGGGGCATCATCCCGGAGGAGGACGCCGCGACCCTCGCCTCGGTCGGGGTGAAGGCCGTCTTCGGGCCGGGGTCGGGGCTCCCGGCGATCACCCATTCTGTTCGCGAGCTGGCGGAGCGTGCTCATGATTGACGATGTCGAGATCGCCGGTGTCGGCGTCCACCCGTTCGGGCGCTTCCCCGGCAGCAGCCTGAAGGACCTCGCCCGTGAGGCGACGCTGCGGGCGGTCGACGATGCCGGCCTGACCGTCAAGGACGTTGACGCCGTGTACTCGGCGAACAGCCTGGCCGGGCTGCTGACCGGACAGGAGCAGATCCGGGGCCAGACCGTCATGCGCGAGGTCGGGATCGAGGGTGTCCCCATCGTCAACGTCGAGAACGCATGCGCCAGCGGTTCCACGGCACTGCGTGAGGCGGTGATGGCCGTGCGTGCGGGCGTGGCCGACCGCGTGCTCGCCATCGGGTTCGAGAAGATGTTCGTCTCGGATCGCGACGCCACGCTCGGGGCGCTGCGCTCCGCCGCGGACCTCGACGTGGTCGCCGGGCTCGGGCTGCAGTTCACGGCGGTCTACGCGATGCGGCTCCGACGGCGGATCGACGCTGGTGCGCTGACGCTCGACGACCTCGTGCAGGTGTCGATCAAGTCGCACGACAACGGGTCGCGGACACCCTACGCGCAGTACCAGGAGAAGGTCACCGCGGCGCAGGTGCTCGAGAGCCGGAAGATCGCCGACCCGCTCACGCTGCTGATGTGCAGCTCCATCTGCGACGGCGCAGCCGCAGCGATCGTGACCCGCCGGGGCGCCGGGACCGTCGATGGTCGCCCGCGGGTGGCCGTCCGAGCCAGCGCGATGCGCAGCGGCGAGACGCGCGACGACCCTCAGATGCCGACCGTGGCGACGGTGGCCGCCCACGAAGCGTACGAGCAGGCCGGTGTCGGACCCCACGACTTCAACGTCCTCGAGGTCCACGACGCCATGGCGCCCGGGGAGCTCCTCTACTACGAGCAGCTCGGCCTCTGCGAGCCGGGCGAGGCGGGGCACCTGCTGCGCTCCGGACGGACCAGCCTCGGGGGAGACCTCGTCGTCAACCCGAGCGGTGGGCTGTCGTCGCGAGGTCACCCCGTCGGGGCCACCGGTCTCGCACAGGTGGCCGAGCTCACCTGGCAGCTGCGCGGCGAGGCCGGCCCCCGACAGACCGAGGACGCCCGGCTGGCGCTCGCGCAGAACAGCGGCGGCTCGCTCGAAGGCGAGTCCGCGGCCTGCAACGTCCATGTGCTCGAACGGCTGGATCCATGAGCGACCTCACCGCAGCACTCGACATCCCGCTGACGGCCGACCGTCGCCGGATGGCGCCGGCGACGCAGGAGCTGATCGGGGGCGAATGCGAACGGTGCGGGGCCCAGACCTGGCCACGCCGTGCCGTGTGCCACCGGTGCGGAAGCCCGCGCGTCGCGGAGGTCACGCTTCCCACGACCGGTCGTCTGCTCACGTGGACGCGGGTGTGGGTGCCCGTCGAGGGCCTCGAGCCTCCCTACCTGGTCGGTCTCGTGGAGATCGGGCGGCTCCAGCTGTTCGGTCACGTTCGGGGCATCGACGACGACACGGCGACACCGGCACCGGTGCGGGTGCGCATCGACCCGGATGCGCGTCCACCCTTCTGGTTCGAGGCGGTCTCCGCGTGATCGGCTTCGAGCTCACCGAAGAGCAGCGGGCACTGCAGGAGATGGCCGGGCGGCTCGCTCGCGACGTGTACGAGCCGCAGGCGCTCGCCTGGGACCGTGACCACACGTTCCTCCCGGATTCGGAGCGCAAGCGCTTGGCGTCCCTCGGCCTGCTGGGACTCACGCTGCCGGCGCAGTACGGGGGCGGGGACGCCGACCTCCTGGACGCCCTCATCGTCGTCGAGGAGCTCGCGAAGGCCGCGCAGGTGGCGGCCTTCCAGGTGTTCGAGGCGAACACGGGCCCGGCCCGCGTCATCCATCTCTTCGGCTCGGAGGAGCAGAAGGCCCGGCTGCTGCCGCAGATCATCAACGGCGAGACGACGATGGCCGTGTCGATCTCGGAGCCCGACGCCGGGTCGGCGGCCACCGACCTCGAGACCCGTGCCCGGCGCGACGGCGATCACTACGTGATCGACGGCGTCAAGCGCTGGTGCTCGGGCGCCGGGCATGCCGAGCAGTACCTCGTGTACGTGCGTCTCACCGACGATCCGGGTCACCGCGGGATCGGCGCCATCGTGGTGGATCGCGAGACGCCCGGCCTCACCTTCGGGCCCCAGGAACGCCTGATGGGCTTCCACGGCATCCCGTCGGCCGACATGTTCTTCGAGTCGGTGCGGGTGCCGGCCACGAACCTCGTCGTGGGCCCGGGCGGGTTCCGCGACCTCTTCACCGCATTCTCGATCGAGCGACTCGGCAACGCGACGATGAGCCTCGCCATCGGACAGGCATGCCTCGATCGCACGGCCCGGTACGTGCAGGAACGCGAGCAGTTCGGCAAGCCCATCGTCGACTTCCAGCTCGTGCAGTCCGGGCTCGCAGACATGATCATGGACGTGGAAGCGGCACGGCTCCTCATCTGGCGGGCGGCTGCCGGCGCCGGCCAGGGAGCGCCGAGCCCCTCGAGGCATCCCTGGCGAAGTGCTACGCGAACGAGATGGCGCGGCGGGTCGCATCCCGGGCCATGGAGCTGCATGGCGGCTACGGGTACGCCCCCGAGTACGGCATCGAGCGCTACCACCGTGATGCGCACGGGTGGGCCATCGCCGGCGGCACGCCGAGCATCCAGCGGATACGCATCGCCTCCCAGTACCTCGGGCGCTCCTTCAACCAGCGGAGATGAGACCGTGAGAGGGGATGCCCCCGACGCTGACGAGCCGGAGAGGCGCGCACGCCGAGAGGGGACGGCAACCGACGGCTCCTCGAAGCTTCGCGTGCTCGCGACGGCCCTCGTGGCATCGGCCTCGGGCATCCTCCCGTCGTTCATGGTGGGTGCCCTGGCCGCCCAGATGAAGTCGGAGCTCTCCTTCACCGAGGCCGGGCTGGGGATCGCCGTCAGCGCGTTCTTCCTCACGGCCGGCGTGGTCTCGGTGCTCTTCGGGCGGCGCGTCGCCCGGATGGGCTGGCGCCTGTCCATCCGCATCGCGGCGACCGGGACGTTGCTGACGCTTGTCGCGGTGCCGGCGCTCGTGCACACCTGGGGGCTGCTCGTCGTGGTCATGGTCTTCGGCGGCCTCTGGCACGCCCTGGCGATGCCGGCGAGCAACCTTGCCCTCGCCCGGGCGGTGTGGCGCGAGCGTCAGGGCCTGTCCTTCGGTATCCGTCAGGCGGCGGTCCCTGCCACCCTCATGTTCGCCGGCCTCTCCGTCCCGCTCGTCGCGCTCACCGCCGGCTGGCGCTGGGCGTTCGCAGCGGCCACGATCTTCCCGGTGACCGCGCAAGTCCTCGTGCCGCGTTCCGGCGGGCGCTCCCCGGCCGCCGAACCGGGACGGCGACCCGACAGCGACAACCAGCACATGGCGTCGCTGGCCTTCGCGGGCGGGTTCGCTGCGGCCGCCGTCGGATCCCTCTCGGCCTTCTTCGTCCTGTATGCGGTGGACGCCGGCATGAGCTCCGGAGTGGCAGGCAAGACCCTCGCCGCCGCCAGTGGCGTGGGACTGTCGGTCCGCGTCGCTGCCGGCTGGCTCGCGGACCGCTACGACGCGGACGGTTTCCGTCAGGTCTCGCTGCTCCTCGCGGTCGGCGTCCTCGGCTACCTGCTGATCGCGAGCGGTGCGCCCGCCGCCGTGCTCCCGGGGGCCGTCGTCGCCTTCGGCGGCGGCTGGGGATGGCCGGGCCTCTTCCACTTCGGCGTCGTCCGGTCCAACCCCGGCGACCCGGCGAGCGCCAGCGGCATCGCGCAGGCAGGGCTGTCCACGGGGGCTGCGCTCGGTCCGCTCGTGTTCGGCTTCGTGGTCGAGCAGTGGTCCTTCGCCGTCGGCTGGTTCGGTGTCGCCGGAGTGTCCACGCTGGCGGCTGCACTGATCAGGAACCACGTGCGGCGGGCGTCCCTCGTGCCCGAGGCCCTCCGGAGCAGCGCGTGACGCCGCCAGACCCCACGCTCAGCGGACCGGTCGTCCTGCCCCCACGACCGGCGGCCACACCCCGTCTCCTCTCAGATCGGAGCCCGCCATGGTGATCGTCGTCGGCTACACGGACCGTCCCGAGAGTCGGGCCGCCCTCGACCGCGCCACTGAGGAGGCGGCGCTGCGATCGGCGCGGCTCCACATCGTCCGGACGATGGACCTGCCGGGTAACGAGAACCCCGAGCGGGTCCGGCAGTGGGCTGACCGGGCCAAGGAGGCCGAGCAGGCGGGCGCGGCCCTCGTGGCGGAGCTCGCCGAGCGGGGCGTGCAGGCCACCTTCGAGCTCCAGCCGGCCGCCTCCGCGGCCGCTGACGCCCTGCTCGCAGCGGTGGAGCGGGAAGAAGCGCAGCTCGTCGTGATCGGTCTTCGCCGGCGCTCGCCGGTCGGCAAGCTCATCCTCGGAAGCGTCTCACAGGACGTCCTCCTGAACGCGCCGTGTCCGGTGCTGGCCGTGAAGTCGCCCGAGTAGCCCCGGTCAACCGGACTCGCGGATGGCGGCGAGCACCACCCGGAGGATGAGCACGACGCCGGCGAAGAGCCCGAACCACCCGAGCATCTCGAGCAGCGTGACGCCGCCGGACACCACCGGACCGCCCCGTGTGGCGAGCAGGATCGCGGACACGAGCCCGAGGGTGGCTCCCGCGAACCCGACGATGAGGCGGTTCACGAGCCGGGTCACCAGCCGCGCGTCGCGCTCGGTCGAGAAGAGACCGACCTGCACCCGCAGCTCGCCGCGCTCCACCAGCGTCGCGATCCGGTCGAGGTGGCGGGGCGCCCGTTGCAGCAGCGGAGCGGTGCGAAGGGCCTCCTCGCGGAGCCGCTCCCGCAGCTCCTGCGGCCGGAGCTGCCCAGCCACGAGGCCCGCACCGATCTCCTCGGCCGCCTCCATCAGCGAGAAGTCCGGGTCGAGGACCTGCAGGGTCCCCTCGACGGTGACCAGGGCACGGAACATCGTGGTCGTCGCCTGGGGGAGGCGGATCCGATGGTCGCCGAGCAGGCGCGCGAGATCGGTCAGCATCTGCGCGTCCGGCGGCCGGCCGGTCGAGAGATGGGTCACCATGAACCGGGCCAACGCTCGATCCAGCTCCACCACGTCGGCGCCCGGCGGCACGGTCGCGACCTCGGCGATGGCCTCGCGGAGCAGGGTGGGATCCTCGTCCCGCAGGGCAGCGACCATGCCTTGGATCGAGGCCCGTTCGAAGGCGTCGAGCCGACCGACGGCGCCGAGATCGATGAGCCCGAGCGTGCCGTCCGGCAGCAGGAACACGTTGCCCGGGTGCAGGTCGGCGTGGAACGGTTGACCTGCGAGCATTGGGGCGAGCTCCGCCTCGAGGAGCAGTCGGGCGGTCTTGGCGCGGTCCACGGCGACCGCCGGCCCCCGTTCGATCGACGCGAGGGTCGCGCCCGGCAGCTCCTCCATCACGAGGATGGCGGCGGTCGACAGCGGCTCGTGGACCGTGGGGACGCGCACGTCCGGCAGATCCCGGAGAGCCGTGGTCACGTCCGCCATGTTGCGTGCCTCCCGGCGCAGGTCCAGCTCCTCACGCAGCCCGGAGGCGAAGTCGTCGGCCAGCGCCGAGATGCCGTGGCGCGTGCCCCACTCCGTGCGACGCTCCAGCCGGCGGACGAGCCGTCGGACGATGGCCAGGTCGCGATCGACGATCTCGCTGATACCGGGCCGCCGAACCTTGACCACGACGTGCGTCCCATCACCGAGCCGTGCACGGTGGACCTGCGCGATCGAGGCGGCGGCGAGCGGCTCCCACTGGAACGCGGTGAAGACCTCCTCGACGGGCTTGCCGAGCTCCTGCTCGATCGCTGCGCGGATCGCGCCTGCGGGAACGGGTCGTGCCTGCTCCTGCAGGTCGGCGAACTCGCGGGCGGCCGTCGGCGGAATCAGGTCGACGCGGGTCGCCAGCAGCTGGCCGAGCTTGACCGCGATCCCGCCCGCTTCCTCGAGCGCCTTCCGGGTCCGTCGGGCCACGTCGTCGGCGCGGTCGGTGGCGGTGCCGCCCCGCCGCATCCCGAACAGCTGCCCCAGCCCCAGGCGGACCAGGATGCCGCTGACCTCGGCGAACCGCCGGGTCTCGTCCCACCGTCGTCGCAGGGCCCGCAGCGGGTGCGGGATCCCGGGTGGGGGAGACGGTCGGGTCGTGGGGCGCCGGTCCGCCAGCAGCTCGAAGGCGATGACCGCCACCATGGTCAGCACGATCGCCATGGCGCCGCCGATCCATGCGGCCCCGGTCGACGTCGGGTGGCTGCCGGCGGCGAGCAGGGCCACCGCCAGGCCGCCGGCGTAGCCGACCAGCCCGGCCACCACGATCCGGCGGCGGGAGAGCCGCTGGGCACCGAGGAGCCGCGCCGCGACCCAGGCGATCAGCAGCACCCACGGCAGGGCGCTGACCAGGATGAGCGGGTCGGTGAGGTCCGGCGGGGTCATGGGGATGCCTCCTCGGCTCCCGATCCGGCGCCGGACGCACCGGCCGTCCGCCCGGGGCCGCGTACGCCAGCCGCTCGGCAGCGAACCGCTCTGGCTGCCGCGCGCCAAGGGCGCAACGTCCCCGGTCGGAGGGGACCCTCCGCCCCGGTCGCCCGTCAGCGGGTCACCCGTCACTGGGTCGGGGCCGCGCCGCCGGGCCGCTGCACCCTCCGACTGCGCGTCGTCCTGGCCGGCTCCGGGGCGGGGGCCGGACCCTGGGGGCCGGGGGCATCGCCGCGGGCCGGGGGAGGATCCAGGGGGAACGTGACCGTGTCTCCGGGCCGCAGCCACTCGATCCGCCCGCGGTGGCCGACCTCGACCGGCGAGAGGCGTGAGGCGGGGGCGCTGACGAGCAGCTCGTCGTGCTCGATGACGACGTGGAGCCGGTGACCGCGAAAGTGCAGCGGGAACGCGAGTCGGCGCACCTGGCGGGGCAGGGCCGGTTCGAACCACAGGACGTCGTGGCGGACGACGACCCCGGTGTAGCCGCGCTGCACGAGGTCGAGGGTGCCGGCCATCACCCCGAGATGGATCCCCTCGCGGGTGGTCCCGCCCTGCACGTCCGCGACGTCGCTCTCGAGCGCCTGCTCGAAGAAGCGCCAGGACCGCTCGCGGTCACGCCGGGCGAGGAGCCACGAGTGCACGAGCCGGCTCAGCGTGGAGCCGTGGGAGGTGCGGGCGAGGTAGTAGTCGATGGTGGCCGGGATCGACCCGGGATCCCAGTCGTAGCCGAGCCGGTCGAAGATCTCGGCGAGCTCGTCGGCGGTGAGCAGGTAGAAGAGCATCAGCACGTCGGCCTGCTTGGCGACCTTGTACCGGTTGACGTCGTCGCCTTCGGCCTCGAGGATCCGGTCCATGCGCTGGATGTTGTCGTAGCGCTGCCGGTAGGCGTCCCAGTCGACCTCCTCGAGATCCTCGTAGCCGGCGAACTGGCTGATGATCCCGTCGTCGTGGAACGGGACGAACATCCGGCGGGTGATCGCCTCCCAGGTGTCGACCTCCGCGCGGGTGAGCCCGGCGTCCTCCCACAGGCCGTGACGGTGGTGGGCGGGCAGGCCGTCGATGAGCTCGCGGACGCGCAGCAGGACCCAGACGGTCATGACGTTCGTGTACGCGTTGTCGTCGAGCCCCGGCTCGTCGGCGTCGGGGTAGCGCTCGTGGAACTCGTCCGGTCCCATGACCCTGCGGATCCGGTAGCGGTCGCGGGAGCGGTCGTAGCTGGTGATGCTGGCGAGGAACCGGGCGATCTCGACGAGTATCGGCCCGCCGCGGTAGCGGACGAACTCGGCGTCGCCGGTGGTCTGGGCGTAGTGCAGCACGTTGAACGCGATCGCGTGGTCGATGTGACGCTGCAGGTTCGAGTGGTCGGGGTTCCAGCGACCCGAGCGCGGGTTGAGGTGGAGCTGCTGGGACTGCTCGCGGCCGTCGGAGCCCGACTGCCAGGGGAACATCGCGCCGGCGTACCCGGCCTGCGCGGCGGCGTGGCGGGCCTCGTCGAGCCGCCGGTAGCGGTAGAGCAGCAGGCTGCGCGACAGCGCCGGCAGCCGCAGGGTCACGAACGGGATGATGAACACCTCGTCCCAGAAGATGTGACCGCGGTACGCCTCGCCGTGCAGACCCCGGGCCGGCACCCCCACGTCGAGGTCCATCGCGTTGTGCGACACGGTCTGCAGCGTGTGGAAGGTGTGGAGGTTGAGGATCCGCTGATCGCGGTCGTCGGGCCCGTCGAGCTCGAGGGCGAAGCGATCCCAGAGCTCGGCCCACTGGAACACGTGCCGCTCGAGGAGCGCGTCGAACCCGCCGGCTCTCGCGAGCACCCGCGTCGCCTGCTCGGCCGACTCGGTGATCGCGCGGTCCCCGGAGGCGTAGACGGTGACGATCTTCTCCACGGTCAGGGGGGTGCCCTGCTGGAGCGGCAGGGTCAGGTCGTGGGCGATCAGGCCGCCGTCGTCCACGAGCTCGCGGTCGACGGCGACCGGGTCGCCGTCCCGGTGCACGCGCGTCCGGGCCGCCTCGGCGACGCGGATCCGGGACTGCACGGTTGCGACCTGGAGCAGGAGCGTCTCGTCGTCGACCTGCTCGTGGCGGACCACCTCGTGATGGTGGTGGTCGAGGTCGCGGTAGCGCTCGACGAGCGTGTTCTCGACGCGCCCGTCGATGCCGCTGCGCACCGTGAGCTCACCCGACCAGTTCTCGGCGACGACCGTGGTCTCGATCCCGGCGAGATGCGGCTGCCCGCTGTGCACGAAGCGACGCTGGGTCACACGGGTGCGCCGACCGGCTCCGTCGGTGAACGTCAGCATGCGGGCCAGGATGCCGCGGCGAAGGTCGAGCTCGAGCCGGTAGTCGCCGAGGTCCGCCCCGTCCGGGGTGAACCAGTCCTCGTCGGGGGTGTGCAGCTGCAGCAGGAGCCAGTTCGGAAGGTTGACGAGCGACTCGTTGGTCACCGTCACGTCGCCGATCGTGGTGGCCAGTCGGTTGAACGTGCCGGCCAGATACGTCCCCGGGTAGTGCGTGCCGTCCGCGACGCATTCGGGCGCGGTGCCACGCGAAGCGAGATACCCGTTCCCGAGCGTGCACAGAGCCTCGCGCAGCCCCTCCTGATCCGGGTCGTAGCCCTCGTAGCGCAGCAGCCACGGATGTCCCATGTCAGGCTCCCCATCTCGACGGTCGGGCCGTACGGCCCCACCCGACGTGTAGCGGTCACGGGGGCCGCATGTCGGCCAACGCGCCCCGCGTTCGTGAGATGACGGGCCAGAACCGGGCCGGGACGGGCGGGGCGCCCGGCCCCGTCGTTTCGGGCGGGATGGCCTGTCCACCCGGTCCGCGTCAGCGCATGGTCGGCATAGGGACGTCTCGGCGTGTCGCCCGTCCCTGCGGAGGTTGCCATGACTGCCGGTCGCATCATCGCCATCGTCGTCGGCGCCGTCCTCGGGTTCGTGGCGGTCGGCCTGATGGCAACGGGCGGGTTCCTGTCCTGGGCGTACGCCGTCCAGCGTGGCCCGGACGGGTTCATCACCAGCGCGGACCACGAGCTCAGCGCCGCCGGGTACGCCATCACGTCCGACCGCGTCGACCTGCACGCGGACCCCGTCGACCGGGGCTGGGCCCCGGGCACCGACGCGTCGGGCGGCGGATGGCGCATCGGTGGTGTGGACGTCCGGCTGCGCGCCGCGACCCCCGAGGGCACCGGCGCCATCTTCGTGGGGATCGGTCCCGCCGCCAACGTCGCCGCGTACCTCGACGGCGCCGCGTACAGCGAGGTCACCGACATCCGCCCCGGCGCGACCGTGGCCTACCGGGCGCACGAAGGGACCGGCAGCCAGCCCGCCGCGCCGACCGACCAGGACTTCTGGGTCGTCTCGGCGGCCGGCACCGGCCCCCAGCAGGTCACCTGGGACGTGGCCACCGGCGCGTGGACCGCGGTGATCATGAACGCCGACGGCAGCGCGGGCGTGCTCGCCACGACGTCGGCCGGGATCCACGTGGCGTTCCTGCTCCCGCTGTTGATCGGCGTGTTCGTCGCCGCGTTCGTCGTGCTCGTCCTCGCCGCCACGCTGCTGGTCGTCGGGACGCGGGGCGCGCACGAGCCGACCGACACGGTTCCGGGGCAACCGGGCGCCGCTGCGGCGCTCGGCACCACCGCGGGCCGTTACCCGGTGATGATCGAGGCGCAGCTCGACCCCGGGCTCAGCCGATGGCAGTGGTTGGTGAAGTGGTTCCTCGCCATCCCGCACTACATCGTGCTCGGGTTCCTGTGGCTCGCCTTCTCGGTGCTCACCGTCGTCGCCGGGTTCGCGATCCTGTTCACCGGCCGCTACCCGCGCGGGATCTTCGACTTCAACGTCGGCGTGCTGCGCTGGACGTGGCGGGTGACCTACTACTCGACGAGCGTGCTCGGCACCGACCGCTACCCACCGTTCACCCTCGCCCCGGTCGACTATCCGGCCAGCTTCGACGTGGCCTACCCCGAGTCGCTGTCCCGGGGCCTCGTGCTCGTGAAGTGGTGGCTGCTCGCGATCCCGCACTACATCGTCGTGGGGCTGCTCGCCGGCAACCTGTTCTCGTGGACCTTCCCCGGCGGCACGAACCGCAACTGGGAGTTCGTGGTGGGCGGTGGCCTCATCGGCGATGCTCAGCTTCATCGCCGTGGTCGTGCTCGCGTTCGCCGGCACCTACCCGCGCGGGCTGTACGACCTGCTGATGGGGCTCAACCGGTGGGTCTACCGGGTCGTGGCCTACGTGGCGCTCATGCGGGACGAGTACCCGCCGTTCCGCCTCGACATGGGAGGCAACGAGCCGCCGGCCGCCCCGCCGCCGCCACCGCCGCCCCCGCCGAGCGAATCGGGCGCGGAGCGCACGCTCACCCCGGCGTAGCGCCGCTCGGCTGCCGCTCGGCTGCCGCTCGGCCGCCGCTGCGGCGTGCCGTTCGGCTGCCGGGCAGGCGATGCCGGGCCGGGCGGGCGATGTCGGGCGGGCGACGCGGGCTGGGCGACCGCCGGGCGGGACGCCGGGGACGGCCCCCGGCGAACGTCGGTGCAGCGATGCCCGTCATGCGGCACCCTGGCGAGCGCGCGGGCCGTACCGGCTGGCCCGGCGCTCTCCAATCGCATGGCTTCCTGCATCCCTCCGTCCCGGAGCTCACTCGTGTCGCTGGTCGTCCTCGCCCTCGTCGTGGCGTTCGCCGCGTTCGGCTTCGACCGCGCCGAGCGCTGGGCGAAGCGTGCCCTGCGCCAGTTCAGTCACCACTGACCCGTCCGGCGCGTGCCAGCGCCCGAGACGCGCCCCGCGCCGTCCCGCCGCCGCGCCTCCGCGCCGTCCCATCCCGCGCCGCGCGCGCCCCGCGCCGTCCCGCCCCGCGCCGCCCAGCCCTTCCTCGCGACGTCCTGGGTAGAAATCGTCCGGACAGGTCGGAGGAAATCGACCCAGGACGTCACGCGGGAACGCGCCGCAGCGGACGACGCTGCCGGCGAGCCAGCCGAACGTCGCGCCGGCGGCCACGGGAACGGGCCCGGAATCAGCGTCGGGTGCCGCGATCCGCGGCACCCGACGGTGTTGCTGGAGGCGTCGAGAACGTCAGCCGGAGAGGCCGCCGCCACCCATCGCCGAGCCAAGCTGCCCGAAGATCTTGAACAGGTCGACGTCCACGGCGTCCGCGGGCTTCTCGACGCCGCCGGAGAAGTCCGACAGCTGAGCGAGAACGAGCATCTTGTCGACGCCCTCCGGGAAGTCCTTGGCCGCGTCCTTGTTCATCTGGGCGAACTGGACCATGTCGAACCCGAGCTGGGACACCTTGCCGTCCTTGACCCAGACCTCGAGCGGGATGGTGGTGTCGGCGAGCTGCTGGTCGCTGTTCTCGAGGTCACCGAGGGCGCTGTCGAGCTGGCCCTGACCGCCCGGGACGAGCGAGCCGGCGGCCTTGCCGGCCTGCGACGCGAAGTCCTGGATGGCCTTGCCGGGCACCTTGAGCTCGATGTGCTGTCCGGCGTCCTCGTCACCGACGAAGGTGGCTTCGACGTCCTGGTCGACCATCTGCTGGAAGGCGTCGCTGATCTGCTTCGTGAGCTGCTCGGCGTCGCTCGGGGCTTCGGACGGCTGCTCGCTCGCGAGTCCGCTGAACATCGACATCAGCTGCTCGAGGCCGGTGACGTGGAGCCACTTGCCCTGGACGGCGGCGTCGACGAAGTCGAGACCCATGGCCTGTGCCTGGGTGATGGCCTGCTGCACGTCGGCGGCGGCGGTGCCGCTCGTGTCGAACTTCTTCATGAGGTCCTGCACGGCAGCGCGCAGGTAGAGGTCCTTGCCGAGCATGCGCAGGTCGAACGCGTCGATGTCACCGACCTTCACGGCGACCTCGACCTGGTCGTCGTCGGCGTTGTCGGGCGTGTCCATGCCCGCGCCGGCGAACCGGATGGAGGAGTCCAGGAGCATCTGCGCCTGGTCGGCGGTCATGCCCTCGCCGGCGGCCTGCAGCGACTCCTTGGTCGAGTCGACCTTCAGCGTGACGCTCATGCCCTTGTAGTCGGACATCTTGGCGACGGCGTCCTGCACCGCCTGCTTCGGCTCCTTCGAGGCCTCGGCGCCGCTCGAGCCGCCACCGCAACCGGCAGCGGTCAGCAGCAGACCGGCGACGCTGAGAGCGCCGATCACCCGGCGGGTTCTGTATGAATGACGCATGGTGTGGGTCCCCACTTCGAGTAGGTGGACAGGCGGCGTTCACCCCCGCCGCACGATCCGTCCACTACGGATATCAGTGTCCTCTGGTCCGCGCCCAGAGGCGACCGGCAGCAACCGGCTGGTCCGATGGACCATACCTCCCGGAGCCCCTGGTAGGCAGCAAGCGCCCGAAACCCGCGCGTCGGGCGAGCGACGCGAGAGCGACGCGAGAGCGACGCGAGACGGTAGCGTCTGCCGGAACGTGACGAACCGCGTCCCCGGACCAGCGCTGCCGATCGACGACGTGCTCGACAACGTCGTCGCGGCCGCCGCTGCGAACCGGCCGGTCGTGCTGCAGGCGCCGCCGGGCGCAGGGAAGACCACGAAGGTCCCTCTGGCGCTGCTCGGCGCGTCATGGCGAGGTCAGGCGCGCATCCTCGTCCTCGAACCCCGGCGCCTGGCGGCCCGGGCATCGGCCCGGCGGATGGCATCCCTGCTCGGTGAGCCCGTCGGACGCACGGTCGGCTACGTCACGCGTGACGATCGCAAGGTCTCTGCCGCCACCCGCATCGAGGTGGTCACCGAGGGCATCCTGGTGCGTCGGTTGCAGCACGACCTCGCGCTCGAGGGCGTCGCGGCGGTGGTCTTCGACGAGTTCCACGAGCGCAGCCTCGACGCGGACCTCGGGCTGGCGCTCACGCTGCAGACGCGCGAGGCCGTGCGTGAGGACCTGCGGGTCCTCGTCATGTCGGCCACGCTGGACGGGCACCGGATCGCCGAGCTGCTGCCCGACCCGGCCATCGTGACCAGCGTGGGCCGTGCCTACCCCGTCGAGACGCACCACCGGCCGTTCGCGGGCCCCGCGACGGGACCAGAGCTCGTGCCCGCCGTCACCGACGCGGTCGTGACCGCACTCGGCGAGACCGAAGGCGACGTGCTCGTCTTCCTCCCCGGCGCCCGCGAGATCCGACGCGTCGGGCGTCGTCTCGCGGACGCGTCGCTCGGGACCGGCGTGGCGGTGACGCCCCTGTACGGGGCGCTGCCGCCACAGGGGCAGGACCGGGCCCTCGATCCCGCGCCGGCGGGCACCCGCAAGGTCGTGCTGTCCACCGACATCGCCGAGACGAGCTTGACCATCGAGGGCGTCCGGGTGGTGGTCGACGCGGGGCTGGCCCGCGTCCCGCGGTTCGACCCCCGGACGGGCATGTCGCGACTCGAGACGGTCCGGGTGTCGCGAGCCAGCGCCGACCAGCGGCGCGGGCGCGCCGGCCGGGTTGCCCCCGGGGTGTGCTACCGCTGCTGGTCCGAGCGCGAGGACCACGCGCTCGCGCCGTTCCGGGAGCCGGCGATCGTGCAGGCGGACCTGACCGGGTTCGCGCTGGAGATCGCCCGCTGGGGGGTGACCGACCCGGGCGAGCTCCGGCTGCTCGATCCGCCGCCGGGCCCCACCTACCGGCAGGCGGTGGCCCTGCTGCAGGACCTCGATGCGCTCGACGGCGCGGGGAGGATCACCGACCACGGGCGCGCCCTCGCGGACCTGCCGGTGCATCCGCGCCTGGCCCACATGATCGTCCGGGCCGGTGCACTCGGGCTGACGGGGCTGGCCTGTGACGTGGCCGCGCTGCTCGCCGATCGCGACCCCCTCTCGTGCCCGCCGGAGGCCTCCTGCGTGGATCTGACGATGCGGCTGCGTCTGCTGGCCGACCGTGGTGCTGCGCCGCCGTCGGGCGCCCACCTGAGGCGGGGCGCACTGTCCCGGGCGCGGCGGGAGGCGGGCCGGCTCCGGCGCGCCGTCGACGCGCCGAGCGCGGGGACCGTCGGTGCGCGGGCCGTGCGCGCGGGGGCCGTGGGGGCGGGGGCCGGCGATGCTCGAGCCGGCGATGCTCGAGCCGCCGGTGACGGGACGCTGCGCGACCCCGTCGGGGCGCTGCTCGCCTGGGCCTACCCCGACCGCATCGCGCAACGCCGCCCCGGCGCACGTGGCCGCTTCCTGCTCGCCAACGGTCGCGGTGCCGAGATGCCCGAGTCCGACGTGCTCGCCGGCGAGGACTACCTCGTGGTGGCCGACGTCGACCGGGGCCGGACCCGCGCACGCGTGTACCTCGCCGCGCCCATCGACCCCGACGAGCTTCGCCTGGTGCTGACCGAGCACCTCGTCGAGGAGCACACGGTCGCCTGGGACGACGAGGCCGGCGACGTGGTCGCCGAGGACCGCGAGCGCCTCGGCAGCCTCGTGCTCCGCCGGGTCCCGCTCGAGCACGTCGACGACGCCGACGCGACGGCCGCGCTGCTCGACGGCGTGCGTCGCGTCGGCCTCGACCTGCTGGCGATCGACGGATCCGTCGCCGAGCTGCGCGAGCGGGCCGCCTTCCTGCGCGACGCGTTCGGCGATCCCTGGCCCGACTGGTCCGACGAGCACCTGCTGGCCACCCTCGAGGAGTGGCTGGCGCCCTTCCTCGCCGGCTGCCGGCGCCGGCGGGACCTCGCCAACGTCCCGGTGGCGCAGGCCTTGCTGGCCCGGCTGGACCATCGCCGGCGCCAGCAGCTCGACGAGCTCGCCCCGACCCACCTCCAGGTCCCGTCGGGATCGCGGATCCGGGTCGACTACGGGCACGGCGCCGTGCCGGTGCTGGCCGTCCGCGTGCAGGAGCTGTTCGGCGCGCGCCGGACGCCCACCGTCGCGGGTGGCCGGGTGCCCCTCATGCTCCACCTGCTCTCGCCGGCGCGGCGCCCCGTGCAGGTCACTCAGGACCTCGCCGGCTTCTGGGAGCGGGCCTACCCGCAGGTCCGCTCGGAGCTGCGGGGTCGCTACCCGAAGCACCCGTGGCCCGAGGACCCGCTGTCCGCGACCCCCACACGCCGGACGAAGCGCCGGTCCTGACGCGGTGGCCGGCCCCGGGACGCTGACCCGGCCGCGGGCGGGCGCACGTCCGGGGGACTCGCCGGAGCCGGACCTGGGTGCAGGACCGACAACCTCGCCTGTCGAACACCTGTTCGGTATGCTCGTGGCCATGGGAGACGTGACCAGCACCCTGCCGGCGCCGGCGATGCAGCCCACGCTGCTCGGTGGCGGCGAGATCCGCCCGGGTGACCTCGACACGCTGCGGCGCACCGAGCTCGACCACGGGGCCTGGGTCGATCACGCCAGCGGGTGGCTCCGCGGTGCTGACGAGTGCTACGCCCGGGTGCTGTCAGCCGGCGACTGGCACGCCGGCGAGATGCTCATGTACGGGGAACGGGTGGCGCAGCCTCGGCTGACGTCGTGGTGGAGCGTCGGCGCGGTGCCCGCGGAGCTCACCGTCCTCGACGAGCTCGCGGGCGCCCTGTCGGACCGCTACGGCGTCGCGTTCACGTCCATCGGCTGCAACCTCTACCGCGACGGTCGCGACAGCGTCGCCTGGCACGGGGACCGCATCGCCCGGGACCGCACCGTGGCGACGATCGCGATCCTGTCGCTCGGGGAGCGGCGGCCCTTCCGGCTCCGTCCCCGCGGGGGCGGAGCCTCGCTGCCCTTCGCGCTCGGGCGCGGAGACCTGCTCGTCATGGGCGGGACGTGCCAGCGGACCTGGCAGCACACCGTGCCGAAGGTCGCCTCGGCCGGACCGCGCATCAGCGTCACCTTCCGCCACGAGTACGGCCCCCTCTGAGCCCGGCACGGCCCCGGCACGGCCCCGGGTGCGGCCCCGGGTGCGGCCCCGGTGCGGCCCCGGGATTCAGAAACCGTCGCCAACGCGGGTTGTGGGGCCGGGACGCCGTTCCCGTGCGCCCCTGGGATTCAGAAACCGTCGCCGGCGGCGGTTTCTGGGCGACGGGCGTCGTTGTGGTGCGCCGCCTGGGTCAGGAACTGTCGCCCGTGGCGGTTTCGGCCCGCGGAGGCCGGACCGGCCGCGCGTCCGCCGACCGAAACCGCCGCGGGCCCGACCCGAAACGAAACCACGCCGCAGGCCCCGTGACCCTCGGCCGCGCATCAGAGGCCGTCCGGCAGGCCCCGACCGCACCCGCCGCCCGTAGCGTCGACAGCAGACCTCGTCGGAGACACCCATGTCGCTGCCCATCCACTCCCACGCCCGCACACCCCTCGGGCTGCTCGCGGTGATCCTCCTCGGCGGTGCGCTGCTGCTGGCCGGCTGCGCCAACGACCTCGTCCGCGCCTCGGGGACCGTCGTCGACCGCGACGTGTCGGTCGGCGGATTCCGTTCGATCGAGGCGAGCCACACCTTCCACGTGCGCTACACGCCCGGCGGGGATGCCGGGGTCACCCTCCACGTCGACCAGAACGTCATCGACGACGTGGTCGCCGAGATCCGCGGCGACGCGCTGGTCCTCTCGGTCGACGGCGTGAGCACGCTCGGGAGCATGACGATCGAGGCGGACGTGACCGGCCCGGCCGTCGAGCGGCTCGAGGCGAGCGGCGCCGCCCGCATCGAGGTGACCGGCCCGTTGGCGTCGAAGCAGGTCCAGCTCGTCGTCGAGGGTGCCAGCCGCCTGGACGGGCCGGTGGCCGTGAAGGACCTGGCGCTCGACGTGTCCGGCGCGTCCCGTGTCACGCTCAGCGGCACCGCCGACCAGCTCCACGGAACGGTCTCGGGTGCGAGCCGGCTGAGCGGCGAGGAGCTCACCGCGACCGACGCCGACCTCGACGTCTCGGGTGCCTCTCGGGCCGACGTGACCGTGACCGGCGACCTGACCTACGACGTGTCCGGCGCCTCGCGGCTCACCTACGCCGGTGGGGCGACCAGCGGCCACGGCGAGACGAGCGGCGGCTCCTCGGCCACCGAGCGCTGACCGCCTCATCCCGTCGACGCCGGCGGGGCGTCGAGGTAGAGCGCCGAGGTCATCGCGAGCACCCCGAGCGCGTTGTGGCAGTAGGTCGTCCGCTCGCCGACGACCGGGTCGCAGGCCGCCTGCCGCACGTCGGTCCCGTCGGGCTCGACGACCTCGGCGCGGACCCAGGTCACGTCGTCGGGCACGGTGAACGTGTGGACGAACTCGGCGCCGGCGACCGGGACGGGGTCGGTCATGGCGCGATGGCCCGTGCCGATCACCCGGACGAACGATCCCGGTGCCCCGGTGACGCGGACCCGCAGCATCGTGCCGGCCGGCACGGTGTCGCCCATCATCGACTCGAAGGTCCCGTCGGCGTCCGCGTCCGCCTCGATCACCAGCCGCGGCCCGCCCATCGCCGGCGGCTCGTGGGCGATGAAGGTCCGGCCGGCCCGCAGCCCCTCGAGGATGGCGGCGGGCGAGCGGTCCCGTGCGTACACCCAGGTGGTCGGCTGCCCGACGCCCTGCACGGCGGTGGTCGATACCCAGTGGTTGTCCGACCCGCCGGTCGCGGTCACGTGCTCGCCGGCGTCGAGGAAGCCCTCCCAGAAGCGGATCGCCGCGTCGTTGTTGGACGCCGACGGTGCCGGCGGCTGGTACCGGCGGGTGATGTTCCAGACCTCGACGGTGTCGGGGACAACGTCGTGCCCGTAGCCCCAGTCGAGCCGGTCGGGATCGGTCGCGTCGACCACGCCGTCGGCGGGATGGTTGATCTGGAACACGCCGCCGTCGGCGCGCAGCCGCTGCGCGAGCGAGCGCACCTGACCGGCGCGCTCGTGCTGCTCGGCGTACACCCGCTCGGCGCCGAGCATCTGCGCGTGGCCGTCGAGCGACGCCTCGTACGCGGGGAGTCCGATGACCCCGTGGCTCGCGAAGCCCGGGTCAGACTGCGAGCGCACGTCGTTGTGGTCGGTGATCGCGAGGAAGTCCAGACCCCGGGACGCGGCGATCGCGAACTGGCCCTCGACGGTGTGGCCCGCCGTGTACGCCTCGTCGGGTCCGGTGTTGTCGTCGCCCGGCCCGCCGTAGCTGTCGTGCGAGTAGGTCGTGTGGACGTGGAGGTCGCCGGCGAGCCACACCCCGCCGCGCTGCGGCGTCGAAGGTGTGGTGACGGCGTCCGCGCTGCTGCCCGGTGCGAGGGCTGCCAGGGCGAGGACGGCGAGCAGCGCGGCGGCCAGGGGGCGGGGCATGGGCGTCGTCCGGGTCCGGGGGGGTGGCATCGCCCGGTGACTTCGCCGCCGGTGCCCGCGTCCCCTGCTGCGGGGCGGTCAGGCCGTCAGCAGGTACCGCGTCCCGACGCTGTTCTGGATGAACGCCTCCGGCAGCGCGGCGGCGATCGCGTGCGTCGCCTTCCAGCCCGTGCAGTGCGCAGGCACCACCACCTCCGGTGCGAGGTCGACGAGCGCGTCGACGGTCGGCGGGATGATCGGCTCGAACAGCACGCCGGACAGGTGGAACCCGCCGAGGACCGCGTGGATGCGGTCCTCGCCGGAGAGCCGTCGGGCGTGGTGCAGGATGTTGACCACGCCGGCGTGCCCGCAGCCGGTCATCACGACCAGGCCCTTGCCGGCGACGTTCACCACGAGTGCCTGGTCGTCGAGGATGAGCGGGTCCGCGGTCCAGGTGGCGTCGCGGCGTGCCTCGTGGACGGCGAAGCCCTGCTCGAAGGTGGTGGTGCGGTCCACCTCCCCGGTGACGAGCACCGCCCCGTCGAGCAGCAGCGAGGCCTCGGGGCGCTCGACGAGGTCGAAGCCGGCGTCGGCGAGCGCGTCGGGAGGGTGCCACCGACCAGCGACGTGCGGACGGCCGGCCCCTGGTCTGCGAGCAGCAGGTCGCTGACGTTGTCGACCAGCGTCGTGATCGTCACCCCGTCGACGGGCTCGAGCGGGATCGGCTCGGGCGGTTCGGCCGCGGTGGCGGGGCGGGGCGCAACCCGCACCAGGGCATCCGGGTCCATGCACATCGGCCTACCTCCTCGGGGCCGCACCGGGCTCGGCACCGGGCGTGCCGGGGCCTCGATGCTGACAGCGTCAGCCCAACGACGCCAGCATCTCCTCGGCGGACGACTCGCCGTGGAGCGGGATCCCCGGGACCGGGTCGGGAAACAGGAACTCGAGCTCGCCGAGGCGTGAGCGCAGCCGCTGGCCGCCGCGACGCAGGACCACGTCGGCGTCCTTCGCGTTGTAGCAGTAGCTGACCGTCCCGTCGGGGTGCAGGTAGCGCAGCCCCGCCGTGTGCACCGGGTCGAGCTCCATCCGCAGCTGGACTCTGGGCCCCCGCGTCGGCGCGGACGCGACCCAGACCGGCCAGTCGACGCGGCCAGCCGACCGCACGGCGCCGAGCAGCGTGCCGTAGCCGTAGGGAGTGCCGTGATCCAGCCCGCCGAGCAGGGTCGTCCACGGCGAGGTGAGGCCGGCGGGCAGGCGCACCTGCGCCGTGAACCCCTCGACGGTCAGGTCCGAGCCGTCGTCCCACAGGTTGCAGCCGCCGTAGGCGTAGCGCAGCGCGTGCTCGCTGCCCCAGTTGTGGTTGCGGTGGCCGACCCAGCCGTCGACCTCGACCGTGTCGTCCCCGATCCGGAACGACCCGTCGAAGACCGCCCGCGGCGAGCCGGTCACGACCTTCTTCTTGGGGAAGCCGGCCTCGTACATCCAGCTCGACGCGAAGTGGCGCCACGGGGGCAGCTCGTCACGGATCGACAGGTCCCAGGAGACGTCCGGTTCCTCCGTCGCGGCCAGCGCACCGGCGGCCCGTCCGGGCTCGAGGACGATGTCGTCGTGACGGATCGAGAACGTCGTGGCTGGACAGCGACACGTCCCCGAGCGGAACCGTGCGCTTCCACACGCGCGGCACCCAGCCGTCGGCGTCGCGCCACAGGACGCACCAGTACTCGGCCACCGGCGGGAGGACCGCCCCCGCCGCCGGCGTCAGCACGTTGTGCTTCAGCCAGAAGGCCCCGGACCCGTCCGGCGCGTTCCCCTTCAGGTAGTTCGACTCGTAGAGCCCCGACGGTGCGTCGGCGGCGATGATCCGCTCGTAGCTGTCGCGCACGTCGCCCTCCTCGACACGCTCGGTCCCGGCCGTGCGCACGTTAGAGGAGACGCCCCCCGACGGCTGAGCCGACGCTACGGTTCCGGGCGTGATGCCCGGATCCGCGCCCCCGCCCCTGCCCCGCTACGGGGAAGCGTCGCTGAGCGATCTCGCCGGCTCGATCGCGGCCGCCCTCGGCGTCGACGGCTTCACCGATGTCCTGGGGCTCGGCGAGCAGGACCACGTGTGCCTGCTGCTGATCGACGGGCTCGGAGCGGCCGCGCTTCGCGGCAACGCCGACGCCGCCCCGTTCCTGGCCCGGCTGTTCGAGGACGAACGCATCCTGACCGCGGGCTTCCCGGCGACGACCGCGGCGAGCCTCGCGTCGATCGGCACCGGTCTGCCACCCGGGGAGCACGGCCTCGTCGGCTACGTCGTGCGGGAGGACGACCGGCTCGTCAACCTGCTCGGCTGGTCCACCTACGGCGAGCAGCCCAACCACGACCTGCGCCGCACGGTTCCGCCCGAGCGGTTCCAGCCGGCCACGACCGTCTTCGCGCGGCTGCGTGACGCCGGGCTGAGCGCCGCCGAGGTCGTACCGAGCTTCGAGTCGACCGGGCTCGACCGGGCCGTCTTCCGCGGCGCGGACACCCTGCGGTGCCAGTCGATGGGGGACGCGGCCGCCCTCGCCGCGACGCACGTCCGCGAGGGCGGCCGGGGCCTGACCTACGTCTATCACGGGCAGCTCGACGGCACGGGACACGCCCGGGGCGTGGACTCCGACGCCTGGCGGCTCCAGCTCGGGCACGTCGACCGGATGGCGAGCCACCTGGCCGACCGCCTGCCGCCGGGCGCGCTGCTGCTCGTGACCGGCGACCACGGGATGATCGACGTGGCCGACGAGGCCCGGCTCGACCTCGACGACCGGCCCGACCTGCGCGAGGGCGTCGCCCTGGTCGGCGGCGAGGCCCGTGCGCGTCACCTGTACACCGCTGCCGGCCAGGCGGAGGCGGTCGCCGCGCGCTGGCGTGCCGCGCTCGGCGACGACGCCTGGGTGGCCACCCGCGCGGAGGCGTGCGAGGCGGGCTGGTTCGGTCCGAGGGTCGCCGACCACGTGCGTCACCGCATCGGGGACGTGGTGGTCGCTGCCGCCAGCGAGCTCGCCATCGTGCAGACGAGCGTCGACTCGATCCAGGCCACCCTGACCGGCCACCACGGGTCGTTTCTCCCTGACGAGCAGCAGGTGCCGCTGCTCGTCTGGACGAGCTGAGCTTGGGGCGCCGTCGGGCGCGGCGGTTGGCGCACCCCGCGATTCGACCGGTCGCGGCGGCGGATCGTGTCGCCGGGCAGGGCTACGGTAGGACGACCGCAGAAGGCTTTCCCGGGACGAGGGGCGTCCGGGACGAGGAGGAGTCTGGTGAGCACCGCGGCCGACCACTGGGCCGAGCAGCTGGGCGCGTGGGCGATCCCCGAGGACATCCTCGAGATGGCGCCGCGGTCGCCGCACGGCTTCTCGGTCGAGCGCTTCCGCCGTCGGGCGGAGCGCGCCCGTGAGCTCGACACGCCCTCGCGGCGGCACGCCACCGAGGTGCTCGCCGAGGGCGGCTCCGTCCTCGACGTCGGCTGCGGAGCCGGTGCGGGCAGCCTGCCGCTGGTGCCGCCGGCCGGGCACCTGATCGGTGTCGACGAGAACCCCGCCATGCTGGAGCTCTTCGCCGACGCCGGCACCGAGCTCGGCGTCCGACACGAGGAGCACGCCGGACGCTGGCCCGACGTGGCGGACACGGTGCCGACGGCCGACGTGGCGATCAGCCACCACGTCCTCTACAACGTGCCCGACCTCGACGGCTTCCTGCGGGCGCTGACCGGGCATGCCCGTCGCCGCGTGGTCGTCGAGATCCCGGTGCGTCACCCGCTGTCGTGGATGAACCCCTACTGGGAGCAGGAGCACGACGTGGCGCGGCCCGAGGGGCCGGTGCTCGACGACCTGCTGGCGGTCGTGCGCAGCCTCGGCATGCGACCGAACGTGGAGCGCTGGGAGCAGCGGTTCATCCTCGCGGACGAGCCGCGTGACGAGGTCGTGGCGCTCGTTCGCCGGCGGCTGTGCCTGCCGCCCGAGCGCGACGGTGACGTCCGTGCGCTCGTGGAGGCCCACCCCCCGCCGACCATGCGCCCGATCGCGACGCTGTGGTGGGACGGGCACGCGCTGTCCGCCTCGCAGCACCCGAGCGCCGCGCGCGTCACCAAGGGCTCCGGCTCCGGCTCTGGCCCTGGCTCCGGCTCCGGCTCGGGTTCCGGCTCCGGCGAGGCGGCGACCGGCTGACCCGTCGGGGGCCTGTCGGGGCCCCGGCCGCCCGCGGGACAGACGGGCAGCATGTCCCACGACGGCTGCTACGGTGTCGCGCAACGGCAAGCGACGTCGTCAGGGGAGCGGCCGTGAGCGAGACATCGACCACCGTCACGTCGGCCGACGAGCAGCGCGTCATCGACCAGATCGATGCGCTGCTGGCCGACCACGACCCGACCACCACCGACGAGCAGGAGTTCTGGGGCGCCCAGTTCGACCACGGCCTCGCCTGGGTGCACTTCCCCGAGGGGCACGGGGGACTCGGGGTGAGCCCGCGTCACCAGAAGCTCGTCAACGAACGACTGACCGATGCCGGTGCCTCGTTCCGCAACCGGCGGGTGAACGTCATCGGCATCGGCATGGGTGCCGCCACGATCATCGAGCACGGCACCGACGCCCAGAAGGACCGCTATCTGCGCCCGCTGTTCACGCTCGAGGAGGTCTGGTGCCAGCTCTTCTCCGAGCCCGGTGCCGGGTCCGACCTCGCCGGCCTCGCCACGACCGCCCTCCAGGACGGCGACGAGTGGATCGTCAACGGCCAGAAGGTGTGGACCACGCTGGCGCACATCTCCCGGTGGGGGCTGCTCGTCGCACGTCACGACCCCGAGCAGGTCAAGCACCGCGGCCTGACCTACTTCATCGCCGACATGGAGGCCGACGGCGTCGAGGTCCGGCCGCTCTACCAGATCACCGGTGAGGCCGAGTTCAACGAGGTCTACTTCACCGACGTGCGCATCCCCGACGACAACCGGCTCGGGGACGTGGGCGCCGGCTGGTCCGTCGCCATGACCACGCTCATGAACGAGCGGGTCGCGATCGGCGGGAACGTCGTCCCCCGGGAGTCCGGCGCGATCGGCCAGGCGGTGAAGGTCTGGAATGACCGCGGCCACGACGACCCGGTCAAGCGTGACGAGCTCATGAAGCTCTGGGTCGAGGCCGAGGCGATGCGGCTGACCACCTGGCGGGCGAACGACCTGCGCCGCCGCGGCACCCCCGGGCCGGAGGGCTCCACCGCGAAGCTGCAGTGGGCCGACCTGAACAAGGCCATCTCGTCCTTCGCGATGGAGCTGCTGGGCTCCGAGGGGATGCTGTATCCCGGCGGGTACCCGATGTCGCGGCCGACGATGTCGGGAAGCGGCACCGGCACCCCGCAGAAGCAGTTCCTGCGGGCCCGGGCGAACTCCATCGAGGGCGGGACCTCCGAGATCATGCGCAACATCCTCGGTGAACGGGTGCTCGGGCTGGCCGGCGAACCGCGCACCGACAAGGACGTCCCCTGGCGCGACGTGCCGCGCAGCTGACGGGCGAAGGAGACCACCATGGAGTTCACCCTCACCGAGGAGCAGGAGGTCCTCGCGAAGACGGCGCGTCGCTTCCTGGAGGAGCGCTCGCCGACGGACAAGGTCCGCGAGGTCATGACCAGCGAGGACGGGTACGACCCTGCGCTGTGGAGCGAGGTCGCCCAGATGGGCTGGCAGGCGATGGCGATCCCCGAGGAGTACGGGGGCGCCGGCTACGGCTTCACCGAGGTCAGCGTCCTGCTCGAGGAGATGGGCCGGGCCCTGTTCCCCTCACCGTTCCTGGCCTCCGCCGTGCTCGCCGCCGACGCGATCCTGCGTGCCGGCAGCGAGGAGCAGAAGCAGACCCATCTGCCACCGATCGCCTCGGGTGAGACGATCGGCAGCCTCGCCCTGCTCGAGGAGTCCGACGTGCTCGGTCCCGAGGGCATCGCCTGCGAGGCGCGGCGCGACGGCGACGGGTGGGTGCTCAACGGCACGAAGCGGTTCGTGCCGGCCGGCAACGTCGCCGACCTGCTCGTCGTGGCGGCGCGGACCGGCGGCGCCGACGGCGTCACCCTCTTCCTCGTCCCCACGGACGTGGCCGGGGTGTCGGCCGAGAGCCTCGACGTGCTCGACCTCACCCGCCACCAGGCCGACGTCGAGTTCGCCGACGTGCGGGTGCCCGCCGCGAACCTGCTCGGCGAGGAGGGGGCCGGCTGGCCGATCCTCGCCACGGTGCTCGAGACCGGCGCGGTCGCGCTGGCCTGCGAGCAGGTCGGCGCGGCGCAGTGGTGCCTGCGCACCTCGACCCAGTACGCGAAGACCCGGATGCAGTTCGGGCGGCCGATCGGCTCGTTCCAGGCGGTCAAGCACCGCCTGGCCGACATGCTCGTGCAGAGCGAGGCCGCCCGGTCCGCTGCCTACTACGCGGCGCGGGTGCTCGCCGGCGAGGCGGAGGACGCCGACGAGCGCGAGCCGACGATCGCCGCACACCTGGCCGCCTCCTACTGCGCCGACGTGCTCTACGGGGCCGCGGCCGACACGATCCAGATCCACGGCGGGATCGGGTTCACCTGGGAGCACGACGCGCACCTCTACTTCAAACGGGCGAAGTCGAGCCAGCTGATGCTCGGCGACTCCGAGCACCACCGCCGGCTGCTGGCCGAGGCACTCGGCTACTGACACGTGGCCGATCGACCCGGCGACCTGCCCGGCGCGGGTCGCCGGGTCGTCGTGTTTCTGCTTGCCTGTGGGCAGCCGAAGGAGTGCCGATGACGTCCGACGCGGACGACGATGCCGAGGGCGCGGACGGCCGTGCCGGGGCGGAGCAGCAGGACACGGCGCGGCTGACCACGGACGGCGGGTCGCCTGCCAGCGCCGAGTCCCGGCTGCTCGCCATGGTGCGCGAGGCCATCGCCGAGCCACGCCACCTCACGCTCGACGAGGTCGCCGATCGGGCTGCTGTCGACCGGGACGAGCTGCGGCGGCTCTTCGACGTGATGGAGCGCCTGCACCCCGACGGCTACCGCGACCGGGACGTGGACTACGCGAAGGGCCTGGCACTGCTCCGTCAGCACTACCCGATGGACATCCTGGTGCGCTCGGCCCGGCAGCGGGCGCGGGCGGTCACGAGCATCGTCGTGAACGACCTCGCGACCGTCCGCCAGGAGGTGCTGCGGCCCCTGGTCGAGGATGGCACCGACACGGAGAGCCTCGGACAGCAGCTGTCGGCAACCGCCGGCCAGCTCGTGCCGACGGTGTCCGAGCTGATGACCCACGACTACTACGACATCCTGCTCGGGCTCCTCGACACCGAAGCGGTCGCCCAGGCGAGCCGCGCCAAGGGCGACGCGGTCAACGTCAGCATCGGGTTCGTGGACCTCGTCGGCTACACGCGCCTGTCGGCCAGCGTCGACCCGCAGGGGCTCAGCGAGGTGCTCGAGGCCTTCGAGGCGCTCGTCTCCGCGGTGACTCACGACACCGACGTGATGGTCGTCAAGTACATCGGGGACGCGGCGATGCTGCTCGCGTCCGACGCCGACGCGCTCGTGCGCTGCCTGCTCGAGGTGGTGACCGCGGAGGACCGGGGGCTCGACGACGTGGCGCGGCGGGCCGGCGTCGGCAGCGGCGAGGTCGTCGTCCGTGACGGCGACTACTTCGGTCCGGCGGTGAACATGGCGGCGCGGCTGACCGACCTCGCCCGGCCCGGCAGCCTCGTCGCCGACAAGGAGTCCATCGGACGGATCCACGACGGCTGGGAGCTGAGCCGGCTGCCGCCGCTGAACATCCACGGCGTGGGCCGCAAGCGCCCGTTCCGGATCCGCCCGCCCCGGCAGGACGAGGAGTCCTGACGGCCCCCGGTCAGTCGCCCTGCCGGTAGAGGTCGTTGAGGAACTCGACCAGCAGCTTCTCGCGCAGCTCGGCCGGCAGGGCGTTCAGGATCCCGTTGATGTCCGCCATGTGGTCGGGCAGCTGCGCCCCGCCGCCGAGCCCGGCCATCTCGAGCATGTTCCCGTACATCTCGGGCGTGAACTGCGACGGGTCGAGGTCGCCGACGGCGGCCAGCAGCGCCTCCGCGTCCTCGTCGCGGGGGATCGCGCGGGCCGTCTCGATGCACTCGGCGAGGTCGGCGAGCAGCTCGTCGACGCGTTCGAGCGAGGTGGCCGTCACGGTCAGGTGGATGTTCGCCGGCGAGGAGCCGTAGGCCAGCTGTGGCTGGATGTACCAGCCGCGCTCCTTCATCAGGTCGACGACGTGGAAGATGTTGAACTCGTCGGAGGTGAAGGCGATGAGGCTCAGGTCGGGCTCGCCGAGGACGCGGACGCCGGGCAGCGCGCGGATGCCGGCGAGGATGCGCTCGGTCGCCTCCTTCGTGCGGCGGGCGATGTCGAGGTAGCCGTCGTCGCCGAGGAACTGCAGGGTCGCCCAGGCGCCGGCGACCGGCCCGCCGGACTTCGTCGACTGGATCGTCGGGTTGATCACCGTGTAGCCGGTCCACGACGCGCAGGCGTAGAGCTGGTGGCGTCGCAGGTCACGGTCCCGGTAGAGGATGCACGACGCGCCCTTGGGCGTGTACGCGTACTTGTGGAGGTCCATGGAGATCGAGGTGACCCCGTCGACACGGAAGTCGAAGGGGGTGACCTCGGCGCCGAGCCGCTCGTAGAACGGCAGGAGCCAGCCGCCGACACAGGCGTCGACGTGGAGCAGGACGCCCCGCTCCTTGCAGATCGCGGCGATCTCCGGGACGGGGTCCACGACCCCATGGGCGTAGGAGACCGCCGAGACGACGACCAGCACCGTGTTGTCGGTGATGGCGTCGGCGATCGCCTGCGGGTCGGCCTTGAAGGTGGCCGGGTCGACACCGACGCGGACCTGCTCGACGCCGAAGTAATGGGCCCCCTTCGAGAAGGCGGCGTGGACGGTCTCGGGCAGCACGATCTCCGGGTGGGTGACCCCGCGGGTGGCCCGGGCGTGGTCGCGGGCGGTCTTGACGGCCAGCATGCAGGACTCGGTGCCGCCGGAGGTGAAGTTGCCGACGACCTCCTCGTCGCCGTGGAGGTGGTTCGCGGCGATGCCGACCACGTCGGTCTCGAGCTCGAGCAGGCTCGGGAAGACCGTCGGGTCGAGCGCGTTCTCGTGCAGGTACGTGACGTAGGCCTCGGCGGCCACCTCGTCGACCTCGGCGCGCCCCGTGTCGTACACGTAGGCCCAGGTACGCCCGCCGCGGGTGTCGAGGTCGTCGTGCTTCATCGCGCCGAGGGCCTTCAGCACCTCGTCGCGTGCCATGCCGTGCTGGGGGAGCTTCACGTCGGATCCTTCGTGGCGTGGAACGGTCAGTCGTCGGTCGTGGCGGGGGCGGACGTGCCGGCCGCGGCCGCCGTGGCCGACAGGGCGCGCAGCGTCTCGTCGTCGAGGTCGTAGCGGCGCAGCAGGAACAGGCTCAGCAGCATCAGAGCGGCCGGGATCACGGCGAACCCGACGACGATGCCGGTCAGCGCGCTCGAGGGCTGGGTGGCGACCTGGCCGGACTCGGTCGAGATGAAGCCGGTGACGGCCAGCACCCAGGCGAAGATCACCGGCCCGACGGCGAAGCCGGCCTTCTCGCCGGCGGTCCACACGCCGGTGAACGCGCCGGCGCGGCGCAGGCCGGTGCGGACCGTGTCGGCGGTGATCGCGTCGGGCAGCATCGCGTAGGGGAACATCTGCGTGCCGGCGTAGCCGGTACCCATGAGGAAGACGATCAGGTAGGTGACCCAGATGCGGTCGGGGGAGGAGGTCGTCAGCGCGAGGCCGCCGAGCGCGAAGATGGTCACGCAGGCCGTGTAGCCGGCGCGCTTGCCGAACCGGTGCCCGACCCAGGCCCACAGCGGCATCGTGATCAGCGCCGGACCCACGAGCAGGACGAACAGGACGGTCGTCTGCCCCTTGTCGTGCAGCGTGTACTCGGAGAAGAACTCGACGCCGGCGAGCATCCCGCTCACGCCCAGCGACTGGATGATGAACGCGCCGAGCAGCCAGAAGAACGGCTTGTTGTCGCCGGCGGCGCGCAGCTGCTCGCGGAAGCCGACGGCGGCCTTGGTGGGCTCGAGGATGCGCACCCTGCGGGTGCCGAAGAACGTCACGATGAGGGTGACGAACAGCGCCCCGCCGATGACGAACCCCATGAGCCCGTAGCCGCCGCGCCCGCTGCCGCCGGCGTCGACGACCGCGGGGGCGGCCGCCCCGGCGACGAGGATCCCGATGGTGAGGAAGGCGATGCGCCACGCCATGATCGTGGTGCGCTCGTCGTAGTCCTCGGTCATCTCCGCCGGCATCGCCACGTAGGGCACCTGGAAGATCGTGTACGAGGTCGTGCCGAAGATGTAGATGCCGAGCACGTACCAGGCGGCGCCGCGGCCGGTCAGGCTCGGGACCTGGAACAGCAGGATGAACGCCAGCGGCAGCAGGAACGCGCCGGCGAGCAGCCATGGCCGGCGGGCACCCATCCGGGTGCGGGTGCGGTCGGACAGCGCGCCGGCGAAGGGATCGGTGACCACGTCCCAGGTCCGGGGGACCAGGATGACGATGCCGGCCAGCGCCGCCGGGATCGCGAGCTCGTTCACCATGAAGGTGAGCAGCAGCAGGCCCGGGACCACGGAGAAGATGCCGGTCCCGATGGAGCCGACGCCGTAGCCGGCGATCGTCCACCGCGACAGGCGCCCCGTCGCGGCACGGTCCTCACCGGCGCCGGCGCTGGCTGAAGGTGCCTCCACCCGCTGCTCCCGCGTCTCGCTGGTGGCGCACCTTAGCCCGTGGCGCGCCCGTTCGCATACCGGCGGGTATCCGAGTTTCCCTGAGGTGCGAGACGCCCCGGGGTCGCCCCCGCCCCCCTCGCCCCCCGCCCCCGCGCCCTGCCCCGCGCCCCCGCGCCCCCCCGCCCACCCCCCGCACCCTCGGACGTTCTGGGTAGAAATCCTCCGAGGGGTCCGGACGATTTCTACCCAAGTGCCCGCGGCAGACGTTCTGGGTAGAAATCCTCCGAGGGGGTCGGAGGATTTCTACCCAGGTCGTGCTCGGGACGCGGCCGGCGCGCCGAGGTGGCCGGCGTGCCGAGGTGGCCGGCGTGCTGAGGTGGCCGGCGTGCCGAGGTGGCCGGCGGTGCCGGGGGGCCTGCTGGGCGACGCGGTGGTCAGGGCGTACCGTGCGGCCGAGGACCGCGGCGGCCACGGCCGGCGGCGGCCACGACGGCGTGGGAGCGGCCACCGAGGCGACCGGCGTCCCGGTGCCCTGTCACACCCCCGATCTACCGTGGATCCCCGCGTCAGAGAGAGGTGATCCCAGGTGACGAGCGAGCAGGACCTTCCGGCACCGATCGGCCGGGTCATCGGGACCGACGATTCCACCCCGCTGGAGTTCTGGGTGGGGATCGGGCCCGACGGCTACCTCCAGCTCGACGACGTGGTCGCGGTCGCCCGTCCGCTGCCGAACGGCGATCAGGTGCGCATCTACGGGGTCGTCTCGCAGATCCGGGCCCGCCACGACGGGGCGCGCTTCGACAACGACGTGTTCCTCGTCGGCGACGGGCTGCTGCCGGCACAGGTGTCCGAGTCGGCCCAGATCCTCGCCACGCGGTTCGAGCCGGAGATCTTCGTCCCGCCCCGCCCCGGGGCCCCGGTCGTGAAGGCGACCGGTGACGATCGCAACGTCGCGCTGTTCTTCGACGGGATGGACAAGCGGCTGCCGGCCGGGCTGTCCCGCGACGACGAGCCGATCCATCTGAACTTCGAGTTCCTCGACGGCACCCGCGGCGCCCACATCAACATCTCCGGCGTCTCGGGCGTCGCCACGAAGACGAGCTACGCCCTGTTCCTGCTCCACTCGATCTTCACGTCGAAGGTGCTCGCCGGCGCCGAGCGCAACACGAAGGCGCTGATCTTCAACGTGAAGGGCGAGGACCTGCTCTGGCTCGACTACGACAACCAGCAGCTGACCCCCGACCAGCGTGAGCGCTACGAGGCGCTCGGCCTGCCCGCGACCGCGTTCCGGTCGGTCAGCTTCTGGGCGCCACCCAAGAACGAGCGCACGACCGCGCCCTTCGTCGGCTCGCGCACCGACGGCTACCTGCGGCCGTTCGTGTGGACCCTCGCCGAGTTCTGCGACCGTGAGCTGCTGCCCTTCCTGTTCGCCGACGCGGCCGACGAGCGCCAGCAGTACACGACGACGGTCGCGAACGTCACCGCCCGACTCAAGAAGGACGCCGACACGACGACCTTCTCGGACGGGTCGATCAAGCTCCACGGCCGGCGCATCACGACGTTCCACGACCTCGTCGACGCGATCGAGGACCTCGTCATGAACGAGGAGGACGACAGCTGGCGGGGCAAGCAGATCGGCATGGGGACCGCCCAGGCGTTCATCCGGCGGCTCGCGTCGGCGACGCCGCACCTGAAGTCCGTCATCCGCGGCAACGTCGGCAACGCCGACCGGTACCGGATCGCGCAGGACGCCCAGGTCACGGTCGTGGACATCCACCAGCTCAACGAGCGCGCCCAGCGCTTCGTCGTGGGCGTCATGCTCCGAACCGCCTTCAAGGAGAAGGAGGACGCCGGGCGCAAGGACCCGCTGACCTTCGTCGTGCTCGACGAGCTCAACAAGTACGCCCCGCGTGAGGGGACGTCACCGATCAAGGAGATCCTGCTCGACATCGCCGAGCGCGGCCGGTCGCTGGGGATCATCCTCATCGGGGCGCAGCAGACCGCGTCCGAGGTCGAACGGCGCATCGTCGGAAACTCGGCGATCCGGGTGGTCGGCCGGCTCGACACGGCCGAGGCGACGCGCTCCGAGTACGCGTGGCTGCCCCAGGCACAGCGCCAGCGCTCCACCATCGTCAAGCCCGGCACGATGCTCGTGAACCAGCCCGAGATCCCCGTACCGCTCGTCGTCGAGTTCCCGTTCCCGGCCTGGGCGACCCGCGCGTCCGAGGCCGACCAGCACGCCCCGCCCGAGCACGTGAAGGCGTCGTCCTTCAGCCAGCCCGACGACCCGTTCGAGGAGATCGGCGAGCAGACCTACTACGACGCCCAGGGCGATCCGCTGCCGTTCTGACCCGAGGCCCCGCCAGAGATGTCCATGAAGATCCTCCACACCTCCGACTGGCACGTCGGCCGCACCATCCGCGGCCGGTCGCGCGAGGCCGAGCACGCGGCCGTGCTCGCCGAGCTGCTCGACGTCGTCGAGGAGGAGCAGGTCGACCTCGTGCTCGTCGGCGGTGACCAGTTCGACACGGCCGCGCCCATCGGCGGGCGCGGACCGGCTCGTGTTCCGGGCGCTGCTCGGGTTCGCCGACCGCGGCGCCGAGGTCGTGGTCATCGCCGGCAACCACGACAACGCCTCGCGCCTGGCCGCGCTGCAGCCCCTGTTCGCCCGCGCCGGCGTCCACGTCGGCGCACAGCTGGCGCCGCCCGACCGCGGCGGTGTGCTCGAGATCGACACGAAGGCCGGTGGCGCCCGGATCGCCCTCGTGCCGTTCCTCTCCCAGCGCGGGATCGTGAAGGCGGTCGACCTCGTGGATCGGGACGCGGCCCAGCACACCACCCAGTACCAGGACCGGGTGCGCACGGTCATCGAGCGGCTGTGTGCCGGCTTCGGCACGGGCGAGGTGGCCGACCTCGTGCTCGCCCACCTCACCGTCGTCGGCGCGAAGGGGAAGGCGATCACCGGCGGTGGCGAGCGGCTGTCCCACATCTTCGACTACCACGTCTCGCCGCAGCACTTCCCGGACCTCGCGCACTACGTCGCGCTCGGGCACCTGCACCAGCCGCACGAGCTGCCCGCCGGGCCCACCGTGCGCTACGCCGGCTCGCCACTGGCGCTCGACTTCGGGGAGGTCGACTCCGACCGGGGCGTCACCATCGTCGAGGTCGCCGACACCGGTCCGGCGCGGGTCCGCCACCGACCACTCACGGCGGGCCACCGTCTGCTGACGCTGCGCGGACCGCTCGAGCAGGTCGCCAAGGAGGCCGCCGACCTCGGGGACGGCTACCACCTGCGCGTGTTCGTCGAGGAGCGTCCGCGCGTCGGCCTCGCCGACGAGATCCGTCAGGCGGTCCCGACCGCCGTCAACGTCCGGATCGCCAACCCCGAGGACCCCGACCCCGAGACCGACCTCGATCTCGAGCGCGTCGAGCAGGTCGCCGCCGACCCGTCCGAGCTGCTCGCCCAGTACCTGACGGCGGTGCCGAGCGAGAAGGCCGAGCCGGGCGCGCTCGTCGGCCTCTTCCGTGAGCTCTACGAGCAGCGGCAGGCCGCCGAAGCCGGGGAGGACGAGCTCTACACCGACGGAGCGGGGGAGTAGCCGCATGCGACCGATCCGCCTCGAGCTCCACGACTTCGCGTCCTTCCGCGACGAGGTCATCGACTTCGACGACGTGGACCTGTTCGTGCTCTCCGGGCCGACCGGTGCGGGCAAGTCCAGCGTCATCGACGCGATGTGCTTCGCGCTCTACGGCGCCGTGCCCCGCTACGACAACGTGAACCTCAAGGAGCCCGTGATCCACCGCTCCTCGAGCGAGGCGCGGGTCCGGTTCGACTTCGCCGTCGGCGGAAGCCGCTACCGCTCTGCCTGGCTCGTGAAGCGCTCGTCGTCGGGTCGGGTGGCCACCGAGGCCACCCTCGAGCGGGTGCTCGACGAGGTCGACGCCGACGGCGAGCGTGCGACCCGCACCCTCGCGTCCGGCTCGCGGGACGTGCGCGACGCCGCCCAGCACCTGCTCGGACTCGACTTCGACGAGTTCACGAAGACCGTGGTGCTGCCCCAGGGCGCCTTCGCGGAGCTCCTCCACGGCGGACGCGGCGAGCGGCAGGACCTCCTCGTCCGGCTGCTCGACCTCGAGATCTACCGCGACATCGGCCGGGCCGCGCGCACCCACGCCGACGTGGCACGGGCACAGGTGGCCTACCTCGACAAGCAGCTCGCATCCCTCGCCGACGCCACCGATGCGGCCGTCGAGGGGGCCGAACGCCGCCACGTCGCGCTCACCGAGGTGAAGACGGCCGTCGATGCCGAGCTGCCGCGGCTCCAGCAGCTCCGCGACGACTGGCAGGAGGCACGCGCCGCCGCCCAGCGCGTCCACGAGCAGGTCGACGCCCTCGCGGCCGTCGGTCGGCCCGACGGCATCGACGACCTGTCCGAGCGGATCGGCGCCGCACGGGCCACGGCCGCCGAGGCCCGCGCCGCCGCCGACACCGCCTTCGAGCACCTCGAGCAGGCCCGCGCCACGGCCGGGGCGCTGCCCGCCCCGGCGGTCCTGCACCGCGTCGCCGACCTCGTCGAGCAACGGACCCGCGCCCGCCGGCAGGTGACGGAGACCGCGACCCGAGCGGAGCAGACCGCCACCACCGCCGGGGAGGCCGACGCCGCGCTGGCCGCCGCGCAGGAGCGGCACCAGGCCGCCCAGGAGCACCTGCGCGCTGCCGAGCGCGCCGACCTCGCCGCCGCGCTCGCCGCCGACCTGCACGCCGGCGACACCTGCCCCGTGTGCCGTCGCACCCTCGACGAGGACCCGACGACGACACCGGCCGGCGACCTCACCCGCGCCCAGGAGGCCGTGACCGACGCTGAGCGCGCCCTCACCGAGGCGCGCCGCGCGGCACAGCAGTCCGGCCAGCAGGCGGCCGCCGACCGCGCCACCGCCGAGACGGCGGCACGCCGCGCGAAGGAGGTCGAGGAGGCCCTCGCGGCGTCGGCCGCCGCGCTGCCCGACCCCGTGGTCGACGCCGACGGTGACGTCGACGCCGAGCAGCTCGCGGCGCTGACCACCCGCCGGCAGGCCGCCGACGAGGAGTCGGCCGCCCGGGAGCGCGCGTTCACCGAGGCCCGGCAGGCCGCCGGTACGGCCCAGCAGGCCGCGGAGCGTCTCGCCGGCGAGGAGCGTGCCGCCTGGGGGCGGTTCCAGGAACGTCCGCGACACCGTCGCCACCTACGGGGCGCCGCGACCCGGCACCGACAGCCTCGCGCGCGCCTGGGACGAGCTCGTGGGATGGGCGACCACCAGCCTCACCGATGCACGGGAGACGGCGGCCGACGCGGACCGCCTGGTCGAGGAGGCCCGCCAGGCCGGCGTGGCCCAGGGCGCGGCGGTGGTCGCGCGGGTGACCGAGGCGGGGATCGACCTCGCCGCCGACGCGCGTCCCGACGACGCGGTGACCGCGCTCGCGCAGGCCCTCGAACGGGCCCGCCACGACGCCGACACCCTGCGGGAGCGCTGCCGCCAGCGCAGCGCCCACGAGCGCGAGCGCGCCGAGCTCGGTACGACGGTCGAGGTGGCGGAGGCGCTCGGCGACGTGCTGCGCAAGAACCGTTTCGAGCAGTGGCTCCTGAACCGGCTGTCGGTGCGGCTCGTCGTCGGGGCGTCGGCCGTCCTCGACGAGCTGACCGCCGGCGCCTACGCGATCAGCCTCGACGACGACGGCAACTTCGTCATCGTCGATCATGCGAACGCCGACGAGACCCGCCCCGCCCGCACCCTGTCGGGCGGCGAGACGTTCCTCGCCTCGCTGGCCCTCGCCCTGGCCCTGGCCGACCACGTCGCCGCGGTGAGCCAGCAGGGCGCCGCCCGGCTCGACTCGCTGTTCCTCGACGAGGGGTTCGGATCGCTCGACCCGGACGCACTCGAGACCGTCGCCTCCTCGATCGAGGACCTGTCGCGCACCCGCGACCGGATGGTCGGCGTCATCACCCACGTCCCCGACCTGGCCGCGCGGATCCCGGTCCGCTACGAGGTCAGCAAGACCGCGGAGGGCTCGAAGGTCCGCCGGGTCGTGGGCGGTCCAGGGACCGCGGACCTGACGTCGGCCGACCTCGGGGACGGCGCTGCCGGCGACACCGACGGCGCTGCCGGCGACACCGAGGGCACTGGCGGCGACACCGACGGCCTCACCGACCCGTTCGCCGCCGCGGGAGCGTGGCGATGAGCCCGCCACCCGCCGCGCCGCCCCCGGCGCCCCCGCCGCCCCCGGCGCCTTCCGAGGACGAGCTGTTCGAACCAGCGAGGATCCTCGTCGACTCCTGGCCGCCCGACTACGGGCCCTCCTACGAGCCCGACGAGGACCTCGGTCCGGCCGAGATCGACCTCGGGGTCGAGGTACCGGCGGGACGCTGGACGCCCCGGGACCCGGCGGCCGACACGAGGCCGGCGGCGGACGTGGTCTTCGTCGACGGGGTCCAGCGTGCCGACGCGCGGATCACGCTCGTGCCGGCCGCCGGCGACGAGGCGGTGGTCGGGGTCGCCGGATCGTTCGCGGCCGGTGCCGTGCGGTGCCGGCCCGGTCGGGCGGACATCGGCGACCTGCAGGTCGTCCGCGGGCTGTTCTCCCGGGCGCAGTCCGTCCACCTCGACTGCGGCCCGGGTGTCCGCTACCTGCCCTACATGGTGGCCGACGCACGCATCGACCGGCTGAACCTCGCGATGACCGAGCGGATGCGTGGGCTCGAGCGGTCCATCGCCCTGGCCGCCGGCGACGCCGAGATGGTGGTCGTCGACGGCCCGCTGTCGGGAGGTCGGGTGGCGCGGGGCATGATCGGCTTCATCAAGACCCACCGGCGACACCTGCTCCCCGACACGCACCGGCGGCACGTCGCCGCGCTCGCCCCCGGCCAGCGCACCCCCCTGTTCGGGACGCGCAGCGGCTACACGCGCTTCTCGTGGTACCTGCGGCTGCCCGGCCCGGCCGTGCACCCGTGGGCCGGCGTCGTGCGGCTCGAGCTCCCGAACGACGTGCCGCTGAACGCCGCCGTCCGGATCGCCGACGTGGCGGCGGCGACGCTCCCGCGCTTCGCGTCCGAGCCGCACCGTGATCCGCGCGCCCCGCAGAACCTCGTTCCCATCGGCGGCCTCGAGCAGGAGCTTCGGCACCGACTCGGCGACAAGCTGCTCCTCGAGCGGCTGCTGCGCCGAACCTGCGCCGGCTACGCCGCCGGCAGCTCGACGACGAAGCAGGCGCCCCCGCCGGACGCCGGCTCGTAGGAGACCCGGCCACCGTGCGCCTCCACGAGCACGCGGACGATCCACAGCCCGAGCCCGACGGCCGCGTCGCTCTCGCCGGCCGCGAACGGCTCGAACAGTCGGTCGACCAGGGCGTCGGGAACGCCGGGCCCCGCGTCGGACACGACGATGGTCACCCGGTCCGTGGACGGACCGGACGACTCGATCGTGGACACGACCACCGGGGGAGCGCCGTGGTGCAGTGCGTTCCCGACGAGGTTGACGAGGACCTGCTCGAGCCGAGCCGGGTCAGCCTGCACGCGCGAGGCCTCGGGCACAGCCACCGTCACCCGGTCGGGTTCGGGCAGCAGGGCCACGGCCTGGCGGACCGCGTCGGCGAGCGGGACGGGCTCCGGACGGACGACGAGCGTGCCGTGCTCGGCGCGCGCCAGGTCCAGCAGGTCGCGGGCCAGGTGCTCCACCCGGACCGCCTGCCGCTCCATCGCGGCGAGCAGCTGGCCGTGCCGTTCGGGCGGGAGCTCCTCGCCGCGCTGCCGCAGGAGCCTCGCCGATGCGCCGATGGTGCCGAGCGGTCCCCGCAGGTCGTGCGCGAGCGTGGAGATGAGCCGGCTTCGCCAGCGCTCCAGACGGTCGGCCTCGTCGAGCGCGGCACGGGTCCTCGCACGGTGCATCACCTGATCCTGGGACATGAGCCCGAGGACGATCGAGAGCACGAGGACCAGCGTCATCCGCAGCACGAACAGCTCCGCCGGCGACGCGTCGACCGGCGCCAGGGCCGCGGGGGAGAGCCAGTAGGCGACGACCGCGCCGGCCCAGCCCGCGATCCCGCCGATGACCTGGAACCGGATGGCGCCCTCGACCGGGATCAGGACGAGCAGCGGCCAGCTCAGCGACGTTCTGATCCGTCGCGTACGTCATCGCCACCATCGCCACGGCGGTCGCGTCGAGGGTCCACGCGAACAGACCCATCCGCAGCGCGACACGACGACGGGACGGGTCGGTCACGGCGGACTCGGTCTGCGGGGGACACCGAGGCTGCGGCCGGCCGGCCCGTGGACGCGGCAGGCTGCGGTGAGCGGCGTGCCTCGCGGCGGAGCCAGCGACCGAGACCGACGTTGCTGATCGCGAGGACCAGGTAGAGGACGACCAGCTCCGTGAGGCCCTCTCCCGCGAGGTCTCCCAGGTCGAACAGGAGGATGCGCAGGACGCCGCCGGCGAGCAGCCACCACCGTCCGGCAATGAGCAGCCGCTCGAGCTGGCGCGCCTCGGCCGGCGGCAGGGGGGTGGGACGGAGCCGCGCCATCAGCCGGGCGCCACGGGTCGGGCGCGCGTGCCCCGGCGGATCCGCGCTCAGGGTCAGTATGGCTGGTCCGTTCGTGGATGGCGACCAGCACAGGATCGGCCCGAGACGACGCCCGCGCAACACCGTGCCGCCGGCCACTGGGCGGCGGTCATCCCGAGCGGGGCGGGCCGCCCGGGCCCGGGCTCGAGCCGACTGTCCCCGCTGTCCCCGCCGTCCCGGCCGCGCCCGCCGTCCCGGCCGCGCCCGCCGTCCCGGCCGCGCCCGCACCGTTCGGCTCGAGTCGCGCACGCATCAGCAGCACGTTGTAGAGGTCGAACCGGGACATCGTGAAGTAGAGGTAGCCGTCGTCCGGAGCCGCGGCTCTCGGCACGACGAACGGCGCGTACAGCTGCGGCTGGTCCACGGCGGACAGGACGAGCTGGCTGTCGGACCAGGGACCGGTCAGCGCTGGTGCGGTGCGCAGCACGATGCCACCTCGCCGCTCGTCGAAGGTCAGCAGGAGCCAGGTGCGGTGCCGGGGGTCGTAGCGCACCGACAGCTCGCCGACGGGCGCGGGGATGACGGGGGCGGCGGCCGCCTCGTCGTCGACCCAGTGATCGCCGTCCCAGTACCGCCAGGCGCGAAGGTCGAGGATCTGGTCCGCCGGAACACGCGCGAGGTGACCGTCGCCGGCCCGGCCGGCGGGGATCCCGAAGGCGTACACCCAGCTGCCCTCGTGGGTGAAGGCCACCTGGGCGAAGTTGCTCTTCGGCCCGAAGCCTTCCTGCATCCGGCGATGCCAGCTGACCCCGCCGTCGTCGGAGTAGGCGAGCCCCGCGCCGCTGACCGCCCACGCACCCGGGCGCCCCCAGCACGTGACCGACATGTAGTGGACGACGATCCTGGAGCCCACCGTGATGGCGTTCGTGGGGATCTCCGTCTGCTCCCACCCGGTCTGCTTGAGCGATCCCAGGAACTCGACCGCCTCACCGGTCGGGTCCGTCCGCATCGACGAGAACCGGATCCCGGTCGGCGAGGCATGGTCGGCCCATGCGAGCACGTTGCTGCGCCAGCCGGAACGGTCGGGCGCCCCGAACGTGTCGCCGAAGATGAGGCCCAACCGGCCCCGGTAGGTGAACATGTGCCCGAGATCGGTCCCCCAGATGTCCCATCGCCGTTTCGTGTGGTTGAGCGAGTCCTCGCCGGTCACCTGCGCGACCGCACGGACGTCGCTCGCCTGCAGCGCCGGAGCGGGCCGGGTCGTGTCGGCCGCGGGCCGGCCCGTCTCCGCCTTGAGCGCTTCCACCGTGCTCGGCCGGCCGGCATGCTCGGCGGGCTTCTTGTCCTGGCAGGCCGGCGGGAGCCCGATCCCCACGAACGACCGGGCCCTCGGCACGAAGGCGGCGCCGACGGCGACGAGCGCCAGCACCGCCGTCCCCATCCGGACGGGGCGCCCCAGGTTCGGCAGCGCGCCACGGAAGGGATCCCGTGACCGTACGGCGCCCAGCGCGGCCACGAGGCCGAGCATGGCGGCCAGGACGATCATCGGAATCACGGCGCTGCGCTTCCCCTCCGGTCGGGTGCCGAGCCTGACGACGTGGGGCCGAGCCTGACGACGTGCGCGTGCGGGGAGGTCCACGGGCCCCGTCCCAAGGGACGGCGCCGGTGTCGCCGACGATCGAGTTCCCGGGAGGCACCCCCATCGGCCACGAGCCGTCCGGCCACGTGGCCGACCCGACCCCCTCGTTCGGACGGGACACAGCGTCACCCGGTGCCTACGGAACGGGCACCGTCTCCCGACACGGCTGCTGCCCGCGACGGCGTACGCCCGACCGACCTGCGACGGCCCCGAGCAAGGACGACCTGGACATGGCGGAGTTCTTCTCCTCCGATCAGCTCACCGGGATGGCGACGCTCGATCGCGCCCGGGCCAACGGTGCGCCCCAGACGATCGCGCTCCGTCCCGGACCACTGGCGCATGCGCCCAGCGTGGGGCGGGGAGAGCCGGAGAGCCGCGAGAGCCGCGAGAGCACGGTGGCCGCCGGGCTGCTGCGCACCGCCCGGCCGCGTCAGTGGGTCAAGAACGTGCTCGTGTTCGCGGCGCCGGCGGCGGCCGGCGCCCTCATGAGCGCCAACGTGGTGATGCAGACGGTCGTGGCCTTCCTCACCCTCTCGCTCGCGGCGAGCGGCACCTACTTCCTCAACGACGCGCAGGACGTCGAGGCGGACCGACGACATCCGGTCAAGCGTCATCGTCCCGTCGCGGCCGGGATCGTCCCCGTCGGCATCGCTCGCCCGCTGGGTGTGGGCCTCATGTCGCTCGCGATCGCCGTGGCGCTCGCAGCCTCCGGACCCGGGCTCGCCGCCGTAACCGCCGGCTACCTGGCACTCACCCTCAGCTACACGCTGTGGCTGAAGCACGAGCCGGTCCTGGACATCGCTGCGATCGCCGTCGGGTTCGTCCTGCGGGCGGTCGCCGGCGGGGCGGCCACCGGCACGCCACTCTCCGACTGGTTCCTCCTCGTCGTCTCGTTCGGGGCGCTCTTCCTGGCCACCGGCAAGCGGTTCGCCGAGCTCCAGTCGCTCGGCAGCAGCCATGGCACACGCTCCAGCCTTGCCGCCTACACCGCCCCCTACCTGCGCCACGTCGGGTTCACGTCGGCGACCCTCATGATCCTCGCCTACTGCGCCTGGGTGATCCGTCAGGCGATCCCGGCGTGGCCGCTGACCCTCTCGATCCTCCCGCTCGTGCTGGCCGTCCTGCGCTACGCCCTGCTGCTCGAGCAGGGAGAGGGCGAGGCGCCCGAGGAGCTGGCCTTCCGAGACCGGTCGCTGCAGGTGCTCGGCGTCGCCTGGGCCGCGCTCTTCCTCGGCGGCGTGTACCTGCTGTGAGGCCCCGCACGTCTGCGGACACCGACGGCGCGGACGTGGATGTGTCCTGGCACGGTGGGGTAGCGTCCGCTGCGTACACGGCGGAGTCGGGATCCATGCGACGACAGCTCACCGGCTGGGGGCGCACCGCCCCGACGGGCGCCGACCTCGTCGCGCCGCTCGGGCCCGCGGACGTGACGCGGACGGTCGACGCGGCCGGCCCGCGCGGTGTCGTGGCACGCGGTCTCGGGCGCTCGTACGGCGATGCGGCCCAGAACGCCGGTGGGACCGTGGTCGACATGACCGCGCTGGCGGGCGTGCACGACTTCGACCCGGCAACGGGTGTGATCCGGCTGGACGCCGGCGTCTCCCTGGACGCGCTGATGCGCTGGGCGGTCCCGCGCGGCTGGTTCCCCTGGGTGACGCCGGGAACCCGGTTCGTGACGGTCGGCGGGGCGGTGGCCGCAGACGTGCACGGCAAGAACCACCACGTCGACGGCACGTTCGTGCGGGGGGTGTCGCAGCTCACGCTCGTGACGCCGACCGGGACCCACGAGGTCGGTCCCGACCACGACCCCGACCTGTTCTGGGCCACCGCCGGCGGGATGGGGCTGACCGGGGTCGTCACCGAGGTCACGATGCGGCTGAAGCCGATCCCGACGAGCCGGATCCGCGTCGACACCGAGCGCGCGTCCGACCTCGACGACCTGCTGGCCCGCATGACGGCCCGGGACCACGACTACCGCTACTCGGTCGCCTGGATCGACTGCGTCGCGCGTGGCGCGAACCTCGGGCGGTCGGTGTTGACCCGCGGCCACCACGCCGAGGTCGACGAGCTGCCGGTGACGCAGCGGTCCGCCCCGCACGCCTACCGGGCGGGAACGCTCGCCGCCGCGCCGCCGTGGGTCCCGAACGGGCTGCTGAACCCGCTGACCGTGCGGGCCTTCAACGAGCTGTGGTTCCGCAAGGCGCCGTCGCACCGCGAGGGCGAGATCCAGTCCATCCCGGCGTTCTTCCACCCGCTGGACGGCGTGTCGGGATGGAACCGGCTGTACGGCTCGCGCGGGTTCCTCCAGTACCAGATGGTCGTGCCCTTCGGGGCCGAGGAGACGCTGCGCTCGATCGTCACCCAGCTCGCCGACACCCGGGTCGCCTCCTTCCTGGCCGTCCTCAAGCGGTTCGGGGACGCCGACCCGGGGCACCTGTCGTTCCCGACCGCCGGGTGGACGCTGGCGCTCGACCTGCCGGTCGGTGACCCGCGGCTGAAGGCGCTGCTCGACCGCTTCGACGAGGAGGTGGTCGCCGTGGGCGGCCGTGTCTACCTCGCCAAGGACGCCCGTCTTCGCCGCGAGCTCGTCGGAGCGATGTACCCGCGGCTCGACGAGTGGCGGACGGTCCGTGACCGGATCGACCCGGAGCGGCGGCTGACCTCCGACCTCGACCGCCGACTCGACCTCACCGGGAGACACGACGCATGAAGGATGCCCTCGGCACGCTCGACACCGTCCTGGTGCTCGGCGGCGGCTCCGACATCGGGCAGGCCACGGCGCGGCTGCTCGTGCGGGCCCGCGGCGCGCGGCACGTGATCCTGGCCGGCCGTGACGAGGCCGCGATGGCGGAGGCGGCGAAGCCCATCGAGGTCGACGGCGCGACCGTGACCACGGTGGCGTTCGACGCGACGGCGACCGACGACCACGAGGCCGTCATCGACCGGATCTTCGACGCCCACGGCGACATCGACGTGGTGATCCTCGCGTTCGGGGTGCTCGGTGACCAGCTCGTCGACGAGCGTGATGCCCGGGCCGCCCTCGACGTGATCAACGTCAACTACCGGGGCGCGGTGTCGGCGCTCGTGCCGGTCGCCGCGCGGCTCGAGGCCCAGGGGCACGGCACGCTCGTCGTCCTCTCGACGATCGCGGCGGTGCGTGCCCGCCGGGCGAACTTCGTCTACGGGTCGACGAAGGCCGGGCTGGACGCGTTCGCGCACGGGCTGGGGGACCGGCTGGCGGGGAGCGGGGCGAACGTGCTGGTGGTCCGCCCCGGGTTCGTCCGCTCGAAGATGACCGAGGGCATGGAGCCCGCCCCGCTCGCGACCACCCCGCTCGGGGTCGCCCGCGACGTGGTCCGCGGGCTGGATCGGGGCGCGACGACGGTCTACTCGCCGGCACCGGTGGGCGCGATCGGTGCGGTGCTCCGCAACCTGCCGCAGGCCCTGGTCCGCCGGCTGCCCGCCTAGTCCCTGAACCTGCGGTCCGGGGCCCACCCGGTTGCCTGCGGCCCCAGGACGCCGGCCCGGCAGCGCGCCGTCACCCGATGCTGGACGTGCTCGCATCGACCGGGACGACGCGAGGCGGCACGGTGCGCACGAAGTGGTACTCGGTCGTGTGCGAGGGGTCGTGCAGGTCGCGGGTCTCGGGCAGCCGCTCGTACCCGAGCCGCTCGTAGAGCCGGTGCGCGTCGGCGAAGCGGGTGTCGCTCCAGCAGTCGACCTCGCCGCCGCCGCGCTCGCGGGCCACGGCCTCCACATGGCGGACGAGCCAGGTGCCGACGCCCTGCCCGCGTGCGCCCGCACCGACATACAGCCGCTTGAGCTCGATCCCGCGGTCGGTCGGCGTCCAGCCGACGCACCCGACGACCGTCCCGTCGCCGTCCTCGACGACCCAGAGGTGCCCGCCGGCGTCCTCGAAGGCGGTCGCCGGGGCGGTGAGGTTCGCGTCGACGCCCTCGAGGTCGAGGACACAGCCCTCGTACTCGGCGTAGACGTCCCCGACGAGCCCGATGAGCGCGTCGGCGTCGGCGTCCTCGGCCGAGCGCAGGAGCAGGTTGCCTGGCAGGCGTGTCACGGCGGTGTCCTCCGCGTCGGCGCTGTCGTCGGGTCGGGAGGGTAGCCAGGGTGGGACGCAGTACCGTGTGGCGGCTGCGATCCCAGGACCTGCGTGACCGTTCCCGATCACATCCCCCCGATGCTGGCGACGCCGTCGAGCGTCTCCGATCTGCGCGACGGCTTCGTCTACGAGCTCAAGTGGGACGGCGTCCGCGCCAGCGTCGCGACCGACGGCACCGCGGTCGTGGTCCGGTCGCGCCGTGGCGGCGACATCACCGCCCGGTACCCGGAGCTGGCCGGGATCGGCGCGCAGGTGGGACGGCGGGTGCTGCTCGACGGCGAGATCGTGGCGTTCGGTGAGGGCGGGCGGCCGAGCTTCTCGCGGCTGCAGCGTCGGATGCATCTCGAGGATCGTGGGCGGATCGAGGTCGCCACCCGGACCGTGCCGGTGGCGTTCCTCGCCTTCGACCTCCTCGTCGACGGCGAGCGGACGCTCTGCGAGCTGCCCTACGAGGAGCGGCGGGCCGCGCTCGAGGCGCTCGGCCTCCAGGGACCGTCCTGGCAGACGCCGCCGGCGCAGCGGGAGGAGCTGGCGACCATGCTCCGGGTGGTCGACGACCTGGGGCTCGAAGGAGTGGTCGGCAAGCGTCCCGGCTCGCGGTACCAGCCCGGTCGCCGCTCGGACGACTGGCGCAAGCTGCGGATCATGCGCCGGCAGGAGTTCGTCGTCGGCGGCTTCCGCCATGGGCGCGGGGCGCGGCAGGGGACCATCGGGTCGCTGCTCATCGGCTACCACGACCGCGAGGGGGACCTGCGGTACGCCGGCAACGTCGGGAGCGGGTTCACCGACGCGGAGCTCGCGACCGTTGCGGGGCTCCTCGCGGGCCGGATGCGCGACACCTCGCCGTTCGCTGGCGAGGTCCCGGTCCGCGACGTCACGTTCGTCGAGCCGACGCTCGTCGTCGAGGTCCAGTACTCCGAGTGGACACCGGACGGCCGCGTCCGTCAGCCGTCGTACAAAGGCCGCCGTGACGACAAGGACCCGCGGGAGGTCGTCCGCGAGTCGCCGTGAGGCGGCGCCGAGGCGGTGCCGTGGCGCGTCGCGTGCCGCCGGACGGCGTCGATCGCCTGCGCCGCGGTGGGGCGCGTGAGCACGAGGCCGTCGACCACCACCACGGGCGCCACCGGCCCGCAGCAGACCAGCGTCTGCAGGAACCGGGCGGCGTCGTCGTCGTGCCGGGCGTCGAGCACCTCGACCGTGCGTCCCTCGGCCGCGAGGGCATCGAGCACCGCGCGCGTGTGCCGGTCGTCGTCATCGACGTAGACCCGCACCGGCGGCGGCTGGCTCTGGCCGGGGCGCCCGACGACGACGATCTCCTGGGTCACGCGTGTTCTCCTGTGCAGAGGGCCGAGCCTGGCGGCGTTCGCGGCGTTGGCGGCGTTGGCGGCGTTCGCGGCGTTCGCGGCGTTGGCCGCGCGTTCTCGGGGAAGCTGCCTTGCGTCAACGGCGCCACCGCCCGGAACCTTCCGCGAGCCGCGCTGCCGCGCCGCGCGGCGCGAGCCCGCAGGCCCAACAGGATGCGCGGACCGCAGGACAGCAGGACAGATGGCGCCCGATCCGCGAAGATAGGGTGCGACAGCCACCGCAAGGAGCACCGCCATGCCCCCCCGCGCGATCTGGAGCGGCGCGATCAGCTTCGGGCTGGTCAACATCCCCATCAAGCTCGTGACCGCCGTGCAGCGCAAGTCGGTGAGCTTCCGTGAGCTGCGGGCCAGCGACGCCTCCCGTATCCGGCACCGCAAGGTCGCCGCGAACGACGGCGAGGAGGTGTCGAACGACGAGATCGTGAAGGGCTACGAGCTCGGGCCCGACCGCTACGTCGTCCTGGATCCGGCCGAGCTCAAGGCGCTGGACCCGACCTCGTCGCGCACGATCGAGATCGAGGACTTCGTCGACCTCGACGAGATCGACCCGATCTACTACGACTCCTCGTACTACCTCGTGCCTGCGGAGACGGCCTCCAAGCCCTACAAGCTGCTCCGCGAGGCGATGACGCAGACGAACAAGGTGGCGATCGCCCGGTTCGTGCTCCGCACCAAGCAGTACCTCGCGGCGATCCGGCCGCTGGGCGACGCGCTGGCGGTCTCGACGATGGTGTACGCGGACGAGGTCGTGACCACCGACCGCCTCGACGGGCTGCCGGACGAGACCGTCGAGCTCTCCGACCGGGAGCTCGCCATGGCGGTCCAGCTCGTCGAGTCGCTGTCGACCGGGTGGGATCCCGAGCGATACCGCGACACGTACCGCGAGAAGGTCCTCGAGCTCATCGAGCGCAAGGCCGAGGGCGAGGAGATCGTCACCGTGCCCGACGACGAGCGTGAGGCCGGCGAGCTGGTCGACCTCATGTCGGCGCTCGAGGCGAGCCTGCAGGCCGCGAAGAAGGGCGGCGGCACGGCCGAGTCGGCGTGAGCCCGGGTGCCAGCCAGACCGTCGAGGTCGCGGGCCGGTCGCTGACCGTGTCGAACCTCGACAAGGTGCTCTACCCGGCGACCGGGTTCACGAAGGCCGCGGTCATCGACTACTACGTCCGCGTCGCGCCGGTCCTGCTGCGCCACCTCGCCGGCCGGCCGCTGACGATGCTGCGCTACCCCGACGGGGTCGACGGCGGCCGCTTCTTCGAGAAACGCTGCCCGGACCACCGGCCGGAGTGGCTGTCGACCGTCGACCTCGGCCGCGAGGGCAAGGACAAGGTCGTCGCCCACTGCGACATCCGCGACACGGCCGGGCTGGTCTGGGTGGCGAACCTCGCCTCGCTCGAGCTGCACACCTCGCTCGCGCGCGGGCCGGACACGTTCACGCCGACGATGGTCGTCTTCGACCTCGACCCGGGACCGCCCGCGGGGATGCTCGCCTGCGCGCAGGTGGCCCTGTGGTGCAAGGAGGTCTTCGACCGGCTGGGCCTCGTGTCGGCGGTGAAGACCTCCGGCTCGAAGGGGCTGCAGGTCTACGTGCCGGTGAACCGGCCGACCTCCTACGAGGCGACCCGCGAGTTCGCCCTGTCGGTCGGCCGGCTGCTGGAGCGGGTCCACGGCGAGCTGGTCGTCACGAACATGAGCAAGGACCTGCGCGACCGGCAAGGTGCTCGTCGACTGGAGCCAGAACCACCTCACGAAGACGACGGTGTGCACCTACTCGCTGCGTGCCCGCGAGCGCCCCACCGTGTCGACCCCCGTGACCTGGGAGGAGGTCGAGGCCGCAGACGCGGCGCAGGATCCGGGCCTGCTCGACTTCGACGCGCCCACCGTCCTCGAGCGGATCGCCACGCACGGTGACCTCTTCGCGCCCGTGGAGGAGGTCGAGCAGGCACTGCCCCGTCTGGGGTGACCGTCCGGGGGTGCGGGCCGGCAGCGGCGCCTGACGGGGTCCGATTCCGTCGGAGCTGACCGACGAAGGAGGATCCCATGGCCAAGAACCACGGATCGAGCGTCAAGAACGATGAGCAGTACGAGTCGCTGCGCGACGAGGGCATGAGCAAGGAGAAGGCCGCCCGCATCGCGAACAGCGACTCGAGCGACACCGGCAAGAAGGGCGGCAAGCACCCGCCGTACGAGGAGTGGTCGAAGGACGACCTCTACGACAAGGCCCAGGACGTGGGCATCGAGGGCCGCTCCGACATGACCAAGGACGAGCTCATCGACGCGCTGCGCGACCACTGAGCCGGTGGTGGCCGCGGTCACCGTACGGAAACTCGGGCGGTTCGTCCAGCATGCTGGCCATCTCGCCCGAGTTCCGCGGAGCCACGCCGGCAAGGTCGGTACGGTCATGCGCCATGAGCGACATCGAGCTGGTCGTCACCGACCTCGACGGGACGTTGTGGGACGGAACCACTGACGTTCCATCCCCGCACCCTCGACGCGATCGCCACGTTGGCGCGTCGCGAGGTGCCGCTGCTCGTGGCGACCGGCCGCCGGCGCCGCAGCGCCACCAACGCGCTGGCCCGTGCCGGCCTCGCCCCGCCGGCGGTCCTGCTGGGCGGGGCGCTCGGCGTTCACCTGTCGTCCGGCGAGGAGTTCCACCGCCGCGCCTTCACGGCCGAGGACGCGGTGGCGGTCCTCGCGGCCTTCCGCGCCCACGGCTGCGAGCCGGTGGTCTACCTCGAGTCCGACCGCGCCGACGCCGCCGTCGGTGACGCCCCGTCCACCCGCCCCGAGCATCTCGAGGCGCTCGGAGGCTGGCTCGTCCGTGCCGACCTCGAGGAGGTCGTGGCCGCCGAGCCGGTCGTCTCCTTCGGCGTGATCGGGCGGGACCGCGACGAGCTCACCGCCATCGCATCTGCCGTCGACGGGCACGGGAAGGCGGTCGTCAACCGTGACCACTACTTCGGCGACGCGACGCTGATGGTCGCCCCGCCGAACATCCACAAGTGGGACGGCGTCCGCCGCTACTGCGAGCTCTCCGGCATCGACCCATCGCGGGTGCTGGCGGTGGGCGATGGCGAGAACGACCTCGAGCTCCTCGAGGAGGCGGCGGTCGCGTGCGTCGTCGAGGACGCCTGCGGCGAGGCGCTCGACCGTGCCGATCACGTCATCCCGCCGGCGGCCGTGGGAGGCTGGGCGACGGTCCTCGACGTGCTCGACGGTTGACCGGCCCCGCGCCGAGCGGCGCCGCCGGCTGACTACCCTGAGGGCAGGCGCCGCTGCCGTCGAAGGTCCGCACATGCAGGTCGAGGAGCTCGGGCAGGCACGGCTGCGGGGGGCGGGTGTACCGATCGGCGGCGCGTGGTGGAAGGCGGCAGCAGCGCTCGGGCTCGCTGCGGTGCTGGCCGGCTGCAGCCCCGGCAGCGGTGCAGGCGGCAGCAATGGCGGCGGCAGCGGGGGAGCGACGAGCCCGGGCTTCGCCGTCCAGCCACCGTCCCCGACGCAGTCGGCGACACCGCCGGGTTCGCCGGCGTCTCCCGCCACCGGCGTGGAGCAGACCCCGTCGCCACCTGGGCAGTCGATCGACGACGTTCGGCTGCGGCTCGAGCCGGTGTCCGACGGGTTCGACAGCCCGCTACAGGTGGTCTCGCCCCCCGACGACGAGCGGCTGTTCGTCGTCGAGCAGACCGGACGCATCATCGTGCTCGACCGGGGCGTGCGCCACGTCTACCTCGACCTCACCGACCGGGTCACGGCCGGCGGCGAGCGGGGGCTGCTCAGCCTCGCCTTCCATCCCCACTTCGCGACGAACGGGCGGCTGTTCGTCCACTACTCAGGGGACAACGGGCGGACCGTCCTCGCCGAGCTCCATGCCGCCGACCCGGCGGCCGACCAGGTCGAGGAGTCCACCGCCCAGATCGTGCTCACCCACGACCAGCCGGCCTCCAACCACAACGGCGGCCAGCTGACCTTCGGGCCGGACGGGATGCTCTACCTCGGCCTCGGGGACGGCGGCGCCGCCGGCGACCGGTTCGGCAACGGGCAGAACCCCAACACGCTGCTCGGCACGATCCTGCGTCTCGACGTGGACGCCGGCATGCCGTACGCCATCCCCGCCGACAACCCCTTCGCCGAGCACGGCGGCGGAGCGCCCGAGGTGTGGCAGTACGGGCTGCGCAACCCGTGGCGGTTCACCTTCGACGCGGGCCAGCTCTACATCGCCGACGTGGGGCAGAACGCGATCGAGGAGATCGACGTGGTCCCGGCCGACCGCGCCGGCCTGAACTTCGGGTGGCCGATCATGGAGGGCACGACCTGCTACCAGCAGGCGTCGTGCGACCGCAGCGGGCTCGTCCTGCCGGTGCTCGAGTACACCCACGAGGCGACGGATGGCTGCGCGGTCATCGGCGGGCACGTCTACCGCGGCCAGGCCATCCCGGCGCTGCAGGGGCAGTACTTCTACGGCGACCTGTGTGCCGGGCTCGTCCGCAGCGCCCGGGTCGTCGACGGGCAGGTGCGCGACGAGCACGACTGGACCTCGCAGGTCGGGCGCGTCCCCCAGCTCACCTCGTTCGGGGTCGACAGCCACGGCGAGCTGTACGTCACCCAGCAGACCGGCGGGGTCAGCCGGATCGTGCCGGGGTGAGGTCGCGCGGGACCGTCCAGGTCAGCGATCCACCATCACCGTGGTCGCCCGGGGACCGCGGGCGTCCGTGGAGGCGCGGAAGCGCACCCGCTGGCCCGCCTGCAGCGCGCGGAACCCGTCGTGGTCGATCGCGGAGTAGCGGACGAACACGTCCTCGCCGCCGTCGTCCGGGGCGATGAACCCGTAGCCCTTCTCGTCGCTGAACCAGCGCACGACGCCAGCCTGTTCCTCCTCGATGACCGGAAGCTCTCGGGTTCGCATCTGGAGGTTGGCACCGTCGGGGTGCGATGCGCGTGCAGAATCCATGCCAGTCACACTGGCCTCCTCGCGTGGTCCCCCAGGACGTGCCGTGTCGGCACGAGCGTATGAGGGGGCGTCGATTGGTCCGACCGGACCGTGCGGACCGTCGGACGGGGACTTGGCGTGACATGGCCGCGCCGGTCCGTGGCCGGCGTGACCGGACCGAGCGGACCGACCGGACCGAGCGGACCGAGCAGGGCGCCAGCGGTCGATGCGGCCCCGATCACGCCTCGTCCGCGGTGATCGCCTGCTCCGCCACGACCGGTCCGGCCACCGGCGCCCCGACCGACGTGCCCTTGCTGGCGCGCTTCGCCTCGGGCACGTCGACGGGGCGCACCACGAGCGCCTGCTCGCCCGCGACGTGGAGGTCGGCGGCGACGCCGCACCACAGCAGCCGGTCGGCGCCGGTCTGCAGCCCCTTGCCGCCCCGGCCCTTGACGGGGTAGTCGGACAGGGGGAGCGCTTGACCTGCCCGTCGGCGCCGATCGTGATGACCTCGCCCTCGTCGGTGCCGCCTGGCACGACCGACAGCGCGACGATCTCGGCGCCCTTCGGCAGGTTCATCCCGACCACGCCCGACGCCGTGCGTCCCATCGTGCGGACCTCCTCGGCGGGGAAGCGGGTGACGTAGCCCCGGTCGTGGGCGAGGACGAGGTCGTCGGCGTCGCGGCACACCGCCAGGCGCACGATCCGGTCGCCGCCCTTCACCCCGGCGGCCTGGATCGTCGACTGGCGGGTCACGAACTCGCTCATGTCGGAGCGCTTGACCTGGCCGCTGGCCGACACCGTCACGACCGTCAGCCCCGCGGCGTCGTCGACGATCGGCACCGCCCCGACGACCGGCTTGTCCGGCGACGCGGCGATCACCTGGGCGATCTGCGTGCCGCGCTGGTTCGCCTTCACGACCGGCACGTCGGCCACGTCGACGAGGAAGCCGTTGCCGTCCTCGTCGACGAGCAGCAGCCGCGTGTCGGTGTCGCAGCGCACCACCGCGACCAGCGGGTCGTGGGCGTGCTTGTGCCCGGGGGTCGTGCGGCGCTCGGCCATCGGCTTCAGGTACCCGCCGGCGGTCACCATGACCGTGACCGGCTGCGCCTCGAACCCGGCGCGCGACCCGCCGGCCAGCACGTCCTCCTCGCTGATCCCCGCCGCGACGATGCGCGACCGGCGCGGGGTCGCGTGCACCCGCCGGATCTCGGACAGCTCCTCGGTCAGCAGCGCGTCGAGCTTGCCGGGGTCGGCGAGGATGGCCTCGAGCTCCTCGATCGTCGCCATCAGCGCCTGGTACTCGTCCTCGAGCTCGGCACGCTCGAGGGCCGCGAGCCGGCGCAGCCGCATGTCGAGCACGGCCTGGGCCTGGATCTCGGTGAGCGCGAAGCGCTCCATGAGGCCCTGCTTCGCCTCGGCCGCCGACGGGCTGCGGCGGATCAGCGCGATGACCTCGTCGAGGTGGTCGAGGGCCGTCAGCAGCCCCTCGAGGATGTGGGCCCGGTCGCGGGCCTTGCGCAGCCGGTGCTCGGTGCGGCGGGTCAGCACATCCCGCTGGTGGGCGAGGTACTCGACGAGCGCCTCGCGCAGCCCGATCGTGCGTGGCGCCCCGTCGACGAGCGCCACCATGTTCATGTTGAAGTTCGTGCGCAGGTCGGTCGACCGGTACAGCTTCGCGAGGACGGCGGCCGGGTCCTCGCCGCGCTTGAGCTCGATGACGATCCGCATCCCGTCGCGGGACGACTCGTCGCGCAGGTCCCGGATCTCGTCGAGCTTCTTCTTCTGGACCAGGTCGGCGATCTTCTCGAGCAGCGTCGCCTTGTTCACCATGTAGGGGATCTCGGTGACCACGATCCGCGGCAGGTTGCCGGAGCGGACCTCGGTCGTCGCGACGGCCTCGCAGGTGATCGCACCGCGGCCGGACTCGTAGGCCTCGCGGATCCCGTCGGTCTCGATGATGCGGGCGCCGGTCGGGAAGTCCGGCGCGGGCACGTGTGTCATCAGGTCGTCGAGGGTGGCGTCCGGGTCGTCGATGAGTGCGAGGCAGGCGCTGATGGTCTCGCCGAGGTTGTGCGGGGCGATGTTCGTGGCCATGCCGACGGCGATCCCGGCGGCGCCGTTGACGAGCAGGTTCGGGAAGCGGGCCGGCAGGACGACCGGCTCCTGCTCGTACCCGTCGTAGTTGGCGATGTAGTCGACGGTCTCCTCGTCGATGCCGGCGAGCAGCTCCATCGCCAGGGCGGACAGGCGTGCCTCCGTGTAGCGCATGGCCGCGGGCGGGTCGCCGTCGATCGAGCCGAAGTTGCCGTGCCCGTCGATCAGCAGCTCACGGGTGGAGAAGTCCTGGCCCATGCGCACGAGCGCGTCGTAGATCGCCGTGTCGCCGTGCGGGTGGTACTTCTTCATCACCTCGCCGACGGCCGACGCGCACTTGCGGAACGGCCGGTCGGGGTGCAGCCCCGACTCCCACATGGAGTACAGGATCCGCCGCTGCACGGGCTTCAGCCCGTCGCGTACGTCGGGCAGGGCACGGCCGACGATGACCGACATCGAGTAGTCGAGGAACGCCTGCTCCATGCGCTCCTCGAGGCTGACCCGCTGGACGCGGTCGCCGTCGGACATCAGGTCCATCTGCTTCGGCATGCTCGGTGCTCCGGGGATCCGGGCGGCGGTGGTGGTGGCGGTCGGGGCGGTTCACGGCGCGGGCCCGCGGCCGTGCGCCGGACGCCCCATCGGGCAGCTCAGACGTTGACGTTCTCGGCGAAGTGGGCGTTGGACACGATCCACTCCCGGCGCGGGTCGGTCTGGTTGCCCATCAGCAGGACGAACAGCTCGTCGGCGCGCTGGGCGTCGGCGATGTCGATCTGCAGCAGCGTGCGCCGCTGCGGGTCCATCGTGGTGGCCCACAGCTGCTCGGGGTCCATCTCGCCGAGCCCCTTGAAGCGCTGCACGTCGACGTTGTTCTTGCCCTTGAAGGTGGTGCGTAGCTGCTGGTCGCGCTCGCGGTCGTTCATCGCGTAGGAGATGGTCGTGCCCTTGCGCAGCTGGTACAGCGGCGGCTGGGCGAGGTACAGGTGCCCGTCGGCGATGAGCTTGGGCGTGAGCCGGTAGAAGAAGGTCAGCAGCAGGGTGGTGATGTGGCCGCCGTCGACGTCGGCGTCGGCCATGAGGATGATCTTGTCGTAGCGCAGCCGGTCGTAGTCGAAGTCGGGCTCGACGCCGGTGCCGATCGCCTTCACGAGCGCCTGGATCTCGGCGTTCTCGAGCACCCGCCGCAGCTGTGCCTTCTCGACGTTCAGGACCTTGCCGCGCAGCGGCAGGATGGCCTGCGTGTGCCGGTCGCGCGCCATCTTGGACGAGCCGCCCGCCGAGTCGCCCTCGACGATGTAGAGCTCGGTCTCGTCCGGGTTGCGTGACGTGCAGTCGGCGAGCTTGCCGGGCAGGCCAGCCGACTGGGTGTCGAGCAGGCCCTTGCGGCGCGTGAGCTCACGCGCGGCCTTCGCCGCCTGCCGCGAGCGGGCCGCGACCGCGGCGCGCTTGACGATCTTCTTGCCCGCCGCCTTGTGCTTGCCGAGCCACCGACGCAGCTGCTCGGTGACGACCTGCTCGACGTACGCGCGGGCCAGCGTCGAGCCGAGCCGGCCCTTCGTCTGCCCCTCGAACTGCGGGTCGGGCAGCTTGATCGACACGACCGCGACGAGCCCCTCGCGGATGTCGTCGCCGATGAGGTCGGGGTCCTTCTTCGTCAGCGCCCGCGAGGACCGCGCGAACTCCTTGAACACGGCGGTCAGCGCCCGGCGGAAACCCTCCTCGTGGGTGCCACCGTCGCCGGTCCGCACGACGTTGACGTACGAGCGGGTCCGCTCGTCGTGGAAGCCCTCGGACCAGGTGAACGCGAGGTCGAGGGCGACCTTGTGGCCGTCGATCTCGGACTCGTCGTGGAGCTCGATGGGCTTGACCATCGGGTCGTTGCCCTTGAGCAGGAGGTTCACGAAGTCGGTGAGCCCGTGCTCGTAGTGGAAGCTCTCGGACTTCTCGGTCCGCTCGTCGATCAGACGGCAGGTCAGCCCCGGGTTGAGCAGCGCCGTCTCGCGCAGCCGCTCGGCGATCCGGTCGTACTCATAGCTCGTCGTCTCGAAGATGTCCGGGTCGGCCCAGAAGCGCACGAGCGTCCCGGTGCCCTTCGCCTTGCCGTCGGCGTGCAGGTCCTCGGCTGTCTCGCCCCGCTCGAACGCGATGAGGTGCCGCCGGCCCTTGAGCTTGACCTCGACCTCGGTCCGGGTGGACAGGGCGTTGACGACCGACACACCGACGCCGTGCAGACCACCCGACACGGCGTAGGCCTGCTGGTCGAACTTCCCGCCGGCATGCAGCGTGGTGAGCGCGAGCTCCACCGCAGGCTTGCCCTCGGTCGGGTGCATGTCGACGGGGATCCCGCGGCCGTCGTCGGTGACCTCGACGGCGCCGTCGGTGCGCAGCCGGACGACGATCTCGCTCGCGATGCCGGCGAGGTGCTCGTCGACGGCGTTGTCGACGACCTCCCACACCAGGTGGTGCAGGCCGCGGACGTCGGTCGAGCCGATGTACATCGCCGGTCGGCGACGCACGCCCTCGAGGCCCTTGAGGACGCTGATGTTCTTCGCGCTGTACTCGGTCACAGGATCGTCACGCCTCCGAGGTCGTCACGGGGTGCCCACGGTGCCGCACGGGTGATGCCTGCGGTGCCGCCGCGACGGGGCGGCCGGTCGGACGTGGCAGGGCCGGCTGCGGCAGGTGCGGCACTGCGCAAGGTACGGGATCGGTCCGACACGGCCGAGCATCCCGCTCCCAGAATGGGGGCGGCGGGGCGCTGCTAGCCTCGGCGCGGTCGGGGTGACGGATCGCAGGGGAGGGCAGGCGGTGTTCGGTACCACCCCACCCACCCCACCCTCACCGCTGACGACGACGCCGCTGCCGAGTCCGTCGGCGTCTCCGTCGCCGCCGCCGGACAGCGTGAGTGGCGCCGCGAGCCTCGTGCTGGAGCAGCTGCGGGAGATGGGCACGAGGCTCCTGACGAACCTGCCGCTCATCGGCGTGGGCATCGTCCTGCTCGTCCTCGGGCTGCTGGCGGCGTCCTACCTCGCAAAGCTGTCCGCCCGTGGCCTGCGCCGCACCGGCGCGGACCACGTCGTCATCTCGCTGTCGGCGCGCCTGATCCGGCTGGTGACGGTCATCGCCGTCATCCTGCTCGCCCTGTCGGTCGCGGGCGTGAACGTCGGGGCGGCGCTGGCCGGCCTCGGGATCGCCGGTCTGGCCGTCGCCTTCGCGATGCAGAACATCCTCGAGAACTTCGTCGCCGGCGTCCTGCTGCTCGTCCGCAAGCCGTTCCGCTCCGGCGACCAGATCCGCACCGGCGAGATCGAGGGCACCGTCGAGGAGATCGACCTGAGGGTCACCCGGCTCGTGGACTACGACGGCGAGCTGATCCTCGTGCCCAACGCCGACGTGTTCACGAAGACGCTCGTCAACCTCACGCGGCGCGGCAAGCGGCGCTCGCGCGTCACGGTCGGGATCGACTACCGCGACGATCACGACCGCGCCCGCGAGATCCTGCGCGAGGCCGTCACCGGTGTGGAGGGCGTGCTGGCCGTCCCGGCGCCGGAGGTGCTGCTGACCGAGCTCGGCGAGTCGAGCGTGAACTTCGAGGTCCGCTACTGGACGCTGCCCGACATCTCCTCGGTGCTGCGGACCCAGGATCGGGTCCTGTCGGCCGCGAAGTCGGCCATCGAGGGCGCCGGCATGACGATCCCGTGGCCGATCCGCACCCTGTCGTTCGACAACCCCATCCCGCGCGGCGAGGGCGGCCCCTGACCGGCCGGGGGTTGTCGCGGGCCACCGATTCCCGCATCGTGGAGGCGCGATGACGCGCGACGAGAGGGATCCATGGTGGCACGACAGGGCACGGTGACCGGGCAGCGGACAGGCGTCGAGGAGCCGGCGGCGCGCGGCGTCGTGTTCCCCGTCGTCGACGGGCGCCGGAGCACGACCGCCACCGGCGCCGCGGTCTTCGCCGACGCTGCCCGCGTGCTGGACCCGGCGTTGGCCGACGCGATCGAGGCGGAGCGCAACTGGCGCACCAGCTACCTCCACCACATCCGCCGCCTCGTGGAGGCGCGGGTGACACGCCCGGCAGCCGCCGACACCGACGCGGGCCTGGCGTCGGCGCACCGCCGGTTCGAGTTCGTTCGTGACGGCGAGGCCCGCACCCTCGACGAGGCGCTGGACGCGCCGGGACCACACGTCCCCCGCACCGCCACCATCGAGGGACGGGGCGCACGCAGCGACCGGGGGCTCGCCGTGCCCTACCGCGGGGAGCTGCTCGATGGTCAGGCCCTCGACCGCCAGCTCGAGCGGTGGGTGAACGCCGGCACCGTCGAGCCGTCCTTCGCCGACGCGGTCCGTGCGGTGGCCGCCAACCCGGACTGGCTCGACCTGTCGGGGCAGACGGTCGTGCTCCTCGGCGCCGGCGCGGAGATGGGGCCGCTCGAGTCGCTCAGCCGATGGGGTGCGGACGTGGTCGCGGTCGACATCCCCTCCCCGTCGCTGTGGGAGCGGATCATCGCGACCGCCCGCGCCGGCTCCGGGCGGCTGTCCGTCCCCGTCACCGGCGAGCTGCCCGCCGACGCCGACGACGCCCGTCTCGCGGCGGCGGCCGGGGTCGACCTCGTCACCGACACCCCCGAGGTGGCCGCCTGGCTGGACCAGCTCGACGGGCCGCTGGTCCTCGGCAACCACGTGTACGCCGACGGCGGCGACAACGTGCGGGTCGCGATGGCCGTCGACGCGATCATCGCGCGGCTGGGACGGCGGCGTGACGGGGGGCTGGCGGTCGCCGCGCTGGCCACCCCCACCGACGTGTACGCCGTCCCCGAAGAGGTGGTCCGCATGGCCAACCGGCGGCTGGCGCAGGCCGGGATGGTCCAGCGCACGGCGCGGCGGGTCACGGGCGGTCGGCTCTACGCCCCGAACTACGACGACCTCGTCGCGACGCCCGACGGCGTCCGGTTCGGGGTCGTCGACTGCGTGGTCGCGCAGCAGGGGCCGAACTATCTGCTGGCCAAGCACCTGCAGCGCTGGCGCGCCCAGCAGGCGCGCGCCGACGGCCACGTGTCCTCCATCAACGTCGCGCCGCCGACCCGGACCCGGTCGGTGCTGAAGAACCGGGTGCTCGCGGCGGCCTACGCCGCGGCGGACCGGTTCGGGGTGGAGGCGTTCGCGCCCGACACGAGTCGGACGCTGATGGCGGCGCTGCTCGTCCACGACCTGCGCAACCCGGTCACGGCCGCCCATCCCGACACCGCCCTCGCGCACCCCATCGAGCTGCTCTCGCAGGGAGCGAACCACGGCGGGCTGTGGCGGATCCCGTTCTCGCCGCGGTCCGTGCTCGGGCTCGCGGCGGTGCGGGGGCTGGTCACGCGCCGGGGCTGAAGAACAGGCGGCGCGGATCGTCCGGGTGCCGGCGCGCCGCACCCGTGCGGCGGCCCTATCGTGGGAGCCGTGAGCGACATCTTCCACGCCGAGCCTGCATGGCCGCCCGAGCCCCTCCACGTGGCGGTGGACGTTAACGTCTTCACCGTCATCGACGGACGCCTGCACGCCCTGCTGGTGCGCCGCCCCTACGAGCCCTTCGAAGGGCGTTGGGCGCTTCCCGGCAGCTTCAGCCGGCACGACGAGACGCTGGACGAGACGCCCCGTCGGGCGCTTGCCGAGAAGGCCGGCGTGACCGGCGTGTACCTCGAGCAGCTGGCGACCTACGACCAGCCCGCCCGCGGGGAGGCGCCCGGACGCGACCCGCGTGGACGGGTCGTGTCCGTCGCGTTCCTGGCACTGATCGGCGCAGAGCAGGTCGGCCCCCGCGGCGGCGAGGACGTGCGCTGGTGGCCCGTCGACGAGCTCCCGCGGCCGCTCGCCTTCGACCACGAGCGGATCCTCGCCGACGGGGTCGTCCGGCTGCGCGCCAAGACCCGCTACGCGCCCGTGGCCTTCCAGCTGCTGGGGGAGGAGTTCACCCTCTCCGAGCTGCAGGACATCTACGAGGCCGTGCTCGGCGAGGAGGTCGATGTCCGCAACTTCCGGCGGGACCTGCGGGTCGCCGGCGTTGTGGAGCCGACCGGCGGGACACGCGCCGAGGGGCCGGGACGGCCGGCCAAGCTCTACCGCTACGTGGCCGGCAGCTTCGCCGTCGACGCCGACGAGCGCCGGGTCGCCGAGCGGATCGCCCGCTCGGCACCGGGGGCAGCCGACGACGGACGGTAGGCTCCGCTGCCGCCGCCCCGCCCCCGTCACGAGGTATCTGCCGTGCCCGTCGAGCACACCCGCATCGAAGGCCTGCTCGTCGTCCGCTGGGAGACCCACGGCGACGAGCGCGGCTTCTTCCGCCAGACCTACCAGGTGAAGGAGATCGCCGAGGCGCTCGGGCGCGAGCCGGTGCTGCGTCAGGGCAACCATTCGCGCAGCCAGCCGGGCGTGCTGCGGGGCTTCCATGCCGAGCCGTGGGACAAGCTGGTCTACGTGGTTCGCGGCAACGCCATGGCCGCGATCGCCGACATCCGTCCCGACAGCGACACCTTCGGTGAGGTCGAGACCTTCCACCTCGGCGACCTCCCGCACGGCGAGCGCATCCGCCTGTTCATCAGCGAGGGGCTCGCCAACTCCTTCGTCACCTACGGCGACTCGGTCGTCGACTACGTCTATGACGTGTCGGACTACTGGCAGCCCGGGATCGACAAGCCGTCCGTGGCGTGGGACGACCCGGACCTCGACGTGCGCTGGCCCGTCGAGGACCCCGTGCTGTCGGAGGCCGACCAGGCGAACCCGACGCTGCGGGAGCTGTTCCCGGACCACCCCCGCTTCCAGGCATAGATCCGGGCCGGGATCGACCGTGGGTCTCGCGAGCGGTCAGTCGCCCGCCTGTGCCACGGCGGGTACCTGGCCGTCGGGCACCATGCGGACCTCGATGGTCGCGTCGGCCGTGATCTGGCCGATGACCTGCGCACCGAAGCTGCGCACCTCCGCTTTCAGCGGCTGGATCCGTTGACCGGGCGCCGGTCCGCTGCGGCCGCCACCGGTCACCTGAACGTCGGTCACGGTCATGCCTGCCGGTGGGCCGATGGAAACGGCGAGGCGATCGGGGATGGCCTTGCTCTGTCGCCACCACGTGAGGCGGTAGACGTAGGCGTCGCCGTCCCGCTCGAGGGTGGTCGGGTAGCAGGTCTTGACGCTGAAGCCGCCGTGGTCGTGGGGCGGGGTGTCGACGTAGCGGTCCACGACGGTGCGTCCGTGCATCGCGCCGAGACTCACGTCGATCTGGCCGCCGACGAGGTCGTACCCGGCCTCGACCTTGGCGTCGCCGGGAAGCCACAAACTCACCCAGGACTGGTTCAGCCCCGGTGGTCCCGATCCGATCCGTCCGTCGGGTCCAGTCGATCCCAGGATGTAGATGTCGTGCCCGCGCTTTCCGAGCGGGTTGTCGATGCGCGCGCTGATCGTTCCGTCGACGACCACGGCCGCCGGCGAGGTGTCGTTCGATGCACAGCTACCGGCCTCGTCCTGGCGGCGCAGGGACAGTTCCGCCTCGAAGGTGTGCTTCACGTGAACGTCCTGCTTGTTCGCGCCGGCGTTGTTGACGGTGACGGTAAGCCAGTCACCCGGGCCGTCGGGCAGGGTGCCGGCGACACCGAGTTCCTCGAAGGCGGCTTCCTCGGAAGCGTGCGCGCTGTAGATCTGGATGTGGCGGCCGCCGGTGCTCTGGTCCAGGCCGCGCCGAAGCCGGGCGAGATCCCAGTCGCCGGCGAGGAGGGTCTGCAGAGAGCGCGTCGCGAACGCCGTGAGAAATGCCTCGCGGGCCTCGCTGCGACCGCCGAACGTGTCGTAGACGTCGACGTAGAGAAGCTGTGCGACCTGGTCGCCAGTCACTCGGGCGGGGATGGCGGTTCCGGCACGCATCGAGTCGTTGACCTCGACCGGGCCCGAAGCGTTCAGGAGGTAGGCGAGTGCGATGGGGTCGATGGCGATCACCCCGTCGAGCTCCTGGGCCTTCACCGACCGGTACAGCGCCAGCGCTGCCTTCGCAGAGGTGGGCAGGTCCGGGTCCACGTTCGTCAGCTCCAGCGACCGTTGAGCCTCGAGGTAGCCGTAGCGCTCCTCGTACCCGGCTGCGAGCGGGCCGACGACTGTGGACGGTTGAACGAGATCGTCGATCGCGGTCTCGGTGCTCGTTGGTGACACGTTCAGCCGGCCGTGGTCGGCCGTGACCACGGACCACCGGCCGATCGAGTCCGCCGGTGCCGCGGAGCTCCGCGTTGTTCTGCAGCAGCAGGAGGTACTGGCGCGGCCCGTCCATGCCGAGGAACGGAGCCAGAGCGCTGCTGAGACGCTGCGCGGCATCCATCGAGGTCAGTACGTCGTCCGTGGCTGCGAGCAGCTCGGTCCGCGCTTCGAGAACGCTCGATGGTAGGTGCTGCGTCGAGCGTGCAGCGAGGGACCTACGAGCGGCATCTAACTGGTCCGTGCGAAGCCGGCTGATGTTCGCCAGCCCTTCGAGCACAGATCGCAGGTCCGCAGTGCGGTCCGTCACCCCGGAGCTACCCGGGTTCGCGCGGGCCGGTAGCGCGTCCTGCAGGTCGCGGGCGGCGGTCAGAGCCAGCGTGGCGGCCTCGTCGGTGAGCCGAACGATGTCGCGCACGTTCGCCACGGACGGACCCATGACCGGGGCATGGCTGAGAGCCGTCCAGATGGGGCCGTCGCTTCGGCTCGCGGCCCGGCCCGCACGCAGAGACGCGTCCGCGAGGACCTCGCGGGCCCTGTCCAGATCTCCGCCTGCCGACGGCATCGCGCCCTTCGACGACCTCCGTGCGGATGTCGGTGAGCTCGGCCTTCACGGCGAGAGCGTCCCGGGCGGCCAGTGCTCCTACCACGCACACCGCAACGAGGACGGAGCCGAGCATCACGCGGCCAGGACGGGGCTTCTTCATGACAGGACGCTACGTGAGGGATCCCGGCCCCAATCAGGGACACCTGTCCCTCGGAGGTCGGCCCGGGGCGTGGGAGGATCGACACGGTCGAGAAAGGACCTATGGATGAGGCGTTTGGGGTTCATCCTCTTGTTGATGCTCATCGGTGCGCTGCTGGCCGGCCCGGCGTTCGCTCAGACGTACCCACCACCGCCGCCGCCCTCCCCGACGCCGCTCCCGACACCGTCGCCGACGACCTCGCCGAGTCCGTCGACGTCGCCGAGTCCATCCGTGTCGCCGAGTCCGTCGACCTCGCCGAGTCCGTCGACCTCGCCGAGTCCGTCGACGTCGCCGAGTCCGTCGACCTCGCCGACCGTCAGCCCGGCACCGTCTCCGACAGAGACCGGACCGGTTGTGCTGCCGACCTCGACGGAGCGGCCGTCTCCCACGAGCTCGTCACCGGCGCCGACCGGGGGCACAACGCCGCTGGCGGCCACCGGTGTGAACGTCTTGAGCTTCCTGCTCGCGGCGCTGGTGCTGGTGGTAGGCGGTGTCCTCCTGCTGCTCCGCGCGCGACACTCGCGGGCCAAGAGCTAGCCTGACAGCAATCGCTCAGCCCCGGCCGTACCACGCGGCCGGGGCTGCTGCTATACGCCGGCGGCTCGAGGGAATGGCCCGGACTGGCGGCCGCTCGCCAGGACAGCCATCGGCCGACAGCTGGAGCCGCAGGGTTGCCAGCGGCGGCCTTGTCAACCGAGGCGGGATCGCGTCCTGCCCCGTCGGCGTGCTGCCCGTGAGCGGCCGGCGAGCATGGTCATGACCTCGACGTACCGGTCGCGCTGCTCCTCCCACGCCAGCGCCTCATCGACGCGGGCCCGGCCGACCCTCCCCATGCGAGCACGACGATCCGGGGCGTCCAGGAGCCCGGCGATGGTCTTGGCGTAGGCCGCCGGGTCGCCGGATGGCGTCACGTAGGCCGCGGCCTCTCCGGCCGTCCGTCGGGTCTCGGTCAGGTCGAATGCCACGACGGGAAGCTCGTAGGCGAGGTACTCGCCCACCTTGATGAGGGTGGAGTGGTCGTTGAAGGCGTTCTTCGGCTCAGGGGACAGACCGAGCACCGCCGTCGACAGGTACGCGCCGATGACCGTGTCGTCCACGAATCCCGTGAACGTGACGTGATCCTCGACGCCGACCCGTCGGCTGAGCTCGCGGAGGTCAGGCAGCGCCTCACCGTCACCGAGGAGGGCGACGTGCACGTCGTCGCGGCCCATGCCATGGACGAGCTCGTCCGTCGCCTGCAGAACGTGTTCGACGCCGTCCTGAGGCCCCATCATCCCGAGGTAGCACAGCAGGTGGCGGCGGCCGCGACGTAGCTCGGGATGTTCGGGGCCACGACGCATCTTCCCGGCGTCCGGCCCGTTGCGCACGACCGTCAGGTGTGCGGGCGACACGTGGCCACGACGGATCGCGATGTCCCGGTACGACTCGTTGGTCGAGAGGACGTGATCCGAGAAGCGGAAGGTCGCCCGTTCGAAGAGGCGCAGGAGACGCTGGAACAGGTCGTCCTCACGCCCGAACTTGGCCGCGTAGACCTCGGGAGCGAGATCGTGGTGGTCGAACACGTAGGGGACCCCCAACCACCGGAACGGCTGCGCGAGTACGACGTACGTGTCCGGCGGATTGCAGGCCTGCAGCACGTCGAAGCCGTGTCGCCGCCACTCGGCGACGGCGTGTCGGGTCGCGGCGGCGAAGGCCCAGACCGACTCCAGTACGTAGCCTGCGGCGCCCTCCCGCTGCGGGACCCGGAAGCCACGGATCTCGATGCCGTCGACGCGCTGCTGTAGCGGCGCCCCGTCGACACCCGGGCACACCACGGTCACCGCGAAGCCGGCGTCGCGCAGAGCGGTGGCCTCTCCCCACACCCGACGGTCGCGCTGCACGGCCAGGTTCTGAACGATGATGAGCGCGCGTGGCGACGCACCCTGGCCCGCCTCGGTGGAGGGCCCCGGGGAACCGTCGAAGGCTGACACGGTCATGGCGTCGATCCTTCGCTGGGGAGCGGTCGGCGTGCGTCACGAACCCACGGAGCGGGATCCCGACGCATGGCAAGGGCGAGCAGGGCTGCCGCCGCCGCGCGGCTGCGCTCGCGTCCGAGCATGGCTCGCGTGCACTCGTTGACGAACAGGACGAACCAGAAGAGGGCCGTGGCGACCCACCCGTGGCGGCGCCCGTAGAGCCGGACCCGGTTGACGGTGAGCAGGCTCCACAGGCGCGGCGAGCTGGGGGAGTCGCCGCCGATGTGGATGGCGGCCGCCGACGGGACGTAGGTGAGCGTGAAGCCCGCATCGCGGGCCCGCAGTGCAAAGTCGGTCTCCTCCGAGTAGAGGAAGAAGGACTCGTCCCAGGGGCCGACCTGGTCCAGGCAGGCACGCGAGATGAGCATCATCGCTCCCACCGCCCAGTCGGCGGTGCAGGAACGTTCGTACTCGGCGTCACGGGAGATGAGCTCGCCCCACGCTGTGGCGCGTCCCGCCCGCTCGCCACCAAGGACGGTCTCGCCGAGCAGGCGCAGGAGCGTCGGCCGCCGCCGCAGGGAGTGGGCCAGCCGGCCATCGGCCTCGAGCAGTCGGGGCACGGCCACCCCGATGCGCGGATCGGCGTCGAGGACCTCGCGGAGCGCGTCGACGGATCCGGGTTCCAGACGGACGTCCGGGTTGAGGACGAGCACGGGGCCGTGACCGTTCCCAGGGGCCGTGGCCGCGTTGATGGCCGCCGCGTACCCGACGTTCGCCGGCATCCGGATGATCGTGGCGTCCGGGGCGAGCCTGCGGACGACGGCGAGGGTGTCATCGGTGGAGGCGTTGTCGACCACGGTCAGTCGCCAGCCCGACGTGGCCATGGCGTCGGGCAGCGATGCGAGGAACGGGGGCAGCAGCGACGCACTGTTGTAGGTCACGACCACGACGTCGACCAGCGGACGGGATACCGGGTCCGTCCCGGTCACCGCAGGCGACGCTGCACGCCCCGCGGCCACGCGTGGTGCAGCACTGGCGTGGGCGGCAGCGCCTCCGTCGGGGGTCATCAGCGGCCCTCGGCGACGTCGATCATCTCCTTGGCTCGGACCTCCCACGTCGCGCCCGCCACGGCGGCGCGTCGCAGGTCGCGGCCACGCCCGGGATCGGCCAGCGTCGACCGGATCCCGGCGACGAACTCATCCCGGGTCGCCGCCACCGTGATGAGATCCTCGTACATGCGTGCCTCGCCGAAGTCGGTGCTCACGACCGGGAGACCGAGCGCGAGGTACTCCTTCATCTTGATCGGGTTCTGGTAGGCCGTGAAGTCGTTGTAGACCATCGGCATGAGCGCCACGTCGAAGGCGGAGCCGTAAGCCGGAATGGCCTCGAAGGGGCGGGTACCGAGCCAGTGCACGTTCGGTCTGTCGAGCAGGCGACGGAACCGGACCTGGTCACAGGTGGCATCGCCCACCAACACGACGCTTGCGTCCGGGAGCTGATCCGCGACCTGCTCGAGCAGCGACAGGTCGATCGCGAAATCGCGGATGCCCCCGAAGAAGCCGAGCCGGGGACCGGGGATGGCCCGGATGTCCTGCGGCCAGCGTGACGCCTCGACCGGTTGGAAGAGCTCCAGGTCGACACCGTGGTCGAGGAAGACCGCGCGTCCGCCGATCCGCTGGGCGTCCTCCTCCATGAGCCGGTGGCTGACGTAGGTGACCGCGTCCGCGTGGGCGAGCAGCTCGTCCTCGAGGCGACGGATGAGGGCCTGGTCGGTGTCCTCGAAGGTCGAGTGCTTGTCGTAGCGGTTGTACACGAGGCCGCGCAGCGACATGCCCCGGGCGACGTCCCGGGCGGTGGGAAGGACCGCGACGGCGAGAGGCTCGGTCATGCCGAGGTACCGCATCGCACCTTCGACCTGCCACCGGACCGACCCCGCGTTGAGTGCGCGGAGCCGGTCGGAGCCCGACACCGGGACGCTCACGGGGGTCATGACATGGAAGTCCGGCAGCTCGGGCACCGGCTGGCGGAGGAGCTTGCCGACGCTGCGCAGCTTGTTGGCGACGCGACGCCCGATGAGGTTCGTTCGCCCGGGGACGGGGACACGCATGCCGATGCTGTTGACGAGCAGGACCCGCCGATGCCGCGCCATGTTCATGGCCAGCTGGAAATCGGCGTGCGCGTGGCTGTGGTACCACCAGTCCATCCCCGCGAACCAGAGGTAGTCCGGTCCGTCGGCTGCGCCGTGGTGCCTCATGTCAGGGATCCCTCCTGCCGGCGGGCTAGCGGATGCCGGCCCGGCGGACGCCCTCGGCGAGAGAGACCTCCGGCCGCCACTCGAGCTTCTGCCGTGCCTTCGAGGTGTCGAAGAGAAGATCGCCCGTCCACTGCGCCACGATGTGACGAGTGACGCCCGGAGGCTTTGCGGTCGGGGACTCCTCCGATCGCGACTCCATGCGCTGCGCGAGGCGCTCCAGCAGCGCGCCGGGGATGGGCAGGATGACGGCGGGAGCGCCCGCGACACGGAGCAGGCTGCGCAGGTTCACCTGGGCGTCGTCGACGACGTTGAAGGCCTCTCCCGGCGCTGACGGCGACGTGGCGGCCAGAAGCAACGCGTCCACGACGTTGCCGACATAGGTGTAGGGCAGCCGGTTGCGGCCCCACCCGGCGACGAGACGGGCACCGCCGAGCTGGGCGGCCCCGGCGCGGACGGGGCGTCCCGGCCCGTACAGGATGCCCGGACGCACGACCGTCACCTCCAGCCCGCCACGGTCCGCGAAGGACAGCGCGATTCGCTCCGCCTCGGTCTTCGAGCGCATGTAGTGCGCCCAGGCCTCCGGTGGCCCGTAGGTGGCGCCCTCGGCGACGCCGCTGCCGTCCACGGCCGGCTGCGTGCCGTAGACGATCACCGAACTCACGTGCACGACTCGGCGGACGTCGTGGGCCTCAGCGGCATCGAGTACGGCGCGCGTGCCCTCGACGTTGACCTCCTCGTGCGCCGTCCACGGCACCTTGTCGGTCGTGACGGCGGCGCAGTGAAAGACGGTGTCGATGCCGTCCATGGCATCGCCCAACGAGGCGGGATCGGTGAGATCGCCGACCACTACGCGGGCTCGCGAGGAGATCTCGTACGGCAGCCGCGCGGTGTCGCGAACGAGCGCGGTCACCTCGACGCCGGAGCGCCACAGGGCGTTGACCAGGTTGCGCCCGAGGAACCCGGACGCGCCGGTCACGAGTGCGGTCGTCGGCAGGCTCCCGGCGGCGGTCAGCGTCTCCTCGACGACCGTGGCCGGAGCGCGGATCTCCTCGGGCGTGGGTGCCTGCGGTGCTTCCGCCTCGGACGGGAGGTGGCCCCAGACCTGCTCCATGACCTCGACGACGCGGCGGCCATCCTCACCGGACACCGGCGGTGGCGTTCCGCGTCGGATGCTGTCGTAGAGGTCGGCGATGAGGACGCGGAGTCCGGGCATCGACTTCCACCGTCCCAGCCCGACCTGCATGACGCTGAAGATCGTGCCGGTCAGCAGCTGCCACACGGTGTCGAGGTTGAAGAGGACCTTCGCAACCATGCCGGGAGCGCGACGCGTGCGCTGCACCGTGCAGACCTCGCGGACGAGGTCGGCGTGCACGATTCCACGGGTGCCATGAATCTCGACCGACTTGATGTAGGGCTTCGTGGCCAAGGACACCGTCATGGTCCCGGATCCGCGTTCGCCGTCGAGCAGGGCCGACAGCTCGCTGGCCACCCCATCCTGGTCGCGGTGAGCGCCGAAGGCGGCGCCGCGCACGGTCACGTCGCCGAGGAAGGCCTGCAGGAGGTAGATCGTGTGCGGGATGAAGTTCGTGAACAGCCCGCCGGGGAGGCGCCAGGCCCAGTGGCCGCCCACGGCCTCGCCGGCGTAGGAGCCGCGCTCGTCGGAGGCGCCGTAGAAGGTCGTCACATCCACGACCTCACCGATGGCGCCGCGGCGCACGAGCTCGAGGGCGCGTGCGACCGACGGCTTGAAGATGTAGTTGTGGACCGTCGCCAGTGTGACGCCGTTCGCGTCCGCGGCGGCGAGCATCTCGTCGGCTTCCGCGACCGACAGCGCCATCGGCTTCTCGACGAGGACATGGGCGCCAGCGTTCATCGCCTGGATGGCCAGAGCGGCGTGGGTCTGTGGCGGGGTCAGCACGTGTACGACGTCCGGTCGCACCTCCGCGAGCATCTCACCGAGGTCGGTGTAGACGGCCGTTCCGCCGGCCAGTGCGGCCACCTCTCGAGCGCGACGGCGGTCGCGATCGACGACGGCGCAGATCCGCACGCCCTCGGCCGCATTGAGCGCCGCGACGTGGTTGTGCGCGATCTCCCCGCATCCGACGATGGCAGCGGTGAGTTCGCGAGCACGGTCCTCCATGTGCATGTCCCCTGAGGTCTCGTTGGCTTGATGAAGTGATATCCCACGGACGGCTCCGACAGCACGGGGCAGATGTCCCACCGGGGGCTGCAGTGGTCGTCCGACCCGGGATGGAGCGGGGTGCTGGCGGGCCAGCGTCCCTGGGTGACATCTGTCCCTTCGGTATGCCGCCAGCGCGGGCGACGATCGTTCCTGGGCCCACGTCGGACGACCGCCCGAGCGCGGGCTCCACGCTGCTCGCAGAAGGACCACGATGGCGACCAGTCAGGATCCGATCTTCGTCTTTGGGATCTCCAGGCGCAGCGGGACGAACTTCGTCGCACGCCTGCTCGAACGACACCCTGACTGTGGCCTGCCGGCTGAACCGGTCAAGGAGGATCATCTCCTGCGCAGCGCGCGGCTGCTCGAGCGCTACGCCCGATCGACGTCGCGTCGCTGGCCCCGGGAGTGGGGAGACCGAGAGAGCGGCCGGCTGGATCTGGAGCGTGGCCTCGGAGTCGGCCTGCTGTCGTTCATCAACGAGCGCACGGACGCGTCACGCGCCGTCACGAAGACGCCCTACACCGACCATCTCGACCTCTACCCACGCCTGTTCCCACAGGCACGGGTGGTCCTGGTCGTTCGCGACGGCCGCTCGGCGGTCGAGTCGCTCGTGACCGGATTCGGATTTCCGTTCGAGAAGGCCGTCCGGGAGTGGCGTCGCGGAGCACGCAACATCCTGCGCTTCGCGGCTGAGGCCGAGAGCCGCACGGACCTGCGATTTCGAGTCGTGCGCTATGAGGACCTGGTCGAGGACCCCCAGACGACCATCCGCGACCTCCTGCGCTTCCTCGATCTGCCGGCCGAGGACGCGCACATCGCCACGATGCGGCAGGTCCCCGTGTTCGGCTCCTCGTTCTTCCGCACCGACGACGGCAGCCTGTCGTGGGAGCCGCGCGCGAAGGACGAGAGCTTCCGACCCACCAAGCGGTATGCGACGTGGTCCACGGCCAGGCACGGCCGCTTCCTCGCGCTTGCCGGCCGTGAGCAGGCGGCGCTCGGGTACGAGCTGTCGTCCGTCCGCGCACGCCGGCTGTGGCAGGCCTACAACACCGTGGCGCAGCTGGCCTTCCCGGTGCAACTGCTGGGATACCAGGTCCGGCGCTATCTGCGGTCGATCCGGAACCGTGTGCGTGCACGGGCGAGGCGCGCGGCCACCCAGTCGACGTGAAGGACGGTGCGAGCCGCCGGCCCCATCAAATCCGTCGTCCGGCCGCCTGTCAGCCCGGCAGATGGTGCCGTAGCCACTCCTCGAGGATCACGAGGCTGAACAGAACCTTGTGGTGGTCGCGGGTTCCACGCTGGTGCTCGTCGGCGAGTCGCCGCACGGCCGTTCGATCGAGGTAGGAGTACACCAGCGCGTCGCCGTCCCCCAGGAGCCCGCCTGTCAGTCGCGACCGGCGGCCCGCGCGGAACCAGTCATCCACCGGTGTCTGGAATCCGAGCTTGCAACGTCGCACGATCTCGGGGGGCAGGTAGGACCTGCAGACGCGCTTGTGCAGGTACTTGCGTCTGCCGAGATGGATCTTGTAGCTGGCGGGCAGCTGCTCCGCGTATTCGACCACCTCGCGGTCGAGATACGGGACACGCAGCTCGAGGCCGTGCGCCATGGACAGCTTGTCGCCGTACAGCAGCAGCTCGTCGGCGAGCGAGGACCGCAGTTCGAGGAACTGGAGGCCGCCGAGCTCATCCGTTCGGTCCAGCAGGGGGACGAGGTCGGCCCACGTGTCGAGCAGGCGGTCGTCCATGCCGTCGGGCAGGACGTGCGGGTGGAACAGCGCGTCCACCTCGACGCCGGGCATGAGGGAGAAGACCTGCTCGTAGCGGCGCAGACGGTCGGGCTCATGCAGGGCGCTGAGCCCACGCTGAAGAGTCTCGCTGCGTGGCACATGGCTTCCGAGCTGCTGCGCAAGGGTGTGCAGCGGCCCCGGCAGCGATCGCCAGGCGCTCCCCAGGTAGAGCCCGAGGTGCCGCCGGTATCCGCCGAACAGCTCGTCCGGCCCTTGTCCGACGAGGGCGGCCTTGACCTGCTGGCGTGCGCGCCGGGTGAGGTGGTACATCGGCACGGTGGATGAGCTTGCGACCGGCTCCTCGAGGGCCCTGACGATGTCTGGGATGCTGTCGGCGAAGGCGTCCTCGTCGAGCTGGACCTGGTAGTTGTCGGCACCGAGGATCCGTGCCGTCTCAGCGGCCGCACGGAGCTCGTCGTCCTCGAAGGAGTCGCCGAAACCGATCGTGAACGTCGGGTGGTCGCCCCCCTGCTCGCGCATCAACGCGAGCAAGAGGCCGGAGTCGACACCGCCGCTGAGGAGCAGTCCCACCGGCACGTCGGCAATGAGGTGCCGTTTGACAGCCCGCCGGTAACGGGCAAGCAGCTCCTCCTCGGCCTCCTCGATGCTCGGCAGGGGGTCGGGCGGCTCGGGGCTGACCCGGTAGTAGCGCTCGAGCTTGGTGCCGCCCTGTCGTACGACGAGCCGACATCCTGCCGGCAGCTTTCGGATCCCCTCATACAGGGTGTAGGGGGAGGGTGTGTACCGGTAACGGAGGAAGAGGTTCAGGGCTGCGACGTCGAGACGGGGCTGCACCGTGTCGCTGGCCAGGATCGGGCGGATCTCCGAACCGAAGCGGATGCCGGCCTCGTCGAGGCGGTAGTAGACGAACTTGATGCCGAAAGGGTCGCGGGCGAGCAGCAGCTGTCGTGCGTCAACGTCCCAGATGCCGAGGCCGAACATGCCGTTGAGGTGGTTGACGACGTCGATGCCCCACTGCCGGTACCCGTGGACGATCACCTCGGTGTCAGAGGTCGTCCGGAACCGGTAGCCGTGTCCCTGCAGTTCCCGTCGCAGTTCGCGGAAGTTGTAGATCTCACCGTTGAACACGACCCAGACGCGGCCGGAATCGTCTGTCATCGGTTGGTGGCCGCCCTCGAGGTCGATGATGGACAGGCGGCGGAAGCCGAGCCCCAGCGATCCGTCGACGTGCGACCCGCTGTCGTCGGGACCACGGTGCGAGATCGTGTCCGACATCTTCTCGAGCATGCGCGGATCCGCGGGGGCGCCCGTCCTGAAGTTGTAGGTCCCGCAGATTCCGCACATGTGCCACCCGTGTGTACGACGATAGGAGGGCCTGCAGCTGCTGCGACGCGGACAGTTGCTGCAGCGCGAGCGTAGAAACCCTGCTGCTGTCTGACGTGGGACAGGTGTCACCCGCCAAACAACGTCACCGTCTGGCGGCGCTGACCGCTTGTGGTCGCGTCGGTGGAAGCGGGGGCGAGGGACGTATGCCCGTTCATGGACGGGCGTGGTCCACTCATCATGGGCCAGTGCGACAAGCACCTCCCAAAGGCTCGCCCTGATGTCCCCCAGCGGCAGTTGCGTGTTCCGCGTGTCGTATGCCGCGTTCTTGCTGTTTACCTGCGTGGTCGGAATGAGCTTCCTGGTGGTGTCGTCGGTGGCGGTTGGAGCGCCGTTCTACGGGGTGGGTCGACCGGATGCGGCGGACACGGGGGTGCCGTCGGGGGTCCAGCTGCGCCGGTCGGGGTCGATCACGGTGACCCAGGATGGGGCGGTGATCGAGGGGCTGGATGTCGATGGGACCATCACCGTCAAGGCGGACAACGTCACGATCCGGAACACCCGGGTGTCTGCGGGGGATCCGGCGACCAATACCGGGCCCATCACCTACATGGGGGATGCGACCCGGCTGATCTTCACGGTGTCGGGGACCCGTAACACGCTGATCGACCATGTGGAGCTGGACGGGCGTGGGGACTCGCGCACGATGGGGCTGGTGGGCGCGTCGGTGACGGTGCGCAACAGCGACATCCACGGGACCGGGGACGGGATCAAGCTTGGTGCGCAGTCGGTGTATGAGCACAACTACATCCACGATCTGTCGCGCAACGGCAACCAGCACTCCGACGGGATGCAGCTCACGGGTGGCTCGAACATCGTGATCCGGAACAACACCATCGACTGGACCGCGGGGTTGAACTCGGCGATCATGCTCAAGGCCGACTTCGCGCCCATCCGCAACGTCCAGGTCGTGGACAACTTCCTCTCGGGCGGCCAGTACACCCTCGAGGTCATCGGCGCCTCAGACGTGCCCTCGCACAACCGAGGCCAAGGACAGCGCGATACCCCGTTTCCGGTTTCGTCTGTGACGGTGAGCGGCAACACGTTCGACCATGACTACCACTACGGGCACTACCTGCGTCAGGGGCGTGTGTCAGATCTTGTCTGGGAACGAAACCGTTGGGACGATGGGCGGCTACTCGCTGCCGACACGAGCGAGTCCCCGCAGATCTCGCCTTCGCCCACGAACGCCGAGGAGGAGCCATCGGCGCCTTCTGTGAGACCGCACCTGCCGACTCACGCAGCGAAGGCACGCATCTATGCCGCGGTCTGGCTTCTGGCCGGTCTCACATTGACCGTCGTCACCGCGCTCCTGGTCAGGAGGGCGTCGCGGCGGTCCCGACCGTGGTGAGCGACGACCGGGTGACGGCACGTCCGTCGCTCGACGCCCCCACGTCTTCAGTCCATCGGCGTCAGAACGCCGGGGACCACGCGTCCACTCGGCGGCCGAGGAGCTCGAAGAGGCGCTCGTTGGCCTCCGCAAACTCCTCGCTGAGTAGCGTCAGCGTCTCAGGCTTGGGGCGAGGCCGCTCGCGAGGGAGACGCTGCCCCATCCATTCCGCAACTCTGAAGCCGACGCGACCGGGTAGGTAGTAGACGGCGAAGTCCGCGATCCGGGGCGTCTCATTTCGCGCGACAGCTGCCTTCGGTGCAGGAAACCGGAAGGTGCTGTCAACACCGAGGAAGTCGCAGACAGCAGTCAGACCCTGCCCAGGCTCGGTGGCAACGTCCTCTTCGTAGATCAGGATCTTCATCTGCTCACGTTCATAGTGTTCAAGGTATGCGGTCAGCCCAGTTGCGTAGTCGCTCATGGCGAACACCCCGAGGCGCTCCGCTACAGGCCGGTGTCGCCCGGCCAGGAGGGAGTCGATGGTGAAGTGGGGTGGAACGCGCCCCATGCGCATATGGTGGTTGGCGCTTGACACAGCGCGTTGGACTGGATCACGCAGAACGGCGATGAGCTTGACGTCGGGAAGATGCTCAGCGATCCGTCGCGGGATATTCGGAAGGTGGTCGTCAACCTGGACGGAGCTAACCCACAGATACTCCGGACACTTCTGGCCGACGAGGGACTTCGGACGCGCAGCCTCGAACCTGGACCGATACCAGTCGAGGCCACGACCGTAGTTGAGCGAAGAATTGAAGAAGTGGACCTCGCGCTCGGGCAGGAAGAGTTGTGGATGCAGGCGTAGGTTGCGGGCAAGCCACGTCGTACCGCTCTTCTGAGCGCCGATGATCAGAAAGTCCGGCATCCTGGCGGCGACGGGGTCAGCCGACCGCTCGCTGCTCAAAGCCTCGGCCACCGTCTTGACGGGGAGGAGACCATCCACCTCTGCGTCCTTTGTGGATCCACGCCGGGCGACATGCACCTTGCTGACACGCCTGCCGATGCAGCGGAGCGGCGACGCCGGGCGGACATCATCGTGAACACTGCCGCCAGACAACGCTAGGGAGTTCGCGGACGGAGCAGACAGGGACGGATGTCCTCTGCGGAGGGAGCGCTCGGGGGCCTTCCATTGCTGGAGGGAGGCTCGGGACACGTGTCCCTTCTCGACTCCCGGCGGGTAACGGACGCTCGTCTCCGTTGAGGGCCCGACGGCCCTGGCCTCGGAGACCGAATGGACCTCTTCACCATATTCAGGATCCTGGCGCGTCGGTGGTATGTCGGCCTTCCGCTCGTGGCGATCACCGCTGTTTCGATGTTCGGGTTCTGGAGACAGGCGGACCCCTCCTACCAGTCTCAGGCGTCCATCCTGCTGGTGGCAGAGCAGCGTCCCGGGGCCGCCCAGGAAGACGTGAAGAACCCGCTCCTCAGCGTTGGCAATCCCGCGTTGGCGGTCATGGCCAGCACGGTGCAGACCCTCATGACGAACCCGGCCGTGAAGAAGGCCATCCATCTCGAGGTTCCGGCGGGCACGTACTCGGTGGACATCGAGAGCGAGAAGACGCCCGTGCTGACCATCACGGCCAGCGGTCCGACCGCGAGTACCGCTTCGCACACCATGGACTCGGTGTTGGAGACACTCGACGGGCAGTTGACGGCCCTCCAACGGGACTTCGTGGCGAACTCTCAGGAGGTATTGCAGGCGCGCACGCTGGTGGCTCCGGACAAGCCCTCAGTCCAGTACACGCGCATCATCCGGACGCTGGTCGTTCTTGGTGTGCTCGGGCTCATGGCAGCCATGAGCCTGGCCATTCTCGTGGACGGCACGGTGGCAAGCCGTCGAGACGGTCGACGGACCGCGGGCGTGACACGCGACGCGAAGCACGAAGAGGCTCGATCCGTGTCCGAGGACCGTGGCCATGGCGACGAGGCCGTGGCGTCCAATCTCATCCACCCCGAAGGACGACGTCGGCCTCCCTCGGAGAAGGCGCAATTCGTCGCGACCACCATCGAAGATCAGCGTTCCTGGTCGCCCGCGCGCCGTGGCCGCTAGGAGCAAGACCGTGCCGGCCACTGCAGACCCGTACGGACGCGCCGCACGGGCTGTCGGCCTGGCGGTGGCCGCCATCTTGACGGGTGCGATCGGCGCTCTCTCATGGGATGATCCGCTTGTCGGGGCCGGCACCGTCGCCCTCCTGGCGGCTTCGGCGATCGTTCTGCTGTCGCGGCGAGATCCCGCCACTCTTGCCACGATCGCGATCGCACTCATGTTCGGCTTGAACCAGAAGTGGGTGCTCCCCGGGATGGGCGGCGTCGGCACTCCGGCGGTTGCCGTTGGGCTCATCGGTGGGGCGTGGTGGATGATCGGGAGGATCGCACCTGCCATCGGCTTCGACCGTGGCCATCAGCCCGTGCGTCGCGCAATCGTCGTTTTCGGCGGGCTGCTCGCTGCAAGCTACGCGACTGGCATGGCCCATCCGATCACGGACGCAGCCGTTCGCGGCGCCGACCGGGCGCTGCTTCGAATCCTTTTCATGTGCGGTATTGCGCTCGTGCTTACGGATGGGATCGATACGCGCGATCGACTTGACGCGGTTGGACGCCGACTCGTGCTCGCAACCGGGGCGGTGTCCGTCATTGGGATCGTGCAGTTCTTCAGCTCCGTTGACCCGAGCGGCTACATGACGCTGCCAGGACTGCAACTCACAGGGGAGTATGTCGGCGTCAAGCAGCGCGCCGGCTTTCCCAGGGTGAGTGGGACGGCCCTCCATCCGATCGAGTTTGCCGTGGTGCTGTTGACCGTCCTGCCGATAGCCCTCCACTATGCGTTGGAAGGATCGGAGCGCAAGACTCGTGTTCAGGCGTGGGTCTGTGTCGGTCTGATCGCGGCTGCCGTACCGATGACCCTGAGTCGGACCGGCGTCGTGGCAGCGGGGGTTGTTGGGCTCATCATGTTCATCGGGTGGTCCTGGCGTCGGCGGCTGGTGGCTGTCCTGATCGTCACGATCATGCTGACCATGGTCAGCGTCTCGATACATGGCTTGCATCCCCGCCGTCGTCGACCTCTTCACCCGCGCTGGCCAAGATCCGAGCATCGCGGGTCGGACGAACGACTACGCCCGGTGTTCGAGACCATCCGGGCTCACCCCCTTCTCGGGATCGGTCTCGGGCGATTCAGTCCGCAGGACTTCTTCATTCTCGACAACGAGTACCTCGGGAAGTTGGTGGAGTCGGGCATTCTCGGGGTGCTTGCGATGACGGCTGCGTTCGGGGTCGCCTTCGTCACCGCACGCCGGATGTGGCGCAGGGGTCACGATCACGTGGCTCGGCACCTGGGGTTGTCACTCATGGCGGCCGTTGCGGTTCCGGCGGTCTCGGCAGCCCTGTTCGACATGTTCTCGTTCATGCTCGCGACCGGCGTGGCGTTCGTCGTGATCGGCCTCGTGGGCGCGGCGTACCGGGTTTCGGGATCGGACGTGCGCGTCGTCGACGCTTGAGACGCTCTGGGCTCGAGCGGCCCGCAATGCCAAGGTCTGCCCGGACCTGCGTCGCGTCGCGCTCCGTCCGAGGGAGGCCCGACCGATGCACTGTCGGCCCCGGCTCGATGATGGGTACGACCCTCGCTCGGACTCAGGCGCGGAGGGGGTCGCCTGGCCGTGCCACCGGGTCACTGCTCTCCTCGGGTCGCCAGGGGACCGGCATACCGAGAATGTCCTCGGTCACCGCGATGTCGTCGCGGAGGAGACGCAACAGTCGTTCTCGGTCTCTCGGGTCGATGAGTTCCGGCTTCTGCTCGCTGCTCCGCTTGTTGAGCCGACCAACGAGTCGCTTCGCCGGCTGCGGCCAGTGCTCGGACATTCGCTGGAGGCCCGGATGGCGAAAGGAGACGTAACCGTTGTATCGTTCGCCGACCTGGTCGATGGAAACATGACGAGCGCCGAGGAAGTCGAGGATCCCGCCGAACGTCGCCTCGGGCCTGGCCAACAGGTCATCGAAGAGAATGACGTGCAGCGGAAACTCTGAGAATCTCGCCAACGACTTCCCGTACCGACTCGCTTCGACGTAGGGCGACTCAGGCCCGATGAGGTCTTCGAAAGGTCGGCGCTCCTTGCCGCGGTTCTTCATGAGAAGGTAGTGGGACCACAGTCGTTCGACGGGATCCCGCAGGCTGGCGATCAGCTTTGCCTCGGGGCATACCTGGGCGATGCGATCTGGGGTGGCTTCGTCAGCCAGGTACTGGGGCGACGCCTCACCGACGATCGGGGCGTCTGCATCGAAGTGGCGCGCGTACCAGTCCACGCCGCGGTGGTAGTTGAGGTTGAAGTAGCGAACCTCCTTGACTTCCGGTATGGCGATGTCCGGGTGCGCACCAAGCCACCGTGCCAGGGACGTGGTCCCGCACCGCGGCGCACCGATGACGATGAAGTCAGGAAGTCGGGTCATGTCGATTCCTCTCCTCTGGCAGATGGCACAGGGACCGGCGCGACGCGGTCCAGCAGCTCCCGCCACTGACGGGCGCGAACGAGCCAGCTGTGTCGATCGGCCAGGCCATGTCTCGCTGCTACGTCCGCTGGGTCGTCGGTACGGCCGGCCGCTCGCTCGGCGGTGCGGGCGAATTCCTCGGGGGTGACGGCGACCTCGATCAGATCGGTGTCGAGCCATCGAACGGCGGCGAGGTCGGTGGACACGACACGCCGGCCCGCGGCGAGGTACTCCAACGCCTTGAGCGGGAAGCTGGCCTGGTTGAAGGTGGAATCCTCGTAGGGGATGAGCGCGACGTCCATGAGGCTCAGGTACGCGGGGAGTTGCTCGAAGCGCTTCGGACCTGTCCAGAAGACGTTGTTGCGCCTGAGGAGTCCGCGGAGGGGCTCCGCTTCCAATGAAAGCTCAGCCGGCCCGACGAGCAGGAGCGTGAGGCCCCGGTCGGCGACACTGTGGAGGTAGCGGTAGTCGATCCGTCCTGACAGGCCGCCCATGTACCCGGCGATCGGCCGGCGCAGATCGCGGCAGTCTGGTGGCGGTACGGCCGAGGTCTCGAGATACGCCGAGGGATGACACCCGTTCTGGATGACGAGTGGCGCCGGCGACCGAAAGGGCCACCTCTCGGCGATGCCCTCCGACGACGCCACGATCGCGTCCGCCCTCCGCGCGATGGCACGAAGCTCGCGCTCGACCCTTCGAGAGGACTTGTGAAGCAGGTCTGCTGCGGACGTGTAATCGTCCATGGCCCAGAAGATCAGCGCTTCGGAGCCCGTCACGCGGAAGAAGGGCCGCGTCAGCGTCTGGATGACCGCGCGCACGTCGGGCGCCTGGAGTGTGCGGACGGCTCGCCGTGCCGCTCGACGAGAAAGCACGTCGCCGAGCTGACGCAGGCCAAGTTGGCTCCGCCCGGGTTCGATGCGTGGCGTCACGACCCACAGCTGCGGACCAATTCGACGGATCGGGGTGCTGCTGAGCGATCCTTCGAGACGCGGATCCTGGCGAACATGCCGTCGTGACAGAGGCGGGTCCACATAGAGGATGGGCACGAACGGTGACAGGTGTTCCGCCAGGCTCTGATCGGCCATCCGCGACCCGTCCCAGGGGACCGCTCCACGGAACACGACAATGCTCGTGGCGGCAGCACCGATCGACGAGACACGGCTTCGCCCTGCCACCGACTCTCTTGCCGACTGAGCCTTCGGCGAAGGGCCGGTCACCTCGATACCACGCGAGTCGGTGCCACGGCTCGGCGCTGGACAGCAGTCCGAAGGACCAGGCTCATCTCCTCGGGCGCCAGCCAGCGAATGAGCGCCAGATACACGAAGGCACCGGTCGCCGACCGCAGAAGCGCGAGTGGCATCCCGGCCAGGAACGCGCTCGTGCTCTCGTTCACCACCCACCAGCTCGCAGCCATGGCGAGCGTGGCGCCGATAGCCGGAACAAGGGCCCTGGCATACTGCCCGACGGTGAGCGGGACGAGGCGCCCGACAACCATGATCGCCACGGGATGCATGACCGCGTCTGCGATCGTGTAACCGACGGCGACGCCCACGATGCCCCAGCGCAAGCCGATGACGAAACCGATCACCCTGAGGACGAGAGTCGTCGCATCCACACGCAGTTCCCAGTCGGCGCGCCCGAGTGCCATGAGGACCGGACCGGCCGCGGTCTGGACTGCCTGTCGGGCTCCGGTGAACGCAAGGATCTGCAGGGGAATGACCGCCGCGAACCACTTTGGCCCGAGGCGCGAAGTTGATGAGTTGGTGGGCCTCGAGCATGGCGAGTGCCATGGCGGGAAATGACACAACCGCCACCGTTCTCGTCGCAACGAGGAACTGGCGCCGTACCCGTTCACGGTCGTCCTGAATCTGGGAGAAGATCGGGAACGTGACCTTGTTCACTGCGCGCGTCAGCACTTGCGTGGGCATGACGTGTATTCGGTACGCCATGGTGTACAGCGACAGTGGAGCGGCTCCGAGATAGCGTCCGATGAGGATGTTGTCCAGCTGCCGGCCGAAGTAGCCGACGACCTTCGTCCCGAGGACGTTCGCGCTGTAGCGCCACATGGATCGCAGCGACGCTACGGAACCCCGCATGTCGACACGCCCGTTGGCGATCCACAGAATGGTGCCGTAGAGGATGTCCTGGACGAAGACCTGAACAACGACGGCCCAGTAGCTACGGGTGGCGAAGGCAACGGCCAGACCGGCGGCTCCGCCGACGGTGAGACTCAACAGGCTCGCCGTGGCCATCGCTCGGAATCGAAGCCGCCGCGTCAGAAGAGATACCGGGACGATGAAGGTGCTCTGGACGACCAGGTCGACCGCCAAGACGCGCAGAACCGCTTGCAGGTTCGGATTCCGGAAGAATCCGGCGACCCAGGGGGCGAACGCGACCGTGATCAGCGCGAGGAGAATGGCGGAACCGAGGTTCATCCAGAGCGTCGACCCTACGTCGTTCTGGTCGAGGCTCTTCTTCTGGATGAGTGCGGCGCCGAACCCCTGGTCCATCAACATCTGCGTGAGGCCGATGTATGTCGTCGCAAGGGCGATGACGCCGAAGCTCACGGGTCCGATCAGGCGCGCGACGACCACCAGCAGCAGCGTGCGCATCACCTGCTGACCAAGGAGGTCAACGACGTTCCATCGCACCCCTCGCTGCGCCTCGTGACGGATGGCGCCAGGCTGCGCCGGCCCGATCATGCGGCTTCGCCTGACCGCCAGCGTCGAGTCGCGCCACTCACGATCACCCGGGCGCCTGCGCCGGCGTCTTGCACGAGCTCCTGCCGGAGGCCAAACGCGCGATGGAGTGCCACGATGCCGGCCAGGAGACGCTCGCGAACAGTCAGAGGAGTTCGCCCGATGGCTCGGAAGAGCTCGTAGGCGAGGCGCCAGGACGGAAAGGCGACCTGGCCTGCCTTCGCAGTGTCGAACCACTCGACGCGCGCCCGAAGGTCCGGGTACGTGTACGTGGAGCGGCGTGGGTGTTCCCCGTGGAAGAAGAGGTACTCGGGCACCGCGGTCCACCGGCCACGGAGTGCCAGCTCGGCAAGAAGAACACGATCCGACGCGGTGTAAGGGCCGAGCATCGCCGTGTTCCTGAGGGTCTCGATCCGGACGACCCCGAAGACGGGCATGCAGCCCTGCAGCTCGAAGATGACGGACCGGAACCGATCGTGTGGCGCTGCCTGGGTGGCCACGATCGGCTCCACGCGGCGACGGATGACCTCACCATCGGGAGTGACGTCGACGGTTAGCGCGTGGGCCAGGGTGGCGCCGAGGTCGGCATCCAGGGCAGCGACGCACTTGCCGAGGAAGGACGGTGCGAGGCGATCGTCGTCCGAACACCACTTGAAGTAGTCCCCCCGCGCCTCATGGATGCAGAAGTTGTGGTTCCAGGCGGCACCCCGGTTGGTCTCATGGCGTATGTAGCGGATGCGGGCGTCGCGGGCGGCCCAGCTCTCACAGACGGCCTGGGTCTGGTCCGACGAGGCGTTGTCGGAGATGATGAGCTCGAAGTCCCCATAATCCTGCTGCAGGATGGACTCGATCGCGGCCCCAATGAGATGTCCCCCCTCGAAGACCGGGAGACCGAGCGTGACCCGAGGCGCAGGTTTCTGCGTCATGACGACTCCTGAGGGCCGATGCTGCATCGTTGAGTGGTGCTGTCCGAACCGTAAGAACACCGCAATTCCACGGCGAGTGACGAACGTCCCAGCGCGGTGTCAGGAGTCAGGCCTGAGGGCGAGCGCAGCTCGCTGCTCATCGAACCAGCTCACCTCGTCCGCCAGACCGTCCACGATCTCGACTGAGGGCGCCCAGTCGAGGAGCGCCCGAGCGCGGTCAACGTCATAGATCGTGGAGCGGCTGGGGCCAGGGGCGCTGGCGGTCACGAGGCTGTGACGCGCACCCGTCAGGTGCGTGACGTGGCCGGCCAGCTCCCGAACGGTATGGCCCTTCCCGGAAGCGATGTTGAATACGGTCGCCCCGCCGCCCGCGGCCCCGAGTGATCGGATCGTGGCCTGCGCGGCATCCGTGACGTGCAGGTAGTCGTTGGTGTCCTGCATCGTTGCGTGCAGAGTCATTGACGTACCGCCGAAGGCGGCGCGGATCAGGTTGGGGATGAGTCGGGGAACGGTTTCCGTGGCTCCGTACAAGGTCGTGTAGCGCAGGATCGAGAGGCTCTGACCGCTTGTCTCGATGTGCTGCCGCAGGACCTGCTCGAGCATGAGCTTCGCGGCGGCGTACGGCGTCTTCGGCTCGGCCCTATCGACCTCGGATATCGAGTCGCCCTCCCTGCCGTACACGGAGGCCGAACTGGCGAAGCACACCCTCTGCACCGTCGGAAGCATCGCGACCAGCCTCAACGTTCCGTTGATGTTCAGGCTTGCCTCGTGCTGGGATCGACCGAGGATGTTCTGGGTTTCGCGGGGGAAGGCGTAAGCGAGATGCACGAGGTCCGTCACCCGCAGCTCGGCCAACTCTCTCAAGGATGAACCGGGGGAGAGCACGTCCAACGGCAACAGCTCGACGCGGCCGTGCTCGAGCGCCGCTCGAAGCGCGGGTCGCATCGGCCCGGACCCCGCGGACACAGCCGTCACGTGAGCTCCTGCGGCCACCGCGAGATGGACCACGTGGGCACCGAGGAAACCGGAGGCTCCGGTCACCAGAACGTGGCGGCCCGCAAGTGGGCGGTCGTCGTCCGTGGGCGTGTGCATTACCAGTTGCGTACGGGCTCGTGCTGGAGCCATGCTTCCAGGTCGGGTTCGGTATCGCGCAGCCAGGCGACGTAGCGGGCAAGGCCCTCTTCGATGCCAACCTCAGCCCGGTAGCCGAGCAGGCGCTCGGCCTTGGTCACGTCGGCGTAGTGCCGAAGGACGTCGCCAGGGCGGTCGTCGTCGAAGATCGGGACGAAATCATCGCGGTCGAGAAGCCGCCCGATGTGCTCGATGAGCTGGAGAAGGCTGACCTCGGCCCCCCGCGCAATATTCACGGTGCCACCGACGAGATCGTCTGACTCTGCGGCGAGGATGATTCCTCGGGCCGTGTCCTCGACCCACGTGAAATCTCGGGTTTGCTTCCCGTCGCCAAAGACGATGGGCTGCAGTCCGGCCATGCCGCGGTACACGAAGCGAGGAATTACTTCGGCGCTGGTGCCCTCGGCGTGTTCACGGGGCCCATAGCTGTTGAATGGGCGGATGACCGATGTCTCCAAGCCGTACGTGCGGTAGTGGGCGAGAGCATAGAGCTCACCGGCTGCCTTGCTGGCGCCATAGACGGTTTCTGGCACCAGCGGATGGAGCTCGTCCATCGGGGCGTAGACGGCGCTTCCGTAGGCCTCCGATGACGAGACGTAGACGACCCGCCGGACGCCGTTGTGGATGGCGGCCTGGCAGACGTTGAGCGTGCCCGTGGCGTTGATCTCGTGGACGAGCAGGGGGCGTGCCAGGGACACCCGCAGCGACGCCACGGCGAGATGCAGGACGGCTTCAGCATCGCGCACAAGATCCATCATGGCATCGCGGTCCCGGATGTCGGCCTCGTGCAGTTGAACCGCCGCACTGCCGTCGTGCCGTTCGAGATTCGATCGGTCGCCTGTCGAGAGGTCGTCGATGACCGTCACATGACAGCCAGCGGTAACCAGTTGGTCCACAACGTGACTACCGATGAACCCCGCTCCGCCGCTCACGACCACGTTCGTGTCGTGCAGTCTCATGCATGCTCCTTGGCTCTATCTAGGCGGCGCCGTCGCGTCTGAGGACCGCCGGGATGGTCCGCAGTAAGATCGCCGTGTCCAGGGAGAAGGACCGCACCCGCGTGTACTCGATGTCGAGCTCCAACATGTCGAGTGGCGAAAGACCGCCCCGCCCGCTGACCTGCCACAGGCCCGTGATCCCCGGCAGCACGCTGAAACGTTCCCAGTGCCTCGCGTCGTAGCGCTCGGCGGCGTAGGGAACGTCAGGGCGTGGTCCCACGAGGCTCATTTCGCCGCGCAGCACGTTGATCAGTTGCGGCAACTCGTCGACGCTGGTAGCCCTCAAGATGCGCCCAATTCGTGTGACACGCGCATCGGCCCGCAGCTTGAAGAAGGTGGTCGCTGCGTCCTGCTCGCCGCTCATGAGCTGTTCCACGAAGCGCTCGTGCTCCCCGGGATCAGCGTCATGCTGCATCGTGCGGAACTTCAAAATCGTGAAGGGTCTGCCCCCGTGTCCCAGGCGCGTCTGGCGAAAGAGGACGGGCCCCGGCGAGTCGAGCTTGATCGCCGCGGCGATCAGCAGCATGAAAGGAAGGGCCACCAGCAGAACGACCACCGCAACCACCACGTCGAGAGCCCGTTTCGAGAGGGGCGTGAGGTGCGCCTCCACGAGGATCGAAGGCTGGTCATCGTCGGTACGTCCAGTGAGCCGGGGGGCGGGTGCCCGGACGGACCCGGCTGCCACCGAGCGGGCGACAGGCGGATGCGGGGGCACTGGCGGGACTCGACGATTACCGGGGAAGAAGCCAGCCGTCGAGCTGGATGGCTCACCACTCGCTTCCGGATGCACTGAGCGCTCCCTGTCCACTGAGTCGGCGCCGTGAGCGTCGCTGCCGGCTCGGGGATGAAGTAGGGGCACATGTCCCCGGGGCTGGGTGCCTCGACAGGCCGGGGTCCCACGACGAGTCCGGTGCGCGGCCGTCGCCCGTCGTGGCTCGCTACTCGCGTGCTCGCTGTCGGTTTTTCCCGCTATGCCCCGTCATCCGGGCCCGAGATGACCATCGCTGACTAGTCATATAGGGTCATTTATTCAATGGCTGGCCACTATTCGCATTGTCGCCAACACTTTCCGTAATCGAGTGCCGTAATCCAAAGGGACCGACTCCCCCGAGAGCCCGAAGGAACCGGCACATGTCGCTTATTCATGGGAGCTCCTCTACGAGGCGGGTTCTCCTTGGCACGATCACACTCACCTTCGTCGCCGCGTCGTTCGTCGGAATGGTGTCGTCGGTGGCGGTTGGAGCGCCGTTCTACGGGGTGGGTCGACCGGATGCGGCGGACACGGGGGTGCCGTCGGGGGTCCAGCTGCGCCGGTCGGGGTCGATCACGGTGACCCAGGATGGGGCGGTGATCGAGGGGCTGGATGTCGATGGGACCATCACCGTCAAGGCGGACAACGTCACGATCCGGAACACCCGGGTGTCTGCGGGGGATCCGGCGACCAATACCGGGCCCATCACCTACATGGGGGATGCGACCCGGCTGATCTTCACGGTGTCGGGGACCCGTAACACGCTGATCGACCATGTGGAGCTGGACGGGCGTGGGGACTCGCGCACGATGGGGCTGGTGGGCGCGTCGGTGACGGTGCGCAACAGCGACATCCACGGGACCGGGGACGGGATCAAGCTTGGTGCGCAGTCGGTGTATGAGCACAACTACATCCACGATCTGTCGCGCAACGGCAACCAGCACTCCGACGGGATGCAGCTCACGGGTGGCTCGAACATCGTGATCCGGAACAACACCATCGACTGGACCGCGGGGTTGAACTCGGCGATCATGCTCAAGGCCGACTTCGCGCCCATCCGCAACGTCCAGGTCGTGGACAACTTCCTCTCGGGCGGGCAGTTCACCCTCGAGGTCATCGGCACCAAAGAGGCGACGAACCAGCCGGGACACCGCGACACGCCCTATCCGGCATCCGATGTGGTCGTGCGCGGCAACACGTTTGACCACGACTACCACTTTGGGCATTTCATGCGCGACGGCAACGTCAGCGCCCTCACGTGGGAGAGCAACGTCTGGCAGGACGGCCGTTCCGTTGGTCCGAACGATCATGAGGCGCCGATCGACGACGGCGGTCCCGGTCCGGCGGCCCAATCATCGCCGTCGCCGTCCCCCTCGCCCACGGACTCGCCTTCCCCCAGCCAGTCGCCAAAGGCGCCGGATGCCTCGCCGATCCCATCGCCGACCCCCTCTCGACCCGGTGACGGAGCGACGGAGTCCGAGGCGGCGAGCCCCTCCCCGTCACCATCACCCAACCCCGCCCCCTCGCCATCGCCGGTGGTGACACGGCCGCGGCCGGTGGGTCCGTCACGGACGTATCCTGAGCGCGCTCCGGGAGACATCCGCCCGGCAGGGCCCGAGGCCCCCCCGAGCGGCGGCAATTCCTCCGGTGCGGGCAGTGTGGTTCGTCTGGCGGGTCCGAACCGGGTGTTGACGGCGGCGAAGCTGTCGGAGGCGGCGTACAAGCAGTCGTGGGGTGTGGTGATCGCGCGGGCGGATGCGTATGCGGATGCGTTGGCGGCGGCGCCGTTGGCGGCACAGCGTGGGATGCCGTTGCTGTTGACCTTCCCCGACCGGCTCGACGACTCGGTGGTGCGTGAGGTCCGGCGGGTGGGTGCGACCAAGGCGCTGATCGTGGGTGGCCCGTCGGCGGTCTCGCCGCAGGTCGAGCGGCAGCTGCGCGGGCTGGGGCTGGACGTCCGGCGGATCGCCGGCTCGGACCGGTTCGACACGGCCCGGGCGGTCGCGTCGGTGATGCCGGCCACCGACGAGGTGTTCGTGGCACAGGGCGTGTCGGACAACCCGTCGCAGGGCTGGCCGGACGCGCTGAGTGCTTCCGCGTTGGCGAGCGCGTCGTCTGCGCCGCTGCTGCTGGTGCCTACCGACGGGGTGCCGGCACCGACCCTGCAGGAGCTCAAGCGGCACAAGACGGCCACGATCGTGGGCGGGACCAGGGCGGTGTCGCCGGCGACCGAGCGGGCCATCGGCGCGCGGGTCGGCAAGGTGTCCCGGATCGCGGGTCGTGACCGTTACGAGACCTCGGTCGCGGTGGCGCAGACGATGTCGCAGCGGGGGTTGGACTCGGACACGCTGGTGCTGGCCTCGGGTGACAACTGGCCGGATGGGCTGGTTGCCGGGGCGGCTGCCGGCAAGAAGCATGCGCTGTTCCTGCTGGTGCCCGGTGAGCGTCCCGAGGTCTCGCCCGCAACCTTCGACTGGATGAAGGCCCGGGCGCCCAAGACCAAGCATGTCGTGCTGGTCGGCGGCGACAAGGCCATCAACCGCAACAGCGAACGGCACGTCCGCCGCGCCATGAACAACTGACCGATACCGCATCCCATCTGGCGGGCGCGCCTCACGGTGCGCCCGCCAGCCGCGTGCACGGAGGCCACTGTCCAATTGTGCAGGGGACTAGGCTGCGCCCCCCGCGGTCAGGCCAGCGCCTGTAGTGCGTGACTGTCAATCCTGACTAGTTATTTCAGGTGGAAATTCAATAGTTGGGTCACTCTTGGTCCTTTGGGCATCACTCTGGCGAACCGATGTCGTTACACAGGGCAGTGATACGCGCACTCGATGTGCCCCCCACATCTCACTGGAGGAAAGCGATGTCATTCGCTCCCGTCGTCCGTTGGTTGAAGGGCCTGTGGCTCAGCTTGCTGGTGCTTGGCCTGCTAGCGGGGTCCGTGATCGTCTCGGCGTCGTCCGCATCTGGAGCGTCCTACTACGGGGACGGACGCCCCGACAAGTCCGACACGGGCGTGCCCCACGGAACGAAGCTGCGCCGGTCGGGGTCGATCACTGTGACCCAGGACGGGGCGGTGATCGAGGGGCTGGATGTCGATGGGACCATCACCGTCAAGGCGGACAACGTCACGATCCGGAACACCCGGGTGTCTGCCGGGGATCCCAAGACCAACAACAAGGAGATCACCTACATGGGGGACGCGACCCGGCTGATCTTCACCGAGTCGGGGACCAGCAACACGCTGATCGACCATGTGGAGCTGGACGGGCGTGGGGACTCGCGCACGATGGGGCTGGTCGGGCGCGTCAGTGACGGTGCGCAACAGCGACATCCACGGGACCGGGGACGGGATCAAGCTTGGTGCGCAGTCGGTGTATGAGCACAACTACATCCACGATCTGTCGCGCAACGGCAACCAGCACTCCGACGGGATGCAGCTCACGGGTGGCTCGAACATCGTGATCCGGAACAACACCATCGACTGGACCGCGGGGTTGAACTCGGCGATCATGCTCAAGGCCGACTTCGCGCCCATCCGCAACGTCCAGGTCGTGGACAACTTCCTCTCGGGCGGGCAGTTCACCCTCGAGGTCTTCGGAAAGTATGACCAAGCAGACAAGAAGGGGCACCGCGACACGCCCTATCCGATCGACGACGTGACGGTGAGCGGCAACACGTTCGACCACGACTACAACTACGGCCACTACAGCCAGCATGGCGAGGTCCACAAGGTCACGTGGTCCCGAAACGCCTGGCAGGATGGCAGCCCCTGCGAGCCGGGCGATCAGGAGCCCCCCAAGAAGGGCCAGGGGCCCAAGCACAACGCGGGTCACTCGAAGGGTGATCAGCAAGCTTCGGGCCAGCCAGCCGCTTCGCCGGCGACTTCTCCGGCGGGGCCGTCCTCCGGTGCGGGCAGTGTGGTTCGTCTGGCGGGTCCGAACCGGGTGTTGACGGCGGCGAAGCTGTCGGAGGCGGCGTACAAGCAGTCGTGGGGTGTGGTGATCGCGCGGGCGGATGCGTATGCGGATGCGTTGGCGGCGGCGCCGTTGGCGGCACAGCGTGGGATGCCGTTGCTGTTGACCTTCCCCGACCAGCTCGACGACTCGGTGGTGCGTGAGGTCCGGCGGGTGGGTGCGACCAAGGCGCTGATCGTGGGTGGCCCGTCGGCGGTCTCGCCGCAGGTCGAGCGGCAGCTGCGCGGGCTGGGGCTGGACGTCCGGCGGATCGCCGGCTCGGACCGGTTCGACACGGCCCGGGCGGTCGCGTCGGTGATGCCGGCCACCGACGAGGTGTTCGTGGCACAGGGCGTGTCGGACAACCCGTCGCAGGGCTGGCCGGACGCGCTGAGTGCTTCCGCGTTGGCGAGCGCGTCGTCTGCGCCGCTGCTGCTGGTGCCTACCGACGGGGTGCCGGCACCGACCCTGCAGGAGCTCAAGCGGCACAAGACGGCCACGATCGTGGGCGGGACCAGGGCGGTGTCGCCGGCGACCGAGCGGGCCATCGGCGCGCGGGTCGGCAAGGTGTCCCGGATCGCGGGTCGTGACCGTTACGAGACCTCGGTCGCGGTGGCGCAGACGATGTCGCAGCGCGGGTTGGACTCGGACACGCTGGTGCTGGCCTCGGGTGACAACTGGCCGGATGGGCTGGTTGCCGGGGCGGCTGCCGGCAAGAAGCATGCGCTGTTCCTGCTGGTGCCCGGGGAGCGTCCCGAGGTCTCGCCCGCAACCTTCGACTGGATGAAGGCCCGGGCGCCCAAGACCAAGCATGTCGTGCTGGTCGGCGGCGACAAGGCCATCAACCGCAACAGCGAACGGCACGTCCGCCGCGCCATGAACAACTGACCGAACAGACCCGACACACGATGGGCGCGCCACACGGCGCGCCCATCAGCTTGCGCAGGCCGCGTTGGCGAAGGAGGACGTCCGTGCAGCGGGTGCATCTGGGCCATCGAGGCTACGGGTGCGTCTCGAGTGGGCTGGTGGCGTCGTCGCCGCCGGCACCCCAGTCGGCGTCGTCGTAGAAGCGGCAGGCGACAGGCTCCGTGATGGTCCTGATGCGGTGTGCATCGGCGGGGGAAAGCCTCCTGAGCCAGGACTGGGTGTTCGCAGCACTGTCCCGATGCAGCTGGTGAAGCACCCCGTCCGGAGCATCGACCGGATTCTGTCCGCTGGTGTATCGGCGCACGCCTTCTGCAACGGCGCTGTTCCAGGGTAGGGACAGCTGCTCGTAGAGAAGCCGCAGGCGAGGGAGCGCCTGGTTCGAGAGGTCTTCGTGGGTCGCGACGATCCAATCGGGGTTGCGGTCGGCGTAGTTCGTCAGAACCGAGTAGAGGGCGGTCCAGACCAGCGCGGCGGTCTCCACCACGTCGTGGGACCGACGGAAGTCATCCTCGAATTCCGCGAGGTGCTCACGCATGAGGGCGGGCTGGTCAAGGAAGTTGTCGAAGTCGAACGTCCACCCCATTCGCAGCAGGCTCGCCGTGAACGCTGCGGGATGCCGGACCAGCACAACGACGTCCAGGTCGAAGTGCTGGGCCAGCCACTCCGACGACATTGCGGCGATGGGGTCTTTGATGACCAGGCGCGGGTGGGCCCACGGAGCGAGATAGCGCGCAGCATCCCGCAGCAGGTAGCGACGCCGGAGGACGCCCACGGCCCGACCGTCCAGGACGCGCCGGAAGGCCCGTAGGGCCTCCTCTTGAGGGAGATCGGGCCCGTAGGCAAACCACTGCTTCGCGTGCCCGCCGAGTCCGTAGTTCCGCCTGCCGGGGTTGAAGGGCTCCAGCGGGACGAGGAAGGTCTCGTCGGCGAGCGAGAGCATGGTTCCAAGCCACGTGGTGCCTGACCGGTGGGCGCCGGTTACGAGTATCGGTCTCTGCTCGTGGCCTGTGTCGCGCTGCTTCATCGCCGTTCCTGCCAAGTGGTCCGGTGGTGCATGAGGCGGGGTTCACCGAAAGCTCGGGGCGGGTGCTGGGCACCCGCCCCGGCGACCGTCAGCTCGGCAGCTGTGCCGAGCCGTCACGGACCAGCAGCTGGAGCAGGTTCGCCAGGAAGGACGACATCTGGCCGCGGCTCACGGACGCACCGGGTGCGAACGTGTCGCTCGTCACGCCAGAAGCGATGCCCGCCGCCGCCAGCCGCTCGATCGCGTCGCGGTGGACGCTCTTCGCGACATCGGCGAACCTGTTGCCGCCGGCCGGAAGGACGTTGCCGGTGATCCGCTGGAACACGTTGCTGATCATCGTCGCCATCTGAGCACGGGTCACGAGCTCGCCGGGTCCATAGGTGTCCGTTCCGGTCCCGGACACGATGCCCAGCTCGGCGAGCTGCGAGATCGCGTACTGGTGCACGCTGCCGCTGATGTCCCGGAAGACGATCTCCGGTGCCTGCGGCAGCGTGACGCCGGCTGCCTTCAGCAGGTTCACGAGGAAGCTCGCCATCTGCGCCCGGGTCACCGGCGCGCCGGGCCCGAAGAGCGACGCGCTGATCCCGCGAGCGACGCCCCACCAGGCGATGCAGCGGATGTTGTTGCGGTGCACCGTGGTCCCGATGTCCGAGAACGACACCGTCCCGATGCCCGCCGCCGGGCAGGCGGTCTGTGCCACCCCGATGTTCCACTGGCTGGCGTGGCTGGTCCGAACCTCGAAGATCACGTCGTCGCTGCCGGCCACCGGCTGCTGGACGACGCACGGGTCGGGAGAGGCGCCGGTCGCACCGGAAGTGCAGGCGGCGACCGGGACCCCGTCACGGAAGATGGCGACGACGCCGCTGTCGGGAAGGAGCGAGCCGTCGACCCGGAAGCGGATGACGAGCGGGTTCTCCGCAGTCGCGGCCGGGGCCGTCACGTCGACCTGCACGCCGAGCAGCTGGAAGCCAGCAGGTGCGGTGCCCGTCGGCGTGGACGACTCGGTGATGTCCACCGTGCCGCCGTTCGGCGAGGTGACGCTCGTGATGATCGGGTTGGCGGCGTCGGCCTCGGTGCCCGCCGTGCTCAGCGTGCCGCCGGAGGACACGGTGCTCGAGGCTGTCGTGGTCGATGGGGTCGGCGGGGGAGGCGTGCCACCGCCACCGCCACCACCACCCCCGCCAGAGGTCGGTTCCGGGTTGACGGTGATGGTCACCGTGTCGGGGGTGGTGTCGGTGCCGTCGTTGGCCTCGAGCTGGAGGACGTAGTCGCCGGCGGCGGAGAAGGTCGCGGTGGTGTCCACGGCGGAGGCGTCGGCGAAGGTGACCGTGCCGGGGCCGGAGCTCTTGGTCCAGGTGGTGGTGAGCGGGTCGCTATCGGCATCGTTGACGGTGCCGTCGAGGGCGACGCTGTTGGTGGGCAGGGTGATCGCGGCATCCGGCCCGGCGTCGACGGTCGGTGCCGTGTTGCCCGGCGTCGGTTCCGGGTTGACGGTGATGGTCACCGTGTCGGGGGTGGTGTCGGTGCCGTCGTTGGCCTCGAGCTGGAGGACGTAGTCGCCGGCGGCGGAGAAGGTCGCGGTGGTGTCCACGGCGGAGGCGTCGGCGAAGGTGACCGTGCCGGGGCCGGAGCTCTTGGTCCAGGTGGTGGTGAGCGGGTCGCTGTCGGCATCGTTGACGGTGCCGTCGAGGGCGACGCTGTTGGTGGGCAGGGTGATCGCGGCATCCGGCCCGGCGTCGACGGTCGGTGCCGTGTTGCCCGGGGGAGTGGAGGCGAGAGGCGTCACCGTTACGTCGCCGAAGGTCACGTCGGTGTAGTGGGCGACCAGCAGGAGGCTGCCGTGCGTCAGCGTCGCGGCGTCCGTCCCCGCCTGCGTGTCCTCGACGTTCCATGTCGTCGGCTGGTCGGCCCCCTGCGCCCACGACTTCAGGGAGTACTTCACGTCACCGTTCGCGAGGTTCTCGACCCTCATCTTGAGGTTGAATGTCGTCCCAAGCGGATACTTGGGCGCGGTGTCCGATCCGACGACGCTCGCGTTGCTGTTCATCATCTGGAGGAAGCCACCGGCCGAGCCGAAGCGGTACCAGCCCAGCGCTCCGAGCGGTGTGAACCCGAAGAACGGCTGCTCGCAGGGACCCGTGCTCGACAGCGTGCAGTTGGCCGTGCCGGCCTTGTCGTAATGGCCGTTCCAGTGCTGGATGAACCCAACGGCGGGCTGCCCAGAACCGCTCGGGGGTGTCACGGTCTGGTGCACCGTTATCGGTGCCGTGACCTCGTAGCTGCCCCAGCTCTGCTCGCCGATGGCAAGTAGCCGGTCGTAGCCGGTCTCCGCGGTGCGGACGCCGCCGCCGGCAATCTGCCACTTGCCGTCCACGACCTGGACGGCCTTCTGCAGGTCGCCGCCCGGCAGGCTGCCCCAGTCGACCGAGTCGGGGAGCGGCCACGTACCTGACTGGTTGTAGGAGAACGTGACCGTCTTGTTCGCCGTGTTGTGGAGCGCGTCATCGATCGAGAGCTCGACGGTGTTCGTCCCGTTGACCAGCGAGGACAGGGGGATGTCCAGGTTGAAGTCCCCGGCGGCGGCGAGGCGGTTCCCGTTCGGGCCGATCGAGAACGGCATCGCCGTGCCGCCGCCGTTCAGCGTGTAGCTGCCTGACGTGGGGTCCAGGCCGTTCGGGTCGCTGATGTTGCCGAGGATGTTGATCCAGGGCTGCGGGTGACCGATGTTGCCGAACATCTGGTTGTCGCCGTACCACACGTTGAAGACGGTGTCGGTCGGGCCCGAGCAGGCCAGCGTGTCGAACGTCTGATCCGCCGAAGTCGCCGGGTTGCCGGACGAGTCGGTCGACGCCACCTGGTAGTGGTAGGTCGTCCCGCAGGTGAGGCTGCTCACGTCGACGCTGTGCGAGGTGACCAGCAGCGTCGAGGACGTGGTGGTGCCGTAGGCGGTCGTGGTCCCGTACTTGAGGACGCTCGTCGCACCCTCGTCGGTTGTCCAGTCGATCGTGGCGCCGGTCTCGGAGGGGGTGGCACCGATCGCGCTCAGCACCGGGGCGGTGCCGTCGGGCGTGTCGCCCTCGGACAGGGGCAGATCGTCGACATTCGCGAAGTAGTCGATCGCCGCGTTGAAGCCGGGCGCGCTGCCGGTGGCCGCCGGCTTGTTGCCGGCGTAGGGGCCGAACGACACGGGGGCATACGTCAGGGTGAAGCTGGCGATCTCCGTGAACGTCGTCCCGTCGTCGGAGTATGCGAACACCCAGTCGTCACCGGTCCTCGTGACACGCAGGTAGACGGGCGCGGACGCCGTGATCGGGGTGTTCCCGAAGGTCACGGGGGTGGCTGATCCCGCGTACTGCGCGGCGAGGCCGTGCAGGCTGCCGTCGTAGTACACCTCGAAGCGCAGGAATTCAGTCGCGCTCTTCGCGACGACGATGCCCTGCTCCTGCCACTTCGTCGTCATGGGCGTGTCGAACTTCGCCTGGACGCTGAAGTCACCGGCCGGTGCGGCCTGCAGCAGGCGCGGCGCCTTGTTCGACGGCTTGAACGCCTCGTGAGCGACCGTCGGCGCGACGCTGATGACCGCCTGGGAGCCGTTCAGGACGAGCTCGTCGTCCCCGACCGGGTCCGTGAAGGTCCAGGCGGCGCCCAGCGACGATCCGCTGAAGTCGTCCGATACGGGACCGGTCACCGCCTGCGCCGCCGGCGGTGCGACCACCAGTGAGGCGCACAGCAGCGCCAGGACGGCGACGAGCCAGGCGAGCTTCGTTGCTCGGGTGTTCGTGATGCCCATGACGGTGCGCTCCAGTCCGGTCGGGCCGTCAGCCGGCCCCATGGCCACGTGGCGGCGCGGATGCGCCGACAGCCAGCGGCGTTCCCCCATCTGCGTCTCCTCGGTGAGAAGTTCCGCGCCAAGAAGATCATCCGAGGCGATGGAGCCAGTAGGGGCAAACGTCCCAACGGTGTGGCGATCAGGCCACGATCCGTGGTCGGGGGAAGGCCTCGATGAAGGCCCCGCCTGCGGCGCGGTAGTCGGCCTGACGGGGCACGATCGCCCGGGCCGGGCCGGGGGAGGCGAGCAGCACGTAGTCCGGCCGGTCCGTCAGCAGCAGCCTCGGGGAGCGGATGGCCAGGTGCACCCCGGGCATGTACAGGGACTGCTTCGCGACGTCGGCGTCGACCACGTAGTCCAGCAGCGACGGCCCGATTCCCGCGACGTTGAGCAGCGTGGTGCCGGAGGTGTCCGCCCCGAACGCGACGAGGCGCTTGTGCTCGCCGCGCAGCTGCTCGAGGAACCGACGCAGCTCGCCCGCGCGACGCTCGACGGCCGTGGCGAAGCGTCGGTAGGTGTCGAGGCGGGCCAGACCGTGGGCCCGTTCGCAGGTGAGCCAGCGGTCGACCGAGTCGCCGCGGCCGGTCCGGCGGCTCAGGTGCCAGCGCAGCACCGGCAATTCCGGGCCCGGCAGTGGCTCGACCCCGTTCGCCTGCAGACCATGACGGGCCATCAGGGCGGTCAGCGCGAGGCCGGAGAGGTACAGCGGCTCCTCGTGCGAGAACGCGGAGTACGAATCCTGCGTGAGGACGTCCAGGAGCGACGGGGTCTCGACGACCAGCACCCCGTCGGGCGCGAGCAGCGCCGTCACGCCGTCGAGGAAGCCGTTGACGTCGCTGACCCGCGACAGCACCTGGTTGGCCACGACCACGTCCGCGCGCACCCCCTCGTCGGCCAGCTGCCGGCCGAGCGCGGCGTCGAAGAAGTCCTCGACGACCGGGATGCCGAGCCGTCGGGCGACCGCGGTCGGCCCGGGCGCCGGGTCGACGCCGAGAACCTCCACACCGGTCGCGAGCAGGTGACGCAGGAAGATGCCGTCGTTGCTGCCGATCTCGACGACCCGGGACCCGGGACCGAGGCCGTGCTCGTCGACCAGCGTGTTCGCCAGCGAGCGGGCGTGCGCCACGGCGGTGTCACTGCGCGACGAGAACCGACGGTACGACGACGAGAACAGCTTCTGCGGGGGCACGTCCGCGAGGACCTGCACCAGCGTGCAGCGCTCGCAGACGGCCAGCTCAAGCGGGGCCCGGGACTCCGGCTCGCTCAGCTGCTCGCCGGTCAGCAGCCCGCCGGGTAGCGGCATCGCTCCCAGCGAGAGAAAGTGCCTCAGCGGTGCGGCGCCACAGGCTCTGCAGACGTCGACGGACCCCGACATCATCGGTCTCCCCACGCGACACAAGCACGGTCTTGGCGGGCGACCCGAGCCGGCGCAGCTCCCGGCGGATCTCCTGCTCGTAGAGCGGGTTCATCACGATCACGACGTCGGGCGGGAGGTCGCGGACGGCGGCCGCCGGCTCGAGGATCTGCTGGCCGGTGCCCGGCAGGTACAGCCCCCACTTGCGCGGGTTGACGTCGATGACGCTGTCGATGCGGGCTCCGCTCGGCACGACGTTGAGGAAGGTGGCGCCCTTCGAGCCGGTGCCCCAGACGGCCACCCGCAGCCCGTCGTCGAACCAGGTGTGCAGCTGCTGCTCCCACTCCGCCACGACGGAGCGCTGCAGGTCGCCGTAGCCGACGACGAGCTCGTCGAGGTCGAGCGGGTCGGGCAGCGGGGGCCGGGACCGCTGGCCGCCCACCACGCCCTCCACGTAGGCGAACTGTCCGCCGAAGGCGCGGTCGATCCCCGTGACCGCGAAGCCGGCCTCCGTGAACAGCCGGGCCAGCGCCGGCGGTGTGAAGTGCGACGGGTGCTCGTAGATGATGTCCCACAGGGCCGGACCGGCCATGAGGTGGTTGCCGTTCGGCACCTCGCAGTAGAAGCCGACCTCGCGGTCCGTGGGCAGCGCCCCGCGCAGCTCGCGCAGGAACGCGCGTGGGTCCGCGACGTGCTCGAGCAGGTGGCGGAACACGACGAAGTCGACCGCGTCGAGCGGCGCGCCGGTGTACAGATCGGCGACCACGGTGATGCGGTCGTCGGCGGACACCGCACCGGCGTAGGACGGGTCGATGCCGAGCCCATGGCCGACGCCGTGCGACACCAGCATCTGCAGGAACTCGCCCTTGCCGCAGCCGATCTCGGCGACCCGTGCCCCGTCGAGGCCGAAGTGGTCCACCAGTCGGTCGGCGAGGTCGCTCGCGAACTGCTGGAAGACCGACGAGAAGTGCAGCGAGTTCTCGTACTGCGCCGAGTAGTCGATCAGCGTCTCGTCGAACGCGGCGTTGTAGAGCATGCCGCACGTGTCGCAGTAGACGAGGCTGATGTCGGCGACCGCGGCCGTCAGGGCGTCGGCCTCACGCTCCCACAGCTGGTTGACCAGGACGGGAACCGACGGCAGGTCGAGCACGTGCCTGGCCGGCGCCGCCCCGCACACCGGACACGGCCGACCGGCCGGCTGACCAGCAATGGGCGCGGAGGGCATCGGATCGGTCCTGTCCGTGGTCACACTGCGTCGAGCGCGGCGTCGAGGCCCAGCGCCCGCAGATCCTGGGCGATCTCGTTCACGTAGATCGGGTTCATGGCGATGACGAGCCCCGGCTCGACGGCCTTCAGCCGGTCGGGCGCGACGACCTCGTGCCCGGTCCCGGCGAGGAACCGTCCCTGCTTGTACGGGTTGATGTCGACGGCCGCGGCCACGTCCCCGTTCGCGCCGAGGGTCGACAGGTACGCGACCCCCTTGGACCCGGCACCCCAGATGGCGACCGGGCGGCCCGCCGGCGCGGGTCGTCGTGATGCGGTCGCGCCAGTGGGCGAGCTGCTCGCGCACCGAGACGGCGAACCCTTCGGCGGCCGCCGCGACCACGGCGACGGCCTCCTCGATCGCCAGCGGCGCCGAGGTCGCCGGGAGTCGTCGCGGCCGGGCGGGCCTCCACCAGGATGTACTGGTCGTCGTAGTCCAGCCGCACGTCGGTCACGTCGAACCCGGTCCGGCGGAACAGGCGGGCCAGCGAGCCCGGGGTGAAGTACGAGCAGTGCTCGTAGTACACGTCCCAGAACGCGCCCTCGCGCAGCACCCGCAGCGCGTCCGGGAGCTCGAACAGCACCGGGATGTCACGGTCGCCGACCAGCCGGCGCACGAGTGTCATGAAGTCGGCGACCGGCGCGATGTGCTCGAGGGTGTGCCGGCACACGACGGCGTCGACCTCGAGGCCGAGCCAGTGCTCGTCGAACTTCTCGGCGATCCACTCGACACGTGCCGCCGCCGGGTCGTCGGCTAGCCGCTCTGGGGCCACGGCGGGGTCGATCCCGATCCCGCGGCCGGCGCCGGCGCGGCACATCTCGACGAGGAAGGTGCCCTTCCCGCAGCCGATCTCGAGCACGGTCTTACCGGCCAGCCCGTGCTCGTCGACCCAGCGGGTCGCCAGGTCGCGCTGGAACTCGCGGAACCGGGGCGAGAAGTCCTGGGTCTCCTCGTAGCGACCCGAGTACTCGGCCTTCGCCGGCTCGAACCGATCGTTGAACACGAAGCCGCAGTCGTCGCACCGCTGCAGGCGCAGGTCCCCCGTCGGGAAAGCCAGCGGCCTCGTCGCGGTCGTCGAGGAGCAGGCAGCTGTTGACGGGGATGCCCGTCACCTCGTGGAACGCCGACAGGCGCCCACTGCCGCATGCCGGGCATCCCCTGGTCATCGCACGATCTCCGGCTCGGGCAGCGGCGCGACGAACGCCCCGCCGGCGTCGAGGTAGGCCTGCTGCTGCCGCACGATCTCGTCGCGGAAGTTCCAGGCCAGCAGGACCACGTAGTCGGGACGGTCCTCGAGCAGGGCCTCGGGGGCCCGGATCGGGATGTGCATCCCTGGCATGTACATGCCCTGCTTGTGGACGTTGCGGTCGACGACGAAGTCGATCAGCTCGGGGCCGAGCCCGACGGCGTTCAGCAGGATCGTGCCCTTGGCCGCCGCGCCGTAGGCGGCGACCGTCGCGCCGCTCGCCCGCAGGTCCTGGACCAGGTCGCGCAGCTGGTTGCGCGTCTCGTCGACGATGCGACCGAAGTCGCGGTAGTAGTCGAGCGTGTCGAGCCCGAGCTCGCGCTCGTCGGCGAGGTAGCGCAGCACCTCCGCGCTGGGCTCCTCCCGCTTGCCGAGGTGCCAGCGCAGCGTGCCGGCGTGCAGGTCCGGGAAGTACTCGACGTGGTTGAGGAAGAGCCCGTGGCGCCGCGCGAGCGCGTCGACGGCGGTGCACGAGTAGTAGCAGAAGTGCTCGTGGTAGATCGTGTCGAAGGCGCGGCGGTCGATGAGCTCGCGCACGTAGGGGTTCTCGACCGTGATCACGCCGTCGTCGGCCAGCAGCGTCGCCATGCCGGCCACGAACCCGTTGAGGTCGGGCACGTGCGCCATCACGTTGTTCGCGATGATCACGTCGGCGACCTTGCCCTCGGCGACCAGTCGTCGCGCCACCTCGACACCGAAGAAGTCCTGAAGCGTCGGGACGCCGTTCGCGATCGCGGCGGCCGCGGGCTGGGGCGCCGGGTCGATCCCGAGCACCGGGACCCCGTGGTCCACGAAGTTGCGCAGCAGGTAGCCGTCGTTGCTGGCCAGCTCCACCACGAAGCTCGAGCCGTCGAGCCCCCGGTCGGCGATCAGCTGCTCCGCGTGCTCACGGCTGTGCCGCAGCAGGTCGTCCGAGAACGACGAGAAGTACAGGTAGTTCTCGACGAAGAGCTTCTCGGGCGGCACCTCGTCGAGGATCTGCACGAGCGTGCAGTCCTCGCAGAAGGCCACGTCGAGGGGGACGCGCAGCTCGGGCTCGTCGAGCTGGTCGGCGCGCAGGAAGGCGTCGGGCAGCGGCATCTTGCCGAGCGACAGGAACGGGCGCAGCCCGGTCGAGCCGCAGGAGCGGCAGGTCGTGGCTCGCTCAGACATGGGTCACCTCCACCCGGTTCCCGGCGAGGGCCACCGGTGTGCTGGTCCAGCGCAGCATCTCGTCGAGGTCGCCGTGGGCGATGAGGTCCTGCACCCGGCGGATCCGGCGCAGGGTCGGGCCCTCGAACATCTCGAGGGTCAGCCCGTGGGCCAGGTAGGCGTCGTAGAGCTGGTGCACGCCGTCCGCCACCGTCCACTGCGTGGCGTAGCCCAGCCGGTTGGCGAGCTTGTCGCAGTTCACGATGTAGTTGCGGATGTCGGGGCCGGCGCCGGCGCTGAACGCGATCCGGCTGTCGGGCACGATCGACTCGACGATCTCGGCGACCTCGCGGATGCGGTAGTTCTCCCGCGTGCTGCCGACGTTGAACGGCTCGTCGTGGACGAGCTCCCGCCGTGCCTGCAGCACCGTCAGGAACGCGCGGGCCACGTCCTCGACGTGGACGAGCGGGCGCCACGGGGTGCCGTCCGACTTCATCAGGACCTCGCCGGTCAGCAGCGCGTAGGCGGTGAGGTTGTTCACCACCAGGTCGCCGCGGAGGCGGGGCGCCATCCCGTACACGGTGGCGTTGCGCAGGTACGTGGGGCTGAAGTCGTCGTCGGCGAGGGCGGACAGGTCGCGCTCGGAGAACACCTTCGACTCGCCGTAGGGCGTGACCGGGTGGAACGACGCGGACTCGTCCAGGGCCGCGTCGCCGCCGGCGCCGTAGAGGCTGCACGACGAGCTGAACACGAACCGCTGCACGCCGGCGGCCTTGGCGGTGCGTGCCAGGTGCACCGTGCCACCGTGGTTCAGGTCGTAGGTGCAGGCGGGATTCAGGTCGCCCACCGGGTCGTTCGAGATCGCGGCGAGGTGGACGACCGCGTCGAAGCCGGCGAGGTCCTCGACCGTCACGTCGCGCACGTCCTTGCGGATCGCGGGGATCGTCAGGTCGTCGGGGCCGAGCGCGCATCCCTCGTAGAGGAAGCTGTCGAGGCCCGTGACCTCGAAGCCGGCGTCGAGCAGCATCGCAACGAGCACGTGACCGATGTATCCGTCGTGGCCCGTGACGAGGACCCGCGCGGACGCGTCGGGCGTGTTCACCAGATCTTCCACGGTGCTTCTCCTGTGTCCCACAGCAATTCGAGGAGCTTCTTGTCGCGCAGCGTGTCCATGCACTGCCAGAACCCGTGGTGCTGGAAGGCCATGAGCTCGCCGTCCTTGGCGAGCCGCTCCAGGGGGGCCCGCTCGAACATCGTGTCGTCGCCGTCGATGTAGTCGAAGATCCCGGGCTCGCAGACGAAGAACGCGCCGTTGATCCAGCCCTCGCCGGTCTGGGGCTTCTCGGAGAACTCACGGATCGCGGAGCCGTCGAGCTCGAGGTGGCCGAACCGCGCCGGCGGACGCACCGCCGTGAGCGTGATGAGCCGCCCGTGCGACCGGTGGAAGTCGAGCAGCGCATCGAGGTCCACGGTGGCAACGCCATCGCCCCAGGTCAGCAGGAACGTCCCGTCGCTGAGGTGGCGAGCCAGCCGCTTGATCCGGCCGCCGGTGGCGGTGTTCTGGCCGGTGTCGACGAGGTTGATGGTCCAGTCGTCGGGCGTCTCGCCGTGATGGTGCACCTGACCCGAGCGCAGGTCGATGCTCAGGTCCCCGTTGAGCGACCCGTAGTCGAGGAACCATCGCTTGATGTAGTCGCCCAGGTAGCCGAGCGCGACGGTGAAGTCGTTGTGGCCGTAGGCGGCGTAGTACCGCATGATGTGCCACAGGATCGGCTTCCCGCCGATCTCGATCATCGGCTTGGGGCGGACCGTGGTCTCCTCCGAGATCCTGCTGCCGACCCCGCCGGCGAGTATCGCGACCTTCATCGGTGGCTCCTTCGTGGTTCCGGCCGCCGGTGACGACCATGCTCGTGCGCGTGCGGGTGACCCCTCATCACTGCACGCCCTCCGTGGTCAAGGCCTGCACCCGGCCGTCGATCGGCGGCAGCGCGTCCACGGGACGCACGACGACGGCGGGGTTTCCGAACGCGACCATCCCGGGCGGGATGTCCCGCGCCACGACCGACCCGGCCCCGATCAGCGCCCCCGCCCCGATCCGCACGTAGGGCAGGACGGTCACGTTCACCCCCAGCTGCGCGCCGGCGCCGACGTGGGGCCCGCGCATCAGCTCGGCCGACCGCTGGTCGCCGGGGTAGAGGTCGTTCGCGAAGCTGACCCCGGGTGCCAGAAAGGCGTCGTCCTCGATGACCGTGAACTGGGCGATGTAGCAGCTCGTGTGGATCTTGACCCGGTCGCCGATCCGGCAGCCGTAGTCGACGACCGTGTTCGACCAGATGCTCACGTCGTCGCCGAGGACGCAGTCCTCACGGACGACGACGTGGTGCCCGGTCTGCAGGCCCCGGCCGATCCGGCTGCCGCTGTACAGGACCGTGCCGCTGCGCAGGCGGGCGCCGGAGCCGAGCTCGAGCGGTCGCCCGCTGCCGCGGTCGGCGGTGTACCCGACCACGACACCCGGATCCGTCCGGGGCGGGGAGGTGTCCGCTGGCGTCATGCCGGTTGTCCTTCTGCGACGGCGGCGAGCGCGGTGCTCACGACGCGCGCGACCTGCAGGTCGGTGAGCTGGGGGAACATCGGCAGCGAGACGAGCTCGCCCGCTGCCTGCTCGGCGGCCGGCAGCGACCCGTTCGCGTATGGGGCGAAGGCCTGCGTGCGGTGGCAGGGGATCGGGTAGTGGATCCCGCTCTGCACGCCGCGCTCGTCGAGCGCGGCCCGGAACGCGTCGCGGTGGGCGACCCGGACCGGGTAGAGGTGGTAGGCGCTGTCCACGCCGGTCAGCGGTGCGACCGGACGGATCGGGGTGCCCGCAAAGGCCCGGTCGTAGCGGCGTGCGACGGCACGCCGGGCCTCGTTCCACGGGGCGAGATGGTGCAGCTTGACGCGCAGCGCCGCGGCTTGGAGCGCGTCGAGGCGGCTGTTGCGCCCCGACTCGACGTGGTCGTGGTGCCCGGACCCGCGGCCGTGGTTCGCGAGGACGCGGATGCGGTCGGCGAGTCTCGCGTCGTCGGTGACGACCGCGCCGGCGTCACCGAGGGCGCCGAGGTTCTTGCCCGGGTAGAAGCTGAAGCAGGCGGCGTCACCGAAGGAGCCGGCGACCTTGCCGTTGCGCCGGGCACCGTGGGCCTGTGCGGCGTCCTCCACGACCGCGATGCCGGCGGTGCGCGCGACCTCGAGGAGCCCCGTCATGTCCGGCAGGTGCCCGAAGAGGTGCACGATCATGACGGCGGCCGTCCGGGGCCCGATGGCGGCCCGCAGCGCCTCCGCGGTGATCAGCAGCGAGTCGGGGTCCACGTCGACGAACCGGGGCCGCGCCCCGACCGCGACGACCGCCTCGGCGGTCGCGACGAAGGTGTTCGTCGGCACGACGACCTCGTCGCCGGGGCCGATGCCCAGCGCCCGCAGGGTGAGCTCGAGCGCGTCGGTGCCGTTGGCCACGCCGACGGCGTGTCGGCGGTGGCAGGCCACGGCCCACTCCTCCTCGAAGCGGGTCACCTCGGGGCCGCCGACGTAGTGCGCGGTGGCCTGCGTGTGCATCCACGCGGCGGCGAGCTCGTCCGCGATCGGATCGTGTGCCGCTCGCAGGTCGAGGAACGGGACGGTCAGGTCGACGGCGACGGTCGTCATGCTTCGAGCTCCTGGGTGCTGATGGGTGAGCGCAGCTCCTCGACGTCCACGGCGCGACCGCCGTCCTGGAGCGAGAGCTCCGCCGCGACGAGGCTCTCCACCACCGCCAGGCCGGAGCGCCCGTCACACCGGGACGCGGTGTGGTCGAGGGCCGAGGCGACGAAGTGCTCGTCCTCGAGCCGCAGCGGTTCGTCGAAGCGGATGAAGGGCGCCGTGATCGACCCGTTCCGGTACGACAGCGGCACGTCGTGGAGGTCGCCGTTGGCGAGGTCGGGCGTCACGACACCCTTGTCGAAGATCCGGATCCGCTCGTCGTCACGGAGGTCGTTGTAGACGGCCATCTGCAGGCCGCCGACGACGGTCAGGCGCCGGACCTTGTGGGGGCTGAGCCAGCTGACGTGGGTCTGGAACGCCGTGCCGCTGCGGCCGTACTCCATCCGCAGGTAGGCCACGTCCTGCGTGCTGGCGTGGGCGTGGTGGCCGGCCCAGGCCTGCACCTTGGTGGGGGTGTCGCGCAGCAGGAAGTTCGCGATCGAGATGTCGTGGGCGGCGAGGTCCCACAGGACGTTCACGTCCTCGCGGTAGAGCCCGAGGTTCAGGCGGGCGCCGTCGATGTAGTAGATGGGGCCGAGCGCGCCGCTGTCGATGATGTCGCGCAGGTGCATCACCGCCGGGTTGAACTCGAAGGTGTGGCCCGCCATCAGCGTCACGTCGTGCTCGTCCGCCAGCTCGATGAGCTCCTCGGCGTCACGAACCGAGGTCGTCATCGGCTTCTCGATGAGCACGTGCTTGCCGTGTGTCAGCGCCAGGCGTGCCACCGCGGCGTGGTCGCGTGGCGGGGTGGCGATGAGGACGGCGTCGACGAGGTCGAGCACGTCCTCGAGGCGGGCCGCCGTCTGGACCCCGCGGATGGCCGCGGCGATGGAGCGGCGACGCTCCTCGAACAGGTCGACCGCGTAGAGCCTGCTGACACGGTCGAGGCCGGCCAGGACGCGCACGTGCTTCGAACCCCAGTAGCCGCAGCCGACGACGGCCACACGCAGGCCGGTCGGCTGCTCGGTGATGTCGATCACCTCCGGGTAGGGCAGCAGCCGGTGGCTGCCGTTCCCGTTGCCGTTGGCGTGGCCGTTGCCGTTGGCGTGGCCGTTGCCGGCGGCCTTCCCGTTGCCGTTGGCGTGGCCGTTGCCGGCGGCCTTCCCGTTGCCGAGGGGGCGATCCCCGCTCAGGTTGCCGTTCCCAGTCATGTGGGCTCCTGCCGGTGTGTCTGTGGTCACGCTATGAATGCCTCGTCGGGCGGATCAGGGGCACCTGTCCCACCGTGAGTCATCGGACGCGGTCGGCGGTCGGCTGGCACACGTCGATGGCCACGAACCCATCTCCAGCCCCGAGCGGCTGCCGCACCGGTCCGCTTTCGTACGCTGGGCGCATGCTGCGCCGCCATGGGGCACCCGACCAGGGAGGGATGTCCTCACCGAGGTGCGGACGAGGGGTCCGGCTGCTCGGCCGTCGCGACGCGCACAGCCCGGTCGCGAAGCTCCGTGATGCGCTGCCGGGTGTCGTCGCGGAGCATGTCGACGCGAGACAGCTTGCTGGTGGCCAGCTCCACGAGCGGCCGGCTCCAGCCAGCGAGGCGCAGCACCTCCATCACGTCACGATCGGTGACGGGCCCCTCGTTGGCGATCCCGAGGATCAGCGCGGCGAGCCAGTTGGCCTGACGGTCGTCGGCCTCGCTCGTCGTGCCGTGCTCGGGGCGGTGATGATGGTCGTGGTCGGTGGTCGCCGGCCTCCTGGCGATGGCGGTCCGAGCAGTCCCGGCCTGCTGCCACTCGAGCGATCCCGCCGCGAGCAGGAGCAGGTCGCACGCCTGCATGATGCGCTGGATGTTCGCGGCGTCCGCGGCCTGCCCGTCCTCGAGGTTGCGAGCCGTGCGCCCGAGGTGGACGACCACGCGTCGCAGGAACGTCGGGACCTGGTCGGTGGCGGTCGTGGCGTCGTCGGTCAGGTCGACCATCACCGTGTGCCCGGCGTCGGGCTGGGCCAGCAGCCGCACGGCCGCGTTGATGGCCTCGTGGACGCCCGCGACGTAGGCGTCGGGTGGCGGCTGACCGGAGGCATCCCCGATCATGCGGGTCGCCACCGCGTGCAGTTCGTCGATCACGTCCATGGACGAGCCGGTGACGTCATGTCGGAGGTGCTCTGGGACGGTCGGCCGTCCGCTGCGCGAGCCGGTTATCGAGCAGCTCACCACCGACCGCCACCCTCTGGTGCGGCCCGCACGCGAAACAGTGGCACCTGTCCTGATCCGACCCACGGAGCGTGGCGATGGCGCAGAGGGTGGTGGTGGCGGTGGCGTTGCTCCCGGGGGTTCGGGACCTTTGTCACTAGGCCGTTCGGACGCCGTGAGGTCATCTGTCCCACAAGCTCGGTGGAAGGTGTGGACACATGACAGACAACGGAGGCGTGAGCGTCTTCCTGCTCGACGACCACACCGTGGTCCGAGAGGGGGTGCGCGCGATGCTCGAGGCGGCGAAGGGCTTCCGGGTCGCCGGCGAGGCGGGCACCGCACGGGAGGGGCTCGCCGGGATCGAGGCGACCCGCCCGGACGTGGCACTCGTGGACGTGCGCCTGCCGGACGGCACGGGCCTCGAGGTCATCCGCGAGACCCGGTCCCGCCACCCCGAGATCCGGTGCGTCATCTTCACCTCGTTCGCCGATGACGAGGCCTTCTTCCAGTCGGTCGTCGCCGGGGCGTCCGGCTACCTCGTGAAGGACGTCGACGCGACCGAGCTGACCGCCGCACTGCGCGCGGTGGCCGACGGGCAGTCGCTCATCCGCCGCGAGGTCATCGACGACCTGCGGCGGCGCGCCACCATGCTGCCGCCGGAGGAGGAGCTGCTCGCCGGGCTGACGGCACAGGAGCGTCGGATCCTCGGGATGGTCACCGAGGGCTGGACGAACCGCGAGATCGCGTTGCGCCTGTCGCTGGCCGAGAAGACGGTCCGCAACTACGTGTCCAACATCCTGGCCAAGGTGGGGATGAGGAATCGGACGCAGCTGGCGAGCTATGTTGCGCGCTCGGCGTCGCTGCGCCGCACCGCGGCGCGCGCACCACGCTCGTGATTGCACCCTGTTCGGACGGCCACCGGCCGGTCAAACCGGACAAAGGCACCCCAGGACCGGCTCGGGACGTGTGACCCGGGACATTTCGGGACGCTTGTCCATGCGGAGGTTCGCTCTGGGTGGGAGAGTGACCTGCATGAGCGTCCGGGGGGCGCGGAGGATGATCGGGTGGGACGCCGAGCCACAGGCGGTGGCGGAGATCGTTCGGGGGAGAGGTGCGGGAATGAAGATGTCAGACACAGGTGAGGCCCTGGGCGGCGACTCACGGCCCCGTCACAGCGAGAGCAGAGTCCGGCGGGATGCCGCGGACGAGACGCGGCGCGAGGACAACGTCGTGAACCTGATCGAGCTGGAGGGCGGCCGGTCGCGGCGGGCCCTCGTCGGGGCGGCGGCGTTCCTGGACGAGCTCCGCGACGCCTACGTCGCGACCGACGAGGCGGGTCGGGTGGTGGACGCCAACCCCGCCGCCGTCGACCTGCTCGCCGTCGACGACGAGGGCCTGGGCGGCATGCTGCTCGGCGACCTCGTGGGCGCTGCCGGGACCGCCGTGGTCGCCGAGGGGCTCGAGGCCCCCGGGCTCGGCGTCCGACCACTGCCGTCGCTTCGGCTGGGCTTCACGATCCTTGCCGTGCGGGTGTCGCACGACGTCCAGCACGGCATGGTCCACTGGCTCTTTCGTCCCGAGGCCGGGGAGCGGGCCGAGCGGCCGGAGGATCAGCCGCAGGCTGCCCTCATCGACCAGATGCCCGCCGTCGGGTACGTCTGCGACCGAGACGACCTGTGGACCTGCCGCTACGTGACCCCACAGGTCGCTTCACTGCTCGGCTACACGCCCCGGACCCTGTACGAGGACCCCGACCTCTGGCTCGACTGCATCCACGCCGACGACCGCGAGCGCGTCGTGACCGAGCGCATCCGCGCGACGACGACGGGCGCTCCCTACAGCTCCGAGTACCGGCTCCAGCACGTCGACGGGCACTATCTCCACGTGCTCGACCAGGCCGTGGCCGCTTACGTCGGGGTGACCGACGTGATGGTCGGGACGCTCGTGGACATGACCGCGCGGCGGCAATCGCACGAGGTCGTCAACCGGCGGCGCGACAGCCTGCGCCGCGAGGTCCAGCGGCTGCGGTTGAGCGAGGATGCGCGGGACGGCTTCATCCAGCTGTTCGTGCACGACGTGCGCTCGGCACTGACCGGCGCGAAGGGGCTGGCGCAGACGCTGCGCTCCGGGCGAGTGGAGGGGCCGGCGGCGGACGACCTGCTCGACCGGGTGCTGGCGAACCTCGAGCAGATCCAGCAGCTGACGGACGAGGTCCTCGACTTCTCCCGCCTCCAGCGTGACGGTGTGACCGTGCGACCGGTCGAGGTCGAGGCGTGCGAGCTCGTCCGCGTGTCGCTCGAGCAGGCCGACCTCCTCGAGCGTGTCACCTACCTGCAGTCCGGGCCCGTGAGGGCGACGGTCGACCCCATGATCACGCGCCGTGTGGTGACCAACCTCGTGGCGAACGCCGCACGGCACTGCGATCCGGTCGTGCCGATCCGTGTCCGCCTGCTGAATGCGGACGAGGGGCTGCTGGTCGTGGTCGAGGACGAGGGCGAGGGCGTCCCGGACGAGTTCAAGGAGCGCGTCTTCGAGCCCTTCGTCCGGATCGGACACTTCGAGCGGCAGGGGCTCGGGCTCGGGCTCGCGCTGGTGCGCCGGCTCGTCGGGTGGCACGGCGGTCGGGCGTGGGTGGAGGACACGCCCGGTGGCGGCGCGGCCTTCCACGTGCTGCTGCCGCCCGCCGCGGCGCAGGGCTGACCCGTCGCCACTCGTCTCGCGGTGGTTCCGGGGGGAGGGCCACGGTGGACGGCGGCCACGGCGGGGGTGGGCGCCGGTCAGTCGGGCCGAAGCATCCCGTGCAGCGCGCGGACGATCTCGTCGACGAGTGCCTCGCGGTCGGTCGGCGGCTGCCCGAGCACGAGCGGGCTGTTGATGCCCTGGACGAGCACGAGCAGCGCCCGTCCCAGCACGGTCGGCGGTCGGTTCGCGACCTTGCCGGCCTGCTGCGCGCGTCGCAGGAAGGCCGTGACGACCTCCTCCGAGCGAACGTGGCGCTCCCAGTAGATGGCCCGGATCACGGGGGAGGACGGCAGCTGCACGATCGCTGCCCGGAACGTCGCCGCGTGACGGGTGTAGCCCTCGACCACGACGTGGACGACGGCGGCGAGCAGGGGCTCGAGGCCCTCGTCGAGCAGCGTCTCGAGGCCGAGCGCGTCACCCACGGCCGCGATGAGGTCGTCGAGGCGGGCGGCGAAGCACGCGGCGAGCGCATGCTCGCGGTCGCTGAAGTAGGAGTAGAAGGTCCCGACCGAGACGCCCGCCGCCTCGGCGACGGCCGTGCTCGTGGCCGCGGGATATCCCCCCTCGGCGAGTAGCCGTTCGGTGGCCTGCAGCAGCCGGTCGTGGGTCCGCCGCGCCTTGGTCCCTGGCGCGGGTGGGGGAGCGAGCACGTCGGCGTCGGACCGGGCCGTCATGGTGGACGGCTCCGCGGGGCGACGCACGGCCATGGTGAAGGATCCTTCACTTCTTGCGGTCGATACCCGAGGAAACCTACGCTGAGGGGCGAGGTCCAGCAAGGGAGAGTCCGTGTCCCCCGAGACACCAGCCACCGCCGGCCGTCCCGCAGGTACGCCGCCACGGGGTCCCGTCGGGACGCCCTTGCCATCGCGGGTCGAGCCGGACAGCGACACCTACCGGCGCAACCGCGAGGGCAACCTCGCGCTCATCGAGCGGCTGAACGAGGCGATCGCCGCCTCGCGCGCCGGCGGCGGACCCGAGAGGGTCGCGCGGCACCACGACCGGGGCAAGCTGCTGATCCGCGACCGGATCGGGCTGCTGCTCGACCAGGACGCGCCCTTCCTCGAGCTGCACCAGCTCGCCGGCTGGGACAGCGACTACCAGGTCGGCGGCTCGACGGTCCACGGGATCGGGGTCGTCAACGGCGTCGAGGTGATGGTCGGCGGGACGGACCCGACCATCAAGGGCGGCGCGATGAACCCGTACTCGGTGAAGAAGTCGCTGCGGGCGTCCCAGATCGCCTTCGAGAACCGGCTGCCGTCGATCAACCTCACCGAGTCGGCGGGCGCGGACCTGCGGGCCCAGAAGGACATCTTCGTCCCCGGCGGGCGGTCGTTCCACGACCTGACCGAGAAGTCGAAGGCCCGGATCCCGACGATCTCGGTCGTGTTCGGCTCGTCGACCGCCGGTGGCGCGTACGTCCCCGGCATGTCGGACTACGTCGTGCTCGTCAAGGAGCGCTCCAAGGTCTTCCTCGGCGGACCACCGCTCGTGAAGATGGCCACCGGCGAGGACGCCGAGGAGGAGGAGCTCGGCGGCGCCGAGATGCACGCCCGCGTCTCGGGGCTCGGGGACTACCTCGCCACCGACGAGCTCGACGCGCTGCGTATCGCCCGGGGCATCGTCGGTCACCTCAACTGGCGCAAGCTCGGGCCCGGACCGACGCTGCCGGCCGACGAGCCGGTTCACGATCCGGAGGAGCTGCTCGGCATCGCGTCGGTCGACCTGCGCGAGCCGTTCGACGCCCGCGAGGTGCTCGCACGCGTCCTCGACGGGTCCCGGTTCGAGGAGTTCAAGGCGGCCTACGGGACGAACCTGGTCACCGGCTGGGGATCGATCCACGGCTTCGAGGTCGGGGTGCTCGCGAACAACGGGGTGCTGTTCAGCGAGGAGTCCGAGAAGGGCGCGCAGTTCATCCAGCTCTGCAACCAGATCGACGTGCCGATCCTGTTCTGCCAGAACATCACCGGGTTCATGGTCGGCACGAAGTACGAGCAGGGCGGCATCATCAAGGACGGCGCCAAGCTCATCAACGCGGTCACGAACTCCGAGGTCCCGCACGTCACCCTGATGATGGGAGCGTCGTACGGCGCCGGGAACTACGGCATGGCCGGCCGGGCCTACGACCCCCGATTCGTGTTCACCTGGCCGAACCACCACGTCGCCGTGATGGGGCCGCAGCAGCTCGCCGGCGTCCTGTCGATCGTCGCGAAGGCCGGGGCCGAGAACCGCGGCGAGGAGTGGGACGAGGACAAGGACGCCGGCATCCGCGCGATGGTCGAGGACCAGATCGAGAAGGAGTCCAACGCCTTCGTGTCGGCCTCCGAGATCTGGGACGACGCGGTCATCGACCCGCGCGACACCCGCGACGTGCTCGGCATCGCGCTCTCGACCATCCACACGAACGAGGTGCGAGGCACCCGCGGCGGGTACGGCGTCTTCCGCATGTGAGGGCACTGGCACGCAGGCCGCCCGCCCCGGCTCCGCGGGGCTCGAAGAAGGACAACGACGGTGACCACGACGATCACGAAGGTGCTGATCGCGAACCGCGGCGAGATCGCCGTGCGCGTCGCCCGGACCTGCCGCCGGCTCGGGCTCGGCACCGTGGCCGTGTTCTCGGACCCGGACGCCGACGCGCTGCACGTCGCGGCGTGCGACGAGGCGGTCCGGCTGGGCGGCGCCACCTCGCAGGAGTCCTACCTGCGCATCGATGCGCTGATCGACGCGGCGCGGCGCACCGGCGCCGACGCCGTCCACCCCGGGTACGGGTTCCTCGCCGAGAATGCGGCGTTCGCACGCGCCGTCGAGGATGCCGGCCTGACGTGGATCGGGCCGGGGCCGGACGCCATCGCGGCGATGGGGGACAAGCTCGAAGCCAAGCGGGTCATGGCCGACGCGGGCGTCCCGCTCCTGCCGAGTGTCGCGCTCGGCGCCGAGCCCTCGGCCGGCGAGCTCGAGGAAGCGTCGTCAGCCGTGGGCTTTCCCTGCATGGTGAAGGCGGCGGCCGGCGGGGGCGGCAAGGGCATGCGGGTCGTCCACGACCGCGACGACCTGGCGGAGGAGGTCGCCGCGGCACAGCGGGAGGCCACGAGCGCCTTCGGTGACGGCCGGGTCTTCCTCGAGCGGTTCGTCGAGCGGCCCCGTCACATCGAGGTCCAGGTCCTCGCCGACACGCACGGCACCGTGCTGCACCTGTTCGAGCGGGAGTGCTCCATCCAGCGCCGCCACCAGAAGGTCGTCGAGGAATCGCCGTCGCCGGTCCTCGACCCGGCGACCCGCGAGGAGATGGGGAAGGCTGCTGTCGCCGCTGCTGCGGCCATCGGCTACGTGAACGCCGGCACCGTCGAGTTCATCGCCGAGTCCGACCCCGACACGCAGCAGGTGACGGGCTTCCACTTCCTCGAGATGAACACCCGGCTCCAGGTCGAGCACCCGGTCACCGAGCTCGTCACAGGCCTCGACCTCGTGCGCCTCCAGCTGCTGGTCGCCATGGGGGAGCGGCTGCCGGTCGCCCAGGAGGAGCTGCGCCAGCAGGGCCATGCCATCGAAGCCCGCCTGTACGCCGAGGACCCGGCGAACGGGTTCCTGCCCGCGACCGGCACCCTGCACGCCTTCGTGCCGGGCGAGGTGGAGGGCGTGCGGTGGGATGCCGGCGTCCGGTCGGGCAGCGAGGTGTCGACCTACTACGACCCGATGCTCGCGAAGGTGATCGCCCACGGCGGGACGCGGGCCGAGGCCGCGGCGCGGCTCGCCCGTGCGCTCGAGCGTTCGGTGATCCACGGGGTCACGACCAACCGCGATCTGCTCGTCAACGTGCTGCGCGACGGGGCATTCCTGGCCGGCGACACCACGACGGCCTTCTTCGCCGAGCGCTTCCCGACGGACGAGGCGCGCACGTTCACCCCCGACGAGTCGCTGATCCGCCAGGCGGTCCTGGCGACGACGCTGGTCGCGCAGGCGGAGCGCGCGCAGCGGTCCGGCCCGCTGCGTGGCATCCGCAGCGGCTTCACGAACGATCCCTTCGCACGGTGGCAGGTCTCCTACACCATCGCCCACCAGCAGCACCCGGTCGCCTACCGGTCCCAGCGCGACGGCAGCGTCCGCCTGTGGCTCGGGGACCAGGAGCACCACGGCCGACTGGTCGGCGACGGGGTGGTGGAGATCGACGGGCACCGCGTGCCCGTCCACCGGTCGGTGCGCGGCCACGAGCACGCGCTGCTGCTGCCCGGCGGAGCGGTGGTGCTCCGCGAGGTCCCGCGCTTTCCGGAGGCGCGGCACGAGGACGTGCCCGGTGCGACCTTCGCCCCGATGCCCGGCGCCGTGGCCACCGTCGCGGTCGAAGAGGGTCAGCAGGTCGCCCGGGGTGAGCTGATGGTCGCGCTCGAGGCCATGAAGATGGAGCACCGCATCACCGCGCCCTTCGACGGGACCGTCGCAGAGGTCCGGGTCAGCGAGGGCCAGCAGGTCGACGCCGACGAGGTGCTCGTCGTCGTCGCGCCGTCGGAGGACGCCGAGGAGGACGCGTCGGCCTGACAAGGAGGAGTCTGAGGGGACGGGGCGGCCGCGAACGATCAGTGCTCCACGGCCTCGCGGGTGTCCAGCACGCTGAGGGCGTCGTCCAGCAGCCGGACCGCACGGAGCCGGCTCTCCTCGTCGAGCGCGGCCAGACCGACGAGCCGCTCGCGGGCGGTCTGCAGGACGCCGGTGTCGCGGCCCGCCTCCTCGACGATGTCGGTGACGTCCTCGGAGCGTGGGGCATGGTCGTGGGCGACGCCGACGGCCAGCGCGGCGACCCAGTTGGTGCGGATGTCGTGGCTGAACCCGGCCTCGGCGGCCGCGTCGTCCAGCTCGATGACCTCGTCCTCGTCGGTCGAAGGCGAGGTCGGCTGCGCCACGAGGTCTCCCAGCGTCAGGTCGAGCGCCTGCAGCGCCCGCAGGGGGCTCCCGGTCGGTGTCCGCTCCCGCTCCGTGTCGGTGCTGGCGGACAGACGCGTGCGCAGCAGCTCGTTCGCCACGGTCAACCCATCCTCGACCCCCGCCAGGTACGAATTGGGGTCGGGCGACGAGAGCGCGCGGAAGGTCAGGGTCTGTGCCAGGTGGTGAAGGGGCTGGACCGGCATCCGCTCGTCTCCCGCGGGCTTGCGTGAAGCATCCGCGCGGGTCAGCCGGTTCGGGAGAGGCACCTGTCCCGGACACTTCTGCCCAGGAGCAGCCGAGGACGGCGATGGGCCATACGCTGTCCTCGACGGGCCAGGGATCGGCCCAAAGGAGTGCGCGGTGATCCGGCTGTTCCTCCTCGACGACCACGCGGTCGTGCGCGAGGGCGTGCGGACCATGCTCTCGCTGGCCGACGACATCGAGGTCGTCGGCGAGGCCGGCCGGGCGCAGGAGGCGGTGGACGAGATCGTCCGGCTCCGCCCGGACGTGGCCCTCGTCGACGTGCAGCTGCCCGACGGCAGCGGCGTGGACGTCATCCGTCAGGTGCGCTCCCGCACCGACGACGTCGCCTGCATCATCTTCACCTCCTTCGCGGACGACGAGGCGTTCTTCCAGTCGGTCGTGGCCGGCAGCGTCGGCTACCTCCTGAAGGACACGACGGCGAACGAGCTCATCGCCGCCGTCCGGGTCGCGGCGTCCGGCGGATCGCTCGTCCGCCGGGAGGTGGTGGACGACCTGCGCCGGAGGGCGAGCGAGGTCCCGTCGGAGGACCACCTGCTGCGCGGCCTGTCGCCGCAGGAACGTCGGATCATCCTCCTGGTCGTCGACGGACTCACGAACCGGGAGGTCGCCGAGCGACTGTCGCTCGCCGAGAAGACGGTCCGCAACTACGTCTCCCTGATCCTCGGCAAGCTCGGGATGCGCAACCGGACCGAGCTGGCGGTGTACGTCGCTGCCCGTCCCGAGGGAGGCGCGCCGCGTGGCGATCGGCGACCGGGTCAGTCCCCGTCGATCGGTCACCGTGCGCATGGACAGCGCCACACGACGTGACTTTCGTCTCTACCACGGCAGCAGGGGCCTACGTACCGTGTATCCGACCAGATCTGCAGAGAGGCAGGGCATGGTCGATGCAGTGTTCCCTCCCGCTGCGTCTGCTCCGCGGACCGGCGTCCCTTCCCCGCGGGCGGTCGAGCACCGGACGAGGCCGAGCATTCAGCTGGACGCGGATGCGCTGGCGGTCGCGGTCTACGCCTGCCGCAACGACGACTGGTGGACGTGTGTGCAGGCAAACGTCCGCCTGGCCGGGCTGACGGGATTCCCGGTCGCGGCCTGGACCGGCGAGCGCACGCTCTGGCTCGAGCAGGTCCATCCCGAGGACCGCGATCGGCTCGTGGCCGAGCGGCTGCGTCTGGCGCCCGGGCGGCCGATGTCGATCCAGTACCGGCTGCACCGCAGCGACGGTGAGCTGCTGTGGGTCCAGGATCTCGCCGTGCTCGACGGCGACGACGACCAGGCGACGCTGATCCGCGGGGCACTCGTCGACGTCACGCCCTGGCGACGGTCACACGAGGTCGTCGCCCAGCTGCACGCAGGAACCCGCAACGACCTCGAGCAGCTGCGCGCGCAGGAGGAGTCGCGGGAGGTCTTCCAGCGCCTGTTGGCGCATGATCTGCGCGGGGCGCTGGCGATCGTGCAGGGCATGCTCGCGACCGTCGAGGAGCACGGCGACAGCCTGGGCGACGACCAGCGCGACCTGCTGGTGGGCCGGGCGCTGTCGAACGCCCGTCGGGCCCATCGCATGCTCGAGGACGTCCTCGAGCTCGACCGGCTCCGTCATCAGTCGGGACCGGACGTGCCGCGCCCGCCGGTGCGGCTGCGGGAGGTGGTCGCGAGCGTGGCCGGCGCGAGCGACGAGCGGCGCGAGCGGGTCCATCTCGACGTGCCGGACGTGTCCGTCCCGGTCGACGCGGCGGCGGTTCGGCGCATCGTGGACAACCTCGTCGCGAATGCCACGCAGCACACGACAGGAGCCATCCACGTGCGTGCGCGCCATGACGCGGCGACGCTGCGCATCACCGTGTCCGACGAGGGCGAGGGGATCCCGCCCGGCGTCGCCGAGCAGATCTTCGAGCCGTACGTCCGGCTCGAGGGTTCGCAGGCCGGCATCGGCCTCGGCCTCTACCTCGTGCGTCGGCTGACCGAGATGCAGCGCGGACGGGTCTGGGTGGAGGGTCAGGGACACCGGGGCGCGGCGTTCCACGTCGAGCTGCCGCTGCGGGCGTGAGGCTCGTCAGCCGTGCTTGTCGGTGCGCCGCTGCCTCAGCATGAGGCGCGCCAGCTGGGTGCGGTTGTCGAGGGCGGTCTTGGCGAGGATGCGCGAGACGTAGTTGCGGACGGTGGGCTCGGCGAGGAAGAGCCGCTCCGCGATCTGCTGGTTCGTCAGCCCCTCCGCGACCAGCGCGGCCACGCGGCGCTCCTGGTCGGTCAGCCCGTAGGGATTGTCCACCACGGCGGGGGCGTCGCGGCCGGGCGCCTGCTCCGGCGCCGCCCATGCCACCGGCTCGCCGCGTGCGGCGGCGTGGATCGCGACCAGCATGTCGTGAGGCGCCGTGAGGTTCGAGACGATCCCCGCGACGCCGTGGCGCCCGAAGGGACCGCCATGCGAACCGTCCCAGTCGAGAATGAGACACGGCACGTCGCTGTGCCGGGCGGCCGCGAGGCGGCACAGCTCGAAAGCGGAGAGGTCGGACAGGTGTTCGTCCGCGACCAGCACGTCGATGCCGGACTCGACAGCCAGCGTGTCGAGCGCTTCGCGGCCGGTCGCCACCTCGAGAACCGCGAGGTCGTGTTCGGCCTCGACCATGCGTCTCAGCGCGTGGCGGACGACCCGGTGGGAGCTGGCCAGCAGGACGCAGATCTCGGCAGCGCGGCCGGTCGGGGCCCTGGTGTGTCGTTCCTGTACGGTGTCCGCCTCCATCACCACTCCACGGTCCTGCGCCACAGCCTCCCGAGCGGAGGCGGGGGCGACAGGGGCCTTTCCCCGGCACCAGTGTGCCACCTGTCCGGCGATCCTGCCGTGGTCGTCCGCCCGCCGCCTGTCACGCGCATGCTTCGGACGGTGACCGCGACGGCACGACCCTGACGGATCGTCAGTGGCTCATGGCGGCCGTCGCCGCCTGCGTGCGGGCGCTCTGGCCGTCGCCGGCCGTGACCACGGCGACGCCGACTCCCAGCCTGCCGGCCGGCGCCTGCCGGCGCCCGGTCCACTGCGCGACGACCCGGTGGACGAGGGCCTGTGCGCCGGCCTCACGGGTGTCCTGCAGCACGATGTAGACGAGGTCGTCGGGACCGAGGGCGGCGCGGTCCAGGGCGCGGATCTGGCTGAGCACCGTGTTGGCCAGGGCGCGGAGGAGGGCATTGCGACGGTCGGTCGGCGCTTCGCTGCCGAGCTCGGCGAGAGACAGGGCGACGACGACGTCGCCCGCCTCGAGGCGGTGCAGGATGCGTTCGAGCACGACCGCGTCGAGCAGGCCGGTCAGGGGCTCGATGGCCGCCTGCCTCGCCACCTCGTCGACGAGCTGCACGAGCCCGAGCACGCGCTCGGCGTACTCGGCCAGCCGCGGAAGGTGGTCGACGAGCAGCTCGCGCGCCGGTGCGTCGGTGGCTCGGGCGAACAGCGGCGGGCCGGCGCCGAACCGCAGGTCGACGGGGATCCCGTCGTCGGGCGACAACGCCGGCTCGACGCTGCCGCCGACCGACTCGACGAACCCGGCGAGGGCGTCGGTGGCGTCCCGCTCGGAGCGGACGGTCATGATCCTGCGCACCGCCTCCAGCAGAGGCGCGGTTGCGTCGGCGCTGCGGTCCCTGTCTCCGTGTGCCGGCGTCGGAGACGTCGGACCGTCGGATGCATCGGTACGCGCCACGGGCAGCTCGATCCGGAAACGGGCGCCCCCGCCGGGGCGGGTGTCGAGCCAGATGCGGCCACTCTGGGCCGCGACCAGCCGGGCCGCCAGAGCCAGCCCGATGCCGGCACCCGGCTGTTCCGGATGACCATGGGGTCCGTGCCGGAAGGGAGCGAACACCTGCTGGTGCAGGGCGGTGGGGACGCCCGGCCCGTCGTCCTCCACGGTCACCGTCACCGTGGCGCCCACGCGGCAGGACACCCAGACCCTGGTCGTCGGCGGCGTGTGCAGCCGCACGTTGTCGAGCAGTGCTTCGATGACGCGCCGCAGCTGCCGGACGCTGACCTCCGCAGGGGACGGCTGCGTGGCGACGCGTACCTGACGCTCACCGAGGTCGACGGCGGCCACTGCCGCTTCCACGGCCTCGGCGACGTCGTGCACCTGACGCGGCACCTCCTGGGTTCCACGTGTCAGCTCGTCGAGGTCGAGCAGGTCGGTGAGCATCTCGTCGAGGCGGTGCGCCTGCGCGGTCAGGCGCGGTAGCAGCAGCTCCCGCCGGTCGGGGTCGGTGCCCATCTCGGGACGCTCGAGCGTCTCGGCGATCCCGACGATCACCGACAGCGGGGTCCGCAGCTCGTGGGAGATCGCCTCGAGGAAGGTCTGCTTCATGGCGTCGAGGGCGCGCAGCCGGTCGGCGGCCGTGCGCTCGTGCTCCAGCGCCTGCTGCAGGGAGAGCTCGGTGAGCCGCTGCCCCGTGATGTCCCGGGCGATCCCCTCGATCGCGCGCGGGCGACCCTCGGTGTCGCGGTCCACGACGACTCGATGCTCGAGCCATCCCTCGCTGCCGTCCGCCCGGGTGATCCGGACGGTGAGGGCCTCGTCGGCGCCGAGGGCGAGCAGGCGCTCGGGGAGGGGGTCGGCGGCACCCAGGCGTGTACCGAGCGAGGGGTCGGCGAGCAGCACCTCGGGGCCGTGGCCCAGCAGCTTCTCCGACGCCTGGTTCACCCACGCGAGGGTCACCTCCGGCGCGAGCGAGATCCGGTAGAGGAGGTCCTGCGCGTACTCGGCGCGCTCGCGGAAGCGGCGCTCACGTGCCCGGAGCTCGTCGAGCGCCTCCTGCCGCCGCTGCTCCGTGTCGAGGGCCTGGAGGCCGAGCGAGAGGTCCCCGGCGAGATCCTGCAGCAGCGCGATGATGTCCTCGCCGAAGAAGCGGGGGGTCGCGGCGTAGACGTTGAGCGAGCCGACGACCCGACCGGCGACGTGCAGCGGGAAGGCGGCCGAGGACCGGTACCCGCGGCGCAGGGCCTGATCGCGCCAGGGAGTCATCCGTGGATCCGTCGCGAGGTCCTGGCACAGGACGTACTTCCCGGAACGCAGCGCGAGCGTGGTGGGGCCGGTGCGGTCGGCCGCGTCATGCGTGGTCAGGCGCACGTGCTCGAGATACCCGTCCTCGTTGCCGGCGTGCGCCACCGGCTCGATGGCGTCCTCGTCGTTGACCAGCCCGATCCAGGCCATGACGAACCCGCCGTGCTCCACGGCGATGCGGCACGAGGCGCCGAGCAGCTCGTCGCGGTCGGGGCGCGCGAGCATGGCCTGGTTCGTCTCCGCCAGGACGAGGTGCATGCGCGTGGCGCGCTGGAGCTTCTCCTGCATGCTCCGACGGACCGCCACGTCCCGGACGGTGGCGACCATCCCGTGGCCCTCGGCGGTCGTCAGCGGACCGCAGCGCAGCTCGACCTCCTGCAGGCCGCCGTCCGGGCGCAGCAACGTCGCCTGATCCGGGCCCGTCGTCACGCCGTCCCGCAAGGCGCGCAGCAGCGGATGCTCGTCGGAGGGGCCGCCCACCGCGATCAGACGGACCGGCCGACCGGTGAGTGCCGCGGCGCTCCACCCGGTGATCGTCGTGAGGGCCCGGTTGGCGGCCGTGATCCGCCCCTCGGCGTCCACGAGCAGGACGCCGTCGGGCAGCTGCTCGAGACCCGGCAGAATCTCGGCCAGCCCGGGCGGGCGGCCGGGCTGGCGGCGGGACGGAAACGCCCCGCCGGCGGCTGGACGAGTCATGCACGCCTGCCTTGGTCGGTCCGCGACCCGGTGGTGGCGGACACCGAACTCCCCAGATACACCCTAGGCTCTTCGGGGACCGTGCCGCGTGGCAGGAGCACGCTGCCGATCACGAGGGGGCCCCGCTCGCTGCGGGGCGCTCGTGCGCGGGCGCTCCGTCCACTCGCGCGCCGTCCACGAGCACCCCGCCGACGAGCACCTCGGCCACGAGGTTCACGCCCGGCCGATACGGCAGGTGGCGGTAGCTCGGAGCGTCGAGGACCACCAGGTCCGCGCGCGCGCCGGGCACGAGCCGGCCGCGATCCGCGAGCCGGAGCGAGGCGGCGCCGCCGGCCGTCGCCGCCCAGCACGCCTCCTCGGGGGTCAGCCCCATCTCGAGGCAGGCGAGCGCCACGACGAACGGCATGGACTCGGTGTTCGAGGTCCCCGGGTTGCAGTCCGTGCCGAGGGCGATCGCCACCCCGGCGTCCCACAGCATGCGTGCGGGCGCGTAGTGGTGGGTCCGCAGCGAGAAGACCGTGGCCGGCAGCAGCGTCGCGACGACGCCGGCGTCGCGCAGTGCAGCCGTGTCGGCCTCGTCGACATGGGCGAGGTGGTCGGCCGATGCCGCTCCGAGCTCCGCGGCGAGCCGGGCCCCGCCACTGTGCGCCAGCTCGTCGGCATGGACGCGCATCGCGAGGCCGGCGTCCCGGCCTGCCGTGAGCACGCGCCGGGACTCCTCGACGGAGAACGCCCCCTCGTCGCAGAACACGTCGATGAACCGGGCGTGGGGACGTGCCGCGGCAAGCGCCGCGCCGGTCACGAGGTCGAGGTAGCCGGCGCGGTCGTCGGCGTGCTCCGCCGGGACGAGGTGGGCGCCGAGGAAGGTGGGGACCAGCATGAGGGGGATCTGCTCGCCGAGCCGGGCGATCGCGGCGAGCTGGCGCACCTCGGTGTCGACGTCGAGGCCGTAGCCGGACTTCGCCTCGGCGGTGGTGGTCCCGAGGGCGAGCATCCGCTCGGCGCGTGGGCGCATGGCGGCCACCAGCGTGTCGAGGTCCGCCTCGCGGGTCGCGCGCACGGTCGCGAGGATGCCGCCGCCCGACGCGAGCACCTCGGCGTAGGTCTCGCCCCGCAGCCGGCGGGCGAACTCGTCGGCGCGGTCACCGACGAAGGGCAGGTGGGTGTGGGCGTCCACGAACCCGGGCAGCACGCCACGGCCTCCGAGGTCCCGACAGGGCAGGGAGCGGTAGCGGTCGGGAACCGACGCCGCCGGGCCCGTCCAGGCCACCCGCCCGTCGACGAGTGCGACGGCAGCGTCGGTCACGGCAGCCAGCCGCGCCGCAGCGTCCGGATGATCGGGTGGGCCGCCGTTCGTGACGAGCTCCCCGATGCCGGTGAGCAGCTGGTCGCGCCGATCGGGGGTCATGCCGAGGAGTCCCGGGGAGCCATGGGGACGTGCAGCCCGCGCTCACGGGCGACACGGCGGGCCGTGCCGTACCCGGCGTCGACGTGGCGCAGCACCCCGGTCGCGGGATCGTTCGTCAGCACCCGCTCGCAGCGGCGTGCCCCGTCGTCGGTCCCGTCCGCGACGACCTGCGCGCCGGCGTGGATGGACTTGCCCATCCCGACGCCGCCGCCGTGGTGGACCGCGACCCAGGCGGCGCCGGACGCCGTGTTCACGAGCGCGTTCAGGATCGGCCAGTCCGCGATGGCGTCGGACCCGTCGGCCATCGCCTCGGTCTCCCGGTAGGGGGAGGCGACCGAGCCCGCGTCGAGATGGTCGCGGCCGATGACGATCGGGGCGGACACCTCGCCGGACGCAACGAGCCGGTTGAAGGCCAGCCCGGCCACGTGGCGCTCGCCGTAGCCGAGCCAGCAGATCCGCGCCGGGAGCCCCTGGAACGCGACGCGCTCCTGGGCGAGCTCGAGCCAGCGGTGCAGCGCCCGGTCATCGGGGAACAGGTCGGCGACGGCCCGGTCGGTCGCCGCGATGTCCGCAGGGTCGCCCGACAGCGCGACCCAGCGGAAGGGCCCCTTGCCCTCGCAGAACAGCTCGCGGATGTAGGCCGGCACGAACCCGGGGTAGGCGAACGCGTCGGTGAACCCGCCCTCCTGAGCTTCGCCCCGCAGGTTGTTGCCGTAGTCGAACACCTCGGCGCCGGCCTGCAGGAACCCGACCATGGCTTCGCAGTGGACGGCCATCGACGCGCGGGCCGCCTTCACGTACCCGCTCGGGTCGCGGGTCCGCAGGTCGGCGGCCTCGTCCAGGGAGTAGCCGGCGGGGACGTAGCCGTTGAGCGGATCGTGCGCGGAGGTCTGGTCGGTGACGATGTCGATGTCGACGCCGCGCTCGAGCAGGGCGGGGAACACCTCGGCGGCGTTGCCGACGAGCCCGACGGACAGGCGCCGTCGGTCGCGCTTGGCCGTCAGGACCCGGTCGACCGCGTCGTCGAGGGTGTCGGCCTGCTCGTCGAGGTAGCGGGTCGCCAGGCGCCGCTCGATGCGGGCCGGGTCGACCTCGACACAGAGGGCGACGCCGTCGTTCATCGTGATCGCGAGCGGCTGCGCCCCGCCCATCCCGCCGAGCCCGGCCGTGAGCGTCAGCGTGCCCGCCAGCGTCCCGCCGAAGTGCTGTTCGGCGATGGCCGCGAAGGTCTGGTAGGTGCCCTGCAGGATCCCCTGCGTGCCGATGTAGATCCAGGACCCGGCGGTCATCTGCCCGTACATCGTCAGCCCGGCCGCCTCGTACTCCCAGAAGTGCTCCCAGTCGGCCCAGTCCGGGACCAGCAGCGAGTTGGCGATCAGCACCCGTGGCGCCATCGGATGGGTGGCCAGCACCCCGACCGGCTTGCCGGACTGGACGAGCAGGGTCTCGTCGTCGCCGAGCTCGGACAGCTCGGCGACGATCGCGTCGTACGCCTCCCAGCTGCGGGCCGCCCGTCCCCGCCCGCCGTAGACGACGAGGTCGTCGGGGCGCTCGGCCACGTCGGGGTCGAGGTTGTTCATCAGGCAGCGCAGCGCCGCCTCCTGCAGCCACCCCTTCGTGTGCAGCCCGCGCCCCCGCGGAGCACGAACGGGACGTGGTCCCGCCATGGCGTCGCCTCCCGCCGCTTGCGTTCCATGCAAGCACAGCCGCGCCCCGCCTGCGCACGGGTCTCCGTGAAACGTGCGGCGTTATCGCGCTGACGTCGGTACAACTCCGCACGTATCCCCGCCTGCGCACGGGTCTCCGTGAAACGTGCGGCGTTATCGCGCTGACGTCGGTACAACTCCGCACGTATCCCGGCGGGCACCCGGGCCGGCGGCGCGATGCGGCGGGGTGGGGTCCGGGGCGCGGCGGTCAGGTGCGGCGCCGGCGGGCGATCCCGGAGGCGAACGCGAGGAACGTCGTCGCGAGGCTCATCATCGTCGTCTCGGCGAGGTCGCGGGTCGCGTCCACCTCGACGAAGTCCGCACTCACCACCTTCGGGTGCCGACCACAGCGGCGGACCGCCTCGGTGAGCTGGCGCGGGGTCATCCCCCCGGGACGAGAGCCCGGGCAGGCCGGGGCGAAGGCGCGGTCGAGCACGTCGAGGTCCACGTCCACGTGGATGGCGTCGCAGGAGTCCGCAAGCGCGTCGAGGGCCTGGTCGACGACGTGCCCGATGCCGTGCTCGTCGACCATCGTCATGGTCGCCATCCGGATCCCCTGGTCGACGCACCACTGCCGGTAGGGCGCCGAGTTCGCGAACGAGTGGATGCCGATCTGGATGACGTGGTCGCCCGGCATCCCGGCTTCGACGAGGGCGCGGACGGGGCTGCCGTTCGTCGGCTCGGGATCGGTCAGCCGCACGTCGTGGTGTGCGTCGAGCGTGAGCAGCCCGGTGCGCTCGAGCGGCGCATGCGGCAGTCCGGCCACGATCGGGTACGTGACGAGGTTGTCACCGCCGACGAACGCGTGGACCGGGTCGGTCGGCAGCTCGGCGACGGCGGCGCGGATCCTGTCGATGACCTCGTACACCGAGAGGTGCGCGAGTGTGAGGTCCCCTGCGTCGGCGACGGGCAGCTCGGCGAGGTCGACACCGGCCTCGCCGTCGAAGGACGCGAAGCGGGTCAGCAGCCGGCGCAGCGCCGCCGGTGTCTCCCAGGCGTCGGACGGGCTCAGCGACGCGATCGAGGTCGGCAGGCCCAGCAGGACGAGGACCGGGTGCGGGTCGGTGTTCGCGAGCCACTCGCTCGCGGTCGGCCAGAGGGGATCGGTTCGACTCATGCGTCGGAGCGTAGTCGGCGCCCTCCGCAGTGTGGATCAGCCGGGTGCCCGCCCACCCAGCAAACGTGCGGGGTTATCCCGCTGACGTTGGTACAACCGCGCACATATCCGGCCGGGTGCCCGCCCACCCAGCAAACGTGCGGGGTTATCCCGCTGACGTCGGTACAACCCCGCACGTATGTCCTGATGGGTCAGCTCTCGCCCTTGGACAGGTAGCGCTCCTTGATGGAGTCCACGATCCCGGCGTCGGCCAGCGTGGTGGTGTCGCCGAGCTGGTTGTCCTCGGCGATGTCCTTCAGCAGGCGACGCATGATCTTGCCCGACCGCGTCTTCGGCAGGTCGGCCGTGAACAGGATCGTGGCGGGACGGGCGATCGGGGAGATCATCTTCGCGACGTGCTGCTTGAGCTCGTTCGCGAGATCCTCGTCGCCCTCGATGCCGCCGCGCGGCGACACGAAGGCGGCGATGGCCTGCCCCTTCTCCTCGTCCTTGCGTCCGATCACCGCCGCCTCGGCCACCGACGGGTGGCTCACGAGCGCCGACTCCACCTCGGTGGTCGAGATCCGGTGCCCGGCGACGTTCATCACGTCGTCCACGCGGCCCAGCAGCCAGTAGTAGCCGTCGTCGTCCCGCTTCGCCCCGTCACCGGCGAAGTACCGGCCCGGGAGCCGCGACCAGTACGTCTGCTGGTAGCGGTCCGGGTCGCCCCAGATCCCGCGCAGCATCGCCGGCCACGGCTGGTCGAGCACGAGATAGCCGCCGCCCGGCGGGTCGACCGTGTCGCCCTTGTCGTCGATGATGTCCGCCGAGATGCCGGGCAGCGGGAAGGTCGCCGACCCCGGCTTCGTGGTGGTGGCACCGGGCAGCGGCGAGATCATGATCCCGCCGGTCTCGGTCTGCCACCAGGTGTCCACGATCGGGCAGCGCTCGCCGCCGATGACCTTGTGGTACCAGACCCAGGCCTCGGGGTTGATCGGCTCGCCGACCGTGCCGAGGAGCTTCAGCGACGACAGGTCGTGCTTGGCCGGGTGCTCGTCGCCCCACTTCATGAACGCGCGGATCGCCGTCGGTGCCGTGTACAGCTGTGTGACGCCGTACTTCTCGACGATCTCCCAGAAGCGGTCCTCCTCCGGGTAGTTCGGCGCGCCCTCGTACATCACCGACGTGGTCCGGTTCGCGAGCGGCCCGTAGACGATGTAGCTGTGCCCGGTCACCCAGCCGATGTCGGCCGCGCACCAGTAGACGTCCTCGTCCTCGTGGATGTCGAACACGTACTTGTGCGTGTAGGCCACCTGGGTGAGGTACCCGCCGGTCGTGTGCATGATTCCCTTCGGGGCGCCGGTCGTCCCCGAGGTGTAGAGGAGGTAGAGCAGATCCTCGCTGTCCATCTGCTCGGCCTCGCAGGACGCGTCCTGGCCCGGCACGAGGTCGTGCCACCACACGTCGCGGCCCTCCTGCATCGTCACGTCGTTCTCGGTCCGCTTGACGACGAGGACGTGGTCGATGCTCGGGGCGTTCTCGAGGGCCTCGTCCGCGTTCTCCTTGAGGGGGAACACCGACCCGCGCCGGTAGGAGCCGTCGGCCGTGACGAGCACCTTGCACTCGGCGTCGTTGATCCGGTCGCGCAGCGCCGCCGACGAGAACCCCGCGAAGACGACCGAGTGCGGCGCCCCGATGCGGGCGCAGGCGAGCATGATCGTCGGCAGCTCGGGGATCATCGGGAGGTAGATCGCGACGCGGTCACCCTTGTCGACGCCGAGCTCACGCAGGGCGTTGGCGGTCCGCTGCACGTCCTCGAGGAGCTCGGCGTAGGTGATCGTGCGGGTGTCGCCAGGCTCCCCCTCCCAGTGGTAGGCGACCTGGTCGCCGTGGCCTGAGTCGACGTGTCGGTCGAGGCAGTTGTAGGCGACGTTGAGCTTGCCGCCGACGAACCACTTCGCGTAGGGCGGGTCCCAGCGCAGGATCTCGCCCCACTCCTCGAACCAGTCGAGGCGCTGCGCCTGCGTCGCCCAGAACCCCTCCCGGTCCTCGCTGGCCCGGTCGTACAGCTCGGCACCGGTCACGAGGGCCTGTTGCTTGAAGCCCTCGGGCGGCGTGAACGTCCGACCCTCGCTGAGGAGATTCTCGATCGCTTGGTCTGCCACGTATGCACTCCCTCTCTGGCGCGCTTCCCGGCCTCGACGCTAATACGTCGCGGCGGCGCGCGCAGCGCGACCGGTCACCGACGCAGAACTAGAAGCGGCGGGCGATGAGGCCGGCGATCCTGCGGGCCACCGCGCGGGGTGCCCGCGGCGCCGCGGCCGACTGGACCCGGTAGACGAGGCCGGGCACCGACACGGCCCGGCCCTCGGCGAGGTCGCGCAGCGCTTCGGCGACGACCTCCTCCGCCGTTCGCCACAGCGCGCGCGGGATGGCCTTCTCGTCCGCGCCGGCGGCGCGGAAGATGTCGGTGCGCGTGAACCCGGGGCACAGCGCCATCACGTGGACGCGCAGGGGTGCGAGCTCCTCGTGGAGCGCCTCGCTGAGACGAAGCACGAACGCCTTCGAGGCGGCGTAGACGGCGCCGTCGGGGACCGGCTGGAAGGCCGTCACCGACGACAGGTTCACGATCGCGCCGCCCCGTCGGCGTGCCATGGCCCCGGCGGCGGCGTGGGCCAGCAGGGTCGGTGCGACGACGTTGAGCTCGACGACATCGGCCTCGGCATCCAGGTCGTGGTCGAGGAACCGCCCGTACATCCCGGCGCCCGCGTTGTTGACGAGGAGGTCGACCGGCGCGGCCGTGTCGGTCAGGCGGGCGGCGACCCTGGCCCGCGGGCCCTGCTCGGTGAGGTCGGCCGGCAGCACCTCGACCCCCACCTCGTGCACGGCGCGGAGCGCCCTCGCGAGCGTCTCGAGCCGCGCCTCGTCCCGGGCGACGAGGACGAGGTCGGTCCCGTCGGCAGCGAGCCGTCGGGCGAACGCCTCACCGATACCGCGGGACGCACCGGTCACGAGCGCCCGGCGGTGGCGGGACGGGCCGGCACTCATCTCGCCCGCCTCATGGCGATGGCGACGGCCTTGCGGCTGACGAACGACGGGACGGACCGGGAGGCCAGGCTCGCGGCCCGGTAGACCCGCCCCGGCACGACGACGGCCCGGTTCGCCGCAACGCCGTCGAGACCGGCGAGCGCCACCGCGTCGGGCTCCATCCACAGAAGGCCCGGGACGGCCGAGGCCTCGGTGGTGACGTTCGCGTTCTCCTGGAAGCTCGTGTGCGTGAAGCCCGGACACAGCGCGGTGACGCGGATCCGGTCGCCACGCAGCTCCTCGTGAAGGGCTTCGCTGAAGCTGGACACGAACGCCTTCGTGGCGCCGTAGGTGGCCATGTACGGGCTCGGCTGGAACGCCGCCATCGACGAGACGTTGAGGATCCCGCCGTGGCGGCGCTCGCGCATCGCGCTGGCCGCCGCGTGGGCCAGCCGCACCACGGCGACGACGTTGAGGCGTATCTGTGCCTCCTCACCGTCGGCGTCGAGCTCGTGAAACGACCCGACCGTGCCGAAGCCGGCGTTGTTCACGAGCAGATCGATCGGGGCGTCCGTCGCGCGCAGCCGCGTCTCGACGCGGTGGAGGTCCTCGGGGTCGGTCAGGTCGGCGACCAGGACCTCGACCTCGATGCCGTGCATGTCACGGAGGTCCGCGGCGTCCGTCTCGAGCGTCTCGGCCGACCGTGCGACGAGCACCAGGTCGGTTCCGGCGTCGGCCAGCAGACGGACGAACTCGCGTCCGATGCCGCTCGACGCGCCCGTCACGAGCGCCCGTTGCCACGTCGCCACGCCGATCCTCCTGCCGCCGGTGGCAGCGACGCTACCGTCGATCAGCGACCGGCCCCGTGCGCGAGCCCGGCAGGACGCGCGTGGGCGGCGAGGAGGTCGGGGACGAGCTCGGAGAGGATGGGCCGGGCGTACAGGTAGCCCTGGGCCTCCTGGCACCCTCGCCGGGTCAGGTAGTCCGCCTGCGCGGGGACCTCGACGCCCTCGGCGACGACCTGCTGATCGAGCGACGCGGCCAGGGTGAGGATCGCGTTCACGACGCGCTGGTCCCGCTCGTCGGCCTCGAGCCCGGCGACGTAGGACCGGTCGATCTTCAGGCGCGCGACGGGCAGCTGGAGCAGCGTGCCGAGGGTCGAGTACCCGGTGCCGGTGTCGTCGATGGCGACGGTGCAGCCGAGCCCGGTGATCGCCTCGCTGACACGGCGTGCCTGCTCGAGGTCCCGGATGAGGTGGGTCTCGGTCAGCTCGAGCTCGAGTCGTCGGGCCGGGTAACCGGTCTCGGCGAGGAGCCGACGAAGCGTCGGCAGCAGGCGCGGGCTCAGCAGCGTGCGGCCCGACAGGTTGACCGCGATCCGGTCGGGGCAGATCCCCTCGTCGAGCCAGCGATGCCCGTCGCGGCAGGCGGCCTCGAGGATGGCGAGGTCGAGGTCGACGATCAGGCCGGTGCTCTCGGCCGTGTGGAGGAACTCGGCCGGGCTGAGCAGCCCCCGCCGCGGATGTCGCCAGCGGGCCAGGGCCTCGAGTCCGGTGACCTGGCCCGTGGCCAGCTCGATCTGCGGCTGGTAGGCGGGGACGATCTCGCGCTCGGTCAGGGCCCGGCGCAGGTCGCGCTCGGCGCGGAGCGGGTCGCCGTGGTCACGCAGCCTCGGGTCCCACAGCAGCGTCCCGGTGCCGTCCCGCTTCGCCATGTACATCGCTGCGTCCGCCTTGCGCAGCAGCTCGGCGCGGGTCCGACCGTCGCGTGGCGCGAGAGCGGCCCCGATGCTCATGGAGGCGTGCAGCTCCGTGTCGCCGATCCGGAACGGCGGCGCCAGGGCGTCCCGCACGCGCTCGACGATGACGGCCAGGTCGTTTGGGTTCGACACGCGGCGCGCGAGCATCGTGAACTCGTCACCGCCCGTCCGGCTCACCGTGTCGCCGTGACGGAGGGCAGCGACGAGACGGGCAGCCACCTGCTCGAGGAGCGCATCGCCCGCGGGGTGCCCCAGCGAGTCGTTCACGTTCTTGAAGCGGTCGAGGTCCGCGAAGACGACCGCGAATCCCTCGGATGCGCGTGGCAGGTCGCGCAGCGCGTCGTCGAGCCGGTCCTCGAAGAGTGCCCGGTTCGGGAGTCCCGTCAGCGGATCGTGGGCGGCCCGGTGACGTTCGCGCTGGAGCAGGCGGACGGTGGCGAGTGCCGTCGCCATGTGGTGGCCCACGCCGGCGAGCGCGTCCACGGTCTCGTCGTCGGAGCGCGGCAGCGGGGCCGCCGGGCTCCAGTTCGCGATCACCACGCCGAGGAACTCGCCAGCGTGCACGACCGGGCAGACGCACACCTGGCGGCTGTCGTAGGCCGCGAGCTCCTGGTGCACGAACCGGTCGCCGTCATCCGGACGGAAGATGCGCGGTGTCGGATCCTCCAGCATCGCGGCCAGCGCCGGGGTGTCGTCGTGGCCGATGATCAGCCGCCGGACGTGTGCCGTCTCCTCCCGGGTCCAACCGTGCAGGGCCGCCACGCGGAGCACCTCCGCCCCTTCGTCCCAGAGCAGGATGCTCGACCGGTCGGCGCCGGTCACCTCCGGAACGGCACGGGCGACGGCACGGGCGATCCCGTCCGTGTCCTGGATCGCGGCCAGCGAACCGGCGAGCTGAAGCAACGCCTCGGCGGTGCGCCGGCGCTGCCGGGCGACGGCCAGGGACGCGGCGCTGTCGAGGGCCGCCGCTGCCAGGTTCGCGTAGGCGCGCAGCGCGTCGTGCTCCTCGGGGAAGAGCTCGTGGCCGGGGGCGGAGAATGCCGCCAACCGCCCGTAGAGGTGGCCGCGGGCGGCCACGTCGGCGACCGCGACGTCGACACCGGTGCCCGTGGCCGGTGGCGCGATCTCCGCGCCGCCCCGGAGGAGAAGACGTCCGAGGCGGTGCAGCTCGGTCTCGGTGAACCCCTCCCCGTGGATCCGCGGGGCCCGCTCGCCATCGATGGTGACGGCGAGGAGGTAGCGCTGTCCACGCGCCGCCGAGCTGGCCCGGCTGGCGACGAGCCGCAGCAGCTCGTCGAGGTCGGTGGTGGTGGTCAAGGCGAGTGCCGTCTCCTGCAGCGACTCCAGCCGCTGCTGGAGGCCCTGCTCGCGGACGCGCTGCGGGATCCGTGTGCGGCGACCGAAGCTGAACTGGCTCCGCGGGCGCCAGTGCAGCTCGTACACGCATTCGTCGGCGCCGTCGACCTGGCAGCTGTGGTGGACGATCGCGGCCGGCGGGAGGTCGAACAGGGCCGGGACCTGCGAGAGCAGACCGGTCGTGTAGTCGCAGTCGAAGCGGCTGGGCGTGTATCCGTCGTGGAGCCGGTAGCTGACGACCGCCCGGTTCCGCCCGACCTCGCTGGCCCGCATGGTCGCCACCGTGCTGAACTTCGCGTTCGCGCGAGCCACGCTCCGCAGCACGCCGCCCGGCGAGCCGAGCGTGGTCACGATGAGCTTGATCGTGCCGCCGACCTGCTCGTGGATGACGGATTCGCCGATTCGGCGCGCTGCCTGCGGGTCGCCGAGGGTCGCGGCGGCGGCCGCGAACAGGCGAATCTTGGCGTCGTAGCTCGACCAGGTCGCCTCGTCCTCGAGCCGGGCGACCGGTCGCGTCTCGCCGGCGCGTTCGAGGCACCGACGGACGCCGTCGTCACCGAGCAGCCCCCGCACGTAGGCGATGACGAGGCGCGTCGTTATGCCCGCCGTTTCCCGTGCCGCCCCGTCCACGATCAGCTCCAGCTCGCCTTCCTTCGCCTATCGGTCACGAGCGGCGCGCCTTGAGCGAATGGGGCATTTCGGCATCGCCGGCCGGCGCGGTCAGGCGAGCTCGCCCACGACCTGCTCGACGGCGGCGACGAGGGAGCCGTCCTCGATCATGGTCGCCACCGCCTCGATGTCCGGCCCGATCACACGATCTCCGGTGAGCGGTGCGACGAGCGACCGGACCGCGCGGAGCGCGGCCGTGGTACCGGGAGCGGGGGAGGGGGCACGGTGCTCGGTGCCCTCGGCTGCGGCGACGAGCTCGACCGCGACGACCCGCGCGGTGTTGTCGAGGACCTCGCCGAGCTTGCGGCCGGCGCCCCACCCCATCGAGACGTGGTCCTCCTGGCTGCCGGACGTGGGGATGGACTCGATGCTGGCCGGGTGGGACAGGACCCGGTTCTCGGCGACGAGCGCCGCCGCCGTGTACTGGGCGAGCATGTAGCCGGAGTTCACACCCGGCTCGGTCGCGAGGAAGGGGGGCAGGCCGGCCGAGCGCTGCGGGTCGAGGATGCGGTCGGTCCGCCGCTCCGAGATCGAGCCGAGCTCCGTGACGGCCGCCGCCGTGAAGTCGAACGCGAACCCCAGCGGCTGCCCGTGGAAGTTGCCCGCCGAGAGCACCTCGCCGGTGTCGGGCAGGACGATCGGGTTGTCGACGACGGCGCCGAGCTCCGTGGTCATCACCCGCTCGGCGTGCGCGAGCGTGTCCCGGACGGCCCCGTGCACCTGCGGTGCGCAGCGCAGCGAGTAGGCGTCCTGGACCGCGTGGTCGAAGTCGTCGTGGTGGCTCGCCTCGATCGCGGACCCGGCCAGCAGCCGACGCAGGTTCGCGGCCGTCGCGACCTGTCCGGGGTGTGGACGCAGCCCGTGGATCTCCTCCCGGAAGGGACGCACGGAACCGAGCAGCGCCTCGACGGACAGCGCGCAGGCGATGTCGGCGGCCTTCGTCTGCAGGCGCGCGCGGTGCAGGGCGAGGATCCCGAGGGCGAGCATGCCCTCGGTGCCGTTGAGCAGGCTCAGGCCCTCCTTCGCCTCGAGCGCGACCGGGGCGAGGCCATGGGCGGCCAGCACGTCGGCGGCCGGCCGCGGACCGCTGCCGTCGTCCAGGAACCCCTCGCCGATGACCGGGAGGGCGAGGTGTGCGAACGGGGCGAGATCACCCGACGCGCCGACCGATCCCTTGGACGGGACGACCGGGAGCAGGTCGCGGTTGAGCAGGTCGACGTAGAACGCGACCAGCACCGGGCGGACACCGGAATGGCCCTGGGCCAGCGTCCGCGCACGCAGCAGCAGCATGGCGCGGACGACCTCGCGCTCCAGCGGCGGTCCGACGCCGGCGGCGTGGCTGCGCAGCAGCGAGTACTGCATGGCGACCGCCTGCGCGGCCGAGATGCGGGTGTTGGCGAGCGCACCGAAGCCGGTCGTGACCCCGTAGACGACCTCACCGTGCGCGAGCGCGTCCACCACGACCTGACGGGCCGGCGCCATCCGCGCCGGGACTCCGTCGCCGACGGCGACCCGTGCGCGGTCTCGCGCGACCGCGCGCACCTCGTCGGCCGTGAGCGGTCCGCCGTCGATCGTGATCGTCATCGGAGCTCCTCGCCGTCCGCCATCTGCCGTCCGCCATCTGCCGTCCCGCCCACCCGGGCGGCCCTCACGTCGCGCGTCGCGAGCCTAACGACGGCTGACGGCACGATCCGGGTGGTCCGTACCCAGCGCGCTGTGCCGGCCCGGTGACGCGTGGCACCATGGCGGCCATGGCACGCATCGACATCGACGCGCTCGAAGAGGAGTGGGAGGACGACGGGGGGCAGCGCCACCCGCGCCGCCACCAGCTCAGCGTGTCCGCTCGCGAGCGGATCGACGCCTACGACGTCGGTCGGGTCGTCGCGGTCGACCGCGGCCAGGTGACCGTCCTCTACGACGGCGAGGTCCAGCCGGCCCGGTTCGCCGGCAGCATGCGCGGGGCGAAGGTCGTCGTCGGCGACCGGGTGCGGGTGCGTCCGCGTCGGCACGAGACGGACGTGGCGCGGATCGTCGACCTGCTCGAGCGCGCAACGGTGCTCCTGCGCACGGCCGACGACGCCATGGAGGAGGAGCGGGTCGTCGTCGCGAACGCCGACCAGGTCGTCGTCGTGCTCGCGGCGGACTACCTGGAGGGCGGCGTTGGGTTCCTCGACCGGGTGCTCGTCGCCGCCGAGGCCGGCGCGCTCGACGGGGTGGTCTGCATCAACAAGATGGACCTGGCGGACGGCGAGGTCGCCGCCGTCCGGACCCGCTACGAGGCGATCGGCTACCCCGTCGTGACGACGAGCGCGGTGACGGGGGAGGGGCTCGACGACCTCCTCGGGGTGCTCGCCGAGCGGTGGACGGCCATGACCGGACACTCGGGCGTCGGCAAGAGCTCGCTCTTCAACGAGCTCGTCCCGGCGGCGGAGCGCGAGATCGGCGAGATCGGCCGGTACGGGGGTCGGCACACGACCGTCAGCAGCCGCGCCATGCGGGTGCCGGGCGTGGCCGGGGCGTGGCTCGTCGACACGCCGGGCATCCGCTCGTTCGGGCTCGGGACGATGGCCCCGCACGAGCTCGCGCGGTGCTTCCCGGAGCTCGCCGGGCTCGCCTGTGACCTCGACGACTGCGCCCACGACGGCGAGCCGGGCTGCCGGCTCCCCGAAGCAGACATCCACCCGGCGCGGCTGGCCAGCTACCGGCGGTTCCTCGCGGCGCTGCGCGGCGGGGGCGCCTGACCGCCGCGCCGTGGCAGCCGGCACCGCGAGAGCCCGCCGGCCGGAACGTCCTGGGTCGATTTCCTCCGGACTGCTCGGAGGATTCCTACCCGGGACGCCGGCGCGGCCCGGGTGCCGACCCGTCTACGCTGGCCGGCGACGCCGAGGCCCACGTGAAGGGAGCCCTATGACGGTGGACGTGCGTGCGGGACGGGACCTCCCGCCGGTGGTCCAGGAGTTCCTCGACGGGGCGGGAGCCCTCGTCATCGACGGCGAGGAGCGCGCCGCCCGCGACGGGGCGACGTTCGTCGACCTCGACCCGGCGACCGAGGACGAGCTGGCCCGGGTCCCGCAGGCCGGCCAGGCCGACGTGGACGACGCCGTCGCCGCCGCCCTGCGGGCGCACCGCGAGCGTCGCTGGCGCGGGATCGCTCCACGGCAGCGGGCGCGGATCCTGCTGAAGGTCGCCGACCTCATCGAGCGTGACGCCGACACGCTGGGCTTCATCGACATGCTCGACCACGGCAAGCCACACAAGCACGCCGTCGGGGAGATGCACCAGGCCGCCGAGTGCTTCCGCTACTTCGCCGGCTGGGTCGACAAGGTCACCGGCGACACCATCCCCTCGCCCGACGGCCGCTTCGTCTACTCCGTGCGCGAGCCCGTCGGCGTGTGCGCACAGATCGTCCCGTGGAACTTCCCGTTCCTGATGGCGGCCTGGAAGGTCGCACCGGCCCTGGCCTTCGGGAACACCGTGGTGCTCAAGCCGGCGGAGCAGACCCCGCTGTCCGCCCTGCTCCTGCTTCGCCTCCTGGCGGAGGCCGGCGTCCCCGACGGCGTCGCCAACCTGCTCCAGGGCGTCGGTGAGATCACGGGTGCGGCCCTCGTCGCACACCCGGACGTCGACAAGGTCGCGTTCACCGGGTCGACCGAGGTCGGCAAGCAGATCATGCGCTCGTCCGCCGACCACCTGCACGCGGTGACGCTCGAGCTGGGCGGCAAGTCGCCGAACCTCGTGTTCTCCGACGCCGGCGATCTCGACCGCATCGCCGCGAAGGCAGCCTTCGCCTGCTTCTACAACGCCGGTGAGGTGTGCACGGCCGGCACCCGGCTCGTCGTCGACGAGGCCATCCACGACCGGGTCGTCGAGCAGGTCGCGTCCGCGGCGGACGCCACCGTCGTCGGCCCCGGCTGGGCCGAGGGCGTGCGCATGGGGCCGCTCGTCTCCGCCGAGCAGCGGGACCGCGTCAGCGGCTACGTCGGCATCGCCCGCGAGGAAGGGGCCGAGCTCGTCACCGGCGGCGGCCCGCCCGAGGAGTACGACCGCGGCTTCTTCTTCCGCCCGACCGTCTTCGACCGGGTCGGCGCCGACATGCGGATCGCGCAGGAGGAGGTCTTCGGGCCGGTCCTCGCGATCCAGAGCTTCGCCGACGAGGACGAGGCGATCGCGCTCGCCAACGGCGTCCCCTACGGCCTCGCCGCCGCGGTGTGGACCCGCGACGTGGGCCGCGCCCACCGGGTGGCCTCGCGGCTCGAGGCCGGCACGGTCTGGGTGAACACCTACGGCGAGCTCGACAACCCCGTCTCCTTCGGCGGGTACAAGGCGTCGGGGATCGGGCGTGAGCTCGGCCCGCACGCCCTCGAGGCCTACACGCAGGTCAAGAGCGTCTGGGTCGCCACATGACGACCTCGCGCAAGAGGTTCCGCCGCATCGTCCACCACGCGGCCGAGCCGAAGGTCATCGGCCGGCGCATCCACCTGGCCGCCAACTGGCAGGACGACACCGGGGGCCGGGCCCCGCGGCTCGGGCCCCGTGAGCTGATCGGCGATCAGGTGACGCGGCGCGGCCGGTTCGAGTCCGTCGACCCGCTGCGCACGCCCGAGCTGTGGAACCGCTGGCGATGGCTCGCGCTGATGGGATGGAGCGGGCTCGTGGTCGGCAGTGTCGTGAAGGCGTGGCGTCGGGTCGGTCTGCCCTCGTGGTCGGAGACCGGCGAGAGCTGACGGCGCCGTCCGCGCACGACCGCTCGTCGTCCTCGAGCACGGCGTGCTCAAGTCCCCGGCCGGGGTGCCGACGGGGTGAGGGAGGCGGCTCGAACGGTGGGAGGCGGCGTGGCAGCTCGCGGTGTGCAGACCGCCGGTGAGGTCGTGCCCCTCGCCGACCGCATGCGGTACCTGCACCTGTTCCGGCTCGTCGCGGCGGCGACCGTGGCGCTCAGTGCGCTGCTGTCGCCGGCGGGATGGGTCGGCGGCAAGGCCTTCGCCCTCGGTGCCGTCGTGTACGCCCTGGGCTCGATCGCCGGCCTCTGGCTCTGGTCGCGCACACGCCGGCGGAACCTGCCGCTGTTCGGCGCCTTCCTGCTGCTCGACGGCGTGTTCCTGGCCGTCTCGGTGTACGCGAACGGTGCACTCACGAGCCCGATCCGGTACGCGATTCTCCTCCACCTCGTCACCGTGGCGCTCATCGCGTCGTATCGCACCGGCCTGAAGCTCGCGATCTGGCACTCGCTCCTCCTCATGGTCTTCACCGAGGCGCAGCGCGTTGGGCTGCTGGAGCGGACGACCTCGGCCGTCGTCGGTGACGGCACGATCGCGTTCGTCGTGGCGATCTGGCTGGTCACCCTCGTCGTCTCCGGTGCGTCCGCGGTCAACGAACGCGAGCTGCGACGGCGACGTGCCGACCTCGAGTCCCTCGCCCGGCTGTCGACGACGCTCGAGCAGACGGATGACCCGAGGGCGGTCGCAGAGTCGTCGACCGCCATCATCGCCGCGTCCTTCGACCTTCTGCGCCTCGCGCTCGTCGATGCACGCGAGGGCGTTCTGGCCACGCTGGCGCGACATGGCAACGTCGCCTCGGCGACGAGGATCGTGCCGCTGGAGGAGTCCCTGCTCGCGAGCCGCGCCCTGGATGAGCGGACGACCCTGCTGGTGGCGGATCCCGGGGAGGTCGACCCTTGGTTCGCCGAGCTGCTCGGTCCGGCTCGCAACGCGATCGTGCTGCCGATGATGGCCGACGACCGGCCGCTCGGCCTGCTGGTCGCCGAGCTCGACCGGCCGGTGCGAGGCGGCCGGGTCGAGTCCCGGGTCGTGGGGACGCTCGAGCGCTTCTCGTCGCACGTGGCCATGGCCCTTCACAACGCGTGGCTCCACGAGTCGCTGACGCGGCACGCGACCACCGACGGTCTGACCGGGCTCGCGAACCGTCGCACCTTCGACACACGGCTCGTCACGGAGCTGGCACGGTGCGAGCGTTCGGGGGAGCCGCTGGCGCTGGTGATCGCGGACGTCGACCACTTCAAGCAGTTCAACGACCGGCATGGCCACCTCGTCGGTGACGAGATCCTGCGCGAGGTCGCGACCCTGCTCGCCGCGGGCTGCCGTCCGTTCGACCTCGCCGCGCGCTTCGGCGGCGAGGAGTTCGTCGTGGTGCTGCCCGGGGCCGCCACGGAGGAGGCCCGCGCGATCGCCGAGCGGCTGCGAGCGACCATCGAGCACGCCGACCTGGATACCCCGGTCACGATCAGCGCCGGTGTGGCCTTCACGCCGGACGGCTGCACGGTGCCGGAGCTGCTCCTGGCCGACGCGGACCGAGCGCTCTACCGCGCGAAGGCATCGGGGCGCAACCGGGTCTGCGTCGCGGGGGACGAGGTCCACCAGCCGGCCGAGCCGGCGTGACCCGGGCTAGTCCCCGGTCAACCTGCATCCCGCCACAACGGGCCATTCAGGAGGCAGCCGTCGCGGTCGACTACAGAGAGTGGTGAGGAATGTCAGAGAGCGTCGGATGTCCGTCCGGGTGCTGGCGGGCAAGAACGGGGAAGACATGACGAACGCGAAGCGACAGAGCAGGGGTCTGCTGGTCTCCGGACTCGCCGCTGCCGCGCTGGTGTCGATGCTGGTGGTGCGGACCTCCCAGGCCGTCTTCACGGCGTCGATCACGAACGCCGGCAACAGCGTCGCCGCAGGGGACGTGAACCTGACGGACGGCAGCGCGAGCACGATGTTCTCGGTCACGGCGATGGAGCCGGGTCAGACGGAGATCCGCTGTGTCACCGTCACCTACGACGGGTCCATCCCGGACCCGTCGACCGTCAAGCTGTACTCGGGCGGGTACACGAACGCGCCACTGCCGACAGGCGCGACGGGGATCGACCAGTACCTCAACCTCACCGTGGAGGAAGGAAGCCTCGCGACGGCGGGCGACTGCGGCACCTTCGCGGCCTCGAACACGGTCGTGGGTGGTGACACCCTCCAGGCGTTCGACGGTGCGCACACCGACTACGCAACGGGCGTGGGCACCTGGGATCCGGCGGCGACGCCCGAGACGACCACCTACCGCTTCAGCTTGGAGCTCGATGCCGCGACACCGAACACCGAGCAGGACGCCGGCGTCTCGGACGTTGTCTTCGCGTGGGAGGTCCAGAACTAGCCCAGCGGTCCCCAGGCGCTCTGCACCGCCCCCATCCGCCGGAGAGCCGGGCGCCCCACGATGCGAGGAACGAAGTGAGCGTGTCCGCCCTGCCTCGAGATCCCGTCGGCGGTCGCCGGCCGGGGGACCGGTGGGGCGTCATCGGGGCCTTCCTGATGGGCACCTTCTACCTGTGGACCGTGCTCTTCCTGGTGCTCTGGGTCGTGGTCCCGTCGCTGCTGCTGCACCTCGAGCCCGTCGTCGTCACCTCGGGGTCCATGGCGACGACGATCCGGCCGGGCGACGTGGTGCTGCTGCGACAGCGCGGTGATGACGACCTCGGCAGCGGGACCGTCATCACGTTCCGAGACCCCGCCCGGCCGGGGACGCTGACGACCCACCGGATCATGGCCGTCGACGCGGACGGCAGCTACCGGACCCGGGGCGACGCCAACGCCGTTCCGGACTCGACCCCCGTCATGCCCTCCCGCGTCGTGGGCGTGGGACGGCTGCTCGTGCCGATGGTCGGACTGCCGGTGCTGTGGCTCCGATCGGGTGCTGTCCCGCTCTTCGTCGTCTGGCTCCTCGCCACGGTGGCCGCCGGCATCGTCGCCACCCGCCCACCGCCCGACGAGAACGACGGGTCCGATCCCGGAGCGGGGCCGGACGGGGGCCATCACGGCACATCCGCTGGCGGCGGTCGCCTCGTGATGCTGGCACGGCGCGTCGCGACGGGCCGGCGCCGGCCCGGGCGGGTGCGGGCAGCCGCGCCCACCGTGTTCACCATCGCCACCGCCGGTGTCCTGGCGCGCAGCCCGGCGGCGGTCGCTGCCTGGATCGCGCTGTCGGTGTCCGTGCTGCTGTTCGACCCGCGGGGGCCGCAGATCCCGGTGGGGCGGTGGCGGCGCGGGCTCGCCGCGAGACTGCCCTGGTTGTCGCCGCCGTCGTGCCGGTGGGGCGCGCATCGCCGTTCACGGTCTCGTGTGCCATGGTCCATCCGGCTGCTCCGCGGGGCGACGGCTCTCGCCCTGCTCGTCGTCGTGGGGGGAGCCGTCGGGCAGCGATCGTCGGCTGCGTTCACCGGCACGACAGCCAACCGCGGGAACGCCCTCCAGGCGGCCGCAGACTTCTGCACCACGCCCGGGGCCACGATCACCCGTGCTTCCGCGACCACCGACAGCAGCGTCGACCCGTTCGTCGACGACACGTTCGTGGAGCAGGAGCGTTCCACCACCGTCAACGGGGTCAACAACCATCATCTCGAGCTCCGGAGCGACCCCGGCAAGAACGCGCGGGTGCTGATCCGCTTTGCCCTGCCGACGATCTCCAGCCGCTGTGCGATCACCGGCGCGACCCTGCGGCTGTGGTTCCACAACACCTCGCCCATCCCGGTGGCGGTCGATCGCCTGACGGCCTCGTGGTCGGAGACGACCGCCACCTGGGCGAACCAGCCCGCACCGGCCGGCGTGCCCGTCACGGCGACGGTGGACGCGCCTGCCGACGGCTACGTCGACCTCGACGTGACGACGCTCGCGCAGGACTGGCACGCCGGGGTCGCGAACCACGGGCTGGTCATCCGCACAGCCCCTGAGGATGCGTCGCCGGCGCTCACGGCCACCGCGCACTCGAAGGACAAGCAGGGCGAAAGCAGCCAGTGGCCGATGCTGGTCCTGACGTGGGGATGACCAGGGGCGGGCCGAGCGGTACCCGGGCGACGCAACGTCGTGTCCGCCGAAAGCGTCGCTCGTCTGGCGCCGGTGGTATCCGTCTCGCCGCGATGCTGGCCGCGCTCCTGCTGACCGCCGGGCTCGTCGTGCGGCTGTCCGTGTCGCTCACGTCGCTCTCGCCGACCGCCCGCGACGAGGCGGGCACGAGCGGCGAGTTGGCGCTGACGTCCAACGCGAAGGGCATCCCGCTGTTCGTCGCGGAGACCCTCGCCCCCGGCGAGGTCGCGGCAACCTGCGTGAAGGTCGCCGTGGACTCGCCCGTCGACCCGGAGCCCGTCACGCTGCACGTGGAGGGGCCGGCGGCACCCGGCCCCCTGACGAGGCACGTGATCCTCACCGTCGAAGAAGGGGCACGGCTCCACGACGATGCCACCACCGCCGAAGCCGCAGCCCGCGACTGCGCCGGGTTCCGGACGGAGCACCACCTGTCCGAAGGCCCGCTGGCGGATGCGCTCGCCGGTCCGGGCTGGTCGACGGGCAGCCTGCGGCCGTGGGATCCGCGGCCCGGCAGCGCCGCCAAGTGGTACCGGATCGGTCTGCGGCTGGCGTCCGACGCGCCAGCAGGCGTCATGGGTCAGCGGATCGATGGCCTGCGCTTCGTCTGGAGCACCACCGCGGCGACGCAGCGCGCCGGTTGGGTGGACGGTTCCCTGCTGCTGGCCGGCTCGCTGGCCGAGCACTCCCTCGTCCCGCTGCTCGTGATGCTGTGCACGGCGATCCTCTTCATCGGGGTGCAGGACCGGATCGACCGTCACGACCCGAAGCTGGCGACCGCACCGATCAGCAGCGAACCGCTGGTCTTCGCGCCTTCCTTCGTCGTCGCGCACGGAGGCCGGGACGCACGCACACCGAATGGCCAGCCGCCAGGGTGATCGCTACGCTTCGCCGCGCGCTGTCACAGCGCTTCGGCGGGATAGCCAAGTGGTAAGGCAGGGGCCTGCAAAGCCCTTATGCGCGGGTTCGAATCCCGCTCCCGCCTCTCCACCTCGACATCCTGAGCCCGACATCACGAGCGCCCCGCCGGCCTGTCGCCGCGGGGCGCTTTCTCTTTCTCTTTCTCTTTCTCGTTCTCGCTCCCGGCTCCTACCGGGTCGGGGCAGAGGCACCCGACGGCGCATTGCCGCTGGCGGCCGGCGCGTCGATGTTCACGTTGACGTGGTCGGGAAGCTGCAGCTGCGAACCGCCGGTCTGAGCCAGCAACAGCCAGATCAGCATGGCCACGGCGAGACCGGCGAACACGACTCCCACTGCGAAGCCCAGGCCGCTCGCCGGGTCCCGTCCTTGCACGAGGAGAACCTCCCGCTCGCGCGGCTGATCCGGGGGCCTGGCCGACCGGTCCGGTGGCGCGTCGGTGTGTATCTCGGTGGAGGGCATCGGCTCGAACTCCTCGATCGGTACGCGGTTGATCGGTACGGGGCGCAGGGAGAAAAGTACGCAGGGTCAGCGCGCCGGTGGCCGGCGCCCCGGTGGCCCATCGGAAGGTGCGATCGGGGTGTCGGCGACCGGCGGTGGCCTCCCGGCCGCTGCCCGGGCCCGGTCGGACGGAAGGGAGGCGACCCGTTCGATCGGAGGGATCCGAACCGTCGCCGGCGGCGCGGAGCGCAGCGAGCACGCACGGCGCTCAACCGTCGCCGGTGGCGCGGAGCGAAGCGAGCACGCACGGCGCTCAACCGTCGCCGGCGGCGCGCAGCGCAGCGAGCACGCACGGCGCTCAACCGTCGCCGGCGGCGGCGCCGGGGGAGTTGCTCCGGCACCGGGCTGGCGGGTACCGTCCGCGCCCGGCGTCGTCACGATGCTGCGGGGCGTTAGCTCAGTTGGCTAGAGCGCTTGCTCGACACGCAAGAGGTCGCAGGTTCGACTCCTGCACGCCCCACCAGCAGCCAGACCCCCCTTGTCCACAGATCTGGGGGGTTTGGCCTTTTTCATGCTCGCCCGTTCTGTCACGCTGGGGCACACCTGGGGCACAACTCGTGCCCGAACGGGGAGTCCCTCAGGGCGAGCCTGGAGCAGCGTCCGGACCGAAAGCGCCCGTACACGGTCTCGACCGGCCCGAGCCTGCCGCTGCGAGCCGCACCGTCGCCGAGCAGTACGCCATCTGGCAGCAGACGCGTGGCGCCGACCCGAAGCCTACGCCACGGGACCCGGCGCCCCGAGCGACGCGACGGCCGATGCCCGCGGGGTCGAAGCAGTGGCTGGGGGCGGGGCCGCTTCGAGGGCGTGGCGCACATCGCCAGGTTGGCGGGGACGGAAAGGGACCCGAGGTCCGGCAGCGTCGTCTTCGACGGGCAGTGGTACGACGCTCGACGAGTAGCGTGGCCGTCGACCTTCAGGAGCAGCTGGCAGAGCTGCAGGGTGGGTTGGGGCACCATGACGCGCCGTGCGATGGTTCGGCCCTGGGGCATCGGGGCGGCTGGTGGCCGTCAAGGTGCCAGAACCGAGGAGCGTGGTGTCCATGCCGTACCGCAAGCTCGGTGAGGAGTCGCGCGAGGTCGCAGAGGCCTACTACTGGGCCTGGCTCGACGACATGGAGCCGCGTCTGGCCGCCTTCGTCTCGGAGGTCGAGGCGGCCGGCGGCCCGGCGGTCGACTACTCGCCGGACAGCCTCGATCCGCTGTGGGCGTGGCTGGGGAACCGTGCAACCGTCGTCGACGGGCTGCCTGCCGACGCGGAGGCACCGGGGTGGTTCGTGCCCGACCCGGAGGAGCAGGTCGTCAACGTCGACACGCTCTGGCGTATCGACGCCTACGGCCGCTACCTCGGGGAGGTCTGCCGGCGCCACCTCGATCGCGTGGACTGGAGGCTCGAGATCGACGAGCGGCGCGGTGCGGTCAACGTCGACCACCACTGGCCCGTCATCGACGGGCCCGGCGTACGTCACAACCCGAGGGTGCTGCTGCGGATCCTGCTGCGGGAGCTGACCCGTCCACGTCGGCGCAGCGCCACTCCCGGGGAGCTCTTCGAACGGTTCGCCGCGGACAACGCGGATGCGGTCGGCTGACCGGGACGCGCAGCAAGACCACAACCACCGCGAGTCTTGCGCCAGACGGTCCGTTACAGCACTGACCAGAGGGTGCCTCCGGGAATCGTCCTCATGGCCGTCGGCGACCAACTCGGCGCCTGGTGAGCACGGGTCCCGGCGGGAATGGCAGTGGCTCTGTGCGTCCGTCCTGATGGCCGGCGGCGCCCATAACGGACTGCGTCAGTACGGCCGAGTATCGACGCGCCGCCGGTCTGTGGTTCGGTCGCGAACCCCCGCCTGCATGTCGACGGTTGCGGAACCGAGTCGGTGCATGCATCATGCATGCATGCCTTCGATCACGATCCGCAACGTCCCGGACGACGTGCGCGACGAGCTCGCCGCCCGCGCGCGCCTGTCGGGACGATCGCTCCAGGAGTACCTGCGTGCGGAGCTGATCGAGCTGGCTGGCCGACCGGATCCGGCGGTGCTCATGGCCCAGGTCCGTGAGCGCACGCGCCGCACCGGCAGTCGGCTGTCGGCCTCCCAGATCCTCGCCCACCGCGACCACGACCGCAGGTGAGCCTCGTCGTCGATGCCTCGGTGATCGTCGCGGCGCTGGTCGACAGTGGCGACGATGGCGCATGGGCTGCCGGCGTCATCGACGGTGAGGTGCTGGCCGCGCCCCACCACCTGCCGATCGAGGCGGCCAACGTCCTCCGCCGCGCCACGCTTGCCGGTGACCTCACGGCCAATTCCGCTTCGCTGGCACATGCGGACCTGCTGGCCCTGCGTATCGAGCTGTTCCCCTACGCACCGTTGGCGGAGCGCTGCTGGAAGCTGCGCGAGAACGTCACGGCCTACGACGCCGCCTACGTCGCCCTGGCCGAGCAGCTGGACGCGCCGCTGGCCACGCTGGATCAGCGATTGGCGGCCGCCACTGGGCCCCGCTGCAGCTTCATCACGCCGGCGTAGAACCGCCACGACGGGTAGACGGCGAGCCGCGGCAGTTCGATCCGTGGGGTGCTGCCGCGATGCCGAGGTCGCGGCGAAGCTTGGCATCGCCAGGACGCGAAGTACCGCATCCGGGAATCAGTGCATATGGACGCTGAACCGGTCCTGGCCGAACCGCCCATAAGCCAACTGCGGTACTGTGCCGCAACTGCCGAGCTCGCGGGCGGTCGCGGAAGCGGCTGGAAGTGCCGACGTGCGGGGCAGGTCAGGCCGAGCTGTATCGCAAGACCCGCTACCCGACGCCCCGCGACGCACGGCGGCTATTCGCTGGCCAGCCGTTCCGCGATCGCATCGACATCCAGCGTGCCGTCCGCGACGGCCATGACGAGATCGAAGGCTTCGTCATCGGTCAAGTCGGGCGGGCGGCCGTTGATGTCCAGGAATACTGCGGTGGCCAACCAGCCGAGCCGCTTGTTGCCGTCCACCAGCGCAGGGTTGCGGACGAGCGAGTGCAGCAGCGCGGCGGCCTTGTGCTCCAGCGATGTGTAGGCGTCCTTGCCGAACACGCTGGAGCGCGCATAGCTCGCGAGAGGCGACGGCAGCCCGACAACGTCGTCGACAGCACCGAGCAGTGGCTGCGAGTCGGCCGATCGGGCGCACCGGCGCAGAATGCTCACCCGCGCACTCCTGGTGAGAGTCGTGTATCGGCGGTTCTGATCCCCCATCACGAACGTCCTGACGGAAACCGTTGTACCCGACGGTTTCCGTCCCATCGCGGTGTGCAGCGGATCGCTGAAGGGGCCTGGCGCGTCAGAAACTGTCGCCTGCGACGGTTTCTGTCACGGCCGGCGACCGGATCAGATCGCCCGGTCTGAGCTGCCTCGTGGCCGGTCCGGCCTGAGCGATACAGACTGCTCACCGGATGCGCGAGAGAGGCCGTGGCTACGCGCGGTCGGCCAAGCGGCCGCAGCAGCGCATAACGCGCGGCACGACGCCACCGGCCCAGCGTGAGGAAACGGCGGCTACCCGCCGGGCAGTAGGAGGGTGCAGCTCAGACCCGCGAGCCCCGCTGCCAGGCTCGACTGGCGTCGGTCGAGTGTGGCGAGCGGGAGGCCGTGGTCTCGGCACGTCAGCGCGATGAGCAGATCGTGCACGTTCCCGCCGAGGCTCAGCGACCGACCGGTTCGTAGGACCTCGACGTAGGACGACGCGGGCGTGGCCGCAATGCGGTCCTCGTCGCCCCACGGAGCGAGTGCAGATTCGACGGTGCGCGCATCGAGGTTCCAGGGCGCCCGCCGCAGGGCCGCCCAGGTCTCGGCCAGGACGATCCCTGGAACCTGGCCGCCAGCGGCGGCGACCACGTGTGGACGGGCGACGGTGTGGAACTCGTGGTTGGTGACCAGGCCGGCCACCATGACGGAGGTGTCGATCACCGCTCGTCCCGTTGGGCGTGGAGGGCCTCGACCGCATCGACGTTGGTCACCGTGTCGGCGTCGTCCAGGGTGACCAGTGGGAGGCCGTCCTCGGCCGTCGTGACCGTGGCCTGCCTACGCCGCTCGAGCAGCACGCCTTCGGGCGTCGAGAGGAGCTCGAGCGCTCCGCCATCGGGCAGGCCGAGACGTTCGCGCTCCGCCTGCGGGATGACGACGCGACCTTGTGCATCCACCTTCACGGTGACGGTCATGGGATCCTCCTGGGTCACCACTGCAAATGGTGGCATGATTCCATCGTGGTGGCAACGGGGACCCTGCGACGGCATCGACCCCGTTCGGAAACGCCCGGTCTGAGCTGCCTCGTGCCCGGTCCGGCTTGAGCGGTACAGGTTGCTCACCGGACGCGCGCGAAGCGTGGTTGTGGGCGCTCGTCAAGAACGGCGAAGCAGCGCATAACACGCAGCGGGTGGCGCCGTCGTGGCGTAGAAGAACGGCGGTTCTGATCCCCCATCACAACGTCCTGACGGAAACCGTTGTACCCGACGGTTTCCGTCCCATCGCGGTGTGCAGCGGATCGCTGAAGGGGCCTGGCGCGTCAGAAGCTGTCGCATGCGACGGTTTCTGTCACGGCCGGCGACCGGATCAGATCGCCCGCTCTGGTCATGTCCCGGACTGCTGCCCGGCAGCGTGATATCGCACGCCTCGCACCGGAAGCCGTGGTTACGTGCGTTCGGCTCGAGCCGGTCGCTCAGCACATAGCGATCGCCAGGCCGATCCTTCGACGCGACTATCGGCGGTTAACGGGGACGGCTCAGGAAGTGGAGTCCGAGCCAGGCTGCGACGGTCACGATCAGGCCCAGGCTGAACGACAGTCCGACTCCGCACGGGACGGAGTAGTCGAAGGTCGAGAAGCATTGAGGCGGGTCCGTGTCGATGCCGTAGGCGGGGAACAGCAGCAGCACGACCACGAACCCGGCTGCAGGCGCAACGACAGCGGCGCCAACGGTTCGCCACGTTGGCTTGCGCGACTTGACCATTCGCGTCTCCGCTCTTCGTCAGTGCCGATGACGGTGGGGGTGACGCTATCGTCCGCGGTTCGCCGGCCGGACGATCGTGAGCCAGTTCGAGATGCGGCCGTCATCGTCGAGAGTGCCGGGCTCCCTCGAGCATGATGGCAGCAGTTTCGCGGGGAGAGTGCTCATGGCGACGCGCGGATACGTCGGGGTCTAGGGGCCGGGTGTCGACCAGTTGCCGGTCGCGAACAGGTAGATCAGCGGTCGTCCCGGATGGTCGTGTGCCGCTGCGAGCAGCTGCTGTTCAGGCGCGACGTTGTCGACCTCGGTGGTGTCCGGGACGTAGCGTCTGAGGTGCAGCCAGGCGTCCTCGTCGGCGAGCTCGGCCTGCCAGTCGTCCCGGGCCGGCTGGTGGGTGACCCCGGCGTCGGTGAACGCCTGGGAGAGCCGGGTGAGCGCGCGGGCGGGTGTCGTGTCGGTCGGGGCGGCGATGAGCCAGTAGCCGTTCTCGAACTCCGGTCCGGCGCCCATCATGGCGGCCTCGAAGTCCTGGAACACGACGGTGTAGCCGTCCGGGAGCAGCGGGGCCGGGTCGAACGAGACCCGGTCCGGGTGCCACTGGTAGACGATTTGGCTCACGCGGTCTGCTGCTCGACCTCCGCCAGGAAGTCCTCGGTGGTGCCCTCGTGGAAGCGGTCGTCGTCACGCTTGGCGATCACGTCGGCGAGGCCGATGTCCTCGACCAGGTTCTCGGCCTCCAGCAGCTGCTCATAGCGCTTGGGCGACATGAACACCCCTTCGAGGCGCCGGTACGCACCAACGAACTGCACGGGGAAGTCGCCCTCGCGACGTACCCGCCGGAGCAGCTTGGTCAGGTTCTCCCGGAACTCGTGCACGCCCCGTGGGGTCGTGGGCAGCATGGATGCCATCGTCCACCTCCGTACCCCATGTTGTACGACTTGTTGGGTGCACCGGCTACCCGTCGTCAGACCCAGCGAGGGCCGGTCATGCGCGTTTACGGGTCGGGAACCTCCTATGACCGCCCGTAACGACAGCCATGGCAGAATCCAGCCTTCGTCCACGACCGTGAGGTCCCCCCTCGGATGCCAAGGAGCCTCAGAACAGCCCCGCCAATCGGGTGCCAGCCACGGAACGACGCTGTTCGCCTCCGCGTACGCGATCGACTTCGTGCTGGTCGACGAGCGTGCCTGCCCCGATGGTCACCGGCGACGCCGACCATCTCAACGCCTTGGCGCGTGCCGCAGGGCGGCCGATAACGCTCCACGAGATCTGATGACGCCGGCGGCCGATACCGGCGGATCCAAGCGTGCAGCCCAAGACCGCCTGAGTCGCGATAAGGTGCCCTTATGGATCTCCTTCGCGAGTATCGTGAGGCACAGCACGGCGAGGAGCTGGCGCGCCTTCGCCGTGCGCTCGCCCTGCGTGCCATGCTCGCAACCGGGATGAGCCAGCGACAGGTCGCCGAGGCACTGGGAATCTCGCAGCCAGCCGTCAGCCAGCAGTTGACGTCCTCGTCCGACCTCACGCAGGTGCACCCGGAACTCCTGCTGGAGGCGGCCGCACCCGTTCTGAAGGCACTCGCCGAGAACCACGGCTACACACGCCTGGCAGCGTTCGGTTCCGTCGCCCGCCACGACGCACGCACGGACTCCGACATCGACCTGCTCGTCGAGGCGCCCGTCGGCACGTCGTCGTTCTCGTTCATCCGGTTCAAGCAGTTGATCGAGCAGGTCCTGGGGCGCGAGACCGACCTCGTCTCCTATGGAGGGTTGAAGCCGCAGCGGGACGATGACATCCGGCGTGAAGCGGTGCTGCTGTGATGGACCGCCGTGCCGCCAAGGAGCTGCTCCACATTCGCGACTGGCTGCTTCGGGCCGACGAGATCGTCGAACGCGGCAAGGACAGCTACCTCGCTGATGACCTCCTACAGGAGGCCGGCGACTCCCTGATGATGAAGCTGGGCGAGGCCGCGAACCGGCTGTCAAAGCTGGGTGTGGACGCTCCCGGCGGCGTCGACTGGGCCCTCGCCGTGGCCAACCGCAACTTCATCATCCACCAGTACGACGCGATCGACCGGGAACAGACCTGGCTCACGCTCTCCGTCGACCTCCCCGAGTGGCACGCGTCGCTGACGCCCAAGATCGAACAGGCCGAGGCCGACCTCGAGACGTGAGCATCGCCCCGGCGGATATCGCCCAGTGGCGCCGCAGCCAAGAAAGTGCGTGTACCGGCGGATCTGATCTGGGCCCGTGTGTCCGTCAGCGGGCGGAAACGTCGTCGGGCTGATGGCTCCTGGTGCGTGCCCGCAGCCCGGCCGCGACGGACACGCCAAGCAACGTGAACAGCCCCCACGTCCAGATGGTGCCCGCGTCGGGAGATGCCGCAGGTTCGCCGTCGTCCTCAGTCGGTCGCTGGTCGTCGTCAGCGGCTGCCGCCTGCGTCGGCATCCTGCTGTCGTCACTCGCACGGGTGAGCCAGGCGTTCTCCTTGGCCAGTTCGACAAGCTCGGGTACGTCCGCGGGGTCGACCTCGGCGATGGGGTCGCACAGGTGCGAGTACGTGCCCTTCTCGGTCACCACGTACGGGATGAAGTAGTGGGTGCCGACCTTGAAGGCGTGGCCGTTGAGCCAGCCCGGGTCGTCCTCCACGACCACGGCGCGACTACCCACCTGGGGACCGAAGGTTCCGGTGACGTCAACAACGACCTCGGTCCGGCCGTAGTCCGGCTGCTCGCCGTCGTTTTGCGTCGTCATCGACACGACGGTCCCGAAGATGGCTCCGTCGTAGTGCTCGCGGAACGTCCCGTCTACGGACAGCTCCTCGGTGCCCTGCGCGATGGCCCGCGGCGTGGCGTCCGGATGATCCGCACACGACAGTGCAGACGCAGCGGTTGGCACGGCCATCATCGCTGTAGCGGCAGCTGCGAAGACCAGGAGCACGCGTCGCGCGTATGGCACGGTCGAGGGCATCGGCGACCCCTTCGCTCGTCAACGGTACGTCGGACGCCTACGAGGCGCCCGTGGTTCCCGGAGTCGCCACCGGTGCTGGACGACTGGGACGCTCCGACCTCCGCTGGCGCCCCGTCACAGAATCTCGATAGCGGCGTGGCCGACGGCCCTCCTGTAGCGGCTACTGCCTGTGCGCGATGCTCGTGCCAAGAGCACCCACGACGGCGCCGAGCAGCAACAAGCCGAGGCCGAGTCCCTCGTTGCCCGCGCTCGCGAGGTTGATGGAACCGCCGACGATGAAGGCTCCGCGACCACGCTCATGGCCACGCCCCGCAGAGAGCTGTGGAACGGGGCTGACGTCCGCTGGACGGGTCCGATCCGAAGGCGCGGCAAGGTCCAGCTGGAAGCCCGGGACCGTTCGGGCCACCGACGCGGGATGCAGGGAGAGCGCGTCCCGTCCGAGCTGCTCGTGTCGAGGCCCTCGATGATGAGCCGCTCCAGCAGTGCGGTTGCGCTCAGGCCTTCGCGCTCGGCACGTTCAGCCAGTCGACGCTTGGCCGTCTCCTCAGGCGGAACGAGGTGCGGGTTGCGGCCATGGTTGCCTCCAGACGGACGACGCAGCGCAACCGAAGCTCATCTGCAGCACGCGGTCACCTATCGAGCCGTAAGGGCGGCGCGACGCGAAGGAGGGCCACCCAAAGCGAACCCCATCAGGGGATTTCCGTGCGGGTGTGGACAACCGCTGACCCGCCGTCACCTCCGGATGACAATGCGCTGGAAAGCGCTTCGGCGGAAGCGCCCGGCCCGGCCCACAACGCGGGTTCTGGGGTCGGTCGGGCGAGCAGACGGGCGGGAACCCGCCGCCGATGTCTGCAGCACGTGGGGAAGGGACGTGACAGTCCGGCGGCTCTGGGAAGTCCCCAGTCAGCGGTCGATGATCGCCTGCATATGACTCGTGTAGCGCTCGCCGGCGGTCCGCACCCGGGTCGTGAGCTCGCCCAGCTCGGGAAGATCGCTGTCGGTCAGCTCGAGATCCGCGGCGGCGAGGTTCTCGGCGGGGGAGTCAGGTGAACGCGCCGGTGCCGCGTCCGTCGGTGTCGTCGAAGGTGGTGTCGGCGTCGATGGTGTCGGTGAGGAAGCCCTTGCCCAGGGGCTGAAGGGCACCAGGCCGATGCTCAGCTCGGCCAGGGTCGGGATGATCTCGTCTCAGTCCTGAGTCCCCCATCCCCCTGCGCTCGACCAGCTCACCGACGGTGCGCGTCACCCCATCGAACCCGGCGTCGTCGGACCGAGCTCTCCACCCAGGTCCACCGGACTCGGCGTCCTTCAGCGAGGTCGCTGGTGTCAGGACCGCGGCGGCACGAGAGGAGTGGTTCCGCACCTGAAGAAGTAGACGTGCCGGTTGATCGGCGCCGGCACCGGCTCCGTCGCTGACCCTTCGTCACGGGCCGATACTTCGCCGTTATCCTCGAGGCGGAAAGGTGGCTGCATGAACCGGTGGGAGCGGGAGCGGGCGGACCACGTCTACGAGAACACCGTCGGCCGCCCTGGCCCGATCATCCGAAGCCGCGTCGTCCGTTCCGAGGCTGTCGACGCAGAGCCCACGCCACAACCAGGTGGCGCCGACCTCGTGACCTGCCCGACCTGCGGCCAGGAGTTCCCTGGGGTCGCGGCTGCCTGCCCCGTTGATGGAACGGCGTTCGCGTCCCCCCGGTGACGCCACCACCGGCCCTGTACCTGCCGGCGGCGGCGACGACAGGCCGACGCGCGACGCCGTGACACACCTCGGCAGGACAGTGCGCTCCCCGCCACCGCTCGTGGTTTCTGCGACGCGACGGTCTGGGCGGGCGTAGGTTCCGGTTCGTCCTCAGCGCCACAAGCCGGCTGCGAGTCGTGCACAGCGCTGATGCAACGGGAGGAGCCACCATGCATCGCCACACTTTCCGACGGACGGCCGTGCTGCTCGCCGGGTCCGCGCTGGTTCTGGCCGGCGTCGCTGTCAGCTCGCCGAGCCCCGAAGCGCACGGTCTGCCCCGCGCCGCCCAGGAGCTCGCGGCAGAAGGTTCGGCCAGCGGCGTCGAGGTCGACAAGGACTTCCGCGAGCCGGCGGAGGGCATCGAACACGGCGGTGCCGGCGCCGAGGCTGCGGAGCAGATGACGGCCCAGGAGCAGTGGGCGCAGGCGCGGACCGCGCCCGGGATCGTCGCCCCCGGCGGCTACTCGTCGGCGTACGGCGACCTGACGTCCCTCTCGGCGACCGGCGGCAGCTGGGACGAGATCACGAACCTGCCGTACGACGCCGACGACCCGGACTACCGCGACTACTTCTCGAACTCGAGCGGTGGGTCGGGCCTCGTCACCGGACGGATCACCGCCCTGGCGGCGGACGACGCCGGCAACGTGTACGCCGGTGGTGCGGACGGTGGGGTGTGGCGCTCCACGTCGGGCGGTGGTAGCTGGACCCCGATCGCGGACAGCCTGCCCTCGCTGTCCAGCGGAGACCTGCAGCTCGACGACCAGGGTCGCCTGTGGTACGCGACCGGTGAGGCCAACACGGGCGGTACGAGCTACGTCGGCACCGGCGTCTACCTGCTCGACAACCCAACGTCCGGGACGTTCTCCCCAGCCGACCGGGTGGGCGGGGACGAGCTCGAGTCGACGACGATCAACGCGATCCGCTTCGCGGGCGGGAAGGCGTGGATCGCAACGCTCCGCGGCATCTGGTGGCACAGCCTGAGCGGGGACATGTCCGACGCGTGGACGCAGTCCTTCGCGCCGAACCCGTCGTACCTGCCCGGCGGGGCCAACGCCGGTGACGCGAACGCGGCCTACAAGAACATCGTCAACAACGTCGCCATCGACCCGGAGGACCCCGACCACGTCATCGCGGCGGTCGGCTGGCGCTCGGGCGACACCTACAACGGCTTCTACGAGACGCGGGACGCTGGCGGTCACTGGACGAAGGTCAACCTCACGGGTGGGCTCGACAAGAGCGACATCGGCAACGCGACCTTCGCCTGGGCCGCCGACGGGTCCCGGCTCTACGTCATGAACCAGTCGCCGAAGCGCCTCCAGTCGGGCGCGGCGATCCCGATGACCTATCTCGACGGGATCTACGTCTCGGACACCGGCTCCCTCGACGGTCCGTGGACCCGGATCGCCAGCGCCGACAAGCTCGGCGCGGCCTCCGGCGGCTCGGCCCTGTCGAAGAACTACGGCGTGGGCTATCGGCCTGGAATCCAGAGCTGGTACAACCAGTTCCTCACCGTCGACCCCAACGACCCCGGCCACGTCGTCGCCGGTCTCGAGGAGGTCTACGAGACCACCGACGGTGGGTCCCACTGGACGACCATCGGGCCGTACTGGAACTTCTACTTCGGCTGCTGGGCGCCGGACGCGGTCTACCCGCCGAACGGCGGGCCGAACCGCTGCCCGCAGACCACCCACCCGGACCAGCATTCGGTCGCGATCGGAAGCACGTCGCCCCACGGCAAGCCGTACCTGATCGTCGGGAACGACGGCGGGGTCTACAAGCGCCCGCTGGACGGCAAGACGAACCGGAACGGCAACGCGACCGACTGGGTCTCCCTCAACGACGGGACCATCGACGCCCTGCAGTACTACGGCATGGGTGTCGGCGCGCTCGCCGGCAACGGCTCCCGTCCCGACATCGGATCTGGCGACGGCGTGCTCGTCAGCGGTGGCATGCAGGACAACGGCGGCTCGCTGCTGCGTCCCGGCGCCTCGAAGATGGTCTCCAACTTCGGTGGCGACGGCGGTGACGTCCTCGTCGACCCGGCCAACGGCTGCAACATCGTGCAGGAGTACGTCTATCTGTCGATGGAGCTGACCCAGACCTGCGCCAACCCGGGCTCGCTCGCCGCATTCCTCGACCCGTCGCAGGCCACGACCTACGACGTCGCCCCGCCGGACATCAACGCCCGGTTCATCGCACCGTTCTCCGCGAACAGCGCGAACACCGACGAGTGGGTCGCCGGCGGCAACAGCCTCTGGTACCAGGACCAGGGCTTCGCGATCCGATCGGGAAGCGCCTGGGAGAAGGTCCACACCTTCTCGAGCTCGGTCAAGGTCGCCACGGCCACCGCGTTCGGGGGAGACACGATCCTCGCCGGCTGGTGTGGCCCGTGCAACAACGCCGGGTTCGCCCGTGGCATCGTCGTGCTGCACCGGGGGACCGATGGCACCTGGTCGGTTGCCCACACCATCGACGCGAGCAGCAGCACGATCCCCAACCGCTACGTCGGCGGCGTCACCGTCGACCCGAACGACGATCAGCACCTGCTCATCGGGCTCAACGGCTTCTCGCGTCGCTTCACCGAGGGTCCGGGAGCCGGTATCGGCCACGTCTTCGAGTCGACGGATGGTGGCGCCACGTGGGCGCTCTCGGACGCCGGCAGCTTCCCGGACGTGCCCGTGAACAGCGTGCGGGTGCTTCCCACCGGCGGCACGGTCGTCGGGACCGACCTCGGCGTCCTCTACCGGGCCCCGGGCGAAACCGACTGGACACGGTTCGGGGACAACTTCCCGACGACCGTGGCGATGGACGTGGAGTACTCCGGGACGGACAACATGGTCTACGTCGCGACCCACGGTCGCGGCATCTGGCGGATCGACAACCCGGACCCGGCCACGGCTCCGACCACGAGCACGGGACACGGCAAGGGTCACTCCCCATCGGGAGGCCGCGGGTAGAGCGACCACGGGCAGGGACCGCACACCACACGCGGCCCCTGCCCGTGTCGCTGCAGGGGACCGATCCACTCCGTACGGTGACGCCTGGAGACGGCGATCCGACGCATCGAGACGAGCCGTCCCGACGTGGCGCTCGTCGACCTCGTCCTCACCGACGGGAGCGGCGGGCCTTCGACCTGCTCGGTCGGGGCATGAGCAACGGCGAGATCGCGGACCAGCTCCAGATCACGCCATCCACCGTCCGCTCGTCGGTCTCGAACATTCTGGGGAAGTTCGGGTACGAGAACCGGGCGCAGCTCGCGGCGGCGTCAGCCCGGCGCCGGGTGCGTGTCGAGAGCCGGCGGCAGAAGCCCGATTGGAGCTGACGTTCGACCTGGTCCGACCGGCCGTCCGCGACGGTCGGCGCAGGGGAGAGGGCTGTCACCGAAGACACGGGACCGCCGCCCCGGGTGGTGGAGGGAGCGCGCACCGCAGGGAACGACGGTGTGCAGCGCCCGATCGTGTGGCGCCACCGCACACGCTGGCCGCAGGACCCGCATCGACGCCTGGCGTGTCGCAGGCTCGGCGGGTGACGACAAAAGGGGAGGGGCCATGAGGTTGGGAACGCGGAGCGTGGTGGGGGTGCTGGTCGGGGTCGCGGCGGTGCTGCTGGCCGGGTGCGGCAGTGATGCCGGCGCGTCCGGCAACGAGGTCGCGGTCGAGCTCGCCGACTACTCGATCGAGCCCGAGGCGAAGACGGCCGACGCCGGCAGCGTCACGCTGTCCGTCCACAACGGTGCGCGGCAGACTCACGAGTTCGTCGTCCTGCGGACAGATCGCGCGCCGGACGCGCTGCCCACCGACGCAGCCGGCAACGTCGAGGAGGAGGGGGCCGAGGATCTCGAGGTCGTCGACGAGGTCGAGGACGTCGAGGGAGACGCGACCGAGAGCCTCACCGTGGACCTGGAGCCGGGCCACTACGTGTTCGTCTGCAACCTGCCCGGACACTACGCCCAGGGCATGGCGGTCGGCTTCGACGTGCCGCAGTAGGCGGACGCGAAACGGGGCGCGCCGACCAGCGCGCCCCGTTTGGTCCGTCGAGCGGCGTCAGCCCTGCTTCGGGCCGACCCAGACCTGCTGGACGTTCACGAACTCCTTGATGCCGTGCGGACCGAGCTCTCGCCCGTACCCGGAGCGCTTGATCCCACCGCTCGGCAGCCGTGGGTCCGTCTTCACGACCCCGTTGACGGCCACCTGGCCGGCCTCGATGTCGCGGGCGATCTCACGTCCGCGCTCGGGAGTGGTGAACACACTCGACGCGAGTCCGTAGGGCGTGTCGTTCGCGATCTCGAGTGCCTCGTCGGCATCCTTCGCGCGCATCACGACCGCGATGGGACCGAAGGTCTCCTCACAGCTCGCGACCATGTCCGACGTGACGTCGGTCAGGAGCGTCACCGGGTAGAAGAAGCCCTCGCGGTCGGGGATCTCGCCCCCGAGCTCGAGGGTCGCCCCCGCCTCGACGGTCTGTGTCACCTGGCGGTGCAGGTCGTCGCGAAGATCCTCACGGGCGATGGGTCCGATGTCGGTGGACTCGTCGCGCGGATCGCCCATCTTCAGCGCCGCGAGCCGCTCGCGGAACATCGCGACGAACTCGTCGTACACCGCTTCCTCGACGATGACCCGCTTCGCCGCGATACACGACTGACCCGCATTGATGATCCGCATGGTCGTGATGGCGTCGGCCGCCGAAGCGAGGTCGGCATCGGCGAGCACGATGCTCGGATCGGAGCCGCCGAGCTCGAGAACGGCAGGCTTGATCTGTGCTGCGGCGGCGGTCGCCACGGCTGCGCCTCCACGGTCGGAGCCGGTGAACGACACCGCCTTGATGCGCGGGTCACGGATCACGGCCTCGATGTCGGCGTGGCCGATCGGCAGGTTCTGCAGAATCCCGTCGGGCGCGCCCGCCTCCTCGAACACTCGCGCGATTGCCTCGGCGCAGCCCGGCACGTGCGAGTCGTGCTTCATGACGCCGGTGTTGCCTGCCATGAGCGCGGGCGCGATGAACCGGAACGCCAGCCAGAACGGCGAGTTCCACGGCAGGATGCCGAGGACCGGGCCGAGTGGCAGGTACTGCACGTAGCTGTGCGTGGCGTCCGACACGATGGTCTCGGAGGCCAGGTACTCGGCGGCATGGTCCGCGTAGTGCTCGGCCGCCCAGGCGGCCTTGTTGACCTCACCACGCGCCTCGGTGATGGGCTTGCCCATCTCCTCGGTCATGAGCATCGCGAGGTGCTCCACGTCGTCGCGCATGCGCTTGGCGACGGCCCGCATGACCTCGCCCCGTTCCTCGAAGCTGAACGTGCGCCAGGTGCGGTAGGCGGCCTCGGCCCGCGCCAGGACGTCCCCGATCGCGGAGGCGTCGGCGCCGGGTGTCTCGCGGATGGTCGTGCCGGTGGTCGGATCGATGGCGGTCAGCATGGTCGCTCCCATCGTCGGGTGCTGGGTAGGTCGTGTCTGGCGGTCACGGTCGGTCGCCCTCGGGCACCGGCGAGCCGACGGTGGCGGATGCGGCGCTCGACGCCGCACCGGACGCGGCCGGCTGGTCGCCCTTGACGGCGAAGTCCCGGTCGAAGTCGAAGAAGGAGCGGCAGCCGTCCTCGGTCAGGTAGATCGTGTCGGAGGTGCCGACGGTCTTGTCCCCGTCGACCCCCCACATCCAGGGGATGATGTGGAAGGTCATGCCCTCCTCGAGCACGGTGAAGTCGCCCTGCTTCAGGCTGATGATGTAGCCCTCGTCCCAGCTCGGTGGGAAGGCGATCCCGATGGAGTAGCCGGCGCGGGTCACCAGGTTCGCGTGCACGTCGTTGTCGGAGATGATGCTGCGCACCAGGTTGTCCGCGTCCGACACGGTGACGCCCGGGCGGACGAGGTCGTGGACGGCCGTCAGCGCCTCCTTCATCTTCTCCTGCGCCTTGTGCATCGAGGGGGTCAGGTCGCCGACCACCGCCGTGCGCATCATCGCCGTGTGGTAGCGGCGGTAGCAGCCGCCGACCTCGAGGAAGACGTGCTCGCCCGGCTGGACCTCGCGGCCCTCCCAGGTGGCGTGCCCGATCATCGACCGCGGGCCGGAGGTGACGTAGGGCATGACCGCCGGGTGCTTCGCCGCCGGCCCGGAACATCGCGGCGCTGATCTCCGCGGCGATCTCGTTCTCGGTCACGCCGGGTGCGACGGCGTCGAGGCCGGCCCGCATCCCGGCCTCGGTCGCCCGTGCGGCGCGGTGCATGACCTCGAGCTCGGCAGGGGACTTCCGCACCCGCCCCTCCTCGACGATGCCGAAGCAGTCGAGCAGGTGGCCTTCCGTGAAGGTCGTGTACATCCGGTCCTGCTGGTAGGCCGGGAAGAAGTAGCTGTTGCGCTCGTAGCCGATCTGGCTCTCGCGCAGCCCGAACTCCTTGAGCGCCTCGACCAGGCGCTGGATCGCGTCGCCGGTGTCGGGGTAGGGCCGGGTCCGCTCGACCCAGGTCCGCTCGATGACGTTCGACTCCTCCATCTGCCGGGTGATCATGAAGGGCTCGTCGTCGAGCGGCACCACGAGCGCCTGGAAGAAGGAGTACCCCGTCGTCTGGTAGTCGGTGAGGTACATCAGGTTCTCGGGGTCGGTGATGACCACCGCGTCGAGGAGGCGCTTCTGCATGCGCTCGCGCAGCCCGTCGAGGCGTCGCTCGTACTCCTCGAACGGGAAGGTCATGTCATCGCGCTTCCTCATTTCGCCTCCAGCGTGGCGGTGATGGCCTCCTCGAAGAGGTCGAGGCCCTCGTCGAGGTCGTCGTCGGGGATCGTCAGTGGCGGGATGAGCTTGCAGACCCGCCCGTCGGTGCCGCAGGGGCCGAAGAGCAGGCCACGGTCGAAGGCGGCGCGCTGGGCGGCCTTCGCGAACGCCCCGTCGAGCGTGTCGAGGGCCTGCATCATGCCGCGGCCCCGGACCTGCCATCCCTTGTCGGCATGCTTGTCCGCGATCGTCGTGAGCTTCTCGCGCATGCGCTGGCCCTTGTCGCGCACCTGGCTCATGAGCGCGTCGTCCTCGAAGTAGGACAGCGCCTGGGTGCCGGCCACGAACGACAGCCCCTGTCCGCGGAAGGTCCCGGTGTGCTGGCCCGGCGACCAGGCGTTGTCGAACTCGGGCTTGACGAGGTTCATCGCGAGCGGCGTCCCGTAGCCGCCGATGCCCTTCGCGAGCGTGACGATGTCGGGGGAGATGTCCATCCCGTCGAAGCTGAAGTAGGACCCGGTGCGCCCGACTCCCGCCTGGATGTCGTCGACGACGAAGAGCGCGCCCACGTCGTGGGCGAGGTCCTGGACGGCCTTGAGGAACTCCTTGCTGGCGCAGTGGACGCCACCTTCGGCCTGGATGACCTCGATGACGAAGGCTGCCGGCGGCAGGTGACCGCTGGAGGTGTCCTCGAGCGCGGCGCGGTAGTGCTCGACGCCCTCGACGCCGCCGCCCGGCTGGTCCTCGAACGGAAGCCGGACGACGTTGTCGAGCGGCACGCCGGCGACCGACCGGTAGGCGTCGTTGGCGGTCAGCGCCAGCGCCCCGAGGGTCATCCCGTGGAACCCGTGGCTGAACGCGACGACGTGCGGCCGTCCGGTGACCTTGCGGGCCAGCTTCAGAGCCGCCTCGACGGCGTTCGTGCCCGTCGGGCCCATGAACTGCAGCTTGTAGTCCCAGCCGCGGGGTTCGAGGACCACGCCGGCGAAGCGCTCGATGAAGTCCCGCTTCGTCGTGGTGTAGGTGTCGAGGCTGTGGGCGACACCGTCGGCCTCGAGGAACTCGATCATCGCGCGCTTCATGCGCTCGTTGTTGTGACCGAAGTTCAGGACACCGGCGCCCGCGAAGAAGTCGATGTAGGAGCGGCCGTCCTCATCGACCTGCCGTGCGTTCGAGGCGGACTTGAACACGGTGGGGTACGCGCGGCAGTAGCCGCGGATCTCGGATTCCCATCGATCGAAGGGGGCGGTGTTCACGGTGTGACTCCTGTCGTGCTCAATGTGGCTGTCTCGTGCTTCGAAGGGTGTCGTGGTTCGGGCCCGGGTCCGTCAGTCGGGCGCCGGCGCACCGGCGAGCCGGGCGTAGGCGCGGGCGACGCGCTCGACGAGTGCGTCGTTGAAGTCGTAGCGGGCGTTGTGGAGCGGGGCCTCGTGGTTCTCGTCGCCGCCGCCGACGAGCGCGAAGGCGCCGGGCACCTCGCCGAGGTAGTAGCTGAAGTCCTCGGAGGCCATGACCGGCAGCGGCGTGTCGGCCGCGAGCCAGTCGTCACCGAGCACCGCTGAGAGCGCGCTGCGGAGCTCGTCCGCCGGGCCGGCGTGGTTCACGGTCGCGTCGTACCGGGGCGCGTGCTCGACGCTGGCCTGCACGCCGTAGGCCCGGGCCGTGTCCTCGGCGACGGCCGTGATCGCCGACGTGACCTGCTCGCGCATGTCGCCGTCCGCCAGCCGGATGCTGCCGCCGAGCACGGCCCGGTCGGGGATGACCGTGTCGTAGCTCGGCGCGTCGATCCAGGTGACACTGACGACGGCGGCCTGCTGCGGGGCGATCCGCCGGCTGACGATCTGCTGGAGCGCCACGACGATGGCGCCGGCGGCAAGGACGGGGTCGCGGCACGACTCGGGCTGGCTCGCGTGTCCCCCCTCGCCGGTCACCTCGATCCGGAAGGTGCCGTTCGCGGCCATGACCGCCCCGTCGGGGCACACGGCCTGGCCGAGCCCGATGGCGGGCCAGTTGTGCCAGCCGAAGACGACGTTGACGCCCTCCAGCGCACCGTCCTCGATCATCCGCTTCGCGCCGTGGCCGCCTTCCTCCGCGGGCTGGAACAGCAGCGTGACGGGGCCGGGGAGCTCGTCCTCGTGCTCGGCGAGCCACCAGGCCGCCGCGAACAGCGTGGCCATGTGACCGTCGTGGCCGCAGGCATGCATGCACCCGTCCCTCGTCGACGCCCACTCGGTCCCCGACCTCTCCGCGATGGGCAGGGCGTCGATGTCGGCGCGCAGGGCCACGTGGCGTCCGGGTGCATCCGGGGCGAGGGTCGCGACCGTCCCGGTGTCGGCGCAGGCGCGCCAGCGGAGGCCGGCACGGTCGAGCTCGTCACGGACGGTCGCCGCAGTGTCCGTCTCCTGCCAGGTCAGCTCGGGATGCTGATGGAGCCGGTGGCGCAGCTCGTGCGCCGCGTCGATGTGGTCCTGCCAGGTGCTCGCCATGCGACCTCTCGCTCGAGAACCGGGGCGCCCAACGGCTTTCATCGGGCCGACCGCCGGTTCGGGTCAGGGGGGACCGTAGCCACTGACCGGCACTTCTTCAGGCGAAGGATCGCGCGCGATCGACGGGGGTGCGTCCGCTCGACCCTACCCGTCCGACATGCTCGCCGGCCCCTCGCTCCCATAGGGTTCGCGTTGCTGCTGCCGCCGCCGTGCCCTCCGACCGGAACGAGACGCTCCTGCGACCATCACTCCTCGTGCTGGCCCTCGCCCTCGCGCTGACGTTGCTGGCGACCGCGTGCGTCGGCGCACGGGGTCCCGTGTCGACCGGCGGTGGTCCGGTGCCCGACGCCGCGCCGTCGACGGCTGCCGCGACGACGACGGACAACCGTGCCCGCATCATCGTCGTGGTCGAGGAGAACAAGAACGCCGACGAGATCCTCGGGTCGGGCCGGGCGCCGTTCATCGAGGAGCTCGCGCGCGAGGGCGTCGTGCTCGGCTCCTACTACGGCGTGGCGCACCCGTCCCTGCCGAACTACCTCGCGCTGCTCGGTGGCGACACCTTCGGGATCAGCACGGACTGCACCGACTGCACCGTCGACGCCGTCAACCTCGTCGACCAGCTCGAACAGGCGGACGTGTCGTGGAAGGGCTACTTCCAGGGCCTGCCGGACCGCTGCGCGACCGACGACCGTGTCGGGGACTACGTCATCCGGCACAACCCGTTCATGTACTACGACGGCGTCCGCGAGAACCATGGCCGCTGCGTCAACGTGGTGCCCTTCGACGAGCTCCGCCAGGATCTCGCCGACAACGTGCTGCCCCGCTTCTCCCTCGTGGTGCCCGATCTCCAGCACGACATGCACGACGGCTCGATCGCCGAGGGCGACCGCTGGCTGCGTGACCTCTACGAGATGGTTCGCAGCTCCCCGGCGTGGCAGGCCGACGTGCGTCTCGTGGTGACCTTCGACGAGGGCACCGGCGACGAGGGATGCTGCGGTGGCCTGGCCACCGGCGGCCACATCCTCACGATCGTCGCGGGGTCGCGGGTGCCGGGCGGGGTCCACGACGACACGGCGTACAGCCACTACTCGCTGCTGCGATCCGTGGAGGAGGCCTTCGGGCTCCCGCTGCTACGGCACGCCGCCGACCCGGCGACGGCGTCGATCCCGGCCCTGACCCGGCCGCGCTGAGCGACCGGCGCGGGCCCTCAGCCGCCGTAGCCCTCGTGAACGTCGTCGAGGGTCAGCTGCGCCGGCGGGGCGGGGGGCTCGCGCCGGACGTCACCCACCGGCTCGCCGGTGAGCGCGGTCCACCACCAGCGCATCCCGCGTGGTGCGTTGCGGACGCCGAGGTCGGCGAAGGGCACGGTGGTGCGGTCGAGGAACGCGATCTCGGCGACGACCCGCTGCACCACGTCCCGGACGGTCGGGTCGACGGGATAGTCGGCGCGCAGCAGCGGGACGGCCTCGGACTTCGACGTCGCGGTCCGGTAGCGGACGGCGACCGGGCTCGACGCGTGCGCGAGCCGCGACCGCGTCTCACGCCACAGCAGCCGCTGACGCGAGAACCAGTCCCAGGCGTACGCGGGCGGTGACGAGGGATCGACCATGGAGGCGAGTCTACGGCCACGGACGTCGCACGGGGCGGCTGATGGCCGCCCCGTGCGCCGGTCGAAGGATCCGGTTCAGCTCATGTTCTCGATGAGCGCGTCACCGAACTCGCTGGTCTTGAGCTTCGTGGCCCCGTCCATGAGGCGCTCGAAGTCGTAGGTGACCCGCTTCTGGGCGATGGTCTTGTCCATGGCCTCGACGATCTTGTCGGCGGCCTCGTCCCAACCCATGTAGCGGAACATCATCTCGCCGGACAGGATCACCGACGAGGGGTTGACCTTGTCCTGGCCCGCGTACTTCGGGGCCGTGCCGTGGGTCGCCTCGAAGACCGCGTGGCCCGTGTTGTAGTTGATGTTGCCGCCCGGGGCGATCCCGATGCCGCCGACCTCGGCGGCGAGCGCATCCGAGATGTAGTCGCCGTTGAGGTTCATCGTCGCGATGAGGTCGTACTCGGCGGGGCGGGTCATGATCTGCTGGAGCATGGCGTCCGCGATGACGTCCTTGACGAGGATGCGGCCCTCGGCCAGGGCGGCGTCCTGCTCCTCGTTCGCCGCGTCGCGGCCCTTCTCCTCGACGGTCGTGTCCCACTGGCGCCAGGTGTAGACCTTGTCGCCGAACTCCTCCTCGGCGACGTCGTAGCCCCAGGTGCGGAACGCGCCCTCGGTGAACTTCATGATGTTGCCCTTGTGCACGAGCGTGACGCTCTTGCGGCCGCGCTCGAGGGCATAGTGGATGGCCGAGCGCACGAGCCGCTTCGTGCCCTCCTCGGAGACCGGCTTGATGCCGATGCCGGAGGTCTCGGGGAACCGGATCGTCGTGGCACCGAGCTCGTTCTGGAGGAAGTCGATGAGCTTCTTGACCTCGGGTGTTCCGGCCTGCCACTCGATGCCGGCGTAGATGTCCTCCGTGTTCTCACGGAAGATGACCATGTCGACGGCCGACGGGTCCTTGATGGGGGAGGGGACGCCGGTGAACCAGCGGACCGGACGCACGCAGGCGTAGAGGTCCATCTTCTGGCGGATCGCCACGTTGATCGAACGGATGCCACCGCCGACGGGGGTGGTCAGCGGCCCCTTGATGCCGACGTGGTACTCCTCGAGCGCGTCGAGGGTCTCGTCGGGGAGCCAGATGGTCTCGCCGTAGACCTCGTTGGCCTTGTCGCCGGCGAAGACCTCCATCCAGACGATCTCGCGGTCGCCGCCGTAGGCCGCGTCCACCGCGGCCTCGAGCACACGGCGGGACGCCGCCCAGATGTCGGGCCCGGTCCCGTCGCCCTCGATGAAGGCCAGGATGGGCTTGTCGGGGACGTTCAGGCTGCCATCGTCGTTGACGGTGATCTTCTCGCCGGTGTCCGGGATCTGGATCTTGTCGTAGGCCACGGAGTCCTCCGGGTCGGATGAGGGTGATGGTCACGTTGGCGTCGCGTCGGCAGGTGGCTCACGGTCGGGCGGGGTGACCGGGCCGGTTCGACGGCGATGTGGTTTCGAGGCTAGCCCAGCGCGGCCGGTGGGCGCGGCCCCATCGGCGACCGTCCGACGGCTGCCGACACAGCGATTCGACAGGTGGGGTTAGGCTTACCTAACTTCCTGTTCCCATCCGCGACCGACCCGATCGCACCCGCGATCGTGCCCGTTCCCAGGAGGATCCATGCGAGGCACCGCCCGCACCCTGCTCGCCGTCCTGCTCCCGCTCGCCCTGCTCGTCGCCGGCTGTGGCGACGACGGCGCGGGCGTCCGCTCGGGAAACACCGGGTCCGGGTCGGGAGCCGGGTCGGGCTCCGGGGTGTCCTCGGGCTCCGACACCGGCTCCGAGCAGGCCGCCGCCGCATGCGAGCCCGTCGGTGATCCCGCATCGGCGGACACGACCGTCACGCTGTCCCTCGACGAGTGGTCCATCCAGCCGTCCCGGGACTCGGTGCCCGCCGGCGCCATCGCCTTCGACGCCGAGAACGACGGGACGATGCCCCACGAGGTCGTCGTCGTGAAGGCCGACTCGCCGGACGCGCTGCCCACCACCGACAACGGTGGGTTCGACGAGGGCGCCATCCCCGACGACCAGCTGATCGGCGAGATCGAGCCCTTCCCGGCCGGACAGGACTGCACCGGCGTGTTCGACCTCCAGCCGGGGAGCTACGTGCTGCTGTGCAACATCTCCGAGGGCGACCTCAACCACTTCGCGAAGGGGATGGTGGCGACGTTCACCGTGACCGGCTGAGCCGCCGCTGGTGCACCGCTCCCGCTCCCTCGGCGGCGGTGCGCCACCCCCACCACAGCAGCCCGAGCCCGACGGCGCTCCAGACGGCCTGCAGGGCCCAGTCGCCCGCCGCCGGATGGAGCAGGTCCGGCAGGGCGTGGCGCCAGGCCCGGTACCAGGGCGACGAGGTCGTGAAGAAGTCGACCACCCACGTCAGACCGCCGGTGAGTCCCTCGGCGAGCAGCCACCCGTAGGCGACGACGCCGAGCACGCCCGCCACGCCGAGCACGAGCCATCGCGAGCGCGTACCGGCGGCCCACCACAGCACGGCGAGCACGGCGAGCGGCAGGACGACGACCACCTGCCGTCCCGGCATCCACCAGCCCTGCATCGTCAGGGCCAGGAAGGTCGCGGACAGCCAGCCGGCTGCCAGCGGCCCCACCACGAGGTCCCACCCGGCGGGGCGCCGACGGACCAGGGCGCCGACCGCCGGGACGAGCAGCAGCCAGGCGGGCTGCCACGCCGCCAGGCCGAAGCGACGCCCCACCAGCAGCCCCATCAGCCGCGTGGACCGCCCCACGTAGTGCGGCGTCGTGCCCATGACCGACAGCTGCCCGTCGCCGACGAAGTGCTGCCCGGCGGCGTACACGGTCAGGCCCCCGTACCAGGCGAGGTGCGCGGCCGCGTACCCGGCGCCGGCCACCGCGAGGACGCCGGCCAGCGCACCGAGGGCGCCCGACCGCCCGTCACGTACCAGGCGCCAGCCGACCAGTGCCGCCAGGGTCGCGGCCACCGGCACGTACTTCACGGCGAGCCAGGGCAGCGCCACGACGGCCACCGCCACGGCGATCAGCGCCCGCCGGTCGAGGCGCCCGGTGCCGGCCGCGACCGCGGCGGTGACCGCCAGCGCCGCCGGCAGCTCGGGGTAGACCTGGGTCGCGTAGGGCGCGAGCGGCATGGAGGCCGCGAAGAGGGCGACGCCGGTCGCGGCGAGCACCGGCGGGACGGCCAGCCGACGCACCGCCGTCCACACGAGCAGGGCGGCCAACGCCCCGGCGAGCAGCGCGATCGTCAGCTTGGCGCCGACCCACCCGCCGATCAGCCAGCCGGGTACGAGCAGCGCCGGCAGCAGCGGGTCGTGCGGGGCGGGCATGCGCCCGTCGGCCAGGCGTCGCTCCTGCACGGGCAGCGTGGCGCGGTGGAACGTGGCGGCACGGCCGGCGGCCAGCTCGTCGGACAGGTCGAGGTCGCCGTCCTCGGCGAGGCTGATCGTGGTCAGCAGGTAGTGGGGCTCGTCGGCCGTGGTCCGGGCCCCGTAGGTGGCCGGTGCCCACGCGCCCGGGGCCCCCGCGAGCACGGCGACGGCAGCCGCGGCGAGCATGGCGAGCCGGAGCCCGCCGGCCGACACACCGGGACGGGTCGCGGTCATCCGGCCGCGAGTGCCACGTCCCGCAGCGCTGCGGCCTGCCGGGCCACGAGGCCGGACAGGTCGGTCGACGGGACGAACCCGAGTCGCTGGCGGCAGCGCGCCGTGTCGGCGCGGGTCGCGACGACCTCGGCGCGATCGGCGGCCCGGTGTCGCAGGTCGGCCCGCACGCCGAGGGTCGCCGCGACCGTGGCGGCCAGGGTGGCCAGCGTCACCGGGCGGCCGGTGCCGAGGTTCACCGTGGCGTCCACCTCGCGCTCCAGCATGCGGATCATCCCCTCGGCGACGTGCGCGACGTCGGTGACGTCGCGGGTGCGGCCGGGATGACCGTAGACCACGAGCGGGTGGCCGTCCCGGACGGCGGCGAGCCACCGGCTGATCGCCATGTCGGGCCGCTGCCCCGGCCCCGCGACCGTGAAGGGCCGTACGACGCCCACGTGTCCGCCGCCCATGGCCCGCCGTCCGCAGGCGCGCTCGAGCGCGACCTTCGAGCGGGCGTAGCCGCCCCGGGGTGCGAGCCGGTCGTCCTCGCGGCTCGCTCCGTCCCGTCTCGCGCCGCCGTAGACCGACGAGGACGAGGCCACGACCATCGGCGTGGCGGGAGGCACGAGTGCGAGGACCCGCCGGCCGGCGACGACGTTGTCCCGCCAGCGCAGCCGGTCGGCGTGGGGGTGGGGGTCGCGGACGCCGGGGCGGCCTGCGAGGTGGATGACCCCATCGGCGTCCCGCAGCGCGTCGTCGGCGGGGGAGGGGCTGGTCAGGTCGGCGACCAGTGCCGCCTCGCCGGGCGCCGGGCGCCAGTGCCGCCGGTCGATCCCGACGACCGCGTGACCGCGCCGGCGCAGGCCGGCGACGACGTGGCGGCCGATGAATCCGGCCGCCCCGGTGACGACGATCGACATCGGGACCTCGACGGGAGCGAGGTAAGGTGAGCCTTACCGAACGGCCGCGACTATACTGGCCCGCCCGGCACCCGCAAACCGGCACCCGCGACCCCGTATCCGAACCGGAGCCCGTCACATGATGGACCCCCGTCGGCGTCTGCGCCAACGTCCTGCCCTCGCGTGGTGGGTCGGCCTCGCCCTGCTCGTCGCGGTCGGCGTCGTCGTCGCCCGCCTCGTCGAGCCCGCGCTCCTCGGCCGGGCGCTGCAGGCCGCGGTCGACGCGCCGGTGGCCCTCGCCACCGTGCTGGCCCTGTACGCCTCCGCGTTCGTGCTGCGCGCGGTCGCCTGGCGTCGACTCGTCCCGGGGCTGGGGTTCGGGCAGGCGCTGGCTGCCATCCACCTGTCGCTCGCGGGCAACCACGTCCTGCCGCTGCGCCTCGGCGAGATGCTGCGCGTGACCAGCGTCGTGCGGCGCGCCGACGTGCCGCTGGGGGTCGCGGCCGCCTCCACGCTCACGCTGCGGGCGGCGGACATCGCGGCGGTCGTCGGACTGGCGGTGGTGCTCGGCCCCGCGACGGTGGCGACGCTCGTCGGTGGCTGGGTGTGGGGGCTGCTCCTCGTCGCCGTCGGCGGTGTCGTGGCCGGTGTGGTGTGGCTGCGTCGGCTCGGGGCGGCCGGACGGGTCCGGCTGCCCGGTCCTGGTGTGGCCGCCGCGGTCCTCGCGGCCTGGCTGCTCGAGAGCGTCGTGATGTGGCAGGCCGCCGCGTGGGCAGGCGTCTCGCTGGCCCCGCACGAGGCCATCCTCGTCACCGCCGTCACCATCGCGGCGCAGAGCGTGGCCGTCGCCCCGGGGGGCTCGGGACCTACGAGGCGGCGGCGACCGCGGCCCTCGCCGCGCTGGGCGTGGCCCCGGCCGTCGGTCTCGTCGTCGCGCTGACCGCGCATGCCGTGAAGACGGCCTACGCGCTGCTCGCGGGCGGGATCGGCCTCGTCGCGCCGTCGCCGGGCATGCTCGGGCGGCTTCGCCTGCCGAGCCGCCCGCGGGGCGGGCGTCAGCACGACCGCGCGCCCGACGAGGCGACGCCGCCGACGTCCGACGCGCCCGTCGTCCTCTTCCTCCCGGCCCACGACGAGGAGGCCACGGTCGCCGACGTCGTCGCCCGCGCCCCGTCGCAGGTCGCCGGTCATCCCGTGCGGGTGCTCGTCGTCGACGACGGCTCTCGCGACGCGACGGCCGATCGGGCCCGGGCGGCCGGCGCCACGGTGCTGTCGTTCCGCGACAACCAGGGCCTCGGGGCGGCCGTCCGGCGCGGCCTGGCCGAGGCCACCGCAGCCGGTGCGGTGGCCGTGGCGTTCTGCGACGCCGATGGCGAGTACGCCCCGGAGGAGCTCGAGCGTCTCGTCGCTCCGATCATCACCGGGACCGCCGACTACGTCGTCGGCTCCCGGTTCCGCGGCGACATCGAACGGATGCTGCCCCACCGCCGGTTCGGCAACCGGGTCCTCACGCTGCTCCTCCGCCTCGTCTCGCGGCTGCCCGTCAGCGACGGCCAGAGCGGCTACCGGGCCCTGTCGGCCGACGCGGCGTCGTCGGCCGAGATCATCCACGACTTCAACTACGCCCAGGTGCTGACGCTCGACCTCGTCGCGAAGGGCTTCCGGTACGCGGAGGTGCCGATCAGCTACCGGTTCCGGACGCGCGGTCGGTCCTTCGTCCGGCTCGGCCGGTACCTGCGCGCGGTCGCGCCGGCGATGTGGCGCGAGGTCAACGACCTCCCCGCCGAGTCGCGACCCAACGTCTCGCTCTCCTAATGGCGTCGCGATCGTCGGTCAGTCCTCGACGACGTGGGTGGCGAACCTCGTGCGGGCGCGGGACCAGGCGGCGGCGTCGAACGCCCCGTCCGCGCCGAGCGCGTCCGCGGCCGCCCACGCCATCGCCAGTGCGTGGTGGGAGTTGTCGTGCACGAACAGCCCCTGGCGTCCGAACGTGAGGACGCCCGGCAGCGACGACGCCCATGCGTCGAGGCGGGCGAAGGCGGTCTCGTAGCCGCGGCGGTAGACCGGGTACACGCTCGGCAGGCGGTGCACCGCGGCCCCGACGACCACCGGGTCGGGCAGCTCGGCGCGGCGCAGCGCGTCGGTGACGAGCACCGCGAGCGTGTCGTCGTCCGCGTTCCACCACGTGTCGCCGACCGCGCAGGGCAGCTCGGCGCACAGCACGGTCCGGTCCGTCGGGTCGGTGCCCACCGCGTCGCGGTAGTTCTTCGGCTCGGAGATGCGCGTGACGGGCGTGAACCCCTCCGGCAGGTAATGAGCGTCGAAGCGGGTGTAGCGGGGAACCCCGAGGACGAGGTAGACGAGGACCATGGCCCGGGTCGTCAGTGACGACGCGGCGGCCCGGACGTCCGGCGGGGTGGGGGTCCACAGGCGCGCGAGCACGGGCAGCGGGATCGTCGACCAGCAGCGGCGTGCGTGGACGGTGCCGTCGGCCGTCTCCACCGCCACGCCGTCGTCGGTGGCGTGCAGGCCCGTCGCCGCGGTGCCGAGCTCGATCCGGGCGCCGGTGTCCGACGCGGCGTCGGCGAGCGCCTCGCTGATCTGGCCGAAGCCGCGCCGCGGATAGTGGAACCAGCCGCCACGCGACGAGGGCCGCAGGAGCCGCGCGGCGGCCGCGGCCACGCTGCGGGTGGGAATGCGTCGCCGCGCCTGCTCGCCGCTGATCTCCTCGGGCCCGAGCCCCCACAGCTTGCGGGCGTACGGGGCGTAGAAGTGGTCGAGCAGCGTCGGTCCGAGCCCGGCGCGGACCTGCTCGGCGAAGGTGTCCCGGCGTGGTCGCCGCCACGGCGCCAGCAGTCCATCGACCGCGATGCCCGCGACCGTCGACGGTGGGAGGCGACGCAGGAGATCCGTGGGCGAGAGGGGGAAGCGCAGCCAGCGCCCTGCCAGCCGGATCCGACCGCGGCGCGCACGACGTTGAAGGTCGTCGCCGAGCAGGTCACGCAGCGTCGCGAGCACCGCCGGCGGCGTCGCCGGATGCAGCCGGTGGCTGCCGAGGTCGACCCGCACCCCGGCGACCTCGATGCTGGCGGCCGCACCACCGACGTGCGATTCGCGCTCGAGCACCACGACGTCGTGGCCGGCCCGGGCGGTCCGCAGGGCCGCGCCGAGGCCCGCGGGACCCGCCCCGAGGATCACCAGGTCAGCCTGAGACTGCAGCGGTCGCCTCCCGGACAGCGTGTCGTCGCGGCCGAAGGCTAGCGGCGCCACCGGCGCGTCACGGGGGGTGACGTGCCGCTGGCTATGCTCTGCGTCATGAGTGCTTCCGAACCCGTCTCCGAGTTCCGCCGATCGGTCGAGGTCATGGCCGACCGGGTCCTCGTCGCGCCGCCCGACGATGCCGAGCGCCGGTCGAAGGGCGGCATCCTCATCCCCGCGACCGCGCAGTCGGTCGATCGCAAGGGCATCTGGGGACAGACCATCGGCGTCGGGCCGAACGTGCGCAACGTCCAGCCCGGCGACGAGGTGCTCTACCTCCCGGACGACGCCATCGAGGTCGACATCCAGGGCGACGCGTACCTGATCGTCCGCGAGCGGGACGTCCACGCCGTCGCGTCGTCCCGCCGCGAGAACACGACCGGCCTGTACCTGTAGCGCGCAGGCGGCGCCGACGCGGGCGACGGAGCACCTGACACCCCTCCGCAACGGCAAAGGCGACAGGATGAGCAGCGGCATCGCGTCAGCGTCGGCGGTCGGACCGCCCCCGGGTATGCGGGTGCGGCTGTCGTCGAACGAGTCCCCGTTCGGCCCGTCACCGAACGCGGTGGAGGCGATGCGACAGGCAGCGGACCGGGCGCACCTGTACCCCGACGACCAGAGCATCGGGCTGCGCTCCGCCCTGGCCTCCCATGAGGAACGTCACCGCCGACCAGGTCGCCGTCGGCACCGGGTCGGCCGGTCTGCTCATGGATCTCGTCGCCCACGAGTGCGGCGACGGCGGGGCGGTGCTGACCTACGAGCGCGCGTTCGTCGTGTACCGACTCGGTGCCCGCAACGCCGGCGCGCCCTACGTCGAGGCCCCGACCGGCGGCCCGGCAACCCGCGACGCCGAGGGCTACGGGCGCGATCCGCAGGCGCTGCTCGACCGCATCGACGAGGAGACCCGGCTGGTCATCGTCGACAACCCCGGCAACCCCACCGGCAGCCACCTGACGGGTGAGGAGCTGCGTGCCCTCGTGGCGGGGGTCCCCGATCACGTCACCGTGGCCATCGACGAGGCCTACCACCAGTTCGCGCAGGGGCAGCGCGGGTACGCCACCGTGGCCGAGCTCGGGCTCGACCACCCGCGCCTGCTGACGATCCGCACGTTCTCGAAGGTGTACGCGCTCGCCGGGCTCCGGATCGGCTATCTCGTGGGGCCGTCCGAGCTCGTGGCGTCGCTCGACGCCTACCGGGTGCGGTTCAACGTCAACGCCATGGCGCAGGCGGCCGCCGTCGCGGCGCTCGCCGACACCGCCCACCTGCGCGACACCGTCGAGCAGACCGTCGCCGGCCGCGGGCGCATGGCCGCCGGTCTGCGCGAGATCGGCGTCCCCTTCACCGCGGGGCTCGGCAACTTCGTCACCATCGAGCTCGGCGAGGCGGCCGGTCCCGTCGTCGCCGCCTACGCCGAGCGCGGCGTCGGCGTGCGTCCGCTGGCGCCCTACCGCATGGACGAGCAGATCCGCGTCACGGTCGGGACGGCCGAGGAGGTCGACGCGTTCCTCAACGTCTCCCGACAGATCCTGCCGACGGTCGCGACCCATCGAGGATGACCCCCATGCGTTCTCGCCCGTCCTCCTCCCGACCCCTGGTGCTGCTCGCCGTGGTCCTGGCCCTCGTCACGGCGGCCTGCGGTGGGAGCAGCGGACCCAGCCTGGATCTCGCTGCCGCCGCGCAGGGGGCGTCCTCGGTCCCACCACCCGACGCGAACCTCGTCGACGCCGACTGGCCCCAGGCCGCGGCCTGGGTGAAGCGCGCGACCGACGAGGGCAAGCCCGTCGTCATGAACATCTTCGCGTCGTGGTGCGGGCCGTGCAACGCCGAGGCACCCGTCCTGCGTGCGGCGATCGAGAGCCACCCCGACGTGGTGTTCGTGGGCGTTGACCACCTCGACAACCGCGAGAAGGCCCAGGAGTTCCTCGACAAGCACCGGCTGTCGCTGCCCACCCTGTACGACCCGGACGGCGTCATCGCCCCCGAGGTCGGCTCCCGAGGGATGCCGACGACCGCCTTCTTCGACGCGTCGGGGAACCTCGTGTACACGAAGACCGGGGTGCTGACCGAGTCGCTGCTCGCCCAGAGGTTGGCGGACCTCGAGGCCGACGCCGCTCGCTGATGGACGCGTCGCTGCTGGTCCGACTCGCACCCGCCGTCGCCGTCGCGGTGGCGGTCGCCTGGTGGGTCGGCCGTGACGCGGGCGTCCCGATCGGTGCGGCGGTCGACGAGGCCCTGCGCGCCCTGCTGATCGGTGCCATCGCCGGGCGGATCGGCTGGCTGCTGATCGGCGGCCCCGACGTTCTGGCGGGCGGTCCCGTCGACCTTCTACCTGCTGCGGGCCGGCGTGGAGACCTGGCTCGGCGCCGGCGTCGCGATCGGCTGGATGGCATGGCGCGCCGAGCCCGCCCGGCGGCCCTGGCTCCTGGCTGCGGCGCCGGCCGCGTCGCTCGCCGGGCTGACCGTGTGGCACGCCGGCTGCGGTGTCGAGGGCGTCTGCGCCGGGCTCCCCGTCTCCTGGGGCGTGCACCTTCCCGGCTACCTGAGCCCGGTCGTGCCGGCCGGCTACCTGGCCGCGCTCGCCGCCGCGTCGGCCGCGCTGGTCGCCGTCCGCACGCGGCTGCGACCCGCGACCGCGATCGCGGCGGTCGCCGGCTACGCGCTGGCTCGGGCGGCCATCGACCTCGGTCGCGCCCCGCTCGTCGCGCTGCCGAGCCGGGACCAGGTCCTGTCCCTCGTCGCCGCCGTGGCGCTCGGGGCGGTGGCGTGGCGGTGGCGCGGCCGGACCCTCACCCTCGCGCCGATCGCACCGTCGGGGGACGACCTCGGGGCGGCCGGCGACGCACCGGGCCGCGATCCGTCGGACGGGCGGGCCTGATGGACCGCGTGGACAGCGCCGGGGTCACGCTGGCCGTGCACGACGACGGCGACAAGGGACTCCCGCCGCTCGTGATCGGCCACGGCGTCGGATCGAGCGCCCGGTTCGTCCGCGAGGCATTCACCGGGCCGGCGGCAGCCATCGGGTTCCGGCTGGTCAGCTACGACCTGCGCGGGCACGGCGGCTCGGGCCCGGTGACCGACCCGGCCGCGCTCTCCCTCGCCCACCACGTCACGGACCTCGCGGCGGTCGCCGACGCCGTCGGGGCCGAGGTGGTCGGTGGCGTCTCCCTCGGCGGGCATGCCGCGGTCGACCTCGCCGCCGCCGGCCGGCCGCTGCGCGGCGTCGTGGCCTGCCTGCCCGCGTGGACGGGGCGCGCCGTCCCCGGCGTCGGCGTGCACGCCGCCGTCGCCGCGCAGGCCCGGACCACGACGGTCGAGGCCATGCTGGCCGCCATGACCGCCGACGAGGCCGCCCCCCGATGGCTGGTCGACCTCCTCGCGCGAGACTGGCGCACCCACCAGGACGCGAGCCTGCGGGCGGCCCTGATCGCCCTCGACGGGGCGAGCGCACCCTTCGCGGCCGACCTCCGGGCGCTGCCGGTCCCGCTCGCGCTCGTCGCCTGGCCGCACGACCCGGGGCACCCGATCGAGGTCGCCCGCGCCTGGGCGGACTGGGTGCCGCGCAGCCGGCTCGTCGAGACCTCCCTCGCCGCCGTGGGCGCTGATGCGAGGCGGCTCGGCGCGGCAGCCATGGTCGCGCTCGCCAGGCTGGGCATCACCGGCTGAGCAGGGCGCCGGGCCTCCCGCTGATCAGTCCTCGCCGCCCGCGACGCCGGGCACATGGGCCAGCAGCTCGCGGCGGCGGTCGGGGTGCTTGCGCCACCACTGGACCGCGAACCCGATGACGATGACGGCGGCCAGGCCCCACGTGATCCAGCTGCCGTAGCTCTTCAGCGCCGACACGAAGGCGTTGCCGACGGTGTAGCCGAGCACGATCAAGGTGGTCACCCACGCGATCGACGCGGCCGTGTTCCACGCCAGGAACCGGCCGAAGCGCATCTCGCTCATCCCGGCGGTGAACGCCATGACCGCCCGGAGCCCACCGACCCAGCGGCCGAGGAACACCGCCCGTCCGCCGTGCCGGTCGAAGAACTCCTCGCTGCGCTCGAGCTTCGGGCCGAGCCGCCGACGGACACGCTCGTGGTCGAGCAGCCACGACCGGCCCCAACGACGCCCCAGCACGTAGCCCACCGTGTCGCCCAGGATCGCCCCGACGATCCCGACGGCCACCATGACCACGAGGTTCGAGCCGTTGCGCTGCGCGACGAGCCCCGCCAGGGCCATCCCCGTCTCACCGGGCACGATGAGGTCCAGCCCGACGGCGGTCTCCGAGAAGGCGAGCGCCGCGACGACCGCGTGCAGCGCCGCCCCGTGCAGGCCGGAGAGCCAGTCGAGGACGGTGGTGACAACGGTGTGCAACATGCAGATGACCGTATGCAAGGGTCACCGGGGACGCCGGTCGCCGATCACGGCCGGCGGGTCACCTATCCGGCGAAGCCCCGTACGACGAACCGGCCCATCTCCTCGGCGCTCATCTGGAACACCTCGCCGTCGGTGACCTGGGCGAGGCGGCGGGCGAACGCGACCAGGCCGGGGGCGTCCTCGAGCAGGAAGATGTTCAACGAGATCTGCATCCGCGCGAGTCGCATCGCCTCACGCAGGGTCTTCTCCAGCGTCTCGGGCACCGGTGGCCAGTTGAACACCGACCGGCCGTCTTCGAGGTGCGCCGTCGGCTCGCCGTCGGTGACCATGATCACCTGCCGGACGGGGCGCGGGTCGTCCGCCAGCACGCGGCGGGCCAGCAGGAACGCGTGCTGCATGTTCGTCCCGTAGACGCGCTCGAAGCCGGCAGCGCCCAGATCCGCCGGTCGCAGCCGGCGCGCGTAGTCCGAGAAGCCGATGAGGTGCAGCGAGTCCTGCCGGTGCTTGCCCTCCAGCAGCGCGTGGAGCGCCAGGGCCATCCGCTTCGCCGGGACGAAGTGGCCCTGCAGCGGCATGGAGAACGAGAGGTCCAGCAGCAGGGCCGTCGCCGTCCGCGGCCGGACCTCGGTCTCGACCACCTCGAAGTCGTCGGCCCGCACCCGCACGGGGAAGGAGGCACCACCCTCAGCGGTCTGGCGCAGCACCGCGTTGCGCACGGTGCGCTGCACGGCGATCGGATCACGGTCCCCGAACTCCCAGGCCCGCGTCTGGCCCGTCGGCTCGGGGTCGGCCCCGGTCGTGGTGGTGGCATGCTTCTTGCGGACCTTCTCGAGGAGCGAGGTCAGCGCCCGCTCGCCGAGCAGCCGCGCGCCCCGGGGCGTGAGCTCGAGCTCGCCCTCGTTGCGCCGGACCGCGCCCGACTCCTCGAGCTCCCGCTCGATCTGCTTGAGCCACCGCAGATCCGTCACCGCGTCGTCGCCGAGGTTGCGCCGCAGCGCCTCCTCGTCGATGTCGTCGAGCGTCGCGCCGGCGTACTCGCCGGCCAACGACTCCTCGAGGTCCTCGAGCTCGCCGAGCCGCTCGATGTCGTCGAGCGCCGTCGACAGCGGCCCGTCACCGTCGCCGAACCCGTCGACGTCGCCCTCGTCCCACCGCATCTGTGGGGCCAGCCCGCGCAGCTGCTCCTCGAGCTGGGACAGCTGGAACTGCAGGTCGAGGTCGTCGAACACCTGTCGCGCGAGATCCTGCAGCTGCCGGCGCTGCTCGGGCGTCATCGAGGCGAGCAGCCGGCTCATGGCGGCCATCCGCCGTGCGAGGACGGTGAGGAGCTCGTCGAGGTCGCGCGGCTGCTCGGGGAAGAGGTCGCCGTGCTCGGCCATGAACGCGTCGAAGTCGGGCTCCTCGCCGCGGGCCCGGGCGGCCAGCATCTCGTTGAGGTCGGCGAGCATCCGGGTGATGCGGGCGATGTCCTCGGGCGTCACCGACTCGAGCGCCCCGGACAGGTTCTTGAGATAGGCGTCGAGCATCTCCTGACGCAGCTGCTCGGTCAGGGCGGCGAGCTGCTCCGCCGCCTCCTCGGACGCGAAGTCGTACTCCTGCAGCGCCCGGAAGCGGCCCGCCGGGTCGGACGGCATCGTGTCGAGGTCGAGCTCCTTGAACCGGGCGTCCTCACCCTCCTGCTGTGCGAGCTCGGCGCGCTCGGTCGCGACGATGTCGTCGAGCTGCTCGCGCAGCCGGTCCAGCGGGCCGCTCGCGTTCATGTCGCGCTGGGCCTGCCGACGCTCCGCGGCGACCCGCCGCCGGATGTCGTCGAGCCCGGTGCGTCCCGACATCCCCTCGCGCAGGAGCCGCTGCAGGGCGTCGCGGCCACCGAAGCCGTTCAGCATGTCGTCGCCGAGCCGGTCGAGGACCTCGCCGATGTCGATCGGCTCGCCCAGCGGGTCCTGTGACCCGTCCCAGCGCCGGTAGCGGGCGTCCACGGGGTGTCCTCTCCTGCGCGCCGGGGCGCGCGTGGTCAGGCGGTGAACCGCCAGGCGTCGTCCCCGGTCTCCTTGTTCAGGCGCCGGCCGAGGTGCAGGCCTTCGAGCACGAACTCCACCGCGCAGGCGGCCGCCCCCGGGTCCTCCGCCGGGACGCCGAGGCGCTGCATCCACCGGTGCAGCGCCGGGACACGCTCCCCGAACTGGCCGAGCACGTCCGCGGCGGCAACGTCCTCGCCGGTGAGCACCTCGAGCGCATCGTCCTCGAAGCGTCTGAGCAGCTCGCCGAAGTCCTCGCCGCCGAGGTGGCGTCGCCACACGACGAGCAGCGCGTGGCGCAGCAGCCGGGCGACGATCTCCTCCTCGTTGCCCTCCTCGAGCGTGTCGAACTCGACGCGCCCGAGCGCCGCCGGCACGACCGGCCACAGGTCGACGACCCGGGGGACGGCCACCGTCTCGCCCGCGCGTACGGCCCGGCGCACCGCGCCGGCGACCATGGTCTCGTGCGCCCCGATCGTGTAGCGGACGGACACGCCCGAGCGCTGGTTGACCTGGGCGGACGCGCGCAGCTGCTGCGCGAGCTCCGCGAGGATCTCGTCCATGAACCGGGGCACCCGCACCTCGACCTCCGCGGGCGGCGGGGCGGCCTCCTGGTGGATGATCGCGATCTCGTCGGCCGCACGGCGCGGATAGTGGGTACGCACCTGCGCGCCGAAGCGGTCCTTCAGGGGCGAGATGATCCGCCCGCGGTTCGTGTAGTCGTCGGGGTTGGCGGTCGCGACGAGCAGCACGTCGAGTGGCAGACGGATCGTGTAGCCGCGCACCTGCACGTCGCGCTCCTCGAGCACGTTCAGCAGAGCGACCTGGATCCGTTCCGGGAGGTCGGGGAGCTCGTTCACGGCGACGATCCCGCGGTTCGTCCTCGGTACCAGGCCGTAGTGGATCGTGCGCTCGTCGGCGAGGTAGCGGCCCTCCGCGACCCGGATCGGATCAACGTCACCGATCAGGTCACCGACCGACGTGTCCGGCGTCGCCAGCTTCTCCGCGAAGCGCCGGTCCCGGTCGACCCAGACGACGGGCAGCTCGTCCCCGGTCTCGTCGGCGAGGTCGCGGCAGTGCGCGCAGGTCGGGTGGTAGGGGTGGCAGTTGATCTCGCAGCCGGCGACCACCGGCGCGGTCTCGTCGAGCAGCTCGACGAGCCGGCGCACGATCCGGGTCTTCGCCTGGCCGCGCTCACCGAGCAGGATGAGATCGTGCCCCGCGAGCAGCCCGCGCTCGAGGGAGGGGACGACGGACTCCTCGAAGCCGACAACGTCGTCGAGGAGGGGATGACCGCGGCGCAACCGCTCGATCAGGTTGCCGCGCACCTCCTCCTTCACGGAGCGGTCCGGGTAGCCGGCCGCACGGAGCTGGGCAAGGGTGGCTGGTGGCGTCATGACCGAAGACTACGGAGCGGCGCGACCGTCCGCTGCCGACGTGCAGCATGCCGCGCACCCCCGCGCGCCGTCAGTCCTCGCTGGCGGCCGTCGCGAGGATCGCCTGCGTGGCGCGGGACGCGGGCTCGCGGCCGAGCTTGCGTCCCATCCAGTCCGACACGCGCACGAGCGCGTCGAGGTCGACCCCCGTGTCGACGCCCGACCGCTCGAGCGCGTAGACCAGATCCTCGGTCGCCAGGTTCCCTTTCGCTCCCGGCGCGTAGGGGCACCCGCCGAGGCCGCCGGCCGACGTGTCCGCGATCCGCACGCCCGCCTCGAGCGCCGCCAGGGTGTTCGCGAGCCCCTGCCCGTACGTGTCGTGCATGTGCACGGCGAGCCGGTCGACGAGCACGTGGGGGGCCAGCGCCTCGATGAGGTCCTGCACCCGCCCGTAGGTGCCGACGCCGATCGTGTCGCCGAGGCTGACCTCGTCGCACCCGATGGCGAACATGGCGGCCGTCACCCGGATGACGTCGTCGGTCGGCACCTCACCCTGGTACGGGCAGCCCAGCACCGTGGACACGTAGCCCCGGACCCGCAGCCCGGCGTCGAGTGCCCGGGCGACGACGGGGCGGAACATTGCGATCGACTCGTCGATGCTGCGGTTGATGTTGCGTCGGCTGAAGGCCTCGCTCGCCGCCCCGAAGACCGCGACCTCCTCGACACCGTGCTCGAGCGCCCGGTCGAGCCCGCGCTCGTTCGGGACGAGCACCGGGTACCGGACGCCGTCGACACGGCTGATCCCGTCCATGACCTCGGCGGCGTCCGCGAGCTGCGGGACCCATTCGGGGTGGACGAAGGAGGTCGCCTCGACGACCGACAGGCCGGTTGCGGCGAGCTGGTCGATGAACTCGATCTTCGTGTCGGTGTCGACCACCCCGGGCTCGTTCTGCAGGCCGTCGCGCGGACCGACCTCGACGATGGTCACCTGGTCGGGGAGCGTCATTGCTCGTCCTCCTCCGGGTCGGGCTCGAACTCGAGGAGCGTCGCGTCCGCGTCGACACCGTCACCGACGGCGACGTGCAGGGCCGTCACGGTGCCGGCGACCGGCGCCTTCACGGGGTTCTCCATCTTCATGGCCTCGACCACGACGAGGGTCGTGCCGGCCGGGACGTGGTCCCCCTCGGCGACGGCCACCTCGATGACCGATCCCGGCATCGGCGAGGTGAACGTGGCGATGCCTGCCGCCATGGCCGCGTCGGCGTGCCGGGTGGCGGGAACGGCACGCAGCCGTCGTGTCGCGCCGACGACGTGGGCCCAGATGGTCTCACCGTCGACGACGACCCGAGCGGGGACCTCGTGGTCGGCGAGCTCGAGGTGGAGCAGGGCCCCGTCGGTGGGCGCCACCGCCGCCGTCCGGCGAGGGTCGGGGCGCACGCGTGCACGGATCTCCTCGTCGTCCTCGCGGCGCAGCGCGTACTCGCCGCCGCGGCCGGTGATGTCGAGGACGTGCTCGCGCTCGCCGTCGCGCAGCCGGACCCGCCAACCGCCGACCTGGCCGGTACGCCACGGGCCGAGCGCCCGCCACGGGCTGTGCCGGTCCTGGTTGCCCGATCCCGACGGCTGGGCCTCGTGGTGGCGCTGCAGCGCGACCGTGGCGGCGAGCAGCAGCTCCGGCGGGGTGTGGGTCGGCTGCCAGTCGGGCAGGTGCTCGGCGAGGAAGCCGGTGGTGATCTCGCCGCTCGCGAACACCGGGTGGGACACGACGTCGGCGAGGAAGTCGAGATTCGTCGTGACCCCGAGAACCGTCGAGTGGCGCAGGAGCCAGGTCATCCGCTCGACGCTCGTCGCCCGGTCGGGCGTGTGCACCACGAGCTTCGCGAGCATCGGATCGTAGAAGCGCGTGACCGTGCTGCCGTCCTCGATCCCGCTGTCGATGCGCACGTCCGGCGCGCTCGGCACGACGAAGCGGTGCACGGTGCCGGTCTGGGGCAGGTAGTCGTTCGCCGGGTCCTCCGCGTACAGGCGCACCTCGAGGGCGTGGCCGACCGCCTGGACGTCCTCCTGGGCGATGCCGAGGGGCTCGCCAGCCGCCACCCGCAGCTGCATCTCGACGAGGTCGAGGCCGGTGATGCACTCGGTCACCGGGTGCTCGACCTGCAGCCGGGTGTTCATCTCGAGGAAGTAGAAGTCGCCGGTGACGTCGGAGAGGAGGAACTCGACGGTGCCGGCGCCCACGTAGCCGACGGCGTCGGCGGCGCGGACGGCCGCCGCGCCCATCCGCTCGCGCAGGTCGTCGTCGACGGCGGGGGAGGGGGTCTCCTCCACCACCTTCTGGTGGCGCCGCTGGATCGAGCACTCGCGCTCGCGCAGGTGGATGACCGACCCCTGCGTGTCGCCGAAGACCTGGACCTCGACGTGGCGGGGGCCGGGGACGAGCTTCTCGATGATCACACGGTCGTCCCCGAAGGCGGATGCCGCCTCGCGGCGTGCTCCGGTGAGCGCGTCCTCGAGGTCGTCGGGTCCTTCGACGACGCGCATGCCCTTGCCCCCGCCGCCGGCGACGGCCTTGACGAGGACGGGGTAGCCGACCGCGTCGGCGTCCGACGGCGGCCGACGCGTCCTCGACGTCGTCGCCCTCGGTGCCGGGCACCACGGGGACGCCGGCCTCGGCGAGGTGGCGCTTGGCCTTGGCCTTGTCGCCCATGAGGCGGATCGTCTCGGGGCGCGGGCCGACGAACACGAGGCCGGCGTCGAGACACGCCTGGGCGAAGTCGGCGTTCTCGGCCAGGAAGCCGTAACCGGGGTGGACGGCGTCGGCGCCGGTGCGCCGGGCGGCCTCCACGAGGCGGTCGATGTCGAGGTAGCTGTCCGTGGCCGGTGGCGGCCCGATCCGGACCGCCTCGTCGGCGTCGCGGACGTGCGGCTCACCGGCGTCGGCGTCGGAGTAGACGGCCACCGTCTGGATCCCGAGACGCCGGCAGGTCCTGATGACCCGTCGGGCGATCTCACCGCGGTTGGCGACCAGGACCTTGCGCAACACGCACGACGCTCCACGTCTCGGCTGTGCGGGACGCTACCAGCAGCGGGGCTTGCGGCTGCAGGGCGCCCGTGACCGGTACGTTGGTGGACCCACGGATCCAGGCGTTCGAGTTCAGGGGTGTGGCCAATGCGCCGAATGGTGCCGTTCGTGATGCTCGTCGCGGTGGTGCTCACCGCCTGCGGGAACGGGGGCGGGGACACGAGCGCGTCGCCCGGTCCGACCGTCACGGTGACCCAGACCGTGACCGAGCCGGCGTCCCCCGCTGCGTCACCCGCCGCCACCACCTCGCCGGACCAGGCGGCCAATGCCTGCGACGAGCTCGGCAGCGAGGGGGAGCAGCTGGCGTTCCTGTTCGTGACCGAGCCGACGGTCGGCGCCGAGGTCCACCCGGGGTTCTCCGTCAGCGGCTGCTCGAACGCGTTCGAGGCCAGCTACCAGTGGGAGCTCCTCGACCGGGACGGCAACGTCCTCGCGCAGGACACGGGGACCGCGTCGTGCGGCACCGGCTGCGTCGGTGACCTGTCGTTCACGGTCGACTACCAGGTCGACGAGCTGCAGGTCGGCACCCTGAGGGTCTTCACGGCGTCGCCGAAGGACGGCTCCGACACCGACGTGAACGCGATCCCGCTGCGGCTGCAGCCCTCGTAGCTCTGCGACCGGGTCGTCCGGTTCGTCTGGGTCGTCCGGGTTGCGTGCCGTGCCTCCCGGCGGGTATCCACCACCCTGATCACGGCCGGCGTCGGCCGTGACCCCGAAGAGCCTCCAAGGACGAGACACTGCCATGCCGCACCTCCTGCTCGCCCAGGGCGTGAACGTCGATCCCGTCGGACAGCTCACGAAGGCGATCGAGAGCCTCGTGAACGGGGTGTTCGACGCGCTGCCCGGCGTCGGCATCGCCATCGTCGTCCTGCTCGTCTTCTGGGCGGTGGCGGCACTGATCCGCTGGCGGCTGCGCGAGCGCTGGCGGCGCACCCGCAGCGAGAGCTACGCCCGCGTCTTCGCCACCCTGACCTTCGTGGCCATTCTCGGCGCCGGAATCCTCACCGCGATCCCGTTCGCGTTCCCGAGCGTCAACGCGCTGTCGATGCTCGGCGGCCTCGGACTCGTCGGTGTGGCCGCCGGCTTCGCGTTCCAGGACATCCTGTCGAACCTGCTCTCGGGCATCCTGCTGCTCATCCGGGAGCCCTTCCGCGCCGGCGACCAGATCCGCGTGAACGACATCCACGGCACCGTGCAGCTGATCACGATCCGTGAGACCCGCATCCGCGGCTTCGACGGGCGCATCGTGTACGTCCCCAACCAGGACGTGTACACGAACGCGATCGAGGTCCAGACCGCCGAAGAGCTGCTGCGCACGAGCCTCGTCGTCGGCGTTGACTACGACACCGACCTGCCGCAGGCGCGCCAGGTCGCGCTGCGCGCACTCGCCGCCGTCGACGGGGTCGCCGGCGACCCGGCGCCCGAGGCCTACTACACCGAGTTCGGTGCCTCGTCGATCAACCTCGACCTGCGCTACTGGACCGGCTCCACCCAGGCCGAGCTCCGGCGGGTCCAGGACCAGGTGGTGGAGCGCGTCAAGGCCGCCTTCGACGACGCGGGCATCGACATCCCGTTCGACATCGTCACGCTCGACACGCGACCGACGTTCGACGAGGCCGTCAGCGGGATGAGCGCCGGCGGCGGTGGCGCGGGGGGCAACGGTCAGCGGGCGGCTCGCACCCACCCGCGTCCGAGCGACGGGCTCGAGGAGCTCACCGACGAGGAGCTCTACGAGCGTGCCCGGCGCGCAGGCATCGAGGGTCGTTCCGCGATGAGCCGCTGGGACCTCATCGACGCCATCCGCGAAGCCTGACCCCCGCGCACTCGTGCGTTCGAGCACGCACGCGTACCCCGGCGCACTAGTGCGTTCGAGCACGCACGCGTACCCCGGCGCACTCGTGCGTTCGAGCACGCACGCGTACCCCGGCGCACTCGTGCGTTCGAGCACGCACGCGTACCGCAACGCACTCGCGCGCAACGGTGGCGATCCGGTCACATGCGGAAGACGCCGTAGTCCGGGCGCCCGTAGGGCGCGTTCAGCGCCGCGGACAGTCCGAGCGCGAGCACGGTGCGGGTGTCCGCCGGGTCGATCACCCCGTCGTCCCACAGCCGCGCGGTCGCGTAGTACGGGTGGCCCTGGTGCTCGTACTGCTCGCGGATCGGCGCCTTGAACGCCTCCTCGGCGTCCTCGGACCATTCCTCGCCACGGGCTTCAACGCCCTCGCGGCGGACCGTCGCGAGCACGTTCGCGGCCTGGTCGCCACCCATCACCGAGATCCGGGCGTTCGGCCACATCCACAGGAACCGCGGGTCGTAGCCGCGCCCCGACATCGCATAGTTCCCGGCCCCGAACGACCCCCCGATGATGACCGTCAGGCGTGGTACCGACGAGGACGCGACCGCGGTCACCATCTTCGCGCCGTCCTTCGCGATCCCGCCGGCCTCGTACTCCTTGCCGACCATGAACCCGGAGATGTTCTGCAGGAACACGAGCGGGATGCCGCGCTGGTTGCACAGCTCGATGAAGTGCGCACCCTTCAGCGCCGACTCGGAGAAGAGGATGCCGTTGTTGGCGATGATGCCGACCGGATAGCCGTGGATCCGGCCGAATCCGGTCACGAGCGTGTCGCCGTACAGCGGCTTGAACTCGTGGAACCGTGAGCCGTCGACGATCCGGGCAATGACCTCCCGGATCTCGTAGGGCTGGCGCACGTCGCGCGGAACAATGCCGTAGAGCTCCGCCGGGTCGTACTTCGGCTCCTCCGGGGCCGTCACGTCGAGCGGAACGTCCTTGCGCCAGTTCAGGTTCGCGACCGCGTCGCGGGCGAGCTGGAGCGCGTGGCGGTCGTCCATCGCGAGGTGGTCGACGACGCCCGAGATCTTCGCGTGCAGATCGCCGCCGCCGAGCTCCTCCGCGGACACGTCCGCACCGGTGGCCGCCTTCACGAGCGGCGGGCCGCCGAGGAAGATCGTGCCCTGTTCCTTGACGATGATCGTCTCGTCGCTCATCGCCGGGACGTAGGCGCCGCCGGCCGTGCAGGAGCCCATCACCACGGCGATCTGCGGGATCCCCATACCCGACAGCTGCGCCTGGTTGAAGAAGATGCGGCCGAAGTGCTCCCGGTCGGGGAACACCTCGTCCTGGCGGGGCAGGAACGCCCCGCCGGAGTCGACGAGGTAGATGCAGGGCAGCCGGTTCTGCCGCGCGACCTCCTGGGCACGCAGATGCTTCTTCACCGTCATCGGGTAGTAGGTGCCGCCCTTCACGGTGGCGTCGTTGGCGACGATCACGCATTCGACACCCGACACCCGTCCGATGCCGGTGATGATGCCGGCGGCCGGCGCGTCACCGTCGTACATGCCGTGCGCCGCCATCGGCGAGAGCTCGAGGAACGGCGTGCCCGGGTCGAGCAGCGCCTCGACGCGCTCACGGGGCAGCAGCTTGCCGCGCGACAGATGGCGCTGGCGGGACCGCTCCGAGCCGCCGCGTGCCGTCCGGGCGAGCTCCTCGCGGAGCTCTTCCACGAGCCCGACATGGTGATCGCGGTTGGCGAGGAAGCCCTCGCCGGAGGGATCGACGGTCGTGCGGAGAACATCCATGGCTGCGCCTGCTGCCGGGGCCGTGGTCTGCGCCGGAGCCTAACGGCCAACCTGCGAGGGCCACGCGTCCGCGACCCGGTGCCCCGGATACGTGAGGGGTTGTACCGACGTGAGCGGGATAACCCCGCACGTATCACGGTGGGGCATCAGCCGGCGAGCTTGCCCCGGACGATCTCGGACACACGGCTGCCGTCGGCCTGCGAGCCGACGCGGGCCATGACCGCCTTCATCGTCGGTCCCATGTCCTTCATGCCGGACGCGCCGGTCTCGGCGATCACCTCGTCCACGAGCGCCGTCAGATCCTCGTCGGAGAGCTGCTCTGGCAGGTAGCCCTCGTAGAGGCTGGCCTCGGCATCCTCGCGGTCGGCCTGCTCCTCGCGGCCGGCGTCGCGGTAGGCCGTCGCGGACTCACGCCGCTTCTTGACCTCGCTGACGAGGATGCGCTCGACCTCGTCGTCGTCGAGCTCTCCCTGGGGGCCCCGGCCCTTCTCGATGGCGGTGTTCTTCATGGCCGACAGGACCATGCGCAGCGCGCTGGTGCGGTCCTTGTCCCGGGCCTTCATGGACGACTTGAGGTCGTCGACGATCTGCTGCTGGAGGCTCACGCGGGTGCTCCTGTCATGAACGACGTGGTCGCGGGACACGGTACGCGACGGGCCGCAGGAACAGAGAAGACCGCCCTCCCCGGGAGCAGGGAGGGCGGTCGATCGGCCGACACCAGCGGGAGAGGCGGTGTCGACGGCGACCCGTGAGAGGGGAAAGGGAGAGGCGGGCCGCCGAGAGTGTGGCGTCGGGAGCGGGAGAGGGAGAGGTGACGCCACACCCCGATCCGATCTAGCTGGCGATCTTCTTCCCGGCGTCGAGCATCGACTCCGCGGTCTTGCGCACGGAGGTGCCGGCCGCCTTCATCTGGCTGCGGGTGTTCTCGGCCTGCTTGCGGCCGGCTTCGAACGCGACGGTGCCGGTCTTGCGGAGCGAGGTCACGGCCGCCTTCACCTGGCTGCGCGCGACGGAGCCCTGCTCCCAGATCTTCTTGATCTGCGTCTCGACCAGCTGGTAGCGCTCGTCGCTCTCGAGGTCCTTGCGAAGGTCGATGGTGAGCTTGCGGCCCGCCTTCGCCTTCGTGTCGAACTGCTTCTCGAAGGCGATGAGCCGGTGGTCGAGCTCCTTCGTGACCTTCGTGCGGCGAGCCTTGATGCGCTTCTCCGCCTTCGTGCGCAGGTCCTTGACCTGCGTCTCGAGGGTGGAGCGCTCGTCGGTGACCCGCGTCCGCACGGTGGCGGGAAGGGTCTTGACCCGGTCCGGGCCCTCGGTGCGCAGCTGCTTGATCTTCGTCGGAGCCTCGTTGCGGAGGCTGTCGATGCGCTGCTGGACGCCACGGGCAACGGTCACCACGTCGGTGGCGACGTCGTTGGCGATCCCGGCGACGGCGAAGCCGGCGTCCTGCGCGACTGCCTTGGGGTCGCGGTTGTAGAGACGCTTGCGGGCGTCGCTGACGGTGGTGACGCGGCTGCTGCTCGACCGCTTCGTGCCGGTCGAGGTCTTCTTGGCCGTCGAGGTCTTGTTGGCCGTCGGGCGCTTCGCGCTGGTCGCGCGCTTCGTGCCGTTCGAGGTCTTCGTGCTTGCTGTCGTGGACTCTGCCATTGTGGGACGCACTCCCTTCCGGTGTTCATGTTCGTGGTGCCGCGGCGTCTGCCGCCGGGCGATCTGGCGGGAGGACGGAGCGGGAGCCGGGTGAGGCTGCGGGAGCCTTCGGGTCTCCGTCCTCCCACCGGACCGCTCGCCGGTGCCGGCGGGTGTCCGCTCAGCTGCGGACTACTTCGAACAGTAGCGGAGGGTGCTAACTATTGCAAGCAGACGAGGCGCTCAGAACGGGGATTGTGCGCTCCACGCGCACGCTTTCCCGATATTCGCTTGCTGTTGTGCGCATTGTAGGGGCAGATGATCGCCCGGAGCAAGCAGTCCGGACTGTTCGGGGCAACAGCTGCAAGCAGCCTGCCGGCTCAGCCGTGCGGCGTCTGCAGCGCTCGCAGGTGCGTGGCGATGGTGCGGGCGAAGACCGCCTGGACCGGACCGTGGCTCGTGTCGAAGGCGCGATCCGCCCGTCGCAGAAGCGACGAGAACCAATCCGGGTACGCGTCGGCGAGCGTGCGGGGAACGAGGATGTCCACCGCGCCGACCGGCGTCTCGGTGTCGCCGTCGCCGACCGCGACGATCCGGATCCCGCGGCTGACCAGGTCGTCAGCCGGGACCCGCGCCAGCGTCGAGTCGCCGACCGACACGGTGACGGTGAGCCCGTCCGGGACGGCCGGCAGCGACGACACCCAACCGTCGTCCGCCGCCGACAGGCGCAGCAGCACCGCGGCGGGCGGTGTCTGCGGGCGCTGCACCACGATCTGTCTCACCCTTGTCCTCGCGTCGCGGTCACCTCGGGCGCGACCGGCCTTCGCGCCGGCGAGCCGGCAGTCGGCCGGTGCGTCGCGGGAGCGGAAACCGGACCCGCATCGTCGCAGGAGGCAGGGCCCGAGTCACGCACCCGGCGCGCCTCCCGCAGGATGTGGCAGGGAGGGTCGGGCAGTAGCCTTCGGACGGTCGAGCGGCGCGGTGGGGCAACGCCCGGACGCGGGCAGGACACGGACGCGAGGTGAGGACCGAGGCGTGAGAGTCGGGCTGCTGGGTGCCGCCGGCTACACCGGACGGCTCGTCGCGGCGGAGCTCGATCGGCGCGGGATCCCGTTCCTCGCCGCGGGCCGCGACACCGCCGAGGTCGCGGGTGCGCTGGCGGGGGTTGCCGCTCTCGACGGGGTGCGGCACGTCGACGGAGCCGACGGGGACGGGGTCGAGCGCCTCGTCGACGAGGTCAACGTCCTGTGCAGCACGGCCGGACCCTTCGACGGGACGGCTGGTCGGGCGACCCTGAGCCGGACGATCGACGCGGGGCGCCACTACGTGGACGTGTCGCTCGAGCAGCGCTTCCTGCAGTGGGCGATCGCCCAGGACGACACCGCGCGTGCATCCGGGGCCACCGCCGTGCCCGGCGCCGGCTTCCTCTTCCTCGTCGGCGACCTCCTCGCTCACCTCGCCGGCGAGGCGCTACGCGTCCCACGCGAGATCCACGTGGCCTACGCCGTGCCGTCGCGTCGCTCGCCGCTGCGGGTGGCATCGCGGGGGACATGCGCGACGGTCGCGACGCTGCTGGGGCGGCCCGGCCTCGCCCTCGACCACGGGGCCCCGGTGGAGGAGTGGCCCGGCGAGGCGCGGCGCCTGGCCTGGTTCCCGCGCCCCGTCGGGCCACGGCACGCCGCGGGCGTCCCCGGAGGCGAGCCGCTCACCGTCCCCCGCCACCTGACGGGCGTCGAGACGGTCCGGACCTCGCTGGCGACCTCCACCATGAGGGCCGAGTGGTTGCAGCTCGTCGCCGGCGCCGCGCGATGGGGGGCGGCGCGGCGCCTGCTCACGGCCCTCGTCAGCAGGCGCGGGCCGGACCCGGATGCAGGCGCGCGGGCCGCGACACGCTGGGCCGTCGTGGCGGAGGCCCGCGACGACGCGGGAACCGTGGCACGCGCCTGGGCCTACGGGCACGATCCCTACGGGCTCGCCGCCGCGGCCGCGGTGGCGATGGCGGCGCACCTCGGCGCCGGTGCCGCCCCACGCGCCGGCGTGCTGGCGCCGGCCGAGTCCGCCGGCGCCGCCGGCTTCCTCGACGCGCTGGCGGCCCGGACCGACCTGCGCTGGTCGGTCCGGCGGCCCGACGCGTAGGCGACGCGGCCCCCTGCATCGATGCTGGCGCGGTCAGGCGCCGGGGAAGAGCGCCGACACGACGATGCTCACCAGCACCAGCACCACGACGACCGTGTTGAAGGTGGCGTGCCAGACCGTGCTCGCGAGCACGGCGTCGGCCTGTCGGCGCTCCGGCGTGCGGTCGACGAGCACCGCCACGCTGCCGTCGCCGGCCACCGCCGTCCCCGCGACGCTCCACGACTCGCTCCACGACTCGGTCCGCGACCGGTCGGCCGCGGCTGCCGAGGCCCGCGTGGGCCGGAACGCCGCGGCGACCGCCCGGGGAGGGGCCGCCTCGGAGCGACGGTACGCCCGCCGGTAGATCCGCCCGTACACGAAGCCGGCCGTCCCGACGGCGAGCGCCGCCCCGACGGGGACCAGCATGACGAGGTGGGCGAGCCCGAACACGAACGCCCGCCACGCCTGGCGGGGCAGCGAGGCGTCCTCGAGCCCTGCTCGGAACATCTCCTCCTCGACGAAGGCGAGCCAGGGCAGCATCGCGGCCAGCCCACCGAGGAAGAGGACGGACAGGCCGGCCAGCAGCCAGTCGCGCTGGGGCGTGGCGGCGGCCGCCGAGTGGGCGGCAGCCTCCTCGAGCGGCGCGAACACGGCGTTGCCGGTGAGCCCGACCAGCGACCCGAGCCCGTAGGACATGCCCGGGACCCACACCAGCAGCACGGTCGCGAGCCCGCCGACGAGCACGAGCAGCCCGACGGCGCCCAGCACGTGGCGCGGCCGGATCCGGCGCCACACCGCGAGGACCAGACGGCGCTGTCCCCATGCGGTGGCCCCCGCCCGGACGAGGAGGAAGAGGATCCAGACGGCGATGAGTGCGCGAGCTGTCGCAGTGACCACCCGAGCAGGGTACGCAGCCCGCACCCGCACGCTGATGTGTAGTGTCGATGACAGATCCTGTCCGTCCGCGACAAGAGGTCCGCGATGAGCACCAGCACGCTCGGCCACCGGCTCGACCCGTCCCACCTCGCCGAGGCCTCGGATGTGGCGCGTGAGCGCCTGCGTCACCGTGTCGAACCCGCCACCGAAGCGGCGCGGGAGCGCGCGGCCCAGGCCCGGGAGCGCGCCGCCGAGCTCGCCGACGCCATCGAGCCCGCCCGCAAGCGCATCACCGGTGGCGCCGGTCCGGCCCTGCGGGCGCTGGTGAGGGCCCTGCTGCTGCTCCCGAGCCTGCTCGCGAAGGTGCTGGGTGCGGTCTCCCGGGTCGTGGAGAGTCTCGCCGAGCGCGGCCGCGACGCCGCCGCCCGCGTCGAGCCGCCGGCGACCCGCAAGCGCCGCTCGCGGCTGCGGACCGCGGGCTTCGTGGCGGGTGGGTTCGCCGCCGGCGCCGCCACCGGCTGGATGGTCCACGCGCGGATGCAGTCAACGTCGCAGCAGCCGTCCTACCCGCCGCAGGTCCCCTCGGCGCCGGGCGCGCCGGCCGTGGGCGGCAGCCCGTACGGCGAGGAGGCCGCGGGGATCGACACCCGGCAGGAGCGCGCGGACATCACCTGACGACCGCATCCTTCGACGCCCCGGCCCACACCGCCGGGGCGTCGGTGTGCACGCGGACGCCCCGGCTGTGACAGGCTCACGTCGTGCAGCAGCTGTTCGACCATGACGAGCTCACCGGTGAGGTCGTCGGCGTCTACTACGCCGACCCTGGCACCGGCTTCGGCGTCGTGGAGCTGCAGCCCGACGGCGAGCGGCAGGGCGCACGCTGCGCGGGGCCTCTCGCCGACCTCGTCGACGGGCAGGTGGTACGCCTGGTCGGGCGCTGGCGCGACCATCCGAAGTACGGGCCGACGTTCGAGACGACCTTCTACGAGCAGCTGGTCCCGACGAGCGTGGCCGGCCTGCGAGCCTTCCTGCTGTCCGAGCGCTTCGAGCACCTCGACCCGTCCGTCGTCGATCGCGTCCTGACGACCTTCGGCGAGGAAGCCGGGGCGGTGATCGAGCAGGCCCCGGACCGGCTCGAGGCCGACGCGGGCCTGTCGGCGGAGGAGGCCCACGACCTCCACACGAACTGGGTCGCCGGGCGGGCCCTGAGCGAGCTCGTCCGCCTCGCCGAACCGGTCGGGATCCCCTTCGAGGTCGTCCGCGCGATCCACGCGCGTTTCGGACCCGACGGTCCGCTGCTCGCCCGCCAGGACCCGTACCGGCTGCTGGAGATCGACCGGATGCGGTTCGAGCACGCGGATGCGCTGGCACGGGTGGCGGGGATCGCCGACACCGACCCGCGGCGGTTGGCCGCCGGCGCCCGCGCCGCCCTCACGGCGGCCCGGCGGCGTGACGGCCACCAGCTCCTCACCGTCGACCAGTGCGCCCGTGAGGCCGCCCGCCTGCTCCGCCTCGACGTCGCGGTCGCGGCCACCGGCGTGGACGCGGCCGTGGCGGAGGGCTCTCTCGCCGTCGACGAGGTCAGCCTCGACGACGAGGTGGTCACCGGGGTGTACACGCCCGGGGGGCTGCGCTCCGAGCGGCGGCTCGCCACCGACCTCCAGCGGCTGCTCGACGCGGACCACCCGCGGCTGCGCGCCTTCGTCGACGACCTCGATCCGTCCGGCGACCTGACCGACGGGCAGGCGGCAGCCGTCCGGCGCGTCTTCGCGTCACCGGTCTCGGTGCTCACCGGCGGCCCCGGCACCGGCAAGACGCGGACCATCCACGAGGTCGTGCGCGCCGCGACCGACGCCGACCTGAACGTCGCCCTGTGCGCGCCGACGGGACGGGCGGCGAAGCGCATCGAGGAGCTCGTCGGGCACCCGGCCACCACGGTCCACAAGCTGCTCGAGGCGCGGCCGCTCATGGGCGGTGGGTTCGCCTTCCGCTACGGGCACGAGGAGCGGCTCCCGCACGACCTCGTCGTGTGCGACGAGGTGTCCATGTGCGACACGTGGCTGGCCGCGTCGCTCGTGGCGGCGGTCGACGACGGCGCGCACCTGCTGCTGGTCGGCGACCCCGACCAGCTGCCGTCGGTCGGGCCGGGCGACGTGTTGCGGGACGTCCTGCAGTCCCAGGCCATCCCGACCACCGAGCTCACCGAGGTGCACCGGCAGGCGGCCGCGAGCCGGATCGTGACCCTCGCCCACGAGATCAACACCGGCACGCTGGGCGCGCTCGTGTCCGTGGACGGCGACGTGTTCCTCGCCGAGGAGCCGCGACGCGCCAACATCGTCCCACGGGTCGTCGAAGCGGTCGCGAACCGCGCCCCGGACTACTTCGGGGTCGACGCCGAGGACATCCAGGTCATCGCGCCCATGTATCGGGGGATCGCGGGCGTCGACGCGTGCAACGAGGCGCTGAAGGCGGCGCTCAACCCGGCGACCGGGCAGCCGGCGGTCGCGGGCATGCAGGCCGGCGACCGGGTGATGCAGACCCGCAACGATGCGGACCTCGACGTGTCGAACGGGGACATCGGCCAGGTCGTCAACGTCGATCGCCGTGGCGGGACCCTGCGCGTCGCCTTCCCGCGCGGCGAGGTGACCTACGACCGCGACCAGGCGCGTGACCTCACCCACGCCTGGGCCGTCACGGTCCACAAGTCCCAGGGCGGCGAGTGGCCCGTGGTCGTGCTGGTGTGCGACCGCTCGCACCGGTCCATGCTGTGGCGCAACCTGCTCTACACGGCGGTCACCCGGGCCGAGCGCGCGCTCATCCTCGTCGGCCAGGCCGACACGCTGCGTCGCGGTGCCGCCCACGACCGGCCACGCAACCGGCAGACGGGGCTGAAGGGGCGGCTGGCTGCGGGTGCCGCGCTGCCCGCGACGGGGTCGGGGTCGGGAGCCGGCGCATGAGCCGGTCGGTCCGACGACCGGGCGACCGGGCGCGGCTGTACGACCGGCTGCCGCTGACGACCGACGTGGACTGGTGGCAGGGGCTCGCGGCGTCGTCCGGAGACGAGCGGGTGCTCTACCTCGGGTGTGGGACGGGTCGGCTCGCCATCGCCATGGCCCGGGCCTGCCGGCACCTGACCGGCGTGGACCACGACCCGGCCATGCTCGACCGGTTCCGTGCCCACCTCGCCGGCGCGGCCCTCGAGGACGGCCACGTGCGGCTCGTCGAGGCCAGGGTGCAGGACCTCTCGCTCGACGAGCAGTTCGGGCTCGTCGTGGCACCCACGAACCTGCTCAACGAGCTCGTGACGCCCGCGGACCAGGAGGCCTTCCTCACCACCGCGGCACGGCACTGCCGCGCGGACGGCAGGATCGTCGTGCAGATCCTCAACCCCTACGCGATGGCCTGCGGCGAGGGGGAGATCTGGGGCTGGATCGACGGTCCGCACGACGCGCCGGCGATCCAGGTCACCATGTCCGCGCTCGAGTACGAGCCGTGGACGCAGCGGTACCGGGCCCGGCTCGTGTACCGCTTCGCCGACGGCGACGAGGTGGCAGACGAGGTCGATGCCGCGCTGCTCTTCCCCGGAGAGCTCGCGGCGGTCGCGGCCGGCGCCGGCCTGCGGGTGGCGCGTGCCTGGGGCGGGACGCCGGGGGAGGGGCCGCCGGAGCGCGACGACGGGACCTGGCACGTGGAGCTCGTCCCCGGCCGCCCCGGCTGACCGACGGGCGCGGCGGTTCCGGCAGTCAGGATCCTCGGCACGCTCGGGCGCGCTCGTGCTCGGTCACGTGCTCGCGGGGCGGCGGCAGGGTGGTCGTGCGGCCGGTCGGGAGGAATCCGCAGCGGGCGTAGAGGGCGATCGCTGCCGCGTTGTGGTCACCGACGTCGAGACGCACGTGGCGGTGGCCGGCCTCGCATGCCCAGGTGACGACCGCGTCGATGAGCCGCTCGCTGACGCCCGTGCCCCGCGCCGCGGGCGCGACCCAGAGGCTGTAGAGGGCGGCGTCGCCGACGACGTTGTGATGGGGCGCGCCGATGGCCATCCCGACGTCCGTGCCGTGGACCGTGGCGAGGAACGTGACGGCGTCCGTTCGAGCGCACTGGTCCCGCCACCCGGCCTCGGGCACGGAGCGTGCCTGGTCGACGGTGACGGAGAAGGCGTCAGGGGCGTCGGCGAGCGCCCGCAGCCGCACGTCGCGCACCCGCGCCCAGTCGGCTGGCGTGGCGCGGCTGACCACCGTGTCAGTCACCGCGGAACCGCTGCTCGCGCCACGGGTCGGCGGTGTTGTGGTAGCCGCGCTCCTCCCAGTAGCCGGGTACGTCCCGGGGGATGAGCCGGAGCTCGAACGCCCACTTCACGCTCTTCCAGCCGTACCGGGCCGGGACCAGCAGGCGAAGGGGGCCGCCGTGGGCCGGGGGAAGCGGCGCGCCGTCGTGCGACCACGCGAGCAGGACGTTGTCGGCGCGGAGCACGTCGAGCGGCAGGTTCGCGCTGTAGGCGGGGTGGCCCGTCACGATCGCGTGCGTCGCCTGGGGACGGACCCCGGCCCGCTCCAGCAGCGTGCTGACCCGCACGCCCTCCCACGTGTTGTCCAGCCGGGACCAGCCGGTGACGCAGTGGAAGTCCGAGGTCACGGTCACCGACGGCAGGGCGCGCAGCTCGTCCCACGCGAGCGCGATGCGCTGCTCGACCAGGCCGGTCACGACGAACCGCCAGCGGGCCGGCTCGGCGCTCGGCATCGACCCGACGTGGAGCACCGGCCAGCCCGGGGTGAGGTGCTGGCCCGGCGGCACGCGGCCCGGGTCGTCCACCGACGTTGGGGCGCGGGCGACGCCGGGGGTCGGGACCCGCCAGCCCTCGTCGGCCGCGTCGAGGTCGGCCATCCGGCGGGCGATCCCGGCGGCGAGGTCCAGGCGAGCGTCCTCGTCGGCGATGTCGGACAGCAGGTCCCGCGCCTGCGACAGCAGCGCCTCCGCCTGCGCGCGTCCCGCCGCCGGGTCGGCCCGCGATGCCGCGGTCTTCGTCACCGTGTCGGCCCGCTCGATGAGTGCACGGATGCGGTCCACCCCCACGTGTCCTCACCTGTCCTCGTCGTCGCGACGCCGTCGACGCTACCCATCCGCGGAAACCGCTGGCGGTCGGGTCCGGTCGGGTCCGGTCGGGGACGGTCGGGGACGGTCGGAGCCGGTCGGGCCCGGTCGGACAGCCCGGCGCAGCGGCGGTCCGCTCGCGGCCGCCTACGGTCGGTTGCATGAGCAACCACGACACCGACACGGGTACCGACGACCGCGGAACCAGCGAGGACCCGCGGGCCGCGGACCAGAGCACCTACATCGAGGACCGCTACGAGCGGGACACGACCTACCTCGCCGACCGCATCACCCGCGACGGTCGCGACGGCTGGCCGGTGGAGCCGGGCCGCTATCGCCTGGCGGTGAGTCGCGCCTGCCCGTGGGCGAACCGGGCGATCATCGTGCGGCGGCTCCTCGGGCTCGAGGACGTGCTGTCCATGGGCGTCGCCGGTCCGACCCACGACTGGCGGTCCTGGACCTTCGACCTCGACCCGGGGGAGCAGGACCCGGTCCTCGGGATCCACTGGCTGCGTGAGGCCTACGAGGCACGCGTCCCGGGCTACGAGCGCGGCATCACCGTCCCGGCGCTCGTCGACATCCCGACGGGCCAGGTCGTGACGAACGACTTCCCGCAGCTCACCCTCGACCTGTCGACACAGTGGACCGAGCACCACCGCGACGGGGCGCCCGACCTCTACCCCGAGCCCCTGCGTGACGAGATGCACGAGGTGATGGAGGCCGTCTACCGCGATGTGAACAACGGTGTCTACGAGGCCGGGTTCGCCGGCACCCGTGACGCGTACGTCGACGCCTACACGCGCCTGTTCGACCGGCTCGACGGGCTCTCGGACCGCCTCGAGTCGCAGCGCTACCTGATGGGGGACACGATCACCGAGGCCGACGTGCGCCTGTTCACCACGTTGGCCCGGTTCGACGCCGTCTACCACACCCACTTCAAGTGCAACCGGAACAAGCTCACCGAGATGCCGGTGCTGTGGGCCTACGCCCGCGACCTGTTCCAGACTCCTGGATTTGGCGACACCATCGACTTCGACCACATCAAGCGGCACTACTACGAGGTCCACACCGACGTGAACCCGACCGGGATCGTGCCGCTCGGGCCGGACCTGTCGGGCTGGACCGCCCCGCACGGCCGTGAGGAGCTCGGCGGCTCGCCCTTCGGCGACGGCAGCCCGCCGGGCCCGCCGCCCGAGGACGAGCGGGTTCCCGACGAGCACAACCCGGCGCTCGCTGCCTGACCGTGACGGCCGGCCGGGCGAGCGCCCGGGCCCGGTCGTGTCAGGCGGAGCGGCGCTGCGGCGAACGGGCACCGCCACGGGGGCCGCCGGCGTGCCGCGGCTTGCCGCTGCCGCCCTTCGAGGAGCCGCCCTTCGGGGATCCACCGTTGCGTGACTGGCCGCCGTTGCGGGAGCGCTTGCCGCCCTTGCGCGACCTGCCGTTCTGCGTGCGAGAGCGTCCGCCCTTCGTGGCTGAGCCGTTGCCGGCGCTCTTCCCGCCGCTGGCTCCCTCGCGCAGGGGCGTGGGGGCCTCGTCGCCGCCGAGCACCTCGAGGTGCTGGCGATGCAGGCCGCGCGGCAGGTCGAGCGTGCGCTGCAGGTCGCCGAGGGCCTTGCGCTCGGCGTGGGCGATCAGGGACACGACGATGCCGTCCGCTCCTGCACGGCCGGTGCGGCCCGAGCGGTGCACGTAGTCCTTGTGCGTGCCCGGCATGTCGTAGTGGACGACCACGGCGACGTTGTCGACGTGGATGCCGCGGGCGGCGACGTCCGTGGCGACGAGCGCCGTGATCGAGCCCTCGGAGAACTGGGCCAGCGCCCGCTCGCGCTGGCGCTGGCTGCGGTTGCCGTGGATCGTCGCCGTGCGGATGCCGTCCTTGGCGAGCTGCTTGGCGAGCCGGTCGGCACCGTGCTTCGTGCGGGTGAAGACGATGGCCGGACCGTGCTCACGCACCACGTCGGCGGTCAGACGCCGGCGGTCCTCACGCTCCGCGGGCCAGAAGACGTGGCGGATGTCACCGCGGTCCTCCTGGCTGGAGGCGACCTCGTGGCGGGCCGGGTCGTGCTGGTAGCGACGGATGAGCGCATCGACGTCGCCGTCGAGCGTCGCCGAGAAGAGCAGGGTCTGGCGGTCGTCGGCGGTCTGGTCGAGCAGGCGGGTCACCTCGGGGAGGAAGCCCATGTCGGCCATGCGGTCGGCCTCGTCGATGACGACGAGCGACACGTCGCCGAGGTGGCAGTCGCCGCGGCGAACGAGGTCGGCGAGCCGGCCGGGCGTGGCGACGGCGATGTCGACGCCGCGCTGCAGACGCTGCTGGTCGCGGCGGATGTTCGTGCCGCCGTAGAAGGTCGCGACGCGACGCTGGCGGCGCTCGGCGAGCGGTTGGACCGTGTCACGAACCTGCGAGGCGAGCTCGCGGGTCGGAACGAGGACGAGCGCCCGCGGGTGGCGGGAGCGCGCACGCTCGGTGCGCGTGGCGAGCGGCACGGCGAAGGCGAGCGTCTTGCCGGAGCCGGTGGGGGCACGGCCGCACACGTCGGCGCCACGCAGTGCGTCGGGAAGGGTGGAGGCCTGGATCGGGAAGGCCTCGGTGATGCCGTCGGCGGCGAGGCGCTCGACGAGGTCGGTCGGGACGCCGAGGTCGGCGAATGAGGGGTGAGTCACGTGGTGCTCCATGGCCCGTCACGGTGACGGGCGTGGAAGGGCGCCGCGGCAGGGTCCTGCGCAGCGAGCACCCGTGTCGCGGCGCGACGCAGCGACCGGAAGGTCGCCACGGCGGCACGAGACGCGTGCATGGTGAACACGCGCAGCGAGGAAGGCAACGGGTGGCCGCGGCCGGACATCGATACCGGAGACCGAGTGCGACCGCGTGCGGCGCGATTCGGAAGGGCCCGGAGCGTGTTCCGCGGCGGGACGGACCCACCGCGTGGCGGTCACGGTATCAGGCGCGTCGCCGATCAGCTGTCACCGAGCATGGGCGACCCCGAGGTGTCCGGCATGACCGCCTCGTCCGGCACCATGGCCCAGGCCTGACCGAAGCGTCCCATGTAGGCGAAGATCCCCGCGCCGTCGTTCTGGACGACCTGCCCGTTGAGCCAGCGCGCCTCGGGCAGACAGACGAGCGCGACGGCCTCGCTCGCGTCGTCGGGGGTCGCCGCCTCCCGCAGCGGGTGGGTCTGGGTCTCGGCCGCGACGAGCTTCGGGTGGAAGGGGCCGGCCATGAGCTTGATCGAGTCCGTGTCGATGAAGCCCGGCAGGATCCCGACGGCTGTCACCCCGTGTGGGCCGAGCTCGCACGCGAGGTATTTGACGAAGGTCTCCATCGACGCCTTCGCGCCGGCGAGGAGTCCGTGGCCGGGGATGTAGCCGACGGTGTCCGCTCCCGACACCGCGACGATCCTGCCGCCGCGCGGCTCGAGGAGCGGGAAGGCCAGCTGCACCATGAGCAGGAAGTGGCGCACCGTGATCGCGAAGGTCTTGTCGATCTGGTGCAGCTTCAGCTCCAGCAGCGGCTTGAAGGCGGTCGCGGCGGCATTTGCCACGAGGATGTCGAGTCCGTCCTCCTGGGCGGCGAGCCGGCCGAACAGCGCCCGGACGCTGTCCTCCTCGATGAGGTCGAGCTGCTCGGCCCGTGCACCGGCCGTCAGCGCGGCACAGTCCGCGACGACGGCGTCCGCCTCGTCCGCGCGGGTCCGGTAGGTGACGATCACCCGGGCGCCCCAGGCGGCCAGCCGGCGTGCCGTCGCGGCGCCGAGGCCCCGTGATCCGCCCGTGACGAGCGCCACCTTCCCGTCGAGTGGTCGCGGGTCCTGCACGTCTGCACCTCTGCGGTCGGGCATCATGGGGGTGGTGAGCATGGCACATGACCTGGCGGCCTCCCCAGCGACGCACCGGCGTCGGCGCCAGGGTCGGCCCGAGGAGGTGACACCACCGTGGCCACCACGCGTGTGAGGGCGGTCGTCGCCGCGCGACCTGCGCGTCGCTTCCCGCCGGGCCGGTTCCCGGCGAGCGTCCGGTCGCGACTCTGCGGCGCGCTCGTGCACGAGCACACCCGATGGCCCTTCTCCCCGTCGCAGGCACGTGACGCGGCGGACCGCTCGGCGTCGGCGCTCGAGCGGCTCGGCCTGAACGTGACGATGGTGCGTGGGGTCGTGGACGTCGGCGGCGCCGAGCTCGACCACCTCTGGGTGGTGGCGGACGGGCGGGTGGTCGACGCGAGCCTGCCCCTCAACGCGCCGTCGTTCGTGGAAGCGCTGCGTGCCTACGTCGCGGGCGACCTCGACGACGACGAGCTCGATCGGGCCGCCCACCCCTACTCGCTCCGCTGGCGGGTGCTCGGAGAGTTCCCGACGACCCTGCGCTACCTCGGTCTGCCCGTCTGGCACCAGCGCGACCGCACCTCCGCGTGGGCCGGGAGGCCCGGCCGCTGAGCACCGACCACGAGCCCCGCACCGCCCCTGCCGGCCCGCGCCGCCGGCGGCGGTGGTGGCGTGCCGTCTGGTGGGCGGTGGCCGCCACCGTGCTCGTCGTGGCGGTCGTGTTCCTGCGCGACCGGTGGTCGGACGTGCAGCAGGCCGGGGGCCTACCGGGCGCGCTGCCCGTCATCGGGGCCGTGGGGGTCAACCTCGTGGCCAACGGCGTGCTCGCGTACACGTGGCGGGAGGTGGTCGCGGTCACCGGCACGGTGATGCGCCTGCGAACGGCGGTCTGGATCTGGGCCTTCTCCCAGCTGACCCGCTACACGCTGAGCGGCGCCCAGGTCGGCGGCCGCGCCGTCCTCGGACGCCGCTACGGGCTGACCCTGACGACCGGCGGGGTCACCGCCCTCATCGAGATCGCCTGGCAGCTCTCCCTGAACGGGGTGCTGATGCTCGCCACGATCCCGTGGTGGCTGCCCGGCGCCGGACAGGTGCGCTGGCTCGCGGCCGTCGGGATCGTCCCTGCGGCCCTGCTCGCGTGGGGGACCGTGCATCCGATGGGGCTCCTGCGGCTCGTGGCGCGGCTGGTGACGTGGCGGCCGGTCGCGCGGCTGACCGGCCGGCGGCTCGTCGGCAAGGTCGACCAGGTCACGCTGACCCGCGCCGAGTCGGGGCGGCTCACGGCGCTCTACACCCTGAACGCGTTGCTGCGCTTCGCCGGGTTCCTCATCGTGCTCGCCGCGGTCGGCGGTGACCTGCCCGCGCTGCTGGCACGGGGCGCCGGGGCCTACGCGCTCGGCCAGTTCGTCGGTCGACTCGCGGTCTTCGCGCCCGGCGGGATCGGACCGCGGGAGGGGGTCACCGCGCTCGTCATGGGACCGGCCATCGGAGGGCCGGCGGCCGTGCTCCTCGTCGCGGTCGTCCGGCTGACCGAGATCGCTGCAGAGCTGGTGTTCGTCGCGCTCGCGCGCCTGGTGCGCCCGGTCCCCGACGACGCGGACACGACGGGCGCCCACCGGGCCGACGATGCTGACCGCGCTGACGGCACCGGAGGTGCGGGCGGGGACGCGGCGGTCAGAGATGATCCAGATCGGTCCAGGTGACCGTCCAGTCCCGGTCGGTCAGGTCCGCCCCGGCCGGGTCGTTGCGGAACAGACCGAGGATCTGCTCGTTCGGCTCGAGCCGTCGCGGCAGCCGGCGGAACCCACAGGCACCGGCGAGCCGGGCGATCCGGGTGCCCGGCAGCGCGATCGTCGCCGCCCCGACGGCGCCGTCGCGATCGGCCAGCGCGGCGCTCATCACCGCACGGGCGGCGGCCACGTCCACGGCCTGCAGGTCGAGGACGTGGACGAACCGGGCCCCGAAGGCGTCGCGGACCGTGGTTGCCGCTGCCGCGACGAGGCGGCCGTCGCGCCGCACCTCGTGGAACCGGTAGTGGCCGGCCGGCCGGTCGACGTAGCGCCAGCGCCACCAGGCCGCGTCGTGGACGACCCCGTTGTCCACGTGCCGGGCGGTGACGGCCCACAGGTCGTCGAGACCCTGTGGTGGGGCGTCGACGGCCCGGCCCCCCGGTGTCTCGCGGCGGTGGAAGACCGTCCGCCGCGCCGCACCGGCGACGGCGCGGGGCAGGTGGAAGCGGTCCGACAGCCAGGCGTCGTCGAGGGGGAGGACGTAGGCGCGCACCGGAGCGACCTCGGCCATGCCGATCTTCTTCAGTGCCCCACGGGCACGGAAGTTCGGCAGGCAGATGGTCACCGGGATGTCCCGCTCGGCGCACTCGGCGAACACGGCCCGGGCGGTGCGCCCCATGAGCCCCTGTCCGCGGTAGTCCGGGTCGGTCGCGGCGTCGGCGGGCTTGGCAGCCGTCACGCGGCGCCCTTCGACGCGGGCCGGGACGGGCAGCACCGCGAAGTGGCACACCAGTCGGTCGCCGTCCGCCATGACCCAGGAGGCCGCCCGTCCAAAGGGGTTGTCCCAGAACTGCCAGCGCAGGACCGCCGGATCGGCCTTCGGGTTGTCGGGGAAGACCCGGCCGATCAGCGCGCAGAGGGCGTCGGTGTCGTCGGGTCCGGCCGCGCGGAGCTCCAGGTCGCTCACGATGCCTCCATGATGCGCATCCAGGTGAGGTAGGTGTCCGCCGTCCCCGCCACGAACCCCTCGGCGTATCCGCGGCCGCGCAGGCCGTGGACGCTGCGGTAGCGGTTGAGCGCCAGCATCGCGTCGAGGTCGAACGCCGCAGCGGCGGTGGCATGCAGCCCCATCGCGGCACGCTTGCGTCCGACGACCGGTGTGATGTCGACCAGACGGGTGATCGGCGCGGGTGTCCAGATCTCACCGCCCCAGATCTCGATCTCGTGGGCACCGACCGCGTCGCGCAGCGCGAGGTTGGCGGCGCGATGGTCGGGGTGCTCGTCACCGAACCACGGCAGCATGATGACGTTCCGGCCGGAACCCGTCGAGGTGGTGGCGGAGCTCGTCGGCCAGGTCCCGGACGCGCTCCGGCAGCGACCCGTCGGCGAAGCCGTGGAAGATCGGCGGCTCGAGCCCGAGCGTCTCGCAGGCCGCGGTGGTCTCGTCGCGCCGGCGGCGTCCGAGCTCGGCGGGGGCGAGATCCACCTGGCTCGCACGGCCGTCGGTCGCCACCACGACCCGGACGACGGCTCCGTCGAGCGCCAGTCGGGTGGCCGTGCCACCGCAGAGGAGGGTCTCGTCGTCGGGGTGCGGCGCGAGGACGAGCACCCGGTCCGCGGAGGGCAGGCCCATCCTCGGCCGGGAGGTCACGGCCGACCGGGCGACGAGCAGTCGCTCCACCGCCGGGCCGGGCAGCCGCTCGGCGAGTCGGGCGGTCAGACGGCGCAGTGGTTTGGCAGGCATGGCGCCAGCCTAAACAACCCGTGGCGGGACAACGGCGTGGCGCGCGACCGGGCGATCAGGCGCCGCGTCGCTGCGGGCTGCACACGTCGTCGATGAGCGCGTCCCAGTCGGGGAGCAACCGGCGCAGGGTGGCTTCCCCCAGGCCCCGGTCGAGGAGGCGGCGCAGAACCTCGCGGCGGCGCGCGTCCACGGTCTGCTGCGACGGTCCGGTGCGCGTCGTTGCGGTGCCCGCGACCGTCGGCGGGACCCGGGCGGGTACACCGTCCCACGGCGGCCGTGGCGCGCGCTGTCCAGCGTCCGTCCGCCGATGCATGAACACCTACCTCCCCAATGGGGCGGACCATCGGAACGCCCCTCGTCACGTTGGGTGTCGGCAGCCCGGCAGGCCACCTTGACGGCCAGACGGGCCATGGCCGATGGCAGGGGCAGCGGTGCGCGCCGACAGCACGGACCTCGAGACGCGCCTCATGGTCGTGGTCCCTGGCGTCACTGCGGGCCCCGGTCCTCGTTTGCTCTCACGAACCCCCTCGACAGCGACCAACGAGGCGCACCGTGGACCGCCCCGCACCGCGAGTCACCTCCGTCATGGGTGTCGCCCGTGCCCTGCTGAGCACCGTCGACACCCGCGAGACCGTCGAGGTCCTCATCGCCGAGTTCGGCTGGGACCTCACCTTCCAGGCCCTGTCGCTGCTCCGCGGCGATCACGCCGCCGCCGCCTTCGCCGCCGCCTGGGAGCACCTCGTGACCGCCGACCTCGCCGAGCAGCTGCGCGACCTCGGCGCCGCCCGGTGGTTGCGCGACTGATCGTCGTCCCGCGGCCGCTACGGTCGGGGGCATGGCCGCCGTCGACACGCTGTCCGGGCTCTTCGCCGACCACGGCGGCCCGTGGCCTGGTGATCCGCAGAGGCTTCTTGCGCTGCAGGCCGCGCTGGCCGCTCTGAGGCCGACGCCGTGGCAGCCCGACACCGCGGTGTCGGTCGGAGCGAGCTACGTCTGCTCCCGCCGGGGCGGGGGTCCGGGCATCGCCGGGGATCCGGGCTGGGCGGCCGCCGCCCGCAAGCAGCGTGGCCAGCGTGCCGCCACGGTGACCGTGCGCGGTGTGCTGGCCGCCGGGTACCGGCCCGGACTGCTCGCGCTGCGGGAGGGATCGTTGCGGGCACGCGCCGTCCGGGCGCTCGATGCCCCGCCCGGCGTGCTCCTCGTCGATGCCACCGGGCGCGACCATCCGCGCCGTGCCGGACTGGCCCTCCACCTCGGCGCCGCCCTGCGCTGCCCGACCGTCGGGATCACCGACCGGCCGCTGGCGGCGCGGGGGGAGTGGCCGGCCGACGAACGGGGTGCGGTGAGCCCGCTCGTCCTCGACGGCGAGACCGTCGGCTGCTGGCTACGCACGCGCGCCGGCGTGCGGCCGGTCGCGGTGCACGCCGGCTGGCGGGTCGACGTGGAGACCGCCGCGGCGCTCGTGCTCGGCCAGGCAACGAAGGCGCGGACACCCCAGCCGCTGCGCGAGGCCCGGCGCGCCGCCCGCCGTGCCCGCTCGGCAGCCGGCTAGCTCCGGGGGCCGGGTGGACCGAGGACGCCGGGCGCCACGAACCCGCCGATCGGCGGCTACCAGGCCTTGCCGATGGCGCGGAGCGTCTGCGCCGCCCCCTCGGCGTCCATGGCGAGCGGCTGGACGACCGGCACGGTCACACCCGCGTCGACGTAGGCGCCGATGCGCTCGGCGACGGCGCCGGGCGTGCCGAGGCAGAAGATCTCGTCGACGAGGTCGTCCGAGATGGCGGCGGCCATCTGCTCGCGGTCGCGTCCGGCCTCGAGGACCGCGTCGGCCTCCGCCTCGTAGCCCATCCACCGGTAGAAGCGGTTGTACACGGAGGTGGCGATGTACGGCGCGAAGACGTGCTTGACGATCGTGCGCGCCCCCGGGACATCGTCGGTCACCATGCAGAACAGCCGGGCCACGACACCGAAGTCGTCGGGCAGCGTCCCGCCGGCGCCCTCGCGGACCTGGTCGAGCATGATGGGGACGTGCCGTGCACCCATCTGGTTGAGGCACAGGCCGTCGGCCCCGAGCTCGCCGACCATACGCAGCGACTTCTGGTTCAGGGCGCCGAGGTAGAGCGGCACCGGCTCCGACGGCGTCGCGTGGGGGCGGTAGCCCTCCATCGCGACGTACCGCCCCTCGTAGGATCCGCGCTCGCCCCGCAGCAACGGCCGGATCGCCTCGAAGGTCTCCCGTACGTGGGTCAGCGGCCGGTCGAACGGCTGACCGGCCCACCGCTCGACGATGAGCTCCGACGACGCGCCGATGCCCAGGCTGAAGCGCCCGCCCGAGAGCTCGGCGAGGCTGATCGCCGTCATGCCGAGGACCATGGGCGAGCGCGTCTGCACGGGTACCACGGCCACGCCGAGGTCGAGGTCCGTCGTCGCGGCGAGCGCCCCGAGCTGCGTGAAGGCGTCCGGGCCCTGGACCTCCGACGCCCAGCAGGCGGTGTAGCCCCAGTCCTGGGCGCGGCGGACCACCTCGATCCCCTCGCGTGCGTTCACGCCGGTCAGCGGCAGGCTCACGGCCAGCGGTGTGTCGTTCACGTCGGCTCCCGTCCCGGTTCTCGTTCGTGTCGGTGCAGCGTCTCCGGGAAGACGATAGTCAGTCGCGTCCCCTGGCCCGGCGGTCGGTGGCGGGTGGGGCCGTTCGGACCGATACTCAGGACTCGTCTGCCGGTCTGCTGGCTCAACCCACGGCCCCAAGGTGCCGACCCGCTAAGTGGTGATCGCGCGTCGCCGACAGACGCAACGAGGTATCGCCCCGACGGGCGCAACGAGGAAGGAGCGGTGGTGGCACGGATCCTCGTCTGTGACGACGATGCGGGCATCCGTGACCTGCTCGACGTGGCCCTCGCGATGGACCACGACGTGATCCTGTCGGCGAACGGCAGGGACGCCCTCGAGACGCTCGGGCGGGTCAAGGGCGTCGACCTCGTCGTTCTCGACGTGATGATGCCCGACCTCGACGGGTTCGAGACGCTGCGCCGCATCCGACGCGACGAGCACCTGCGGGATCTGCCGGTGATCATGCTCACCGCCCGCGTGTCGGAGGACGACTACCTCAGCGCCTTCCGACACGGCGCGGACGCCTACGTCTCGAAGCCGTTCGACCCCGACGACCTCGAGCACACCATCGGCGAGGTCATGGCACGGTCGCCGGAGCGCCGGCGTGAGGTCCGGGACGCCGAGCGTCACAAGGCCTCGCTGCTGCGCCAGCTCGAGAACCGCTTCACCTAGCGCCCGCGCGGCCCGTCGATCGGCCCACGCGGCCCGCTGCCTCGCTGCCCACGCGGCCGCTTGGCGTGATCCGACGGTTTCCGTGCCTGCCGTTGGTCGGCCCCGGCCGCTCGCCTCCCAGAACCGCCGTTTGCGACGGTTCTTGTGCCTGCCGTCGCCCGCCCCGGCCGCTCGCCTCCCAGAACCGCCGTTTGCGACGGTTTCTGCGGGGCGGCGAACTCGGGAAGGCCCTCCCTCGGCTCGCCCCACCGAGGCACCGCCGCCGGGCCGTCCGGCCGTGGCCGGGCCGTCTTGCACCCCCGTGGCTCGCCCCGTACCATTTCTTCAACAGAAACGTTGAAAAAAGCCGGCGGTCCCACGAGCCCGTTCCCACGGGACCGGTGCGGACCCCGGCAGCGACCGACCGTAGCGGGTCCTCGCCGCCGGATCCCAGCCCGGGCCGGGCCACTGGATGCCAGGCCGGCCGAACACGACCCGGGAACGGGCCGCCGGCTACAGGATCCGGCTGCAGGCTCCGGTCCCCGCATGATCCCCGACCACGACCGAAGACCATCCGTGCCACCGAACCGCGACACCGACACCTGCACACCGGAGGCCCGCGCGGCCGCCGGGGACGAGGCCGTGTCGCTGGTGTCCCTGCTCGGCGAGCAGCGGGCCGCGATCGTCGAACGGCTCCGGTGCGAGGGCGAGCAGACGGTGGCCGACCTGGCGCAGCACCTGGACGTGTCCGAGGTGGCGACCCGCCGGCATCTGGCGGTCCTCGACGAGGACGGCTTCGTCACCGCTCGCACCGTGCCGCAGGGTCGGGGCCGTCCGGTGGCGCGGTACCGCCTCACCGAGCGGGCGCGGGCACTGTTCCCGCAGCGCTACGCGTCGATGGCGTCCGAGCTGATGGACTTCATCACCTCCGAGCACGGCCGCGAAGGGCTCCGGTCCTACCTGAAGTGGCGGCTCGAGCGGCAGACCGAGGCCTTCGGTGACGTGGTCACCGCCGCCGACCTGCACGACCGGCTGCATCAGCTCGCCGAGGCGCTGTCCGACGCCGGCTACGACGCCACCGTCGAGGAGGACGGCGCCGGCTTCCGGCTGACCCAGGACCACTGCGCGATCTACGACGTCGCGAAGCACCATCCGGAGATGTGCGCCTACGAGGCCGCCGCGTTCTCGAAGGTGCTCGGCGACGACGTGAGCATCTCGCGGCGCGACACGCTGACCCACGGCGCGACTGCCTGTGTCTGCACCGTCACGCCGCGCCGGGACACGACGGCAGGGTCGGCCACCGGCCCCGCCGACACGGAGCCCCGCGCCGCCCCGGCCGGCCCCGGGCCCCGGACCGACGCACCCGACGACCACCTGACAACCACATCCCCCACCGCATCCACCGTCCGAGCACGAGCGGACAACAGGAGCACACCGTGAGCCAGACCACCACCGCTGCCCAGCAGCAGCAGGCCGAGGTCGCCCAGGAGCTCAGCGACTACAAGTTCGGCTGGGCCGACCGTGACGACCAGTACTCCTTCACGTCACAGAAGGGCCTGTCGCGCGAGCTCGTCGCCGAGATCAGCGACCTCAAGGACGAGCCCGAGTGGATGCGCAAGCTCCGGCTGCGCGCCTACGACGCGTTCATGCGCCGCCCGATGCCGAACTGGGGCGCGGACCTGTCCGGCGTGCACTTCGACGACATCTACTACTTCGTGCGGGCGACCGAGAAGCAGGCCGCGTCCTGGGACGACCTGCCGGACGACATCAAGTCGACCTACGACAGGCTCGGCATCCCCGAGGCCGAGAAGCAGCGGCTGGTCGCCGGCGTCGCCGCGCAGTACGAGTCCGAGGTCGTCTACCACAAGATCCGGGAGGACCTCGAGCAGCAGGGGGTCATCTTCCTCGACACCGACACGGCGCTGCGCGAGCACCCCGAGCTGTTCCGCAAGCACTTCGGCAAGGTGATCCCGCCCAACGACAACAAGTTCGCGGCGCTGAACACCGCCGTCTGGTCGGGCGGGTCGTTCATCTGGGTGCCCGAAGGCGTGAAGGTCGACATCCCGCTGCAGGCCTACTTCCGCATCAACAAGCAGAACATGGGCCAGTTCGAGCGGACGCTGATCATCGCCGAGCCCGGCAGCTACATCCACTACGTGGAGGGCTGCACGGCGCCGATCTACTCGTCGGACTCGCTGCACTCGGCCGTCGTCGAGATCATCGTGAAGGAGGGCGCCCGCGTCCGCTACACGACGATCCAGAACTGGTCGAACAACGTCTACAACCTCGTCACCAAGCGCGCCGCGGCCTACAAGGACGCGACGATGGAGTGGATCGACGGGAACATCGGCTCCAAGGTCACGATGAAGTACCCGGCGGTCTGGCTCATGGAGCCGGGCGCGAAGGGCGAGGTCCTCTCGGTCGCCTACGCGGCCGACGGCCAGCACCAGGACGCCGGCGCGAAGATGGTCCACGCCGCTCCGAACACGACCTCGAACATCCTCTCGAAGTCGGTCTCCAAGGGTGCCGGCCGCACCTCCTACCGCGGGCTCGTCCAGGTCAACGAGGGCGCCCACCACGCCCGCGCTGCCGTCAAGTGCGACGCGCTCATGCTCGACACCGAGTCGCGCTCCGACACCTACCCCTACATGGAGGTCGAGGAGGACGACGCGACGATCGAGCACGAGGCGACGGTCTCGAAGGTGTCCGACGACCAGCTGTTCTACATGCAGTCCCGCGGCATCGGCGAGGACGAGGCCATGGCGATGATCGTCCGCGGCTTCATCGAGCCGATCGCCCGCGAGCTTCCCATGGAGTACGCGGTCGAGCTGAACCGCCTCATCGCGCTCGAGATGGAGGGCGCGGTCGGATGACGGAAGCACTCGACGCACTCTCCGAGAAGACGCTGACCGGCCGCTGCGAAGCGGCCGGTGAGCCGTCGTGGCTGCGCGACCGCCGCCTGGCCGCGTACAAGCGCTACCTCGACCAGGCCTGGCCGGACTCCCACAAGGACGAGTACTGGCGCTCCACCCCGTTCGACAAGCGCTTCGACACCGACGCGGCGCTCGTGCTCGACGGCGGCGACGCCGCAGCGCCCGACTCGCTCGCCAGCACGCTCGAGCTGCCGAGCGCCGAGATCACGATCGTCGACGGTGCCGTCACCGACGCCACCGTCCCGGCCGATCTCGACGCTGCCGGCGTGGTCGTCACCGACCTCGCCGACGCCGCCGCGTCCCACCGCGAGCTCGTCGAGGAGCACCTCGGCAGCCTCACCACCGTCGCTCGTGACGGCACCGGCGCGGACGAGGACCGCACCATCACCGTGAACGACGCGGCCTGGACCGCCGGCGCCTTCGTCTACGTGCCCCCCGAGGTCGAGGTCGAGGGACCCATCGGCGTACAGGTCCACGTCACGCGGCCCGGCGCCCACCTGCCGCGGGTGCTCGTCGTCCTCGGCCACCATGCGAAGGCCACCGTCTACGTCCAGCACACGGGCACGGCCGCGGATGGTCACGTGCTCGTCGACGAGGTCGTCGAGGCCGTCGTCGGGGATGCCGCCGCCCTCGACCTGGTCTCCCTGCAGGAGTGGGACGGCAACGTCGCCCACTTCTCGCTGCAGAAGGCCGCCGTCCAGCGCGACGGGACCTACCGGCACCTCGCGGTGAACATCGGCGGTGCGACCGTCCGGCTCCGCCCCGAGGTCGACCTCGTGGGGGAGGGCGCGTCCTGCTTCCCGCTCGGCATCTACTTCGCCGACGACGGGCAGCACTTCGACCTGCAGCCCTACATCCGCCACATCTCCCCGCGCGCGTCCTCCGACGTGCTCTACAAGGGCGCGCTGCAGGGCTCGTCGCGCACCGTGTTCCGCGGCAACGTGTGGGTCGGCCACGACGCAGTGGGCACCGACACGAACGAGACCAACCGCACGCTCATCCTGACCGACGGCGCCCGTGCCGACTCGACGCCGTTCCTCGAGATCTTCTGCGCCGACGTGAAGGCCGGCCACGGCTCCGCCACCGGCCAGCTCGACGCCCGGCAGCTGTTCTACCTCGAGGCCCGCGGCATCCCGCGCGAGCAGGCCGTGCGCCTCATCGTCTACGGGTTCTTCCGCGAGGTCCTCGACCGCCTCGAGGCCCCGGGCGTGCGCGACCGGGCGATGGCCCACATCGAGCACGAGATCGAAGCCGCGGACCTCGACCGCTTCGGCGTCGGCGAGGTCCGCCCCGCCGGGGAGGATGCCTGATGTCGTTCGAGAAGGTCGCCTCGCTGTCCGACCTCGTCGAGGACATGCCCTTCAAGGTCGAGGTGGACGGCACCCCCGTCACCCTCGTCCTGTGCGACGGGCAGGTCCACGCGATCCACGACACCTGCTCGCACCAGGAGTACTCGCTGTCCGAGGGCATCGTCTTCGACTGCCAGATCGAGTGCGCCCTGCACGGCTCGATGTTCGACCTCGTGACCGGCGACCCCGAGTCGCTGCCTGCCACGACCGCGGTCCCCGTCTACACCGTGCAGGTCGACGGGGACGCCGTGCTCGTCGACGTCGACCAGCAGCGCAACGACGCACCCACCCCGCAGCACTGACCGTGCCCCACGGGCCCTCGCTGCCCCCACAGCCCGCGAGCCCACACCACGCGACCACACCCCGCGACCACACCCCGCGACCACATCACGAAGGACCCCCACGATGGCTGACCTCGAGATCCGCGACCTGACGGTCGAGGTGGAGGGCAAGGAGATCCTTGCCGGCGTGAACCTCGACCTCGACAAGGGCAAGACCCTCGCGCTGATGGGCCCGAACGGGTCCGGCAAGTCGACGCTCGCCTACGCGATCGCCGGCCACCCCGCCTACCACGTCACCGGCGGGACCATCACCTTCAAGGGCCACAACGTCATCTCGATGACGCCCGACGAGCGCGCCCGCGCCGGCGTGTTCCTCGCCATGCAGTACCCGGTCGAGGTGCCCGGCGTGTCGGTGACCAACTTCCTGCGCACCGCCGTGAACGCGCGTCGCGGCGAGGACCTGCCGGTCCGCGCGTTCATGCAGGAGCTGAAGGCCCAGATGGGCGACCTGCAGGTCGACCAGGCCTTCCTCCAGCGCTCCATCAACGAAGGGTTCTCGGGCGGCGAGAAGAAGCGCTTCGAGATCCTGCAGATGGCCATGCTCACGCCCGAGATCGCCGTGCTCGACGAGACCGACTCCGGCCTCGACGTCGACGCGCTCAAGATCGTGTCCGAGGGCGTGAACCGGCTGCGTGGCCCCGAGCTCGGCACCCTCATCATCACCCACTACACCCGCATCCTGCGCTACATCACGCCCGACGAGGTGCACGTCATGCTCGACGGGCGGATCGTGACCTCCGGAGGCCCCGAGCTCGCCGACGAGCTCGAGGAGACCGGGTACGAGAACCTGGCCGCGGACGCGCGCGCCTGAGCAGGGACCGAGAGGACTCCATGACGATCAACGTCGCCACGCTGCGCAAGGACTTCCCGACCCTGTCCCGGGAGATCCATGGCAAGCGGCTCGTCTACCTCGACTCCGCGGCCTCGTCCCAGACGCCGCGGAGCGTCATCAACGTCATGGACCGGTACTACGAGCAGTCCCGCTCGAACGTGCACCGGGGCGTCTACCAGCTCGCCGAGGAGGCCACCGACCTCTACGAGGGCGCGCGGCGCAAGGTCGCCGACTTCTTCCACACGCCCGCCGAGGGCTTGGTCTTCACCCGCAACGCCACCGAGGCCGCGAACCTCGTCGCCTACAGCTGGGTGCGCCGAAACCTCGGGCCGGACGACGTGGTGCTGACCACCGAGATGGAGCACCACGCGAACTTCGTGCCGTGGCTGTACGCGGCGCAGGACCTCGGCTTCACGATCCGGCACATCCCGCTGACGCCCGACGGGCAGCTCGACCTCGAGGAGGCCGCCCGCCTGCTCGACGACGGGAAGGTGCGCTTCCTGGCCGTGGCGCACGTGAGCAACGTGCTCGGCACGATCAACAACGTCGCCCGGCTGGCGCGCATGGCCCGGGACGCGAACCCCGACTGCGTCGTGATCGCCGACGGGGCGCAGGCCGCCCCGCACCTGGCGGTCGACGTGGCGGCACTCGACGTCGACTTCTACACGATCACCGGTCACAAGATGTGCGGGCCGACGGGCATCGGGGCGCTGCTCGCGAAGCCCGACGTGCTCGACGCCATGCCGCCGTTCCTCTCGGGCGGCGAGATGATCCGCGAGGTCACCACCGACTCGGTGACCTGGAACGAGATCCCCCACAAGTTCGAGGCCGGCACCCCGTCCATCGCGGAGGCGGCCGGGCTCGGTGGCGCCATCGACTACCTCACCGACATCGGGATGGACGAGGTCCGCGCGCACGAGCGCGACCTGCTGCCCGCCTTCCTCGACGCCCTCGATACCGTCGACGGCCTGACGGTCCACGGACCGCGGGACCCGGCGGTGCGCGGCGGCGCGATCTCCTTCACGCTCGACGGGATCCACCCCCACGACATCGGTGCGATGCTCGACCAGTACGGCGTCGCCGTCCGCGTCGGGCACCACTGCGCCAAGCCGCTGATGCGCTGCCTCGGCGTCACGGCCACCGTGCGGGCCAGCCTCTACCTCTACAACGACACCGACGACATCCCGCCGCTCATCGACGGGATCGAGGAAGCCAAGCGCTTCTTCGCACGCTGACGACGGTCCCGGCCCCTGCGGCCGGACGCTGCCGACGCCGCGCGGAGCACGCGCAAACGCTTTGCAGGAGCGACACGTGAGCCTCGACGACCTCTACCAGGAGATCATCCTCGACCACTACCGGAGGCCGAAGAACCGGGCCCCGGGGCTCGAGGGTGAGGACGTGCACGTCCACCACTCGAACCCGCTCTGCGGCGACGAGATGGATCTGCGCATCCGTGTGGACGACGGCAGGCTGACCGGCGTGGTCTTCGACGGCGAGGGCTGCTCGATCAGCCAGTCGTCGGCGTCCGCCATGACCGTGGCCGTCGAGGGCCGCGAGGTCACCGACGCCCTCGGGCTCGCTGAAGATTTTCGGCACATGATGCACGGCGAGGAGCCCACCCGCCCCGACGACCTCGGCGACGGGATCGCCTTCCAGGGCGTCGCGAAGTTCCCGGTCCGGGTCAAGTGCGCCCTGCTCGGGTGGATGGCGCTCAAGGACGCCATCGAGACCTACCAGGAGGGCGCGAGCGAGCACCGCGTCACCCACGACGAGGAGTGAGACGCCCATGAGCGACACCACCACACACACCGACGCGCTCGAGGACGAGCGCCGCCGGAACGAGGCGGCGACGGCCGAGGCGTCCGACGAGGCGCAGTCGCACGACGACAGCCCCTTCTCCGACCTCGAGCTCGACGACGACGGCATGCCGGCGGAGGAGGACCTCCGCAACGCCCTGCGGGCCGTCATCGACCCCGAGATCGGCTACAACATCGTCGACCTCGGCCTCGTCTACGAGGTCGAGAAGGTCTCCGAGGAGAACCACGTCGACGTGCTGATGACGCTGACCTCGATGGGCTGTCCGCTCACCGAGATCCTGCACCAGCAGTGCACGGTCGTCCTCGGCGCGCTGCCGGGCGTGCAGTCCGTCGAACGTCGAGTTCACGTTCTCGCCGCCGTGGAACACGGACATGATCGCGGACTACGTCCGTGAGGAGCTCCGCGCGATGGGCATGAACGTCTGATGAAGGCCGTGCGGCTCGCTTCGCTCCGGCGCCACGGCGACTCGAGACGCGACCGGCGCAGTTTGCACTGTTTCCACCTGACGGGGCAGCGCGTGACGACCCGACGCGTTGACACTGGCGACCCCGCCTGCTCCCGAACTGTGTAGAGAGAGTCCCATGAAGCCTGTCGTCGACCGGCGAGAGCCGCTCACACACGACGAGATCGAACGCTACAGCCGCCACCTCATCATCCCGGACGTGCGGATGGAGGGACAGGAGCGTCTGAAGGCCGCGAAGGTGCTGCTCGTCGGCACCGGTGGCCTCGGGTCGCCGTTGGCGCTCTACCTGGCGGCCGCGGGCGTCGGCACGCTGGGCATCGTCGACAACGACGTGGTGGACGCCACCAACCTGCAGCGTCAGGTCATCCACCGCACGTCCAGCATCGGGACGTCCAAGGTCGAGTCCGCCAAGCGGGCGATCCTCGACGTGAACCCGAACGTGAACGTGGTCACCCACGAGACGTACCTCACGTCCGAGAACGCGCTCGAGATCGTCGAGCCCTACGACCTCGTCATCGACGGGACCGACAACTTCCCGACGCGCTACCTCGTGAACGACGCGTGCGTGCTGCTCGGCAAGCCGAACGTCTACGGGTCGATCTTCCGCTTCGAGGGTCAGCTCAGCGTGTTCTACGCCAAGGAAGGGCCCTGCTACCGGTGCATGTTCCCCGAGCCGCCGCCGCCGGGGATGGTCCCCAACTGCGCCGAGGGTGGCGTGCTCGGGGCGATCGCCGGGTTCATCGGCACCGCGCAGGCGATCGAGGGCATCAAGCTCATCACCGGCATCGGCGAGCCGATGATCGGCCGCCTCGGGCTCTACGACGCGCTCGAGCAGCGCTGGACGCACGTCAAGGTCAACAAGGACCCGGACTGCCCCGTCTGCAGCGACAACCCGACGGTCACCGAGCTCATCGACTACGAGGAGTTCTGCGGCGTCCCGGCCCACGACCGCGTCGAGGAGTTCGCCGGCCTGGAAGAGCTCGAGATCCTGCCGCAGGAGTACAAGGAGATCGCGGGCGACAAGGACGTGGTCCTGCTCGATGTCCGCGAGCCCCACGAGTACGAGATCTCCCGGATCGAGGGCGCCGTCCTGATCCCGAAGGACCTGCTGCCCGAGAAGCTCTCGGACCTCGACGACGCCAAGACCTACGTCGTGCACTGCAAGTCGGGCGTCCGCTCGCTCGAGTCCACGCAGCTGCTGCGCGGCGCCGGCTTCAAGGCGAAGTCCATGCGCGGCGGCATCAACGCCTGGGCCCGTCAGATCGACCCGTCGATCCCGGTGTACTGACCCGACCGCGCGGCGCGCCTGCGGCGTGCCTGCTGCTTCGGCGGCGCCCCGCGACCTCACCGGTCACGGGGCGTCTCGCTTGTGTGCGGCGCTGTCCCGCTGACGTCGGGACAGGTCCGCACGTATCTGTCGAGGGGCGGCGTTCGGGCGGCGGGTGACCGCTCGCGGGTCTATCGTCGAGGCAACAGTGCCGAGCCGGTGGGGACACGGTGGCGCGCGGACTGGAACGCGACGAGGCGGTACGCGCCTACACGCTCATGGCGCGCATGCGGGCCTTCGAGCAGGCGCAGGTCGGCCTCTGGGAGCAGGGGCTGATCTCCGGGGAGCTGCACACCGGCATCGGTGAGGAAGGGATCGTCGCCGGGGTCGTCATGCACCTGCGGGACGACGACGCGACGGCGCTCGACCACCGACCGACGCCCGCCCTGGTCGGTCGTGGCGCAGATCGTGAGGCGATCCTGCTGGAGGTGCTCGGCTCCGAGGAAGGTCTCAACGGCGGGTGGGGCGGCCACATGCACCTGTACGTGCCGGAACGCTACGCGGCCTCGGACGGGATCGTCGGCACGGCTGGCCCCATCGCCTGCGGGCTGGCCCTGGCGGGGCGGCGCCAGCGTCCCGGCTCCGTGGCCGTCGCCTTCTTCGGCGAGGGGGCGATGAACCAGGGGATGCTGCTCGAGTCCCTCAACCTCGCGGTCGCCTGGCGGCTGCCGGTCGTGTTCGTCTGCAAGGACAGCGACTGGTCGATCACGACGCTGTCGCGGCAGGTCACCGGCGGCCGGCTCGTCCAGCGGGCCCGCGGGTTCGGCCTGCCGGCCACGGCGGTGGACGGCTCGCGGGTCGAGGTGGTCCACGCCGCCGCCGGCAGGCTCGTCGCGCGCGCACGCGCCGGCCGCGGACCCGGCTTCCTGCTCGCGCACTGCCACCGGCCGGGCGGTCACATGATGGACGACGCGATGCTGCGGCCGCTCCGCGAGCCCGGCGCGCAGGCCCGCGAGCTCGGCGGCCCGCTGGCGGCGGCCGCCACGGCACGGCCCGGCGCCCCGGCCAGCCAGCGCGCCCGCGGCCTGGCGGGGCTGACCGGGAGGATCGCCACCCTCGCCTGGCACTACGGGACCCGGCGCGGCGATCCGCTGCCGCGCGCCCGCCGGCTCGTCGGCGACGGTGTGGCCGACCGGATCGACGCGACGGCGCGTGCCGACACCGCGGCGCTCGTGGCCCGAGCCCTCGAGCGGACCGGGGGAGGCGCACCATGACCTGGATGGGGTTCGGCGAGGCCACCGACGCGGGTCTGGCCGCCGCCATGGCGGCCGACGACCGGGTGATCACCTACGGCGAGGACGTCCGGCTGCTGCGCCGGAACCTGCTCGCACGCTTCGGCCCCGAGCGGGTCCTGGACACGCCGATCAGCGAGGCGGCCTTCACCTACGCCGGTGTCGGTGCCGCGATGGGTGGCCTGCGGCCCGTCGTCGAGGTCATGCTCGTCGACTTCCTCGCCGTCGCCTGGTCCGCGGTGCTGAACGCCGCGACCAAGATCCCCGCGTTCTCAGGCGGACGGGTTCGCGTCCCCCTGACCATCCGCGCCACCTGCGGCGGCGGGTACGGCGACGGCGGTCAGCACGAGCAGAGCCTGTGGGGCGCGCTCGCCGGGATCCCCGGCCTGACGGTGGTCGTGCCCTCCACGCCCGCGGACGCGGCCGGGCTCATGCTCGCGGCCGTCGAGGACGACCGGCCGGCGGTCGTCCTCGAGCACAAGCTCCTCGCTGCCGGCTGGCTGGACTGGATGGGCGGGGCGCGTCGTGACACCGTCCAATTCGACGTTCCCGCCGCCGGCGCGGCAGGCGACGTGCCCGAGCCGATCGAGCCGACCCCGATCGGTCGGGCGGCCCGGCGCCGCGATGGCGGCGACGTGGTCCTGATCGGCGTGGGGGTCGGGGTGCACCGGGCACTCGAGGCCGCCGAGCGACTCGCGGCCGAGGACATCCGGGCGGCCGTGCTCGACCTGCGCAGCGTCGCGCCCCTGGACCGTGACGCGATCTGCGAGCTCGCTGCCGACGCCGGCCGCGTCGTCGTGGTCGACGAGGACTACATCCGCGGCGGCCTCAGCGGCGAGATCGCCGCGGTGCTGGCCGAGGGCGGCGTCTCGGCACGCTTCGCCCGCGTGGCGCTCGAGGACGTGATCCCCTACGCCCGGCACCTCGAGGACGCGGCGCTGCCGAACGTCGACCGGATCCTCGCCACCGTCGCCTCGCTCACCTGACGCGACACCCGACACGACCACCTGACACGACCGGAGGGACATGTGGACGGGCTCCCGCTCAACCAGATCGCGCTCTCGGTCACCGACGTGCAGCGCACCCACCGCTGGTACCGGGACGTGTTCGGCTTCCTGCCCGCCGGCGGTACCTACACGTTCACCGGCCTGCTGCCCTCGAAGGTGCAGGGCCTGCCGGGCGCCTCGTCGGTGTGCTGGTGGCTCAACGACCAGCAGGACTTCTTCCAGCTCGAGCTCTTCGAGTTCTCGTCGCCGCGCGTTCGTCCGCTCCCCGAGGACTGGCGACCCTGCGACATCGGCTACACCACCATCGGGCTGCACGTCGCCGACCTCGACGCGACCCTTGATCGCCTGGCCCGCCGCCACGGCGCGCCGCTGACCGACCCGATCGGCGAGCCGGGGCGACGCCGGGTGGCCATCCGCGATCCGGAGGGAATCCTCCTCGAGCTGCTGGAGGACGACCCGCGAGGACCCGACCGGCGGGCGCGTCCCCGCCCGCACGTGCCGGTCGTCACCCGGTTCGTGACGCTTTCGGTGCCGGACCTGGCCCGGGCCAGGCACACCTGGATCGACGTGCTCGGCCTCCCGGAGGCCACCGACGTGGTTCTGCACCGACCGGAGCACGAGGCGCTCTGGGGCCTCGCGGGGGCGAGCCGGCGCTCGTTCTGCGCCTGGGCCGGGGACGTGCTGATCGAGGTCGTCGAGTACGACGACCCCCGCGGCGCCCCGTGGCCGGCGGACTACCGCATCAGCGACCAGGGGCTGCTCAACATCGCGTTCGGCTTCCGGGACCGCAGCGCGCTGGACGCGATGATCCGGCGCTGCCAGTCGGGCGGGCTCCGCCCCAACTGGAACAAGCTCAGCGTCGCGGGCCTGTGGGAGGTCGTGTACGTCGACGACGAGCTCGGCTTCTCGATCGAGCTGCTCTACGTGCGGGACCTGCCGCGCCTGCCGTTGCGGATCAACGAGATCGAGCTCGGGTTCGCGCCGAAGTCGCCACCGATCCAGCACGTGTCGGCGTCGACCACCGTCCGCGTGCCGCCCGAGGTCGTGTGGGACGCGCTCGCGGACGTGGAGGGGATGGCCGCCTGGTCGCCGTACCGGCGGACGGCGGTGCTCGAGTCCGGTGTGGACGGGGGCCTTCTCGGGCAGCGCCGGCGCCTGTCGTCAGGGCCGGGCGGGATGGCCGTCACCGAGGACATCGTCGTGGTGGAGGCGCCACACCGCCTCGAGTACCGCGTCGTCGAAGGCTTCGGGGTCCGCTTCACCCACGGCTTCGTGACGCTCGACGACGACCCGGACGGCGGCACGCGTGTGACCTGGGAGGTGCAGCTCCGCCCCCGGGTCCCCGGGGCGACGGCGGTGACCCAGCGGATCGTCGACGACCTGGTCGCGGGGCTGGCCCGGCGCGTCGACGCCGCCGTGAGCGAGGAGGTCTGACATGCGGGCGCTGGTCGCGGACCTCTCGGTCGCCCGCTACGCCTGGACGACGGTCGCCGCCCGCCTGCGTCGCGACGCCGGGTGGCGGGCCGGTGGCGTCCTGACGTTCCGTGAGGACGCGCCGGAGCCGCTGCTGCCAAGCGCCGACGGCTGGGTCGTGATCCGACCCACGCTGGCCGGCGTGTGTGGCAGCGACATGAAGCTGCTGCACGGCCGCTTGTCGCTGCAGCTGTCTGCCTTCTACCCGGCGGCGCGCACGATCCCGGGACACGAGGTCGTCGGGGTGGTCGAGCGCGTCGGCACCGGCGTCCGGCGGCTCTCGGAGGGCGACCGGGTCGTCGTCGAGCCCGTCCTCGGCTGCCCGCAGAAGGGGCTCGATCCGCCCTGCCGGGCATGCGCCGCCGGCACCATCCACCTGTGCGAGCGGGTCGACCTCGCCGGCACCGCCTGCGCCGGCCCGGGGCAGGGCTTCAACGAGCTCGTCGGTGGGGGCTGGGGCGAGCGCCTGACCGCGCACGAGAGCCAGTGCGTGCCGGTCGGGGCGCTCGACGACCGTCGGGCCGTCCTGGCGGAGCCCGGCGCGGTGGCGCTGCACGCCGCGCTGCGCTGGCACGGTGCGGGCGAGCGCGCCGTCGTCATCGGTCCCGGGTCGATCGGTCTCCTGCTGACCGCGTCCCTGCGCCGGCTGCACCCCGACCTCGACGTCACCATGGTGGGCGTCGACGCCTTCGGGGCCGCACAGGCCCAGCGGGCCGGTGCCGACCGCACGGTGCTCCAGCCCGCCGAAGACGTCCTCGACGCCATGGCCGAGGTGACCGGTAGCCGCCGCATCATGCCCACGGTCGGCCGCCTGCCGATCCTCGACCACGGTGTGGACGTGGTCTACGACTGCGTCGGGACCTCCGCCACCCTCGACCTGGCGTTGCGGCTGCTGCGGGGACGCGGGACGCTCGTGCTCGTCGGCACCGCCGCGCGGCAGCCCGTCGACTTCTCGCTCGTCTGGTTCCGTGAGATCACCCTCGTCGGCGCCTTCGACTACGGACACGAGGCTGCCATCGACGGCCGACGGACCGTCGCGCAGATGGTCGAGTGGCTGGCCGACGCCTCCTTCCCCGCGGACGGGTTCGTGACCCACCGGTTCCTGCTGAGCGAGTACGCCGAGGCGCTCACCACCGCCGACGCCGGGCCGCGCGCCGGGGCGATCAAGGTCGCCTTCCGTCCCAACCCCGACCTCGAGACCGCGCACTAGTGCGTTCGAGCACGTGTGCGTGCTCGAACGCACTTCGAGCGGGGCGCGCGCGTCACACCCAGCCGCGCACTAGTGCCGCGGAGTACGCGTGCGTGCTCGAACGCACTTCGAGCGGGGCCCGCGAGCCATCACGCCGACGCGGCGACGGACGCACGCCGGCGCCGGCTGCCCGGCTGCCCGCCGCCCAGGCGCCGCTCGAGCCAGCGCCCGACGAGCGGGACCAACGGTGCCAGCGCCACGCAGATCCCCGCGCCGATGACCAGCTCGGTCCAGACCTCACCGAGCCCGGCTCCCTCGACCGCGACACGGTAGATGGGGTGCAGGAAGTAGTAGGTCGGTCCGATCCGGGCGAGCCAGTCGGGCAGCGACGGCACCAGCGCGAAGATCGCGGGATAGAACAGCAGGATCCCGCCGCCCTTCCAGGCCGTGAACAGCGTGTTCGTGTCCTTCGCCCAGGCGCCGAGCATGAGGCCGATCTCGGCCATCATCACCGCTCCCACGACGATCCCGGCGAGCAGGGCGACGGGCGCCTGCCCGAAGCCGCCGTTGAGCGCCAGCGTCATGAGCCCCGTCACGATCGCCAGGACGACGCCCAGCACGCCTTTCGCGAGCAGCACCTCGCTCATCGAGAGGGGCGTCACCAGCACGGCCTGCAGCGTCTGCCGCTCCTTCTCCTCGACGAGGCTGGCCGCGGGCACCATCGCACCGGCGATCGCCACCGCGATCGTCACGAGGATGGGCAGCATGCGTGTGGTGACGTCGAGGGACGCCTCGCCGAGCGCGATGATCCGCACGTCGACGGGGGAGGGGCCACCGGCGACGCTGCGTACCAGGTCGAGGGTCGTGACCGCCAGCACGATGCGGTTCGAGGCCAGCGACTCGCCGCCGACGACCAGCTGCAGCGGCGGCTGCTCACCCGCGCGCACGGCGGCGTCGAAGCCGCGGGGGAGGACGAGCCCGGCGTCGAGGTCGTTGCCGCGCACCATCGCCCGGAGCCGGTCCTCGGACGACACGTCGACGACCCGGATCCCGTCGAGGTCGTGCGCCGCCTCGGCGACGGCCGATCCGCCCTCGTCCACGATGCCCAGCCGCGGCTCGGGCGCGAAGAGGCTGCCGAAGATGCCACGGACCACCACGGTGATCACGACCGGGAGGAGCACGGCCCACAGCAGGAGGGGCGAGCGCGGCCCCATCTGCAGATCCTTGCGCAGCACGGTCCAGGCGTTGGTGAGGCTCACAGCGTCGCCACCTTCCTGCGGAGCATGGCGAGCCCGGCCCCGAACGCCACCACACACCAGAGCGCCAGGACCGCGAGGTCGCCGGCTGCGCTGCCGAGCCCTTCGCCGTAGGCGGTCGAGCCGACGATCGACTGGACGAGCCCGTAGCTCGGCAGCACCCGGACCCAGGTCGCCGCGCTGCCGGGGAACAGGATCGCGACCGCGGGGATCCCGAGCGGCACGAGGAAGATCATGCTCCAGAACACGATGCCGATGAAGTCCCGGCCCGTCGAGCCGGCGATCAGCCCGAAGCCGGTCACGAGCAGCGCCCCGAGCAGCACGGAGACGAGCAGCAGCGGCCAGCCCGCACCGAAGGACCGCGTCGCCGCGAGCAGCAGCACGGCCTCGGTGAACGCCATCGCCGTCCCGAGCAGCGCCTTCGCGGCGAGCACGTCGGAGAGGCGGGCGGGCGTGGCCAGCACGGCCGTGACGGTGCGTTGCTGGATCTCGGCCGCCACCAGGGTGGCGAGCGCCAGCATCTCGACGAGCAGCACCAGGAACGCGAACAGGGGACGCATCCGCTCCTGGAGCGACACCTGCGCCCCGGCGCGGTCCGGTCCGAGAACGACCTGCTGCAGGTCCGGCATGGTCACGGGCAGCTGCTGGCCGGCGACCACCGACGCCAGCTCGCGCACGAAGGCGGCGGCCGCCGTCTCGAGCTCGTCGGGTACGTCGGCGTCGACGAACACGGACACCGACGTGCGCCCGCCGCTGCGGACGTCGGCCAGGAACCCGGCGGGCAGGTCGAGGCCGGCCGCCACCTGCCCGCCCGACACCGCGTCCCGCAGGTCGCCGGTGGAGGGGTAGCTGACGATCCGGACCCCCTCCTGCTGTCCGTTCACGAGCGGGACGAGCACGCGCGTCAGCCCGTCGCCGTGGAACCCGAGGGTGATCGTCTCGTTCACGGTGCTCGGCAGCAGCCAGAACACCACCGCGTACACGACCAGGCCGAGCACGGTCACCATCACGTAGAACCGGTCGCGGGAGAACACGACCAGGTCCTTGCGGATGATCGCGCCGATGATGCCGAGACGGTCGCGCACGCTGTCCGCCCTCATGCGTCGAGGCGGCGGCCCGCCAGCTCCACGAAGATGTCCTCGAGCGTCGCCTCCTCGGTGTGGATGGTCAGCAGGCCGGCGACGTTGACGGCGGAGCGGATCCGCTCGTCCGACCCCTCCTCGTCGAGCGGGATGATCGTCTCGTGCACCTCGCCGCCGTCCCGCGCCCGCACGCGGACGCTGCGCTGTCCGTGCGCGAGCTTCAGGTTCTCGGGGGTGTCCACGGTCAGGATCCGCCCCGCGTTGATGAACGCCACACGGTCCGAGAGGCCGTCCGCCTCCGTCATGTCGTGGGTCGTGAGCACCACGGCGGCGCCCCGGTCCGCCTCCTCACGGATGAGCGCGCGGATCGCGCCGGGACGACACCGGGTCCAGGCCGTCGGTCGGCTCGTCGAGGAAGAGCACCTCCGGCTCGTTGACGAGCGCCCTCGCGACCATCAGCCGCTGGCGCATGCCCTTCGAGAAGCTGTCGACGCGATCGTCGCGCCGGTCGTGCAGGCCGACGCGCCGCAGGAGCCCGTCGGTGTCGAGCCTGCGGAGCCCGAACAGCCGCCCGAAGAACACGAGGTTCTCCCTGGCCGTCATGGCGAGGTAGAGGTTCTTCTCCTCGAAGCACACCCCGATCCGGCCCTGGATCCGCGCGCGCTCGGCCGGCATCGCGTGCCCGAGGACGGTGATCGCCCCGGCCTGCGGGTCCAGCTGACCCGTCAGCATCTTGATCGTCGTCGACTTCCCGGCCCCGTTCGGTCCGAGGAAGCCCAGGATCTCGCCACGGGCGAGGGAGAAGGAGATGTCTGCCACGGCGTCCGTGTCGCCGTAGGCGTAGCGGATGCCCTCGACCTGTAGGGCCGGGTCGGTCATGGCTGTCCTCGTCGCGTCGGCTGTCGTCGCGCCAGCGGTGCCGATCATCGCATGGTCGTCGCCGGCGATCGAGGAGGGAAGGGCTATCCGGCCTCGGGGCGAGGGCCTACGCTCGCCCGCATGCTCGTCTGCTACCACGACTACACCTCGCCGGCCTCGGCCGTGGCCGTCCACCGGCTCCAGCGGCTTGCGGACCAGGGACTGCCGGTGTCCTTCACGGGAGTGGAGATCCTCGGCCTGAGCGTCGCCATCCCTCCGAGCCTGCCGCTGCTCGAGGAGCTCGACCGCTACGCCGAGGAGGCCCGCGACGAGGGCATCGTCCTGCGCCGGCCAACCCGCCAGCCCCCGACGGCCCCCGCGCACCTGGCCGGTGAGCTGGCCGACGACGCCGCCCTGGGTGCCGACTTCCGTGAGGCCTGCTACCGCGCCTACTGGCAGGACCAGCGCGACATCGGGGCGACGGCGGTCCTCTGCGACATCGCTGCCGACGTCGGCCTGGACCCCGAGGCGGTCCGGGCGGCGCTCGACGATCCGCTCCGGCTGCCGTCCCTGCGGCAACGGATGGCCGCCCTGCGCGGGCAGGGCGTCGGCGGCGTGCCCGTCCTCGAGGCGGGGGGCACGTTCGTGTCCCCGTTCCTGCCCGAGCCGGACCTGCGTGAGCTGGCCGACCTCTTCGGCTGAGGCAGCGTCGGCGGGACGTTCAGAACCAGCGGACCCATCGTCCGTGCCAGTCGGCGGACAGGACCGTCGACCAGGACGGCGGCCCGTTGCCGTCGGCCACGGCGACCGTGAGCTCCGGCCAGTTCGAGCCGTCGTCGGGGACGCCGCGCGGCGCTTCGAACGCGGCGTACACGATCGGCGCGTCGGGGCTCGCCCGACGCAGGAGCCCGTCGACGGTGTCCTCGAGGTGGACCACCGCCGTGTCGTCCAGCAGGTGACGCACCTGCGAGTGGAACAGCACCGTGGCACGGCCCGGCACCGGCGCGCCGTGCTCGGCGGCCCAGGTGACGAGGTCTCCCCGGTCGAGCGTGGCGGGAGTGGAGCGGGCCACCTCGACGGCCTCGTGCAGATAGGCATGACGATCGTGCTCGTCGGCCCAGACGAACGCGTGCAGCAGCCGCACGTCCTCGTCGTCGTGGATATCGAGCGGATGCAGGTCCACCCCGCGACGGTCGGCGACCTGCAGCGTCGGGGGCGTGAGCGAGCGGGGGATCCGGCCCTCGGCGCGGCTCGGAAGCGTCGGGCCGCCGGTCGGCCCCCAGTCCGGCCCGCCGCTGTAGCGGTAGCGGTAGCGGTCGAAGCGCAGGTTGAGCCCGGCGGAGGTGCCGAGCTCGAGCATCCGCAGCGGGAGCCCGAAGCTGCCAGCCCGCAGGAACGCGGGCAGGAGCGCGGCGCACCGTCCGATCTCGTTCGTCTGCAGGCGCTGGTTGGCCATGAACTCGGCGACGCGGTCCTCGTGCTCGACGAGGTAGGCCAGCGCCAGCGCGCCCGGGGCTCCGTCGCTCGGCAGGCGTGTCGTGTCGTCGGGGCGGGCCGTCGGGTACCACGCCGCATGCGGCAGCGACGGGTCGGCCAGCGCGGCGTGATGGAGCGCCGCGAGCAGGAGCAACCGTGCCTCCCGTCGGTCGGCCGGCCCGGCCGTGACCAGCAGACGCCCGATGACGCCGCCGTCGAACCCACGCTCCGCTGCGCCCGCCAGGCCGGCGAGCAGCCGCTCGTAGAGCAGGGAGCGGCCCTTCACATGAGGGATCTGGGCTCGCAAGGTCGAGGCGACGACTGCACCATCCACGGACGCTCCTCCAGTTGCCGGCGCCTTCCTGCCGGCACAATATCCTCGCGCCCATGCCGCTGACGGTCACCACGCCCGCCCAGGAACATCTCGTCACGGATCTGCTGGCCTGGTCGCGGCCGCGCCCGCCCGCCGATCCGTCGCTGCCTGCTGCGCTTCTCGAGCGGCTCGAGCGGGGGATCGCGCCGGCGGTCGCGACGCTGCCGCCGGACGCGGACGTGTTCGTCGGGGCCGCCGGCCTCGAGGCACTCGTCTGCGAGGGGCGCTACCTCGACTATCTGGACGCGCCCTTCCGGTGGACGGCGGCGAGCGCCCTGGGGAAGCTCGCCCACCGGGCGGTCGAGGTCGACTGGAAGACCGATCGGAGCCCGTCGCCGGCCACGGTCGTCGCCCGCGTCTGGGAGGAGATCGCGAGCGACACCGGCAGCCTGGCCGACTACTGCAACCGCCTCGACGCCGTGGACGCGACCCGGCTGCGCCACGACGCGGAGCAGCTCGTGACCGACGTGCGTGACACCTGGCCGGTCCTGCCCTCGAGCATGCAGCCCCGGCTCGAGCATCCCGTGCGTGTCACCCTCGCCGAGGGCCGGGTGGTGATGGCAGGCACGCCGGACCTGACGCTCGGACGGGTCCGGCGCGACGTGTGCCGGATGCTGCTCGTCGACTTCAAGACCGGACGCCGGGCGCCGCGACGTGAGCGTGACCAGCTGCGCTTCTACGCGCTCCTGCTCACGCTGAAGTACCGGGTAGCACCGTTCCGCTGGGCCGCCTACTACGTGGCCGAAGGCGCCTGGGAGGTCGAGGACCTCGATCCGGCGCTGCTGCTGGCGGCCGCCGACCGGGTGGTGGCCGGCGTGCGCGCGATGGTGCGCTTGCAGACCGACCCGCCACCCGAGCACGCGCTTCGGCTGCAGGCCGGCCCGGCGTGCCAGTGGTGCGGTCGTCGTCCCACGTGCCCCGCCGCCCGGGCCGCCGGCTGGGCCTGACCGGCGCGTGGCTCGCCGCGCCGGTCCGCCGCGTGGCCGCCCCGACACGGCCGAGGGCGCGCCGGCGGCGGCCCGGCTGTCACACCCCCGTGGCACCGTGCGGTCGTCACCAACCCGACCGCACCATCGCTCCCGACCCGATGCCCGACGACCCGATGCCGGACCACACGATGCCAGACGACCCGAAGTCACGTCAGCCGTCGGCCGCCGCGACGCGGCCCGACCCACACCCCCGACGCACCTTCATGCCCTTCCGCACCCCTGTTCGCGGTCACCCGTTCGCGGCGCGGCCGCCCGGCGCCTCACGGCCGAGGGCGGGACAACGCGCGACGCTGCGCCGGGAGCCCACACACCCGATCGACCCCTGGGCCGTCGCGGTGTGGCTCGACACCGCCGGCGGCCCGTCCTGGCGCATCGGCTACCTCGATCGGGCCGTCGCCGCTCGGCTCGCCCCGCGCATGGACCGGGAGGGCCTGCAGGTGCACGCCGTCGTCGACGACTGGTGGCCCACGGCGGACGCGGACCACGAGCGACCGGTCGTGCTGCTGCGCCCCGCCGCGGCGCAGGCCGCGCCCGACGGCACGCCCGTCCGGCGGGCGGCGTCGGCGGCCGGCGCACCAGCCGTGACCGGCGACCGGCATGCAGCCAGCCGAGACGAACGATCCCGGTGGGGAGAGCCGCCCCGATCGGTACGCCGGATCGTGACGGCCAGAACGCGCTGAGTCAGCGCAGTGGCACGATCGGGTCAATGGGTGTCGTCCGACGAGCGTGTCCGCTGCTCCCGTCGGGCCCCGTCCGGACGGGTACGAACGAAGGTCCGGCGATCACGGACCGTTAGGCTGGTGGCCGATGTGGACCAATCTTCGTTCGACCCTGCCCTGGGCGGCCCGAGCACTGCTCGCCGTCCTGCTCGCTGCTGTGTCCCTGGCCGCCGGGGGAGCCGCAGCCGCGTCCGCCGCCGGTAGCAGCGACCTCAGCGTCTGGCAGGGCACGGCGGGGGCGGCAGGCGTGCACGTGATCGTGAACACGGATCCGCAGGCCGTGCCGGTCGACTCGCTCATCGACGTCCAGACCCCGCAGGCATCGTCGTCCTGGGATTCGACCGGGACGGCCGAAGCACGCGGGTCGACCCTCTACCCCGGGCCGACGGGGACGGGCGGCCTTGGTCTGCTGTGCCAGTTCGGTCTGCCGTGCCCGTCCGGCTTCCCGCCGGACTATCCGCTGACCGCCGAGGCAACGACGCCGTCACAGCCGGATGCGGCGACGCCGACCGGCTACGCCCGTGCCCATGCCGAGGCCGACCACGTGCACAGCTCGGCGCAGCCCGGCAACGTCCTCGACACGGGCCCCGTCGCACAGCTGATAGCCGCGGACGGCGCCAGCACGGTGACCGACCAGCAACGCACCGACAACGGTGTCGTCGCCACCGCCCGCTCCCGGCTGACCAACGTGTCGCTGGCCGGGCAGGTGACCATCGCGGTGATCGAGGCGACCACGACCTCGCGGCTCACGGACAAGGGGCCCGAGGTCGGTGCGGCCCTCCACATCGCGGGCATCCGCGGACCGGGTGGTGAGGTCCTCGTCGGCGACAAGGGCATCACGGTGTCCGGTCAGAGCGCCGGCAGCGACGCCCTCGATCAGCTCAACGCCCAGCTCGCCGACCGTCTGAAGGACACGGGCGTGCAGCTGCGCGTCCTCGGGACCGACGGCAGCGTGACCGAGAACAGCGCACACGCCAACGTGTTCGGCCTCTTCGTGCACGTCCGCCGTTCCCTCGACGGGCCGAACCTGCCACAGGTGGGCCGTGCGTACCGCGCCTACGTCGCCACCGGCGTCCTCGGCGAGGCCTCGAGCACCATGCGCACTGGCTCCGAGCTCGGCCTCGACCTCGGGCTCGACCCGACGACCACGAGCGCCGGCGGGATGACGGGCGGCACGACCGGCCCGACCGCCGGCTCGGGCATCGCGGGGCCACCCTCGTCGGCCTCCGGGACCGGCGCACCGATGCCGGCCGCGGACGCAGCGGCCGGCGGGAGCGGCCCGGCGCCACAGATCGCCGCGCCGGCGGCCGGTGGCAACACGTCCGGTCAGCACGGCGGCTTCGTCCTGCTCGCCGGTGACGCTGCTCGCGACCTCTCCCGTGGCTTCGGGATCCTCGCCGGCCTCGCCACGATCCTCTTCGTCCTGAGTCGACGCTCCGTGCAGCGGGTCGCCCGCCAGGTCACCGAAGGAGGGCAGCCGTGAGTGATCAGACATCCGAGGTCGATCTCGCCGCCGTTCGGGCGGCGATCGGTCGCCTGGGCCGGCCGTTGTTCGCCTGGCTCCTCATCGTCATCGGCGTGGTCGTCCTCGTCGTCGCCTGGATCGGCGTGTCGGGCCAGGCGCTCGTCGCCAAGCAGCTGCCCTACGTGATCTCGGGTGGCCTCGGTGGCTTCTCGATGATCATCGTCGGCGCCGCCCTCGTCGCCGGGCAGGATCTGCGCTCGGTCGGCGACCGTGTGGAGCGGCTCGAGCGCAAGGTCGACGATCTGCACGCCGTCCTGCTCGCCGGCGACCTCGACACGGCAAGCGTTCCGGTGAACGGCCAGGGACACGCCGCTCACGACGGCGGCACCCCGGGGCAGGTCGTCGCCGTCCCCGACGGCGAGCGCTTCCACGCACCCGACTGCCCCATCGTGGTGAACCGTGACGGCACCGAGCGCCTCGAGCCCACGGAGGCCGAGGAGCGCGGTCTGGTCCCGTGCAAGGTCTGTGAACCGACGGCGGCACCGTCCGCGCGATGAACAGCGCGACCCGCGTCCGGACCGCCGCCGGGCTGACGATCGCCGCGGTGCTGCTCGCCCTCTGGCTGGCACTGCCGACGAGCCTGTTCATCAGCCTCACGGTCTCGGGCATCACCACCGGCGCGATCTACGCGCTGTCGGGGCTCGGCCTCGTCATCACCTTCCGCGCCAGCGGGGTCTTCAACTTCGGGCACGGTGCCATCGCCATGTTCGTCGCCTACACCCTGTGGCAGCAGGTCCAGTGGGGGATTCCCGTCCTCATCGCCGGCGCGATCAGCATCGTCGTCGTCGGACCGGGCATCGGGTTCGCGCTCGAGCGGGCCGTCTTCCGGCCGCTGTCGTCGCGCCGCGCCGGGACGGCCGAGCAGCTCATCGCGACGGTCGGGGTGTTCATCCTGCTCGTGGGGCTCGCCGTCGCGATCTGGGGCCCCGAGACCAAGACCGACCCACCCGCACTGTTCGGAACCCGCCCGCTGGACCTGCCGGGCGGCGTCACCGTCAGCGTCGATCAGCTCTCCATCGCCGCGGTCGTCATCGCCGTCTCGTTCATCATCTACTGGCTGTTCGAGCACACCCGCACGGGCCTGCGGCTGCGCGCCGTGGTCGAGCACCGCGAGCTGGCACAGCTGACCGCGGTGGACGCGAACCGTGTCTCGGCGATCGCCTGGGGGATCGGGGCCGGTCTCGCCGGCCTGACCGGCATCCTGTTCGCCCCCGCGACGTTCGGTCTCGACCCCTACCACTTCACCCTGCTCGTGGCGGAGACGTTCGCCGTGGCGGTCATCGCCCGGCTCGAGAGCCTCTGGCTGGCCGTCGCCGGCGGCATCCTGCTGGGGCTCGCGATGAGCTACACGAGCGCGCTGCATCCCGCCGACCTGCTGCAGTCGGCCGGCTTCGCCGCCCACACCGCCGCGGCCGTCGAGCAGTGGGTCCGCCCGGTCATCGCTTCCCTGCCGGTCGTGGCGCTGTTCGCGGCGCTCTTCGTCCACCGCAACTTCCCGAGCGGCGACAGCGAGACGCCGGGGCTCGCCCGCGACACGCGCGGCACCTCCATGCAGGTCCGTCTGGCCCGCTACGCGCTGGACACGGGGATCGTCATCGCCCTGCTGGTCGCCCCGTTCGTGCTCGACGACCAGCTGATGCGTCCGATGCACGACTTCATCGCGCTGACGATCGTGTTCATCTCGATCGTGATCGTGACCGGCTACGGGGGCCGCATCACGCTCGGACAGGCCGCCTTCGCCGGCGTGGGCGCCTTCCTCACCGGCCGGCTCGTCGCCGGCTCGATGTTCGGGCTGCCGGCGATGCCGGTGATCCTCGCGACGATCGTCGCCGGGATCCTCGGCCTCGGCATCGGCGCGCTCGTCGGCCTGCCCGCACTCCGGCGCCGCGGCCTCCTGCTCGGACTGACGACCTTCGCGGTGGGACTCGTCCTCGAGCGCTTCGTGTTCGCGAACTACCAGCTCACCGGCGGGTCCGACACGCTCGAGATCCACCGCCCCGGCCTCTTCGGGCTCTCCCTGGCGTCCGACACGGCCTTCCACTACTACGAGCTCATCGTGCTGGCTGCCGTCGTCGTCATCGCCTGGCTGCTGCGCAGCGGTCGGATCGGTCGCGCCCTGACGGCCATGCGCGACGCGGAGATGGGCGCCCGTGCCGTGGGCGTTCGTCCGCGCCGCTACACGATGCTGCTCTTCGTCGTCTCGACCGGGCTGGCGGCCGTCGGCGGCTCCCTGCTGGCCCAGTCCGCCGAGACCTTCTCCCGCACGACCTTCCGGACCTTCGACAGCCTCATCTGGTTCGCTGCCGTCGTCGTCGCCGGTGCCTCGAGCATCCACGGGGCGCTGCTGGCCGCGTTCGCCCTGACCGTGCTCTCGAAGGTGGCCGGCGACACGGGCGTGACCACGCTGCTCATCGGCATCGGCGCCCTCGTGATCGGGCGGCTGCCCGGCGGGATCGTCGCCGCGACCCGCCGGTTCGTGGACCTCCCACCGGCACCCGCCAGCCACCCCAGCCCCTCCCTGCGTCCGAGCCGGATCGCACTCGACCTGCTCGGCCGCGGACGCACCCAGGGAGGCGGCTCATGACCGACCTGAGCGTGCGCGGGATCGTCAAGACCTTCGGTGGCGTCACGGCCGTCGGCGGCGTGGACCTCGACGTGAGCCGGGGCGAGATCGTCGGGCTCATCGGACCGAACGGCGCCGGCAAGACGACGCTCTTCCACTGCGTCAGCGGCTACCTCGCCCCCGACGAGGGGCAGGTCGTCCTCGACGGCGCGGACCTCACCGGGGCGCCGCCCGAGGTACGCGCCCGGGCCGGTCTCGGCCGCACCTTCCAGCGGCTCGAGGTCTTCCAGACGATGACGGTGCGTGACCACCTGCGCGTCGCTGCCGAGCAGGCCGGCACCGCCGGCCGCACCCCGTGGTGGCTGCGTCTGCGGGACGGGTACCGCCTCGAGGATCCGCCCGTGGTGGCGCGCGCCGCGGCCCGGTTCGCCCTCGAGCCCTATCTCGACGCACCGGCCGACTCCCTGCCGACCGGCGTGCTGCGGCGCGTCGAGGCTGCCCGCGCACTCGCCACCGGCGCGACGGTGCTGCTCCTCGACGAGCCGGCGAGCGGCCTGGACCCGAGCGAGGTCGAGGACCTGGCCAGCATGCTGGCGTCCCTCGCGGACGACGGCATCGGGATGCTGCTCGTCGAGCACGACGTCGGCTTCGTCCTCGGCCTCGTCGACCGGCTGCTCGTCATGGATCGCGGGCGGCTGATCGCGACCGGCCCGCCCGACGCGGTCGTGGACGACCCTTCGGTGCAGGCGGCCTACCTCGGACGGGAGGACGCGGCATGAGCGTCCAGCCACTCCTCGAGGTCGCAGGCGCCACGACCGGGTACGGCCGGATCGAGGTGGTCCACGACGTCGACCTCGTTGCGCCACCGGGCACGGTCGTTGCGCTGCTCGGTCCGTCCGGCGCGGGCAAGACGACGCTGCTGCGGGCCGTCTCGGGGATGCTTCCGCTGCAGGCCGGCAGCGTCCGCTTCGCCGGCGAGCGCATCGACGGGCGCTCTCCCGACGAGATCGCCGCCCGCGGCCTCGTCCACGTGCCGGAGCGCGGCTCCGTGTTCGCGAGCCTGACGGTCGAGGAGAACCTCCGGCTCGGGCTCGAGATGGCCCCCGGCACGCACCTCGACGAGCGGCTCCCGGCCGTCCTCGACGCGTTCCCGAAGCTCGGTGAGCTCCGGCACCGACGGGCCGGGACCCTGTCCGGCGGCGAGCAGCAGATGGTGGCGCTCGGACGGGCGTTCATCGCCGAGCCCCGGGCCCTGCTCCTCGACGAGCTGTCCATGGGGCTCGCGCCCCAGATCGTGGACCGTCTCTACCAGCCGCTCACGAGCATGCGGGACGAGGGCGTCACGATCGTGCTCGTCGAGCAGCACCTCGACCGGGTGCTGAAGGTGGCCGACATCTGCTACGTGATCGTCAGTGGCCGCGTGGTCCGCGTCGCCGAGCCCGCCGAGCTGAGCTCGGGCGGCGGCGCGGCGACGGGCTACTTCGGGACCTGAGCCGACCTCCGCCGCCGTCGGCTCAGCTGTCGGTGTCGTCCCCGTCGACGAGCGACTCCCGCAGTTCGTCCTTGACGATCTTGCCGGTGGGGTTGCGCGGCAGCGTCTCGCGGAAGACGACCTTCCGCGGCACGGCGTAGGACGCGACCCGGTCCTCACACCAGCGGATGAGCTCCTCCCCATCGACCCGGGAGCCCGACGACCGCACGACCACGGCCGCGACCTCCTCGCCGAGCACCCGGTTCGGGACGCCGACGACGGCCGCCTCGGCGACCCCGGGGTGCTCGTACAGCGCCGCCTCCACGTCCACGGCGTGGATGTTGTGTCCGCCCCGGATGATGATGTCCTTGCGTCGGCCGACGATGTAGAGGAAGCCGTCGTCATCGAGGTAGCCGAGGTCACCCGACCGGAGCCAGCCGTCCTGCCACGTCTCCGCCGTCGCCTCCGGGTCGCGGAAGTACTCGCGCTCCCGTCCGGGGTTGCGCAGCCAGACCTCGCCGACCTCGCCGGCCGGCAGGTGCTCGCCCTCCTCGTCGACGATGGCCACCTCGACGGGCGGGATCGCGCGGCCGACCGACCCGGGCCGCTTCGCGACCTCGTCGGCGGGCAGGATGATGTGGGCGGACCCCGACTCCGTCAGCGCGAAGGCGTTCAGCGTCGACCCGTTCGGCAGGAGCTGGTCGAGGCGCTGCAGCGACGCCGGCGCAAGGGGAGCGCTGCCGACCGACACGAGGTTCAGACGGGACAGGTCGCGCTCCTCGATGTCCTCCCGGGCGAGCAGGAGCTCGACCATGGCCGGCACCAGGAACGCCATCTGGATCTCGCCCTGCTCGGCGAGGTCCAGGAAGGCCGCGGCGCTGAAGCGCGACATGTACAGGCCGGTCATGCCGAGACGCATCGGCACGTAGATGAACGACTGGCCGGCCGAGGTGAACAGCGGGCTCGCGTGGAACCAGTGCATCCCGTTCCACTCCGGCGGGCTGAGCGGCAGGACGCCGGCGTTGCGGTGGCGGGTCAGCACCCCCTTCGGCCGTCCGGTGGTGCCCGACGTGTAGACGATGTCGGCGGGGTCGTCGCCGCCGATCGGCGCCTGGACGTCGCTGTCGTCGGTGGCGAGCAGATCCTCCCACCCCTTCGCGCCGAGGTCGCCGTCGCCGGTGGAGAAGAGGTGCTCCACGGAGCCGACGGCCTCGCGGAGGTGGAGGGCCACCTCGACCCGCGGGGGGCTCGCGATGACGACCCGTGGCTCGGCGTGCGCCACGACGTGCTGCATCTCGGGGCGGGACATCTTCGTGTTCACCGGGACCGTGACGGCGCCCGCCTTGTGGATCCCCGTGTAGGCCTGCAGGTGGTGGAGGGCGTCCGAGGCGTCCGTGACGAGCGCCACCCGGTCACCCGGCTCGATGCCGAGCGCCATGAGCCCACGGGCCAGGCGGTTGGCGGCCGCGTCCCACTCCCGGAACGTCATGGACCGGCCCGTCAGGTCGTCGGCGGTGACGACCCGGTAGGCCACCTCGTCGGGGTGGTCCTCAACCAGATACCGCAGCTGGTCGGGAAGGACTGCCATGTCGTCGCTCCTGTCGGGCTCCAGGTCGGGTTCCAGGTCTGGCGCCGGGTCTGGTGCCGGGTGCACGCCTGAACCGCGGCACCGGCGGAGGGCCTGCCGGCGCGTCTCGTCGTTCCCGTCCGTCCGACGGGGAGAGGCGTGACGACCGCCCGTGTCCGTCCGGAAGTGCGCGTGCTACGGGTAGATTGCATCGGCGCATAAGGTGCCACTGTGACTACCGTATCCACCCACCCCTCCCTGGCCGACCTCGCCATCGTGACCACACGTCCGGTTGGCGCACCCGCAGGAACGGGCACAGGACACCGTTTCCCCCCACTGCCGGCGGCCGACCCCCTCCCAGCGCTCGTGCGCGGCGAGGGGCCACCGCTCGTGCTCCTGCCGGGCTTCGCGCTCACGGCCCACTCCTACGCCCGCACGGTGGACGAGCTGGCCCGGTACGCGCGCGTGATCGTGCCGAACTGGGTTCGCTCACCGGGCCGGTGGGAGCCCTACCACGTCATGGCGGGGGTGCTGGCGACGCTCGACGACCTCGGTGTGTCGCAGGCGAGCTGGCTCGGTCACTCCTTCGGTGGGGGGCTGGCACTGGGCATCGCCGCCCGGCAGCCGCACCGCATCAAGAACCTCGTCCTCGCGGACTCCGTCGGCCTGAGCCAGCGCTGGGAGCTGGCCCGCAAGGCGATCCCGGGCCGGTACGTCTACCGGCTCGCGACCGTCCGGGCGACGACGGACTTCCTCTGGAACGCCGGACGCCGGCCCGCGGCCGTGGCGCGCGCCGGCTGGTGGGCGTTCCGCGTGCTCCACGACGAGGAGATCCGCGCCGTCGCCCAGCAGTCCTTCCCCTCCCATCTGCTGTGGGCCGAGCGCGACACGCTGATCGAGCGCGACGAGGGGCGCCGGTTCGCCGAGCGCATCGGCGGGTCGTTCACGCTCATCCGCGAGCCCGACGGCATCGGCACGGTCGATCACGACTGGCTCTACCGACGCCCGTGGCTCGTTCCTCCGGCGCTCGAGCGGATCGGGGTCATCGAGCCGCCGCTGGAGGCGGCCTCATGACGGACCTCGACCTCGAGCACCACCTCGAGGCTCGCGACCTCGGGCACGTCAAGCCGCTGCTGCCGCTGCTGTCGTGGCTCGTCCATCACTACTTCCGTGCCAACGTCGCCGGCTGGGACAACGTGCCGGACGGGCCGGTCATCTTCGTCGGAAACCACTCGGGCGGGGCGGGATCACCGGACTCGGCCGTGTTCATCCTGTCCTTCCTCGACCACTTCGGGATCGATCGCCCGCTGTACTGGCTGGCGCACGAGCTGCTCATGCAGGTGCCGGTGGTCAACGACCTCCTGACGCGCTTCGGCGTGGTCACGGCCTCGCGTGGCGCGGCCAACGCCATCCTGGAGCACGGCGGCAGCCTGATCGTGTACCCCGGCGGCGAACGGGAGCTCCACCGCCCCTTCGCCGAGCGCAACCAGGTGCAGCTCCACGGCCGGACCGGGTTCCTCGAGCTGGCTCGCGACTCCGGCGTGCCGATCGTGCCCGTCGTCGCGCACGGCGGGCACCACACCTACCTGCCGCTCACCGACGGCCGGCGGGTGGCCCGCGCGCTCCGCCTGGACCGCCTGCTGAACCTCAAGACCCTTCCGGTGTCGCTCGTCGCGCCCTGGGGTGTCGACGTGGGCGGGTTCCTCCCGCATCTGCCCCTTCCGGCGAAGATCCGGATCCGGCTGCTCGAACCGATCAACGTCGCGGAGGAGTTCGACGGTCAGCTCGGTCGGGCCTACGCCCACGTGACCCGGACGATGCAGGCCACGCTGGACGAGCTCGCCGCCCCCTGACCCCTGACCCCGGACCCCCGACCCCGGGGCCCCGACCCCGGGGCCCCGCAGCGCACTCGTGCATCGGCGTACGTCAGCGTGCGCGAACGCACTAGTGCGCCGGGGTGCGTCAGCGTGCGCGAACGCACTAGTGCGCCGGGGTACGTCAGCGTGCGCGAACGCACTCGTGCGCCGGGTGGGTCAGGGGAGGGGGTCGGCCAGGACGAAGGCGTGGAGGCCGCCGGCCGTCCCGAGCACCGAGCCCAGCGCCGCCTGGCAGGCCGGCGAGACGACGGGTGTGTCCTTCGCGCACGCATCCGACGACGAGGTGCCCGCACCCACGAAGAGGTGGTCACCGACGATCGCCGGGCCGGAGGAGGCGGGCCCGGTCAGCGGTGCCTGCCAGCGAACCAGTCCCGTGTCGGTGTCGAACGCGCGCAACTGCCCGTCGAGCGCCGCCGCGAACACCAGACCGTTGACCGCGGCGGATGCGCCGTAGCTCGGGCCGGCGACGCCCTGCCAGGTCTGCGTGCCGGTCGTCCCGTCGATGCCGTGCATGTAGCCGGGGCCGCCGAGGGCCGTCGTGCCGAACACGTCGCCGTTCCAGGCGGCGGGGGAACCGATGAAGCCACCGATGGCGAAGTCCTGCTGGACGTTGCCGGGCTCGGCCACCCGGGTCGACCAGCGCAGGTCACCGTCAGCCGGGTCGAGCGCGTAGTAGGTCGCGTCCTTGTTGCCGGCGCCGAGCACCGGCGTGCCGTCGGGCAGGGTGAACAGGTTCGGCGTCGCGCCGAAGTCGTTGTCGTCCCGGTTCGGCCCGTGCGGCTGGAAGGACCACCGCGGGGCGCCGGTGTCGAGGTCCACGGCCGTCACGGCCTCGACGTACGGGGTCCACGCCACGTCGGCCGGGCAGTTGCCGGTGGCGACGTAGACCTGGTGGCGCCACGGGTCGAGCGTGGGCGAGGACCACACCGAGTCGCAGCCCGCCGGCCCGCCCTGCATCGGGTCGAAGAACCAGCGCTGCTCGCCGGTGGCGGCGTCGAGCGCCACCAGGCCGCCACGCGGGGGGTCGCCGGCGGTCGACAGGTGGTCGTGGACGTCCTTGCCGACGTAGACCACGCCGTCCCAGATCACCGGGGACGACTCGACCTCGGTGGGATCGTCGGGCGCGCCGGTGCCGAGCGACGCCATCCACACCGTGCTGCCGTCACGGGCGTCGAGCGCGACGACCCGCGGGCCCGACCCGAAGACGACCAGCCGCCGGGTGACGCCGTCGACATCCACGTCGGCCACCGCCGCCGACGAGACGATCGGTCCGAACGCAGCCGTCGGGGCGGGCGGGGTCCGAACCGACCAGCGAAGCGTGCCAGTCGCCGCGTCGACGGCGTACATGGTGCCCGACCAGTCGCCCACGTACACGGTCCCGTCCACGACCGTCGGCGACGCGGTCACGTTCGCGCTGGTCTTGAGGAACCACGCCGGCACGAGGCGGGCGACGCTCGTGCGGTCGATGGGGGAGGGGCAGTCGGTCGCGAAGGTGCGCACGGGGGTGCGGCCGTACATGGGCCAGTCCGGGCACGGCCGGACCGACGATTCCTCCGGGGCCCGCATGCCCTGCGGCCACCCGTCAGCCGAGCCCGCCGGCGGGTACCGGCCGGCCGAGTCGGGGCGCGCCGTGGCGCCGGGTAGCGAGGCCGCCGCCGGCGTGGCCACGCCCACGGCGAGGGCACACGCCGCCACGGCGAGGGGAGCGAGCAGGCGACGAACGAGCATGAGATCTCCGGCTACATCACGTCGAGGTCGGTCAGGTTGCGCAGCAGGTCGGACAGGATGTCCGGGTCCGTGGTGACGTTCACGACGGCGGGCCGGCCGCTCTCGATGGCACGGGTGAGCGCCGGCTCGAGGTCGGCGAGGTCCTCGACGTGCTCGCCGTGCGCCCCGAGCGCCGTGGCGAGCTGGTCGTAGCGGGTGGCCCGAAGCTCGCTGGCGACGTGACGGCCCGGTCCGAACCAGGCGTCCTGCTCGTGCGACACGTCCCCCCACCCGGCGTTGTTCGAGACGACGCAGACGATCGGGAGGTCATGGCGGACGGCCGTGTCGAGCTCCATGGCGGCCAGTCCGAAGGAGCCGTCGCCGGTCAGCAGCACGACGAGGTCGTCCGGACGGGCCGCCTTGGCCGCCAGCGCGAAGGGGACCCCCACGCCGAGGCTGCCGAGCGCGGTGGTGGTCGTCAGCAGACGACCGGGGCCACTGGCAGGGGCGTAGGCGATCCCCCAGGCGAGCGCGTCACCGCCGTCGACCACCACGGTGAGGTCGTCGCCGGCGTGCTGCCGGGCCACGTCCATGAGGGTCCGGGCGGCCGCGCCGGTGTGGACGCCCGGCCCGTCGTAGCCGGCGATCTGCTCGTCCCAGGTGGCACGCAGGTGGCCGGCGATCTCGACCGCCTGGTCCCGCCAGGACACACGGTCGTCGGTGGGGCCTCCGGCGTCGAGGGCCAGTGCCTGCAGGACCTCGGTGACGTTGCCGGCGATGGCGACCTCGGGGCGTCGGTTGCCGCCGATCGCCTCCGGGCGCAGATCGACCTGGATCACCTGCTGAGCATCCGAGAACAGCGGTGAACGGCCGAACGCGAGGTTCGCGTTGAAGGCGCTGCCGAGCACCACGACGACGTTGGCGAGCAGCAGCGCCCCGCCGGCGTGGACGATGCTGCCGAGGCACCAGGGATGGTCGTCGCTGAGCACGCCCCGCGCCGCGCTTGCGGTCACCACGGGCACGCCGAGAGCCTCGGCCGCGTCGGCCAGTGCCGCTCCGGCGCGGGAGAAGTGCGCCCCGGTTCCGGCGAGGAGGACCGGCCGCTCGGCACCGTCGATCAGGGCCCGCGCCTCCTCGATCGCGCTCGGGGCCCCGGCCGGCCGTGGTGGCTCGGACGGGAAGCCGCCGTTCTCGACTGTGGACGGGTCGACCTCCGCGGCGTACACGTCCATGGGGATCTCGAGGTAGACCGGCCCCGGGGCGCCGGCACGCGCGTGATGCAGCGCCTCGCCGACGGCGTGCGGGATCCGGCCGGGGTGGGTGCAGCGGACGGTGTGCTTGGCGACGGGTGCCGCGACGGCCGCCTGGTCCACGTCCATGACCGCGCCCCGGCCCTCCTTGTCGCGGCCGGTTCGGCCGCCGATCAGCACCAGCGGGACGCACCACACGCCGGCATCGAGCAGGCCGATGAGGGAGTTCGCGAAGCCGGGACCTGCGGTGACGACCGCGACCCCCGGGCGCCCCGTGGCCAGCGCGTAGCCCTCGGCGGCGAGCGCAGCAGCCCCCTCGTGACGGGTGTCGACGACCCGGATGCCTACCTCGCGGCAGCCGTCGAGCAGGTGCAGCACGTGCCCACCGGGGACGGCGAAGACCACCTCGACCCCCGCATCGGCCAGGGCACGGGCGGCGAGGAGGCCACCGTGGTCGGGGGCGGGGGCGGGGGCGCGGTCGGTCGACATCCGGCGTCCTGTCGGTCGGTCGGGTGGTGCGGTCGGCCGGCGGGCAGCTCGCGCGGCGTCAGCTCGCGGGGTCCCAGGCGATGAGCGGGTCGTCGTAGCAGACGGGGTAGCCCTGCGGGACCGCGAAGAAGTCCTGCTTGTTCATGTCCCACTTGCCCACGGCGATGCACTCGTGGACGGTCGTGACGTTGTCGTAGTCGATCGACGTCCACGCCTGCGGGACGATGAGGCCGCCACCTCCATAGCCGTGGTCGGGCGTGAAGGTGTTGAGCCAGTCCACGACGCCCTTGCGGGTCACGTTGGCGCCGAGCCGCTGCACGGCGTCGGTGAACATCTTCGCGGCGAGCCATCCCTCGAGATGCCACTCGTGGAGCGTGGTGTCGAGCTGCCCCTGGTACACGTCGTGCATGGCCTGACGGAACCGTTGCACCTCTTTGGTGTTCTGGTTGTAGGGGATCGTCTCACCCCACACGTACATGCTCTGCTTGCAGATGTCGGTGAACTGGTCCTTCACCCGCCGCGACCACGACGACACGATCCCGACCTTCGCCTTGACCGAGAAGTCGTTGCGCTGCATGGACTTGCACAGGTTCTGGTTCCCGGTCAGGTCCATGGCGTCGAAGACGGCCTCGACGCCCTTCGACTGCATGTCGGCGACGTAGCTGTCGAACGAGGGCAGCGCGGGGTTCACCTCGTACTCGGTGACCTGGTAGCCCTCCTTGCGCAGCCCCTCCGCCTGGTAGAGGCCGTAGGCCTTCGACACCGGGATGTTGTAGTAGAAGACCGCAGCCTTCTTGATGCCGAGGTTCTTCGCGAAGTAGCGGAAGATCGCGGTGCCGTTGTAGAGCTTGCCCTTGTAGCCGACCTTGCCGTTGCGCGGGTACTCGGCGCCGCGCACGGAGAACAGGCTGGGGTAGGTGAAGTACTCGTTGCCGACGGGCTGGCCGCCCACGTCCGGCACGCCCTTGTCGCTGACGTACTTGGCGGCCGAGTAGGCGCGCGTCGCGTTGGCGACCAACGCGAAGACCTTCTGGTTCTCGATGAGGTCGTGGGCGCACTGCTGGTCGCGGTCGGGGTCGGCCTTGTCGTCGCAGGTGACGAGCTTGACCTGCCGGCCGTTGATGCCCCCGCGGGCGTTGAGCTGCGCGAAGTACGCCTTCGCGCCCTGCACCATGGGCGTGAACATGTTGGGGCCCAGCGGGCCGCCCTTCGTGGTGATGTTGCCGACGAGGATCTGGTCCGCGGTCACACCCACGTCGCTCGCGCCGTTGGCCTGGGTCCCGCCGCCGGAACCGGCACCGCCACCGGCGCCGCCCGTACCACCGGAGCCGCCACTGCCACCGGCCTGATCCGCCGGAGCCGCCTGACGCGGGTCCGCCGGTCTCGGTCTGCGCGGCACCGCCCGTGCCGACGTCCGGCGGGGTCGCCGTGGCGCCATCGCCGGCAGCCACCGCACCGCCGCCGGCGCCGCCCGTACCACCGGTGTCACCACCGACGGAGCCGCCGGCCGCCACGGCCGCGCCGCCGCCCTCGCCGCCGCCACCTTCGGTGAGCTGCGCGAACACCTGGGGGTCGACGCGGGTCCCGCAGGCGCTCGCGAGCAGGCCGACGATCACGAGCACCATCCAGAGCGGAGGGTGGCCCCGGCGCCGCGATCGGGCGCCCGGGAACCGCCGAGATGATGCGGACATGCGTCGCCCCGTCGATCGTTGACTGGTCATCACAGGGTGTAGTCGCCACCGACGCGCATCGCGACCTGCTGCGGTGGCCGAACGGGTGCCCGCCGTGGCCTGACCCCGAGGCTCAGCCTTCGAGGGTCCAGCGCACCGCGGACCGGATCGCGGCGAGGCCACGGGGGTCGAACCCGTGGGCCATGTCGTCGACGACGAACAGACGCGAGGGGGCGTGCGACTCGCGGTAGAGCTCCTCGCCGTCGCGGAAGGAGATGAAGCGGTCACGCCGGCCGTGCACGATGGCGACCGGCGCGACGAGCCGCTGGACCAGCACCCGCGGCGGCTCCGGGTAGCTCCAGTCCGGATGGAGCCGCACGTTCATGTACCGGTCCGCGAGCCGGCGTCCGACGCCCGTCCGGGTCAACACGGTCGCGAGCAGCGTGCGGGGGTTGAGCGGCAGTCGCCATGCGGCAGGACTCGAGATCGTCACCACGCCCGCTACGTCCCGCACGTCGGCGGCGTAGCGCAGGACGGCGACGGCTCCCATCGAGGCGCCGACGACCACGATCCGATCCGCTTCCTTCCGGGCGAGCGCGACAGCGGCGGCGACGTCGAGCTCCTCCTGGTCACCGAGCGTGCAGCTTCCCTCGGAGGCTCCGTGGCCCCGTCCGTCGTAGGTGAGGACCTGGTAGCCGTCCTCGACGAGCGCCGTCGCCGTCGCCGTGGTGGGCGCATCGTCCTGGTGCGACGCGAACCCGTGGACGAGCACGACGCAGACGTCGCTCGCCGTCCGGGGCATCCAGCGCCGACCGACGAGCCGGACCGCGTCGGCGGTCTCGAACTCAACGTCCTCGGCGTTCGCGTCCAGCGTGTCCACGGTCATGGCGTCGTCACCACCATCCTGTCATCGGGCGAGCCGGTGGGTGAGAGGGGAAGGGCCCTGCGCCAGCGGATGACGGTCCCGTTGCGCCGGGCGGTCAGCACGAACGACACGGTGGACGCGAGGACGGCGGCGACGGTCAGACCGGCCGAGACGGCGGCCCGGCCGACCACGAAGGCGCCGAGCTCGACCTGGAGCAGCATCCAGAGCGAGACGGCGGCGTTGACCACGAACACCGCCGCCCACCCGAGGGTCACCCGTGCGAAGAAGGTGCGCATCCAGGCGTGCTCGAGCAGCGCGTCGGGCAGCGGCAGCAGCTCGGTCGCGAGCCGCTCGGCGAGCGGACGGCCGACCGCGACCGAGAACACGAAGGCCGCCGCCAGCAGCGCCGGCGCGAGGGCCGGCTGCAGGAAGTACAGGAACCCGCTGCCGGTGGCCAGGCCGAGGATGCTGCGCAGGGTCAGCAGCGCAGTCCCGATCGCCAGGACGCCCGGGACGGCGCGACGACGCAGCAGGCGCAGTCCGACCGCGGCCCACCCCCACACCAGGGCCGCGACGATGGCCGTGCCCAGGCCGGCCACCTGCAGGGTCCCGTAGAAGAGCATCGCCGGGACGATCATGCTCTCGAGCAGGTGCGGAAGCGCGTGGGCCGCCACGTGGCGCAGGCGGGGCAGCGGCAGCACGTGGGAAGCGTCCATCGGGAGGGGAGCCTTCGGGCGACGCGGGAGACGGTCGGATGATACCGGTCGGGGTTCGACCGCTCGACGTCCACACGCGACCGCGGCCCGTCACGACGCCGCTCACGTCTCGCTGCCGTTCCTCACGACCCCCAGGTCATTGCGTGTCCCAGCACCAGGCGAGGCCCACGAGGTCGGTTCCGGTGTGGACCATCATGGCCGCGTCGAACTCGCTGACGAAGAGCTCCTGCGTGTTGTCGACCTCCGTGGAGAGCCGCTCGAGCAGCCGCTCCGCGCCGTCGGGATGGCCGGCGTGGAGCACGCTCGCGTGCAGGACCGCGTCGGAGGAGGGGCGGTCGTCGAGGCACCGCGAGAGGAGCCGGTCGCGCACCTTCGACTCCGCCAGCGACGGCATGAGCACGTGCGGTTCACCGTCGCGGAACTCGAACAGCGGCCACACCCCGAAGGCGTCGCGTGCCTTGCTGGCGATGTCCGGTACGCGGCCACTCTTCGCGAGCCGGTCGAGCGATCCCACCCCGGCGACGAGCCGGACGCAGGGCAACACGGCACGCGCCCGTTCCGCGACCTCCTCGAGGCTGGCACCGTCCTGGGCCGCGCGCGCCGCGGCCAGCGCGATGAGTGCGTGGCCGCCGACAGCGCTGCGGCTGTCGAGAACGGTCACCTCGCCCTCCGCCTGCTGACTGGCGAGGGTGGCGTTCTGGTAGGTGTTGCTCATCGTGCTCGCGAGCGTCACGACGAACACGCCGTCGTCGCTCATGCGCTCCTCGATGGCGTCCAGGAAGGCGCCCGGACTCGGGCCGGAGGTCGACATGTCGCTGCCGTTCTCCAGGCGCTCGCGGAGCTCGGCCGTCGACAGGCTGTTCGCGGCGACGCTGTCGCCCTCCACGTCGAGCTGGAGGGGGACGATCGTGACGTCGTACTTCGACGCCAGGTCGGGCGGGACGCAGGCGGAGCTGTCGGTGATGACGGCGACGGTCATGTGGTGGTCTCCGTGGTGGCATGGTGGACGGTGCCGGGTCGGATGGTCACGCCTCCGATGATGACCAGCAGGCCGGACAGGAAGAGGATGAGCGAGGACGGGGCGACCTCGCCGATGAGCGGCCAGGTGACGGCATGGATGTGCTCCACGGCGACGCCGGCGAAGATCGCGGCCAGGCTGAGGCCGAAGCGGAAGAGCATGTGGAAGGCCGCGAACCCGATGACGCGCCGACGGCCCTCGAGCTCCTCCTGGAGGTAGGTGAGGGATCCGACCAGCGCCGTCGCCGCGGCCGCGCCGAACAGGACCGCGACCCCGTAGCTCCACAGCAGGCTCGAGACGAGCGCCATGATCGAGAGCATGACCCCCATGGCGGTCACCCCGCCCCGGACGACCGTGATCGTCGCACCCTCCTCACGGGTCTGCAGCCACGCCACCGCACCCGAGGCGCCCACCCCGAAGATGGCGATCATCAGGCCGAACCCGAAGGTGGAGGCGTTCAGCACCTCCCGGACGTAGACGATGCCGAGGGAGAACAGCGCACCGATCCCGAGCATCACCGAGGTCAGCCCCGGCAGCACGGCACGCAGCAGCGGGTAGCGGAACGCGTCGAGGAAGGCGCGGAACCCCGGCTCCTCCTCGTCGTCGCCCTCGCCCCCATCGGTGATCGAGCTCTCCTCGGGCAGCTCGATCCGCCGGATCATCACGAACGAGACGAGGTAGGTCAGGGCGTCGAGGACGAACACGACCACGTACGGGTGGTTGTGGATGGGGCCGAAGAACGCCGGCAGCGACGTGATCCCCGCGAACGCCGCCGCGCCGATCGGGATGTTGCCGTAGGAGGAGACCAGGATCAGCCCGTTGGCGGTCGGCAGCTGCTTGTGGTCGACGAGGTCGGGGATCGCGGCGTCGCGTGCGGGCAGGAAGATCAGGTTCGCGAGCTCGGTGAGGAAGGCGAAGACGTAGACCCACCAGATCGCGTGCACGAACGGGATCACGACGACGAGTCCGGCGCGGATGAGGTCCATCGCCAGCATCGTCTTGCGGCGGTCCCATTTCAGTGCGGCGCTGGTTGCGAGCGGGCCGGCCAGCATGGACGGCATGAGCCGCAACGCCAGGACGCCGCCGACGGCGGTCGGCGAGCCGGAGAGGTCGAGCACGAGCGCCATGAGGGCGATCGTGGCCATCCAGTCGCCGAACGCCGAGATGGCCTGTCCGGCGAGCAGGTCGCGGAAGTACCCGGTGCGAAAGAGCGGGTGCATCTTCACGATGTCGTGCCCTCCGCATCGGATGAGGTGCTGCCCGGCGCCTCGTCCCGGTCGAAGAGGAGCCGGTTGAGGTAGACCTGGAAGCGGTCGCCCGACGCGGGCCTGCGGTTTCCGGCCAGGCGCTTCGTCCACATCGGCAGCAGGACCGCCGCGCCCGTTGCCGCCGCGGCGCGGCCCCGCCAGGCTGCCAGCGCGGGAACGATGCCGGCCTGCGCGACGAAGGACCCGAGACCGGTGGACTCGAGCAGCTTCCCGATGCCGAGGCCGGCGAGCAGCAGCGCCGCGCCCGGCCAGGCGTTGACCGTCATCGCGCCCATCGCCGGGGAGATGCCGCGACCGCCGGCACCCCTCAGGAACGGGGACCAGTCGTGGGCGACCACGGCGGTGCCCGCCGCGACCGCGGCGAGCGCCGGGCGATCGCCCGCGAGCGCCGGGCCGACCGCCCCCTTGGCGACATCGAGGACGCCGCCGACGATGAGGGGTCCCACACCCGCCACCTTATAGAGGTTCGTGCCGGACACGGTGCCCGTGTCGACCTCGCGCAGGTCCACGCCCTTGACGATCTTCGCGACGATGTAGGAATAGGGGACCGACCCGGACGCGTAGGCCACGGCGAGGACGGCTGCGGGGGGCAGTGATCGCAGTTTCATGCCGCACAGCATGGCGGACGGGACCGTCAGAGCAAACCATCCCCGGTGGACGTTCGACACCGGTGCCTGGTGGGTCGTGCGGGCGGGGCCATCATCCGGACGGGGTGCCACAGGGGTGGGCCGGGGGTAACGCCACCCGCCGCCAGGCCGCCGGGAGCCCGTCCGGGACGGTCGGGATCTGCCAGCTCGCCCCGAAGCCGCGGACCACGTCGTAGATGACGCGCCAGCGCAGCGACGAGTGTGGGGTGTTGCCGGACAGGTAGGCCGTGACGAGCCGGCTCGAGGCGCCGGCGCTGAGGAAGTGCGCGTGGAACGCGGCGACGACCTGGTTGGGGACCCGGATGCGGGCCTCGGGTGGTGTCGCGAGGCCGTCGGCCACGGGCAGGAGCATGGCGACCGGCGCCCCCGCCGGCGGGCACACGGACAGCTGCCGCAGCACCGGGGCCCGTTCCACGATCGAGCGGATGAAGGCCTGGTCCGGACGCGTCTCGTACGGGGAGATGTGCCCGATGAGCCAGGTGATGCCGCGCAGCATGGCACCGCCGGCGACACCCCAGCCGTCGGTGCCCGGCGGGGGGTAGTAGACGCGGCCCGGTACCACGAGGGGGCTGAGCAGCATGACCCGACCCACGTCCGGGTGTGGACGCTGCAGATAGAGCAGGGTCACCATCGTGCCCTCGCTCTGAGCGATCACGTCCACCCGGTGGCCGGTGCGTTCCGCCAGCGTCCGGACCTGCTCGTCCATCTTGGCGGCGAGGATGTCGAGTGACTGGTGGGTGGCACGGGCGGGGTACGGCAGTGGATGACCGTCGGCGTCGAGCCCCTCGTACGAGAACTGCACCTCGTCGAAGGGATGCGGCAGGAGATCGGGCTGCCGGCCGTCCCAGCTCGACCCGAACCCCCCTGCGACCAGCACGGGCACCTCCCCGCCGGTGTCGTCCCCGCCGCCCGTGTGGACCGATCGTCCACCGCCGAGCACCGCGTCGAAGGAGAACGCGGACACGCCGATGAAGGCGGCGATGAGCACGACGGCGGCCACCGGCGCGAGGGGGAAGCGCGTCAGACGGCTCCGACCGGTGCCTCCACAGGCCACGGAGTGCACGATCCCGAACCACGCCCATCCGTTGAACAGCCCGGTCAGCGCCGCTGCCGGGATCGCCACGGTGGGTACGACGCCCGCGAGCCCGCCGCCCGCCGAGAGCACCAGGAAGCTCAGCACCGTCCAGCCTGCCGTCCGGGGCCGCGGGAGCTGCCAGCGTCCGCCCGAGACCGCGCCACGATGGATGACGATGGCCAGCAGCAGGGCGGGTGCCAGGCCGGCGATGAAGAGCCACGACACGGGCGTCACGGACATGCCGAACAGGAGCACCACCCAGGGCGCCAGCACCAGCGACGCCACGGCGCTGAACGCGGCGCCGTGCAACCAGGCCCGCTGCCAGGAGGGGGGCTCGAGGTCTGCGGGCCACGCCATGCGCACGACGGCACCGATGAACAGCCCGCGTAGAAGCACGGCGGCGACCAGCTCCACCGCGAACCATGCCCAGGAGGCGTGGAAGGCGAGCACCCACCGCAGATCCTCGAAGACCCCGAACGGCGGGGGAGCGGTCACGTGCGGCGCGATGGCAGCCGCCTGACCCGTCAGCCGCAGCACGACGGCCGCGGCGGTGGTGCCTCCCACGCTGAGCGCCACGAGGCCGCGGCGGCTCGCGAAGGAGGGGTGGGCGCAGGTCATGGCCGAGAAGGGTGGGCGCGGGTCATGGCCGGACCATAGCCAGCGTCCGTCCGCGTCCCGTCCGACGAACGCCGTCCCCGGGTCCACCGGCCGACGCCCATAGGAACCGACACGTCCGAAGGCCCCCAGAAGGCCACGGAGCGCCATCGACGGCCCCGTACCGTGAGGAACATGAGCCCGCCGCCCTCTGCGTCACGCGTGCCCGAGTGGCTCGCGACGGGGGCAGCCGTCGCCTGGCGGCTGCTCCTCCTCGCCGCGCTGCTGTGGCTGGGCGCGATGGTGCTCTCGCGCCTCTTCCTCGTTCTCCTCCCGGTGATCGGGGCGTTGATCCTCACCTCGCTGCTGACGCCGGTGGCCTCACGGCTGCAGCGGCTCGGCCTTCCCGGTGGGGGCGCGGCGGCGATCGCACTGGTCGCCGGCGTGACGTTGCTCGCGGGCGTGATCACCTTCATCGTGCTGCGGGTGATCGCACAGATGCCGCAGCTCACCGACCAGCTGAGCCAGACCCGCGACGCCGTCATGCAGTGGCTTCAGCGTGGACCGTTGCACCTCTCACCCCAGCAGGTGCAGGGGGCCGTCGACCAGGCCCTGTCGCAGGCACGAGGGCATGCCGGGCAGCTCGTGAGCGGCGCGCTCGGGGGGACGGTCCTGATCCTCGAGTGGGTCTCGACCGGCCTGCTCACGATCGTCCTGACGTTCTTCTTCATCCGTGACGGTGAGACGCTCGTCGACTGGGTGCTCGACCGCACGGTGCCCGCCCGCCACCGCGCCATGGTCCGGGGCACGGTCACGAGCGCCTACCACACCCTCGGCAGCTACATGCGGGGCGTGATGATCGTGGCGGCGGTCGACGCCATCGGGACCGGCATCGGCCTGTTCGCCCTCGGCCTGCCGCTCGTCATCCCCCTCATGACGATCATCTTCCTCGGGGCGTTCATCCCGGTCATCGGTGCCTTCGCCTCCGGCCTGCTCGCCGTCATCGTCGGCCTGATCAGCGGCGGGCCCATCACCGGGCTCTTCGTCCTCGGCATCATCCTCGTCGTGCAGCAGATCGAAGGGCACGTCCTGCAGCCCATGGTCATGGGCCGGGCCGTCTCCCTCCATCCCGTCGTCATCCTCCTGGCGCTGACGACGGGCGGGCTCATCGGCGGCATCCCCGGCGCGTTCCTCGCCGTCCCGGCGACCGCCTCGCTGTCGGCCGGCGCGCACTACGCGCGGACCCATCGCGACGCGGCCCTGGTCGGCATCGACCGCTGACGAGGCGGCTCACGCGGGCCCTTCCCGCGTGGATGGATCCTCGGCGCCGGCCGGCAGCAGGGCACGGATGCAGTCGAGGAGGTGGCCGGAGGCCTCGATCCCGGCCTCACGATCCTGCCGTCCGTCCCAGGCCGAGAGGTCCACGGGATCGCCGACCCAGACGTTGACGTCGTGTCGCAGGCGGGGGATGCGTCCGTTCCAGGCATCGACGCCCTGCATGGCGACCGGGATCACCGGCGCGTCGGTCGCGATCGCGAGAAGCCCCGCGCCCGGCCGACCGCGGCGGGCGACCCCCGGCCCCACGATGGTGCCCTCGGGATAGACGACCACCGTCTGGTCGTGTCGGAGCGCCCGGCACGCGGCCTCGACCATGGGCTGGGCGCCGGCGCCCCGGTGGACCGCGATCATCCTGCCCTTGCGCAGCAGCCATCCGACCAGGGGGACGTCCCACAGCCCCGACACGGCGATGAACCGGGACCGGCGGCCGCGGCGGTGCAGCAGTGAGAAGAGCACGAGGGGGTCGAGATGGGACACGTGGTTGGCGACGATGAGCGCCGGGCCACGGCGTGGGATGCGCTGGACACCGCGAACGTGGATGCGCGCCACGATGCGGGCGATGAGGTCGACGATCGGGGCGAGCAGGAAGAAGACGGGCTCCGGCGGCTGCCACGGGTTGTCGGCCACAGTGGTCCCTTCAGCGTCTGTGCGCCACTGGAGAGCAGGATGGCAGACGGCGACGGTCAGTCGCTGAACACGGCCTGGACGGTCAGCAGCGCCCCATCGGGAAGGATCCGCTCGACCAGCGCTCCGTCGAGCCGGCGCAGCGCGGCCCAGACGCGGGCCGCGTTGCGCTTCGCCGTCGGCGAGGCGGCCAGCCCCGGGAGCTCCCCGACGAGGACGTAGTAGGCGGCCGCCCACGTGATCGAGCCGAGGCCGGCGCCCCGCACGCGGACGCGAGCGAAGCCGGCCCGACGGCCGAGGTCACGCAGGTCGTGCGGCGTGAACGTGTGGAGGTTGGCCGCCATGGCGACCAGGTCCCAGAAGTGGTGCTCCTCGGCCGTGGCCGCGTCGTGGGCCGACAGCGGCCGACCGGCGGACCGCGCGACGCGGCGGGCGACACCGAGCCCCGCGAGCGCAGCCCGTGCCGTCGCCCCGCCGACCCGGTCGGCGTGGGGGGTCGGCTCGGAGAGGGCCAGGACCGGCCCACCGTCACGGACCACGCGTCGCCACTCGCTCAGCGCAGCCGGGACGTCGTGGAGATGGTGCAGCACGCCGCGCGTGACCACCGCGTCGAAATGGTCGTCCGGATAGGGCAGCGCCGCCGCCGTGGCCCGCACCAACCGCGCGTCCACGCCGAGGCTGCGGGCGTTGTCGGCGGCACGCGCCAACATCCCCGGCGACAGATCACACAGGTGGACCTCCGCGGCCTGCCCGGTCGCCGCCAGCCCCAGCCCGAGATAGCCCGTGCCGCAGCCGACGTCGAGCACGCGACCGAGCCGTGCCCGGCCGAGCAGCCGTCGGGCCTCCCGCGCGGCCTCGCGTGCCGAGTGCTCGTCGTAGCTGATCCCGAAGCGCTCGTCGTAGGTCTGACATTCCACCTCGTGGAAGGCCAGCTGGAGCTCGTCGGGCGTGAGGTCCTGCTGGGGCACGGAACGCTCCGAGGTCAGTTGCCACCCTCCGAGCCGCCCGACGGCTTCGGGGACGCCTTGCCCCCGGGGGGTGGCGAGGGCTTCGGGGACGGCGGTGGTGGTGGGGGCGGGGGCGGCGAGGAGTTGCGCTCGACGATCTTGTGCTCGGGCACGTAGACGGTCGTGTAGTCCTCCTCCTCGGTGTGCCCGTCGGCGTACTCGATCTTGCGTGCGACGTGGACGTTGAAGCCGTTCTTGCCCGACTGCACGACCCGCTGAGCGCCGGGGGCCAGTGCCTTGTTCTCGCGGTACTCGGTCGGGTAGGGCCGCGTGTTGTACGGGTTGCCCGTCACCGAGGTGACGGCGGCGACGTCGCTGTGCCCGTAGATCGAGACGGTGATCGAGGTGCCCGAGTAGGCCGTCTTCACGAGCAGACCGTTGCCCGTGGTGTTCGTGAACTTCACGTCGATGTCCGGGGACGGGTAGTTCAGCGTGGCCTCGCGGCCCATCGGGTAGCGGGAGATGTAGAAGCTGTGCGCCTTGTAGGCGTCGAGCGGGAGCCCCGCGAAGAACGCGGCGTTGTAGGTGGTCGTGCCGAACTGGGACACGCCACCGCCACACACGTCCACGATCTCACCCGCGAGGATCATGCCCGCCGGGCGGAAGCCCTTGCTGCAGGTCCGCTCACCGGAGATCTGGTTGATGGAGAACTGCTCGCCCGGGGCGACGAGGGTGCCGTCGACCATGTCGGCGAGCCGATGGATGTTCACGACTCGGGCCTGGCAGCAGGAGTGGTAGGTCGTGAACGTGCTGAGCAGGTGGTCGAGGTGGAACGCCTCCGCGTCCTCGGTGGTGAACTCGGGGGAGACGTCCTTCAGCTCGAGCGTCGCGTCGCGGGTGCCCGCGGCGAGCAGCTGGGACAGCTGGGCCGAGGCGAGCTCGGCGTCGAAGGTACGTCCGTCCTGGGAGGGCACGACCGGGATCTCGACGGGCACCGGCTCCCAGGTGACCGTCCCCTTGTCGTCCAGGGTCCGGGGCGGCTCGCGCCCGACGTCGAAGCGGGCCGGCACCGGCGCCACGTCGAACGTGCCGGCCGTGTCCGCGAAGGCCTGCTCCACGGCGTCGATCGAGACGTCGAGCCGCACGGTCCACTGGTCGTCGCCGGTCGACTCCTCCTTCAGGCCGACCATGGGTGCGAGCTGCGCCGGCTCGAGCGTCACGGAGGCGTCCGCGGCATGCAGGGTCAGCGGCGCCTCGAGCGCGCGACGGGCCTGCTTCGCCACCTCCTCCACGGCGGCGTCCGAGACCCGCTGCGGCACGACGGCCACGGGGAGCTTCGCCGTGTCGGGGCCGTCATCGGCCAGGCGGGCGCGCAGCAGCGACTGCGTCGCGTCGCGGTCGACCTCGTGACCGTCGGTCGGCGGGGTGGAGGACACCCTGAGGGTGGTGGGATCCGCGCTCACGGACCCCGGGGACGGGTCGGCGTCGACCTTCGTCGCGACGTTGGCGATCCAGGCGGCGAGCTTCGCCTCGTCGGTGTGCGTGACGAGCGCCACGTCCCGCTCGTTCCAGAAGCTCTCGACGTGGTTCAGGCTCCGGCGGACGACGCCACCGTCCCGGCCGGCGTCGAACGCGGCGGCGACCGTTGCCTCGAGGTCGACCTCGTACCCCGCGTCACCCGGTTCGAGCGTGAACTCCTGGTCCTCGTAGGTGAGCGTGACCGGGTCGCGCTCACGCCCCTCGGCCACCGGTCGGAGGGCGTCCACCGCGGCCTGCTGCGAGAGGCCACCGACGTCGATGCCGTCCACGACGACCCCGGGGAGGATCTCGCCCTCGTGGACCAGGCGGAGGGTGGCGAGCGCGGCGGCGGACAGCCCGACCAGCGCGAGCAGCGCAAGGGCGGTGACCGTCACGGCACGGCGGAGGGTCATCGGCGAACCGATCGCAGATCGACGTCCGATCCGAAGCGGAGCCGGACCGTCAGGAGCTCAACAGGCATGCAGGGGGCGTGCAGGGAAGGTGGTGGCGACCCCCGCAGCCGCGGCGAGGGTAGCAAGGGGGCCCGCACAGACGTTCGACCTGGTGCAGGTCGAGCCGGCGCACCGGGATGGGACACCCCCACCATCTGTTTCGGCAGCCGGCCTCGCGGGGGGCTAGACTCCCGGACCGTGTCCGGCCGGCCACGTCTGGCAGCCCCTCGCCGCGCCGACGGACGCCTGCGTCCCCCCGACCGCGCACGCCTGGAGGCATCGTGGCACGCGCCGCTGCGTCACGCGCTCTGGTGCTGATCCTCGTGATCGCGAGCGCGTTCGCGGTGAGCATGCCCGCGTCGGCACAGTCGGGCGACGAGGCAGCGCTGTCCCGGGCGAAGGAGCAGGTGGCGGCGCTCACGCGCCAGATCGAGGCGGCGCAGTCCCAGCGCGCCGACGCGTCCAGCGGACTCGCCGTCGCCGAGCAGCAGGTCCGCGAGGTCGAGGACGCCGTCAACCGGGCAGCCGCCGCCCTCGACCGCCAGCGCAGCGCCGTCGACGAGGCACGCCGCACACTGGACGAGCTCCGGCAGCAGGCCGACGAGATCACGTCCTCGTTCCAGGCCCGGGCCGCCAACGTCTACAAGAACGGCAGCGGCGTGCCCTTCGCGCTCGTGCTCGCCTCCGGCGACGTGCAGGACGCGGTCGAGCGCAGCGAGTTCCTCGAGGTCATCAACGAGGGCGACCGGGCCACCCTGGAAGACGTCACGACGAGCCAGGTGGCCGTGCGCGCCCAGCGACGACGGCTCGAGGCGGAGACCGCCCGGCTGACGAGGATGAAGCAGGAGCAGGACGAGCTCCTCGTGCAGGTCAGCGCGCTGCGCGACACCCGCGCGATGCAGCTGGCCGAGGCACAGGCGAACCTCGCCGACCTCCGCGAGCGCAAGGACGAGGTCGAGGCAGAGCAGGAGCGCATCAAGCAGCTCATCGCCCAGAACCGACTGACGCCGGCCATGGCGACGGCTCCCTCGACCGCCGGATACGTGTGGCCGCTGTGCGGGGCCGTCACCTCCGAATACGGGCGGCGCTGGGGGCGCATGCACGCCGGCATCGACATCGACGGCTCCACCGGCGACCCCATCGGCGCCGCCAAGGACGGTGTCGTCATCTTCGCCGGCTGGCAGAGCGGCTACGGCAACATGACCCTCATCGACCATGGCGACGGTGTGGTCACGGGCTACGGGCACCAGAGCCGGATCATCGTGACCCGCGGTCAGCACGTCGTGCGCGGCGAGCGCATCGGCGCGGTCGGCAGCACGGGCCACTCGACCGGCTCGCACCTCCACTTCGAGACGCGCGTGAACGGTGACGCGGTGAACCCTCGCCGGTTCCTGCCCGACCACTGCTGAGCTGCGGCCGACCACATATCCCGTCCGGCACCACCGCGTCGGAAACGGGACGGGCCGTCCCCCGTCCATCGACGGGGGGAAACCGGACCGGGCCGCATATCCTCGCGCCATGGGCCGGCCGCACGAGCGCTTCGAGGAGATGGCGGTCGCGCACGTGCTCGGAGGGCTGGCGTCTCCGGCCGCCGCCGAGTTCCGCGAGCATCTCCTCGGCTGTCGCGACTGCCGGCTCCGCGTCGCCGAGCTCCGCGACATCGCCTCGGACCTCGAGGCGGCCGAACGTGACGAGGCCCGGTCGCGGGTGAAGACCGAGACCCGCGAGTCGCGTGCCGTGCGGCGCGACACGGAGCCGGCCCGCCCCGATCCGCGGACCCGCCTCTCGTGGGCCTCGGCCGTCTTCGGGCTGCTCGCGGTGCTCGTTGTGGTCGGTTTCGCCTTCTGGAACTTCCACCTGCGAGACAACAACGCGACCCTGCGCGAGACGATCGACCGCCAGGAAGCCATGCTCGCGCTGCTCGCGACGGGACGGCCCGTCGACCTGCGCCCGCAGCACGGGGTGAGCGGTACGGCAGCCATGAACGACACGCGCATCGCGCTCGACCTGCTCGGTCTGCCACCGCTCGAGCGCGATCAGCGGCTCGTCGTCTGGCTCATCGGCGGCCGAGACCGTCCCGACGGCGCGCTGCCCGTGGCCACCTACGCGCCGTCGCAGCTGCGCGACGGCCGGCTGCCCGTCGTCGTCGACCACCACCACGCCGCCTCGCTCGTGGTCGCCGTCGAGGACGTGGGCGCGCTCGTCGCCGACGCGACGTCCCCCTCCGACGCCGTCCTCGTCCGGGCGTCGCTGACCGAGCCGACCGGCCGCTGAGCAGCCGGTCGCCCGTCACGGGAAGGTCGCTCGGACAGGCTGGCACGAAGAAGGTCGGGGGCGTGAGGATGAACTCACGCCCCCGACCTCTTTGTGTTGCAGTGGTGCTGGAAGGACCTGGGCACCGCTTCGGTGGCGGACCACCGATACGTCAGGCGGGACGAGTTCCCGACCGGCGCTGCAGGCGGTGCGTGGCTTGGTATCGCCAGGCGGTTCCAGCGGCCGGCCTAGCGGCCAGGCACCTCCAGGGTCCCATGATGACTACTGCTATCCAATGGACCACCTCCTTTCTCCTGTGGCGCCATGGAAGCACATGGCGCAAATCGGCGCCCCCATTTCGTCGCCCTCTGCGCACGAACCGGCCCGGTGCGGCTCTCGTGCGGGTTGCCGCGCTCGCCCTTCGGACAGGGCCGTGCGCTGCCGGCACAACCAGGCGCCGGCATGGTCGTATCAGCCCGACCCGAGGAGGAGCGATGGGTGGCGACGCCCTGCAGGAGTACCGGCAGAAGCGCGACTTCACCGCGACGCCCGAGCCGGCCGGTGTCGAGCAGGCGCCGGGGGACCGGCCGCTGTTCGTCGTGCAGGAGCATCGCGCCTCGAGCCACCACTTCGACGTGCGGCTCGAAGCCGACGGGGTCCTGAAGTCGTGGGCCGTACCGAAGGGGCCGTCCACGGACCCGCGCGAGCAGCGTCTGGCGATCCGTACCGAGGACCACCCGCTGGACTACGCCGACTTCGAAGGTGTGATCCCCGAGGACGAGTACGGCGGCGGGACCGTCATCGTCTGGGACATCGGTCCGTACCGGAACCTGACCGCCGACGACGACGGCAACGAGGTGCCCGTGGCGGCCGCCGTCGACGACCGCGGCTCGGTCGAGGTGTGGCTCGAGGGCGACAAGATCCGCGGCGCCTACGCCTTCCGGCACGCCCGCGTCGGGGGCGACGAGGACAACTGGCTCCTGGTCAAGCTCGACGACGACGGCGCCGACGCCCGCCGCAACCCCACGTCGACGGAGCCCGCGTCAGCCGTCAGCGGCCGCACCCTCGACGACGTGGCCGCGGAGGAGGAGCCCCGCTCGCCCGACGCCGGGGGCTCCTGAGATGGCGAGCCCTCTCGATGCGCTCGACGACGACGTGCGGCGCCGCCTGCCGGCGCAGGCGCCGCCGTCGTGGCTCGATCCGATGCTGGCGACCCTGACCGACGAGCCGTTCTCCGACCCGGACTGGATCTTCGAGCGCAAGCTCGACGGTGAGCGGGTGCTGATCTTCCACGACGGTGAGCGAGTCCGGCTGCGTACCCGAAACCAGAAGGACGCGAACCCGCCCTATCCCGAGCTGGTGGATGCGGTCGCGGCCCAGACCTTTCCCGACGTCGTCCTCGACGGTGAGATCGTCGCGTTCGACGGGAACCGCACGAGCTTCGCCCGGCTGCAGGGACGGATGCAGCAGACCGATCCTGAGCGCGCACGGGCAACGGGGATCGCCGTCCACTGCTACCTCTTCGACATCCTGCATGCGGACGGCCGCGATCTGCGCGACCTGCCGCTGCGGACGCGGAAGAAGGTGCTGCGGGCGGCGGTGGACCTCGACGACCCGTTGCGGTTCACCGCGCACCGCAACGAGACGGGCGAGGCGTACTGGCGCACGGCCTGCGAGCGCGGCTGGGAGGGGGTGATCGCGAAGCGGGCCGACGCGCCGTACACCGGGGCCCGCTCGCGGGACTGGCTGAAGTTCAAGTGCGTGCTGGAGCAGGAGTTCGTGATCGGTGGCTTCACGGAGCCGCAGGGGTCGCGGACCGACTTCGGCGCGCTGCTGATCGGGTACCACGAGGACGGCGACCTGCGGTATGCCGGCAAGGTCGGCACCGGCTACGACCACGCGACGCTCGCGGACCTCGGGAGCCAGCTGCGCCGGCGTGAGCGTGAGACCACCCCGTTCGCGCAGGGCTCGCTGCCGCACAAGGGCGTCCGCTGGGTGACGCCGGACCTGGTGGCCCAGGTCGGGTTCACCGAGTGGACCGGCGACGGCCGGCTGCGCCACCCCCGCTATCTCGGTCTTCGCGACGACAAGGACCCTGCCGAGGTTGTCCGGGAACGGCCGAGCTGAGCAACGCAGGAGGCGACGTGGAGAACGGACCGCTCGACATCGACGGCCGGACCATCGACGTCAGCAGCGTCGACAAGGTGCTGTTCGGCGACGACATCACGAAGGGCGACCTCGTCGAGTACGCGGTCGCGATCGCCCCGATCGCGGTGCCGCACCTCGCGGACCGGCCGGTCGCGCTCAAGCGCTACCCCGACGGGATCGAGCAGAAGGGGTTCTTCCAGAAGCAGGCCAGCGACCACTTCCCGGCGTGGGTGACGACCGTGCCCGTGGCAACGAGCGACCGCACCATCGACCACGTGGTCGTCGACCAGGCGGCGACGCTCGTCTACCTCGCCGATCAGGGCACCATCGAGCTGCACGCGTGGCTGAGCCGCACGGGTTCCCTCGACCATCCCGACGAGATGATCTTCGACCTCGACCCGCCGCCCGACGCGAGCGTCGACGAGGTGCGCTGGGCTGCCCGGCGCACGCGCGACCTGCTCGACGAGCTCGAGCTGCCGGCGCTGCTGAAGACGAGTGGGTCGGCGGGCTACCACGTCCACGTGCCCCTCGATCAGCGCGCGGACTTCGACGCCGTGCGCCAGTTCGCGCACGCCACCGCCGACCTGTTGGCACGACGCCACCCGAGCCGCCTGACCGTCGCGCAGCGCAAGGACCGGCGTGAGGGGCGCGTCTTCGTCGACTACCTGAGGAACGGTTACGGGCAGACGGCGGTCGCGCCGTACAGCGTCCGGGCGCGTCCGGGCGCCCCGGTGGCCACGCCGATCGACTGGGACGAGCTCGGCCGCGTGGCGCCGCAGCGGTATGGGATCGGCAACATCATGCGGCGGCTCGGGCAGAAGGAGGACCCGTGGGCGCACGTCCCTGACGGCGTCGGTCTGGGTCCCGCGACGGAGCGTCTGAACGCCCTGCTGGAGGAGGCCGACGCCGGCCGCTGACGGTTGGCGCCCGTCTTGCCGGACGGGTATCGTCCGGCCTGCCTTCGGGCGCGTAGCTCAATGGTAGAGCGCTGTCTTCACACGGCAGAGGTCGGAGGTTCGATACCTCCCGCGCCCACCGCCCCTATACCCCGTCTGACATGCGGAAACGCTCGGCGCGACCCCCGATGGCGAACATGTTGTTGTCCACCGGCAACACCACGTCCCGCCCTCCGATGCTGATCTGTACCCGTGCCTGCCCGTCGATCGCGACGCCGACGACGTAGTCCGGTGACTGCTTCTGCAGCAAGACCCCCTGTGACGCTGACCTGCTTCGCGGAGGTGTCAGTCCGAACGCACAGGCGGTGTTCGGGCCAGGCTGTTCGATCACCGCGAGACAGACCCCTGGTCCGGTGGTGGCCGTCCCACGCACGTTGATCGCCGGGTAGATGTAGACCGGGTGGCCGGCAACCTGACCGGCGTGATGGACCTGGTCTTCCACCGCGCCGTCGACCAGCGCACCATCGGGCGGCGTGTCGCCGCTGTCACGCGTCCCGTTGAGGGCCGAGACCGTCAGCGGCTCCATGGTCCCGTTGAACCGGTAGAAGGTCGCGGCGATCTGCCCGTCCGAGGTGCGCAACCGCGCGAACGCCGGCGGGGTCCCGTCGTCGAACACGGCCCCGACCAGCTTCACGCGTCCGCCGTCGACCGCCGTGGGCGTGACGGTCGTCGTTGCGCCATCTGGCAGCACCACATCGACCACGTCGATGTCGGCCGGGACCTGTCCGAGCAGCAGCGGTTGGGGGGCGGCGCGATCCTGTGCGGCAACGTCCAATGCCGCGGTCCCATCGATCGGGTTCTGGCAGCGCTCGACCGTGTGGTCAGCCCAGACGGCATCCAGGCAGAGCTGATCCCCATCCGAGCGTGCCGTGACCGTCCAGCGTTGCCCGTCGGCCAGGGTTCCGGAGGCTACGGAGACCCTCGTGCCCTGGGCGACGACCACGCCGGGCGGGCGGGTGGTCAGCCGCGGGACGCCCACGATGGCGGCCACGACGGCCGCCAGCGCGACCGTCATGCCGATCTGCAGCCGGCGGCGGACGGTGCGTCGTCGTGCCCGGGCCTTGACCGCGGTCAAGTGGCCGGGACGCTCCGGCACCCGCTCGGCAGCCTCTTGGAGCATGGTGGCGATCCGGTCACTCATCGCAGCATCTCCTCGTTCGCTGCCAGCCGTTGCAGCGTGCGGTGCAGCCGGCTCTTGACCGTCCCGGCCGGCACGTCCAGCGCCGTCGCGATCCGCTCGACCGGCCAGTCCGCGACGAACCGCAGCGCCAGCAGGGTCCGCTGCCGCTCCGGCAGCCCGGCCACCACCCGGGCCAGATCCACGTCCGGGAGCCAGTCTTCGACGGGCCGGTCGAGCCGCTCGGCCGACATTGTCGGACGCCGCGACCACTTCCGACGCCACGAGGTCGCCCAGTTGCGGGCCACCCGCAGCACCCACCCGGCCGGATCCTGCTTCTCGCACACCGTCGACCACCGCTGCAACGCCCGGGCCATCGCCTCGTCGACCGCCTCGGCCGCCAACGCGTCGTCGCCCAGCCCGACGGCCAGCACCCGGTAGAGCCGGTCGCGTTCCGCACCCCAGAACGCCTCGAACCCGGCGTCGTCCACACCATCCCCCTGAAAGGTCTGCCACCCCCGACACGCCCAGCAGCGCCGTCACGTTCCACTCGGATGGCGGCATGTCCGCCTGCCGCACATGGGCCGGTCAGGACGACTACCAAGATCCTGCGGTGCGTGTGATCGTGCGGACGACCAGCAGCGTACGCGGCCCCGTGGGCCACCAGACCGCGTCCCGTGTCGTTGGTGGTCTGCCCGGCGCCACGGCGGGCGGAGCGGTCTATTCTGTGGCCAGCGGCAAGGACATGCGAGGTGACGACGACATCAGGGACGTTGCGGCGTCTGGTCGAGGAGCGACGCGAGGAGGTCCAGCGCGTCGCCCGGGCGCACGGTGCCGAGCGCATCCGCCTGGTGGGGTCGGTCGCCCGTGGCGACGAGCATGCTGCCAGCGATGTGGACTTTCTGGTCCGGTTCCGGCCCGGCTCGTCACTGCTCGACCAGGTCGGGCTCATCCATGACCTCGAGGAGCTCCTCGGGGTTGCGGTGGACGTGATCTCCGAAGGTGGCCTGCGCGACACCGATGTCGCGCTTCGTGAGGACGCCACGGCGCTGTGAGCCCACGGCCGCCGGACGCCCGACTCGCGGACGTGCTCGCGGCTGCGCGGTATGCCGAGGCCATAGTCGCACGGGGACGGTCTCACTCGATCAGGACATGATCTTGCGGTTGGCCGGCGAGCGCGTCATCGAGATGCTCGCCGAGGCGGTCAACGCTGCACTCGACGAGTTGACTCAGGCCTACCCTGACTACCCCTGGTACGAGCCGATCGGTATGCGCAACCTGTTGGCGCACGAGTACTGGCGCGCCGATCCCGACCTGGTCTGGGCCACCCTCAGCGAGGACATCCCGGAGGTCGCGGCCATGGTCCGCGATCTTCAGACGGGTGGCTGACGATCTCGAACCGCACGGTGGTTTCTTCTGGCGCATCGATCCTTCTGTGCCAACGCCGGGAGTTCATGTGGCCTGGTGAAGATGGTTCGTTGTGGTCCTTGTGTGGCGGACGCGGGCGCGTCAGGGGGGGTGCTGTGCGTGGTGGGGTCCGCTCGTCGGGAGCGGCGGCACGCGGGGGATGTTGAGCGGCGGGTGGTCGTCGTTGGTCTGGGCCGTTTGAGGACGGCGGTCGGCACGACGGTCTTCGTCCCGCGGTCCTGGGCCAGGGGCGCGACGGTCTGCCGTCGGCGGTGGGCAACCGCGGGAAGGTCGGCAGCGTCCTGTCTTCGAACACGGCCCGACCAGACCCGCCCGGCCGTCGCCAGCCGGAGTCGGCGTCACGGTCGTGCCGTCGGCGAGGACCACGTCGAGCAGATCGACCCCTGCGGGACCCGGCCGAGCAGCACCGGCTGCGGATCCGCGTCGTCGCGAAACGCGACGGCCAGCGCCCGGCGTTCCCTTGTGACGCGGGTGCCTCACGGCGCTGAGGACCGACGAGTCCGGCGGTGATCAACGCTGGCGATGCCGCCGGGCGGCGTCACCGGCTTTCGTCTGGACAGCGGATTGCTCCGCTCCAGTAGCGTCGCTGCCCCTGTGTCCAGGTAATGGGGGACGTGATGAGTGGACTCGAGCTGCGGCCTGCCGGTCCGGATGACACCGGCGCCCTTTGCGAACTGTTCCGCCGCAACTTTCCGCACAACCCGAAGGCGGCTCCGGACGTGTTGCGCTGGCAGTACTGGGACAACCCGTTCGGTCGGGCTGCGTCCTGGGTGATGGTGGACGGCGATCAGGTCGTGTGTCACTTCGCGGTACTGCCGCTGCCGGGCCGGCTCGCTGGCCGGCCGGCAACCGTGGGCAACACCGCCGATGCGGCCACGGATCCTGCCTACAGGCGGTCCGGCTTGATGGGACGCACCGCCCGTGCCGCCCTCGACGAGTGCGCACGCCGGGGGATCCAGGTCGCGGTCAGCTTCCCGAACGTGAACTCGCGGGGTGCGCTGCGTCAGATCGGAATGCGAGAGGTCGCGAACGTGCGCGCCTATGTGCTGCCGCTCGACGAGCAGTGGCTGGGGGACCGTTTCCCGCTTCCCACGGTCCTGGCGGGCCCCGCAGCGCGGCTGGTCTTCCATCGGCGTCGGACCAGCGGGGGGGCGGCCGGTTGTCGAGATACCCAGCGGGCTCGACGACTTGTGGCAGGTGACTGGCCGGCAGGTCCGCCACGGTGTCGTCCATGATGCGGCCTGGTGGCGTTGGCGCTACCTCGAGCGGCCCGGCGCTCCGTACCGCTTTCACGAGGTGCGCCGGGGCGGGCGGGTGGTCGCGGCTACCGCGACGACCGTCCGGGACGCGTTCGGTGCGCGGTTTGTGCATGTCCTCGACCTGCAGGCGGTCGACGTTGCCGCCGCACGTGCGGTGATGGCTGCGGCTCTCGACGATCCTCAGGGTGCCGTTGGGGCGGCCACGATCGGTTTGCCGCACAGCCGCCTGGCCAGACTCGTGCGCCTTTGCGGGTTTCGGCGTCTGCCGGCACTGCTCGAGCCGAACCGGCAGATGCTCGGGGTCTTCGACAACGGTGCGGAGACCGACGTGCTCGACCGTCGTTACTGGACCGTCGCGTGGGCCGACCTCGACCATCTCTGACACACCGGCGCGGTCACGATGGTCGGGCCAGACGGGCCACCGCGACGAAGAGAAGCTCGCCGACGAGTTCGGTCAGTCGAACCACGGCGACGAGCAGCACGGCCGGCGCAGCCCCCACGGAGGGAGTCAGGATCAGCGCCGTCACGCCCTCCCTGGGTCCGACGCCTCCCGGCGCGAACACCGCAAGCCACCCCACCACGTGTCCCAGCGTGAACGCGCCTGCTGCCCGCGGCACGATCGTGGACAGCGTCCCTGCGACCGCGGCGAGCACGATCAGGAAGGCGACGAACCGCAGCGCGAGGTTGCCGGCGTAGAGGCCCGTAAGACGCGCAGCCTGAATGCGTGTGAGCGTGATCCGATCGAGCGTGCCATCGAGTCGTCCTCGCGTCGGCCAGGCAACCGGCCGACACCCGATCGCTCGCCGCGCAACACCCAGCAGACCGGACGGATGCGCCACGAGCCACACCAGCAGCGCTGCCGGAAGCGCCGCTACCGCGGCCAGCCAGCGCAGCTGCCCCGCCCCGGGCAACCACCAGGGCAGGGTCGCCACGATGACCACCGCGTTGAGGCAGAGCTGCCACAGGATCTCGACGATGGCCGTGGTGCCGCCCGAGGACAGGGTCAGCCCATACTCGCGGCCAATCACCGCACGCCCGCCCACCTGCGCCCCACCCAGCGTGTAGCGGGCCAGCTGGGAGGACCCCCAGATCCAGGCGGCCACACGAAGCGGCATCCGAGGTCCGCTGATGGCCACCACTTCACGCCAGGTATAGGCCACGACCCCGTTCGCGACCAGGTTGGCCACCACCGCGGCCGCAAGCGGCAGCACGCCGGGGAGCCCTCCGGCCTCCACCACATCACCCCATCGGGCACGAAGGAAGAGCCCCGCAGCGACGAGCACCGCGAGTGCGACGGCCCAGCGCACCACACGCCACGGCACCGAGGAACTACGCCGAGGTATCTCGCACCTCCATCCCAAGGTCAGCGGGTTCCCATGGCGCGCCGTGACCGAGCGTCGGAGACCGGCATGAAACCATGCGACCGCGACGGTGTGCACGGTGGGTGACGGTGCCCCCTCCCCGAATCGCGCCGGCGGCACGCCACGACCGCCATCGCGGCCGGACGGCCCGGGTCGCTGGCGCGCGCCACCAGGCAGGCAAGGTGCGGCTGGTGGTGTCCCAACTGGTGCATCTCGGACGTTTCGGGGGGATGATGGGACGGATAGGCGCGGCCCTGTCGATGGTGCTCGCTGCAGGGATGGTGGCGTCAGGGTCGCTGGTCGCGCCGGCGATGGCGGCCACCGGCAGTGGACGGGTGTTGTATGTGACCGACGTGTCGGGCGGACAGCAGACCCAGCTCGTGTCGGTCGGCACCGACGGGCAGGATCGTCGGGTGCTGGCCCAGGGGCCGGGGCTGTTCGAGCCGGTGTGGTCGTCGGACGGGAGCCGGGTCGCCTGGACGACGACGGCCACCGGGCAGCGCAACGGTGCGTCCACGGCCGTGGCCCGATTGCAGGTCGCCGACGCCGACGGCAGCAACGTGCGAACGCTCGTGGACCGTCCGGGATCTGACCTGACCGATCTGACCTGGTCGCCTGACGGGCGCCGGATCGCCTTCGGGCTGCGGACCACCGGCGGGGGTCTGTGGCTCGCGAATGTGCCTGACGGTTCGGTGCGGCAGGTCACCGACGGGACCGACCAGGCGCCGTCGTTCGCTCCCGACGGCGGCCGGCTCGTGTTCGAGCGGACCGTCCGGGTCAACGAGGAATCCTCGGACAGCGTCGTGGCGACCGTAGATCTGACCTCGGGGACGGTTCGTGGAGCTCGCAGGCGGGTATGCGCCACGCTGGTCCCCGGACGGGGCATGGATCGCCGCCGGCAACCAGCAGCTGGTCTCCCCGGACGGCACCACGACCCAACGTCTGCCACGGCTGTGCTGGCGGCGTGCCTGGTCGCCCGACGGACGACAGCTCGCCTGTGGCAGCGGCTCCGACGCGCTGTCGGTGATCGACATCGCCACCGGCGAGGTGCACCAGGTCGCCGATGGACAGCACGTGGAGCCGGCCTGGTCGGCCGACGGTGCCACGCTGGTGTTCGCCGACTACGACCCGACGAGCCAGGCCAGGCGGATCGAGGCCATCGACGTCGACGGCACCAACCGGCGCGTGCTATCGACCGCACCGACCTACGGGTTCGCGACCCGGCCGGGCCCGAGCCTGCGGCTGGCCGGGGCGACCCGCGTGGAGACCGCCGTTGCGGTCTCGCGGCACACCTGGACGGCCGCCACGCATGCGGTGCTGGCCCGCAGCGACCTGTTCCCCGACGCGCTTGCGGCCGCGCCGCTGGCCACCGCCGTCGACGGGCCGGTGCTGCTCACCGGCCGCGACAGACTGCACCCCGCCGTCAAGGCTGAGCTCGACCGGCTGGCTGGGTGTCGACGCCGTCACGCTGATGGGCGACACCACCGCCCTGTCTGACCAGGTCGAAGCCGACCTGCACAACGCCGGGATCGGCACGGTGGACCGGGTCGCTGGCCCGGACCGGTTCGCGACCGCCGCAGCCGCCGCCGACCGGCTCGACCGTCTGCGTGACACACCGGCCGCGCACGCCTACCTGACGCTGGGCGCCCACCCGGATCCGCGACGGGACTGGCCCGACGCCGTGGCCGTCTCCGCCTTGGCGGCCTACCGCCACGACCCGATACTGCTCACCGGCCCCGACCGGCTGCCCGACGCGACACGCCAAGCGCTGGCCGACCTGTACATCGGCTCGGTCACCATCATCGGCGGGATCGCCGCCGTCAGCCCCGACGTGCAACGGCAGCTCGAGCAGGCCGGGATCAGCGTGAACCGGATCGCCGGCGACAGCCGCTACACCACCTCCGTCGCGGTCGCCGACGCCTCCTTGTCGGCCGGCATGCGTGCGGACGCGACCTGGGTCGCGACCGGACGGAACTGGCCCGACAGCCTCACCGCCGGCCCCGCCGCCGCCCACCGCGGCAACATCCTGCTCCTGGCCGACGGCCAGACCGCACAGACCGACAGCACCAGCATCCGCTGGATCGCCGCCCACGCCCCCGACATCGGACAGCTCCCGCTGGTCGGCGCCCCCGACGTGCTCACCGCTCCGGTCGCAGCCGCCATCGACCAGACCGCCAGCCAGTAACGCCGATAGCCGCAGCTTCGCCAGCGTGTCGTGGCGACGCCGCCGCCCACGACGGAACCGCCGGCGAGGGCGGGAGACCTGGCTCGGGGGAGTCCTCGAGGCCCGGCGTATCTCGCTCGGTGTGCCGGACAGACGGACCGCGCCGTCACCCTCGGGACGGACGAGGTGGCTCGTCAGCCACCGAACCGCTTGCCCTCGATACCCCCCGCTCCCTTACCAGCGGCGCGGGCACAAGAGACCACGTCGGGGGCTCGTGACGCCTTGCTCCAGCGTCTTGGCTAGAGCTCGACGGTGTCTCTGCGGTCGTCGGTGGACCTCCGCGTGCCGGGGTCTCGATAGGACCAGCGGCGATACAGCCAGGCCCACAGCGCAGCCAGGGCAGCCGACCCGACCGTGAGCCCGGGAAGGTAGCCGTCGAGGACGTGGAGCCGGACCACCGGGCCTGTTCCAGGGCCGTCCCAGGTGGCGATCAGACGCACCCCCGTGGTCAGCAGGATCTCCAGCAGCCGAACGCCGGCGACGAGGGCTGCAAGCAGCGTGACGAGCACCGTCAGCGTCCCGACCACCAGCTGCGCCACTCGTTTCACGTCTGCTCCCCCTTGCGGCCGTCCGCGACACCCGGCTCGGGCCGTCGGCCTACCGGCCGACCGTCTCGGCAGCCTGGCCTCGGGCAACGAGCGCGTCGACGAACGCGGGATGGACACGGGTCATTTCGACCCAGACCCCGGTGCGGTCCGGGCGTCCATCGATGAAGCTCCGCGAGGCCACCACACCGACGGCGATCGCCGCGACGAGCGTGAGCAGTGCGATCCATGCGACCCAGACCGCCTGGGCGAGCCATGCCACACCGAAGAGTGCCACGCCCGGGGCTGCCAGCCCGTAGCTGGAGCGCCGCCGGCGATGGAAGCGCTCGACGACCGTGCGCACGATCGGCACCTCGCCCTCGACACGTTCGGTCGCGAACCAGCTGGCGATCAGAAACGGGAACACCCCGAAGAGCAGGAGCAGCCAGGTCCAGTCCGGCAGAGAGTTGAACCGGATCGGCACGGTCCCGTCAGCGGACCGCCCTGTCACCACGCAGACCGGCGGCAGATCCCCGCGGTACAGGTCCTCACGCCGGACGTACACGCTGGCCACGGCATCCCCCCTGCGGTCCACCCCAGCATGCCAGACCGCCACGCACCCCGTCGCCGGATGGACAGCCGATGACGCTGACCCCGGACGGCGAGACATACGGTCAAGGAGACGGCAGGAAGTTACGAGCCTCGATGCGGACCGCGGTCACCGGGTGGGCTGTATCCGCGCACATCACCAGGTTGTGCTCGGTGCATCCTGTAGCCCGGTCGTCGGTGGTCGTGTGCCACCGCGAGGACGTGGAGTACCTGCTCATCGAGCAGGTCGGCCACGTGGTAGGGGAACCGTGCGACTGGCAGGTGGCGAACCGGGAGGTCCGGCGCCATGCCGTCGACGAGTGCCCCGGTCTCGGGCCAGGCGACGGCCTGCTCGATGGTCTCGTCGACCGCGGCCAGGAAACGTAGGCCGAGACCCGGACGCGACTCCTCGTACCAGAGCGCCGCCGCCTCCAGCTCCGCGGCCGCGTCGGGATCGAGGAGGGCCTTCCGCGTCACTCGCTCGTCAAGCGCTCGGTGATCCGGTCGCGAACCTGGTCCCACTCCTGGCCGCGCGCGGGGGCGTCCAAGGCTCGACGGGCCCGCCGCTCGAGCTCCTGCGCCCAGGCCGTCTGTACACCAGCGGCGTCCTCGCGTTCCTCGTCGAGACTGGCGATGAGGTCCGCAGCGACGCGCGCACGCTCGTCGGCCGGCAGGGCCAGGGCTTCGCGAAGGATCGTGCTCGCGTTGTCGCTCATGCTCGGATCGTACCCGACGAGCATCAAGAGACCTCCGCGTCTACTCGTGAGCCTCCGCTCGCGTCGATCGCCGCCTCAGCGCCTGCCCTCGTGGCAACAATGTGGCAACGAAAACTTCGGAAGACGCCGCCACGGCCGGTCACGCGAGGAAACGACACCGGTGTATTTTCGCAGGTCAGCGCCATGATCCGGCTCTCCTGCTCGCCCGGCGACATGGGCTTTTCCAGGTTCGATACCTCCCGCGCCCACCGCCGCCTGAGCTGCGAAAACGCGCCGGGACAAGGTCGCTGTGACAACATCTTGACAACGTCCCGCATCACTCGCCCCCCAGGATGACGTCCGCGAGCGTGTTCGCGATCGTCTCGTCGGCGGCCGGGAGCACGTGGCTGTACGTGTCGAGCGTGATGGCCACGTTGGCGTGGCCGAGCCGCTGGGCTGAGCACCTTCACGTCGTGCCACCCGGTCGCGGAGCTCTCGGAAGACCTGCGCCGGCTGGTGGCCGCTTCGCCCAACGTGGTGCTCCGGGCTTCGGAGTACCGACGTGAGGCGCCGTGGGGCAGCAGGCGCGAAGTGCCTCACTGTCGGCGCGCGGCGTCCGGCGGGCCAGCCCCTCGAAGCGCACTGCGATATCATGCGATAGCACCGAGGGAAGAACCGCGCATGACTGACGTGCTGATCCGCGACGTCCCGGACGATGTCGTGTCCGCCATCGACGCGCAGGCCAAGCGCTTGGGCCTGTCCCGGACGGAGTACCTGCGCCGCCAGATGCTGCGGGTCGCATCGACCTCCGATGAGCCGGTCACCGTCGAGTCGCTCCGCCAGTTCGCTCAGAGCTTCGCTGACCTGGCCGACCCCGAGGTCATGCGTGGGGCGTGGGAGTGACTGACTGGCTCATCGACAAGTCCGCCCTGGTCCGCCTCGGCAACGCCACCGACGGGCAGACGTGGGTCGACCGGATCGCCCGCGGCCTGGTCCGCGTCAGCACCGTCACCCGGCTCGAGATCGGCTACAGCGCCCGGACCGGCGACGAGTTGCGGGCGGGGTTGCGGCGGCCACCCATGGCGTCCATGCCAGTCGAGTACCTGACACCGACCATCGAGGACCGCGCCGTCGAGGTCCAGCAACTCCTCGCCGACCGCGGACACCACAGGGCCCCGGCCGTGCCCGACCTGTTGATCGCCGCCACCGCCGAGCTGGCGGGCCTGGCTGTACTCCACCTCGACAAGGACTTCGACCTCATCGCCGAAGTGACCGGCCAGTCGGTCGAACGACTCTCCCTCGACGAGTAGCTACCCGCGACGGACGGCGCCGGGCGCTTCCGCCGAAGCGCTTTCCAGCGCATCGTGACGCGCGCGTGACACGCCGTCGGCGGTTGTCCACCACCAGCCGACCGAAACGGCCTCCCTCCGGCAGGACGTGGAATCCGTCGACGATCGTGGTGACGCCTTCGGTGGCCAGCGCCCGGCCACGTCGGCGGCGGCCCCGACGATCGACGGCAGGCCGGCCAGTGCGGCGGCGGACATGCCACCGGTGAGGGCCGCCAGCGACGAGGGGCCGACGAGGCCGGGCAGGTCGGGCTCGACGGCCAGCCGCTCGCGCACCAGCCGGGCGTTGGCCAGGTCGCCGTGGTCGACGTGCCGCTGCGCCTCGCCCCGCGACCGCCCCCCGGCACGCTGCCGGGCCAGCAGCCGCGGCCGGAGCAGCGCGTCGGGGCAGCGCAGCATCCACAGATGGTCGAGGATCGCCGGGACCCGCGACCAGGGCACCACGTCCAGGTCGAGGTAGTTGCCCTCCACGACGGCGCACCCCACCGTCGCGTCGACGGGGATCCGGGTGGCCTGCGGGTCCGCGGCCGACCGCTGGTAGAGGGGCCAGCGCACGGCCACGCCGTCACGGACCGCCGTCAGGGCCGCCACGAATCCGTCTGCGTCGAAGGTCTCCGGCGCGCCCTTGAAGGCGTCCGGCGTGTGGCTGCGAATCCACGCGTCCGACCGGTGGTAGCCGTCCATCGGCAGCAGCTGCGCGGCCACCCCGAGCGAGAGGAGATGGTCCACGACCGCCTGCGCGAGCGTGGACTTGCCCGACCCCGGCGGCCCAGCGATGCCGATCAGCCGGCGGGAGCGGCAGTCGAGCGCGGCCAGCGCATCGCGCACACCCGGTGGAAGCGGTGCCGAGCCCGGCCGGGTCATGGCCGGCCGAGGTCGTCGGAGACGGCCCGCACGCCGGCGCGTGGCCCGGCGTACCGGCACGACGCCGAGGCAACCTGCGCGGCGAACGCCAGCGCCCCGTGGTGCTCGATCTCGCGCAGGTAGCGGCCGACGAGGTAGGCACCATGGAAGACGTCGCCGGCCGCGAGCGTGTCCACCACTGCGACGGCGGGGACCTGCAGCTCCGTCACCCGGTCGCCGGCGACGGCGAGCACCGGTTCGGCCCCACGCGTCACGGCAACGTCAGCGACGCCGTAGCGGTCCTGCAGGCCCCGGGCGATGCTCAGCGGCTCGGCCAACGACGAGCACCGCGGCGCACCGCACCCCGAGCGGACCAGCCCACGCAACGAGCGAACCTTCGGCGTTGTGGTAGAGGACCGTCCGGTCCCCGGTGTCGCTGTCGACCCAGATCGACGAGACGGCCAGGCCCGTGTCGGGACCGGCGTGATCGTCGACGTCGACCCCGAGCTCGGTGAGTCGTCCGCGGGCGAGGTCGGCGACGACCCCCTGCCCGAGGGCCGTGACCAGGTACGCGTCGCCCCCGAGTAGCGCGACCGTCGCCGCGGCGTTCGCCGCCGGGCCGCCCACGTCGACGTACGCGTCGCTGGCCGTGCTCTTGCGTCCCCACGGCGGACGGCCGCAGGTCAACTGCACGACGTCGAGAGTGGTCAGCCCCACACACCACACCGTCCGCGTATCGGGTCTGGTGCTCATACGGCGTCCTCCGGCGGCTCACCCCATTGTGTAACGGACGGAGCGCCACGCCGCGCCCTGTCGGCGAGCCCGGGTGGCAGCTGCCTCCGTGTACCTGTCGACCACGGCCAGCTCATGCACGCAGGCGATCGCGGCCGCAACCGTCTCACACGGCCACTTCTCGCTGTGGATGCCCGCCGACGAGCTCGAGGACGCGTCGAGCAACGACATCCGGGTCGAAGTGACCTACCGCGACGGCACGACAGCCACCAAGCGGCTGTCGCTCAGTCAGTCGCGGCGGGAGCGCTCTCGCTTGGTGAGGAAGCGGTCGACCTGCGTGTGCACGTCTTCCGCGCTCTCGCGCACGGCAGCCATCAGCGGTGACTTCGTCGAGCTGCCGACGAAGTGGGTGCGACCCGAGGCAGCGATCCAGCATTCCAGGACGACGCGCTGAGAGGGCGTGTCGCGGTCCTTGACCGAGATCTCGAGCTCGACCTGGTCGTCGCCGAAGCGACTGAGCCGGCGATCGAGCCGGGACGTCAGAATGTCGACGACCTGGTCGGATTCGGACGGATCGAACTCCGGAACGACTCGCAGGCTGTCGGCGACTGACGCCAAAGCGATCTCCTCTTCGTCTACGTGGAACGTCGGCGGGGAACCCGAGTGGCGTCTCCACAGCACGAGTCTAGTAATTCGCTGCGACCGTTCGGGTGCCGTCGGACATGGGCTCTCCCGGTCTCGATGTCTCGCGCGTCCACCAGCCCACGAGGCGCCAACGGTTCCGGTGACCTCCAGCGCACGCGTCAGAAATCCGGGGTGATCCCAATGCGAGGCTCATGGCCGGTCTCGGGCAGACGGTGGACGATCCCTGCGGCCTCGACTCGGTTGGCGGCACCGAGCTTGCTGAGGATGCTGGTCACGTGGCGTTCCACGGTCTTCTCGGAGACGAACAGGTTGGCCGCGATCTGCGCATTCCTCATGCCTCGCGCGATGTCCTGCAGCACCTCCCATTCGCGCGAGGTCAAGCCGAGCCGTTCGTGGGGGAGCGGCGTTCGGAGTCGGCTACTCGCTCACGGGGACCAGCTCCGGTGAAGGCGGGGCGGCGATCGAGTCCGTCGACGTGCGGACGCCCGCAGGCGACACCGGGGACGTCACCACCGAGCGCCGACAGAACGAGCGGCCCGGCGACCTCGTCCGCCGGGGCAATCTGCCGGAGTAGAGCGCTCGAGCTCCAAGGAGAGGACTGTTCCATTCGAGGGTGGTCGCTGGCGCCGGCCATCCTCAGTCGGGTCAGGCGGCGGCGCCTGCGGCACGCTGGCGCAGCCAGCCGCCGAAGGCAGCGGCCCCGCCGGCGAGGGCGAGGGTCGCGGCCACGACCGAGGCGGGCCGCTCCCGGCGCGCGAGCAGCACCGCGGTCGCGTCGGCGAGGTCCGCGACGATGCCGGCCTCGAGCCAGCGCAGCGGCGGGCCGTCGTCCTCGAGCGCCACGAGGGTCGCGACGCCGATCGTCAGGTCACGCGCCCCGAGGCCGCGGATGGCGATCTTCGCGCCGGCGTCGTCGACCACGTCGCCGAGCCACGCGCGGCCGGCGGTCGCGGGCGCAAGGAACAGCGCGAGACCGATCGCCACGCGCCCACCGGCGAGCAGTCTCGTTGGCAGCTTCACGTCCATGGCATGCTCCTGCAGCACCGACGGTCCGGTGCAACCATAGGCGCCTCGACGCGCCCGGGAGTCTCCCCGTCATGCCCACGATGCCAGCGCGCTGGCGGCGACACGCCGCGGCCCTCGCGGCGTTCGCGTCATTGGGTGGCTGTGCCGTGCCGAGCGGGGGTGCGCTCGTCGGGGACGGTGCCGCGGCCGTGGCGTCGCTCGAGGGCACCGCCGGACGCCCCGCAGGCGGAGCCAGCGCCGCCACCGTCCCCTTCGACCCCGTCGAGGTCCAGCACACGCTCGATGTCGCGGCGGCGGCGTTCGCGGCGGCCGACCCCCGCGCCCTCGTGCCGGCGCTCTACCTGCCGGATGGCGCGTTCGGCAAGGAGTGGCAGGTCCGCGCCGCCAACCTCGCCGACGTGCCGCTCACCTCGTACCGGTTCCGGCTCGACGACACGCTCCCGGACCTTGCCACCGCCGAGGTCCGCAGCCGCTACGACGTGCCGGTCGTCGTCCTGGACGTCCGCGAGGAGTACGCGCTGGAAGGCTTCGACGCGTCCGGTCCGAGCAGCGACGACCTCTACCTGACGTTCGCCCGCACGCCCGAGGGCTGGCGGATCGCCGCCGACGCCGACGCCGAACCGCTGGGCCTCGTCAGCGTCGACCACCTGTGGGACCACGGGCCGGTCGTCGCGACCCGCCAGGGAGCGCTGCTGGCCCTGCACCATCCCGAGACCACGAACGTCCTGCGGCTGCTCCGCGAGACGCAGGCGGCGATGGACGTCGCGCGCTCGCGCTGGCCGTTGCGCTGGCCGGGGGGCGTGCCCGTCATCGTCCCACGTGACGAGGACGAGCTCGCGGCCCTGCTCCACGTGACCTACGACCTCTCGAACTTCATCGCGTTCTCGACGGCCACGCCGGTCGGCGACCACGGGGACGAGCACCTGACCGGCACCCGCATCGTGGTCAACCCGGCCCGGTTCCTCGACCGTTCGTCCTCGGTCCGCGAGAGGATCCTCGTCCACGAGCTCACCCACGTCGCGACCCGGCCCGTCTCGGGTCCGATGGTGCCCGCGTGGCTCGAGGAAGGCATCGCGCAGGCGCTCGGAGAGCAGCGCTCCACGACCGGCACGTCGCTGCTCGACCGGGCGGTGGCCCGCGGCTTCGACGGGCAGCTGCCGACCGAGGGACAGTTCACGACCGGTGGACGCGACCGGGTCTTCCTCAGCTACCAGCTGGCGTGGAGCTTCGTCGAGCACCTGCGCACCCGCTACAGCGCCGCCGCGGTCGCCCGCTTCTACCAGGTCGTGGGGGAGGGGTCGCTCGGCGAGCCGGGCACACGCGACGAGCGCCTCCAGACCGCGGCCCAGGAGGTGTTCGGCACCGACTTCGACGCCCTGCGGGACGCCTGGGCCGCCACGCTCTAACCGCCGCAGATGGTGATGACCGTCGCGGCCCGGCGGGTCCGGCGTCGCACGCTCGCTGCGGCGGCCACACCGGCGACGAGCCCGCCGACGAGTCCGACGACACCGAACACGCCGGCGCTCGCCGGCGCGGCGCTGCGTCCGAAGCCCCACACGGTCATGAGCACGAGCCAGCCGAGGAGGACGGCCATGGCATGGCCGCGCCAGGCCGTGGCCACCCGTGCTGCGGCGAGCGCCCGGACGAGCTCGGGGTCGTCGCAGTCCTCGGCGAGCGCCGGATCCACGCTGACCCTGGCCAGTCGACGGCGCTCGCTGAAGGGATGGGCCTGCCACCGCGCGCGCAGCCGGGCGTCGCTCGGCGGAGGAGGTAGCAGCCAGCGCTCGGGGAGAAGCGCCAACGTCGTGACGAGGTCGCGCATCAGCTGGACGGTAGCCGCACGATCACCCGGCCGCCGGGGCCGGCACAGGCCTCGATCTCGCCGCCGTGGGCCTCGACGATGCCGCGGGCGATCGCAAGACCGAGCCCGGCGCCACCGCCGTCCCGGATCCGCGCCGGGTCCGCCCGGGTGAAGCTGTCGAAGGCGACGTGCCGGAAGTCCTCGGCGAACCCCGGCCCCTCGTCGGACACCTCCAGGCGGACGTCCTCGTCGTCGCGCTGCACGCGCACCCGCACGGTGGTCCCGGCGGGGGTGTGCCGGATCGCGTTGTCGAGGAGGTTGCGCAGTACCCGGCGGATCTCGGTCGGGTCGACCCTCGCCAGCGCCGGACCGGCGCCGTCGACCGCGAGCCGCACGGTGTGGACGCGCGCCACCGGCGTCATCGCCTCGGCCGCCTCGTCGACGAGCTCGGCCAGGTCGCAGCGTTCCGGTGCGAGGTCGAGTCCACCCGACTCGATGCGCGCCAGCACGAAGAGATCCTCGACGAGGGCCGAGAGCAGCTGCACGTCGTGGCGCATGGCTGCGAGGTAGCGCGCCGGCTCGGGCGCCATGCCGTCCTCGAGCGCCTCGACCGCCGAGCGGAGCAACGTCAGCGGGGTGCGAAGGTCGTGGCCGACCGCCGCGAGGAACGTCCGCCGGGCCTGCTCCATGCGCGCACGTTCGTCCTCGGCAGCGGCGAGACGGGCGATCATCGCATCGAGCGCCCCGGCGACCTCACCGACCTCGTCCGGTCGGTCGACGCCGGTGCGCACCGCGAGATCGCCGCCGGCCACCTGCTCGGCCACGGTCGACAGCCGTGAGAGATCCTGCTCGAGCGGTCGGGCCACGGCGGTCGCGAGCACCACACCCAGCGAGACCCCGAGCGCGAGTGCCACGAGGACGAGCCGGAGGTCATGACCCGAGAGGAACATGGACCCGGCGGAGACGACGACGGTCGCGGCGGCCGCGCCGATGGCCGCGACGGCGACGAGGATCACCGCACGGCGCAGGGACGTGGAGCGTGCCACGAGCTTCGGGAGCCCCCATGCCGAGATCGCCGTCGCGACCGTGACCGACCCGAACACCGCGGCCAGCGCGAGCCGGTCCGCACCGGTCGGCTGCATCGTGGCTTCGGCGACCAGGAGCGCGATCGCGACCACGACGACGAGCGCGATGAGCGTGCGCCCCAGCCGGCTGCTCATGGCTCGAACCGATAGCCGACGCCCCAGACGGTGGTGATCCAGCGAGGGGCGTCGGGATCCGCCTCGACCTTCGCCCGCAGCCGCCGCACGTGGACGGTCACGGTCGAGGGGTCCTGCCATTCGGGTGACGACTCCCACACCTGGGCGAGCAGCTGCGAGCGGGAGAACACCTGCCGGGGGAAGGAGGCGAGGAAGGCCAGCAGGTCGAACTCGCGTCGGGTGAGCGCAGCCGGCCGGCCGGCCACGGTGACCTCGCGTGCCACCGGGTCGATGACGAGGTCACCGAACGTGAGCGGTTCGGTGCGCGTCGGTGGCTGTACCCGCCGCAGCACCGAGCGGACACGGGCCACGAGCTCGCGGGGCGAGAACGGCTTCGTGACGTAGTCGTCCGCCCCGATCTCGAGACCTGCGACACGGTCGAGCTCGTCCGACCGCGCCGTGAGCAGGATCACCGGCACCTCGGCCGCACCGGCGAGGGCGGGATCGCCGCCGCCGCGCAGCCGGTGCAGGACGCTGAGCCCGTCCACCGTCGGCAGCATCACGTCGAGGATCATCAGCGCGGGCGGGGCGCGGCGCAGCGCGGCCAGGGCGGTGTCCCCGTCGGCGGCCGTCTCAACGTCGTAGCCGGCACGCTCGAGGTAGCGCGTCGTGACCTCGCGCACCATCTGCTCGTCGTCGACGAGCAGGATCCGTCCGCTGCTGCCGGTCGTCGCCGGTCCCGTGCCCATGGGGTCGAGCGTAGGCAGCGCCCGACGCGCCGGCCCGTGATCCGCCCGCCCGGTAATCGGGCGTTCACATCCGTGCCGATCGCGTCCGAGTGCCGCGTCGGGCAGAGCGGGGCTCTGGTTCGTCTGGCACACTCGCCCCATGTGCATCGGCGACGACCTCGTCCTCTTGACCCGCGACCCCGGTCCCGGGCGGGTCTCGCGAACGTGCGGCGCCGGGCGGCCTCTCGTCTGATCCGCGCTGCCCGGCGTGCTCGAGCCTCATCCCCGTGGCCGTTGTGGGCGTGGTTTCCGGCCGCCCTACCATCCGGCCCGAACCGCCAGGAGACCGCACGTGAGTTCGCCAACCATCGTCGCCCGTCACGGTGACAGCAGCGTCGAGCTCGAGCCCGGCGCGACCGCGCTCGACGCCCTCAAGGCCCTCGAGCTGACCAAGGGCCAGATCGTCGCCGCCCGCGTCGAGGGCCAGGAGTGGGACCTCGACCGGCCGCTGCCGGCCGACGCCGCCCTCGAGGTCGATCCGATCGCCGCCGACAGCGCGGAGGGTCGGGCCATTCTGCGCCACTCCGTCGCGCACCTGATGGCGCAGGCCGTCACCGACCTGTACCCGGACGCGAAGTTCGCGATCGGCCCGCCGATCGAGGACGGCTTCTACTACGACTTCAACGTCGCCACCCCGTTCACCGCCGAGGATCTCGAGCGCATCGAGGACCGCATGCGCGAGCTCATGAAGGAGCGGCAGCGGTTCGTGCGCGAGGAGATCTCGCGCGACGACGCCCTCGCGCTCTTCGCCGACCAGCCCTACAAGCGCGAGATCGTCGAGAAGGTCGACGCCTCCGAGGTCGCGGCCGACGCGCACGGGCAGGACGGGCCGGTGTTCACCGTCTACCGCAACGTCCGTGACGGCGAGCAGGCCTGGGTCGACCTCTGCCGCGGCCCGCACATCCCGTCGTCGGACCGCGTGCCGGCGTTCACGCTGCTGCGCACCGCCGGCGCGTACTGGCGCGGCCGCGAGGACCGGCCGATGCTCCAGCGGATCTACGGGACCGCCTGGGAGTCGCGGAAGGCGCTCGAGGCCCACCTGACCATGCTCGAGGAGGCCCGCAAGCGCGACCACCGCAAGCTCGGCCGCGAGCTCGAGCTCGTGCACTTCCCCGAGCAGCTCGGGTCGGGGCTGGCCATCTTCCTGCCGAAGGGCGCGCTCGTCCGCAAGCAGATGGAGGACTGGATCCGCGACGAGGTGCTGGCCCGCGGGTACGAGGCCGTGTACACCCCGCACATCGCCAAGGAGGAGCTCTGGCACACCTCCGGGCACCTGCGCAACTACGGCGAGCTGATGTTCCCGGGGATGGAGCTCGACGACGGGCATGCGTACCGGCTCAAGCCGATGAACTGCCCCTTCCACATCATGGCGTACCAGTCGCGGACCCGGTCCTACCGCGAGCTGCCGCTGCGGATCAGCGAGCTCGGCACCGTCTACCGCTACGAGAAGTCGGGTGTCGTCAACGGGATGCTGCGCGCGCGCGGGTTCACCCAGGACGACTCGCACATCTTCTGCACCGACGCCCAGGTCGTCGAGGAGGTCGTGGCCTGCATCCACTTCGCCCGCGACCTCTACCAGGCGTTCGGGCTCGGCGAGCCGTCGCGGGTGGCCGTCTCGACCCGGCCCGAGGGCAAGTCCATCGGGACCGCCGAGCAGTGGGCCCGCGGCGAGGAGGCCCTGAAGGAGGCGTGCGTCGCGTCCGGGTACGACTATGTCGTGGACGAGGGTGAGGGCGCCTTCTACGGCCCGAAGATCGACATCCACGCGAAGGACGCGATCGGCCGCGAGTGGCAGCTGACCACCATCCAGGTCGACTTCAACCTCCCCGAGCTGTTCGACGTCACCTACGTCGGTGATGACGGGGAGGAGCATCGGCCCTACATGGTGCACCGGGCCCTGTTCGGCTCGATCGAGCGGTTCTTCGCCGTCATGCTCGAGTCGTTCAACGGCGCGTTCCCGACCTGGCTCGCGCCCGTGCAGGTGCAGCTGATCCCGGTCGCCGGCGACTTCGTCGGCTACGCCGAGGAGGTGGCCGGCCTGCTGCGCGACCGGCGCGTGCGCGTGGAGGTCGACGACTCCGACGACACCCTGGGCAACAAGGTCCGCAAGGCCCAGACCAGCAAGATCCCCTACGCGCTGATCGTCGGCGGCGACGAGGCCGAGGCCCGGACCGTCTCCATCCGGCCCTACCACGGCAAGCAGCGCAAGCAGGTGCCGCTCGACGACTTCGTCGCGGAGGTCGTCGACGAGATCGCGACCCGCCGGGCCACCCCGGCGAGCGAGTCCACCGATGCATGACCCGGCGGACGAGGCGGGCGGGCTGACCGAGCACGTCGGGCAGGCCGCCCGCTCACCGCGCGACGACCAGCAGGGGGTCGCGGCCGAGGACCTGCAGCGCCTGTGGGCCCCGTGGCGCTTCGGCTACATCGCCGGTGGTGACCGGATCGAGGGCTGTCCGTTCTGCGTCCTGCCGGCCCGCGACCCGTCCGACGACCGCGCGAACCTGATCGTGCACCGGGGGACCGGCGCCTACGTCATCTTCAACGCCTTCCCGTACAACCCCGGCCATCTCATGGTCGTCCCCTACGCCCACCAGCCCGATCTCGAAGCGCTGGACGACGGCACCGCCGCGGAGCTGTGGCGGCTGGGGCGGCGCACCGTCGCGGTGCTCAAGGACCGTCTCGGCTGCGGTGGGGTCAACCTCGGGATGAACCTCGGGGCGGCCGGCGGCGCCGGCATCGCCGACCACCTGCACCTGCACGTCGTGCCGCGCTGGATCGGCGACACGAACTTCATCTCGGTGGTCGGAGCCTCGCGCGTGCTGCCACGCGCCCTCGAGGAGCTGTACGACGAGGTGACGCCCGGGTTCGACGAACCGGAGGGCACGGCATGAGCGCCACCCCCTCCGGCCGCGCCGAGACGGCAGCGGCCGTCGACCGCGACGGGCGCTGCGACACGGCGGCTGCCGCCGACGCGCAGGAGTGCGAGACCTCGAGCGCCTGCGAGACATGCACGCTCGCCTGCAGCATGGCCGGCGCCGCCGGCCCCACCGCCGAGGAGCGGGTGGCCCTCGTCGCCGGCGGTGCCACCGCCGCCGTGCTGGCGGTCGCGCCGCTCACCGTGCCCTCGTCCCGGCTCTGGTGGCTCGTGGTGCTCGCGGCCGTCAGCCTCGCGGCCGGCGTCGTGGGCGCCGGCCTGGGCGTCGACGCGCTGCGCCACGGCGGCGACCGGGCAGCACGGTCCTTCGCCCGGGGCAGCCGCATCCTGCCGCTGGCGCTCGCCGGCACCGTGACCGTCTGGGCCATCAGCCTCGTCGCGCTGGTCGTCTCCCTGTGGTGACGAACCAGGAACCGGTGGAGCTCGCGACGCTCCGGATCGACCGCGACGGACCGCACGCACGCCTGACGCTGAACCGCCCGACCGTTCGCAACGCGCTGAGCCGTCAGTCGCTCGCCGACCTCGTCGAAGCGGCCGCCTGGCTCGACGCCCGCGACGACGTGCGGGTGGTCAGCATCGCCGGCGCGGGCCGGTCCTTCTGCGCCGGGGCCGACCTCGACGACCTCGCCGCAGCCCTCACGGACCGGGAGCTGGACGACGATGAGCGGCTCGCCAGTGCCCATGCCGGCGCGGCGATGGCCGACGCCGTCGAAGGGCTGCGGGCGGTGACCGTGGCGCGGCTGCACGGCCACGTCGTCGGCGGTGGGTGCGTGCTCGCCCTGGCCTGCGATCTGCGTGTCGCGGCCGACGACACCACCTTCGCCATCCCCGAGGTCGACCTCGGCATCCCCCTCGGGTGGGGAGGCCTGCACCGACTCGTGCGCGACGTGGGCGCGATGCGCGCGAAGGAGCTCGTCATGACCGGCCGCCGCGTCGAGGCCACCGAGGCTGCCGCCGTCGGGCTCGTCACCCGTGTCGTCCCCCGCCGGCAGCTCGATGCCGCCGTCGACGGGCTCGTCGCCGATCTGCTCGCCAAACCGTCCTCACCCGTCGCCACGACGAAGCGTCAGGTGGCCGCCATCACCGCCGGACAGTCGCCGCGGGCCGCGACCGAGGACGCGACCCGGGCTCTGCTGGACGCCGTCACGGCCGACGACTTCGTCGCGCTGGCGCAGGCATACCGTCACGGACGGCTGGGCCACCACTGACCAACGTCCTCGCTCCGGTAGCGTGGACGATCGAGATCGACCCCTGAGGACCGTCGTGACCATCAAGTCCGAGTTCGCCGACAAGGTGGACCTCGTCGTCCGGCCGATCGGCCGCGTGCTCGGTGCCACCGGCATCTCTGCGAACACGCTGACCACCTTCGGCCTGGTCCTGACCACCTCGGCGGCCTACCTCGTGGCCATCGACCGTCCGATCCTCGGCGGGTGGGTGCTGGTCGCCGGCGGGCTCATGGACACCTTCGACGGCGCCGTCGCCCGGGCGACCTCGAAGGCGACGCCCTTCGGCGGGTTCTACGACTCCGTGTCCGACCGGCTCAGCGACGGGATCCTGCTCGGCGCCATGGCGTGGTGGCTGCGTGACCAGGTCCACCTGTTCGCCCTGACGGTGGTGTCCCTCGTCGCTGCGGAGGTCATCAGCTACGTGCGGGCACGCGCCGAGGCGATCGACCTCGAGTGCTCGATCGGGCTCTTCGAGCGCGCCGAGCGCACCATCCTGCTCATGGTCGCCCTGATCTTCCACCGCTGGCTGCTCTCGCCGCTGCTGTGGGTGCTCGCCGTCGGGTCGGTCGTGACGATCGTCCAGCGGGTCCACCACGTGTGGTGCCAGATCGACCGCGACATCCCCGAGGAGCTGCTGGCCATGACCATGGCCGACCGGGCATGGAGCCGCGCCTTCAAGGCCGCGGCACGACGCTTCTACGGCGCACGCGCCTTCGACGAGGCAGCGGACCAGCTCGCCGCCAGCCGCTCGGAGCAGTCGTCGTGAAGGTCCCGGCATCGCTCGAGGGGCTGCCCCCGCCGCCGCCCGAGACCATGAAGGACCGGGCGACCTACTGGCGCTACCGCGCGGTGTGGGAGACGACGGCGCACATCCCGCAGGCGATCGCCCGGAAGCTGCCCGCGACGCTCGGACCGCTGTGGTACCGGGCCGCCGACGAGAAGCAGAAGGAGCAGGCCCGGCGCAACCTCGCCCGGGTCTCCGGTCATCCGCCGGCCGACGAGCTCGAGGAGCTCGTGCAGGCCGCCTACGTCTCCTACGGCCGCTACTGGCTCGACGCCTTCCGGCTGCACCGCATGGATCCGGCCGACGTGGTCGCCCGCTCCTCGGGGGAGGGGCTCGAGCACGTCGACGAGCTGCTGGCCGGCGGCGAGGGTGCGATCCTCGCGACGGCGCACCTCGGATCCTGGGACGTGGGGGCGCTGTTCGCCTCCCAGCGGCACTGGCGCATGACCGTCGTTGCGGAGCTGCTGCGGCCGCGTCGGCTGTTCAACCGCTTCGTCTGGCTGCGGCGCGGCGCCGGGATCGGGGTCATCCCGCTCGTGCGGGGCGGCGACATGATCGGCCCGCTCGTGGACGTGGTGAACGACGGCGGGCTCGCCACGCTGCTGGCCGACCGGGACCTCGGCAAGAAGGGCCCCGTCGTCGACTTCTTCGGCGAGCCGTGCCGACTGCCGGCCGGAACGGCCGTCCTCGCCCGTCGGACCGGCCGGCCCGTGTGCGTCGGGGCCTTCCTGACCGTCGGAGAGGAGGACTTCCGCGCCGTCGTCCGACCTCCCGTGGACATCGCCGGATGCACCGTCGAGGAGGGCACGCAGGTCGTCGCCCACGAGCTCGAGCGGCTCATCTCCCGTGCCCCGGCGCAGTGGCACGTGTTCGTGCCGAACTGGCTCGCCGACCGCGAACCGGACCATCCGGCGCTCCGGGACCCGTGACGTGCGTGTCGCTCTCGTCTCGCCGTACGCCATGGACGTCCCGGGTGGCGTCCAGTCCCACGTTGCGCATCTCGCGACCGAGCTCCGCCGCCTCGGTGACGAGGTGCTCGTCGTCGCGCCCGGCACCGGCCCGGCGCAGCACGGATCGGACGACGTTCGCCGGGTCGGGGCGGTCGTGCGGATCCCGTTCAACGACTCGGTGGCGCCCATCACCCTCTCGCCGGCAGCGGCGACCCGGACGCTACGGGCGCTGCGCGCGTTCGCTCCCAACGTCGTCCACGTGCACGAGCCGGCGGTGCCCGTCGTCGCGCTCGCCGCGTCGCTGCGCTCGCCGTGCCCGGCCGTCGGCACCTTCCACGCGTGGTCCGACCGCGACCGCGCCTACCGGCTGGCGCGCCCCGTGGCCCGCCGCGCGGCCGAGGCGCTCGATGCCCGCATCGCCGTGAGTCAGGCCGCCGTCGCCTACCACGCAGGCGCGCTCGGCCTGCCCGAGGGGGCGTTCCGCCAGATCCCGAACGCCGTCGACGTCGCCCGCTTCGCCGACGCGGCGCCGCTGGAAGACCTGGCGCCGGACGGCGAGCCGGTGCTGCTGTTCGTCGGCCGGCTCGAGCCGCGCAAGGGGCTCGAGCAGCTCGTCCGTGCACTCATCATCCTGAAGTCGCAGCGGCCACGCGTTCGTCTCGTGGTCGTGGGGGAGGGTCCGCAGCGCGAGCAGGCCGAGACGCTGCTGCCCTCGCGCCTGCAGGCCAGCGTGGAGTTCCGCGGCCGCGTCGGCGACGACGAGCTCGCCCGGCTCTACCGCTCCTGCGACTGCTTCGTCTCCCCGGCGCTCGGTGGGGAGTCCTTCGGCATCGTCCTGCTCGAGGCCATGGCCGCCGGGTGCCCCGTCGTCGCGACCGACATCCCCGGGTACCGCTCCGTCGTCCGGGACGGGGTCAACGGCCGTCTCGTCCCGCCGGGCGACCCACAGGCGCTCGCCGACGCCATCGAGACCCTGCTCGCCAACCCGTCGCTGCGCGCGGCCATGGCCCGTGAAGCCGCCACGGCCGCGGGCCGCTACGACTGGCCCACGGTGGCTGCCGAGATCCGTCGCGTCTACGCCTCGGTCACACGCTGATCCTGGCGGGGGGCTCGCGACGCGTCCTGCGTGCGGCCTCCGCGGTTTGCCGCCACCTCCGCCCCCGGGAACCCGGGCGGGGCTACGCTCGTTCGCACAGGGACGTCGCTGGGGCGACGCGGCAGGAGGTAGCTGGTGTGGGGACGGGACTGATCGCCGGACTCGTGATCCTGGGCATCGTCGTCATCGTCGGCTTCATGGCCGTCGGGATGTACAACCGGCTCGTCCGGTTGCGCAACCGGGCCGAGGAGTCGTGGGCGCAGATCGACGTGCAGCTCAAGCGTCGACACGACCTGATCCCGAACCTGGTCGAGACGGTCAAGGGCTACGCCGCCCACGAACGTGGTGTCCTCGAGGAGGTCACCCGGGCCCGCTCCCAGGCCGTCGCCGCCGGGGGGGTGCGCGAGCAGGCACAGGCCGAGGGCCAGCTGACGCAGGCGCTGCGCAGCCTGTTCGCCGTCGCCGAGAGCTACCCCGACCTCAAGGCCGACCAGAACTTCCGCGAGCTGCAGGCCGAGCTGGCCCGCACCGAGGATCTGATCGCGTCGTCGCGGCAGGTCTACAACGCCTCGGTGCGTGACTACGACACCGCCCGCGAGGTCTTCCCGACCAACATCATGGCCGGCATGTTCAACTTCAGCGAGCGCGAGTACTTCGAGGTCGAGGACCCCGAGGACCGCGGCCCCGTCGAGGTCCGGTTCTAGCTCCCCTCACCGTCTCCCGCGGCCGACGGAACCAACGCCGGCCGCTCGTCGCTGCCACGACCCCTGACACCACCGCAAGGAGTCACCCGTGCGAGGTACTCCCGCCCTCGCCGCAGCATGCTGCGCTCTCGTGCTCGCGGCCGGCTGCTCCTCGTCGCAGCCAGCGGCCGCACCGAGCGGCTCACCGTCGCCAGCGGCGCCCTCGGCCACGGGCACGACACCGGCCGGCCCGTCGAGCGCACCGGCCGTCGGCACCGCGCCGCTGACCGGCGCCCCGATCACGGACGCCGCCGTGCTGCAGCGGCCCGCGCTGGCCGTCAAGATCGAGAACACGGCCGCGGCCCGGCCGCAGTCCGGTCTCGACGCGGCCGACATCGTCTACGAGGAGCTCGTCGAGGGCGGGATCACCCGGTTCATCGCCGTCTTCCACAGCCAGGTCCCGCCGGTCGTCGGCCCGATCCGCTCGGCGCGCCTGGTGGACCCCCAGGTCCTGCCCGCCTACCACGGGGTGCTCGTCTACTCGGGCGCGCGCGACGAGGTCAACGCGGCCCTGCGCCGCGCCGGCATCCCGCTGCTGTCGGAGGGCTCACCCGGCGTCTACCGCACGGGTGACCGCAAGGCCCCGCACAACCTCATGGGTGACGGTCCGCGACTGTTCGATGCCGCCGCGGCGAAGCAGGGGGCCGCACCGGCCTCGGCCGTGTGGCCGTTCTCGGCGACGCCGCCCGCCGGCGCCGTCGCGTGTCCGAGCGACGCTCCCGACTGCGGCAGCGCCATCCAGATCCGGATGAGCCGTGTCACCCGGACGGGGTGGCAGTACGACAGCGCCTCGGGGCTCTACCGCCGCAGCCAGAACGGCGAGCCGACCCGCGTCACCGGTCCCGGCGTCGTCGGCGCCGCGAACGTGGTGGTCCTCGGGATGGACATCAGCAGCATCGGTGGGGCGGACCCCGCCGGCAACCCGCTCGTGCACACCGAGGTCATCGGGTCCGGGAAGGGCATCGTGCTCCGCGACGGCAAGCGGTACCCCGTCACCTGGTCGAAGGCCTCCGCCACCGCCCATTTCGTCCTGACCGGCCCGGACGGCCAACCGCTGCCGCTGAAGCCCGGACCGACGTGGGTGCACCTGGCTCCGGCGGGAGCGCTCTGACGGGCCCGATCTGAGGCCGGACCGCCGGCGCCGACGACGGTGTGCGGGGTGGCGCCCATGGTCTCGCCCACCCCGATACCGCGGAGTACCCTCGGCGCCGATGTCGCGACCCGGGGCGCCCGACCGCGGCCGACCACGACCCGAGAGAGCACGATGCCCGACACCACGAACCAGACCGGCACCACCCGCGTGAAGCGCGGACTCGCCGACATGCTCAAGGGCGGCGTCATCATGGACGTTGTCACGCCGGAGCAGGCCACGATCGCCGAGGAGGCCGGCGCTGTCGCCGTCATGGCGCTCGAGCGGGTGCCCGCCGACATCCGCCGCGACGGCGGGGTCGCCCGGATGTCCGACCCGGAGATGATCACCGGTATCCAGGAGGCCGTCTCGATCCCCGTGATGGCCAAGGCGCGCATCGGCCACTTCGTCGAGGCACAGGTCCTGCAGGCCCTCGGGATCGACTACGTCGACGAGTCCGAGGTCCTCACCCCGGCCGACGAGGCGCACCACATCGACAAGTGGGCCTTCGACGCGCCGTTCGTCTGTGGTGCGACGAACCTCGGTGAGGCGCTGCGCCGCATCTCCGAGGGAGCGGCCATGATCCGCTCCAAGGGCGAGGCCGGCACCGGCAACGTCGTGGAGGCCGTCCGCCACATCCGCGCGATCACCGGCGAGATCCGTCGCCTGACGACGATGGACGAGACCGAGCTCTACGCCGCGGCGAAGGAGCACCGGGCACCGTACGAGCTGGTGCGCGAGATCGCCGAGACCGGCCGGCTGCCCGTCGTCCTGTTCACCGCCGGTGGCATCGCCACCCCGGCCGACGCGGCGCTGATGATGCAGCTCGGCTCGGACGGCGTCTTCGTCGGCTCGGGCATCTTCAAGTCGGGCGACCCGGAGCGTCGTGCCCGGGCGATCGTCGAGGCAACGACGAACTTCGACGACCCGCAGGTGGTCGCGAAGGTCTCGCGCGGCCTCGGCGAGGCGATGCGCGGCCTCGAGATCTCGGCGCTGCCCGAGGACCAGAAGTACGCCGGACGCGGCTGGTGAGACCCCGCGCGCCCTGGATCCCCGGGGAGCGGCTCGCGGGCCACGACCCCGAGGAGGAGCTCGCCGACGACGCGCCCGTCGTCGGCGTGCTCGCGCTGCAGGGTGACGTCCTCGAGCACCTGCGTGCCCTGCGCCGCTGCGGGGCCCGTGCGGTGCGGGTGCGCTGTACGGCCGACCTCGACGGGATCGACGGGATCGTCGTCCCCGGCGGCGAGTCGACGACGATCGGCAAGCTGCTCGACCGGCTCGGGATGCTCGAGCCGCTGCGCGAGCGGATCGAGGCGGGACTGCCGACCTTCGGCACCTGCGCCGGGATGATCCTGCTCTCCCGCGAGCTCGTGCAGGACTTCCCGCAGCCGCTGCTCGGCGTGCTCGACGTGCGCACCCGCCGGAACGCCTTCGGTACCCAGATCGACTCGTTCGAGCGGGCGCTCGACGTGGCCGGCATCGACGGCGGCCCCGTCCGCACCGCCTTCATCCGGGCGCCCTGGGTCGAGGAGGTGCACGACGGTGTCGAGGTGCTCGCCGAGGTGGAGGGCCACCCGGTCATCGTGCGCCAGGGACACGTCCTCGCGGCGGCGTTCCATCCCGAGGTGACGGGCGACGACCGGCTCCACCAGCAGTTCGTCGACCTCGTCCGCGCGCGTGGCGCGGCCACCGCCCGCGGCTGAGCGTCAGCGTGTGGGCGGTACGCTGCGCGCGGGGCGGGATGCCGTCGACGGCGTCGAGCGCCCTTCGCCAGAACCACGACTCGCGTGTGCGGTGCTTGGGCCGAGACCCCCGCCGGACCGACGAGCCGACCCGTGCGGGAGGAAGCATGTCCGGCCACAGCAAGTGGGCGACGATCAAGCGCAAGAAGGCCGCCAACGACGCGGCCCGCGGCAAGCTCTTCGCCAAGCTCATCCGAGCCATCGAGGTGGCGGCGCGTGAGGGCGACCCGGACCCCGAGTCGAACGCCACCCTCGCGGACGCCATCCAGAAGGCGAAGGACAACTCCGTCCCGAAGGACACGATCGAGCGCGCCGTCAAACGGGGCGCCGGGGACCTGGAGGGCGTCAAGTACGAGCCGGCCCAGTACGAGGGGTACGCCGTGGGCGGGGTCGCCGTGCTCGTCGACTGCCTCACCGACAACCGCAACCGCACGGCGTCCGACGTGCGTCAGGCCTTCACGAAGATCGGCGGGAACCTCGCCGATCCGGGGTCGGTCGCCTACCTCTTCACCCGTCGCGGCCAGGTCGTGGTCGCGAGCGACGGGGCGAGCGAGGACGACATCATGGTCGCCGGGCTCGACGACGGACTCGAGGACGTCGAGGATCAGGGCGAGCAGCTCGTCGCCTGGTGCGACCCGTCCGACGTTCCGGCAGCTGCGCAAGGCGCTCGAGTCCAGCGGCCTCACCATCCGCGAGGCCGGCTCGACGATGGTGCCCGCGACGACCATCCCGGTCTCCGACGCCGCCGACGCGAAGAAGGTCCTCCGCCTCCTCGACATGCTCGACGACAACGACAACGTCCAGGACGTGTACGCGAACTTCGACATCGACGACCGGGTGATGGACGAGGTCGAAGCCGACTGACGTGCCTCCTCGGCGCCTGGGTTCGCCGCTGCTACCGTGAACACACGTTCGATGTCGCCTGTCGGAGTTACCTCGTGCCAGATCGCCCCGTGCGCGTGCTGGGGGTCGACCCCGGCCTGACCCGGTGTGGCGTCGGCATCGTCGAGGGCCCGCCGGCACGGCCACGGCTGGTCGCCCAGCAGCTCGTCACCACCCCGACCGGTGACCCGCTCGAGCAGCGGCTGCTCGCCCTCCACGATGCGCTGGCCGCGGTGATCGCCGCGCACGCGCCCGACGAGGTCGGCTGCGAGCAGGTCCTGTTCAGCAAGAACGTCCGCACCGCCATGGCGACGGGACAGGCCGCCGGCGTGGTGCTGCTCACCGCCGCGGAGCACGGCCTGCCCGTGAGCACCTACACGCCGACGGACGTGAAGCTCTCGGTCGCCGGGCACGGTGCGGCCGACAAGGACGCCGTCGCCCGCATGGTCGCCGCCCAGCTCGGCCTGCAGACCCCGCCACGTCCGGCGGACGTCGCCGACGCCGTCGCCATCGCCCTGTGCCACCTCGCCCGCAGCCGCCTCGCGGCCGCCACCACCTCGGCGGCGCACTCCCGGCTCTCCGAGGCAGCCCGGGCAGCGGGCTCCACGTCACGCCAGGGCTGGGAGGCCGTCCTCGCGAGCCGGCACGTGCGCGTCGCCGGCGGGACCGCACCGCCACGACGCGGAGGCCGGTCGTGATCGCCCACCTACGCGGCCGCGTGGCCCACCGGGGTCCCGACCACGTCGTCGTCGACGTGCAGGGGGTCGGCTACCTCGTCCACGTCGTGGCCAGCGACCTGCTACCCCCGCGCGGCGAACCGATCGAGCTGCACACCTCGCTGCAGGTCCGTGAGGACTCGATGACCCTCTACGGCTTCCTCGACCGCGACGCCCTGAGCGTCTTCGAGCTGCTGCTCGGCTCGTCGGGGGTCGGGCCGAAGCTGGCGCTGGCCGCGCTCGGGACCCACCGCCCCGGGGCCCTGCGCTCGGCGATCGCGGCCGGTGACATCGCGGCGCTCACCCTCGTCCCCGGCATCGGCAAGAAGGTGGCCCAGCGGCTCGTGCTCGAGCTCAAGGACAAGGTCGGCGGCGTCCCCGGCGTCACCGAGGGGACGGCGACCGGCGGGCACACCCCGCTGGGCGAGGTGGGCGAGGCGCTCGGCGCGCTCGGCTACTCGGCGGGCGAGATCCAGCCGGTGCTCGCCGAGCTGGACGGCGACGGGGACGTCGACGCGCTGCTGCGTCAGGCGCTGCGTCGGCTCGGCGGCGCGACGAGCGGTGCCAGACGATGAGCGGCGACGTGCTCGACGGTCGTGCCAACCCCGACGACGACGGCTTCGACACGAGCCTGCGTCCGGCGACGCTGACCGACTTCGTCGGTCAGGAGCGGGTCCGCCGGCAGCTCGACCTCGTGCTGAAGGCCGCCCTCGGTCGCGGACAGCCGGCGGACCATCTGCTGCTGTCCGGGCCGCCGGGGCTCGGCAAGACCACCCTGGCGTCCATCGTGGCCGAGGAGGTCGGGGCCCAGTTCCGAACCACCTCCGGGCCGGCGCTGGAGCGCGCCGGCGACCTGGCGGCCATCCTGACCAGCCTCGAGCCGGGCGACGTCCTGTTCATCGACGAGATCCATCGGCTGCCGCGGGTCGTCGAGGAGGTGCTGTACCCGGCGATGGAGGACTTCCAGATCGACATCGTGGTGGGCAAGGGACCGGGAGCCCGCTCCATCCGGTTGGACCTGCCGCACTTCACGATGGTCGGCGCGACCACCCGCACGGGGCTCATCACCTCCCCGTTGCGCGACCGGTTCGGGTTCGCGGCGCACCTCGACTACTACCGGCACGACGAGCTCGACGCCATCGTGACCCGGTCCGCTGGCCTGCTCGGCATCGCCGTCGAGCCCTCGGGTGCCGCCGAGATCGCCCGACGATCGCGCGGCACGCCACGCATCGCGAACCGGCTGCTGCGTCGCGTCCGCGACTACGCCGAGGTCGAGGGGGACGGTCGCATCGACGCCGACGTGGCCAAGACCGCGCTCGAGGTCTTCGACGTCGATGAGCGCGGGCTCGACCGCCTCGACCGGCGGGTCCTCGAGGCCGTGGTCCACCGCTTCGGCGGGGGACCGGTGGGGCTGACGACGCTCGCCACCTCCGTGGGCGAGGAGCCGGACACGGTGGAGGACGCCGTGGAGCCCTTCCTGATCCAGGAGGGGCTCGTCCAGCGCACCCCGCGCGGGCGCGTCGCGACGCCCGCCGCCTTCCTGCATCTGGGTGTGGCGCCGCCGGCCGGCACCGAGGCCGCACGGCTCTTCGACCTCGACGCCGACCAGTAGCGTCCCACCCCTTCGACGCTGTCCGATCGGAGCGGTACGATGCGCGCCACCGCGCCCGCCGCAGTGCGGGCGCTCTCCGTGCCGTGCGGGCCCCGGCCACCCCCGCGTGTCCCGCACGCACCGTGCCCGTGTCCGCCGCGGGGTTTCCGACATCCAACGTCCGCACGAAGGCTGCACTGACCATGGAGTCGTTCTCGTCCCTGATCATCCTGCTGCTCTTCTTCGCGGTGATGTACTTCGTGCTGATCCGCCCGCAGCAGAAGCGGCAGCGTGAGCACGCCAAGATGGTCTCCGACCTGACGCTCGACGACGACATCGTCACGATCGGCGGCATCCACGGCACCGTCGTGGCGCTCGGCGACGACGCGGTCGACATCGAGGTGACCGACGACGTGGTCATCCGCATCCAGCGCTCCGCCGTCGCCAAGATCGTCGCGCCGGAGGCGCCTGCCGAGGCCGCCGCGGTCGACGAGACGGACGACGAGACCCCGGCCGAGCAGTGAGCGACACCCACACGGAGCCGAGCGACCCCGCCGCGGACCTCCGGTCCGGGCACCGTCCCGACTACGGGGTCGACGACGCCGCGGAGGCCCGTGCGGCGCGTGAGGGCGAGGACGAGGACCACGTCCCGCCCGACCCGGAGCCGCCCGCGTCGCGCGCTGGCGACGAAGGCGACCGGGGCGCGGCTCCCTCGGCCCTGACCGACCCGGCCACCATCATCCGCGAGTCGGCCGAGCACTCGCTGCTGCGCGGTGTCGACGCCGAGGAGGCCGTGCGCGAGGGAACGGCCGTGGCGCTCGACGCCACCCGCCGTACCGGCGCCGAGGTCGATGTCCTCACACGGCTGCAGGAAGACCGGATCGTCTCCGCCTTCATCAAGCTGGCGGACCAGTTCCTCGGCGCACAGGGCTACACCGAGCACGGGTTCCGGCACGCCAACCTCGTCGGGCGGATCGCCTACAACGTCCTGCACTACCTCGGGGCCGAACCCGAGCTGTGCGAGCTCGCCGCCCTCGGCGGCTACCTGCACGACGTCGGCAACGTCGTGTCGCGGATGAACCACGGGCTGTCCTCGGCATGGATCGCGTACGACGCGCTGCGCCGGCTCGACGTGGATCCGTACCGGATCGGACTCGTGCTGTCCGCAGTCGGCAACCACGAGGAGCAGTACGGCTCGTCGATCGGTCCGGTCGGCGCCGCGGTCATCCTCGCCGACAAGGCCGACGTGCACCGCTCCCGGGTCCGCAAGAACGCCGACCCGGCCACCGACATCCACGACCGGGTCAACGACGCCGTGACCCACTCGTTCCTCCGGGTGGACGCCGAGGCCGCGACGATCACGCTCGAGCTCGAGCTCGACACGACCCGCTCGACCGTCCTCGAGTACTTCGAGATCTTCCTCGACCGCATGATCATGTGCCGGCGTGCCGCACGGACGCTCGGCTGCAAGTTCGGCATCACCGCAAACGGCAGCCCGCTCGGGTGAGGTGACGGCCGCTGCGCACCGCGGCGGACACAGGAGGCAGGCAGCAGTGACAAAGCGCAATCTCATCACCTCCCTCGTGGTGGTGGTGCTGGTCGTCGGCGTGATCGCCGGCTACCTGATCGCCGGGGCACGCCCGAAGCTCGGTCTGGACCTGCAGGGAGGGATCAGTGCGATCTACTCCCCGGTCATCCAGCCGGGTCAGGAGGGCAAGCCAGCCGACTTCGACCAGGTCCTCGACGAGACGATCAGCATCATCCGTTCCCGCGTCGACAGCCTCGGCGTCGCCGAGCCCGAGATCTCGCGGCAGGGCGACGACGTGCTCGTCCAGCTGCCCGGCCTCCAGGATCCCGAGCGGGCACGGCAGGTGATCGGGACCACGGCGAAGCTCACGTTCCGCCGGGTCCAGCAGGTCATCAACCCGGGTGACCCCACCTACGCCTCGACACCGGCCTGCGTGGCGCCGGAGGGTCAGGACCCGACGACCTTCGAGCGCCCGACGCTGACCGACGAGGAGTCCGGGATCCTCTGCGGGTCCACCGACGAGGCCGACATGGTCGCCGACCCGCAGTCCGGCGACCTGAAGCCGGTGAAGTACAAGGTCGGGCCCGCCGAGATCAAGGGTGAAGCGGTCGACAACGCCCTCGCGGTGATCCAGCAGAACGGCTGGGTCGTCCAGCTCGATCTCAACGGCAAGGGCGCCCAGACGTTCGCGACCATCACCTCGGACCTCGCCTGCGCCCGGGACAAGGGCGAGCGCGACCTGTTCGCCATCGTGCTCGACAACCGGGTCGAGTCGGCCCCGGGGGTCGCGCCGGAGGTCCAGTGCGGCCAGGGCATCGTCGGTGGCAGCGCCCAGATCACCGTCGGTGGGTCCGGCCAGCAGGACTCCGAGCAGCAGGCCAAGGACCTCGCCCTGGTCCTCAAGACCGGTGCGCTGCCGATCTCGCTCAAGCCCCAGACCTTCGAGACCGTGTCGCCGACGCTGGGTACCCAGTCGCTGCGCTCCGGGCTCTTCGCCGGGCTCCTCGGCCTCGGTCTCGTCGCGCTCTACCTGCTGTTCTTCTACCGCTGGCTCGGGGCGGTGGCGATCATCGCCCTGACGATCTTCGGGCTGGTGATGGTCGGGCTGATCACCGCCCTCGGCCAGATCGGGTTCACGCTGACCCTGGCGGGCGTCGCCGGTGTCGTGGCCTCGATCGGTATCACGGCCGACTCGTCGATCATCTACTTCGAGCGGATCCGTGACGAGGTGAACTCGGGCAAGACGATGCGCACGTCGGTGAAGCGGGCCTTCAGCCACGCCTTCCGGACGAACCTGACGGGGAACACCACGACGCTGGCCGCGGCCATCATCCTGTACTTCCTCGCCGTCGGGCCGGTCCGCGGGTTCGCGCTGACCCTCGGGATGTCGACCGTGCTCGACATCCTCATCCTGTACTTCTACACACGCGCGGTCGTCGGCCTGCTCGGTCGCACGCGGGTGCTGTCGCGGCACTCCGTGAGGGCCAGCGAGCCCGCACCGGTCGCGGGGGGTTCGAAATGAGGACACCGCACTTCGACTTCGTCGGTCGCCGCCGGCAGTGGGCCATCCTCTCGGGCATCCTCGTGCTCGTGTCGGTCGTGTCGCTGCTGACCCGCGGCCTGAACCTGTCGATCGACTTCGTCGGCGGCAGCTCCTTCCTCGTCGAGAACACCACCACCCAGGTGACGCCGCAGCAGCTGCGGCAGGCCGTCGAGGACACCGGTGTGGTGTCGGACGTGACCGCCCAGGTGCGCGGTGAGGGCGAGAACGAGGGTGCGCTCGTGCGCACGAACGCCCTCGAGCCCGGCAGTGACGCCGCCACGACGGTCAAGGACACCATCCAGCAGGCCACCGGCGCCGACAAGATCCAGGTGAACTTCGTCGGACCGACCTGGGGGACCCGCATCTCCAACAAGGCGATCGAGGCCCTCGTGGTCTTCCTGATCGTCGTATCGCTCTACATCTCGTTCCGCCTCGAGTTCAAGATGGCGGTCACAGGAGTGATCGCCCTCCTCCACGACATCCTGATCACCGTCGGCGTGTACTCGCTGTCAGGCTTCACGGTGAGCCCGTCCACCGTCATCGCACTGCTGACCATCCTCGGGTACTCGCTGTACGACACGGTGGTCGTGTTCGACCGGGTCAAGGAGTCCCGACCTCAGCTCGGGCGGATGGGTCGACGCACCTACGGCGAGCTCGTGAACACGTCGATGAACGAGGTCTTCGTCCGGTCGATGAACACCTCGGTCACCTCGCTGCTACCCGTCGGCTCGCTGCTCTTCATCGGGTCGCGGCTCCTCGGCGCGTCGACGCTGCAGGACCTGGCACTCGCCCTGTTCGTCGGCATGGCGCTCGGGGCGTACTCGTCGCTGTTCGTCGCCGGGCCGCTGTTCGCCTGGTGGAAGGAGCAGGAGCCGGAGCACGCGCGCCGTGCCCAGCGGCTCGCGCAGAAGGTGGAGGCCGGCGAGGAGCCCGAGATGACGGCCGACCACCTGAACGCGCAGGCGGACGCACCCATCACGACCGAGTACGTGCGAGGCCCGGGGAGCAACAAGCGCCGTGGCAAGCGCTAGGTCGGTGCGAATCGAGCTGGACCCGTCGGTGCTCGCGGCCCACATCCGCGACGTCCCCGACTTCCCCGAGCCCGGCGTGGCGTTCAAGGACGTCACCCCACTGCTGCTCGACCACGAGGCGTTCTCGACCGCCGTCGACGCGATCGTCATGAGCTTCGGCCGCGGCACGATCGACAAGGTGGTCGGGATCGAGGCCCGCGGGTTCATCCTCGCCGCACCGGTCGCCTACCACTTCGGCGCCGGGTTCGTCCCGGCACGCAAGGCCGGCAAGCTCCCGGCCCCGACGACCGCGGTGACCTACGACCTCGAGTACGGCACCGAGACGCTCGAGATCCACCGCGACGCCATCGACGCGGGCGACCGGGTGCTCATCGTCGACGACGTGCTGGCGACCGGCGGGACGGCGCGCGCCACCGCGACCCTCGTCGAGGGACTCGGGGGCGCGATCGCCGGACTGGCGTTCCTGGTCGAGCTGACCGCCCTCGGTGGCGCCGAGCGCCTCGGCGGTCTCGAACGAGTGTCGCTGCTGACCTACTGAGGAGCCCGCCGGCGTACCGGGAAGGCGACTGCCCGGTCACCGTGCATCTGACGCCCCGTCCGCGCGGCCGGGGCGGTCCCCGGTGGCGATGGGGAGTACAGTGGTCAACGACCGGTGTCGTTGAGAGGGCCCCCGACTGGCGACCGACCCTGCGCGGGACATCCGCCCCGCACCGCCGCCTCCACGCCCGTCAGGCGTGAAGGGAGTCCTGTCGCGTCTGCCGCTCGTGCAGCGCGGCGACATCCCTCCCGAGCTGGCGGGCCTGGCGGAGCGGATCCGGGCGTCGAGCCCGAAGGTCGACCTGCGCGAGGTCGTGCGTGCCTACGAGTACGCGAACGAGGCCCACGCCGGCCAGTTCCGCAAGTCGGGCGACGCGTACATCACCCACCCGGTGGCCGTGGCGACGGAGCTCACCGACCTCGGTCTCGACACGCCGACGATCGTGGCAGCGCTGCTCCACGACGTGGTCGAGGACACCCCGGCCTCGCTCGAGGAGATCACCGAGTACTTCGGCGAGGAGGTCGCCCACCTCGTCGACGGGGTCACGAAGCTGGACCGGCTGAAGGTCGACTCGAAGCAGGCGCAGCAGGCCGAGACCCTGCGCAAGATGATCCTCGCGATGGCCGAGGACATCCGGGTGCTGGTCATCAAGCTCTCCGACCGCCTTCACAACATGGAGACGATCGAGCACATGCCGCGCGAGAAGCAGAAGCGGATCGCGCAGGAGACGCTCGACATCTATGCGCCGCTGGCGCACCGCCTCGGTATGCAGCAGTTCAAGCTGCGTCTGGAGGACCTCGGGTTCTCGACGCTCCACCCCAAGCGCTACGAGGAGATCGTGGCGATGGTGGGGGAGCGCCAGCCCGAGCGCGAGGTCTACATGGAGGAGGTCATCGCCGAGATCCGTGAGCGGCTGCGCGAGATCAAGGTCCGGGCCGAGGTCACCGGCCGGCCGAAGCACTACTACTCGATCTACGAGAAGATGGTGCTGCGCGGCAAGGAGTTCGACGAGATCTACGACCTCGTCGGCATCCGCGTCATCGTGAACACCGTCCGGGACTGCTACGCGGTCCTCGGGCAGCTGCACGCCGTGTGGCGTCCCGTACCGGGGCGCTTCAAGGACTACATCGCGATGCCCAAGTTCAACCTCTACCAGTCGCTGCACACCTCCGTGATCGGGCCGAAGGGCCGGCCGCTCGAGATCCAGATCCGTACCCGGGCGATGAACCAGACCGCCGAGTACGGCGTGGCCGCGCACTGGAAGTACAAGGAGACGGCCCGCACGGGCGGGAGCGAGCTCGCCTGGCTCGAGCAGATGCTCGAGTGGCAGCAGGAGGTCCGCGAGCCCGGCGACTACCTCGAGGGCCTGAAGATCGACCTCTACCAGGACGAGGTCTTCGTCTTCACGCCCAAGGGCGACGTGCTGGCCCTGCCGACCGGCTCCACGCCGATCGACTACGCCTACGCCATCCACACCGAGGTCGGGCACCGCTGCATCGGGGCGCGCGTCAACGGCCGACTCGTTCCGCTCGAGTACGAGCTGTCCAACGGCGACACCGTCGAGGTGCTCACCTCGAAGGCCGAGGACGCCGGGCCGTCCCGCGACTGGCTCCAGATCGCCACCTCGCAGCGCGCCCGATCGAAGATCCGCGCATACTTCAACCGCGAGCGGCGCGAGGACGCCATGGAGCGCGGTCGCGAGGCCGTGACCCGGGCGCTGCGCAAGAAGGGCCTGTCCTACGCGCGGGCGGCCGCCAACGGGGTGCTCGCGACGGTGGCGACCGAGCTGTCCTACAAGGACCTCGACGCGCTGTTCCGGGCGGTCGGCGAGCACCACGTCTCGCCGGGCACGGTCGCCTCGCAGGTCGTCGGTCACGTCGTCGAGACCCCGCCCGACGAGGAGGACGACGAGACCGAGCGCGTCGGTCATCCCGCCCCGATCCGGATCGGCCCGACCTCCGGCGACGGCGCGATCGAGGTCGACGGCGACACGGGCATGATGGTGAAGCTCGCCCGGTGCTGCACGCCGGTCCCGGGCGACGACATCGTCGGGTTCGTGACCCGCGGACGGGGCGTGAGCGTCCACCGCAGCGACTGCTCCAACGTCGCCGACCTCGCGAAGGAGGAGGAGCGGTTCATCGACGTCGAGTGGACCGGCGCCGGTGCGACGTTCCTCGTGTCCATCCAGGTCGAGGCGCTGGACCGTAAGCACCTGCTGCGCGACATCACCTCGCTGCTCGGCGACCTCCACCTGAACATCACGTCCGCGCAGGTCACGACCCGCCGCGACCGCGTCGCCGTGCTCCGGTTCTCGTTCGAGTTGGCCGACCCCACCCACCTCGAGTACGTGATGCGCAGCGTGCGCAAGATCGAGGGCGTCTACGACGCGTACCGCGTCGTCCCCCAGGGCCGCCCGTAGCCCCGCCGCACTAGTGCGTTCGCGCACGCTGGCATGCGCGAACGCACTTCGGTCCAGCCGGCAGGCGCACCGTCAGCACCCGTGGAGCTCGCAGTCATGCACGGGAGCCGCCCCCTGGCGTGCGGGATCGGCGCTCCGAACCGCCTCGGCGACCTCCTCGAGGAAGCCCGCTCGATCCGTCTCCAGCCGGTCGCGCCAGACGAAGATGAGCTGCCAGGTCGCGCGCCGTGCCTGTGCCCACCGGGTCCGGTCGCGGGTGAACGCCGTCGTCCCGTGCGTGTGGAGGTCCTCGCATTCGATGGCCACCCAGTACCGAGGGAGGGCGATGTCGAGGTGCATCACGTGTCCGTCGGGGCCTGCGGTGGGGAACGGACGGGGCCAGAGACTCCAACCTTCCGATCGGAGGACGCGGCGCACGTCCAGCTCGAGACCGGAGTCGACGAGGTCACGACGCAACTCCTCGAGCACTCCCGCCAGTCGGGGGATGCCCGGCGCGACCGGGTTCCCGGCCACGAGGTGCTCGAGCTCATCCAGCGTGACCTGGCCCCGCTGGATGGCTCTGATCACGTGTGTCCGAGGACGTCCCGGCCCTCCGAACACCATGCGGTCGCGGATGGCCCAGGCAACCGACGTGACCGGGACGTGCTCGATCTCGCTGACGGTTTCGAAGGCGCCGTCGCAGCGGTGCACCTTGCCCCACGGCCCGCTGCGGTTCCTCCGGTGCTGTGGCACGACGAGCTGGAGGCGAGGTGGATCCCGGTCGGCCACGCCATGGAGACGCAGGGCGGTCACCCCCGTCGCGGCGACCGGTTCACCGATCCAGGCGCTTGCCGCCAGCGCACGGTGGGGGAAGTCCATCTCGACGCCCGGCAGCGCCACGACACCTGGGTACGGCATCGGCCAGCCGCGTCGACGCCAGTAGTTGCGGACCGACGACGGTGAGAGTCCGAACCCGGCTCCGGCGCTCGTCGGGCCGATCCCGCCGTGATCGGCGAGATACGTCAGGAAGTCATTCCATGGCTTCATGAGACGATGGTCCGCGACAAGGCATCCCGCGCTCGGGAGACGATGTCAGAACCCTGTGGACAGCGCACGACGTTCACACCGAAGTGCGTTGCGGCACGCTCACGTGCCGCAACGCACTAGTGCGCGCGGTGGGGTTCGGTCGCGCGACGGGGTTCGGTCGCGCGACGGGGCGCTGGGTAGCCTCGGGCACCGACGCGCGTCGCCGCGCGTCCACCGCAACCACCCGACAGGAGAGCCACGCGTGCCGGACCGTGACCGCTTCGTGATCGGCGCCCCGCTCGGACGCTGGCAGACCAACTGCTACGTCGTCGGCGACCGCACGCGGGGCGGGTGCGTGGTCATCGACCCCGGCGAGCACGGTGCCGACGAGGTACCCGGCATGATCGAGCGGTCCGGGACGCGGTGCGAGGCCATCCTGCTCACCCACGGCCACCTCGACCACTTCTGGGCCGTCCCCGAGCTCGCACGCGACCTCGACGTCCCCGTCTACCTGCACCCCGACGACCGCTGGCTCTGGGACGACCCCGTCGCCGGGTTCGGGACCGGCCTGCCGCCGCAGGTCCTCGAGCAGCAGTTCGGGCTCACCTGGGACCCGCCGACCGAGCGCCTGCAGGACCTCGCCGACGACCAGCGCCTGACGCTCGCGGGCGTGGACTTCACCGTCAAGCACACGCCGGGACACACGCCCGGCCACGTGACCTTCCTGGCCGACGGGCTCGCCGATGCCGATGTCGAGGTGGTACTCGCCGACGCGACGCGGGCGGAGGACGGCGTGCTCTTCTCGGGGGACCTGATCTTCGCGGGCTCGGTCGGTCGCACCGACTTCCCGCGCGGCTCCACCGACGACCTGATGGCGTCGCTCGTGCGCACGGTCCTCCCGCTCGAGGACGCGACCGTGATCCTGTCCGGCCACGGACCCGACACGACCGTCGGCCGCGAGCGCGCGACGAACCCGTTCGTCGCGCAGGCCCGCATGCAGCACCAGCGCTGAGCCGGCACCCGCCGCCACACGCCCGCCGCCCACGCCCGCCCCCACGCCCGCCGCTCTGCCCGACCAGGACCTTCGCCATGGCCTCGATCGACACGAACCCGGCCTCGGGGACGCGAGACTTCCTTCCCCGGGAGGTGGCACTGCGCCAGCACGCCTTCGCGACCATCCGCGAGGTCTTCGAGCGCTACGGCTTCGCGCCCATCGACACCCCGGCGTTCGAGCGGCTCGAGGTGCTGCTCGGCAAGTACGGCGAGGAGGGCGACAAGCTCATCTTCAAGATCCTGCGCCGCGGTGAGCACGAGGCGTCGGGCGAGGCCGACCTCGCGCTGCGCTACGACCTCACCGTGCCGCTGGCCCGGTTCATGGCGAAGTACTCGGACCAGCTCGGCGAGCCCTTCAAGCGCTACCACATCGCGCCGGTGTGGCGCGCCGACCGCCCGGGCAAGGGCCGGTTCCGCGAGTTCACCCAGTGCGACGTGGACACGGCCGGCACCGACTCGCTGGTCGCAGACGCCGAGACCATCCTCGCGATCACCGACGTGCTCGCCGCGCTCGGGCTCGACGGCTTCGAGGTGCTGCTCAACTCCCGCGAGGCCCTGCACGGACTCATCGAGGCCTACGGCATCCCGCCCGAGCTCGCCGAGTCTACGCTCGTGGCGCTCGACAAGCTCGACAAGGTCGGGCCCGAAGGCGTCGCCAAGGAGCTCGACGAGCGGGGCATCGCGGCCGGGGCGATCGAGACGATCGTCGGCCACCTCACGAGCGACACGGTCGAGGAGGACATCCGCACCTCGCTCGAGCGCACCGAGCGGGGGCGTGCCGGGCTCGCCGAGATCGACGAGGTCATCGCGCTCACGCGCGGCAACCTCGCGGCCGGCCGGATCCGCTTCGCGCCGGTGCTGGCCCGCGGCCTGAGCTACTACACGGGCCCGATCTTCGAGATCCAGCACCTCGGCCTCGGCTCGTCGATCGCGTCGGGGGGGCGCTACGACCACCTCGTCGGCATGTTCTCGAACCGGGACATCCCTGCGACCGGCGGGTCGATCGGTCTCGAGCGCGTCCTGCTGCTGCTCGAGGACCAGGAGCGGGCCGACGGTCCCGGTCCGGCCGTCCTCGTCACCGTCATGGACGAGGCGCTGGCCTCCGACGCCATGGGCATCGCCACACGCCTGCGACGTTCCGGGATCGACGCGGACCTCTACGTCGGGACGGGACGCCTCGGCAAGCAGCTGAAGTACGCCGATCGGCGGGGTGTCCGCTTCGCCGTGATCCGCGGGTCCGAGGAACGCGACGCCGGTACGGTGGCCGTCAAGGACCTCGCCTCCGGCGAGCAGCAGGACGTCGCGGAGGACGCGCTCGTCGCCCACCTGCGCACCGCCGTCGCCGCCGCGCGCCCGGAGCCGGCCTCCTGACCCCCGAGCGGCCCACCCGGATCCGGGCCACCACACCACGAGGACACCGACCGTGAGCATCACACCCTTCGGCGCCATGCGTTCCCACGGTGCCGGCACGCTGCGTGCCGACCACGAGGGCGAGACCGTCACCGTGGCCGGCTGGATCGACACCCGCCGCGACCACGGTGGCGTGGCCTTCCTCGACCTGCGCGACCGCAGCGGCATCGTGCAGGTCGTCGCCGACCCCGAGGCGGGCGACGCGCTCGAGGCCGCCCACCGCGTCCGCCCCGAGTGGGTCATCCGCGTGACCGGCACCGTCGCCGCCCGCCCCGAGGGCATGGTCAACGCCAGGCTCGACACGGGCGAGATCGAGCTCCGTGCCACCTCGGTGGAGGTGCTCGCCGAGTCCGAGACCCCGCCGTTCCCGGTCGAGGACGGCGTGGACGTGGACGAGACCACCCGGCTGCGCCACCGCTACGTCGACCTGCGACGCCCGGAGATGCGCCAGGTGCTGACCACGCGCGCCGAGGTCAACTCGGTGATCCGCCGGGTCATGGAGCGCCACGGCTTCATCGAGGTCGAGACACCGATGCTCACCCGAGCCACGCCCGAGGGGGCCCGTGACTTCCTCGTCCCGTCGCGGCTGCAGCCCGGCCACACCTACGCGCTCCCGCAGTCACCGCAGCTGTTCAAGCAGCTCCTCCAGGTCGCGGGGCTCGAGCGCTACTACCAGATCGTGCGCTGCTTCCGTGACGAGGACCTGCGCGCCGACCGGCAGCCGGAGTTCACGCAGCTGGACATCGAGATGTCCTTCGGGGACCAGGAGGACGTCGTCGGCCTGACCGAGGAGGTCCTGGCCGAGGTCTGGCGGGACGTGCTCGGCGTCGAGATCGACACGCCCTTCGCCCGCATGGACTACGACGAGGCGATGCGCCGGTTCGGCACCGACAAGCCCGACCTGCGCTTCGAGCTCGAGCTGGCCGACCTCGCCGACGTGTTCGCCGACACCGAGGTGGGCGTGTTCCGGGGCGTGCTCTCGTCGAAGGGGACGGTCGTCGGCCTGGCCCTGCCGGAGGGCGGCTCGCTGACCCGCCGCGAGTTCGACGCCTGGACCGACTGGGCGAAGCAGCGCGGCGCGAAGGGACTGGCCTGGGCCGTCGTCGAGGACGACGGGTCGCTGCGTTCGCCGCTGGCGAAGTTCATGTCCGACGCCGAGATCGCCGGGGTCAAGCAGGCCACGGGCGCGTCACCCGGGGACGCGATCTTCTTCGGTGCCGGCCCGATCACCTGGGTCCGCCAGCTCATGGGTGCCCTGCGTCTCGCGCTGGCCAAGGACCGCAGCCTGGTCGACCAGTCGCGCTGGCAGTTCCTCTGGATCGTGAACCCGCCCCTGTTCGAGCAGGACGACAGCGGCCAGTGGGGGCCGGTCCACCACCCGTTCACCGCGCCGTCGCCCGACTGGGTCGACACCTTCGAGAACCATCCCCACGAGGCCACGGCACGCGCCTACGACGTGGTGCTCAACGGCTTCGAGATCGGTGGCGGCTCCACCCGTATCCACGACCGACAGCTGCAGCAGCGGGTGTTCTCCTTCCTCGGGATCAGCGAGGAGGAGGCCCACGCGAAGTTCGACTTCCTGCTGCGCGGCCTGTCCTACGGCGCCCCGCCCCACGGCGGGATCGCGTTCGGGCTGGACCGGATCGTGATGCTGCTGGCCGCCCGCAGCTCGATCCGGGACGTCATCGCGTTCCCGAAGACGCAGTCCGGGTCGGACCCCATGACCGACGCCCCGGCGCCCTACGACGACGCCGCGCTCGCCGAGCTCGGCCTGAAGCTGCGTCCCGGGGTGCGCGACGACGCGTAGCCGCACGCCCGACCACGGCGCCTCGGGGCAACGCCCGATCGCTACGGTGATCACGTGAGCGACCGCCTGTTCGATCCAGCCACCCCGTCCGGGGCCGACGACGCCGGTGGAGACACCGACGACGGCAGCGACGCGCGCCGGCGTCCCCGGTCGCTCGCCGCCACGATGCCGCTCGCGGCGCGGATGCGCCCGCGGACGCTCGACGAGTACGTGGGCCAGTCCGACGTGCTCGGCGCCGACAGCCCGCTGCGGCGGATGCTGGCGCAGGGGCAGGTGACCTCGCTCGTGCTGTGGGGGCCACCGGGGTCCGGCAAGACCTCGCTCGCGAACGTCATCGCGGCCACCGCCGACGCGGCCTGGGAGGAGCTGTCGGCCGTGACGGCCGGCGTGAAGGACGTGCGGGCCGCCATCGACCGGGCCCGCACCCGCCGCCAGACGGTGCACCGCGACACGATCGTCTTCATCGACGAGATCCACCGCTTCAACAAGGCCCAGCAGGACGCGCTGCTGCCCGCGGTGGAGGACGGGTCGATCGTCCTGGTGGGCGCGACGACCGAGAACCCGTTCTTCGAGCTGAACGCGCCGCTCATGTCGCGCTGCCGGCTCATCCGCCTCGAGGGCCTCACCGACGACGACGTGCGCACCATCCTGCAGCGGACCCTGGCCGATCCCGACCGCGGCTACGGCGGGGCGGTGACGCTGACCGAGGAGGCCGCGGACCATCTCGTCGCGGTGGCCGACGGCGACGCCCGTGCCGCGCTCAACGCGCTGGAGATCGCGGTCCGTGCCGCCGGCGGGCAGGCCGCCGAGCTCGGGATCGACGACGTGGCCGACGCCATGCGCCGCTTCCGCTACGACAAGGCCGCCGACGCCCACTACGACCAGGTGTCCGCCTTCATCAAGTCCATGCGCGGCTCCGACCCCGACGCGGCCGTCTACTGGCTCCTGCGGATGCTGCGCAGCGGCGAGGACCCGCGCTTCCTCGCCCGGCGGATGGTCATCTTCGCGAGCGAGGACGTCGGGCTGGCGGACCGACAGGCGCTGCCGCTCGCCGTCGCCGCGTTCGAGGCCCTCGACCGGGTGGGCCTGCCGGAGGCCAAGCACAACCTCGTCCACGCGGTGATCGCGCTGGCGACAGCACCGAAGTCGAACGCCGTGGCGCGGGCCCTGTCGGCCGGGGAGCGGGCGGTCGACGAGGCCGGAAACGCCCCGGTGCCCCCACACCTGCGCGACGCGCACTACGGTGGCGCTGCCCGGATCGGCCACGGTGCCGACTATCAGTATCCTCACGACCACCCCGGTGGGTTCGTGGTGCAGCAGTACCTGCCCGACGCGCTGCGTGGGCGGCGGCTGTACGAGCCCACCGAGCACGGGCACGAGGATGCCGTCAGACGACACCTGAAGGGGCTCGCCGAGCGCACCGCCGCCGAGGCGAACGACCGGCCGGACGACAGACGGCGACACGAGCAGGGCCAGCGGACAAAGGGGAACGACGCGTGAGTGGTGCGGACTGGGCGTGGATCATCGCCGCGAGCTTCTGGGGCCTGCTGGTCCTCGCACTGTGCTTCGTCATGGTGAGCGTCTTCCGGCTCGTCTCCGAGCTGGGCTCGCTCGTCAAGGGCGTCACCGACGAGACGGTGCCGCTGCTCGGCGGCCTGAACGAGACCGTCGCCGGCGTGAACGTGGAGCTGGCCCGCGTCGACACGATCGTCGCGGGTGTGCAGAGCATCACGGCCACCGCCGACTCCCTGGTGGGCGTGGTGCACGCCACCGTCTCCAACCCCATGATCAAGGTCGCGGCCTACGCGGTGGGTGCCGCCCGCGGCGCAAAGAAGCTGAAGGGCTGAGACGGTGCTGAAGCGGATCTTCCTGCTGTTCTTCGGGCTCGGCCTCGGGCTGTTCGTCGGCGCCATGGTGATGCGACGCCTGGACGAGGCCGCCGACGCCGTCGCGCCGGGCAACCTCGCCCAGCAGGCGGGCCGGGCCGCCGGCTCCTTCGCCGGCCGGCTGCGCGAGGCCTGGGCCGAGACGCAGGTGGCGGCCCACGAGCGCGAGGCCGAGCTGCGCGCCGAGTACAACGTTCCCTCGGCCCGCGACCTGATCGACCGGAGCTGAGCCGCCGTACCGTTGGCACCGAGCATCACCCACCCGCCCGTCCCGTCGAGACCCGTCACGAGGCACCCACCGTGGATTCCCTGACCATCCGGGAGACCTTCCTCCGCTACTTCGAGGAGCGCGGCCACCGCCGCTACCCCTCGTCGTCGCTGATCCCGAACGACCCGACGCTGCTGCTCACCAACGCCGGGATGGTCCCCTTCAAGCCGTACTTCCTGGGCGACGCGACCCCCGCCACCCCCCGGGGCACGAGCTTCCAGAAGTGCGCCCGGACCGTCGACATCGACAACGTCGGTCACACCACCCGGCACCTGACGTTCTTCGAGATGCTCGGCAACTTCTCGTGGGGCGACTACTTCAAGCGCGACGCGATCGTCTGGGCGTGGGACCTCTCGCTCAACCACTTCGGCCTCGACCCGGACCGGATCTGGGTCACGGTCTACGAGGACGACGACGAGACCCCCGAGCTGTGGGCCACCGAGACCGACCTGCCGCGCGAGCGGATCCAGACCCGCGGCGCCGACGACAACTACTGGTGGATGCACGTCGCCGGGCCGGGCGGCCCGAACACCGAGCTGTACTACGACCGGCACCCCGAGCAGGGGGAGGGCGGCGGCCCCGTCGCCGACGAAGAGCGCTACATGGAGTACTACAACCTCGTCTTCATGCAGCACCTGCTCGACGAGGCCGGGACGATCCTGAAGGACCTCCCGAAGCAGAACGTCGACACCGGGCTCGGCCTCGAGCGCATGGCGGTCCTGCTCCAGGGCGTGCCGAACATCTACGAGACCGACGTGCTCCGGCCGATGCTCGACCGGGCCGTCGAGCTGACCGGTCACGCCTACGGCGACGACGAGCGCACCGACGTGTCGCTGCGCGTCATCGCGGAGCACGCCCGGACCTCGGCGTTCCTCATCGCCGACGGCGTGCTGCCCTCGAAGGAGAGCCGCGGCTACGTGCTGCGGCGCCTGCTGCGCCGTGCGGTGAACCACGCCCGACGGATCGGCGCCCACCACGAGATCATGCCGGCGATGATGGACCAGGTCCTCGCGACGATGGGGGAGGCCTACCCGCAGCTGAACGAGCAGCGGGCACTGATCACCCGCATCGCGTCGGCCGAGGAGACCGACTTCACGAAGCGCCTGCAGGAGGGCTCGGCGCTCCTCGACGAGGCCATCGGCGGCGCGCGGGCCGGCGACCGCCGGCAGCTTCCGGGCGACACCGCCTTCAAGCTGCACGACACCTTCGGGTTCCCGATCGACCTCACCGCCGAGATCGCGGAGGATGCCGGGCTGACGCTCGACCGCGACGAGTTCGAGCGGCTCATGGACGAGCAGCGGGCCCGGGCCCGTGCGGCCGCGAAGCGCGGCGGCGACGGGATCCCCGACGAGGTCTACCGGGAGGCGGCCGGCGCGGTCGGCGCGACCGAGTTCGTCGGCTACGACCACGTGGCGACCGAGTCCCGGCTCGGCGCGATCGTCACCGCCGGCGGACTGCTCGACGCCGCCCAGGAGGGCGACGAGGTCGAGGTGGTCCTGCCACGCACCCCCTTCTACGCCGAGGGGGGCGGCCAGGTCGGCGACACCGGCATCCTCGAGACCGCCACGGGGCGCCTCGCGGTGCTCGACACCCAGCAGCCGATCGAGGGGCTCGTCGTCCACCGGGCGACGGTCATCGCCGGCGAGGTCACGAGCGGACAGGACGTGTCGGCCAGCGTCGACCCGGACCGGCGGCTCGCGACCGCCCGCAGCCACTCCGCCACCCACGTCCTGCACGCGGTCGTCAAGGAGGTGCTCGGCTCGCATGCGCAGCAGGCCGGGTCGCTCGTCGAGGCGGGGCGGCTGAGGTTCGACTTCCCGCACTTCGAGCAGGTCACCCGTCACCGGATCGACGAGATCGAGGAGACCATCAACGAGCGGGTGCTGCGCGACCCGACCGTCCGTACCGACGTGATGCCGCTCGACGAGGCGAAGGCCGCCGGCGCGGTCGCGAACTTCGGCGACAAGTACGGCCAGGTGGTCCGCGTCGTCACGATCGGGGACTTCTCGAAGGAGCTGTGCGGCGGCACCCACGTGCCCTCCGGCGGCCGGATCGGCGGCGTCACGATCGTCCGCGAGGAGTCGATCGGCTCGAACACGCGGCGCATCGAGGCGCTGACCGGCGAGGACGCGTTCCGTTTCCTCTCCCGCGAGCGGCAGGTCGCCGACGAGATCGCCCGGCTGCTCGGCACGAAGACCGACGAGGCCGTCGAGCGGGTCGAGGGGCTCATGGAGCGTCTCCGTGCCGCCGAGAAGGAGCTCGAGCGCAGCCGCACCGCCGGGCTGGCGCGCCAGGCGGTCCAGATCGCCGAGGACGTCGAGCGGGTCGATGGCGTCGCGATGGTGATCCGGCGGGTCGACGGCGTGAGCATGGACGAGCTCCGGCAGCTCGCCAACGAGATCCGCGGCCAGCTCCAGGAGCGGGCCGTGGTGGTCCTCGGGACCGCCACCGACGACGGCAAGGCGCAGCTGGTCGCCGTCGTCACGGGTGACCTCGTCGACGAGGGCGTCGAAGCCCGCCCGATCCTGCATCCGGCGGCTCAGGTCGTGGGCGGGGGCGCCGGCGGCAAAGGCGAGATGGCCCAGGCCGGCGGGCGCGACGGGACGAAGCTGGACGAGGCGCTGCAGACGGCCGCGACCGAGTCGCGGCGGATCGTGTCGGAGCGGTGAACCGGAGCGGCGACGATCTCCCGCGCGACGGGCGGCTCCTCGCCGTCGACCTCGGTGACGTGCGCGTCGGTCTGGCGGTGACCGACCCCGGTCAGCTCGTCGCCACCCCCGCGCAGACGGTCGAGGTGGGTGACACGCCCGAACGTCGACGGCGTCGTGTCGCGCCTCGCGGAAGCCGTCGCCAACGTCGAGCCAGTGGGCGTCGTCGTGGGTCTGCCACGTAGGCTGGACGCCCGAGAGGGTGCTCCGGCCCGGCGCGCTCGCGAGATCGCCGACGCGCTCCGCGAGCGAACCGGTCTCCCGGTGGCCCTCTGGGACGAGCGGTTCACGACCGTGGAAGCGGAGCGTGTGATGCTGGCTCAGGACGCCAAGCGCAGGGAGCGGCGCGCCTCGATCGACCGGGTCGCGGCGACGCTGATCCTGCAGGGATACCTCGAAGCACGCCGCCTGCGCCGCTGACGGCACGACACCGCCGACGCCGAGCGACACCAAGAAGGAGCCTTCGCACGTGGCATTGAGTCGGTCCTCCAAGGTGTTCCTGTCGGTGGTGGTCGTCATCATCCTCCTCGTCGTCGGCGGGCTGTGGTACGTGAACGACCAGCTCTCCGGCGTGCCCGGGACCGGTGACCCCGTCTCGGTCACGGTCCCGAAGGGGGCGAGTGCCGCGTCCGTGGGCGGCCTCCTCGCCGATCAGGGGGTGGTCAAGAGCGCGCTCGCGTTCCGGCTCGTCGCGCGCAGCCGCGGGCTCGGCAGCCAGCTGAAGGCGGGCGACTACTCGTTCGAGACCGGCATGTCCGTCGACGAGGCGATCAGCGTGCTGATGGACGGTCCGAGGATCCCGGAAGGGATCCGGTTCACCGTCCCCGAGGGGCTCACCGTCGCCGAGACGCTGGACCGGCTCGCGAAGCAGACACCGTTCACCGTGGACGACTACCAGCAGGTCCTCCAGCGGCGGCTCGACGCGGGGGAGAACGCGTCGGGGACCCTTCAGCTGCCCGAGTGGGTCCCGCAGCTGCAGTCGTTCAATTCCGCCGTCCGTCAGCCCTTCGAGGGGCTGCTCTTCCCGAACACCTACGAGGTGCCCGACAACGCCTCGGCACAGGACGTGCTGCAGCGCATGGTGGACCAGCTCGCCAAGGTGGTCGCGGCCGTCCCCGAGGAGGACGTCGCCGCGGCGAAGAAGGCCGGCGTCGACCGCTACCAGGCGCTCATCGTGGCCAGCCTCATCGAGCGCGAGACGCGGGTGGCCGAGGAGCGACCGAAGGTGGCCGGTGTCATCTACAACCGCCTGAAGCAGGACATGCCGCTGCAGATCGACGCGACGGTCCTGTACGCCCGGGGGGAGCACACCGACCGGGTGCTCACGCAGGACACCGAGATCGACTCGCCGTACAACACGTACAAGATCCCGGGTCTGCCGCCGACGCCCATCTCCGGCATGGGGGCCAGCGCGATCCAGGCGGCGTTCGCGCCGGCGTCACACGACTTCCTCTACTACGTGCTCGAGCCCGGCTGCACCGGACGGCACGTCTTCGCGGCAACGCTCGACGAGCACAACAAGAACGTGCGGGCCTTCCGCGACGCCGGCGGCTGCCAGCAGCAGCCGGCGCCGTCGGGCGCTCCGTCGGCGGGCGCGCCGGCTCCCACCGCATCGTCGTGAGGCGCGGTACCTGGCCGACCGCCAGCACGCGGCCGGTGGCGCTGCTCGGCTGGCCGGCACGCCACTCGCTCTCGCCCGTCATGCACAACGCCGCCTTCGCGGAGCAGGAGCTCGACCTCGTCTACCTCGCCCTGCCGACGCCGCCCGAGCAGCTGCACACGGTCGTCGACGTGCTCGCCACCGTGGAGGCGGTCGGGGCGAACGTCACCGTCCCGCACAAGCAGCATGCGCTGCAGCTGTGCGACGTGCTCACGGAGGAGGCGGCGCTCGTCGGCGCGGTGAACACGCTGGTCTGGGGAGCCGACGGCCTCCTCGGCGACAACACGGATGCGGTGGGCCTCGCACAGGTGCTGCACGACGAGGTGGGCGTCGCGGCCGGCGCCCGCGCCGTCGTGCTCGGGACGGGCGGCGCCGCTCGGGCGGTGGCCGTCGCCCTGGGACGTAACGGCTACGAGGCGACCTTCGTCGGCCGCCGCCCCGACGCGGCCCAGGAGCTCGCCGAGCTCGCCGGGACCTGTGGGAGCCCCGCAGTGGACGCCGGCGACCTCGCCGAGGGCGACTGGGTCGCCCAGGCCGTCGACCGCGCCCGGCTGGTCGTCAACGCCACCCCGCTCGGCATGGAGGGGGAGCCGCTGCCGCCGCCCTTCCAACAGCTGCGCCCGGGACAGGTCGCCTACGACCTCGTCTACAGCCCGCCGGACACGCCGTTCCTCCTCGCCGCCGCGGCGGCGGGAGCCGACGCCCATCACGGCCTCGGGATGCTGGTCGCGCAGGCGGCCGCCTCGTACGAGCGCTGGACCGGCCGGGCCGCGCCGCGCGGCACGATGTCCGCGGTCGCCACCGCCGCACTCGGCGCGCGCCGGCCGCGCAGGGACGGCTGACGACCAGCGACACGTCGCGCTGGTCCGGGCAGCCACGCCGCGGACGTTCAAGTCCGGTCACCGCGCTGCCGACGTTGTGGAGCGTGGAGCCGCACGTGCGACGTGACGGCCGTTGGAGCCCGTGGTCGCCACCCGGGGCGGCGCGGTGAACGAGGAGGACCCGATGTCGTCATCGAAGGCGCAACGCCTGGCCGCTGCGCTCGACGAGTTCATCAACAGCTCGCCGGACGTGGAGGCGGCGGCCGTCGTCTCGTTCGACGGTCTCCCGATGGCGAGCGCGCTTCCCGACGACATGGAGGAGGACCGGCTCGGCGCCATGTCCGCCGCGCTGCTGTCCCTCGGTGAGCAGGCAGCGGTCGGTCTCGGTCGGGGCCAGCTCAACCAGGTCTTCGTCGAGGGGCAGCACGGGTTCGTCTTCCTCATGAGCGCCAAGGATCAGGCCGTCCTCGCGGCCGTCGCCCGTCGGACCGCGAAGATCGGCTTCATGCTGTTCGAGATGCGGCGGGCTGCCGGTTCGATCGGTGACCTCCTCGCCGAGGACGCGACGCCGCCCGAACCCGAGGGCTACCACCCCTTCGACGCGCCGGCCCACGTGGAGGAGCCCCGAGCAGACCCGACCCACGACCCGGTGCACGACCCGTCGCGGCCCGCGGTGCCGGCCGACGCGGTCGCGCATCCCTGACGGCAGACACGGGCACGAACGAGAGACAGGCTGAGCGATGCTCGAAGGCACCCTCGACGGATTCACCTTGCCAGACATCTTCCAGCTGCTCGCGTTCACACGCAAGAGCGGCTGCCTGACGGTCGACGGCGACACCGGGACCGGCCGCGTCTACTTCCGGGAGGGGCAGGTCTACTTCTCGGCGGCGAGCACGGGCTCGCTCGCGCTCGGTAAGCGTCTCATCGGCGCGGGGCTGCTCTCCGTGGAGCAGCTCGAGGCCGCGCTCGACGCCCAGCGCTCCGGACGGGGCGACGGCAAGGGACTGCGGCTCGGCCGCATCCTCGTCGAGCAGGGGGCGATCGACGACGAGACGCTCACCACCTTCGTCCAGGAGCAGATCCAGGACGCGGTGTTCGACCTCATGCGCTGGAACGACGGGCAGTTCCACTTCCAGTCCGACGGCGACGACGCGACCGTGGACGAGGACATCCAGCTGTCCGTGTCGGTGGAGAACCTCGTCATGGAGGGGTCGCGGCGGCTCGACGAGTGGGACAGCGTCCAACGCAAGATCCCGAGCATGGACGCCGTCGTCACCATGGCGGCCGTGCCCGACAGCCATGGGGTCGAGGTGAGCCTGAAGCCCGAGGAGTGGCGGCTGCTCACGCTGGTGGACGGCCGGCGCACCATCGCCGAGCTCGTCGACCTCTACGGCCAGGGGGAGTTCCAGACCGCGAAGGTGCTCTACGGCATGGTGAGCACCGGGCTCCTCGAGGTCCAGGGTGCCGACGGCGAGCGCGAACCGGGTGTGAGCTCGCTGCTCCGTCAGCGGGCGATCCTCGCGGCGCTCGAAGCCGACCTCGCCGCGACGCCGGACGAGGTCGACGACGAGCCGGTCGACGCCCCGGGCGACACCGCCCCGAACGATGCCGTGGCGGACGACCCCGCTGTCGACGAGGCCGTGGCCGACGAGGTCGTGGCCGACGAGGTCGACGAGGCCGTCGAAGCCGACGAGGCCGACGAGGTCGACGAGGCCGACGAGGATCACACGATCGGCTCCCGCTCCGCGCTGCAGGCCGCGGCCGAGGAGCTCGCCTCCACCGGGTCGTTCGTCGACGACGCCGCCGACGGCAGTGAGGACGTCGAGGACGAGGCCGAGGTCTTCAGCTTCACCGTCCCGGACGAGACGATGGACCTCTTCGACGAGCAGCCGGCGGAGCCGGCCGCCGACGGGTGGGGCACGGACGAGGACGACGAACCTGGCGGGGCCTGGGCCGACGACCCGTCCGACGAGGTCGCCGAGGGTGAGTCCTCGAGCGTCGAGGACACGAGCGCCGAGGTGATCGAGGACGACCGCCTCTTCGCGGCCGAGACCTCCCAGGAGCCGGTACTGACCACGGACCCCGACCTCGACTCGGACCTGGTCCAGCGGCTGCTCGACGGTGTCCGAGGTCTGTGATGGCTCGCCGCGCGGACGGCATGACGCTGAAGATCGTGGTCACCGGCCCCTTCGCGGCCGGCAAGACGACCTTCATCGAGACGATCTCCGAGATCACGGTGCTGTCCACCGAGCGGGACGTCAGCGACCACACCCGCTCGATCAAAGGCCGCACGACCGTCGCGATGGACTTCGGTCGGATCACCGTCGCGGACGACCTCGCCCTCTACCTGTTCGGCACCCCCGGCCAGGAGCGCTTCGACTTCATGTGGGAGATCCTGGCCGAGGGGATGCTCGGGTTCGTCCTCATGGTCGACCAGAGCCGGCAGGAGTCGATCGACGAGGCGAAGAAGATCCTCGACTTCTTCCGGCGCATCGCCGACGTGCCGTTCGTCGTGGCCGTGAACAAGATCGTCGACGACGAGCTCACCGCGATCACCGCGATCCGTGACGCCCTCGAGGCGCCGGAGGACATGGCGGTCCTCGTCTGCGACGCCCGCGACCGCGGCGACGTGAAGGACATCCTGATCTCGCTCCTCCAGGCCGTGCTGGGCCGGATCCGCGAACGTCAGCGCACCCAGGCCATGGCGGCCGGAGGTGGTGCGTGAGGCAGCTCGGCCAGATTCTCGTCGACGAGGGGCTGATCACCGCCGAGCAGCTCGCCGAGGCCCACGAGATACAGCGGACGCTCGGCAAGTCCCTCGGTCGCGTGCTCATCGACAAGGCCTACGTCGGTGAGTCCGACCTCGTGCGGGCCCTCGCGCAGCAGATCGGCATGGACTTCGTCGACCTCGCCGAGCGGGAGCTCGACCCGAACGCGGTGACGACGATCAGCGACGCGATCGCGAAGCGCTACAACGTCATCCCGATCCGGTACGAGGGGGACAAGCTCGTCGTCGCGATGAGCGATCCCGCCAACGTCTTCGCGCTCGACGACATCCGCACGATCACCGGCCGCGACGTGAAGCCCGTCGTCGCCACCCGCGAGGACATCGGCCAGGCGATCCGCCGCTACCACCGGATGGCCGACGAGATCGAGGCGATCGCCGACGACCTCGGCGCCGAGGACGAGCCGACCGACCTCCACGACCTGCGGGCGGTCACCGAAGAGGCGCCGATCGTCAAGTTCGTGAACCTGCTCATCACGCAGGCGGTCAACGACGGCGCCTCGGACATCCACATCGAGCCGGGGGAGCGCGACATCCGGGTCCGCTACCGCGTCGACGGCGTGCTGCACGAGGTCATGCGCTCGCCGAAGTCGATCCAGTCCGGTGTGATCTCACGGCTGAAGATCATGGCCGAGGTCGACATCGCCGAGCGCCGGATCCCGCAGGACGGCCGAATCGGCCTGGTCGTCGGCGGCAAGCCGATCGACCTTCGCTTCTCGACGCTGCCGACCGTGTACGGCGAGAAGGTCGTCATGCGCATCCTCGACAAGTCGTCGGTGCTGCTCGAGCTCACCGATCTCGGCTTCCTCGAGGAGAACGCCGCCAGGTACGAGCTGTCCTACCGCAAGCCCTACGGGATGATCCTCGTCACCGGCCCGACCGGGTCGGGCAAGTCGACGACGCTCTACGCCACGCTCAACGTCGTGAACCGTCCCGAGGTGAACATCATCACCGTCGAGGACCCGGTCGAGTACCGCCTGGCCGGGATCAACCAGGTGCAGACCAACAACAAGGCGGGACTGACGTTCGCGTCGGCGCTCCGCTCGATCCTGCGCCAGGACCCCGACGTGGTCCTCGTCGGTGAGATGCGCGACCACGAGACGGCGCAGATCGGCATCGAGGCGGCCCTGACCGGTCACCTGGTGCTGTCCACCTTGCACACGAACGATGCGGCCTCGGCCATCACCCGCCTGACCGAGATGGGGGTCGAGCCCTTCCTCGTCGGGTCGGCCACCGACGCGGTCCTGGCACAGCGCCTCGCCCGCCGGGTCTGCCCGAAGTGCGTCGAGTACATCATCCCCGAACCGCACGTCCTCAAGGAAGCCGGCTTCCGCGACGATGTCATCGAAGAGCGACCGAAGCTGCCGCGTGCCGTCGGATGCTCCTCCTGTGGCAACACCGGTTACCGGGGGCGCATGGCGATCCACGAGGTGATGCCGGTCAGCGAGGAGATCGAGCGGCTCTGCGTCGCCCGGGCCTCCTCCGAGGAGATCAAGCGAACCGCGATCGAGCAGGGCATGAAGACGCTACGGGACGACGGTCTCGCGAAGGTGCTGCACGGCCTGACCACCCTCGAGGAGGTCGGGCGCGTCGTCGTCTGACCGCGCCGACGCGCCGCACCACCGCAGCAGCGAACAGACAGGAGAGAAGGTCATGGCCCAGGGCCTGGGGGAGATCCTCGTCGAGCAGGGAGTGCTCGACGCCGAGCAGCTCGCGAAGGCGGAGGCACGTCAGCAGCAGCTGGGCAGCAGCCTCGCCAAGGCGCTCGTCGAGCTCGGCCTGGCCTCGGAGAACGACCTCGTCCGGGCGCTCGCCGCGAAGCTCGGCATGGAGTACGCCAACGTCGACGGCACGAGCGTGGAGCGCGACGCCGCCCAGATGATCTCGCGGACCACCGCCGAGCAGCTGCTCGCGCTGCCGGTCCGGTTCGGTGAGGGGGACGAGCTGGTGGTGGCCGTGGCCGACCCCGGCAACCAGCAGGCGAAGACCAAGATCGAGGCGGAGACGGGCCTGCCGGTCCGTCTCGCGCTCGCGCCCCGCCGGCCGCTCGCCGAGGCGATCGCCCACCTGACCGTCGACGATCCCGACCGCCTGGCCGCGGTGCCCGGCGGGGGGCCGGGAGCTGCGGGCGCGTCCTCGGTGAGCAGGGAGCCCGAGCCGCCGATGGACATCGGCCCGCGGCTGCAGTCCGAGGAGAACGCCGCCGTCGACCTCGACGAGCTGCTCGTCAAGCTCGTCGAGATGGGTGGCTCGGACCTGCACCTGACCGCCGGCATCCCGCCGACGGTCCGCTTCGACGGGGACCTCACGCCGCTCGACGCCTACCCGAAGCTCACGCCCGAAGAGCTGCGCAAGATGATGTACTCGATCATGACGCAGAAGCAGCGGGAGGAGTTCGAGAACACCTTCGAGCTCGACATGTCCTACTCGGTGCCGGGCCGTGCGCGCTTCCGCGTGAACGTCTTCCAGCAGCGTGACGCCATCGGCGCCGTGCTGCGGGTCATCCCGTTCGACATCCGACCGCTGGAGGATCTCGGGATCCCGTCGCAGGTGAGCAACTTCGCCTACCTGCCCCGCGGGTTCGTGCTCGTGACCGGTCCGACCGGGTCGGGCAAGTCCACCACGCTCGCGTCGATCATCGACCTCATCAACACGAACCGTCCGGTCCACATCATGACGATCGAGGACCCGATCGAGTTCCTGCACAAGCACAAGCGGGCGGTGATCAACCAGCGCGAGATCGGCTCGGACACCCTCTCCTTCGCCGCCGCCCTCAAGCACGTCCTGCGCCAGGACCCGGATGTGATCCTCGTCGGGGAGATGCGCGACCTCGAGACGATCCAGATCGCGCTCACGGCGGCCGAGACCGGCCACCTCGTCTTCGGCACGCTGCACACCCAGGACGCGCCGCAGACGATCGACCGCGTGATCGACGTGTTCCCGCCGCACCAGCAGGAGCAGATCCGGGTCCAGCTGGCCGGGGCGATCCAGGGGGTCGTCTGCCAGACGCTGCTCAAGCGCGCGGACGGCAAGGGCCGCACGGTGTGCTGCGAGGTCATGACGGCCACGTCGGGGGTCAAGAACCTCATCCGTGAGGGCAAGACCCACCAGATCTACTCGTCGATCCAGGCCGGCGCCCAGCACGGGATGGTCGCGATGGACCAGAACCTCGCGACCCTCGTGAAGCAGGGCACCGTCACCTACGACGAGGCGCTCGAGAAGTGCAACAACGCCAATGAGTTCAACCGGCTGGTCGGGCGTAGCTGACAGGAGCCACCATGGCATCGGCAACCCTCACGTACAACTACCAGGTCCGCGACCGGGCCGGGAAGATGATCTCCGGTCAGCTCGAGGCCGACTCGCAGGGCGCGGTCGTCGCGAAGCTGCGCAGCATGGGCTACGCCCCGATCCGGGTCGAGCAGGAGAAGACCACCGGGCTGAAGAAGGAGATCACCATCCCGGGCTTCGGCCCGAAGGTGAAGCTCCAGGACCTCGCGATCTTCTCGCGCCAGTTCGCGACGATGATCAACTCCGGCCTGTCGCTGCTGCGTGCGCTCACCATCCTGGCCGAGCAGACGGACAACGCCGAGCTGTGCCGGGTCGTCGACGAGATCCGCACCCAGGTCGAGTCCGGCAAGTCGCTGTCGGCCGCGCTCGGCGAGCACCCGAAGGTGTTCCCGAAGCTGTACACGGCGATGGTGCGCGCCGGTGAGACCGCGGGCATGCTCGACCAGGTGCTCGTCCGCATCGCGGAGACCCTCGAGAAGGACGTCGCGCTGCGCGGCAAGATCAAGGCCGCACTGACCTACCCGGTCATCGTGTTCATCCTCGCGGTGCTGCTGACCGGCGTCATGCTCGTGTTCATCGTGCCGACGTTCGTCGGCATGTTCGCGAGCCTCGGCGGTGAGCTGCCACTGCCGACCAAGATCCTCATGCACGCGTCGAACTTCGTCGCGTCCATCGCCGGCGTGCTGACCTTCATCGTGGGCCCGATCGTGACGTGGCAGGTGTTCAAGCGCGTCCGTGCCACCGAGGAGGGGCGCTACCGGCTCGACGCCATCAAGCTGAAGCTGCCGGTCTTCGGTGACCTCTTCCACAAGATCGCGATGTCGCGGTTCTCCCGGAACCTCGGCACCCTCATGAAGGCCGGCGTGCCCATCCTGCAGGCGCTCGAGATCACCGCCGACACGGTGAACAGCGGACCGGTCTCCCATGCGCTGAAGGACGTGCAGGACGGCGTGCGGGAGGGCGAGGCGATCGCCACGCCGCTGACCGACCACGAGGTCTTCCCGCCCATGGTGGTGCAGATGATCGCGGTCGGGGAGGAGACCGGCGCGGTCGACACGATGCTCGAGAAGATCGCCGAGTTCTACGACCAGGAGGTCGAGTCGACGACCGAGTCGCTGACCGCCCTCATGGAGCCGCTCATGATCGCGGTCCTCGGTGGCCTCGTCGGGTCGATGGTCATCTCGCTCTACATGCCGATCTTCAAGGTCATGGACCTCGTGAGCTGATCGTCCGGGACCGTTAGACCAGGGGAGGGGGCCCGACACGGGCCCTCTCCCTTTTGCCGGCGGCGGATCACGCAGGGCGGTCGCAGCGGGCCGGGGCGCGGTCACAGCAGCCTCGGGAACCACAGCAGCGCACCCCTGCTGACGGGGCCATCACAGAAAGTGGCCGCGAGCCCTAAAGTCCCCTGGCCATCCGGTCGACAATCACTGCGACAGGCCGCAAGCGCGAAGAAAGGGCGAACCCGTCGAGAGGCGGGCAAGCAACACCACGGGACCTCACCCACCACATCATCGGGACGGTCATCCGGGTTGCCTCGCGCAAGTGCACTGGGGTGTGAGCTCCGGGTGCTTGTGCAGGCGGATCGCAAGATCCGCGGCCGGTCACCCCAAGTTCATAGCCATCATCAGAAAGGGAGTGCGATGCTTCGCACGATCTGGGAGCGGAAGCGCGAGGAAGAAGGCTTCACGCTCATCGAGCTGCTCGTCGTCGTGATCATCATCGGCATCCTGGCCGCGATCGCGATCCCGGTGTTCCTGAACCAGCGCAAGAAGGCCTGGGACGCCGCCGCCAAGTCAGAACGTCAAGAACATGAGCACCGCCGAGGAGACGTGGCTGAGCGACCCGGGCAGCAGCGGCGAATACACCGCGACACCCTGAGCGAACTCACGACGATGGGCTTCAAGCCGTCGGACGGCGTCCAGCACGCAATGTGCATGCGACGCCGGGCAGTCGCTACATAGTCATCGGCAAGCATGAGCAGAGCGACAACTACTGGTACTTCGACAGTTCGACTCCGGCCAGCTGACCGACGCGGCCTCCATGCCCGCGCCGAGCAGCGCCTGCACCGCGACGCCGACCTTCCAGGACTATCTGAGGTAGGCCAATCCGCTGCAGTGGTGGGACGGGCGCATCGCCGCCCGTCCCACCACTGTGCGTCGTCTCGGACCGAGGTCGCTCTGGGAACCCAGGTGAGGACACGCGTGGAGCTATTCGCCATCCTCGTGTGTGCGGTCCTCGGGCTCGTGCTCGGGTCCTTCGGCAACGTCGCCATCTGGCGCTGGCCGCGGGGCGAGTCGGTCAACGAGCCGCGCCACTCGGCCTGCCCCCGCTGCGGACATGCCATCCGCTGGTACGACAACATTCCGGTGGCCTCTTGGCTCGTCCTGCGCGGCCGCTGCCGCGACTGTGGTGAGCCGATCTCGATCCGGTACCCGTTCATCGAGGCGCTGACCGGTGCGCTGTTCGGCGCGGTCGCCTGGGTCCACGGACTCACCTGGGTGCTGCCGGCCCTGCTGACGCTGACGTGGGTGCTCGTCATCGCCAGCGTCATCGACCTCGAGCACCGCATCATCCCGAACCGCCTGACCTACGCGGCCGCGCCGACACTGCTCGTCCTCGTGACCGTCGCGGCGGCCGTCACCGGGGAGTGGGGCAACCTCTCTCGCGCCGCCATCGCCGGTGTCGCGATCCCCGCCGCGATGCTCGCGCTCTCCGAGCTCTTCCGGCTCGTGCGCGGCCAGGCGGGCATCGGCATGGGCGACATCAAGCTCGCCGTGTCCATCGGCCTCGTCGTCGGCTATCTCGGCGGCTGGCAGCTCGTCATCTTCTTCTATGCGACCGCCATCAGCGCCGTCGTCGTCGCCTTCGGCCTCATCGCGGCCGGACGGGCCAAGCTCGCCACACGGATCCCCTACGGCCCCTACCTGGCGCTCGGCGCCATGGTCGCCATTCTGGCCGGCGGTCCGCTCACTCGGCTCCTCGAAGGGCTGCTCCTTCCGAGCTAGCGGCCGGCACCTGTCTGGCCCGAAACCGGCACTGAAGGAACGGTCCGTGGCTGCCGACGTACTGGTCGGGTAGGGGAACGCCGCTCAAGTTCGGGGCCTCCACTGCCGACGGTGATGACTGACGCAGAGAGTGCTTGCTGTGACTGCTGTGAAGCATCCGACGGTCACCGGACAGCACCGACGAAGCGAGGTCGCAATGCAGACGGACGGACCAGCCACGGCTGACCCGCTCCTCACGGTGGCCGAGGTCGCCACGATGCTCCGCGTCTCGAACATGACCGTCTACCGGCTCATCCAGCGCGGCCATCTCGGCGCGTTGCGGGTCGGGAAGAACTACCGCATCCGCCAGACGGACCTCGACGACTACCTCACCGCAGGTTCCGTCCGCGTCTCACAGAGGAGGGGGTAGACGGTGGCGAAGAAGAATGCCGTCGGCCTGGACATCGGGACACGCACCGTGCACCTGGCCCACGTCCAGCAGTCGCGTGGTCAGCCCACGGTCGTCAACTTCGGTGGCGTCGAGCTACCCGTCGGCGCCGTCCGGGAGGGCGAGATCGTCGACGTGCAGGAAGCGACGAACGCCGTCAAGGAGCTCGTCGGCTCGACCGGGCTGAAGGAGAAGGAGGTCTGGGTCGGCGTCGCCAACCAGCGCGTCGTCGTCCGCCAGGTCGACCTGCCCTACATGCCCGAGGACGAGCTGCGCGCCTCGCTGCGGTTCCAGGTCCAGGAGTTCATCCCCATCCCGGTGGAGGACGCCGAGCTGGACTTCCACGTCCTCGACGAGTTCCAGGGGGACGGGGACGCGCGGATGCAGCGGCTGCTGCTGGTCGCCGCCCACAAGGACATGATCGCCACCCACATCGCCGCCGCCACCGAAGCGGGGCTGCGGCCGGTGGGCGTCGACCTCAACCCCTTCGCGGTTCTGCGGACGCTCGCCTCCGAGTCGCTCGTCGAGGCGACCAGCGAGGTGCTCGTCGACGTGGGCGCCGGGGTCACCAACATCGTGGTCCACGAGGCCGGCGTGCCGAAGTTCGTGCGCATCCTCGTGCTCGGCGGTGAGGACATCACCGAGGCGCTGGTCAACGCGCTCTCGCTGCCCTACGAGGAGGCGGAGGCACTCAAGAAGCGCACCGGCCTGAAGGGCCCCGAGGCGAGCGGCGACACGGGCGCGAGCATCATCGAGGAGCACGCCGGGCAGTTCGTGGACGAGATCCGCAGCTCGCTCGACTACTACCAGGCGCAGACGGGCAGCACCCGCCTCTCGCGGGTCGTGCTGGCCGGCGGGGGAGCGTTGCTGAGCGGCCTGCCCGACCGGCTCGCCCGCGTCCTGCGCCTCCCCGTCGAGGTCGGACGACCCTTCGACTTCCTACCGACGAAGGGAACCGTCTTCGGCCCTGAGCAGCTCGCCCAGGTCGGACCGGTGCTCACGACCGCCCTCGGGCTGGCATTGGGAGGGACGGAATGAGTGTCCGCGTCAATCTCCTCCCGCAGGAGATCGAGGAGCGCAACCGCGCCGCCCGGCAGCGCACGTTCGCGGCCCTTGGTGCCGCCGCGCTCGTCGGCATCCTCGTCGCGCTCTACTTCGTGCAGGTCGGCCGGGTCAACACCGCCCAGGCCGAGCTCGCGACGCAGCAGGACGAGGTGACCCGCCTGCAGGGTGAGGCGAACAAGCTCAACGAGTTCGGTGCCCTCGAGCAGGAGGAGCAGGCGTCCGCCACGCTGCTGGCCTCCGCGCTCGGGAACGAGGCATCGATGGCCGGGATCCTCCAGGATCTCGCGGCCGTCATGCCGAGCGACACCGAGCTGCAGTCGGTCAACATCAGCGTCGGCCAGGAGCAGGCCGCCGGCAACGGCCAGGCACGCCCCTCCTTCGGAACGCTGACGCTGTCCGGCCGCACCATCCACGGCCACGCCCCGGGTCTCGAGCGGTTCCTGCTCGAGCTGCAGAAGGTGGCGTCCTTCCAGAACGTCTACTTCAACAGCTCCACCGTGGACGACGCCGGCGTATCGACCTTCGCCGTCGACGTGCAGCTCGGCCAGGAGATCTTCACCAAGCGCTACGTCAACGGCCTGCCGGAGGAGCTGCGATGAACCGCCAGACGCTGATGCTCAGCGCCCTCGGGGTCGTGGTCACCCTCGTCGCCTACTTCTTCCTCGTGTGGTCGCCGAAGAACGCCGAGATCGCCGACCTCCACGACCAGACGGAGCAGGCGATCAGCCAGCAGGGCACCATCCGCAGCCGCATCCAGGCGCTGCAGGAGGTGCGCTCGCGGGCACCGGAGATCGAGGCGTCCCTGGCGGCGGCCGAAGCGGTCGTCCCGCACGACGCCGCGCTCCCCAGCGCGCTGCGGCAGCTCCAGAGCGCCGCCGACGACGCCGGCGTCGAGCTCGTGTCCGTCTCCGCCGGCCGACCGGCCGCAGCGAGCGGCGAGGGCACCGCAGCCGGGCTGTCGCAGATCTCCATGAACGTGCAGGTCAACGGCAGCTACTTCCAGACCGTCGACTTCCTGCGGCGGATCGCGGACCCGTCGATCACGCCCCGCGGGGTCGTGTGGTCGGCGACGGCGCTTGCACCGTCCACGTACCCGACGCTGTCCGTGTCGCTGTCCGGGACGATGTACGCCGTGCTCGCCGGACCGCCCGCGGAGCAGGCACCGCAGCAGAACAAGGACCAGCAGCAGTCGGATGTCACGAACACCTCGGGGACGCCGGCAGCCGACACCACGGAGGACGCAGCATGAGCGACACCAACGTCGTGGTGGAGGAGGAAGCGCAGGCATCGCCGCGCGACCCGAAGCGCATCGCGCTGATCGCGCTCGGCGCCGTCGCGGTGCTGGCACTGCTCTGGTTCGTCGTGCTCGGACCCCTGCTCGCAGGCGGTGGCGACGAGGCCAGCAGCGAGGGCTTCCCGCCGCCGAAGAGCGCCCCGAACACGCAGACGGCCGCGGGCTCGTCGGCGACGGCCGAGACGGCCGCCGCAGAGACGCTGCCGGTCGAGACCTACGAGGTCTACCTCTCGCGTGACCCGTTCGAGCCGGTCGTCCCGGCACCCGCGGCAGCCGGCACCGGCGACCAGGCCGGCGGCGCGACCAACGGCGGCACCACGGGTGGCACGAACGGCGGCACCACGGGTGGGACGACCGGGGGCACGAACGGCGGGACGACCGGCGCGACCGAGAGCCCGACGCCGCCGCCGATCGACGCCCGCATGCTCGGCGTCTCCGCCGACGAGCAGGGCGCGGACCAGGCCATGATCCGGGTCGGCGACATCATCTACACCGTCGGCACCGGTGACGCGTTCGGCGACGGCTACGCCGTGACCGGCATCGCCGGGACCTGCGCGACCGTCACCCACGGCGGGTTCACCTACCAGCTGTGCGAGGGGCAGGCGGCCACGCCCGCCGGCGACGGGACGACGACCGGCGCGGCCAGCGGCTGCACCTCCGACGGCCAGGTCGTCTGTGACGGTCGCGAGGTGAGCCTCGTGGACGTGTACTCGAAGTCCGGATCGCCGTTCGCGAGCGTCCGGGTCGACAGCACGATCTACGACGTGACCAACGGCGACCGGTTCGCCGAGAACTTCCAGATGCTCTCCGTCGACTCGCCCTGCGCGACGATGCAGTACGGCGACGACACCTTCACGCTCTGCGAGGGCGAGCGCGTCCTGAAGTAGCGGATCGCACCGTCGCACCACCGGTGGGGGCGCGCCCGCGCGACCCCCACCGGCCTGTCGCTGTCGCGGAGCGTGGCCGAGAGACTTCCCGCAGTGCTTAAGCGGGGGCTGGATGCGGTCGACGGGAAGCAGTGCGGACCCGATGGTCCGCGCGTCGCAGGTCGATGAGCCGATGGGAGGGCCGGATGACGTCCCGATGGGACGACGAGGCGGGGTTCACCCTCGTCGAGGTCATGGTCGCTTCCTTCGTGCTGCTCATCGGCATGGTGTCCGTGCTCGGGGTCGTCACACAGTCGGTCGTGCACTCGCGCGCCACAAGGACGACCGACCTCGCCACCCAGATCGGTAACCAGGAGATCGAGAGCTACCGCAGCTTCGCCTACGACAGCATCGGCATCGACAAGGACGACACCACCTACACGAACACGCCCGCCGACGTCGACGGCAACCCGGTGCTGAAGATCGACGACTGCGACCCGACGCCCGGCGTGTTGGTGACCTGCCCGCTCCACGAGGAGCAGGTGACGCGCGGGGGCCAGACCTTCACCGTGACGCGAACCGTCGTCGCCGTCGACGACCCGATGGACAACGACGCCAGCGGTGACCCGGACCCCAAGACGACCGTGGCCGGCGGCGTCGAGCTGGTCATCGACTACAAGCGCGTCATCGTCAACGTCGCCTGGGCCGGGCAGCGCCCCGGGAGCCAGCGGATCGAGACGAACATCCGCGCCGACGCGCTCACCGCCCCGAAGGTGGTGCGGGGCGTGAGGTTCGAGGTCATGAAGCCCGACCCGCCCGACGGCGACGGCACCTACATCGCCGAGAACGACGCGAGCATCAACTTCCCGGTCGAGGTCCGCGGCGTGAACTCGTACACGGGCGAATCGATCGAAGGCGTCGCCGACCTGCTCGGCATCCCGCCCGGTGCCTACCAGTGCATCGTGTACGCGGCGAGCCCGGAGTGGCACCCCGCCGACGACCTCCTCGGCGACCGCGACACCCAGCCGTGCACGTTCAACAACAACGTGATGACGGTCACCTCCCACTGGGTGCGCCAGGCCTGCCAGTCGACGTTCGATCCCACCCACGTCGCCGTCACCGTCCGGGACGCCGACGGTGTCCTCATCCAGGGCGCCACCGTGGAGCTGCTCGACAGCGAGAACAACGTCGTGACCGGCACCACGGACGCCAACGGCGTGGCCGAGTTCGACGAGACCTATGGGCCCTACACCATCAAGGCGACCTACCACGACGCCTCGGGGACGTACCAGGATCTCGGTCCGGCCGACACGCGCCGCTGCCTGAACGAGGCGAACACCGCGGTCCAGCTCGACTTCCTCGGGACGCTCCAGCCCGTCGCGGCAGGCCCGACCGAGGCGCCGACCGCCTCGGCCTGCCCCACGACCGCCGACAAGGTCGTGCTCTGTGTCTACGTGACCAACATCTCGCCCGACGACCGGTACCTGCGCCTCGAGGTCGAGCCGGACAAGGGCAGCACGTGGTACGTGCCGGCGAAGACCGCCACGACGCAGGACGACAAGGAGTACCCGGGGGAGCTGTTCCTCGGCGATGAGCGCCGTCTGCTGGCCGTCGTCTTCGACGCCGCCGACGCAGAGAACATGAAGATCAAGAAGGTGAAGGTCCAGTACCGCGAGACGAAGACGAAGGGCAACGGGACCGTCGAGTACAAGTGGAAGGACGACACTCAGATCGACAAGGGGCACCCGGGCACGCTCGCGACCTGGCCCGAGCCGTTCGAGATCGGTCAGTCCTATTCGACCGAGGTCGAGGCCAACTGATGGGCGCCCTTCGTCGTCGTGCCGACGAGTCCGGCCTGACCCTCATCGAGGTCCTGGTCGCCATGAGCGTCATGGGTGTCGTCGCCTCGGCCGTCTACATGATCTTCGGGTCGATGCAGAAGACCTCGCGCATGGCCGAGACGGAGCTGCAGACCCAGCAGCTGTCGCGCTCGTCGGTGGACCGGATGGCGCGGCTCCTCCGACAGACCACGCTGCCGCCCGGTCGCAGCGTCATGCTCGACGCCGCACTCCCGTACCGGGTCGTCTTCTACGCCCAGGTCGACAGCGACCCGCTGCTCGAGCGTGTCCGGCTCGAGCTGTCCGGCGACCAGCTCACCATGTGGACCTCGCAGCCCGACTGCAGCGCCAGCACGCCCTGCACCTACGACCGCTGGAAGGACACGACGCACCAGGTCTTCCTGCCGGGCATCCAGAACCTCGCCCTCGCCGGTGGTGTCTGCCCCGGCTACACGGCCGACAAGCCGGTCTTCACCTACTACGAGCGGGGGAGCGCCGGCACGCTCACCGAGCTCGGTTCCCCCAACCAGCCCGACCTGCGTAGCGCCATCAGCTCGATCGGTGTCGACCTCGTCGTCGACACCGGCGAGGTGGACGGACCCCGCTGCCGGGAGCTCAACACCATCGTGACGATGCGCAACTGGAGAGGGCAATGAGAACGCTTGTCGCCGCCCGCCACCACGACGACGAGGGTGTCGCCCTCGTCGTCGCGATCGCGTTCCTGTTCATCATGACGCTGTTCGCCACGATGCTGGTCGCCACCATGCGCAGCACGCAGGTGACGTCCCGGAAGACCCGCAACGTGACGACGGCGCGGGCCGAGGCGGATGCCGGCGTGGAGGCGGTCACCTTCGCGCTCGGCCTCACCGGTTCGGCGGCGACCGCCCCGTGGGACGCGTGGGTGTGCACCTCGGCCAATGCCGACGACCCGATGGCCGCCAACGCGTCCTGCGTGAAGCAGGACAGCGTCGGCGGTGGGACGTACTGGGCGACCGTCACGAAGACCGCCGTGCCGACCCAGCGCCAGATCAACATGGTGGGGGAGTACCCGACCGGCAGCGGCGACCGGGTCCGGCTCGAGGTCATCGTGAACCAGTCGGCCCCGAAGGCCTTCCAGTACTCGATGTTCGGGGACACCGGCATCACGGTCCATCACCACGGGACCATCCTCGCCCCGCAGATCACGACCACGAGCATCCACAGCAACGGGGACGCCGACCTGCCACTGTCGTCCGAGATCCACGTCGAGGACTTCACGGTGGTCGGTCAGCTCGATCTCACGGGCAGCGGGGACGGCAACACGGTCGCCCACCCCTACGGCAACGTCGACGGCAACATCGGCACCGACGGGTACTCGTTCCGCTACAAGCTCGGCCCGTACGACCGCTGCTACCCGATGTGGGATCCGCTCGCCGCGACCGGGCACTGGGACGTGTCCCGTCCCACGAATGCCAGCCCGACCACGGCCGACAACGGGTGCCCGAACAAGGTCTTCCCCGGCTACACGACGGTCGTCGGCGACATCCGTGCCGGCTCGTTCTCGATGGGCTCGCGCAGCGTCGTCCTCGCCTCGGGGGAATCGAAGTCGATGTCCGGCGACACGCTCGCCCCGGTGAGCGGGAACGTCACGATCTCGACGAGCGGCGAGGCCGACCTCGACGGTCAGAAGCTCTCGAGCAGTAGCCCGAAGACCTTCACCGCTGCCGAGTGCACCCGCTGCTACAACACCACGGGCGCCGGCGGGACCATCGCCGGGGCGGTGACGGTCGAGACGAACCCACCGCCGGCGATCGAGTTCCCGTCCATCGACTACGAGAACACGTACAAGTCCCGTGCGCTGGCCGAGGAGTCGGGCAGCTGTGACGGGCTGACCGACACCGACTACTGCGGCGCCGGCGCGAAGCACGTCTTCGCGAGCCAGGACGACTGGCTCGACTACATCACGGGCAAGAACCGCGGCTACTACCGCTACATCGACGAGTCCACCGGGACGCCACAGCACCTGCAGTGGAAGTTCAACGAGCACCCCGACGCACGCCCCGACTACATCCTGCTCAAGGGCGACTACTACGTCTACGGCGGCGTGAACCTCGACTCGACCGACGTCAATCAACGGGTCGCCGATGCGTTGAACAACGGGAACAACCACGGGAAGGGGAACGGGAAGGGGAACGGGAACGGGAACGTCTTCGATCCTGACGGTCCCTCCATCCCGATCGTGATCGCCGGGTCCCTGATCAGCCCCGACAGCGGCATGACCATGAAGGGCCGCATCTACCTCGTCGGGCGCGGCAACCAGACCGACTTCCTCTACAAGACCGTCGCCGGTGACCCCACCTCGGACGTCGAGGCGGACATCTGCGTCTTCGCGAACCGCGTCGCCGGTCCCGCCGAGCGTCCGGGTCCGGGCGACTACGAGGAGTGCCCGGAGGCGCAGGTCGGTCCGGTCGACGGCTACACCGAGGTGGAGCCCGGGATCCTCGCCGCAGGCGGAAGCATCAACGCGAGCGACATCGACGACGACAAGCCCTGGCTCGAGACGTCCAGCTACAACCTGAACGTGCGCGACGCCACGTGGGTCCGCGGCGTCGTGTACTCGGCATCGTGGGACTCGAAGACGGGGAAGTCCAGCGCCCAGGGGCAGCACTGGCACAACGCCGACCCGAAGAACTCGGTGCGCATCCTCGGGGCGCAGATCGGGAGCAAGCTCCACGACTGCAACAACTTCGATTTCACCTACGACAGCATCGTCCAGAACGCGTTCGGGTTCTCGGGGGAGGCGTCGGGTATCGAGGTCGTCAGCTGGGACGAGCTGTAGACGACCCCGGCCGACCGCACCGCGTAGTTCTCGGCCACTCTGAGTGAGAACCAGCGTAAAGATCTCGACGCGCCGTGCCGATACCTAGGACACGTGGACTAGTCGTCAACCTCGAGCGCGCGCGAGGCCCCCGTGACCGTCCGGCAGTGCCGAAGCCCGGTATGGGCGAGATCCGAGGAGGGAGTCTCCCTCGTCGAGATCGTCGTCGCGATCTTCATCCTCGGTGTCGCGATCATCGCGCTGGCCGGCGTCGCCACCCAGAGCCTGATGGCCGTGCGGAACTCGCGGCAGCGCCAGCAGGCGACCGATGCCGCGTCGGCGGTCATCGAGAGCGCCCGCGCCGCAGGATACGACGCGCTTGCGCTGCGCTCCAACGTCGGCGTCCCGAGCACGGGACCGACGCCCTACGCCGCCGAGCCCACCATCGTCACCTCGGGCGGCCCGATCGTCTTCGAGCAGACCGCCGGCGCCGGCAACACCCTCACCGTCAAGACCTGGGTGACCTGGACGAACCAGACGATCACCGGCGGCACGGTGGTTCCCGACGCCTACAAGCGGGTCTTCGTCCAGGCATCGTGGAACACCGGGAACGGCCGCACCGACGTGGTCACCGAGGAGACCCTGGTCGCGCCCGCCGACCGCGGGCTGCCCGTACCGAAGTTCGACATCTCCCCGGCGCAGCAGACCGTGCAGTTCACTCCAGCAGAGACGGACCGGGAGTGTGCGGTCCACACGATCACCAATCTCGGTGCTGAGGACAGCTACGAGTTCGAGCTGGCCAACCCACCCGAATCGAACTCGCTGCCCGGCGCCGCACCCGACGGCACCTTCACCGACAGCGCGCGCAAGTGGCGTGCTGTCGCCTACTTCGAGCTCGTCGGATCGAGCAGCGCCCCGAGTCTCGACGAGACCACACGGATGATCGACACGAACGGTGACGGGTGGGTGGAGCTGAACGGGGCGGCGGGACGTTTGCCACCCCGCGAGAGCGCGTTCCTCAGCGTCTGCTACGTGGGTCCGTCCGACACGGGCGCGGTAACGAGCCACGACGCCTGGTACCGGGTGCGGGTCCGCTCCCGGTTCGACAACCAGGTCAACAAGGTCGTCCGCGACGACCTCGCGACCGGAAGCGTGTCCCTCCACCTCTACCTGCACGAGAACACAAGCAACCACAACGGCAACTGGGCGAACGGCCACGCACGCAAGATCGGCAACCATTCCTACCCGATCATGCCGATGGACACGCAGGCACCAACGTCCTCGGTCGGCCACGACCACGACGACGGCCACGGCGAGGACCCGTTCGGGCTTCCCGGCCTGTGGCTGCCCGACAGCGACTCGCTCAGCTACCCGGCCGGCGCGGTCTGGGACTACCCCTTCACCCAGTCCACGACGGTGTCCAACGGCACGTTGACGATCTGGGTCTCCAGTGCCAGCGCGAACGTGGATCTGCGGCTCGACGCGAGGCTCGAGAAGCGCCAGCAGGACGGCACGCTCGTCAGCAGCGTCGCGACCGGCCACGTCGACTACCGGGCGTCCGCCGCCGGCTCCTTCGTTCCGGTGACCATCGATCTGCCGTTCACGAGCAGCACGACCTTCAGCTCGACGGACCTCCTGCGTCTGCACGTGTGGTGCGACCAAGAGCACTCGCATGCTGACTGCGCGGTCGACTACGACCTCGCTTCCCAGGACGCGAACCTGGCGGTGACCGGATGATTGGAATGGGGATACACACCGACGAGCGAGGGGTCACCCTCATCGAGCTGATGGTGGCCATCCTCATGCTCGGCGTCGTCACCTCCACCGTGTTCACCGTGATCCTGAACACCCAGCGCACCGAGCGGTTCACGTCCCAGGTCCAGGGCGCCATGGACGACGCGCGGCTGTCGCTTGAGAACATCCGCCAGGAGATCCGGGCCGCGCGCATGGTCTACGCGTCCTCAACGCCGCGGACCATGTACTTCTGGGTGGACCAGAACCAGGACGCGATCCAGGACCCTGCCGAGAAGATCTGTTACCACGTCGCCGACATCGCCGGGGATCCTGGCCGCTACACGCTCGAGCGGTGGACGGCGGATCAGGGTGACTGCGACCCGTCGAGTCCGACGGTGCCGGCCACCGCCCACACGATCGCGGCGACACTGCGCGACACCGACCCGTTCACCTACACGCCGACACCCACCGCCACCCAGGCCACCCGCGAGGTCGCGATCCACATGGTCTTCGATGTGAAGACCGACACGGGTCCCTCGGCCTTCGCCGTCGACGGCACGGTGAGGCTGCGCAATGTGGCGTGACCGTCTTGCCGCCCAGGAGGGCATGGCCCTCATCACCGCCCTGCTGGGCGTGCTGATCCTGCTGGGCCTGTCGATCCTGTTCGTGGCCGCGGCCCGCAACGCCGTGCCGATGACCGCGCTGGCACGCGACCACGAGGCCGCGCTTCACGTCGCCGAGGCGGGCATCGACGACGTGCTCGTCCGGGTCAACCGGGAGATCGACAACGACCCCGACCCGTATGTCACCCACACCGACCCGAACGCACCGGCTGACGCGAACGCCGTCGTCTACGACCCGACCGACGCCGCGTTCCCCGGCGACCGGCCATGGGCCCGGCAGGTGGCCGACAGCATCGTCGCCTGCGACCCGGCCAACAGCGCGTGTGTCGACCCGTTCGTCCGCACCGACGTGGGGGAGGCCGTCGCCATCCGACCGTTGGACACGGCCGGCAACGCACAGGACATCATCTTCGGGGTCGGCTACATCCCGAGCCGTGCGAACCCGCGGCGGGTGCGCATCATCAAGGTGCAGTTCGACCGCCAGTTCCTGCGACCGAACTTCGCCTTCCTCACGGGGCCCGACTGCGGCCAGACGCCACCGCCCGGCGGGCTCGAGCTGGCCGGATCCGGGTCGATCGTCGACGGCGACCCGACCACGCTGCCCAACGCGGACGTGCACACGAACGGGTCCGTGACCTCCAACGGGAACCACGTGAGCGTCGAGGGTGTCATCAGCGCTGGTCCGGGGCAGACGGTCGACCCGGCTCTGGACGACCCCACCCAGTCGTACGGCGTCGCCAGCGACCAGGATTGCGAGGGTATCCCGGTCATCACGCCCGACGGGCTCTACGGCCTGTCCCAGAAGCCGGGTCTGTTCGAGACCGATCCGATCACGAACGCCCCCGCGCAGTGGTGGGACCTCTGCTACAACGCTGCCGACGGCACGCCCTACGCGCGGCGCCCCTCCGCGTCCGGCACACCCTGCACGAACACCACGGGTGAGGTCGACGTGAGCGACGTTCGGACAGTTCAAGGGCTGGACGTTCGACTTCGCGAAGAAGCTCTGGAAGGCGAACGCGGTCCAGCCGGGCATCTTCTACATCAAGGACGCCTCGGCCCAGATCAACGGCAGCGACGGCACCGGCCAGCGGGCCGTGACCGTGCTCGTCGACGGCATGGACACCGACCTGACCGGCTCTGGCAGCACCTGCGGCCACTCGAATACCGGCAACCTGTGCATGCGGGGGAACCCTGTGCTTCGTCCCGGGCTGAAGGACCTGGCGTTCGTCGTCGACCGGGACATCGACTTCTCAGGCAATGCCGGAAGCGAGGTCGCCGGGCTCGTGACGGCCGGCGAGCAGACGACGGTGACGGGCAGCGTCGCGATCGAGGGAGCGCTGGTCGCCCAGGACCGGGCCGACACCGACGGCTCGATCATCCACAAGAACCTCATCTCCGGGAACCTCACCCTGACCTTCGACGCGAACCTGGACGCGCCGGTCAGCTCGCTCGTCCGCGTGACCGCGTGGAACGAGCTGTAGGGGGACCGGCACCCGACGTCGCCGCGTGCCCCGGGTGTGAGGCGCCCCGCGGGCGGTGGCTACGCTCGCCGCCAACCGACGCCGAGAGGAACGCGTGCCGCGCCTGCGCTACCTGACCGCCGGGGAGTCGCACGGCCCCGCGCTGATCGCCACCTGCGAGGGGCTGCCCGCCGGGCTGACCGTCGACCGGGCGGAGCTCGTCGAGCAGCTGCGCCGCCGTCGCCTCGGCTACGGGCGCAGCCCGAGGATGAGCTTCGAGGAGGACCGCCTCGAGGTCCTCGGCGGGGTCCGGCACGGACGCACGCTCGGGTCGCCGGTGGGCGTCGTCATCCACAACACCGAGTGGCCGAAGTGGGTCGAGGCCATGTCGCCCGACGCGCCCGCGGACCTCGACGCCGTGCGCGACACCGGCCGCGGGCGGCGCCTGACCCGTCCCCGCCCCGGCCACGCCGACCTCGTCGGGGCGCTCAAGTACGGCTACGACGACGTGCGCGACGCCCTCGAGCGTGCCAGCGCCCGTGAGACGGCCGCCCGCGTCGTCGTCGGCACGCTCGCCCGGCGGCTGCTGGCGGAGGTGGGCGTGACGATCGTCAGCCACGTTGTCGACATCGGCGGCGAGCGGACGGCCGACGACGCGCCCCGCCCCGGCCCCGACGACCTCGGGGCCGTCGACGACGACCCGGTCCGCTGCTTCGACGCCGACGCCTCGACGCGCATGCAGGCCCGCATCGACCGCGCCTACGACGAGAACGACACCCTCGGCGGTGTCGTCGAGGTGGTCGCCTACGGCCTCCCCGCCGGCCTCGGTAGCCACGTGCACTGGGACCGCAAGCTCGACACGCGGCTCGCCGCAGCCTGCATGTCCGTGCAGGCGATGAAGGGGGTCGAGATCGGGGACGGGTTCGCGCTGGCGGACACTCCCGGGTCGCAGGCCCACGACGAGATCGCCTACCGCGACGGCACCTACACGCGGTACACCGACCGCGCCGGCGGACTCGAGGCCGGCATGACCACCGGCCAGCCGCTGCGTGTCCGGGTCGCCATGAAGCCGCTGTCGAGCCTGACCCGACCCCTGGCCACGGTGGACATCGACACGCACGAGCCCGCCGAGGCGATCACGCAGCGCTCCGACACCTGCGCGGTGCCCCGCGCCGGCGTGGTGCTCGAGGCCGTCGTCGCCTACGAGCTGGCCGACGCGCTCCTCGAGAAGACCGGCGGCGACACGCTCGCCGAGGTGCAGCGCAACCTCGCGGCCTACCGCGACGAGGTGGCACGCCGCTGATGAGCCGCAACGTCGCGCTGTACGGGATGATGGGCGCCGGCAAGTCGACCGTCGCCCGGCTCCTGGCCGAACGCCTCGGACGCGGGGTCGTCGACACGGACGACGAGATCGAGCGCGCCATCGGCCTGCCGATCCCGCAGATCTTCGCCGAGCGGGGCGAGGCCTTCTTCCGCGCCGCCGAGCACCGGGTGGTCCGCGAGGTCGCCCGCGCCGACGACCTGGTCATCAGCCTCGGCGGCGGAGCCGTGCTCGCCGACGCGAACGTGGCCGACCTGCTGGTCAGCAGCGTGCTCGTGGAGCTGCGGGCCAGCGCAGACGTGCTCGTCGGCCGGCTCGCCGGCAGCGCTGGCGACCGGCCGCTGCTCGCCGGTGACCTCACCACCCGGGTCACCGACACCCTGGCGGCTCGCGCCCCCCGCTACGCGGCCGTGGCGGACCACACGGTCGACGCCGACGCCGACGCCGACGAGGTCGTCGACACGATCATCGCGTGGCTGCTGACCACCGACGACGTGCTGACCCCCTCCGAGCACGAGCAGGTGATGCCGTGAGCGCGCGCATCCGGGTCGATCTGCGCGAGCGCGGCTACGACGTCGTCGTCGGCCGAGGCCTGCTCGGGCACCTCGCCGACGCCGTGCCGCTGCCCGCCGGCGCCCGCCGTGCCGCGGTCGTGACCCAGCGCCCCGTCGCGGTGCACCACCTCGAACCCGTCGTCGCCAGCCTGCAGGGCGCCGGCCTGCAGGTGTCGGTGCACGAGGTGCCCGACGGCGAGGCCGCGAAGAGCCTGGACCAGCTCGGCGCGCTCTACCGCGCGATGGCGGCGCTGCCGCTCGCCCGCGGTGACGTGGTCGTGGCCCTCGGCGGTGGCGTGGTCGGCGACCTCGCCGGCTTCCTCGCGGCGACCTGGAACCGCGGCGTCGCGGTCCTGCAGGCCCCGACGACCCTCCTCGCGCAGGTCGACGCCGCCATCGGCGGCAAGACCGCCGTGAACCTTGCCGAGGGCAAGAACCTCGTCGGGGCGTTCCACCAGCCGCTCGGGGTCGTCGCCGACGTCGACACGCTGGCGACCCTGCCGGCCCGCGAGCGCACCGCCGGCCTCGGCGAGGTCGTCAAGTACGGGCTCATCCGTGACCCCGGGATCCTCGACCTGCTCGCGGACGACCCCGACGCGGCCACCACGGGCGATCCTGACCTGCTGACCGAGCTGGTCCGCCGCTCGGCTGCCGTCAAGGCCGCGGTCGTGGCCGCCGACGAGCGCGAGACGGGGGAGCGGGCACACCTCAACCTCGGTCACACCTACGGCCACGCGGTCGAGGCCCTCACCGGCTACGGGCGCTACCTGCACGGCGAGGCGGTGGCCATCGGCACCGTGCTCGCGCTGCGTCTCGGCGTCGCCCTCGGACACACCCACCCCACCCTCGCGGCGCGGGGCGAGGCGCTGCTCGGCGCGCTCGGGCTGCCCACGGCCGGTCCGGTGCTCGACCGTGCCGAGGTCTGGCGGACCATGGGCCGGGACAAGAAGGTCCGTGACGGCGTCCGCTTCGTGCTCCTCGACGCGCTCGCCTCGCCGACCGTGATCACGCCGCCGACCGACGCCGTCGACGCCGCGATCGATACGGTCGAGCAGGACGACACCCCCTCCCCGCGTCCGGAGACGCCCCGTGGCTGACACGCGCCTGCTGCTCCTGCACGGCCCCAACCTCTCGCAGCTCGGGGTCCGCGATCCCGCCCACTACGGCTCGGCGACCCTGGACGACCTCGTGCGCCTCGCCCGTGAGGCCGCCGAGCAGCAGGGCGCCGTGCTCGACGCCGAGCAGCACGAGGACGAGGCAGCGCTCGTCGCACGGGTCCACGCGGCCCGGACCGATGACACCGACGCCCTCATCGTCAACGCCGGCGCCCTGACCCACTACAGCTACGCGCTCCGCGACGCGCTCGACATCCTGGCCCTGCCGAAGGTGGAGATCCACCTGAGCAACGTCCACGCACGGGAGCGCTTCCGCCACACCTCGGTGATCGCCGCCGCCTGCCACGGCTGCATCGCCGGGTTCGGTGCCGCCGGCTACCCGCTCGCCGTCCAGGCCGCGCTCGCCCTGGTCGACGCGCAGTGATCGACCTGCCCCGCCCCGACCACCCCGCCCGACGCGCCCGGCTCGCCGAGCAGCTGCGCGACCTCGACGTCGACGCCCTGCTCGTCACCGGCCCGGCGAACGTCCGCTACCTCGCCGGCTTCACCGGCTCGAACGGGCAGCTGCTGCTCGTCACCGACGGGACGCCTCTGCTGCTCACCGACGGCCGCTACGAGGAGCAGGCCGCCCACGAGTGTCCCGACGTGCAGGTCGTCCTCGACCGGGGCTGGACGAAGACGGCGGTCGCGCTCGCCGTGGACGCCGACGTGCGCCGGCTCGCCATCGAGGCCGACCACGTCAGCTACGCCGAGGGCGCCGCGCTCATGTGGGAGGCGGGCCAGGCCGGTGTGACACCCGAGGCCCTGCACGGCCAGGTCGAGGAGCTGCGCACGGTCAAGGACGAGCACGAGCTCGCGGCGCTGCGCCGGGCCTGCCAGCTCACCTCGGAGGCGTTCACCGCCCTGCTCGACGACATCGTCCCGGGGACCACCGAGCGCCACCTGGCGGTCCGACTCGAGCGGCTCATGGTCGACCTCGGCGCCGAGGCGCCCGCGTTCCCGACCATCGTCGCCAGCGGCCCGAACAGCGCCATCCCGCACCACCAGCCGACCGACCGGCCGCTGCAGACGGGCGACCTCGTGAAGCTCGACTTCGGCGCGCGGGTCGCCGGCTACCACGCCGACATGACCCGCACCGTCGCGGTCGGTGAGCCCGCCGACGAGCTGCGACGCATCCACGACATCGTCCGGGCGGCGCAGGCCGCCGGGGTGGCCGCGGCGCGGGCCGGGGTCCCGGCCGGCGCGGTCGACGACGCCTGCCGGGGCCACATCGCCGCCGCGGGCTACGCCGACCGCTTCGTGCACGGCACCGGCCACGGCGTGGGCCTCGACATCCACGAGGCGCCGGCGGTGGCCCACGGCGTGCGTGCTACGCTGCCCGCCCGCACGACGCTCACCGTCGAGCCGGGCATCTATCTCCCCGGCGTCGGCGGCGTCCGTATCGAGGACTCCGTCGTGGTACGCCCCGAGGGGCCGCCCGACGTCCTCACCACATCGCCCCACGAGCTCCTGGTCCTGTGAGCCGCGCCGCCCACCGGTGCGCTGCGGCGACTCCGCGACGACCCCGAGGTCATCCATGGTCTCCACGAACAACCTCAAGAACGGCATGACCCTCAACCTCGACGACAAGCTGTGGCAGGTCGTCGAGTTCCAGCACGTCAAGCCGGGCAAGGGCCCCGCCTTCGTCCGCACGAAGCTGAAGCAGGTCGAGGGCGGCAAGGTGGTCGACCGCACCTTCCGCGCCGGCGAGGACGTTGAGCAGGCGATCCTGCAGAAGAAGTCGCTGCAGTTCCTCTACCGCGAGGGCCCCGACTTCGTCTTCATGAACTCGGAGACCTTCGAGCAGCGGTTCGTCACCCCGGACGCGATCGGCGACAACGCCAACTGGATCATCGAGGGCGACACCATCGACATCCTCGAGTACGACGGCCGGATCGTCGGCGTCGAGCTGCCCGCCTCCGTGGAGCTCGAGATCTCCCACACCGAGCCCGGCCTGGCTGGCAACACCGCCCAGAACGCCACGAAGCCCGCGACGCTCGAGACCGGCGTCGAGGTGCAGGTGCCGCTGTTCCTCGACGTCGGCGAGAAGATCAAGGTCGACACGCGCACCGGCGCGTACATCTCGCGCGCGTGATGTCGGAGTCGGAGTCCGGGCATCCCGCGACGCCGGCCAGCAGGCGCACCGAGCGTCGGCGCGACACCCGCAGCCCGCACCGCTCCCGCGAGCGCGCGCTGAAGATCCTGTTCGACGCCGACGTCCGCGGCCAGCAGCCGCTTCAGGCCCTCGAGCGGGTCGTCGCCGACCCGGCGGCCCTCGCCATCCTCGACGACCTGGACGCCGACGACCTCGTGGCCGACGAGCCGCGCAGCGAACCACCGGCGTCCGGGGACCGCGAGGCGCCCGCCGCCACCGCCGCCCCGGCGCTGGACGGGTTCGCGCGGCGGCTCGTCGAGGGCGTGCACGACCACCGTGAGTCCCTCGACGCCACGATCGAGGCGCACGCGCGCCGATGGACCGTGGCGCGCATGCCGGTCGTGGACCGCAACGTGCTGCGGCTGGCCGCCTACGAGCTGCTGCACGAGGACACCTCCCCGGCGATCGTGATCGACGAAGCGGTCGAGCTCGCCAAGGCGCTCTCCACCGAGAAGTCGGCACGGTTCGTCAACGGCGTGCTCGAGGCCATCCGGCGCGACGCCGGCCACGATCCGCTCGAGACCTCGGAGGAGCCGGCGGACCGCTGACCAGCGGCGCGGCCGCATCCGGTGCGGCACCCGATGCCGCCCATTCGGGTCCGGGCGCCGGCGTGGGTATGCTCCCCGGTGGACAACTTCAGACCCTGCTGCACGGACCGTCGCGTCCCAGCAGGTTCTCCTTTAAGGACCGGTCCTGTGAGGCCGGGAAGGAGCGCTCATGCTGCCGAACCGGCAGGCTGTCCCACGCCTGCATCCCGCCCCCACCGCCGCCCTCGCCGCGGCGTCTCGACCGGGGCTCGCGTCGTGAGGCGCGTGCTGTCCGCCGAGGACATCGCCCGGGCCCTTCGCCGTCTCGCCCACGAGATCCTCGAATCGAACCACGGCGCCGAGGGACTGGTGCTCATGGGGATCCGCACGCGGGGCGTTCCGCTCGCCGGCCGGTTGACGGCGCTCATCGAGGAGATCGAGGGCGTCGAGGTCCCCCACGGGGCGCTCGACGTGACCCTCTACCGCGACGACCTGTCCCGGCGGGGGCCACTCCCGCTCGGGGAGACGACCTTCCCCTGCGACATCGACGGCCGCACGGTCGTCCTGGTCGACGACGTGCTCTTCACCGGCCGGACGGTCCGGGCCGCACTCGATGCGGTCCTCGAGGTCGGCCGGCCCGCCGCGATCCGGCTCGTGAGCCTGATCGACCGCGGCCATCGCGAGCTGCCGATCCGGGCCGACCACGTCGGCAAGAACCTGCCCACCGCACTCATCGAGCACATCCGGGTGCTGCTCGCCGAGATCGACGGCGAGGACGCGGTCGTGTACGTCTCCGACGACGACGCCGCGACGGAGGTGCAGGCATGAGCGGCACGGCACCGATGCACGACCTGATCGACGTGGCCGACCTCGACGCCGGCCAAATCGCCCTCGTCCTCGACACGGCCGGCCAGCTGCGCGAGATCGCCCAGCGGCCGATCAAGAAGGTGCCGACGCTCCGTGGCCGGACCGTGTGCAACCTCTTCCTCGAGGACTCCACCCGGACGCGCATCAGCTTCGACGTGGCCGCCAAGCGCCTGTCGGCCGACGTGATCAACTTCTCCGCGAAGGGCTCGAGCGTCAGCAAGGGCGAGTCCTTCAAGGACACCGCGCTGACGCTGAAGGCCATGGGCATCGACGCGGTCGTGGTCCGCTCGCACTCGTCGGGCGCCCCGCTGCAGCTCACCCGCTACCTCGACGTGCCGGTCGTCAACGCCGGCGACGGCTGGCACCAGCACCCCACCCAGGCGCTGCTCGACCTCTTCACGATCCGCGACCACTTCGGACACATCGACGGTCTGCACGTCGTCATCGTCGGCGACATCCTCCACTCGCGGGTCGCCCGCTCGGAGGTGCAGGCGCTGACCACCATGGGCGCGCGTGTCACGCTCGTGGCGCCGCCGACGCTGCTCCCGCCGGCGCCGCACACCTGGGGCGCGGAGGCGACCACGGACGTGGACGCCGTCATCGGCGACGCCGACGTGGTCTACGTCCTTCGTGTCCAGCGCGAGCGGATGCACCGGGCCTTCTTCCCCTCGAGCCGGGAGTACGCCCGCTTCTGGGGGATCGACCGGGCACGGCTCGCCGCCTGCAAGGACACGGCGATCGTCATGCATCCCGGGCCGATGAACCGCGGCGTCGAGATCGCCCCCGACGTGGCGGACGACCCCCGGGCGGCCATCACCGAGCAGGTCGCGAACGGCATCGCGGTGCGCATGGCCGTGCTCTACCTGCTGCTCGGTGGCGACGCGGCACGCCGCCACGCCGCCACCATCGACGGGGAAGGAGCCTGACGTGACCGATCTGCTGCTCCGGCACGGCCGGGTGCTCGACCCGGCCAGCGGCCACGACGGCATCGCCGACGTGCGGATCGTCGACGGTGACATCGCCGAGGTCGGTGCCGACCTCAACGTCGACGGCGCCACGACGCTCGACTGCGACGGCTGCTGGGTCACACCGGGGTTCGTCGACCTGCACACCCATCTGCGGGAGCCCGGCTTCGAGGACGCCGAGGACATCGCGTCCGGCAGCGCCGCCGCCGCAGCCGGCGGCTACACGGCCGTCGCGGCGATGGCGAACACCGACCCGGTGTGCGACTCCGCCGCGGTCGCCGAGATGGTCTGGCGTCGGGGGGTCGAGGTCGGGCTCGTCGACGTGTTCCCCGTCGGCTCGATCACCCGGGGGCTCGGCGGCGAGCAGCTGACCGAGTTCGGCGAGCTGCACGGCAGCGCCGCACGGGTCGACATGTTCTCCGACGACGGGAAGCCGGTGGGGGACGCGCTGGTGATGCGTCGTGCCCTGCAGTACGCCGCCGCGTTCGACGCGGTCATCTGCAACCACAGCGAGGACCCGGAGCTCACGGCCGACGCGCAGATGAACGAGGGCGCCATGTCGTCCATCCTCGGGCTGCCGGGCTGGCCGCACGAGGCCGAGGAGATCATGATCGCCCGCGACCTCATCCTCGCGGGCGGGCTCGGCGCGCGGCTCCACGTGCCCCACGTGACGACCCGCGGCGCGGTCGAGCTCATCCGTGCGGCCAAGGCCCGCGGGGTGCGTGTCACCGCCGAGGTCACCCCGCACCACCTGAGCCTCGACGACACGCTCATCCGCAGCTTCGACCCGGTCTTCAAGGTCAACCCACCGTTGCGGACCGACGAGGACGTGACGGCGCTGCGTGCCGCGCTGGCCGACGGCACGATCGACGCGGTCGCGACCGACCACGCCCCGCACGCGCCGGAGCTCAAGGACCAGGAGTGGGAGCACGCGCCGTGCGGCATGCTCGGCCTCGAGACCGCGTTCGCCGTCGTGCTCACCGACCTCGTCGACGAGGAGCAGGGTGGCATCGACCCGCTGACCGCCCTGGCACGGTTCACGACCGGCCCGGCCTCCGTCCGCGACCTCGGGGAGCACGGGCAGGGCATCCGTGCCGGGCTCCCGGCCAACCTCGCCGTCATCGATCCCCAGGCCCGCTGGACCGTCGACGGTCACGCGCTGCAGTCCCGGGCCCGCAACACGCCCTTCGACGGCCGCAAGCTCACCGGGCGGGTGGTGCACACCCTCCTGCGCGGCCGCTTCACCCTCCACGACGGGAAGATCCAGGCATGACCGCTGCTGACCCCCGCCCCCACCTCCACACGACCGACGGCGCGCCGGCGCTGCTCGTCCTCGAGGACGGCACCGCCTTCCGCGGTCGCGGCTTCGGTGCCGCCGGCACCGTCTTCGGTGAGGCCGTCTTCAACACCGGCATGGCCGGGTACCAGGAGGTGCTCACCGATCCGTCCTACCGCCGGCAGATCGTCGCGATGACCGCCCCGCACGTCGGCAACTACGGCATGAACGACGCCGATGCCGAGTCGGACCACATCCAGGTCGCCGGCTACGTCGTCCGCGAGGCCGCCAGACGACCCTCGTCCTGGCGTTCGCAGCAGGATCTGCGCAGCGCCCTGGCCGACGCCGGCGTCGTCGGCATCGAGGACATCGACACCCGCGCGCTCACCCGACACCTGCGTGAGGCCGGTGCCATGCGCGCCGGGCTGTCCACCGACGTGCTCGACGCCGACGCACTGGTCGAGCAGGTGCTCGCGTCGCCGGGCATGGTCGGCGCCGACCTCGCGCGCGAGGTCACGACGCCGCAGCCCTACGTCGTGCCCGCCGCCGACGATCGCGACCACCCGCGCTTCCGGGTCGTCGCGCTCGACTACGGCATGAAGCGCAACATCGTGCGCCAGCTCGCCGCCCACGGTTGCGAGGTCCACGTCCTGCCGGCCAGCGCCACCGCGGACGACGTGCGGGCGCTCGAGCCGGACGGGGTCTTCCTGTCGAACGGGCCCGGCGACCCGGCAGCGGTCACCTACGGGATCGACACGGTTGCCTCCCTCCTCGGCGAGCGGCCCGTCTTCGGGATCTGCCTCGGCTCGCAGCTGCTCGGCCACGCGCTCGGCGCCGAGACCTACAAGCTCCGCTTCGGCCACCGGGGCGTGAACCAGCCGGTCCTGCGCCGGGCCGACCGCACCGTCGAGATCACGAGCCACAACCACGGGTTCGCCGTGAAGGGCTCCAGCCTCGGCGAGCAGGTCGGCGAGCACACCTTCCAGACCGACCACGGTGCCGTGGAGGTCAGCCACGTCAACCTCAACGACGACGTGGTCGAGGGCCTCACGTGCCGCGACATCCCGGCCTTCAGCGTCCAGTACCACCCCGAGGCCGCCCCCGGCCCCCACGACGCCCGGTACCTGTTCGAGCGCTTCAACGACATGATGGCGCGCACGAACTAGCGACCCGAACTAGCGACCCGACCCCGTCACCACCCGCCACCCCTCTCTGCCCCCGCCCACCCGACGACCAGGAAGCGACCGCCCCCGATGCCACGCCGCCAAGATCTCGACTCCGTCCTCGTCCTCGGCTCGGGCCCGATCGTGATCGGTCAGGCCTGCGAGTTCGACTACTCCGGCACCCAGGCGCTCAAGGTCCTCCAGGAGGAGGGCCTGCGCGTCATCCTCGTGAACTCCAATCCTGCCACGATCATGACCGACCCCACCTTCGCGGACGCGACCTACCTCGAACCCCTCACGGTCGCCACGGTCGAGGCCGTCATCGCGAAGGAGCGGCCTGACGCGCTGCTGCCGACGCTCGGCGGCCAGACGGCCCTGAACCTCGCGGTGGAGCTGTACGACGCGGGGGTCCTCGAGCGCTACGGCGTCGAGGTGCTCGGCGCCGACCTCGACGCCATCCAGACGGCCGAGGACCGCCAGAAGTTCAAGGACGCGATGAGCGAGGTCGGGCTCGAGTCGCCCGACTCGACCTACGTCCGCAGCGAGGACGAGGCGTTCGCCGCCGCCGAGCAGTACGGCTTCCCGGTCGTGCTGCGGCCCTCGTTCACGCTGGGCGGCAAGGGCGGCGGCATCGCCTACGACGCCGACGACCTGAAGGTCAAGATCCGCCAGGGGCTGGCCGACTCGCCGGTCCACGAGGTGCTCCTCGAGGAGTCCGTGCTCGGCTGGAAGGAGTACGAGCTCGAGCTCATGCGCGACAAGCACGACAACTGCGTCGTGATCTGCTCGATCGAGAACCTCGACCCGATGGGCGTGCACACCGGCGACTCGATCACGGTCGCCCCGGCCATGACGCTCTCCGATGTCGAGTACCAGCGGATGCGCGACGACGCGTTCACGGTCATGCGCCGAATCGGGGTCGAGACCGGCGGGTCGAACGTGCAGTTCGCCGTCGACCCGGACACGGGCCGCCAGCTCGTCATCGAGATGAACCCCCGCGTGTCACGCTCGTCGGCGCTGGCGTCGAAGGCGACCGGGTTCCCGATCGCGAAGATCGCCGCGAAGCTCGCCATCGGGTACACGCTCGACGAGATCGCGAACGACATCACGCGCGAGACGAAGGCCGCCTTCGAGCCGACGATCGACTACGTCGTCACGAAGATCCCGCGGTTCGCCTTCGAGAAGTTCCGTGGCACCGACGCCACCCTGACCACGAAGATGAAGTCGGTCGGCGAGGCGATGGCGATCGGCCGGACCTTCAAGGAGTCGCTGAACAAGGGGCTGCGCAGCCTCGAGGACGGCCAGATCGGGTTCGGGGCGCAGCCGAGCCTCGACATCCCCGACGACGAGCTCGAGGCGCTGCTGCGCCGGCCCTACGCCGACCGCCTGCACGCGGTCGACGAGGCCCTGACCCGCGGCTGGTCCATCGACCGGGTGCACGACCTCGCCGGCTACGACCCGTGGTTCCTCGACCAGATGCTGCAGCTCGTCGAGCGCCGCAAGCAGATCCGCGCGGCCGAGCACCTCGCCGCCCTGCCCGACGAGGTCCTGTTCGCCGCGAAGCGCGACGGGTTCTCCGACGCGCACATCGCCCAGCTCCTGCAGACCTCCGAGGAGCACGTCCGCCGCCGCCGGCACGCATCCGGCATCCGGCCGGTGTTCAAGACCGTCGACACCTGCGCCGCGGAGTTCGAGGCGTACACGCCCTACCACTACTCGACCTACGAGGCCGAGGACGAGGTCGCCGCGTCCGACCGGCCCAAGGTCATGGTGCTCGGGTCCGGCCCGAACCGGATCGGGCAGGGCGTCGAGTTCGACTACTGCTGCGTGCACGCCGTGTACGCGCTCCAGGAGGCGGACTACGAGACCATCATGGTCAACTGCAACCCCGAGACGGTCTCGACGGACTACGACACCGCCGACCGCCTCTACTTCGAGCCGCTGACCCTCGAGGACGTCCTCGCCGTCTGCGACCGCGAGCAGCCGACCGGCGTCATGGTCCAGCTCGGCGGGCAGACGCCGTTGAAGCTCGCCTCCGACCTGGAGCAGGCGGGCGTGACCGTGCTCGGGACCGAGCCCGACGCGATCGACGCGGCCGAGGACCGCGGCCGGTTCGGTGCGCTGATGCGCGAGCTCGGCATCGCGATGCCGCCCGGTGGCGTGGCCCGGTCCTTCGAGGAGGCGAAGGAGATCGCGCTGGGCATCGGGTACCCGGTGCTCGTGCGTCCCTCCTACGTGCTCGGCGGCCGTGCCATGGAGATCGTCTACGACGAGAGCATGCTCGAGGGCTACCTCGAGCATGCCGTGGCCGCGTCCCCGGACCAGCCGATCCTCGTGGACCGCTTCCTCGAAGGCGCCATCGAGGTCGACGTGGACGCCGTCTACGACGGCCAGGAGCTGTTCGTCGGCGGGGTCCTCGAGCACATCGAGGAGGCCGGCGTGCACTCGGGCGACTCCGCCTGCACGCTGCCACCGATCACGCTGGGCCGCTCCCAGGTCGCCCAGATCCGGGAGTACACCGAGGGCATCGCCCGCGGTCTCGGCGTCCGCGGCCTGCTCAACGTGCAGTACGCCATCAAGGACGAGCTCATCTACTGCATCGAGGCGAACCCGCGCGCCTCGCGGACCGTGCCCTTCGTCTCGAAGGCGACGGGCGTGCAGCTCGCGAAGATCGCGGCCCGCGTCATGGTGGGGGACAAGATCGCCGACCTGCGGGCCGAGGGGATCGTGCCGGCCGAGGACGCCGTCACCGGCCCGCGCCCGAACCACATCGCCGTGAAGGAGGCCGTGCTGCCCTTCGACCGGTTCCCCGGCGTCGACGCGCTGCTCGGCCCCGAGATGCGCTCGACCGGCGAGGTGATGGGGATCGACACCGACTTCGGCTCCGCGTTCGCGAAGTCGCAGTCGGGGACCGGCTCGATGGTGCTGCCCACCGACGGCAAGGTCTTCGTGTCGGTCGCCAACCGGGACAAGCGCTCGATCGTGTTCCCCGTCAAGCGGCTCATCGACCTCGGCTTCGACATCCTGGCGACCGAGGGCACCGCCGACGTGCTCGACCGTGCCGGCATCCCGGTCGAGGTCGTCGGCAAGGTCTCGCACGGCGACCGGCGGGTCCTCGACCTCATCGAGGAGCGCGACGTCCGGCTCGTCCTCAACACGCCTGCGGGGTCCGGACCCCGCTCCGACGGCTACCAGATCCGGCAGACCGCGGTCACGAACGGCGTGCCCTGCATCACGACGATGGCGGGCATCCTCGCCGCCGTCCAGGGCGTCGAGGCCGTGAAGGCCGGGCGGTTCACGGTCACCTCGCTGCAGGAGTACCAGTTGGCCGTCGAGCAGCTGCGGAACGGAGACTGAGTGAGCCCCACGCTGCACACGCGGCAGCCGACCGTCTTCGGTCGTCCCGAGGGACCGGTCCGCGTGGTCGCCGAGGTGGTCACGCGCCGGCACGAGGGCTCGTACTGGCTGCTGAGCCTGTCCGCGCCCGACATCGCCCGCCTGGCGAACCCGGGACAGTTCGTGAACGTCGCCGTCGGCGCCCCGCACACGATCCTGCGCCGCCCCTTCTCGATCGCCCGGGTGTCGCGACAGGGGCCGGGGGCCGGTGCCGTCGACGTCGTCTTCGACGCCCACGGGCCGGGGACCGAGTGGCTGACCCACGTCCAGACCCACGACACCGTGGACGTGGTGGGGCCGCTCGGCCGGGCGTTCCCGCTGCCTCGACAGCGCGTCAGCGCCCTGCTCGTCGGCGGGGGGTACGGCATCGCGCCGCTGCTCTTCCTCGCCGAGGACCTCACCCGTGAGGGCCACCGGGTGCACATGATCTCCGGCGCCGCGACGGGCGACCGCATCTACAACGCCATCGAGGCGAAGCGGATCACCTCGACCGTGACCTTCACCACCGAGGACGGCTCCTTCGGCACGACCGGCCGCGTGACCGACGTCATGGAGCAGGTCTCGGCCAACGTCAACGCCAACGTCGTCTACGCCTGCGGCCCGATGCCCATGCTTCGTGCGGTCAGCGAGAAGGCCGCCGACCTGCAGCTGCCCTGTCAGGTCGCCGTCGAGGAGCACATGGCCTGCGGGGTCGGCGTCTGCTGGACCTGCGTCGTCCCCGTCCACGGCGACGACGGCGAGGTCGAGATGCGCCGCTCGTGTCTCGACGGGCCGGTCTTCAACGGTGCCAGGATCGCCTGGGAGGCCTCGCGGTGGGAGGTCGGTCCGGCCGTCCTCGACGAGGAGGAGCCCGAGGAGGAGCCCGTCCGTCTCACCGACGCCGACCTGTGGGGGGACGCATGAGCAGCACGCCACCCGTCGCCACGCGCGACGAGACCCCTGCGCCGATCGATCCCTCGACGGTCGACCTGCACGTCGACCTCGCCGGCGTCGACCTCGACAACCCGATCACGACCGCCTCCGGCTGCTTCGCCAGCGGCGCCGAGATCGACCGGTTCTTCGACGTGTCGGAGCTCGGCGCCATCGTGGCCAAGTCGATCACCCTCGAGCCGCGGCAGGGCCTGCCCACCCCACGGATGGCCGAGACGCCGTCGGGCATGCTCAACGCCATCGGGCTGCAGAACCCCGGCGTGGACCGCTGGCTCGAGCGCGATCTGCACTGGCTGCAGGGCAAGGGCGTGAAGGTCATCGTCTCGATCGCCGGCAACACGGTCGAGGACTTCGCCGAGGTCGCCCGCCGGGTCCGCGGCAAGGCGGGGATCGCCGCGATCGAGGTGAACCTGTCCTGCCCGAACGTCGAGCATCGCGGCCTCGTCTTCGCCTGCCACGCCGAACCGTCCAGCGAGGTCATCGAGGCCGTCAAGCGGCAGTCCCGCGTCCCCGTCTTCGCGAAGCTCACCCCGGAACGTCACCGACCTCGTCGCCATCGCCGGGAGCGTCCTGGACGCCGGTGCCGACGGCCTGTCGCTCATCAACACCACGCTCGGCATGGCCATCGACCCCGAGACGGGCCGCCCCCGGATCGCGAACACGTTCGGTGGGCTGTCGGGGCCGGCGATCCGTCCGATCGCGGTCCGCGCGGTCCACCAGGTCCACCGTGCCTTCCCGGACGCGCCCATCATCGGCATGGGTGGCGTCCGCACCGTCACGGAACGTCGTCGAGATGGTCCGCGCCGGCGCGTCGGCCGTCGCGATCGGGACGGCCACCTTCGCCGATCCCTTCGTCACCCAGCACGTGCTGCACGGCCTGCGCACGTGGCTCGCCGAGCGTGGCGTGGCCCGGCTGGCAGACCTGCGGGGCACGGTGACACCATGGAACGCCGACGGCTGACCCGTCCCCGAAGGAGGCGATCATCCGCGCGCCCAACCCGCTCATCGTGGCGCTCGACGTGCCGGAGCTCGACCAGGCCACGGAGCTGGCCCGCCGGCTGGAAGGCGAGGTCGGCTGCTTCAAGGTCGGTCTCGAGCTCTTCGGCGGCCACGGGCCGGCGGCGGTCGAGCGGATCGGCACGTACGGACCGGTGTTCCTGGACCTGAAGCTGCACGACATCCCGACGACGGTGGAGCGCTCGGCGCGCCGTCTCGGGCGGCTCGGCGTGACGATGCTGACCGTCCATGGGCTCGGAGGGCCGACGATGGTGACGGCGGCCGTCGCGGGGCTCGCCGACGGCGCGAAGGGGGCGGCCGGCCCCACGCCGATGATCCTCGCGGTGACGGTCCTCACGTCGATGTCCGACGACGAGCTCGACGCCGTCTGTCTGCCGTCGGCCGACCAGGAGGTCCCGGCCCTGGCGCGGATGGCCACGCAGGCGGGCGCGCCGGGGCTCGTGTGTGCGCCGGCGGACCTCGCACGCGTCCGCGCGGCCGTCGGAGAGCAACCGACGCTCGTCACGCCGGGGGTGCGGCCGGCCGGCGCGGGCAGCGACGACCACGCGCGGGGCGCGACCCCGTCGGCGGCGGTGCAGGCCGGCGCGGACTACCTCGTCGTCGGCCGTCCCATCACCCGGGCGGCCGACCCGGTCGCGGCCGTGCGCTCCATCCTCGCCGAGCTCCAGTCCGCTCCCGACGGTCCGTGAGCGGCACCGGACGCGTCGCGGCCGGGACCCCACGAAGCGGTTCCACGGCACCGAGGAACGCCGGGCTCCCGTCGGCCTCGGGCCCGTGCGGACCCGGACGCATCCGCTGGACGAACAGCAGCGAGTAGTCGTCGTCCGCGGCGTGGACCTGGGCGTACACCGCGGTGACCCGGACCAGGTGGTGGGTGGTCTGGCCGGGGTAGACGAGCACCACGATCGCCGCGGAGGAGATGCGCACGATCTCCCGTGCCCGGTCCAGACGGGCGTCGGGGGCCTCGCCGACGGGCCGGTGGACGCGCAGGTCGCCGTCACGCCGCCGGACGACCGCCATCGGGGTGAGCCGCCCACTGGCGGGATCGATGCTGCGCACGCCGCGGACGAGCGCCTCCGTGACCGTCTCGAGCACCGCGTCGGGGACGTCGAAGAGCGACATCGGTGCGGGCATCGGGCACTTCCATGGTCGTCAACGGTCCCGCTCCTTCTGTCGGTCGTTCGCGACGCGGGATGAAGCGAACCGGTGCCGTGGACGTGCTCGGTGCACGGTGCGCGGTGGGTTGACGGACCCCTGCCGAAATCACTAGCCAGAAGGGACCTCAGCCGGTATGGTCACAGCGGGTAATGGCACGACTGCGCTGCGTTGCTGCACTGCGGGATCGACAGCGCACCCCTCCGAGACGAAGGCGCTGCCATGGCACAGATCGACCGGCTCGCACGCCGTGCGCGGCCACACCTCGACGACGAGACCGTGTTCGCGACGCTGGCCGGCACGGTCCCCGTCCGAAGCCTCGGGCGCGACAGCCATCGCTCCTGCATCCTGCTGGTCACCGAACGCCGCATCGTCCGCTTCCTTCCCCGCGGCGGGGACCAGGCCGTCGTATCGCTGCCGCTGAGCGGCGTCACGACGGTCGAGCACCATGGCGACGCGATCACGTTCCGCGGCACCGGCGACACGGCGCTCACCGTCGAAGGCGTACGGGACCGGGAGGGACTCGAGGCCGTGCTCCGGCTGATGGATCCCGCCCATGAGCCTTCCTCCTGCGGCCGCGGCCACGTCCGCGTGCGCGCCTCCGTGGCCTGACCCGCCGGCTGCCGACGGTCGTGACCTGATCGCGGGGCGGGACGTCCGGGCAGACCTCCTGCGGCCCTATGCTCGGTCCGTTGCCGTTCGAGGATCCGCACCATCGAGGCCGTTCCGGCGCCGCCGCGCGAACCCACACCGCATGCCGCGCGCCGCACGGCCCGCATCGTCGCCCTCACCGTCACCGCGGTCGGGGCGCTCAACCTCGCGGCCACCATCGTCCGCGGCATCGCGCCCGTCGCCCGCGTCGTCGACCAGCGGCTCGGGCTCGACCTCGGCGGCCTCGGCTTCGGCGCCGGTGCCGTCGCGTCGGTCATCCTGCTGCTGCTCGGTCGCCAGCTCGCTCGACGCAAGCGTCTCGCCTGGATGGTCGCGGTCGTGGCGGCCGGCATCTCCGCCGCCGCACACGGACTGGCACGCGAGCTCGTGCCGGCCGCCCTGTCCGTCTCGCTGACCGTCGCCCTCGCCGCGACCGCGGACGTCTTCCGCGCCCGGCCCGACCCGGCGGCGCGGCACCGCCTGGCGCCCATCCCGATCCTGGTCGCCGGCGAGGTCGTGATCGGGACGGTGCTGCTGTCGGTCCACCTGATACGGCGCGGCCACGCCGCGCCGCTCGGCGCGGTCCTGCGTGACGTGCTGGGGCAGATGGTCGGCCTGAGCGCCACCCTGCCGGTGACGGACCGGTTCGCGGACTGGTCCGGCGCGATGCTGCTGGGGCTGACGGCGCTGGCCGTCGCCTGGACCGTCTGGCTGCTGTTCCGCCCCGTCATCGACCGCACCCCGCGCCCCGACGCCGACACGCTCGCCAAGCTGGTGAGCGTGAGCGCCGGCACGCTCGACTACTTCCTCCTCCGCGAGGACAAGACGGTGCTGCTCAGCCCGGACGCACGGGCCGCGCTCGGCTACCAGGTCGTCTCTGGCGTCGGGGTCGGCGCCGGCGACCCCGTGGGCGACGAGGACGCCGCCGCGGCGCTGCTCCGGGCCTTCGTCGCCCACTGCCACGAGCACGGCTGGCGCCCCGCCGTCGTCGGGATCCACGAGCGCTTCCGTGCCGCCTGGGAGGAGGTCGGGCTGAGGGACATCGCCCTCGGCGACGAGGCGGTCGTCGACGTCCACACGCTCGAGCTCTCGGGCCAGCGGCGCAAGAGCCTGCGCCAGGCCGTCAACCGGATCGACCGCTCCTACGCCTTCGACCTCGTCCGCGTTGCCGACCTCAGCGCACCGGAACGGGCCGAGCTCCGCGAGCTCGCCCGCGAGTGGCGGGGCGGCCAGCCCGAGCGTGGCTTCACCATGGCACTCGGGCGGATCGCCGACCGCCGCGACCCCAACGTCCGGGTCGCCCGGGCCCGCGGTCGCGACGACGACGAGCTCGCCGCCTTCCTGCAGCTCGTGCCGTGCCGCGGCGGGCTGTCCCTCGACGTGATGCGCCGCGTCCGCGATGCGCCGAACGGGCTGCACGACTTCCTCATCGTCCGCACCGTCCAGACGCTGGCCGCCGAAGGCGCCGACCGGCTGTCGCTGAACTTCGCCGGCTTCCGTGCGCTCCTGCGCTCGGAGGTTCCCCTGAACCCGGCGCAGCGGGTCCTCGCCGCCGGGCTGCGCTGGCTCGGTCGGTACTTCCCGCTCGAGTCGCTGCTGTCCTTCAACGAGAAGTTCGACCCGCGCTGGGAGCCGCGCCGCCTCGTGTACGCCGAGCCCGAGGACCTCGCGGCGGTTGCGCTGGCCGCCGCCCAGGCCGAGGCCTTCGTGCCGCGGCCGCCTCGATGGCCGGTCCGCGCGCGCCGTTCCCAGGAGTGAGCGGCCCGTCTACGACACTCCCTGATCGGGGTCGGCGGCGCCGGCCAGCGACTCGCGGAGGACCGCCAGGCGTCCGGGCACGACCCGGAACCACGCCCAGCGGCCGCGCTTCTCGCGCTGGAGCAGGCCGGCATCCGTGAGCACCGACAGGTGGTGGCTCACGGTCGGCTGGCTGCGCCCGAGCGGCGCGACGAGGTCACAGGCGCACGCCTCACCGTCGGGGGCGTTCGCGACGAGGCTGAGGAGCCGCAGGCGGACCGGGTCGGCCAGCACCTTGAAGGCCGCGGCGAGGTCGTCGGCCTCGTCGACGTCCAACGGCGACGAGAGCACGGGATCGCAGCAGGCGGTGATCTGCTTGACGTCCATGGGTCACCTCACGACACGGCCAGGACCAGGGTACTGCGGCGGCCGACGGCGGTCCGTGACGACCACGTGACGGCTACGGGTGGCTAGCATCGGGCACCATGGCTCCCCGCCCGTTCCTCCCACGCCTGCCACTCGTGTGGCGCCGTCGGCTCGCGGTCGTGGCCGGCGGGATGGTCGGTACGGGGGCGCGCATCGCAGTGAGCCGCCTCGTGCCCCCAGGCGGCGGCTGGCCCTGGGGGACCTTCGCGGCGAACGTCAGCGGCGCCCTGCTGCTCGGCTACCTGTTGACCAGGATCCTTCACGCGGGCACCCGCAGCAGCGTGGTCGTGCCGCTCGTCGGGACCGGCGTGCTCGGCAGCTACACCACGTTCTCCACCTTCGCGGTCGAGACGCTCCAGCTCGTCGACGCCGGGCACGCCGCAGAAGGCGCCGCCTACGCCGCCGCCAGCGTCGTCGTGGGCTACCTGGCGGCGATAGCCGGCGCGCGCTGGGCCGAGGCGCGCGCATGACCGTCGCGCTGACCATGCTCGCGGGTGGCGCCGGTGCGCTCGCCCGCTACGGCGTCGCGGGCTCGGTGCAGCGACGCGTGGCGGGGACCCATCCCTGGGGGACCGGTGTCGTGAACGTGATCGGCGCCGGCCTCCTCGGCTGGCTCCTCGCCCTGCGGGCCGGTGACACGATGAGTGCGCCGACCGTCACCGTGCTCGGGACCGGGTTCTGCGGCGGGTTCACGACGTTCTCGACGTGGATGGTGGAGACGGTCGCGATCGGCGGCGAGGGGCACTGGCGGCGGCGGCTCGTCGCCCTGGCCAATGTCGTGGGCATGCTGGCGGTGGGGATCGGCGTGGCGGCGCTGACCCGGTACGGGGCCGGCTGACGGACGACGACGCGGGAGGCGACATGGAGCGCATCGAGGACGGCACGCTGCTGCGGATCTTCGTGGGCGAGGACGACGAGCACGACGGACGCCCGCTGTACGAGGTCATCGTCCGCCGCCTGCGCGAGCGCGGGCTCGCCGGCGCCACGGTGTTCCGGGGGATCATGGGGTTCGGCGCGTCGAGCCGGATCCACACCTCCAGGGTCCTGCGGCTCTCCGAGGATCTGCCCATCGTCATCGAGTGTGTCGACACGACCGACCGCATCGAGGCGGTCGTCGACGAGATCGACGGGCTCATGGGCGGCGGGCTGCTCACGCTCGAGCGCGCCCAGGTGCGCATCTACCGGGGGGCGGGCACCGCCTGAGACGGCGTTCCGCCGAGGCCACCCCGCAGGAGGGCGAGCCGGTGCGCCCGGCCGCATGGCGAGGGCCCCTGCCCGGAAGGGGAGTCGGGCAGGGGCCCCGGGAGGGCGACGGGTCAGCGGCGGAGTCGGGACGCCGCGTAGGTCGCGACGACGCCGAGCTCGAGCACGATGCTGAGGATGCCGCTGCCTTCCCACTCGGCCTCCTGGAAGCCGAGGAGACCGACCGTGCGGCTGAGCAGGAAGCCGACCACCATGCCGAGGGCGATGAGCATCGCAGCCCACCAGGCGACCTCGTGGTCGGCGATCCACAGCCAGGCAGCAAGGAGAAGCGCGGCGATCCCGCCGATCACGAACAGGACACCGATCGTGTGCGCCTCCTCGAGGTACTCGGGGACGAGGAAGAGGTGCAGCACGCCGGTGACGGCGAGGAGCACGGCGCCGGCCCGGCGCATGAGGACCTGCCGGGTGTCGGTGGTCGTGTCGCTGGGGCGGTCGGTCGTGAGCACGTCTGAGTTCACGCAGGTGCCTTCCGGGTCACGGGCATCGTGTGATGTCGTCGCCGACGGTGGCGGCGATGTGTCAGGAGGCTAAGAACCGGCGTGGTAGACCCCGACCAGTGGCGGGTTCAGAAACGGCCAAGTTTCCGTTCAGGGAGGCGGGGGCCGACCGACGGGACGGCGCCGACCGGCCACCGACCACGCGACGGCCGGCTGGTCCGGCCGGCGCGGGTCAGCAGCGTCCTCGACCGGCCTCGCCCCGTCAGTCGGTGGCCGGTAGTCGCACGACGAACCGCGCCCCGCTGAGGGTCGCCAGCGGCTCGTAGCGGATGCTCCCCTCGTTCAGGCGGACCAGCATGTCCACGATGGCGAGGCCGAGGCCGACGCCGTCCGCGGCGGCCATCACCTGGTCGGCCCGGGTGTACGAGCCGAAGAGCTGGTCGACGAACCCATCGGGCACGCCGTCCCCGTGGTCCCGGACGTCGATGAGGGTGTCGTCGCGATCGTGGCGGACGTGGACCTCGATCGGTGGGCGCCCGTACTTCATGGCGTTCGACAGGAGGTTGCCGACGATGTGCTCGACATGGCGAGCGTCGGCGAGCGCGCGTGGTGTGCCGTCGACGCTGACCTCGACGGGGGTCGGCATCCCACGGACGGCCTGCGCCACCACGTCGCCGACCTCTATCGGCGCACGTCGGGCCCGCAGCACACCGGCGGTGGCCTGCGACACGACGAGGAGCTCGTCGACGAGCTCGCGCATCCGCTGCGCGCTTCGCCGCATGGCGCCGAGGTACTGGCGCTCGGCCGGCCGCAGGTGCTCGTCGAGGCTCTGCTCGAGGAGATCGATGAAGCCGAGCATCGGTGTCAGCGGTGTCCGCAGCTCGTGGGAGGCGAAGGAGAGGAGACGCTCGTGGTCCTCGGTGGTACGACGCAGCTCCTGGTTGGTGTGCTCGAGCTCGCTCGCGTGCACACGCAGCTTCTCCTGCAGCTCGTGCATGGCGTCCTCGGCACGGACACGGGCCGTGTCGTCGACTGCGACGACGGCAGCGCCGGTCACGGCGCCGTCCCCGTCCCGCGTCGGCCGGTAGTGCAGGTTCCAGATCCGGCCGTTCACCTCGAGCACCGTGTCGTGGTTGCGGCCAGCCAGCGAGCGGTTCAGCGCCTCGACGACCTCCGGCACCGACCGGTACACGTCGGCGACCCGCGCGCCCGTGAGACGGCGGGCGTCGGCCGGCCGCACGAGCGCCCCACCCACGTAGGTGAGCCGCCCCTCGCGATCGACCGTCGCGAGGACGGCACCGGCGTGCTCGGCGAGCAGTCGCAGCTGTTCGCCGCTGACCTCGGCGTCCCGGCCGACGCCACCCGGCCCTCCATGGTCCATCGCCGAGTGGTGACCTGTCGGCCGTCGTCGTGCCTCCGAGCGCGGCGACCCCCTGTCCTGATCGTTGTCATGCATGTGTCCCCCGTTTCGGTGCTGCAGGGTGGGACTCTACGTCCCCGCTGCGACATCGCTACGCCAGACCAGGACTGCGGCGTCGACGTCGGGACGAATGTCCTGTGGTTCCCCGGCCGGTCGGCACGTCAACAGCGGGCCGAATGCTGGAAGAGTGAAGGCACTCCCGCTGCCCGGAGACGTCGACATGGTCGATCCGTCTTCCTCCCGACGACGCATGCTGACCGGGGCCCTGGCCCTCCCGCTCGCCGCGGGCGTCCTGGGGATCAGCGCCCGCCTGCGCACCACGGCAGGGGGCCTCCGTCCCGCGGGGAGGGGGACGAGCGTCTCCCGGTGTGCGCTCTGCGGCGCACGGGAGCATCACATGCTGGACCCGGGCTGCCCCGCCGCGCCGCAGGTGCTCTAGCCCGTCCGACGAAGGCGAGGTGGTCGACCCATGCCTCTGGACCGTCGCCAGTTCCTGAAGGGTGCCGCAGCGAGCGCCGGTGCCGCCGCCGCGTCGACCGCGCTCGTGCCGGCGGAGGCGCGGGCCGTGGACCTCGAGGAGTCCCTGCCCGTCGAGCGGGTGGTGCGGACCACCTGCTCCCCGAACTGCACGGGATCCTGCGGCCAGCTGGCCTTCGTCCGCGACGGTCGGATCGTGAAGATCCAGCAGGCGGCCGACTACCCCGACCCCGTCTACAACCCGCGCGGCTGCATGAAGGGGATCAGCTACCACACGCTGATCTACGGCGAGGACCGGATCAGGACCCCGCTGATCCGCACGGGCGAGCGCGGCTCGGGGGAGTTCCGCCGGGCGAGCTGGGACGAGGTGCTCGACAAGGTCGCCGGCGAGCTGGCGCGCATCGGTGCGACCTACGGCTGGGATGCGATCCACGTCTTCGACCAGGTCCCCGGGTCGGGCTACGTCCACAAGGGTGCGAACTACCGCGCGTGTGCCCTCCTCGGCATGACCCACGGGACGTCCTTCGACTTCAACGGCGACCTGCCGATGGCGATGCCGATCACCTTCGGCGTGCAGTGCGCCGAGCACGAGGCGAAGGACTGGGCGAACAGCCGCTTCCTGCTGCTGATCGGGTCGAACCCCACCGAGACGCGCATCCCCGACGTCCACTTCCTCTTCGACGCGGTCGCGAAGGGCGCGCGGCTCGTCGTCGTCGACCCGGTCTTCTCCTCGACGGCGGCGAAGGCGGACACGTGGCTGCGGCCGACGGCCGGGACCGACGCGGCCCTCGGGCTCGGCCTGGTGCACGTGGTGCTGCGCGAGGGGCTGGCGGACGAGGCCTTCCTGACCACCTACAGCGACGCGGCGCTGCTCGTCCGTGACGACACGGGCAAGCGCCTGCGTGAGGCCGATCTGACCGCCGGCGGGGCGAGCGACCGGTTCGTCGTGTGGGACCGCGCCGCCGGCGCCCCGGCGATCGTCGGCACCGAGAAGCTCGGCATGCCGCCCGGCGTCGACGCGGCCCTGGACGGCCGGTACACGCTCACGCTCGCGGATGGCGCCACCGTCACCGCGCAGCCCGGGTTCGCGCACGTCCGCGCCGAGGTGGAGCGCTACACGCCCGCGTACACCGCCGGGATCACCGGCATCGCCGCCGACGACATCGAACGCCTCGCCCGCGCCTACGCCACGACCAGCCCGGCGGCGATCCTCATGGGGGCCGGCGCGAACCACTGGTTCCACGGTGACCTGACCGGGCGTGCGTTCGCGCTGCTCGCGACGGTCACCGGGAACGTCGGGCGCTCGGGTGGCGGGTTCTCGGTGTACGTCGGGCAGTACAAGTTCCGGGTGAAGGCCGCCGAGTGGACCATGCCCGGCGGCCACCACGCCGCGATCGTCCCGACCATCTACTTCGTCCGCGGACGCACCGAGACCATGCACCCGTCCGTGCCGTACCCGAAGCACGGGTTCAAGGCCGTCGTCGTCACCTTCGCGAACCTCTTCCTGCAGTCGATGGACCTGAACCGGCTCCACCAGACGCTGGCCGAGCAGGAGCTGATCGTCGTCGTGGACCACCAGATGACCGACACGGTGGCCTACGCCGACGTGGTGCTGCCGGCGACCTCGTGGTACGAGAAGACCGACCTGACCGCGACGCCACTGCACCCGTTCCTGCAGCTCCAGCAGGCGGCGATCGACCCGGTGGGGGAGTCCCGCTCCGAGCTGTGGATCTGGCAGGAGCTGGTCAAGCGGATCGACCCGCACGCCTACGCCACCTACTTCGAGGGCGTCACCGAGGACGACGCGATCCGCATGATCCTCGCGGCCGGCGGGCCCACCGAGGGCATCACGCTCGGCGACCTCCGCGCAGGCCCCGTGCGGCTGAAGGTCCCCGACCCGGACGTCGCCTTCGTCGACCAGATCGAGAACCTGACCCCGTTCCCGCCCCAGTCGCTGCCCGCGCCGCTCGAAGCGACGGCCGCGTTCATCCCGACCCGCCGGATCGAGTTCTACAAGGAGGAGGACGAGTTCCTCGCGCTCGGCGAGCAGGTACCCACCTTCAAGGAGCCCCACGACGACGGCGTGAACGACCCGGCGCAATACCCGATCCGCCTGCTGAGCCCGCACTCGAAGTGGCGTATCCACTCGAGCTACGCGAACAACCCGTGGCTGATCGAGATCCACGGCGGCAAGCCGACCGTCCTGCTCCACCCCGCCGACGCGGCCGACCGTGGCATCGCCGACGGCGACCCGATCGAGCTGCTCAACGAGCGCGGGACGGTCGGGGCCTGGGCCCACGTCAGCGAGGCGGCGGGACGCGGGACGGCCACGCTGCCGGAGGGCTGGTGGTCGCGCTATCTGCGGTCGGGGAAGGGCGTGAACGAGCTGACCTCGTCGGAGGTCAACCCGATCCACGAGGTCCACTACGTCGCCAACATCTGGTGTCCGTCGACCGGCTGGAAGGACTGCCGCTGCGAGGTGCGCCGTGCCTGACACAACGAGCCAGCAGACATCGCCCGTCGACGCCCTGTCGCCGGCATCACGGGCCTACGGCGAGATCGGCGAGCACTCGGACCACCCGCGCTGGGGGATGGCCGTCGACACCGAGCGGTGCGTCGGCTGCTGGTCCTGCGCGGTCATCTGCAAGTCCGAGAACGACGTGCCGCTCGGCATGTGGTGGAACCGGGTGCTGACCGACGGCGACGGGCTCGACACGCCGTCGGTGCCCGACGGCGGCGGCGAGCCCGGGATGAGCTGGGTGCCGCTGGCCTGCCAGCACTGCGACGACCCGCCGTGCGAGAAGGTGTGCCCGACCGGCGCCACCTTCGTGAACGACGAGGGCGTCGTCCTGGTCAACGCCGACGACTGCATCGGCTGCCGCTACTGCATGGCGGCCTGCCCCTACGGGGTGCGCAACTTCAACTGGGGCGAGCCCGTCCGTGCACCCGACTTCGACTACGGGATGGTCGAGCCGCGACCGGTCGGCACGGTGGAGAAGTGCACGCTGTGCGTGCACCGGGTCGCCGAGGACCAGGTGCCGTCCTGCGTCTGGTCGTGTCCGCTGCAGGCCCGGATCTTCGGCGACCTGAACGACCCGGACAGCGAGGTGTCGCGGGCGATCGCGTCGCGGCACGGGACGCGGCTGCTCGAGGAGAAGGGCACGCACCCGAAGGTCTACTACCTCGAACCGCGCCGCCGGCAGCCGGTGTGAGGAGCGTGAAACCATGACCGTCGCGACCCCCACCGCCGTCACCGGGCACCGGCTTCACTGGGGCCGGGCCTTCGACGTGCTGCTCGGCGCCGGCGTCGCCGCCGGGCTGGCCGCCTTCGGCTACCAGTGGGCCACGGGGCTGACCGTCACCGGGATGTCGAACACCGTGTCCTGGGGCCTGTACATCATCCTGTTCATGTTCCTGGTCGGCGTGTCCGCCGGTGGCCTGATCGTCGTGGCCGGGTCCGAGCTGATCGGCTCCGAGCGGCTGGCACCGCTGAGCCGGCTGGCGGTGATCGTGTCGGGAACCGCCATCTTCGCGGCGGCGCTGTCGATCCTCCCCGACATCGGGCGCCCGCAGATGGTGTGGAAGATGCTGGCCTCCCCGAACGTCACCTCGCCGCTGATCTGGGACATGGTGGTGATCACGCTCTACCTGTCCGTGGCGCTGGCCGACCTGTGGCTGCTCACGCGGCCGACGCCCCGCAAGCGGGCGATGTTCGTCATGTCGCTGATCGCCGTGCCGGCCGCGGTGCTGGTGCACTCGGTGACGGCCTGGATCTTCGGGCTGATGGTGGCGCGGCCGTGGTGGAACAGCGCGATCATGGCGCCGCTGTTCATCTCCTCTGCGCTCGTGTCCGGCACGGCCCTCGTCCTGATCGTCGCCCACCTGAGCCAGCGCACGACCCGGTTCGACCCGCCCGATCGCGTCTTCGGCGACCTCGGCCGGCTCATGGTCTGGTTCATCGGCGTGGACGGGTTCCTGCTGTTCACGGAGCTGCTCACGACCTACACCGGTGGGATCGAGGACCACGTGACCCAGCTCCAGGTCGTGCTGACCGGGCGCCTCGCGCCGATCTTCTGGACCGAGGTGGTCGCCGGCGTCCTCGTCCCGTTCGTGATCTTCGCCACACCGCGGCTGCGCGCCCGGCGCGCCTGGATCGTCACCGGCGCCACGCTGTCGCTGCTCGGCGTCTTCGCCAAGCGGATCAACATCCTGCTCCCCGGCATGTTCAAGCCGCTCGTCGGGCTCGAGCCGGGGATCCCGGGCGGTCGCCCCGGTCAGGACTTCACGGCTGCCGCCGGCTACGCGCCGACCTGGGTCGAGATCGCCGTGGTCGTGGGGATCCTCTGCGCGGCGGCGGCCCTGATCACGGCCGGGGTCCGACGCTGGGTGGTGCCGGGAGCAGCGGACTGAGATCACCGCCGTCCGGGCGCGTCACTCCTGCGACGCGCCAGGCAGACCGCGGGCGACCTCGAGCGCTTCGGCGGGCGACCGGCCCGCGCTCGCGGCGATCCAGCAGGCGACCGGCGCGGCCTTGCGCTCGGAGCTGTGCGCGGCGACACCGGCCAGCGCGAGGACGGCGTTCACCGTCTCGTCGTCGGGCGCCGGGACTCCGAGCGCCTGCGCGAACGCCACCAGCCATTCGTCCACGTTCCGGGTCGTCTCGTCGGCCATGGCGGTCGCCTCCTGGGTCTGGACGGAACGGGAGCACGTTCGATCCGCAGGATGGCAGGTGCGCAGATCGAGCGCACACCGAGGCGGGTATCAGTGCGATGGATGACTCGGGCGATACTGTGTGTAATGACCGTGGACGCGGCACAGCCGCCCGCGGTCGACAGGGTGCGGGCGGGAGCGTTCCCCCCATCGCTCCCGCCCGCACCGCTCCCCGTTGCCGGGGGTCGAGCGGCGGCCCGCCCCCCGGCAGAGCCGCCGCCCGGCAAGCCTAGCGACGGCGACAACTAGCGGGCATTTTCTCGCGCCAGTCGGGGCGCTCACACCCTGCCGGGTGCGGCACACGCACGTAGGCTGCGACACATACCGACAACTGGCAACAACTCGTCGAAGGTGAGCCATGCGTGACGACGGAGCCCGCGAGATGGGCCGGCGGATCCGGCGGCGACGCATCGACCTCGGCCTGACCCAGGAGGAGGCGGCCTCCCGCGCGGGCATCAGCCCGACGACGTGGCGCAACCTCGAGCTCGGGCGGCAGGGGGCGCGGGCCCTGACGCTGGCCGCCGTCGCGGCGGTGCTGGACACCATCCCGGCCGACCTGCACCGCGACGGGGTCGGCGTCTCGCTGCTCGAGCACGTGGCGGACGCCGTCGAGCGGCAGCCGACGGCGGCCGCCCTGCTCGACACCTTCCACGCGATCTGCAACGAGCTCGTGCCTCAGGCCGCGATCGAACGCATCACCTTCGTCGTGCGCCGCGGCGACGCCGCCGAGTCGGTGGCGACGAGCGGCGACGAGTCCGAGGGGCCGCCCATCGGCACGCGGTTGCGCATCCAGGACGATGCGGTGCTTCGCAGCGTGCTCGACGAGGGACGCAGCGCGGTCATCGACCTCACCCGGGTTCCGGCACGCAACCCGGTCCGCGCAGCGCTCCACGCGGCCGGGATGCGCTCGGAGCTGGCCATCCCGCTCCGCAGCGCCGGGAGGGTCCGCGGCCTGCTGCTCATGACCTCGCGCCGGGACCGGGCCTTCGACGACGTGGACATCGGCCCCCTCGAGGCGGTCAGCCGCGTCGCGGTCCACGTGCTGAGCAGCCTGCTGATGTTCGGGAGGTCGTCCCGGACCGAGGAACTCCCCGCTGACACGCAGGAGGAGGCGGTGCGGCTCGCTGGCGCGCTGGCGCGGCTCGACGAAGCCGATCGGCGGCTCGTCGCCGACCTCATCGACCGGCTGTCCGACCGGGAGCGGCCCACCGGCGTCAGCGATCGGCGCCCAGATCGGCGGGTCGGTTGACGTTCCGGGCGAAGCGCCCGTCCCGTCCCGCCGCGGGGAGGTCCCGGAGGCCGAGCACCCGGCAGGGACTGCGGTCGAGGAACCCGCGGACGGACCGCCCGCCTCCCGCGAGGTAGTCGGCGAGGGACGTTGCCTCGGCGGCCGACCAGACCGCATGGAGCGGCTGGCGGCGGCCCGCCACCTCGGCGAGCACGACCGCCTCGCCGCGCCAGGCCTCGGCCAGGGCCCGCAGGACCTCTGCGGACGCATCCGGCATGTCCGCTGCCACGACCGCGACGAGCGGGGTGTGGGCCTCGCGCAGCGCCGCGAGGACGCCTCCGAGGGGCCCTGCGTCGGCGGCAGCATCGGCGACCTGCGGCCAGCCGAGGTCGGCCAGCCGCTGCCCGTCGCCCGAGGCGATCATGACGTGCTCGCAGCAGCGGGCCAGCTCTCGTGCCGCCCGCAGCGCGAGGGGCGCGCCGTCGACGGGCAGTCGTGCCTTGTCCCGGCCCATCCGGCGGCTCGTCCCACCGGCGAGCACGACGCCGGTCAGCGGCACGGGGTGGGCTGAGGGCGTCACCGGGCCTCCGCGGTCGTCGCGCACCATCGCGGTCACGGTAGCGGTGGAACGGACTGCGCACGTGCCGGCCCCACGACATCGCGGTGCCCGGATCGTCGGACTACGGTCGAGGTGACGGAAAGGCTGGGCATGGACCGCTCGCTCGATCGCCGCGCGCTCGGCTGGGGTGTCCTCGCCGTCGCCGTCGCGATCGGTCTGGTGATCGTCGGCTCCGGGGGCCTGACCTGGTTCGACGCCGCGCTCGTCGGCTACCTGTTCGGGACCCTCTTCGCGATCTTCGGCGTCGTCTACCGCTACGTCGTCTGGCTGCGGCGCCCGTCCACGGCGCGCCTGAACCAGCGCGGCTGGGAGCTGCTCTGGCGCGGTGAGCACCGTGGACGCAACCTCGCCGCGCTGCCCGGACTGATCGTCTCGAAGATCTTCGTCCAGGACTTCATCCGGCGGCGGTCACGGGCGCGCTGGGCCGCTCACCAGCTCATCTTCTGGGGCTGCATCCTGGCCGCCGCGGTGACCTTCCCGCTCGTGTTCGGATGGCTCCACTTCGAGTCGGTCGGCCAGAACGCCCGCCACTACCAGGCGTTCATCGGCGGCATCGGGACCTTCACCTTCGACTCGCGCGGGTTCATCGGCTGGGTCGTCATCCACGCGCTCGACATCTCCGCGGTGCTCGTGCTCGCCGGCGTTGCGATCTTCCTGACGCGACGTTTGAAGGACCCGGGGGCCCTGGCGGTGGAGCGCTCCAACGACTTCCTGCCGCTGGCCGGGCTCTTCGCCGTGTCGGTCACCGGCCTCATGCTGACCGTGTCGAACCTCTACATGGAGGGGCGGTTCTACACGTTCCTGACGACCACCCACGCGCTGACGGTCATCCTCGGGCTGATGTACATCCCGTTCAGCAAGCTGTTCCACATCTTCCAGCGGCCCGGCAACCTCGGCGTCGCCTACTACAAGCGGGAGGGGAGCGAAGGGCCGCAGGCGCACTGCACCGAGTGCGGCCAGCCCTACGCCTCGCAGATGCAGGTCGACGACCTCAAGGCGATCCTCCCGCAGCTCGGCTTCGACTACGACCTGCCCGACGGCGGCAGCTACCAGGACGTGTGCCCGCCCTGCCGCCGGCGGCTCGTGACCCTCGCCCAATCGCAACGCGTCGGAGGCTTCGGCTGATGGCAACCCCTCCGCTCACCGAAGAGCAGCTCGTCGCCCGCTACGGCCCCCACCTCAACCAGGCGCCGCCCGGTGGCTGGAAGGCGGACGTTGAGGACATCGACGACCTGGTGCGCACGCACTGCTGCTTCTGCGGCCAGCAGTGCAGCCTGTACCTGAAGGTGAAGGACAACCGGGTCGTCGGGTTCGAGCCGGACTACGACTTCCCCTTCAACGAAGGCAAGCTCTGCCCGAAGGGGGTGAAGCGCTACCTGCAGGGCTCGCACGAGGACCGGCTGCTCGAGCCCCTCGAGCGCGACCCGAACGTGCCCAGCGGGTTCCGCAACGTCTCGTGGGACCGCGCGCTCGACCGGACGGTCAGCGAGATCCAGCGCATCCAGGAGCGCTACGGCAAGGACGCGTTCGCGATGCTGAGCGGCGTGTCCCTGTCGAACGAGAAGTCCTACCTGATCGGCAAGTTCGCCCGGCTCGCCCTCGGCACGGCCAACCTCGACTACAACGGGCGGCTGTGCATGGTGTCGGCCGGCGCCGGAAACATGGCCGCGCTCGGGACCGACCGGGCGTCCAACTCCTGGGCCGACATCCCGCAGGCCGAGGTGATCTTCATCGCCGGCGCGAACGTGGCCGAGTGCGCGCCCATCACCACCTCCTACATCTGGCGGGCCCGCGACAAGGGCGCGAAGCTCATCGTCGCCGATCCGCGGGTCCACCCGCTGGCACGCACCGCCGACCTCTTCCTCGGGCTGCGACCCGGCACGGACTCGGCGCTGATGGGATCGATCCTGCACGTGCTCATCGAGCGCGACTGGCTCGACCACGACTTCATCGAGCAGCACACGGAGGGCTTCGAGGCCGCCGCCGAAGCCGTCAAGGACTACACCCCGGCCTGGGGCCAGCAGATCACCGGTGTGCCCGCGAACCGCATCGAGCAGGCCGCCGAGTGGTGGGGCACCTCGAAGACCGGGATGCTGCTGCACGCCCGCGGCATCGAGCACCAGTCGAAGGGCGTCGAGAACGTCCTGTCGTGCATCAACCTCGGTCTGGCCACCGGCAAGTTCGGGAAGCCCGGGTGCGGGGTGACGACGATCACCGGACAGGGCAACGGCCAGGGCGGGCGGGAGCACGGACACAAGTGCGACCAGCTGCCCGGCAACCGCAAGATCACGAACCCCGAGCACCGGGAGTACATCGCCGGCGTCTGGGGCGTCGACGAGTCAGAGATCCCCGGCGCGGGCGTCACCGCCGAGGAGATCGTCGAGGCGATCCACCGCGGCGAGATCAAGGGGCTGCTCTCGATCTGCATCAACCCGATGGTCTCGCTGCCCGACACGACCTACACGAGGGAGGCGCTGGACAAGCTCGAGTTCTACGGCGTCATCGACTTCTTCCTGTCCGAGTCCGCGTTCCACGCCGACATCGTGCTGCCGGGCTCGCTGCACGAGGAGGACGAGGGCACCTCGACCAGCGCCGAGGGACGGGTCATCAAGCTCAACCAGTCGATCGATCCGCCGGGCAACGCCCGCAAGGACTGGCACATCCTGCTCGACATCGCCGACCGGCTCGGACGGGGGAAGTACTTCCAGTACGACAACACGGAGCAGATCTTCGAGGAGCTCCGGGTCGCCTCGAAGGGCGGTGCCGCCGACTACTACGGGATCACCTGGGACCGGATCGAGGCCGAGCAGGGCGTGTTCTGGCCCTGCCCCGAGGTCGGCCACCCCGGCACGCCGCGCCTGTACGAGGGCGGGCAGTTCAACAAGCCGGGCGGCCGGGCCGTCTTCCACGCCATCCCGTTCCGGGAGGCCGCCGAGGTCGTCGACGACGAGTACCCGGTCTGGCTCACCACCGGCCGCGTCGTGTCCCAGTACCTGTCGGGCACCCAGACGCGCCGCATCGGCCCGCTCGTGAAGCAGTACCCCGAGCCGCTGTGCGAGATCCACCCGAACCTCGCCGAGCGCTACGGGATCGCGGACGGCGACCTCGTCGAGGTGACCTCGCGGCGGGCCTCGATGACCCTGCCGGCGCGGGTCGTCACGACGATCCGCCCGGACACGGTGTTCATCCCCTACCACTGGGCCGGCAAGCAGGCCGCGAACCAGCTCACGAACCGGGCGCTCGACCCGACCTCGAAGATCCCGGAGTACAAGGTGTCGGCGGTGCGCCTCCGCCGGGCCGGCAGCGGCCACGACGTGGTCGACGTGCGCGACACGAATCTCTACACGGAAGGGTCGAGCACGTCGTCGCAGGCCGACGCCCCGCCGGACACGACCACGCCCGAGCAACGGCCGCTGCGCCCCTGACCGCCCACCCTGACCCGCCACACCCGCACATCGCCCCCGAGCGTCGAAAGGGACCACGTGCCGCAGCAGACCCAGGCCAACGTCGACGAGATCGAGCGCTACCACGGCGCCGAGGGGGGTGACCTCACACCCGACCGCGAGGACGTCCTGTTCGTCATCGACCAGTCCCGCTGCATCGGCTGCCAGGCGTGCGTGGCCGCGTGCGCCGAGTGCGGCACCCACCGCGGCGAGTCGATGATCCACCTCGACTACGTCGACCGGGGCGCCTCCACCCAGACGGTCCCGATGGTGTGCATGCACTGCGAGGACCCGACCTGCGCCGAGGTGTGCCCGGCCGACGCGATCAAGCAGAACGAGGACGGCGTCGTGCAGTCCTCCCTGAAGCCCCGCTGCATCGGCTGCTCGAACTGCGTGAACGCCTGCCCCTTCGGCGTCCCGAAGATGATGGTCGAGATCGACCAGATGATGAAGTGCGACATGTGCTACGACCGCACCTCCGAGGGACTCAAGCCCATGTGCGCGTCGGTCTGCCCGTCGCAGGCCCTGTGGTACGGGACGCGCGAGGAGTTCGAGCGCACCCGCGGTGGGCAGACCATCTCCGACTGGTCCTTCGGCAACCAGTCCGTCTCGACGAAGGTGGCCACCGTCGTCGACACCCGTGAGCCGGGGCCGATCGACGTGCTGCTCGGCCGGACTCCCGACTTCCAGTGGCAGGACGACCCCTTCGGCCTGGAGGGACACGGATGAGCCCCCGAGACCCTCGCCGTGCGCCGGATCGTCGGCGCGCCCAGACAAGCGCCGCGAGCGACCAGGTCTGGCGCCGTGACTTCCCCTACACCTCCGCCGGAGAGGACACGGTCACCCGCCGGGAGTTCGGGCGCTACCTGGCGCTCGCCTCCGGGGCGTTCGCGGTCGGAAACGTCGGGATCGCGGCCTGGGCCTCGGCACGCACACCCCCGGTCGGCGAGCCGACCCCGGTCGTCGCCCTCGACGCGGTCCCCGAGGGTGGCAGCTACCTGTTCCGGTACCCGACCGAGCAGGACCCGGCGATCCTCGTCCGGCTCGCGGGCGGGGAGGTCCGGGCGTTCAGCCAGAAGTGCACGCACCTCGGCTGCGTCGTCTACTACGCCCCGTCCGAGCAGCAGCTCGAGTGCCCGTGCCACGAGGGGTTCTTCGACGCGGACACCGGCGAGGTCGTCGCCGGCCCTCCGACGCGTGACCTGCCCGAGATCCCGGTCGAGGTCCGCGACGGAACCGTGTGGACGGTCGGTGGGGAGATGGCCGGATGAAGCAGCGTGAGCGCAGCATCTCCACGGCCGTCTCGGTCTACATCATCGTCCTGCTGGCCCTCCAGATCTTCCTGCTGACCGTGGCGCTCGACGGGCTGCTGGCCCACGAGCCAGGGCTGGCCTGGATCTCGGCCGGGACCTCGGTGGTCCTCGCGGGCGGTGCGGCGCTGTTCTACCGCTACCTGCGGGGACCGGCGAGACGACCGAGATGACCACCGACGACGATCAGGGCACGACCCCGGGCGCGCCACGCCGCCCGGGGCCGATCGGCGGCGACATGGCCGCCATCATCTTCGGGCTGGCAGAGCGGGCGCGACTGACGACGCTGACCAGCCGCTACGACAACACGACGGTGATGGGCCTGTTCGCGTTCGTGAACGGGCTGATCTCGATCGCGATCATGTCGCTCGCCGCCTTCGTCAGCGGCGCGCCGTTCATCTTCCCGTCCCTCGGGCCCACGGCGTTCCTGTTCTTCTACACCCCGATGGCGCCGGCCTCGTCGCCGAAGAACGCCATCGGCGGGCACCTGATCGGGGCGCTGGCGGGCTACCTCGCGCTCGTCGTGTTCGGGCTGACCGACGCCGGACCGGCCCTCGCGACGAGCGTCACGGGGGGGCGCGTCGGCGCCGCGGCGCTGTCGCTCGCGCTCACCAGCGGGTTCATGGTCTGGTTCCGGGTGCCTCACCCGCCGGCCGGCGCGACCACGCTCATCGTGTCGCTCGGGATCCTGCGCGAACCGTGGCAGCTCGGGGTCCTCATGCTCGCCGTCGCCCTGCTGACCGTGCAGGGCTTCGTGATCAACCGCCTGGCCGGTCTCGACTATCCGGTGTGGGCGCCGCGAGGGTTGCCGCCACGATCGGACTGATGATCGTCCGCCAGGGCCAGTGCTCGGCGGTCTCGAGCGGGCCGCGGCGCACGACCGTGAGCCATCCGACGGCCAGCGCGGCGCTCACCGTCCCGAAGGCCGCCACGGTCCGCAGGCCCTCGGCGACCGTCTCGGCCGGGAACAGGGTCGGGACGAGGTCGAAGATCAGCAGGTGGCCGACGTAGACGCTCAGCGCCACCTCCCCGAGCGCGGCCAGCGGCCGTAGCGCCCGCGGCCAGCGGTCCGCCGCGAGCAGGGCCAGCCCCAACGCGGCGAGCGCGAAGCCGATCGCGCCGACGACGGCCAGCGGCATCTCCGAGTGGCCGTGGACGCTCAGCACCCAGGTCCAGCCGCGCTCGTCGGGGGACACCGCGAGCAGGGTCTGGAGCCCTCGACCGACCAGGGTCGTACCGGCCAACAGCGCCACGCCGACCACGACCAGACGCCGCTTGACCATCCCGTCGTTCAGATCGCGCCGCCCCAGCCACAGGCCGACCAGCATCGGCGTCATCCACGTGACGACGGGGTAGTAGCCGAAGAGGAAGAGCTCGCCGAGGAGGCCGCCCCGTGCCCGCCCCCCGAGGGGCAGGACCGCCCCCGGCAGCGTGGCGTGGGCCAGGAGCACCGCAGCCGACCCGAGCGGGAGCAGCACGGCGGCCCACCACAGCAGCGTCCGGTCGCGTCGGCCCACGAAGGGGCTGAGCACCAGGAAGTACAGGGCGTAGTACTGCAGGATCACCGCGACCGGGTGGTCGAGGCCCTGCAGCCACAGCCCCACGGGCAGCAGCCACAGCGTCCGGTACCACAGGCGGGCCCGCACGAGCCGGGCGGGCCGCCGTCGCTCGAGCATCGCGACGCCGACCCCGGCGACCACGACGAAGAGGACCGACGCCTTCCCGTAGAAGCTCCCGTAGATCCACGCCGCCGGACCGTGCTCCTCGATGGGAAGCGGTCCGAAGTGGACCGTCACCATGCCGAGGATGGCCACGGCACGCGCCATGTCGACGCCTGCGATGCGGCGGCGCACCGGCACGGAGACCTCGGGGGCTCCGGCGGGCTCGCGACCGAGCGCCGGCGCGGTCACCGCGCCAGCCGAGGTGCGTCGGTGGAACGGATGGTCCTCATTCGTTCCGCCATTGCTACGGTGCCGACGGCGACGCCGACCGGGAGATGGCACATCGTGGATCGCAGGATCTTCACCGAGGAGCACGAGACGTTCCGGCAGATGGTACGCCGGTTCGTCGAGGACGAGATCACCCCGTACCACGACACCTGGGAGCGTGAGGGGCTGGTCCCACGTGAGGTCTGGACGAAGGCCGGCGCGGTCGGGCTGCTCTGCACCGACGTACCGACCGAGTACGGCGGCGGTGGGGTCGACGACTTCCGCTACAACGCCGTCATCACCGAGGAGCTCTCCTACGCCGGCGCGTCCGGTGTCGGCATCCCGCTGCACAACGACGTGATCGTCCCTACCTGAAGCGGCACGCCACCGAGGAGCAGAAGCAGCGCTGGTTCCCCGGGATGACGAGCGGCGAGCTCATCACCGCGATCGCGATGTCCGAGCCCGGGACCGGCTCGGACCTCGGCAACGTCGCGACCACGGCCATCAAGAAGGACGACGGCTCCTACGTCCTGAACGGTCAGAAGACCTTCATCACGAACGGCATCCAGTCCGACCTCGTGATCGTCGTCGCCAAGACCGACCCCTCGGCGGCGCACGCCGGCATCAGCCTGCTGATGGTCGAGCGCGACATGCCGGGGTTCTCCCGCGGCAAGAAGCTCGAGAAGATCGGCATGCACGCCCAGGACACCGCCGAGCTGTTCTTCGACGACGTCCGGGTGCCGGCCTCCAACCTCATCGGCGAGGAGGGCAAGGGCTTCGCCTACCTCATGGAGGCCCTGCCGCAGGAGCGCCTGTCCGTCGCGGTCGGCGCGATGGCCGGCGCCGAGGGTGCGCTGGAGCTCACCACCCGGTACTGCCGCGAGCGCGAGGCCTTCGGGCGCCCGATCGGCTCGTTCCAGAACTCGCGCTTCCAGCTCGCCGAGATGAAGACGATGATCACGATCGGCCGGCAGTTCGTCGACCGGTGCATCGAGCTGCACACCGAGGGCAAGCTCACCATCGAGGAGGCCGCCATGGCCAAGTGGTGGGTCACCGACATGCTCGACGACGTCGTCGACCGCGGGGTGCAGCTGCACGGCGGGTACGGCTACATCCGCGAGTACCCGATCGCGAAGGCCTACGTCGACGCCCGGGTGCAGCGCATCTACGCCGGCACGAACGAGATCATGAAGGAGATCATCGGCCGCTCGATGGGCTTCTAGCCGCCTCGCGGCAGCGTGCGGTCGGCGCCCGGCGGCTGCTCCCCCTGGCTCTCGCCGCCGACCATCAGCGGGACGGTGACGGGGGACAGGCATGGGACGACGAGCGGGGCGACCCGTGGCGCTGCGGGCGGCACGGGCAGGGGCACGGGCGCGAGCGGCCGCGGTGGCGATCGCGGTGCTGACCACGGCGGCGCTCGCGTCACCGGCGGGCGCGGCCACGGCGCCGTCGATCGTCGGCGCGGACCACCTGGCCGCCAGCCCGGACTACGCGACCGAGACCTTCGGCGACCCCTGGGACATGGCAGGACCGTCCGATCTGCTCCTCGACGACGGTGGCCCGGCCATGGGGCTGGTCGGCCCCCGCTTCGCCGACGGCCGGCTGACCTTCGACACGGGCCCGAGCGGCTTCACGGTCAACCCCGTCTGGATCGAGTACACCGGCGCGCTGGCCGTGGGACGCGACGGCCCGGCCCATCCCGTCGACGCGTCCCGCTACACGCGGATGAGCATCCGCATGTACGCGTCCGCGCGTGTCCCCGCGGCCGTGCAGTGGTTCCGCTGTCGCGAGTTCACCAACGACTGTCTGGGTGGACACCGTTTCACCGCCGAGCCGGGCTGGCACACCTACGACCTCCCCATGGTGAACGAGTTCCCGGGGCTGCCACAGGAATGGGCGGGGAACGTCCTCGGCGTCCGGGTGTCGGTCAACCTCGGTGACGGCCACGCAGCGATCGACTGGATGCGCCTGTACCGCCCGACGGCGCCGGTCACCGTCGACCCCCACGGGGGGCGGGCGCTGTTCTGGGACCGCAACACGAACCGGGCCGACAACACCCCGGACAACCCCGGCTGGGGGCCGCTCACGGGCACGACCTTCCCCGCCGGTGCCTACCCGCCTGGCACCTACTACATCGGCAGCGACACCGGGTACAGCAGCGCCCTGACCATCACCGCGCCACCGCAACCGGTCATCGACGACCCGGACGCCGCCGGTGGTGACGACTACGCCACCGTGACGACGGGCGACGCGTGGGACTTCTCACAGCCCTCCGACGCCGCCCGGGTGGTGCACGTGACCGACCTGTCGTGGTCCGGCGGGCAGCTGCACGCCACGAACGGCGGCACCGCCCCGAACGACCCGCTGGTCGAGCTGCGCATGGGACCGCTCGTCGACCCGGCCCGCTACCACCGGCTGACCGTCCGGATGACCTACGACGGTCCGTTCGGGCTCGCCGACGCGCCCGGCGGTGGGACCCACGGCCGGCTGCTGTGGCGGCGGGCCGACCGGGGCATCGAGTGGCAGAACAGCGCCGAGATCGTCACCTGGACCGACCGCGACACCTACACCGTCGACCTCGCCCGACCGGCGTCCGAGGTCGCCGAGTCCGGACCCGGCTGGCTCGGCAGCGGGATCACGGCGCTGCGGTGGGACCCGAACGAGGACCGGGGCCCACGGCGTTGGCACCTGGACGACATCCGGCTCGCGGCCGACGACGCCACCCGCGGGGGTGCCTTCGACATCCGCTGGCACGACGACGCGGCGTCCCCCGATGCCCGGGTCACGATCGAGGCGTCACGCGACCCGGCCGGTCGTGACCGTGTCACCATCGCCGACGGGCTGACCGAGCAGGCGGCCGGCAACGTCTTCCGGTGGCGCACCGGAGGGCTGGCGCCCGGCAGGTGGTGGCTGCACGTCACGGTCCGCTCGGCGAACGGCACGGGGCGGACGCACGCGTCGGGTCCGCTCGTCGTCGACGGCGTCGGCGCCGTCGCGGCGGCCGCCCCGTCCGTGGAGGAGGCACGGGTCGCGGGAGCCGACCGGCTGGCCACCGCCGTCGCGCTGAGCCGAAGCGCGTTCGCCACCGCGCCGGCCGTCGTTCTGGTGCGCGCCGACGACTATCCCGACGCCCTGTCGGCCGCACCGCTGGCTGCTGCCGTGGGCGGCCCGGTGCTCCTGGACACCGCCGACCACCTCGAGCCCCGGGTGGGGGACGAGATCGTCCGGCTCGGGGCGCGCACCGTCTACGTCGCCGGTGGGGTCAGCGCACAGTCGGACGCCGTCGTCCGCAACGTCGCCGCCCTCCCCGGCCACCCGCGGGTGGTGAGGCTGGCGGGGCCCGACCGCTACGCGACCGCCGCGGCGCTCGCGCGCGAAGCGGTGGCCCGGTGGCGGGCACAGGGCATCGACTCGGCAGGCGACGCGGTGCTCGTGGCTCTCGGGACCGGGTTCGCCGACGCCCTCGCGGCCGGGCCGCTCGCGGCGGCGACCCACCAGCCGCTCCTGCTCGTCGCACCGACCGCGGTTCCCTCCTCGACGCGGACGGCACTCGCCGACCTGCAGGCGCGGACGGCCACGATCGTCGGCGGGACGGCCGCGATCCCGGCCTCCGTCGAGAACGCGTTGCGTCTGCCCACCCGCCGTGTCGCCGGTGCCTCCCGCTACGCGACGGCGATCGCGGCGGCCCGTGCCGCGATCGCCGGCGGCGCCAGCGCAGACCACGTTCTCGTCGGCACGGGCCGGACCTACCCCGACGCGCTGGCCGCCGCCCCGGCGGCAGCGCACCTGGGCGGGATCCTGCTGCTGACCGACCGGGACGTCGTGCTGGCGGACATCCGAGGCTTCCTCGGGACCCTCGGCCACGCGCCGGCGCTGCTCCGCGTCGCCGGTGGCTTCAACGCCGTCACGGATCCGGTCGTGGCGACCCTGCTGGCAGCCGCGGGCGCCGCCTGACGACCGACCGTCACGCCCGGCTCACCGGCGGTACGACCACACCCCGCGGGGTACCGACCGACGGACGGGCAACACGGCACAACGGACACATCAGACACGCGGCGGGGCACCCTAGGGTCGCTTGGCGTGCCCCCGGCCCCGACCCGGAGCCTCGCGTGCGTCGAACCGTCGCCCTCACCATCCTGATCGCGCTCAGCGCGCTCAGCGCGCTCGCCGCCGCCGTCCCGGCCCGGGCGCAGCCCGACGACGGGCAGCTGCAGGCGGCTCGGTCGCGGCTCGAGCAGCTCGACGCCCGACTCGACGACGCCCTGGCCGCCGTCGACGCCGCCGACGCGCGCGTGTCGGCCGCACAGACGAAGCTGACCGCGGTACGACACGACCTCGTCGAGGCGAAGCAGGTCGTGGCGGCCCGGAAGGCGGAGGAGGCGGCCGCCCGCCAGAACGCGGACGCCGCCACGCGGAAGGCGGAGCGGATCGCCGACGTCCTGGCCCGGGTGCAGACGCAGCTCGAGGACCGGGTCGCCGACGCGTACATCCACGGCTCGACGGACACGAGCCGGCTGCTGCTCCGGGGAATCACGCAGGCCGAGGGCACCCACAACGTCGCGGTCGCCGTGAAGACGGTCGAGAACATCCTCGGCAAGGACACCGACCTCGTGGCCAAGGCCCAGGAGCTCGCGACGGCCGCCGACCGGGCCCGTCGTGAGGCCGAGGCCGCCCACGCCCGTGCGGCAGCGGCCACCGACGAGGCGCAGCAGCACCAGGCCGAGGTCGACGCCCTCGTCCAGCAGCGGCAGCAGATCCTCGACCAGATCGAGGCGGCCCGGGCCGAGGCTGCGTCCGTCGCCCGCGACATCGCCGCCGACAAGGCGGCACAGGAGCGCCTCGTCGGTCGGCTGCAGCAGGCCCTGAGCGGTCTCGGCAGCGTCCTGCGGACCCCCGAGCCCGATGCGCCGCTCGACGGCGCGGCGCCGGCCTGGTCGGCCCTGCTGCCGGAGGGTGGCGCGCGCTGGGCGCCGGCGCTCGTCGGTGCCGCCCGGCGTGCCGGGATGGAGCCCCGGCTGCTCGCGGCCCTCGTCTGGACCGAGTCGCGCTTCGAGTCGACCGCCGTCTCGCCGGTGGGGGCGATCGGGTTGACCCAGCTCATGCCCGGCACCGCCCGCCAGCTCGGGGTCGACCCGCACGACCCCGTCCAGAACCTTCTCGGCGGTGCCCGGTACGTGCGCGCCCAGATCGCCGACTTCGGCGACGCCCGGCTGGGGCTGGCCGCCTACAACGCCGGGCCCGGGCGGGTCGAGGCGGCGGGCGGCGTCCCCGAGATCGTCGAGACGCAGCTCTACGTCCTGCGGATCGTGCAGCGCTTCCGGCGGCTCAGCGGCTGAGCGGGCACGCCCGGCACGACACGGTCACTCAGCTCGCGGGCAGGTCCTGCAGCATCTGCTCGAGGGCGCTCTTGTCCAGCACGTTGTCCCAGCGCGCCTGGACGGTGCCGTCGGCGCCGACGAGGAACACCCAGGGCTCGTTCGCCTGACCGGACGGCCCCTGGATCCACGTCGCCGCGGCGTCGTTGAGCTGCTTGTTGTCGAAGTCCTTCCAGATCTCGATGTGCACGAAGTCGGCGCGATCGCCGTAGCGCCCGGCCAGGTCGGCGACCGCGTCCGTGACGGGACCGCAGAAGCGGCTGAAGCAGTACACGGGGGTGGACAGGACCACGACGACGGGGCGGTGGGCGGCGATCGCCTTCGCGACGGTGGTCTGGTGCAGGATCTCGTCGGGGATCGCCCCGTCGTTCGTGGTGGCACGCGAGTCGATCGCCGCCGCCGGCGCGTCCGAGTCCATGGTGAGGTTGTCGACCGTGGGCGCCGGATCCCCGACGGCGGGGACCTGGTGGACGTTGGCCACCTGGAAGGCCGCGGTCCCCGAGAGCCGGCCCTTGTCCTTCACGTCGGCCGTCACGGTGACGCTCCAGTAGCCGGGGCGGTCGAGGTCGACATGGGTGATGTAGACGCCGCTGGCCTGCGCGGCCTGGTTGAGCACCGGCTGGTCGTAGTGCTCGTCGGGCTCCTCACCCGGCACGGGCAGGAACGTGCCGGTGGTCGTCGCGCCGGGCAGCGCGGACGCGTTCGGGTCCTCGCCGAAGTAGGTGAACGCCATCTCGACGTCGCCGCCGATGATGAGCTGACGGTCGGCGGTGAAGACGCCGGCCTGGAACCGGGCGTTCTTCTCCGTGGCCAGGTCGAAGCTGGCCACGGCCACGCCGAGATCGCTGGGGGAGGTGGTCGCCGCGGCGGGTGGGGAGGGTGCGTTCTCGGCGGCGGGCGTCCCCGACGAGCAGGCGGCCGCGACCAGTGCGGCCGACACCAGGAGCGTGACAAGACGGAGGCGTCGCATGGAGGTTCCTCGAATCAGCAGGGCGGAGCGGCACGGCCGTCGGCCTCCAGCGCGTCGCGCGTCGCGCTGACGAGCCGCTGGAACCGGTCGGGCAGGTCGTCGGGGACAGACTCGGCGTTGAAGGCGGCCTCCACCTGCTCCTTGGCCTGCAGCAGCCGGCCGGCGACCGCGCGCTCGCCGTCGTCGGTGACCGCGCGGGCGAGCTCGTGGAGCGGTTCGTGGACGCGCTGGAAGAAGACACCCCGCGCCTGTTCGGGAGCGCGCCCCGCGTCGTCGGCGGCGGCGCACAGGTCCGTGAGCAGGTCGGGACCGCCGGGGGCGGGGCTCGTCGTCGCCGCTGCGCCTGCGGCGCTCGGCGATGTGGCGTCGGTGGCGGCAGTCGTGGTCGGTGGCGTGCTGCCGCCGCAGCCCGCCAGGAGCATTGCCGCCACGACGCCGGCGAGGGCGCGGACGGGGAACGCGGGCATCGAGGATCCGACCATGGGGCGGGGGTGGGCGGCCCACACGGTACTGCGACGCGGGGCGGTCGTTCACCTCGCTCCCGGCCGGCGCCGGGTCAGCCGCGGGTCAGCGCGTCGCGGAGGCGGCGCGCCCACACAGCCGGGTCCGCCTGGCTGATGAACATGCCCGTCCCGAGCTCGAAGCCCCCGGGCGTGGCCGTGCGGGGCACGACATGCAGGTGCCAGTGGTAGTCGGCCAGCTCGCGTCCGGCCGAGTGGACGACGACGTTGTAGGGAACGTCGCCCTCGGCGGCGTGGCGCAGCGCCCAGCAGAGGTCCCGCAGCAGCAGCGCCGCCGGCTTGCGTCCGTCGTCGGTCGTGAGGTCGGGCTCGTGGTCGTGGGGCACGACGAGCAGCTCCCCCTCGGCGACGGCCCAGTCGGGCGAGACCGCGACGATGCCCTCGCGCGCGGCGACGACCTCGGCGCCGATCCCGGAGGCCGCGCGGCACGCGACGCAGTCGCCCCGCCGCAGCCGCGTCGCCTCCGCCAGGACCGCCGGTGGCGTCACGTCGAGGGCGACGAGCTGCGCGTGACCGTGGGGCACGGACGCGCCGGCCTGCACGCCGTGGTTGAGGAAGGCCTGCACGAAGGTCCGCCCCGCGTCCTGATGGTGAATGCTGCGCTGCGCCAGCATCTGCATGACGGCGATCACCTGGTCGTCGTCGAGGTCGGCGAGGCCGTCGTGGTGACGGGGCGTGGTGACGACGACCTCGTGGGCGCCGGTGGCGCGACCGCCGTCGCGCAGCGGTGAGCCGGCGTCGTCGCCGGCGAGGGTGACGGCGGGGTAGAGGTTGGCGAACACCCGGATGCGCCAGCCCTCGGGCCCGTCGAGCCGGTCGATGGTGGGTGGGGTCGCGTCCTCGTTCCCGGGGCAGAACGGGCACCCGGTCGGGTGGTCCATGGGACGCGCCGCCCGCTGCGGGGCACGTAGCACCCAGCGTGCGCGCAGCGGGTCGCGGTGGAAGGCACTCATGGTCACGCAGGGTACGCGGCACGGTGGGCCGCACCCGGACACCGACGTCGCGTCACGGACACTCCGTAGAAACGCCGGGGGACGGTTATACTGCCGGGCATCCGTCCGTGGAGGGCCCGTGACGACCGACCGACACCGAGCGCTGGCGAGCGAGAGCCGCGTCCGGATCCTCGAGGTGCTCCGCTCCGCCGGCGAGGCGCTCGACGCCCACGCCGTCGCCAGCGCGGTGGGCCTCCACGTGAACACGGCACGCGCCCACCTCGACATGCTCGCCGACGCGGGCCTGACGACCCGTCGGCCCGAGAGCCGCGACCGGCCGGGCCGACCACGGATCGTGTACGAGGCCGAGGCCGACCCGAGCAGCCAGGACGGGGAGGGCTACCGGTTCCTCGCCGAGATCCTCACCAGCTACCTCGAGGGAACCGTCGCCGACCCCGCCGCTGCGGCCGAGGCCGCCGGTCGTGCCTGGGGTGACCACCTCGTCGAGCGTCCACGGCCCTTCTCGCAGGTCGCGCCGGCAGAGACGCTCGTCCAGCTGCAGCGCCTCTTCGACCGCCTCGGGTTCGCGCCCGACCTCGGGGACGAGCAGGACGGCGAGCTCGACCTGAACCTGCGGCGCTGCCCGTTCCTCGACCTGGCGCTCGACCGCCGCGAGGTCGTGTGCGGCGTCCATCTCGGGTTGCTCCGGGGCGCCCTGTCCGCCCTCGGCGCCCCCTACGACGCGCGACAGCTCGACCCGCTCGTGCAGCCGGGCCTGTGCGTCGCCCATCTCCGCCGACAGGACGAGGCATGACCGGCACCACACGAACGCCCGGCGTCCGGGCGCCGTCACCGGCGCGCTCGGGGCGGTCGCCGTTCGATCATCTGAAGGGCACCGCGCTGCTCGCGGTCGGCTACGGGATCGCGTCGGGTGTGTGGGTCGCCATCGGCGATCTGCTGCCCGGCGGGCGGTGGCTGGCCGTGCACCTGTTCACCCTCGGGATGCTCACGAACCTGATCCTCGCCCTGAGCGCCCACTTCGGCCGCACGCTGCTGCGCCAGCCCGGTGACGAGGACCGCTGGCAGGTACCGCTGGCGAACGTCGGTGCGATCCTCCTCCTGCTCGGACTGCCCGAGGGATGGACCTGGGCCGTGGCCGCCGGCGCGACCGTCCTGGCAGCCGTCGTGTTCCGTGGCTACTGGCTCCTGCGGCGCATGCGCAAGCGCGCCGTCGGCGCCCGGTTCGTCTTCGTCGTCCGCCTCTACGAGCGCGCCCACAGCCAGTTCCTGCACGGCGCCACGCTCGGCGCCCTCATCGGGACGGGCGTGCTCGTCGGCCGCTGGTATGTGCCGGCACGGCTGGCGCACCTGCACGTCATGGTGCTCGGCTGGGGGGTGCTGACCCTGCTCGCCACGGTCATCTTCTTCGGGCCGACCATCCTGCGCGTCCAGATGGTCCGCGACGCCCAGGAGGGGGCGGCACGATGGCTGCGGCACGGGGCGTCGGCGCTGAGCATCGCGGTGCTGGCCCTGCTCGGCACCGGGTTCGGCGGCTGGCCCGGCGTGGCGCTGCGGCTGCTGGCGGCTGCGGGGCTCGCCGTGTTCGCCTGGGCAGCGGTGGTCGTCGGCCGGGCGGTGATCCGGGTTGCGCCCGCGTCGAAGTTCCCGGCGCTCTCCGGCCACCTCATCACGGCAGCGGCAGCCTGGCTGCTCGTCTCGCTGTGGCTGGACGTGGCCGTGGTCGCCGCGGGACGGTGGCGGCTGCTCGACGCGGTCGGGCTGCTCGTGATCGTCGGCGCACTCGTGCAGGCGATCGCGGCGGCGCTGACCTACATGGTGCCGCTCATGCGCGGACGGTCGGGCACCGAACGCGAGGGGCTGCGCCTCCAGGTCGAGGTGGGGCGCCGGCTCCGCGCCGGCGCGTTCAACCTCGGGCTCGTGCTCGTCGCCGTCGCGGCGGCCATGGGGCCGGGCGCGGCGGCCACCGGCGCGTGGGTCGCCCGGGTCGGCTGGGGCCTCGTGCTGGCCGTGCTGAGCTCGGTGCTCGTGCTGGGCCTCGCTGCCCGCCGCCGGGACGCGCCGCTCCGACCGGACCTGGCGACCGACCGCACGGCCTGACCGGAGCCAGGCCTCCGATCGTCCCGGCTACTGGTAGGTGACCAGGTCGGGCACGGGGGACAGGCGCAGGACCTCGGACGGCTGGAACATGTCACGGTCCTCGTCGTAGAAGAGCTTGAACCCGTTGTGGGCGGCGCCGGCGGGGTCGGCGTGGACGTGCCGGTAGGTGTCGAGCTTCTGGGCGCGGCTGCCGAGCCCGTCCATGTGGAAGACGACGGCGAGCTCGGCCGGTGTCTTCAGCGCCGGCCGGTTCGTGACCATGTCCGTGCGGAACTGGTGCACGACGAACAGCTTCTGCGGCAGCCGGTGGTCGCGGACGATCGCCGCCACACGGTCGACGACCGTGTTGACCTCGGCGGCGTCCACGGTGCCGATCGTGCCGCCGCCGGGCGTCTCGTTCGGGCCGACGCGCCACTCGGGGTCGAGGGCGATCCCCACGTCGGGCTCGGTCAGCAGCGACAGGTAGGGGGTCATCGCGTCCGGGAAGGTCGAGCGGCCGGGCTGGATGTCGAGGAGCAGGTAGGCGCCGTGGCGGCGGGCGGCGGCGAGCCAGGTGCGGATCGTCGCCTCGTCGGTCGGTCGGGAGTAGTCGCCGTCGGCCCCGGGTGCCTTCGTCGCGACGGACACGATCAGCTCGAAGACGGGCAGGACGGGACGGTCTCCGGCGGTGTAGGACTGCGCCTGCCGCCACAGCCGGTCGTAGGCGGCGTCGGGCGGCTGCTCGCCGAGCACGCCCATCGCCGGCGCCTCGGCGTTGCCGTAGAAGCCGACGAGCCGCCAGTCGGGGAAGAACACCCGCCCGCCGCGGGGCAGCGCCGGCCCGTGGACGATGCCCGGCAGCTGCCAGGACGCGTCGGCGGTGACGGCGGCGGGCCCCCCGACGACCGTGACGCCGGTGAGGACGTTCCGCAGCCTCCCGCAGCACGGCGACGGGAGCGGCGGCACGGCGCAGGTCGTCGCCCGGCACGAGCAGCAGTGGGTGCCCCGCCGCGGCCGCGGCCGGCCCTGCCGCCACGGCGTCCGCCAGCCCGACGCCCGATGCGACCCACACCGTGGACGGGTCGAGGCCGACGGCGAGACCGGCGCGGTAGGCCGCGGCGGCCGTGTCGTACCGCGTCGGGCCGGCCAGCCGCGTCACGGTCCGTCCGGGACCCGCCAGCGCGTCGGCGACGGCGGCTGGCACGGCCGCCGTTCCGCCCACGACGACGACCTGTGCGGGGGCGATCGCGTCGAGCGCCGCCGCGGTGTCGTCGGGCACCGCGTCGGGGGCCACGAGCAGGATCGGACGACCCGTCGTCGCAGCCACCGGCGCGGCCGCGAGCGCGTCGGCGAACCGGTGCCCGCTCGCCACGTAGACGGTGTCGGCCGCCGGCAGCAGCTCGGCGACGGCGGCGGCCGTGGCGTAGCGCGTGGGACCCGCGACCCGTCGGACGGTGCGGCCACCAGCCGCGGCGTCGGCCGCGACGCCCGGTCCGAGCGCCCGCGTGCCGCCGAGGAGGATCACCTCACCGACGCCGAGCCGGTCGAGCTCGGCCACGACGGCGTCCGGGAGACCGTCCGGGCCGCTGAGCAGCAGCGGTCCACCGAGGCGCCGGGCCAGGACCCCGCCCGTGAGCGCATCCGCGAGGTCGTCGGCGCGGGCGACCACGGCGGCGTCGGCCCGATCGGCGACGGCCCCCGACACGGCGACGGCGGTGGCGATGCGGTCGGAGCCCGCGACGCGCGTGACGGTGGGGCCGTCGGGCTCCGGCGTCGCGGCCCGCGCGGTGAGGGCAGGGGAGCAGGTCCCGGCCAGGGCCAGGACGGCCGCGAGCGTCACGACGGTCCGTGACGGGCGCCGGCGGGGACGTGGGTCGGTCATGTGCGGTCCGGTTCGGTCACGAAGTCGATCAGCTGCTCGACCGCACCGACGAGGGAACGGTCGAGATCCGTGTAGCGGCTGGCCCGGCCCCGCAGCTCGCGCCACAGGTCGGCTGGGCTCGCATAGCCGAGCGCTGCGCAGACCCCCTCCTTCCACGGGGTGCCACGCGGGACGGTCGGCCACGCGTCGATCCCCATGACGGAGGGCTTCACGGCCTCCCAGATGTCGACGAAGGGATGGCCGGTCACGAGCACCTGCGGGTGGCGGACCTGGCCGACGATCCGGTGCTCCTTCGAGCCGGGGACGAGGTGGTCGACGAGCACGCCGAGCCGCTTCGCCGGCCCGGGGCCGAAGCGACGCACGATGTCGGGCAGGTCGTCGATTCCCTCGACGTACTCGACGACGATCCCCTCGACCCGCAGGTCGTCACCCCAGATCTTCTCGACCAGCTCGGCGTCGTGGAGCCCTTCGACGAAGATGCGACTCGGGCGTGCCACGCGCGGCGCGGCGCCGGGCACCGCGAACGACCCCGACGCGGTGACCGTCGGCGCGCTCGTCCGACGCGCGGTCGGGACCGTCGGCGCGACGAGCGTCACCGGCTGCCCGTCGAGCAGGAACGCGCCGGGGTGGAGACCGAACCGGCGGGCGCGTCCCCGGCGGTCCTGCAGCTCGACCTCGTCGCCGTGCAGGGCCGTGACCGTGCCGACGAAACCGTCGGACGCGACCTCGACCACGAGCCCGCGGGTCAACGTCACACGGGGTACCTCGCGGCGGTGGCGGCCGGGCCGGGACAGGATGTCGTCGTCGTAGTTCCACATGCGCGGGACGGTAGCGCCGGGGTGTGACCGCACCCAGCAGGCAGGTCGATCGCTGCGCTGCGAGGGACCACCCCCGCAGTACCGCTGTCACAGGTGGGGTCTACGGTCCGGGGCGTTGGCTCTCGGAGTGTTGTCGTCGCCTGTGGAGGGGTTGTATGTCGTCGGGTTCGTCGGTGTTGGAGGGTTCGTCGGTGTCGGAGGGTTCGTCGTCGGTGTTGGAGGGTTCGTCGGTGTCGGTGGAGGCCGTGTGGGAGGCGGTGTCGGGGTTGCTGCCGGAGTCGTGGTCGGCGTTGCCGGATCCGATCTCGTTCGAGCAGGAGTTCTTGACGGCGATGGAGGAGGGGTGGCGTGATCCGCGGTTCGCGGATCTCGACGATGCGGCGCTGTCGGCGGCGGTGCGTGGTCAGGCGGCGGAGGTCGCGGCGGCGACCTGCCGCTGGCTGCTGCTGGTCGCGGAGGTGGTTCGGCGGGGGCTGTGGGCCCGGGACGGGGCGCGCACGCCGGCACAGTGGTTGTCGCACTGGTGTTCGATCGCGTCGCCGACGGCGCGGGAGCATGTGCGGGTGGCGTTGCGGTTGGCGCTGTTCCCGGAGACGGCGGCACGGTTCGCGCGCGGGGAGCTGTCGTATTCGAAGGTGCGGGCGATCACCCGGCTGCGTGAGCCGGGGTTGGAGGGGCTGCTGCTGCGCTTCGCGTCGTGCGCGACGGGGGATCATCTGGAGAAGATCGTGGCCGAGGTGGCCCGTCAGCTGCGTGGGGAGCGCCGCCGGCGGCTCGACCCGTGGGAGCGCCGCAAGGCGTACTGGGAGTCCGCGGGCGAGGGGATGATGAAGGTCACCCTGCTGGTGCCGGTGGACGCGGGTGAGCAGCTGGCCAACGACATCGACGGGCAGGCATGGCGGGCGGTCGATCAGGCCCACGAGGCCGCCAAGGCCGCCCAGCAGGCGCAGACCGACCCGGCCGAGGGACAGCTGGTGGCCGGGGACCGGGTCGTGGGCTGGAATCCCGACGCCGCCGCCGACACCACCGCCGACACCACCGCCGCCCCCGACGGCGACGGCGCGGGGGACGGTGGGCGGGGGCCGGATCCGTGGGCCCTGTCGATCGGGCAGGCCCGGGCGGACGTGCTGCTGGCCGCGGCCCGGGCGGCCGCCGAGGGCCTGCCGGCCGACAGCTCGGGCGCGGACAAGCATCTGACCGTCTACCACGTGGACGCCGGGACGCTGCCCGCCCCCGACGACGCGGCCGGCCGGCAGCGGCCGGTGCCGGTACGTACCGGACAGGGCCGGGTGCTGGCGATGTCGGTGCGGACCCTGGAACGCCTGGCCTGTGACGGGCGGATCGGGGCGGCCGTCCACGACGCCGACGGGACGCTGACCGCCACCTCGTCACCCGAGGAAGCGATCCCGGCCGCGACCCGCCGGGCGGTGCTGGCCCGCGACCGGGGCACCTGCCGGTTCCCGGGCTGTCAGACCCGCCGCTGGCTGCACTGCCACCACATCGTCCACCGTGAGCACGGCGGCCCGTCCACGATGGCCAACCTCGTCACCCTGTGCGGCCGGCATCACCGGTTCGTGCACGACCACCGCTGGACCATCGCGCATGACGGCAAGGGCCATCTCGAGTTCCGTCCCCCCGACCGGCCCCCCGTGCCCAGCGTGATGCCACCGGTCACGGTCCACCCCGACGCCGCGGCAGCACGAAACCGTGCCGCCGGCCTCGACCCACCCGGCCCCGACGCGCTGTACTCCGGCTGGGACGGGGAACGGCCCGACTACGACGCCTGCCTGTTCGTGATCGCCCAGGAGCTCGACCGGCTCCAACCCCCCGACCCCGACGACATCCTCGTCGCCGCCTGACGCTTCCGCCGAAGCGCTTCCGCCGAAGCACCCGTGCTGGCAGGCGACCGCTTCGGCGGAAGCGCCTGATTCCCTCCGCAGCAGTCGGACGCCGGTGGCAGACTCGGGGGACCCGAGCCGGGAGACGCCATGAGCCCCACCGCCACCGACACGCACACCGCCTTCCGCACCTGTCCGCTCTGCGAGGCCACGTGCGGTCTGGCCATCACCGTGGAGAACGGCGAGGTGACGGGCGTCCGCGGCGACGACGAGGACGTGTTCTCGCACGGCTACCTCTGCCCGAAGGGCGCGGTGATCGCGGACCTCGACCGCGACCCGGACCGGCTGCGCGCCCCGCTCGTGCGCGGCGAGGACGGCCAGCTGCACGAGGCGACGTGGGCCGAGGCCTTCGCGGCCGTGGAGGCTCGGCTGCGGCCGCTGGTGGAGGCCCACGGGCCGGCAGCCGTCGGCGTGTACCTCGGCAACCCGAACGTGCACAACCTCGCCGGCGGGCTGTACGTGAAGCCCTTCGTGAAGGCGCTACGGACCCGGAACGTCTTCTCCGCCTCGACCGTCGACCAGATGCCGAAGCACGTGTCGAGCGGTCTGCTCTTCGGGGACCCACTCGCGATCCCCGTACCGGACGTCGACCGCACCGACTGGCTGCTGATGCTCGGCGCGAACCCGCTGATGTCCAACGGCAGCCTGTTCACGGCCCCGGACCTGCCCGGCAGGCTGCGCGCGCTGCGCGAGCGCGGCGGGCGGCTCGTCGTCGTGGACCCGCGCCGTACCCGCACGGCCGACGTCGCCGACGAGCACGTGCCGATCCGGCCCGGCACGGACGCGTGGCTGCTCGCCGGCATGGTGCACACCCTGTTCGACGAGGGTCTCGTCTCGCTCGACCACCTCGCGCCCCACGTCGTCGGGGTCGAGGAGGTCGCGGTCGCGGTCAAGCCGTTCTCGCCCGAGACGGCCGCCAGCGCCTGCGGGGTCGACGCGGCGGTGATCCGTCGCCTCGCCCGCGAGCTGGCCGCGGCCGAGCGCGGCGTCGTGTACGGACGGATCGGCACCACGACGGTCGCCTTCGGGACGCTCACGTCGTGGCTCGTCGACGTCTGCAACATCCTGACCGGCAACCTGGACCGCCCCGGCGGCGCCATGTTCCCGCGTCCTGCGCACGTCGGTGACCGCTCGGGGCGCCCGGCCTTCACCACCGGCCGGTGGCACAGCCGCGCCCGGGAGCTGCCGGAGGTCCTGAGCGAGCTTCCCGCTGCCACGCTCGCCGACGAGATCGAGACCCCGGGGGAGGGCCAGCTCCGCGTGCTGTTCACGATCGCGGGCAACCCGGTCGTGTCCACGCCGAACAGCGATCGGCTCGACCGGGCGCTTCAGACCCTCGACCTCATGGTCAGCGTCGACCCCTACGCCAACGCGACCACCCGGCATGCGGACGTCATCCTGCCGCCGCCGCCCACGCTCGAGCGGTCCCACTACGACATCGCGTTCACCGGGCTCGCCATCCGCAACGTCGCGAACTACTCGGCTCCGGTGCTGCCACGCGCCGACGGCCAGCCGGACGAGTGGGAGATCCTGCTGCGTCTCGGCGGGATCGCGAGCGGGCTCGGCGCCGACGCCGACGTGGACGCCCTCGACGACTACGTGTGCCGGGTGCTGGTCGACTCGCTCGTCGAGCAGCCGGCGAGCCCCGTCCACGGCCGTGACGCCGACGAGATCATGGCTGCGGTCGCACCCCGCCGGGGGCCGGAGCGGCTCCTCGACGTGCTGCTGCGCACCGGCCCCTACGGCGACGCCTTCGGCAGCCGGAACGGGCTGACGCTCGCCACCCTCGAGGCACAGCCCCACGGGGTCGACCTCGGTGCACTCGAGCCGCGACTGCCCGACAACCTCGCGACCGAATCGCGGAAGGTCGAGCTGGCACCGCCCGCGCTCGTCGCCGACCTCGACCGGCTGGCGCAGGACGAGACGACCGCCGGGGACCGGCTGCGGCTCGTCGGCCGCCGGCACGTGCGGACGAACAACTCGTGGATGCACAACGTGCCGGCGCTGGCGAAGGGCCGCCCGCTGTGCACGCTGCAGGTCCACCCCGACGACGCGGCGCGCCTCGACCTCGTCGACGGCGGCGACGCCCGGGTGAGTTCCGCTGCCGGGGCGCTCATAGTGCCCGTGGAGGTCACCGACCGGGTGATGCCGGGCGTGGTGAGCCTGCCCCACGGGTTCGGCCACGACCGGGACGGCGTCCGGCTGTCCGTCGCACGCGAGCAGCAGCCCGGCGTGACGAGCAACGTCCTGGCCGACGAGACGATGATGGACCCGCTGTCGGGCACGGCGGTGCTCAACGGCATCCCGGTGGAGGTGGCGCCCTGCTGACCGGCTGCCGCGTCCTCGATCGCCCGCCCGTGCGCAACGAGCGGGCGTCCTCGAACGGCTACTCGCCCTCGTACTTGAACGAGACCTTCACCTTGGCGCGGTAGGCCGTCACGTTCCCTTCCTCGAGGACCATGTCCAGCTCGCTCACCTCGGCCACGCGGAGGTTGCGGACCGACGCGCCTGCGCGTGCCACGGCGGCCGCCGCCGCCTTCTCCCAGGACTCCGTGCTGGTGCCGACGAGCTCGATGACCTTGTAGACGCTCTCTGCCATGGTGGATCTCCCTGTCCGGCGAGCCGCTCGCTCACGTCACCACACTGGTCGCGCCGACGGGCCATGGCAAGGACTCGCATCACGTTGTCGCCGCTGAGCGGACATGTTGCGCACGGAGCGTAAAGTTGCTCACGCTCCGTGCCGATGGGACCAAGGAAGGTCTGTCACGTGCACATGGGGACGGGGTATGACGGGGACGATTCGACGTACGACACGATCGCGGTGGTGGGTCGCCGCCCTGGCGACATCGCTGCTGGTGCAGCTCCTGGTGGCGCTCCCGGCCCGCGCTCAGAGCCCTTCGGTCCGAAGGCTCGCCGGCAGCAACCGCTTCGCGACCGCGGCAGCCGTGTCCCGGGACGCCTTTCCTGGCGGGGCAGAGACGGTCTTCGTCGTCACGGGCGGGGACTTCGCCGACGCGCTGACCGTCAGCGCGTCGCTCGCCGGACAGGCACCGGTGCTGCTCGTGTCGCGCACGAACGTGCCAGCCGAGACGGTGACCGAGCTCCGGCGTCTGCACCCCACGAACATCGTCATCGTCGGCGGGACGGGCGCGATCAGCTCGGGCGTGGAGGTGCGGCTCGCCGCGCTGTCCGGGTACCAGACGGTCCGGGTCGCCGGCCGGGACCGCAACGAAACGGCCGCGATGATCTCGCGCTCGCTGCATCCCGACGGCGCGAAGGTGGCCTACGTCACGACGGGCTATAGGTTCCCGGACGCGCTGTCCGCGACCGGCGCCGCAGGGAGCGAAGGCGCCCCCGTCCTGCTGACGACACCGACGGTCCTGCCGGATTCCACGAAGGCGGAGCTTCAGCGCCTGCAGCCCGAGACGATCGTCGTCGTCGGGCGTGAGGGGGACGTGTCGACGGCGGTCATGTCGCAGCTCTCCTTCCTCGCGAGCAAAGACGTGATGCGTGTCGCCGGCAGCGACGACACCACAACCTCCGCGAAGGTGTCGCACGAGGCCTTCCAGAGCTCGCGCCGGGCATACGTCGCCACGGTCGCCTCGTTCCCCGACGGCCTCACCGGTGGTGCGGTCGCCTCGGGCCTGCCTGCTCCCCTGCTGCTGGTGCAGCCGGACCGGGTGCCCGACTCGGTCGCCTGTGAGCTGATGAGACTCGGCGTCGACGACATCGTCGTCCTCGGGGGCTCGAAGGCCATCTCGGACGGTGTCGTCCGTGAGCTCGACCAGGGCTACCGGGCGGGACAGGTACCCGGCTGTGAGGAGAGCCCACCCGCCATCGACCACACGGTCGCCGTCGAGGGCGCCCCGGTCTACAACATGGTCGTGACCGCCGACAGCGGTCGCGCCTACCTCGTGAACAACCGGTACAACCGGGTGGAGGTCCTCGACCTCAAGACCTGGACACTGGGCACGCCCATCTCCGTCGGCTCGGACCCCTTCGACCTCGCCCTTTCTCGTGACGGGAAGCAGCTCTTTGTCACGAACAGCGGGAGCAAGGACATCTCGCGCGTCGACCTGGCAGCCGGCCGTGAGGTCGCTCGGATCCCGCTGGACCACAAGGTCCTGAACCCGGGACGTGCCTTCTACGTCGAAACGACGCGGAGTGGGAAGCTCGCCCTGTGGCCGAGCACGTTCTCCCCGCTGAACGGCGGGGAGGCCGCGACGCTGTCCCTCATCGACCCAACAAGCCCAACGGCTCCCGTACAGTCCTTCGAAACGAAGGTGACCGGCACCATCGGCAGGATGCAGGCGATCGCCGACAGCGCGCGGATCGCCGTGTCGATCGACAACCGGCTCGGCGTTTTCGACACCGGCACGAACGAGTTCCGTCCGAAGGACGGCGCAGACTTCACGGCTGTCGACGGCGGCCAGCCGGTCACCGAGCTGGCGTTCAGTGCAGACGGGAAGACCGGCGCAGTCGACAGCGGAGGCGGCACCTCGTTCATCCTGGAGAACGGTCTCGGTACCGGTCTCGACAACTGGCTCCAGCTGCGAGGAACGGTCACGGACCACGACGGTTCGGACCCGACCTACGGCATGGCGATCTCGAACGACGGACAATTCCTCTACCGCGTGAACAAGCGTGGCCTGGTGGAGGCGGCCCAGATCCGCAATTCCGCCGGCGCGTTCGACTGCTTCCTCGTGGGAGCGACCATGCCGTTGACCGACAGCGTCGGTGGCGACACGACCTACCGGAACACGCCACCGGCCGACCTGGCCCATCGTGTGGCACTGACCCCGGACGGCAAGACGCTGCTCGTCGCAACGGACCACGGGGTCGAAGGCCTGGTCGGGGTCGTTTCGACCAGTTGCCCGCGGTAGGACGCTCGGGCAACCGACGGTCGAGCAGCCGCTCGTCGACCGCCAGTGGCCCGGCTGTGCCTCACCGGCTGACCGTGCCCCGCTCGAAGTGCGTTCGAGCACGCACACGTGCTCAACTGCACTAGTGCGCCGCCGGGAGCCGGGCGAGCGTGGGGCGGTCGGCTACCCGCGGTGCGCCAGCGTGGCGTGCGCCGCTGCGAGCCGGGCCACGACGACCCGGAACGGGGAGCAGGACACGTAGTCGAGTCCGGCCTCGTCGAAGAACAGGATCGACTGAGGGTCGCCGCCGTGCTCGCCGCAGACGCCGCACTCGAGGTGCGGGTTGGCGGCCTTCGCGTCGGTGACCGCCCGCTTCACGAGCGCACCGACGCCGTCGACGTCCACGCTCTGGAACGGGTTGACCGACAGGATCCCGTTCTCGAGGTAGAGGCCCATGATCCGGCCCTCCACGTCGTCACGGGAGAACCCGAAGGTCATCTGCGTGAGGTCGTTCGTGCCGAAGGAGAAGAACGCGGCGTCGGACGCCAGCACCCCGGCGACGATCGCAGCCCGCGGGGTCTCGATCATCGTGCCGATGGGGACCTCGCGCGCCCACTCGGCGCCGAGCACCTCGGTCAGCACGTCGGCCACCTGCACGACCGTCTGATGGAGCTCGCCGGCCAGCGAGACGAGCGGGATCATGACCTCGAACCGCGGGTCGCGTCCGGCCGCCCGCAGGTCCTTCGCGGCCTCGGCGAGCGCCCGGACCTGCATGCCGTAGAGCTCCGGCTTGATGAGGCCCAGCCGGCAGCCACGCGTGCCGAGCATCGGGTTGAACTCCTGCCAGACCAGCGCCGCGTCGAGCAGGTGCTCCTCCGCCTCGTCGAGGCCGCCCTCGCGGGCCTCCTTGATCCGCAGCTCCTCCACGTCGGGCAGGAACTCGTGGAGGGGCGGGTCGAGCAGGCGCACCGTGACCGGCAGCCCGTCCATCGCCTCGAGGATCGCGGTGAAGTCCTCCTTCTGCACGTCGTGGAGCTCGGCGAGGGCCGCGCTCTCCTCGTCCTCGGTGCTGGCGAGGATCATCCGCTGGACGACGGGCAGCCGATCGCCGAGGAACATGTGCTCGGTGCGGCACAGGCCGATGCCGGTGGCACCGAAGGCGCGGGCCCGGGCGGCGTCCTCGCCGGTGTCGGCGTTGGCGCGCACGCGCATGCGGCTGATCTCGTCGGCCCAGCCGAGCAGGGTTCCGAGCTGCGCGCTCGGCTCCGGCTCGATGACCGGGATCTCACCGAGGTAGATCTCGCCGGTGGCCCCGTCGATCGACACGACGTCGCCCTCGGCGATGACGGTGCCGTTCACCGACGCGCGGCGTGCCGACACGTCGATGGTGAGCTCCTTCGCCCCGCAGACGGCGGGCTTGCCGATGCCGCGGGCGACCACGGCCGCGTGCGAGACGAGCCCCCCACGGCTGGTGAGGATGCCCTGCGCCGCGACCATGCCGTGCAGGTCGTCGGGTGAGGTCTCGGACCGGACGAGGATGACCTTCTCGCCCCGCTCCGCCCACGTCTCGGCGTCGTCCGCCGTGAAGACGACCTTGCCGACGGCCGCGCCGGGGGAGGCGTTCAGCCCCGTCGTCAGCGGCGTGTGCTCGTCGCCCGGGGCGAAGCGCGGGTGCAGCAGCTGGTCGAGCTGGGACGGCTTGACCCGTCGGACGGCCGTCTCGCGGTCGATCAGGCCCTCCTCGGCCATCTCGATCGCCATGCGGACGGCGGCCTCGGTGGTGCGCTTGCCCGTGCGGGTCTGGAGGATGAACAGCTGCTCGTGCTCGATCGTGAACTCGATGTCGCACATCTCGTGGTAGTGCTGCTCGAGCGTGGCCATGACCTCGTCGAGCTGTGCCGCGCACTCGGGGAAGTGGCCGTGCATCGTGTCGAGGTCCTCGGTGGCGCGGATCCCGGCCACCACGTCCTCGCCCTGGGCGTTGACGAGGAAGTCGCCGTAGGGCTTGCGCTCGCCCGTCGCCGGGTTGCGCGTGAACGCGACGCCCGTGCCCGAGTCCGCCCCGGCGTTGCCGAACACCATGGACTGGACGTTGACGGCGGTCCCCATCTCGTCGGGGATGTTCTCGAGCTTGCGGTAGTCGCGGGCACGCCTGCCGTTCCAGGACCGGAACACGGCCTCGATGGCCATGTGCAGCTGCCGCCGCGGGTCCTCGGGCATGTCCGCGCCGGTGTGCTCACGCACCGCCTGCCGCTCGGCCAGCACCAGGTCGTGCAGACCCTCCACGTCGAGGTCGGAGGGAAGCTCGACGCCGTGCTCGGAGAGCACCCCGGAACGCCACCGCTCGAAGAGCTCGTCGGGCACGCCGAGCACGACCCGACCGAACATCTCGATGAGGCGGCGGTAGGCGTCGTAGGCGAAGCGCTCGTCGTCGGTCTTCGCCGCCAGACCCTTCACGGTCTCCTGGTTCAGACCGACGTTGAGGACGGTGTCCATCATCCCCGGCATGGAGATCGGAGCCCCCGACCGCACCGAGACGAGCAGCGGGTTCGCCGGATCCCCGAGGTGCTGACCGCGGTCCTCCTCGAGGGCACGCAGGGACTCGTCGACCTCCACCCACATCCCGGAGGGAACGACCCCGTCGTTGCGCAGGTAGGCGCGACAGGCCGCGGTGGTGATCGTGAAGCCCGGCGGGACGGGCAGCCCCATCCGGGTCATCTCGGCGAGGTTGGCACCCTTGCCGCCGAGCAGGTCCTTCTCCTGCGCAGATCCCTGCGAGAACGGGCTGACGTATGACATGGCGGGCGACTCCTCCACGGCGTCGGTGGCTCGGCGACAGCAGTCGCTTCCACCGCCGCCGCGGCCGGGGACGCAGCGCCCGGCCGCTCGGCATGATCCCGCGTCCGGGCGGGCCCGCACAGGGCCACAGGTCCCATGGCGGGTTCCCGAGGAGCCCTTCCCACCGCCCACCGTGGCGGCGACACCACGCTGGGTCAGGCGTCGGCGTCGAGCCGGCGGGCCCGCAGGGTGCGGACCAGCGTGTCACGCTGCTCGAGCAGCTCGCGACGCAGCGGCCGCGTCAGGTCCTCGCGGGCGAGATAGTCGTCGACCTCGGCCAGGACCTCGTCGCTCGCCGCCCAGTGCGGGAACATGCCGCCGGAGAACTCCAGCGACCAGTCGAGGCTGCGCTCCTTCCAGACCCGGTCGAGCGCCTCGAAGTAGCGGGCGACGAACGGCGCGAGCACGTCGGGCTGCTCGAGCTGGGAGAACCCGCCGATGAGCTGACGTGACATCGTGTGGGACAGGTCGTGCTCCTCGACGAGGCGGCGGAAGGCGGCCTCCTTGGCTTCGGTCTCCGGCCGGGCGGCCCGGGCCGTCGCCGCGTGCCGCTCACCGAGGTCGGTCGGGTCCCGCTCGAGCTCGCGCGCGACGAGCCCCTCGTCGGCAGCGCCGGCGATGGCCAGCCGGGTGACGAGGTGCCAGCGCAGCTCGGTGTCGATCGCGAGCCCGTCGATGACGAGGTCGCCGTCGAGGAGCCGCCGGAGGTCGGTGAGGTGGTCCCCGTCGCGGGCCACGGTGGCCCAGTGGCGGGCCCAGGCGAGCTGGTGGTCGCTGCCGGGGGCCGCCTCCTCGAGCCGTGCGCGGGCGTGCGACGCCAGCCGTTCGGCCAGGGCGGCACGGTTCGACGGGTCGCCGTAGCGGTCCATGGCGGCCACGGCGCGACCGAGGAGACGCTCGAGCACGCCGACCTCGGTCTCGCTCGCGACGTTGCTGACGACCATGTCGACGAAGCGGCGGGCCGGCAGGACGCCGTCGCGCACCATGTCCCAGGTCGCCGACCAGACCAGCGCCCGGGGGAGCGGCTCGACGAAGCGGTCGAGGTGCTCGGTCACGGTCGCGGTGGTGCGCTCGTCGAGGCGCAGCTTCGCGTAGGTGAGGTCGTCGTCGTTGACGAGGATCGCGTCGGGCGCGCGGCGCCCGGACAGCGACGGGACCTCGGTGCGCTCGCCGACGACGTCGAGCTCGAGCCGCTCGGTGCGGACGAGACCCTCCGGCTGCAGCGCGTAGAGGCCGACGGCGACACGGTGCCGGCGCAGCGTCGGGTGGTCGTCCGGCGCCTCCTGCACGATGGCGAACGACCGGAGCTGCCCGCCGTCGATCGCGTACTCCGCGGCCAGGGTGTTGACGCCGGTGGTGGTCAGCCACTCGTCACGCCAGCCACCGAGCTCGCGGCCCGACGCGTCCTCGAGCGCCGCGAGGAAGTCCGCCAGGCTGGCGTTCCCGTAGGCGTGGTCGGCGAAGTAGCGACGGCAGCCGGCGAGGAACGCATCCTGCCCCACCCAGGCGACGAGCTGACGCAGCACCGACGCGCCCTTCGCGTAGGTGATGCCGTCGAAGTTCTGGTGCACCGTCTCGACGTTGACCATGTCGGCGGCGATCGGATGGGTGGAGGGCAGCTGATCCTGGAACTTGGCCCACGCCTTCTCGGAGTCGAGGAAGGTGACCCAGCCGTTCGTGAACCGCGTGGCCTCGGTCTGCGAGAGCACGGCCATGAACGTCGCGAAGCTCTCGTTCAGCCACAGGTCGTCCCACCAGCGCATGGTGACGAGGTCGCCGAACCACATGTGCGCCATCTCGTGCAGGATGGTCTCGGCCCGCCGCTCGCGCGCGGCGTCGGTGACCTTCGAGCGGAAGATGTAGGCCTCGGAGAACGTGACGCAGCCGGGGTTCTCCATGGCGCCGGCCGAGAACTCCGGCACGAACAGCGAGTCGTACTTGCCGAAGGGGTAGGCCATGTCGAAGGCCTCGGCGTACCAGTCGAGGCCCTGCTTGGTCAGGGTGAACAGCTCGTCGTGCTCGAGGTGGTCGGCGAGCGAGGCACGTGCGTAGATCGCGAGCTCGACGTCGCCGTGGCGGTCGCGAACGACCGTGTACGCGCCGGCGACGATCGCCGTGACGTAGGGCGACAGCGCCGGGGTGGTGGCGAAGACCCAGCGCCCGCCGCGGTCGAGGTCGGGCGTCTGCGTCGCCGCCATGTTGGACACGACGTGCCACCCGCCCGGCGCGTCGACGGAGAAGTCGAAGGTGGCCTTCAGGTCGGGCTGGTCGAAGCACGGATAGACGAGGTGGGCGTCGAAGGGCTCGAACTGGCTGTGCAGGTAGACGCGCTCGTCGGTGGGGTCGCGGAAGAAGTGCAGGCCCTTGCCCTCGTGCTGGTAGGCCATCGTGGCCTCGACCCGCAGCTCGTTCTCCTCCTCGAGCCCCCGCAGACGGATGCGGGTCGGTTCGACCGCGTCCTGCGCGATCGGCTGACCGTTCAGCTCGACGCGCGCGACCGAGTCGGCGGTGCAGTCGAGGAAGGTGTCGGCACCCGGCTCGTCGCAGCGGAAGCGCACGGTCGTGGTGGACCCGAACGTCTCGTCCCCCCGGGTGAGGTCGAGGTGGACCTCGTAGTGCAGATCGTGAAGGATCTCCGCGCGGCGGCGCGCCTCCTCGCGGGTCAGGTTCTCCTCCGGCACGGCCATGAGCTTCCTCGGCGTCGGGGACGGCTTGTCGGGGGGCATCGCCCAGCCGATGCAGGCTAGACGGCCGGCGCGACGGTGTCCCCGCCCGCCCCCCGTGGGTCCGCTCAGCGCTCGGGGGTCCGCTCAGCGCTCGGGACCCGTACCGACACCCTAATGGACCCTGGTGACACGGTCGCCCTCGACCCTATGCACCGAACCGGCCGCCCCGGCCGGCGCCGTCGACGAACCGGGCCACGCCCGCGGCCATGTCTCCGTCGCCCATGCTCGCGACCCCCCGCTCGTGCTCGGCGATCAACGCGTCCGGCACCGGCCGGTCGAAGGCGGCGAGCGCGCTCGCCCGGTCGGCGCGCAGGCAGGCCTGCGGGAAGGTGCCGAGCAGCGTCGCGACCTCCTGGGCGACCGTCAGCGTCGTCCCCGGCTCGCAGACGCGGTTCGCGAGCCCGATCGCCAGCGCCTCCTCCGCGTCGACCGGCCGACCGGTCAGGATGAGGTCGAGCGCCCGCGACAGCCCGATGAGCCGCGGCAGCCGGACCGTGCCCCCGTCGATGAGCGGGACGCCCCACCGGCGACAGAACACCCCGAGCACCGCGTTCGACGCCATCACCCGCAGGTCGGCCCAGCACGCGAGCTCCAGCCCGCCGGCGACCGCATGCCCCTCGATGGCCGCGATCACGGGCTTGGACAGGGCCAGCCGCGAGGGACCCATCGGCCCGTGCTCGGACGGCTCGAGACGGTTGCGCCGGTCCTCGTCCCCGGCGACCGCCTTGAGGTCCGCGCCGGCGCAGAAGGTCCCGCCGGCCCCGGTGAGCACGGCCACGTCCAGGCCGTCGTCGCCGTCGAAGCGGCGGAACGCGTCCTCGAGGGCGTCGGCGGTGGGCCGGTCCACGGCGTTTCGGACCGCCGGCCGGTCGATGGTGACGGTGAGCACACGCTCGTGCACCTCGGTGTGGACGGTCATCGCCGGCTCCTGTTGGCTCGTCGGGGCGTCGGGCGCCGCCGTGGCACCCTAGGTCCGGGGGCAGGCCCTACGATGCGAGGCCACGCGCCGACGACGGACCTCGAGGGAGATCGTCATGCAGGAGTACACGAGCCCCGGGGCGGCGACGCTGGCCCCGGACGAGAACCTGACCACGTCGCTGTGGGAGGCGGCGCGTGCGTATCCGAACCGCCCCGCGCTCTCCTACCGCGTCGGCGACCGGTTCGTGGACGTCCCGACGCGTGACTTCGTCGCCGACGTGCGCACGCTCGCGAGAGGGCTCGTCGGCCGCGGCATCGAGCCCGGGTCACGGGTCTGCCTGTTCTCGCGGACCCGCATGGAGTGGACGCTGCTCGACTACGCGATCTGGGCGGCCGGGTGCGTCACCGTCCCGATCTACGAGACCTCCTCGGCCGAGCAGGTCGAGTGGATCGTCGCCGACTCGGGCGCCGTCGCCATCGTGTGCGAGGACGAGGCGCTGCGGAAGGTGTACGGCGAGGTGGCGGCGAACCTCCCGACGTGCGAGCACGTGCTCGTCATCGAGGAGGGGGACCTCGAGGACCTGCGCGACGCCGGCGCCGCCGTCGACGACCGCGTGATCGACGAGCGCAGCGCCGCCACGACCACCGACGACCTGGCCACGATCGTCTACACGTCGGGCACGACCGGCCGCCCGAAGGGATGCGAGATCACCCACGGGAACTTCGTGTGGGATGCGCTGCAGGTGCAGCAGGCCACGGCGAGCTTCTTCCGGTCCGGGACCTCGACCCTGCTCTTCCTGCCGCTCGCCCACATCTTCGCACGGGTCATCCAGGTCGCCTGCGTCCGTGTCGGCGTGAAGCTCGGGTTCTCGACGGGCATCCCGCACCTCGTCGAGGAGCTCGGTATGTACCAGCCGACCTTCGTCCTCTCCGTCCCGCGGGTCTTCGAGAAGGTCTACAACGGCGCGCAGCAGAAGGCGCACGCCGAGGGCAAGGGCCCGATCTTCGACCGTGCGACCCAGACCGCGATCGACTACTCCCGCGAGCTGCAGGCCGGCGGGGTCTCCCTGAAGACCCGCCTGCTCCACGCGATCTTCGACCGGCTCGTGTACGGGAAGCTGCGGGGCGCGTTCGGCGGCGACGTCGAGTACGCCGTGTCGGGCGGCGCCGCCCTCGGCGAGCGGCTCGGCCACTTCTTCCGGGGCATCGGCGTCACGATCCTCGAGGGGTACGGCCTGACGGAGACCACCGCCGGCGCCACGCTGAACCGCCCCGACGCCCTCAGGATCGGCACCGTCGGGCGGCCGGTGCCGGGCGCGTCGGTGCGGATCGCCGACGACGGGGAGGTGCTGCTGAAGGGCGGCCACGTCTTCCGCGGCTACCACGGCAAAGAGGTGGCGACGTCCGAGGCGATCGACGCCGACGGCTGGTTCCACACCGGGGACATCGGTGAGCTCGACAGCGAGGGGTTCCTGCGGATCACCGGCCGCAAGAAGGAGCTCATCGTCACCGCGGGGGGCAAGAACGTCGCGCCGGCCGTCCTCGAGGACCGCCTGCGGGCCCACCCGCTCATCAGCCAGTCGATGGTCGTCGGCGACGCCCAGCCCTTCATCGCGGCGCTGGTCGCCCTCGACCCCGAGGAGCTCGACCGCTGGGCCACGAACCACGACCGTCCCGGCGCGAGCTCCGCCGACCTGGCCGCCGACCCGGCGCTCGTCGCCGAGATCGAAGCGGCGGTCGAGCAGGCCAACAAGGCGGTCTCGCGGGCCGAGGCCATCAAGGCGTTCCGGATCCTGCCCGACGACTTCACGATCGAAGGCGGCGAGCTGACGCCGACCCTGAAGGTGAAGCGCAACGTCGTCGCGGAGAAGTACGGCGACGTCATCGCGGACATCTACGGCGGCACCGGCGGCTGACCGCCCGTTCAGGCGGGCGGGTCGACCGTCGGGTCGCGTCGCTGCCACCAGGCGGCGTCCTGCTCGCCGAGCGGCGTGGACGCCGGGGCGTCGTCGACGTACTCGGCGCGGATCGCGCGCCAGTGGTTGCGTGCGCGGAGCCGGCCGAGCACCGAGTTGATGCCCCACTGGATCCGGTTCAGCAGCAGGTAGTCGGGGGGCAGGTTCAGCTTGCGGAGCACGTCGAGGTACGGGCTGCGGGGATCCGTCGTCGAGCGCAGGACCTCGGCGGCGAACGTCGACGTGAACTCGAAGGGCTGCTCGGCGACGACCGGCCGGGTGTAGAGCCGGAACCAGTCGAAGAGCTTGTCCTCGTCCACCTCGACGGTCGGCGGCAGGAAGCCGGCGCGCCGGAGCCCGGCGACGAAGCGGTCCTGGTCGTCCGCGATGACGGCCGAGTCGACCTCCCGCATCGACGCGTAGCGCTCGCGGGAGAACATCTTCACCGATCCGTAGTCGACGAACGCGACGCGGCCGTCGGCCTCGATGAGGTAGTTGCCCGGGTGCGGGTCCCCGTTGAACAGGCGGAAGCGCCCGATGGAGCCGAAGGCGTAGCGGAAGATGATCTCGCCGACGCGCTGGCGGTCCTCCTCGGCCGACTCCTCGAGGAAGCGGTCGAAGCCGATGCCGTGCACCCGTTCGGTGACGAGCACCCGGCCGCGGCAGAGGTCGCCGACGATCTCGGGGACGTGGATGAAGGGGTGGCCCTCGTACCGGTTCGCGAAGGCGCGCTGGTACTGGGCCTCGCGCTGGTAGTCGAGCTCGTCGGCGACACGCTCGCGCAGCTCGTCCACGAGGGGGTCGACCTCGAGGTACGGGTTGATGAGCCGGGCCAGGGGTGCGAACACCTCGGCGTTGGCGAGGTCCGCGCGGACCGCCTCGGCGACGCCGGGATACTGCACCTTGACGATGACCTCGCGGCCGTCGTCGAGCTTGGCCGCGTGGACCTGCCCGATGGACGCGGAGGCCAGGGGAGCCGGGTCCCAGGACGCGAAGACGGCCTCCGGCGGGGCCCCGAACTCCTCGCGGATGACCTCGGCGATGGCCTCGGTGTCGAAGGGGGGCGCGTCGTCGCGCAGCTTCGCCAGCGCCCGGTGGTAGGTGCTGCGCACGTCCGAGGGGAGGTCGAGGTCGACGAAGCTCAGCAGCTGGCCGAGCTTCATGGCCGCACCCTTCATCTCGCCGAGGACGTTGGCGAGCCGCTCGGCCATCTCGGCGTGGAAGCGCTCCATGTCGTCGTCGCCGCCGGCCATGCCGCGCGCCTTCGCCCCGAGGATCCCGGCGGCTCCGCGCACGCTCGTGTTGGCCAGGCGAGCGCCTCGGCCGATGCGTCCACCCAGACCTCTACGCGGCACGGGACCTCCTCGCCGCCGCCGTGGGACCGTCCATGGTGGGGCATGCCGGCTCGACGCGTGGCGGGCACCACCGTCCGGAGGGGGCGTGGCGGCGGGTCGTCACTCGGCCATCTCGGCGAGCGGGTTGCCCTCCTCGCGCGCCTGCGCGAGGCGCTTCGCGAGCTCCTGGCGCCTCGTGTCGTTCAGGCAGGCGCAGCCCACCTCGTGACCGGCGTAGTGGCGGACGTTGGTCCGGTGGGTCGGACAGGACGCGACCTCGAGCCGCGTGATTGGCTCGCTGCGGGTCATCGTGGACTCCTCGGTGTGGGTGGCGCCTGCAGGGAGGCTGCCACGGGTTGTCAGACGTTGAAGCGGAAGTGGATGACGTCTCCGTCGGCGACCACGTACTCCTTGCCCTCGACGCGGAGCTTGCCGGCGTCCCGGGCGGCGGCCTCGCTGCCGAGGGTGTCGTAGTCGGCGTACGAGATCACCTCCGCCCGGATGAAGCCCCGCTCGAAGTCGGAGTGGATCTCGCGGGCGGCCCGCGGCGCCTTCGCGCCGGCCGGGACCGTCCACGCCCGGGCCTCCTTCGGCCCGGCGGTGAAGAACGTGAGCAGGTGCAGCAGCGTGTACGCATGCTCGATGAGCCGCTCGAGCCCACTGCGCTCGAGACCGAGCGAGGCGAGGAACTCGGCGCGCTCGTCCTCGGGCAGCTCGGTCAGCTCGGCCTCCACCTGGGCGGAGATGACGACGACCTCGGCGCCCTCGCGCTCGGCGAGCTTGCGGACCACCGCGACGTGGTCGTTGCCGTCCGGCAGGTCGCCCTCGGCGACGTTCGCGGCGTACAGCACCGGCTTGTCGGTGAGCAGCGACAGCTCGCGCCGGAACGGCTCCTGGTTCGCTGGCCAGTCGAAGGTCCGGGCGGGGTCCCCGGCACCGAGGTGGTTCGCGAGCCCCTGCACGACGCCGGCCTGGGCGACGAGGTCCTTGTCGCCGGACTTGGCCGCCCGCTGGGCCTTCTCGAGCCGCTTCTCGATCGTCTCGAGATCCTTCAGGACGAGCTCGGTCTCGACCACCTCGATGTCGCGGGCCGGGTCGACGCTGCCGGCGACGTGCACCACGTCGTCGTCGTCGAAGCACCGCACGACGTGGCAGACCGCGTCCACCTCGCGGATGTGCGCCAGGAACTGGTTGCCGAGCCCCTCACCCTTGCTCGCCCCGGCGACGAGGCCGGCGATGTCCACGAACTCGATGGCGGTCGGGACGACCTTCGCGGACTGCGCCAGCTCGGCGAGACGGTCGAGACGGCGGTCGGGGACGGGCACCACGCCGACGTTCGGGTCGATCGTGCAGAACGGGAAGTTCGCCGCCTCGGCGCCGGCCTGGGACACCGCGTTGAACAGGGTGGACTTGCCCACGTTGGGCAGGCCCACCAGTCCGACCTTCAGACCCATGCTGGCTGTCTCCTCGAGGGGTGGGGGCAGGGACGAGCGGGGCGAACCGGCAGCAGGCACGTGACGAAAGGGCGCGTGGCGACGGTGCCCGGCCGAGGTGGCCCCGGTGGCGCGCGGATCCGACCGCGCGCCAGCGCGGCTTCCCATGGTAGCGGTGCGTCCCCCGATCCCCGGGTGAGGGGCGACGCTTGGCCGGCCGGGACCGCCCGGGTACGGTGCGCCGCCATGCGACTGCTCGTGACGCGCTGCTCCGCCACCTACGAGGGGCGCCTCTCCTCGACCCTGTCCTCGGCCGTCCGCCTCGTGATGGTGAAGGCCGACGGGTGCGTGGCCATCCACGCCGACGTTGGCGCGTACAAGCCGGTGAACTGGATGAACGCGCCGAACACGCTCCTGGAGGAGGACGACGACCGCTGGGTCGTCACGAACCCGAAGGGCGAGCGGCTCACCATCGAGTTCGAGGAGATCCTCGAGGACGTCACCTACGAGCTCGACACCGAGCGCGGGCTGACCCTCGACGGGGTCGAGAAGGAGCTGCAGGCCCTGCTCGCCGCGCACCCGCACCACGTCGAGGACGGCCTGCGCCTGGTCCAGCGCGAGTTCCGCACCGATCTCGGGCCGGTCGACCTGCTCTGCCGCGACGGGGGTGGGCAGGCCGTGGCGGTCGAGATCAAGCGGATCGGCGAGATCGACGGGGTCGAGCAGCTCAGCCGCTACCTCGAGCGCATGGAGCGCGACCCCCTGCTCACGCCGGTGCGCGGCATCCTCGCCGCGACGGAGATCAAACCCCAGGCGCGGGTGCTCGCCGAGTCCCGCGGCATCCGGTGCGCGACCGTCGACCTCTCGCACCTGCGTGGCGAACAGGACGTGCACCTGCGCCTGTTCTGATCCTTCTCGCGCCTGCCCCCGCGCCGTTGCGGGAGGGATGGCGCATCGCGGGAGGGATGGCGAGGACGCGCGTCGAAGCCTTCGGGCGAGACCCCGGACCCGGAGCCGACCGTGCGCCTGCCCCGCCGCTCGTCCCTGCTCGCCGCCGCCGTCGCCGGCGCACTCGCACTTCCCGCCGCCGCCATGCCGGCGACGGCCGCGATCCCCGATGCGCCGCCGGGACACGCCCCCGGCACGCACCACGCCGTCGGGGGACCCGTCGCCGCCTGCTCGGGCGAGGCGTGGACGCCCTACCAGCGTCCCGCGACGAACGGCGTCACCGTCGACAACGACGTGCCGATCACGATGCGCGACGGGATCACGCTCGTCGCCAACGTCTACCGGCCCGACACGCCGGGCCGGTTCCCGGTCATCGTCCAGCAGACGCCCTACAACAAGAACGAGACGGTCGGTGGCGCCAACACGTCCTTCGTCGAGCGCGGCTACGTCTTCGTGAACGTCGACGTGCGCGGGACCGGCGGCTCGCAGGGCACGTGGGACTCCTTCGGCGAGGCCGAGCAGCGCGACGGGTACGAGATCGTGCAGTGGGCCGCCGAGCAGCCGTGGTCGAACGGCGTCGTCGGGACGTGGGGTGCGTCCTACATGGCGATCATGCAGATCCTGACGGCGGCCCAGCATCCGCCGGCGCTGAAGGCCATCTTCCCGATCGTGCCGATGGCGGACTCGTACCGCGACATCACGATGGAGGGCGGCCAGATCAACGCCGCCTTCATCCCGCTGTGGCTCGGGCTCGTGACCGGCACGGGCGTGCTTCCCCCGACCTACAGCGGCGACGACCCGGTGCGCGCCGGCGGCGCGGTCGCGGCGCACGCGGCCGACGTTGGCGCGTTCCAGAGCCGCCTGGTCGCCGACAGCGCGACCGGCGGCGACCAGGCCTACGACGGTCCGTTCTACCGGCTGCGCTCGCCGATCGAGGTGGCCGACCGCGTCGAGGTCCCCGCCTTCGTCGTCGGTGGGCTCCACGACCTCTTCCAGCGCGGTGAGCCGCTGCTCTACGAGCGCATGAAGGACAACACGACAACGAAGCTGCTCATGGGACCCTGGACCCACGGCGACTTCGGCTCCGGCCTGCCGAGCGACCACCTGCCCGACACCCTCGACGACATCGCGCTGCAGTGGTTCGACCACTACCTGAAGGGCATGGACAACGGCGCCCCGTGCCTGCCGCAGGTCACCCAGTGGGTGCTCGGCGAGTCGCGCTTCCGGGTGCAGGACGACTGGCCGCGTCCGGGGATCGCGCCCCAGCAGTGGTTCGCCCGGGCGGGCAACGCGCTGACCGGGGCGCCGCCAGCCGCCGGCGAGGGCTCCGACCCGCTGCCCCAGCAGCCCGCGAGCGGCGCGTGCTCGCGCAGCACGAACCAGTGGCTCATCGGTCTGCTGTCCTCGACGCCCTGCGCGACGGACAACCGCGCCACCGAGGCGACCGAGGTCACCTACACGAGCGAGCCGCTGACCCACGGGCTGCGCCTCGACGGCCCCCTCACCGCCCGGGTGTGGGTCACGACGACGGCCCGCGACGCGGTGCTCGCCGCGCGGGTGACCGACGTGGCGCCCGACGGCAGCTCGCGGGAGCTGTCGACCGGGATGCTGGCCGCGTCGATGCGCGCGCTCGACCTCGACCGCAGCCGCGTGGTCGACGGGGCGCTGCTGCAGCCCTGGCATCCCTTCACCCGGGACGCCGTCGAGCCGGTCGCCTCCGGGCAGCCGATGCGGCTCGACGTCGAGATCTTCCCGACGAACGCGTGGTTGGCGCCCGGCCACCGGCTGCGGCTGAGCATCGGCCCGAGCGACTTCCCGCACGCCATCTCGCCCGCCCCGATGGCGGCCGACGCCGCCGGAGGGGTGGTCCAGATCCTGCACGACGCCGCCCACCGCACGCAGGTGATCATCCCGTCGGTGCCCGGCAGCGACCCGACGTCCTGATCGCTCCCGTCCGCTCACAGGGGAGGGGAGCGGGGAGCGTCGCGCCGGTAGGCTCACCGCGATGCGACCCCTGCCCGCCACCCCCGCCGCGCCGGCTGCTCCCGGCGGCGGCCTCCTGCACGGCCTGACGGCCGGGGAGCTGCGGGTCGACCCGGTCGCCTACGGACCGGGTCGGGGGCGTCGACGGCGCTGGTACTACGTCGCGGCCGCCGACACGCAGGTGGGCGCCGGTGCGGCCGTCGTCGACCTCGCCGTGGTTGCGGTCGCCTTCGCCTGGGCGAACCTCGACGGGGACGTGATCACCTGGGAGCGTCGGTTCCCGCTCGGACGAGGGGCCTGGGTCGGGCCGACCCCGCGGGGCGGCGCCGGATGCCGGACCCGGCGCGGCGAGACGATCCTGCTCGACGCCGACGGCGGTCTGCACCTCGACCTGACGATCGCCGGCGAGCGGCTGCGCGCCGACGTGCACGCGGTCGCCGGGACCCCGGCGGTCGCCGTCACCCCGACGCCCGGCGGCGGGTGGAACACGACGCAGAAGGAGGCCGGCCAGCGTGTCACGGGAACGGTGTCCCTCGGCACGCTGACCTTCGACCTCGACGGGGGCGGGTGGCGCGACTGGACGAGTGGCCGGCAGGACCGCCACACCACGTGGCGCTGGGCGGCCGGCGCCGGACGGATCGGTCAGCGCACCGTCGGCATCAACGTGTCGACGGGGATGAACGGCGCCGGGCCGGGCGAGGACGTCGTCTGGTGGGACGGCGCGCCGTACCCGCTCGCCGTCGACGAGCTCACACCGACCGGCGACGATCCGGCCGGGCCATGGCGGGTGGCGGGCCACGACGACACGGTCGGGGACTGGACGCTCGACTTCGACCCCCAGGGCGTGCGATCGGCGTCCGAGAACCTGATCGTGATGCGCTCCCGGTACGTGCAGCCGATCGGAACCTTCCACGGCACGCTGCCCACGCCCGAGGCCACCCTCGCTCGGGTCGCGGCCATGCCCGGGGTGACCGAGGACCACGAGGCCGTCTGGTGACGAGCGACTACGACGCCCGCCGCGGACGGCAGCAGCGTCGCCGCGCCGGGTACCACCGCCGCCGCACCGGGCCACCGACCTCCGCGCCCGAACAGCGCCGCCTGCGCATCGCCCTCGGCGCGTTCGCGGTCGTCGTGCTCATCGGCTTCGTGGGCTACCGCGTCCTCGAGGACGTCACCCTCCTCGACTCGCTCTACATGACGGTCATCACCATCACGACGGTCGGCTTCCGCGAGGTCGTGCCCCTCGACGCCTCCGGCAAGCTGCTGACCATCTTCCTCATCGTGGCCGGGGTGGGCAGCGTCTCCTACGCCGCGCTCACCGCCGCCGAGTTCGTCGTCGAGGGCCACCTGCGCAACGTCATCGAAAGGCGACGGATGCACCGCCAGATCGAGTCGCTACGGAGCCACGTCATCGTCTGCGGTTTCGGGCGGGTCGGCCGCCACCTGGCCCTGCAGCTCGCCCGGGACAGCGTGCCGTTCGTGGTCCTCGACACCGACGACGACAAGATCGACACGCTGTCCGACCTCGACTACCTCTACCTGCGCGGCGACGCCACCGAGGAGCAGATGCTCGTCGACGCCGGCCTGGAGCACGCCCGGGCCGTGGTGGCCTCGGTGAACTCGGACGCGGACAACGTCCTCATCACCCTCACCGCGAAGGGCCTGAGCCCGGGCACGACCGTCATCGCGCGCGCGAAGTCGGACGAGAACGAGGTGAAGCTCCGCCGCGCCGGCGCCGACCGGGTCATCGCCCCGTCGACCATCGGCGGCCGGCGGATCGCGCAGATCCTCACCCGCCCCGCGGTCGCGGACTTCCTCGACGGCATCGGGGCCGGCGGCGTCGACTACACGCTCGAGGAGATCCCGATCACCGACCAGAGCGAGCTCGCCGGCACGACCCTGCGGGACGCCGCGGTCCGCGAGCGCTACGGCTGCACCGTGCTCGCGGTGAAGCACGGCGGCGACCGCCGGCTCGACACGCATCCGGTCGCCGAGACACCGCTGCAGCCCGGCAACGTCCTCGTCGTCATGGGCAGCGAGATCAACGTCACGGCCATGCGGGACCGCTTCACCCGCCGCGGATGAACCTCCCGGCGCCCGTGATGGCCTCCACCAGGCCGGCGTCCACGACCTGCCGGGCCTCGTCGACCGTGACCCACGCCACCTCGTCGCTCTCACCGGCCGCGGGGGCGAAGCGGGCGCCGGGGGTGGCCAGCAGCACGTAGCGCAGATCGACGTGGACGTGCCCGCGCGGGCCGGGATGGACGTCGACGTGGACGAGGACCGCCCCGCCCGGCGGATGGCCGGCGTCGAGGCCGGTCTCCTCGCGCGTCTCACGCACCGCGGCGTCGGCCGGGTCCTCGCCCGGGTCCACGTGCCCGCCGGGCTGCAGCCACCGACCGAGCCGGCGGTGCCGGTGCAGCACCAGGCGACCCTGCCCGTCGGTGACGACCGCGGACGCCGTGACGTGCAGAGGGTCGGCGTCGCGCTCGAAGGGGGACGGCAGCCACGTCAGGGCCCGCAGCGCCCGCCACAGCGAGCGGCGTTCGTGTGCGCTGACCGGCTCGTGCGCGAGCAGCGCGGCCAGGGTGCGGCCCCGCCGGTCGTCCGCCCCCATCACCACCGGTCGGCGAAGGCGTCGGCGATGCCGACCCGGCGGACCTTCCCCGTCTCGGTGCGGGGCAGGTCCTCGACGACGAGGATCTGCTTCGGGACCTTCGAGCTGGCGAGCTCGGCCGTGAGGCGGTCACGGATCGCGTCCGGGTCGAGCTGCTCGCCCGGCCAGGGCACGAGGGCCGCGACCAGGCGTTCGCCCCAGTCCGCGTCGGGGACACCGAAGGCGACGGCCTCGGCGACCCCGGGCGAGTCGAGCAGGCGCCGCTCGACCTCCGCCGGGTAGACGTTCACGCCACCGCTGATCACGAGGTCGCCGGGGCGCCCCTTCAGCACCAGCACGCCGTCGTCGAGCCGCCCGAGGTCGCCGACGGTGAACGCATCGCCGTCCCAGGCCTCGTCGGTCTTCTCGGGGTCGCGCCAGTACTCCCACCGGGCATGCTCGGGCGCGTGCGCCCACACGGTCCCCACCCCGTCCTCGTCCGGGTCGCGCACCTCGAGGCGGTGGCCGGGCCGCGCACGACCGACGCTGCCCGGGTGGGCACGCCACAGCGCCGGCGGACACACGGTGAACTGGCCTTCGGTGGAGCCGTAGAACTCCCACACGGCACCCTCGGGAGCCACCTCGAGGACCTGCTCCTTCAGCGGCACGGGCATCGGGGCGCCGGCGTGCGCGATCAGCTGCAGCGAGGCCAGGTCGTCCGGCGCCAGGTCCGGCAGCGCGAGCAGCCGGTGCAGGTGCGTCGGGACGCAGAAGAGCGAGGTGGGACGAAGCGTCCGCAGCGCCTCACGCCACAGCTGCGGGTCGAAGCTCGGGAGCACGGCGACCTCGCCGCCGAGCAGCGCCGTGACGAACGCGTGCCGGAACGGGCCCGAGTGGTAGAGCGGCGACACGACGAGGTGCCGGTCACCGTGGCGCTGCCCGAAGGCGTCGTGCTCGTCGGTGACCACGCGCCGGCCCCAGTCGGACTCGTGCACCCCCACGTAGACGCCCTTGCGACGACCCGTCGTCCCGGACGTGTAGGCCATCGGGCGGGTGCGGGGCCAGTCCGAGCCCGGGTCGGCCGGCTCCTCGGCGTCGAGGCCGCCCCGCTGCAGTGGGTGCACCGGCACCTCGAGCGCATGGGCGCCGCGGGCGGCCGCGGGGTCCACGATCGCCAGACGCGGATCGGCGTCCGCGGCGATCTCGGCGACCTCGGCGGGACCGAGGTCGGCGGGGACCGGCACCTGGACGATGCCGTCGAGCATGGCCGCGAGCCCGAGAGCGAAGGTCTCGTCGCTGTTGGGCAGGAGCGTCAGCACGCGGTCGCCGGCCTCGAGCTCGAGCCGTCGCAGGAGCCCGACGGCCCGGGCCGTGACCGGACGCGGGTCGAAGAGCGCGGGAGGGATACGGCGGGCGCGGCTCACGGGTCCGTCGACGCGCCGAGGCCCAGCTCGGCGACGAGGTCGGCGGGCGTGCGCCGCAGCCCGATGACGAAGGGCCCGAACTCGGCGTAGCGCGCGGAGGCCTCGTCGTAGCGCAGGGTGTAGACGATCTCCTTCACGTCCGCGATGTCGTGCGCGAAGAGCGTCACCCCCCACTCCCAGTCGTCGAGGCCGGTCGATCCGGTGACGAGCTGCAGCACGCGGCCGGTGAACGCGCGGCCCGACCGGCCGTGGTCGTGCATGAGGCGCCGCCGCTCCTCGAACGGCAGCCCGTACCAGTTGTCGTCGCCCTCGCGACGGTGCGACATGGGATAGAAGCAGGCCAGCTCCCAGACCGGCATGTCGGGGTGGAGCTTGTGCTCGTTGTACGCGCTGATGCGCTCGGTGAACTTCTCGAGCCGGCGGTCGAACTCCTCGCCCTCGACACCGAGCTCGGTGAGCCGCGCGCGCTCCTCCTCCTCGGTGGAGGTGTACTCGGAGGTCTCGGTCAGGCTGAGGTAGGACCAGCTCAGCTCGAGCACGCGGCCGGCGTCGCAGGCGGCGATGGCGGTCTGGACCCGGCGCAGCTCGTTGAGGTCCTCCGAGAGTGCCATGAGCATCACGTCGGCCTTGTGGCCGAGCGCGCTGAAGACGTGGAGCTGGACCTCGCCGGCCAGCCGCTCGAGCGTGTCGGCGAGCGCCTTGCCGGCGGCGGGGGAGACGTCGTCGAACGTCGTGCCGCACCCGGTAGAACAGGTGCAGGACCCCCCATCCCTCCTTCGGGCGGACGGGCGCGGGCATGGGCGTCCTTTCCACAGACGGAGTGGCGCGAGGGTAGCGGGGGCGGACCGCCGGACGGGAGGCGGGCCGGCGCGCCCGCCACGACGCGGAGGTCAGCGGTTGTGGGCGTCCTCGAGCTGGTAGGCGACCCACGAGGCGACCGCCACGCGACCACCGAGCAGGTACGCCTGGTCGATGCGGTGGGCGTCGACCCAGCGGCGGGTGGCGGGGGAGCGGTCGATGTCGTAGGGCTGCGTGAGCAGGACGGGAACCCCGCGGTGCGCACCGAAGGGCCCGCCGGCGAGCGCGTCGGGGAAGTCGGCACCCGACGCGAGGGCCACCCCTCGAGGCTGGTAGCCGACGGTCTGCTCGGCCCACTCGACGATCCTGGTCGCCGTGGTGTACCGGTCGGCACCCGCGACGCGGCTCACGCTGACGCCGCGTGCGCGCAGGTCGGCCAGCACCTGGTCCGAGACGGCCGCCGAGCCGCCGACGACCACGACCTGGCGGATGCCGAGCTGGTCGATCACCGCGGCGGTCTCGGGCGACAGGGTCTCGCGGGCGGTCAGCAGCAGCGGCGCGTTCGCTGCCGCAGCCGGCACCGTGGCGCTCAACGCGTCGGCGAACCCGTTGCCCGAGGCCAGCAGGGCCCGGTGGGTGGGGGCCCCGACGGCCGCCGCGATGGCGGCGGCGGTCCCGGCCCGGGACCGGCCGGCCCGCCGGTGCAGCGCGATCCCGAGGTCGTGCAGCTGGATGGCGACGGGGTCGTCGACCGCGGCCTTGCCGCCGAGGATGGTGAGGTCCCGGACACCGAGGGCCTGCAGCGCGGCCACGGTCTCCGGTGGCACCCGGTCGCGCAGGGTCAGCAGCAGCGGCGCGTCGAGCTTGGCCGCGAGCGGTCCACCGGCGATCCCGTCGGGGAAGTTCAGGCCGTTGGCCAGCAGTGCCCGCGTCGAACCGTTCGGCCAGCCACGGCGTGCGGCGTTGGCGGCGGTCGCCCACCGGCTGCTGCCCTGCAGCCGCGTCACGTCGGGCGTGCCGACGTTGCTGTAGAGCACGAGCGCGTTCGAGACGGAGCGCGCGAAGCCGTCGGACGGCCGGTTCTCGACCCGACCGTCGGTGACCATCGTCGTGGAGCCGCCTCCGTCCATCATGACGGCGTCCACCGCACCGAGCCGGCGCATGAGGTCCGCCGTCTCCTGGGTCGTCAGCCCGACGGCCCCCGACTGCCGGCCGTCGATGGCGACGAGCAGCAGCTGCCGGTCGGGCGTGAACCCGACGACCGTGCGCGGGTGGGCGCGGTCGTTGTGCACGCGGTTGGAGAAGCCCTCGATCTCCCAGCTCTGGCTCGAGGTGATCTGACCGTCCTGGAGGATGAGCGGCCCGGCCGCGAGCGCCTGCGTGGCACCTCGCCAGTCCTCGGACATGCGCGTGTCGAAGGTCACCCGGTCCCCAGGGCGCAGGGACTCGAGGGCGCTGGCCCAGCTCCCGCGGCCGGCGAGCACGACCACGTGTCGTGCCAGCGCCCCGTCGTTGCCGCGGACCTGGCTCACCAGCGCGCTAGTGAGCGTCTCCACCTCGAGGTCGAGCCCGTCGAAGACGGCCTCGACGGTCCCCGCCGGCGTCCCGGTGCGCGCCGCGTAGTCCGCGGTGAAGGCAACGAGCTCACCGTCGCGAGGCTGGCGGTTGACGGCGGCGAGCTTCGCGCTGCGCCCCGACGGGAACCAGACCGCGCCCTTGTACCCCGGCCGGCCCACGGCGTGGGCTCCCTGCGGGAAGAGCGCGAACGCGGCGCGCGGGCCGACCCCCTGGGTCGCGGGCTCGGACAGGTAGCGCCCGTCCTGGACGACGAGTCCCTCCGGGTCGCCGGTCGGGCTGTCGAGCCAGAACCCGCCGTTGACCCCGGCCACGGCGCGGCTGCCGAGCCGCGCGACGGTGCGGTTGACCGGCTCACGACCCGGCACGATGCCGTCGGCGAGCTCGGGGCGCAGCTGGACACGGTCGTCGGTGAGCGAGGACCGCAGCACCTGGATGCGCTGCGGCCCGCCGATCGTCTGCCAGCGGTAGAGCTGACGGTCGAGCCCGGGGGCGACGTGGTAGGTGCCGGTGAGCACCGGATCCTGGTAGGTGGCCGCGGCCGCCTCGGGCTGGGCTGCGGGCACGGCCACCACGGCCGCCGTGCAGAGCGCGACCAGCGTGGCGAGCGCCCGAGCCGTGCGTGGTCCCCGGATGGTGCGGACGGCCGTCATCGATACCCCTGTGTGCAGCGAGCACCGCCGGCCCCCGCTCGGCGATGCGATGTCCTCGGTTCCGTGCGACCGCCCGGAGGTGGGCCGCCGGGCCGTCCTCAGTGCTCCAACGTCTGCTTGCCGCGGACGGTTCCGTCCTCGGCGATGTCGTAGACGAGGGGTACACCCGTGGCGAGCTCGAGGCCAGGAACCTCGTCGGGCGCGAGGTCGTCGAGCCTCATCACGATCGCCCGGTTCGAGTTGCCGTGGGCCACGACGAGCACGTTCTTGCCCTCGCTGAGGTCGCCGAGGATCGCTCGTTCGAAGAACGGCAGCGTGCGCTCGGCGGTGTCCGCGAGCGACTCGCCGTTCGGCGGCGCGGTGGCGAACGACCGCCGCCAGATGTGGACCTGCTCGTCACCGAAGCGCTCGGCGGTCCGCGCCTTGTTCAGCCCCTGGAGGTCGCCGTAGTGACGCTCGTTGAGGGCCTGGTCGCGGATCACCGGACAGTGGATGTCGGCGACGTCCATGACGATGTCGAGCGTGTGCTGCGCCCGCGACAGCGCGCTCGTGTAGGCGATGTCGAAGGCGGTGCCCGACTCACGCAGGAGCATGCCGGCCCTGCGGGCCTCCTCCTCACCCTGCAGGGTGAGCGGCACGTCGACCCAGCCGGTGAAGCGGTTCTCGGCGTTCCACAGGGACTGACCGTGGCGGACGAGAGCGAGAACGGGCATGGCAGTCTCCGAGGGCGGCGAGCGGCGGCGCGAGGCTAGCCGCTCGCGCCTCGCCTCGATCCGACGTGCCGGCTCACTTGACCTGGATGATCCGGTCGAGCTCGAAGTGCATGCCGTCGGGTCGGGACCAGTTGCCGCCCCACTCGAACCCCCACTTCTGGAAGATCTGGACGATCCGGCGGTCCATCGTGGGACGGGCGCCGAGCGGGTTGCTCTGGGCGTTCATGTCCACGGCGAGGCCCCAGGCGTGCATCGACAGGGGCCGTGAGGGGCTCCAGTCGATGTGACGGGGGACCCAGCAGCCGGCGAACTGGTCGGGGTCGAGCTCGCCGAGCAGCCCACGGGCCTCGATCTCGTGGATCGCGGCCATGAACTGCGGCACCATGACCCGGTTCATCCGGGTACGTCCGAGCCGGGGGATGTCGACGGTCGTGATGTAGCGGGACACCCACGACGAGTCGATCTGGATCATCCCGTCACCGAGGTCGGTGTAGTGGAAGGACTCGATCGCACCCGTGACGTTGCCGGTGCCGGTGAGGTGGCTCGCCTGCTGACGGATCGGCTCCTCGCGGACCTCGTAGGTGCCGCCGCCGATCGCCTCCAGGATGCGGTTCGCCGCCTTCTTGACGTCGGTGTGCTCCTCGAGCGACACGATGAGCTCGTTCACGCCCGAGACGCCGAGCTGGCTGCCCACGCTGCGGGGGACGATGACGTCGGCGAGCGGCGGCGCGCCGTTCGACGCGAACGCGCCGATCCGCACGGGAGCCGCGTGCTTCGGTCCGTGCAGCTCGTAGTTCCCGCCGAGCTGCAGCTCGAGCTGGTGCGCGACGTCGTGACGGATGGCGATGTCGCCCTCGGCCATCCGCTGCCAGACGCCGGGGGCGTTCGCGGTGACCTCGGGCGTGAGCGAACGGAAGGTCGCCGGGTCGACGGCGAGGACCTTGACCGGCTGCCCCTGGCCGGGTGCGGTGACCAGCAGGCTGTCGAACTGCGCCACGCCCGCGACGTGGGCGACGCCGTCCACCTCCGTCGCGTGGGCGAGCGCGGCCGGGTCGGTGCTCTCGGGATGGATCACGAGGTCGGGGTGGCGGACCTCGACGGTCGCCGGGACGGGCGCCGCCGCGGTGTGGGTCGGCTGGGGAGCCGGAGCGACCTTGCGCGTGGCGGTCGGGGCGGCGGGTGCCGCGGCCGTGTTGCCGGACCCGGCGTCCACACGGGTCGCGGCGGCGGCCGCCGGCGCGACGTCGGCGGGCGCGTCCGCGGCGACCTGCTGGGTGGCCTGCGCGCCGGATGCGGCCGCGACGACGGCGACGGCGCCGAGCGCCGCCATCAGGTGAGAGCGGCGTTTGGGAACGCGGGCGATCCTCATGGGCTCCTCGGAGTCGCGGCTCGCAGTACGGAGGGGGCGAGCATTCGCCCGTCACAACGCGCAACGATCTGCAAAGTAACGACGCGGCCCGTGAGTTTCGAGGTACAGAGGGTCAACGATCCACCACGGCCCGCGTCCGAAGGGACCCCGCCGTTCGTCCGCCTCGGCGGGCGGATGCCGTCACCGAGTCGGCGCGAAGGCCACCTTCACCGCGTCCGCAGCCGGCCCGGCCGCCGCGGTCGCCAGCGCCGCCACCGGCTCGCCCAGGCCGAACACGTGCGTCACGAGATGGTCGGGCCGGGCCGCCGCCAGCACCTCGAGGGCGACCGCCATCGCGTGGTGCCGCTCACCGGCGAGCACCGTGGCCGTTGCCGGCACGTCCTCGTCGCCGTAGTAGACCGTGCCACGGACCTGGAGCTCGCGGGCCCACACCAGTGACCAGTCGACGCGCTGCCGGGCGCTCGTGCCGACGAGAACGAGCGTCCCGGTGGGGCGGAGCATCCGCAGCGCGTCGTCGACGGTCTGCTCGCTCCCGACGGTGTCGAACACGACGTCGAAGCCGTCCTCGAGCACCGGCCCGCTGAGCCGGTTGCCCCGCAGGGTGCTGCCGTGCAGCCGGCCGGCCGCCTCGACCAGCGCGCGCCGGGTGCCGTGCAGGAGCGCGTCGGCACCACAACGACGGGCATGGTCGTCCGCGGCGTGACCGACGCCGGCGACGGTGATGTGGGTGTCCGGCTGCAGGGCCCGCAGCGCGGTCACGAGCAGGAGCCCGATCGCGCCGGGCCCGACGACCAGCACGCGGCTGCCCGGCGGTGGGAGGGTGCGCAGCACGGCGTGGACACCGATGGCCGTGGGCTCGGCCAGGACCGCCACGCTGTCGGGCGTGCCCTCGGGGACGCGATGGACATGGCCGGCCGGGGCGACGAGCTCCTCGGCCCACCCACCCCCGAAGCGGGTGTCGAACCCGAACCCCGGTCCGTTCGTCGCGCTGCCCGCATCCGCGAAGTGGGCGCAGAGGTGGCCGTTCCCGGCGGCGCAGCGGGAGCAGGGGTTCAAGCCCTTGTCCGGACAGGTGAGCAGCGGCTCCGCGACGACCCGATCGCCCGGTGACAGCCCGGCCCCGGGGTCGGACTCGAGGACGACGCCGACGACCTCGTGGCCGGGGACCACGTCACGGGGCAGGCCGTAGAGGGCGGCCAGCGTCGTGCCCATGCCCGTGATCTGCAGCAGCTTCCGGTCGCTGCCGCAGATGCCGGCCAGCGTCGGCGCGATCCGGACCCAGCCCGGCGGCCGCACGGGACGCGGGATCTCCGTGAGCCGCAGCGGCGAGAGGCGGCCACCGTGGCGGACCTCCGGCCGGTAGCGCCCGACGGTCAGCGCGAGCGCCGCCCGATGCGGCGCGAGCCGCCAGCGCAGCGCACGCACGGTCGAGGTGCTCATCGCTGCGCCGCGGGTGTCACGCCGAGAGCTCGCGCACGACCCGGCCACCGTGCACGTCACCGTGCTCGATCCGGTGGTGCCGGAAGGTGGGACCCACGCCGGGGGCCAGACGGTTCGGCGTGAGCTCGCTCGACGGGAAGCACTGCGGGAAGGGCCCGCCCTCGGCCGGATCGGCGACCATCGACTCGACGATCATCGAGTCGTACTGCCACGCGGCGAACTCGATGGTGTTGGCGTTCAGGATGACCTTCTGGCCCCACTCGGCCGACCAGCGACGGACGCCGGGGATCCGGGAGGTCTCGGGCGCCCAGCACTCCGCCGCCACACCGTTCTCGCTCGAGGTCCACAGCCCACGATCGGTGTGCAGGACGAGCGACATGTTGCCGGCCGTGTGCCCCGGGCTCTCCATGAGCGCGACGCCGGGCCCGAGCAGCACGTCCCCGTCGACCACGAGCAGGCGGTCGTGCGGGAGGTCGAGGTAGGTCTCCGGCTGGTACCAGGGCGCCTGCAGCGGGTGGAGGTGCCGGATCGCCTCCCATTCGCGGACCTGGGTGATCAGCGTCGCGTTCGGGAACCACGGCTCGACCGGCGACGACGGGGAGCCGAGGTCGGGTGCGGGGCGCGTGGTGCCGACCAGCCGCCGCACGTCCTGGGTGTGCAGGTGGTCGAAGGCCAGGTAGTCGACGTCGGCGGGATCGATGCCGAGCACCCGCAGATGCCCGAGCACGGTGCCGTGGACGGAGGTGAGCACCCAGTCCGGGAGCGGGCTCCGTGCACGGAGCCGGGCGAAGTAGGGCGTGTACTCGCCGCGCTCGTGATCGGACGCCTCCCAGAGGAGGGTTCGCGGCGTGCCGTCCGGATCGACCCACTGGACGACCAGCATGCGGTTCGTGATCCAGAGGAACGGGGCCGGTGAGATCGCCGCGCGCCACAGGCCGAAGCGGGTCGGGTAGGGGAGCGTGATCAGGTCGCAGGTCGTCACGCCGGTCGGGCGGCCGCTCTCGATGATCCGCGCCCGGAAGTCGGGGACGGCCTCCTTCAGCGCCGCGAGTGCGATGCCGGGCAGAACCTGGCCGGGCGGCCGACCCGGCTCGTGCCCACGCGCCTCGAGGAGCGGGGGGATCGTCGGGAACCGCTCACTGACCGGGAGCTCGGGAATCTGGTACATCGCATCCTCCTCCGTGCGCCCGATGCTAGTGGCCCGTCTGTGGCGGCCCGGCGCCGTCGACGTGCGCGCCGGCGTCAGCCGTCGGCCGGCGGCATGACGAGCGCGCAGAAGTCCTGACCGAGGGGGGAGAGGCGCAGGGTGCAGCGGTGGATCCGGGCACGCTGGTTGCGCTCGTCCTCGATGAGGCTGCGCAGCTCGTTCGCGCGCTCGCTGACCTCGATGAGCTCGTAGTCGGGGTGCCCCACCAGCTCGGTCTCGTCGATGGTGAGCAGGCCGAGCCGCACCAGGTTCGTGACGTAGGTGGGAGCCCGCTCCACGGCGAGGCAGCCGGCCCGGTCCCCGAGGAGGCTCAGGTGCTCCGCCAAGGTGCGGGCTCCACGGCCGATCCAGGGCGCGGCCACGACGATCACCGACGGCTGCGGGCCCTCCTCGCAGAAGAGGCGCAGGACGCGAGCCTCGTCGGGGCACAGCTCCTCGACGATGGCCGCGAAGGCGGGATGCGGCCGCACGGCATCGGTGATGAGCCGCGACTCGTCGAGGAGGCGCTGGAAGGCGGCGCGGATCGCTTCCTCGTCGGGCGGCTGCTCGGCGCCGTCGGCCTCCGGACGATGGAGCAGCGCCGCGGCGTCGGGGACCTCGAGGATCTCGCGCAACCGGGCGACCGCCAGGTCGCGCAGGTCCCGGTACCCGTCGGGAGTGAGCCGCCAGGCCCCGATCCGCATGTCGGCCTGCCGCAGCAGGTTCCCGCCAGAGCGTCCGATCAAGGTCGCACTGCGAACGGTCAACCCCGCCCAGGCCCGAACCAGCTCAGCCAGCATCGCATCCCCTCCACGTCCGCGAGTGCAGATCCTCCGCGCGCGTCCTGCACTGTCCCATCACCGACCATCAGCCCCCGCCGAACACCGCGACCGCCTGGACGAGCCCGGCGAGACCGCCGAGGACCGCACCCACGAGGATGAGCTTGATCTCGTCCTCCTGGAAGGCCGGCCGCAGCAGCTCCTGGAACTCCGGAGGTGCCATGGCCTCCATGCGCTCGCGCATGAGGGACTCCACGACGACGGCCCGCTCCGCGTTGAAGGCGGGATCGTCGAAGGGCACGGCGGTGAGGCCGACCGCCCGGGTCGCCAGCGCCTCCTTGATCGCGCTGTACTGGCGGTCGCCGACCGCGAGCTCGACCGCCGGTCGGGCAATTCCCGCCGCCTCGTCCACGAGCGGGACCATGTGCCGGGCGATGAGGACGTAGGTCCGGTCGGAGCGGGGCCCGGTGAGCATCTGATCGACGAGGTTTCGCAGCGTGAGGATCTCGCGGGTCACCATCCGACAGAAGACCTCCGCGACCTCGCTCTGGCGCCGCAGGAACAGGCCGTGGAGCGTCACGGGGCCGACCCGGCTGGGCTCGAGCGGCCGGAAGATGAGGTTCAGCGCCAACCAGTTGGTGACGTAGCCGACCGCGATCCCGGCGACCGGGAGGACCCACACGCCGGGCACCACCCACTGCACGAGCATCTGGAGCAGACCGAGGAGGAACCCGAACCACAGTCCCGAGTTGATGATGAACCGGAACTCTGCCTGTCCCGCCTCGAGGAAGATGCGGTTCAGCAGCTCGCGGTCCTCCGACAGCATGTCCACGACCATGAGCCGCAGGTCCATGAGCTGGTCGATGTGCGCACCGATGTCCTTCATGAGCCCGTCGACCGCCATCGGCATCCGACGCTGGACACGGTCGACGACCGCCGTCCGCAACGCCGGTGGGAGGGCCTCCCACAGCTGCGGGTTCTCGCGGGACATGATCTCGTCGACGAGCACCGGCACGTCCGGGCCGATCGTGCGGATGACGTGCTGCGCGATGCGCTCGGGGTCCATCTGCTCGAAGATCTCGCTCAGGGTTCCGAGCTTCGAGACGGTGGAGTCGACCGCGATCGAGGCCATCTTCTTGGCCTTGGCGGGGATGATGCCCTGCCACCCGAGCCACGGGCGGATGCCGACGAACTCGAGCGGACGGAAGGTCATCTTCACCGCGAGCCAGTTTGTCACGTAGCCGATCAGGCCGGCGACGACCGGGATCGTGGCCAGCTTCCAGAGCGGGGTTGCGCCGATCCAACGGCCCCTTTTGGCTCGCGTCGCGCGGAGCCTAGCCGTGCGGTGACCGCACCGTGCCACCGACGCCGGACCATGTGGGTGGCCCGCGGGCGGCGCCTCATGGTCGCGCGGCCACGGGGGAGTCCGGGGCCGAACGCGCGGCCAGCGTGGTACTAGGGGTGCGGTGACCGCACGAAATCGGCAAGTGGCCCGGCGGCCAGGGGCCGAAAGTCATACTGACGGTCGCGAAAAGGGGCACCGAGGTTCGGGAGGGACGCCCATGACGCTGTACGGATTCGTGCTGTTCATCCACGTCGTCGCCGCCATCACCCTGGTCGGCTCGAGCGCCTACGCCCACGTGATGTCGACGACCGCCGCGAACGCCTCGAGCCTCGAGGGCGCCCGTACGCCCGTGCGGGTGCTCGGCGGGATATTCCAGGTGACGAAGTTCGCGTCGATCCTGACGCTGCTGGCCGGCGTCTACCTGACCTTCGAGCGGCATTGGTGGGGCCAGGGCTGGGTGGTCGTGGCGCTGGTGCTGTTCGCCGGTGCCGGCGCGGCCGCGAACGTCATCCTCGAGCCGTGGGGCAAGCGGGTCGCCGAGGCAGCCGCCGCCGCCGACGCGGGGGCGTTCACCCGGCTCCGCGAGGTGCTGACGGAGAGCCGGATCGTCCTCGCCGCGTGGATCATGACGGCGACCGACGTGACCATCCTGCTGCTCATGACGGCCAAGCCGGGCTACCCCGTGGCGATCGCGGCGACGTTGATCGCCTGGATCGCAGGCGTGGCGCTCGCGCTACGTCAGCAGCGTGCGGAGCAGACGGCGCTGGCGGTCTCCGGCCAGGCCTGAGCCGCCCGGGACGCCGAACGGGGCCGGCGGATCGCCAGCCCCGTTCCACATCCTCGCGAGCGTCAGCGAGCGGACCGGTCGCGAATCAGGTTCAGCGCTGAGCCAGCCTTGAACCAGGCGATCTGCTCCTCGGAGAGGGTGTGCTTCGTGGTGATCTCGTCGCTGGACCCGTCGGTGTGGTTCAGGGTGACGGGGACGCTCGAGTCGGGCGTCAGGTCGGCCAGCCCACGGATCGAGACGGTGTCGCCGACCTGGACCTTGTCGTAGTCGGCCGGGTCGGCGAACGTCAGCGGCAGCACGCCCTGCTTCTTCAGGTTCGTCTCGTGGATGCGGGCGAACGAGCGCACGATGATCGCGCGGCAGCCACGGAAGCGGGGCTCCATGGCGGCGTGCTCCCGCGACGAGCCCTCGCCGAAGTTCTCGTCACCGACCACGATCCACTCGACGCCGCGCTCGTGCCAGCGCTTGGCGAGGTCGGGCAGCTTCACCTTCTCGCCGTCGCCGCCGGCCTGCTCCACGTCGATCGCGGAGCCGGCCTGCCCGCCCGTGAAGGCGTTCACCGCACCGGAGTAGAGGTTGCCCGAGATGTTCTCGAGGTGGCCGCGGTAGCGCAGCCACGGGCCGGCCATCGAGATGTGGTCGGTGGTGCACTTGCCCTGCGCCTTGAGCAGGATCGGCAGACCCTCGAAGTCCTCGCCGTCCCAGGCCGGGAACGGCTCGAGCCGCTGGAGCCGCTCCGACTCCGCGTCGATGACGACCTCGACGTGGTCGCCGGCGGCGGGGGGCACGAAGCCCTCCTCGCCCCGCAGGAACCCGGTGCTGGGCAGCTCCTCGCCGACGGGCTCGGGGAGGGTGACCTCCTCGCCGTCGTCGTTGGCCAGCGTGTCGCGGATGGGGTCGAAGTCGAGCCGGCCGGCGAGCGCGAGCGCGACCACCGTCTCGGGGGAGCCGATGAACGCGAGCGTCTCGGCGTTGCCGTCGTTGCGCTTCGGGAAGTTGCGGTTGAAGGAGGTGACGATCGAGTTCTTCTGTCCGGGCTCGATGTCGTCGCGCTGCCACTGCCCGATGCACGGGCCGCAGGCGTTGGCGAGCACGGTCGCCCCGATCGCCTCGAGGTCGGCGAGCAGCCCGTCACGCTCGATGGTGGCGCGGACCTGCTCGGATCCGGGGGTGATCAGCAGCTGGGTCTTCGCGGTCAGCCCGTGCTGTGTCGCGTGACGGGCGATCGACGCGGCGCGGGTGATGTCCTCGTAGGACGAGTTGGTGCAGGAGCCGACGAGCGCGGCCGAGAGCTCGACGGGGTAGCCCTTGGCGGGGGCCTCCTCCTTCATGTCGACGACCCTGCGGGCCAGGTCCGGCGTGTGGGGCCCGACCAGGTGCGGCTCGAGCGTGTCGAGGTCGATCTCGATGACCTGGTCGTAGTAGTCGTGCGGGCTGTCGACGACCTCGGGGTCGGGGGTCAGGAACTCGGCGTACTCGCTGGCGAGGTCGGCGAGCTCCTCGCGCTCGGTGGCCTTGAGGTAGCGCACCATCGACTCGTCGAAGGCGAACAGGGACGTGGTGGCCCCGATCTCGGCACCCATGTTGCAGATCGTGCCCTTGCCGGTGGCCGAGATGGATGCCGCGCCGGGACCGAAGTACTCGACGATCGCGCCGGTGCCGCCCTTGACCGTGAGGATCTCGGCGACCTTGAGGATGATGTCCTTCGGCGCGGTCCAGCCGGACAGGTGCCCGGTGAGCTTGACGCCGATGAGCTTCGGGACCCGCAGGTTCCACGGCATGCCGACCATGACGTCGACCGCGTCGGCCCCGCCGACGCCGATCGCGACCATGCCGAGGCCGCCGGCGTTCGGGGTGTGCGAGTCGGTCCCGATCATCATCCCGCCGGGGAACGCGTAGTTCTCGAGGACGACCTGGTGGATGATCCCGCTGCCCGGCTTCCAGAAGCCCATGCCGTAGCGCTGCCCGGCCGACCGCAGGAACTCGTAGACCTCGCGGTTGCTCTCGTTGGCGATCCGCAGGTCGGCGTCGGCCCCGACGTGCGCCTGGATGAGGTGGTCGCAGTGGATCGTGGTGGGGACGTCGACCTCGTCCTTGCCGGCGAGCATGAACTGGAGCACCGCCATCTGCGCGGTGGCGTCCTGCATGGCGACCCGGTCGGGCCGGAAGTCGGTGTAGTCGACGCCGCGCTCGAGACCGCCGTTCTCGGGGTCGTCGAGGTGGCTGAACAGCACCTTCTCCGCGTAGGTGAGGGGACGTCCGTAGCGCTGACGGGCGATCGGCGTGCGGTCGCGGTAGCGCTCGTAGACGCCCTTGACGAGCGCCGTGGGTGTGGACGCGGCGGCGTGTCGATCGGCCATCGTGGCTCCTTGGCGTCGTGGTGGAGGGGGACGGGATGCGTGTGGTCGCCGGGACGACCGGTGGCGCGTCTGGCGCGCCGGAACACACCCCTTGCGCACATCCTAACGCCCCGCGCCAGCGCGGCCGCCGGCACACGCATCGGCGGCCGCGAGGGTGCTCTCGCGGGCGGACGACCACGGTGTGCGGCGCGGCTGTGGCGACCTCACGGCTAGGGTCCGCACCGACAGGAGGACCCCATGGGTGTGCGCCGAATCCGCCGCGTCGCCGCGGCGATGGCGGCGATCAGCAGCAGCTTCTCGACCATCTTCATCTGGGCCGGCGCCCGCCAGATCGGACGGGATCCGAGCGTCGACTTCATGCAGGTCGGGATGGTGCCGCTGCGTCGCCGCGCACTGAGTGAACAGCCACGGCCGGCCGGGGTGCTCGCCGGGGCTGCGAGCCACCAGTTCGCCGACGTGCTGTGGGCCTGGATCTTCTTCCGGTACCTGCTGCCGCGCCGGCAGCGCCCCGCCTGGCAGGTCCTGGCCGCGTCCCAGATCCCGTGGGCGCTGGCGTCGTCGGCGGCCGAGTACTACGTGTTTCTGCCGTGGGTCCAACCGTGGCTGCGCATGCAGGTGCCCTACTGGGTCGCGTCGGGCGTGCACGTGTCGAGCTCGCTCGCCTACGGACTCTGGCCCTGGGTCGCGGGCAGCGACCAGCCGGGCGACCGCCGGTTCGCGAGGGGCACCGCCGTCGCGATGACCGCACTCGTGGCGGGCTCGGCGGCGCTGACGCTGCTGTCCCGGCGCGGCCGGTCGCCCCGCTGGCCCGGTGTCGACCGCGACGGCCCCGAGGCACGGTTCCTGCACCGGATGTACGGCCACCACGAGGCGGGGCTCGAGCTCTCGCAGCTGGCGGCCGAGCGTGCCGAGAGTGGTGGACTCCGGGCCCTCGGACGGCTCATGACCGCCCAGCACCGCGCCGAGCTCCGCCTGATGGCCGACGAGTGGCGCGGCTGGTTCGGCGGTGACGTGCCGACGCTGACGCCGGACGAGCGGCAGGCGATGTACGGCATGCCGGAGCCGACGCAGGTCGACGCGCTGCGGACCCTGGACGGTCACACGTTCGACCGCCGCTTCGCCGAGCTGATGATCCCGCACCACATCGGGGCCATCGGTATGGCCGAGGACATCCAGGACGACGGCCGGGACCCGCGGATTCTCGGGCTCGCCGCCGGGATCCGCCACAGCCAGGTCGGCCAGGTCGAGGCGATGAACCGGCTGACGTTCGGCTGACGCGGGCGAGACCCGGCGACTGGCACGTGCTCGCTACGCTCCGGCCAGACGACACCCCCGACATCCGGGCGCCCGAGCCCACGTCTCCGGCGCTGACCAACCCACGGAGGTGGATGCCCGCATGCGCGTCAAGCTGCGCAACCCCGACCGTGTCGAGACACTCGACGGCCCGGCCACCGTCGACGAGGTGCTCGACCGGCTCGACATCAACCCGCACACCGTCCTGGCCATCCGCGACGGCGAGCTGATCGTCGGATCGACGCCGCTCGCGGAGGACGACGAGATCGAGATCCGCCCGGTGATCTCCGGCGGCGCCGGCGGCTCACGCTGCATCACGTGCCGCAAGGCCGCCGTCATCGAGGAGCCGCGGCACCGCTCGGCCTGGTGCGCGGAGCACTACGTGGACCACGTCCACCGTCAGATCCGCAAGGCGATCGATCACGAGCGGATGTTCGGCTACGAGGACCGCATCCTCGTCGCGGTCTCCGGGGGCAAGGACTCGCTGGCGCTCTGGGACGCCCTGCTGACGATGGGCTACCGCGCGGACGGCCTCTACATCGGGCTCGGCATCGGTGGGTACTCGAACCGGTCGGGCGAGATCTGCCGCCGCTTCGCCGAGGCCCATGCCGAGCCGCGCGGCGCTCGGCTCATCACCGTCGACATGGCCGAGGAGTACGGCTACACGACCCCGTCCGGGGCGCACGCGGCGGACCGCGCGACGTGTGGCGTGTGCGGGCTGTCCAAGCGCTACATCTTCAACCGGGTCGCGGTGGACGGCGGGTACGACGTGATGCTGACCGGCCACAACCTCGACGACGAGGCCGCGACGCTCCTCGGCAACGTCCTGCGCTGGCAGGACGGGTTCCTCGCGCGGCAGCGGCCGTTGCTCCCGGCGACGGGCGCCAACCAGGTCCGCAAGGCGAAGCCGCTGTACCGCCTGTCCGAGCGTGAGATGGCCGCCTACTGCGTCGTGAGGGGGCTCGACTACGTCGTCGAGGAGTGCCCGCTGGTCGCCGGCAACACCGGCCAGGAGCTCAAGGACGCGCTGAACGTCGTGGAGCGCCACGCTCCGGGCACGAAGGCCCAGTTCCTCTTCGGGTTCCTCGATCGGCACGAGACGTTCGCCGCCGCGACCGACGCGACCGACGACGAGGCGTCGGGCGCGGACCTCGTCGCCTGTGCCGAGTGCGGCATGCCCACGCTCGCCCGCGACGACACCGACACGCCCGTGTGCGCCTTCTGTCGGCAGCGGGACCGCATCCTCACCGTGCTGGAGCCCGCATGACCGAAGAAGGTCCCCGTGCGCCGGTGATGCCCGGCACCGACGCGCCGCTCGCCGCGGGGGAGCCCGTCGTCCTCACCGACCGCAAGCGACGCCGCTACCTCATCGAGCTCGAACCGGGAGGAGAGTGGCACTCGCACGCCGGCATGCTCCACCACGACGACATCATCGGTGGCCGCGAGGGCTCGGCGCTGCGCACGAACAAGAACATGGAGGTGACCGTCCTGCGGCCCACCCGCGAGGACTTCGTGCTCAAGATGAAGCGGGGCGCCCAGGTCATCTACCCCAAGGACCAGGCGATGATCGTGGCGGCGGCCGACATCCGCCCCGGCGCGACCGTCGTCGAAGCCGGCGCCGGGTCGGGCGCGCTGACGATGGCCCTGCTCGCGGCGGTGGGGCCGGCCGGCCGGGTCGTCTCCTTCGAGCGGCGTGAGGATCACCTGAAGGTGGCGCGACGCAACGTTGCCCGCTGGCACGGCGGCGAGCCCGACAACTGGGAGGTCCACCTCGGCGACGTGGGCGAGGCGCTCCCGGACCTCGCGCCCCACCGTGTCGTCCTCGACGTGCTCGAGCCGTGGCTTCTCGTCGACGCGGCCGCCCGGGCCCTGGCGCCCGGAGGAATCCTGCTCGCCTACATGCCGACCGTGCCGCAGGTCATGCGGCTGACCGAGACCCTGGACGACGACGGTCGGTTCGCGCCTGCACAGACCACCGAGACGCTCGTCCGACCGTGGGACGTGAAGGGCCTGTCGGTCCGCCCGTCGCACCGGATGGTGGCGCACACGGCGTTCCTGACGACGGGGCGGCGTGTGCTGCCCGTCGACGAGGGCGGACCCTCCTCCCGGCGCATGCCTTCGGCCAACGGCCCGCACATCGAATGGGTCGACGCGACCGACGCGACGGACTGACCGCCGGCGCCGGCTGCCGCCTGGCCGCCGCGCTGTTCACCCATCCGTCACCTGCGGACGGCAGGAGCCCGACGCCTCGAAGGCGAAGTGCTCGGGGTCCGACCGTCCCAGGAGCCCCGATGCGCACCAACCCGGCCCGGCGAGCCGTCCTCGCCGCACTCGGCGCACTGCTGCTGTTCCCGGCGACCCCGTCGTCGGGGTCGACGCCGGCGCCGGTCACCATCGGCACACCGATGCGCTCGCCCGCCGGCGACCTGCCGACGGGGCCGCGCCCGAACGGCACGGCGGTGCTCCCTGACGGGCGCTTCGTCACGCCCGTCGGCACGACGGCCCAGGTCGACCTGCTGCCGCTGAACGTCGTCCTCTCGCACGACGGCCGGCGCCTCTACGTGTCGTCCGAGGGCGGCGACGACGACCCGGGGCCCTCCGGCGAGGACGGCTACGACCGCTACATCAGCGTCCTCGACACCACCTCCATGGAGCGGACCCGGCTGGACGACGACGCGCTGCAGTACGGGCTCGCCGAGAGCCCCGACGGCCGCGAGCTGTGGGTCAGCGAGGGGGAGACCGGCACGGTCGGGGTCTTCCGCCTCGCGCCCGACGGGACGGCCCGCCGCGACGGCGAGGTGGCGCTCGAGAGCGAGGACTTCCCCTGGGGCCTCACCCTCTCGCCCGACGGACGCCATGCGTACGTGGCCGGCTTCCGCGGCAACGCGCTGAGCATCATCGACACGGCGTCACGTCGGGTGGTCTCCCGCGTGGGCACCGGCGAGTTCCCGTACACGGTGGCGCTGTCGCCGGACGGCACGACCGCCTACGTGTCGAACTGGGGGCTCTACAACGCCGAGGCGGATCCGGTCGTCGGGCAGGGACCCTCGGCGCCGGCCGACCCGCCCCCGGCCACCGTCGGCGGCTACAACACCGACCGCTCGTCCTCGGTGTGGTTCTACGACGTCAGCGACCCGGCGAACCCGAGCGTCATCCACAAGGTCCGCATCGGTGCCGACATCGACGGCTACGACGTGCTCTCCGGGAGCCTGCCGTCGAGCCTCGCCGTGTCGCCGGACGGGGCGACGCTCGCGGTCACGGCGTCCAACCACGATCTGGTCGTGCTGCTCGACGCGGCGACCGGAGCGACCCGCCGCGTCGTGGATCTCCGACCGATCGCCGGGGGACCGACGGGCGCCCAGCCGAACGCGCTGGCCTGGGCGCCCGACGGATCCGTCCTGTACGTGGCCGAGGGCGGCCGCAACGACGTGGCGCTGATCGACCCGGACGCCGGGACGGTCACCGGCCGCCTGCCGACGGGCTGGTACCCCTCCGCGGTGGCGGTCAGCCGCGACGGCCGGCAGCTGTTCGTGGCCAGTGCGAAGGGGCTCGGCGCCGGCCCGAACGCCGACCAGGACGAGCCGCACCCGAACCAGTCGGGGCACAACGCCTCCTACATCGGCAACCTCCTCGACGGCCTCGTCCAGCGCATCGACCTCGCCGCGGCCTGCCGCGACCTGCCTCGCCTCTCGCACGTCGTCGACCGCAACAACGGGATGGTCCCGGCCGAGCCCGACGAGCAGCAGTCGGTGGTCCCGAGCGCCTACGGGCAGGGGCCGTCGGACGCCATCGGTCACGTGGTGTTCGTCCTGAAGGAGAACCGAACCTACGACCAGATCTTCGGCGACCTCGCGGGCACGGAGCGCGATGAGCGCCTCGCCTTCTACGGCAACCCGGTGACGCCGAACCACCACGAGGCCGCGACCCGGTTCGCCCACGGCGACAACTACTACGACGTGGGCCAGGACAGCTTCGACGGCCACTTCATCATCGACACCGGCCACGAGAACGAGTTCGACCAGAAGGTGCACCCGACCGTCTGGAACGCGGACAAGCTCGGGCCGGAGGGTCTGTACGTGTCCGCCCCCGAGAACCTGCCCATGGGCGGGTTCATGTGGAACGGGCTCTACCGCCACGGGGTGAGCTTCCGCATCTACGGCGAGGCCACCTACCTGCTCGGGCTCGGGCCGACGACGCTCGTGCCGCCCGACCCCTTCGCCGCCGCCGGCGGCTCGCCGCAGCAGGTGCTCCCGCAGGCCTACGCGCTGCAGGGCAACTACAGCCTCACCTACCCGAGCCAGATCACCCCGAGCCGGCCGGCCTTCGGGTCGGGGACCACCGACGAGGACCGGGCCGACGACTTCCTGCGTGACCTGCAGACCATGGAGGCGACCGGCCGCATGCCACAGTTCCTCTTCCTGTGGCTCACGGACGACCACACGCAGGGCACCACGCCCGGTCAGCCCACGCCCGAGACGATGGTCGCCCGCAACGACCACGCGATGGGCCGGATCCTCGAGGGGCTCACGCACTCGCGGTTCTGGGACGACATGGCCGTATTCGTCACCGAGGACGATCCGCAGGACGGGCAGGACCACGTCGACGCGCACCGGACCGTGCAGCTGGTGCTCAGCCCCTACGCGAAGCGCGGGTCGGTCATCCGCACCCACCACAGCAACCTGTCCACGCTCAAGACCATGAACCTGCTGCTCGGCGTGCCGCCAACGTCGCTGCAGGAGGCCACCGCGACCTCGCTCGCCGACTACTTCCAGGACCGTCCCGAGCTCGAGCCGCGCTTCGACGCCGTCCCGACACAGATCGAGCCGGCCACGAACCCGACGGCCGAGCAGGCGGCGAACCCGACGCTCGCCGCGGCGGCGCGCCTGGCGGCCCGCATCCCGGACGGTCTCGACGAGGGCGGCGAGCTGATGCAGGAGGCGCTCCGACTGCGCCACGAGGGGGCCGTCGCCGCCGGCGATCCCGCGGCGCCCGCGACACGCGACGTCCAGGAGCACCATCTGGCGTCCGGCGCGCCGCCAGCGGTCCGGCTCCCCGCGGCCGGAGGAGATGCCGACATCGGCGCGTGCGCCGGCCGAACCGAGGGCCCGTCCGACGGCCGGACCGAGGGTGCCGGCAGCGGGCACGGGGCCGGGGCGCCGGCCGGCGTGTCAGCGGCCGCGGCACTGCCGACGACCGGCGGTTCGGCACCGTTGACCGCCGCCGGGATCGGCGCGCTCGCCCTCGCGCTCGCCGGGTCGCCGCGCCGCCGACGGATCCGCGGCCGCGCCCCGGACGGACCCCGTGTCCCTCCGGCGCCCGCAGACCGCTAGCCTCTGCGCTGGTCAACAGGCAGATGGGGGCCAGTGGTGAATGCAGACCGACGGGCACGGCTGCCCGGGGCGGACGAGCTCTTCCGCTCGACCGCGTCGTCCCGGCGGGAGGACGACGAATCCCCGCCGCCAGCCGACATCGACGTGAGCGCGCTGAACGCGCTGGCCGAGCGGGCCGCGGAGGAGTACGGGATCCCCGTGCTCGGCGATGTGCCTCCCGGCGGCCGGGCGGCGACCCTGGCCGTCGGCAGCCTGCTGTCGTGGACCGCCTCCTGTCTCCAGGCGAAGCACGTCGTCGAGATCGGCGGCGACGGCGGCGGGCTCGGCCTCTGGCTGCTTCGGGGCATGTCGCCCGGCGGCGTGCTGACCACGATCAGCCCCGACGAGCAGGTCTACGCCAGCGGGCGGGCGGCCTTCGACCAGGACGGCGTGACCGATCGTGTGCGTGCGATCCTGGGCGAGCCCGGCGAGGTGCTGCCGCGTCTCTCCGACGACAGCTACGACATCGTCGTGTGGGCGGCGGGGCTCGACCGGCCCCGTGAGGCCCGGGACCACGCGCTGCGGCTGCTCCGTGTCGGTGGTGTGCTGGTGGTGCTCGACGTGGCGCGCGAGAGCGTCGCCGACGTCCGCGTGCGCCGCAGCCTCGTCCGGGACGTGATCGAGGATCCGCAGTGGCAGGTCGCCGTCCTGCCGGTGGACGGGGGCCTGGTGCTGGCCCGCCGCCGTTGACCCGCGCGCTCCGAGCGGTTTTTCCCTAGCAGCCTGGAAAACCGCCGCACAGTGTCCGATCGGCCATGTACGCTTCGGTGCTGGGACGGGCGCGGCAGTCGCTGCTCCCGGGGGACAGGGGACTGCCTATGAACGCGTCGCCGCCCTACTCGGCAGGGGACCGGGTGATGGTCACGCTGCCGGACGGCTCCTCGAGGATCGCGATCGTGACGACCCTCGTCTCGACGACGAGCCTGGATCCGGGCCGCCGCTGGCGGCTGCTGTGCCGCTGGGACACCGGGGACGGGGCGCCGGTTGCCTCGCCCCTGTACTGCGGGCACGACGGTCAGGGCGAGCAGGTCACGCCGGGGATGGCCCCGGTCGTGGCGCCGCTGTCCGCCGCCGTCCCGCGCTCAGGTGGCGAGATGCCCCTGCGCTAGGTCGGCATCGGATCGCCGGGTCGCACGGGCGACCAACCACGCCCCGAGGACCGCGCTGACGAGCGAGGCGACGAGCACTCCGATCTTGGCCGCGTCGAGCTCGCCTCCGGGCTCGAAGGTCAGGTCGGCGACGAACAGGGACACGGTGAAGCCGATCCCACCGACCGGTGCCAGCGCCAGCAGCTGCCGCCGCGTGACACCGAGGGGGAGGCGGCCGGCGCCGGTCCGCAGCGTCAGCCACGTGGCGGCACCGATCCCGAGCGTCTTGCCGACCACGAGCCCGAGCACGATGCCGAGGGTGACCCGGCTCGACAGGGCCGCCTGTATCCCGGCCGCGTCGAGGACGACCCCGGCGTTGGCGAGCGCGAACAGGGGCAGGACGACGTAGCTCGTGATCGGGTGCAGACGGTGCTCGAGCTCCTCGAGGACGCGACGTGCACCGACGGTCCCGGCAGGCGTCATCAGTCCGAGGGCGACGCCCGCGATGGTCGCATGGACGCCCGACTCCAGCGTGGCGACCCAGACGAACAGCGCGAGCGGAACGTAGGACCACGGCGACCGTGCCCAGCGGCGCAGGAGCGCCACCGCGAGCAGCCCTCCGACGGCTGCGGCCAGCCACCCCGGGTCGATCCCCTTCGAGTAGGCGATCGCGATGATGAGGATGGCCCCGAACGTCGTCCGCGATCGCGAGGGTGAGCAGGAACACCTTCATGCCGGAGGGGACGCGTGGGCCGAGCAGCCCGAGGACGCCGATCGCGAACGCGATGTCGGTCGCGACCGGGACGCCCCAGCCACCGACGGTGGGCTCGCCGAGGTTCACGGCGACGTAGAGCAGGGCAGGGACGGCCAGGCCACCGAGCGCGGCCAGGACCGGCAGCGCCGCCGCACGGGGGTCGCGCAGCTCGCCCTCGACGAGCTCGCGCTTGATCTCGAGCCCGACGACGAAGAAGAACACCGCCATCAGCCCGTCGTTGATCCAGTGCTGCAGGTCCTCGCGGATCGCGAGGTCACCGACGCCGAGGCTGAGGTGGAGATGCCAGACACGGTCGTAGAGGTCCGCGACCGGGCTGTTGGCCCACACCAGCGCAACGACCGTCGCGGCCAGCAGCATGGTGGCGGACCCGGCCTCGGTACGCAGGAAGTCCGTCAGCGGTCGCAGGCGTGGCAGCGGCACGGCGTCTCCGTCGGTCGACAGGGGGCATCACTCGCCGACCAGACTTCCCGGCACACCATGTCGCAATGGTACGTGCGGAACCGATCCCGCGGATGGGTGGGCGGTCAGCGTCCCCCGCGCGTTCGTGCCTGATCCTTGAGCTCCTCCTGCACGTCGAGCCCCTCGGCCGTGGGGATCTTCGCCCACACGCCGTCGGCATCCAGGCGCCAGGCGCGCACGTCGTCGCGCAGCAGGAGATCGAGGATGCCGTCGAGCCGACGCCGCAGGTCGGCGTCGTCGACCGGGGCGACCGCCTCGACCCGCCGCTCGAGGTTGCGTGGCATCGCGTCCGCCGACCCGATCAGGTAGGCGCCGTCGGCCGGCTCGTGACCGAACCGGTAGATCCGGGAGTGCTCGAGGAAGCGACCGACCACGGAGCGCACCCGGATGTTCTCCGACAGGCCGGGGATCCCCGGACGCAGGCAGCAGATGCTGCGGACGATGAGGTCCACGTCGGCGCCGGCCATGGACGCGTCGTACAGCGCGTCGATCAGCTCGGTGTGCGACAGGTTGTTGACCTTGATGACGATCCGGCCGTCGGGGTGGGCCTGCTCGTGCATGAGCTCGAGCAGCCGGTCCTTCAGGGTGACCGGGGCGACCTGCAGCCGCCGGTAGTGGTCCTGCTCGGTGTGGCCGGTGAGGTAGTTGAAGAGCTCACCGAGGTCGCTCGTCAGCGCCGGGTCGGCCGTGAACAGGGCGAGGTCCTCGTACATCTTCGCCGTCGACGGGTTGTAGTTGCCGGTGGCGATGTGCCCGTAGCGACGGATCTGCCCGTCCTCGTCGTTGCGGATGACGAGCGCGGTCTTCGAGTGGGTCTTCAGCTCGACGAACCCGTAGACGACGTGGACGCCCGCCTCCTCCAGCCGGCGCGCCCAGCCGATGTTCGCCTCCTCGTCGAAGCGGGCCTTGAGCTCGACGACGGCCACGGCCTGCTTGCCGTTCTCGGCGGCACGCATCAGCGACATCATGATGGGGGAGTCGCCCGAGGTCCGGTACAGCGTCTGCTTGATGGCGAGCACCCGCGGGTCGAGTGCCGCCTGCTCGATGAAGCGCTGGGTGGAGGTCGCGAACGAGTCGTAGGGATGCTGGACGATCACGTCCCCACCGCGCAGCGTCCGGAAGATGCCGGCGGCGTCCTGATCGCCGATGCCGAGCGGGTCGAGCGGCACCCAGTCGGGCCCTTTCAGGGCGGGCCGGTCGATGTCGTAGAGCTCGAAGAGCCGGCTGCCGTCGAGGGGCCGGGCGACCTCGTACGTGTCCGCGTCGGTGATGCCGAGCTCCGCCTGCAGCAGGGCGCGCACCTCGGCCGGCACCCAGGTGTCGACCTCGAGCCGCACCACGTGCCCGAAGCGGCGCTCGACCACCTCCGAGGCGACCGCGTCGAGCAGGTCCTCGACGTCGACGTCCTCGACGTCGTAGTCGGCGTTGCGGGTCACGCGGAAGGTGTGCCAGTTCTGAGGGTCGAGACCGGGGAAGAGCCGATCGAGGTGGGCGCCGATGACCTCCTCGACCGGGACGAGCAGCAGCTCGTCCTCGGTGGTGACCTGCACGAACCGCTCGAGCTGCCCCGGCACCTTCACACGGGCGAACATCGGCTCGTTGCGGCGCGGGCTGCGGGCGATGACGCCGAGGCTCAGCGACAGGTCGGAGATGAAGGGGAACGGATGGGCCGGCCCGACCGTCAGCGGGGTCAGGATCGGGAAGATGCGCTCCTCGAACAGCCGCGACAGGTGTTGCTGCTTCTCCCCGCTGAGCTCGCGCCACTCGACCACCCGCACCCCGGCCTCGGCGAGCCCCGGCAGGATCGCGTCGTGCAGGAGCCCCGCCTGACGGTCGAGCAGGGTCCGGAAGCGGGCACGGATCGAGTCGATCTGCTCCGCGGGCGTGTGCCCCCCACGGGAGGTTCCCCGGACGCCGGCGGCGCGCTGCTCCATCAGGCCCGCGACCCGGACCCGGAAGAACTCGTCCGACAGCGTCGTGAAGATGGCCAGGAACCGCGCCCGCTCGAGCAGTGGCAGCTCCTCGTCGGCGGCGTTGGCGAGCACACGCGCGAAGTACTCGAGCTCGGAGGCCTGCCGGTCGAGATAGCGCCGCGGGTCGCCGACGGGCGGCACCGTGCCCTCGTCGGGTCGGGCGACCGGGTCGGCGGCGGTCTCGGTCATGGCGCGATCACCGATGCTCGACCCCACTGCTTGGCCCCACTGCTCGACCTGCTGACGGATGCCGCGGACGGCGCGGTGGCGGTCTCGCGGCACCGCCCGACCCTAGTCCCCGGCGGCGCGGAGCGACGCGAGCCCCTGGCCCGGGCGGTCGGTGCCGCCGGGTTCTGTACCTCCCTCGCGACGCGTGCCCCCCTCCGTATACTCGGCGTGAGGAGGGAGGACGCGCCCCGACGCGGTTCCTGCACCTTCCTCCGGCAGCCCCGGCGGCAGCCACGAGCGGCAGAAGGAGGCCACGTGCCCGATCCGATGGGCCGCGATCCGCAACGGCCGGAACGCACGGCTCCCGGCCACCCCGACGAACCCTTCGAGCCCTACGTCGAACGGCTCGAATCCGCCCCCACGTCCGGCGCGGGCGCCGACCGTCATGGCGCCGACGACCCCGACACGATGGCCGCGGAGGTCAAGTTCCTCCGCGAGGAGGTCGAGCTGCTGCGCCGGCGGCTCGAGACGACCCCCACCCGCATCCGCGTGCTCGAGGAGCGCCTGCTCGAGACCAAGGGCCAGCTCCAGGGAGCACTGGCACAGAACCAGAAGCTCACCGAGACACTGAAGGCTGCACGCGAGCAGCTGGCGGCGCTCCGCGAGGAGATCGAGAAGCTCGCGTCGCCGCCCCAGGCCTACGCCTCCTACCTGTCGTCCAGCGAGGAGGACGACACGGTCGTCATCATGGCCCAGGGCCGCAAGCTCAAGGTCAACGTGGCGCCCGAGGTCGACACCGAGCACCTTCGACCCGGCCAGGAGGTCCTCGTCAACGAGGCCATGAACGTGGTCGCGGCCGCGACGTTCGACGACCGTGGCGAGATCGCCCTCATCTCCGAGCTGCTCGACGACGGCCGCGCGGTGGTGGTGGGGCATGCGGACGAGGAACGCGTCGTCCATCTCGCCGAGCCGCTGCGGGGCCTGCCCTTGAAGGCCGGCGACTCCGTGCTGCTCGACCCGCGCGCGAACTACGCCATCGAGCGCGTCCCGAAGGCCGAGGTCGAGCAGCTCGTCCTCGAGCAGGTACCCGACATCACCTACGAGATGATCGGTGGCCTCGGCGACCAGGTCGAAGCGATCCGCGACGCCGTCGAGCTGCCCTACCTGCACGCCGACCTCTTCGAGGAGCACGAGCTGCGTGCCCCGAAGGGCATCCTGCTGTACGGGCCTCCTGGCTGCGGCAAGACCATGATCGCGAAGGCGGTGGCGAACGCGCTCGCGCAGCGCGTCGCCGAGAAGACCGGCCGGACCGACGTTCGCAGCTTCTTCCTGAACGTGAAGGGTCCCGAGCTGCTCAACAAGTACGTCGGCGAGACCGAGCGGCAGATCCGGCTGATCTTCCAGCGGGCGCGCGAGAAGTCGGCAGAGGGGCACCCGGTCATCGTGTTCTTCGACGAGATGGAGTCGCTGTTCCGCACCCGCGGCTCGGGCGTCTCGTCGGATGTCGAGAACACGATCGTCCCGCAGCTGCTCGCCGAGATCGACGGCGTCGAGTCGCTCAAGGACGTGGTCGTCATCGGCGCCTCGAACCGCGAGGACATGATCGACCCGGCCATCCTGCGTCCCGGCCGTCTCGACGTGAAGATCAAGGTCGACCGCCCCGACGAGGCGGCCGCCGACGAGATCTTCCGCATCTACCTCCACGACCGGCTGCCGCTCCACGACGCCGAGCTGAAGTCCCACGGCGGCGACCCGACGGCCGCCGTGGCCGACATGGTGCGCCGCACCGTCGACAAGATGTACTCCGAAGAGGCGGACAACCGCTTCCTCGAGGTCACCTACGCGAACGGCGAGAAGGAGGTCCTGTACTTCAAGGACTTCAACTCGGGCGCCATGATCGAGAACGTGGTGGCGCGGGCCAAGAAGCTGGCCATCAAGCGGTTCATCGCCGAGGGCGAGAAGGGCCTGAAGACCGAGGACCTGCTCACCGCCATCCGCGACGAGTTCCGCGAGAACGAGGATCTGCCGAACACCACCAACCCGGACGACTGGGCGCGGATCTCCGGCAAGAAGGGCGAGCGCATCGTCTACGTGCGCACGCTCATCAGCGAGGGAACCGAGCCCGGCCGCGCGATCGAGAACATCGGCCCCGGCCAGTACCTGTAGCGGTGGCGCGGGGGCGGCGAACGCGCCGCCCCCGCGCGGCACGCCGCACCCTGGACGACGCGTCCGCTCACGATTCGCAGAAGGACACCTGTGGCCACACCCAAGTACGTCGGCACGGAGACGGAGTTCGGGATCACGGTCGTCGGACCGACCGAGGTCAACCCGGTGCTGGCGTCGTCCATGGTCGTCGGGGCCTATCAGGCAGCAGACCGTCACACGATCCGCTGGGACCACAGCGAGGAGCACCCGCTGCGAGACGCACGCGGGTACGAGGAGCCGGACCCGCACGAGCCGCCGGGCGACGACGAGCTCGGACTCGCCAACACGGTGCTGACCAACGGCGCCCGCTTCTACGTGGACCACGCCCACCCCGAGTACTCCTCGCCGGAGTGCTCGAACGCCCGGGACCTCGTCATCTGGGACAAGGCGGGGGAGCGCATCCTCGAGGACGCGGCCGCCCGTGCGGTCCGCACGCTGCCCGAGGGCAGCCGGGTGCTGATCCACAAGAACAACACGGACGGCAAGGGCGCGGCCTACGGCATGCACGAGAACTACCTCGTGCCCCGGTCGGTCCCGTTCCCGACGCTCGTGAAGGAGCTGACGCCGTTCTTCGTCTCGCGGCTGCTGTACGTCGGCGCCGGCCGGCTCGGCAACGAGTTCGGCCTCGACGACGTGCCGTTCCAGCTCTCGCAGCGGGCCGACTTCTTCGAGGTCGAGGTCGGCCTCGAGACGACGCTGAAGCGACCGATCATCAACACCCGCGACGAGCCGCACGCGGACCCGGAGCGCTACCGGCGCCTGCACGTCATCAACGGCGACGCGAACCTGTGCGAGGTCGCGACCTTCCTGAAGGTCGGCACGACGATGATCGTCCTCGACATGATCGAGGACGGGGCCACCCCGCCGCTGCTGCAGATCCGCAAGCCGGTGGCGGCGTTCCACCGGATCTCGCACGACGTGAGCGGCCGGGTGGCGATCGAGCTCGAGGACGGCAGCACGATGACGCCGCTGCAGATGCAGTGGCACTACCTCGACGCGGCGAAGCGGTACTGCAAGGAGGACCGCGACCTCGACCCGATGACGGCCGAGGTGCTCGAGCGCTGGGAGGCGGTGCTGACCACCGCGGAGGACGACCCCCGCAAGCTCGCGGGACAGGTCGACTGGGCCACGAAGCTCGAGCTCGTCGAGTCGTTCCGCGAGCGCCACGGGCTCGAGTGGGGCGCCGACAGGCTCAAGATGGTCGACCTCCAGTACCACGACGTGCGCCGCGACAAGGGCCTCTACAACCGGCTGGCGGCACGGGGCAAGGTCGAGCGCCTGGTCGCCGAGTCCGAGATCGAGCGGGCGACCCACGAGCCGCCGGCGGACACCCGCGCGTACTTCCGCGGCCGCTGCCTGGAGCGGTTCCGCGACCAGATCGTCGCCGCCGGATGGGACTCGCTCATCTTCGACGTGGGCCGGGACGCACTCCAGCGCATCCCCATGATGGAGCCCGGACGCGGCACCAAGGAGCACGTGGGCGAGCTGCTCGACCGCGTCGGGTCGGCTGCCGAGCTCCTCGACGAGCTGGTGCGCTGATCGAGCCGCGGCGTACCCACCGGTGGGTACGCTTCTTGCGGGACGCCATCGTGGAGCAGAAGGAACGCGCGTGAGTGAGGGTGGACAGGTACACAAGCGGACCTCCCAGAACGAGGAGGCCGAGGCACAGGTTGACACGTCGACCGAGACCACCGAAGAGGCGAAGGACGTCCTCGACGACGTTGACGAGCTGCTCGACGAGATCGACGACGTGCTCGAGGAGAACGCCGAGGAGTTCATCAAGAACTACGTCCAGAAGGGCGGCCAGTAGTCCTGGATCTGCGGCACGTCGTCGTGAGACCACGACCGTCGGCGGGTCGACCGCACGGCGTGCGCTCAGCGGGGGTGCGGGTCGCGGGACATGCCTCGGCCGCGACCTCGAGACGGGCGGTAGTCGACGGGCGGCCCACCCGAGCGGATCACGGCCTGCTCGAACTCCCGCGAGCGGGCTGTCGACGTGGAGACGCGGTGGCGTCTCGACGGCTACATTCGCTCGCCCATGGAGAGTGCGCCGATCGTCCTCGTTCCTGGCTTCTGGCTGGGCGCTTGGGCGTGGGAAGAGGTCGCTCAGCGGCTGCGCTCCGACGGCCACGAGGTGCAGGCACTGACCCTGCCCGGCCTGGGGTCGGTCGACGCGGACCGATCGAGGGTCACCTTCGCTGATCACGTGGAGGCCATCGCCCAAGCGGTCCAGTCCCCGGGTCGTCCGGTCGTGCTGGCCGTTCACTCCGGTGCGGGAGCGCCAGGCCACGAGGTCGTCGACCGAGTGCCCGGGTCGATCGCCGCGATGGTCTACGTCGACACGGGCGCGGCCGTCGGGGCGCTGAACCCGGAGTTCACCGGCGTGGAGTGGCCGTTACCGACGGCCGAGGAACTCGCGGCCGAGGAGAACCTCGACGGGCTGACCGACGAGCAGCTCACCGCGTTCCGGGAGCGGGCGGTACCGCAGCCCGGGGCCGCGCTGCGTGAAGCACCGACCTTGACCAACGCTGCTCGCCTCAACGTCCCGACGACGGTCATCTGCACCGGGTTCTCGTCCGACGAGTACCGCTCGCTCGTCGAGCAGGGGTATGCGTTCTTGGCCGGCCTCGCCGTCCTGAGAAACCTCACCTACATCGATCTGCCCACGAGTCACTGGCCGATGTGGTCGCGTCCCGAGGACCTTGCCGATATCCTTGGCGACGTCGCCCGACGCGCCTGACCGGCCTGCACGTCAGGGGCTCTCCACGGGCCCGTCTTCGTCGTCGCGTCCCCGGAACACAGGCGTCCCCGGAACACAGGCGTCGCCGGCACCGATACGTGCGGCTGGACCCGTTGAGGTGGCCACACAGGGATGGGTGCGCAGGGTGTGGACAACCGCTGACTCGCCGTCACCCGCGGACGACCAGGCGCGAGAAAGCGCTTCCGCAGAAGCGCCCGTGCCACCGTCAGCTGCCGTGGCCCGCATCGGCCGGGGCGGCGTCGACCTGCAGTGGGCGACGAGCTGAGGTCGCGGTCGCGGGTCAGTCCAGGATGACATCCCGTCCCTGGTCCCGGAGCCGCGCGATGTTGTCGAGCATGGCCTGCAGCACCGCTGGTGCGTGACCCTCCCAGTCCGTCACCTCGTCCACGATGCGCATCGGGTGCCGGGTCCGGTAGGAGCGCGTGACGTTGCCCGGGAACCTCTTGTTCGTGACGTTGGGATCGTCCTCGAAGGGGCCGGTGGGTTCGACGACGTAGACGCGCCCGCGTTCCTCGCTCCCTGCGAGGGCCGTGGCCAGCTCGGCTCCCCAGACGGCCGGTTCGAGGAGCGCCGCGAAGTAGACGTGGTTGGAGACGCGATCGTCCTGGTAGTTGGAGGGATGGCCGGGGACGAGCTGGTCGCCGATCTCGAAGACCTGCCTGGTGCCGTGGAAGAACGGGCCCTCGACGAGACCGCAGTTGTCGAGCGTCACAGGGACGTGGGCATGGTCGCGCGACTCCAGGATCGACTCGGCGATGGACGTGGTGGCGTCGACGCGTTCTTCGTCCATACACGGCGCTCCCACACGTGGCCCCAGTAGCGTAGATGGAGGAATATACTCCGCTTTCGGTCATCATGTGGATGCAGGAGATGCGGGATGCGAGCCGACGCTCGACGCAACCGGCAGCGTCTGCTCGACGCCGCCGTCGAGCTGATCCTCGAGATGGGCGGCGAACCGTCCAGGGACGCAGTCGCCCGACGAGCGGCGCTCGGTATCGGCACGCTGTACCGGCACTTCCCGGACCAGCAGTCGCTTCTGCGCGCGGTGGTGCTGAACGTGCTCGACCGAACGATCGACCGCGGTGAGGCCGCGCTTGCAGAGTCAGCCGACGGTGCGCAGGCATTGCGCCGCTACCTGCACGACAGCATCGACACGGGCCTCGGCGTGGTCAACATCGTCTATCCGATGCTCACCAACACGGACTGGCCTGATCGACGTGCGGCCGCCGGGAAGGTGCTCGAGCGACTGATTGACGCAGCCCGCCGTGACGGAGCCGTCGGCGAGGATGTCAACGCCCGCGACATCGCAATGGCATCGATCCGATTCTGCCGACCACTTGGGATCGGTCTTGACCCTGCCGACGAGCGAACGATCGCCCATCAGCACCTCGACAGCTACCTCGACGGAGTCGCAGCCAATGCGACATGACCTCACGGGGTCGCGATGGCATTCTCCCCGCGGACGTTGAGCGTCGACGATCGCCGCGTCGCTGCGTCGTGGGCGGCCGACTGCGCACGCCCGCTGCAGCGGGTCGACCGCACACCCGCGTCCCTATCGCAGCGGCGACCGATGAGCGAGATGCCGCTTCCTCGTCTACCTCCCCGATGACGACTCGTGCACTGCCGTCGAGGAGACGACCCGATGACCACCGTGAACACCAACGGGGTCTGCCTGGGCATCGAGTCCTTCGGGGACGACGCCGACCCACTCGTTCTGCTGGTGGGCGGGACGACGATGCTCTCCTGGCCCCACGCGCTGTGTGAGCGCCTCGCCGCTGGAGGGCGACGCGTGGTGCGCTACGACCTGCGCGACAGCGGCGAGTCGACGACGGCGGACCCGGAGGCTCCCGCCTACACCCTCCGCGACCTGGCGGCCGACGCAGCGGCGCTCGCTGACACGCTCGGGGGCGTGCCTGCGCACCTTGCGGGGATCGGGGTCGGCGGGATGGTCGCCCAGGTGGCCGCCCTTGACCATCCGGGCTCGTTCTCGGCGCTCACCCTGGTCGGAACGCGCCCAGTTCCGCCGGGCCGGACCGACGATGACCTGCCCGACCACGACCAGGCGACGATGCGCCGGCTGTTCGCGCATCCGATGCCCGACTGGAGCGATCGCGATGCCGTGGCGGCGTTCGCCGCCGCCCGCGCGACGATCCTCGGTGACGACCCGGTCGCGGCCCGCCAGGTGGCCGCCCGCATCTGGGACCGCACGCCCGGCACGCAACCCCCGGTCCAGATGGCCAACCAGATGGGCATGGTGTTCTCCACGCTGGACTGCAACCCGCACTGGCGCGAACGCCTCCCGGAGATCGAGGTCCCCACACTCGTCGTCCACGGCCGCCGCGACCCGTTCTTCCCCGTCGCCAACGGCGAGGCCATCGCCCGGGCGATTCCCGGAGCTCGGCTGCTCGTCCTCGACGACGCCGCCACCGCGATCCCGGTCACGGCAGCCAGCGAGGTTGCCGAGGCGATGCTCGAAGCCGGATAGACAACGTCCTGGCGGCCTGCCCGGTCGGAAGCCGACGCTCCCACCGATCCCCCCGGAAGCGCTCAGAGCAATCGGACGCGGCATTGTGAGCGGGAGGCACATCCACGCTCTCAGGTACCTCGACGAGCCCGGGACCGAACGGACCCGCCGGTTCAGGTCACCGTTCTCGGGTGGCTGAGGGGCGGGTTGCGACCGAGCGCCGGTGCTCGTCGAGGCTTGCGAGAACGGCGGCGTGTGCCTGGTCCGGGGTGGTGACGCCGAGCAGGACGTGGTTGGCGAGTCCCTCGGCATGGGCGACCAGGCGTGCTGCGAGGGCCACCGGATAGGCGCCGGGATTGATGAGCCCTTGCTGTTGCTCGCGCTGTAACGCGTCGCCAAGTCGGCGGTGCAGTTCCGTGTACTCGGATCGAAGCCGTGCGGCGATGCGCTCGTCGGTGAGGCCGCGGGCGATGAAGGACTGTCGCACGCGCAGGTGGGTCCAGGAGAAAGGGTCGTGGGGGAGCAGCTGGGTGAGCACCACGACGAGGGTGTCGTGGGCCGGCGCGTGGTCGGGATCGCCGCCGAGCAGTTCGGCGATGCGGGCACTGCTCCGCTCGTTGGCCCGGTCGAACCCTGCCTCGAGGAGGCGCTCCTTGGACGGGAAGTAGTGCTGGACCCGGCCCAGTGACACCGATGCCTGTGCGGCTACGGCCCGCATCGAGGCGGCCGGCAGACCGTGCTCGGCGACCACGTCGAGGAAGGCGTCCGCGATGGCGGAACGCTGCTCGTCGTGTGTCGCTCCGACCCCGCGTCGACGTGTCGTGATGGAGGCCTCCGTGTCCGGGACACCGGTAGGCTACCCTCCCTCAATACATCTGTATTGCTTTGCTTATGGTGATCGGACCACCGTGGGGAATCGGATCGCGGAGCTCGTCGCCCCGTTGCGCCGAACTCGACTGCGACGGCTGGTCGGGGCGTTCCTGGTCAACGAGCTCGGCGACGGGATCGCCGTGGTCGTGCTGCCTCTGCTCGTGTTCGACACGACCGGGTCAGGAGCCCTCACCGGCTTCACGTTCGCTGCCGTGCGCGCGGCCGGTGTCGTCGGGCGCCCGATCGGCGGGCTGCTGGCCGACCGGCTCGACCGCATCAAGGTCCTGCGCGCCACCTTCGCCATTCGCGGTGGGCTGCTGACCCTCGGCCTGCTGGCACGAGCCGACGGCGCGCTAGCCGCGTGTCTGGTGCTCACGGCGTTCGTCGGCACGGTCGACAACCCATCCGGCGAGGCAGCGATCCGTGAGGGCGCCGACGATCAGGCGCAGCAGGTGGCGACCATCCGCAAGGTTGCGCGTGCCCTGTCGGGCGTGGTCGGGCTGAGCGCGGGCGGCCTGCTCGTCGGGGCGGTCGGGGCCGAGGTCGCCGTCGCCGTCGACGTCGGCTCCTACGTCGCCGCGCTCGTGCTGCTGCCACCCACCCTGGCCCCGGTCGCAGGTGCAGGTCAGGCGAAGCCACGTGCGGGTTGGGCCGCGGCCGCCCGAAGGGCCGTGGCGGCGAGCCTGACGGACGGACGCGAGGGCGTGCGGCACGTGCGCCGTCACGCCGACCTGCGCGTGATCGCGGCGATGACCGCACTGTCCGCCGGCGTGGTGACCGCCCTGCTGACCGTCGCCGTCGTCTGGCTCGACGAGCTCCCCGGCGCCCCTGCGGGCGCCTACGGCATCGCCCTTGCCGGCTACTCGGTCGGCGCCATCCTCGGCCTGCTCGCCGCAGGCGTCATCGCCTGGCAGGTCAGCGTGCCCACCCTGGCGACCCGAACTCTCCTGGTCGCCGGCGTCGCCTGCGCGGCCGGCGCAGCCGGCTCCGACTGGCGGGTCCTCGCTGCCTCCTGGGTGGTCTGGGGCATTGCCTGGGGACCGTTCGACGTGTGGGGCGACGCGCGCCTCCAGAACCTCACCCCGGACCGGCTGCTCGGACGTGTCTACGGAGGTATTGGGACCCTGGCCGCTCTCGCGCAGGTGATCGGCGGTGTCACGGCCGGCGTGCTCGCCGACACGACCGATCCACGCACGCTCATCGTCACCCTCGGGATGATCTTCCTCGTCGCCGCCCTCTGGACCGCTAGCCGCCACTGACACACGAACACACGGCGCCTGCCGCGGGCCGCGGCGGTGAGCTCCGCCACCCCGGCGGCGTGCAGTCCGAGCGCCGCCGCGTCGGTGCGGAAGGTCAGGCCCATGGCACGTCCGGCGAGGGGGATCGGGGTGGCTCGGCGACGACCTCACCGCCCACCCAGGTGCGACGAACCCTCGTCGACGGGGCGAGCGGTGGGCCGTCGAGCTCGGTCAGGTCGGCGAGCGCCCCGTCGACGATCTGCCCCGGGTGGGGGTCGACGTCGGTGGGCGTGCGACCCAGCGCGGCGTGGGCGTCGACCGTCATCGCGGCGATCGCGATGTCGAGGTCGAGGGCCTCGTCCGCGTCGAGGACCCTGCCTGCGAGATCCCGACGTTCGACGGCGGCGCGGAGGATCCGCAGCGGGTCGAGTGGTCCGCACGGATGGTCGCTGGAGAGGACGAGGCCAGCACCCGCGTCGCGGAGGCTGCGCAGTGGAAGAGCGATCAGGTGGCGCTCGACGCCCTGGCCTCGCAGCAGCCTGCCGAAGCCGTCCACGAAGGCCGGTTGCGTGGCCACGAACGCGCCGGCGGCCGCAAGTGCCGCACACGCCGCCGGATCACCGATGACCGCATGTTCGACGACCAGCGGTGGGAACCCCAACCGCTGCGCGACGGTCGTCGCCTGCACGACGGCGGCGTTGCCGAGCGCGTGCAGGCGCAGACGGTGCCCGTCCTCCGTGGCGTCCTCGAGCGCCGCCACGAGATCACCGTCGGTCGCGCGCCGATGGTCGAGCAGCACCCGCGTGCGATCGTCGATCCGGACCGGCGAGCCGAGCAGCTCGCGGACCGCGGCTCGATCCCGGCGTCGCATGCCGTCGACCAGCCCGAAGATCCCTGCTCGCACGACCATCGCGGCTGGCGCCCGGACGGCGCACCGATGCGCTGCGTCCAGCCAGACCTTCGTCGAGGCCGGTGCGTCTCCGCCCGGCTCGCCCGGCTCACCGACCACCTGCCCGGCCAGCGAGGGCGACCACGACCGTCGCAGCGGTGTCGCGCACCGGGCCAGCACGTCCGCACCGTCGACGCGGATGCCGGGCTCGTGGATCCGCACCAGTCCGAGGTCCAGGTGACGCTGGGCCTCTTCGGCCACCAGTGCATCGAGATCCACCCCCGCCGCTGCGAGGTCCGCGACCGCCCGCCGCCAGCAACGCCCCATGGCCGCCTCCCAGACCCGGCCCGTCGGGTGGCCGCGGTGTCGCGACACGTCGTGTGGCGGGACCGCCCCCGGGCTGAGCACGCCGCCACGGTCCATGGCAGCCGGCGAGGCGAGGCCCCGGTGCAGCGTCACGTCCACGACGAGGACGGGGCGACCACCGGCCGCCTCGGCCAGCGCCTCGGCCGTCGGGGCCGGCCCCGACCAGACATCGAGGTCCAGGCCCGTGCCGAGAACCCAGGCGTCCTCTGGAAGTGCGGCAGCGCGACGTCGCACGGCCGCAAGTGCCTCACCGGACGTCCGCCACGCCGACGCATCGAGCGCGACGGCCGACCATGCGGCGACGGTCAGGTGGCTGTGGATGTCGACGAGGCCCGGAAGGACGTGACCCCCTGCGAGATCGATATGCGTCGCGTCCGCGACGACCGGGGCCGGTCCCGTCCCGACGTCGGTCACCCGGTCGCCGACGATGACCAGCCAGTCCCCGCGTGGCTCGGGCCGGGAGCCCATCCACACGGTTCCACCACGCAGGACGACGGCGGTCTCGGCCCGGGCGCTCACCGGCGCGCCCGGGCGTCCGTAGACGATTCGAGGCCGAGCTCATCGACCAGCGCACGCATCCGCGACTGCGTCGGACCGAGCCACTGCTCACCGGTCACCACGGCGTCACGATCGGACATGCGGACATGCGGCCTCCACGTGCACCGACATCATGGGTCGATCAACCTACGCGACCGTCTCGCGGGCCACGACACGGGCCGAACAGGGGCGTGGTGGCCGTCGCGACACGTGGCCAGCTCGGCTACTCCGGTGGCAGGCGTACGGTCAATCCACGAACGGCCTCGGAAGCCCCTGTTCCGCAGTCAGCTGCCGTGGCCCCCATCGGCCGGGGCGGCGGCGACCGGCGGCTGGATGTCGACCGGCTCGTCGTAGTGACCGTAGGTCTGGTTCATGATGTGCTGGGTCGCCCGCATCTGCAGCTCGAGGATGCGGTGGCTGTCAGCGTCGATCCACACGCGGTACCAGGCGGGGTAGTCGGGCTGGACCATGGTGAGCACGTCGGCGGCACGCCCGTCGACGGTGTCGTGGCCGACGATCCGGAACGCACGCGCGCCGGCGAAGAAGCTCCGGTAGAACCCCGACGGCCAGCTGAATCCGTTGCCGGGCCAGTCGTAGGTCTTCCAGCCCTCGTCGTCGCCACCGGTGGTGATGTAGCCGGTGTCGCCGAGCGCGATGCGGGTCGAGCCGCCCGAGACGACCTTCCAGCGCATCTCGTCGGGGGCGGCGAACGCGTACTCGGAGACGATCGGGGCGGCCGTCTCGGCGACCTGCAGGGTTTCGTGGACCCGGGTGGAACGCGCCTGGTTCATGGCGTCGAGCATGGCCGCGAACGTGCGCGTGCCGTCCGCAGCGGGCAGGGGGACGGTGGTGGACAGGGTTGCGTCACCGCGGTTGGTGGTCACGGACGCCTCGAGGGTCCAGTCGCCGTGCCCCTTCAGGGTGGCCTCGCCGTTGAAGCAGGCCGGCCCGCACTCCTGCAGGTCGACCTCTTCGTGGCCGCCGTCAGGGCCGGTCGCGCTGAACGTGGCGTCGCGGGGGGCGTCGCCGGCCTCGAGGCCGAGGAGCTGGACGAGAACCCCGACCCGCCCCGGCGTCGGCGGGTCGAGGGTGAGCCCGACGACGAAGGGCCCGGAGGCCTGGGCCACGGAGAGTGCGGGCCGGGCCGCGGCCGTGTCCAGCGCGGATTGGACCCCACCGCCGGTGTCGTCGTCCTGCAGGTCGCTGGGGGGGTTCGGGAAGCCGACCAGCGTGGTGGCCAGTCCGAGCACGACGACGATCGAGAGCAGCTCTCCGGCGAGGGGACGTCGCAACCGTGGCGGCGCGTCGTCACCGCGACGGCGACGCAGATGATGGGCGGCGCCGAGACCGGCCACCAGCACGATCCCAACGATCTTCGCGGTCACGATCGTGCCGTAGGACGTGTCGAGCAGGTCCGAGAACCCGGTCAGCTCCAGCGTCGCGGCGCCGACACCGGTCAGCGCGACCGCGACGCCGGCCGCGATCGCCGCCGGGGCGACGGCCGTCAGTGCCTCGCGGACCCGCCCGGACGAGGCCAGCCCGGCCGTGATCGCCGCGCTCCACACACCGACGGCCGCGAGGTGGACCGCGAACATCGGGATGGCCACGGCCGGCGTGGCGGACGCGCCGGCGTGCCCGGCGGCGGCGTCGAGCACCACCGCCGTGGTCGCCAGCCCCAGCGAGGCCGAGCGGTGACGGGCCGCCAGGACACCGACGAGCGCGGTGCCGGCCGAGGCAAGCCGCAGCAGGCCCGAGCGGCTGCCGTAGCTGATCGCTGACAGCCCGGACAGGCTCCCGGTGGACACGAGCGCGGTGGAGACCAGCGCCGCGAGCGTGCCGACGGCGACGGCTGCCGGTGCCCAGCGTGGAACCTGCCGGCGGGCCCGGCCGGCCAGGTCACGACCGGCGAGCAGCGGATCCAGCAGCGCGAACCCGATCCACAGCGCCAGCCCGGCCAGTGCGGCATACCGTCCCGCCAGCCCGAGCCACCCTTCGGAGTCGATCGGCCCGGCCTGCAGCGTCGCGTCACCGACCGTGGTCGCCCCGACCGCGAACTTGTAGCTGCCCTTGAGCGTGTGTCCGTCGAGCGGGGAGACGGTCGTCCACCGCACCGTGTAGACGCCGGGCGGGAGGATCTGCAGCGCGCGGCGCATCGCCTTCGCGTCGCCCTCCACCGGCTTGGTGTCGCCCTTCGTGACGTCCTCGCCGGTCGGGTCGAGCACCCGGATCCGCGATGGTCCGCGTACCAGCGGCTCCGAGAACCGCATCACGACCTGGTCGGGACCCTGCGGCATACCCGCGCCGGGCGACGGCGTGGCCGAGACGAACGACGCATGCGCGAACGCCCCCGCCGCCGGCACCAGGACGAGCACCAGGACGAGCACGGCCAGCCCGGCCGCGTGAGCAGGGCGGCGGGATGACCGGGTCACGGGGAACGGTTCATGGGCAGCGGTCCATGCGCGGCGGTCTACCGGCAGCGGTCCGTGACGAGCGATCCATCAGGGGAACCGCTGCGAGAGAGCACCTCACGCTCACACGTTCGGGCCCCTCGAGGCAAACGCACCGTCGATGACAGCGGTTCCGCTGGCAGGCCCCAGCTCAGGCACCCACCTCGAGGACGCCCAGGCTGCTCACACGACGTCGCGTCTCTGGACGATGGCCACGCCGATGGCCGCCGGAATGGCCGCCCAGACGAGCAACGCCGCCAGGGCGGCCACGAGGGCCGGGCCGTCCGACACGCCGCCGACCGTGCCGAGCAGGGTGGCAGGCATCCAGTCGGCGGTGCCGCTGGCCAGCTGAGGGATCAGCGGCGGGATGATGAACAGCAGCAGCCCTGCTGCCGCCACGGCACCGCCGGGGTTGCGGACGACGGCGCCGACCCCGGCTCCGAGGGTGGCGCCGGCCGCGCCGGCGAGGGCCGCGGTGGCGACCAGACGGACGACCGTGCCGGCCGAGAGCAGGAACCCGTAGTCGGTGAACGGCAGCGAGGCGGCAGCGGCGCCGACCACGAGCAGCTGACCGACCATGGACAGCAGGGCCCCGCCGATCAGCACGGCGGTGAACTGGGCGAGCATGGTCACATGCCGCCGCGGCGCCGCGAGGAACGTCGGGACCACGGTGTTGTGCCCGTATTCGCGCGCAACCGCGATCGCGCCGAACAGTCCGGCGCCGAGCAGGGCGTTGGTTCCGAACGCCAGCAGCTCCCGCTGGTCGTTCATCGTGGCGATGAAGGACTTGCTGCCGTCCATGTCCGTGCCCAGCACGATCGCGACACCGTTGATCGCGGCGATCACGACCAGCGCCGCCACGAACCCCCATGGCATCCGGGTCGTGGTGAGCTTGCGAAGCTCTGCTCGAAGCAGTCTCAACCAGGTCATCGGGACTTCACCTCCGCACGGCCATCGCGGGCCGGCTGCTCATCGTGCGTCCAGTCAAGGAACAGATCCTCGAGCGATCCCGCTCGGGGCGACAGCTCGTGCAGGCCGATCCCGGCAGCCATGGCCAGGTCGCCGATCTGCTCGATGGGAAGGCCGCGGACCTCCAGCGCCCCGTCGTGGGCGGTCACGGTCGCACCGGCGCCCGCGAGCACCCCCGAAAGCCGCTCTGGCTGCGGGGTCCGCACCGTCGTGGCGGCCTGCTGCAGGTCGGCGATCGGTCCAGCGACGACGAGCCGGCCGCGGTTGATGACCACGACCTCGTCGGCCAGATGTTCGACCTCGGCCAGCAGATGGCTCGACACGAACACCGTGTTGCCGTTGGCCGCTCGCAACCGGAGCAGGTCGCGGAGCCAGCGGATGCCCTGGGGATCCAGGCCGTTGCCGGGCTCGTCGAGCACGAGCACGGCCGGGTCACCGAGCAGCGCTGCAGCGATACCCAGGCGCTGACGCATCCCCAGCGAGTAGGCGCGGACCGCGCGGTCGGCGGCGTCCGCGAGACCGACCAGCCGCAGCATCTCGTCGACCCGCGTCGGGGGCACCCCGGCGACGTCCGCGAGGATGCGCAGGTGGTTGCGGCCGGTGCGCGTCGGATGGAACGCGTTGGGTTCGAGCACGACCCCCACCGTCCCCGCCGGGTCGGAAAACGACCGGTACCGGCGTCCACCGAAGGTCGCGGTCCCCTCGTTGGCGGCGGCCAGATCCAGCAGGATCTTCATCAGCGTCGACTTGCCCGCCCCGTTGGGGCCGAGGAAGCCGGTGACCCGGCCCGGCTCCACGCGGAACGAGAGGTCGTCGACGACCGTGTTGGCGCCGTACCGTTTCGTGACGTGTTCGATCTCGATCGGGTGCATGGCGTGCTCCTGTCCGCCCGCCGGGGCGGGATGGTTCGTGCGATCAGGTGTGCGCGTCCTCGCTGACGGTCGTCTCGTCGACGACGCGGCGCATCAGGGCGGCGAAGTCGGCGGGCTGCTCGAAGGAGGGCCGGTGGGCGGAGTCGGTGAAGACGATGCGCTCCTTGGACGGTGCGTCGAGCCGGGCGAACCAGTCGTCGGCGAGCACCGCGCGGCCGCGCGCCTCGTACCGGCCGGTCACCATGTAGACGGGGACGTTCGAGCCGGGCCGCGTCGCGGCGGAAGTCGTAGTCCTGCAGCTGCGGATAGACGAAGACGTTCACGTCGAGCAGGCCGCGCAGGGCGTTGATGCGGTCGAGCAGGCTGTTCTCGCGCACGAACGTGTTGAACGGCATCTCGGACAGGTCACGCACGCCCGGGTAGGCGTTCCAGTCGTGCTCGTAGCTGACCGTGTACTCGTAGTTCAGCAGGTCCTCGTAGGGCGGCGGACCGATCGCTCGGAGGCGGTCGACCAGGCCGGTGTTGCCGGTCTTCTGCGCCCACGCGAGCGTGTCGTCGTAGAACATCTGGTCGGTGAGCCGGTTGTTCACCATCTGTCCGGTCCCGATGTAGGCGTGGAAGCGTTCGGGCTGCCGCTGGACGGCGAACACAGCCGGGATCGTCCCCCAGGAGTTGGCCGCGAGGTAGATCCTGTCCTGTGCGAACCGCTCCCGCAGATAGTCGGTGACCTCGAGGGTGTCGGTGATCGCCTGCTCGAGGGTGAGATCCCCGACCGGTTCGATCGAGGTCGCGTAGGACTTGCCGGTTCCACGCTGCTCCCAGGTGGCCACGACGAAGTCGGACTCGAGGCCGGTGTCGTCGCGCATCGCCCCGAGATCGGTACCGCCCGGCCCCCCGGCCAGGTGCAGCAGCACCGGGTTCTGTGCCGAACGCCCGCGCAGCATGATGACCTGATCGACCCCACCGATCCGGACCGTGGCCAGCTCGGCGACGCTGCCCTCCAGCCGCTGCCCGTCAGGGCCGAGGATCGCGGCGGTCGTGCCGGGCAGGACCAGGGACACGCCGAGCCAGAGCACGAGTGCCGTCGTGAGCACGGTCACCACCTTGCCGGGCAGTCCGGGTGCGGCCGCGGTCGGATGCCCCGACCGGTGGGCCAACCAGACACCCGCACCCACGCCGAGCAGCAGCGGCGGTACCACGATCAGTCCATGGGCCCCACGGCCCGCGACGAACGCGATCAGCCCGTACATGGAGGTGAGGTGCAGGCCGTCGACCGTCGCCCCCTGCGCCCCGATCCGGCCGAGCTCGAACGTCAGGACGTAGGCCAGCGGTGCCACCACGAACATCCATCGGCTCCCCGAGGACAGGCCCGCGGCGACACCCACGGCCAGCATCACGACCAGGGTGGCCGCCACCTGTAGCGGGGTCAGCGGACCTCGCGGGGTCAGCCAGGCCGACACCAGCCCCACCGCGGCGACCATGCCGATGGCTGTCGCGACCCCGTAGCGGCGGCTCGCCCACAGGCGAGCGAACGGACCCGTCGGCGGGGTCGCGTCGGGGCGACCCGGACGGGACGGCGGTGGTGCGACGGCAACGCTGCGGGAGGGAACATCGACAGGCACGGGTCGCCTTCAGTCGGATGGGGTAGCCCGACACTCGCCCGTTTCGCCCCGCTGCTCAAGATCCACCCGCCCCGGCCTCGGCGGCCGGTCGGCAGCGAGTGATCCGCCGGCCCGGCCCGTCGGATGCGGACCGGACTCAGGCAGGTACCGGCTGCGACTGATCCAGCCAGTCGGTCACGACGGCGCTGAACCGCTCCGGCACCTCCATCATCGGAACGTGGCCCACGTCCTCCCAGACGTGGACGTGCCAGTCGGGGCGGCGCTGCGCCACGCCGTCCACGACCGGCTCACCGACGAGCCGGTCCTTGTCGCCCCACAGCAGCAGGGTGGGCGCCGTGATCGCATCGAGGGAACGGTGCGCCACCCGTCGTGACGGGCCGATCAGCAGGGACATGAGCGACTCGGCCGCGTGTCCGAACGAGGCCGGTCGCCAGTCGAGCTCCTTCCCGCGGCGGGTGTTGTCGAGCCCGACCTGCTTCAGCTCCTCGGACACGCGACTGCGGTCGGCGGTGACCAGGTTCATCGTCTCACGGAAGAGGTCCTCGGCCGACAGCCGGTTCAGGCGGGCCTTCATCAGGCGTGACCCGAGGCCCGGTAGGACGAACGGGGCGAACACGGCCAGCGCGGTGACCGGCACCTCCAGCGCGGCGCGCAAGGGCGCGGGCAGTCCCGGGTTCACCAGCACGAGCGACTCGACCAGGTCCTGTCGGTGCCCCGCCACGAGGACGGCGATCATGCCGCCCATGGAGTTGCCCATCAGCACGACCCGGTCCCAGCCGACCTCGCGGCACAGCGCCGAGATGAACCGGGCGTTGGGGCGCACCGCCGCCGCCGACGGGCGGGGCGGGGCGGTCATCCCGAAGCCGGGCAGATCCATCGCCAGCACGGGGCCGCGACGCGCCAGTGCCGGCATGACCTCCAGCCAGTTGGTCGCCGAGCCGCCGAGCCCGTGCACCAGCACGATCGGCGTGCCGTCGTCAGGCCCGTCGGCTCGCAGGGTGTGGACGGGGAGGTGGTTCACGGTCAGCCACTCGGTGCGAATTCCCTGCCACCGCTCGGCTCGCTCAGCCCAGTCGTGCATCGTGGTGCTCTCCTTCGCCCCTCCGGACGTGTTCGTGTCCATCACACTACGGCGAACGGGCGCCAACCCGAGCGTCGGTCCCGCGGCCGCACGGCCCCGCGCCCGGTGGTGAGGCGTCCAGCCCGATCCGGCTCACGCCCGGAGCGCGTCTGCTTGCATGCGTCGGCGAACCCCTCAGCAGCGACACGAGGAGACCTCATGGTCCCCGACACGATGAAGGCCGTGCTCCTGACCGGACACGGCGGGCTGGACAAGCTCGAGTATCGCGAGGACGTGGCGGTCCCGGACGTGCCCGCCGGCGAGGTGCTCGTCGAGGTCAGCGCCTGCGGCATGAACAACACCGACGTGTGGGTCCGTGAGGGCGCCTATGGCCTCGAGGAGGATCCCGGCGCCGTCTCGACCTGGCGCCGCGGCCGTTCGACCCTGGAGTTTCCCCGCATCCAGGGCGCCGACACCGTCGGGCACATCGTGGCCGTGGGCACGGGCGTGCCGCAGGACCGCGTCGGCCAGCGGGTGATGGTGGACTTCTCCATCTACAACCGCCAGGACGACAGCCTCGCCGACATCGACTACATGGGTCACGGCCGCGACGGTGGGTACGCCGAGTACCAGGCCGTGCCGGCCGACCACGCCCACCCGGTCGACACCGACATGGACGACGCCGAGCTCGCGACGTTCTGCTGTGCCTACCTCACCGGCGAGCACATGCTCGACCGGGCCCGGGTCGCGGCAGGGGAGCGGGTGCTGATCACCGGCGCGTCCGGCGGGGTCGGTTCCGGCCTCATCCAGCTGTGTCGCGCACGGGGCGCCATCCCCTACGCGGTCACGAGCTCGGGGAAGGCCGACGCGATGAAGGAGATCGGTGCCGAGGACGTCGTCCTCCGCGACCAGGGTGACCTGATCGGCCAGGTCGAGGAGGTGTTCGGCGGCGAGCCCGTCGACGTGGTCGCCGACCTCGTGGCCGGCGACATGTTCAACGACCTGCTGCGGGTGCTGCGTCCCGAGGGCCGCTACACGACCGCCGGCGCGATCGGCGGTCCGGTGGTGCAGCTCGACCTGCGCACGATGTACCTCAAGCATCTCGAGCTCCACGGCTCCTCGCAGGGCACCCGGGCCGCCTTCGCCCGCCTCGTCCGCTACATCGAGGAGGGCCGGCTGGATGCCCTGCTCGCCGGCACCTACAAGCTCAGCAACTTCCACGAGGCCCAGCGCGACTTCATGAGCAAGGGCTTCGTCGGAAAGCTCGTCGTCGTCCCCGACGCGAAGTGGGACGAGTACGGAGCGCCCCATGCCCACTGACGACCGCCGCACCCTGGAGCTTCTCGACACCCACTACGGCGGCGACGTCAGCCGGGTCGTGCTGTCCGGGGCCGCTGACGTGCCTGGCGACACGGTGCTCGCGAAGCGGGACTGGCTCGCCACCCGGGGGGACGGCCTGCGCCAGCTCCTGCTCTACCCGCCCTACGGCGAGCCTCGCATGTGCGCGAACCTCATCGTCGAGCCATCCCTGCCCGACGCCCAGGCCGGGTACATCATCATGGAAGCGATGGGCTACCCGCACTTCTCGGGCTCCAACTCGATCTGCGTCGTCACGGCCCTGCTGGAGTCGGGCCGGATCCCGATGGAGGAGCCGGGGGAGCAGCGCGTGCTGCTCGAGGCACCGGTCGGCCTCGTGGAGGCGACCGCCGAGCACGACGGCGAACACGTGTCCAGCGTGACCGTCAACTGCGATCCGGCCTACGTCGTCGAGCGCAACCGGACGGTCGAGCTGCCCGAGTTCGGGCGCGTCACCTTCGACCTCGTCTGGTCGGGGTGCTACTACGCCGTGGTCGACGCCGAGTCCCTGGGCCTGGCGCTGAGCGCCATCGAGGCGCCGGCGCTGGCCGGGTTCGCGCACGAGCTGTGCCTCGTGGCCACGCCGCAGCTCAACCTGCGTCATCCTGAGTTCGGCGACACCGGCAATCTGTCGTTCGTCGCGTTCGCCGGCCCGATCGAGGAGGACGACGAGGGCGCATTGCACTCGCCGTCGGCGACCTACGTCCACCCGGGCGTCATCTGCAGCTGTCCGACGGGCACGGGCACGGCGGCGCGCCTGGCCGTCCTTGCCGAGGACGGGCGGGTCGAACGTCGGCGACGAGCTCGTGACGACCTCACCGACCGGGAGCACGATGACGGGGCGGGTCGTCGGGCCCACCGTCGCCGGCGGCCGCGACGCCGTCCGCGCGAGCGTCACGGGGCGCGGGTTCCTCATGGGGCGCAACGACCTGATCGTCAACCGTGACGACCACGTCATCGACTACGAGGGCGTCTGGGAGCTGCTCGCGCCGTAAGCACCGTTGTCTCGCCGGTTGCCCGACAGCCACAGGGACAGATGGGCCGGTTCCAACGTCTCGGCGACCACCCCGGCCAGCCGAGACGTCACATCCTGCAGGTCGATGTCGCTCCGCAGCTGCTGGGCGAACACCTGGGTGGCGCGGGCGGCGTCGAACCTCGTCCGGTTGAACCGTCGGTCCACGAGCGTCTGCACGCGCCCCCGGACCGGTCGGAACAGCCCCGCGGCCGCCAGGGTCGCGGCCGCCACGGCCCAGGACGGTGCCCCCTTCGAGCCGACCCCGGCGCTCGCCGCGAGGACCACCGTCGAGTACATCCCCAGCAGCGCCGTGGTCACCAGCGCGTACGACAGCGTCCGGGAGACGATCCGGTCTATGTCGTAGAGCCGGTAGCGCAGGACCCCCAGACCGACGCCGACGGCCAGCCACAGGGGCGTGCCGAGGATGTCGGAGAGCACGGCGACGAGCTGGTTCGCCGGGAGGATCAGGCTGATGAGGATGCTCGGGACGGTGACCAGGATCACGAGACCCAGCCACTTCAGCTGCTGTCGTTCGACGCCGCGTGAGCGATGGAACCGCAGGAACAGCGCGCTCATCACGACGACCGCCCCCAGCAGGAACACCGGCACGAGGGCGTTGGCCACCGTGAGCACCGGGGCACTGATGCGCTCGTCGGCGCCGTCGACGGCGAGGGCCGGCGACCGGTACGCCCAGAACCCGACGCCGTAGAGGAACGTCATCAGGATCGACAACCAGAACGCGCTCGTCCCGACGAGACCGGAGAACCGTCCCGCAGGGCGGCCGTCGGGGAACCGGCTGAACGCCAAGGCGAGGAGCCCCATGGGCGGTAGCCAGGCCCAGAGTCCGACCCACGCGGCGACGGCTGACCACGGTAGGTCCCGCATCGTCCCGAGGTAGGCGTACGTCGCCCCTGCGTCGCTCAGGCCGCCGAAGACACCGACGCCGAGGAACATCCACCCGATCGGATGTGCGGGGAGTTTGCGAAGGATGATCGCGCCGACGATGGCGAAGATGACGGGGTGGGCGAGCCACATGGCGTCGCCGAGAGGCATCGGCCGATGGGCGATGAAGCTGGTCGCCAACGTCACGCCGAGCAGCGTGAGCGTGAGCGTGAGCGTGCCGGCCGCGAGCGGCGGCGCGAGCCTCTGCCTGATCCGCGCCGACGGGTTCGGCAGGGAGTCGTCCGGGACCTCCACACGCCCTCCGTCGCCGCGATCACCGTCGGACGGAGCCTGTCATCCCTGCGCTACGGGCGCGTTACGGCGCTCCCACAGCTCCGGACTGTCGAGGCCGTGCTGGCGGCCGTGCACACCTTGGGGTCGGTGGACCGCCAAATCGCCCAGGTCGTGATCGGGCTGATGCAGCAGATAGACGACGGGACCCTGGATCCGGAGCCGGTCGGGGTCGAGGCGCTGCTCGGGCTGCACACGTCCTGGACCCGAGCGGACCGGCGCATGCTGATCACCGCCGCGGACCGGCTGCGTCGGCTGCCGGTCACGGCGGTCCATTTCGCCGAAGGCCGGCTGTCGTGGGGCCAGGTCCGCCGGATCGTGCTGGCGTCGACGAGCCTGCGCCGTGAGGGGCTGGCGGAGCTGGACGCGGTCATCGACCGTGAGCTGCGTGAGCGGCCGGGCCAGGACCCGGCGGCGGGCTGCCCTCCGACACCGACCTGGCCGACGAGGATGCGGTGAGGGTGGTGGCGGGCCAGGGCCGGGCCCGCCGGCGTGGCGAGGCGCTCGTGCGGCTGTGCGAGACCGCTCCCACCCTGACCGGGAGGCTGGTCGATCAGCTGTCCTGCGACGCGACCATCACCCCCATCCTCGTCCGCGACGGGGTCCCGGTTGCTGTCGGCACCGGCCGACTGGTGCGACACCACAACACGAGCACGCGTGCGTTGGGACAACGGCGCCGGGCGGCCGCTGGACCGGCCGGACGGGGCGCGGGGAACGCGGGCCGTGCGGGCGTCCGGGGGAACGGCACGCAGCGCTCCCACGCGCGCGGTATGACCGATCCGAGCCCAGGGGAAGGCACGGACCGCCCATGATGCACCTCGATGACGACCTGCGCACCGTCCAGGCGGAGACCCGGGCCTTCGCGACCGAACGGGTCCTGCCGGCAGCCAACGAGCACGACCGCCGCGCCGAGGACGTCCCCGACGCCCTGATCGACGAGCTGGCACGGAGCGGCTACTTCGGGGCGACCATCCCGAAGGAGCACGGCGGCATGGGCCTGAGCATGCTCGGCTACAGCCTCGTGATCGAGGAGCTGTCACGCGCCTGGATGAGCGTCGCGAGCATCGTCGGGCGCGGCAACGCGATCCTCGACGACCACCTCACCACCGACGAGGAGCGCGAGCGCTACCTCCCGCGGATCGCGGCCGGCGACCTCGTCTGCGCGTTCGCGCTGTCGGAGGAACGCGCGGGCTCCAACGTCGCCAACCTCGACTGCCGCGCCGAGCAGACCGCCGACGGCTGGGTCGTGAACGGTACGAAGAAATGGTGCGGCTTCGCACGCCGGGCGGACGCGATCCTCCTGTTCGCCCGCACCGACGATCCGCCCGAGGACGCCACCCACCGCGGTATCTCGGCGTTCCTCGTCGCCAAGGAGCGAGGCCGCTTCCCGGATGGCCTGTCCGGCGAGCCCGTCGACAAGATCGGGTACCACGGAATCACGACGTGGAAGCTGGCCTTCGACGGGCTCGAGCTGCCGTCCGACGCGCTGCTGGGCGAGCGGGGCGAGGCGTTCTACGGGATCATGGCCGGCCTGGACCGCAAGCGCGTCTACACGGCCGCCCGGGCCCTCGGGCTCGCACGGGGAGGGCTGGAGGACGCGCTCGGCTACGCCACCGACCGCGAGCAGTTCGACCGGGAGCTGGCCGACTTCCAGGCCATCCGGTTCCTGCTCGCCGACAGCGCCACCCGTCTGGAGGCCGCCCGGGCGCTCACCCATCAGGCCGCCCGCGCGATCGACCGCGGCGAGCCGGTCGCCCGGACGGCGGCCATGGCGAAGCTCTTCGCCACCGAGGCGGCCGAGCAGATCACCCGCGACGCCATGCAGGTCCACGGCGGCAACGGCTACACCTACGACTTCCCGGTGCAGCGCCACTGGCGCGACGCCCGTCTGACCACGATCTTCGAGGGCACCTCGGAGATCCAGCGGCGCATCGTCGCCGACCGGCTCATCGAGGACGGGCTGCTGGACTGAGCGCTCGCCGGCCGCCGGTCGGCCGTCACCGAAGCCGGCGACTTCTCCTGTCCGTCCGGCCAGCGGTTGGCGGTCACATGCGACGCCTGACCTGCCACCGTCGAGTGCGGGCCGTCATCCCGCCCCCACGCCATGTCACGCCGGCGGGTGTCCCCGACCCGACACGCGCACGACCCGCAGGAGCATCGATGGCCAGCGACGCCGCACCACCCCCCGCGACTCGACGGCAGGTCACGGTCCCCGCTCACGCTGACGCGCCCGGGATGTCGTCGGTGGCGGACATCGACGCCGACGGCCTGTTCGAGGCCCTCGCCGACGATCTCGAGGGGGAGGTCCGCTTCGACACGGCCACGCTCGGCCTCTACGCCACCGACTCGTCGAACTTCCGCCAGGTCCCCATCGGCGTCGTGCTGCCCCGCACCATCGACGACGTCGTCGCGACCCACCGGATCTGCCGCGAGTACCACGCCCCGATCCTCAACCGCGGCGGCGGCACGAGCCTGTCGGGGGAGACCGTCAACTACGCCGTCGTCATCGACCACTCGAAGTACCTGCGCGGGATGGGCGAGGTCGACACCGACAACCGGCTCGTCACCGTCGAGCCCGGCGCGATCAACGAGCACGTGAACATCCACACCGGCCAGCACGGGCTCGTCTTCGGCCCCGACCCGTCCTCCCACGCCTACTGCACCATCGGCGGGAACGTCGGCAACAACTCCTGCGGGATCCACTCGGTCCAGGCGCAGCACTACGGCCCCGGCCCGCGCACCTCCGACAACGTCGAGTCGATGGAGATCGTCACCTACGACGGCGTGCGGATGACGGTCGGACCGACGAGCGACGAGGAGTACGACCGGATCCAGGCCGAGGGCGGCCGCAAGGCCGAGATCTACCGGCAGCTGAAGGATCTGCGCGACCGCTACGCCGACCTGATCCGGGAGCGCTACGCCAGCGTCGAGGAGGTCCCCCGCCGGGTGTCGGGCTACAACCTCGACGAGCTGCTGCCCGAGAAGGGCTTCAACGTCGCCCGCGCGCTGGTCGGCACGGAGGGCACCTGCGCCACCGCGCTGACCGTCACCCTGAAGCTCACCCCGGCACTGCTCGAGCGGGCGCTCGTGGTCGTCGCCTACGACGACATCTGCCAGGCCGGATCCCACATCCCCGAGATCATGCAGTTCCAGCCCATCGGGCTCGAGGCGATCGACCATCAGCTGTTCGAGGACGAGTCGCTCGAGCACATGCACACCGCCGGGCTCGACCGGCTGCCCCACCCCGGTCGCAACGCCTGGCTGCTCGTCCAGTTCGGTGCCGACGACGGCGACGAGGCCGAGCGGCAGGCCCGCGAGCTCGTCCGCTACCTCCGCGAGCAGCAGGGCCTCGAGGACGAGCGCATCACCCTGTACGAGTCCGAGCAGCTCGGCGGCGACACCGAGAAGATCTGGCAGGTCCGCGAGGGCGGCCTCGGCGCCACCGCGTTCCCGCCCGACGGCAAGGACCACTGGCCGGGCTGGGAGGACTCCGCCGTTCCACCGAACCGCGTCGGCGAGTACCTGCAGGATCTCAAGGAGCTCTACGAGAAGTACGACTACGCGGGCGCCATCTACGGCCACCTCGGCCAGGGCTGCATCCACTCCCGCATCTCGTTCGACCTGCGGACCCCGAAGGGCATCGCGAGCTACCGGGCGTTCATGGAGGAAGCCGCCGACCTCGTCGTCTCCTACGGCGGGTCGCTCTCCGGCGAGCACGGCGACGGCCAGCAGCGGGCCGAGCTCCTCGAGAAGCAGTACGGACCTGAGCTCGTCGAGGCCATGCGCGAGTTCAAGGCCATCTGGGATCCCGAGTGGAAGATGAACCCGGGCAAGGTCGTCGAGCCCTACCGGATGGACGAGAACCTCAAGCTCGGCGTCGACTACAACCCGCCCCGCCCGCCGACGAAGTTCGCCTACGCGCAGGACGGCGGGGACTTCGCCCACGCGACGGTCCGCTGTGTCGGTGTCGGCAAGTGCCGGACGCCCAACGGCGTCGACGTGATGTGCCCGAGCTACATGGTCACCCAGGAGGAGAAGCACACGACGCGCGGCCGGGCGCGCCTGCTCTTCGAGATGCTCGAGGGCGAGGTCATCACCGACGGCTGGGAGTCCGAGGAGGTCTTCGACGCCCTCGACCTGTGCCTGGCCTGCAAGGGCTGCACGAACGACTGCCCCGTCAACGTCGACATGCCCACCTACAAGGCCGAGTTTCTCTACCACCACTACAAGAGCCCGTCCCGCCGGCGCCCCCGCTACGCCTACGCCTTCGGGTTCATCGACCAGGCGGCGCGGGTCGCCAACCGGTTCCCGGAGCTCGCGAACCTCGTGACCCAGACCCCGGGCCTGTCGCGGCTGGCGAAGCTCGCCGGCGGGATCGACCGGCAGCGCAGCCTCCCCGAGTTCGCCCCGATGTCCCTGCAGCAGTGGTTCGCCAGGCGCGGCGGCACCACGAACCCGACCGGGCCGAAGGTCATCCTGTGGCCCGACACGTTCAACAACTTCCTGCACACCCACGTCGGCGTCGCCTGCGTCGAGGCGCTCGAGGAGGCCGGCTGGCGCGTCGAGATGCCGACCTCGCACGTGTGCTGCGGACGGCCGCTCTACGACTACGGCTTCCTCGACATGGCCGAGCGCTACCTGAAGCGGACCCTGGACGTGCTGCGCGATGACATCCGCGCCGGCGTACCGGTCGTCGGGATCGAGCCGTCCTGCCTCGCCGTCTTCAAGGACGAGCTCACCGGCGTGCTGCCGCACGACAACGACGCGCAGCGGCTGGCGGGCAACGCCTACCACTTCGCCGAGTTCTTCGAGGAGCACGACATCGACCTGCCCCGCCTCGACCGCGAGGCGTTGCTGTGGGGCCACTGCCACCACAAGGCCACCGGCGGGATGGGACCCGAGCAGTCGGTGCTGGCCGACCGCATGGGCCTCGAGGTCGAGGAGGTCACCGGCGGGTGCTGTGGGCTGGCCGGCTCCTGGGGCTTCGAGGACGGCAAGTACGAGATGTCGATGGACATCGGGGACGAGGCGCTGCTGCCGGCCGTCCGCGACGCCGCCGCCGACGGCGTCATCATCGCGAACGGCTTCTCCTGCAAGACCCAGATCGAGGCGGGCGACACCAATCGCCGGGCGCTGCACGTCGCCGAGGTCATGAAGCTCGCCCGCGAGCACGGCCCCGACGGACCGCTCGGCGGCTATCCGGAGACGCAGCTCTCGCTCGAGCGCCCGACCCCGAGCCTGGCCGTCCGCGTCGGGCGCACGGTCGGCGGGCTGGCGCTCGCCGGTGCGGCTGCGGCCGGCGCCGCGGCGGCCGGCTGGGCCGCGTTCCGGCGCCTCTCGACCGACTGACCCGAGCCGACCCCCAGAAAGCGTGCGGCGTCATCCCGCTGACGTCGGTACAACGCCGCACGTATCCCGAGGGGCGCGTCCCCCGTCAGAAGCGTGCGGCGTCATCCCGCTGACGTCGGTACAACGCCGCACGTATCCCGAGGGGGGCGCACTTCCCGTGCAGGGATCACAGGCGATGCCGGCGCCGGCGCAGCGCGCCGCCGGCGCCGAGCAGCGACAGGCCGAGCAGCGCGAGCCCGCCACCCGTGGTGGGCAGCGGCGCGCCGGCGGCCGCGGTGTCGCCCGCCGGAACGGCGGGGGAGCCGGCGGACGCCGTGCCACCCCGCGCCCCGGCACCCAGCACGACCGGCCGGGACCGCAGGCCGGCGTCGTCGACCGACCAGATCGTCACGCGCGTCGTCCCGGCGGGAACCGCGACCGACAGCGGCGCACCGGCGGACAGGTCCGTGTCCTCGGCACGCAGGGTCGTGATCTCACCACGGCCGCTGCCGGTGCGCGCGTCCACGACCACCTGCGCCGGCGCCCCGACGTACCAGTCGTCGCCGGGGGAGAGGAACGTCACCGCGCGGTCGCCCGGGCGCCACTGCGCGTCGCGTGCGACACCCGGCGGACGCGTGTCGGTCCCGTAGCGGCCCGTGTTCCAGTCGTCGTGGTTCCAGGACCACCACTGGTCGTTCGCGTCGGCACGGCCGTCGGTGCGCCACACGAAGAGCTGCCCCTCGCGGGTGGCGGCGACGAGCTCGACGCGGCCGTCGCCGTCGAGGTCGCCGACGGTCGGCGACCAGAGGTTCCAGCCGGTGTGCCACTTCGGGAACCCGGGGGCCTGCGAGCCGTCGGAGCGGTAGGCGTGCACGGTGTTGGTGTCGCCGCCGTCGATGATCTCGGCGTTGCCGTCGCCGTCCACGTCGGCGAACAGCGGTCCACCGAGGAAGTTGAGGCCCTGGTAGGTGGCCGGGAAGCCCGGCCGGGACGCGCCCGACGCCGCGTCGAAGGCCCGCTCGAACCCCAGGATGGGTAGCCCCGCCCCGGTCAGCAGCAGCCCGGAGGCGATCGAGGCAGCACCCGAGCCGGTCTGCGCGAAGGTCAGCCGCCCGTCGACCGTCCCGAACGCCCCGGTCGTCGTAAAGCCGACCACCGTGTCGCCGGGCAGGTTCTGCAGCACGTCGCCGACCGACGACGCGTCCTGGCGGGGCAGGAAGCCCGGGTCGATCCCGGCGTTGCCCGCGTAGACCCGCTGGACCGACCCGTCGCCGTCGATCACCGACGGCCAGGTGAACAGCGGGTTCGTCACCGCCTCGTCCGCACCGTCGCCGTCCACGTCGGCGACGGACACGCCGGCGACACCCTCGGTGACGAACTCCTGCGCCGAGCCGTAGAACATCGCCACGGCCTCGAGCGTCGCCGGCCAGCCCGCGACCGGGGAGCCGTCGGCGTGGTAGGCCATGACGTTGCCGGCGCCGAGCGGCTGCAGGTCGGCGCCGCGGGTCTCGCCGTACTGGGTCTTGACGACGATCTCGGCGGTGCCGTCGCCGTCGAGGTCGGCGATCGCGGGGGTCACCTCGAGCTTCTCGTCCTGCACGACGAACCGGCCGGGTCCGGGCTGGTGGTCCGCGGGGAGCTCGACCTTCACCGGCCAGCCGGGCGCCTCCGTGCCGTCGGCGGTCAGCACGTGCAGGTGGCCGTCCCAGGCGGCCTGGACGATCTCGAGCCCGCCGTCGCCGTCGACGTCCCACAGGACGGGCGACGCGAACGCGCCGACCGCGGGCGGGCGGGCGTAGTGCTCGGCGGGCCGGGGGATGGCCGGCTTCGTGACATCCGTGTCGAGCGTCACCGGGAAGCCGTCCACCCGGCTGCCGTCGGCATGGAACGCGTACACCTTCCCGCTGGTGGAGGTGATGACGATCTCGGGGACGCCGTCACCGTCGAGGTCGCCGACGGCCGGCGGCGCCGGCGCCGGGTCGTGTCCGGGGTCGATGCCGTGGGTGGGCCCGTCGGTCGCCACCGGGTCGAGCGCCACCGGGAAGCCGCGCAGCTCACACGACAGCCGCCCGTGCACCCGAGGGCAGCCGCCCGCGGCGAACGGGTCCAGCGCGTGCACCATCCCGCCGGTGTCGGCGACGACGATCTGCAGCCGCCCGAGCCCGGCGAGGTCGGCGAGCACGGGCTGGGCGTCGCCGCCGACCTCGGCCAGCTGCACCGGAAAGCCGGGCAGCCAGTCGGGGTCGTGGTGGGCGTAGATGGCGCGACGGTCGATGCCCTGGCGCCCCTCGGCGTCGGTGACCACGAGACGGAAGGTCACGGCGTTGCGCTCGGCGGTCTCGTAGGTCTTCGTCTGTGAGATCTCGTGCGGCCGGGTCGCCAGCTCGGTCGGGATCCTCCCCGTGTCGAAGGTGGCCTGCACCGTCCGCGCCGTCGTCCCGGTTCCCGACGCGAAGGTCCGCCACGCGTCGGCGGTCGGCTGCGGGCCGGGCGCCCACTGCAGCTCCCAGCGGTAGCCCGACGATCGGTCGGCACGGACCTCGCCGGTGACCTCCAGCGACGCGGGGGTGGTCGGGTCCACGAGCGTGTACCAGCGGGGCCCGGTGATCATCGCGACCGGCGGGATCGCCCCGTCGTGGATGAGCTGGAGCGCCGTGTGCACGTTGGGCCGGCCGTAGCCGTACTGCAGGTCCCAGCCGTCCTGGTTCGGCCACGGGTTCGCCGGATCCGACACGTCCGACGAGGCGGCCCGCACGACCTGGATCGCCTCGGGGCCGTCGAGCGGGTGGTCGATCAGGCCCTGCTCGGCGGCGTCCTTGCCGTAGGAGAGGACCATCGCCATGACCCCGCCGAGGGTCGGCGTGGCCTCGGAGGTGGTCCCTCCCTGGGCGGCGACGGTGAACACGTTCTGGGTTCCCCAGGACGTGAACCCGGACCGGACCCGGTAGCTCAGCGTCGCCGCGTTCGCCGCACCCTCGGCGTTGTCGAGCCCGATCGAGTTCGCGACCATCGCGTTGCCGGGCAGCACGTAGGGGTGGAACTGCCCACCCTGGTGGTCCTGGGAGTCGAAGTCGTTCGACGCCTCGACGATCACGACGCCGCGGTCGCGCAGCTGCTCGATGACGCGCTCGAGGAACGGGGAGTAGCCGAGGTCGGCGGTCACCGACACGATCACGTCGGCCCCCATGTCGGCGGCGTACAGCCATGCCTGGGCCAGGTCGTCGGTGCGGTCGAGCGCCTCGGCGCCGGCCTTGACCGGCAGCAGGGTGCAGTCCGGGCAGACGCCGGCCTCCCGCAGGCCGTTGTCCGTCGTCGCGGCCGCGGCGCGCATCTGCGCGTTCGCGTGGGTGTACTCCGCGTCGACCCACGCGGGGTCGTTCTGGCCGTCGTAGAAGTCCCAGCCGGAGATGTCGTCGACGTAGCCGTTGCCGTCGTCGTCCACCCCGTCGGAGTAGGCGACGATCAGATCCTCGGCGTCGACGATCCCGTTGCCGTTCGCATCCGGCGTGTCCGGCCAGTCGAGCGCGTTGAACCACGGGTCGCCGTTGTCGTGGTAGCCGTTCGCGGCCGTCGGCGCGGGCAGCTCACCACGGTTGAGGAAGACCTTCTCGTGGAAGTCCATCCGACGGGCCGCGTCGCCGCCCTCGTGCCAGTTGATCCCGCCCTCGACGTAGGCGATGACCGTGTCGGGTCGGCCGGTCGTGAAGTCCCGCCAGGCGGTGTCCAGCGACATGCCGGACGCTCCCTCGGGATCGGACGCCTGCGGGGCACAGCGCGGCAGGAACGAGAACAGCTGGTACTGCTGGTCGGTCGCGGCGACCTGACACGTCGGCCAGGACTCCTCGCTGGCGTCGAACAGCGGGTCGTTCGGGTGGTCCTGCGGGAAGTCGGCGTGCGCGGGCAGCGCCGGCAGGACGAGCAGGGTGCTGCACACGGCGACCAGCACGCCACGGACGGAGCGTTGCACGGGAGCGACCTCGATACCGATGGGTATTCGTTGCTCCCGTGCAGTTCGACGCCGCCCCGACCGCTTCCTTCACGTTCCTTCCGGGAAACCGTGTCGCGTCCGGGTCCTGCCGTGCGCCGCCTGCGGGCAGACCCTAGGATCGGGCCGTCTGAGACCGGAAGGACCCGACGCGATGCCCAGCCCCTCGCGAGACCACGACCTGCCCGGGCTCATGCCGGCCCTCTTCGACGCGCAGGGCTCCTCCTTCGTCGAGATGCTGCGACGCACCGTCCCCGACGCGCTGCCCGGCGGCGCGGACGGCGATCTGCGCCGCCTCGTCGAGCAGGTCCCGGAGGGCACGACGGTCCTCGCCGTCACCTACGCCGACGGGGTCATCATCGCCGGGGACCGGCGAGCGACGGCCGGCAACTTCATCTCGCGTCAGGACATGCGCAAGGTCTTCCCGGCCGACGAGTACTCCGCGATCGCGATCAGCGGCGTCGCCGGACCCGCGATGGAGCTCGCGAAGATCTTCGCGACCGAGCTCGAGCACTACGAGAAGGTCGAGGGCGAGCATCTGTCGCTGGAGGGGAAGTCGAACCGGCTCGCCCACATGATCCGTGGCAACCTGCCGCTCGCGATGCAGGGAATGATCGTCGTGCCGCTCTTCGCGGGCTACGACCTCGCATCGTCGGACGGGCGGATCTTCGAGTACGACCCGGTCGGCGGCCGCTACCGCAGCACCGACTTCGCGGCCACCGGTTCGGGATCGATGGCGGCGCGGGGCGCGCTCAAGCACCTCTACGACCGCGGCGCCGACCGGTCCGGCGCGATCCGGACCTCGGTCACCGCCCTCTTCGAGGCCGCCGAGCAGGACTCGGCCACGGGCGGACCCGACCTGATCCGCCGCATCTACCCGATCGTCGCCGTCATCAACGCCGACGGCTACGCGGAGCTCGACGACGACGAGGTCGCCGGACACGTCCAGGCGATCGTCGAGCAGCGACAGGAACGCGAGGAACGTCAGGGCCGCCGCGGCGAGGACTGATCGCCCGGGCCTCCCACCCCCGCCCAGCACCGACCTTCAGCGCCGCGGCACCGCACAGCCAGGGCGCCCCAGCACAGCACAGAAGGAGTCCCGACGTGGCGGCACCGTTCTACGTCGCACCCGAGCAGATGATGAAGGACCGGGCGGAGTACGCCCGGAAGGGGATCGCGCGAGGTCGCGCCCTGCTCGCCGTCGAGTACGCCGACGGCGTGGTCTTCATCGGCGAGAACCCGTCACGCTCCCTGTACAAGACCTCGGAGATCTACGACCGGATCGCCTTCGCCGCCGTCGGCAAGTACAACGAGTTCGAGTCGATGCGGGTGGCCGGCATCCGGCTGGCCGACGTGAAGGGCTACCAGTACGGCCGCGACGACGTGACCGCGAAGTCGCTCGCGAACGCCTACTCACAGGCGCTCGGCGCCATCTTCATGGGCGAGCAGAAGCCCTACGAGGTCGAGCTCCTCATCGCCCAGGTGAACGGCTCGGAGGACGGGCTCGAGCTCTACCACATCCTCTACGACGGATCGATCGTGGACGAGCACCGGTTCGTCGCGATCGGTGGCGAGGCCGAGGACCTGACCGGGGTGCTCGAGCAGGGCTACGAGCCGGACATGGACCTCGCCGCGGCCGTCGACCTCGGCGTCAGCGCGCTGCGCCAGGGCACGAACCGCGCCGTGCCGGCCGGCGACCTCGAGGTGTCCGGTCTCGACCGCACCCGTCCCCGTCGTCGCTTCTTCCGGATCGGCGACGAGGAGCTCTCGGCGATGGTGCCCGACCAGTCCTGACCCGTCCTCGCACGTCAGCCGGCCGGGCGGGTGACGAGCGAAGCAGAGCCTCGTGTGCGAGGCTGCAGGTCAGCAGGCGACGATCGAGGCGTGCGTGCGACGACGGATCTTCGGGATCGAGAACGAGTACGGCGTCACCTGCACGTTCCGGGGCCAGCGACGCCTCAGCCCGGACGAGGTGGCCCGCTACCTGTTCCGGCGCGTCGTGTCCTGGGGCCGCTCGTCGAACGTCTTCCTCGAGAACGGGGCGCGCCTCTACCTGGACGTGGGCAGCCACCCGGAGTACGCCACGCCCGAGTGCGACTCGCCCCACCAGGTCGTCGCCCACGACAAGGCGGGGGAGCGGATCCTGGAGGACCTCGTGGCCGCGGCCGAGCGCCGGCTGCACGAGGAGGGGATCGCCGGCGACATCTCGCTCTTCAAGAACAACACCGACTCCGCCGGCAACTCCTACGGCTGCCACGAGAACTACCTCGTCGCCCGTGTCGGCGAGTTCCAGCGGCTGGCCGACGCGCTGATCCCGTTCCTGGTCACCCGCCAGGTGTTCGCCGGCGCCGGCAAGGTGCTGCAGACCCCACGGGGGGCGGTCTTCAGCCTCGCCCAGCGCGCCGAGCACATCTGGGAAGGCGTGTCGTCCGCCACCACCCGGTCACGCCCGATCATCAACACCCGTGACGAGCCCCACGCCGACGCCGAGCGCTACCGGCGGCTGCACGTCATCGTCGGCGACTCGAACATGAGCGAGTACACGTCGTGGCTGAAGGTCGCCACCACGGACCTCGTGCTGCGCATGCTCGAGGAGCAGGCCGTCATGCGCGACCTCACCCTCGACAACCCGATCCGGGCCATCCGTGAGGTCAGCCACGACATCACGGGCAAGCGACGCATCCGGCTCGCGAACGGCCGGGAGATGTCCGCGCTCGAGATCCAGCAGTCCTACCTGGAACGGGTCGAGCGCTTCGTGGCCTCCACCCAGGACGCCGACGAGGAGGCCAAGCGGGTCCTCGCACGGTGGCGGGAGGTGCTCGAGCAGCTCGTCGACGACCCGCTGCAGCTGCGGCGCGAGCTCGACTGGGTGGCGAAGTACCACCTCATCGAGGCCTACCGCAGCAAGCACGACCTGCCGCTGTCGCACCCGCGGGTGTCGATGCTGGACCTCTCGTACCACAACGTGACCCGCGCACGCGGCCTGTACTACCTCCTCGAGCGGCAGGGGCGGATGCGCCGCGAGCTCGACGACGCCGAGATCAGCCACGCGAAGGAGCACGCCCCGCCGCAGACGCGTGCGGCCCTGCGCGGCCGGTTCATCCGGCAGGCCAAGGCTCGGCGGCGGGACTACACGGTGGACTGGGTGCACCTGAAGCTGAACGACCAGGCGCAGCGCACCGTGCTCTGCAAGGACCCGTTCCGGGCCGAGGACGAGCGGGTCGACAAGCTCATCGCCTCGATGTGACGCCCTCGGCGCCCGGCGCCGGAAGACACCACCCCTCGACCCCCGAGGAGCACCGACGATGGCAAGGCAGCTACAGATCGACTACGCGGGTGCGGCGGCGTTCGGCCGCCGACTCGTGCAGCGTCTCGAGGCCACCGGGGCGACGGTCCGATGGGAGCCACCGCCGCCCCTGCAGGGGGACGGCACCGGACAGAGCCCGATCGAGGTGTCCATCGTGGTCGAGGGCGACGAGGCCGAGGTCCGGCACGCCATCTCGCGGTTCCGCGAGTACTACCCGAAGGGCCGGGTCCGGCTCACCGAGCGCGACGTGGCATGAGCGCCAAGGTCGAGCGTCTCGTCAACCTCACCGTCGCGCTGCTCGAAGCCCGTCACCCGATGACCTTCCAGGAGATCCGGCGCCGCACCCGGTACTACCAGCAGGGGGACGCGGAGTCCGCGCGGCGGATGTTCGAACGCGACAAGGACGATCTGCGACGACTCGGGGTGCCGATCGAGACGCGCTCGCTCGACGCGTTCGACACGGAGCAGGGCTACGTCGTCGACCGCTCGGCCTACGAGCTGCCGGCGGTCGACCTCGACGGCGAGGAGGTGGCGGCCCTGACCGTCGCCATGCAGCTCGCGGGGGAGGAGCCGGCGCGGCTCGGGCTGGCGAAGCTCGTGGCGCTGGCGCCGGACCCCTCTCAGGGGCCGGCACCGCCGCCGGCGCGTGTGACCCTCGAGGCGGAGGCCCTGGACGACCTCGCCGACCCGCTCGTCGAACATCGGGCCGTCACCTTCGGCTACCGGTCGGCGACCGGAGCGGACACGACCCGCACGGTCGACCCGTACGGCGTCGTGCAGCGCCGGGGCGCCTGGTATCTCGTCGGACGCGACCACGACCGCGAGGCACTGCGGGCGTTCCGTCTCGACCGCTGCACGAGCCGCGTCCGGGCCACCGGCCCCGACGGGGCGTTCACACCCCCCGACGACCTCGACGTGCGGGCTGCCGTGCAGGGGCCCGCGACGGGCGAGATCGAGGCGAGGGTGGCCGTGGCGCCCGGGGCCCGCTGGGAGGCGGAGCGACGCGGTGGGATCGACACGGGGGAGACCGTCGACGGCTGGCCCGTCTACCGGTTCGACGGAGCCGACCCGGAGCGGCTCGCCGCCTGGGTGCTCGGGCTGGGCGCCGACGCGCTCGTACGCGGCCCGGCGTCGCTCCGGGAGGAGGTCGTCGGCCGGCTTCGTCGCCTCGCGGAGCAGCCGGCATGAGCGCCACCGACGCGGTCGCGCGGATGCTGACGCTCGTGCCCTGGCTCCTCGAGCGGCCCGGCGCGTCCGTCGCCGAGACCGCCGGCGCCTTCGGCGTCGACGAGGCGACGATCCGCGAGGACCTGTCGCACCTGGACTTCTGCGGGCTGCCCGGGCTCGGGGGCGGCGACCTGTTCGACGTCAGCATCGTCGGCGACCGGATCCTCGTGCAGATGGCCGACGAGCTGCGCCGGCCGCTGCGGCTCACGCCCCGCGAGGCGCTGCGGCTCGTCCTGGTGGTGGACGCGGTCGCCGAAGCGCTGGGCGAGGAGCTGCCGGCGCTCCGCTCCGCCCTGGACAAGGTACGCGCCGCCGCTGGTGTCCCGCCGGGCGTCACGGTGCAGCTGGAGTCGGAGGGTGGACGCTGGCTGGCCGACGTACGGCGCGCGCTCACGGACGGTCGCCAGGTACGGCTGCGCTACCAGGGGCGCAGCGACGAGCACCCACGCGACCGCATCGTCGATCCGTGGGCCCTGCACGTCACCGAGGGCAGCTGGTACCTGCAGGGCCACGACCACGACGCCCACGCCCGTCGCACGTTCCGGCTCGACCGGGTCGCGGACCTGACGGTGCTCGATGCGGCCCGCACCCTCGACCCGCCGGACGGACCACTTCCGGCGCCCCGCTACGTGCCCGGGCCGGATGACGTGCCGGTGGACGTGGTGCTCGCCCCGCCGGCCCGCTGGGTGGCGGACTCCGTCGACGCGGCCCAGATCGAGGATCTCGGTGACGGGCGCCGACGCATCCGGTTCCACACGGACGCGCTGCCGTGGGTCGAGCGGCTGCTGCTCATGGCCGGACCGGCGGCCGAGGTCGTCTCGCCGCCGGAGCTCGTCGAGGCCGTCCGGGCGGAGGCCGGTGCGGCGCTCGCCCGGTACCGCGACCACTAGCTAGTCCTCGGGCTGGAAGGTCCAGACCTCCGGCTCTTCCTCGGCAGCGTCGGGCTCGCCGAGGAGGGTGTCGATCCGCGAGGCGGCAGGCTCGGCAGGCTCCTCCTCGCGAGGCGTCTCGGGCGGTGGCTGGACGGGGGCGGAGGAGGCCCGCGGCTGTTCGGCCGTCTCCGCCGCGGGGCGCTGCAGCGGCTCGGGCGCGCCGATCTCGACGGACACCCGCCGCTGCGGGGACTCGGTGCTCGTGCTCACCGACTCCTCGGCGGGCGGCTCGAGCGGCAGGCTGAACCAGAACGTCGAGCCCCGCCCGAGCGCGGATCGGACCCCGATCCGCCCGCCGTGCGTCTCGACCAGCGTCCGACAGATGTACAGGCCGATGCCGGTCCCACCGTGGGCGCGGGTGGCCGATCCGTCGACCTGGTGGAAGCGTTCGAACAGGTGGGGCAGGTCGCCGCTGAAGATGCCCATGCCCTCGTCGACCACCCGGACCTCGACGCGGTCGCCGTGGAGCAGCAGCTCGACGCGGACCGGCTTGTCGGGTTCGGAGAACTTCAGCGCGTTGTCGAGCAGATGACCGATCACCTGCTCGACCTTCACGCTGTCGAGGGGGAAGACCGTCGGCAGGCTCGGTGCGACGATCTCGATGGTGCGGTCGGTGTGGGCGGCCTGGATCACCCCGACGATCCGTTCGACGACCTTCCGCAGGTCGTGGCGCTCGAGGTGCAGCGGCGGGCGGTGATGTTCGACCCGCGAGACCAGCAGCAGGTCCTCGATGAGCCGCTCGAGCCGCTGGGCATGGGTGCTGATCGCCTCGAGCGCCCGGCGCCGGCCCTCCTCGGGCATGGCGTCGCCCCGGTGCGCGAGGCTCGAGGAGTAGCCCTTGATCATCGTCAGCGGGGTGCGCAGCTCGTGGCCGATGACGGCTACGAAGTCGGCCTTCAGCTGCTCCATCTCCCGCTCGGCCGTGACGTCCTCGAGGGTGAGGATGCGCGCACCGGCCGGGCCGCGGTCGGGCCGCACCGGGGTGACACGGGCACGGAAGGTCCGCGGGTGCGGCGAGAACAGGGTGACGTTGACGCGGCCACCCTCCTCGGTGCGCAGCAGCTGCTCGAGCTCCGGTGAGCGGAGCTTGCCGGCGGCCGGCGCGCCCACGTCGAAGGTGGGGTTCAGTCCGAACTGCTCGCCGGCGGCCGGGTTGATCGCGAGGAAGCGGCCGATGTCGTCGACGATGAGGATCGGGTCGGGCACCGAGTTGGCGAGCGAGGTGAGCTCGTCCTCCTTCGTGCGCACCCCCCGGAACAGCAGCGCCTTGGTGAGCGCCATGGCCGCGTGGTTGATGTAGGTGGTGAGCAGCCGGAGCTGCGCGTCGTCCGGGCCACCCGGGCGGGTCAGCGCGATGAGCTCACCCCGCAGGGTGTCGTCCGCCACGATCGGGGCGATCACCGCGCCGAGCGACTCGCCGCGCCCCGCGAGAGGACCGAGCACGGGGTCGGCGGCCACGTCCCCGACGACCCGCACGGACGTGGCACGCAGCAGCTCGTTGAACCGGTCCCGGCGCATGGCCGCGACGATCCGGCCGCGGGGCACCTCCCGGTAGCCGGCGATCTCCAGCCCGCCACGTCCCTCGGGTACGACACAGAGCAGGCCGCCGGTGGCACCGACGAGGTCGGTGACCGCATCGAGGATGCGCTCGGCGACCTCGTCGACGCCCATCGCCTCGGAGAGCGCGTGGCTCGCCTCGAACAGACGGGCCATGTCGTCGCCGCGACGGCGGGCCTGATGGTAGAGCTGGGCGTTGTGCACGGCGGCGGCCGCGAACTCCGCGAACAGCGTGGCGAGGTCGAGGTCGCGGGTGTCGAAGTCGTCACGCCGGGTGCCGCCCTCGACCAGGTTGACGTTGAGGACCCCTTCGACGGCGCCGCGGGACCGCAGCGGCACGCTGACGGCCGAGCGGAGGCTGCCCTGCCGCCCCCGGTCGTCGGCGTACCGGTCGACCTTCGCCGACGAGTCGAGCAGCAGCGGCGTCCCCGAGGAGGCCACGTAGCCGGAGATGCCCTCGCCGAGGGGCACCTCGACGCGACCCACCACGTCGTCGGGCAGACCGCAGGAGGCGGCGATCCGCAGCCTGCCGCGGGTGCGGTCGAGCAGCATCACTGACGCCTCGTCGGCGGACAGCAGCCGGATCGCCTGCTGGAGGATGACCTCGAGCGCCTCGTCGAGGCCGCCGGTCTCGTTGACCGACCGTGCCGCGTCGATGAGCCCGGCGAGATCCACGTGCGGCAGCTGCCGGGTCGCTGCGGACGTCTCCTGGCGCGCGCGTCGCGTGAAAGCCACGCCTCCCCCTTCGGTGATTCGGTCGACGACAAGGCCTGCTGTTGTCATCGGCGTCCGCGCCGCCGAACCGAAGTCCGAGTTGCGTCGGCGCGGCCGCCGGGGGACTAGTCACCTCGGGTGGAATTGACATCGGCCGGTATCGACCGCGTTAAGGCCGCGCACGCCGCGGCCGATGGTGGAGGAGAGAGGTAGCCGCTAGCCGAGAAGGTCCGCTCCCATGACCAGGATCCGCGCGACATGCCCCACCTGCGGAGACGTGGATCTCCGCCCCGACGACATCGAGGTCCAGGTCGTCCAGGACCCCGAGGGCGAGGTGACCGACGGCAGCACGTACCGGTTCGCCTGTCCGGCCTGCACCTATCTCGTCACGAAGCCGGCCGACGACCGGATCGTCCGGCTCCTGTCGACGGGCGGCGTGGCCATCTCCGTGCGCACGTTCCCGACGGTTGCGGCGCCGCCCCGCGCCGCGGCGGTCCGGGTGCCTCCCCTCACCCACGACGACCTGCTGACCTTCCACGAGTTGCTCCAGACGGACGGGTGGTTCGAGGACCTGACCCGTCTCGTGAACTGACCGCATCCCGATCGCTCTCGACGAGTTTCGCTCCCTCTGTGTCTCCTGAACGGCGTGTCTCCTGCACGACCCGTGCATGTCTCCCTGAAGCACCCCGGCGCCCCGCTCGAGCGGGGCGCCGGCCTGTGCGGCGGTAGACTCCGCTCGCATCCTCACGGACGGAGCCCTGCCGTGGCCACCCCGGCCCTCATCGTCGTCGTGACCGTCGCGCTGCTCACGCTGCTCGGGCTCGGTGCGACCGTCCTCGTCATGCTCCAGCACGTGAAGGGACTCACCGGCACGGTGCGTGCCATGCAGGACGAGCTCGAGCCCGCGCTCGAACAGCTGTCACGCCGGACGGCCATCACCCAGCAGGAGCTCGAGCGGGTCTCCGACACGGCGGCGCGCCTGCAGGACGACCTCGAACGCTGACGGCGGCCGACCGCCGCCTGATCGGCGGTCGCCCACGTCGGGTGTACACTCATCGGAACAGCGCCATCAGGAAGGATCCCGCCGTGGATCTCGGCCCGACAGAACTCATCATCATCCTGGTCATCATCCTGCTGCTGTTCGGCGCGAAGAAGCTCCCCGACCTGGCCGGCTCCATGGGCAAGAGCATCAAGGAGTTCCGCAAGGCCGCCGAGGAAGCCGACAAGGACGAGACGAGCAAGAACGCAGCCGCGGCTGACGACACCACGGAGTCGTGACGGTCGAGCAGTCCTCGCCCCCTGCGGGCGAGATGACGCTGTTCGAGCATCTCGCCGAGCTGCGAAGCCGGCTCATCCGGATGGTCGTCGCACTCGCCCTCGGGGCGATCGTGGGCTACATCCTCTTCCCGCAGCTGCTCGACGTGCTCATCCGGCCGTACTGCAACGTGCCGGCGGCGTTCCGACCGAGCCCCGAGTCCGGCTGCACCCTCGTCGCCACCCGCGCGCTCGAACCCTTCTCCGTGCGCATGAAGACGTCGCTGGTCTTCGGCCTGTTCGTCGGCGGGCCGGTCATCTTCTACCAGCTCTGGCGGTTCGTCACGCCCGGGCTCACCTCCCGCGAGCGCCGCTACTCGCTGCCCTTCGTCGTGTTCAGCCAGCTGCTCTTCGCGACCGGCATCGCGTTCGCCTACCTCATCATCCCGAAGGGGCTGCACATCCTGCTGGGCTTCGGCGGGAAGGACATCACGCCGCTGCTGAGCGCCGGCGACTACCTGTCCTTCGTGCTGACGATGTCCGTGGCGTTCGGGATGGTGTTCGAGCTGCCGCTCGTCCTGGTGTTCCTCTCGCTGCTGGGGATCGTGTCGGCTCCAAGGGGCTGCGCAAGTTCCGCGCCTACGCGCTCGTGATCAACCTCACGGTCGCCGGGATCGTCACCCCGACGACGGACGCCGTGACGATGCTGTTCATGGCCGCACCACTCGCACTGTTCTACGAGCTGTCGATCGTGGCGGCCTGGCTCATCGAGCGCAGCCGCCGCCGGCGGGCGGCGGACGACCGCGCAGACCGGTGAGCCCACACAGCACGTCCACGCTCTACCGTGGTGGCGACGTTGCTGCGCCGTGCGGTGACGTCCCGGCCCCACGACATCGCGAGGTCCCGTGAGCAACGCTGCTGCCGCCGCCGACGACGGCGTGCTCGCTGCCTTCCAGGCCGAGTACGACTTCCCGCTCGACCCCTTCCAGCACGACGCCATCGACGCGCTCGAGGACGGCCGGTCGGTCCTCGTCGCCGCACCGACCGGCGCCGGCAAGACGGTCGTCGGCGAGTTCGCCTGCTTCGCCGCGGCGCAGCGCGGCTCGAAGTGCTTCTACACGACGCCGATCAAGGCACTGAGCAACCAGAAGTACCGCGACCTGCAGCGCCGACACGGCGAGGACCGGGTCGGGCTGCTCACCGGCGACCGGTCCGTGAACGGCGAGGCGCCGATCGTCGTCATGACGACCGAGGTGCTGCGGAACATGATCTACGAGGCCTCGCCGACGTTGCGAGGGCTGTCGTACGTCGTCCTCGACGAGGTCCACTACCTCGCCGACCGCGCCCGCGGGGCGGTCTGGGAGGAGGTCATCGTCCAGCTGCCGGCGTCCGTGCAGCTCGTCTCCCTCTCCGCGACCGTGTCGAACGCGGAGGAGTTCGGCGAGTGGCTCGCGGAGGTCCGCGACGGCTGCGCGGTCATCATCGAGGAGAACCGACCCGTCCCGCTGCGTCACCACTACTTCGTGAACGACAAGCTCTACGACACCTTCCGGGCCGGACGGAAGAAGGGGGCGACCAAGGAGCACCGCGAGCGGGCACGGCAGGCGCTCGCGGGCGTACCGAACCCCGACGTGCTCATGCTCGAGCGCCGGTCGCAGCGCTCGACCCGCACCAACCGCCGCGGCCAGCGGGTGCCGGCGGGGCCACGGCTGCGGTGGCCGTCGCGCCCGCAGGTCGTCGAGGAGCTCGCCGCGCGCCGATGGCTGCCCGCCATCGACTTCGTGTTCAGCCGGGCGGGCTGCGAGGCGGCGGTCGAGGAGCTCATGCGCGCCGGGGTCCGGCTCACCACGCCGGCCGAGCGTGACGAGATCGCGGCGATCGTCGACACGCTGCTCGGCGAGCTGCCACAGGCCGATCTCGACGTACTCGGCTTCACCCGGTGGCGCGAGGCGCTCCAGTCGGGTGTCGCCGCCCATCACGCCGGGATGGTGCCCGCCTTCAAGGAGGCGGTCGAGGTCGCCTTCCAGAAGGGCCTGCTGAAGGTCGTCGTCGCGACCGAGACGCTCGCGCTCGGCATCAACATGCCGGCCAAGACGGTGGTGATCGAGCGGCTCGAGAAGTTCAACGGCGAGCAGCACGTCCTGCTGACTCCGGGCGAGTACACGCAGCTCACCGGCCGGGCGGGCCGCCGTGGGATCGACCGCGTCGGCCACGCCGTCGTGCTCTACCAGCGTGACATCGACTTCCCGACCGTCGCCGGCCTCGTCGGGACGCGCTCGTACCCGCTGTCGTCGTCCTTCGCGCCGTCGTACAACATGGCGGTCAACCTGCTGCGTCGCCACACCCTCGACCAGTCCGAGACGCTGCTGTCGGCGTCCTTCGCCCAGTTCCAGGTCGACCGGTCGGTGGCGGGGGAGGGGCGGCGCCTCGTCGAGCTCGAGGAGGGCATGCGGGGCTACAGCCGGCACCTCGTGTGCGACCGCGGCGACTGGCCGGCGTACTGGGCGGTGCGCCGCGAGCTGTCCCGGCTCGAGAAGCAGGAGGCCCGCGACCGCAAGCAGGCCCGCAGCCTCGCGCTGCAGGAGGGGATCGCCGCCCTGCAGCCCGGCGACGTCCTGCACCTGCCATGGCTCGGTCGGCGCGGCATGGTCGCGGTGGTCGGCATCCATCTCACCCGCAAGGGCGTGCCGCTGGCGCAGGTCGTCACCGACGAGCGGGCCCTGAAGCGGATCGGACCGCGCGAGCTCGATGGGGCCCCGCTCGTCCACGACCGGATCCGGCTGCCGCGCAGCGGCAACCCACGCCAGCGCGACTTCCGCGACGTCATCGCCTCGAAGCTGCGCAGCATCGAACCGCCGGACGAGCCCGCTTCCGCCGCGCCCCCTGCCGAGGACGCCGGCCCCTCCGACGAGGTCCAGCGGCTGCGCGAGGAGATGCGTGCCCATCCCTGCCACCACTGCCCGGACCGTGCCGAGCACGAGCGCTGGCAGTACCGGTACGACGACCTGCTGGCCGACGCGGAGAAGCTTCGCCGGTCGATCAACCGCCGGACCGGATCCATCGTGCGGCAGTTCCACCGGATCATCGAGGTGCTCACCGACCTCGGCTACCTCGACGAGACGCCGTCACCCACGCCGGCGGGGGAGCGGCTCGCCGGGATCTACTCCGAGGCCGATCTGCTCGTCGCCGAAGGGCTGCGACGCGGCCTGTTCGACGGGTTGACCGCCGCCGAGCTCGCCGGGATCGCCTCGCTCTTCCTCTACGAGCCCCGCGGGGGCGAGCCGACCGAGTGGCCCGACATCCCGACCGAGCCGCTCCGGCGGGCGACCGAGCGGATCCTCGACCTCGCCGACGAGCTGCGGGGCCGTGAGGAAGCCGCCGGACTGCGCCCCATCCGCGAGCTCGACGCCGGCTTCGTCGCGCCCGCCTGGCGCTGGGCCCGCGGCATGGACCTCGACGTGGCGCTCGGCGACCTCGACCTGACCGGCGGCGACTTCGTGCGCAACGTGAAGCAGGTCGCCGACCTCGTGAGTCAGCTGCGCGACGTGGGGGAGGCCGATCTGCCCTCGATCGCCCGCCGTGCCGTCGACGGCCTGCGGCGCGGCATCGTCGAGGCCTGACGCGTCGGAACGCAGCAACATCCGGGGCGCCGGAACGGGGCCGGGTGGCGTCGGGAACCAGACGGGCGGCCCTGATGGGGCTGCAGGAGCAGGCATAGGTTCGGATCAGGTGCATGAGAGGCATGCACCTGATGCAACAACCGCAGGAGTCCTGCCGGTGAGCCCCGAGCTGCTGAGTGCCGACCAGGTCCGGCAGCTGCTGGACGTGGACAAGTCGACGGTCTACCGCATGGCCGCCGACGGTCGGCTGCCTGCCGTCAAGATCGGTCGGCAGTGGCGCTTCCGGGAGCGCCAGGTTCGTCGTCTGCTGCAGACGGGCGTCCCGGCGACGACGCAGAGCGTCGTCTCCGTACCGGTCCACGGGACGGGCGCCGCGCTGCCGCTGTCGTGGGATCTGCTGTCAGAGGTGTCCGACCTCGTCGCGAAGTCGCTCGGCGTGATGATGGTCGTGACGGACATGGAGGGATCCCCGGTCGTGCCGGTGGCGAACCCGTGCCCGTGGTTCGCGGCCCACATCGAGGACGAGGGCTCCGTCGAGGAGTGCATCGCGGACTGGCGTGCGATGGCGGACGAGCTCGACTTCGAGCCGCGGTTCCGGCTCGGGCGTCACGGGTTCCTGTGCGCGCGGGCGTTCGTGCGCAGCGGCCCTGAGCTCGTCGGGATGGTGCTGGTCGGGGGGATCGCCCCGCCGGACGCGGGGCAGGACAGCGGCCTGTACCAGCTGGACGAGTCCGCGAAGCGGCATGTCCTCGAGCTGCTGCCACAGGTGGCGTCGTCGCTGTCCCGGCTGGCGGGGCACCGCATCCGCCGCATCGATGCTTCTCCACCCCCCGAGCGGGCGCGACTCACCGCCCGTTGAGAACAAGGAGCACGTCATGCAACGTCTGCTGGTCCTCGGAGCGGGGACCGCCGGGACGATGGTCGTCAACAAGCTCCGCCCACGGCTGCCCGCCGACGAGTGGAAGATCACCGTCGTGGACCAGGCCACCGGGCACCACTACCAGCCCGGCTACCTGTTCGTCCCCTTCGACATCTACGACCCCACGGAGCTCGTCAAGCCCACGAAGAAGTACGTCCCGGAGGGGGTCGAGCTGCTCCATGGCGAGGTCGACCGCGTCGACCCCGACGAGAACACGGTGCTGCTGGTCGACGGGACCGAGCTGCCCTACGACCAGCTCGTCATCGCCACCGGCACCACACCCCGCCCCGACGAGACCCCCGGGATGGCCGAGGACGAGTGGCGCAAGAGCGTCTTCGACTTCTACACGCTCGAGGGCGCGACGGCGCTGCGCGACGCCATCGCCGACTTCAACGGCGGCCGGATCGTCATCCACATCACCGAGATGCCGATCAAGTGCCCGGTCGCACCGCTCGAGTTCACCTTCCTCGCCGACGCGTACTTCCGCGAGCAGGGCATCCGGGACCAGGTCGAGCTCGTCTACGTCACCCCGCTGGACGGTGCGTTCACGAAACCCATCGCCTCGAAGTACCTCGGTGACATGCTCGACGACCGCAAGATCGCCCTCGAGACCGACTTCATGATCGAGTCCGTCGACACCGAGAAGAAGGCGATCGTCTCCTTCGACGAGCGCGAGATCCCGTTCGACCTCCTGGTCACGATCCCCCTCAACATGGGGGCGGACTACATCCAGCGAAGCGGACTCGGGAACGAGCTCAACTACGTCCCCGTCGACAAGGGCACGCTGCTGTCCACGCAGTACGGCAACGTCTTCGCGGTCGGTGACGCCGCGGACCTGCCCACCTCGAAGGCCGGATCGGTGGCCCACTTCTCCATCGACGTCTTCGCGGACAACTTCGTCAACCACGTCGCGGGCCGGCCGATGCGCAAGGCCTTCGACGGGCACGCGAACTGCTTCATCGAGACCGGCAACGGCCGTGGTCTCCTCATCGACTTCAACTACGACACCGAACCGCTGCCGGGCAAGTATCCGCTGCCCGGCGTCGGCCCGTTCACCCTCCTGAAGGAGACCGAGGCCAACCACTGGGGGAAGATGCTGTTCCGGTGGGCCTACTGGAACGTGTTGCTTCCCGGCAAGGAGCTCCCGATCTCGGCGCTGATGTCGATGGCTGGCAAGGAGCCGGAGGAGGCGGACAGGTGAGCGCGACGACTACGGCGCTGACCGTCGAGGAGCGGCTCGACCGCATGGCTGGGCAGCTCGACGAGCTGACCGCGGAGATGCACCGTCACCGGGTGACCCGTGAGATGTGGGGAGACCTGGCCCACGAGATGACGCCCGTCGCCCGCCAGGCGATGGACTCCGTGGGCGCCGAGCTGGACAAGTTCGACGTCACTGCGGACGACCTGACGCGCTTCGCGCGGCGGCTTGCCGCGGCGCTGCCGACCCTCGAGCGCGGTCTCGCGCAGGCGGAGGCCCTCGCGGACCTCGCCGACGAGGCGACCGGGCTCGCCGCCCCGACGGTGCACGCCCTCACCGAGCGGCTCGCCGAGCTCGAGGACAAGGGCTACCTCGACTTCGCCCGCAGCGGCGCGGGTGTCGTCGACCGGATCGTCACGAACTTCGACCAGGACGACATCGAGGCCCTCGGCGACAACGTCGTGTTGATCCTCGAGACGGTCAAGGAGATGACCCAGCCGGAGATCATGACGATGCTCCGTCGCACGGCCCATCTCGTCAACGACCCCGGTGACGAGCCGGGCGCGCCGCCGTCGCTGCTCCACCTGCTTCGCGACATGCGTGATCCGCAGGTCCGCCGGGGGCTCGGCCGCATGCTGGCCGTCCTGCGCAGCATGGGCGAGGACCCCCGGACCGCCCGATCCACCCCCCAGCACTGATCAGGCAAGGAGGCATCACGATGCCAGTCGCAACGTTGAACGGCCACGAGGTCCACGTCGACGACGAGGGCTTCCTCACCGAGTACGACGAGTGGGACGAGGACCTGGCCAAGGTGCTCGCATCCAACATCGGAATCGAGCTGACCGACGACCACCTGAAGGTCATCCGCTTCCTGCGCGACGACTTCAGAGCGCAGGGCGAAACCCCGACGCTGCGGCGGGTCTCGACCGCCGGTGGCTTCCCCACCAAGGAGCTGTTCACGCTCTTCCCGAAGAAGCCCGCCAAGAAGATGTCCTACATCGCCGGGCTACCCAAGCCTGTCGGCTGCGTCTGAAGCGCAGGGAGGCATGCAATGACTGAGACCGCGACCGCCCCGATCCCGTCCTTCGACGACGATGCCGCCGAGGACCGCAAGATGGTGTTCGTCTGCTCCAAGGGATCGCTCGACATGGCCTACCCGGGGCTGCTGCTGGCCCAGGCGGCGCTGGCCGAGGGCATCGAAGCGCACATCTTCTTCACCTTCTGGGGCTTCGACATCATCAACAAGAAGACGATGGGCGCGCTGAAGTTCTCGCCCGTGGGCAACCCGGCCACGCACATGCCGCCCGCCCTGATGGGGCTCCCCGGCATGACCTCCTTCGCCACGCACATGATGAAGAAGCAGATCGAGGGCCTGGACGTCCCCGACGTTCCGGAGCTGCTCGAGATGATCACCGACATGGGCGGCCACCTGTGGGCCTGCAAGATGTCGGCGGACATGCAGCATCTGACCGAAGACGACCTCTACGAGCGCGTCGAGGGCATCATCAACACCGCCGACTTCATCGAGCTCTCGGAAGGTGCGCAGACCATGTTCATCTGACCCACCGTCTCCCCGATGGCCCGGATGGCCCGCAAGTGCAGGCCACCGGGCCGTCGGCCGTCATCCCGCCGCGTCGAGCACGACGCAGGTCAGCTCGTGCTTGTTCTGATCGAGGTGGAAGACCTGCGCGTCCGGCAGAGCGGCGAACCGGGCAGCCGCGTCGTGATCCGTGGGACCCTGGAACTTGATCGTGCAGACGAGGTTGCGGACGCGACCCGACTCGAGCCAGTGTGTCACGAGATCCAGGAGCCGGTCCGGGTAGGCGATGATGTCGCTGCACCACCAGTCGATCGGACCGACCTCGTCGGGGGACAGCGCGAAGGCGGAGCCCTCCTGCCACGTCACGTTGCGCAGGTCAGCCACCGGAGGGGCGAGTGGCGCCTTGTCGACGGCCAGCACGTCCGCGTCGCTCCGCGCCAGCAGCCAGGTCCACCCGCCGGGGGCGGCGCCGAGGTCGAGGCAGCGATCCCCTGGCCCGGGCTGGCGCCGCAGGCGCGCGAAGGCCTCCCACAGCTTGAGGTAGGCCCGGCTCGGCGGGCCGTCACGGTCCTCGACGAATGCCGGCTCGCCGTTGGGGAACGGGTTCGAGCAGCGCGTCGCGGCCAGCACCAGGTCACGCTCCAGCAGCGTCCACGACCCGAGCGGCGCGTCGGGGGCGACCTCGCCGAGCTCCAGCGGCCGCGCGGAGACGTGCGGCAGCTTCTCCTGGACCAGCTCGGCGCGACCGCGGTGCTCCGGTGCGTACAGGGCCCAGTTGCGCTGCCGGTCCCGCAGCTCTCGCGCCGCGTGTCCGATCGACGCCACCGTGATGTGCTCGGCGTCCCACCAGATGTTGGCGGCCCACGCGGCGTGCACGGCCGGCCCCTCGGCGACCCGCAGCCGTCCGTGGGTGGCGGTCACGGCAACGCCGGCCCGCCCCAGCTCCTCGTCGAGCTGACGCTCGTAGCCGCGTGCGGCGAGGTAGGCGGTGGTCATGGTGGGCCTGCTCGTCCTGCCTCCACACGACCCGGGAGCGCGTCATCGTCGACGACCGGTCGAGGCCGTGGCTCCTGGGTCTGCGGCAACCCTACTGGCACCGGTGAGGTGCCACAGGATGGCGGAACGACACGCTGGGCAACCGTGACAGCCCGATCCCGGGCATTCGGCAGGTCCCGGGGGGCCGGTCGCCCCTTCTCGACGGTGAGCTCGCGTTCGAACGTGGACGTGTTGTGCTGCACCGGGTGAGTCGCTTCACGAGGAGGGAGCGCCATGGCATCGGCAAGACGGCCGTCTGCGCGTTGGTTCTGGTTCGCGGGAGGATTGGCGATCCTGGGGGTGATCGGTGCCGTCGCCTGGGGCTTTCTCACCTACAGCAGCCTCGAGAACCGGCTCGAGGCCCTGCCGCGTACGGCGGTGCCGGGCCAGGTCGCCGTCCAGGTCGACCAGCCGCAGGGCATGACCATCTTCTACGAGGATCCACAGGCATCCGGCACCTTCATCGTCCAGGCCAGCAGGGGAGAATCGAGGACCCTGGCGGATGCGCCCGTGACCGTGACCGTCACCGGACCGTCAGGATCTGTTCCGACCGCCGTCTACGAGAACGATCTGCGGTTCCACGTCAGCGGGCGGGTCGCGACCGCCCTGGCGACCTTCGACGCTCCGGTGGCGGGCACGTATACGGTCCGGGTGGCCGGTGACGTGCCGGCGGGCAGCCGGGTCTCCGTCGGGGATGTCGTCGACGCCGGGCTGATCGCCAGCTTCGTCGGGGCCGTCGTGCTGTTCGTGGCCACGCTGGCTGCTGCCGCGATCACCGTCCTCGTCGTCGCGATCCGCCGGTTGCGTCAACCGACGCCAGTGGACGAGACCGCTCCGCCTCTGGCCCACGTCTGATCCCGTCACGGCCTCGTTGCGACAGGGGGCCGATCAGTTCCGGAGGTGAGGGTGGACATCGCGATCGCGCAGCGTGACGCGCACTCGCGATGCAGATCGCCTTCACGGTGCCGCTCGGGCTGGTTGTGGCCGTCGCGGCCGCCGGCTACCGAGAGGAGTGGTTCTTTCCGGCGAGCATGCTCGTGGTGGGGGCGCACTACCTTCCGTTCACGTTCCTCTACGGCACGTCCCTGTTCACCGCGCTGGGGGGACTCATGGCACTCGGCGGGGTGACACTGGCGCTGTGGATCCCGAACACCTTCGCCCTGGGCGGGTGGGTGACCGGCGGGTTGCTCGTCGCCGTCGCATTCCTTCTCCGGAGATCGCATGGGCGCGAACGGCGACTGCCGCAGCGGCCCACGGGACGCAGCAACGTCAGCCAACCCGCAGGGGTCCGATGAACCCGCCGGGGCCGACCAGGGTGGGCTCGCGCAGCCCGAGCCGGCCCGCGTGGGTGATCTCTCTCGGCCGACCCGAGGCCCTGCGGCTGACGGCCTACGGCGTTCTGCTGCTGTTCCTCGGCGTGGGGGTCTTCTCGGCCGTCTCCGACGTGGACACGTCGACGGCCCGGAGCCTGTTGTTGGTTGGTGCCTTCGTGGCAACCATGATCGCGCACGAGCTCGTCCATGGGCTCTGCTTCCTCCTCTTCGGCGGCTCGCCACGCTTCGGTGTCGGCGTCGCCTTCATCCTCCCCTACCTCTCCACCACCTCGGCAGGCGACCGCTTCGACGCTCGTCAGATGTCGATCATCGGTCTGGCCCCCCTGGTGTCCCTCTCGATCGTGACGTTGGCCGCCGGGTCTGCATCGCCGTCGCTGGCGCCCTACGCCCTGGTCGGGTTCCTGGCCAACCTCTCGGGATCTGTCGGTGACATCTGGCTCGTCGCCCTCCTGCGGCGTCTCGCCGGGCTCGAGGGCGTCGCCTTCGAGGACCGCGAGACGGGGGTTGCGGTCTGGACCGACGACGAGGAGGCCGCCCGGGTCGCCGCGCCACCCGGCGCTGATGCCGGCCAGGCGGTGGCCAGCCCCTAGGCTGCCGCCATCCCGTCCGCCGACCTCCGGCTCCGGCATGCCTGACGCGACGCTGCTCGCCGACCTGCGGGCGAGCCTGCCCGACCTGCCGCTCTCGACCGACCGGGTCGACAGCAGCAGCCACGCGCACGACTGGTGGCCGCGGCTGCTCATGCGCCGACGCGCCGGCGAGGATCTCCCGGTCCCCGACGCCGTCGCCGCGCCCCGCTCACGGGACGAGGTCAGCGCCCTGCTGCGCTGGTGCACCGCCAACCGCGTCGCGGTCGTGCCCTTCGGGGCCGGCACGGGCGTGTGCGGGGGAGCGGCCCCGGTGGCCGGCGCGATCACCATGGACCTGAAGCGGCTGAACGCCATCGGCTCGATCGACGGAAACGTCCGGGACGGTCGAGGTCGAGCCCGGCGTCGTCGCGCAGACGCTCGAGGACCACCTGAACCACCGCGGCTGGACCCTCGGCCACTTCCCGTCCTCGATCCACTGCTCGACGGTCGGCGGCTTCCTGGCCGTGCGCTCCGCCGGCCAGGCGTCCTCCTTCTACGGGAAGATGGAGGACATGGTCGTCGGGCTCGAGGCCGTGCTCGCCGACGGCCGCGTCTTCGTCGCACGTCCCGTCCCGCAGTCCTCGTCGGGGCCCGACCTGACCCGGCTCTTCCTCGGGGGCGAGGGCACCACCGGCATCATCACTCGCGCGACGCTGCGGGTCTGGCCGGCGCCGACGACGACCGTCGACCGTGGCTACCTCGTCGAGGACATGGCCACGGGCCTCGCCGCCATCCGCGCGATCCTGCGCACGGGCCTGCGGCCACACATCGTCCGCCTCTACGACGAGACCGACACGGCGATGGTGTTCGGCGGCCAGGGGCTCGAGGTCCCCGACGGCTGCCTCGTCATCATCGGCGCGGAGGGGGATGACGAGGTCGCCCCCTTCGTCGCCGAGGTCGCCCGCCGACGGCTCGTCGACCACGGCGCCACCGACCTCGGACCCGAGCCCGGTGCGCATTGGCGCGCCCACCGCCACAACGTCTCGTACCGGTTCGCCGAGTACATGAAGCCCGGAGGGACCTTCGGCGACGCGCTGACGCTCGACACCATGGAGGTGGCCGCCGTCTGGTCGCGGATGCCGTCACTCTACGAGCAGGTGAGGGCGGCGCTGTCCGAGCACGCCGACCTCGTGCTCGCCCACGTCTCGCACGTCTACCCCGAGGGCGCCTCGATCTACTTCACCTTCGGCGGGATCAACGAGGGCGACGAGGACCGGGCGGTGCGCCGCTACGACGCCGCCTGGGACGCCGGCACACATGCCGCCATCGCCGCCGGGGGGACCATGTCCCACCACCACGGCGTCGGTCTGCTGCGGGCGCCGGTCCTGCCGGAGGAGCTCGGCCAGGTCGGGATGGACGTGCTGCGCCGCGTCAAGGCGGCGCTCGACCCCGACGGGCTCCTCAACCCCGGCAAGCTCGGCCTGGGAGGCGAGCCACGATGAGCGACGACCTCCTGCCGATCGCCGAGGACACCGCCGCGGCGGCGCTCCACGGCAGCTTCTGCCCCAAGATGTGCACCTTCGCCTGCCCCGTCACGGCCGCGACCGGCCGCGACGACGCCGTCCCGTGGTCGTTCCATCGGGTCGTGTCCGACCTCGCGGAGGGACGCCGGCCGCCGGACGGGCACACCGCGGCTGCGCTCGTGGCCTGCAGCGGCTGCCACGCGTGCCGCGTGCCCTGCGTGTTCGACCAGGACGTCCCGGCCCAGATCCGTGCCGGTCGCGCCGCCGTGCACGCCGCCGGCGCCTCGCTGCCGGCCGTCGCGGACGCCGTGGCACGTGCCGCGGCGGGACGCTCGCCCTTCGGCAACCGCCTGCCGACGCCACCCGACGGGGTCGCCGGCGCCACCACGGTGGTGGTCGCCGGCTGCCGCGACGAGACCGCGACCCTGGCGGCGCTGTCGCGGCTCCTGACCGCCGCGGGACGCGAGGTGCGCTTCGTCGTGCCCGACGGGTGCTGCGGCGCGGCGCTGGAGGATCTCGGCGCGACGGGGGCCGCCGCCGAGCGGCGCGACGACCTGGCGAGCCGCCTCGCCGACGCCGACCGGTTCATCGTGACCGACCCCCACACCCTGCCGACGGTCCGGCGGATCGCCGCCGAGCGCTTCGGCGACGAGGAGGGCACCGCGCGGGTGGTCGACGCGATCACGGCGCTCGCGGACGAGCTCGACGCGGGCCGGCTGGCCCTGGACGGTGAGGTGGGCACCGTCACCTACCACGACCCGTGCCTGCTCGCCCGCGACGAGGGGGTCCTCGACCCACCACGCCGCCTGCTCGCCGCGATCGGGGCGGACCTGTGCGAGCCGGAGCACCACGGCGTCCACACGGCGTGCAGCGGCGCCGGGCTCGGCCTGGATCTGCTCGACCCGACGGCCGCGTACGAGACGGCCGTGCGGCGCGGGGGTCAGCTCACCGCGACGGGAGCAGCGGCCGTCACCGCCTGCGGGGCCGCGCGCCGGCGGCTGGCCGACGCCGGCGCCAACGTCGCCGACCTCGTCGTGCTCCTCGCCGACCACCTCACCGACGCCCCACCCCCGCCCCACCAGCCACCACCCCAGGCCGGCGACCCGGAGGTCCCAGAGTGACCAGCCCCTTCGGCACGATGCTGCTGATCGCGAACCCGACCGCCGGACGCGGGCGCGACAACGTCCTGCGGCGCCTGCAGTCCGAGCTCGGGGCCCGCGGCCTCGTCACCGAGGCCGTCGTCACCGAGGGCCCCGGCCACGCCAGCACCCTCGCCCGGGAAGCCGTGACCGACCGTGGCCTGCGCTACGTCGTCGCCGTCGGCGGTGACGGCACCGTCCACGAGGTCGTGAACGGCCTCATCGACGCCGAGACCGGCGAGGCACGCGGCGAGGACGTGGTGTTCGGCGCCGTCCCCGCCGGGACCGGCTGCGACTTCCTGCGCACCTTCGGGCTCGACCGCTCGCCCGAGAAGCTCGCCGGCCACTTCGAGGGGGAGAGCGTCTTCCCCGTGGACGTGGGTCGGGTCCGGCTGCGTGACCGCGACGGCGGCGAGTCCGTGCACCTGTTCGCCAACATCGCCGAGGTCGGGTACGGCGCGGTCGTCACCGACAAGGCGAACCACCTGCCGAAGTCCCTCGGCAAGCTGCGCTACCTGCTCGCCATCTTCTCGGTCCTGCGGTCCTTCGAGCGCGTCCAGTCCACCATCGAGGTCTCGCACACGACCGTGGCGGACGACGTGAGCATGCTCGTCGTCGCGAACGGACAGTTCTTCGGCGGCAACATGAAGGTCGCGCCGCGCGCCCTCCCCGACGACGGTCTCTTCAACGTGCAGGTGTGGCGGGGCAAGCCGTCCGACGCATTCACGATGACCCCGAAGATCCGCAAGGGCGAGCATCTACCCCACGAGGACATCCGGGAGTACCAGTCGCCGACCGTCCGCATCGAGCCGGTCACCCCCATGCTGATCGAGGCGGACGGCGAGGTCCTCGGGACCACCCCCGCGACCTTCGACCTGCTGCCGAAGGCGCTCAAGCTCAAGATCTGACCGAACTGGGATGCAGGCCCACCGCGAGGAGCAGCCATGGCCCCCGGCACCGACCACCTCGAGCGCGCCCAGGAGCAGCTGCGCGCCCACGACCTCGACGCGCTGTTCGTCGGGCCGAGCGCCGACCTGCGCTACCTCGTCGGCTACGACGCCCTCGCCCTGGAGCGCCTCACCCTGCTCGTCGTGCCCGCCGATGGCGAGGCCACGCTCATCGTGCCCGAGCTCGAGGCGCCCCGTGCCCGGAGCAGCGGCGCCACCGATGCCGTCTCGTTGCGCACCTGGGACGAGACCGACGACCCGTTCGACGACGTGGTCAACGTCGCCCGCGCCGCCGGCGTGGCGAGCGGCCACTTCGCCGTCCAGGACCGGCTCTGGACCACGTTCACGCTGCGTCTGCAGGCCCGTCTCGACGGCCGCGGCTGGGTGCCGGGGAACACGATCATGCGCGAGCTGCGCATCGTGAAGCAGCCTGACGAGCTCGACGCCCTGCGACGCGTGGCCCGGGCGATCGACACCGTCCACGGCCAGGTCGCGGACCTGCTGGTGCCCGGCCGCACCGAGACCGAGGTCGGTCGCGACATCGCGGAGCGGATCCGGGAGACGCACGACGAGGTCGGGTTCGTGATCGTCGGCTCGGGGCCGAACGGCGCGTCCCCGCACCACGAGATCGGCTCGCGACGCCTCGAGGAGGGTGACGCCGTGGTGGTCGACATCGGGGGAGTGCTCGACGGCTACTGCTCCGACGCGACGCGCAACTACGTCGTCGGCCATGCCCCCGACGGCTACGCCGACCTCCACGAGCTGCTCCTCGTCGCCCAGCAGGCCGGGGTCGCCGCCGTCCGCCCCGGCGCCCGGGCACAGGACATCGACCGCGCCTGCCGGCAGGTCATCGCCGACGCCGGCCACGGCGAGCACTTCATCCACCGCACCGGGCACGGCATCGGCATCGAGGAGCACGAGGAGCCCTGGATCGTGTCGGGAAACGACCTCGAGCTGCGCCCCGGCATGACGTTCTCCGTCGAGCCCGGCATCTACCTGCCGGACCGCTACGGTGCCCGTATCGAGGACATCGTCGCGGTGACCGCCGATGGCGTCGAGCGGCTCAACACCCGGTCGCGGGAGTACGTCACGGCCTGAGGCGTCGAGACGCCGAGACCAGCGCCCCGACCGCGACGGGCGGACCACACACCGCGCGAGGGAGACAGGATGGCCGAGATCCGCGTGCACCGGGCCCGGCTCGAGGAGATCCGGCCGCTGGCCGCCGAGTACCGCGCCGAGTCGTCGGCCGCCTCCCGCAACGGTCGACCGTGGGACGTCCCCATCCCGCAGGGCGGGATCTTCTGGCTCGCCCGGGACGCCGACCACCGCGACGACGAGGCCCTGCTCGGCTATGCGGCCGGGACGCTGCGTCCGTCGGGGCTCACCGTGGGGCCCGTCTTCGCCCGCCCGTCGGCCCGGCGGCGGGGCGTCGGCGCCGCCCTCATCACCTCCATCCAGCAGTGGGCGTCCGACACCCGCGTGCCCGTCGTCGAGATCTCCGTCGCCGCCGACAACGCCGACGGCCAGTCGTTCCTCGAGGCCCTCGGCTACGAGCCCCGCCGGATCCTCATGTCGCTGACACCGACCCGTGATCGCGCCCCGCGGCCCCACGTCGGGTCGCCGCCGAAGGAGTGACCGTGGAACGCCTCCCCGAGGAGCAGCAGGCGCTGCTCACCCTGGTCGCCGACCTCGCGGACCGGGAGATCGCGCCCCGTGCCGGCGACTACGAGCACGAGCGCCGCTTCCCGCGCGAGCTGTTCGACCAGCTCGCGGGCCTCGACCTGACCGGCCTGCCGTTCGGCGAGGACGTCGGCGGCAGCGGACTGCCCTACCGCACCTATCTGATGGTCGTCGAGGAGCTGTCCCGCGCCTTCCTCGCCCTGGGCCTCGGCCTGTCCGTGCACACGCTGGCGACCTGGGGCATCGACGCCCACGCCACACAGGAGCAACGGGAGCGGTTCGTGCCCGATCTGGTCGCCGGGCGGCTGCTCGGGGCCTACTCGCTGTCCGAGCCCGGCAGCGGCTCGGACGCGGCGGCCATGACCACCCGGGCCGTGCGCGACGGTGACGTCTACCGTCTGACCGGCACGAAGGCCTGGGTGACCCACGGCGGTGTCGCGGATCGCTACCTCGTCATGGCGCGGACCGGCGACGCCTCCCCCCGGGGGATCTCCGCCTTCGTCGTCGACGCCGACCAGGAGGGCCTCGAGGCCGCGCCGCCCGAGGACAAGATGGGCATGAAGGCGTCGCCGACGGCCCAGCTGCTGTTCGACGACGCACCGGTCCCCGCCGACCGCCTCATCGGAGGCGAGGAGGGCCTCGGCTTCCGGATCGCCATGGCGTCGCTCGACGGCGGGCGCCTCGGTATCTCGGCCTGCGCGGTCGGCGTCGCACAGGCCGCGCTCGACGCGGCCACCGCCTACGCGCGGGAGCGCGAGCAGTTCGGGCAGAAGATCGTCGACTTCCAGGGCGTCAGCTTCATGCTCGCCGACATGGCGACCCGCATCGAAGCGGCGCGCGCGCTGTACCGGTCGGCCGCTGCCCAGCGTGACGACGGGCAGGACACGACGAAGGTGGCGGCGATGAGCAAGCTGTTCGCCACCGACACCTGCATGCAGGTCACCACCGACGCGGTGCAGGTCTTCGGTGGCTACGGCTACACGACCGAGTTCCCGGTCGAGCGCTACATGCGGGAGGCCAAGGTGCTCCAGATCGTCGAGGGCACCAACCAGATCCAGCGACTCGTGATCGGTCGCCGGCTGGCGCAGGGCCGGTGACGCCCTCCGCCGGCCCGCCGCCCGCACCGGTCGATCCGCACACCGCCGACCGGCGGCGGCTGCGCCGGGCCTGGCGCATCGCCGGGATCGGTGCGCTCGCCGGCGTCGTCCTGGCCCTCGTGGCGGGGGTCCTCGGTGCGACGGGGCGCGCCGGCATGGCGATCCTGCTGCTCGTGAGTGCGCTCGGCGGGGCCGTCGGCGCGGGCTACGGCACCGTCACGATGCTCGTCGACGAGTGGCGGGAGCAGCTGGTCAGCCGGCGCCGCATCGCCGGTGTCGCCGCACTCGCGGCGCTCACGGCCATCGTGCTGCTGATGGCGATCGCCGCCGGCTGAGCCGTGCTCAGTGCTGGACGCGGCCCAGCCCGCGCCCCGCAGGCGCGCTCACCGCGTCGACGAGCGCACGCCACTGCGCCCTCGCCTCGTCGTCGCCGTGGACCTCGAGGTCGTCGAAGCTGGCGCCACGACCGAAGGCGGCCCGCCACAGCCGGTCGCCGGCGCTGCGCAGCGTGAGCCGCTCGTGGTGGGAGCTGCCACGCTCGACCCGGTGGCGTGGCAGGTCCTCACGGTGGCCGCGCATGATCTCCATGAACACGGAGTCGACCTCGTGCCGGTCCTGCTCGTCCTCGAAGATGAGGTTCCAGGTCCCGGCCCCGGGCAGGGTCGTGACGACCTCGATGATCAGCGGGGGAGTGATCACGTCGCCGCCGCGACGAGCGAGGGCGTCGAGGACGAACTCGACGACGAGCGCACCGGTGTCCTCCGACTCCTCGAGCGGCCTGCCGAGGCACGAGAGGATGTCCGCCCGGTGCACGTGGTGATGCGCGAGCCAGCGGCGGGCGGCCTCCCCGAGGGTCTCGAGGCCACCCAGCGGCGACCACACCGGCCAGGACCAGTCCTCCTGCCGGACCCCGGAGAGGGTGCGGTCGAGCTCGGTGGTGGCCGAGCGGTAGCGCGACAGGACCGCCTCGCCGTCGGAGGTGTCCATCTCGACCTTCGGCGCGGTGTCCGGGTCGTCGAAGGTGTGCAGCAGCGCCTCGTTGGCCTCCACGTCGAGGCGGGACCGCCAGGCATCGGCGAGCCGCTGGGCTCCTTCGGCGAGGTGGCCGGCCAGCTGGGCGATCGTCGCCCCGCCGAGCGGTGTCTCGCGCTGCCACTGCGCGTCGTCGAGACGGCCGAGCACGCGGCTGAGCGCACGGACGTCGTCGCGGATGGCGCGCTCCGCGGCGAGGCCGAGGACGGACGGGACGATGGGTGAAGTCGACATGTGCCTCATCATCGCGTAGGGATTCCGGCGATCGCAATCCGGGGAACACGGCCAGACGTTGCTCCCATGCGGATCGTGGAGTCGAACCGTAGCGTGAGGGTCGGGCCCGTGGCACGCCGACCGGCCCGGCGGTCCCTGCGTTCCACGATCGGGCCCCGCCGCTTGGTACCGTCGCCCGAAAGGTCTGCAGGAGAGCGCGCGGTCACCGGCATCCTCCCCACGGTGGGCGATCCGTCCGGTCGCCACCGTGCCCTCGAGCCGCGGGGCGCGTTCCCGCTGCTCGCGCGACGCCTCGATCCGCAGCCCGACGTCTGGGACTCGGAGGCGCGGATCGCGCTGAGCCACCTCGCGCTCGGACCGGCCGCGCTCGACGCGCTCGTCGACCGGTTCGGCGCCGACGCGGGGCGCCTGCGGGCGGCGGTCCTCGATGCCGTGACGGACCGCGGGGGGCTGCCACCCATGCTCGCCGGTGCGCGCCTCGTCGGCACGGTCGCGGCCGTCGGTCCGGCACATCCGGGCGGGCTCGCCGTCGGTGAGCTGCTCGTCACGACCGGGCCCGTCACGGCCGTCCCGGCATGGCTCGCGGACCTGTCGGCCTGGGACGGGCGCCGCACGGTGACACCGGTCGTCGGCCACGCCATCGTGGCGGCGACGGCCCCCGTGGCGGTCGTGCCGCCCGGCCTGGCGCTGGCAACCGCTCTGGCGGTCGCGACGGCGTGCGGGCTGTCGGCGAGCCTGACGGCCGCGGGCGTGCAGGGGGAGCGGGTCGCCGTCCTCGGGACGAATCCGGCGACGGTCGCGCTCGTGGCCGCGGCGGCGGGCCAGGCGGGCGCCGCCGCCGTCACCCATGCCGTCGCCGGCCTCTCGGGCGCCCGCGACGCTCGGGCCGCGCTGACCTCGATTCCCGTGATCGTCGACCAGACCGCACCCACCGAGGTCGCCGACGCCGTCCGGGACACGCTCGGCGCGCCGGCCGACTGCTGCATCAGCTGTGACGGTGACGACGTGTCCCGCGACCGGGGCGCGGCGCTCGCGCGGGCGGCCGTGCTCGCCACCCACGACGACGGCACGGTCCTGCTCGGACACGCCGCGGACACGATGGCCGCCACGAGCCTCGACGCGACGCTCGGGGGTCGCCGGCGCGTGATGGTCGCACGGTCGGCTGCACCGGATCGCGGATTCGAGCTCACCCGCCTCCTACGCTCGCACACGCAGCTCCGTCACCTGCTCGACCAGCAGGCGGCCCAGGACCACACGCGCACGCCCCCGGAGGACCGGTGATCGCCCCGCACACCACGATGGCGGCCGAGCCCACCGACGAGTCGTCGGCACGTCGGGGGACGCTGCTGGTCGCCGATCGGGTCGTCACCCTCGGCCACGGGCGCTACCACGCGCGGGCGGTGCTCGTCCGGGGCAAGCGGGTGGTCTGGGTGGGCGACGACCCGCAGGCCTCGCCGTCGTACGCCCGCCGCATCGACCTGGACGGGTGTGTCCTGACGCCCTCGTTCGTCGACGCCCACGTGCACCTGACGCCGACCGGGATCACGATGACCGGTCTCGACCTGACGGGGGTCACGAGCGGGGCGGAGCTGCTGCGGGCCCTGCGCACCTACGCGGACCAGCACACCGGGCGGGTGATCTGGGGGCACGGCTACGACCCGTACGACTTCCCCGACGAGCTGCCGGCCCCACGGGAGCTGAGCGAGGCGGCGCTCGGCCGCGCCGTGTACCTCTCGCGGGCGGACGGCCACTCGGCCATCGTCGACCGCTCCACGCTCGCCGCGGCCCCGCTGGCCCGTGCCAACGGCATCGAGCGGGACGCCGACGGCCACCCGACGGGCGTGATCAAGCGGGACGCGAACCACATCGTCCGCCGCTGGAGCGTCGGGGCGATGAGCGCCCAGGAGCTCGCGACGGCACGGGCCGCCGTCACCCAGCAGGCCGCACGCCTCGGCATCACGTCCGTCCACGAGATGGGCGGACCCGACGTCATGGGGGCCGAGGACTTCGACGCCTGGCGCACGGGCCGCTGGCCGGTCGAGGTCGTTCCCTACTGGGGCGATCTCGAGCTGGGCTTCGTCGTCGAGCGCGACCTGCGCCAGATCGGCGGTGACCTGCTGCTCGACGGCACCCTCGGCTCACACACTGCCGCGCTGTCCTCGCCGTACCACGACCGACCGGAGGAGTCCGGTCATCTCGAGTACGACGACGACACGCTGACCGACCTCTTCCGCGAGGCCACGCACGCCGGCATGCAGGTCGGTGTCCACGCCGTCGGCGACGCGGCCGTGCGGCAGGCGGTGCGGTGCTGGCGGACCGTGCAGAGCCAGCTGCCCGACTACCTCGCCGGGGCCATCCGACGCCTCAAGCACCGGATCGAGCACGCCGAGGTGCTGGCACCCGACCTGCTCGACGAGGTCGCCGACCTCGGCCTGATCGTGAGCGCCCAGCCCGACTTCGAGGCGACCTGGGGCGGGTCCGAAGGCATGTACGGGGACCGTCTCGGACCCGAGCGTGCCACCTGGACGAACGCGTACCGGGCGCTCGCCGACCGTGGCGTCGCGCTCGCCTTCGGCTCGGACAACAACGTCAGCCCCATGGACCCCTGGCGCACCGTGTTCGCGGCCGAGCGCCACCACGATCCTGACCGGGGCGTCACCCGCCTCGAGGCGGTGTCCGCCTCCACCCTCGGCGGACGCAACGCAGCGCGGCAGGAGCGCTCCGTCGGGGTCGTGCGCGCCGGGATGCTGGCGGACTTCGCCGTCTGGGAGGGCGATCCCTTCGAAGCCGAGGACCCCCGCGGGAGCCGCTGCGTCCTCACGGTGTTCCACGGGCGCGTCACGCACGGTGAGGCGGCGCTGCCGACCTGGCAGTCCTGACCAGCCATTGCGCGCACACCGGCCGCTCGCGCGGCATGCGCATTGCCCCGTTGAACTTCGACGGTCGCCCTTGACGGTCGCGCCGCTCGTGTCGATGCTCCCCATGGTTGTTGACGCGCGCAAGCCCGTGGCGAGGGGGGCGGAACCAGAGGCGTGAGGGCAGGTCGCACCGCCCGCGATCTGCCGGGTGGCTGAGGTCACCTCCCACGGTTAGCCTCGCGATGGATGCACGCGTTGGGCCGCTTCACCGCTCAGTAGACAACGTGCCCGGTTCCGCCGCATGACCAGGCACGGACCCAACGGCGGGAGGCGCCCGGGTCGACGGGAGGTTCACCGGCAGCGCCGGGATCCTCCCGTTCGACCGTTTCCGGCCAACCTCCTGCGGGTGGGCGGCCCCGATCGGCCGGGGCGGAACCGTCGAGGGCGGTTGCGTCCCGCTCACTCCTCTGGTACTCAACCGGCCGCGTCCGCTGCGGGATGGATCAACCAGCCGGCTGCGTCGACCGTGGTGGCGCGGACCTCTCAGCGGTAGGAGCATCGTGACGGCGAGACAGTCCAGGAAAGAGCGGGCCGACGACCCGCCCGAGGACCCCATCTCCGCAGGCGACCTCGACGAGGACGCGCTCGACGACGATCCCGACCTCGAGACCGCGGACCTCGACGAAGAGCCCGACCTCGACGAAGAGCCCGAGCTCGACGCCTTCGACGACGAGGAGTTCGACGAGGGCTTCACCGAGGAGGAGGACATCGACGAGAGCCTCGGCGACGAGGAGCTCGAGAGCGACAGCCTCCCGGACGAGGAGCTCGAGGGCGAGGACCTCGACAGTGAGGAGGTTCCCCTCGCGATCACCGCCTTCGACGAGGAGGAGGAGGTCATCGCCAAGGTCGTCGAGACCGAGGACGATGACGAGGAGTCCGAAGGCCTCCGCGAGGGCGAGTTCGTGTGCCGTTCGTGCTTCATGGCGAAGCGAGAGAGCGCGCTGGCGGATCCCGAGCGGATGTTCTGTCGCGACTGCGCGTGAACGACACGCCCCGCCGGTGGGTGGCCGCCGGCGCGGCCGTCGGGGCCGGCTTCAGCGCGGCCGCGTCCCAGCCGCCGATCGGTGCGTGGCCGCTCGTCTTCGTGGCGCCCGCACTGCTGCTCGCTGCCGTGGCGATCGAGGTGCACGCCGCCACGCTCGCCGGGACGCGACCGCGGGTGTTCCGCTGGGGGCTCCTCGCCGGGGTGGCGCGGTTCGCGCCGCTGCTCTCGTGGCTCGTCTTCCCGGCCGGTGCCGTTGGCTACGTGCTCCTGGTCCTGCTGCAGTCGGCGTTCATGGGGCTGTTCGCCGTGCTCGCCCGCCCCTGGGTCCGATCCCGCTGGGTCGTGCCCGTGGCTGCCGTCCTCTGGACCGGGCTCGAGGCGTGGCGCGGCAGCGTCCCCCTGGGCGGCTTCGACTGGGGGGCGCTGTCCTACGCCCATGTCCAGGGCTCGTGGCTGCTGCCGCTGGCCCGTCTCGTCGGCGGCCGTGGCCTGACCTTCCTGACGGTGTTCATCGCGGCCGCGCTCTTCGACGTCGGCCGGCGGATGCATGCCGCCACCCTCGGCCTGCGCGGCCGCTACCGCGACCACCTGCAGGCAGGGCTGCCCCACGCCCAACCCGCACTCGTGCTGCTCGCCGGCGCGCTGCTCGTCGGGACGCTCGCCACGGTCGAGCCCCCGGCACCGACGGGACGCACCGCCAACGTCCTCGTGGTGCAGGGCAACGACATCGTCGACCGCGCTGCCCGGACCGGCGGACGTGCCGACCGGGTCATCGCCGCCAACATGCGGACCCTGACCCGCGCCGCGGTCGACGCCGGCGGCCAGCCGGACCTTACCGTGTGGCCCGAGAGCGCGGTCGACCGCGATCCCTACACCCTGACGGGCGCTGACCTACGCGACGACGTGCTCGCGGCCGCGCAGGTCGTGGGCGGGAACCTGCTGTTCGGCGCCTCGCTCGACGGGCCGACGCCGACGAGCTGGCGCAACGCAGCCGTCCTGACCGATGCGGCCGGGCTGCCGGTCGCACGGTACGCGAAGCGGCATCTCGTCCCCTTCGGGGAGTACGTGCCCGGCCGCAGCCTCCTCGGCTGGTTCGCGCCCCTGCGGCAGATCCCGTTCGACGCGATCCCCGGCGCGGGCCCGCAGACGATCGTCACGTCGGGTGGGGTCCGGCTCGCCGTCGCGATCTGCTACGAGACGCTGTTCCCGGACCTCGTACGCGACAACGTCACCGATGGCGGCCAGCCCGCCGAGCTGATCGTCGCCTCGACGAACGACGCCTCGGTACGGCGTCTCCGCCGAACCGGCCCAGCACCTCGCCCAGAGCCAGCTGCGCGCCGTCGAGAACGGACGGTGGGTGGTGCATGCGGCCCTGAGCGGCTCCTCCGCGTTCGTCGACCCGAACGGACAGGTGCACGACGCCACCGGCCTGTTCGAGCAGGCCACCATCCGTCGGCGCGTGCCGCTCGTCGAGGGACGTACGCTGTTCCTCACGACCGGCAACGTCGTCGGGACGGTGACGCGGCTGCTCGTCGTGCTCGCCACGGTCATGTCGATCCTCGCTGCCGTGCGTCGGCGTCGACGGCCGACGACGCCCGCGCCTGCCGCCGAACCTGCCACCCCCCTCCCGGAGTACCCCGAATGAGCCGGACGCTGGTCGTCATCCCGACCTACAACGAGCGCGCGAGCATCCGCGAGGTCGTGACCCGGACCCTCGCGAGCCCCGCCGTGCCCGACGTGCTGGTCGTGGACGACAACTCGCCCGACGGGACCGGCGCGATCGTCGACGAGCTGGCGACCGACCAGCCCCGCCTGCACGTGCTGCACCGGCCGGGCAAGCAGGGGCTCGGCCAGGCGTACCGGGTCGGCCTCGGCTGGGGGATCGAGCGCGGCTACGACGTGCTCGTCGAGATGGACGCCGACCTCTCCCACGACCCCGACCAGCTCGCCGACCTCGTGGCCGCCACCGACCGGGCCGACCTCGCCATCGGCAGCCGCTACGTGCCGGGGGGCCGGATCGAGAACTGGCCGCCGCACCGGTACTGGCTGTCGTCCGGCGGCAACCGCTACGTCCGCCTCGCCACCGGCCTGCCGGTCCACGACGCGACCTCCGGCTACCGGGCCTTCCGGCGCGAGACGCTGGAGGCGCTGGAGCTGCCCAGGATGGACTCCGACGGCTACAGCTTCCAGCTCGAGACGGTCCTGAAGGCCTGGCGGCTCGGCTTCCGGATCGAGGAGGTGCCCATCACCTTCGTCGAGCGCCGGGCCGGCACGAGCAAGATCAACCGCGGCATCGTCATCGAGGCGCTCTGGCGCGTGCTCGTGTGGGGTCTCAAGGGTCCGCGCAGCCCGGGACGCCGGCACCCCGCGTCGGTGCAGGCCGACGGCGCCTGAGCCTCGCCTCACCTGACCGGCGCGGCTGGGGCGCGGCGAGTAGCCCCGACGGGATTCGAACCCGCGTCTCCGCCTTGAAAGGGCGGGATCCTAGGCCGCTGGACGACGGGGCCGCGGGGCGGCACGGTAGCGGATCGAACCGACGATCAGCGACGCCGCCGACGGGCGCAGATCGAGGCCACCACGGCGCCAGAGCGCCAGGATCCCGCCAGCCGCGACCGCCCCGATACGCTGACGTGTCCGCACGCGCGGCACGCCGCGCCGTACCCGCGCGCCCACCTCATCGCCCACCCATCCGGCACACCATCTTCCCGTCGACACCGCCAGGAGCAGCAGTGGCAACCAAGGACAAGATCGAGATCGAGGTCCCGGTCGAGCGCCAGAAGGCCGCCCAGGCCGCCGGCAACTTCGAGCTGGAGGACCTCCCGGGCCGCCTCGCCGAGCCCGACGCCGCCGTCCGGCTGGGCAAGCAGCCCAAGCAGGACAAGCCGCTGAAGACGGTGAAGTCGCTGAAGTCGCTCGCCACCCTGAAGCCGGGCCAGGTCATCGCGAACTACGGCCGCTCGGAGTCCCGGTGGGCGACGGCCTACCAGAAGCGTCGGGCCGGACACGCCGAGTTCTACGAGCTGCTGTCGTACGCCCGTCAGATCATCGGGCTCGACGACACCGGGCAGCTGCTCATCTGCCTCATGGGCCACGCCGGCCAGGGCCCCTGCATCCCCCTGTGGGTGCCGCGTGAGGAGGTCACCCTGACCGTGCAGCCGAACGACATCGTGCTGCGGTTCGACGACATGACCTTCGACTGGTAGTGGGCCTCGACCTTGCCGCCCTGCGCGAGGTCGCGCACGAGCTCGCGGATCTCGCCGACGCGCTCACCCTGCCGGCGTTCCAGCAGCACCTCGAGGTCGAGTACAAGGCGGACGACTCGCCCGTCACCGCCGTCGACCGCGAGGTCGAGCGCACGCTGCGTACCCGCATCCGCGAGCGGTTCCCCGACCACGCCGTGCTCGGGGAGGAGGACGGCCGCGACGGGCCGGCCGACGCACCCACCTGGGTGATCGACCCGATCGACGCGACGCGGAACTTCATCCGCGGCAACCCGGTCTTCGCCACCCTGATCGCGCTGCGCGTCGACGAGGACGAGCTCGTCGGGGTCGTCAGCGCGCCGGCGCTACGCACGCGCTGGGACGGCATCGCCGGGGGCCCGGCGCGCCGCAACGCCCGGACGGTGACGGTCAGCGACACCGCCGCGCTCGCACAGGCCACGATCTCGCTCGGCGGACTCAGCTACTTCGTCGAGCAGGGGAGGGGTGACCTGCTGGTACGGGTGGCGCGCTCGACCGCCCGGCAGCGCGGCTTCGGCGACTTCTGGCAGCACGTGCTCGTCGCGGACGGGACCATCGACGTGGCGATGGAGGCCGAGGTCAGCCTGTGGGACCTCGCCGCCGTCCGGTGCGTGGTCGAGGCCGCCGGCGGGCGGTTCACCTCGCTCGACGGCGCACCGACGGCCGACGCCGGCAGCGCGGTCAGCACGAACGCACGCGTCCACGACGAGGTCCTCGCGTTGATCCAAGGCTAAAGTTCGGCCCGCTCGGCACGCGACCTGCTCGGCCATGTCGCAGGTGAGCGTTACAGTCCGCGGCGTGATGACTGACGACGCCACCTCCACCCTGCCCGCCGCCGACCTGCCCTCCGCGGACGCCGGTGCAACCGACGACCTCGGCGAGCTCGAACCGGCGCAGCCACCGCTGTTCGACATGAAGGGGCGTGTTCGCCTCTCGTTCAGCCGCGTGGACACCTACACGACGTGCCCGGCGCAGTTCCGTTACTCCTACGTCGACCGGCTCCCGTCGAAGCCCAGCCCGCACCTGTCCTTCGGCACCTCGATCCACGCGGCGCTCGAGCGCTTCTACGACCGCAAGCTGCCCGCCTGCCCGACCGAGGAGGAGCTCCTCGGCTACCTCTACGAGGCGTGGGACTCGCGAGGCTTCGCGGACGCGGACCGCGACGAGCAGCTGTCCTTCTACCGCCACGCGCAGGACGTGCTCCGCCGCTTCCACCGGCGTGAGGCGCCCCGCTACCGGCTCCCCGCCACCACCGAGGCGTGGTTCGAGCTCCCCGTCGCCGACGAGGCCGTGGTCGTCGGCTCGATCGACCGCGTCGACGTGGACGACGACGGGGCGCTGACGGTCATCGACTACAAGACGAACCGCAAGGTCAAGGACCGGGCCCGCGTCCGCCGCTCGCTCCAGCTCGCCATCTACGCGCTGGCGTGCGAGGAGCTGTTCGGGCGCCTGCCCGCCGCCGTGGCGCTCGACTTCGTCGTCCCGGGCATCGAGGTCCGGGTCCCCATCGACGAGCTCGACCTCGACGCCGCGCGTAACACGGTGATCGCCACGGCACAGGCCGTGCGGTCCGAGCAGTTCGCCCCGACCCCGAACCGGCTGTGCGGCTGGTGCGACTACCGCGCGCTGTGCCCCGCCTGGCAGGGGGAGGGCCCTGACGTGCTCGGTCCGGCGACGCAGGAGCTCGAGCGCCTCCGCCGGCAGGTCCGTCGCGACGTCGCGAGCCTGCGCCAGCTCGAGGCCGGGGTGGCCCGGCTCGAGCAGGAGGCGGCCGCCGGCTCCGATCCCGTCGTCGAGGCGTCCTGACCATCTGGCCGCTCACGCGGCGGCCGTGCGCGACCGGTGGGTACGATCGCGCACCGCACACCGTGGACGGCCCGAAGCCGCCGTCCGACACCGAGGAGGGGGCACGGGATGGGTCAGTCAGCCGCCGACGACATCGTCATCCAGGCCGACGCCGACGCGATCTTCGGCGTCATCACGAACCTCGAGGCCTATCCCGAATGGGCCGAAGGGGTGAAGGCCGTCGAGGTCCTCAGCACCGACGACGAGGGCCGCCCGAAGCAGGCCAGCTTCCAGGTCGACGCGCGCGTGATGGAGATCGAGTACACGCTGGAGTACGACTACGACGAGCCCACGAAGATCACCTGGCAGCTCGTCGAGGGCCACCAGATCTCGCAGCTCGACGGCACCTACGACCTGTCGACCAACGGCGACGGCACGCACGTGCGGTACGCGATCGAGGTGGACGTCGACCTGCCGCTGCCACGGTTCCTGAAGAAGCGGGCCGCGAAGCACATCATGGAGACGGGGCTTCGTGGCCTCAAGCAGCGCGTCGAGAGCAGCAGCTGACGATGGCCCGTGCGAAGGACGAGCTCCAGGCGGCCTACTTCACGCTGCTACGCGCCCGCGACGAGCTGCAGTCCCTGCGCCGCTACCACGAGTTCCTCCAGGACGAGCGGCGGCGCATCCGCCGCTTCGTGAGCGAGGGCGACGCGCTCGCCGACCAGGTCGACCGCCGGCTGCGCCGGACGCTCGGGCACACCGACCAGCCGATCGCCGACGCGTTGAAGACCCGCGTGAACGTCATCGAGGACGAGCTCGCGCGGCTGCCCGACCGGATCACCGCGGCGGAGCGCTTCGTCGAGGAGTGCGAGCACGAGCACGACGAGCTGCGCCGCAGCGCCTGACAGGTCACGACGATGTACCGGGACGACCCGCTGGACGACGAGATGGAGCTGCGCGCGCTCGTCGGCGACGATCCCGTCGACCGGCTCTGCGACGCCGCCGACACGCTGCCGAGCGATCCGGTCGCGACCGCCCTGGACGCGCTGCGGGTCCTGCAGGGCTGGGTCGATGACGCAGCCGCGGGACGCTGGTTCCTCCAGCCCCAGCGCCGGCTCGACGATCGGACGCCGGTGGAGGCACTGGCCGCCGGTGCGTCCGAGGACGTGCTCGACGCCGCCCGGGCCTGGGCCGCCGCACACGGGTGAGCGGGCGGTTGCCCGCGTCCGCTACCCTCCACGGCGTTCACGTGCGTCCGCGCGGCGTCCGGTGGCGTGCGAAGTGCCCCACGTCCGCGCGCACCCGAGACCGTCACGCGCCGAGGCGCTCAGACGCCCGGCCGCGGGCGCCGGCAGACCGCCCGCGCTCACCACTGCCTCATCCCAGACGCTCCACAACCCAAGGAAGCTGCGAATGCCCACCGGCCGTGTGAAGATCTTCCACGAGAAGCCGTCCTACGGCTTCGTCGTCAACGACGAGGACGGGCAGGACCTCTACGTCACGGGCGACCAGACCGAGGGCGGCTCGCTGCGCCCGGGTGACGAGGTCGAGTTCGAGATCGTCGAGAACGACAACGGCAAGAAAGAGGCGCGGGCCGTCAAGGTCACGAAGAAGGCCCCCGACGACAACCCGGTCGGCCGTACCATGAAGCCCCCGCCGACCTGGGACCAGCTCGAGGAGCGCGACCGTCAGCGCCGCCAGCAGCGTCGCCGTCGCCGCTGACACGCGCCAGCGGGACCGTGCTGGTGGCGGGGCCCGCCAGCTGCCGACGCGACGAGACCTGACGACGTGACCACCACCCTGAGCGCCGCCGCACCGGCCGCGCCGGTCCGGGAACGCGAATCGCGCACGGACGAGCGCGTCGTGCCGGACGCCCCCTGGGACGTGATCGTCTGGGACGATCCGGTGAACCTGATGTCCTACGTCGTCTTCGTCTTCCGGAAGGTGTTCTCCTACCCCGAGCCGATCGCGCGCAAGCTGATGCTCGAGGTGCACCACAAGGGCAAGGCCCTGGTCGCGACGGAGCCCCGCGAGCAGGCCGAGATGTACGTCCACCAGCTCCACGGCTACGGGCTGCAGGCCACCATGCAGCGGTCGTCATGATGCGCACGTTCTCGCGTCACAGCGGCCACATCCGCATGGAGCTCGAGGGCTTCGAGGCCGAGCTGCTCCGCCGGATGCGTGACGGCCTGCGGGCGTCGCTGCAGGACAGCGACCCGGACGACCCCGCCGTGCAGCGTCTCTTCCCCGCAGCCGTGGTGGGCGACGAGGAGGCCGACGCCGAGCTGCGGCGGCTGCTGCGCGACGATCTGCTCACGGCGAAGCTCGCCGGGCTCGACGCGCTCGTCGAGATCCTCGACCGTGGCGAGCAGCGCCGCAGCCGGCTGCGGGTGCAGCTGCGCGAGGACGAGCCGCTGCTCGTGCTCGGGGTGCTCAACGACCTCCGACTCGCCCTCGGCGCCCGCATCGGGCTCGACGACCTCGAGCGGGAGTCCATCGCCGAGGACGACCCCATTGCCGGGACGCTCGCGGTCATGGACCACTTCGCGTGGTGGCAGGAACAGCTGATCGCCATCATCGATCCGGTCGCCGTGCACCACGGCGAGGAGGAGCCCCGGCCGGACCGGTGACGCGGGACCACCGCCACGACCCGCCCACCGCCACCACCTGCCCACCGCCACGAGCCCGCGCCCGCACCCGCAAGGAGCCTGCGTGCGACTCGGCATCGGCGTCAGCGAGAACCTGCCTCTGACCACCCAGCAGGACCTGGCTCGGCTGGTCGAGGAGGCCGGCTACGCGTCCCTGTGGTCGAACGAGGCGCGCGGCCGCGACGCCATGCTGACCTGCCAGGCGTGGGCGGCTGCCACCCGCTCCCTCGAGGTGGGCGTCGGCGTGATCCCGATCTGGACCCGGTCCGCGGCACAGCTCGCCATGTCGTCTGCGACGCTGCAGGAAGCGACCGGCGGCCGGTTCCTGCTCGGGATCGGGGTGAGCCACCCGGCCACGATGGGTCCGTGGCACGGTGCGAGCTACCGCAGGCCGCTGACCGCGGCGCGCGAGACCCTCGCCGTGCTCGCGCAGCTGCATGCGGGCGAGACCGCCGACGTGGACGGCGAGGTCGTCACCTGCCAGAACTTCGCGCTGCAGATCTCGCCGCGGCCCGCCCCGACTCCCCGCTACCTCGCTGCCATGGGACCGAAGATGCTCGCGCTCGCCGGCCGCCAGGCCGACGGGGTGCTGCTGAACTGGTCGTCGCCGGACGAGATCCGGCGGGCGGCCGGGATCGTCCGCGAGGCCGCCGAGTCGGCGGGGCGGGACCCGGGCGCCGTCGAGGTCGCTGCCTACGTACGCGTCGCCGTCGCTCCCGACCGGGCCGCGGCCCGGGCGGCGCTCGCCCGCGAGGTCGGCCAGTACGCGGCGCTGCCCGCCTACGCGTCTCACCTCACCCGGCAGGGGTTCGGCGACGCGGTCGACGCCGTGAAGTCCGCGTTCCGGTCGGGCGGAGCGGACGCGGTGCCGGACGCGCTCGACGACGCCACCCTCGGCCAGCTCGGCTGGTACGGGACCACGCGGGACGACCCGGCGAAGACATTGGCGGCCTACGCCGCCGCGGGGCTCGACCACTGCGTCGCACGGGTCGTGGTCAGCGGCGACGACGCGGCCGCCAGCGTCCGGCACGTCGCCGCCACGCTCAGCCCGTCGTCGGCGGCCTGACCGCCGGTCGACCGCCCGGACGCGGATCAGCGCCGAAGGACCCGCCGGCGCACCGCGCGGACGAGCACGGCCGCTTCGTCCAGCTCGAGCCGATGGGCCACGGCCAGGTAGGCCCCACCGGTGAGGGGCAGCGCCACGAGCGCCCCGAGGATCGGGTGGAGGCCGCCGACGAGCAGCCGACTGCCGCCCGCCACGACCGCCGCGACCGCGGCGGCCACCAGCGTGCGGCGCAGGACGCCTCCTCCCGGCCGGATCTCACGCCCGACCCGATGCACGAGCGTTCGCTGGAGCAGCCGGAACTCGACCCAGGCCGAGAGCCCTGCGGCGACCGACAGCCCGGCCGCGCCAAGGTGCTTGAAGTCCGCGGCCTGTCGCGCCTGGACCGCCAGCGGCCGCAGGGCGGGCAGGTCGCCCGTCACGGCGAGCCCCGTCGGCGTGATCGCGATCCGGTCGAGCTGCAGCATCAGCACCACGCCGATGCCGGCGGACAGGAGCACTCGCACCGCGGCGATCTTCGCTGGCGTCCGCGCGTCCCCGGCGCCGTAGAGCGCCGACTGGAGCAGCCGCGACGAGGTCGTGGCGAGCAGCCCCACGGCGAAGCCGGCGAGCACGATCCACACCAGGACCACGTCGGCGTGGTCGAACGAGCCGGTGCGGAACAGCGCCCCGACGACCACGTCGCCGAGGATCAGGAAGGCGACGGTGCTCGGCACGACGTAGAAGGCGATCCGCGAGAGGCCGGCGTCGAGTCGGGCCGCGAGCGTGTCCCGATCCTCGGCGTCGGCGCTGGAGAGCTCGGGCAGCTCGGCAGCGGCGACGCTCATGCCGAAGAGGCTGATCGGCAGCACATAGAGCTGCTGGGCGTAGGTGAGCGCGGCGATCGCGCCGCTCACCAGCAGGCTCGCGAGGACCACGTCGACGAAGGCGAGCAGCTGGACGACGCCGCGTCCGGCCACGATCGGGACGAAGGCGCGGACGGTCCGGCGTACGCCGGGCAGCGTCGTGTCGAGGCTCAGGCGCAGGCCGCGGGAGAGGCGCAGCACGAAGGGCAGCTGCACGAGGAACTGGAGGAGCCCGCCGGCCAGCGTGCCCCACGCCAGGGCCTGTGCGAGTCGGCTGAGCGTCACGGTGTCCGCCGCGTCCGGAGCGCCGAGGTGGTCGAGCAGGAGCACACCGCCGGCCACGAGCGCGACGATCTGCGCGAGGTTCCACAGCACCGGTGCCACGTAGGAGAGGAAGAAGCGCCGGTGGCTGTTCAGGATCCCAAGGCACCAGGCGGACAGGACGAGCACGCCGATCCCCGGGGTGATGATCCGCATCAGCACGACGGTGAGCTCGTGCGTCTTCGGGGGCAGCCCCGGGGTGATGGCGCTCGTGAGTGGCTCGGCGAACACCACCCCGAGCACGACGAGCAGCCCCGCGACGGCCGTCAGCAGCCCGGCGATGGCGCCGGCGACATGACCGGCCTCCCGCTCACGTCCCTCGTCGAGCAGCCGTGCATAGACGGGGATGAACGACGCGGACAGGACACCCTCGCCGAGCAGGTTCTGCATCAGGTTCGGGATGCGGAAGGCCGCCGAGAAGGCGTCGGTGGCGAAGGAGAGTCCGAGGAAGTAACCGATGGCCCGCTGCCGGACGAACCCGGCGATCCGCGACAGGAAGATCCCGGCGGCGACCAGGTTGGAGTTGCGGCGCGACGCGGAGGTGTCGCGCCGCGCGCTCGTGTCGCTCACGGGGAGTGCCTGTCGAGGGGGAGCAGCGGCCTGGCGCGCGCATCGTAGAGCGGCGGCCGGGGCCCCACGTACGGTTCGCCGCCCTGGTCGGGCCTCAGCTGCCGTCGTGGTGGTCGTCGCGGCGGGACAGGCGATCGATCTGATCGACCAGACGCTCGAGGACCGCCCCCTGCTTGTCGAGCCCCACCTTCAGCATCCGCACGTCGTGCTTCAGGTCGCGGATGGACTGCTCGACCGTTCCGAGCGCGTCGTCGCGGGCGTCACCGCCCCCCTCGCCGCGAGCGTCGCCACGCCCGTCGTCGGCCTTCCCCTCGGCTTCCGCCCGGTCGGCGGAGGGGGCGGAACGGGTGTGGCACGACGTGCTGTGGGCACGCTCCTCGCGCACCATGTCCCGGACGACGTCCCGTGCAGGGCGGTCCCCGGCGGCGCGCTGCCCGTCGCCGTCCCGCTGCCGGCGAACGTGGCCGGGGGACTGGCGTGGCTCGGCGCGGGCGTGACCGTTGCCGCTGGTGTGACCATCGGGCGAAGCGATGGGCCCCATCGCGGTCTCCTCCTGGCGGGCGGAGCGGCGGTCACGTCGATGGACCGGCGCACGGCTGCTGATGTCCCGCTCATCATGCCGGCGCGTCGACGGGTCCGATCCGTCGAGCTCGTCCGTTCGGGCAGCGGCGGCACCGCCGGTGACCGGCCGCCCGACTCACCGCCACCGGGTGGGCCGGTCGCGCAGCCGGTTCGCGCCGAGCCGCTCACAGGAGTCGTGGAAGGCCTCCCGGGGCACCCCCGTGAACGCGAGCTCGTCGAGGGACTGTGGCAGGGACGCATCGGTCACGAGCGTGGCCAGACGACGGTAGAGCAGGGCGTCGTCGCGCTCGTCGACGAGCCGTCGCGCCAACGCCGCACCGCCCCGGACGGTGACGTCCCAGTCCTCGCTGTCCTCGGGGATCGCCTCGAGATGCCCGTAGCGCCTGAGCAGCGCGCCGGCCGTCTTCTGACCGAAGCCACGGATCCCGGGGATGCCGTCGGCGCTGTCGCCGACGAGGGCGAGGTAGTCCGCCACGGCCGCCGGGGGCACGCCGAGCCGCTCGGTGACGCCGGCCTCGTCGAACACGCGCTCGCGCATCCGGTCGACCTGGACGACCCGGTCGCCACGGACGGCCTGCCCGAGGTCCTTGTCCGGCGTCAGGATGCGCACCTGGTCAACGTCCCCGCGCCACCGCTCGGCTGCCGTCGCGAGCGCGTCGTCGGCCTCGAGCTCGTCCATCGACCAGACCGTGACCCCCAGCGAGGCCACCGCCGCCTCCACGAGACCGAGCTGTGCGAGCAGTGCCTCGTCCATCTCCGAGGAGTCCTTGTAGCCCGCGAAGAGGTCGTTGCGGAACGACTCGATCGGATTGTCGAAGGCCACGGCGAGATGGGTGACCTCCTCCTCCTCGTCCGCGAGCAGGAACAGCAGCGATGACAGGACACCGACCGTGGCCTTGACGTCGCGGCCGTCGGGGTCGCTGCGCGGCGGCCGCTTCGAGTAGTGGGCGCGGAACAGCTCGTAGGTGCCGTCGACGAGGTGCAGGCGCACGGCCGGGCCTTCCGTGGGGTGGCGACGGGCACGCTAGCCGCCGCTCGGCGGGTGGACCGTGGTCCCGACCGCGCGACGGACGCGCCGGGTAGTCTCCCCGCGGGTGCGCACGGGGGAGAGGGAAGGCGGAGCGTGAGCAGCGACCAGGGGACACGACCGCATCGCCTCAGCCGTCGTGCGCCCGTGCCTGCCGCCGCCCCGGGGCTGGCCCGGTCACCGCAGCCCGTTCCATCCTCGGCGTGGCTGCTTCCCGACCCCGACCAGGCCGACGACGACGGTGTGGTGGGCATCGGTGCCGACCTGGCGCCCGGCACCCTCGTCGACGCGTACCGCCGTGGCATCTTCCCCTGGCCCCACGCGGGCGTGCCGCTGCCGTGGTTCGCGCCGGATCCGCGGGGTGTCCTCGAGTTCGCCAACCTGCGTGTGAGCCGCTCGCTACGGCGCACGCTGCGGCGCAGCGGCTGGACGACCACCGTGGACCACGCGTTCCCGGCGGTCGTCGACGCCTGCGCCGAGCGGGACGCGAGCGAGGGCACCTGGATCACCGACGAGATGGCCCGCGCCTACCGCCGGCTGCACGAGCTCGGCTGGGCGCACAGCCTCGAGGTCTGGTCAGGCGACGACCTCGTGGGCGGCCTCTACGGCGTGCAGGTCGGGGGTGTGTTCACCGGCGAGTCGATGTTCCACCGACGTGACGACGCGTCGAAGGTCGCCCTCGTCGATCTCGTCGCACGCTTCGAGGCAGCGGGCGGCCGGCTCGTCGACGTCCAGCTCACGACGCCGCACCTGCGGTCGCTCGGTGCGACCGACCTGCCCCGGCCCCGGTTCGTCGGCCTCCTGAAGACGACACGGGACCACAGCGTGCGGATGCGGACGGCGCGGCGGGACGTGGCGCGGCTCGTCGAGGTCGGCCGCTGAGCGCCGGCCACGCCCATCCGACGCTGAACCGGGCATCGAACCGGCACGTATGCCGTCATGGGCGGTGACCGTCGGCCCCTTCGACCGGTGAGCGGGCCGGATCGCCGCTGGTAGACGTCGTCACCGATCGGAGGGGACCGTGCCGACGACCGATCCACAGCTGCGACTCGCGCTCCCGGAGGTACGCGAGGTCGTGCAGCGTGCCTGCTTCCCCCCGGGCGACGGCCGCACCGGCATCGGCCTCGAGATCGAGCTGCTCCCCGTCTACCGCGACCGTCAGGGACGGCCCGCCGGCCGGGTCCCACTGCGATCCTTGCTCGCCATCCTGGCAGCGGCCGCAGGCGACACGCTCGACGCGCGCGGTGTCCCCGCGGACGCCCCGGTCACCTTCACGCTGCCCTCGGGCGGACGGCTCACCTTCGAGCCCGGCGGCCAGCTCGAGATCTCCGGCGCCTACCACGACACCCTGGCGGGCGCCGTCGACGAGGTCGAGCGTGCCGCCGCCGCGCTGGCCGGCGTGCTGGAGCGCGCCGACATCGCGCTCGCCGGCGTGGGCGCGGACCCCTGGCACGACGTCCGTGATGTCGGCCAGCAGCTGACCGCGGCGCGCTACCCCGCGATGGCGCGCTATCTCGCGCAGCGGGGTGCCGCCGGCGCCACGATGATGCGCCACACCTGCGCCCTGCAGGTCAACCTCGACCGGGGTGATGGTGAGATCGCCGACGAGCGGTGGGTCGTCGCCAACCTCCTCGCCCCCCTGCTGGTCGCCTCGTTCGCGGCCAGCCCGGCGCTCGCTCCCGCACGCACCGTGTCGCAGCGAGCCGCCGTCTGGGCCCAGGTGGATCCCACGCGGACCGGCTTCCCGCCCGGCATCGCCGGCGACGGGCCGCCTGACGCCGTCGACCAGCTCGTCGCCGCGGCCCTGCGTGCCGACGTCCTGCTCGTCCGCCAGGGTGCCGAGCGGGCGATCCCGGGACGGCCGGGATGGCCGTTCGAGGACTGGCTCGCCCACGGACATCCGGAGCACGGCTGGCCCACCGTCTCGGACCTGCAGGAGCATCTGACCACGCTGTTCCACGAGGTCCGTCCGCGCGGCAGCCTCGAGATCCGCTCGATCGACGCCCTGCCCGCCCGGTGGCGGGCCGTCCCGGCGACGCTGCTGGCCGGCGGCCTCTACGACGACCGCGCGCGAGGGCAGCTGCTCGCGCTGCTCGCGCCGCGCCGGCACCTGCTCCCCGCCCTGCACCGTCGCGCCGCCGAGGTCGGCGTGTCCGACCCGGGCCTCTGCGCGCTCGCCGTGGAGGCGTGGTCCCTCGCGCTCGCCGGAGCCCGTCGACTTCCCGCGGGCTTCCTCCCGCCGCGGGCCGTCGCGACGGTCGAGGCCTTCGTGGACCGCTACACCGTCCGGGGACGCACGCCCGCGGACGAGCTGCGGGCCCTCGGCGCCGTCGGCTCCGCCGCGGCACTCGCCTGGGCCGCCGAACCGTTGCCGACGGCCACCCGGGAGGCACGATGACGGACCACGACGCCCTGCGCGGCGAGCTGGCGCGCCTCCTCGAGGACGCACGCACGACGACGACCAGGCTCGTGCAGCCCCTGGACGACGACGACCTGCACCGCCAGCACGTCCCGTTCCTCAGCCCGGTGGTGTGGGATCTCGCCCACGTCGGCAACTTCGAGGAGCTCTGGCTCCTTCGCACCCTCGGCGGCACCCGGGTGGCCTCCGACGACATGGACGCCCTCTACAACGCGTTCGAGAGCCCGCGCCCCGTCCGTGGCTCGCTGCCCCTGCTGCGCCGTGACGAAGCCGCCGACTACGTGGCCGCGGTGCGCCACGAGGTGCTGACGTTGCTCGCCCGCATCGAGCTCGACCCCGCGCAGCGGCTCCTGCGGGACGGCAAGGTCCATCGGATGATCGCCCAGCACGAGAGCCAGCACCAGGAGACGATCCTGCAGGCCATCGGGATGCGAGCGGACGTGGCGCCCCACCCGCTCGCCGACCGTGCCACCTGTGCGCCGGCACGGCGGCCGGTCGACGACACCGCCCGGGTGACGATCGACGGCGGCCCCTTCGTCATGGGGACCGACGCGCAGCGCTGGACCTGCGACAACGAACGCCCCGCGCACCGCGTGGGGCTCCCCACCTTCGCCCTCGACCGCTATCCGGCGACCGCCCGCCGGTACGCCGCCTTCATGGCCGACGGCGGGTACTCGCGGCCGGAGCTGTGGTCGGAGCGGGGCTGGTCCTGGCTGCAGGAGGAGGGTCACGACAGCCCGCAGGGATGGCTCGCCGACGGGACGGGCGGTTGGTGCGTGCGCCGCCTCGGACGGAGGGTCCCTCTCGACCCCGCGGAGCCGGTCCAGCACATCAGCTGGTTCGAGGCCGACGCGTTCGCGCGCTGGGCCGGCGGCCGGCTGCCGACCGAGCAGGAGTGGGAGAAGGCGGCCCGGTGGGATCCCGAGCGCGGCGTGTCCCGGACGTATCCCTGGGGCGAGGAGCCGCCCACCCGCCGGCGCGCCAACGTCGGCCTCGCCCATGCCGGTCCGTGCCCCGTCGGCAGCTACCCGGCGGGCGCCGCCGCCTCCGGGGCGGAGCAGCTGGTCGGCGACGTGTACGAGTGGACCTCGTCGGGGTGGCACGGCTACCCGGGGTTCGAGGCGTTCCCGTACCGCGAGTACAGCGAGGTCTTCTTCGGGGGCGACTACCGGGTCCTGCGCGGCGCCTCGTGGGCCATCGGACGCCCCATGGCCCGTGCCACCTACCGCAACTGGGACCACCCCTACCGGCGACAGATCATGGCCGGCGTCCGCGTCGCCTGGGACGTGCCGGCGCCGCCGACCGGGAGGTAGCCGACGTGTGTCGCTTCGCGGCCTACCGCGGGCCGTCCCGTCCCCTGTCCACGCTGCTCTACGACCCACCACACTCGCTCGAGGCGCAGGCCTACGCACCCCGGGAGATGCTGCACGGCACCGTCAACGTGGACGGCACCGGCGTCGCCTGGTGGCCGGACCCCGACCCCACTCCCGGCGCCGGCGGCGAGGGTCCCTGCAAGCCGCTGCGCTACGTCACGGCGGCGACGCCGTGGGGCGACACGAACCTGCCCCACCTCGCCCCCCGTCTCGGTGGTCGCGTGCAGCTCGCCGCCGTGCGCTCGGCCACGCCGGGTCTCGGGTTCGGCGCCGGTGCGGTCAGCCCGTTCGTTCGCGACGGCGTGGCGTTCACCCACAACGGCTGGGTCGGCGGCTACCGCGAGGGCACGCTCCGCGCGCTGCTGGCGTCGCTGCCCGACGACCTCGCGGACCCGCTGGCGGCCGCGACCGACTCGGCGGCGATCTTCCTCGTCATCGGGCGGCGCCTGGCCCGGGGCGAGGGGCTGGTGGACGCGACCATCGGCGGGCTCGGCGACGTGGCCGCGGCCTGCCGCCGCGCCGACCAGCCTGCCACGCTCAACGTGGCCCTCGCCGACGGGCGGGAGATCGTCGCCACACGCTGCTCGGTCGGCGCCGAGGGCAACAGCCTCTACACGCTGCAGAGCGGCGCCGCCTGGCCGGACGCGGCGCTCGTGGCCTCCGAACGGCTGGACGACGACCCGGCCTGGGAGCCCGTCGCCGACGACACGCTCGTGCACGTCACCGGCGACGGCGTGCGTCGCATGGACCCCGACTGGTGACCCCGCACCGGCCCGCCCACCACCGACCGACGGAGCCCGCCGTGTCCTCGACCTCCGCCTCACGGACCCGCGTCCGTATCGACCGCATCACGACGCCCCGGTCGCTGCGCGAGCAGCTCGAGCAGGACGTGCTGCGTGGGTTGACCGGACCCGAGAAGTGGCTGCCACCGACGTACTTCTACGACGCCCGCGGCTCGGCGCTCTTCGAGGAGATCACCGGCCTCGACGAGTACTACCCGACCCGGGCGGAGACCGAGATCCTGGAGGCGGTCGCCGACGACTGGGTCGCCGCGGTGGGCCCGGACGAGGTCGTCGAGCTCGGCTCCGGTTCCTCCCACAAGACCCGGCTGCTCCTCGAGGCCATGGACCGGGCCGGCAGCGGTGACCGCTACGTCCCGATCGACGTGAGCGAGACGGCGCTCGCCGAGGCGGGTGAGCGGCTCGGCGAGGCCTACGCGTGGCTCGACGTCCACGGGCTCGTCGCCGACTTCCACGAGGACCTCGGCCGCATCCCGCGGTCGGGGGATCGGCTCGTGGCCTTTCTCGGCTCGACCATCGGCAACCTCGACCGGACCGCACGTCAGGGCTTCCTCGGTGACGTGCGGGGGCTGCTCCGCGACCGCGATCGGCTCCTGCTCGGCGTCGATCTCGTGAAGGACCCCGACGTGCTCGTGGCGGCCTACGACGACGCGCGTGGGGTGACGGCCGCCTTCAACCGGAACATGCTGCACGTGGTGAACCGTGAGCTGTCGGCCGACCTCCCCGTCGACGACTTCGACCACGTGGCGCGCTGGAACGCCGACGAGGAGCGCATCGAGATGCGCCTGCGGGCCAGCCGCGCCATGACCGCACACCTCCCGACCCTCGACCTCGACGTGACGTTCAGGGAGGGGGAGGAGCTGCTCACCGAGCTGTCGTGCAAGTTCCGACGCGAGGGGCTGGCCCGGGAGCTCGCGGCGGCGGGGCTGACGATCGAACGCTGGCACACCGACCGGCAGGAGCGGTTCGGATGCGCCCTCATCGCGCCGAGCGGGTGACACCTGTCCCGCGCGGCGTGCGGCATCCGGCGGGTTCAGACGGCACACTGGGGGCCGAGGAGGTCGAGTCCGGCCCGTCCCGCCCCGCCACGCGCGCGTGCCGCTGTGCCCCCGCCGCGCCGGTGGACCCGTCCGACCAACCGAATCGCGAAAGACAGACGAGTGGCGATCAACAGCACCGACGACTTCAAGGTCCGCGACCTCTCCCTGGCCAGCTGGGGCCGGGCCGAGGTGGACATGGCCGAGAAGGAGATGCCCGGACTCATGGCGCTGCGCGCGCGCTACGCCGAGTCGAAGCCCCTGGCGGGCGCCCGGATCGCGGGCTGCCTGCACATGACGATCCAGACGGCCGTCCTCATCGAGACACTCCAGCACCTCGGCGCCGACGTGCGCTGGTCCTCCTGCAACATCTTCTCCACCCAGGACCACGCCGCGGCGGCCGTCGCCGAGGCGGGCACGCCGGTGTTCGCCTGGAAGGGCGAGACCGAGGAGGAGTACGAGTGGTGCATCGAGCAGACGCTGGCCTGGCCCGACGGCGGCGGCCCGAACATGCTGCTCGACGACGGCGGTGACCTGACCCGCATCGTCCACGAGCGCCACGAGGACCTGCTGGCCGACATCCGCGGCGTCTCGGAGGAGACCACGACCGGCGTGCACCAGCTGCACCGCTTCTTCAAGGAGGGGAAGCTGCGCATGCCGGCGATGAACGTCAACGACTCGGTCACCAAGTCGAAGTTCGACAACCTCTACGGCTGCCGCGAGTCGCTGGTCGACGGCATCAAGCGCGGCACCGACGTGATGATCGCGGGCAAGATCGCCGTCGTCGCCGGCTACGGCGAGGTCGGCAAGGGGTCCGCGGCGGCCCTGCGCAACTACGGCGCCACCGTCTGGGTGACCGAGATCGACCCGATCACCGCCCTGCAGGCGGCCATGGAGGGCTACCGCGTCGTCACGATGGAGGAGGCCGCCCCGGTCGCCGACATCTTCGTGACCGCGACCGGCTGCGACGACGTGATCCGGCTCGAGCACATGCTCGAGATGAAGGACCAGGCGATCGTCGCGAACATCGGCCACTTCGACACCGAGATCCAGACCGCCGCCCTGCGCGACTACGAGTGGACGAACGTCAAGCCGCAGGTGGACCTGGTCCACCTGCCCAACGACACCTCGATCATCCTGCTCTCCGAGGGCCGGCTCGTGAACCTCGGCAACGCGACCGGACACCCGTCGTTCGTGATGAGCATGTCGTTCACGAACCAGGTGCTGGGCCAGATCGAGCTGTTCAACAACGCCGAGCAGTACAAGCACGAGGTCTACGTGCTGCCGAAGAAGCTCGACGAGGAGGTGGCGCGACTCCACCTCGGCAAGCTCGGCGCCACGCTGACGACCCTCACCGAGGAGCAGGCGGCCAACCTCGGCGTGCCGGTCGAGGGTCCCTACAAGGACGACGCGTACCGCTACTGATCCCGTCACCCGACCCGACGCGCCCCGAGCCCTGCCGGCCGGGGCGCGTCAACGTCGGGGCCCGAAAAGAAATCGGGGCTTTGGTTCCGGCCGCCTTCTGCCGACACAACTCGTGGGTGCGCCAGCAGCGCCCCCCTGGCGTGGAGCAACCGCGTCGCCAGGACGCCGGACGAGGAGACGTCGGTGCGGGGAACACGACGGATGGCGACAACGCTGCCGACGGCCGTGGTGGCGACGATCACCGCGGTCGTCGCCCTGCTCGCGAGCGGCGTGGCGGCGACCGCGCTCCAGGGCACCGGATCGGCCTCACCGGGGGACCTCGTCGCGTCGCTCGCGAAGATCGAGGCCCAGGTCGACAGCCTGCCCCCCGACGACGTGACCGTGGACGCGGACGCCACCTGGGCGCAGCTGTCCGGCGACTTCGTCGGCGCCAACGTCGCCCTCGACACGGTCGCCGACGAGGCCAGGGCTCTGTTCGTCCAGGCGTCCGACGTGGGCGGTGACGTGGCGCGTGCCGTCGCCGACGCCGCGCGCGGGCTCCTCGTGCTCCGCCAGGGCTACAGCCTGCTGGCCGAGTGGGAGGCCGGCGACCTCGAGCTGCCGATCGGCAGCCCGACCGGCGACGACGCCTCCGTGTACGCGGACGAGCGCCGCGGCAAGGCCGAGGCCGGGCTCCGGCTGCTCCTCGACGCGCAGTCACGCCGGGCCGATGCGTTCGCCGTCCTGCGCGACGCGGCGACCGACGACCAGGTCCGGTCGGTCCTCAACGTCCGCTACCAGCAGGCGACCCACTTCGAGCAGGAGGTCCTGCCGGCGCTGCTCGAGGGGATGTCCCAGGACTCCGCTCAGGTCCTTCGTCCGGTGAGCCGCTTCCAGACGAACGCGCCGGGCACCGAGTCGCGTGCGCAGGTCATGAAGATCGTCTGCGTCGACCGTGAGGCCTACATCGCTGGCGAGCTCGGCACGCTCGACGACCCGGCCCAGCTCGCCGCCCTCGAGGCGAACCCGTCGGCCGACTGCCCGGCGCTGCCCAACGACAACGAGGTCCGACTCGTCGGCCAGTGAGCCGGCGACGACGTAGGGCGCGGCCATCTCGACGTGCGTCGGGGTGGCCGCGGTCCGTACGCTGCGGTCTTCCCGCAACCGAGGCGGCTGCCGTGGACACGATCCCCAAGCCCGACGAGCTGTTGGCTCTGCACGACGTGACCGACGAGATGTTCGCCACGCTGCGGCGCTGGTTCGACGTGCCCACCAGCATCGCCCTGGATCTCGAGGCGATCGACTCGGCCGTCGCGGAGCTCGGCGACCCGGTCATGATCGCTGCCATGGCGATGCGCAAGCTGCAGGCGCTCCACCTCCTGTCGACGCCCGGGGTCCGCACGAGCACCAACGTCGTCGTCGCGATCGTCCAGGACCTCAACCGGGCGCTCGTCCAGGCACCGAACATGCGTCTCAAGCGCGCCGCCGAGAACACCGACTGGGATGCCGCGTTCGCGCAACTCGTGGACATGCCCGCCGATGAGCCGGATGCATCCGCACCGGAGTCGCCGGGGGCGGACGACGACGAGGCGGAACGGTTCCGTGCGCTGCACGCAAAGCTTCACGAGGCCGTCTACGCGGTCCTGCAGGCCTCCGAGGGAGAGATCCGCTACCTCGAGTGAGCCAGGGGCCACGAACGTGGCCGCGAGACTCGGCATCCTGCGACGGCGCGACTACCGTCTCCGGCCGTCCGCACCAGGTGACCGGGTCGCGGAAGAGAGGCACGCACAGTGGGCAGCAGCACGGACGGGGCCGGTGACGAGCGCGAGATCCTCCCGCCGTCGTGGTCCGAGTCACACCGCTTCGTGCCGCGTGCCTTCGTGCAGCCGGCGCTGTCCTTCATGCGCGCGGAGGCGGCCGGCGGCATCGTCATGGTCGTCGCGGCCGTCGTCGCCGTGGCCTGGGCGAACTCGCCGTGGTCCGCGTCGTACTTCCGGCTCGTCGAGGCACACATCGAGATCGGGTTCGGTGGGTTCCACTTCCACCACCTGAGCGAGCTCACCGTGCGCGAGTGGATCAACGACGCGATGATGGTCGTGTTCTTCTTCGTGGTGGGGCTCGAGATCAAGCGCGAGCTCGTCGTCGGCGAGCTGCGCGATGCTCGCGCGGCCGCCATGCCGGCGCTCGGTGCACTCGGCGGGATGGTCGTGCCCGCGCTGGTCTACACCGCCTTCAACGTCGGCGGGCACGCCGCCCACGGCTGGGGGATCCCGATGGCGACCGACATCGCCTTCGCCGTCGGCGTCGTGTCGATGCTCGGCCGGCGGGTACCGGTCGCGGCGAAGCTCTTCCTGCTGGCGCTGGCGATCGTCGACGACCTCGGCGCGATCATCGTGATCGCCATCTTCTACACCGAGGAGCTCGCCCTCGGCTGGCTGCTCGTCGCCGCCGCGCTGATCGGCGTCGTCCTGCTCATGCGCCGCGCCGACGTGCGCCCGATCTCGGCCTACGTCCTCGTCGGCGTCTTCGTGTGGCTCGCGATGCTCGAGTCGGGCGTCCACGCGACCATCGCCGGCGTCGCGCTCGCGATGATCACCCCGGTCGCCTCCTTCTACAACCCGCGCCAGTTCGGTCCGCGGGCCCGCGACCTCGTCGGGCGCGTGGACGAGTACCTGCCCGAAGGCATGGAGGTCCACGAGCTCGACCGGCACACCCTCGAGCGGGTCCAGCAGCTCCTGCTCGACCTGCGCCGGCTCTCGCGCGAGTCGGTGCCGCCGCTCGAGCGGCTCGAGACCAGCCTCACGAACTGGTCGTCATTCCTCATCGTGCCGGTCTTCGCCCTGGCCAACGCCGGCGTGCGGATCTCGGGCGGGGCGATCAGCGGGGCCTTCAGCGACCCGGTCATGCTCGGCGTCTTCTTCGGTCTCGTCGTCGGCAAGCCGGTCGGGGTGATCGGCGCGGCATGGCTCGCCATCAAGCTCGGACTCGGCCGGATGCCCTCCAAGTCCACGTGGCGCCACATGGTCGGGATCGGGCTGATGGCCGGCATCGGGTTCACCGTGGCCCTGTTCGTGTCGGCGCTCTCCTTCGACCCGGGCACGGACTTCGCCGACAGCGCGAAGATCGCGATCTTCGCCGCCTCGATCGTGGCCGGCGTGGCCGGCCTGCTGTGGATGCGGCTCGCCGCGCCGACCCCCGAGGAGCTCGACCGCAACCGCGATGGCGTCCTCGACGCCCGGCAGGCTGGCGCCGGCTGATGGCCGCGTCGCCGGTGACGGAGGGTGGCTAGTCCCTGCGCAGCGTCTGCGCATGGCTCGTCCTGGCTGAGGGTCCCGGTCCCCCCAGGGCCGTTCAGCGGCCCGTGGGCGTCAATCGCACGGCGCGCCCCGTTTGGGCCACGCTTCGGCCACCCCCGACGACCCCGGTAGTAGTGTCGGACGCACTGGGGGCGGAACCGCTTCGCCCAGGGGTGCTCGAGGATCTCGACGGGGCCCCAACCTCAGCGACCGTGCAACCACTCCCGAGCGGGCGCCTGACCGGCGCTGCTCGCGTGCGCAACAGGGAGAGCCATGAAGATCACGACACGGGCCATCGCGCTGATCGCAGCGCTGGCCATGTTCGGCGCCGCCTGCGGGTCTGCACCCGACGAGGAGGCATCGCCCAGCGAGACGGCGACATCGTCCGAGTCGACGACGCCGTCCGAGACGACCTCCGCGACCGAATCGCCCGCCGGGTCCGAGACCGCCGCCGCGGCCGACTACACCGCGTGTGAGGTCACCGACACCGGTGGTGTGGACGACCGCTCCTTCAACCAGACGGCCTACAAGGGCGTGAAGGACGCCGAGTCCGACCTCGGGATCCAGGGCAAGGTCCTCGAGTCCCAGTCCGCCGCCGACTTCGAACCCAACATCAACGCGTTCCTCCAGCAGGACTGCAGCCTGATCATCACGGTCGGCTTCCTCCTCGGAGACGCCACGAAGGCGGCCGCGGAGGCCAACACCGACCAGCACTTCGCCATCGTCGACTTCGCCTACGAGGAGACCATCCCCAACGTGCGTGAGCTGACGTTCTCGACCGACCAGGCCGCCTTCCTCGCCGGCTACGTGGCCGCAGCGACGACCGAGACCGGCAAGGTCGGCACCTACGGCGGCATGAACATCCCGACGGTGACGATCTTCATGGACGGCTACCTCGCCGGCGTGCGGTACTACAACCAGGAGAAGGGCAAGGACGTCCAGGTCATCGGCTGGGACGGCTCCGAGGGCCAGTTCACCGGCGACTTCGAGAACCAGGACAAGGGCCGTTCCATCACCGAGCAGGAGCTCCAGAACGGCGCCGACATCATCATGCCGGTCGCCGGCCCGGTCGGGCAGGGCTCCGGTGCCGCGGTCCAGGCCGCCGGCACGGGCAAGCTCATCTGGGTCGACACCGACGGCTACGTGTCCGCTCCGCAGTTCAAGGACCTCATGCTCACCAGCGTGATGAAGAACATGGACGTCGCCGTCCACGACACCATCGCGAAGGACGTGAAGGGGAGCTTCGAGGGCGGGCGCTACGTCGGCACGCTCGACAACGACGGCGTCGGCATCGCGCCGTTCCACGACTTCGAGGACAAGGTCCCGCAGGAGCTGAAGGACGAGCTCGACCAGATCCGCCAGCAGATCATCGCCGGCGACCTCTCGGTCAAGCCCGCCGACTACCAGTAGGCACGGGCCAACCTCGGGGGAGGGCGCCACGCCCGGCGCCCTCCCCCCGCGGCCGTGGGGGGCCGCAAAGGAGCCACCATCAAGCTCGAGCTGCGCGGGATCACGAAGCGCTTCCCCGGGGTGCTGGCCAACGAGGCCGTCGACCTCACGGTCGATCAGGGCGAGATCCACGCCCTCGTCGGCGAGAACGGGGCCGGCAAGTCGACCCTCATGAACATCCTCTACGGCCTGTACTCGGCCGACGAGGGTGAGGTGCTCGTGGACGGGCAGCCGGTCGACTTCGACGGACCGGGTGATGCCATCGCCGCCGGCATCGGCATGGTCCATCAGCACTTCATGCTCGTGCCTGTGTTCACGGTCGCCGAGAACATCGTGCTCGGCGTCGAGCCCACGGGACCGATCGGCAACCTCAAGCAGCGGGACGCCGAGCGTGCCGTGCGCGAGCTCGGTGACCGGCACGGGATGCCGGTCGACCCGTCTGCCGTCATCGAGACGCTGCCCGTGGGCATCCAGCAGCGTGTCGAGATCCTCAAGGCGCTGCACCGTGACGCGCGGCTGCTCATCCTCGACGAGCCGACCGCGGTGCTCACGCCCCAGGAGACCGAGGACCTCTTCCGCGCCATGCGCGCCCTGAAGGAGGCGGGACGCTCCATCGTCTTCATCACGCACAAGCTCGGCGAGGCCATGGCCATCGCCGACCGGATCACCGTGCTGCGCGACGGGAAGGTGGTGGGGACGACCACCCCGGCGCAGACGAGCAAGCAGGAGCTGGCCAACATGATGGTCGGCCGGCCCGTCATGCTCGAGGTCGACAAGGAGCCGGCGTCGCCCGACGCCACCGTCCTCGAGGTCATCGAGCTCACCGTCAACGACGAGCGCGGGCGGCGGGCGGTCCGCGAGGTCGGCTTCACGCTGCGCGCCGGCGAGATCCTGGCCATCGCCGGGGTGCAGGGCAACGGACAGACCGAGCTCGTCGAAGCCCTGACCGGGCTCGCCGACGTCGTGGGCGGCAGCATCCGGCTCGACGGCGAGGAGCTCGTCGGAAGGAGCCCGAAGCACATCCTGCGCGCCGGGATGGGGCACATCCCCGAGGACCGGCAGTCCGACGGCATGGTCGCGAAGTTCACCGTTGCCGAGAACCTCGTCCTCGACATGTGGGATTCCCCGCTCTACGCACGACGGGGCGCGCTCCGGTTCTCCGCGATCGAGGCGCTCGCACGCGACCAGGTGGACGCCTTCGACATCCGCACCCCGTCCACGCACACGGCCATGGGCAACCTCTCCGGCGGCAACCAGCAGAAGGTCGTGGTCGCCCGGGAGTTCGCCCGGGACCTGAAGGTGCTCATCGCCTCGCAGCCGACGCGAGGCGTCGACGTGGGCTCCATCGAGTACATCCACGCCCGGATCATCGAGTTCCGGGACGCCGGCCATGCGGTGCTGCTCGTCTCGTCCGAGCTCGACGAGGTCCTCTCGCTCGGCGACCGTGTGGCGGTCATGTACCGGGGGACGCTGAGCGGGCCGTACGACACGCCCGTGGACCGTGAGCGCGTGGGGCTGCTGATGGCCGGGGTCGAGCCGGATGGCGCGGTCACCGTCGGCAGGGAGGACGGGACGTGAGCGACGACACACGAACCGGGCCCCGGGCGGATGGTCCGCACCAGCCTGTGCACGCGGAACGGAACGGCGGTGGTGATCCGCTGACCCGAGCGATCGTCGACGCGGTGCGCAGCCAGACGCTGCTGATCACCGTGCTCGCCATCCTCAGCGCACTCGTGATCGGTGCGGTCATCATCGCATTCTCGGACGAGGGCGTCCGCGCCGCGATGGGCTACCTGTTCGCGCGGCCGACCGACACGCTCTCGCAGGCCTGGCACACCGTCGCGGACGCCTACGCAGCGCTCTTCCAGGGCGCCTTCGGCGGACGCGTCCCCTGGTCGGAGACGATCGTCGCAGCGACGCCGTTGATCCTGACCGGCCTCGCGGTCGCGCTGCCCTTCCGTGCCATGGCGTTCAACATCGGTGCCGAGGGCCAGTTCCTCATCGGCGCCATGATCGGCGGACTGGTCGGGTTCGCGCTCCCGGACCTGCCGATGGTCGTGCACCTGCCGCTGACTCTGCTGGCGGGCTTCGCCGCGGGGGCGGTGTGGGGCTTCATCCCCGGCATCCTCAAGGCGCGTACGGGTGCCCACGAGGTGATCGTGTCGATCATGCTCAACTGGACCGCGATCTTCCTCAGCGACTACCTGCTGACGAGCGCCCTCTACCGCCGCCCCGGACGCGCCGACCCGATCAGCCGCGTCCTCGATCCCACGGCGCAGCTGCCGTCCTTCGTCGGCGGCCTGCGGGCGCACTGGGGGTTCGTCGTGGCGCTGATCGTCGCCGGCCTGGCGTGGTGGCTCATCCAGCGCAGCACCTTCGGGTTCGAGACGAAGGCCGTGGGTCTCAACCCACGGGCCGCCCAGTTCGCCGGCATGAGCCCGAACAAGGTCTTCTGGCTCATCATGACCATCGGCGGCGCCCTGGCCGGACTCGGTGGCGTCGTGCAGGTGTCGGGGGTCCAGAAGTTCCTCTCCCCGGGGTTCTCGGCGGGCCTCGGGTTCGACGGCATCACGGTCGCCCTGCTCGGGCGCGGCAACGCGCTCGGGGTCGTGCTCGCCGCCATGCTCTTCGGCGCCCTGCGCGCCGGCGGCCTGCGGATGCAGGCCACGACGGGCACGTCGGTCGACCTCGTCGTCGTCATCCAGGCGCTGATCATCATCTTCGTCGCGGCGCCGCCCCTCGTGCGCGCGATCTACCGATTGAAGGTGCCGAAGGCCGGCGACACGGACGCGGGCGCCCTGTCCGCCCAGGGAGGGCAGGCATGAGCAACACCGCCCTGGCCGTCCGCGAGGAGGTCGCCCCCACGATCTCGCCCCGCCGTGCGCGCGGGTTCGGGTTCTTCTTCCTCCTGCTCGCCGCCGGCACCTTCGGGCTCCTGTCGGGCGCCGGCGGCAGCCGCGCGCGCTTCCTGCTCAACGACATCGCCGCGAAGGGCATCGTCCAGATGCCCGACCTCGTCGTACCCGTGTCGGCGACCCTGGTCGTCATCGGTGTGCTCATCGCTGCCGTCGCCGGCTACCAGCTGGCACGCGGGTTCGGGAGCCGCACCTACCTGGTGCTCGGATTCGCGGTCGCCGCGTTCGTGTTCGCCTTCCTGAGCTGGGCAGCCCGGGGCCAGTCCCTCAACCTGCTGGCCATCCTGCGCCTGACCGTGCGCCAGGCGGTGCCGCTCACGTTCGGGGCGCTCTCGGGGGTCCTGTGCGAGCGCTCCGGCATCGTCAACATCGCGATCGAGGGCCAGTTCCTGCTGGCGGCATTCGCCGGCGCGCTGGTCGGCAGCGTCACGAGCAGCGCGTTCATCGGGATCGTCGCCGGCGCGCTCGCCGGGGCGCTCATGGGGCTCCTGCTCGCCTGGCTGTCGATCGAGTACCGCACCGACCAGATCATCGTCGGGGTGGTCCTCATCGTGTTCGCCACGGGGCTGACGTTGTTCCTGGCGAGCCAGGTGCTCGTCCCGAACCCGCAGCTGAACACGCCGACGACGGTCCGCCCGATCGCCATCCCGCTGCTGAGCGAGATCCCGATCCTCGGCCCGATCTTCTTCCGGCACACGGTCTTCGTGTACGGCGCGTTCGCGGCGGTGCTGCTCGTGCACTGGGGCCTGTTCCACACCCGCTGGGGGCTGCGTGTGCGATCGGTCGGCGAGCACCCGCGTGCCGCCGACACCGTCGGGATCCCGGTCAACCGCGTCCGCTACGGCGCGGTCGTGCTCGGCGGGGTCGTGGCCGGCCTCGGCGGGGCGTTCCTCACGCTCGACTCGGCCGCCCAGTTCACCGAGAACATGAGCGCGGGACTCGGCTTCATCTCGCTGGCCGCCATGATCGTCGGCCGCTGGCGCCCGTTCGGGGCGTTCGGGGCCGCCCTGATCTTCGGCTTCGCGGGCTCGCTCGCCGGCGGCCTCGCCATCGTGCGGGTGCCGATTCCGTCCGAGTTCCTGCTGATGACGCCCTACCTCGTGACCATCCTCGTCGTGGCGGGGCTGGTCGGCCGACCGCGACCGCCGGCGGCCGAGAACCAGCCCTACGTCAAGGAGTAGCGGCCGCGGCTCAGGCGAGCAGCGGCTGCTCGCACGCGCTTCGCGGCCGCGGGCTCAGGCGAGCAGCTTGGCGATCCGGTCGATGCCCTCGGCCAGGTCGTCGTCGCCGAGCGCGTACGAGAGCCGTGCGTAGCCCGGGGCGCCGAACGCCTCGCCGGGAACGAGCGCGACCTTCGCCTGCTCGAGGAGCACGTCGGCGAGATCCAGCGTGGAGTCGACGCGCCGACCGGCGATCTGCTGACCGAGCACGCCTTCGAAGCTCGGGAACACGTAGAAGGCGCCCTCCGGCTCGACGCAGGCGACGCCCGGGATGGCGTTGAGCCGCTCCACGGCCAGCCGCCGCCGACGGTCGAAGGCCCCGCGCATCTCGGCGACGGCGTCCTGCGGCCCGGTGAGCGCCTCGATGGCCGCGGCCTGTGCCACGTTGCTGACGTTGGAGGTGCTCTGTGACTGCAGCCGTGCGATTCCGGTGGCGATCTCCACCGGGGCGATCGACCAGCCGACCCGCCAGCCCGTCATCGCGTAGGTCTTGGCCACCCCGTTCGTGACGATGGTGCGGGCCGCCGCGTCGGGCGCGACGACCGGCAGGGACGCGAACTCGGCGTCGCCGTACACGAGGTGCTCGTAGATCTCGTCGGTGATGACCCACAGCCCGTGCTCGGCGGCCCAGCGGCCGATCTCGGCCACCTGCTCGGGCGGATAGACCGCGCCCGTCGGGTTCGACGGCGACACGAAGATGATCGCCTTCGTGTTCGCGGTGCGTGCCTGCTCGAGCTGCTCGAGGGTCACCCGGAAGCCCGAGTCCTTCGTCGTCGCGAGGATCACGGGTGTGCCCTGGGCCAGGCGCACCTGCTGGGGGTAGCTGACCCAGTACGGGGAGGGCAGCAGCACCTCGTCGCCCGGATCGAGCAGCGACATGAAGATGTTGAACAGGGCGTGCTTGCCCCCGTTGCTGATGACCACCTGCGCCGGGTCGACGCCGAATCCCGAGTCGCGCTTCGTCTTCGTCGCGACGGCCTCGCGCAGGGCCGGCAGCCCCGCCGCGGGGGAGTACTTGTGCATCACCGGGTCGTGGCAGGCGGTCGCGGCCGCCTCGACGATGTTGGCCGGTGTGGGGAAGTCCGGCTCACCGGCGCCGAAGCCGATGACGGGCTCGCCGGCGGCCTTGAGCGCCTTGGCCTTCGCCGAGACGGCGAGGGTCGGGGAGGCCTCGATGCCGAGGACGCGCTGGGACAGGTCGGTGGACACGACAGTGTTTTCCGGTCGGGGGCAGCGGATCACGGTTCGTCCGAGGATAACCACGCGACCGCCGCCACGGCCCATCGTGGCGCCGGACCCGCCGGCGCGGACCCGTTTGGCGACCGGCCGACCGGCGCGGTTCACTGGCCCCGCGTCACCGCCCTCGGCGCACCGCCCTCCCGTTCCCGCCACCGGAGCATGCCCATGGCACCGCAGCTGTCGATTCCCGCCGACCTCCTTCCCGACGACGGCCGCTTCGGCTGCGGTCCGAGCAAGGTCCGCCCCGAGGCCATCCAGCGCCTCGCCGAGGTCGGCCCCTCGCTGCTCGGCACCTCGCACCGCAAGCCGCCGGTGAAGGGGCTCGTCCGCCGCCTGCAGGAGGGGCTGGCACAGCTGTTCTCGCTGCCCGAGGGCTACGAGGTCGTGCTCTCGAACGGCGGCGCGACGGCCTTCTGGGAGTCAGCGGTCTTCGGCCTCGTCTCCGAGCGCAGCCTCCACTACGTGTTCGGGGAGTTCTCCTCGAAGTTCGCCAAGGCCTCGGCGGCCGCCCCGTGGCTCGCCGACCCGGTGCGGGTCGAGTCCGACTTCGGCACGCGGCCGGCGCTGACCAGCGACCCGTCCGTCGACCTCCAGGCGCTCACCCACAACGAGACCTCGACCGGCGTGATGATGGACCTCGCACGCCCCGAGGGTGACGCACTCGTGCTGGTGGACGCCACCTCCGGCGCCGGCGGGCTGCCCGTCGACCTGCGCGACACCGACGTGTACTACTTCAGCCTCCAGAAGGGCTTCGCGTCGGAAGGCGGCCTGACCGTCGCGCTCATGTCGCCCGCGGCGATCGATCGGGTCGAGCGGATCGCCGGCTCCGACCGCTACATCCCGACCTTCCTCGACCTGAAGACCTCGGTCGACAACAGCCGCAAGAACCAGACCTACAACACGCCGGCGATCGCGACGCTGTTCCTCGCCGCCGAGCAGGTGGACTGGATGAACGACCAGGGCGGGCTCGACGCGATGGTGGCGGCCAGCCGCGCGAAGGCGGACCACCTCTACGGCTGGGCTCAGCAGCGGGACTTCGCGAGCCCCTTCGTCGCCGATCCGGATGCCCGCTCGCTCGTCGTCGGAACCGTCGACCTCGAGGGCGTGGACGCCAGCGAGGTGAACGCCGTGCTGCGCGACAACGGGGTGCTCGACACGGACGCCTACCGCAAGCTCGGGCGCAACCAGCTGCGGGTCGGGATGTTCCCGGCGGTCACGAAGGCGGACGTTGAGTCCTACACGGCCAGTGTCGACTGGGTCGTCGAGCAGCTCGGCTGACCCCCGTCCGGGCGCCGCACCGGCGCGTCCGCCGCCTCAGGCGAGGTGGGGGCGCACCGCCGCGGCGGCCTCGTCGCCGTAGGTCTCCGCCAGCCGCTCGAGGAAGCTCTCGGGACGCAGCCCGTACTCCTGCGTGCCGATGTGCTCGAGCACGTAGGTGGCCACCATCGAGCCGACCTGCGCCGCCCGCTCCAGGCCGAGCTGCCACGCGACGCCGGCGAGGAACCCCGCACGGAACGCGTCGCCGACCCCGGTGGGGTCGGTGCGCCGCTGCTCCGGCGCGGCCGGGACCTCGTGCAACGAGCCGTCGCGCTCCTCGACCATGCAGCCCTTGGGACCGCGGGTCGTGATCCGCACGCCGACCCGGCCCAGCACCTCGTCGCTGCTCCAGCCGGTCTTCGACTCGAGCAGCGCCTTCTCGTAGTCGTTGGTGATCAGATAGGCGGCGCCGTCCACGAGCGCGCGGATCTGCTCACCCTCCATGCGGGCCAGCTGCTGACCGGGGTCGGCCATGAAGGGCAGGCCCAGCTCGCGCGCCTCGACGGTGTGCCGGATCATGGCCTCGGGGTCGTTCGGGGAGACGACCACGAGGTCGATGCCGCCGACCCGCTCGGCGATCGGCTCGATCTCGATGAACCGCGCCTCCTCCATCGCGCCGGTGTAGAAGGACGCCATCTGGTTCTGGTCGAGGTCGGTCGTGCACAGGAAGCGGGCGGTGTGACGCAGCTCGGACACGTGCACGGCGGAGGTGTCCACGCCGTGGCGCTTGAGCCAGGCCCGGTAGTCGCTGTTGAAGTCCTCGCCGACGGCACCGACGAGCACGGGGGAGAGGCCGAGCTGCCCGAGCCCGAAGCAGATGTTCGCGGCGACACCGCCACGACGGACCTGCAGGTCGTCGACGAGGAAGCTCAGGCTCACCCGGTCGAGCTGCTCGGCCATGAGCTGCTCGGAGAAGCGGCCGGGGAAGGTCATCAGGTAGTCGGTCGCGATGGACCCGGTGACGGCGATGCGCACGGCGCGGCTCTCCAACCTCGGTGACGTGGCCCGTCGGAAGCCTACCGGCCGGACGGCCGCCCACCCCCGGCATCGAGGAGCCGGTCACGGCCGACCGCGTCGCGGGACCGGGCCGTTCGCCCAGCGTGCGCAGGGCGCCTCGGCCCGCGCGGTGGCGAGCAGCCGCACCTACGGTCGACAGCGCGGCGTCCACCGCCCTGTCCGCGTCCGCCCACAACGCCTTCGAGGCGGCATATGGGGGCAGCGGCGAGGCGAACCGGACCCGCCGCAACGCGATCCCCGCGGCGAGTGGAGTCGGACGTGCTGGAACCGTCGGACGTGCTGGACGAGCTTCGCAAGCACCTGCTCGTCGACGGCTTCGACCTGGTGCTCGACCTCGACAAGAGCCACGGCACCTTCCTGGTCGACGCGCGTGACGGCGCCTCGTACCTCGACATGTTCAGCTTCTTCGCGTCCAACGCGATCGGCATGAACCATCCGCGTCTGCGTGACGACGCGGTCCTGCGCCGCCTTGCCGAGGCCGCGATCCACAAGCCCTCGAGCAGCGACGTGTACACGCTCGAGCAGGCCGCCTTCGTCCGCACGTTCCAGCGCGTGCTGGGTGATCGCCGGCTGCCCTACCTCTTCCTCATCGAGGGCGGGGCGATGGCCGTCGAGAACGCCCTGAAGGCGGCGTTCGACTGGAAGTCCCGCCACAACGAGGCGGCGGGGCGTGACCCGTCGCTCGGGACGCGGGTGCTGCACCTCACGCGTGCGTTCCACGGCCGGTCGGGCTACACGCTGAGCCTGACGAACACCGACCCGGTCAAGACCGCCCGCTACCCGACGTTCGAGTGGCCCCGCATCGACACGCCGGCGCTGCGCTTCCCGCTCGATGCCCATACGGCGGAGAACCGGGCCGCCGAGGAGCATGCCCTCGCCCAGGCCAGGGAGGCGTTCGACCGCTACCCGCACGACATCGCCGCGTTCATCGCCGAGCCGATCCAGGGGGAGGGCGGCGACCGGCACCTGTCCGGCGGGTTCCTCCACGAGATGCGCCGGCTGTCGCACGCCCACGACACCCTGTTCGTCCTCGACGAGGTGCAGACCGGCGTGGGCCTGACGGGTGCCCGCTGGTGCTACGAGCACTTCGACCTCGAGCCCGACCTCGTGGCGTTCGGCAAGAAGACCCACGTCTGCGGGGTGATGGGCGGCGGTCGGCTCGCCGACGTCGACGACCACGTCTTCGCCACGTCCGGCCGCATCAACTCGACCTTCGGCGGCGGGCTCGTCGACATGGTCCGCGCCACGCTCATCCTCGAGATCATCGAGGAGGAGTCGCTCGTCGAGCACGCCCGCGTGGCGGGCGGTGCCCTCCTCGACGACCTGATGGCGCTCGCGACGCGCAGCGACCTCGTCGACAACGTCCGCGGGCGTGGGCTGATGTGCGCGGTCGACCTGCCGGACACGGCGACCCGCGACCTCGTGCGCCAGCGCATGTTCACAGCCGAGCACGTCATGATCCTCGGCTCCGGACCACGGTCGCTGCGGTTCCGACCGCCGCTGACCGCCACGAGCGAGGAGCTCGCCGACGCGGTCGCCGCGCTCGAGCGCGTGCTGGCCACCGTCCGTCGCTGACCGGCCGCGCCACCCGCCCGACGACGTGACCGGACCACAGACCAGACGAGAAGACCCTTCGACCCATCGGAGCCCACCATGCCGAGCGTCCACGAGGTGACCTCCATCATCGACGGCAAGCCGGTCGAGGTCGGCGACGAGCCGGTCGAGATCCGCAACCCCGCCGACCTCGACGACCTCGTCGCCCGGGTCCGGCATGCCGGCGCGGGCACCCTCGTCGATGCGGCGCGCCGGGCCGCGGCCGCCCAGCCGCACTGGGCCGCGGTGCCCGCTCCCGTCCGTGGCACGGCGGTGCACCATCTCGGGCTGCTGCTCCAGGAGAACAAGGAGTCGCTGGCCCGGCTCGTCACCCGCGAGATCGGCAAGCCCATCGTCGAGTCGCGCGGTGAGGTCCAGGAGGCGATCGACACCTGCCTGTTCTTCGCGTCCGAGGGACGGCGGCTGTACGGGCAGACCGTGCCGAGCGAGATGCCCGACAAGCAGCTGTTCACCTTCCGCGTCCCGGTCGGTGTCATGGCCGTCGTGACCGCCGGCAACTTCCCGGTCGCGGTGCCGTCCTGGTACCTCGTGCCGGCGCTGCTCGCCGGGAACACGGTCGTGTGGAAGCCGGCCGAGTACACGCCGGCGATCGCGCAAGCCTTCCTGTCGCTGTTCCACCACGCCGGCTTCCCCCCCGAGACCATCAACATGGTCGTCGCGGGCGGCCAGGAGACGTTCGGCGGGCTCGAGCGGTCGCTCGAGGAGGGCCTGCTGCAGAAGGTCGGCTTCACCGGTTCGGTGGACGTCGGCCGGCGGATCGGCGAGCTGTGCGGGCGCCATCTGGTCACCCCGACGCTGGAGCTCGGTGGGAAGAACCCGCTCGTCGTCATGCCCGACGCCGACCTCGACCTCGCCGTGGAGGGGTCGCTGTTCTCCGGGTTCGGTACCGCCGGCCAGCGCTGCACGTCCCTCGGTGTCGCGATCGTGCACGAGCAGGTCCACGACGACTTCCTCGCCCGGTTCACGGCCGCCGTCGAGGCGGCCGCGATCGGCGACCCCACCGACACGGTGCTCTACGGCCCGATGATCAGCCAGAAGTTCGCCGACCGGTACGAGGACTGGCTCGAGCACATCCAGCCCCACCACACGACCTCCGGGTCGACGGCGATCGGCCGGATCACCGCGGACCGGCCCCGCGATGGCTTCGTGGGCGATCCGACCCGGGGCCTGTACGAGCATCCGGTCATCGTCGACGGGGTCACGCCCGAGGACGTGCTCTACCAGCAGGAGACCTTCGGGCCGATCGTGCCGGTCGCGTCGTTCGCGTCGATGGACGAGGCCATCGAGCTCGCGAACGGCCACGGCTACGGGCTGTCGGCCTCCATCTACACGACCGACCCGCGGTCGGTCTTCCGGTTCCGCGCGGGCGTGTCCGCCGGGATGATGAGCGTCAACAACTCCACGTCGGGCGCCGAGGCGCACCTGCCCTTCGGCGGCAACGGCAAGTCGGGCAACGGCGCGCGGCAGTCCGGCATCTGGATCCTCGACCAGGTCACCCGCTGGCAGTCGATGAACTGGGACTACTCGGGGCGGCTGCAGAAGGCGCAGATGGACGTGGCCGACCTCAGCGGTGACCCCGACTTCCGGCTCTAGAGACGGTGGCGGTCAGCCGGCGCTCGGCCCCTGGTCGCGCAGGTAGCGCTCGAGCTCCGCAGCGATCTGGTCGCCGGTCGGCAGCGGGCCGCCGAGGCCGCCGCCCTCGTCGAGGTCCTCGTCGTAGGCCGCCTCGAGCTGGCCGACGTGCTCGGTGATCTCGGGGGACGAGCCAGCCGCCAGATCGAGCTTCGACCGGTTCTCCTCGATCGGCGCGTCGAGTGGCTGCAGGTCGATGCGGACGTGCAGGTACGCCGACAGCCGCTCCAGCAGGGCCCGCGCCCCCGCCGGGTACTCGCCCGCCACGTAGTGCGGCACGCGTGCCCACAGTCCGAGCGTGGTGAGCCCCACGTCACGCAGCGCGGTCTCGAGGACGACCTGGCAGGACGCCGGGACGATCACCTGCTCGTGCGGACGCCCGAGCTCGGCGAGCAGCGACCCGTCGCTCGACGTGCTGATCACGCGCGTCGGCCGGGTGTGCGGCACCGGCCCGGGCACGGCGCCGAGACCGACGTACCGGCGGGCGCCGAACCGCTCGGCCAGCTCCGCCACGTCGGCGCTGAGCTGCCGCCACGCGAAGTCGGGCTCGCCGCCGGTGACCACGAGCAGCTCCGGACCGTCGGACGGCGTGACCCGCAGCACCTCGAGCTCCGGCCACTCGGGATCGCCGAGCTCACCCTCGTCGATCGAGAGCAGCGGCCGGCGGTCCCGGTAGTCGTAGAGACGATCCGAGTCGAACGCGCCGAGCCGGACGGTCGTGTACTGCTCGCGCAGCTGCTCGACCGCGAGCGTCCCGCCGCGGCCGGCATCGGTCCAGCCGTCCATGGCGATGACGACGACCGGGTCACGCAGGTCGTCCACGGGCTCGACGTTGAGGTTCAGAAGTTCCATGTCCGCCATCGTACGGCCCGACCCTCGCCGACCGCGCACTCACGTGTGCGTTCGCTGCCCGTCGCCCGACCGTTGGCCGATAGCGTCGCGCCGGCGAGAAGGAGATGGCGGTGAGCGCGCCGGCCCGCAGCGAGTCCCTCGACCCCGAGGTCGCTGCCTGGCTGTGCGCACCGACGGGTGTGGCCGCGGTCGCCGACGTCACCGCCTGGCTCGACGAGGGGGACGACGACCTGACCGTGGCCTCGCGCCTGCGCGTGGCCACGCGCAGGCGCGAGGGCCTGCCGGCGGCGCGCGCGGTCGCGGTGCAGGCAGCCGCGCATGCCCGGCGACGCGCCCGTGCGGACTGGCCGGACGCCGACCAGCTGCTGTTCACCCCCGCCGCGCTGGAGCAGGCCAGCCATCCGGCGGCCTCCGCCTGGCGCGCCCGCCGGTTCGCCGACGTCGGTGCCGTCGTCGACCTGTGTGCCGGCGCCGGCGGGGACAGCCTCGCGCTCGCCACGGCCGGGGAGGTCGTGGCCGTCGACCGGGACCTCGGCCGGCTCCATCTGTGCCGGCACAACGCCACGGTCCGTGGCGCGCCCGTGCGCGTGGTCGTCGGCGACGCGCTCCGCCCGCCGCTGCGACTGACCGGGGCGGTCCACTGCGATCCGAGCCGGCGGGTCGCCGGACGGCGGCTGCGCCGGCTGGGGGAGTACCGCCCGCCGGTCGACGCCGTCCTCGGGGCCACCACGAACGCCGTCGGGAGCGGGATCGTGTGCTCGCCCGCGCTCGACCTCGCCGATCCCGTGCTCCCCGCCGACGCCGAGCTCGAGTTCGTCCAGCTCGGCGGCGACCTGCTCGAGGCCATGCTGTGGACCGGCGCCCTCGCCCGCCGCCCAGGCACGTCCACGGCGACGCTGCTGCCGTCAGCCGAGCAGTGGAGAAGCACGCCGGGGACGACCGACGACCTGCCGGTCGGCCCCGTCGGAGACTGGCTCGTGAGCGTGGCACCAGCGGCCGTCCGGGCCCGCTGCCATGACGAGATCGGCGCGACGATCGCTGCGCGGCGGGTGGCGCATCGCCGGGCGCTGCTGACCTGCGACACGCCGCCGCCCCCCTCCGCCTGGTACGTCGCACGGCGCGTCGAAGCCGTCCTGCCAGCGCGCGGCAAGCACGTGCGCCGCTGGCTGCAGGCCGCCGACGACCTGCCCGTCGAGATCGCGGTCCATGGCCTCGACGTGGCGCCCGATGCCTTCTGGTCGTCGCTGGGGAGGCCGCCACGGGGACCGAACGGGCGGCGGCTCGAGCTCGTCCGCACCGACGAGGGCGGACGGTGCGTGGTCACCCGCACCACCGACCACTGACCGGGGCCGGCCATGCGCACCGTCAGGCGGTGTCCCACGAGGGGGGCCCTACAGGCCGACGAGGCCGGGGCCGATGGCATGATGAAGAAAGGACACCCGGGTGTTTTGGCCGGACCCCGGAGGGAGGTACCGTCACGTCATGGACGAATACGCGTCAGGATCGATGACAGCCACGCTGGACGAGCTGCCGGAGCAGCGTCCCTGCACGCGCTGCGACGGTCACCAGCACCTTCTCGCCTCCGGGCAGGGGATGGGCAAGTACCGCTGTGACACCTGCCAGATGGCGGTGGGCTTCGATCTGGACGCCCGGCCCGTGGAGTTCCTGCTCCACCGCGGCATGCCGAGCCGGTACACGAAGAACGTCTTCGGCGAGACCCTGCTCGGCTCTGAGCGTCGTCTGACGGCGGCCGCCGGCGGCCGCTGAGGTCAGCCGGCCCTCGGGCCGGCGCGCCCGTCGTCCCCTTCCTCCGTCTCCTGAGTGCGCGCTCGCTGCGCACGTCGTCGTTCGTGCTGTTCGGCGATCCGACGTTCGGCGTCCTCGAGCGTCGGCGCGGTTCCCCCGCGATGTGCGGGTATCCACCAGGCATCGTGCGGTCCGGCCGGCTGCTGCGGGTAGGCATCCTGCGCTTCCTCGAGCAGCGCCGCGATGCGCTGCATGAGCTCGTCGGTGGCCGTGGCGGGGGACGCGTCCGCTGCCGGGTGGTACGGGCGGCCATAGTGCACGCGCACCGCGACACCGCGCTGGAGGTTGCGGGGCCGCCACTTCGTGAGCAGCCGGTGGCTGCCCCAGACCGCTGCCGGGACGATGGGGGCGCCGGTGGTCTGCGCCATCCGGATGGCGCCCGTCCGTCCCTGGCGCGGCACGAAGGAGGGGCTGATCGTGCCCTCGGGATGGATGCCGACGACCTCGCCCGCCTCCAGGAGCTGCACGGCCCGACGGAAGGTCGCCTCCGGGTCGCCGTAGGGGTCGGCGGGAATCTGGCGCAGGCCGCGCATCAGCGGCCCGGCGACCGGGTGGTCGAAGATGTCCTGCCGCGCGACGAACCGCACCCGCCGGCGGGGTCGGGGCGGCGCGAGCGCCACGAACGCGAAGTCCAGGTACCCGACGTGGTTCGTCGCGATGATGGCGGGACCGTGGCGGGGGATGTTCGCGACGTCGTGCGCCGCCACGTCGAGCCCGAGCGCCCGGAAGCCGGCGCGGAACAGGACGGACCCAAGAGGGTAGAGATCGAACACGCAGGCTCCCTCGAGGATCGGACGAGATCGGACGAGATCGGACGTGGTGCGGCGACCACGGCGGCGGGTGCCCGCCACGGGCGGGGGCGTCCACCGTACTCGGGATGCGACCGGCGCCACTACGCTGCCGACCATGCCGACCTGCGACCGCTGCGGAACGACCTTCTCGCTGCCCGACGACGTGCGGGAGCGCTACCCGGGATGGGAACCCCGACACTGCCGTGCCTGCTGGCGGGCGGCGACGACCGACGACGACAGCCGGCCGCGCGGCCGGTCCCGACGGTCGTCCGGCAAGCGCGGGACCGCCGCCAGGGGAGGGGCACGCCGCGGCGCGACCCTGCGCGAGGAGAACCTGACGGTCGTCGACGTCCTCGAGCGGTACACGGCCGGGCCGGACACGGGCGTCTTCACCGACGGCAGCGCCGTCCCCAACCCGGGACCCGGCGGATGGGGCGCCGTCTACGTCCGCGACGGAGACGTCCTGGCGCAGGACCACGGGCACCACCCCGACACGACGAACAACCGGATGGAGTTCACCGCGCTGATCCACGGGATCGACCTCGTGCCGGCGGGCACACCGGCGACGATCCACTCCGACAGCCAGCTGGTCGTCAACACGGTCAACGAGTGGGCGGCCAGCTGGGAGAAGCGCGGTTGGAAGCGCAGGAGCGGCCCGATCAAGAACCTGGACCTCGTGCAGGAGGCGTACGCGAAGCTCCAGCGCCGGCCTGAGCTCGAGGTCACCTGGATCAAGGCGCACGACGGGTCGCGCTGGAACGAGTACGCCGACTCGCTGGCGACGGCCTGGATGCGCGACGAGCTGTAGCTCGGGGCCGGGCACGGTCTCCGCTCCGCCGGGTTGCGGGCGCCATCGTCACTGCGCCGGCACTCACTCGTTGTGAGGGGCGACGCCCACCTGCTGACTAGTCCGAATTGGTCAGCCGCTTCCGTCTGGATACTGTTCGGTACCTGATACCGGTTGGTATCCGACTCGGTGGTCCGACGAACGAGGGGAGAGGACCCCATGCTCCGACGTGCGCTGCTCGCCATGACCGGCATCGCGGTGATCGCGGCCGGCACCGTGCCCGCCGCGGCCGCCGCCGATGGCGCGCCCGACGGTCACTACCGGGGCAACGGCGATCCCGGTGGATTCCACAACATCGTGCCGCCGGGCCAGGACGGCGTGCTCAACGGGCCGGAGGCGATCCAGGCCTCGACGACCGGAGACGTCCCGCCGCACTTCCAGGACCAGCTGCAGATGTATGCGGACCTGATCCTGGACAAGGCGACGCCGGGCTTCACCGCGGACAAGCTCGACACCTACTACAAGGACGCGTCCTTCGGCGTGAAGCCCGAGGATGTCGGCCGCGTGTACTCGCCGGGCGGCCGCGACGACGTGACCGTCGTACGCGACAAGAGCTTCGGCGTGCCGCACATCTACGGCGATACCCGTGAGGGCGCCATGTACGCCGACGGGTACACCGCCGCCGAGGACCGGCTCTTCCTCATGGACGTGCTCCGTCACGTCGGTCGCGCGCAGCTCGCCGCCTTCCTCGGCGCGAGCGAGGGCAACCTGCACCAGGACGCCGAGCAGATGGCGGCCGCGCCCTACACCGAGCAGGACCTCCACGACCAGATCGAGGCCATCAAGAACTCCGACGACCCGACGCTGCGCCAGGTCTACGTGGACGGCAAGAACTACGTCGACGGCGTCAACCGCTACATCAGCGAGGCGCTGACCGACCCGTCGAAGCTCCCGGCCGAGTACCCGGCGCTCCAGCAGGTCCCCTCGAAGTTCGTGCCCGAGGACATCGTCGCGATCGCGTCGCTCGTCGGCGGGATCTTCGGCAAGGGCGGCGGCCGTGAGGTCGCCAACTACTGCGGGATCCAGCAGCTCTCGTCGCAGGTCGGGCCCACCGAGGCCCGCACGATCTTCGACGACTTCCACCTCGCGAACGACGCCGAGGCGCCGACGACCGTCCCGAACAAGCGCTTCGACTACATGAGCGACCTCGGTCCGGTCGACCAGGCCTCGATCCCGCAGCTCGACTGCTCGAGCCTGCACGCGATCCAGGCGCCGCCGCCCGGTCCGGACCAGGCCGCGGGGACCGTCGAGAACCTCGTCCCGAACCCGCCGCTGCCGGCGGCGCCGTCGGGCGGGGCGGCCGCCCCGGGGACGGCGAGCGCCACGTCGGCCACGGATGCACCGTCCGCGGTGCACGAGGTCGACACCCCGTGGGGGACAATGCCGCTGACGTTCAACTCGGCGATGAGCAACGCTGTGCTCGTGTCGGGGGCCCACACCGACACCGGCAACCCGATCGCGGTCTTCGGTCCGCAGACCGGGTACTTCGCCCCGCAGCTGCTGCGTGAGCTCGACATCCACGCGCCCGGGATCGACGCACGCGGGGTCGCGTTCGCGGGCACCGACATCTACGTCCAGCTCGGCCGCGGCCGCGACTACGCGTGGTCGGCCACCTCCGCCAGCGCCGACCTCGTCGACCAGTTCGTCGTCGAGCTCTGCGACCCGGACGGGGGACAGGCCAGCGTCGACTCGATGGGCTACGTCTACGACGGGCAGTGCAAGGCGATCGAGTCGCACCAGCAGGTGCTCGTCGCCAAGCCGTCCGCCGGCGGGATGCCGATCGACCAGAACGACCCGCAGCCGCCGTCGTCCGACGACGTGGTCGTCAACAAGTACTTCGAGCGGGCGCCCGACTACGGCCCGATCTCGGCCCGCGGGACGCTGACCGACGGCACCCCGATCGCCATCGCGGTCGAGCGCACCACCTACGGCAGCGAGCTGGCCTCCGCCCGCGGGTTCCAGCAGATCAACGACCCGGACTTCATGAAGGACGGCGTGGACTCGTTCCGCCGCGCCATGGGCCAGGGCGTCGACTACACGTTCAACTGGTTCTACGTGGACCGCGACCACGTCGCCTACCAGCACTCGTGCCTGTGCCCGCTGCGGGCGAAGGGCACCGACCCGTACCTGCCCACCTGGGGGAACGGGCAGTGGGACTGGACCGGCAGACTCGGGTTCGAGGACGAGCCCCACGCCACCGATCCCGGACAGGGCTACCTCGTCTCGTGGAACAACAAGCAGGCGCCCGGCTTCACGGCGAACGACGGCCAGTTCGGCTACGGGCCCATCCACCGGTCGACGATGCTCGAGCGTCGCATCAAGGCGAAGCTCGCCAACGGCCACAAGGTCGAGGTCGGCGACGTGGTCGACGTGATGGCGCTGGCCGCCACGACCGACCTGCGTGCCCAGGAGATCATGCCGCTGCTCGAGCGGGTCATGGGATCCGACGCGCCCGGTGGCGCCGACCCACGGGTGACGGACATGTGGGACCGGCTGCAGGCCTGGGCGGCCGACGACCTCGGTCACCGTCGCGACCACGACGGTGATGGCCAGTACGAGCATGCCCAGGCGGTCGCGATCATGGACGCCTGGTGGAGCCACCTGTACGACGCGATGTTCAAGGAGCGCTCGGCGAACGCCCGGGAGGTGCTCGGCATCGGGTTGCACGACGCGCCACAGAACCACCTCGGCTCCGCGTTCCAGGACAAGGTGTACGCCCACGTCGACAAGGACCTGCGCCAGGTGCTCGGCGACCCGGTGAAGGACCCGTTCTCGCGCACCTACTGCGGTGGCGGTGATCTCGCGACCTGCCGAAGCGACCTGTGGGCATCCCTGTCCCAGGCGGCCGGCGATCTCGAGAACGAGTTCGGGTCGTCGAACGTGGACGACTGGCAGCGCACGATCGCCGACGATGCGATCAAGCACCAGACCGTCGGTGTCGTGGGCGTGCCCGACATCCCGTGGCAGAACCGGCCGACGTTCCAGCAGGTCGTGCAGATCCCCGTCACCGGCAACGGCCAGGGCCAGGGCGGACCGGGCCACGGGCCGTCCGCACCGGCAGCGCCGGCGAACGACACGGTGGCTGCCGGCGCGACCCTGCCCAGCACCGGCGCGGACGGTGGCGTGGTGAGCCTCGGCCTGGGGCTCGTCGGGCTGGCCGGGCTGCTGGACCGGCGCCGACGCCGGACGTAGCCCACCCGACACCCGACTACGATCGCCGGCGGAGCGCCGTCGACCAGGGGGCCGCGTGGCGTACAGACTCGAACCCGACGAGCCGATCCGTGACGGGCTGCGGCGGGTGATCGTCGAGCAGCTCGACCGCGCGGTCACCCGGATCGACGACCACGACGACGCGTCCGTCCACGACGTGCGCACGAGCCTGAAGAAGGCCCGTGCGGCTCTGCGCCTCACCCAGGGCGGCTTCCCCGGGTTCGGTCGGGAGAACGCGACGCTGCGCGACGCCGGGCGGACCCTGTCCGCGACGCGCGATGCACAGGTCGTGGTGACGACGCTCGACGGGCTCCTCGACGAGGCGAGCCCCGAGGAGGCGCCGGCCCTGCGCGAGGTCCGCGACGCGCTCGGTCCCGTCGCTGCGGTCACCGCCGCGCCGGCGGCCGCAGGCCCCGAACGGACCGCCGACCGGTCCGCCGAGGCGGACAGCGTCCCGGCCGTCCTGGCCGCGAGCCGCCAGCGGGCCGAGGTCTGGGATCTCGACGGCGTGCGCATGCCCACCCTGGAGCAGGGGCTCGCGCGGACCTACGGCCGGGGACGGCGGACGCTGGTGACCGCGAGCCGTGAGCCCACCACGACGGCGCTGCATGCGTGGCGCCGTCGGGTCAAGGACCTCTGGTACCAGCTGCGTCTCGTCGAGCCGGCCTGGCCGCCGCTCGTCGCCGCGCAGATCGCAGCCGCCGGGACGCTCGGAGAGCAGCTCGGAGCCGACCACGACCTGCAGCTCGTGGACCGGGCGATCACCGGGGCGTCCGCGTCCGACGAGGTCGCACGGCGCGCCGCCGCGGTGGTCGTCCGCCGCCGGCGCGCGATCCAGCGCGACGCGTTCGTCCTCGGTCAGCGCCTCTACGTCGAGTCTGCCCGCTCGTTCAGCGAGCGGACGATGGCGTACGTCCGCCTGTGGCGCGCCGAGGCGCGCGTCACGCCGCCGGCTGGATGACGCCTCGGCGCCCCCGGCCGGTGCCGGGCACCACGGCGACGCGCCCATCGGGGGCCGGCGACCGGCTGCTCTACCAGGTCGACGCCCGGGCGTGGGTGCGCCGGCGCAGCGAGACGCTCGGCCGACCGGCGACCCTCGACGACATCCCGAGCGCCGCGCTCGACCGCCTGCAGGCACTGGGCTTCCACTGGTGCTATCTCCTCGGCGTCTGGCAGACCGGCGAGGCGGCCCGGGAGGTGTCACGCCAGGATCCGCAGGTGCGCGCGGCGGTCGCGGCCGTCCTGCCGGACGCGACCGACGACGACATCTGCGGCTCCTGCTTCGCGATCACCGGCTACACCGTCCATGACGCGCTCGGCGGCGACGCCGCCCTGGCGCGGTTGCGGGCGCGGCTCGCTGAGCGGGGGATGAGGCTCATGGTCGACTTCGTGCCGAACCACACCGCCCCCGACCACCCCTGGAGCACGGCACATCCCGACTACTACGTCCTCGGGGACGAGCCCGACCTCGCGGCTCGCCCCGACGCGTTCGTGCGACGGGGGGAGTGGATCATGGCCCACGGCCGGGACCCCTCCTTCGCGCCCTGGCGCGACACGCTCCAGCTCGACTACTCGAACCCGGCGGTGCAGGCGGCGATGACCGCCGAGCTCGCCGCCGTCGCCGCCCGCGCCGACGGCATCCGCTGCGACATGGCGATGCTCGTCCTACCGGACGTCTTCGCCGACACGTGGGGGCGACGACCGGCGCCGTTCTGGCAGCAGGCCATCGCCCGCTGCCGGGAGGAGCAGCCCGAGGTCACCCTGCTCGCCGAGGTCTACTGGGACCGTGAGGAGGAGCTGCTCGACCAGGGGTTCGACCTCGCCTACGACAAGCGGCTCTACGACCGGCTCGTCGCGCCCTCGGCGCCGGACGTCCGCGACCATCTCCAGGCCGACCCGGTCCGTCAGCGCCGTCTGGCCCGGTTCCTCGAGAACCACGACGAGGCGCGGGCGGCGACGCGCTTCCCCTTCGCCGTGCACCGCGCCGCGACGCTGATCGCCTTCCTGACACCCGGGCTGTCGTTCATCCATGAGGGACAGCGCGAGGGACTTCCGTCACCACGTGTCCGTCCACGCGTGCCGTGGCCCGGACGAGCCAGTCGATCCGACCGTGACCGGCTGGTACGACCAGCTGCTCGCGCTCCTGCGTGATCCCGTGCTGCGCGACGGGGACTTCGCCCTGCTCGACGCCAGCGCGGCGGGCGACGGCGCGACCGCCGACGCCACGTCCGGCGGGGCCGCCCCCGACGACCTCGTCGCCTGCCTCCGGGTGCAGGGGCGCGCCCGTCGCATCGTCCTCGTCAACTACGGCCCCGCCCCGGGCCGCTACCGCGTGACGCTGCCGGTCGAGCACGGCGAGGGGGCGGGGATGCGGGGACGCGACCTGCTCACGGGCGCGACGGTGACGATCGCCGGGGACGTGCTCGAGGTCTCCCTACCGGCCTGGGGCGCCCAGGTCCTCGCCGTGGATCCCGTCGCATGAGCATCCGACCGCCCGGACGGATCGACCTCGGCGACGTGGTGCTGCGCCGCTGGACCGACGAGGACGCCTCGGCGTTGTACGCCGCCGTCCGCGCATCGCAGGAGGCCCTTGCCGCCTGGATGCCCTGGGCGGTCGACTACACGCAGCGGGACACCCGCGACTTCCTGCGGACCGCCCAGGACGGCTGGCGGACCCGCGAGGCGTTCCTGTACGCGATCGACGACGGCGAGGGGGCCGTCCTCGGCGCCTGCGGCCTCCATGCGCGGGTCGCCAGGCGGGGCCTCGAGATCGGCTACTGGGTCCACACGAGGCATACGGGCTACGGGATCGCGACCCGCGCCGCAGCGGCCTGCACGCGTGCGGGCCTCGCCGTGCGCGACAGGGACCACGTCGATATCCAGCACGACGCCGCGAACCGGCGCAGCGAGGCGATCCCGGCACGGCTCGGGTTCGTGCGCGTCGGCGTGCGCGACGAGTCGGCGGCGCCGCGCGGGTCCGGGCAGACCGTCACCTGGCGTCTGGACCGCAGCGCCTACGCGTCCAGCAACGTGCCGGCCATCCTCGCGGACCTCTGGCCCGAGGGAACGGCGTGACCCCGAACGCGACGGCATGAGCCCCTCCTCGCACCGCCCCGCTTTCCCCGATAAGTGACATTATGTAAACTAGCGCTGGTGTGGGCCCCTTCCCTCCTGGACGGGTGCCGGGCCGGTCCGGCCGATCAGCCCTGGACCGCCGGGCACGTCGCGTCCACGAGGGTCCGACGCTCGCCCGTAGCGTGGGAACCGGACGCCCGCGACGAGGAGCCCCCATGCCGATCACCGACGCCGACCAGCTGCGCGACATCCTGCAGAGCACGACGACGATCGCCGTCGTCGGCGCCTCGAGCAGCCCGGACAAGGCCGCCCACCGCATCCCCGCGTACCTGCAGACGCAGGGCTACAAGATCGTTCCGGTCAACCCCGGCTCCGACGAGATCCTCGGTGAGCCCACGGTCGGCTCCCTCGCCGAGATCGACGAGCACGTCAACGTCGTGGACGTGTTCCGTCCGGCCGACGAGGCTCCGGACATCGCCCGGGCCGCGGTCGAGCTCGGCGCCGACGTGCTCTGGCTCCAGCAGGGCATCGTCTCCGAGGAAGCCGAGCAGATCGCGACCGACGGGGGTCTCCAGGTCGTCATGGGACGCTGCATGGGTGCCGAGCACGGCACACTCGGGCTCGGTCCCGGCCCTCACTGACACCGACCGCTCCCGGATCCGTCACCCTGACACGGCCCTGACCGGTTCGTCCGGATCGTCACCTACGCCGCCTGCGAGCCGCCGCGCGCTACCGTCCCGCTGGGGAACGACCTCTGTGGGGGCGACGGCATGGGACGTGCACGGCTGATCTTCGTGACGACGGCGCTCGTGGCGCTCCTGCCGCTGACGGCGACCTCGTCGGCGGCGGCCCCGCGGGCGGTCGATCGTCTCGCCGGCGGTTCGCGGATCGAGACCGCGGTGGCCGTCGCGCGGCACGCCTTCCCCACCCGCGCGGACGAGGTGTTCCTCGCGCGGGCCGATCTGCCCGCCGACGCGCTGGCGGCAGGGTCGCTCACCGACGGTCCGGTCCTGCTCGTCCCACGCTGCGGTGACGTGCCGCCGGTCGTCGCCGACGCCATCGAGGCGCTCGCACCGACGCACGTGACCGCGCTCGGCGGCACCGCGGCCGTGTGCGCCGCCATGCTGCAGGCCGCGGCGGGCGGACGCCCCACCGCCCGGATCGCCGGCGCGGACCGGATCGGCACCAGCATCGCCATCGCCGAACACCAGTTCAATTCGGGATCCTCGCGGGTGTACCTCGCCAGCGCGGACACCGCCGCCCCCGACGCCGTCGTCGCCGGCTCCCTCACCGACGGCCCGATCCTGCTGGTGCCCGGGATTCGCCCGCTGCCCGACGCGGTCCGGGACGAGATCGCGCGCCTCTCCCCCGACGAGGTCGTCGCCGTCGGCGGTCGTGTCGCGATCGCGGACGACGTGCTGCGAGCCGCCGCCGACGGGCGGCCGTCGTCACGGCTGGCCGGCGACTCCCGGTTCTCGACCGCCGCCGCGGTCGGCCGGGCCGCCTTCCCCACCGGCGCCGCCACGGTCTACCTCGCCCGTGCCGACGTGTTCGCCGACGCGATGGTCGCCGGGGCGCTCACCGACGGGCCGGTCCTGCTCGTCCCTCACTGCGGCGCCGTCCCGGCGGCCGTCGACGCGGCGATCGACGCGCTCGCCCCGGCCACCGTCGTGGCGCTCGGCGGCGAACGCGCCGTCTGCGCCCTGACCCGTGACCGCGCCGCCGACACCGCCCCTCCCCCGCTGGCCACCACCCCACCGACCACGATCCCGGACATCGCGGACACGATCGTCGCCACCGAGCAGATGACCCGCGCGGGCGACACGCCCGCGTGGGTCGAGTCGCTCGCGAGCGCACAGCAGCTCGCCTACCGGCAGCTCGTCCACCACCCCGAGTGGCGCGACGCGGTGTACGCGGCGCTCCCGGACGACCTCGTCCCGATCGCGCGCGCGAACGTCGACGCCGGTGCGGACCTCACCTCGATGGTCACCCGGTACAAGGACGCTCCGCCCTCGGACTGGCGGATCGTCATGCCCGCACCGGCCGCTGAGCTGCTCGGGTACTACCGCGAGGGCGAGCGCCGCTACGGCGTGCCGTGGAACGTGCTGGCCGCCGTCCACCTCGTGGAGACCCGGATGAGCCGGATCGACGGGCTCTCGTCGGCGGGCGCCCAGGGCCCCATGCAGTTCATGCCGGCCACGTGGGACGCCTACGGCGAGGGCGACGTGCACGACGACCACGACGCGATCGTGGCTGCCGCCCGGTACCTGCACGCGAACGGCGCCCCGTCGGACATGGACTCCGCCCTCTACGCGTACAACCACCACTGGGCCTACGTGCGGGCCGTCACCCGCTACGCACAGCAGATGGCCGCAGGCGGCGAGAACGTGTACCGCACCTACCACGGGTGGCGCGTCTGGTACCGCACGACCCACGGGGACGTCCTCCTCGAGGAGGAGAACCGCCCGCAGTGACCGTACGGCGCCGTGCACACGTTGCGTGACGCGCCGGGAACGGTAAGGCTCATGGCCCGAGCGCGAGGACCGGCAGCATGGGCGACGTGATGATCCGCCTCGAGGAGGCCACCAAGGTCTTCCCTGGGACGGAACAGCCGGCCGTGGACGGGCTGAGCCTCGAGGTCCCCGAGGGCGAGATCGTCGTGCTCGTCGGCCCGTCCGGGTGCGGGAAGACGACCACGCTGAAGATGATCAACCGGCTCGTCGAGCCGACCTCGGGCCGGATCGTGGTGGCCGGGACCGACATCCGCGAGCAGGCCCCGCACGAGCTGCGCCGCGGCATCGGCTACGTGATCCAGCAGACGGGCCTGTTCCCGCACAAGACGATCGCTCAGAACATCGCCACGGTGCCGCAGCTGCTCGGCTGGGACCGCCGACGGGTCACCGAACGGGTGGACGAGCTCGTGGACCTCATGGGCCTCGACGCCCAGATGAAGGACCGCTACCCGGCCGAGCTGTCGGGCGGTCAGCGGCAGCGGGTCGGGGTCGCCCGGGCCCTGGCGGCCGACCCGCCGGTGCTGCTCATGGACGAGCCCTTCGGAGCCGTCGACCCGATCGTTCGCTCCCGGCTGCAAGCGGAGCTGCTGCGGCTCCAGGAGCAGGTGCAGAAGACGATCGTGTTCGTGACCCACGACATCGACGAGGCGGTCTTCCTCGGCGACCGCATCGCGATCCTGGACGTGGGCGGGATCCTGGCCCAGTACGGGACCCCCAGCGAGATCCTGTCGTCGCCGGCCAGCCCCTTCGTGGAGGACTTCCTCGGCAGCGAGCGCGGGCTGAAGCGGCTCTCGCTCATCCCGGTGAGCGAGGTCGAGCTCGCCCCGGGTCCCGTCGTCGACCGGTCGGCGTCCGTCGACGAGGCCAAGGATGTCATGGCGCGCCACGGCGTCGACTGGGTCGGGATCCTCGACGGCCAACGGATGCTCGGCTGGGCATGGGGCTCGGAGCTCGAGCCCGGACGGACCGTCGGCGTCACCGAGCCGCGCGACTTCCGTGTCTTCATCGAGTCGTCGTCGAGCCTGCGCACGGCGCTCGACGCGATCGTGAACACCCGCAACCAGGTGGCGGTCGTCTACGACGACTCCGTCTACCAGGGGATGCTCTTCATCGACCGCATCAGCGCCGAGCTGACCCGATGACGGCCACAGCGGGGGCGCTGACGCATGCGTCGGTCCCGCTCGCCCAGAGCCTCATCGAGTGGCGAATCGACTGGTCGTGGATCGGCCGCCACGGCGGCGACATCTGGACACAGCTCGTCCAGCACGTCACCTACGTCGCGGTCGCCATCGGGGTCGGGGCGGCCATCTCGGCGGTCCTGTCGGTGATCGCCTTCCGGCACCGCCGGCTGCGCCGGCTGATCACCGGCACGGCCGGCGTGATCTACACGATCCCGAGCTTCGCGCTGATCCTGCTGCTCGTCCCGTTCACCGGGCTGACGGCCACCACGATCGTGATCCCGCTGATCCTCTACACGCTGCTCGCCCTGATCCGCAACACGGTCGCCGGCCTCGAGGGTGTGCCGGCGGACGTGCGCGAAGCGGCGATCGGCATGGGCTACACCCGGACCCGCCTGCTCCGCGAGGTGGAGTTCCCGTTGGCGCTGCCGGTCGTCATCGCCGGGCTGCGGATCGCGACGGTGACCACCGTCGGCATGGTCACGATCGGCGGGTTCCTCGGCGGCGGTCTCGGCGGCCTCGGGACGTTCATCTTCGACGGGCTGCGTCGGTTCTTCCTGACCCCGCTGCTCGTCGGGGCGGTCGGCACCTTCATCCTCGCGATGCTCCTCGACGGCCTGCTGCTGCTGCTCGAACGTGCCCTCACCCCGTGGTCGCGACGCGGGAGCACCGCCTGATGGGCATCTTCGGCGACGCACTGACCTGGCTGACGACCGCCGCGAACTGGACCGGCAGTGGCGGGATCCTCGCCCGGATCTGGGAGCACGTCCTGCTCTCGGCCGTCCCGGTCGCCGCCGCGGTCGCGGTTGCGGTCCCGGCCGGCGCCGCTCTCGGTCACTGGCGGCGCGGGGCGCTCATCGGCGGGGCCATCGCGAACGTCGGCCGCGCGGTGCCGACCCTCGCCCTGCTCGTCCTCGGGCTGCTGATCTCCCTGCGGGTGGGGCTCGGGCTCGGCTACTGGCCGTCGGTGCTCGCCTTCTTCGCGCTGGCGCTGCACCCCATCTTCACGAACTCGTACACGGCCGTGCGGGAGGTCGACCGGGCGACCGTCGAGGCCGCACGCGGCATGGGGATGACGGAGCGGGAGATCCTCGCCGGCGTCGAGCTGCCCGTGTCCGTCCCGGTCATCCTCGCCGCCGTGCGCGTGGCCGCGGTGCAGGTCGTCGCCACCGCTCCCCTGGCCGCGCTCATCGCCGGAGGTGGGCTCGGGCGGCCCATCGTGGACGGGTTCCAGTCGCAGCAGTACGGCAAGATGATCGGCGGCATCGTCCTCGTGGCACTGGCCGCCGTGGTCACCGAGACGCTGTTCGACCTCGCCGAGAAGGTCGTCGTACCGACCGGGCTGCAGCGCGCCGAGCGTGCCGAGGTTGCGGCGACCGGCCGCGCCGTCTAGTGGAATACCAGCGGACCACACATCCGGCCGAGGGCCGCGGGGCCCACGACAAGGAGCAGCACATGCGCAGGACAGCACGCACGTTCGCGCTCGGCGCGATGGTCGCCGCGCTCGCCATGGTGGCAGCCGCGTGTGGCGGCGGCGACGGCGGCGGGTCGGGCGGCCAGGCGAGCGAGGGGGCGAGCCCGTCCGCGTCGGGAAGCCAGGGTGCTGCACCCGGCGACGGCCCCACCATCACGGTCGGGTCGTTCAACTTCCCGGAGAGCAACGTCCTCGCCGAGATCTACGGTCAGGCGCTGCGCAACGCGGGCTACTCCGTCGAGATCAAGCACGACATCGGCTCCCGCGAGGTCACGCAGCCAGCGCTCACCCGGGGCGACATCGACTTCATCCCGGAGTACACGGGCAACGCCCTGCGCTTCCAGAAGCAGGGTGAGGACATCACCGAACGGGACCCGCAGAAGGTCGACGACGACCTGCAGCAGGCCTACCAGGACGAGAACATCACCGCGCTGCAGATGTCCGACGCCCAGGACGTGGACGCCCTCGCGGTCACCCAGGAGACGGCGAACCAGTACGACCTGAAGAAGGTGAGCGACCTGCAGGGCGTCGCCGACCAGATGGTCTTCGGCGGCGGTCCCGAGTGCGAGGATCGGCTGTCCTGCTTCAAGGGCTACGAGCAGACCTACGACCTGAACTTCAAGTCGTTCAAGTCGCTCGACACCGCCGGGCCCATCACCGTCGCGGCGCTGAAGTCCGGGGAGGTCGACGTGGCCAACCTCTTCAGCACGCAGGGGGTCATCGAGGCGAACAACTTCGTCGTCCTCGAGGACGACAAGAACCTCCAGCTCCCCCAGAACATCGTCCCGGTCGTGAGCAACGAGATCGTCGACGCCTACGGGCAGGACTTCAAGGACCTCGTGAACTCGGTGACGGAGCAGCTGACCACCGACGGGCTGACCCAGCTGAACAAGCGGGTCGAGGTCGACAAGGACGACGCGTCGGCGGCCGCGAAGGACTGGCTCGCCGAGCACGACTTCGGCCAGGGCTGACGGTCGGCGGCGCCGCCGACCGAGATACGTGAACGCTTCACCCGGGAAAAGCCGGGTGAAGCGTTCACGCTTCCTGCGGGCGGCTACTCGCTGCCGGCGGTGATCGTCTCGGCGAGCTGGGCGCCGCGGCCCGTCGCGTCGGCCGGCCGGCCCTCGCGCCGGGCCGCGATCATCGCCTCCATCTCCTCGGCGATCTGCTGGTCGGACTCGGACAGCTCGTCGAGGTCGACGTCCTGCATCTCGAGCACGCCCATGTCGGCGAAGGCGCGCTGCACCTTCGGGCCCCACAGCCCGATGTCCTTCACGGTCGGCACGACCCGGCTGAACAGCGCCTTGCGGAACAGCGAGTACATCTGCGCCTGGTTGACGTAGGAGACGCACTCGTCGACGTCGAACCCGAGGTTCTCCCAGACCTCCTCGGCGAGGAACCGGTCCTTGAGCAGGTAGCTCGCCTCGACGACGAACTCCTCGCGCTCGTCGCGCTCCGCCTCGCTCAGCTCGGCGTAGGCGTCCTTCAGGGCCAGCCGGCCGAAGGCGACGTGCCGGGCCTCGTCCTGCATGACGTAGGCGTTCAGCGACTGCGACAGCGGGTGGTTCGTGTAGTCACGGATCATCGAGAACGCCGCCAGCGCCACCCCCTCGATCATCACCTGCATGCCGAGGTAGGTGAAGTCCCAGCGCGAGTCGGTGATGGTCTGGTCGAGCAGCGTCGCGAGGTGCGGGTTGATCGGGTAGGCGAGCTCGAGCTTCTCGTTGAGGAACTTCGCGTAGGCCTCGACGTGCCGGGCCTCGTCCATCGTCTGGGTGGCGGCGTAGAACTTCGAGTCCATGTCCGGGACGGTCTCGACGATCTTCGCCGAGCAGATCAGCGCCCCCTGCTCACCGTGCAGGAACTGCGAGTTCAGCCACGCCGACATGTGCCGGCGGACCTCGTCCTTCTCGTCACGCGAGAGTCCCTCCCAGGTCGGCGAGCCGTAGATCGCGACGTACTCGTCGGGCATGACGTCCTGGTCCGACGGGTCGATGTCGTGCTCCCACGGGATCCGGTACTGGGCGTTCCACTGCTTGTCCTTGCCCTTCTCGTACAGGTTCAGCAGCCGGTGTCGACCCTCGTCGTACTCCCAGTTGAAGGTCGCCTCGGTGGTGTTGGGGACCTTCCACTTCGTGGTCTCGACGGGCAGTGCGTAGCGGTGCGTGCTCACAGGTGGCTTCTCCCTCTCCCGGTGGCCCGTGCGTGCAGTGTCTCGGCCGTCACACGGCCGAGCGGTGGTGAATGGTGCTAGACCGGCCCACCGCCGTCGGAGTCCCCCTTGACCCCGTTGGCGACCAGGTCGGCGAGTCCCGCCGCGACGTCGTCGATCGACGCATCCGACGGGCTGATGGCGTAGCTGACGATGAGGCGGGTGGCCGCCTCGGAGACGAGCTCGAGCTCCGGGGCGCTGAGCCCCGGCACCCAGCGTGCCAGCAGACGCGCGACCACGGGCCGCGCCGCCGACAGGACCGGACCGTGCCCGGTCGTGAGGAAGGGCAGCAGCGACTCGGGCTCGGTGGCGAGCAGCCGGTCGAGGAGCGGGTGCTCACGGGCGGCCCGCAGCGCCTCACCGAAGGCCGCCTCGAGCGCCGGGCGGAACTCCTCGTGGCGCTCGGCGGACGCGACCATCCGCGCGATGAAGGCGTCCTCCTCGCGCAGGATCGCGGCCGACACGAGCGCGTCCCGGTTGCCGAAGTACCGGTACACGGTCTGACGCGAGACGCCGGCTTCCTGCGCCACGTCCTCGAGCGACAGCCGTGCCAGCCCGTGCGTGCTCATGGCACGGATGGCGGCGTCGAGGATGCGCGTACGGGTGCCCTCGGCCATGGGTCGTGGTGTTCCTCGCGTCTGGGTCGGACGGCTGCTGCTCGATCGCGTGACGACAGTACGCCTCGTGTAACACCGTTTCAAGGGCTGACCCGGCGCGGGCTCAAACGGACCGATGAGCCGGGGCGATCACGCAGGGCAGACGGACGACCACCGATACGCTTCCTCGCACAGTGCATCGACGCGCATCGACGGAAGGCGACACCGGGTGGACGCGACGATCCGGACGGCCGCATGAGCGCCTCGACGACTCCCGCCACGCCCGACGCCCTCGCGGACGTTGTGCGCGGGACCTTCGGGGACCTCAGCGGCGAGACCCGTCACGCGATCGTCGTCCTCCTGCAATGCGTGAGCACGGGGCAACCGGTCGCACGCGTGGTCGTCGAGGGTGACGACGACCCGCTCCTCGGACCGGGCCTGGAGCAGGTCATCGCGAGCATTCCGCCGGTGCGCACCCGCGAGCTCGTCGACCGGGCGAAGGACAACCTCGGCATGGTCACGGCGCTGCGCGCCCAGTACCGGCGCGCGCCCGGGCTGGCGCAGGGCGCCATCGAACGGGCCTGCGCCACGGGCCTGTGGACCGCCGGCCTCCCCCGACAGGACGCGGCCCCGGTCGCGCGGACCCTGCTGCGCCTCGACCGCGACGACTGGGAGCGCCTCGCGGACGCGCTCTCCGACATCGACCGTCAGCTCCCGGCCGCCAGCTGACGAGCTCGCGGTGGCTGTCAGCGCTGCCGGCAGCGAGCGCAGAGACCGGTGACCACGAGCTCGACGCTCCTCGGCTCGAAGTCGTGCCCGTCCCGCAGGTGCGCGGCGATCTCCCCGACGAGATTGCCGACATGGTGGGCGACCGACCCGCACCGCTCGCAGACGAGATGGAAGTGCTCGTCGGGGTGTGCGAGCTCCCAGGTCGACGCATCGGCGTCCCCGAGCCGGGACTCCCGCACGATGTCGAGGTCCTGCAGCACGGCCAGCGCACGGTAGACGGAGGCGAGGTTCAGGTCGCCCCGCTCCTGTACCCGCGCGGCGATCTCCTCGGCCGTGAGGTGGCTGCCGGACTCGCGCAGCACCTCCCAGACGAGCCGGCGCTGCGGCGTCACCCGGTACCCGTTCGCCCGGAGCGCGGTCACGAGGCTGTTGCTGTCGTCGACCATGGCCCAAGGCTAGCGCGCGTCCGGCCCCGGACCGGGCCGTCGGCCGGCCGCGGGCACCGAACGCGGGCGGCCTCCCGCGTAGGCTGGGCCCGCACCGAACACGAAGGACGAACCCGGTGGGTCAGCTCCCCGATATCCGCGTCACCGTGGACGACGCTCTCGAGCAGGAGGTCGACGCGCTCGTCGTGCCCGTCTTCCGGGGCGGGATCGAAGCGCCGGGCGCCGAGGCGGCGCTCGCCGCGCTCGGGCTCGACGAGGTGCCCCGCGAGGAGGGCTTCCGCGGCAAGCTCGGCGAGATCCTGCACCTCGCGGCGCCCGGCCTGCCATGCCGCCGGCTGACGCTGGTCGGTCTCGGGCGCATGGACGAGCTCGACGACGAGACCGTGCGTCGCGCCGCCGGCGCGGCCACCCGCGCGCTGGCCGAGAGCGCCACGACGATCGCGACGACCATCCCGATGGTGAATCCCGGCCGCTCGTCGGTCCGCGCCGCTGCCGAGGGCGCCCTGCTCGGGGCCTACCGCTACACCGCCAAGCAGTCGGACCCCTCCCCCACCACCCTGCGGGAGGTCCGGCTCGTCGTCCCCTCGTCGCTCGAGCACGACGCGGTTGCGGCCGTGCAGCGGGCCGGCATCCACGCCCGGGCGCAGTGTGTGGCCCGCGACCTCGTCAACACGCCCGCGAAGGACCAGTCGCCCGAGGACTTCTGCCGTCAGGCGACGCAGCTCCTCGGTGACCGCGTCAACGTCGAGACGTGGGACACCGACCGGCTCCGGGCCGAGCGGTGCGGCGGCATCCTCGCCGTGGGGCAGGGTTCCGCGCGCCCGCCCCGCCTGCTCGTGCTGCGCTACCGCCCGCCCCGCCCGATCGCGAGCATCGCCCTGGTCGGCAAGGGGATCGTCTTCGACGCCGGCGGCCTCTCGCTGAAGCGTCCCCACACGATCATGACCTCCATGAAGGACGACATGGGCGGCGCCGCAGCGGTCGTCGGCGTCATGAGCGCGATGGCGGCCCTCGACCTGCACGTCGAGGTCACCGGCCTCTGCGCCCTTGCCGAGAACATGCCCTCCGGCGAGGCACAGCGTCCGGGGGACGTGTTCACGGCCCGCAACGGGAAGACCGTCGAGGTGCTGAACACCGACGCCGAGGGCCGGCTCGCGCTCGCCGACGCGCTCAGCTACGCGGTCGAGGCCGACCTCGACGCGGTCATCAACGTCGCGACGCTCACGGGCGCCGCCATGCACGCCGTGGGGAAGCGCGCGACCGGCGCGTTCGGCAACGACGACGACCTGCTGGAGGCGGTGCTGCACGCCGCCGACGAGGCCGGCGAGGCGACCTGGCACCTCCCCCTCTGGGAGGATCTGCGCGAGAACCTGGACTCGGACGTGGCCGACCTGAACAACCTCGGACGAGGCGACAACGGCGGGGCGACGATCGCGGCGCTGTTCCTGCGGGAGTTCGTCGACGACGTGCCGTGGGTCCACCTCGACATCGCCGGCGCGGCCTGGGGCGAACAGGCGCGCTACCACCTCCCGAAGCAGGGCACGGGCACGGCGGTGCGGACGCTGCTGCGGTGGCTGGAGCAGACGGTCGGCTAGTGGTCAGAGCTCGGCCCGGAGCGCCGACAGGCGGGCCGCGACCCGTGCCTGCTGGTCCTCGGGCGCCGTGACGAGTCCCCAGCCGGCGGGCGCAGGCCACGCCTCGGCCCGGGGGGGCTCGGGCACGTCGGGGCGCTCGTCGCCGGACGCGACGGTGCGCCGCAGCGTCGTGAGCGCCTGCGTGATGGCGGGGTCGGGGCGCGCGCTCCGGCCCCGTCGGCTCCGCTCGCTGAGCGCCTCGAGCCGGTCGGCGCGCCGGCGGGCGTCCTCGACGACGGCGGCGCGCGCCTGGATGGTGGCGCGGCGGGCCGCCTGCAGCCGTCGGTGACGGTCGGCCACGGCGGCCTCGGCGGCCATGAGGGCCGTGACCCGCTCCGCGAGGGGCGACGGGATCGCCGCCGTGACGGCCGTGCCGCCGGCCGGGGGCCCGTCGGTGGTCAGCGTCCGCGTGGGGCGCTCGGACGCCGGCGCCTCGGCACCGACCGTACGCACGGCGGCGACCGCGGCGGCGTGGGCATCGTCTCGTGCCTCCTCGGCCGCGGCGAGTCGCCGCTCGGCCTCGGATTCCTCGGCCGCGACCGCGTCGGCGAGGGCAGCGAGGCGCTGGTTCTCGGCCACGGCATCACCGCCGGCGCGCGCGAGTCGGGTCTGGTCCATGGCTGCTCCCCTGCTCGCCGGCGGATTCCTCTTCCGAACGATACGGGGTGGGGCGCGGCCGCGGGCAACCTGGGGGTCACGCGAACTGCACGCGGTCGCCCGACCACGAGCATCGGTCGGGGCGTCGACTGACCGATGCCCTCGCGACTGCGCCCTCTGGCCCTGCCCGGAAACCGTCGGATGCGCCGGTTCCCGCGCCCCGCCGACCACACCACGCCCCGTCGCCCTCTGGCCCTGCCCGGAAACCGTCGGATGCGCCGGTTCCTGCACCCCGTACCGCCGCACCTCCGGCCCCGGCGCCCCGCGCCACACCGCCCGGGCCGGGGTCACCCCAGCAACGTGGCCTCCGCGACCCAGCCGTCGGCCGTGTGCTCGATGGCGTGGTCGCCCAGTGCCGGGATCGGGCGTCGCAGCCGGACCGCCGTGAGCGGTGCGAGATCCACGGTGCCCGCCAGACGACCGTCCTCCGTCCGGGCCAGCACGACCCGTACCGGGGCCTGCCCGAGCATCTGGACGATCCCGAGCAGCTCGCGCAGCAGCGTCCCGACCGCTGCAGGATCGTCGGCCCCGTCGATCACGAGCGAGGCCGGCTCGCCCGGAACCCGATCGTCGACCTCGACGACGCTCTCGATCAGCGCGGTTGCTGCCTCGCACAGGCACGCGTCCCGCGACGCAGCCCACGCCTCGAGTCGGAGGCCCCCGGCGACGCCCTCGACCCGGTGGCCGGCGTTCACGGCGTCGCCGCGGCCCACCCCCGTCGACCTCGGACGTGTTCCGACGACCATCGCGCCTCCAGCGCCAGCATCCACTTCCGATCATCCACATGCCGCCATCGGCCGCACGGGCCGACCGGCCCTCTTCGACGACCGTCGGCGGGCCACTCACCCGCCGGTGGGCACGCTCGCCACGACCGCCCCGTGGTCGAGGTCCCACAGCCGTCGGTAGAGACCCTCGCGGGCCAGCAGTGCCGCGTGGGTGCCCCGCTCGACGACGCGGCCGCCGTCGAGCACGAGGATCTCGTCCATCGACGCCATGGCGCGCAGGTCGTGGGTGATCAGCAGCAGCCCGCGGTCGGCCGTGGCCGCCAGCGCGTCGTGGAGGAACGCCGCGCCGGTCACGGGGTCGAGGTCGGCGGTCGGCTCGTCGAGGACGAGGTGCCGCTGCCCACCCAGCAGCGCCCGCGCGAGCGCGATCCGCTGCGCCTGCCCGCCCGAGACCAGCCGGCCCCGCTCCCCCACCTCGGTGTCCAGTCCCGCCGGCAGCGACGCGACCCAGCCGGACAGCTGCGCGCCGTCGAGCGCAGCCTGAAGCTCGTCGTCGGTGGCGTCCGGTCGCGCCAGCCGGACGTTGGCGCCGATCCCCGTCGGGAACAGGTGCGCGTCCTGCGCCGCCAGCCCGACGATGCGCCGCACGTCGTCCTGGGCGAGCACCGCCACGTCCCGCCCGTCGACCCGGTAGGTGCCGGCCTCGCCGTCCAGGAACCGCAGCAGCGCCTGCGCCAGCGTCGTCTTCCCCGCGCCGCTGCGTCCGACCACCGCCACCCGCCGGCCCGGTGTCAGCCGCAGGTCGACCCCCTCGAGCGCTGGCTGCGCGGCGCCCGGATACCGCACGGTGAGCCCCTCGAGCCTGACCTCCTGCCCGGCAGGGGCCGGCGCCGGCTCGGCCGGGTCGGCGACGGGCGGCGGACGATCGGTCAGCGCGAACAGCCGGCGGGCGGACACGAGCGTCGCGGTCAGGCGCTGGAGCGCCGTCGCCACGGGCACGACCGCCTCGAAGGCCGACAGCGCCATCACCGCGACCGCTCCGAGAAGGACGCCCCGCAGCGACCCGGCACGCACGGCCGGCACGGCGACCGCCAGGACCCCGACGACCGTCAGGCCGGTGACGAGAACCAGACCGCCGCCCAGCAGCCCGCCGCGGGAGGTCGAGGTGGCGTCGAGCGCGGTCAGCTCCGCGTCGGCGGCGTCCATCCGTGCGAGCGCCTCCTCGACACGGCCGTACACGATGAGCTCGGGCGCCGCGTCGAGCAGCTCGACGACCTCCGCCGCGAGCGCGCCCTTCGCCGCGGCGACCCGCCGTCCGGGGCGACGCCCCAGCCGGTGCGCGAGCGCGGGCAGCACCAGCCCGCCCAGCAGCAGACCGCCGGCCATCACCGGCACCGCGGGCGGCAGCAGCAGCGCGGTCAGCAGCACGACCGCCATGGCCGCGACGAGCCCGCCCAGCGGCGGCACCAGCCCGGCCACGAACAGGTCCTGCAGCGCGTCCACGTCGGTGACGACCCGGCTGAGCACGTCCCCCCGCCGCTCGCCCGCCAGGCCGGCGGGGGACAGCGGGACGAGCGCCTCGTACACCCTGACCCGCAGGTCGGTGAGGACCCGGAAGGCGGTGTCGTGGGTCGCGAGCCGCTCCCCGTACCGGGCGACGCCCCGCAGCAGGGCCAGTGCGCGCACCCCGACGATCGCGACGGTCAGCTCGAGCAGCGGCGGCCGCAGCGCCGCCGCTGCGATCAGGTACGTCGAGAGCGTGAGCAGCCCGACCCCGGCCAGGACGGTCACGGCACCGGCGGCCGCGGCCAGCGCGATCCGCCGCCGGTACGGACGGAGCAGACCCAGCAGACGGCGCAGCGTGCCGGCCATCACATCGTCTCCATGGCCGCGTGGAGCCGGGCGTACGGTCCCGCCCCGCCGCGCAGGCCCGCCGGCGCCCCGTCGGCGACGAGGAGGCCGTGCTCGAGCACGACCACCCGCGGCGCGTCGTCGGCCAGGGCGAGCCGGTGCGTCAGCACCACCACCGTGGCGCGGCCCGCCAGCGACGCCAGGGTGGCCCGCACCGCCGTCTCGCTCGCCGCGTCCAGGTCGGCCGTCGGCTCGTCCAGAACCAGCAGCGACGCGCCCCGCAGCAGCGCCCGGGCGATGCCGATGCGTCGCCGCTGGCCCGCGCTGATCGGCCGGGCGCCGGGACCGATCGGCGTGGCGAGCCCGTCGGGCAGCCCGTCCACCCACTCCCCCAGGTGCACCTGTGCGGCAACCCGCCGCAGCGCCGCAGGGTCGGCGTCTGGCGACCCGAGCCGCAGGTTGTCGGCGACGGTCCCCCGCACCAGCGCGACCCGCTGGGGCACCCAGGCGACCTGCCGCCGCCACGTCGCCGGGTCGAGGTCGGCGACCGGCACCCCGCCGCCGGTGACGACGCCGCTGGACGGCGGCTGGAGGCCGAGCAGCACCGCCGCCAGTGTGGACTTGCCGGCCCCCGAGGCCCCGACGACGGCCACGTGCTCGCCGGGGTCGATCCGCAGGCTCACGTGGTCGAGGGCCGCGACCTCGCGCTCGTCGTGGCGGACGGTCACGTCGGTGAGGACGAGGGGCACCCGCGCCAGGTCCGGCGCCGGCCGGGTGCCCGGCGCGGGCAGCGGTCGGTCGAGGATGGCGAACAGCCGGCTGGCCGCCTCCATGCCCTCCCGGCTGGCGTGGAACTGGGTACCGACCCGGCGCAGCGGCAGGTAGGCCTCCGGTGCGAGCAGCAGGACCGCGAGGGCCGGCTCCAGGGACAGGCTGCCGCCGGCCAGCCGGATGCCGATGAACACGGCGACGGTGGCGACACCGAGCATGGCCAGCAGCTCGAGGACCAGCGCCGACAGGAAGGCGATGCGCAGCGTCCCCATCGTCGCGAGCCGCAGCTCGTCGGTGACGGCCCGGATCGTCGCCGTCTGCGCCCCGGCACGGTTGGCGAGACGCAGGGTCGGCAGCCCCTCGAGCACGTCGAGGAAGTGCGCCGACAGGCGGTGCAGGGCGTCCCACTGCCGGTTCGTTCGGGCCTCGGCGGCCATGCCGATGAGGATCATGAACAGCGGAATGAGCGGCAGGGTGACCGCCAGCACGATCGCCGAGGTGCGGTCGACGGGCACGGACCACGCCAGCACGACAGGCGGGACGACCAGCGCGACCGCGAGCTGCGGGAGGTAGCCACCGAAGTAGCCGTCGAGCGCGTCGATCCCGCGGGTGACCGTCGCCACGACCTCCCCGGTACGCGCGCCCGCCAGCGCATCCGGTCCGAGCGCGAGCAGGTGCCGCAGCGCCCGGCTCCGCAGCTGCGACTTGGCCCGGGCCGCCGCGCGCTGCGCCGCCACGTCCGACGCCCACGCGAGCACCGCCCGACCGGCGAAGGCGCCGAACAGGACGATCAGGTCCGCGCGCACCGCCGGCAGACCGTCGCCGCCGAGGAAGACCCGTGTCACGACGTGGGCCAGCACGCTCGCCTGGACGACGAGCAGCCCGGCCGTGGCCGCCGCCACGACGAGCGTCGCGGCCAGCAACGGCCGCGACGCCCGGACGTGCCGCAGGAGGCGCGGGTCGACCGGTCTCACGTGGCGGCCGGTCGCCCGCCGGAGCCGCCACCGATCAGATCGATGGGCGTCTGGGTCGGGCCCGTGACGCTGTCGCGGCTGACGCGGCGGCGGAACACCCAGTAGGTCCAGCTCTGGTAGGCGATCACGATCGGCGTGAACACGACCGCGGCGACGGTCATGAGCCGCAGGGTCATGGTCGTCGCGGACGCGTTGAAGATCGTCAGCGAGTTCGCGGCGTCCGTGCTGGACACGAGCACCCGGGGGTAGAGGTTGAGGAAGATGGTCGCGACGACGAGCACGATGGTCAGCCCGCTCATCCCGAAGGCCCAGCCGTCGAGCCGCTCACGCAGCAGCCACTCGGCGGCGATGGCGGTCACGATCGCGCCGATCGGGACGAACCCCGGCACGACGCCGGTGTTTCCCGCCTCGCGGGCGTTCAGGTAGGTCCAGCCGAGGAACCCGAACACGGCGAGGATCGTGGCCCACGAGATCCGCGACGCGAACCGGCGGGCCCGCTCGGTGATGTGCCCCTCGGTCTTCAGCGTCAGGTAGACGGCGCCGTGGAAGGAGAAGAGCAGCAGCGAGGTGAGCCCCGCGAACAGCGCATAGGGGTTGAGCAGGGTCAGCAGGTTGCCGGTGTACTCCATGTTCGCGTCGATGGGGACGCCGCGGACGATGTTCGCGAAGCCGACGCCCCACAGGACGGCCGGCAGGAGGCTGCCCCAGAACAGGGCGTTGTCCCAGCCGGCCCGCCAGCGGGCGTCCTCGCGCTTGCCGCGGAACTCGAACGCGACCCCCCGCACGATCAGGGCGACGAGGATGAGGAACAGCGCCAGGTAGAAGCCGCTGAACAGCGTCGCGTACCACTCGGGGAACGCCGCGAACGTCGCGCCGCCGGCGACGAGCAGCCACACCTCGTTGCCGTCCCAGACCGGCCCGATGGTGTTGATCATGACGGCGCGGTCCACCTCGTCGTCGGCGAGGAGCTTCGAGAGGATCCCGACGCCGAAGTCGAAGCCCTCGAGGAAGAAGTAGCCGAGCCACAGCACGGCGATCAGCGCGAACCACAGGGTTGGAAGGTTCTGCCACTCCATGATCGTGACCTCCTGGGGCGTCGGTCAGTAGGCGATGAGCGGCGCGATCACCCGCTTGTCCGCGTCGGTCGCGTCACCCTCGGCGCTCGGCGGTCCTGCCGTCGCGGTGCGCCACATGAGGATCACCTCGAACACGGCCAGGATCCCGTACAGCAGCGTGAACCCGACGAGGCTGACCAGGACGGTCCCCCAGCTGACGGCCGGCGACACCCCCGCCGGTGTCTGCAGGACCCCGAACACGACCCAGGGCTGCCGGCCCATCTCGGCGAGGATCCAGCCGGTCGAGTTCGCGAGGAACGGCAGCCCGAGCCCGACGACGCTGGCGATCAGCCACCACCGGATCTCGGTCAGCCGGTTGCGCCGCATGAGCCACAGCCCGACGGCGGCGATGGCCGCCAGGGCGAACCCGGCGCCAACCATGAGCCGGAAGCTCCAGTAGATGACCCCGACCATCGGGATGTAGCTCCCGTCGCCGTAGGTCGCCTCGTACTCCGCCTGGATGTCGTTGATCCCCTCGACCGTGCCGGTGAGGGTGTTGGTCGCGAGGATGCTCAGGGCCCGCGGGATCTGGATGTTGATGTGGTTGCGGCCGTTCTCCACGTCGCCGACCGCGAACAGCGAGAACCCGGCGCCGGACTCGGTGTCCCACAGCGCCTCGGCCGCCGCCATCTTCATCGGCTGCTGCCGGGTCATCATCTGCGCCTGGGCGTGGCCGACGAACGCCACACCGACGGAGGCGACGAACCCGACGACCAGGGCGATGCGGGTCGTGCGGACGAACAGCTCCGTCTCGTTGCGACGCAGCAGGTGCCAGGCGCTGATGGCGAGGAGGAAGAACGCGCCGGTCGCCCACGACGCGAGGACCACGTGCGGGAACTGCAGCCACAGGTGCGGGTTCGTGAGCACGTCGGCGAAGCTCGACAGCTCCGCCCGGCCCTTGGCGGCGTTCATCGTGTAGCCGAGCGGCCACTGCATGAACGAGTTCGCCGCGAGGATGAAGAAGGCGGACACGGTCGTGCCGAGCGCGACGAGCCAGATCGACGCGAGATGGAGCTTCGGCGGGATCCGGTCCCAGCCGAAGATCCAGATGCCGAGGAACGTCGACTCGAGGAAGAAGGCCAGCAACCCTTCGAGCGCGAGGGGCGCCCCGAAGATGTCGCCGACGAAGCGGGAGTAGCTCGACCAGTTCATCCCGAACTGGAACTCCTGGACGATCCCGGTGACGACCCCGAGGGCGAAGTTGATGAGGAAGAGCTTCCCCCAGAACTTCGTCATGCGCCGGTACACGTCCTTGCCGGTGCGCACGTACGCGGTGTGCATGATCGCGACCAGCGGCGCGAGACCGATGGTCAGCGGGACGAACAGGAAGTGGTAGACGGTCGTGATGCCGAACTGCCATCGGGCCAGGTGGAGCGCATCCATGGGGAGCGACCTTCGGTCATGAGCCGCCGCCCCGGGGCCGTTCCCGGGGTCCTTCTCGAAGCGTCGCAGCGGCATGGGCGGCCGTTCAGGGCCGAGCGGCCCGGCGCCCACGGTCGACCGTCCCCGCCCGGCGTTGTGCGGGGACCGGAACGGAATCCGCCCTTGCGTCTCACCGCAACATGTTCTAGAACGCGGGTGCAGCGCCCGGTTCTGCGGCGCTGCATCCGCGACCGACGCGATCGAGGGGAAGCGCCATGGCACGTGCAGACATCCGCGGACGGCTCGTCGCCATCACCGGCGGGGCGCGGGGCATCGGCCGGGCCACCGCCGCCCGGCTCGCCGCCGAGGGCGCGACCGTCGCCATCGGCGACCTCGACGAGACGCTCGCCCGCCGGACCGCCACCGAGCTCGGCCGCAACGTGCACGCCTACACGGTCGACGTGACCGACCGCGACTCGTTCGCGGCCTTCCTGGACGCGGTCGAGGCCGACCTCGGCCCGCTCGACGTGCTGGTCAACAACGCCGGGATCATGCTGCTCGGTCCGTTCACGGCGCAGGACGACGACAGCATCGACCTCCAGATCGACGTGAACCTCAAGGGCGTCCTGTACGGCATGAAGCTCGCCGCGCCCCGCATGGTGGCGCGCGGCGGCGGCCACATCGTCAACCTCGCGTCGATGGTCGGCAAGGCCGGCTACCGGGGCGGGGTGACCTACTCGGCCACGAAGCACGCTGTCGTCGGCGCGACCGAGGCGCTGCGCAGCGAGCTGCGGGACACCGGCGTGCAGGTCTCGACCGTCATGCCGGCCGTCGTGAACACCGAGCTCGGCTCGGGCCTGCCCAGCGTGTCGGTGCCGCCGGTCGACCCCGCGGACGTGGCCGAGGTCATCCTCCATGTGCTGGAGACCCGTAAGGCCGAGGCGATGGTGCCGCGCTGGCTGTGGGGGCTGACCGCGTTCACGTCGGTGCTGCCACCGACCTGGCGCGCCGCGATCGGCCGGGCTATGAAGGCCGACGGCATCCTCTGGGACACGGACACGAGCACCCGGGCCGCCTACGTCGACCGGGTGCGTGGCGGCGCCCGCCGTCCGGTGGGCGACGGGGCGGTGGACGACGGGGCGGTGGACGCGACCGACCGCGTGGGCTGATACGCGCCCGCTGTGGCGCGGGGCCTACCCTGACCACCGTCCGCGGCGCAGGAGGATCAGCGGGTGGCGATCAGCGGGAAGATCCGGACCCTCGATGCGCTGCGGCGGCGATTCAGCGCCGCCGCGGACATGTCGCCCGCCGAGATCCGCGCGGCACGGCGCAGCCACATCCCGCCGCTTCCCGTGGGCCAGGGGGTCGCCGAACGGCTCGGTCAGCGCGTGTTCGGCACGCCCCGCCCGTCGGTGGCGATCGACGGCCTGACCGTGGGTGGCGCCGACGGCGACCTGCGGGCCCGCCGGTACGTCCCCGCCGCCACCGCAGCCGGCGACCCGCTGGTCGTCTACTACCACGGCGGCGGCTGGACCATCGGCTCGCCGCTGCAGTACGACTGGCTGTGCTCCTCGCTCGCCGAGGACGTTGGCGTCACCGTTGTGTCGATCGACTACCGCAAGGCCCCCGAGCACCCGGCGCCCGCGGCCTACGACGACGCGGTCGCCTCGTTCCGGTGGATCCTCGAGCACCGCGAGAAGGTGGGCGCGACCGGGCCCGTGGCCGTCGCCGGGGACAGCGCCGGCGGCAACCTGTCGGCACTCGTGGCGATCGCCGCCCGGGACGAGCAGCTGCCTCTCGCGGCGCAGGTGCTCATCTACCCGGGGGTCGACCTGACCATGTCGTTCCCGTCGGTGAGCCGGCTCACCGACGAGCCGATCCTGACCCGCGCCGACATCGAGGCGTTCCGCGACTACTACCTCGCCGGCGGAGTGGCACCCGACGACCCCCGTGTCTCGCCCTGGTTCGTCGAGGACCTCTCGGGCGTCGCCCCGGCCCTGGTGCAGACAGCGGCGCACGACCCGCTCGTCGACGAGGGCGAGGCGTACGCGGTCAAGCTCGCCAAGGCTGACGTGCCCGTTCGGCACACCCGCTACGTCGACGCCCCGCACGGCTTCGTGTCGATCCCCGGCCTCGTGCCGGCCGCCCGCCAGGCGGCAGCCGAGATCGCGGCCTTCCTCACCGAGCATCTGACCTCCGGCTAAGTTCGCCTCACGGGCGGCGAGTCCGGGTGTCGCGCGCGCACCGGCGCACCGGGCGCCGCCGCGTAAGCGATCTCGAGGTTCCCGTCACTCCCAGCGAAAGAGCTTGATGGCGAGCGCCCCCGCGACGACCGCGTATGCGGCCAGGACCAGGAGGCTGGAGGTCGCCGGGGCGGCACCGCCCCAGGCATCGCCGAGGGTGGTGACGGCGGCTCCGGCAGGGGTGAGGTTGCTGACGGTCTGGATCCCTTCGGGCATCACCTCGAGGGGGATGTAGACGCCGGCGAAGAACAGCAGGGGGAAGTACAGGAGCATCCCGATCGCCTGTCCGGAGGAGGAGGTGGGGACGACGGCGCCGATGAGCAGCCCGACGGCGAGCAGCGCCGCGACCGCCAGCACGAAGCCGACGACGAACCAGCCGAGGCTGCGCGGGAAGGGCAGGTCGAAGACCAGCACCCCCATGAGCACGGCGGCGGCGGTCGCGCACGTGACCACGACGGCCTGCACGGCCAGGTGCGCGGCCACCAGGGTTGCGGGGTGCGCCGGTGTCGTCGACAGCCGGCGGAGGACGCCACGCTCCCGATCCGCCCCCAGGGCCGCCGGGAGCATCGAGATGGCCAGCGTCGCGAGCCCCAGGACCACGGCCGCCGGCGCGTAGATGGCCACGAGGCTCTGCCCGCCGAGGTCGGGACTCGGGTCGGTGGCGCCCGGGAACACGGTGCCGATGACGACCAGCAGGAGCGCCGGGAAGACCAGCCCGAACATCACGGCCGTGGGCTCGCGCAGGAACAGCCGGGCCTGGGCCTTCGTGAGGCTGATCATGGCAGCCATGCGGCCACCTCCTCGTCGTCGCTGAGACCGAGCCGGCGTCCGGTCAGGGCGACGAAGGCGTCGTCGAGACCCGGTTGGTCGACCTGGAACCGGGTGGGGACGATCTCGTGGCTGGCCAGCAGGGACACGACCGAGAACAGCAGCTGCTCGGTGCCCGTCACGACGATCTCGTCGGCGGAGCGAGCGACCCCGGTGACCTCGGGGAGGTCCTTCAGCCAGGCGTCCTCGATCGTCGCCGCGGTGGTGAACCGGATGTGCTGCTCCAGTCCCACGCGGTCAACCAGGCCCTGCGGCGTGTCGAGGGCGACGAGGCGACCGTCGTCGATCAGGGCGAGGCGGTCGGCGAGTCGCTCCGCCTCCTCCATGACGTGGGTCACCAGCACGATCGTGACGCCGTCGTCGCGAAGCTCCTCGATCAGGCCCCAGGTCTCCCGTCGTGCCTGCGGGTCCAGGCCGGTGGTGAGCTCGTCGAGGATCACCGCACGAGGGCGACCGACGAGGGCGACCGCGATCGAGACACGTTGCTGCTGACCCCCGGAGAGACGGGCATAGCGCGTGTCCGCCTTGTCCCGGAGGCCGAGGCGTTCCAGCAGGTCCGACACATCGAGGGGATCGGGGTAGAGTCCTGCGAAGGTCTGCACGATCTCGCGGACGGTCAGGCGATCCTGGAACCGGCTCTCCTGGAGCTGCACCCCGAGGCGGCGGCGCACCTGGTCCCTGTCGGTGCGCGGGTCGGATCCGAAGACCCGGATGCGCCCTGCGTCGGGGGTCCGCAGGCCGGCGATCGACTCCACGGTGGTGGTCTTGCCGGCGCCGTTCGGGCCGAGGATCGCGAAGATCTCCCCCTGCTCCACGCAGAAGGAGACCTTGTCGACCACGGTCCTCCCGTCGTAGGTCTTGCTGAGCTCATCGACGTCGATCACGGTCACGGGGCGTCTCTCCTCGTGCGGTCGGCGTTCGGGTTGTCGATCCGGTTGCGCAGCAGGGTGAGCGGCCCGAGCGTCGTGGCGATCCAGAGGGCGAGCGGCCAGGCCAGGGCATCGGTGACAATGATCACGACGGCCCAGAACAGGGACAGCACCAGCCAGCCGAACGCGATCAGCATGAGGGTGCGGCGGCGGGATGACGGTCGCATTGGCGTGTCCTTCGTGTGCGGGTGGTCAGGCGATCTGCACGACGGCCTTGCCGCGGGCGTGGCCGTCCTCGACGTACCGGATGGCCTTGGCGGCATCCGCGAGCGGGAAGACGCGGTCCACGGCGGCGGTGATCGTGCCGTCCGCGAGCATGTCCGCGAGCGTGGCGACGTCGTCGCCGCGCTCCGCGCTGATGAAGAAGCCGAGGCGCTGGCGCACGACCAGCGAGAGCAGGCTGGCGCGGAGCTGCCGGTCGATCCCGCCGAACCAGCGGCCTCCCTCTTCGCCGCCGACGATCATGAGCGTTCCCGTGGGCGTGAGGGCCCGGCGCAGGCGCGACAGTGGCGTGTTGCCGCCGATGTCGAGGATGACGTCGTAGCGCTGGCTGCCGTCGAAGGCGTCCTGGCGGGTGTAGTCGATGACATCCTCGGCGCCCAGGGAACGCACGACGTCGAGCTTGGTGGTGCTGGCCACCCCGGTGACACGTGCGCCATGGGCGGCAGCGATCTGGACCGCCCAGCTGCCCACGCCACCCGAGGCGCCCACGACCAGCACGGACTGGCCGGTCTGGACGCGGGCGTGATCGCGGACCGCCTGCAGCGCGGTGAGACCCGAGATCGCGACGACGGCCGCTTCCTCGAACGACAGCGACGCGGGCTTGTGGGCCAGCTTGCTCTCGGGTGCGAGCGCGTACTCGGCGTAGGTGCCGGTCCCGATGCCGAACACCTCGTCCCCCGGCGCGAACCCGGTGACCGACGCCCCGACGGCTTCGACCACCCCGGCCAGGTCGAACCCGGGCACCGGCTGCTTCGGGCGCCGCAGACCGAAGCCCATCAGGCGGGTCAGGTACGGACGACCGGTCATCAGGTGCCACACGCCCCGGTCCACGCCCGCGGCATGGACCCGGACGAGCACCTCGCGGTCGCCGGCGACCGGACGGTCGATGTCGCGGAGCTCGAGCACATCGGCCGAGCCGTAGGTGTCCTGCACGATCGCCTTCACGGTGTTCTCCTGGGCCGGCCGCGCCGGCGAGTCGCTCATTGACATACGCTGTATGTTTACTATGTATGTTGTACGCGACGCGCCGGGGCTCGTCCAGCGCTTGCTTACTTTGTACGTTGGGCGCACGATCCGGAGGTCGGCATGTCACGCAGGTCCGGCTCCACCGCGGAGACGTCCCCCGCTGAGCCGGGACCGTGTCCTGCAGGCGGCGACCTCGCTGGCAGACCGCGAGGGGGTGGAGGCCCTCACCATGCGCCGGCTGGGCCAGGAGCTCGGCGTCGAGGCGATGTCGCTGTACAACCACGTGGCCAACAAGGACGACATCCTCGCCGGCATGGTCGATCGGGTCTTCGCCGAGATCGACCTGCCCCCGTCCGACACGAACTGGCGCGCCGCGCTGCGTCACCGGTGCGTGTCCGCCCGGGAGGTCCTGCGAGGTCACCGCTGGGCCGTCCCGCTCATGGAGTCGGGCACCTCACCCGGCCCGGCCACGCTGCGCCACCACGACGCCGTCCTGGGCTGCCTGTTCAACGCAGGACTACCGACGGACGTCGTCGCTCACGCGTACGCCATCGTCGACGCCTTCGTCTACGGCTTCGCCACCCAGGAAGCCAGCCTCCCGGCCGCCGGCGCACCCACCGAGGAGTTCGCCCAGCTCGCCGCAGAGATGGCCAACGTCATGCCAGCCGACGCGTTCCCCCACCTCGCCCGCTTCACCTCCGAGCACGTCCTGCAACCCGGCTACGACTTCGGTGACTCCTTCGACGTCGGCCTCGACCTCGTCCTCGACGGCATCGAACGGCTCGTCGCCCGGGCGTAGGCCCCCACGTGCAACCACGGCTCGGTCGTCTGAGGCGAGTCAGCCGCCGAAGCGGTCGCGCAACTCGCGCTTCAGCAGCTTCCCGGACGCGTTGCGCGGCAGGTCGTCGACGAGGTGGATGGCCTTCGGCACCTTGAACCCGGACAGGTGCTCGCGGGCGTGGGCCAGCAGCTCCTCGGCGGTGACCTCCTCCTTGGCGACGACCACGGCGGTGATGGCCTCGATCCACCGCTCGTCGGGCAGCCCGATGACGGCGACCTCGCCGACCGCCGGATGGGTGTAGAGGGCCTCCTCCACCTCGCGCGAGGCGACGACCACCCCACCGGTGTTGATGACGTCCTTGATGCGGTCGACGACGGTGATGTAGCCCTCCTCGTCGATGCGGACGAGGTCGCCGGAGTGGAACCAGCCGCCGCGGAAGGCCTCCTCGGTCTCCTCCGGCTTCTCCCAGTAGCCCTCGCACAGCTGCGGCGACCGGTAGACGACCTCGCCCATCCCGCCGGGAGCGACCGCCTCGCCGTGCTCGTCGACGACCCGCAGCTGGACGAACAGGACGGGCCGGCCGGCGGAATCGGGGCGGTCGGCGTGCTCCTCGGGGCGCAGGACCGTCGCCAGCGGGGCGATCTCCGACTGTCCGAAGCAGTTGTAGAAGCCGAGGTCGGGCATCGCCTCCTGCAACCGCTCGAGGACCGGCACCGGCATGATCGACGCGCCGTAGTAGGCCTTCGTGAGCGAGGTCATGTCGCGCGTGCCGAACTCGGCGTGGTTCGCGATCGCCACCCACAGCGTCGGCGCGGCGAAGAAGGCCCGGTGTCCCTGGGCCTCGATGCGGCGCATGATGTCGCCCGGCTCGGGGACCTCGACGAGGTGGTTCGTCGCTCCGAGCGCGAGCCACGGCATCAGGAAGACGTGCATCTGGGCGCTGTGGTAGAGCGGCATGACGTGCAGCGGCTCGTCGTCCTCGGCGAGATCGAGGTCGACGATGCAGGACAGGTACTCGTGCACGAGCGCCCGGTGGGTCATCATCGCGCCCTTGGGACGCGCGGTGGTCCCCGAGGTGTAGAGCAGCTGGGCGAGATCCGTGTCCTCCACCGCCACGTCGAGCTCCGGCACGGGGCCGTCGGACGCGATCGCCAGCAGCGAGTCGTCCGCGTCGCGCAGCGAGACGACGTGGTCGAGCGCAACGTCGCCGGTCGCCCGGTCGAGCTGGTCGCGCAGCGCCGGGTCGACGAGCACGACCCGGCTGCCGGACTGGCGCAGGAGGTACGCGAGCTCCTCGCCGACGAGGTTGTAGTTGATCGGGACGTGGACGAGCCCGGCGCGGGCGCACGCGAGGAAGCCGACGAGGAACGCGTCCGAGTTCTTGCCGAGGGCGGCGACGCGGTCGCCCGTGTCCAGCCCGAGGCCGGCGAGATGGGCGGCCGCCCGGGTCACGGCGGCGTCGAGCTGCGCGTAGGTCCAGGTCCGGTCGGCGAAGTGGAGCGCCGCCCGGTCGGGAACACGGGCGGCGCTGCGGGCGAGGGTGTCGGCGACGGTGCTCGAGCGGAGTCCACTCATCGGAGGCCTCACAGGGTGCGGGAAAGCGGATGCCCGTGAGGCTAATCGCCGGTCACCGTCACGCGGGTGGCATGGCCGGTGCCGATGCCCAGGACGGCCGCTACCCGGCCGAGGCGCTGGCGAGCCACGGGTCCGACAGGTCGAGGAACCGGGGCGGGTCCGCCTGCATGTCCTGGAACTCCTCCGGCGCGCCGGCCGACGCCTCGCCGCGCCGGGCGTCCTCCTCGGACGTGAAGTAGACGACCTGCACGTAGGTCCCGTCGGGACGGGTCCCGATGTAGCCGCCGATCACGTCAGGACGCTCGGTGCGCAGCTGGGCGTCCATGTCGGCCATCACGTCGCGGGCCCGGGTCAGATCACGCACGCGTCCGCGGATGACCTGGACGAAACCCGCGTCGTCGGATCCGCCGCCGAGGAACGACTGCGTCTCGTCGCAGTCGAGGAACTCCACGGGACCGCCGAAGCAGGCCTCGGTGTCCTTCCACCACTCCCCCTGCTCGGGCCGGTTCGAGTTGGCCCGGGCGTCGTCGGTCGAGGCGAACCGGACCGCGATGAACCCGGTGCCGTCCGGGGTGATCCCGCCCGTGCTGCCGAGCCAGCCCGCTGCCTGCGGAGCCAGCTCGGTCAGCCAGCGCTGGTACTGGTGCCGGAGCCGATCGGCGTCCGTCACCCGGCCTTCGATGAACTGCGTGAACATGGGGTCTCCCTCCTGCCGCCTCCCACCGTCCGCGCATCCCGTCCGGCCGTCAAGCGTCGACGGGCTCACCCTCGCGGTAGGCGTCGATCGGGGCGCAGGTGCAGATCAGGTTGCGGTCACCGTGGGCGTTGTCGATGCGGCTGACCGGCGGCCAGTACTTGTCGGTACGGGTCCACGGCGCCGGGTAGGCCGCCTCCTCGCGGGTGTAGGGGTGCGTCCACTCCCCCGTCAGCAGGTCGGCCGCCGGGTGCGGGGCGTTGCGCAGCGGGTTGTCGTCGGCGTCCCACTCGCCGGACTCGACCCTGGCGATCTCCGCGCGGATGGCGATCATCGCGTCGCAGAAGCGGTCGAGCTCGGCCCTCGACTCCGACTCGGTCGGCTCGATCATCAGCGTGCCGGCGACCGGGAACGACATGGTCGGCGCGTGGAAGCCGTAATCCATGAGCCGCTTGGCAACGTCCTCGTTCGTGATGCCGGTGGCCTCCTGGATCCCACGCAGGTCGACGATGCACTCATGGGCGACGAAGCCCTTCGGCCCCGTGTAGAGGACCGGGTAGGCGTCACGCAGCCGCGCCGCGACGTAGTTCGCGTTCAGGACGGCCGTGCGGGTGGACTCGAGCAGACCGCGGCCGCCCATCATCGTGATGTAGGTCCACGAGATCGGCAGGATGCCGGCGGACCCCCAGGGCGCCGCCGAGACGGCGCCCGGCCCGGTGTCGGGCCCCGCCTCGGGCACGACCGGGTGGTTCGGGAGGTACGGCGCGAGGTGCGCCCGGACGCCGACGGGACCGACGCCCGGCCCGCCACCGCCGTGCGGGATGCTGAAGGTCTTGTGGAGGTTGAGGTGGGAGACGTCCGCTCCGAAGCGCCCCGGCCGGGCCACCCCCATCATCGCGTTCAGGTTCGCGCCGTCGAGATAGACCTGCCCGCCGTGGTCGTGGATGATCCCGCAGATCTCCTCGATGGCCGGCTCGAAGACGCCGTGCGTCGACGGGTAGGTGACCATGAGCGCCGACAGCGTGTCGGCGTGCTGCTCGGCGAGCTCGCGCAGGTGCGCCACGTCGATGTTGCCCTGCTCGTCGGTGTCCACGACGACGACCGTCATGCCGGCCATCACCGCACTCGCGGCGTTCGTCCCGTGGGCGGACTGCGGGATGAGGCAGATGTCGCGCTGGGCGTCCCCGTTCGCCTGGTGGTAGCGACGGATCGCGAGCAGACCGGTGAACTCGCCCTGCGAGCCGGCGTTCGGCTGCATCGACACCGCGTCGTAGCCGGTGATCTCGGCCAGCATCGACTCGAGCTCGCCGATGAGCTCGAGGTAGCCCTCGGCCTGGTCGAGCGGCACGAAGGGGTGCAGCTCGGCGAACGCCGGCCACGTGATCGGCTCCATCTCGCTGGCGGCGTTCAGCTTCATCGTGCAGGAGCCGAGCGGGATCATGGACCGGTCGAGCGCGATGTCCTTGACCTGCAGCTCACGCAGGTAGCGCATCATCTCGGTCTCGGACCGATAGCGGTGGAACACCTCGTCGGTGAGGATGGCGTCGGTGCGGCGAAGATCGGTCGGGAGCCCGTCGGGCGCCGTCCCGTCGAGCGAGGCCGGGTCGCCCGCCACGCCGAACGCGCCCCAGACCGCCTGCAGGTCGTCGCGGGTGGTGGTCTCGTCCAGGCTGATCCCGAGCGTGTCGCCGTCGACCTCGCGCAGGTTGTAGCCGGCGTCGCGGGCGCGGGCCGCGACCTCCGCCGCCCGGCCGGGCGCACGGACGGTGAGGGTGTCGAAGAAGCGGTCGTTGACGACCTCGACCCCGCCCTCGCGGAGCCCGGCGGCCAGGATGGCGGTGAGCCGGTGCACCCGCTCGGCGATCGTGCGCAGGCCCTCGGGGCCGTGATAGACGCCGTAGAAGCCGGCCATGACGGCGAGCAGCACCTGTGCGGTGCAGATGTTCGAACGTCGCGCGCTCGCGGCGGATGTGCTGCTCACGGGTCTGCAGCGCCATCCGCGCCGCCGGGCGGCCGGCACGGTCGACGGACACACCGACGATGCGGCCCGGCGTCGCCCGCACGTGCCGTTCGGCGGTGGCGAGGAAGCCGGCGTGCGGCCCGCCGTACCCGAGCGGCACGCCGAAGCGCTGCGCGGAGCCGACGACCACGTCGGCGCCCACCGCACCGGGCGGGGTGAGCAGGACGGAGGCGAGCAGGTCGACGGCCACCGTGACGAGGACACCCTGCTCGTGGCAGCGCTCGATGAGCGCGCGGTCGTCGTGGACCAGCCCGCTCGAGCCCGGCTGCTGGAGGAGCACCGCGTACACGTCGTCATCGAGCTCGTCGTGGCGCGGATCGCCGACGACGACCGTGATGCCGAGCGGCTCGGCGCGGGTGCGCACCACGTCGATCGTCTGCGGGTGGCAGTCGGCGTCGACGTAGAAGGTCTCGCCGCTCCCCCGGCTGATCCGGTGGCACATCGCCATCGCCTCGGCGGCCGCCGTCGCCTCGTCGAGCAGCGAGGCGTTCGCGAGCTCGGTGCCGGTCAGGTCGGCGACCATGGTCTGGAAGTTGAGGAGCGCCTCGAGCCGGCCCTGGGAGATCTCGGCCTGGTACGGCGTGTAGGCGGTATACCAGCCGGGGTTCTGCAGGACGTTGCGCTTGATGACGGCCGGCGTGATGGTGTTCGCGTAGCCCATCCCGATGAGCGAAGTGAGGATCCGGTTGCGGTCGGCGATGGCACCCAGCCGCGCGAGCGCGGCGTGCTCGGTCGTCGGCGCGGCGAGCGACAGCGGCACCTCGGAGCGGATGCCGGCCGGCACGGCCACGTCGATCAGCTCGTCGAGGGAGCCGACGCCGATGGTCGCCAGCATGTCGGGCAGGTCCGCGTCACGCACGCCGATGTGACGGCCGAGGAACGCGTCGTGCTGCTCGAGGTCGGCGAGGGCTTCGCGTGCGCTCATCGTCCGCATCTTTCGGGTCGGCGCAGGATGGACGGGAGGTGGGCGGGTCGCGTTCGAAGCGCGCGACGAGGCGCGGCTCCGAGACGGCGAGCCCCCATCGACCGCATGGTATGCGCGCCGGAACTCGGTCCCCGCACCCCGGGTCGTTAGGCTCGCGGTATGCGTATCGGAGCCCACATCCCCGGCACGGACCCGCTCGGCGAGGCCGCCGCCCGCGGCGCGGACGCCGTGCAGATCTTCCTCTCGGCGCCGCAGTCGTACAAGAAGCCGGCGGCCCGCCCGGACGCCGAGCAGCTGCGTGCCGCCGACCTGCCGATCTACGTCCACGCCCCCTACGTCATGAACCCGGCGTCGACCAACCCGCGGATCCGCCACCCCTCGCGCAAGACGCTCCAGCAGACGCTGGACGCGGCCGCGGCCATCGGCGCCGCGGGCGTCGTCGTGCACCCCGGCCACGTGCAGGAGGCGGACGAGGTCGACGCGGGCATCGACAACTGGCGGACCACGGTCGAGCGGCTCGAGTGCGAGGTGCCGCTGCTGATCGAGAACACGGCCGGCGGCGACCATGCGATGGCACGCTACTTCGACGTGCTCGCCCGGCTGTGGGACGCGGTCGCGGACCACGCCGACGTCGAGATCGGCCTCTGCCTCGACACGTGCCACGCCTTCGCCGCCGGCGAGGATCTCGCCGACGCCGTCGCCCGCCTGCACGCCATCACGGGGCGCATCGACCTCGTCCATCTGAACGACTCGAAGGACGAAGCCGGCTCGGCCCGCGACCGCCACGAGCGGCTCGGCAAGGGCACGATCGGCGAGGAGGTGCTGCTCGGCGTCGTCCGCGACGCCGGCTGCCCCGTCGTGCTCGAGACGCCCGGCGACGCCGACGACGTGGCCGCCGACATCGACTGGCTCCGCTCCCGCCTCGCCTGACCCCGCCTCACCAGAGCCCGCGCCCGCCGGATCCCGCGCCCGCCCACGTCCGGGCATCCTCCCCTCGCTCCACCCACGTCCGGGCCCCTCCCCTCGCCCCACCCACGTCTTGGGTAGAAATCCTCCGAGACGCTCGGACGAAATCGACCCAGAACGCGCCGGAGAGTCGGCCCAGGCGGAGAGTCGGCGGCGGAGAGTCGGCGGCGGAGAGTCGGCGGCGGAGAGTCGGCGGCGAGGGACGGAGTCGGCGGCGGTGGGTCGGCGGCGGGCGGCGGGCGGCCGCGTGAGCGGCCGCGTGATCCGGTTCGTCCGGCGTGTCACACCGCTCGCGTAGGGTCCGGCCGCCGTGCTCCCGAGCCGACGGATCCCCCATGCCCGATGCCACCACTGCCGCCGAGATGGCCGACCCCGGGCCCTCCGCCGTCGAGATCGAGGCCACCGCCCCACGCTGGCTGGCCGGGCTGAACCCGCAGCAGCGTGCAGCCGCGACGCACCGGGGCGGCCACCTCGTCGTCGCGGCCGGCGCGGGCAGCGGGAAGACGCGGACGCTGGCCGCCCGGGTCGCCGACCTGCTGGCGGGCGGGGTGGAGCCCGAGCGGCTGCTGCTGCTGACCTTCACGCGGCGTGCGGCGCGCGAGATGCTCACGCGCGTCCAGACGCTCACCGGAGACGCGCGCTCGCGGCGCGTCTGGGGCGGCACGTTCCACAGCGTCGCGAACCGGCTGCTGCGGCTGCACGGGAGCGCGATCGGCGTGGCCCCGCAGTTCACGATCCTCGACCAGGGCGACACCGTGGACCTGTTCGGGCTGGTGCGCGCCGAGGCCGGCCACGCCGACGGGCAGGGACGCCGCTTCCCCGCTGCCACCACGATCGCCGCCGTCTACAGCCGTGTCGTCAACGCCGGCGAACCGCTCGACGCGGTCCTCGCCAGACAGTTCCCGTGGTGCAGCGACCACCGCGCCGACCTCGCCGACCTCTTCGACCGCTACACGGCCCGCAAGCGCGCCCAGGGCGTCCTCGACCTCGACGACCTGCTCCTGTACTGGCGGGTGCTGGCGACCGCCCCCACCACCGGCCCCATCCTCCGCGAGCGCTTCGCCCACGTCCTCGTCGACGAGTTCCAGGACACGAACACGGTCCAGGCGGACATCCTCGCCGCCATGGCCACCGGCGACGCCACGCTGACCGTGGTGGGTGACGGGGCGCAGGCCATCTACGGGTTCCGTGCCGCGACGGCCGATCATCTCCTCGACTTCCCCGCCCGCCACGCGGGCGCGACCGTGGTGCGTCTCGAGCGCAACTACCGGTCGACGCCCGAGATCCTGGCGACCGCGAACACCGTCATGGCCGACGCCGCGCGCCGGCACGAGCTCGTGCTGTGGACGGACCGTCCGGCGGGGACGCGCCCCGAGCTCGTCACCTGTCGCGACGAGACGACGCAGGCCACCCTCGTCTGCGACCGCATCCTGAGCCACCGGGAGGCCGGCATCCCGCTGCGGGACCAGGCGGTGCTGTTCCGCACCTCCCACCACAGCGACGGGCTCGAGGTCGAGCTCGGGCGCCGCGACATCCCGTACGTCAAGCACGGCGGGCTGCGCTTCCTCGAGGCCGCACACGTGAAGGACCTGCTCGCGCTGCTGCGGCTCCTCGACAACCCGCGCGACCAGCTCGCGTGGCACCGCACGCTGGTGGCGGTCGACGGTGTCGGGCCGGCGACCGCCCGTCGGCTCATGACCGGGATCGGTGTCGACGATCCGGGCGTCGACCCGCTCGGTCGGTTCCTGGCCGCCGACTGGCCAGCCGGCATCGGCCACGCCGTGGCCGGCGAGCTCGACGCGCTGCACGCGGCCCTCGAGGCCTGCGCCACCGCGGCCGACGGGGACGAACCGCCGCCCACCGCCCAGATCGAGTCGCTGCACGGATGGTGCGCCCGCACGTTCCCCCGTCGGTACGACGCGGCGGAGGCACGCCTGGCCGACCTGGCCCGGATCGCCCGCATGGCGGTCGGCCACACCCGCCGGCAGGACCTCGTCGCCGACCTGACGATCGACCCGCCGGCGAGCACCAGCGACCTGGCCGGGCCCCCGTCCCTGGACGACGACGTGCTCACGCTGTCGACGATCCACTCCGCGAAGGGCGGCGAGTGGCGGGCCGTCCACCTGATCCACGCGGCGGACGGCTGCCTGCCCTCGGATCTCTCCCTGCGCGACGCCGACAGCCTCGAGGAGGAACGGCGCCTGCTGTACGTGGCACTGACCCGGGCGCGCGACCACCTGCACGTCAGCTACCCGCTGCGCTTCTACCACCGCCGCCACGGCAGCGACGACGCCCACACCTACGCCCAGGCGAGCCGCTTCCTCGCCCCGCTGCTCGACCACTTCTCGCTGTCGGAGGCCGTCGGCGACGACCAGCACCCCGATGCCGCCGTGGTCGGGGCACCGACGACGACGGCGGCCGAGTCCGTGGGCGACTACCTCACCGGGCTGTGGTGAGCCCAGCGACGACCCGACCGTCCGACCGGACACCAGCCATCCGGGTCCCTGGGCGCACTCCGGCCCTACCGTGACGTTCACCGTCTTTCAGAAGCCATGTCCGACGAACCCGGAGGGGCGCCTTGGGCCGCAACGTCGCGAGAAAGATCATCGAGGACCACCTCGTCGAGGGGGAGATGGAGCCCGGCACGCCGATCGGGCTGCGCATCGACCAGACGCTGACCCAGGACGCCACGGGCACGCTCGTCATGCTCGAGCTCGAGGCGATGGGCCTCGACCGTGTCCGCACCGAGCTGTCGGCGCAGTACGTCGACCACAACCTCATCCAGGAGGACAACAAGAACCCCGACGACCACCTGTTCCTGAAGTCCGCCTGTGAGCGGTTCGGGATCTGGTACAGCCGACCCGGCAACGGGGTCTCGCACCCGGTCCACCAGGAGCGCTTCGGCAAGCCGGGGAAGACGATGGCCGGCTCCGACAGCCACACGCCGGCGGCCGGCGCCATCGGCATGGTCGCCATCGGCTCCGGCGGGCTCGACGTGGCGCTGGCGATGGCGGGTGAGCCGCTGCGCATCAAGATGCCCGAGATCTGGGGCGTGAAGCTCACCGGTGACCTGCCCGACTGGGTGTCGGCGAAGGACGTCATCCTCGAGATGCTGCGCCGGCACGGTGTGTCGGGCGGCGTCGGCCGCATCATCGAGTACTACGGACCCGGGCTCGAGCACCTGTCCTGCATGGACCGGCACGTCATCGCGAACATGGGTGCCGAGCTCGGCGCCACCACGACGGTGTTCCCCGCCGACGACGAGGTCCGCCGCTTCCTCGAGCGACAGGGGCGCGGCGACGACTTCACCGAGCTCGTCGCCGACGCCGACGCCGACTACGACGTGCACGAGGAGATCGACCTCTCCACCCTCGAGCCCCTCATCGCCCTGCCGACGAGTCCCGGCAACGTGGTGCCCGTCCGCGAGGTCGCGGGCCAGCCGATCGCCCAGGCCTACATCGGGTCGTCGGCGAACCCGGGCTTCCGCGACTTCGCCGTCGCAGCCGAGATCGTCAAGCGCGCCGACGTGCAGGCCCACCCCTACGTGTCGTTCGACATCAACCCGACCTCCCGGCAGATCCTCGAGAACCTCGCCAACCAGGGTCACCTGCTCCATCTCATCCACGCTGGCGCCCGGCTGCACCAGGCGGGCTGCAACGGCTGCATCGGCATGGGGCAGGCACCGGCCACCGACGAGATCAGCCTGCGGACCACACCGCGGAACTTTCCCGGGCGCTCGGGCACGAAGGAAGACAAGGTCCACCTGTGCAGCCCGGAGACCGCGACGGCCTCGGCCATCACCGGCGTGATCACCGACCCGCGCGATCTCGAGAACAAGTACGAGATCGCCTACCCACGCGTGTCCGAGCCCGACGACCTCATCATCAACACCGACATGCTGCTGCCCCCACCGGGACGCGAGGAGTCGCAGACCGTCGAGATCCGCAAGGGGCCGAACATCTCCTCGCTGCCCCAGTTCGATCCGCTCCCCGACGCGCTGACCCTGCCGGTCATCCTGAAGATGGGCGACGACATCTCGACCGACGAGATCCTGCGGGCCGGCACGGAGGTGCTCCCCTACCGCTCGAACATCCCCAAGATCTCGGAGTTCTCCTTCGACATCGTCGACGAGACCTACCACGAGCGGGCCATGGAGGTCCGCGACGAGGGCGGTCACGCGGTGGTCGGCGGCCAGAACTACGGGCAGGGCTCGTCGCGTGAGCACGCGGCGCTGGCGCCCCGCTACGTCGGCCTCCGGGCAGTCATCGCGAAGAGCTACTCGCGCATCCACTGGCAGAACCTCGCGAACTTCGGGGTCGTCGCGCTCGAGTTCGCCGGCGACGAGGACTACGACGCGCTCGACCAGGGTGACGTGCTGCGCCTCACGGGCCTCCGCGACGCGCTGAGCAGCGGCAGCGAGATCACGGTCGAGAACACCACGAAGGGCACGACCTTCACCGCCCGCCACTCCCTCTCGGACCGCCAGGTCGACACGATCCTCAAGGGCGGCATCATCAACTGGATGAAGGAGCGTCTCGGCAACGCCTGACGGGCTGAGGGCATCGCATCGACGGGGCGCCCCGAGGGGTGCCCCGTCGCACGTCGGCGCGGCCCCGCGATCGTGCGGGGCCCGCGCAGGCCATCCCCCGCACGGACTAGTCCCCACGCGACGTTCAAGGTTGGCCGCTTCGGCACCGATCTCACCGGTGAAGAGCTGGACGTGCCGAGCGTGAGGATGCCACGGTGTCGAACCCACGGCGGGGTGCTCCCCTGGTCGTCGTCGCCATCGCCGCGATGATCCTCACGCTCCTACCCGTCGGCGCACAGGCGGGGACGGCGAGCGGACCGTGGGCGGGCGACGACGTCCAGTTCGTGAACCTCATCAACCGGGAGCGTCAGGCGGCCGGGCTGCCCCTGCTCGCCACCCACCTCCAGCTGACCCGGATCGCCCGCGCGCACGCCGCAGCCATGGCACGTGCCGACGACGCCGGTGGCTCCTGTGGCGACGGGCACACGCTGCACCACCGCTCCCCGCTGGACGGCGGCATCACCGCATCCTGGTACACGCTGCGCGAGAACGTGGGCTGCACGGGCGGCGGGGGCGTTCCGGCTCTCCACGACGCGTTCATGGCCTCCCCTGGCCATCGCGAGAACATCCTCGCCGGCGACGTGACCTTCGTCGGCGTCGGGACCTGGCGCGCCGGCGACGGAACCATCTGGGTCACCGAGCTGTTCATGCGCGGCGGGCAGGCGCCCCGGCTCGCGATCATCGACGAGGGCATCGCCGCCTCGCAGACCTCCCATCCGGCCGGCAGCCGCCCCGACTACGTCGTGCTGTCCCGGTCCGACGTGTACGCGGACTCGCTGAGCGGCGCGGCCCTCGCGGGCGGCCGGTCCCCCATCCTCTTCACGGACGGCCCGACCGGTGAGGAGCCCGATCCGGTCCTGCGTCCGCGGACCCGGGCGGAGATCGACCGCCTGCTGGCTGGCAGCGGCCGGGTCTACCTGCTGGGCGGCACCGACGCCGTCTCGTCGCGGGCCGAGCAGGAGCTCCGCGGTGCCGGCTACAACGTCCGTCGCCTCAGCGGGCCGACGCGCGTGGAGACCTCGATCGCGGTGGCACAGGAGGTCGTCCACCGCTTCGGCCAGCCGGCGGTCATCGCCGTCGCGAGCGCCGACGCCTGGCCCGACGCGGTGACCGGCGGTGCCGCCGCCGCCCACGCCGGCGTGCCCCTGGTGCTGACCTACCGCGACCGGCTTCCGGCGGCAACCCGCGGGTTCCTGTCGCGCTACGCCGACGCCGACCACGTCGTCCTCGGTGGCGCCGCCGCGGTCAGCGACCCCGTGACGAGCACGTTGCACGCCCGTCGGCTCGCCGGCCCGTCCCGTGCCGAGACAGCGCTCGCCGTCGCGGACGGGTTCTTCGGCCCGGCCGGCGACGCCGTCGTCGTCGCCGAGGGCTACGGCGACGAGGCGTGGGGCCGCACGCTTGCGTGGTCGCCCTACGCCGCCGAGCGCGGCGCACCCCAGATCATCGTCGGGGACTCGGTCCCACCGACGGTGGCCCGCTGGCTCACCGAGCACCGTGGTCAGCTGCGCCCGAAGTTCACCGGCGGTCTGAGCGTCGCCGTTCGCCAGCAGGTCGAGTCGCTGCTCCGCTGACCGCTCGCCGCCCGACGACGCGGCCGCCGGTCGCCGGGTCCTGGCCCTCAGCCCTCGTCATCGGCGAGGTCGCTGTCCAGCCCGAAGCGGCGCACGAGCACCAGGTAGTCGCGCTGGTAGAAGAGCTTGCAGCGCACCTGCGGATGATGCTCCCGCAGCAGCCGTAGCTTGCGGTTCTTGCGCGTCACGAGCCGCTGCGCGGAGGTCGTGATCTCGATGTAGGTGTCGAACGCGGGCAGGTAGAAGTCCGGCCGGAACCACGCCGTCGGGGTACCTGCGTCGTCCCACTCGATCGGGAACTCGTCGGGCTCGTACTCCCAGGCGACCCCGAAGAAGTCCAGGAGCCTCGCGAAGCGAAGCTCGGACGTGTGCTGGAACCGCTGCTGGTCGCTCGGCAGCGGCACGGAGGGTCCCCCGGCGGCGTCCGCCGGGGCGACGGGCCGGCGGCGGGCGAGCAGGTCGGCCAGGCCGAGGTCGGCCACGTCGGGCACGCCGGCGGCCGGTCCCCGTACCGGTGGTGCCTCGGGTCGGCGCACCCGGCCGATACCCCGGTCGGAGCCGTCAGGCGCCGCCGGGACGTCGCCGGACACCGGCGCTCACCGTGCCAGCGTGGTCGGGCCGGCCTCGCCGTCCGTGTCGGTCTCGCCGACCTCGGTGCCGTCCAGGCGCTCCGTCGGGAAGGCCGTCACCTCGCCGCGCAGCTGCTCGACGACCGGGCCCAGCGCGATGGCGAAGACGCCCTGGCCGTTCTGCAGCAGCTCGACCACCTGCTGGTTGTCGTCGAGGGCGTACACGCTGGTGCCGTCCGAGACGAGCGTCATGTCGGCGAGCGTCTGTCCGCGCACCCGCAGCTCCTCGACGGCACCGCGAACCCGCTGCAGGGACACCCCGGTGTCGAGCAGACGCTTGATGACCCGCAGCTGCACCACGTCGTCGAAGGAGTACAGACGCTGGGTGCCGCTGCCCTTGGCGGCGCGGACGGAGGGCGTGACGAGCTCCGTGCGCGTCCAGTAGTCGAGCTGCCGGTAGGTGACACCGACGATCTTGCAGACCGTCGGGCCGCGGTAGCCGGTGCGCTCCTCGTCGAGCTGTCCCACGTCGAACGCCATCTGAGCTGCGGGGCGGGAGTCGTCCCCCGCCGCAGGCTGGTGCGCCGTCATCTGTCACCTGACCTTCATCGGGCCGTCACCGTCTGGACGCCGTGTTGGGCGTTGGAGAGCGGCATGCCGGCTGGCGTCTCCGGGCGTCACCGACACCGGTGAAACTACCTCGCTGAGGCTACGTCGCGTGACGGTCGAGTGTCAACGATCCGTGGAGGGTGAGACTGGACTAACCCTCCACCTGAGGGTGAGGGTTACCCGGCGCATCGGCGGCGAACACGCCTGGCACCCCCCGCTGGGGGTGTTCTGGCACGCTCGAGCCGTCCTCCACCCCACGGGGCCGACCGCTGCCTGCGCTGCCGCTGCGCGGCAGCGCGCGATCACTGCTCGAAGTCCTCGGGGGTCACGTTCTCGAGGAACTGGCGGAACTGGCGGACCTCCTCCTCGGCGTCCACCTCCTCGCCCTCCTCGCGCGTCTCGATCTCGAGCCCGGCCTCGTCGAGCACCGCCTCGGCGCCGTAGATCGGTACGTCCTCGAGGCGGCTGGCCAGCGCGATCGCATCGGACGGCCGCGCCGAGACGGCGTAGGTCTGGCCGGCCTGGATCAGGTGGAGCTCCGCGTAGAAGGTCCCGTCACGCAGCTCGGTGACGTGGACGGCCTCGATCGAGACGTCGAGCTCCTCCATCACGTCGACGAACAGGTCGTGGGTGAGCGGTCGCGGCGTCTCGACGCCCTGCAGGGCGAAGGCGATGGCGGTGGCCTCGACCGCACCGATCCAGATGGGCAGGTACCGCGTCCCGGTCTTCTCCTTCAGGAGCACGATCGGCTGATTGGCGGGCAGCTCCACCCGCACTCCCACGAGCTCCATCTCGATCACCGGGTCTCCTCCGTTCAGGTCGGACCTGCCGGCCAGATCGAGGCTAGCGGAGGCATGGACCCGACGTGTTCCTCGGACCGGTCAGCCCTCGGTCGACGACAGGACGCTCGCGGCGGCCCCGTCCGGGTCATCGGTGACGGCCTCGAGGTCGACCACCGCGAGCACCGCGGGAAGGGCGCGCAGGTGCTCGTCGAGGTCGAGCCCGTAGCCCACGAGGAACTCGTCGCCGACCTCGAAGCCCACGAAGTCGAGCGGCAGATCCGCGATCCGTCGCACCCGCCGGTCGAGCAACGTGCACACGCGCAGGGACGCCGGACCGCGACCGGCCAGCGCCTGCAGCAGGTAGGCCAGCGTCAGCCCGGTGTCGACGATGTCCTCGACGATCAGGACGTGCCGTCCCGCGATGTCGTGGTCGAGGTCCTTCAGGATGCGCGCGGTGCCGGTCTCCCCGTAGCTGCTGATCGCGAGGAAGTCGACGTCGAGCGGCAGCGGGAGGGCCCGGATGAGGTCGGCGAGGAAGAACGCGCCTCCCTTGAGCACCGTCACCAGCAGCGGCTCGGTCCCGGCGTACGCGTCGGCGACATCCCGTGCGACCTCCGCGACGCGGGCGGTCAGGGCCGCCGCACCGATCCGCACCTCGAGCGCGCTCATCCCGGCCACTGCCCCGCGGCGACGGCAGCACGCATCCCGGCGTAGGCGCGGTCGGACAGCCACCGTCCGAGGCCCGCCCCGCCGGCCGGCGCGGTCCGCTCCGGCGCGCGCACGGTCACGTCGAGACTGGCCAGCGGTGCGCCGTCCCAGCGCGCGGTCACGTCGGCGAGCGTGCCCGCCGGCGGGATCTCGACGGGCAGCGGCAGGTCCACGTCCAGCCGCGGGCGTCCCCGCGGGACGAGCAGGGGCAGGCCCTCGCGCTGCACTGTCACCCACTGGCCGGAGCGACGCAGGCGACGCTGTGCCCCGGTCTGGTGCACGTGGAAGTCCCCGAACCCGTGGTCGAGCAGCGATGCCGCGTCGACGAAGCGGCCCTCGGGCGTCGGCTCGTCGAGGATCACGGCGATGAGCTCGTGGCCGTTGCGGACGGCGGACGCGACGAGGCAGTAGCCCGACTCGTCGGTGTAGCCGGTCTTGATGCCCGTGGCCCCCGGATAGGTGCCGAGCAGCTCGTTGCGTGTGGCGATCCGGCCGAGCCCCGGCAGGTCGACGACGCCGTGGCCGGCGATCGATCGGAAGCGGGGGTCCGCCATGGCGGTCCGTGCCAGGACGACGAGGTCACGGGCGGACAGCCGGTTGACGTCCTCGAGTCCGTTCGGCGTCTCGATCGTGGCATCGGTGATGCCGAGAGCGCGGGCGTTGTCGCGCATCATGGCGACGAAGCCGTCGACCGATCCGCCCACCGCCACCGCGAGCGCCACCGCCGCGTCGTTGCCCGACCGGGCGACGAGCCCGTCGAGGAGCTGCGCGATCGTCCACCGGTCCCCCGGCTCGAGGCCCACGGACGCGCCGCCCACCCCCACGACCTCGGTGCCGATGGTCACCACGTCGTCGAGCTCCCGGGCCCGCAGCACGGTGATGGCGGTCAGGATCTTCACGGTCGACGCGACCGGCCGCGGGGTGTCGGGATCGCGCTCGGCGATCACCTGGCCGGTGGCCTGGTCGACCAGGAGGTAGCTCGCGGCGCGCAGCGCCGGCGCGGCCGGCCAGCCGGGCGGTGGATCGGCGACCGTTCGCTGCGGCGGCGCGGCGAGCGGCGCTGCGGCGGACACCGACGGGCCGGGGACGGCGACGAGGGCAGCCGTGAGCACGGCCGCCAGTGCCCACGACGCCAGGCGCCCGGGACGGCAGGCGTTCACGAGTGGAGCAGGGCCCGGAGCTCACGGGCGAGCAGCGCCCGGTGCAGCCGTCCCCCACGGTCGACGAGGTCGTCGACGTGCTCGGCGGCCTGGCGTCGGCTCTCGGGGTTGCGCTGGCGCAGCAGCGGCATCACGAGCTGCTCGTAGAGCGCGTACTCGCGGTCCGCGAACTGCCGGTACATCCGCAGGTGACGCGGCTCGAGGCCCGCGTCGAGCAGGTCCCCGGCGATCCGGGCGACCTCGAGGTCGCTCCCGTCGAAGCTGGAGTCCCCTCGCAGCAGCCCGTGCTCCTGGAGGTCACGCAGCCGTGCCGGCTCCACGCCGCTCGCGTCGCTGAGCTCGGTCAGGGAGAAGGAGACGTCGGTCGCCGACCGCTCGAAGATCGACCGGGGCGCGGGCCCGGCGCCGGCGGCGCGGTCGTCGCCCCGGACCGCCTCCACCTCCTCGGCGGGGGGCGTGGGCGGGCGGTCGTCCACGGGCAGGCCGGCGTCGATCCGGTCGAGCTCCTCCTTGATGACCTTCAGCGGCAGGTACCGGTCGCGCTGTGCCCGCAGCACGTAGCGGAGGCGTTCGACGTCGTTCTCGGTGAACTTGCGGTAGCCGGAGTCGGTGCGGTCCGGGCTGATGAGCCCCTCCGACTCGAGAAACCGGATCTTGCTGATGGTGATGTCGTCGAACTCGTCCTTGAGACGGTTCAGGACCTCACCGATCGTGTGTGTCCTCACGGCGTCGATCCCGCACCCACGAAGAGGAGCTTGAAGCGCCCGACCTGGACCTCGTCGCCGGACCGCAGGAGCCGCTCCTCGACCCGGTCGCCGTTCACGTACGTGCCGTTCAGGCTGCCCAGGTCGCGCGCGGTGAGCCCCTCGTCCTGTCGCGTGACCTCGGCGTGGCGGCGCGACACGGTCACGTCGTCGAGGAAGATGTGGCTGTCCGGGTGACGACCGATCGTCGTCACGTCCCGGTCGAGCAGGTAGCGAGAGCCGGCGTTGGGGCCGCGGACGACGACGAGCATGCCCGTGCCCGGCTCGAGGTCGGGGAGCCCCTCGAGCCCCTCCTGCTGGTCGAACAGGCCGACGTCGATGCTGGCCGTCGTGGCCTCGACGCCCTGTTTCGTCGGCGCTGCCCGATCGCCTCCCTGGACCGGACTGCCGCAGGCGGAGCAGAACTTCGCGTCGTCCGGCAGCTCCTGGCCGCATTGCGTGCAGAACATCGGTCCCTCTCTCGATGTGTGCCCGCCCCGGTCGGGCCGCAGTGGTTCGTCCTCGGTTCCTCGTCGGCGGGCCGACCGATCCGGGCGGCGACGGCCCCAACCTCTGGTCGAGGTCGAACCTTCGCCGAACCGTCACCGGTCAGACCGGGAGGCGTCCCCACGGGGTCGAGGCGCCCCGGGAAGCCCGGGCGGGCGGGAATCCGTGCCGCGCCAGCGAGAGCGTAGGCGACACCGTACCCGCGCGCAGCCGACCAGCAGCAGCGGTGGGGACACGTCGCGCCGCCGGCGTCAGTCGAGCAGGGCCTGGTACTGCTCGGGCCCGAGCAGGCCATCGAGCTCGGACAGGTCGGTGGCACGGATCGTCACCATCCAGCCGGCCCCGTAGGGGTCCTCGTTCACGAGCTCGGGGCGCTCCTCGAGCTGCTCGTTGCGCTCGACGATCGTGCCGGAGACGGGGGCGTAGAGATCGGACACCGACTTCGTGGATTCGACCTCGCCGAACGGCTGGCCGCGCTCCACCTGTGTCCCGGCCCCCGGAAGGTCCACGTACACAACGTCGCCGAGCTGCTCCTGCGCGTAGTCGGTGATCCCGACGGTGACGCGCTCGCCGTCGTCACGCGTCCACTCGTGTTCCTTCGTGTACCGCAGCCCTGCTGGGGTGGAACCCTCGGACACCGGATACCTCCCGTGATCGGAACGGATTGGTGCTGTCTGCGACGGACGCGCCGGCCATGCCGGCCACGCACCCGTGTCGATCCATTCGAGCGCGCCACATTGTCGTCGTCCGGCAGCGCCACCCTAGCGGACGTCCTCCGGCGGGGTACCCGGCGCGCCACCACGTGCCGGCGTCGGGCCCCGGCGGCCGCGGAGGTCGGCCAGCCCCTGCTGCACGTACTGGCCGGCGGCGACGTAGTAGAGCACCACACCGATGCCGTACAGGCCCCAGGCGACGATCACCGTCGCGACGTTCTGCCGATCCGCTCCCCCGCCGATGACGCTCGCCAGGATGAACAGCGGCAGCGCGGTCATCAAGGCGAACGTGGCCGACTTGCCGATGCGGGTCACGGCCGGCGGCGGCACGCCGCGGGCCATCAGGAACAGGCCACCGCCGAGCACCGCGAGGTCCCGCGCCACCAGCAGCAGGATGGCCCACAGCGGGATGACGTTGCCGACGACCATGCCGACACCCACGACGACGACGAGGATGCGGTCGGAGATGGGGTCGGCGAGCTGGCCGATGCGGCTGACCTGGTTGAAGCGCCGTGCGACGTAGCCGTCGAACCAGTCGGTGGCAGCGACCGCGGCCAGCACCACGAGCGCGCGCGTGTGGTGACCGTGCACGAGGTCGAGGTAGACGAGCGGCAGCATGCCGAGCCGCACCAGCGACAGCACGTTCGGCACGGTCAGGACCCGGCCGCTGACCTCCTGCGGTCCCTCACGGGTTCCGATGTCGAAGACGCGCACGTATAGGGGCTCCCCGGGCCGTCACGGTCGCGACAGCCTGCTGCCGTCGCGACCCGGCGTTGGTCGGGCTGGCCGGACTTGAACCGGCGACCCCTCGGCCCCCAGCCGAGTGCGCTACCAAACTGCGCCACAGCCCGTCAGCGAGGAACGACGACCGCAGCTGCCGGTCCTCGTCTGGCGGCGAGACGCTACCGCCTGAGCCGGTGGTCTTCCAACCGGTGAGCCCGTCGCGCACGGAAACGGTCGGCCCGCGACGCCACGCCCGATCAGTGGCGCGACCGCTCGCCGCCATCACGCCGCGACGACCGCTCGTCCCGATCACGCCGCGACGATCGGTCGTCCCGATCACGCCGCGACGTTCGGTCGTCCCGATCACGCCGCGACGATCGGTCGTCGACCACCACGGGGACCCCGGGGAAGTCGTACTCCTCCCGCAGCGACCGCTCGAGGTAGCGCCGGTAGCTCGGCGGGATGGCCCCGTTGGTGAAGGCGAAGAAGCGCGGCGGAGCCGTCTCCGCCTGCGTGATGTACTTCACGCGCAGGGTGCGTCGGCCGGCGGTCGGCGGTGGGACGCGGCCGGTGACCTCCTCGAGCCAGCGGTTGAGCTCGCGGGTCGGGATCCGGTGGTTGTAGGCCGCCCACACGAGCCGAAGCTGGGGCAGCACCCGCCGCGCCCCGCGGCCGGTGAGGGCCGAGACGTTCACCCGCGGCGCCCAGCGCGCGAAGCCGAGCAGGCGGTCGAGCTCGCGCTCGAGCTCGCCGCGCCGGTCCTCGTCGACGAGATCCCACTTGTTGCACACGAGCACGATCCCGCGCCCCGCATCCCGCACGAGGGCCGCCAGCCGCTGGTCCTGCTCGCCGAGGGGCTCCGATGCGTCGATCACGAAGAGGACGAGGTCCGCCGCCTCGATCGACATCCGGGTCCGGTCGACGCTGTAGAGCTCGGTGTCCTCGCCGTGCCGGTAGCGCCGGCGCATCCCGGCCGTGTCGACGAAGACCCACGGCTCCCCGTCCACCTCCACCATGGTGTCGACGGCGTCACGCGTCGTGTGCGGGACGGCGTCGACGATGGAGCGGTCCTCGCCGAGCAGCCGGTTGAACAGCGACGACTTGCCGACGTTCGGCCGGCCGACGACGGCGACATGCGGCACCCGGGTCTCGTCGGGGCCCTCCCCCGGCGCAGCACCGAGCGCCGCCACGACGTCGTCGAGGAGGTCGCCGATCGCCCGCCCGTGACGCGCGGAGATGCCGTGGGGCTCGCCGAGGCCGAGGGTGTAGAGGTCGTGGACGAGGGGCTCCTGGTTGTGGGAGTCCACCTTGTTGGCCACGAGCAGGACCGGCACGCCGGCGCGGCGCAGCAGCTTCGCGTACCGGTCGTCGTCGCCGAGCGGCCCGACGGTGGCGTCGACGACGAACAGCACCAGATCGGCGCTCGCCACGGCGGCCTCCGCCTGGTCCACGACGGCTGCGGCGAGCCCCTCGGCGCCGTGCTCCCATCCACCGGTGTCGACGAGCACGAAGGTCCGTCCGCTCCAGGCCGCGACGTGCTCGGTCCGGTCACGGGTCACGCCGGGGCGCTCCTCGACGATGGCCACGCGCCGCCCGAGGATGCGGTTGAGCAGGGTCGACTTCCCGACGTTCGGGCGCCCCACGATGGCGACCCTCGGCAGCGCCCGGCGCACCGCCAACGGCGAGGCGGCCCGCCGCTCCTGCCAGGCGTCGCGCGCCCGCTGCACGATCACGTCGACGACGTCGTCCTCGCTCATCCCGGTCGTGTCGAGCTCCCACGCGTCGTCGGCTCGGACGAGCGGTGCCACCGTCCTCGTGGCGTCCTCCCGGTCCCGTCGTTCGATGTCGGCGCGGAGCTCGTCGGTGAGCGGGACATCGAGCTGACCGGCACGACGACGGGCGCGCTCGTCGACGGTCGCGGTGAGGAAGACCTTGCAGTCCGCGTCGGGCAGCACCACCGTGCCGATGTCGCGCCCTTCGACCACGCCGCCACGACCGGCGACGGCAGCACGCTGGACCGGAACCAGCCGGTCGCGCACGGCCGCGTGGGCCGACACGGCGGAGACCGTGGCCGTGACCGCGTCGCCGCGGATCTCGTCCTCGACGTCCTCGCCGTCGAGGAAGGTGCGGCCACCCTCCCGGGTGATCGCCGCGCCGGCGAGCACGTCGGCGCATGCCTGCCCGTCGTCAGGATCGACGTCCGCCCGGAGCACCGCGAGGGTCGCGGCCCGGTAGAGCGCCCCGGTGTCGAGGTGCGGGACACCGAGCGCCGTGGCGACCCGGGCGGCCACGGTCGACTTCCCGGAGCCGGCCGGGCCGTCGATCGCGACGATCGGGCCGCCGTGGGTGCGGGCCGGGTCTGGGGTCATGGTCACTCGCCGAGCTCATCAGGTGCGGGGGCATCGAGGATCTCGACGGTGCCGCCGAGCCGGCGGAGGTCGTCGAGGAAGGTCGGGTAGGACGTGGGGACGGCGTGGAAGCCGGTGATCTCCACCGGTCCGGTCCCGACCGTGGCGGCGATGGCCGCCGTCATGGCGATCCGGTGATCGCCGTGGGCGTGCACGGTACCGGGCCCGGGCCGCTGGCCGCCGGGGACCCGGTAACCGTCCGTGCGCTCCTCGAAGGCGAGCCCCATGGCGGCGAACGCCGCGCCGAGCGTGGCGATCCGGTCGGACTCCTTCACCCGCAGCTCCGCGGCGTCGGCCACCTCGATGCCGTCCCGGCTGCAGGCGCCGGCGAGTGCGAGCACCGGCAGCTCGTCGATGGCGTCCACGACCCGCCGGCCGGCCACGCGCGTCCCCGTGAGCGAACCGCCGGTGACCCGCACGTCCGCCGCCGTCTCGCCACTGCGCTCCCGCTCGTCCGTGAGCGTCACCATGGCGCCGAGCTCGCGCAGGATCTCGACGGCCCCGAGGCGCGTCGGGTTCGCACACACGTCCGCGACGGTCACCGTCGTGCCCGCGACGGCTGCGGCGACCATCCAGAACGCGGCGCTCGACGGGTCGCCACAGACCTCGACCGGTCGTGGCGTGAGCGCCCCGGGCGACAGCGTGACGACCTCGCGGCCGTCCGCGTCGACACGTCGGCGGACCGCACCCCCGAGGTACGCCAGCAGCCGCTCGGTGTGGTCGCGGCTCGGCAGCGGCGAGGTGACCGTCACCGGGACGCCGCCGACGAGACCGGCGAGCACCACACAGGACTTCACCTGGGCGCTCGCGACCGGGCTGTCGTACTCGAGCGGCCGCAGGTGGCCCCCGCGGACGGCGAGCGGCGGGCGGCGCCCCCCGTCGCGGCCGTCGACCGTCGCCCCCATGGCCATCAGCGGCGTGCGGACCCGGTCCATGGGTCGCTCCCGCAGCGAGTCGTCGCCCGTGAGCACGGTCAGCCCCTCGATGCCGGCGGCGACGCCGGCGAGCAGCCGGAGGCCCGTCCCGGAGTTGCCGCAGTCGAGCACGTCGTCGGGCTCGGACAGGCCGCCGGTCACGGTCCCGGCGAGCTGGCCGGTGGCGGGGTCGGGAGCGAGCGCCACCCGGGCACCGAACCCGCGCAGGGCGCGGGCGGTCGAGCGCACGTCGCCGCTCGGGGCGACCCCGGTGACCGCGACCTCACCGTCGGCGAGCGCCCCGAGGATCAGAGCCCGGTGGGAGAGGGACTTGTCTCCCGGGACCCGCACGGTGCCCGCGAGGGGGCCAGGGTGCACGCGCACGTGGTCGACGACGGTGGGGCGGGCCACGGGACTCCTCTACGGTCGGATCGGGCGGGGTCGGGATCGGTCGGGTCGGGGCCGGGGGTCGGGTCGGGGTCGGGGGTCGGATCAGGGTCGGATCGGGGTCGGGTCGGGGCCGGCGGCTACGCGGACGCGCGAGGCTCGACGTGGCTGTTCAGCCCGCGCTCGGCCAGGAGCCGACGGGCCCGGTGGGCCGTGTCGTGGCCGTCGACGGCGACCACGAGGGCACCCCGGCCGCCCGCGCTGGCGTGACGCATCGAGAGATCCTCGATGTTCACCCCGGCCTCACCCAGGGTCGTGGTGACCTGGGCGAGCACGCCGGGACGGTCCTCCACGGCGACGACGAGATCCACGAGCACCCCGGAGACCTCCTTGGAGGGCAGCTGCTGCCGGCCGGCCCGGGCCCTCGCGAGCACGGTCCTCACGCCGTCCCAGTCCTCGGCGGCGACCTGGTGGCGGAGGCTCGTGAGCTCGGTCAGGAAGGTGTCGACGGCGTCGAGCACGGCCCCACGGTTCTGCTCGAGGATGCCGATCCAGAGGTCGGGATCGCTCGCCGCGACGCGGGTCACGTCCCGGAAGCCCCCGCCCGCGACCGACAGGATGCCGTCGCCCGTGTGCTCGGCCACTCCGACCGCTTGGAGCATCAGCGTCGAGGCGAGCAGCTGCGGCAGGTGGCTGGCCACCGCCACGAGCCGGTCGTGGAGCACCGGGTCGACCGCGAGCACGCGCGCGCCGATGGCCCGCAGGTGTCCGGCGAGCGCGTTGAAGGCGCCCATGTCGGCGCGCGGCGTGGGCGTGAGCAGCCACGTCGCGCCCTGGAAGATCGTTCCATCCGCGGCCTCGACGCCGCTGCGCTCGCTGCCCGCCATCGGGTGGCCGCCGATGAACCGGACACCCGACTCGCGGATGTCGCGCAAACCCTCGACCTTTCGTACAAGTTGAGACTTGGTGCTGCCGGTGTCGGTGAGCAGGGCGCCGGGACGCATGGCCGCCGCCGCCTCCGCCGCGACGACGGGGAGGACCGCCACCGGCACGGCCAGGAGCACGAGGTCCGCGTCGGCGACCGCTTCCCCCACGCTGGCCACGACCCGGTCGGCCACGCCGATCGCGCGTGCCCGCTCGCGAACCAGCTCGTCGGCGTCGGTGACCACGACCTCGCGAACGCCGGGCACCGCCCGGCTCGCCACGGCGAACGACGCGCCGATGAGGCCGCAGCCGACGACCGCGAGGCGCTCGATGGAGACCGGTCCCTGCCCGGCCTCGCGCTCCGTCGGCCGGCCGGCGTCCGGTGCGCCGCTCACTCGGGCAGGTCGGTCCGCAGCTGGCGGGCCCCGTGGAGGTAGGGGTGGCGCAGCTCGGCCGATGTCCGGGAGGTGTAGGCGTGGATGAGCACCCGGACGCAGCGCTTGATCCCGCCGTCGACGTCCAGCTCACGGGCGCACAGCAGCGGCACGTGGGTGATCCCCGCCTCGCGCGCCGCCTCCGCGGGGAACGCGCTGTGCACGTCGTCCGTGGCGGTGAACACGATGCTGATCAGGTCGTCCTCGTGCAGGTCGTTGCGTACGAGGACCGCATCGATCAGCTCCTGCGTGCGCTCCATGAGGTGGTCGCGCTCGTCCACCTCGAGGGTGGTGGCGCCCCGCAGGGCCCGTACCCGCTCGCTCACCGTGTCGTCCTTCGTCCGTCGTGCCGCCGGCCGCACGGTGCCGTAGCGACCGGCCAGGCCCAAATCGTCGCTAGCGGGAGCCGTCGCGACCCCGCCGCCGCCCGTTGGTCTGCTCGATGGCGGCGAACAGCCGACCGATCTCCTCCTGCGTGAGGAAGCGCCACTTGCCCTGCCCGAGCTCGCTCATCTCGACGCCCCCGTAGGCGATCCGCGCCAGCCGCTCGACCCGGAGCCCGACGGCCTCGAGCATCCGGCGCACCTCACGCTTGCGGCCCTCGGTCATCACGATCTCGAGCAGGGCGCGACTCTTCGCCTCCTCGGCGACGTGGATGGAGCGCGGGCGCGCCACACCGTCGTCGAGCTCGACGCCGTGACGGATCTCGGACAGGGTCTTCTTGCGCACGGGCCCGGGGACGAGCGCGACGTAGACGCGTGGCACCTCGTAGGAGGGATGGGTCAGGGCATGCGCGAGGTCGCCGTCGTTGGTCAGCAGCAGCAGGCCCTCGGTGTCCATGTCGAGCCGACCGACCGGGAACAGCCGGGTCTGGAGGTTGATCAGGTCGAGCACGGTCGGCCGGCCCTCGGGATCGTCCGCCGTCGTGATGACGCCCCGGGGCTTGTTCAGCATGATGTAGACCTTCTCGGGGTTCACGTTCACCCGCTCACCGTCGACGCGGATCTCCGCCGTCGCCGGATCGGCCTTCATACCGAGCTCGGCCGGCCTGCCGTTCACCGTCACGCGCCCCTGGGCGATGAGCTCCTCGGAGGCACGACGCGACGCGATGCCGGCCGCTGCCATGAGCTTCTGGACGCGTTCCTCAGCCATGCGTGGACTCCTCGTCCCTGTCCTCGTCCCCGTCCCCGTCCCCGGCCTCGTCCCCGTCCGCCTCGTCGCGTTCGGCGGCGGCGACGGCCTCGCGAAGCTGGTCCATCGCCGACCGTGCCGCCCGCTCCAGCGCGGCCGTGAGCTCGTCCATCTCACCGTCGTCCGCAGCCTGATCGACACGTCCCCGGACCGGCGGGAGCAGGCCCTCGTCCCCCGTGCCGTTCCGGCCCGGCCCGTCCTCATCCGCGTCCGCGTCCTCGTCGCCCCCGGGACGCCACCCCGCCCCGGTGGACGGCAGGTCGAGGCCGGACGCGAGGCGGCGCCGGGCCTCCTTCACGTGGTCGAGGCCCGGCTCGTCCGGCGCGGGCGCCTCCGGCAGGAAGTCGGTGAGCGGCGGCAGCTCGTCGAGCGAGCGCAGGCCGAGCTTCTCGAGGAACGCGGTGGTCGTCCCGTAGAGGATGGCCTGCCCCGGGCCCTCGTCACGGCCGGCCTCCTCGACGAAGCCGCGCGCCACGAGCGAGCGGACGGCCCCGTCGGCGTTCACCCCACGGATGTCCCCGATCTCCTGGCGGGAGATCGGCTGCTTGTACGCGACCACGGCCAGGGTCTCGAGGGCTGCCTGCGTCAGCCGGCCGCTGCGGCCCGCCAGCACGTAGCGCTCGACGACCGGCGCGGCCGCGTCGCTGGTGTACATCCGCCAGCCGCCGGCGACCTCGCGCACGGTCAGCCCGCGCCCCGTGGCCTCGTAGTCGCGGGCGATCGCCTCGAGCGTCGCCGTCACCTCGTCCTCGGGGCACGCGAGCAGGTCGCTCATGGTGGGGACGTCCATCGGCTCGTCCACCACGAAGAGCAGGGCCTCGAGGCCCTGTCGGGTCACGTCGTCCACGTCATCCCTCGGTGGTCGCGGGGGCGGCTGCGGTGGCGCCGTCGTCCGGCGCTTCGTCCGGCGTCTCGCCGACGTCGCCACGTCTCGCCCAACGTCTCGTCCGGCTGCTCCGACGGCTCCTCGTCCTCGGTGATCGAGCCGAGGTCGCGGCCGCCGTCGAGGCGCTCGACGTGCAGGGCGGCGCGGTGGTGCTCCTGGGCGAGGTCGAGATGGCCGAGCTTGTACAGCTCGAGCAGTGCGAGGAAGAAGACCACCCGGTCGCCACGGCTGCGACCGTCCACGAGGTCGGCGAAGCGCTGGCGCCGCCCGCGCGAGGGCAGCCGTGACAGGACCTGCTCGGCGGCCTCCCGGATGCTGATGTAGCTGCGCCGGATGTGGGTGAGGTCGATCTCCTCAGCAGGCGCGGGGGTCGTCGCCCGGGCGGCCAGACGCGCGAGGTCGTCGACGGTGACCGGCAACGGCGTCTCGGGCACGAGGCGCTGGTAGCGCGGCTCGAGCGGGACCTCGCGGCCGTAGCGACCGCCGTGGCGGGCGAGCCGCTGCTCGAGGTGGTAGGCGGCGTCCCGGAAGGCCCGGTACTCGAGCAGGCGCGCATACAGCAGGTCGCGGGCCTCCCCGAGAAGATCCTCGAGCTCCTCCTGCTCGTCGCTGGGCAGCAGCCGTGCCGCCTTCAGCTCGATCAGGGTGGCAGCCACGACGAGGAAGCGGGTCGCGGTCTCGAGGTCGAGTTCCTCGATGCCCTGGAGCGACGCGAGGAAGTCGGCGGTGATCTCGGCGAGGTCGACCTCGTAGATGTCGACCTTCCGCTTCGCGATGAGGTGAAGGAGCAGGTCGAAGGGCCCCTCGAAGACCTCGAGCTTCACCTGGTAGGTCATGACTGCCTCTGGGCCGATCTGGCTGCGCGCGCGAGGGTAGCCAGCCGCCCGGATCCCGGGCGAGCACACCCGCCGTGCCGGCTCCCGGCTCCTCAGCCCGCCAGACCGATCGCCCGGTGCACCAGCGGCGGCGGGTCGAGCCGATCCGGCCCGACCTCGATCAGCGCCGCGACGCGTTCGACTGCCTCGGCCGCCGACGCGTCCGTGCGTGCATGCACCCGGGCCGCGGTCACGTCGCCGCCGACCCGGTCGCCGACCCGGACCAGCAGCTCGATCCCGACCGCGTGGTCGACCGGCTGCCCCTGCCGTTGCCGCCCGGCCCCGAGCACGGACGCGAGCTCGCCGAGGGCACGGCACCCGATCCGGGTGACGAACCCCTCCCCGAGGCGGACCTCGTGGACGTGCGGCGCGGTCGGGAGCACGTCCCGGGGCGCGTCGGCCACCCGTTCGTCGCCTCCCTGCGCCGCGACGAGCTGCCGGAACCGGTCCAGCGCGCGACCGCTGTCGAGGACGTCGACGGCCTCCTCGCGGGCCGCCGCCGGATCCCGGCCGACGAGCTCGAGCGCGCCTGCGGCCAGCTCGATCGAGAGCTCGCGCAGCCGACCCGGTCGCCCCGTGAGCGTGTCCACCGCCACCGCCACCTCCAGGGCGTTGCCGATCCCGTCGCCGAGCGGCTGCGACATGTCGGTCACCAGGGCGGCTGTGCGACGACCGTGGGCGCGTCCGATCCCGACGCACAGCTCGGCGAGCTCCACGGCGTCGGCGGTCGTCGGCATGAACGCCCCGTCCCCGGACTTCACGTCGAGGAGGACGTGCTGTGCCCCGCCGGCGATCTTCTTGCTCATGACGCTCGCGGCGATGAGCGCCGGGCTCGGCACCGTCCCCGTCACGTCGCGCAGCGCGTACAGGCGCTTGTCCGCCGGCACCAGGTCGGCGGTGGCCGCGGCGACGGCGAGCCCGACGCGCTCGACCTGGGCACGCATCTCGGCGGCCGTCAGGTCCACGCGGAAGCCGGGGATCGACTCCAGCTTGTCGAGCGTCCCGCCGGTGTGGCCGAGGCCGCGGCCCGAGAGCTTGGCGAGCTGCAGGCCCGCCGCTGCGAGCATGGGCGCGACCACGAGGGTCGCGGTGTCACCCACCCCGCCCGTGGAGTGCTTGTCGACGGTCGGGCCGGCGAGCCCCGTCAGGTCGACCACGTCACCCGACGCGATATAGGCCTCGGTGAGCGCGACCGCCTCCTGCTCCGTGAACCCCCGGATCACACCCGCCATGAGCAGCGCCGCCATCTGCTCGTCGCCCACGTCCCCGGCCATGTAGGCGACGATCAGCCGGGCGATCTCGTCGTCGGTGAGCGTCCCGCCGTCGCGCTTCCGGGCGATCAGCCCGGGGGTGTCGAGGACCGTGGCCACCTCAGTGCGGCTCGCGGCCGAGGACCTCCTTGGCGAGGTCCCGGTAGGCCTCCGAGCCCTTGGACTCCGGCGCGTAGGTCAGGATCGGCTGCCCGGCCACGGGCGCCTCGGCGAACCGGATCGTGCGGTTGATGGTCGTCTTGAACACCGCCTCGCCGAAGGCCTCCCGGACCCGGTCGAGGACCTCACGGGTGTGGATCGTCCGCGAGTCGAAGAGCGTCGCGACGATGCCCCCGAGCTCGAGCTGCGGGTTCAGACGCGCCTGCACCTTCTTCAGGGTGTCCATCAGCAGGGTCATGCCGCGCAGGGCGAAGTACTCGCACTCGAGCGGGACGATGACGCTGTCCGCCGCGGTGAGCCCGTTGATGGTGAGCAGACCGAGGCTCGGCGGGCAGTCGATCAGGATGAAGTCGTAGCGGTAGCGCAGGCGGTCCACGACGCGCTTCAGGGCATGCTCGCGGGCGACCTCCTGGACCAGCACCAGCTCGGCGGCGGCCAGGTCGATGTTGGCCGGCAGCAGGTGCACGCCCTCGACGAGCGTGTCGAGCACCACGTCGTCGAGGGCCACGTCGTCCTGCATGAGCAGGTTGTAGACGGTGTGCTCGAGCCCGTGGGGCTCGACGCCGAGGCCGACCCCGAGCGATCCCTGCGGGTCCATGTCGACGAGCAGCACGCGGTTGCCGAGCTCCGCAAGACCGGCGCCCAGATTGATGACGGTCGTCGTCTTGCCGACACCACCCTTCTGGTTCGCGAACGCGATCACGCGCGCCGGCTGACGGGCCCCGCCCCGCGACCCGGTCGCCCGCGACGTCCGCAACGCGTCGACACGGTCGCTACCCCACGCGCCACCGCCGCGCTCCTGCACGGGTGGGCCCGTTCCCGGCCCTTCAGCCACCGGCACACCTCCTGGCCACGATCCGCCGCACCCTACCGCGTCAGGCGCCTTCCTTCGCCGCGCAGTCGACGCACCTCACCGACAGCGGACGAACCTCCAGCCGCTCCGGCTGGATCTCCTGCCCGCAGGACTCGCAGATGCCGTAGGTGCCCTCCTCCATCTGCTCGAGGGCGCGGTCGAGGAGGTGGACGCGGTGTCGGGCGGCATCGATCTGTCCGAGCAGCTCGCTGCGCTCCTCCGTGGCCTGGCCGGAGTCCGCGAAGCTGTCGTTGCCGACGTTGAGGTTGCGCACCTCGTCGCTGTACGGGTCGGCACCGTGCTCGCGCAGCAGCTCCATGTGCTGCTCGCGGTCCTCCTCGAGCTGGGTGCGCAGGCTTGCGAGTGTCGCCTCGTCCATGGTCGTCGGTTCCTCCTGTTGGCCGTGAGGCTAGTCCTCACGACGTGCACGGGGATGGGCTCGGTCGTAGACGTCGCGCAGATGGGCACGACTGACGAGCGTGTAGATCTGGGTGGTGGTGACGCTTGCGTGGCCGAGCAGCTCCTGGACGGCGCGGACGTCGGCGCCGCCGTCGAGCAGGTGGGTCGCGAAGGTGTGCCGCAGCGTGTGTGGCGACACCACGTCGCCGAGTCCGACCCGCTCCGCATGGGTCTTGACGATCTTCCAGACGCCCTGCCGGGTCAGCCGCCGTCCCCGTGCGTTGACGAAGACGGCCGGGCCACCGGCCTGGAGCCGGGGGCGGCCACGAACGGTCCACGCCTCGAGCGCCAGCGCAGCTTCACCACCATAGGGCACGATGCGCTGCTTGCTGCCCTTGCCCGTGACCCGCAGCAGGTGGTCGGTGGTGTCGATGTCGTCCACGTCGAGGTCCACGAGCTCCGAGATGCGCAGCCCCGACCCGTAGAGCAGCTCGAGCATGGCACGGTCGCGCAGGGCTGCCGCGTCGTCGCCGGCGGGCGACGCGAGCAGGCGCTCGACCTGGGCGACGCTGATGGCCTTCGGCAGGCTGCGGGCGGCCGCGGGGGTGTCGACCTCCCCGGCGACGTCCTGGTCGGTCAGGCCCTCCCGGGCGAGGAAGCGGTGCAGGCCGCGCACCGACACGACGATCCTCGCGACCGACGACGCGGCGTAGGGGCGTCCGGCGGCCGAGGTCCGGTCCCGCAGCCAGCCGACGAACGCCCGGACGTCCTCGGTCGTGACCGCCCGCGGATCGTCGAGTCCCCGCTCGGCGAGGTAGTCGGCGTACACGGCGAGGTCGCGCCGGTAGGCCTCGACCGTGTTGGGGGCGAGGCCGCGCTCCGCGCGCAGGTGGTCGAGATACACCCCGACCGTCGGCGCGAGCGCGTGCACCTGCTCTGCCACGGTCGTGTCCTCACCTCGGTGCGAGCGCGTCGGCCGGCCCGTGCCCGGCTCGAACCGTCAGAGCCCGAGGACGTCCCGGGCCGGTCGATATGCCATCGCGTGGGCCTCCGCGACACCACCGTTGGTCACCTCGCCGTTGGCGACGTTGACTCCCTCGAGCAGGCCCCGGTCGGCCACCAGCGCGTCACGGACCCCGTTGGCGAGCCGGACCGCGTATGGCATGGTCACGTTCGTGAGGGCGTAGGTGGAGGTGTGCGGCACCGCGCCCGGCATGTTCCCCACGCAGTAATGTACCACTCCGTGCTTGACATAAGTCGGCGCCGAGTGGGTGGTCACGTGGCTCGTCGCGATGCACCCGCCCTGGTCGATGGAGATGTCGACGACCACGGCACCCGGCTTCATCGAGGCCACCATCTCCTCGGTCACGACGTGGGGGGCGCGGGCGCCCGGCACGAGCACGGCGCCGATGACGAGGTCGGCCTTGGCCACCTCGAACTCGGCCGTCAGCCGGTTCGACACGAGCGTGTTGATCCGCCCCCGCTGGATCGAGTCCACGAACCGCAGCTTGCCGGGATCGAGGTCGAGGATGACCACCCGGGCCTCCATCCCGGCGGCGATCCACGCCGCGTTGCGACCGGCGGTCCCGGCACCGAGGACCACGACGTAGGCCGGGTTCACGCCCGGGACCCCGCCGAGCAGCACGCCCCGCCCGCCCCGCTCCCGCTCCAGCGAGGCCGCCCCCACCTGCGGCGCCATCCGGCCGGCGACCTCGGACATGGGGGCCAGCAACGGCAGCCCACCGTCGTGGCCGACGACCGTCTCGTAGGCGATCGCCAGCGTGCCGGCGTCCGCCAGTGCCGTGGTGAGCGGTTCGTCCGCCGCGAGGTGCAGGTAGGTGAACAGGGTCAGGTCGCCGCGGAGGAAGCCGTACTCCTGCGCGATCGGCTCCTTGACCTTCAGGACGAGATCGGACGAGCCCCACGTCTCGGCGGCGTCGGGCGCGATCGTGGCGCCGGCCGCGACGAACTCCTCGTCGCCGATCGACGAGCCCTCGCCCGCCCCCGTCTCGACGACGACCGAGTGACCATCGAGGATCAGCTCACGGACGCCGGCAGGGGTGATCGCGACCCGGAACTCGCTGTCCTTGACCTCGCGAGGTACGCCGACGTTCACGCAGAGGCTCCTTCACCCGACGCTCCGTGTCATCGTAGTGGCGGCAGCCGCACGGCAGCGGGCGGAGCGGCAGAGAATGCGCCAATCGGACGCGCCGGGACGACCCCGGCTCAGCGGCGGCGGCGCTCGGCGGCGAGCACGAGGCCGATGATCGTCTTCGCGTCGGGCAGCTCGCCCCGGCTGGCCATGAGCACGGCGTCGTCGAAGGCGAGCCGGACGACCTCCATGTCGGCCTCCTCGGCCTTCGGGACGAAGTCCTCGTCGGGGCGTGCCTCCCGGAGACCGGACGCGAGGTAGATCGTCGTGGACTCGGTGGTCCAGCCGGCGGAGTTGTGGAAGGTGACGAGCGGCTGCAGGTCCGTGGCGTCGAGCCCCACCTCCTCGACGAGCTCGCGTCGTGCCGCCTCCTCGGGCTCCTCGTCCTCGTGGTCGAGCTTCCCGGCGGGGATCTCGAGCAGGTAGCGGCCGTGCGGGTGGCGGTACTGCTTGAGCAGGATCACCGACCCGTCGTCGGTCAGCGGCACGACCGCGACGGCGTCGGGGTGCTCGACGACCTCGCGGTCGCTCACCGAGCCGTCGGGCATCGCCACCTCGTCGACGCGGACCCGGCTGAGCATCCCGTCGTAGGTGGTCTCGCTGCCGCGGGTCTCGAACCAGGCGGGGCGTGCGTCGGGGTCGGTCATGCTGGCTCCCGGACGGATCGGCAGGGGGCGGGTCGCTACAGGTCGGAGGGCGCGAAGTCGCTGGCCTCGAACTCGACGGCCTGCTCGAGCTCGGCGGCGGTGGGCTCGTCGAGCTCGACCGGCAGCTGACCGCTCGTCTCCCGCCGGCGCTGGTGCGCAGCCGCCACGAACCCGTCGAAGAGCGGGTGCGGGCGGTTCGGCCGGGACTTGAGCTCGGGGTGGGCCTGGGTCGCGACGAACCACGGGTGGTCGGGCAGCTCGATGAACTCGACGAGCCGGTCGTCGGGCGAGACGCCCGAGAAGATCATGCCGTGCTCCTCGAAGCGCGTCCGGTAGCGGTTGTTGAACTCGAAGCGGTGCCGGTGGCGCTCGTAGATGACCGGTTCGCCGTAGGCGGCACGGGTCCTCGTGCCCTCCTTGAGCTTCGCGGGGTAGGCACCGAGCCGCATCGTGCCGCCCTTGTCCTGCACGTCGCGCTGGTCGGGCATGAGGTCGATGACCGGGTCCGGCGTGTTCGGCTCGAACTCCGAGGAGTGGGCGTAGGGCAGGCCGACGACGTTGCGTCCGAACTCGATGACCGCCGACTGCAGGCCCAGGCACAGTCCGAGGAAGGGCACCTCGTGGACGCGGGCGAACTGCGCGGCGAGGATCTTGCCCTCCACGCCCCGGACTCCGAAGCCGCCCGGCACGAGGATGCCGTCGCAGCGGCCGAGGAGCGCCTCGACCTCCTCGGGTTCGAAGTCGTCGGCCGAGACCCAGCGCAGCTCGATGTCGACGCCGTTCCTGATCCCGGCGTGGCGCAGCGACTCGACGACGGACAGGTAGGCGTCGGGCAGCCCCACGTACTTGCCGACGATGGCGATCCGGACCGACTCACGGGCGGCGTACACGCGCCGGACGATCGACTCCCACTCACGCATGTCGGGCTCGGCATCGGGCAGGTGCAGGCGCTTGGCGACCACCCGGTCGAGGCCTTCCTCGCGCATGGCGAGGGGGACCTCGTACAGCGAGGCACGGTCGACGGCGGCGACGACCGCGTCGACGTCGACATCCGACTGCATGGCGACCTTGCGCCGCAGCGGCTCGTCGATCTCCCGATCACAGCGCAGGACCAGCACGTCCGGCTGGATACCGATGGAGCGCAGCTCACGGACGGAGTGCTGCGCCGGCTTGGTCTTCAGCTCGCCGGCCGCGGAGATGTAGGGCACGAGCGCGACGTGGATGTAGCAGATGTTCTCGCGCCCCACGTCGAAGCGCAGCTGCCGGATCGCCTCGAGGAACGGCAGGCCCTCGATGTCACCGACGGTCCCGCCGACCTCGGTGATGACGACGTCCACGTCCTCGGCGACCGCGTGGATGCGGTCCTTGATCTCGTTGGTGATGTGGGGGATGACCTGGACGGTCTTGCCGAGGTAGTCGCCGCGGCGCTCCTTCGTGATGACCGACGACCAGATCTGCCCGGAGGACACCGACGAGCCGCGGTGGAGGTTGCGATCGATGAACCGCTCGTAGTGGCCGAGGTCGAGGTCGGTCTCGCCGCCGTCCTCGGTGACGAACACCTCCCCGTGCTCGAACGGGTTCATCGTGCCCGGATCGACGTTGATGTAGGGGTCGAGCTTCTGCAGGGTCACCTGCAGCCCGCGGGAGGTCAGCAGCCGCCCGAGCGACGCGGCGGTGATGCCCTTGCCGAGCGCCGACGACACACCGCCGGTGACGAAGACGTACTTCACGGGCTGACCCGTCGTCGGTCCGACAGGCAGGTGGTCGAGGCTGTTCACCACGGGCTGCGCCCTCCAGGATCGGCCGCACGTCAGGCCGCCGGGCGCGGCCCACACGACGGTAGCGGCGCCCCACGGCGGGAGCAACGAGGGACGATCCCGCCCGCACCCCCTCACCACGCAGCGCACTAGTGCGTCCGCGCACGTACGCGTATCGCAACGCACTAGTGCGGCGAGGGTCAGCCCACCGGGACCGGGGCGTCGGCCGCCTTCACCTCGATGTGGACGTGCGGGGGCAGCGTCTGGTCGAAGTAGTTGTCGATCTGGCTCGAGAACGGGAAGACGTTCGCATGGTCGGCCAGCAGCGTCTCGCCGGCACGCAGCCGGTCGCCGACGGCGACGTGGACGCCGACGACGTGGATGAGCACGACGCGGAGGTCGGGCCGCGCGTCGGGCCGGATCTCGATGCGCGTGTCCGGGTACTTCCCGTAGAGCTGGTAGGGCCGCACGTCGGTGACGACGCCGTCGACGATCGCGTGGACCGGCTGGTCCGCACGCAGCGCCACGTCGACCGCGGAGGTGGCGCCCTGCGGACGGCCGCGCGACGCCTCGACGACGTACTCCGGGCCGGCGGGGTCGGTGGGTGGCGCGGTGAACTTCGTGCGGTTGTCGTTGGCGATGGAGTCGCCGACCGGGGTGAAGTCGAGCGCGGACGGGTACGAGGCCTCGTGGAACCCGACGAGCAGCGCGCCCTCGTTGGGCAGGACCAGCCGGACGCCGTCGTGCGTCGCGAACACCGGCGGCAGCGCGGTGGAGGCACGGGTGTTCGCGGCCGCCTCCGGCGGCGGCGTGGTGGCCCGCTGGACCTCGGCGGCCGACGCCGCACGCGCCGCCCCGCCGGCGCGTCCGGCCCAGGCGGCGGGGAGCAGGATGAGGCCGAGCAGCGCGACCCCGGCCGGCAGGCTGTAGCGGCGCCGGCGCCGACGCCGGCCGAACATCGGGCGGGCCGATCCCCTCCCGGTCGCCAGCTGGTGGCCGATGGTGTGGTGGGCGCGGTTCATGCGCAGCACGCACTCCGGTTGGCAGTCGATGTCGCGCGGACCGTACCCGGACGGGCGTGTCGCTCCAACGAGGCATGACCGTATGCCCCGTGCGGGCTGGTCACCCGACGGACGCAGCGGCGAGTCGCCGTCAGCCGGCCCGGCGCGACCGCGCGTCCGTGAGCAGATCCTGCGCATGGCGCCGGGCGGCCTCGCGGGTGGCGTCGCCCGACAGCATCCGTGACAGCTCCGCGACGCGGTCGTCCTCGGCGACCTGTCGTCCGGTGGTGACGGTCCGTCCCCCGCTGAGCCCCTTCTCGACGACGTAGTGCGCGTCGGCGAACGCCGCGAGCTGGGCGAGGTGGGTGACGCAGAGGACCTGCCGGCCGCCACGGTCGCGGCCGCCGGCGGCGAGCCGGGCGAGCTTCTCGCCGACGGCCATGGCGGTCGCCCCGCCGATCCCGGCGTCGACCTCGTCGAAGACGAGCACCCGCGCGTCGTCCACGTCGGCGAGCGCGACCTCGACGGCCAGCGACACGCGTGACCGCTCGCCGCCGGAGGCGGCCCTGGCCAGCGGTGCGGCCGGCTCACCGGGGTTCGCCGCGAGCAGGAAGGTGATCCGGTCCGCGCCGTCCGTACCCAGCGCGGGTGCCTCCTCGATCGCCACCGTGAAGGCGGCGTGGGGCATCGCGAGGTCGGCGAGGTGGCCGGTGACGGTCGCGGCGAGCCGCTCCGCCGCCGCATGCCGTCCGCGGGTCACGTCGGCGGCGAGGCGCCGAGCCTCGGCCTCCTGGGTGGCCGCGAGCTCGTGCAGGCCCGCGGCGTCGGTCTCCTCCTGCTCGAGCGTGGAGAGCCGCGCCGCCGCGTCACGCTCGTAGGCGAGGATCGCGTCCACCCCGTCGCCGTACTTGCGCTCGAGCCCGGTGAGCAGCACCTGGCGCTGGCGCAACTCCTCCAGCCGCTCCGGGTCGGCCTCGATGGACTCGCCGAACCGTCGCAGATCGGCGGCGAGGTCGGTCGCCTCGGCGGCGAGCCCCACCGCCCGCTGCTGCAGGTCGGCCAGGTCACGGTCCTCGAGGCGCAGGCGACGCAGCGTCTCGACGGCCACGCCGAGCGGATCGCCGGCGCCCTCCGCGCCGAGCGCCGCGGACGCCTGGGCCATGGCGAGGTGGAGCTCCTCCGCGTGCTCGAGCAGCGCGAGATCCTCGGCCAGCCGGCTGTCGGTGTCCGGGTCGAGCCGGGCCTGCGCGATCTCGCCGACCTCGTGGCGCAGCCGGTCGATCTCGCGTGCCCGCTCCCGGGCGTCGTCCTCGAGCTGGTCGATGCGTCCGACCGTGTCCCGCCAGGCCCGGTACGCCTCCCGGTAGACCGTCAGGGTGCGGGCGTGCGGATCGCCGGCGAACTGGTCGAGGAGGTTGCGCTGGACATCGGGCCGGGACAGGCGCGCGTGCTCCCCCTGCGCGTGGACCTCGACCCAGCTGCCGAGCACCTCCGCGAGGGCGGACACCGGGGCGAGTCGGCCGTTGATGCGCGCCCGGCTGCGGCCGTCGGCCGGGATCTCACGGCTGACCACGAGCTCCTCCCCGCCACCCCACTCGGAGGCGGTCGGCGGGGCCGGCGCCACGATGGCGTCCACGAGGGCGGCCTCCGCACCGGCACGGACGAGCGCGCTGTCCGACCGCTCCCCGAGCAGCAGCTGCAGCGCGGTGACCAGCATGGTCTTGCCGGCACCCGTCTCGCCCGTCACGACGGTGAGCCCCGGCGACAGACGCAGGCTCGCGTCCTCGATGACGCCGAGGCCGCTGATGTGCAGCTCCTCGATCACGGTCGCGCTCCCTCGTCAGAAGGATCGACACGCACCGGGCACCGCCCGGCGCGTCCAGGGCGGCATCAGAGTACGACAGGGACGCGTCCGCCCCGACGAGGCCCGGCGCCCGGCTAGTGGAGACCGAACTTCCGTCGCACGAGCCCGTAGAACTCGAGCAGCCCGACGCGTGCCAGGCGCACGGGTGTCGCCCCGCCGACGGCGACGACGGCGCCGCCCGGTGGCACGATGACCGGCTGGCGGCCGTCGCAGCTGACGATCGCCGGCTCCTGCTGATCGAGGATCCGGATGCGCACGTGCTCTTCCACGCCGGTCACGAGCGTGCGGTCGAAGAGCGTGTGCGGCGCGATCGGGACGACGAGCGTCGCGTCCACCCGGGGCGAGACGATCGGTCCGCCGGCCGAGAGGGCGTAGGCGGTCGACCCGGTGGAGGTGGCGACGACGAGCGCGTCGGCCGGCACCTTCGCGAACAGGGTCTCGCCCACGTACACGTCCATGAGCAGCAGCCGCTGGCGGGCCGACTTCTCGATGGACACCTCGTTGATCGCCCAGCCGGCGTCCATCCGGTTGCCGTGCTCGTCCTCGATCGTCACCGCGAGCGTGGACCGCTCCTCGACGCTGTAGTCCCCGGCGGCCACGGCCCGCAGGGCGCTGCCGAGGTCGTCCAGCTCGACCTCGGCCAGGAACCCGAGCCGCCCGAGGTTGACACCGAGGACGGGGACGCCGTCGTCTCGGCACAGGTGGGCGGCACGCAGGAACGTTCCGTCACCGCCGAAGGACACGGCGAGATCGAGACCGTGCGCGAACTCGTCGGGTTCGACGACCGGGGCCGGCACCTGCTCGGGGTCGTCGCCCAGCCGCGCCACGACCACGTCGACACCGAGGTCGTGCAGCAGCCGTGCGCCCTCGGCGGCGGCACCGAGCGATTCCTCGCGCCCCGAGTGGACGACCAGCCCGATCTTCACGGCGCCTCCCTGACGGTCTCATGCCTGTGCGCGCAACCGCTCCCCCGCAGCCACCGCCGCCTCGATCTGCTCCGGCGGCGTGACCGGTCCCGCCCCCACCGCGGCGTGGACCGTGAGGTGGGCGAGGAACTCCACGTTGCCGGCCGGGCCGAGCAGTGGCGACGGGGTGACGGCGAACCCCCGCCACCCTACCGCCGCAGCCGCAGCCGCCACCTCGGACAGCACCCGCCGCCAGACCGTGGGGTCCCGGACGACCCCGCCCTTGCCCACGTCCGCACGCGCCGCCTCGAACTGTGGCTTGACCAGGACGACCGCCTCGGCGTCGTCGCTGCCGAGCCGGCGCAGGACGGGCAGCACGAGCTGCAGCGCGATGAACGACACGTCGCACACGATCAGGTCAGGTGGTGGGTCGCCGACCAGCGCGGGCGTCACGTCGCGGATGTTCGTGCGCTCGTGGATGGCGACCCGGTCGTCGGTGCGCAGACGCTCGTGGACCTGGCCGTAGCCGACGTCGACCGCGACGACGTGCGCCGCCCCGTGCTGCAGCAGACAGTCGGTGAACCCGCCCGTGGACACGCCGGCGTCGAGGCAGCGTCGGTCTGCGGGGTCGACATCGAACGCCTCGAGCCCGTGGGCGAGCTTCTCGCCGCCCCGGCTGACATACGTCCGCGGCGGCGCCTCGAGACCGAGCGCCTGCCCGGCGTGGACCTGCGTCGCCGGCTTGAGCCCCGGGGCGCCGTCGACCGTCACGAGTCCGGCGCGGATCGCCTCCTGCGCCTCGGTACGCGAAGCGACGAGGCCACGGCGCACCAGCTCCGCGTCCAGGCGACGGCGTCGCTGCTTGCCCGTGCTCAGACCTCTTCGAGCGCGTTCAGCTCGGCCACGAGGGCCTCGTGGGCGGACTCGAACAGCGCGGGACGCTCGGCGAGGGGGACCTCGTCGAGCTGCTCGAGACGCGCGCGGACCTCGCCCAGCGCGTCGTCGCCCGGTGGCGCGGACGCCGGCCGGGGCTCCGTCCCGTCGGTCACGAGGAGCTCCCGCCGGTCGTCTTCTTCGTGGTCTTCTTCGCCGCGGTCTTCTTCGCCGCCTTCTTCGCGCTCGACTTCTTCGCGGTCGTCTTCTTCGCGGTCGACGCCTTCTTCGCGGGCGCCGTCTTCTTCGCGGTCTTCTTGGCCGCCGTCTTCTTCGCGGTCTTCTTGGCCGCCGTCAACGTCTTCTTCGCCGGGGCCCCCGACGAGCCGGCGGCCTTCTGCGCCGCGGTCAGCTCCCGCTTGAGGTCGTTGACCTGCTTCTTCAGCCGGTCCACGTCGTCGTTCGTCGCCAACCCCATCGCCTTGATGGCCCGCTGGGTCTCGGTCCGCACCATCCCCGAGAGAGCGTCGCGGTTCTGTCGCTGGCGGTCGAGGAGCTCCTCGACGAGGTCGCCGGCCTGGTCCGCCGCTGCCTCGCCCTGCTTCACGAGCTGGCGCACGATCTTCTCGGCGCGTGCCTTCGTGATGTTCGTGAGGCCCGACGCAGCTTCGACGTACCGCTGCACGGCGCTGTTCATTGTCGTCTCCCCTTGTCTGCTGATGCCGTGAACCGGCGCGTGTCGAGCCTAGCAGCGTCCGGCGGCGGCCCGACGGTGACGTCAGCCGTCCGCGCCCGGCGTCCGAGGCCGGGCACCCGGAGGTCAGGTACCTGGTGATCCGTTGACGACCCGGTAGCGCAGCAGCAGCTCGCCGCCGTGGTGGCGGCCCTCGACGAGCTCGAGCGCCTGCGCCCCCGGCGCGACCGCCCCCGTGACGATGCGCTGTGCCGGTCCGCCGACGAGCATCGGCGCCACCGTGAGGAACAGCTCGTCGACCAGGCCGGCGACGAGCAGCCGCCCGTTCAGCCGCGGGCCGCCCTCGCACAGCAGCCGCGACACGCCCCGGTCGGCGAGCTCGCGCAGCGCGGCAGGCAGGTCCACCTCACCGCCGTCGCCGGCGACGACGATCTCGGCGACCCCGGCGAGCGCCGCCAGCCGGTCCCCCGGCGCATCGCGCGGAACGAGCAGCAGCGGACGGTTCGACGGGTCCGCGAACAGCCGTGCGCCCGGGTCGAGGTCGACGCGTCCAGAGACGACGACCAGACGGGCGACGGGCGGCGCCCCGCGGGCCATGCGTCGCGCCGCCGCGTCGTCCCGGCGAACGACCGGCCCGTAGCCCTCGGCGCGGACGGTTCCGGCGCCGACGAGGATCGCGTCGGCGTGCTCCCGCAGCCGACGGAACGCCACCCGGTCGGCGTCGCCGCCCAGCCCGGCGGTCAGATCGCCGACGCTGGCCGCCCCGTCGGCGCTCATGACCATGCCGAGGAAGACATGGGGGCGCTGTGGCCCGCCTGCGGGGATCACCAGGTCGCGGTAGACGCCCTCGAGCGGCTCGTCGGCGACGTCCGGCGTGAAGCGGCGCATGCGGTCTCCGGCTCGGGTCGCGTCACGCTACCGCCAGGGCCGCCCTGCTAACGTCCTGCCGCTGCAGTGTCCGACGCTCCGCCGCGCCTCTCGGTGCACCCCCATGCGATGCGGTGGCGGCCACGGTCCGGCCGCAGGCTCCGCGACCGTCGACGGGCGTCTGCGTCCGACCGCCGACTGTCGCGAAGGAGGAGCGGTGGCGAGCGAGAAGCAGGTCGAGGCCACGATCCTCGACCTCATGCGACGCCTCGAGCGGGTCGACCCGAGCTACCGCTCGATGCTGCCGAGCCGACGCACGATCGAGGCCGAGTGTCCCGATCTCGGGCTCGTCTACCACGCCCACTGGCGCAACGGGAGGATCGGCGAGCTGCACCCGGGCGCCGCCGACCGTGCCGACATCCGGATCGAGGTGGGCTCGGAGGACCTGCTGGCGCTGGCACGGGGCGAGCTGGACTTCTCCCGGGCCTACGCCACGAACCGCGTGCGGCTGGACGCGAGCATGACCGACCTGCTCCGCCTCCGGGCGGTGCTGTGAGCGGCGGGGCCGCCCGTGTCCGGCCCGGGCCGCGCGGGGGCGGCTGAATGGTCCTGCCCGTCGCGGACGACAACCCGACCCGGCGCCGGGCGTTCGTCACGGGCGCGCTCGTCATCGCGAACATCGCCACCTACTTCCTGCTCGAGCCGACCGGCGGCGGGTGCCAGGAGCTCGCCTTCCTGTGGCGGTGGGCGGCCGTGCCGCGCGAGCTGCTCTCCCTGACCCAGCTGCCCGATGCGGTGCTGAGCCAGACGCTCGGCCGCTGCGCCGCCCTCGTCGGCCAGAAGTCGGTCATCGTGTCGGCGTTCACAGCCATGTTCCTGCATGCGAACCTGACGCACCTGCTCGGCAACATGCTGTTCCTGTGGGTGTTCGGGAACAACGTGGAGGACCGGCTCGGGCATGGCCGTTTCGTCGTCTTCTACGTCGTCGGTGGGCTCGTGGCCACCTACGCGTTCGCCGTGGTGAACGCGAGTGCCGTCACCCCCCTGCTCGGCGCCTCCGGGGCGATCGCCGCCGTGCTGGGCGCCTATCTGGTGCTCTTCCCCCGCGCGCGGGTGCACACCTACGTGCCGTTCCCCCTCTACCTGCTGGCCCCGATCGTGCCCGGCGCCCGGATCGCCGGGTGGTTCCTCATCTTCGCGATCGTGACGCTGCCCGCCTTCGTCGTGCTCGGGCTCTGGTTCGTGCTGCAGGTGTTCAGCTCCTCGAACCCGGCCGCCGGGGAGGGCGTCGCCTACGTCGCTCACGTCGGCGGGTTCCTCGCCGGGATCGTGCTCGTGTGGCTGCTGGCCGACGGGCGCGCCGCCCGGGGCGCCACCGGCCGCTGAGGCGTGGCTCGGCAAGGGGCCCCGGGGGCATGGCTACCGCGCGGGCGCACCGGTCGGGCGCGTCGGGGTGAGCCGGCGCAGCAGGGCCACGCTGCCGGATGCAGCGGCACCGAACTGCGCGGTGGAGAGGATCTCCTCGGGGACGCGGTCGCGGTGCACCCGCCAGAAGCCCAGCTTCTCGAACAGCATGTCGGCTCCCGGCGTGAGCAGGTAGACCCACTGGACGCCCGCGCGCTGCAGCGCGTCGAGGGCCCGCACGACGAGGTGCGAGCCGGTGCCGTGCCCGCGCTCGTGCGGTGCCACCGCGATCCCGCGCAGGTGACCGGCGCGGTCGACGATCTCCCAGGCCGCGGTCCCGACCACCACGTCGTCCGGCCCGACCGCGACGAGCGTCTCGCGAAGCCGTCGGGCGGCCTGCGACGCGTCGAGTCCCGCCGAGGCCAGGATCGAGCGGATGCTGCTGAGGTCGGCCTCGCGTGCCGGCCGCACGATCGGCGGCTCGGGCCCGTCGAGGTCGCCGAGGGAGGGCACGACCCAGCTCGGCTGCACCGCCGCCCCGACGAGCGACCACCAGTCCGCCACCCCGGACAGGACGAGCGCCGAGTCCCACCCCATCCGGTTCGCCGCGATGACGTCGGTCTCCACCTGGTCGCCGACGACGAGGATGGGCCCGTCAACGTCGAGGAGCTCCCCCGCGAGCTCGAACAGGGGGCTCTGGGGCTTGCCGACGACCTCCGCCGCCACGCCGGTGGCCTCACGCAGGAACGCGAGCGTTGCGCCCGTTCCCGGCCAGGGCCCGTCGTGGCCGGGATAGATGGGGTCGGGGTTCGTGCCGACGAACCGGGCGCCCCGTGCGATCGCGAGCGTGGCCTCCTTCAGCTTCGCGAAGGTGAGGTGCTGGTCCCAGCCGACGACCACGGTGTCCGCGTCCGCCGCCGACTCCACGAGCACGAGCCCTGCGCGCCGCAGGGCCGTCGCGAGGCCGTACTCGCCGACGACGAAGCAGCGCGCGGACGGGTCGTCCGCAAGCAGCCGCGCCGTCGCGTCGGCGCTCGTCAGGATGCGGTCGGCCGCGATCCGGATACGCGCCCGCTCGAGGGTCGTCACCCACTCCTGGGGCGTGCGCGTGGAGTTGTTCGTCACGAAGACGGCCGGGACGCCGAGACGCTGGAGGCGGCGCAGGAGCCCGGCCGCGGACCGCACGGGCTCGCTCCCGCGGAACACGACGCCGTCGAGGTCGATGACGAACCCGGCATAGCGGTCGATGATGGCCATGGGGGCGGCAGCCTAGTGGCAGCGAGCAGGCACGGCCCACCAGGATTACCGTCGTCGTCCCGTCCGACCCCGTGCGATGGAGGCCCCGATGGTGCAGGTCGCCCCCTTCCGTGGGCTGCGCTACGGGGAGACGGTCGGTGACGGTGATCTCGCGGCGCTGACCGCCCCGCCCTACGACGCCATCGACCCGGCGACGCAGCGTCGCCTGCACGCCGCCAGCCCCTACAACGTCGTCCGCCTCGAACGTCCGCTCGGGGGCGGCGACGACGGGGCGTCGAGCCGGTACGCCGCCGCCGGTGACACCTATCGGCGGTGGCGGCGCGACGGGATCCTGCACCGCGATCCCGTCCCGGCGCTCTACGCGTACGAGCAGACGACAGGTGGCGGGCACCCCCACGCCCAGATCGGCCTCCTCGCAGCCCTGACGCTCGTGCCCTTCGACGACGGGGTGGTCCTGCCCCACGAGCACGTCTACCCGGAGCCGGTGGCCGACCGCCTGCACCTGCTGCGCACGCTCCGGGCGAACCTCTCTCCGGTCTTCGGTATCTACGCCGACCGGGTCGACGCCGTCGAGCAGGTGCTCGCCGGTGCCCGGGCCCGTCCGCCGCTCGCCGCGTTCCGCGACGAGGAGGGCATCACCCACCGGCTGTGGCGGCACGACGACGCCGGTGACGCCGCAGCGGTGACCGAGGCGCTGGCCGACGTGCGGGTGCTGCTCGCCGACGGCCACCACCGCTACACCTCGGCGCTACGGCACCAGCATGCGACGGACGGGCAGGAGCCCGGCGCCGACGCGATCCTCACCTACCTCGTCGGTCGTGACGACGGCCCCCGGCTGCGCGCCATGCACCGGCAGGTCCGACGCCTTCCGGACGACTGGCAGCAGCGGCTGTCGGGGCACGGCGCGGTGCTCCGGCGGGTGCCGGCACCGGGCGACCCCGCCGGGGTCCCGGCCGCGCTCGCGTCCCTCGAGGAGCCAGGAGAGGACGGGTTCGCCGTGCTGACCCGGTCGGGGGTCTGGCACGTCCGGCCTGGCCGGCTCGCGCAGCTCGTGCCGGCCACGACGCCGCGCATGCTGCGGGGGCTGACGGTCACGCTCCTGCAGACGCTGCTGCGCGACCTGCTCGACGTGCCCGACCGCATCGAGGACCTCTACTACACGCCCGACGCCGAGGCCGCAGCCGCCGACGTCGCCGCCGGCAGCCACGACGCCGTGTTCCTGGTCCGCCCGGTGCCGCTCGAGGCGGTCTGGCGCGCCGCCGAGGACGGCGTGCGCATGCCACCGAAGTCAACGTCGTTCCATCCGAAGCCGCGGACCGGCCTCGTCCTGCGGCCCTTGGCGGACTGACCGGCGACCGAGGTGCGACACTAGGGTGGCCCGCCACACCCGCCCGAGGACACCGCACCGTGCCGAGCCCAGCTGCGACGACCCCGACGGCGCATCGCAGCCCGTACCTGCAGCAGGGATGGCGGCGCGCCGCGTCACACGACGGGACCGCGATCGCCTGGCGGGCCGACGGGCCCGCAGGAGCGCCGGTGGTGGTGCTGACCAACGGGATCGCGTGCGACGACCTCTACTGGGACGAGGTCTGGGGTCCGCTCGCCGAGCAGGTCCGGGTCGTTCGCTGGCACTACCGCGGCCATGGCAGGTCGGACCCGCCCGCGAACCCGGAGGAGATCACCGTCTCCTCCTGCGCCCGCGATCTCGTCGCCGTCCTCGACGCCGCCGGCGCGGAACGGGCGGTGGTCGTCGGTCACAGCTTCGGGGTGCAGGTCGCACTCGAGACGATCCGCCGCGCGCCCGAACGCGTCATCGGGCTCGTCGCGGTCGCCGGCGCCTACGAGCACCCGCTCGGCACCCTCCTCGGCCGCAACCCGGGCACGCTCGTCTTCCCCCTGCTCGAGCTCGCGACCTGGCCGGCCCCGGCCCTGACGACGGCGGTGGTACGCACCGGGCTGCGCTCTCCCCTCGGCTACTGGATCGCCCGGGTCATCCGCGGCGCCGGGCCGCAGGCGTCCCGGGCGCTCATGAAGCGGTACTTCGCCCACGCGGCGAGCCTCGACCCGGCGGTGATGCTCCGTCTCTTCCGGGCGATGCAGGAGCACAGCGCCGCCGACGTGCTCCCGACGGTCGCGGTCCCCACCACCGTGCTGGCCGGCGAGCGGGACGGCATGACGCCCCGCCGGATCGCGCGTCGGATGGCCGCGGCCGTACCCGGTGCACGGCTCATCGAGGTCGCGTCCGCGACCCACGTCCTGCCGGTGGAGGCGCCGGGCGCGGTCGTCCGCGAGATCCTGCGCGTCGTCGGGGACGCCCGGCAGGAGGGCCTGACGTCGTGAGCGAGCATGCACTGCCGGTTCTCGGCTGGAAGGAGCATGCGGCGCTGCCCGACTGGGGCGTGCGGCGGCTGCGCGTGAAGCTCGACACGGGCGCACGGTCGAGCGCGCTGCACGTCGAGTCGTACACGGTCGTCGACGAGCACGAGCACGAGGGGCAGCCGCTGCCGGTCGTCCGGCTCGAGCTGCTCGTGGGCAGCCGCGACGACCCGAACTCGCACCACATCACCGAGCGCGTCGTCGGCTACAAGAAGGTGCGCGACACCGGTGCCAAGTCGGAGCTCCGCCCGGTCGTGCGGACCCGGATCGTGTGCGGGCCGGTGGACACGACCGCCGACATCACCATCACCGACCGCACGGGGATGAACTTCCGCATGCTGCTCGGCCGGCTCACGCTGCAGGGCCACTGTCTGGTGGACCCCGCCCGCGGCTACCTCCACTCCCCCCGTCCGCCGCGGCGGGACAGTGGGACGCCGTCGTGAACCGGACCATCACGGTGGCCGGCGTGGACGTGTCGCCGGGACAGCGGATCGACGTGGCGCCCCTCGCGTCCGAGTCCTACACGGGCGACCGGACGACCCTGCCGATGGCGGTGCTGAACGGCGCAGCCGACGGTCCGAAGGTGTTCGTCACCGCCGCCGTGCACGGCGACGAGCTGAACGGGACCGCCGTCTGCCGTGAGCTGCTCGGCCGCCTCGATCCCTCGCGCCTCGGCGGTGTCCTCGTGCTCGTCCCGATCGTGAACGTCCTCGGGGCGCAGCTCCACTCGCGCTACCTGCCGGACCGGCGCGACCTGAACCGGTCGTTCCCGGGTTCCTACAGCGGCTCCACGGCCGCCCGTATCGCCCGGCTGGTCATCGACGAGGTGGTCACCGGCAGCGACGCGGGCGTCGACCTGCACACGGCCGCCAACCGACGCACGAACGTGCCGCAGCTGCGCATCGACACCAGCGACCGGGTCGCCCTCGCGCTCGCCGGTGTGTTCGGGGCGCCCTACGTCCTCGACGCGTCGCTGCGCAACGGCTCGCTGCGCGAGGTGGCGCAGGACATGGCCGTGCCGGTCCTCACGTTCGAGGGCGGCGAGGCACTGCGCTTCGAGCCGGAGGTCGTCGAGATCGCCGTCGACGGGGTGCTCCGCCTGCTGGCGCACCTCGGGATGATCGAGGAGGGGCCGGCGCCCCCGCCGTCTCCGCCGACGGTGATGCACGAGTCGCGCTGGGTGCGGGCCGAGCGCGGCGGGATCATCGACCTGCACGTCGTTCCTGGCGAGTCGGTCGTGACGGGACAGCCCCTGTGGACGACGACGAGCCCGCTCGGTGCGGAGCGGGCCACGGTGGAGAGCCCGGACGACGGCGTGGTCATCGGCGCCACCACCCTGCCGCTGGTCACCCCCGGCGACGCGATCGTCCACCTCGGGATGCCGGGTGAACGCCCGTCGGTGGAGGACGACCCGACCCAGGAGGAGGACCCGGACCAGGACGACAACGTCCTGACGTGAGTGCCCGCGGTGGCGCGCGGTCGTGGCGCGGTCGCGGTCGTCGGTCGGCAGCGGCCACTACCATGGCTGGCTCGCACCTGCGAGCACTCGAGGAGTCGCGATGGGAGCCGACGAGACGGACGGGCTGGAGCGGCCACCGACGGGCGCACCGCCGGTCGAGACCCTCGAGGACGGCGTGCTCGCCATCGACACGCTGACCGGTGGGATGACGAGCGTGACCGCCGGATACGTGCTGCCCGCCCCCCGACCGGCCCTCATCGAGTGCGGGCCGGCGCTCGCCATCGACAACGTCATCGCGGGGCTGCGTGCGCTCGGCATGGATCCCGACGACCTGGCCTACCTGGTCCTGACACACATCCACCTGGATCATGCCGGTGGGGCCGGCGACGTGGCGGCGGCCTTCCCGAACGCGACCGTGGTCGTCAGCGAGGTCGGCGCCCGCCATCTCAGCGACCCGTCGCGGCTGAACGCCTCGGCGGAGCAGGTGTACGGGCCGCTGTTCGCGAGCGTGTACGGGGCCTGCACGCCGATCGACGCCCCGAGGATCCGGGGCGTCGAGGACGGGGACGTCCTCGACCTCGGCGGTGGACGCACCCTCGAGCTGCTCTACACACCGGGGCACGCGAAGCACCATGTCGGGGTCCATGACAGCCAGACCGGCGCCATCTTCTCCGGCGACTCCGTCGGCGTCCGGCTGCCGGGCATGCAGCACATCCGGCCCGCCACGCCGCCGGCCGACTTCCATCTCGACGCCGCGCTCCAGTCGATCGACCGCTATCGGCAGCGCCGACCGGAGCGCCTCTACCTGGCGCACTACGGGGCGGTCGACCCACCGCTCGAGGCGCTCGACGAGGCGGACGAGCGCCTGCGCCTGTGGGCCGAGACGGCGGAGGCGGCCTACCACGAGTCGAGCGAGCTCGACCATGTCGCCGAGACGCTCCGGCAGCGCTTCCAGGACGAGATCGACGCCTCGGCGCTCGAGCACGACCCGGACGCCGCGCGCCGGCTCGAGCTCCTCTCCGGCTTCGAGTCGAACGCCGCCGGCCTCATCCGCTACTTCACGCGCCGAGACGACGGCACGCTGACGCCCGTCGGGTGATGCCGTCTCCGTCCACAACGCGGCCTCACTGAGCGGGGCACACGCTACGCTGCGTGCGGGCAGCGCCGTGGGAACGCGAGGGGTTACATCATGCCGTACCGGTCGATCACTCCCTGGTCCGAACGGATACTGACCCCGGATCAGCTGCGGACGGCCTCCACGGTGGTTGCCGGCGCGACCGGTGCCGGGGTCGGCCTCACCATCGGCATGACCTACCGCCTGTTCGCGAGCGGCAACCGGGACCTCGCGATCCTCACCGCGGTCCTCACGGTGCTGCTGCTCCTCGCCCTCGGCTTCCTGGTCCTGCAGGCGCGCGTCGTTGCACAGCTCGTCGAGCAGGGCACCTTCTACTCCCACGCGGCCGTCAACGATCTCGACCGTCGCATCGGAATCATCGAGGGCGAGCTGGCCCAGGTGGAGCGACGCACGGCACCCCCTGCCCCCCGATGATGCCGACGGGTCAGGGAACGCCTCGCACCGTCGGTCACTGATCCCGCAGGGACGCGATCCGAGCGCCGGCGTCGTAGCTGTCGGCGTCCGCCGACAGGACTCGCTCGAACCACTCGATGGCTCGCTGTCGGTCACCGGCGCGCTCGGCCAGGTCGCCGGCCGCATACCAGAGCCGCACGTCCGCATCCTCGGGAGAGCTGGGTTCGCCGACCACGGCGAGGCGGGGGCGTAGCACCGCCTGCCCGGCCGCCACGTCACCGGCGTCGGCGAGCGTGGCGGCCCAGACGATCAGCCCCTCCACGTACCGGTCGCTCGGCGCGTCGTCGGCCATGGCCTCCACGAGCTCGGCGATACGGCGAGCGTCGCGGCCGAGCGCGCGATGACAGTCGGCGATGACGTGGTTCTGGTCCTGCCGGCCGCTCAGCCGACGGTAGGCCTGAAGCTCCGTCAGCGCGCTGGCGTAGTCCTCCGTCAGGTAGTAGGCGACGCCGAGCGTCTCCCGGATCGCGGTCGAGCGCGGGCACACGTGCTTGGCCCACTCGAGATAGGGCAGGCCTGCCTCGGGTATCTCCTGGTCGATGGCGTCGGACCCGAGGCTGAGCGCGAGCGCCACGTCGTCGGGGTCGCGACGGGCGTGCTTGCGGATCTCGCGCTCAACGCCTCGTGGCAGCTGCGGCTCCTCGTCGCGTGGCATCTCCGGCTTGGGGGGAGCCACCCCTGAGCTCGACGGACGCCGTGGCGGTGCGCCGGGCGTTCGACTGGCCCGGTCGATCCCCGCGGGCGTGCGGCCCCCGACCCCACGGCTGCGACCCGGCTGCGACGCGGCACCCGACGGCCCGTCGGACCCCTCGCGCGACGACCGGCTGCTCCCGCCCCGACCGCCGGTCCCACGGCGGCCGCCGCCGTCGCCGGAGCGTCGAGCGTTGCCTGAGCCGCCGCGGCGTTGACCGCCGCCCCCGGACCGCCGGTTTCCACCGTTGCCCTGCTTGCCTGGCATCGCTGTCTGTCCTTCGTCATCGGGAGCGGATCGTCCTGGCGCGACCGAAGCGAGCGAACGCGGCCACAAACACGACAACGCCGCCCGAGGTGGGCGGCGTTGTCGAAAAAGGCTCCCGCGGCGACCTACTCTCCCACAGAGTTGCCCCTGCAGTACCATCGGCGCTGGAGGGCTTAACTTCCGGGTTCGGAATGTGACCGGGTGTGACCCCTCCGCTAAGACCACGGGAAATCTGACGCTTTGTAGGACCGTTGCGGGCAACGATCCAGCTGTCTTTGGATCCTGTGAACTCCATAGCGAGCGCGAGCGCGAGTACGGCAAGTCCTCGGCCTATTAGTACCGGTCAGCTCCACGTGTTGCCACGCTTCCACTTCCGGCCTATCAACCCAGTCGTCTAGCTGGGGGCCTTACCTGCTTAAAGCAGTGGGTAACCTCATCTCCAGGTGGGCTTCGCGCTTAGATGCCTTCAGCGCTTATCCCGTCCATACGTGGCTAACCGGCCGTGCTCTTGGCAGAACAACCGGCACACCAGAGGTATGTCCACCCCGGTCCTCTCGTACTAGGGGCAGCTCCTGTCAAGTTACCAACGCGCGCAGCGGATAGGGACCGAACTGTCTCACGACGTTCTGAACCCAGCTCGCGTACCGCTTTAACGGGCGAACAGCCCGACCCTTGGGACCTGCTCCAGCCCCAGGATGCGATGAGCCGACATCGAGGTGCCAAACCCTGCCGTCGATATGGACTCTTGGGCAGGATCAGCCTGTTATCCCCGGGGTACCTTTTATCCGTTGAGCGACGGCGCTTCCACACGCCACCGTCGGATCACTAAGCCCGACTTTCGTCCCTGCTTGAGTTGTCACTCTCACAGTCAAGCTCCCTTGTGCCTTTACACTCAGCGACCGATTGCCGACCGGTCTGAGGGAACCTTTGGGCGCCTCCGTTACTCTTTGGGAGGCAACCGCCCCAGTTAAACTGCCCGCCAGGCACTGTCCTTGATCCGGATAACGGATCGAAGTTAGGAACTCAGCACGACAAGGGTGGTATTCCAAGGACGACTCCACCAGCACTGGCGTGCCAGCTTCACAGTCTCCCACCTATCCTGCACATGACGTACCAAGCTCCAATACCAAGCTACAGTAAAGGTCCCGGGGTCTTTCCGTCCTGCTGCGCGTAGCGAGCATCTTTACTCGCAATGCAATTTCGCCGAGCCTCTGGTTGAGACAGCGCCCAAGTCGTTACGCCATTCGTGCAGGTCGGAACTTACCCGACAAGGAATTTCGCTACCTTAGGACCGTTATAGTTACGGCCGCCGTTTACTGGCGCTTTGCTTTGGGGCTTCGCCGAAGCTAACCCCTCCGCTTAACGTTCCAGCACCGGGCAGGCGTCAGAGCGTATACATCCACTTACGTGTTCGCACGCTCCTGTGTTTTTGGTAAACAGTCGCTTGGGCCTGGTCACTGCGACCGCGGCCAGCTCAGGACGCAAGGTCCATCACCAACTGCGGCGCCCCTTATCCCGAAGTTACGGGGCCAATTTGCCTAGTTCCTTAACCAGAGTTAACTCGATCGCCTCGGTATTCTCTACCTGACCACCTGTGTCGGTTTGGGGTACGGGCACCCTTGCCTCTCCCTAGAGACTTTTCTTGGGAGCATGGCATCAGTGACTTCCCATTTGGTCGGCATCGTGTCTCAGCCTGTGTGGGGTCCGGATTTACCTGGCCCCCGGCCTACGCACTTGCCCCGGGTCAACCAACGCCCGGGATCACCTAGCCTCCTCCGTCATCCCATCGGTAGCCTACTAACAGCGGGGTCGGCCACCCGTAGATGGCCTTAGCACACTGCGTTCGACTGTAGCGAGATAAAGGTGGTACCGGAATATCAACCGGTTGTCCATCGGCTACGCCTCTCGGCCTCGCCTTAGGTCCCGACTTACCCTGGGCGGATGAACCTTCCCCAGGAACCCTTGGTCATTCGGCGGGGGAGTTCCTCCCTCCCCTTTCGCTACTCATGCCTACATTCTCACTCGGTACGCGTCCACCACTGGGTTACCCCGCAGCTTTACTCGCGTATCGACGCTCCTCTACCACTCCGCGACCCAACATATGAGACTGCTCTCATACGCCAGGTATATTCGCGAAATTCGCAGCTTCGGTGTGTGACTTAGCCCCGTTACATTGTCGGCGCAGGATTACTCGACCAGTGAGCTATTACGCACTCTTTCAAGGGTGGCTGCTTCTAAGCCAACCTCCTGGTTGTCTATGCGATCCAACATCCTTTACCACTTAGTCACAACTTAGGGACCTTAGCTGGCGATCTGGGCTGTTTCCCTTTCGACCACGGAGCTTATCCCCCGTAGTCTCACTGCCGCGCTCTGGGTTGTTGGTATTCGGAGTTTGTCTGAGTTCGGTAAGCTTTTAGGCCCCCTAGCCCAAACAGTGCTCTACCCCCAACAACGAACACGCGACGCTGCACCTAAATGCATTTCGAGGAGAACCAGCTATCACCAAGTTTGATTGGCCTTTCACCCCTATCCACAGGTCATCCGAGCGGTTTTCAACCCACAACGGTTCGGCCCTCCACGAGGTCTTACCCTCGCTTCAGCCTGCCCATGGATAGATCACTTGGTTTCGGGTCTTGCGCCACCGACTAGACGCCCTATTCAGACTCGCTTTCGCTTCGGCTTCCCCTCAACGGGTTAACCTGGCCAGTGACGGCAAACTCGTAGGCTCATTCTTCAAAAGGCACGCCGTCACAAGTCCGAAGACCTGCTCCGACGGTTTGTAGGCATACGGTTTCAGGTACTCTTTCACTCCCCTCCCGGGGTACTTTTCACCATTCCCTCACGGTACTGGTTCACTATCGGTCACCGAGTAGTATTCAGCCTTACGAGGTGGTCCTCGCAGATTCGCACGGGATTTCACGGGCCCCGCGCTACTCGGGATACCGTTCAGGAGTCGCGTCGTGCTACGCATACCGGGCTCTTACCGTCTGCGGCCAGGCTTTCCATCCTGTTCTGCTACGCGCGCGATTTGTAACTCCTCGAGAGAGTGTCAGCTCTCTCGGAACGGTCCCACTACCCCGACGACGCAACGCCTGACAGCTTTCACACGTTGTCGGTTTAGGCTAGATCCGCGTTCGCTCACCACTACTGACGGAATCGAGGTTTCTTTCTCTTCCTCCGGGTACTGAGATGTTTCAGTTCCCCGGGTTACCTGTACCTGCCCTATGTGTTCAGACAGGCCTGACTGGGCATGACCCCAGCCGGGTTTCCCCATTCGGACATCCCTGGATCTATGGATGGTTAGCTCCTCCCCAGGGCTTATCGCAGCTTCCCACGTCCTTCTTCGGCTCTCGGTGCCTAGGCATTCACCGTATGCCCTTTGCAACTTGCCGTATTTGATGCTCGCGCTCGCTATGGAGTTCTCAAGGATCGTCACCCGTCTGGTTCATGTCTCGGCCTGGTCGCTCGAGTTCGTCGACTGGTTCCGAATGAACAGACAGGTGAACCACTTCCGAGGAACCGCGTCCCTCAAAGCTGCACAGCGTGCCCACAATCCAGTGCGGTCCTTCAGCCTGGTCACATCTCCGGTTCCGCGTTGCCGGCCCGTGAAGGCGCGGTGCGGGGGACTCCCCAGGCGGAGGTCCTGCGTGCTGAAAAATGAATAGTCAGTGGTTCACGAAGCTCGACCGCCGAGCACCACGAACGGATGCTGACGACGGTCAGTAAAGAGCTCCAGAAAGGAGGTGATCCAGCCGCACCTTCCGGTACGGCTACCTTGTTACGACTTCGTCCCAATCGCCGGTCCCACCTTCGACGGCTCCCTCCCTTGCGGGTTGGGCCACCGGCTTCGGGTGTTACCGACTTTCATGACGTGACGGGCGGTGTGTACAAGGCCCGGGAACGTATTCACCGCAGCGTTGCTGATCTGCGATTACTAGCGACTCCGACTTCATGCAGTCGAGTTGCAGACTACAATCCGAACTGAGACCGGCTTTGTGGGATTCGCTCCCCCTCGCGGGTTCGCAGCCCTCTGTACCGGCCATTGTAGCATGTGTGCAGCCCTGGACATAAGGGGCATGATGACTTGACGTCATCCCCACCTTCCTCCGGTTTGACACCGGCAGTCTCCTATGAGTCCCCAGCCGAACTGCTGGCAACATAGGACAGGGGTTGCGCTCGTTGCGGGACTTAACCCAACATCTCACGACACGAGCTGACGACAGCCATGCACCACCTGTACACCTCGGACGAACCCACTGCATCTCTGCAGCTGAACGGTGTATGTCAAGCCCAGGTAAGGTTCTTCGCGTTGCTTCGAATTAAGCCACATGCTCCGCCGCTTGTGCGGGCCCCCGTCAATTCCTTTGAGTTTTAGCCTTGCGGCCGTAGTCCCCAGGCGGGGTGCTTAACGCGTTAGCTACGGCACGGAAACTGTGAACAAGTCCCCACACCTAGCACCCATCGTTTACGGCGTGGACTACCAGGGTATCTAATCCTGTTCGCTCCCCACGCTTTCGCGCCTCAGCGTCAGGTAAGGCCCAGAGAGCCGCCTTCGCCGCTGGTGTTCCTCCCGATATCTGCGCATTCCACCGCTACACCGGGAATTCCACTCTCCTCTACCTTCCTCAAGCCCAGCAGTATCGGACGCAATTCCGGAGTTGAGCCCCGGGCTTTCACAACCGACTTACTGGGCCGCCTACGCGCGCTTTACGCCCAATGATTCCGAACAACGCTTGCCCCCTACGTATTACCGCGGCTGCTGGCACGTAGTTGGCCGGGGCTTCTTCTGTGGGTACCGTCACTCTCGCTTCTTCCCCACTGAAAGAGGTTTACAACCCGAAGGCCGTCTTCCCTCACGCGGCGTCGCTGCATCAGGCTTTCGCCCATTGTGCAAGATTCTCCACTGCTGCCTCCCGTAGGAGTCTGGGCCGTGTCTCAGTCCCAGTGTGGCTGATCGAGCTCTCACTCCAGCTACCCGTCGTCGCCTTGGTGAGCCGTTACCTCACCAACAAGCTGATAGGCCGCGAGACCCTCCTGGACCGTCGGAGCTTTCCCTGTCAGATCATGCGATCCGACAGGGATATCCGGTATTAGCCCGAGTTTCCTCGGGTTATCCCGGAGTCCAGGGTAGGTTCCTCACGTGTTACTCACCCGTTCGCCGGTTTCCACGACCCCGAAGGGTCGCTTCGTCCCTCGACTTGCATGTGTTAAACGCGCCGCCAGCGTTCGTCCTGAGCCAGGATCAAACTCTCCGTTGAGAGATCGCATTACCAGTAACGGCATTGACGATCATTGGAGAGTCCGTTTATGGCCGTCCTGACGACGGCCTATTCGGAATCCCTTATTAAGGGGTAAAACTCCGCGACCTTTCGGCACCCGAAGGTGCGTCCTGGTCGACGGGGGTGCCACGACTCGCGTCGTGGCGACACTGACTTTTGGCACGCTGTGCAGTTTTCAAGGAGCGGTTCTGCGGGCCCGGGGTCCCGCCCACCACGACCGGTGAGGTCGCTTCGGGGTCGGCTTCCAGGGCGCATCCGCTGTGCCGGTTGCTCTTGCAGCCGGAGTGCGAACTCTAGCTTGCAGGGAGTAACCGGTCAAACCCACCGCGCTGAGCGCTGGGCTCCGACTCGGAGTGTGCCCTGCGCGGTGTTCGTGTGTCAATTCCGTGCGCGTTGCTCGAGGTGAGCGGAGCGCCGGAGGGTTGCGAACGGTACGCGACCCGATGGATGCTGTCAAAACGCCGTTTTCGCGGTGTTCTGTGCATTTTCAAGAAGCGAGTGCCTCGCCGCGAGGCGAGCGCCGTTCGCGCGGGCCGTACTGTACCGCGCACGCTCCGGAGTGCAAACCGGAGGGGCACCTGGCCCAGTTCCGCCTCCCGTTGCCGATCGGCGGAAAGGCCATGGTAGCCAGCGCCCTCAGCATCGCAACTTCGCGGTCATGGTCTCGTCACTCGCGGGGCGCCGGATCGTTGTCCAGAGCAGGAGAACCGCCCCCTCCCGTCGAAATGATGGGTGTGCGCGGCCCGTCGCCACGGCCCGCTTTCGACACCGCGGTCGCGGCACCTTTTCGGGGCGGCGCTGTCATCGCAGCCGTCCTGCAACGCGTCGACCCGAGACCACCACAACGGACAAGGAAGAGACACCATGAAGGGCTGGTCGAAGAACACGACCTACATCGCCGTCGGGATGCTCGTGGGCGGCTTCCTGCTTCTCGTGCTGGGTTGGAACGGCGCCGCGGGGATCGACTACGTGCCGGGCCAGCTCCCCTACGTCATCTCCGGCGGGCTGGCGGGCATGGGGCTCATCGCCGGCGGGCTCGCCCTCGTGGTCGTGCAGGAGCTCCGGCGCGCCACCGTCGAGATCAGCGCCAAGCTCGAGGAGATGAGCGAGATCGTCGCCAGCGGCGTCGGTACCGGGCCGACGGCCGTCCCGAGCGACGGGGATCGCATCGTCGCTGGCCGCACGAGCTACCACCGCCCCGACTGCCGCCTCATCGCATCCCGCGCCGACCTGCAGGTCATGTCGCCGGACGCCGCCCGCGAGCGCGGCCTGGCCCCGTGCCGCATCTGCGAGCCGAAGACGGACGCGGTTGCCTGACGCGGCTTCCTCTCCCCCACGGCGGGCGCCCCGAACGGGGCGCCCGCCGTCGTGTCGGGACGGTTTCGCTCACGGACGCGGCGCCCCCGGAACCGGCGCACACGACGGTTTCTAGCGAGAGCACACGCCCGCAGCCGACGCCGCGCCCCCCCGGAACCGGCGCATGCGACGGTTTCTGAGAGCCCACGCCCGCAGCCGACGCCGCGCCCCCCCGGAACCGGCGCATACGACGGTTTCTGAGAGCACACGCCCGCAGCCGACGCCGCGCGCCCCCCCGGAACCGGCGCATACGACGGTTTCTGCTCGCCGCGCGGCGGCGGCTCGGCACCAGCGCAACGCGCGGCATCTCGCGGTTGTCGGGAGGGGGGCCGGGTGGGGCGCGGGAGGAGGGACCCGCCGGTGGCGGCGGGCCCCTCGGGGTGGGATGGCAACGCCGGCCGGATGGCAACGCCGGCCGGCGGCCGGCGCGAGGTGCCTCAGCCCATGAGCACCGAGCTGATCTCGGTGCGGTCGCGCAGCGCGTCGCCGCGCAGCTCCTTCACGATGCGGCCCTGCTCCATGACGAGCCCGACGTCAGCCACGTCGAGGGCGCTCACGTTCTGCTCGATCATGAACACCGTGACGCCGTCGGCGTTGATCTGGTGCACGATCTCGAACACGTCGTGGACGATCACCGGGGCGAGCCCCATCGACGCCTCGTCGATGACGAGCAGCTTCGGGCGGGCCATCAGCCCGCGGGCGATCGCGAGCATCTGCTGCTCGCCGCCCGAGAGTGTCCCGGCGAGCTGGTCCACACGCTCGCGCAGGCGGGGGAAGTAGTCGAAGACCCGCTCGCGCTGCTGCTCGAACCAGTCGGGGAGCTTGCGCTGCGACCAGGCGCCGATCTGGAGGTTCTTGTCCACGGAGAGGTCGGGGAACACGCGCCGGCCTTCGGGCACCATCACGATCCCCTCGGAGACGCATCGCCGCAGCTGCCAGCGGGTGATGTCCGCGCCGTCGAAGCGGATCGATCCCTCCCACGTCCCGAGCGCCCCGCAGATGTTCAGCGCCGTCGTCGTCTTGCCGGCGCCGTTGAGGCCGAGCAGGACGGCGGTCTCTCCCCGGTTGACCGCGGTGGAGACGCCGTGCAGCACCGGCAGCGAGCCGTACCCGGAGCGCACGCCCTCGAGGACCAGCAGCGGGCCGGGCTCCTCCCCGTCCGACGCGGCCGTCGTGGTGGTCTCGGCCACCGTGGCCGCCGGCATCGTCGTGGTGGTCTCGGCCGCGGGCGCCGAGGCCGGCTCGCGGCCGGCCTCGCCCTCGCGGCTGAAGGGCGACGGCTCGCCGTCGGACGGTCGGGTGTCGGCCTCGCGCGCGTGCTCGTGGGATGCCATGGGTCTCCTCCTAGGAGAGCGTGGCGGCGCCCTCGCCCATGTATGCCTCGGCGACGGCGGTGTTCGTGCGGATGGCGTCGGGCTTGCCCTCGGCGAGCAGCTTCCCGAAGTTCAGGACGTAGAGGTAGTCACAGACGCGGAGCATGAAGGGCACGTGGTGCTCGATCACGACGAGGGTGAGCCCGAGCTCGCTGCGCATCTGCAGGAGACGCTCCCCGAACTCCTCGGACTCCTCGGGCCCGAGGCCGGCGAGCGGCTCGTCCAGCATGAGCACCTCGGGGTCGGTGGCGATGACCGCGGCAACCTCGACCTGCTTCAGCATCCCGTAGGAGAGGCCACCGAGCGAGCGGGCGGCGAGATGCGCCAGACCGAGGTAGTCGAGGACCTCCATGGCCCGGTGGCGCATCTGCCGCTCCTCGCCGAGGCTCCAGGGCAGGCCGAGCAGACCCGCGCCGGTGCCGTAGCGCACCTTCTGGTGCTGGGCGACGAGCAGGTTCTCGAGCACCGTGAACGACCGCACGAGCCCCACCTGCTGGAAGGTCCGGCCGAGGCCGAGGTGGGTGCGCTGGTCGGGACGCAGGTCCGTGACACGGTGGTCACCGATGAACACGTCCCCGGTGTCGGGCGTGTAGAAGCCGGTGACGCAGTTGAAGAACGTCGTCTTGCCGGCCCCGTTCGGGCCGATGAGCCCGACGATCTCGTGCTCGTTGACGTTGAACGTCACCGAGTCGAGGGCCTGCAGGCCACCGAAGCGGATGGAGATGTTGTCAGCGCTCAGGACGGACATGCTGTCGTCTCCCTGACGGAGTGGGTGGGCCGGGCGGCGGTCACGGACGGGCGCCCATGCTCCCTCCCCCGGCGCCGCCGCCGACGGTGACCTCACCGTCCTCGTGGAACGGCTTGAAGCTGAGCCAGCGCAGCGGGCCGGCGAGCTGCTCCGCGATGCCGCCGGAGAACTTGATGAGGGTGGCCAGCAGCAGGACCGCCCCGATGAGCGGCTCCCACAGGGACGTGAAGGGCCACCACGACCAGTGCTGGTGGGCGCGCTCGAGCAGGGTGGGCAGCGTCGCGAACACGATGCCGCCGATGACGACGCCCGGCCGGGACCGCAGTCCCCCGACGACGGTCATCAGCACGAACGTCAGCGCGAGCGAGAAGCTGAAGGTGATCGGCGAGACGAGCTGCTCGATCGAGGCGAACAGCCCACCGGCCAGCCCGGCCATGCCCCCGGAGATCGCGAAGGCCAGCAGGGTGTAGGCCTTGACGTTGATGCCCCACGAGGCGGCGACCCGCTCGTCGTCGCGAAGCGCCTGGATGGCGCGCCCGGCCTTGCTCGCGGTGAGCCGCCAGTCGAAGAGCCACACGAGCGCGAGCGCCGCGAAGGTCACGTAGACGTAGGTGATGTCGCCGCTCGCCCAGCCCGGTCGGGCAGCGGGCATGCCGGCGCCGCCGCGGGTGATCGCCCGGATGTTGAAGATGACCTCCTGGGCGAACAGGCCGTAGGCGATGGTCACGATCGCGAAGTAGAAGCCGCGGATCCGCAGGGCGATGGCCCCGAGCAGCAGCGACGACACCACGCCGACGAGGACGGCGACGACGATCCCGAAGCTCCAGGGCAGCCCGAGCTCGGTGATCGCGAAGCCGGCGGCGAACGCGCCGACGCCGACGAAGGCCTGATGGCCGAGGGACACCTGCCCGACGTAGCCCATCAGCACGTTCATGGAGAGGGCGATGATCCCGAACACCGCCGCCTTCGCGACGATGTTCACGCTGGTTGCCCCGACGAGGTGCGGCGAGGCCAGCACGAGCAGGCCGAGGACGCCGAGCACGACGATCCGGGCGTACAGGCCCCGACCGCCGGGCAGGCGCCGCCCGAGCGCCGGCACAGACACACCCGTGGTCGACGGCGACTCGGTGGCGGGCGGGACCGCAGTGGTGGTCACGGTTGGTGGCGCACTCATGATCAGGCCTCCTTGCCCAGCAGCCCGCGGGGCCGCAGCAGCAGCACGAGCAGGAGCACGGCGAACGTCGCGATCTGCGGCGGGCCCGGCAGCACGCTCGTGAGGTCGTACGACAGGACGAACGAGTTGGCCAGGCTCACGGTGACGCCGAGCAGCAACCCTCCCATCACCGCGCCGACCATCGAGGTGATCCCGCCGAGGACGGCCGCCACGATCGCGGGGATGAGGAAGGTCGTCGTCATGAAGCCGGGCGTGAGCTGCTCGTACACGCCGGCGCCGAGGATCCCGGCGACGGCACCGAAGGCGCCGGCGGTCCCCCAGGCGATGGCGGACATGGCGCGGACGCTCACGCCGTGCAGCTCGGCGGCGAACGGCTCCTGGGCGGTGGCCAGCAGCGCGACCCCGGGCGGCGTGCGGAAGAAGAGGGCGAGGAGCACGGCCGCGGTCACGAGCACGGCCACGAGGATGATCGAGTGCCAGGAGATGATCGCGCCGCCGAGCGCGAGGTTGCCGGCCGCGCCCTGGCACACGCCGTCCGCCTGGGTCGACAGACACACCGGCCCGACCTGGACGCCGGCCGGCGCGCCGGGCACGAACCGAGGGAACTTGCGGGCCTTCGCCTCGAAGAGGATGAGCTCCGAGGCCGTGAAGAGCAGGGCCACACCGGCGGTGGCGACGAGCGTGATCACCGGCGAGCTGTCACGCAGCCGCTGGACCACGAAGAGGTTGACGGCGATCGCCAGGGCGGCGCCGACGACGACGGCCACCACGGACGCCAGGAGCAGCATCCAGGGGCTGACCGTCGTCGGATCGATCGACGCGGCCCGGGAGCCTCCCGTGAGGATGAGGAAGACGACGAACGCTGGCACCGACCCGAGCGACCCCTGCGCGAAGTTGAGCACGCGGGTGGACTTGTAGACCAGCGCGAGGCCGAGCGCGACGAGCGCGTAGACCGAGCCCACCTGGAGCCCGTTGACGAGGACCGAGACCAGGTTCACGCGGGACAGGGCGACGACGATCAGCGCGAGGCCGGTCACCGCGAAGGCGACGCGGTGGCGTCTGATGTGAGTGAGGATGTTCGGCATGGCGAGGCTCCCGCTCGTGGCCGGTGGCGTCTAGAAGCTCGAGGCGAAGCTGCGCAGGGTCGTGTACTGCTCGGCCGAGCAGTCGGCCCGCAGCACGTGCACCTGCTGGCCACCGAAGTGCTGCTGCGCCGAGTAGCCGACCAGCGGGAAGACGGAGGTCTTCAGCTGCCCCGTGGCCTCGACCAGCGCCCGGAAGTCCTCGCGGGTGAGGTCGTTGCCGAAGGTCTGCTGGTAGCGCTGGAACAGCGCGTTCTGCTGGTCGGCGATACCCCACAGGGCCAGCGCGATGTCGTCGGTCGGCTTGCCGAGCTTGCTGCCGGCGTCGAAGAACTCCGGCACGCGCTTGTGCGCCTCGTCGAGGCCGTAGAAGGGCGAGAAGAAGATCCCACCGCCGACGCGGGCGTTCGGGTCGCCGTCCTTGCAGCCGGACCCGAGCACGGCGTTGAGGCCCATCGTGATGCCCACGCCGACGTACTGCGGGTTGTAGCCGAACTGCTCGTCGGCGACCTGCGCGAACCGGATGTAGTCCACCGGCGAGGTGTTGACGTAGATGACCTGGACGCCGCTCTGCTTGAGCTGCTGGGCGTAGCTGGCATACCAGGACGTGTCGCCCTTCGGGTGGCGCAGGGTCTTGAAGTAGTTGAGTCCGGACTCCTTCACGCCGGCTTCCCAGCCCGCGACCGCGTCGTCGAAGTTGGAGGTGTTCGTGACGATCGCGGCGACCTTCGGGTTGCCGGCGAGCGTGTCGATGCCGTCGGGGTTCGCCTTCACGTACCGCGCGAGCAGGTGTCCCTGCTGCTGGTAGGTCATCGACGAGGCGAAGTACCACGGGTTGCCGGCCAGCCCGTTCTCGGTCACACCACCCGAGAAGTACGGGAAGTGCGACACCTGGGCGAGCTGGCCGCAGGCCTGGATCTGGTCGGTCCCGCCGCCGCCGACGAGCAGGAACGCCTTGGACGACAGCTCGCGGCACACCTGGCGGGCCGAGTCGGGGCTGTACTTGTCGTCGCGGAACAGCACGTCGACGTTGTGACGACCGAGGACCGTCTGGCCCTTCACCTGGGTCAGGTACTTCCAGTAGAGGTCGCCGGACTTCTCGAAGGAGGTGGTCGGCAGCGGCGCAGCCCCGGTGACGGGTGCGTGGATGGCGAGCGTCAGCGAGTCGTCGGCGACCCCGGTCCGGTCGCTGCCCTGCGGCTGGCGCTGTGCCGGCTGCTGAGCGGACGTGCCGGGATCGGCCGCGCCGCTCGAGGCGTCGGTGCTGCCCTGGCCGTCCAGCGGGCGCGGGCTCGGCCTCGCCGTTGCCCTGCGGCGCGGCGCCGGAGGTTGCCGCCGACCCGGCGGCGGTGGATGTGCCCCCGGCGGCGGGATCGGCGGATGTCTGGCCATCGGCTCGCGCCGAGCGTGCCGGTGGTTGCTGCGGCGGCACCTGCCGCGGTGCCCGTGGTGGCAGCGCCGCCCGGGTCCAGGGTGAAGGGCTGTGCCCCGCCGTCGGTGGTGGCGGCGGATCCCGCGGCGAGCGGCGCACCGCCGCCCACGTGCACGCCGGGCTTCTGCCCGCAGGCGGTCAACGCCAGGGCGAGGCTGGCCGCGAGGGCTCCTGCTCGGACGATACGGAGGTTCATGGTGTCGGACTCGCTCTCGATCGTGGAGGGGCATGCGACGCCAGACGCGGGTCGGCCGCGTCGCGTCTCGCCGGCGACCCGTGACATCGGGGCCGCTCGGCGGGGAGAGAGATCGGGGGCTAGACGAACTCGGGGAGGTCGGCGCTCTGGGCCCGTCGCTGGGCGATGAGCCGTGTCATGGCGCCGGACCGGCTCGCCTCGACGGCCAGCGGCGCCGTCAGGGACCGGGTCAGCAGGTACGCACCGGCGAGGAACACGGGTGCGAGCAGCCAGGTCCACCACGGCGTGGTGGGGCCCGGTGCCGCCGCCTGCGCCATCGGTGGCGCCGACTGCTGCATGGCCACCGGCGTGCCCGATCCGGACGCCGGTGCGGGGGCGGCGACCTGCGGTGCAGCCGCCTGCTCCTCGGGGGTGAGCTGCATGGGGGCCGAGAAGGCCTGGTCGCCCCCGGACGGGGCGCTGCCGCTCGACAGACCCGACATCGTGCCCGTCGAGGAGGACGAGCCCGCCGACGATCCGGTCGTGCCGGTCGAGGTGTCGTCGAAGGTGACGGGTTCGCTGGCCTCGCTCGTGGTCATGGCCACCTTGACCGTGCCCTCGAACGTGACCTGCTTGTTGTAGGACGGGTCCGGGTCGCCGTAGGCGAGGTTCGGGGCCTGCTGCGGACGGAGCAGGACACCGTTCTGCTTCAGGCTTCCGTCGTTCCAGGCCTGCGCGGCCAGCGACAGGTCGAAGGTCCAGGTGCCGTCGTCGTTGCGGGTCCCGTTCGACCCGTAGAGGCAGTCGACCTCGGGGAGCTTGTCCTGCGGCTGGCTCTCGGCGCCCTCCCAGTCACCCACGATGGGGCACATCTCGACCGGCAACGGCTCGGTCTCGACCGGCTCCTGGTCGAGGATCTTCTGGAAGTCGTCGGGCGAGGGCTCCCGCACGGAGGCGAGGGCGGCGAGGACGGCCTGGCGGAACATCGGCGAGGACGAGTCGTAGGTGGGCTGGCCCTCGGTGAGCACGACCTGGAAGGTGTCGGCCTGCTGGCCGTCGGGGATGGTGGGCACCTCGAACTGCACGGCGGCGCGGTAGCGGGGACGACCACCGAGGACGGACACGGGCAGGGTGCCCGGCGGCACGGGGTCGAAGGGCGCAACGGGCTCGTTCTCGGCGGCCTGCCCCATGGCGCCCTCGACCGCGTCCTTGACGGGCTTGAGGTCCTTCGGGCACAGCTGGGGCTCGACGATGCAGACGACGCCCGGCGGGAACTCACTCACGAGCGTCGGCGGCAGGACGTCGTAGAGCGGGGCGTTGTAGTAGCCCTGCTTCGTGGTCTTGGCCTCCTTCGCCTGGGGGCCGGCCTCCTGGGCGATCGCCGGCGTGAAGGCGGACAGCGCGCCGGCCGCGCCCAGGGAGACGACCATCATGAGGGCCCCGAGACGGCGCTTGAAGCTCCGTGCTCCGATTGGCTGAGGGCGCATCGTTGGTGCTCCCGGTCGTGTCGTGTCGGTCGGCCGGTCATCGGGGTCCGATGCCACCGGCGCTGCCGTTGAGGGGGGACGGCCGGCAGACGGGCCGTCCTGTCTGGCTTCGACGCCGCCCGCTGCTGTTCCTGCAAACGAGGTGCCGAGCCCCCGGTGACGCGGCAGGCACCGCGCGTGAGGTGGCGCGCACCGTTCGCACGCCACCGCGCGATCACGAGAACTGGCTGACGAAGGTGCCCTGGTTGACGTACTCGCCGGTCGAGCAGTCGGCCTTCAGCAGGTGCACCTGGCTCGCGCCGAAGTGGTTGTCCTTGCTGTAGCTGAGCACCGGGAAGACACCGGTCTGGACGTTCTGCGCCGTCTCGACGTAGGCCCGGAAGTCCTCCCGCGTGAGCTGGTTGCCGTAGATCTGCTCGTACCCCTCGAGCAGGTTGTCCATGACCTTGTTCATGCCCCACAGCGCGAGGGCGATGTCGTCGTTCGGGACGTTGAACTGCTTCGCGGCCTGGAAGAACTCCGGCACGTTCTGACGCGCCCAGTCGAGGCCCGGGAACGGGGAGAAGAAGAGGCCGCCACCCACCCGGGCCTCGGGATCGCCGTCCTTGCAGCCCGAGCCGAGCACCGCGTTCAGCCCCATCGAGATGCCGACACCGATGTACTGGGGGTTGTAGCCGTACTGCTCGTCGGCGACCTGCGCGAAGCGGATGTAGTCGACCGGCGAGGTGAGCATGTAGATGACCTGCACGCCCGCCTGCTTCATCTTCTGTGCGTAGGTCCCGTACCACGACGTGTCGCCCTTCGGGTGGCGCAGCGTCTGGAAGTAGTCGAGGTTCTGGCGCTTGACGCCTTCCTCCCAGCCGGCAACGGCGTCGTCGAAGTTCGGCGTGTTCGTGATGACCGCGCCGACCTTCTTCCCCTTCGTCTCGGGACGGGTGGCCGCCATCTGCGCGAGCAGCAGCCCCTGCTGCTTGTAGGACATCGAGGTCGCGAAGTACCAGGGATTCCCGCGTAGCCCGGCCTCGGTCACGCCCGCCGAGAAGTACGGGAAGTGCGAGACCTCGGCGAGCTGCCCACAGGCCTGGATCTGGTCGGTCCCGCCGCCGCCGGCGAGCGCGAACGTCTTCGAGGCGAGCTCCCGGCACACCTGCCGCGCCGAGTCGGGGCTGTACTTGTCGTCCCGGAAGATGAGGCTGACCTTCTTCCGCCCGAGCACCGTCTTGCCCTGGCCCTCGGTGAGCCAGCGCCAGTAGAGGTCACCCGACTTCTCGAAGGACGTGGTCGGCAGGGGTGCGGCGCCGGTCACCGGCGCATGCAGGCCGAACACGATCTCGTCGGGGCCTGCGCCGGTCGTGTCGGACCCCTGCGGCTGGCGGGTGCCCTGGGCGCCTGCCTGCGCCGACTGGCCGGACTGATCCGTCCCGCCGCCCTGGTCCGCCGGCTGCCCGGCCTGGCCCTGACCGCCGCCGCCTGCGGTGGTCTGGCTCCCGGCGCTGCCGGAGGAGCCGCCCGTGGACGCCTGGCCGGCCGTCGCGCCGGCGGTGCCGCCCTGGGCCCCCGACTGGCCGGCCGCGGACTGGCCGCCCGCCGTCGTACCTGTCGTCGTGCCCCCGCGGCGGTGTCCGCCATACCGCCAGCGGTCGTGCCACCCGCGGTCGTGCCACCGGCGGTCCCGACGGTCTGGCCGGCGACCCCGCCGGCCCCACCACCGGTCCCGGCGGCCGCGGCCTGCTGACCGGCGACGTCGCCACCGCCGGCGACGTGGACGCCCGGCTTCTGGCCGCACGCCACGAGGGCCACGGCGAGGGCCACGAGGCCCGCGAAGGAACGGATGCGTGTCCGCGTCATGCTCGCCTCCCAGAGTGCGCGACGGGGCTTCCCGCCGGTCATGACTTCGACACGCGACGGGACAGTTCCTCCCCGTGCCCCACGCAGCCCCGCGCCGCCTCGCGCCGCCTCGCGACCCGGGCGGTCACGGAGCGTGAACCTGCGCCGGAGACCTCAAGGGGCCGCTCGCCCGCTGCCGATACCTTCCGTGCATGTCCGACCTCACTGCGTTGCCGTCCGGGGTCCGGCTCCCGGGCCGGACGGGTCGGCGCGCGCGCCGGATGCGGATGCCGGCCCTGCTCCTGGTCGCGGGCCTGCTGCTGACCGCCTGCGGGAACGTGGTCCACCTGCAGGCGGGCGATCCCGTGGAGTTCGTCCAGCAGGCCCAGACGTCGCAGGTCCTCGCCGCCGACGGGCATGTCCTGGCGGAGCTGCACGGCGAGCAGGACCGTCGCGAGGTCACGCTCGACGAGGTGGCCGACGACCTCGTGGCCGCGGTCGTCGCGGTCGAGGACCGCCGCTTCTTCCTGCACGCCGGGGTCGACGGTCCCGCGATCGTCCGTGCGGCCCTGCGCAACGTGGCCTCGGGCGGGGTGGAAGAGGGCGGCTCGACCCTGACACAGCAGTACGTGAAGAACACGATGACGGGTGCCGACCGGACCCTGAAGCGGAAGCTGAAGGAGGCGGTGCTCGCCTACGAGCTCGAGCAGCGCTACTCGAAGAAGCAGATCCTCGACCGCTACCTGAACACCGTCTACTTCGGCCGGGGGGCGTACGGCGTCGACGCGGCGGCGCACCGGTACTTCGGCGTCGATGCGGCGCAGCTGTCGCTGGTGCAGTCCGCGCAGCTCGCCGGGATGATCGCCTCCCCGTCGGGCTACGACCCCTACGACCACCCCGACGCGGCCCGCCACCGGCGTGGACAGGTGCTCGACGCCATGGTGGACACCGGTGCGCTGGATGCCGAGGAGGCCGATGCGGCACGGTCGGCCGACCTGCCCCTGGCCACCGCGCGGCGTGACGACCACGTCATTGCCCCGTACGTCGTCGAGGAGGTCAAGCGGCAGCTGCAGCACGACCCGACCGGACGCTTCGTGGCGCTCGGCGCCAACGTCGACGAGCGCGCCAACCGGCTGTTCACGGGCGGGCTCACCATCGTGACGACGCTCGACCCCGCGGCCCAGACCGCCGCCGAGCAGGCGGTCGCGTCCGTGCTCACCGATCCGGCGGACCCGGCGGCGGCCCTCGTGGCCACCGACCCGACGACCGGCGCCGTCCGCGCCATGGTGGGCGGCCGGGACTTCTACGGCGACGACCCGCAGGCGCAGTTCAACCTGGCGACGCAGGGCCGCCGTCAGCCGGGCTCCTCGTTCAAGCCGATGGTGCTGGCGACGGCCCTGTCGCGCGGGGTGTCGCTCGACCGGGTGTTCCCGGGTGGGGACTGCGTGAGCTTCCCCCAGATCGACGGCTGGCAGGACGGGGTCTGCAACTACGCGAACATCTCCTACCCGTCGGTGACGCTGCGGGAGGCGACCGTCGAGAGCGTGAACACCGTCTACGCCCGGCTGGCGGTCGAGCTCGGCCCGTCCGCGATCGTGTCCCAGGCCCGCAACCTCGGCTTCCACGGCACGCTGGACCCCGTCTACTCGATCGCGCTCGGCAGCGAGGAGGTCTCGCCCCTCGAGATGGCCGGCGCCTACGGGGCCTTCGCGGACCAGGGCACCTACCACGCCCCCTACCTCATCGACCGCGTCGAGGGCCCCGACGGGCAGGTGCTCTACCAGCACGAGGACGTCGGCACGCAGGCCGTCGATCCGGCCGTCGCCTACCTCGTCACCCAGGCGCTGCAGGACGTCGTCGCGCGCGGCACCGGCGTGCGCGCCCAGATCGACCGCCCCCAGGCCGGCAAGACCGGGACCTCGCAGGACAGCGCCGACGCCTGGTTCGTCGGCTACACCCCCGACCTCGTCGCGTCGGTGTGGGTCGGCTTCCCCTCGGGGCGGGTTCCCATGGTCCCGCCGCGGACGCGGGCGCTCGTCGAGGGTGGCCGCTGGCCCGCCGAGATCTGGCAGGCGTTCGCGAGCCAGGCGCTCGCGGGCCGGCCGCCCGCCGCGTTCCCCGCACCCGACATGGACCTCGTGCAGGTCGAGGTCGACGTGACCCGCAACTGCCTCCCGAACCCCTACACCCCGCCCGAGCTCGTCGAACGGCGCGACTTCCTCGTCGGCACCGCCCCGACCGAGCAGTGCACCGAGCCGTCGGGCCCTCCCGTCGACGACGTGCCGTCGCTGGTGGGGCTGCCCCAGGACGTGGCGGTCCGGCTGCTGCGCGACCAGGGGTTCGGCGTCGACATCCGTGAGATCGCGTCCCCGCGCTACCCGTCGGGGATCGTCACGAAGCAGCGGCCCGAGCCGGGCGGGACGACCCGGGAGACCGACGACAACGCCGTCGTCGTCTGGGTCGCGAGCAGCGCCGGCGGTCGGGCGCGGATCCCCTCGGTCGTCGGGCTCCAGGCGGACGACGCGGTGCGGGCGCTCGAAGCGGAGGGCTGGGTGGCGAGCATCGAGGAGGGCTGCCCGCCGGAAGGCTGCGCGGGGCGGATGCGCGGCGAGGTCTGGGGGCAGAGCCCGAGCCCGGGCACCGAGACCCGGCCGCACACCGAGATCACGCTCCTCGTGGCCCCGACGGCACGGCACTGACCCGCGGCACGGTCGTCAGCGGGCGGGCGCCCGGGGGTGGCGTGCGTAGCGGCTGACCTCGGGCACGCCGGCGATGCGGAACCGCCACGGCACGTCGGCGGCCTGGCGCACGCCGACGCGGGGACCGGTCACGATCGCGTCGGGCTCGGGACGCCACCCGTCGGACGCCAGGCGCAGCGGCGACGCCGGGTCGCACAGGTCGGTGCCGTACCAGTCCCGGTCGATCCCGAGGCCCTGGGCGAGCCGCGCCGGCCCGGCCAGCAGGTCACGCTCCCGGTGCTTGTCACCACGGCGGCGACGGACGTGGTCCATCCCGGCGAGCACGACCCCGGCACGCAGCAGCACCGCCGCCCCGACGCCGTCCGGCTCGCACGTCACGTTCATGCAGAAGTGCATCCCGTACGTGAAGTACACGTAGGCGTGACCGGGCGGGCCGAACATGGCCGCGACCCGGGGGGTCCGCCCCTTGAACGAGTGGCTGGCCGGATCGGTCTCGCGGTAGGCCTCGGTCTCGACGACCCGCACGACCGTGGCGGTGCCGTCGTCCTCGTCGCGCACGAGCAGGAGTCCGAGCACGGCCGCTGCCACCGCCACGGCATGGCCGGTGAGCAGGTCACGCTCGACGGGGCCGAGGGCCCCGAGGTGGCGCAGGCCAACCGGCTCCATGGCGTGGGTCATCGGCCACGGATCTCGGCGACCCACGCCAGGAAGGACGCCCGGTCGCGGGTGTTCGCGATCTGGCGCCGGTCGAGGCCGCCGCGGCGGGCCTGGCGCACCCCGTAGGCGAGGTAGTCGTACTCGCGCACGCTGTGCGCGTCGGTCGAGATGACGAAGGTGACGCCACGGGCGGCGCCCTCCCGGATCACCTCGGCGGCGGCGTCGAGCCGGTCGAGGTTCGCGTTGATCTCGATCGCCGTCCCCGTCTCGACGGCCACGTCGAGCACCCGGTCGAGGTCCAGGTCGATGCCGGGGCGCTTGCCGATGCGCCGACCGGCGAGGTGGCCGATGGCGGTGACCGCCGGGTGGCGCAGCGCCGCGACCACCCGCGCGGTCTGCTCGGCGACCGGCCGGCGGAAGTGGGAGTGCACGGACGCGACCGTCCAGTCGTAGCCCGCGAGGAAGTCGGCGTCGTAGTCGAGGGCGCCGTCGACGCCGATGTTCAGCTCGGCCCCGTGCAGCAGCGCCGTCTGCGGGTAGCGCTCCTGCAGCGCCCGCAGCTCCTCGCGCTGGGCGAGCATGCCGGCGCGCGAGATCCCGTTGATCGTGAGGTTCTCGGCGTGGTCGGTGATCGCGAGGTACTCGTGGCCGCGGGCGGCCGCGGCAGCGACCATCTCCTCGAGGCTCGCCCGCCCGTCTCCCGACCAGTCGCTGTGGACGTGCAGGTCGCCCTTGAGGTCGGACACCTCCACGAGGTCGGGCAGGGTGCCGGCCTCCGCCTGCTGGATCTCGCCGAGGTCCTCGCGCATCTCGGGAGTGATCCAGGCGAGGTCGAGGGCGGCGTAGACCTCCTCCTCGGTCGCCGTGGCCACCGGATCGCCGGTCTCGAGGTCGGCGAGCGCGTACTCGTTCAGGGTCATGCCGCGCTTCAGCGCCCGCTCGCGCAGGCGGATGTTGTGCTCCTTCGAGCCGGTGAAGTAGAGCAGGGCGGCGCCGAGGTTGCCGGGCGGTACGACCCGCAGGTCGACCTGGAGGCCGTCGTGGGTGCGGATGCTGGCCTTCGTGTCGCCGCGGCCCTGGACGGTCTCGAACGTCGGGCAGGGCGACGAACGCGTCCATGACCGGGCGCGGGATCGTCGCTGGCGACCAGCACGTCGAGGTCGCGGACCGTCTCGCGGAACCGGCGCAGGCTGCCGGCGTACTGGACCGCGTCGCGGCCCGAGCGGGCGGCGAGGTCGGCGACGAGTCGCTCGGCGATCGGCATGGCCTGGGCGATGGGGATGCGCCGCTCGGTGTCGGCGAGCGCGAGGGACGCGATGGCGGCCCTCAGGTTCTCTGCGGTCTTCTCGCCCAGCCCGGGCAGGTCGCGCAGTCGGCCGTCCTCGATGGCGGCCTGGAGCCCCGCGAGGTCGGACACGCCGAGGACGCGGTGGAGCAGGTCGATGGTCTTCGGGCCGAGGCCGGGGACCCGCATGAGCTCACGCTGGCCGATGGGGTGCGTGGCGCGCAGCTGCTCGAGCTTCGCGATCGTGCCGGTCTCGACGTACTCGCGGACCTTCGCCGCGATCGCCTTGCCGATCCCACGCACCTGCTGGAGCTCCGTGGTGGACATGGCGGACACGTCGCGGGACAGGCCGGCGACGGCACGCACGCCGTTGCGGTAGGCGCGGACACGGAACGACTGCGGGGTGCCCTCCTCGATCTCGGTGAGCGTCGCGAGCTCGTTGAGCAGCCTCGCCACCTCGTCGTTCGTCCGCGGCACGTCGCGCGTCCTGTTCGCCGGCTGGCGAGGGTAGCGAGGGGGGCGGGTCAGCCGGCGTCGCGGTTGGCGCGGGCCGCGGCGCGGGCGCGGACGAGCTGGTCACCGACGCTCGTCTGCGCCGTCGCGAAGCTCGCCGTGCGCCGGTCCACCGCGGCGCGCACGTCGAGGAGGTCGGCGGCCGAGCGGTCGAGCGCCGGGTGGGCCGCGGCGATCTCCTCCGGCGAGAGCACGTCCAGGTCGCCGCCCGCCTGCTCGGCCTTCGCGACGAGCCCGCCGACGACCTCGTGCGCCTCACGGAACGGGACGCCGCGCCGGACGAGCTCCTCGGCGAGGTCGGTCGCCAGCGAGAACCCGCCGGCGGCGGCCGCCTCGAGCCGCTCGCGGTCGAAGGTCAGGGAGGCGACGGCGCCGGCCATCGCCGGCAGCACCATCTCGAGGGTGTCGACGGCGTCGAAGACCGGCTCCTTGTCCTCCTGCAGGTCCCGGTTGTAGGTCAGCGGCAGGCCCTTGCACAGCGTCAGCAGACCCGTGAGGTCACCGACCACCCGACCGGCCTTGCCACGCACGAGCTCGGCCACGTCGGGGTTGCGCTTCTGGGGCATGATCGACGACCCGGTCGAGAACGCGTCACCGAGGCGGGCGAAGCCGAACTCAGCGGTGGCCCACAGCACGAGCTCCTCCCCCAGCCGGGACAGCGTCACGGCGAGGATCGCCGCGGCCGCGGTGAACTCGAGCGCGAAGTCGCGGGAGGCCACCGCGTCCATCGAGTTCTCCGCCACCCGCGCGTAGCCGAGGTGGCGGGCGTAGGCGGTCGGGTCGAGGTCGAGGGTGGTGCCCGCCATCGCCCCCGCGGCGAGCACGGACGCGTCCATGCGGTCGGCGGCGTCGGCGAGCCGGCCGGCGTCCCGGTCGAGCATCCACACGTAGGCGAGCAGATGATGGCTGAGCAGGACCGGCTGACCGCGCTGCAGGTGGGTGTAGCCCGGCGCCAGCCAGTCCAGGTGCGCGTCGGCCTGATCGCACAGGGCCTGCTGGAGGGCTCCGATCTCGGCACGCAGCCGGCCGGCGGCGTCCTTGCAGTACAGCCGCAGGTCGTTGGCGATCTGGTCGTTGCGCGACCGCCCCGCCCGCAGCTTCCCGCCGAGCGCCCCGAGCCGCTCGACGAGCCACCGCTCGATCGCGCCGTGGACGTCCTCGTCGTCGGGCTCGAAGGCGAACTCGCCCTCGGCGAACAGCGCCGCGCACTCGTCGATGGCCTCGAGCATCTGCTCGGCCTCGTCGTGGTCGAGCACGCCGATCCGCTGGAGCTCCTGGGTGTGGGCCCGGCTGCCGGCCAGGTCCTGGCGCCACAGGGTGACGTCGAAGTGGGTGGACACGCCGAGGCGCCAGGCGGCCTCGTCGGGGCCCTGCGAGAACCTCCCACCCCACAGGCGCCCCGCCGCCCCCGCACCGCCGTCGCCGCTCATCCTGTGTCCTTCCCGTCCCTCGCCGTGCTCGCGCCGTGCTCGCCGGTCGCCGTTCCTCGCCGGGCGGCGCCGGCCCCACCGGGCCGGCGCCCCGTGCGTCTCAGATCTCGTCGCCGAGACCACGCACGCGCTCGGCCCAGGTCTTGAGTGGAAGGCCCCACAGCTTCACGAAGCCCTCGCCCAGCGACTGGTCGAACTGGTCGCCCTCGTCGTAGGTCGCCATCTCGAGGCTGTAGAGCCCCGAGTCCTCGCTGCGACGCCCGACGACGGTGGCGCTGCCCTTGAACAGCTCGAGGCGCACCTCGCCGTTCACGTAGCGGCTCGCCTCGTCCATGAACGCGTCGATGGCCTTCTTCAGCGGTCCCCACCAGAGCCCGTTGTAGACGAGCTGGGCGTAGCGGGCCTCCTCGTCGCGCTTGTGCTGGGCGAGCTCCTGCTCGAGGCAGAGGTCCTCGAGGTCGCGGTGGGCGGTGATGAGGGTGATGGCGCCCGGCGTCTCGTAGATCTCCCGGCTCTTGATACCGACGAGCCGGTCCTCGATCATGTCGATGCGGCCGATGCCGTGGGCACCGGCGCGCCGGTCGACGTGGGCGACGAGCTCGGCCATCGGCATGACCGCACCGTCGACGCTGACGGGACGCCCGTGCTCGAACGCGATGATCATCTCCTCGGGCTCGTCGGGCGCGTCGAGCGGGTTGACGGTCCGCTCGAAGGCGTCCTCCGGCGGCTTCGCCCACGGGTCCTCGAGGATGCCGCACTCGGCGGTGCGTCCCCAGGCGTTCTCGTCGATGGAGTACGGCGACTCGCCGGACTTGATCGGGATCGGGATGCCCCGCTCCTCGGCCCACCGGATGGCGGCGTCGCGGGTCAGCGCCCACTCGCGGATCGGCGCTTCGATCTTGAGGTCGGGGGCGAGGCACATGGTGCCCACCTCGAAGCGGACCTGGTCGTTGCCCTTGCCGGTGGAGCCGTGGGCGACGGCGTGGGCACCGTGCTCGCGGGCGGTCTTGACGAGGTGCTTCGCGATGAGCGGACGGGAGAGAGCCGAGACCAGCGGGTACTTGCCCATGTAGAGGGCGTTCGCCCGCAGGGCCGGGAAGAGGAAGTCCTCGGCGAACTCCTCGCGGGCGTCGACGACGACGGACTCGACGGCGCCGCAGTCCAGCGCCCGCTGGCGGATCTCGTCGAGGTCGTCGACGCCCTGGCCGACGTCGATGGCGCAGGCGATCACCTCGTAGCCCTTGTTCTCCTCGAGCCACCGGATGGCGACGGAGGTGTCGAGACCTCCGGAGTAGGCCAGGACGACGCGCTCGGTCATGGGTGCTCCGTTCGGGTGTTCGGGGTCGGTCGGGTTGTCAGGTGGGGGCGTCGCAGCCGGAGGAGCCGTGCCGCGACGATCAGGGGGACGGGAAGTCGGCGATCTCGCGGAGGCGGGCAGCGAGATCACGGCCGGCCACACCGTCGGCGGCGACCACGAGGACGGTGTCGTCGCCCGACACGGTCGCGATGACGTTGGGCAGCTCGGCGAGGTCGATGGCGGAGGCGACGGGGTGGGCGCACGCCGGCGGCGTCCGCAGCACGGCGAGGTTGCCGGAGGCGTCGACGCCGGTGACGAACTGCTGCAGCGTCTCGGCGAGGCGGCTGCGCGCCGCGGCCGGCCCGGGGTCGGTGCCCACTCGGTAGACGAGCGCGCCGCCGCCGGCACGGACCTTGACGGCACCGAGCTCGTCGAGGTCACGGCTGACGGTGGCCTGCGTCGCGGCGATCCCGTGCGCGGCGAGCATCTCGCAGGCCTCGAGCTGGGAGTGCACGTCGTGCTCGGCCAGCAGCCGCCGCAGCCGCTGCTGACGCTCGCCCTTCGACGCGCTGCGCGTCACCGGCTCCCCCGCCATCAGCGTTTCCCGGCCAGCAGACGGGCGAGCAGCGCCTTCTGGGCGTGCAGGCGGTTCTCCGCCTGGTCGAAGACCCGGGAGGCCGGTCCGTCGATGACGTTGGCGGCCACCTCCTCGCCGCGATGGGCCGGCAGGCAGTGCAGGAAGATCGCGTCGCCGGCGGCACCGGCCATGAGCTCGGTGGTGATCTGGTACGGGCGGAACACGGCGACGCGTGCGGCGGCCTCGTCCTCCTGGCCCATGGAGGCCCACACGTCGGCGTAGACGGCGTCGGCGTCGGCGACCGCAGCGGCAGGGTCGGTGGTCACGCTGATGGCGGCGCCGGTGTCGGCGGCCAGCTCGCGGGCGCGGGCGACGACCTGCTCGTCCGGCGCGTAGCCCTCGGGGTGACCGATGCGCACGTTGACGCCGGTCATGGCGCCGCCGACCAGGAGCGAATGGGCCACGTTGTTGCCATCGCCGACGTAGGCCAGCGTCCGGCCGGCGAGCTCGCCGAACTCGGCCCGCAGCGTCTGCAGGTCGGCCAGTGCCTGGCAGGGGTGGGCGAGGTCCGTGAGCGCGTTGACGACCGGCACGTCCGCGGCGTCGGCGAGCTCTTCGAGGCGGTCCTGGCCGAACGTGCGCACGACGATCCCGTGGACGTAGCGGGACAGCACGCGCCCGGTGTCCGCGATCGTCTCGCCCCGACCGAGCTGCAGGTCCGCGGACGACAGCGGCAGCGGGTGCCCGCCGAGCTCGTGGACGGCGACCTGGAACGAGACGCGGGTCCGGGTCGACGGCTTCTCGAAGAGGAGCGCGACGGTCTTGCCGCGCAGGTCGTCCCGGGTCTGCGTCGCGAAGGACGCGTACCGCCGGGCACGGTCGTCCTTGAGCTCGTCAGCGAGGTCGAGGACGTCGTGCAGCTCGTCGCGGGTCAGGTCGTCCACACGGAGGAAGTCGTTCACGATGGTCCTGACGATGACAGGTGGTGGCGGATTCGGGATATCAGCGCGTCCGGGTCGAAGGGCTTCTCGAACACGTCGGCGCGACCGAGGAGCTTGCGACAGGACGCGGCGCCTTCGGGGGATCCCGTCATGACGATGACGGGGACGGGGAGCCGGCCGTCGCCCTCCTCGAGGAGCTGCTCGAGGACACGCACGCCGTTCACGTCGGGCATCATGATGTCGAGCAGGGCCACGTCGGGGGCGCCGGTGCGGATCTTGAGCAGACCGACGAGCCCGTCGGTGGCCACCACCGGCTCGAACCCCTCGTGCTCGAGGATCTCGACCATCAGCGTGATCACGTCCTGGTCGTCCTCGACGACGAGGATCCGGGGCGCCTCGGCGCTCATCGGCCCGACCCCCCGTCCTCGGCACCGTCAGGGTCTGCCGGCTCCGGGGCGTCGACGGCCTCGAGCGCGTCCTTCAGGGCGCTGAGCGCGAGGTCGATCTCCTCACGGCCCACGGTCAGCGGCGGGGCGAGACGGACCACGTCCGGCGCGACGGCGTTGACGATGAGGAACCGCTCCCGGGCGGCGGCCTCGACCTGCTTGGCGATCGGCGCGTCGAGCTCGAGGCCGAGGAGCAGGCCGCGGCCACGCACGCCGGCCGCGTGTGGCGCCGTTCCGACGAGCCCTTGCAGCCCGTCGGTGAGCCGGCGTGCCCGGACCCGGGCGGAGGCGAGGATCTTCGTGTCCTCGATCGTGTCGATGACGGCGCAGGCGGCCGCCGTGACGACCGGGTTCCCGCCGAAGGTGGTGGCGTGGTCGCCGGGCTGGAACACGTCCGCGGCAGCGCCGTGGGCGATGCAGGCCCCGATCGGCAGGCCGTTGGCGAGGGCCTTGGCGACCGTCACCACGTCAGGGATCACGGGGCTCTCCTGGAAGGCGAACCACGGTCCGGTGCGTCCCATGCCGGTCTGCACCTCGTCGACGATGAGCAGGGCCCCGTGCTCGTCGGCGGCCTCCCGCGCGGCGACGAGCACGTCGTCGGGCACCGGCCGCACCCCGCCCTCACCCTGGACGACCTCGAGGAGCACCGCGCAGTGGTCATCGGTCACGGCCGCACGCAGCGCGGCCGCGTCGTCGTAGGGCACGGTGTCGACCACGCCGAGCAGCGGCGCGAAGGGCGTGTGCTTCGCGGGCTGTCCGGTGGCCTCCAGCGTCGCGAAGGTCCGGCCGTGGAAGGAGCCTTCGAGCGTGACGACCCGGATCTTGTCGGGATCCTGTGCCTTGCCGTGGCGGCGCGCCAGCTTGAGCGCGGCCTCGTTCGCCGTCGCGCCGTCCTGGCAGAAGAACGTCCGGGCGTCGTTCCATCCGGTGATGCGGGCCAGCCGGTCGGCGAGGTCGAGCATCGGCTCGGTGAGGAACAGGTTCGACGTGTGCACGAGCGCCCGCGACTGGGCGCTGACGGCCTCGGCGACCGCCGGATGCGCGTGGCCGAGGCTCGTGACCGCAAGGCCGGACAGGAAGTCGAGGTACGGGCGCCCCTCGGCGTCGAAGAGCGCCGTGCCCTGACCCCGGACGAAGGCCAGCGACGCCGGCGGGTAGGTGTGCATGAGCCGGGCGTCGGCTCGATCCCTGGCGTCGGCGAGGTGGGCCGCGGCGTCCGGCGCGGCGTCGGACCGGGATGGGCTCATGACGGTGTCCCCTGCGCGACGGTGTGCTCGTGCTGCAGTCTGACCCCCGCGTCGCCGACCGGCCCCGGCAGCACCATGGTGCCGACGCCCTCGTCGGTGAAGATCTCGATCAGGATGGCGTGCAGGACCCGCCCGTCGAGGATGTGGGCCTGCGGGACTCCGTGCTCGAGCGCCGTGATGATGGAGCGGATCTTCGGGCGCATGCCCGTGTGGAGCTGGTCGTCCGCCGCCATCTGCTCGAGCCGCTCGGCGGCGACCTCGGAGATGAGCGAGGTGGGGTCGGGGCCCTCCCCCCGGGCCGGGTCACCGAAGTCGAGGTAGAGCCCGGGCACATCGGTGAGGTACACGAGCTTCGACGCGCCGAGCGCCGCAGCGATCGCACCGGCGGCGAGGTCGGCGTTCACGTTGCGGTCGTTGCCGTCCGCATCCCGACCGACGGTCGCGACGACCGGGAGCAACCCGTCCGCGAGCAGTCGGTCGATCACGGTCGTGTCGACGTGGTCGACCTCGCCGACGAGGCCGAGGTCCTCGCCAGCCGGTCCGACGGCGGGTCGGACCTGGAGCATGTGGGCGTCCGTGCCGGCGACGCCGACGGCCGGCGCGCCGGCCGCCTCGATGAGCCCGACCAGCTCGGGGTTGACCTTGCCGAGCAGCGCCATGCGGACGACGTCCATCATCGTCTCGTCGGTGACCCGCAGGCCGCCGACGAAGCGCGACTGCACCCCGAGACGTTCGGCGACCTCCGAGATCTGCGGTCCCCCACCGTGCACGACGACCGGCTTGAGGCCGACGAAGTGCAGGAGCGCGACGTCGGCGGCGAAGGACCGCTTCAGCTCGTCCTCGATCATCGCGTTGCCGCCGTACTTGATGACGACGGTGTGGCCGTGGAAGCGGGTGATCCACGGCAGTGCCTCACGCAGGACGGCCGCCTTCTCCTGAGCGATGGAGTCGCGCGGATCGTGTGGGGCGACGGGTGACATGGCGGATCCTGTGCACTGCGGGTGGGTCGTGCGGGTGGGTCGTGCGGGTGGGGTGCGCTGGCGGACGGTGCGCTGGCCGACGGTGCGCTGGCGGGCGTCGTGCGGCCGGTCAGGTCGTGTAGTAGGCGTTCATGGCGACGTAGTCGGGCGTCAGGTCGGCGGTCAGGAAGGTGGCGGAGGACCGCCCGGCTCCGAGGTCGACGACGATGTCCACCCAGTCGCGCTCCATCGCGGCGGCGGCGCGCCCGCGGTCGAACGTCGTGGCGGTACCGAAGCGGCACACCTGCACGTCACCGATCGTGACCGACACACGCGCCGGCTCGAAGGGCACGTCGGTGAGGCCCATCGCGGAGAGGATGCGGCCCCAGTTCGGGTCCGCGCCGTGGAGGGCGGCGCGGAAGAGGACCGAGCGGACGATGGACCGCGCGAGCACCTCGGCGTCCTCGACGCGCTCGGCGCCGGTGACCGTGATCGCGCCGATGCGGGTGGTGCCCTCCCCGTCCTCGACGATCGCCCGCGCCAGGTCCGCGCACACGGCCTCGAAGGCGCGCTGCAGCGTGTCCGGGCCCGGCGGCTCGGAGGCCGTCCCGGAGGCCAGCGCGATGACGGTGTCGTTCGTGGAACCGGACGCGTCGACGCTGATGCGGTTGAACGTGGTGGCCACGGCCCGACGCAGCAGCTGACGGCAGACGGCGGCCGAGAGCGGCGCGTCGGTGGTGATGACGGCGAGCATGGTCGCCATCGTGGGCTCGATCATGGCGGCGCCCTTCGCCATGGCGCCGATCCGGCAGCTCCCGTGGTGGTCGCGGACCTCGTAGGCGACCTGCTTCGGGTGGGTGTCCGTCGTGATGATCGCCCGGGCCGCCCGCTCGGCGCCGGCTCCGTCGTCGTCCCGCGCGGCGTCGGCGATCACGTCGGGCAGGCCGGCGAGCAGCCGGTCCATATCGAGCCGCTCGCCGATGAGGCCGGTCGAGCAGACCAGCACGTCCGAGGTCGCGACGCCGGCCAGCTCACCGACACGGGCAGCGGTGGCCTCGGCGTCGGTGAGGCCCTCGGCGCCGGTGCAGGCGTTGGCGGAACCGGCGTTGAGGATGACCGCCTGTGCGCGGCCGTCGGCGACGTGCCGCTCCGTGACGACGCAGGGGGCGGCCTTGACCCGGTTGGTCGTCGTGACCGCGGCGGCGGTGGCCGGCGCGTCGGCGAGCACCACGGCGAGGTCGGATGCGCCCGACGGTTTCAGCCCGGCGGTCACGCCGCCGGCGCGGAACCCCGCCGGGGCGGTGACGCCCCCGTCGATCGGGGTGAGGCCGCTGCGGTCGGCCGGTCCCCAGCGCGCGGGTCCCGCCGGTGGCTCGATGGGCGGCGGGGTCACGGGTAGACCCCGACGGCCGTGAGCCCGGCGGTCTCCTCGAGGCCGAGCATCAGGTTCGCGTTCTGCAGGGCCTGTCCGGCGGCGCCCTTGCCGAGGTTGTCGATCGCGGCGGTGACGACGACCCGGCGGGTGCGCTGGTCGACGACGGCCGACACCTGGCAGCCGTTCGAGCCGGCCACGGCCTTGGTCACCGGGAACGTGCCGGCCGGCAGCACGTGCACGAAGGGCTCGTCGGCGTAGTGGCGCGTCAGTGCCTGGGTGATCGCGGCGGCGTCCACGCCGTCGTGCACCGTCGCGTAGCAGGTCGCCAGCAGCCCGCGGGGCATCGGCACGAGGTGGGGCGTGAACGACACCGGGTGGACGTCCACGCCGCCGAGCCCGCCGAGCCAGGCCTCGATCTCGCCGGTGTGGCGATGGGTCGGCGCGCCGTAGGCGGTGAAGCTGCCCGCGACGTGGGCGAAGTGGAGGTTCGGCTTCGGGCCCCGCCCTGCCCCGGAGGTGCCGGACTTGCCGTCGACCACGACGGTGGTCGTGTCGATCAGGTCGACGAGCGGGACGAGGGCCAGCAGCGCGGCCGTCGGGTAGCACCCGGGGTTCGCGACGAGGCTGGACTCGGCGACGGCGGTCCGGTTGAGCTCGGTGAGCCCGTAGGTGGCCGGCGCCAGGTCGGGGCGCGGGTGTTCCTCGCCGTACCAGGTGGTGAAGTCGGCAGCGGACAGCCGGAAGGCGGCCGAGAGGTCCACGACGCGGGTGCCGGCGTCCGCAAGCGCCGACCCGAGCTCGAGGGCGGGACCGTGTGGGGTGGCGACGAACACGAGGTCGAGGGCGGCGAGCCGCGCCACGTCAACGTCGTCGAAGGTCCCGAGCCCGGTCAGGTTCGGGTACAGCGACGCGACCGGCTCGCCGGCCTGGGAATGGGCGGCGACGCTCGTGATCTCGAGCGCGGGGTGCCCGGCCAGCAGACGCAGCAGCTCGGCACCTCCGTAGCCGGAGGCGCCCACGACGCCGACCTGGTGCGCCACGACGGTGTGCCTTTCGAACGAGATGGGTGCGTGCGACGGTCCTGACGTGACCACCGCGGCGACGTGCGGAACGTGCGGTGCATAGTTATACAGCACGATGCAGCAGCCTGCAACGCGCCGCACGCCGCGAGCGTGGCGCCCGCCGGGCCGCTGACGCAAACCCGGACCCGTCCGGGCGGTCCCCGGGGCGCCGTAGGAAGGTCAGGGACCGTCGGGGCCGGTCAGGAGCCCGTTGAGGGCCGGTCAGGAGCCGGTCAGGGCGTCTCGGGCGGCTTGCGAAGCTCCTTGACCCGTCCCCGGTGCCGCTTGTTCTCGAGGCGTCGGCGCTTGGCCGCCCGACTCGGGCGCGTCTTCTTCCGCCGCTTCGGTGGCTTGATGGCCTCACCGACGAGGGACTGGAAGCGCGACAGTGCCGCCTCGCGGTTGCGGTGCTGCGAACGTTCCTCGGAGGACTGGAGGATGAAGACACCGTCGTCGGTGATGCGGTTGCCGAGGCGCTCGTGGAGCAGGCGCTTCTGCTCGTCGCTCAGGGACGGACTGGCGTCCACGTCGAAGCGCAGCTCCACCTTGCTCGCCGTCGTGTTCACGCCCTGGCCCCCCGGCCCCCCGGAGCGGGACGCGCGGAACTCGATCTCGTTCTCGGGGATCGAGACCTTGCGGGACAGTCGGATGCCTGACATGGGGTCAGCCTACGGGCTCTGATGGCCGGCATCCCGTCCATGGGTCCGGCGTGTCGACGGGGTAAGGCCCGACGGGAGGCCGGCCGCCAGCCGTCAGGTCAGGACGAACGACGTGACCGAGCCGGCGAGGCTCAGGGCGTTCCCGGCGGTGTCGGTGATCCCGCTGGTGCTCGTGATCGTCATGGGGCTGTTCAGGCCGACCGGAAGGCCCGGCACGGTCGGCGCGATGCTCACGACGGTGAACCGGAGCCTGTTCGGCGACGGCTTGGAGACCGTCGCGATGATCCCGTCGTTGACGAGGGACGCCACGGTCGTGTCCGCGTCGTGGAGCACGAGCGTGGCACCGCTGGCCGCCTTCACCGGCTCGCTGAAGGTGAGCTCGACGGTGTCACCCGCGTCCAGGATCCCGCTCACGAGCCCGCTGTGGGTCGCCACGATCGAGCTGATCGTGGGCGCGACCGTGTCGGTCACCGTGCCGCCCCCGCCTCCGCCGCCCGAGGTGGCAGCCTCGATGATGGTGGTGCCCGCCCAGGTCCCGAGGCCGGCCGGGTTGCCGGCGGCGTCGGTGACACCGCTGATCGTGTCGAGGGTGACAGGACCGGTGAGCGTGCTCGCGAGGGACTGGACGGTGAACAGCACCTGGTCGGGCTGCGGCTGCGTCACCGAGGTGTTGCCGCCCGAGATGAGGCTCACCAGGCCACCGACGGCGTCGCTCAGACCCAAGGCGTGCGCCGGTGGCGGCCGTCACCGTCTCGTCGAAGGTGACGAGGATCTTGTCCCCGGTGTCGAGGATGCCGGGCAGCGTGGTGTCCGTCGGGAGGATGGCGGTGATGCTCGGTGGCACGACGTCGGTGCCGCCACCGCCTCCCCCGCCGCCCGTGACGGCCTCGATGATCGTCGTGCCGGCCCAGGAACCGAGGCCGGCCGGGTTCCCGGCCGCGTCGGTCACGCCGCTGAGGGCGTCCAGCGTCACGGGCGCGGGAAGGCTGGACCCGAGCGACTGGACGGTCACGAGCAGCTGGTCTGGCTGGGGCTGGGTGATCACCGCGCTGCCGCCACCAAGCAGCGAGGTGAGCGCGCCGGTGGCGCCGGCCACGTCGACGCCCGCGTCGTTCGCCGCCTGGACGACCTCGTCGAAGGTCATCAGGATCTGGTCACCGTCGTCGAGGACGCCCGGGAGCCCCGCGTCCGTCGGGATGACGCTCGTGAGCTCCGGCGGCAGCACGTCGACGGCGCCGGACTGGGTCGGACCCCACGCGCCCTGCTGGTCGAGGTAGGCCGCGCCCTGCATGACGAACGAGGCCATCTGCGCGCGGATCACGGGGTTCGACGGACTGTAGGTCGTGGGCCCCGTCCCGGACACGACGCCCTGGCCGGCGATGGCGTTGATGTTGCCCTCGTGGATGTTGCCGTCGTCGTCGGTGAACGCGTCCTGGCCTGCCGGCAGCGACGAGCCCGTCACGTACGCGAGCGCGTTGGCGACGAAGGTGGCCATCGCCGCACGGGTCACCTGCGCGCCGGGGCTGTAGGTCGTGCCGTCACCGGTGCCCTTCACGATCCCGGCGGCCGCGAGCGCGTTGACGTCTCCCTCGTGGATGTTGCCGTCGTCGTCGGTGAACGCGTCGGAGCCGGCGGGCAGGTCCGCGCCGGCGGTGCGAACGAGGTTGGCGATGAAGGTCGCCATCTGCGCGCGGGTGACGGTCGCGCCGGGCGAGTAGGTGTTGGCGCTGGTCCCCTTGGCGATTCCGTACTGCGCCATGCAGTCGATGTTGTCCTCGTGGACGTTGCCGTCGTCGTCGCCGAACCGGTCGGCCTGGGTCTTGCCGGGTGGCGGACAGACGTTGGCGGTCGACGTGGCGGCGAGTGCCGCAGACGGGAGCAGTCCGATCGCGAGGACGGCGGTGGCACCGGACGCGAGCAGTCGACGCAGGTGCATGGAGGGTCCCTCTGGTTGGCGTCGGCGTGGAAGGGCATGCGCGGAGAGCATCCCACGCTAGCAGGGATATCACGCTCAGTAGTCCAGAAACTACGGCCTATTCCGTCGTGCGACCGCTGGCCGAACCGGCCGGTCCGCACGGGCTAGTCCCCACCCGGACCCGTGACATCTCGCGGTTTCAGGAGCCCCGCCGAACCTGGGTCAGCGGCGCAGTGCCGCGCCGATCACCTCGGCCTCGCGGCCGACGGCCGCGATGACCTCGTCGGCGTCCTCGTCGGAGAGCTGGCGCTCCGGCGCCTGCAGACGCAGCCGGATGGCGACCGACCGCTTGCCGGGGCCGACCTGTTCGCCGCGGTACTCGTCGAAGAACCAGAGCTCGTCGAGCAGGTCGCCCGCCCCGGCACGCACGGCACTGGCGAGCTCGTCGTAGCGCACCGACTCGTCGGCAACGAGGGCCACGTCGACGGTCATGGCGGGATGCTTGACCAGCGAGGTCGCCTGCGCCGGCGGGAGGCCGTGGGCGACGTGCTCGAGCAGCGGCTCGACGAGGAGCTCGGCGACCACGACCGGTTCGGGCAGGTCCCGACGGGTCGCCTCGTCGGGATGGAGCTGTCCGACGATCCCGATCTCCTGGCCCCGCAGGTGCAGCGTCGCGGTCCGGCCGGGGTGGAACCCGTCCCGCTCGACCGCCCGGCGCTCGAGCATCCAGGTCGCGTCGTCCGGCGGTGCCAGCCGGGCCACGAGCTCGTCACAGACGGCGAGCAGGTCCTCGACCGACCAGGTGTCGTCCACGTCGAGCCACTGGACGCCGCCCCGCAGGCCCTGCGCCGCCAGCCCGATCGTGCGCGGCTGGGTGGGCAGCGGCTCGTCGCGGTCGTCGCGCCACTGCCACCGATCGCCGAACGCGCCGAGGACCGTGTCGAGCGGCCCACCGGCCGGACGGAAGATGCGCCCGTACTCGTACACGGCGACGCCGGGCCGGCCCTGCCCGACGTTGCGCCGCACGGCCCCGAGCAACCCCTCGAGCATGGTCGGCCGCATCCGGCTCGCGTCCTTTGCGAGCGGGTTGGCGAGCTCGACACGGCCGCCGTCGGGCAACACCCCGAGGAGCACGTCGTCGCCGACGAAGGGCCGCGTCTGGGCCTCGTGGAATCCGCCTGCCCGGGCGGACGCGCCGACGGACCGCTCGGCCTGCTGGGCCGGGGTCAGCCCACCGCGCTGCGCGACGGGTGGCAGCATCGCCGGGATCCGGTCGTAGCCGTAGAGGCGGGCGACCTCCTCGGCCAGGTCGGCGGGGCGCACGAGGTCGCCACGCCACGACGGGGGGACGACCTCGAGGACGTCCCCGCCATCATCGGTGACCGCGCAGCCGGCGCGGCGCAGCAGGTCGGCCTGTGCGTCGCCGGAGAGGTCGGCCAGACCGAGGAACGCCGCGAACCGGGCCGTGTCGTAGCCGATCGCGCCGCGCGGCTGGTCGGGCGAGCCGGCACTCGTGACACCGCCGTCGCGCCCACCGGCGAGCTCGGCGAGCAGGGCGGCGGCCCGTGCGGCGGCACGCTGGGCCCCGGCGGGGTCGACCCGCCGCTCGAACCGCATGCTCGCCTCGGACACGAGGTGCAGCCGCCGCGAGGTCCGCCGGACCGCGCCGGGATCGAAGATCGCGGCCTCGAGCAGGACGCGGGTCGTCTCGGTGCCGACCTCCGTGTCCGCACCGCCCATGACGCCCGCCAGGGCGACGGCGCGGTCCGCGTCGGCGATCACGAGGTCGCCCGGGTCGAGCACGCGTTCCTTGTCGTCGAGGGTGACGAGCCGCTCCCCCGGCCGCGCCCATCGGACGGCGATCCTCGGGCCGTGGAGCTGGTCCAGGTCGAAGGCGTGCAGCGGCTGCCCGAGCTCGAGCAGCACGTAGTTCGTCACGTCGACCACGTTGTTGATGGACCGGATGCCGCACGCCTCGAGGCGCTGACGCAGCCACCACGGCAACGTCCCGACCGTGACCCCTTCGACGGCCCAGCCGACGTAGTGGCTGCAGCCGTCGGTCGCCTCGATGTCGATCGGGACGGGCCCCTCGCCGGAGGGGGACGGCGTGTCCGGCTCGCGCAGCTCGCGGCCGAGGATCGCCGCGAGGTCGCGCGCGACGCCCAGGATCGAGTGGTGGTCGCCACGGTCGGCCTGCACGGCCACGTCGATGACGGGCTCGCCCAGCGGGAAGAGCTCGTGCGCGTCGACGCCCAGGGCCGTGTCGGACGGCAGCACCATGATGCCGGTGTGGTCGTCGGCGATCTCGAGCTCGCGCGCCGACAGGATCATCCCGTTGCTGAGGATGCCCCGCAGCTTCCGGGCCTCCAGCGTCATGCCACCCGGGATGGTCGCCCCTGGAGGGGCGTGCAGGATGACGTCGCCCTCGGCGAAGTTCCACGCGCCGCAGACGACCTCGGTCTCGGTGTCGCCGTCCGTGACGCGGACGAACTGCAGCTTGTCGGCGTCCGGGTGCGGCTCGCGGTGGACGACCCGGGCGGTGCGCACACCCGAGGTACCGGCGCCCGGGCGGACGACCTCCTCCACCTCGAGACCGTTCGCGTTCATCACGTCGACGAGGTCGTCGACGTCGAGGTCGATGTCGACGAGCTCACGCAGCCAGGAGACCGGGACCTTCACGTTGGCGTCCTTCGTTGCCGACCGGCGGTCGGAGAGCGGTCAGTCGTCAGAAGCGGGCGAGGAAGCGGGCGTCGCTCTCGTAGAAGTCGCGGATGTCGGTGATGCCGTGCCGCAGCAGCGCGACCCGCTCGACCCCGATACCGAAGGCGAAGCCCGACACCTGGCCGGGGTCGATCCCGCAGGCGCTCAGCACGTTCGGGTCGACCATGCCGGCACCGAGGATCTCGATCCAGCCGGTGCCTCCGCAGACCCGGCAGCCCGTCCCCGTCCCCCCGCAGAACCCGCAGGAGACGTCCACCTCTGCCGACGGCTCGGTGAACGGGAAGAACGAGGGCCGCAGCCGGATCTGGCGATCCGCGCCGAAGAAGGCGCGGGCGAACGAGAGCAGCGTCCCGCGGAGGTGGGCCAGCGTGATGCCCTCGTCGACGAGCAGGCCCTCGACCTGCTGGAACACCGGCGAGTGGGTCGCGTCGGGCGTGTCCTGCCGGTAGACGCGTCCGGGGGCCACGACCGCGATCGGCACGTCGTGGGTCAGCATGACGCGGGCCTGCACCGGCGAGGTGTGGGTGCGAAGGACCGTGCTGTCGCGGCCATCGGCGGTGCGCACGTAGATGGTGTCCATCTCCTGGCGCGCCGGGTGCTCCGGTGGGATGTTCATGAGGTCGAAGTTGTAGGTGGCGGCCTCGACCTCGGGTCCCTCGGCGACCTGGTAGCCGAGCCCGACGAAGGCGTCGACGATCTCGTCGAGGACCTGCGTGAGCAGGTGGGGGCGGCCGGGCCGCAGCCGCCGGGGCGGCAGGGTCAGGTCGAGACGCTCCTCCTCGAGCCGTTGCTGCAGGGCGTGCTCGGCCAGCGTGGCCTGGCGGGCGTCGAAGGCGTCCTGGAACTCGCGCTTGAAGCGGTTGACGGCCTGGCCGAGGGTCTTGCGCTCGTCCGGCGGGAGCGCGCCGAGCTGCTTCTGGATGGTGACGAGGTCGCTCTTGCGGCCGGTGAACCGGACCCGTGCCGCCTCGAGCTCGTCGAGGTCGTCGGCGGCAGCGACCGCGGCGAGCGCGTCGTCACGGAACCTGTCGAGGTCGGGCGTGGACGCCACGGAACCTGCCCTTTCGCGGACGGCGGAGCGGAGCCGTCAGCGTAACGGGCACCTCGGGCGGGCACGGAACGCGACGCGGTCAGTCCGTGGTGCCGTCCCCGTCGATCGGCAGACGGACGTGGAAGGTGGCGCCCTCCCCGTCGTCCGAGTCACACCAGACCTGGCCGCCGTGGGCCCTGGCGAGCCCCCGGGTGATGTAGAGGCCAAGGCCCGTCCCGGCCCGGCGCTGCCCACGTCCCCGGCCGAACTTCTCGAAGATGAACCGGCGCTGCTCGGCGGGGATGCCGGCCCCCTCGTCGCTGACCGTGAGCTCAACGTCGCGGCCGTCACGCACCAGCCGGACGGTGACGGCTCCGTCCGGCGCGTACTTCAGCGCGTTGTCGACGAGGTTGGTGACCATCTGCTCGACCTTGTCCGGGTCCGCGTGGATGCGCGGCACCGCGTCGTCGAGCGTCGAGGTGATCGTGCGCTGCAGCCCCTCGGGTCGGTGGCGGGCGCGGTCGACGACCCGCTCGACGAGCGCGCCCACGTCGATGGAGGAGCGGTGCAGCTGCACCCGGCCGGCATCGATCCGCGACACGTCGAGGAGCTCGGTGAGCAGGCGCGTCACCCGGTCGGCGTCCTCGTTGACCGTCTCGAGCATCGTCCGCTTCTGCTCGTCGCTGAACCGATCCCACTTGCTCAGCATCGTGCGGGTGAAGCCCTTGACGCTCGTCAGCGGCGAGCGGATCTCGTGCGAGACGGTGGCCACGAGGTCGCTGGCGGTCATGTCGAGGCGTTCCCGACGTTCCGGCGTGGCGGAAGGTGAGCACGAGCCCGTCGTCGATCCAGCGGCCGCTCATGGCCAGCGGGAGACGCCGTCCGTCCCGGACCACCGTGACGATCCGCTCCGCCAGACGGTCGGCGACCGGGCTGCGTGCCGGGACGAACGCGTCCCCGCAGGACTCGCCGCTCCCGTCGACGACCTCGAGGGCCTTGCCGATCGGTACCCCGACGTGCGCGTCGTCGAGTCCGAAGAGCCTGCAGGCACGCACGTTGCAGTGGACGATCGCGCGCTCGTCGTCGACGACCACGACGGCCTCCGGCAGGAGGTCGAGGGCCTCGAGTCCGAGCTTGGATGCTTCCACGGCGTTCCCGTTCCTGGGGCGCGGCGACCTCCCGGTTCCCGTCACGCGTGAACGCGACGCGCCGCCGCGTAGGCGGCCACGGCCACCGCTGCCGCCAAGTTTAGGGACTCGGCCCGTCCGAACTGCGGTACCGCAGCGACCGCGTCGAGTGAGCTGAGGGCGGAGCCCGCGAACCCGTGCGCCTCGCTGCCGAAGATCAACGCGACCGGCGGGCTGAGCAGGTCCGGCGCGTCGATGTCGACACCGCCCGCCCGGTCGAGTCCCACGGTCCGCTGTCCGGCCTGCTGGCACGCCGCCACGACCTCGTCGAGCGTCACGTCGGTCACGATCGGCAGGTGGGTCAGCGACCCCGCAGCTGCGCGGACGGCCTTGGGGTTGGTCGGGTCGACGGAGCCGACCGTGAGCACGACGCCGGCGGCACCGGCCGCGTCCGCGGTCCGGATGACCGTCCCGGCGTTCCCGGGGTCGGCGATGCGGTCGAGGACGACGAGGAAGCCCTGTCCGACCACGTCGGCGAGCGACGCCTGCGGCGCCCGGGCGACCGCCACGACCCCCTGCGGGTTGCGGCTGCCGCCGAGCCGCTCGAGCACGTGGTCGGCGACCACCTCGACGCGGACGCCCGGCGCGTCCGTGTACTGGTCGGCCAGGTCGCTCGTGACGAAGACCTCCTCGACGATGCCGTCCGCGAGGGCATCGCCGACCGCATGTGGTCCCTCGACGAGGAACCGACCCGTCGCCTGCCGCTGCTTGCGCTGGTGCAGCGCGGCGGCGGCCTTCACCCGCGTGTTCCGTACGGAGGTGATCACGGATGCTCCTCGCTCGGGGCCGGTTGCGACGACGTGGGTCTCGCCCGTGGTGGACAGACGAGGGGCCGGCGCCGCGGTGCTGGCGCCGGCCCGTCCTGGACGCGAGCGATCAGGCGGCCTCGTCGTCGAGCGCCGCCTTCGCGACGGCGACGAGGTCGTTGAACGCCGTCAGGTCGTTCACCGCGAGGTCGGCGAGGTTCTTGCGGTCGACCTCGACCTCGGCCAGCTTCAGCCCGTGCATGAGGCGGCTGTAGCTCAGGCCCTCGAGGCGGGCGGCGGCGTTGATCCGCGAGATCCAGAGCCGGCGGAAGTCGCCCTTCTTCTTGCGCCGGTCGCGGTAGGCGTACCGCTCGGCGTGGTAGACGGCCTCCTTCGCGGTCTTGAACCGGCGGCTGCGTGCGCCGCGGAAGCCCTTGGCCCGATCGAGGACCGCCTTGTGCTTCTTCTTGCCGTGAACACCGCGCTTGACGCGTGCCATGGTGGTCCTCCTACCTACTTGTTGAGCAGGCGCTTGACGCGCTTGGCCTGCGGCTTGTCGAGCGCGAACGCGCCCTCGAGGCGGCGCTTGCGGCGCGAGCTCTTCTTCTCGAGGATGTGGGCACGGTTGCGCCGGCGCGACATCACCTTGCCGTTCTTGGTGACACGGAAGCGCTTCTTCGCACCGCTGTGGGTCTTCTGCTTGGGCATTGGGGTTGTCCTCGCTGTGGGTGGCGTACGGGAGCTCATCACCCCGCGGCGGGGCGGGCGTGCAGCCGGGGAACGGTCAGGGACCGCTAGCTCGACTGCTTCTCCTTCTCCTTGGACTTGGTCGGGGCCAGCACCATCACCATGTTGCGACCGTCGACCTTCGGGTAGGCCTCGATGGTGGCGATGTCCGCCATGTCGTCGGCGAGCTGATCGAGCAGCTTCTTGCCGAGCTCCGTGTGGGTCATCTCGCGACCGCGGAACATGATCGTGGCACGGACCTTGGCCCCGTCCTCGAGGAAACGACGGACGTGACCGGATTTGGTCCCGTAGTCGTTGCCCGAGATCTTCGGACGCATCTTGATCTCTTTGACGGTGATCTGGCTCTGCTTGCGACGCGCTTCCTTGGCCTTCTGCGCCTGCTCGTACCGGTGCTTGCCGTAGTCCATGATGCGGCAGACAGGCGGGTCGGCCTGGGGTGCGACCTCCACGAGGTCGAGCCCCCGCTCTCGGGCCGTTCGCAACGCGTCCGCGAGCTGGACGATGCCGACCTGGCTTCCGTCGGCGTCGACCAGGCGTACACGCGGGACCTTGATGTCCTCGTTGATCCGCTGCTGATCGCTGATGCTCTCGCCTCCTCGGGCTTGGTGTCGAGCGTGGACCGCTCCGGCCGGGCAGACCCCGGATGACCGGGAACGCCGACAAACGAAACGACGGCGGCCACCGGCCGCCGTCGCGTCACGTATCGACCGAACGCCCGCGTCCGGTAGCGGTCGCAGGCAGGTGGTCGGGTGCTCGCGCGCGACCCGGTGAGGCGGTGACCTGCCGGGTGGGAGCGGGGCTCCACTTCTCGAGCATGTTCAGTTGTGTTCTACGGTGTTCTACGTCATGTCTCGACGCGGTGGACCCGCGCCGGCGGGTCCACGTCGGCCCAGGCTACCAGCCCGTCCGAGCGGACGCGAGGTCGGGTCAGCTGCCGGGCGTCCACAGCCGCGAGCCGCCCGGCTGCTGGGGCTGCTGCGGCTGTTCACGCTGCGCCGCCTGCTGCTCCTGGCCGGCCGCCGGTGTCTGGCCGCCGGTGCCCGCCGCGCCAGCGAGGTCGTTCTGCTCCTCCTCGCTGCTGGCGGCGACCTGGCGCTCCGCCTCCACCTGGGCCATGCGCAGCTGGCCGAGCACCTCGTCGACCTCGCGGGTGAACCGCTCGTCGAGATGCGCGCGCGTCTGCTTCATCACCGTGTCGGTCAGGTCGATGAGCAGGCGGGCGTCGTGACGGCCGAGCTTCACCTGGGCGCCGTTGGCCAGCACGGACACGACCTGCGCGACGATCTCACCGACCGGCGCCTGTCGCATCTCGGAGAGTGCCGCCCGCAGCTCCTCCTCGCTGTACTGCGGTTCCTGGTCGCCTGCGTCGCTCATGCGGTGCGCTTCCCTCGTCGGTGCGTTTCTCAGATGTGATCGCCGGGCCCGGCGCCCTGGTGCTTGCCCTTCTCGCCGACGTAGGCGTCGACGACCACCCCGACGCCGAAGACGACGCCGATGATCAGCGTGAGCAGCATCGCCTGACCCTGCGTGCTGCCGAAGCCGCTCGCCTGGCCACCGCCCTCACCGGCGGCCAGCGCCGGCAGGGCGAGCACGAGCAGCGTCGTCAGGGCGACGCTCAGGACGGTGAACAGTCGACGCACGGTTGAACTCCTGATGAACGGGATCGTCAGCGTAGGGGATGGCTACGGATCAGACGGCGTCGGTGGCGCGGAGCGAAGCGAGCACGCACGACGCCTCTCGGATCAATGAACGATCTTGGTGATGGGCAGCTCGAGGATGCCACTGGCCCCGCCGGCCTTCAGCCTGGGGATGAGCTCGTTGACGCCGCGCTTCTCGACGACGGTCTCGATGGCGTAGCCGTCCTGGTGGGCGAGCTCGTTCACGGTCGGCGCCTTGAGCGACGGGAGCACGTCGAGGACCGACTCGAGGTCGTCGCTGCCGACGTTCAGCTTCAGCAGCACGCGCCCGCGGGCGTCGATGGCGCCGAGGAGCAGGGTCCGGATGTCCTCCATCGCAGCGCGTGCGTCAGCACCCTCGGCGCTGGACGGGTTCGCGATGAGCTCGGTGCGTGAGACCATCAGCTCGTCGATGATCTTCAGTCCCTGCTTGCGCAGCGTGGAGCCGGTCTCGGTCACGTCCACGCACGCGTCGACGATCGACCCGACCTTGGCTTCCGTGGCGCCGTAGGAGAGGAAGACCTTCACGTCCTTGCCGCGCTTCTCGAAGAAGCGGCGGGTGACCTCGGGCAGCTCGGTCGACACCTTCGCGCCGGCGGGCAGGTCGTCGGCCGACTCCCACGGGGCGTCGTTGGGGACGGCCAGGACCACCCGGATCGGGTTGGAGGTGCGCTTCGAGTAGTTGAGCTCGGCGAGACTCTCGACGGTCGAAGAGGTCTCCTCGATCCAGTCCCGGCCGGTGATCCCGAGGTCGAAGAAGCCTTCCTGGACGTAGCGCGGGATCTCCTGCGGCCGAAGGATGGCCACCTCGTCGATCCGCGGGTCGTCGATACGGCCGAAGTAGTCGCGGTCGCTGGCACGGTGCAGCTTGAGGTCGGCGTCCTCGAGCAGCTGCAGGGTGGCCCGTTCGAGCGAGCCCTTCGGGATCACGAGCTTGAGCACGTCGTCTGCTCCAGATGGTCGAGCGGCAGGCGCCTCGGGGCGAGGTCGCACAGGGGTCGGACGGTGCGGTGGCGCAAAGGGTCGCGTGCGCGCCGGTCGATGTCGAACTGAGCGGCCGTGACGCGGCTGCGACGCGGCCGAGCCGCTACAGCTCCTTGAGCAGGTTCGCGGTCTCGATGGCGCTGATCATGGCCTCGGCCCCCTTGTTGCCGAGCTTGCCGCCGGCCCGCTCGACCGCCTGCTCCCAGCTGTCGGTGGTGAGGATCCCGAAGGCGACCGGCAGCCCGTGCTCGCGGGCCGCCTGCGCACATCCCCGGGCGGCCTCACCGGCCACGTAGTCGAAGTGGGGGGTGGCCCCGCGGACGACGGCCCCGAGCGCGACGAGCGCGTCGAAGCGGCCGGAGCCGGCCAGCCGCTGGGCGACCACGGGCAGCTCGAACGAGCCCGGCACCCAGACGACGTGCACGTCGGCCGGCAGCGCCCCGTGCCGGACGGCCGTGTCGACGGCACCGCTCACGAGCCGCTCGACGACGGCCTCGTTGAAGCGTGCCGCGACGATCGCGATCCGCAGACCGGACGCGTCGATCCGGCCGCTGTGGACGTTGACTTCTTCGTTCACGCGCGGTCCTTTTCTGTCACCTGCGGCCTGTCGCCGGCGTCGGCGGCCTCGTCCTCGGGGAGCACGGCACGGCGGGCCTGGCCGAGCATGGCACGCTCGTCGTCGCGGAGGAAACGCGGACGGACGAAGTCGTCCGGTGGCGCCATCGCGATGCCCCGGGGCACGGCGGGCTGTCCCTTGGCGATGTCGCCCACGCCGGTGGAGCGGTCGACGCCGTTGCCGGTCAGCTCGTGCCCCATCTTGTCGCGCTTCGTGTCGAGATAGCGCTGGTTGACGTCGGTCGCGGCGATCTCGACGGGCTCCCGCCCCGCGATGGTGAGCCCGAACCCCTCGAGCCCCGCCCGCTTCGCCGGGTTGTTCGTCAGCAGACGGAGGGTCGACAGGCCGAGGTCGGCGAGGATCATCGCGCCCGTCCCGTAGTCCCGCGCATCGGCCGGCAGCCCGAGCGCGAGGTTGGCCTCGACGGTGTCGTGACCCTCGTCCTGGAGCTGGTAGGCCTGCAGCTTGTGGAGGATCCCGATGCCGCGTCCCTCGTGGCCGCGCAGGTACACGATGACGCCCTCCCCCTCGTCGGCGATACGTGCCATGGCCACGTCGAGCTGGGCGCCGCAGTCGCAGCGCAGCGAGCGGAACACGTCGCCGGTGAGGCACTCGGAGTGCATGCGCACGAGCACGTCCGGCTTGCCCTCCGGGTCGCCGTAGAGCAGCGCGACGTGCTCCTCGTCGTCGAGGTCGGAGCGGTAGCCGATGATGGTCCAGGTCCCGTAGGGGGTGGGCAGCCGCGTCTCGACCACCCGGTGGACGAACTGCTCGTGGGCCCGACGGTGGGCGATGAGGTCGGCGATGGAGATGAGGAGCAGCCCGTGTCGGTCGGCGAACTCGGTCAGCTCGGGCACGCGGGCCATGGTGCCGTCCTCGGACATGATCTCGCAGATCACCCCGGCCGGGGCGAGACCGGCGAGGCGTGCGAGGTCGACGGCGGCCTCGGTGTGACCGGCGCGACGTAGCACGCCGCCGTCGGTGTAGCGCAGCGGGAAGACGTGGCCGGGACGCCGGAAGTCGTCGGGGGTGGCGTCCGGCGACATCACGTGCTGGATGGTGCGGGCCCGGTCGTGTGCGGAGATGCCGGTGGAACGGGGCACGTCGAGGTCGACGGACACCGTGAAGTTGGTCTCGGCCATGCCGTGGGCCCCGGGCACCATGTCGGCGACCCCGAGCTCGTCGAGACGCTCGCCGGTCACGGGCATGCAGATCAGCCCACGCCCGAAGGTGGCCATGAAGTTCACGGCGTCGGGCGTCACCTTCTCGGCGGCCATGACCAGGTCGCCCTCGTTCTCGCGGTCCTCGTCGTCGACGACGACGACCATGCCACCGTTGCGGATGACCTCGACGGCTTCTTCGATGGTGGCGAACACGGTCACTCCTGGGAGGGGCTGGAGGGGGCGGACGAGATCGGTGCATAGGGCGTGGGGGCCCCGGCGGCGAGGAGCCGCTCGACGTACTTGGCGACGGCGTCCGCCTCGAGGTTGACGCGGTCGCCGGGGCGGCGGTCGCCGAACACGGTCACGTCCAGGGTGTGCGGGATCAGCCCGACGGTGAAGGTGGCACCGCCGTCGTCGGCGTCGGACACCTCGACGACGGTCAGGCTGCACCCGTCGACGGTCACGGAGCCTTTGGGAACGAGGTAGCGGGCCACCGCCGCCGGGGCGCGGATGCCGAGGAAGACGGTACCCGGCTGCTCGTCACGGGTGATCACCTCGCCGACGGCGTCGACGTGGCCCTGCACGAGGTGGCCGCCGAGGCGCGCGTCGGCCCGCATGGCCCGCTCGAGGTCGACGGGCGACCCGGGCTCGAGCTCGCCGAGGGCGGTTGCCCGCAGCGTCTCGGCCATGAGATCGGCGGTCCAGCCGGTGCGGTCGCCGGCCTCGCCGTGGACGAGGTCCGTGACGGTCAGGCAGCAGCCGTTCACGGCGATCGAGTCCCCGATGGCGGCGTCCTCGACGACGCGGCGGCAGGTGATGACCAGCCGGGCGTGCCGGTCCTCGATGGTGAGGTCGGCGACGGTGCCCAGCTCCTCGACGATGCCGGTGAACACGTGGTCACTCCTCGGACGGGCGGTTGCGGGTCGGGCGGGGGTGGGACCCTCCGGTGGCAGCGGCGCGGGCGCCGACGGGCTCGGGAACGGCGATGGTCTCGCGGTCGTCGCCGAGCCGTCCGGTCGCGACGGTGCGCCAGCGCCAGCCGGCGGCCGGCGGCGGGGCGATCGCGGGGACGAGCCGCGGGATCCCGTCGAAGGCGGCGACCTGACAGGCGACGTGGATCACGAGACGGTCGACGAGGCCGGCGCGCACGAGCGCACCGGCCAGGGTCGCACCGGGCTCGGCGAGGACCGCGGTGATGTCGCGGTCGGCCAGGGCCGTCAGCGCCGCGGCGGGATCGACGCGGCCCTCGGGCGTGGCGGGCACGACGACGACCGACGCACCGGCCCGCGTGAGAGCGGCCCGCCGGGCCCCGTCGGCCCGGTCGGTGGTCACCACGAGCGCGCCGGACCGGACGACACGGGCGTCGGTGGGGATCCGGCCGGCGGAGTCGAGCACGACGGGGCGCGCCGGCGCGCCGCGTGCGGCGACGTGCCGCACGTCCAGCCGCGGGTCGTCGGCGAGCACGGTGCCGACGCCGACGAGCACGGCGTCGGCTGCATCCCGCATCCGGTGGACCTCGTGGCGGGCCGGGAGGCCGGTGAGCCACCGGCGGCCCGGCGCGACGAGCCGCCCGTCCAGCGTCTGGGCGAGCTTCAGGGTCACGTGCGGTCGGCCGGCCCGGACCCGGTGGACGAAGACACGGTTCTGCTCGGCGACCCAGTCGGCGAGACAGCCGCCGCTGACCTCGACCCCGTGGGCGGACAGCCGCGCGTGGCCGCCGGCGGCGAGATCGTTCGGGTCGGCCAGCCCGTAGACGACCCGGGCCACCCCCGCCTCGATCAGGGCCCGCGAGCAGGGCCCCGTGCGACCCTGGTGGTCGCACGGCTCGAGCGTCACGTAGGCCGTGGCCCCGGCGGCCGCGTCGCCGGCGTCGGTGAGCGCGGCGACCTCGGCGTGGGGCCCGCCGGCCTGCTGGTGCCAGCCTTCGCCGACGATGTGGCCGTCGCGGGTGACGACACACCCGACGAGCGGGTTCGGGGACACCCGGCCACGACCGCGCTCGGCGAGCGCGATGGCGCGCGCCATCAGCTGCCGGTCCACCGTCGTCACCCGTCGTCCGGTCGTCGTGTCGACCGTCTCGCGGAGTGGGTGACACTGGCCGGACCCTGCCCTGCGGGCGATCCGGGGTGTGGTCCGGCGGGTCCGCCCATCCCCGGAGACGTGTCCCGAAGGGCTCCGGGACACGTCGGAGTGTAGCGGTGGGGCGGCCCCGCCCCCATCTCGCGTCGCTCCGCGCCGTGCGTGGCTACGGGCTCGCGGTGCCGACCGATCCCATGCGTGGCGGCACGTGGACCGCATCGTCGGTCCGGCGGTCCACCGCCCAGTTCGAGGGTCCCTCGCACGCCTGCTTCGCGAAGGTCTTCATCTCGGTGGCCACGCCGACGGGCTGGCTCGCGTGCTCGAAGTCGCGCTGCTCGTTCGTCGCGATGCCGATGGACACGGACACGGGCGGGAACCGCCGGCTCACGCCCTGCCGGTCGAGCACCTCGATGTAGCCGCGCTCGCGGTCCTGAAGGTCGTAGTGGTCCTGGACGCGGGCGTCGAACCGGGCGCAGATCTCGTGGGCGATGTGCTCATAGCGGTCGAGTCCCGTGAGGACCACGAAGTCGTCACCGCCGATGTGTCCCACGAAGGTCTCGTCGTCACCGAGCTCGCCGACCACCTCGACGATCACGCTGGCCAGGCCACGAAGGACCTCGTCGCCGCGCATGAAGCCGTAGTGGTCGTTGTACTCCTTGAACTGGTTGAGGTCCGCGTAGAGCAGCGCGAAGGGCTGCGAGGCGTCGACGCGCCGGTGCAGCTCCTGCTCGATCCGGGTGTTGCCGGGCAGCCCGGTCAGCGGCGACACGGTGCGCATCTGCTGCGCCCGCCGCAGCGTCGCCCGGACCCGTGCGACGAGCTCCTCCGGGTCGAAGGGCTTGGTGATGTAGTCGTCTGCCCCGTTGGTCAGCCCCTCCACCTTGTCGATGACCTGTGCGCGGGCCGTGAGGATGATCACCGGGATGTGGCTGACCCGCCCGTCCCGCCGCAGCCGGCGGATCGCCTCGATCCCGTCGAGGCGGGGCATCATCACGTCCATGAGGATGACGGCCGGCGAGTGGGCGACGGCCTCGCGCACGCCCTGCTCACCGTCGACGGCCTCGACCGTCTCGAACCCGTGCAGCTCCAGCGTCAGGGCCAGGAACATCCGGATGTCGGCGTCGTCGTCGACGATGAGCACCACGTCGCTCATGGCACGACCCTCGGCCCGTCCTGCCGTGCCGCCGAGGCCGCGTCCAGGATCGCCGCGACCGCGGCCGGACGGTCCGCCTGGTTGAAGACGGCCGACCCGGCGACCAGCGTGTCGGCACCGGCCTCCACGGTCGCGCCGACCGTGTCGGGGGCGATGCCGCCGTCGACCTCGATCCGGAACCGTGCCCCGCGGTCGCGGCGCCACGCGGCGGCTGCTGCGATCTTCGGGACGACCTCCGGCATGAACGCCTGCCCGCCGAAGCCGGGCTCCACCGTCATGCACAGCAGCATGTCGATGTCGTCGAGCAGGTCCGTCACGAGCTCGAGGGGCTCGCTCGGCCGCACGGCGACCCCCACCTGCGCGCCGGCCTCGTGCAGCCGCGCGACGAGATCGGCCGGGTCCTCGTCGGTCGACGGGTGGAAGGTGACGGAGTCGGCGCCGGCGGCTACGAACTGGGGACCGTAGACCCGCGGGTCGGTGATCATGAGGTGCACGTCGAGGAAGAGGTCGGTGGCCGCCCGCAGCCGCTTCACCACCGGTGGGCCGATGGTGAGGTTCGGGACGTAGTGGCCGTCCATCACGTCGACGTGCAGCATCTCGACCGCCGGCGCGACCTCGGCGACCTCGTCGGCCAGGCGCGCGAAGTCGGCGGACAGGATGGACGGGGCCACGCGCACGTCCCAGTCCACGGCCACCTCCGGATCTCTGCTCCCCGGGGAGGGTAGCGAAGCCGGCCTCCAGGGCCGCCGTTCCGGCGCGTCACAGAATCCCGACGGTAGGTCACCGTGTACATGCCGTCGGTGCCCTCGCGGTGTGGCAGCAGCTGCTGCTCGGCGACCCGGGTGAACCCCGCGCCGGCGGGACCGGCCTCGAAGGCATCGGCGACGCCGCCGGTCTCCTCGTGGGTCCAGGTGCACACGGCGTAGACGAGCGTGCCGCCCGGCCGGACCAGGGCCGCCGCGGCGTCGACGAGCCGCCGCTGGAGGGCGGCGAGCGTCCCGATGTCCGACCGGGTCCGGCGCCACCGCACCTCGGGGCGCCGACGGCCGGTTCCGAGCCCCGTGCACGGTGCGTCGAGCAACACCGCGTCGTAGGTCGCACCCTCCTCGACCGGGGGGTTCGCGGCATCGCCGACGCGGACGTCGACCGCCACGCCGAGTCGCTGCGCAGCCTGGCGGACGAGAGCGGCGCGGTGCGGATGCAGCTCGACGGCGGTCACCGTGCCCGCCGGCCCGACCATGCGCGCGAGGTGCGTCGCCTTGCCGCCCGGCCCGGCGCAGAGGTCGAGGACGCGGTCGCCCTGGCCGACACCGGTGGCGTGGGCGACGAGCATGGACGCCTCGTCCTGAGGCGTGGCGCGTCCCTCGGCCACCGCCGGGATCCGTCGCGGATCGCCGCCGGGGACGTGCACCGCCTCGGGGGAATGCTCCCCCGGTGTGGCCGCCAGCCCCTGGGCCTGCAGCTCCGCGACGAGCGCGTCCCTGTCGCCCTCGGCCCGCAGCGTCAGCCCGGGCGGCTCGTTGTCGGCACGCAGCAGCGCCTCGGTGTCGGCTGGCCCCAGCCGCCCGAGCAGCTCGTCCACGACCCAGTCGGGGTGGGCGGTCACGAGCCGCAGGTGCGCCACCCGATCGGCCGCCGGATCCGGCCATGCCAGGTCGTCGAGCCGCCGGGCGAGCGCCCGCAGCACGCCGTTCACGAACCCGGCGGCGCCCTTGGCCCGGCCGGCCGGGACGGCCTCACGGGCCAACGCTGCCGCGGTGCTCACGGCGGCCCGGGCCGGCACGGCGCTGCGGAACAGCTGCAGCGCACCGAGGCGGAGGATGCGCCGCAGGGCCGGCTCCACGTCGTCCAAGGGGCGCGTGAGGACCTGCGCGAGCAGCCAGTCGAGCGTGCCCTCCCACCGCAGCGTCTCGTACGCGAGGTAGGACGCGAAGGCGCGGTCGCGCTCGCCCGCCAGGTCGGCGACCGACTCGGGGACCACGAGGTTGCTGTAGGCGTCCTCGGTCTCGACGGCCTGCAGCGCCGCGAGGGCGGCACGGCGGGCCGGCAGCCCGGTGTCGTCCGGGGCCGGGCTCACGAGCCCAGGGCCTCGCCCGCGTCCGGCTGGTAGCCGTTCGCGAAGGCATCGCCGCCCATGCGCGGCTTGCCGGCCGGCTGCACCTGAAGGAGACGGACGGCGCCCGTGCCGGCGGCGACGACGACGCCGTCGGCGTCCCGGTCGATGACCGTGCCGGATGCTCCCTCGCCGTCGGCGACGGCAGCGCGCCACACCTTGAGGCGCTTCCCACGGAAGGTGGTGTGCGCCCCCGGCGCCGGGTTGGCGCTACGCACGAGGTCGACGACCGAACGCGCCGGCTCCTCCCAGTCGAGGCGTACGTCATCGGTGGTGATCTTGGGTGCGAGCGTGACCCCGTCGGCGGACTGGGGCGTCGGCTCGGCACCGCCCGCGAGCCCCCGCAGGCTGCGCACGAGGACGCCCGAGCCGAGGTCGGCGAGGCGGTCGAGCAGCTCGCCGGCGGTCTCCTCGGGCTCGATGTCGACGGTCACCTGGTCGAGGATCGGCCCCGTGTCCATCCCCTCGTCGAGCACGAACGTCGAGATTCCCGTCGTGCCCTCACCGGTCCGGATGGCGTGCTGCACCGGCGCGGCGCCACGCCAGCGCGGCAGCAGGGAGAAGTGCAGGTTCACGAACCCGAACCGCGACGCGTCGAGGACCCGGCGGGGCAGCAGCGCCCCATAGGCCACGACCGCACACACGTCGAGGTCGAGGTCGCGGAGGTCGTCGACGATCTCGATCGGCCGCTGCGGCTGCAGGACGGGCACGTCGAGCGCCGCGGCCGCCTCCTTGACCGGTGGCGGCTGGGGCGTCCCCCGACGTCCGCGCGGACGGTCGGGGTTCGTGACGACCGCGACGAGCGTCAGGTCGTCCGCGTCCGCCACCGCCTCGAGTGCGGGCACGGCGACATCCGGCGTTCCGAAGAAGGCGACCCTCGTCACTGATCGCCCCGACCGAGCAGCAGGCTTCCCGGCTGCGTGGCGGCGGGATGGTCCTGGCCGTGCTCCAGCCGGTACTCGCGCATGCGGCGCATCGCCTCCTTGCGGTCGTGACGCGCCAGGTGGTCGATGAACAGGATCCCGTCGAGGTGGTCCATCTCGTGCAGCCAGACACGGGCGTTGAAACCCTCGAGCTGGACGGTGTGATCGTCGCCGGCGAGGTCCCGGTAGCCGACCTCGATCCGCAGCGGTCGCTCGACCGGGTAGTAGAGGCCGGGGAACGACAGGCAGCCCTCGTCGTCGAGCTCCCCGTCCTCGGAGCTGTCGCGGAGCTCGGGGTTGACGACGGCACCGTGCTCCTCGCCCACCTCCCAGGTGAACAGACGCTTGAGGGTGCCCACCTGCGGCGCCGCCAGGCCCACGCCGGGTGCATCCCGCATCGTCTCCAGCATGTCCTCGGCGAGCCGCGCCAGGCGACCGTCGAAGTCGGTCACCTCGTGCGCCCGCTGTCGCAGGACCGGATCACCGAAGATCCGGATCTTCAGGATGGCCAACCTGGCGTCCTCCTCGTTGCTCGGCGCCCCAGCGTACGCCCTCGGCGCCGGTCCGCGGACCGCGCGGACCGCCGTTCCTCGCCGGCCTACAGCACGTCCACCGGGTCCACGTCGACGCGGACGTCGAGCCCGTCCTTGCTCCAGGCCCGGCGGAGCGGGTCGAGTGCGGCCAGGGTCGCGACCCGGTCGTCGGTCTTGACGAGGAAACGCGCGCGCCCGTCGGCGAGCAGGGGCCCCATCGTCTCGTCGCCGGGCGGGAGCCCGGCGTGCAGCGCCGCGGCGACGCGCTCCCCCTCCCCCGCCGCGTCGAGGCGGATCGCGACCGCCGCCGGCGGGAAGCGCAGCGGCCGGCGCAGCGCCGCCTCCTGCCGCCAGAACCCGCCCGGGTCCCAGCGGACGAGCGCCTGGACGGCATGGTGCTGCGGCTCCTCGGTCTGGACGACGACGAGGGCGTCGCGCTCGGCGTCACGGGCGCGGGTGCCGCGTCCCGCCCCGTCGCGACCGGCGACGGCGAGCCGGGCCGCGGCCATCGACAGGCGGAGGGCGTCCTCGGCCGCGTCGAGCGCCGGTCGCCGCAGCTGCCCGTCGAGGTCGGGCAGCACGACGGCCCCCACCCGGCCGGGCGGGTGGTCGAGGACGGACCCGCGGGTCATGACGAGGACGGCCGGCGGCGGCGGGGCCTGCTGGGCGTAGCCCTCGAGGACGGCCACGGGCGTGCCCCGCAGCATCCGGTCGAGCTCCTGACCGATCCGCGCGGCGCCGGCCGCCAGCGGCACGAAGCGGGGGTCGCCGCAGGCCGGGCAGCGGGCACGACCGCGGCTGCGCCAGCCGCACGTGGTGCACTGCACCCGGGGGTCGCGGGCGCCGGCCCGTGCGACCGACGCGTTGCAGACGGGGCAGACGTAGCGGGTACCGCAGCGGGCGCAGACAAGCGCCCGTCCCTCCCCGCGGCGGGCCGCCAGCACGATGCCGTACTCGCCACGATCGGCGGCGCGCCGCAGCGCCTGTACCGACGGGGATGCGAGGCGGGTGCGGACCCGGCCCTCGCTCGTGACGACGCGGACGAGCGGTGCCGAGTCGCGCTCGACCGACCGCGGCGGGGTGACCGGCGTCACCCGCCGCGCCGCCAGCAGCCGCCAGGCCTGCGCGCTCGGCACCGTGCCGACGAGCAGGCCGACACCGCCGGCGCGTCGTGCCCGCTCCAGGAGCACCTCGCGGACGTGGTGGCGCGGGCTGCGCCGCTCCTTCAGGGCGGGGTTGGACTCGTCGACGACGACGGTCAGCCCGAGGCGGTCGAGCGGCCAGAAGGCGACACCCCGCTCTCCCACGACCACCCGGGCCTGTCCGCAGCGAGCCTCGAGCCAGCGCCGGTAGAGGGTGCGCGCAGACGGCCCCCCGCGCGCATCGACGGCCACCTCGACATGGGCCGCGACGACCGCGTCGGCCGCCGCCGACTGCGGGTCGGGGACCACGACCAGCACGTCGCGCCCCGCCGCCAGTGCGGTGCCGGTCAGGTCGGCGAGCCGGGCGCCAACGTCCTCGCCGGGCAGCGGCCGCCAGTAGAAGGCGCCGCTGCCGTCACGGGTCGCGGCGAGGAGCGTGTGCCCGTCGGCGGCGTAGGGCTCCCATCCCGCCGTGTCCGGGAACGGCGGATCGGCGGGGCGCGGCGCGGCGCCGGGCGGGAACCAGCCGGCGGCCTCGGCACGCCGCTCCACGTCGACGGTGCGGTCGGGCAGCGCATGCCGGAGCACGTCGGCCATCGGTGCCGCGAACCGCCGGCCGGCCCAGCGCAGCACGTCGAGCTCGTCAGCCGTCAGCCAGGCGTGCGGACCGAGGAGCCGCGACAGCGGCCGGACACGGGCGGCGTCGACCTCGGTCGTGTCGGCCACGGCGACGACGATGCCGCGGCGGCGCCGCCCGGCGAAGGTGACCTGCACGCGGCTGCCGACACGGACGTCGTCGGCCAGCTCGTCGGGGATCGCGTAGTCGAACGGGCGGTCCAGGTGTGCCGGCTCCACCTCGACGACGACGCGCGCGTAGGCCGGCACCGGGACCTCGGCGGGGTACGGGCCGGCGACCGCGTGAGCGGCGCGTCCGGCCCGGGCGGATCAGGCGCCGACGGCGGACCGCAGCGCGTCGGCACGGTCGGTGCGCTCCCACGTGAACCGTGCGCCGGAGCGGCCGAAGTGGCCGTAGGCCGCGGTCTCACGGAACCCGGGCTTGCGAAGGTCGAGCGACTCGATGATCGCGGCCGGCCGCAGGTCGAAGATCTCGCGCACACCCTTCAGGATGTGCTCCGGGTCCGCCTGCTCGGTCCCGAACGTCTCGAGCATCATCGACACGGGGTTGGCCACGCCGATCGCGTAGGCGACCTGCAGCTCGGCCTTCTTCGCCAGCCCGGCCGCGACGATGTTCTTCGCGACCCAGCGGGCGGCGTAGGCCGCCGAGCGGTCGACCTTCGACGGGTCCTTGCCGGAGAACGCCCCGCCGCCGTGACGGGCCATGCCGCCGTACGTGTCGACGATGATCTTGCGTCCCGTCAGGCCCGCGTCGGCGACCGGTCCGCCGACCTCGAAGCGGCCGGTCGGGTTCACGATGATCCGCACGTCCTCGGTGTCGATGTCCTTCGGGAGCAGCGGCTTGATGACGTGCTCCTCGATGTCGGGGCGGAGCAGCGTCTCGAGGTCGATCTCGGCGCGGTGCTGCGTGGACAGCACGATGGTGTCGATGGCGACCGGTCGGCCGTCCTCGTAGACGACCGTGACCTGGGTCTTGCCGTCCGGACGCAGGTAGGGGATCTCGCCCGCCTTGCGGACCGCGGTGAGCCGCTCCGCCATGCGGTGGGCCAGGTGGATCGACAGCGGCATGTACGAGGGTGTCTCGTCGCTCGCGTAGCCGAACATCATCCCCTGGTCGCCGGCGCCGAGGGACGAGAACGGGTCGCTCTCCCCCGTCGTGCGGTGCTCGTAGGAGTCGCCGACCCCACCCGCGATGTCGGGCGACTGCTCGTCGATCGAGACCGACACGCCGCAGGTCTGCCCGTCGAACCCGATGTCGGCCGAGTTGTAACCGATGTCGAGCACCGTCTGACGCACCACGCGGGGGATGTCCACGTAGGTCTGGGTCGTGATCTCGCCCGCGACGATGACCTGCCCGGTCGTGACGAGCGTCTCGCACGCGACGCGGCCGTTGGGGTCGTCCGCCAGGATGGCGTCGAGGATCGCGTCGGAGACCTGGTCGGCCATCTTGTCGGGGTGCCCCTCGGTCACCAATTCCGAGGTGAACAGCATGCGTCGCGGCACGGGTGCTCCTGTCATGCGTGCAGTCTGGTCATGCGTGCAGTCTGGTCATGCGTGGAGATCTGGTCATGCGTGCAGGTCTGGCGTGCAGCCGAGGCGCACATGGCGGCGGGCTGGCGGCGGGCACGACCCCTCCCCCGGCGTGGCCGCGCATCCTACCGGCCCGGTGCGACTCAGGATGCCCGGGGCGCGCAGGCTGACCACCGCGTGAAGCCTAGCCACGGCGCGGGTCCCGCCATGGGTCACCTGTCACATCGGGTGGCTGGCACGGCGCCCCTCGTGGCCCGTCGCCGGCGCCTCCAGCCGTCGCTGAGCTAGTGCGAGGCCAGCCGCTCGACGATCGCTTCGACCACCTGGGCGGCGACCTCGGCCTTCGTCGTGAGCGGGATCTCCCGGCGGCCACCGTCACGGTCGAGGATCACGACGCGGTTGGTGTCCACCTCGAAGCCGGCATCGGACGCGCTCACGTCGTTGACCACGAGGAGATCGGCGCCCTTGCGTGCCAGCTTGTCGCGCGCACGTGACTCGACGTCGTCGGTCTCGGCCGCGAAGCCCACGAGCACCGGTCGCTTGCCGTCCTCGGCAGCCCGGCGGGCGCCGAGATCGGCGAGGATGTCCGGGTTGCGCTCGAGCGTGATCGTCGGGACGCCGTCGCCCTTCTTGATCTTCGTGGGCGACGGGTTCGCCGGCCGGAAGTCGGCGACCGCGGCGGCCTTCACGACCACGTCGGCGTCCGCCGCCAGCTCGAGGACGGTGGTGTGCATCTCGCGTGCCGTCGTGATCGGATGGTGGGTCACCCCGTGCGGCACCGGCAGGGTGGTGGGGCCGGCGACGAGGTGGACCCTCGCGCCGCGGCGGGCGCACTCGGCGGCGAGGGCGAACCCCATCTTGCCGCTCGACCGGTTCCCGATGAACCGGACCGGGTCGATCGGCTCGCGGGTGCCGCCGGCGGTCACCACGACCACCCGACCGTCGAGCGCCCCATCGCCGAGCTGCCGTGCGAGCGACTCGACGGCCTCGGCCGGCTCCACCGCACGACCGGTGCCCACGTCCCCGCCCATGAGCGGCCCCTCGTCCGGGCCGACCAGCACCACGCCGCGGCCCACGAGGCGGGCGACGTTGTCCTGCGTCGCCGGGTGGTGCCACATCTCCGTGTGCATCGCGGGGGCGAGCACGACCGGGCAGGTGGCCGCCAGCAACGTGGTCGTGAGCAGGTCGTCGGCCAGACCGTTCGCGGCCCTGGCCAGCAGGTGTGCGGTGGCCGGGTAGACGAGCACCGCATCGGCCGCGCGGGCCAGCGCCACGTGGCTCTCGTCCGGGATGTCCTCCCAGACCTCGGTCCGGCAGGGCCGACCGGTGATGCCCTCGAAGGTCGCCGCGCCGATGAAGTGCGCTGCGCCTCGCGTGAGAACCGTGTCGACACGCGCGCCGGCGCCGACGAGCAGGCGGGCCACGAGCGCCGCCTTGTACGCGGCGATCCCGCCGCTCACCCCCAGCACGACGCGTCGCCCCGCGAGCACGCCGTCGTCCGAGCGCCCGGAACCGTCCGCGTCTGACGGGCTCATCGTGGGCTCTTCATCGCGGCTGCTCGGCTCGTGCGTGCGACGGGAGGACGGAGCAGGTCACTCCGCCTGGTCGTCCTCGCCCTCGTCGATGAAGGCGAGCGGGTCCTCGGTGGGCTCGGCGGCGGGCTCGACGCCGCGGATCTTCGCCGTCGCGATCTCCTCGAGTGCGATCGACAGCGGCTTGTTCGACTCGGTGGCGACGAGTGGCGGCACGTGCTGGCCGAGACCCTCGCCGAGCTGCGCGTAGTAGGCGTTGATCTCACGCGCGCGCTTGGCAGCGAGGTGGACGAGGGTGAACTTGCTGTCCACCTTGTCCATGAGGTCGTCGATGCGTGCGATGGCACTCACCTCCGGGGAGGAAGGGGGAGACGGGCAGATCTGCTCGCACACAGCGTAGCGGTCCGCGCTCGGCACGCCACGTGCGCGGGGCGCTCGGGGCACGGAGTCAGTCCGCGCGGGCCAGCGAGCGCGGCGTCAGCGAGCGGGGCGTCAGTGAGCGTGCGGCTCGGCGCCGCGCGCCACCTCGACCAGGTCGACGATCTCGTCGACCGCACGATCGACCTCGTCGTTGACGACGACGTGGTCGAAGGCGTCGCGCTGGCCGAGCTCGGCGCGCGCCACGACGAGACGGCGGTCCCGAGCCTCGGGTGACTCGGTCCCCCGCGTCGTGAGCCGCCGCTCGAGCTCCGCGAGCGACGGCGGTGTGAGGAAGACGAGCAGCGCCGCACGATCCGACTCGCGGACCTGCAGGGCACCCTGCACCTCGATCTCGAGGATGACGTCGCGGCCGGCGGCAAGCTGCTGCTCCACGTCGGCCCGCGGCGTCCCGTAGCGGTTCCCTGCGTACTCGGCCCACTCGAGCAGCGCCCCGTCACGCGCCCAGTCGTCGAAGGTCGTCCGGTCGAGGAAGCGATAGTCGACACCGTCGACCTCACCACGGCGCGGCGGACGGGTCGTCGCCGACACCGACAGGTACGGATCGCGCAGGCGCGGCAGCAGACGCTGGACCACGGTGCCCTTGCCGACACCGCTCGGACCCGAGATGACGATGAGCAGGCCCCGCTCGCTCACGACTCGAACGCCTGGAGCAGCGCTTCGCGCTGGCGTGAACCGAGGCCACGCAGCCGCCGCGACGACGCGATGTTCAGGTGCTCCATGAGCCGGCGCGCCTTCACCTTGCCGTACGACGGCATCGACTCGAGCACCTCGGTGACCTTCATCTTCGCCAGCGGCTCGGCCGTCTCGGCACGGTCGAGCACCTCGCGCAACGTCACCTCCCCCGACTTCAGCATCTGCTTCAGCTCGGCCCGGACCCGGCGCGCCTGCGCAGCCTTCGCCAGCGCAGCGCGACGCTGTTCGGGGTCGAGCTCGGGCAGCGGCATTCGTTCACTCCGGGGCGACGGGGTCCGGGCGATCACCCTAGTGCGTGGCGTCTGGCCACACGCGCCGGCCGGGGTCCGGCCACGAGCGTCGCCTACGCTGCCCCGCCGTTGCCGCACCGCCCACCAGGAGCAGGCCGATGGTGTCCGAGATCTTCGATCCGCAGGCGTGGGAGACCGTGGAGGGATTCGACTTCACGGACATCACCTACCACCGCACCACCGGGGAGGGCGGGGCGGTGGTCCGGATCGCCTTCGACCGACCCGAGATCCGCAACGCCTTCCGTCCCCACACCGTCGACGAGCTGTACACGGCGCTGGACGACGCCCGCCAGCGCTCCAACGTCGGCTGCATCCTGCTGACGGGCAACGGGCCGAGCCCGAAGGACGGGGGCTGGGCGTTCTGCTCCGGCGGCGACCAGCGCATCCGGGGCCGCGACGGGTACCGCTACGCCGAGGGCGAGGACGCCGCGACCATCGACCCGGGGCGCGCCGGCCGCCTGCACATCCTCGAGGTGCAGCGGCTCATCCGGTTCATGCCGAAGGTCGTGATCGCGCTCGTGCCGGGCTGGGCCGCCGGCGGCGGCCACAGCCTCCACGTCGTGTGCGACCTCACGATCGCGAGCCGGCAGCACGCCCGCTTCAAGCAGACCGACCTCAACGTCGCGAGCTTCGACGGCGGCTTCGGGTCCGCCTACCTCGCGAAGCAGGTCGGACAGAAGTTCGCCCGCGAGATCTTCTTCCTCGGTGACGACTACACGGCCGAGGACGCCCACACGATGGGCATGGTGAACCGGGTCGTCGACCACGCGGAGCTCGAGGCCGTCGGACTCGACTGGGCACGGCGCATCATCGGCAAGTCCCCCACCGCCACCCGGATGCTGAAGTACGCGATGAACCTCACCGACGACGGACTCGTCGGCCAGCAGGTCTTCGCCGGCGAGGCGACACGGCTCGCGTACATGACCGACGAGGCCGCCGAGGGCCGCGACGCGTTCCTCGAGAAGCGCGCCCCCGACTGGTCCGGCCACCCCTACTACTACTGACTGGGCCGCGTCGTGCGTGCTCGCTCCGCTCCGCGCCACCGACGACTGGAATCACCTTGATCGCACCGCACCAGATCGAGTTCGTCGAGCTCATGGTCCGCAGCGGCGTGCTGAGCTTCGGCGACTTCGTCACGAAGAGCGGCCGGCACACGCCCTACTTCGTCAACACCGGCCGCTACCGGTCGGGCAGCCAGATCGCCGCGCTCGGCGACCTCTACGCCCGCACCATCCTCGACGCGTTCGGCGACGACGTGGACGTGCTGTTCGGTCCCGCCTACAAGGGCATCCCCCTCGTGGTCTCCACCGCCGTGGCGCTGCACGCCCACCACGGCATCAACGTCGGCTACTGCTTCAACCGCAAGGAGGCGAAGGACCACGGGGAAGGCGGCGTGCTCGTCGGCCACCCGCTCGCCGACGGCGACCGGATCGTCATCGTCGAGGACGTGACGACGGCCGGGACCTCCATCCGCGAGACCGTGCCGCTGCTCCGCGCCGCCGCGGACGTCGAGATCGTCGGTCTCGTCGTGTCCGTCGACCGTCAGGAGCGCGGCGGGCGCAGCGACGTGTCCGCGCTCGCAGAGGTCGGCGAGGAGTTCGGGCTCGCCACCACCTCGATCGTGACCATCCGCGACATCATCGGCCACCTGAGCACCACGCCCGTGGACGGCACGCTCGTCCTCGACGACGACGACATGGCCCGGATCGCGGCCTACCGCGAGCAGTACGGGGTCTGACGGCTCCGGCGGGCGAGGCGCGGCTAGCGGCCGACCTCGGGGTCGTCCTGAACGACCCGCATCCGCGTCGTGAAGACCGAGTCGCCGCTGAGGATGCCGCTGCGCCCGAACAGCCGCCCCCATTCCCAGTTCGAGAGCCCGAGCTCCGGCGTGTCGAGCGCGTACTGCCCGTCCACCCAGCGGGTGAACCCGTTGCCGACGAACGGGGCGTCGACGGTCGCGAAGAAGTGCCGGTGCTCCGAGCGTTCCTCGGACACGAGCGAGGCGACGAACCTCGGGCTGTAGGCGTTGAACCACGCGACGGCCTGGTCGATCGAGTCGACGACGGCGAGGGTGAGCTCGGGGCTGTCCTCCCACTCCCACTCCTCGCCGAGGCGCTCCTCGGCGATGGGCTCGGCCTGCGGCTCCTCGACCGTCCCCTCGGCCCGGGCGATCCCGACCCGACGGTCGAACCACGCCGCCGGCACGTGCGCTCTGCTGGCCTCGAGCACGTGGAGCTTCGGCGCGGCCCCACGCCGCCGGCCGGCCGCCTCGACGGCGTCCAGGAAGACGCCGACGAGCTCGTCGGCGCGATCCGCGACGATGCAGCAGGTGTTCAGCGTGTTGCAGACCTTGCGGTCGAGCGAGTGGTACACGGCAGCCCGGAAGGCGTCCGCGTCGGCTGCGCCGGACGCCACGATCCACGCGCCCCCGGTGCCGTGGAGGCTCACCGGGTTGCCCGCCTGGCGCGCCACGGCGCCCAGCTGCGCGACGGCCCCGCCGGACCCGCGAGCGACCGCGAGCGCCAGGCGCGGGTCGGCGAACATGGCCCACCCGGCTGCATGGGCGGCGCTGTCCACCAGGGACGCGGCCCCGGCCGGCAGACCCGCGGCTGCCAGCGCCGGCTCGAGGGCGTGGGCCATGATCGCGCGTGCGGTCCCGAGCGCGTCGCTGCCGATGCGGAAGACGACCGTGTTGCCGCTGCGGAGCACGCCGGTCGCGTCCGCGAAGACGTTGGGCCGACCCTCGAACACGAACCCGACGACGCCGAGGCGGTCGACGACCTGCTCGAGCCGCCAGCCACGGTGCTCGACGGTCCCCACCACGCGGCCGCGGCCCCGGGGCGACCGCGCCCACCCCCGCAGGCCGGCGATCATGTCGGCCCGCATCGTGTCGCCGAGGACGAGCCGCGTCGTCGAGCGTCCCCGCTCGCGGGCCCGGGCCACGTCCGCGTCGTTGGCCGCGGCGATCGGGGCGAACGTCTCGTCGTCGGCGAGCGCAGCCGCGAATCGCTCGTAGAAGTCGTCGACGGCGTCGTCGTCCACACCACCCATGGCCGCGAAGGCGCCGGCGGCCCCGTCGACGGCCGCGCGGGCGGCTGCCTGCTCCGCGGCCGGGACGTGCAGCAGCTCACCGGTGTCCTGCACGACGATGAGCGAGTCGCCCGACGCGAAGGCGTCGGCCAGATCCTGGCTCACGTGCGTCACCCGGTTGCCACCGAAGGGGATCGGCATGCCGGGCGTGAGGCGTTCGAGTCGCAATTCAGTCATGAGCGGGACCGTACAGCCGCATTGTCGGGTTCGGAAGCCGAACACGGAGGGCACGGGTTCCGTGACGCTCGCCGACGTGCTATGAAGGAGTCGGGGGTGTCGTCGACCCCGACGAAACGGGCAGATGAGCGTGTCCTCCGTGCTGTCGGAGACGGTGCGTGTCGTTCTCGCCGACGACTCGGCGGATGCGCGGGTGCTGCTGCGTCGCCGCCTCACCGATGACGGCTGTCTCGTCGTCGGCGAGGCCGTCGACGGCCAGGAGGTCGTGGATCTCGTCCTCGGCGGGCGCCCCGACCTCGTCGTGCTCGACGTGGCCATGCCGGTGCTCGACGGGCTGCAGGCGACGACCGCCATCCGGGCGTCCTCCCCCGAGACCCGGATCATCGTGATGTCGGCCTACTCCAGCGCGCGGATGTCGGAGCAGGCGCTCGCGGCCGGCGCGGACGCCTACGTCGAGAAGGCGTCCGATGCTGGCGCGCTGCTCGAGCAGGTTCACCGGCTGGTGCCCGGGCGCGGCGAGCGCGGGGCAGCGACGACGGTGGAGCAGGCAGATCACCGCGCCGGCGGCGCGCTCGACCGCACGGGGCGGGACGTGACGGCACGCGCCTCGGAAGCGCGGCGGTTGCCGGCCAGCGAGGAGGAGTTCCGCGCGGCGGTGTCCTCGATGCTGGACGGCTTCGCGATCCTCTCGGCCGTGCGTGACGGGCAGGGCCGGATCGTCGACTTCCGCTACACGGACATCAACGAGGAGGGTGCCGCGCTCAACCGTCGTCCGGTCGCCGACCACCTCGGTCGGTCGCTGCTCGAGCTGCTGCCGGCGGACGACGCCGCGGGGCTGATCGACACCTACGCCCGGGTCGTGGAGACGGGGGAACCCATCCTGCTGGACTCGCTCGCCTACGAGGACGCGCACGGCAGCCAACGGCTCGAGAGGGCGTTCGAGCTGCGGGCGGCACGGCTCGGGGACGGCATCGCCGTGGCGTGGCGCGACATCACCGACCGCAGGCGCAACGAGCAGGCGCAGGAGGCGCTCAACGAGCAGCTGCGCCACGCGAACGAGAACCTCGAGCGGTTCGCCGGCGTCGCCTCGCACGACCTGCGGAGCCCGGCCTTGCTCGTGAGCGGGCTCGTCGAGACGTTCCTGCTGCGCACGAACGCCACTCTCGACGCACGCGACCGGGAGCTCTTGGAGCGGGCCACGGAACAGGCACGGTCCATGGTCGGGCTCATCGACGACGTGCTGCTGTGGTCACGTTCCGAGCATCCGACCGGGACGACACCGCGCTGCGACCTGTCCGCGGCGGCGGCCTCGACGCTCGAGGTGCTCGGGCCGCTGGTGGACGAGAGCGGCGCCCGGGTCACGGTGGGGCCGCTGCCGGTGGTCGGCCTCGATCCCGTCCCGGCGCAGCACCTGCTGCGCAACCTCATCGAGAACGCCTGTACGTACACGCGCGAGGGCGTCCCCGCCGTGGTGGATGTGACCGCCCGCCGCACCGCGCTCGGGTGGGAGGTGACGGTCGCCGACCAGGGCATGGGCGTTCAGGACGCCGACCGTGAGCGGATCTTCGCCCCCTTCGAGCGGGCGGCGCCGGACAGGGTTCGGGGAACCGGTCTGGGGCTGTCCATCTGCCGACGAATGGTCGAGCGGGTGGGCGGTCGGATCCGCGTCGAGGCAAACCGGCCGTACGGCAGCCGCTTCATCGCGACCCTTCCCGCCGCACCGGAGGAGCCGGTCGATTCGGCTGAGGCGCCTCGTCGTCCACCCCCGCACCGCCACCCCGGGTGACGGTCGGCAGCAGCACGAGCCCCACGCCGATCGGGAGCCAGTGGCTGACGAGGCGCCAGCCGAGCACGGTCGCGGTCGCCGCGGAGCCCGGCGCACCGCTCGCGACCAACGCCCCGATCATCGCCGGCTCGACCACGCCGACCCCGCCAGGGGTCAACGGGAGGGCCGCGACGATCTGCGCGATGACGTAGGCCAGCAGGATCGCCGACAGCGGCGTGCCCGCACCGAGCGTGGCGGCGAGGACCGCCACGACCCCAACGTCGAGGAGCCAGTTCGCGGCGGCCCACACCGCGCTGCGGCCGAGGGCACGGTGGTCGGCCCCGAGCGCCCGGACCCCATCGACGCCGCGAAGCACCGCCGAGCGGACGGCCGACGCGTCGAGCCGGTTGCGCAGCGGACCCCGCGCGATCCGTGCCACGGCGCCGGCGGCGATGTCCGCGAGGGCCTCCGGGTGGCGCAGCACGACCGGCGCGAGCCCGACCCCGACCATGACGGCGCCGGCAGCGACGACCGCCGAGAGGGCGATCCCGCCGAGGTGGCCGGTGGCGAACGCCATGCCGACCCCGATCGGCAGCAGCGACGCCAGGACAGCCGAGGACAGCATGCCGGCGGTCGCCATCGAGGTCGTCGACGCCACCACGTCGAGCCCGTTGCGTCGGAAGGCACTGACGACGACGGCGAGGGCGGTCGTCGTGCCCCCCGGCAACGTCCGACCGAGCGAGGTGCCGACGACGACGGCCCGCTGCACGAAACCGCGGGAGGCGCGCTGGCCGGCGCGACGCAGCACGGCCAGGACGAGCTCGCCGTAGGCCGCGAGGCTCGCGATCTCGAGCGTCACCACGACCGCCGGGAGCCACCACGTCGCCCGGGCCAGCGCCCGGCCGGTCGCCCGCAGCCCGGCGAGCTGCGGGAGCAGCAGGTGGACCCCGAGCGCCAGCGTGCCGATCTCGAGGGCGAGCTTCAGCAGCCGACGACCGGCCGCGGTGAGCCGACGGCGACGTGAGCGGTGCCGTGCCACGTCGCGTCACTCCTTCACGGACGTGCCGGCAGCGTGCCACCGCAGGACGGTGGGAGCCTTGAATGGCCCCCACCGTCCGTCCGAGCCGGCGTCGGGCTACCCGGTGGCCGCCGCGCGGATCTGCTGCTCGACGTGTGCCGAGATGGCTGCCGTGCCGCCGAGCAGGTCGATGTCCGTGAACGGCGCGTGGTCGCTGATGAACTGCTGGCTCGGTCCACTCGCCGCGAGATCGGTCGGGTGGACGAGCAGCAGCACCCCGCCGTCGATGGCGACGGAGGGCCCGGCGGTCACGGCATCCGGCCAGTTCTCGCCGGTCGCCAGCCACAGCCGCGCCGGGTCGAGCCCGGCCACCATCGCGATCTGGACCACCTTGGCGGAGGTGTCGTACCGGTCCGCGCCGGCGATCCGGTCGACCTTGCCGACCACCTGGTCGATCTCGGACTGCACGCCCGACGAGACCGCCTTCGTGCCGCCGACGATCGTGGCGCCGTTGAGACCCTGCAGTGCGCTACGGGTCGCCGGGGGCAACGTGTCGGTGGTCACGAGCAGGATCGGCAGGTGCTGGTGCGCGGCGAGCGCCGCCACGGACAGCACGTCCGGGAAGCCGCGGCGCGGGTCGGGGTCGGCTCCCTGGGCGATGTACGCGCCCGTCACCGGCTTGCCGGTCACCTCCGCCACCTTGGCCTTGATCGCGGCAGCCGTCTCGAAGCGGTTGCGCCCCGAGATACGGACCGTGTCCTGCACGCCCGTCTGGTCGACGATCGCCTGGACGGTCGCGCCACTGATGGCCTGGTCGCCACCGAGGATGTACGCGGTGGTGGCACCCAGCCGGTTGATCTCGTCCGCGGTACGCGGGTCGAGGGAGCCGGTGGGCGTCAGCAGGATCGGCGCCCCGGACGGCGGGTCGAGCGCGGCCGCCAGCACGGAGGCCGTCAGCGCGTCGGCGTAGGCGTCGGCACGGGCGACGAGCACCGAAGCCGACCCGCCCGGGTGGACCGCACGGGACGTGCGGACGGCCGTGGCGATGCGGTCGTTGCCGGCGACCCGATCGGTCGCGCTCTCGGTGACGTTCACGGTGAGGGTCGCCGCCGCGCAGTGGTCGTCGGCGGTGCAGGCCCAGTACGTGACCCGGTCGGCACCGGTCTGGTGCGCGGCCGGCTGGTACACGAGCATCCCGTCGTCGCTGGTCGTGGCGCTGCCCTGGCCGCTGTCGACGATCTGTCCGACGGCAAGGCCGCCGGCCGGCTCGTCGTTGGCCAGCACGTCGGCGCTGACCTGCGCGTCCTCGGCGGTGGTCGCCGTGTCGTCGTGCAGGGAGACGAGCGCGGTCGCGCCGACGGCGTCGACACGCATGACGTTGCCGGTCTGTGCCGGGCTCGGTCCCTGGCCGGTGCAGACGCTGCAGTCGGTGATGTAGGCCATGCCGTCAGGCCCGAAGGCGATCCCGCCCGGCATGAACAGGTCGTCGAGGAGCAGCTCGCGCGTGTCGCCGCCGTCGCTGACGCGGTACAGGGCCCCGGACTCGTCGCTGAGCAGCCCGGCGTGGGAGATCTCGAGCACGTAGAGGTTGCCGTCCGGGCCCCAGGCGCTGTCGATCTCGTTCGTGAACCCCGAGGCGTACGGCGTGATCTGGCCGCCGTCGACGGTGAACACGGTCGCAGCACCGGTCTGGAACGGGAAGCCCGTCAGCTGGGTCACCGTGAACCCGCCGTTCGGGTTCGGGTTCACCGAGGTCGGCACCGGCTGGGCAGGCAGGTGGGTGCCCGGCGGCGCCTGCAGGAACGGCGGCGCGGCCACCATCACCGGTGGGAAGACCGCCACGGTGCTGATCGTGCCGCCGTCGATCTTCAGCAGGTCGTTGCCGCCCGCGTCCACCGCGTAGGTCGGCCCACCGGCCGTCGTGGGCGCGAGCACCGAGTAGGGGTTCGTGTCGAGCTCGCTGTCGGGGACGGTGCCGTCGTCCGGGTTGTTCGTGGCCTCGTAGTCACCGAGGTCGGCGAGCTTGGTCAGCCCCGAGCCGTCGGCGTTGGCCGTCCAGATGCTGGCGAAGTCGTCGCCGGGCGCGCCCGCCTGGGTGAGGCTGTCGCGCGCAGAGGGCGCACCGCCGAGGCCCACCGCGACGTACAGGGTGCCGTCCGCACCCACCGACACGTCGTGCGGGCCCGTCGCGCCGGTCCCGGCGTCGGGCTGAGGCGTGTCCGGGTTGTCCGACTGTCCGGCGAGCGACGGAAGCTGCGTGACGACCCGGGTGGTGTCGTCCGCGGTCAGCCCGCTCGCCGAGGTGGCGTTGGCGACCTTCGTGATCGCCCCGGTCGGCCCGTAGCACGAGTCGCCACCCTCCTCGCCGGGGATGCAGGCGTCGGAGCTTCCCCCGATGCCCGCCTCGGCCACGTAGAGGGTGCTGCCCGAGAACGTGAGACCGCGCGGGTTGCGCAGCCCCGAGATGACGATGTCCGGCGTGGCCGCGACCGCGCTGCTGCCGACCGGCAGCAGCCCCGCGAGCAGCGCCACGGCGCCGACGAGCGCCGATGAATGCCTGACGCGCATGTGCTCCCCTTCTTCCGTTCCCCGTTGATGCCGAATCCCGGCCCGTCAGCGGACGTTAGGCGTGGCGAACCTCACCTCGTCGGCACTTTGGCGCGGCGCTCCCGCCGTCATGCGGTGGGCGCGCACCAGCCGACCGCGCCTAGCATTCGGCTCACCGCGACCCGTGAGGAGGTCGACCCGTGCCGCCACCGGACGCGCACCGTGCCCGTCGCGGACGGTCGAGGACAGCCCGCGATCCACTCTCCGCCGTCGCCCGGTGGGCGGCGACCGTGCGCCCCGAGGACGTGCCGACCGACGTGCTCGACCGCTGCCGCGCGCAGCGACGCTCGATCCTCGCTGCGATCGCGGCGGGCCGCGACGATCCCGCCGCCGAGCGGATCGTCGAGGTCGTGCGCGCGACCGGTGGCCCCGGGCCCGCCCCGCTCGTCGGCACGGACCACCGCATGCGTGTCGAGGATGCCGTGCAGGCCGCCGCGGTCTGCTCCGTGGCCCTCGACGACGACGACTACGCCGCCTTCGCCCATCCCGGGCACAGCGCCGTCCTCGTGCCGCTCCTGCTCGCCGCGGAGACCGGCAGCGACGGCACGGCGCAGATCGTCGCGCAGGTCGTCGCGAACGAGGTCGCCTGCCGGTTCGGCGGCGTCGCACTGCTCGGGCCCCAGAACGGTCAGCTGTGGACCTTCGTGCACGCGGTCGGCGGGGCGGTCGCCGCCGGGCGGCTCCTCGGTCTCGACACCGACCGGATGCGACATGCGCTCGCCCTGGCGCTCTCCCAGGCGCCCCGCGCGGTGGCCCCGGCGCTCGCCGGGCCGGACAGCAAGCTGCTGCTGGCGGCCGAGCCCGCCGTCGTCGGGCTGCGGGCGGCACGGTTCGCCGCGGCGGGCGTCTCCGGACCGCCGGACGTGCTCGCCCACAGCGAAGGGTTCTGGTCGGCGTTCGCCACCGCGCCGCTGCACGGGATGCTGACCGGGCTCGGCCGCGGCTGGGCCACCCGCACGCTGTCGATCAAGGCGGTCCCCGGGTGCGCCTACGTCAGCGCGGCGATCGAGGCGCTCCACGTGCTCGGCCCACCGCCCGCGGACGAGGTCGCCCAGGTCGTCGTCGAGGCCGCGCTGCCGACCCTGCTCATGGACGCCCTGTCGGCACCGGCCGTCCGCCGGCGGCAGCCACCCACGCCCGTCGCCGTCACGTTCTCCACCGCCTGGTCCCTCGCCGTGGCGATCGAGGCGGGCTGGCACGGTCCCCAGGTGCTGCGGCCGGCATGGCTCGACGCGCACGCCGAGCGTCTGGCGGCGCTCGCCGGACGGGTCCAGGTCCGTCACGATCCCGCGCTGACCGCGGCGACGGCGGCCGCGTTCGCGACGGTCGTCCCGCCCCGGCGCCTGCTGCGCGAGGCCGGACTGCGCGGCCTCCGGGACGCCCGCCGGGGCGCGATGGGCGCGGCCGGCGCGTCGCTCGCCCGTGACGCCGGCCGGACGGTGCTCCGGCTGCTGCGCCACCCGCCCGACGGGGTGGCCCGCGAGTGGTGGGACGGGGTGACCCGTCCGGTGGGCGACGGGCCCCCCGGCTTCTCCATGGTGCTGCCGGCGCGGGTGCAGGTCACCACGGTGGACGGCCGGCGGCACACGGCGGAGGTCGCCATCCCCGAGGGCGGCGCCGCCCATCCGCAGCGCCCGCCGGAGGCCGTGGCGCGCCGCAAGCTCCAGGCCGACGGCCCGGCACTGTGGGGCGAGCCCGGAACGGCGGCGCTCGACGCGGCCATCGAGCGTGACACCCCGGACCTCGCCGAGCTTTTCGGCCGCTGACCATGGTCGACGCGCCGGGTCGCGCTCGCGCAGGTCGGTCGCGCGTCGTTAGACTTCCCCTATTGAACGACGGTCAACAGCGACTCGTCCACGGCCGTGGGCCGTGGGCCGCCGCACACCGGAGGGACCGATGACTGCAGGGCAACCACGCGTGCTGATCGCCGGGAGCGGGTTCGCGGGGCTCGGGGCTGCGATCAAGCTGCGCGAGGCCGGTTACGGCGACATCACCATCCTCGAGCGTGGCGACAGCGTCGGCGGGACCTGGCGCGACAACACCTACCCCGGCGCCGCCTGTGACATCCCGGCCCACCTCTACTCGTTCTCGTTCCACACGAAGCCCGACTGGTCGACGGCCTACCCGAAGCAGTCGGAGATCCGCGACTACCTCGAGGAGGTGGCCGACGAGTTCGCGCTCCGCGACCTCGTGGTATTCGGCGCCGAGATCGTCGACGCCCGCTTCGACGAGCACGACGCCACGTGGACGGTCCGGACCCGCGACGGACGCGCCTTCGTCGGTGACGTGCTCCTGGCCGCCGGCGGACCGCTCAGCGACCCGGCCTACCCGTCGCTGCCCGGGATGGACTCCTTCGCCGGGCAGGCCTTCCACTCCTCACGCTGGGACCACAACGTCGACCTGCGCGGGAGGCGGGTCGGCGTCATGGGAACCGGCGCGTCCTCCATCCAGATCGTGCCGAACATCGCCGACCAGACGGACCAGCTCTGCGTGTTCCAGCGCACCGCCCCGTGGGTGATCCCCCAGTGGAACCGGCACTACTCGCGGCTCGAGAAGTGGCTGTTCGAGCACGTACCGGGCGTGAGGTGGCTGTTCCGCAAGCTCGTGTACTGGCAGAAGGAGCTCCGCTTCGCCGGGTTCAAGCGCAACAGCCCCGGCATGAGGCTCATGGAGCGCTACGCGCTGTGGCACATGGAGCGTCAGATCGACGACCCGGTCCTGCGCCAGAAGGTCACGCCGTCGTTCCGCATGGGGTGCAAGCGCATCCTGCTCTCCAACGACTGGTACCCGACGCTCGCTCGTCCGGACGTGGAGGTCGTCACCGACTCCGTCGCGGAGGTGACGCCGACCGGCGTCCGCACGGCCTCGGGGCGTGACGTCGACCTCGACGTGCTGATCTACGCGACCGGGTTCACGGTCGGCGATCCCCTCGGCGACCTCGCGGTCACCGGCATCGACGGGCACACGATCGCCGACGCGTGGAAGGACGGGATCTCGGCCTACCTCGGGACGACGGTGCCGGGGTTCCCCAACCTCTTCATCCTGCTGGGACCGAACACGGGGCTCGGCCACAACTCGATGATCTTCATGATGGAGTCGCAGTACAACTACCTCGTGGACGCGATGGGGCTGCTCGCGCGGCCGGGCGTCGCGGCACTCGACGTGCGGCAGGAGGCCCACGACCGGTTCGTCGCCGAGATGCGCGAGCGCACGCGTGAGACCGTGTGGGCGTCGGGCTGCAACAGCTGGTACCTCGCCGAGGACGGCACCAACTTCACGCTGTGGCCGAGCTGGACCTTCGAGTACTGGTGGCGCACCCGCGAGCTCGACCGCGATGCATACCGCATCATCCGTGAGGCGGATCTGCCGGCTCGTCGTCACGTGGCCGCCTCCGCCTGACCCCCTGGCGCTCGGAGAGCCCGAGCACCAGCGTGTCGACGAGCCACGAGAACAACGTCTCGAGGTCGAGGTCGAGCCCGAACCCGCCGGCGAGCTCGAGGCTGACGAACCCGTGGACCGCGCTGCGCAGCGTCCTCGTCGCGTGCAGCCGCTCGGCCTCGTCCATGGGGTAGCCACGCAACGTCGCCACGACCGTCGCCACGACGGCGGTGCCGAGGGCCTGGATCTCGGCGTCGGACCCCTCGCTCGTCCGCACGACCGCCGGGTAGAGCCCGGGATGCTCGTGCGCGAACGCCCGGTAGGCCCTCGCGACGGCGCGGACCGCGTCGGGCCCGGCCCGCCCGACGGCCGCGGCCTGGAGCCGCTCACCGAGCAGGGTCAGCGCCCGCAGGGTGAGCTCGCGACCCAGGTCGTCGAGGCCGTCGACGTGGTTGTACAGGGACGGCGCCCGCACGCCGAGGGCGGACGCGACCTGCGCCAGCGTCACGGCGTCGAGCCCATCGCGGTCGGCGATGATGGCGGCCGCGTCCACGACGCGCCCGCGGGTGAGTCCGGCGCGGGGTGCCACCGCGGGCTCAGCCTGCGACCGGGGCGTCGCGCAGGAACGCCAGGATGGCGGGACCGACGGTCTCGGGCTGCTCCGCGTGGGGGTAGTGGCCGGCGCCGTCGACGAGCAGGACATGCCCGTCGACGCGCTCGGCGATGAGCCGTGCCTCGGCGTCGGGGTCGTCGAAGTCGGGGTCGGCGGAGCCCATGATCACCGTCACGGGCACCGTGAGGTCGTCGAGCCGGGGCTCGATCTGCCGGCACGAGGTGGTGGCCATGGCGCGGAAGGCGGCGAAGCGGCCCGGCTCGGCCAGATTGGCCCCCAGTCGCCGACGGTAGGCATCGAGGTCGTCGGGCCGGCGCCCCGGGTACAGCTGCGCGTACCAGGCGATCCAGGCGCGGCGTCCCCAGGGCCTGGCGAGCAGCAGCCGGAAGCCGAGCCGCTTGACGAGCGGCGTCTCGACATCGCGCACGAAGGGACCGATGAGGGTGGCCGTCGCGACCCGGTGCGGGGCCTCGGCAGCGGCCCACACGACGGCGGACGCCCCGAGCGAGGTGCCGATCAGATGGGCCGAGCGCAGCTCGAGCGCCTCGAGCAGTGCCACCACGTCGTCGCCGACCGTCGACCGCTCGTAGTCGGTGAAGGTCGCGTCGGACTCGCCGTGACCCCGCAGGTCCATCGTGATCACGCGGTAGCCGGCCGCCGCCAGCTGCGGTGCCAGGAAGCGGTACTCGCCCCGCAGGTCGCCCATCCCGGGGATGCACACGACCACCGGCCCCGAGCCGCCGGTGTCGTCGTAGGCGATGCGCCCCTCGGGGCGCTGGAGCATCGACGTGGTGGCCGTGGTCATGCGGGTCTCCCATGGGCGGTGGGCTATTGCTCTTAGTCTGCAGACTAAGAGCATTAGTCGCGGTCGTCAAGGGCGCACCGCGACGGACGCGGTGGGAAGCGCCCGTGCCCCGGGGACACGGCCGCAGCGCGCGTCCGGGGGTCTCACCCCGGCCGTCGGGCTCCGGAGACCGCCAGCACCTGCGCCGCGAGCTCGGCGGCGGACGCCCGCTCGGGCAGCGCGATCCGGGCGGGACGCGCGCCGGTCGGGCTGTCCGTCAGGATGTCCTGGTGGGCGAACACGGGGAGGTCGGGGCGCTGGCGCCCGTGGGCGGCCAGCAGCGCCGATGCCGCCGGGTCGTCGGGACCGAGCGCGAGGACGACGACATCCGCACCGGCGACGAGCGGGCACGGCTCGCCCTCGAGAGCCGGGCAGGTCGTGCCGCAACGCCCCGGCCCGGGGCAGCCGACGATCCGCATCCCGGCCCGCCGGATCTCGGCGGCGGCCCACCAGCGCCCGCCCGGCACCTCCACGAGCACACGCGGACGGTCGTGGTCGTCGGGCCATCCCGGGATCCCGCCGTTCGAGGCGATCAGGACGCGGGCGACGCTGTAGTCCTCGTGGTCCAACGTCACGTACCCACGTCGTCGGAGCAGCGCGAACATCCGGCTGTTCGTCGCGAGCACGTCCGCCTCGAGGTTGGCGACACCGCGATCGTGCGCGGTCCGACACAGCAGGTCGAACAGATACGGGCCGAACCAGCCACGCCAGCGCGGCTGCACGGTGATGGCGAACTCGGCCGCCTCACGATCGCAGGGGAAGTAGCCGGCCTCGGCGACGATGGTCTGCTCCCCCGCGCCCCGGTGGGCCGGATCGCGGCCATCGTCGACGACGGCGACGAGGTGCAGCCCCCCGGAGGCGGCGCACTCGATCCAACGCTCGAAGAGCCGACGCGGCGGGACCTGCGACGTGAAGAACCGGCAGCGGATGTCCTCGGCCGGCAGCCCCTCGAACAGCCCGATGAGCGCGGGAATGTCGTCGGGGCGCGTGTCCCGCACGGTGATGCGTCGGCCATCGAGGAGATCGAGCTCGGCGACGGTGCCGGTGTCCCGGTCGGGCATGCCGCCTCCTGTCGCCGACGAGGGCCGACGGTCGTCGCGCCATCCCCATGGTCGCCGACGTGCCCGGGTGAGGTGAGAGGCGTCCTGCCCGTCGGGGTGCGCCATCCGGCCGCACCGACGAGCGGCGTCAGCCGTTCGCCCGCTCGTGGAGGCCACGCACGTAGGCGGCCTGCCCGAGGTGCTGCATCTGGTCGCCGATGACGCTGACGAGCCGGACACCGACCGTGACCGGTGGGTCCCAGTTCGTGTCGATGACGCGGTCGAGCTCGGACGCGTCGAGGCGCTCGAGGTAGGCGAGGGTGCGCTCGGCAACGGCCTCGTGGTAGCCGACCAGCAGGTCGGGGTCCTCGACCCGCACCGCCGCGACCTGGTCGCTGGAGTGCCCGAACCCGGTGTCGGTGGTCTCGAAGGGCAGCCCGAACCGGTCGACCCAGCCCTCGGCGGTCCAGACCTGCTCCTGGTCTGCGAGGTCGGCGATGTGGTCGTCGTGGACCCGCGTGAGGTGCCACACGAGCCAGCCGATCGAGTTGGCGTCGGGGTCCGGACGGAAGGCGAGCGCGTCGGCACCCAGCCCCCGGGTCACGCGTGCGACGCCCTCGCGGACGCGTCCGAACGCGTCGGCGAGCAGCTCGTGGGTCTCCATCGGGAAAGTCTCCTCGGTCGTCTGACGGAAACCGTAGGCTGGCCGGCGCGTCGACGCAGCGGCGCCGACGTCCATCTCGGCGGGTCGCGCGCAGCTGCTGCCCCCGTACCGGACGAGGTGAGCTGGTGAGCGAGTATCGGTCCGTCCGCTACGGCACCGAGGGGCGCGTCGCCCGGCTGACGCTGAACCGCCCGGACCGACTCAACGCCATCGACGACCGGATGCCCGGCGAGATCCGCCGGGCGGTCGAGGAGGCGAACGACGACGACAGCGTGCACGTCATCGTCCTCGACGGCGCGGGTGAGGCCTTCTGTGCCGGCTACGACCTGAAGCAGTACGCCGAAGGGCACACGGCCGGGATCCAGGAGGAGATGCCCTGGGACCCCATGGCCGACTTCCGGCTGATGAAGCGCAACACCGACGACTTCATGTCCCTGTGGCGCTCCGACAAGCCGACGATCTGCAAGGTCCACGGCTACGCCGTCGCCGGCGGCTCGGACATCGCCCTGTGCGCCGACCTCATCGTGATGGCCACCGACGCTCGCATCGGCTACATGCCGACGCGGGTGTGGGGTACGCCGACGACCGCCATGTGGGTGCACCGACTCGGTCCGGAGCGGGCGAAGCGGCTGCTGTTGACCGGTGACACGATCGACGGGGTGACGGCGGAGCGGTGGGGGCTCGTCCACGCCGCGGTGCCGCCGGAGGACCTCGACGCGGAGGTCGAGCGCCTGGCCCATCGCATCGCCGCCGTGCCACGCAACCAGCTGATGATGCAGAAGCTGCTCGTGAACACGGCGTACGAGAACATGGGGATGGCGACCTCCCAGACGCTGGCCACCCTCTTCGACGGGATCTCGCGCCACTCCCCCGAGGGCATGTGGTTCAAGCACCTCGCCGAGACCGAGGGGTTCCGCGCCGCCGTCGAGTGGCGGGACTCGGGCCGCGACCTGCCCGACGGCGACGAGGCGCGCAACGGTCCCCCGACAGCCCACGGCGACCGCTGACGGTCTCGCCGGGGGCGGCGCCTCCCGCCCCCGCCCGACCGGCGGTCACGGCCGGCGCACCCGCGCCACGCAAACCGGCGCATCCGGCGGTTTCTGAGGCCGCCGCCCAAGCCGAGGGCACCTCTCCCCTGCCCGCGCCACACAAACCGGCGCATACGGCGGTTTCTGAAGGCCGGCGACCAACCGGGGCCACCACGCCCCCGCCGGCGACCGCGAGCTCGGGTACCGCAAGCCCGGCGCCTGACGGCCCGGGGACGGGGCCCTTGCCGCCGGTCGACCGGTTCGCGAGGGCCCGCCTCGAGCGGCCGGTAACGAGCAGCTGCTGCGGGGCGATCTCAGGTCGCCCTTTCTGCCCGCGGAGGCCCCGCTGCCGTGCGGCAGGGAATCGTCGGCCGGAGGGCGAAGCCTTCCCGGCAGGGTGCGGCAGACGGCTGCTCCCGGGAGGAGCTGTACGCATGCGACCTCGGTGGCTCGTGAGCCTCGTCGCTGCACTCGCGGTGCTGGGCGCTAGCGCGGTCGGCACCTCGGCGACGGCCGCCGTCCCCACGCCGGCCGGCCGTGGGCCGCGTGCCGCGGCTGCGACCGTCGACGCCAGCGTGCCGCAGCTTCGCCACCGCGGCCGCTGGCTCGTCGACCCGGCCGGACGGGTGGTGCTCCTGCACGGGATCAACGCCGTCTACAAGCACGCGCCCTACGTCGCGCCGGCGACGGCTGCCGGGTTCGCCGAAGCGCGACGCGCGCTTCCTCGCCGAGAACGGCTTCAACGCGGTCCGGCTCGGCGTGCTCTTCGCCGGGGTGATGCCACAGCCCGGCGTCATCGACCAGGGCTACCTCGACCACATCGACCGCATCGTCCGCCTCCTCGCCGCCCACCACATCTGGGTGCTGCTCGACTTCCATCAGGACGCGTTCAACGAGCGGTTCGCCGGCGAGGGGTTCCCCGACTGGGCGACCCACGACGACGGGCTGCCCTTCGTCGACCTCGGCAACTTCTTCCTCAACGACCAGACGCCCGCCGTCCAGCGTGCCTACGACCACCTCTGGGACAACACCGGCGGCCTGTGGCGCTCCTACGCGCAGGCCTGGGGCGCGGTGGCACGCCGGTGGCGCAACCAGCCCTACCTGATGGGCTACGACCTCATCAACGAGCCCAACGCCGGCACCCAGATGAGCACCTGCGCGAACCCGGCGGGCTGCCCGGCCTTCGACGCGACGCTGCAGCGCTTCTACGAGTACGTCCGCGCCGCGATCCGGCGCGTCGACGCGGCCAACCTCGTCTGGTACGAGCCGCAGTTCCTGTTCAACGCCATCTCGGCATCGAACTTCGGGCCGGTGGACGACCCGCAGGTCGGGCTGTCCTGGCACGACTACGCGTGCACCCCCGCGTTCGTCGAGGGCGGCGTCTTCCCGGGCGACCCCGACTGCACGATCAACGAGCCGCGGGTGATGGACAACGCCGAGCAGCAGATGGCGACGATGGGCGCCGCCGGCGTGATGAGCGAGTTCGGAGCCGGCGACGACCTCGAGGACCTGGCCCGGCTCACGACGTACGCGGACGACCATCTCACGGGATGGATGTACTGGGCCTACAAGCTCTGGGACGACCCGACGGGCAACCGGAACGAGGGCCTGTTCCACGACGACGCCGACCTGTCCTCCGTGAAGCACGACAAGCTCGCTCTGCTGTCGCGCCCCTACGCGCAGGCGGTCGCCGGCACGCCAACGTCCCTGTCGTGGGACGCGGACGCCCGGGTGCTCACCGTCCGCTACACACCGCGGCCGGGCACCGGTCGCACCAACGTCTTCGTCCCCGCGCACACCTACCCGGAGGGCTACGAGGTCCGGGTTCGCGGCGGTGCCGTCACCGGCGGGCACGGCACCTCGCACGTCCTCGTGGCCGCCGGGAGGCACGCGGGGACCGTCACGATCGTCGTTAGCCCCCGCCGCTGAGTCGTCCGTCTCGCCGACGGACGCGGCCGTTCCCTCCCGGCACTCATCGGCCACCCCGCGGATCGAACTAAGGCGCCCGGCACCGGATCTGAGGTGGGGTGCCCGATGCGCCGTGGGGTGCCTCAGGCGTTCAGTGGGAACCGCGTCATCCACACGGGATGCGCAGGCAACACCACCGGAACGCCTACAGGAACGGAGCCACCATGGCACAGCCGACCGACACCATCCGCGGCGAGCGCCCGATCGTGCTGCCCGACAGCACCGACTCCCGGTCCGGCGACCCCGCCGGCAGCCACCTCCCGCGCCCGCGAACATGGCTGTGGATCGCGGTCTTCGTCGTCGGCGTCCTGCTGAGCGTCGTCGTCGGGCTCGCCGTCGTCGGTCCGGCCGGGGGCACCCGGGCGACGACCACGAAGGACGCGATCGCGCAGGTCCGAACGGAGCAGGCGCTGATCCGCGCGCACGCGGCAGCGCAGAGCGGTCAGGAGACGACGGGCCGTCCCACCACCAGGGAGCAGGCGGACCGTGCGCGCGCCGAGAAGGCGCAGATGCGGGCCGGCACACACGGCCAGCCGGCAGCGACCCGGCAGTCGGCCGTGTGGGCGAAGCGCGACCAGCTGCGTTGACCCCAGCGGTGGCGACAGCCCCACCGGTCGCGGACGACGAACGGTACGACGATGATCGAAGCCCCGGATTCGGTGCCGGTGCCCGCAGCGGCTGGCAGACTCGGCGGCGTGTCCCCACGTGTCTCCAGCACCGTCTTCGTCGGACGCGGCCACGAGCTCGACGAGCTCCGGGCCGCGTTCGAGCGAGCGACGACGGGTGAGCCCGGCGTCGTCCTGATCGGCGGTGAAGCCGGCGTCGGCAAGACCCGGCTCGTCGCCGAGCTCGCGAACCAGCTACGCGCGGGAGGCGCGACGGTCCTCGTCGGCGGCTGCCTCGAGCTGGGCGAGGCCGTGCTGCCCTACGCGCCGCTCGCCGACGCGCTGCGCGCGCTGGAGCAGGACCTGGGCCGACCTCGGCTGGAGCAGCTCCTGGGCCGGCGGGGTCAGGCCCTGCTCCGCCTCCTGCCGGGCGCCGGCCCGCCGGGTCCGGACGCGGGACGAGGAGCGGGTGCGGTGGATGGGCCCGGCGCACGACCGGAGCCGTCCTCGGACGAGTCCGCCCGGCTGTTCGAGGCGGTCGTCATGCTGCTTCGGGGCACCGCCGCTGAGCAACCGGTCGTGCTCGTCATGGAGGACCTCCACTGGGCCGACCGGTCCACCCTCAACGTCCTGGGGTTCCTGGCGCGCGTGCTGCACGACGGGCAGGTACTGGTCGTCGGGACGTACCGCAGCGACGAGCTGCACCGCCGGCATGTCCTGCGCCCGGTGATCTGGGAGCTCGCCCGGCTGCGGCGCGTGCGGCTGATGACCCTCGCGCCGCTGATGCCGGACGAGGTTCTCGAGCAGATCCACGGGATCCTCGACGAGCCGCCCGCCGACGCGCTCGTCGCCCAGGTCGTGGACCGTTCCGAGGGCAACCCCTTCTACGCCGAGGAGCTCGTCGCCTGGCTCCGGACGAACGGTCGGGGACGGCTCCCGCCGACACTGCGTGATGTGCTGACGATCAAGCTCGAGGAGCGGTCGGCCCCGGCTCGCCAGCTGCTGCGGGCGGCAGCCGCCGCCGGCAGGCAGGTGGACCACCGGCTGGTCGAGGCCGTGGCGGGTCTGCCCGACGAGACGGTGGCCGCCGCCCTCCGCGAGGTGGTCGACCACCAGGTGCTGGTCGCGAGCCCTCAGGACCGCACCCTGCGGTTCCGACACGAGCTCGTGCGCGAGGCGGTGACCGACGACCTGCTGCCGGGCGAGCACGTCGCAGTGCACCGGACGATCGCCGAGACGCTGGAGCAGCACCCCGAGTTCGCCTGGACCGGCGCCGGCGGGTGCGCGGCGGAGCTGGCCCACCACTGGTACGCGGCCCACGACCTCGACCGGGCCTTCACCGCCTCCCTCGAGGCGGCGCGGGCGGCCGGCGACGTGTACGCGTTCACACAGGGACTCGGGCACGTCGAGCGTGCGCTCGCGCTCTGGGACCGGGTGGGCACGGCCGCGCGTGCCGCTGCGCCGCCCCGCTGGCAGGTCATGTCGGATGCTGGCGACCTCGCCTTCCGGGCAGGCCGGGCCCATCAGGCGCTCGCACACCTGCGTGGCGCCCTGGCACAGGTCGCCGACGGTCCCGCGGCGGTCCGCGCCGGGCTGCTCGCGAAGCTGAGCATGCTGCTGTGGAAGAGCGGCGACGGCCAGGCGGCGCTGGAGGCTTCGGAGCATGCGCTCGAGGCGGTTCCCTCTCAGGACCCGTCCCCGGAGCTCGCGTACGGGCTCGCCGTCCACGGGAAGCAGCTGATCCTGCTCGAACGGCACGAGGAGGCGCTGCCCGTCGTGCGTCGTGCCGTCGCGATCGCCACCGACCTCGGCCTGCGCCCGGTCGAGTGCGACGCGCGGAACACGCTCGGCAGCCTGCTCGGGGCCGATGGCAAGGACGACGAGGGAGTCGCCGAGCTCCAGCGGGCGCTGACGATCGCGAGAGACATCGAGGACGTGGCCCTCGTGCTGCGCGCCCATGTGAACCTCGGGTTCGTCCTGTCGCTGGCGGGTCGGCCCGAGGAGGCGATCGCGTGCGGGTTCGACGGCATCGCCTGGAGCGCCGAGCGCAACGTGACCGGCGCGGCGGTCGACTTCCTGCGCGCCAACCAGGTCGACGTGTTGTGGCGGCTCGGACGATGGGACGAGGCCGACGGAGTCGCAGCGGCCATGCATCCGCCGGAGGAGGAGGACAACGTCCTCGCGATCCACCATGCGATCACCGTCGGCCGCCTGCGCGCCTGGCAGGGCCGGTTCGCCGAGGCCCATCGGCTCCTCGCCCGGGCACGCGGCGCGATCGCCGACGGCGGGAGCCCACAGTTCGCCGTCGGCCAGGCCATGGCCCAGCTCGAGCTCGCGGTGCTCGATGGCGACCTCGCTCCGGTGCAGCCGAGCGTCGAGCGTCTCGAGCAGCTGTTCCCGGGAGCGGTCTTCCACGACGAAACGCTCGTCGGGGCGGTGGCCCGCCCGCTCGTCGCCCTGGCCCGGGACGCGGTGGCCGTCGCGGACGACGACCGGCGGCGCTGGGCCGTCGACCGTCTGGACGCGCATCTGGAGGCGGCCCGCGAGGAGCTCGCCCGGCTGCCGGCGGGTTCGTACACGGCGCGGCTCCTGGGTGCCGACATCCGCCAGGGCGAGGCGGAGCGGACGCGGATGGCCACCTCGGCCGATCCGGCCGCCTGGGCCGCGGCGGTCGCCGCCACGGCAGAGGTGGGGCGGCCCCACGTCGAGGGGTACCTGCGCTGGCGTCACGCCCAGGCCCTGCTGGACCTCGAGGCGGGGCAACAGGCCGTGTACGACGAGCTCGCGGCGGCACGCGCGATCGCTGAGCGGCTGGGGGCAGCCCCGCTGCGAGACGCCGTGGACGACTGCGCTCGTCGGGCACGGATCGCGCTGCCCGGCATGCCGAGCCGTGACGGCGTGGCGGCACTCGGGCTCACGCCCCGCGAGCACGAGGTCCTGATGCTGGTCGCCCAGGGGCGCACGAACCGGCAGATCGGCGAGTCGCTCTACATCTCCCCGAAGACGGCGAGCGTCCACGTCTCGAACATCCTGGCGAAGCTGGACGTCACGAACCGGGAGGATGCGGCGACGGCGGCGCGACGTCTCGGCGTGGTCCCGGACGGCTGACGGCCCGGCACGTCCCCCCGCGCGGGGCCACGTCACGGGACGAGTCGACGTGGGGAGCCGGCGTCGGGGCGTCCGCTGCGGGTGGGAGAGATCCCACCGGGAAGTGCGCGAGGGGGGACTTGAACCCCCATGTCCGCTAGGACACACGGCCCTCAACCGTGCGCGTCTGCCTATTCCGCCACTCGCGCTGGATGATGTGCGGGACATGCCCGCGGAGGCGGCAGCATAGCCGTCGCCGCAAGGGCACGCCAACGCCTCCCGCGGTCGTCACCGGCCCGTGGAGGTGCCCGGCGACGGCCCCGTCGGCGGCGGTACCGAGGGGCCGGCGCGTGGTGGTCCGCCGGCCTGCAGCGCCCATTCACCGACATCCCAGAAGGCCAGTCCGGGCCACGACGACGGGCGGATCCCGGCCACGCCGCGCCAGGCATGGGTCACCCCGATCCGGTAGAGGGGGACCATGCTCGCGTCCGCGCGGATCGCAGCCAGCGCACGCAGCACGACCTCGTCACGCCGCGTCGGAGCGGCGTCGGCCGCGGCCATGAGGGCATCGTCTCCACGGGACATCGTGACCAGCGCGGGGCGCGGCGTCGCACGGAAGACGCGGAGGGCCCCGTCCTGGTCCGCCCGCGACGCCTCGACGAGCTCCGGGGTCCCGAGCGGGTAGAGGTCGAGCCCGCCGCCGGCGGCCCGAAGCTGCCGCTCCACGGCACGTCCGGTGTAGGCCGTCGCCTCCTGCCACCGCGAGACGACGAGCACCGGCGGGGTCACGCCACGCAGGTCGGCCGGGGTCCGGTCGGCCGCCGGAAGCTCGACGCCGGGGATCACGGAGGTGGCCGGCGCCCCGATGGGGCCGAGGAGGCCCTCCCGCAGCTGCGAGAGCTCGACGGCGTCGGCGACACGACGCCGCACCGCCGTGCGCGACGCACCACCGAGCACCCCGTCGGCGTGCCAGTCCAGACCCACCCAGCTGCCACCGAGCGGAGCGGCCGCCGCGACGCCCGGGATCTTGGTCGCACGCTCGACCGGGTTCAGGGCCAGGTATCCGAGCGCCACCTGCACGCGGTCGCGCTCCAGCAGGCCGAGCGCCGTCTCGAAGTCCGGCGTCACGAGCACCCGGACGCGAGCCAGCCGGGGAGCACCGAGTGGGCTGCCTGGCCACGCTTCGAAGGTCGCGTCGAGACCGGGGTGCTGCTCGACGAGCCGGAAGGGCCCACCGGTCACCGGCAACCCGTCCCGGTACGCACCGAGCCCCCCGGTCTGAAGCACGTGCGCCGGCAGCACCGACCGGCCTCCCGAGAGCAGGTAGGGCCAGCGCCCGTACGGGTGGTCGAAGTCGAGTCGGACGGTGTGACCGTCCAGCGCCGTGGCGGCCCGCAACGCGGAGAACTCCCCGCTCAGGCCGGAGTCGCGCAGCGCGTCGATGGTCGCGACCACGTCCTCCGCCACGACCGGCGTCCCGTCGGACCAGCGGCCCGACCGCAGGCGGAGCGTCACCTGCCAGCCACCGCTGCTGCCGGGGCCCGTGGTGGCCTCCTCGACGAGCGCCGGGCGCAGCGCGCCGCCCGGGCCGATCCGGTAGAAGGGCAGGCCCCAGAGCGCCGCCAGGTCGGTCGCGGCTGGATCGCTGCCGTCGGGCACGTGCCAGGCGGACGGCTGCTCGGGATAGGCGACCGCGACCTCGCCCGACGACGGGTGCGCAGGCGGCGTGGGGCTCGCGACGAGCGCGACGGTCGGGCTCGGGGGCGCAAGGGCCAGCGGCTCCTGCGCGCCACATCCCGCCACAAGCAGGACCGCGGTCAGCTGCAGGACGGCGAGGAGCACGACGCTGTGACGCGATGCCGACCGCCGCCGCCCCGTCATCGCCGCCGGCTACTTCGCCGCCAGCCAGATCCGCGAAAGATCCACGTTTCCGAGCGGGCTGATGCGGAAGCCCCGGACCTCCGGTGCCACGACGCGGTTGAACCGGTAGTAGAGGATCGGGGCGATCGCGGCATGGTGCAGGACACGCTGCTCGACCTCCTGGTAGAGGCGCAGGCGTACCGCGTCGTCCTTGGTGCCACGCGCCTCGGCGAGCTTCGCGTCGACCTCGGGGTCCGAGAAGCGGGTCAGGTTGTCCTGCCCGATCGTGCCTGAGGAGAACAGCGGCAGCAGGTAGGCGCCGGGGCTCGGGTAGTCGGCCTGCCAGCCGAGACGGAAGATGTCCATCTTCCCTTCACGCAGTGTCTGCACGAAGGGCTGCAGCTCCTCCCCCGAGGTCTCGACCTTCACCCCGAGCGCCGCCTCGATGTCGGCGGCGATCTTCGTCGCGATGGCTTCGTGCGACTCGCCGGTGTTGAACAGGATCCGGATCGACTCGGGGAACTCGACATCCTCGACGAGCTTCTTGGCGTCCTCGGGGTCGTACCGACAGTAGGTGCAGACGCCGTCCTGATGCCCGGGGATGCTCGGCGGAACGATGGCGTCGGCCGGCTCGCGCGTCCCCTTCATGATGTCGTTCGCGATGGCGTCGCGGTCGATCAGCTCCGAGATCGCCTGCCGCACCTTGGGGTTGTCGAAGGGCGGCTGCTCGACGTTGAAGCCGTAGTAGTAGAGGGTGCTGGTGAGCCCGTCGATCACGCCCGGCCCGCGGTAGCCGTCCGTGGAGACGCCGTACTCCTCGCGCGCCGAGTCGGTCTTCGACGGCGGCACCTCGGCGACCTGCAGCTGGCCGTTCGTGAAGTCGCCGTACTGGCGGTCGGCCCCAACGTCGTCCGGGTAGATCTGGAAGACCACCTCGTCGAGCAGCGCCGGGTTGCCGTAGTAGTCGTCGAACCGGTTCACGCGGATGAACTGGTCGTGCTGCCACGGCTCGGCCATCTGGAACGGCCCGTTGCCGATGGGCTTCTGCGCGAACCCCTCCGGGTCCGAGTCGGCGGCCGGCGGCACCGGTCCGAGGCTCGGATCTGCGAGCACCTTCGGGAACTCGGCGAACGGGTGCTCGAGCGTGATCGTCAACGTGTTCGCGTCGGGCGCCTCGAGCCCCGACATGGCCTTCCCCGACTGCTGGGCGTCCGGGAACCCCTTGATCGGCGCCAGCTGGTAGGCGATGAACGACGCGGGCGACCGCGTCCCGTCGGCCATCCGATTGAACGCGCGGACGAAGTCCGAGGCGGCGACGGGCTCGCCGTCGTGGAAGGTCGCGCCCTGCTCGAGGTGGAACGTGAAAACCGTCGCGTCCTCGTTCACCTCCCAGTCGCTGGCGGCGGCCGGAACGACGTCCATGTTCTGGTCGAGCGCGACCAGGGAGTCGAACAGGGCGTCGACGACGACCTCGCCCTGCTCGTCGGCGACCAGCCCCGGGTCGATGTACTCCGGGTCGGTGCTGAGCGCATAGCGAAGCGAGCCGCCGGCGCGCGGGCCCGTGGGTGTGGCGCTGCGACCGGCGGAGGTGCTGGTGGACGCCGACGGCGACCGCGAGGCGGACGCTGCCCCACCGGGCTCGCCGGACGTGCACCCGGCGGCCGCGAGCGCGACCACGGCGACCGCGCAGCTGAAACGGACGAAACGGTGGTGCACGTCGCTCCCTTCGACACGCATCGACCGCGACGGGCCGGCACGCGGCGACACCCGCGCCCCGAGGGCGTCGGCCGGCGCCTAGAGGCGATACACGAGCGCGACGTTCGTGATCGTGAACCCGATGGCCGCGATGACCGTGAAGCGGTCGAGGTTCTTCTCGACCATGGCGGACCCCTGCATGCCGCCCATGCCGCCGCCGAACATGTCGCTGAGCCCGCCCCCGGCTCCCCGGTGCAGGAGGATGAACAGGACGAGGATGAGCGAGAAGATCACGTGGAGGGTGATGAGAGCGATGTTGAGCACGGTCGACGGGCTCCCGTTGCGCGCGGGGATGTGATGCCGGTAGCAAGCCGATGCACCGGCGGCACGAGGCTATCAGGCCGCCGTGCGACATCCGTCAGGCACGACCGGTGCCCGCGCGCTCAGCTCACGCGCTCCAGCCAGTACAGCCCGATGCCGTCGTTGGTCGAGACCACGCGGTTGGCGCGCCACTGGCTCACGAGCCCGTCGTCCACCCGGACGACCGGGCGTGGCGCCAGCCCGAGCCCACCCCGCAGCGTCGGGTGCGGACACACCGCCCCGCCGGTGTCGCTGGCACAGGCACGCAGAACGCTGGGGCGAACCTCGTGCGGATCGTCGTCGATGACGGGCTTCGTCGCCGTGGCGTGGGACTGGGTGATCCGGGTTCGGCGGTAAACGTCGAAGGCACGGCTCTCGCCGCCGTCGACGACCTGCTCCTGGGCCGTGGTCTGTCCCGAGGCGGCCCAGACGACGGCCATCGCGTCACGCTCGCCCGCGTGCCCGGCGAGCATCGGCGGAACCTGGAGCGCGGCGGTGACCGCGGTCGTCAAGGCCGCCGCCACGAGCGTCAGCTCGAGCCCGCCACGCAGCCGACCGACCGGCTCGGTGTCCTCGACGAGCCGGCGGACGCGGCCGACGAGCGTTCCGCTCGGCGCCAGCGCGGCGCAGGCCACGCCCGGCGTGGACGTGTCCATGACCTTCAGCAGCCCACTCGCCAGGGCACCCGGACGCCGTGTCGTGGTCACGGCGAGCTGGTCAGCGGCCAGCTCGCGCTCCGCATGCAGCTCCTTCAGTGCCCACCGACCACCGGGGACGAAGAAGGCGAGATCACGGACGAACCCGAGCACGAACGCCACCAGGTTGTCCCGGCGCCGCACGTGTGCGAGCTCGTGGGCGAGGACGCCTTCGAGCTCCTCCTCGTCCATGCAGTCGACGAGCTCCTGGTCGAGCAGGACGACGGTCCGGCGGAGCCCGACGACCGACGCGCCACCGGGACAGCCCGGGACGATCGCCACGGGTGGGGCCGCCACACGCATCCGGGCGGCGACCGACGCCGTCAGCCGACGCACGGACGCCGGCGCCGTGGTGCCGAGCGTGAAGGCGGCGGCCGCCTGACGACGGATGCGCCAGAGGCGGTGGAGGCGAAGGCTGATGCGCAGCGTCGCGATCGACGCCCAGACACCGACGAAGAGCGGCAGCGCGATGGGCGCGAAGTGCAGGTACGTGTCGCGCACGCGGACCGGCAGCGCGTCGACGGCGTCGACCGGCAGCATGACCGCCGGCAGGCGCAGCCGCCCCCAGCACACGGCGACGACCACGAGCAGGGCCCCCGCCGGGATGAGCGCGGTCGCGGCCCGCACCCGCGGGACACGAAGGCCGGCGCGCAGCAGCAGCCGCCCGAGCAGGACGGCCACCAGCGAGGCGATCACCACACGGACCGCGATGGACTCGGTGGGGATGCTCAGAAGCACGCCGGCGTCCATGAAGGTCAGGACTCGGTATCGCGCCGCCGCTGCACGGCTCGGCGCAGCTGGTCGAGGGTGACGACATCCACGTCGTCGACGACCTCGGCCAGATAGGACGCAACGGGTTCGGGATACCGCTCGAGAGCCCAGGTGAGCACGTTGCCCAGTGTCGCGCGGGCGTACGTGTCACGGCTCACGAGCGGTCGGTATCGATGCGCGAGGCCGGCGGTGTCGCGGCGGAGCAGGCCCTTGCTCGCCAGCCGCGTCATCGTCGTCATCACGGTCGTGTAGGCGATCTTCCGACGCCGGGACAGCTCGTCATGGACGTCACGGACGGTTGCGTCTCCGAGGTTCCAGACGAACGTCCATGACGTCCTGCTCGAGCGGCCCCAGGAGGGACTCGAGTGGGTCGTTGCGGCGGGTCACCGCGCACCTCATTTCGTGGCAAACGGCCGGCCACCGGCTCTCTCCGGCGGCGAGTACGGCGGACACTGCCCCCAGCATAAGCCGCGACGCGTCCGGGCGCTCGGGTCTCGGACCCCTCGACCTCGGTGGTCCGTACACTCCCCGGGATGGAGTCGCCGCCCGACCAGACGGACGCGCCCCCCGAGCGCGTCACCGTGTACGCATCCGTCCGCGGGCTCTTCAACGCCGCGGTCGCCCCGCTGTTGCTGCTCGGCATCGGCGGCTACGCCGTCGCGGTCGCCGGGTTGCACGTCCTGCCGATCACCCTGCTCGCCCTCGGGGCCGCGCTCGGGGTCTACGCCGGCCTGGACTTCCCGCGGCGGAGCGTCGTCACCCCGGACGGGATCGTCCGCCACTGCCTGCTCCGTCGCCACGTGATCCCGTGGGACGAGGTCCGAGAGATCGAGCGGGACCCCGACCCGACGATGAGGCGGGTACGTGCGGAGCTCCAGCGCGACCCCGGCGCCGGGATGGGCCGGGGTGGGCTCGTCGCCCGCGCCGGAAGGCGCAAGCGCTTCATCCTCAGCGACCAGCTCGAGACGCAGGTGCAGTTCGACCGCATCCGGCGCCTCGCCGGACAGGCCGACGCCGGCGTCATGGTCACGGCCCCGCGACCCCGGTGACGCCCTGCCCGAGCTCCATACACGCACGCCGACGTGCGCGAACGCACCGCTGCCCGGGCGGGCGTCGCGGTCAGCGGTGGTGGCCGACGATCAGCGCGAAGTCGTCCGAGTTCAGACTCGCCCCGCCGACGAGCGCACCATCGAGGTCAGGCCGGGCCATCAGCTCACGGACATTCCCCGGCTTGACGCTGCCGCCGTACTGGACCCGGATCCCGTCCGCGGTCTCCTGGTCGTAGAGGTCGGCCAGCGTCTTGCGGACCGTCGCGCACATCGCCTGCGCGTCGTCGGGCGTCGCGGTCTTGCCCGTCCCGATCGCCCAGACCGGCTCGTAGGCGACCACCAGCGTCTGCGGTGTGGCCGACACGCCGTCGAGGCTCGCCGTCAGCTGGCTGACGACGATCTCCTCGGCGCGGCCCGCGTCGCGCTCGTCGAGCGTCTCGCCCACGCACAGGATCGGCGTCATGCCGTGCTTGTGAACGGCCTTGACCTTCTTGTTGACCACGTCGTCGGTCTCGCCGAAGACGTGCCGGCGCTCGGAGTGGCCGCAGATCACGTAGTCCACGTCGAGACGCGCGAGCATCCGCGGCGAGACCTCGCCGGTGAACGCGCCCTCGTCCTCGAAGTGGCAGTTCTGCGCACCGAGCCCGATCTCGAGGTGGTCCGACTCGATGAGGGTCTGGATCGACCGCAGGGCCGTGGCGGGCGGGCAGACCACCACGTCCTGGTCGCGGTAATCGTCCTCGTTGAGGTGGTAGGCGAGACGCTGGACCAGCTGGATGGCCTCGAGGTGGTCCTTGTGCATCTTCCAGTTGCCGGCCATGATCGGGCGCCGATCAGCCACGGTGCGGTTCCTTCGTGTCGCGGACGGTGCGGTCGAGGCTAGTCGTGCGACGCGAGCACGCACGGCGCAGCCCTACCCGACCGGGTGGCGCTCCTCGGCGTAGTGGCAGGCGCTCGGGTGCCCGTGACCGAAGCGGTCCTCGAGCGCCGGCTCCTCCTTCGCACAGAACTCGTCGGCCTTCCAGCAGCGCGTCCGGAAGTTGCACCCGGACGGCGGGTCGGCCGGGCTGGGCAGATCGCCCTCGAGGATGATCCGGCCCTCGAGGTGCTCGGAACGCGGATCCGGGATCGGGACGGCCGACAGCAGCGCCTGCGTGTAGGGGTGCGTCGGGTGCTCGTAGATCTCGTCCTCGCTGCCCGACTCCACGATCTTGCCGAGGTACATCACCGCCACCCGGTCGGCGATGTGGCGTACCACCGACAGGTCGTGGGCGATGAAGATGTAGGCGATCCCGAACTCGTCCTGGATGTCCTCGAGCAGGTTGACCACCTGTGCCTGCACCGACACGTCGAGGGCCGACACGGGCTCGTCGCAGATGATCACGCTCGGGTTCAGCGCCAGCGCGCGGGCGACGCCGATCCGCTGCCGCTGGCCGCCCGAGAACTGGTGCGGGTAGCGGTTGATGTGGTCGGGGTTCAGGCCGACCCGGTCGAGCAGCTCCAGGGCGCGCTTGCGTCGGTCCTTCTTCGGCACCACGTCGCTGTGGATCTGCCAGGCCTCCTGGATGATCGACCCGACCGTCATCCGGGGGTTGAGCGACGCGTAGGGGTCCTGGAAGATGATCTGGATGTTGCGCCGCAGCTCACGCATCTCGCGCGGGGAGAGGTCGAAGATGCTGCGTCCCTTGTAGAGCGCCTTCCCGTCGGTGGGGTCCTCGAGACGCAGCAGCGTGCGCGCCACCGTCGACTTGCCGCAGCCGGACTCGCCGACGAGCCCGAGCGTCTCGCCGGGGTTCACCGAGAAGCTGACCCCGTCGACGGCCATGACGTCGCCGATGTGCTTCTTGAACAGGACGCCCTGCCGGATCGGGAAGTACTTCTTCAGGTTCTCGACGCGCAGGATCGGCTCGCCGCTCGCCCACGCGGAGGTGTCGAGGTCATCGCGACTCATGCAGCACCTCCTCGTAGTAGTGGCAGGCACTCACCCGACTCGGGCCGGCCACCTGATACTGGGGCGGGACCTCCTCGACGCACCGCTCGCGCGCGTACGGACAGCGGGGGTGGAACGAGCACCCGGGCGGGATGTTGCGCAGGTCCGGCGGTGAGCCCGTGATCGGGTTGAGCCGCTGCCCTTTCTGGTCCGCCCGCGGGATCGACTGCATCAGCCCGAGGGTGTAGGGGTGAGCGGGGTTCGCGTAGATCTCGTCGATGCTGCCCGTCTCGACGATCTTGCCGGCGTACATGACGTTGACTTTGTCGGCGACCTCTGCCACGACCCCGAGGTCGTGCGTGATGAGGATCAGCCCCATCCCGGTCTCCTGCTGAAGCTCCGCCAGCAGCTCCATGATCTGTGCCTGGACGGTCACGTCGAGCGCGGTCGTCGGCTCGTCGGCGATGAGCACGTCCGGGTCGAGCGCGAGCGACATGGCCATCATGACGCGCTGGCGCATCCCGCCGGAGAACTCGTGCGGGTACGCGTTCACCCGCTCCCGAGCGGAGGGGATCCGCACGCGCTCCATCAGCTCGACGACGTGGGGCAGCGCCTCCTTCTTCGACATCCCACGGTGGATGCGGAACATCTCGGCGATCTGCCAGCCGACGGGGAAGACGGGGTTCAACGCCGTCAGGGCATCCTGGAACACCATGGCGAGGTTCGCGCCGCGGACCTTGCGCCGCTCGTCGTCGGGAAGCGAGAAGAGGTCGACGCCCCGGAACCGCACCGTCCCGTCGGTGATGAAACCCGGCGGGGTGTCGATGATGTCCATGACCGCCTGTGCGGACACGGACTTGCCGGAGCCGGACTCGCCGAGGATCGCGAGCGTCTCGCCCTCGTTCAGCGTGTAGCTCACCCCGTTGACCGCGTTCACGACGCCGTCGCGCGTGCGGAACTCGACGCTGAGGTCGGTGACCTCGAGCAGGGGCGCCGACCGGTCGATCGGGTGACCGCCGATGGTTGCTTGCGTGGTCTGTACAGCCATGGTCACCGGAGCTTCGGGTCGAGGGCGTCACGAAGGGCGTCGCCCATGAGGATGAAGCTGAACACCGCCACGCTGAGGAACGCGCCGGGGAACAGCAGCAGGTGGGGCCGGGTGGTGATGCGCGACTGCGCCGTGTTGATCATCAGGCCCCACGAGATCGCAGGGAGCTGGAGCCCCACCCCGAGGTACGACAGCGCCGCCTCGGCGGAGATGATGACCCCCACCGAGATCGTCGCGTACACCATGACGGGAGCGATCGCGTTGGGCAGGATGTGGCGGACCATGATGCGCACGTCGCGGCTGCCGAGGGCCCGCGCCGCGTCGACGTAGTCCTGCTCCTTGACCGACAGCACCGACGATCGCATGAGCCGCAGCATCGTCGGCCAGCCGAGGATGATCAGCACGAGCGCCACGTTCTTGAAGCTGTGATCGAGCACCGACAGGATCACGATCCCGCCGAGGATGAACGGCAGCGCGAACCAGATGTCCGCGATGCGGGCGATGATCGCGTCGAGGACGCCTCCGTAGAAGGCCGCCAGCGTCCCGAAGATGATGCCGATGGTGGCCGCGAACGCCATGACCACGAGGCCGATCGAGACCGACACGCGGGCGCCGTAGATCGTGCGCGTGTAGTAGTCGCAGCCCTGGACGTCGAACCCGAACGGGTGTCCCGAGGTGGGGCCGAGGACCGAGTTCGAGAGGTCGCAGTACTTCGGTTCGGGCGGATGGCTCGTGAAGATGCCCGGGAACGCCGCCATGACCACGAACAGGAGGATCAGCAGGCCCGACACGATGAAGAGCGGGCTGGTGCGCAGCTCCCGCCAGGCGTCGGCCCAGAGACTTCCCTCTCGCCCGGACGCCGGCTCCTGGTACTCCACCGCCTCGTCGCCGACAGCACCGGGGACCGTGCCGGGACCCGACCCGACCTCAACGTCCGGTCGGCGCGTGGTCGGCTCGAGAGGCTCGTTCGCGTCGTCGGTCGCGAGCCGGTCGCCCTGGTCGGGCCGTTGATCCCGGTCACTCATAGCGGATCCGTGGGTCGAGGACGCCGTACAGCAGGTCCACCAACAGGTTGGAGATCATGAACACCAGGACGAGGAACGTCGTCAGGCCGACGACCACCGTCCCCTCCTGGTTCAGCACCGACAGGTAGATCTGTCGGCCGATGCCGGGCAGGTTGAAGATCGTCTCGGTGATGATCGCGCCGCCCATGAGCGACCCGAGGTCGATGCCGAGGAAGGTGACCACCGGGATGAGCGAGTTGCGCAAGGTGTGGACGCCGATCACCCGGCGTCTCGGGAGCCCTTTGGCCGTCGCCGTGCGCACGTAGTCGGCACGCAGGTTCTCGACGAGGCTCGTGCGGGTCAGTCGGGCGATGTACGCCAGCGACACCGACCCGAGGACCATGGCGGGCAGGACGTAGCTCATCCACCCGTTGCGCACGCCGGCGATCGGGAACCAGTGCAGCTGCACGCCGAAGACGATCTGCGCCACGAAGCCCAGGACGAACACGGGGATCGAGATGACGGCGGTCGTCGACACCAACACGAGGTTGTCGACGAAGCCGCCCTTGCGTAAGCCGGCCAGCACCCCGGCGGCGAGCCCCAGGACCGACTCGAAGATGAAGGCCCCGATCGCCAGCTTCGCGGTGATCGGGATCCGCTCCTTCATGATCTCCGAGACCTCGCGGCCGCGGAAGTCCTTGCCGAGATTGCCCGTGACGAGCCCGCCCACGTACTTGCCGTACTGGATCGGCAGCGAGTCGTTGAGGTTGTACTCCTCGCGCAGCTGCTGCAGCGTGCTCGGTGACACGGGCCGGTCACCGAACAGTGCGCGCACCGGGTCGCCGGGGATCGCGAACACCATCGAATAGATGAGGAAGGTGGCGCCGACGAAGACGGGGATGAACTGGAGCAGGCGTCGCGCGATGTAGCGACCCACGGTGGTCTCCTCTCCTCTACCCGCTTCGTCGACCCGCTGTCTTCAGCGCGCACGGGCGCGGGCGACCATACCGGGATGGCGCGCGTCGATGCAGCAACGGCGCGCACTACGAGCACATGCTGCGGGGGTGGCGGGAGGATCTCCCGCCACCCCCGGACGTTACCCGATCAGTGGATCAGCAGCCGCTGGGCGACTAGCTGTTGACCACCTCGATCTTGGACAGCGGGAACTGGTGGAACGGGGTGATCGTCACGTTCGTGATGTTCTCGCTGTAGAGGCCCAGCGAGTTGTTGTAGTAGAACGGGATGATCGGCAGGTCCTTCAGGAACATGTCGTCGGCCTGCTGGTAGAGCTGCGTCGCCTTCTCCACGGAGTCCGCGGCGTTGCCCTGCTTCACCAGTGCGTCCGCGTCCTCGTTGCAGTAGCCCGTGTAGTTCGACGAGCCGCCGCAGGCGAGGATCGGGCCGAGGTAGTTCTGCATGGACGGGTAGTCCATGATCCAGGCCAGACGGTAGGGACCGGTCAGCTCGTTGGCCTCCATCTTCTGGAGGATCTCGGCGAACTGCATGGTCTGGAACTTGACGTCGGAGATGCCCAGGTTCTGCTGCCAGTTGTTGGCAACGGCCTGGTAGACCTCCTCGTGGCCCGCGCCGGCGTTGAACCAGATGTCCAGCGTGCCGTCGAGGCCGCCGGCCTGGTCGAACAGCTTCTTCGCCTCGTCCGGCTTGAAGGTGCATCCGTCACCACAGGCGCCCTCGCGGTAGCCGTTGATCACGGGGGCGACCATGTCGTCGGCGGGACGCGCCGTCTTCAGGATCTTGTCCGTGATGGTCTGGCGGTCGAGGGCCATCGACAGGGCGTTGCGGATGTCGGCGTTGTCGAACGGCTTCTTGTAGGTGGGGAAGCCGATGTAGCCGAAGTAGGAGCTCGGGACGTTGATGAAGCGGTCACCGAACTGCTGCTTCGCCTCGTCGATGCGCTCGGTCGGGATGGTGTCCATCGCGTCGAGGTTGCCGGCGAGCAGGTCGTTGTACGCGGTGTTGATGTCCGCGTAGATCTTCAGCGTGACCGCGTCGGCGTGCGCCGGGTTGCCCGCGTAGTCCGGGTAGCGGACCTCACGGATCTGCTGGTCGTGCTCCCACTTGCCGTCCATCATGAACGGACCGTTGCCGATCGGCGCCTCCTCGTAGGCCTCGATGTCGTCGAAGGCTTCCTTCGGCATCGGGTAGAACACCGTGTACATGAGCTTCAGCGGGTACTGGCTGAAGGGCTCGGTGAGGTGCACCTCGAAGGTGTGGTCGTCGACGACCTTGAGGCCGGACAGCTCCTTCGCGCTCGGCGTCGGTGCCTCGCTCGGAGCCCTCCGGCGGCGACGGGTTCAGGTCCTCGTAGCCCTGGATGTCGGCGAAGAAGTAGTTGCCGTCCGCGGCGTTGGGACCGTAGGCGCCCCAGTTCCACGCGTTGACGTAGTCCTGCGCGGTGACGGGGTCACCGTTGTGGAACGTCCAGCCGTCCTTCAGCGTGATGGTCCAGACGGTGTTGTCCGAGTTGTGCTGGATGTCCTTGGCCACGGCGTCCTTCGACTGGTCGCCCCAGAGCGGGTCGACCGTCTTGGGGTCGTAGTCGACGAGCGGGCTGAACAGGCCGGACAGGACCTTGTTGCCCTCGGACTCCGTCGTGGACTGCGGGATGAGGCGCTTGGGCTCTCCGATGTAGACGGAGAACTCACCACCCTGGTTGCCGCCGGCCGCCTCGGAGCCACCGCCGCCGGCGCTGCTCGACTCGCTGGCGGCCGGAGACTCGGACGTGCCGCCCGTGGTCTCATTGCCACCGCTTCCGCAGGCCGAGGCGACGAGCGCCACGGCCGTGAACACGCCAAGCGTGCCCGTTAGCTTCCTCATTCTCATGGGCGTCGTTCCCTCCCTGGGATGTGACGTCTTCTACGACCGTGGTAGTACCGGACCTCGCACTCCGCCCCGGGAAATGCATCGGGGCTTTTGTGACGCTGGCGCTCGTCCGGTTGGACGACCGACAGCCGCACACGAGAGAACGGACCGCTGGCCGTGTGGACAACCTAGCGTCAGGCATCCCTCACTGCGAGAAGGAAGCGCACACTGTGCGCTTGCCGGGCGACCGAGCGATCAACGCACGGCCCGCGCGTTCCCTGCCGGCACGACCCTGACGGTCACGTCGTGGAACCCCGTGAGGCGCGCCGGCGACCCGGTCAGCGCCGCAGCGCAGCGACCCCCGGAAGCTCTGCGCCCTCGAGGAGCTCGAGCGACGCGCCCCCGCCGGTGGACACGTGGTCGACGGCGTCGTCGAGCCCGAAGCGTCGGATGGCCGCGGCCGAGTCGCCGCCGCCGACGACCGTGAACGCGTCGGCGTCGGCCATGGCCTGCGCGACCGCGCGGGTCCCGGCCGCGAACGACGACCACTCGAAGACGCCCATCGGCCCGTTCCAGAACACCGAGCCGGCCGCACGGATGACGTCGGCGAACCGGTCCCGGGTCATCGGGCCGATGTCGAGGCCCATGTGGCCCTTCGGGATGCTGCCGAGCTCGATCGTGCTCGGGGGGGCGTCCTCGGCGAAGTGGGGCGCCGTCACGACGTCGACGGGCAGGTGCACGTCGATCCCGCGGCTGCGCGCCTCCTCGACGATCTCGCGCACCACATCGACCTGGTCCTCCTCCACCCTCGAGCCGCCGACGTCGGTGCCAGCGGCTTTCAGGAAGGTGAAGCACATGGCCCCGCCGACCGCGATCGCGTCGACGTGCTGCAGCAGGTTGCGCACCACCGTGAGCTTGTCGGACACCTTCGCCCCACCAAGCACGGCGACGTAGGGCCGGCGTGGGTCCGCGAGCAGCTGTCCGAGGACATCGAGCTCACGCTCGAGGAGGAAGCCGGCGTAGCCGGGCAGCCGCGCCGGCACCCCGGTGATGCTCGCGTGGGCGCGGTGCGCGGCCCCGAACGCGTCGTCGACGTAGACGTCCGCGAGGGCGGCGAGGTCGTCCGCGAACGCGTCGTCGTTGGCGGTCTCCCCCGGGTCGAACCGGAGGTTCTCGAGGAGGAGGACCTCACCGTCGGCCAGGTCGGCCGCCTTCGCTCTCGCATCCGGCCCGGCAACGTCGTCCGCGACGACGACGTCGCGCCCGAGGAGCTCGGACAGGCGGCGGCCGACCGGCTGCATGGAGTAGGCCGGGTCGACCTGCCCCTTCGGGCGGCCGAGGTGGGACGCCATGACGACGCGCGCCCCGCGGTCGACCAGGGAGCGCAACGTCTCGAGCGACGCCGTGATCCTCAGGTCGTCGGCGACCGCGCCGCCGTCGAGCGGCACGTTCAGGTCGGCACGCAGGAACACGCGCTGACCGGACGGATCGAGGTCACGGACGCTCGGCACGCCGTCGAGCAGTGGGGACGCCATGGCTACAGGCGCTCCCCGACGAACTCGATCAGCTCGGCGAGGCGGTTGGAGTAGCCCCACTCGTTGTCGTACCAGCCCATGACCTTGACGAGGTTGCCGTTCACCATGGTGTTCTGGGAGTCGAAGATGCACGAGTGCGGGTTGCCGACGATGTCGCTCGACACCAGCGGCTCCGTCGAGTACTCGAGGATGCCCTTCAGGTCGCCCTCGGCCGCCTGCTTGAAGGCGTCGTTGACCTCCTCGACGGTGACCTCGCGGTCCAGGACGAGCACCAGGTCCGTGATGGAGCCGTCCGGCACGGGGACGCGCAGGGCGAGCCCGTCGAGCTTGCCCTTCAGCTCGGGCATCGCGAGCGCGGCGGCCCGGGCAGCGCCGGTGGTCGTCGGGATGATCGACAGGGCCGCGGCACGAGCGCGGCGCTTGTCCTTGTGTGGCGCGTCGACGATGTTCTGGTCGCCCGTGTAGGCGTGGATCGTCGTCATGAGGCCACGCTCGATGCCGAAGGCGTCCTGGAGCACCTTGGTCATCGGTACGACGGAGTTCGTCGTGCAGGAGGCGTTCGAGATGATGTGGTGGTTGTCCGGCTCGTAGTCGGACTCGTTGGCGCCCAGCACGATCGTGGTGTCGGGGTTCTTGGCGGGTGCCGAGATCAGGACCTTCTTCGCCCCCGCCTCGAGGTGCTTGCTCGCGCTCTCACGATCGCGGAACAGGCCGGTCGACTCGATGACGATGTCGGCGTCGAGGTCCTTCCAGGGCAGGTTCGCCGGGTCCCGCTCGGCGAGCACCTTCAGCTCGTCGCCGTCGACGCGCAGCCCGCTGTCCGTCGCCTCGACCGTGCCGTCGTAGCGACCGTGGACGCTGTCGTACTTCAGCAGCAGCGCGAGCGTCTCGTTGTCGGTGAGGTCGTTCACGGCAACGAAGTCGATGTCCATCCCGCGCTTCTTGGCGGCGCGGAAGAGGTTGCGGCCGATGCGTCCGAAGCCGTTGATGGCGACGCGGAGGGCCATGGGAGCTCCTTCGGGTTGGATCGAAGATCACCTCGACACTAGCAGTGCCGTTGCGGGGTGCTCGGGGCCGTTCAGCCCGGCCGGACGCCCCCGTTCGACGCGTCGCCCCCGGTCGTCCGACCGTCGTGATCGGCCGCGTCCGGGCCGTCACCCTCCGCGAAGGCCCGGAGGCGCTGGAGGCGTCGGAAGACGGCCGACTTGCCCACCGGCGGGTCGCACAGCTCGCCCACCTCGCTCAGCGACGCCGACGGGTTGGCGAGCCGTGCGAGGGCGACCTGCCGCAGATCCTCGCCGAGCCCTTCCCAGCCCACCGCGCTGATCGCCGCCTCGACCGTGGCGGTCTGGGCGGCGGCGGCCTCGACGGCACGCCGGAGGTTCGCGGCGTCCGCGTTCGCGAGCCGGTTTGCCTCGCTGCGCAGCGACCGGCGCAGCCGACGCTCGTCCCAGAGGAGGAAGCTGTTCGTGGCCCCCATCGCCGTGAGCAGCTCACCGATGGCCTCCCCGGACTTGCACACGACCCGCGGCGGGTCGCCGGCGACCGCCGTGACGGTGTGCTCGGGCAGGATCTGCCGGACGACCGCGGCGACCTCCTCCGCCAGCGCGTGGTGGGCGACCCCGATCTCGAGGTGGGCGGGGCGGCCCGGGCGGCTCACGCTCCCCGCCGCCAGGAACGCGCCGCGTGCGAACGCGGCCGCCTGCCGCGGGCGTGTGGCCACGTCACCGGGAAGCGACAGCGAGAGCCGCCCGTCGGCGTCGGCGAGCCCGAGCTCGCGGGTGACGACGGCGCCGGGGACGACGACCGCGTAGTCGCTGCGCGAGCGCACACCGTCGGGGGCACGCACCCGCAGCTCCGCGCGGACGCCGAAGCGGCGGTGCAGCAGCGCGTAGACCCGTCGGGCAACCGCGCCCGACGAGGTGACGACATCGACGGTCATCCCGGCCGTCCCCGTCGCGTCGCCACCGAGATGGAGGCTGCCGGCGAGGCGCACGAGCGCCATGAGCTCGGCGCGCTGCTCACCGTCGCTGCCGGGCGCGAGCCGGCTCAGCTCCTGCTTCACCTGCTCGGTGAACCCGACCGCGGCCTCGGGACGGCGCGTGGCCATCAGCGCCTCGCGGCGGCCAGCAGCGAGGTCAGCACCCGGCCGAGCCGCACGGGGTCGTGGCCGTCGTCTCCGTCGAGGAGGTCGGCGACGACGATCTGTGCGACACGCGATCTGCAGGCGTCGGCGTCCACGTCCAGCCGGCGTCCGGGACCGGCGGGCGGCGGCCCGTGGTGGGCGACGAGGACATCGACGTGCAGGCTCGGCACGTGGTCGGCGAGCGCATCGAGATGGTCGACGATGTCCATGCCCTCGGTCTCGCCGGGCTGCTCACGCAGGTTCGCGACGAAGACCACGGGTACCGCAGCGTCGGAGACGGCCTCGGCAACGTCCCGGACGAGCAGGTTCGGGATGATGCTCGTGTAGAGCGACCCGGGGCCGATCACGACGAGGTCGGCCCGGCGGATGGCCTCGACCACGTCCCGGGGCGCGGTCGCGTCGGCAGGCTCGAGCCAGACACGCTGGACGCGCGGGGTCGTCGCGACCCGCTTCTGCCCCGAGATCTCGCGCTCCTCGGTGCGGGCGAGGAGGGTCAGCGGCGTCGTGGTGCACGGCAGGACCCGGCCCGGGACGCCGAGCAGCTCGCACAGCTCGTCGAGGGCCGCCACGACGTCGCGGCCGTTGAGGTCCTCGAGCGCCACCATGATCAGGTTCCCGAGGCTGTGACCGGCCAGCTCACCGCGCGGGAAGCGGTACTCGAGGAGACGCGAGAGGTCGTCGCGGCGGCTCAGCGCCGCGATCGCCTTGCGCAGGTCTCCCGGCGGGATGATGTCGCCGAGGTCGCGGCGCAGGCGGCCCGACGACCCGCCGTCGTCGGCCACCGTCACGACGGCCGTGGTGTGGCCGGCAACCCGGCTCAGCGCCTGCAGCGTCCGGCTCAGCCCGTGGCCACCGCCGATGGCGACCGCATGCGCGTGGGTCGCCGCGACGACGTCCTCGCGCGTGCGCTCCGGGAGGTCGACCATCGTCATTCGCTGCCCAGGTCCCGGTGCTCGACGCTCACCGGCACGTCGGTGGTGCGTCCGAGGTAGGCACCGATCTCCTCGCCGATCGCCACCGACCGGTGCTTGCCGCCCGTGCACCCGATCGCGATCGTCAGGTAGCGCTTGCCCTCCTCGATGTAGCCGGGGACGACCACGTCGAGCAGCCCCTCGAAGGCACGCATGAAGGGCGGCGTGGCGTCCTGGCCGAACACGTACTCGCGAACGGGCGCGTCGCGGCCGGTGAAGGGCTTGAGCTCCTCCACCCAGTGCGGGTTCGGGAGGAACCGCACGTCGATCACCATGTCGGCGTCCCTGGGCACCCCGTACTTGAACCCGAACGACACCACCTTCACGTGGATGGTCGCCTCGTCGGGCGACCCGAGCGTGTCGACGACCCGGTCACGCAGCTCGTGGACGTTCAGGTCGGAGGTGTCGAGGAGCAGGTCGGCCATGCCGCGTAGCTCGGTCAGCAGGGTGCGCTCGTTGCGGATACCGGCGTGCACACCGCCGCCGTCGTCGGCCGGATGCCGGCGGCGGGTCGCCTCGAAGCGGGTGACGAGGGTCTCGTCGTCGGCCTCGAGGAACACGACCCGGACGCTCACGGCGCTGTCGCGCAGCTCGCGGATCGCGTCGACCAGCTGCCCGAAGAACTCACGCCCGCGGACGTCGGCGACCAGCGCGAGCCGGTCGACGCTGCTGCCGGGACCGAAGGCGAGCTCGACGACCTTGCCGAGCAGCGTGGGCGGCAGGTTGTCGATCACGAAGTAGCCGAGGTCCTCGAGCACCTTCGCGACCTGGGTGCGCCCGGCCCCCGACATGCCCGTGATGATGACGATATCGGGCGTGGTCGCCATGTCGGCGGGTGCCGTCGACAGGTCGAGTGCGGCGTCGCTCACGTGTCGGACTCCCGGGAGGTCGACGGGGTGGCCGTCGGGTGGTCACCGTCGTCGTGCAGGTGCTCGTGCACGGCGGTGGCGATGGTATGGGAGATGCCTTCCACCTCCATCAGATCCTCCACGGACGCCTGCTTGAGCGCCTTGACGCTCCCGAACGCTCGCAGCAGGCGCTTGCGTCGGGTCGGTCCGATCCCGGGGATGTCGTCGAGTGCCGAGCGGACGCTGCGTCCGCGACGCTGCCGCTGGTAGGTGATGGCGAAGCGGTGCGCCTCGTCGCGGATCCGCTGGACGAGGTAGAGCGCGTCGGAGCCACGCGGCAGCACGACGGGCCGCGACCTCTCGGGCAGCCACAGCTCCTCGAACTTCTTTGCGAGCGCGACGAAGCCCACGTCCTCGGCGAGGGGGCCGTGCTCGGCTTCGAGCCCGCGCACGCCCTCGAGCGCCGCACCGAGCTGCCCCCGGCCGCCGTCGATGATGACGAGATTGGGCGGGTAGGAGAACTTGCGTGGTCGCCCCTCCTCGTCCAGCAGGCGACCGTTCTCCTCGACGAGTCGCCGGAAGCGACGGGTGATGACCTCCCGCATGGCGGCGAAGTCGTCGTTGCGGTCCATGGACAGCTTGAAGCGGCGGTAGTCCGCCTTCTTCGGCAGCCCGTCCTCGAAGACGACCATCGAGGCGACCACCTCCGTCCCGCCGAGGTGCGAGATGTCGTAGCACTCGACGCGCAGTGGCGCCTCGTCGAGGTCGAGGGCGTCCTGGAGCTGCTTGAGCGCCTGCGTGCGGGCGTTGAAGTCGCTCGCCCGCTTCAGCCGGTGGCGCTGGAAGGCCTCGCGGGCGTTGCCGGCCACGGTCTGCAGGAAGTCGGCGCGGTCCCCGCGCTGGGGCACGTGGAAACGCACCCGCTGGATCGGCCGTCCCGGTCCGTGCCGGTGCTCGCGCCGGAGGTCGGCCAGCAGCGTCTCGAGGGCGTCGCAGTCGTCGGGCTCCTCGGGCACGAGGACGAGCGGCGGCACGTCGTCCTCCCGCTCGGCGTAGAGCTGGAGGACGAAGGAGGTGAGCAGCTCCGCGGTCGACAGCGGCTCCACCTTGTCGACGGTCCAGCCCTTGCGGCCGACGAGCCGACCGCGCCGGACGAAGAAGGCCTGCACGGCAGCCTCGAGCTCGTCCTCGTGGACCGCGATGGCGTCGAAGTCCTCGGCCTTCGCGGACACCATCTGCTGCTTCTCGAGGGCCGTGCGGGCCGCGAACAGCTGATCGCGCAGCCGTGCTGCGGACTCGTAGTTCAGGGTGGCCGCCGCCTCGCGCATCTCCTCCTCGAGCCGCTCGAGGACCGGCCCGGTGTCACCGTCGAGGAAGTCCGCGAGTCCGTCGACCAGCGCCCGGTGCTCGTCGACGGAGACGTGGCCGACGCACGGGGCTGCACAGCGCCCGATGTGGTAGTAGAGGCAGGGTCGCCCCGTCCGTTCCGCCCGGTCGTAGACGCCCTGCGAGCAGGTGCGCACCGGGAACGTGCGCAGCAGCAGGTCGAGGGTCTCGCGGATCGCATAGGCGTGGGCGTAGGGACCGAACCGGCGATCCCCCTTCGCGACGGTCCCCCGCTTCACCCGGGCCCGCGGCACCTCCTCCGAGGTCGTGAGCACCAGGTACGGGTACGACTTGTCGTCCCGGTACCGCACGTTGTAGCGCGGGCGGTGGCGCTGGATGAGCGTGTACTCGAGGTGGAGCGCCTCGACCTCGTTGTCGACGACGATCCACTCGACCGACCGTGCGGCTTCGAGCATCGCCTGGGTCCGCGGAGCGATGAGGTGCCAGGCCTGGAAGTAGCTCGCCAGCCGGCTCCGGAGCGACTTCGCCTTGCCGACGTAGACCACCCGGCCGTGGCGGTCCTTGAACTGGTAGCAGCCCGGGGCGTCCGGGATCGTGCCGGTGGCGGGGCGGAAGTCGAGCGCGGGGTTTCTCACGGCGAGCACGGTACCCCGCCCCGCAGTGCCGGCCGCCTCACGTGCGGCGGGTGGACCGCGGGTGGCGCCTGCCCCGCGAGCGCTGCAGCGGGACGCCGGCGAGGAGCAGCAGCAGGCCCAGCGCTGCCGCGCCGCCCCCGGTGTCGGGCAGCCGGTGGTCGGCGGCCTCGCCCGGCGCGGGAGCGACGTCGTCGCCGCCTTGTGGCTGGTCGTCCGCCCCGCCGGCCCCGCCCGATCGCGTGCTGCCGTCGTTCGGCACGCCCAGCTCCTCCTGCCCGAGGCGCGTCGGGTCGTCGGGCGGCGTACCGACGATGGCCTCAGCCGGGTCGAGGCGCCGGCCGCACTCGCCGCCGGGCGCACACTGCTGGAACCGGGTGATGCCTCCGAAGGTGCCGGTCCAGACCGCCTGGTCGGGGCCGACGGTCGTTGCCGCGTAGAAGGAGTTCTCGGTGGGGAAGGGAGCGCTGTCGACGGTGAAGGCGACCTCGCCGGTGTCCATGTCGATCGCCTCGAGCGTCCAGAACGTCGTTGCGCGCGCCGATGCCGTAGACGTACCCGGTCGCCGCCGACAGGGTCGGAATGCCGTTGGGGATCGCCACGTCGGGGTTCGACCATGCAACGTCGCACGTCCGGGTCGCGGGATCCCAGTCGAAGCGCTGGATACCGCGGGGTGCGTTGCCCGGGAGGCCGGAGAGCAGCTGGGAGTACGGGGCGAACTGCGGTGGGAACCGGCCGGTCACCGGGTCGAGCTGCTGCAGGTTGTTCACGACGAACGCCGAGCGGCCACGGACGAGGACGGACTGCTCGGACAGCGACCGCTGGGCGTCCGGGTTCCCGAAGGTGACCGGGATCTCGCAGGCGATCCGCCGGTCGGCGCCGGGCCGGACGGGGGTCCAATCGTCGGGGATCGCGTCACGCCACAGGAGATCCAGGTGCATCAGGTCCTGCCCGTCGGTGATCACGACGAACCGGTCGTCGCCGGCGTCGGTCCCCATCAGGGTCGGCGTGGCCCCGGAGCCGGCGCCGAGCCGGCCACCACCCGACCCACCCGCGCCGGCGTAGGTGGCACGCCAGCCCTGCGTCAGGGCATGACCATCCCAGTCGATCCGGTACATGGCGTGGCTGGTGACGACGTAGATCCCGCCCTGCTCGTCGGCGGCGATGGAGTTCGACACGGTCTCGACCGCGCCGGCCGGGCCGCCGCTGCAGTCGGGCCCGTTGATCGAGTACACGACGAGGTTGTCGGCGGTCATGCGGTCCGGCTGGCGCGGGACTACACCGACCCGTCCCTGCTCCGTGGCGAAGGCGACCTGCCCGTCGTAGGTCATGGTGATCCCGACCATGCGGTCCTGGTCGCTGCAGAACGCCCCGTCGGGCAGCGAGAACCGGTGGAGCAGGGCGATCGGCGACTGGCGGACGCCCGGCGTCGCATCGCCGAACACGTCGAGGCTGCGCTCACGACCCACGATCAGGTGGTTGTCCCGGTCGAGCACGTTGTAGGCGCCGGAGATCGAGGCCGACTGGGGAGCGGTGCCCTCCTCGAGCTGCGGGATGTAGTGGTCGATCATCGTGAACGTGTCGGGGTCGAACTTGAACACCTCACCCGTCGGGCCGACCGTCGACGCCCACACGACGGGGCCGCCGTCGGGGTACGGCGTGGAGAACGTCAGCACGATCGGCGCCGCCAGCAGCGAGTCGTGGTCGACGTTGACCTGCGCTGCCGGACCCGCCGGTCCGGGCAGCGGCGAGGAGGCCTGCGCGTAGCTGTTGCGGTGGCTCGCCGCCCAGGGCGACGGCGCCAGATGAGGGTTGCACGGGGGTTCGGCACCGTCGGGCGAGGCCGGGGTCGTGCAGGCGGCGCCGGCACCGGACGGATCTCCCCCGACCGACGCGCGGGGATCGGCGCTCGCGCGGCCTGGCGACGCCGCGAGCAGACCGGCGGCGAGCAGCACGGCGCTGACCGACGCCCAGGCGGTGCGGCATGGACGTCCGATGGGAAGAGACATGAGCAGCTCGCGGGTCGCAGGACGGGGCCTCGACGAGCGCTGTTCGCGATCGGGCCACCGGACTCCTGCCGCCCCCGGGACATGCGGGTCACCGTCTCCCTGGACGACGGGGTCGCTTTGCGGAGTTGCTCCTCAACGACCTCGGAGCCGAGGCGTCGTCATCGTCGGTCGCGCACCGCCGGTCACGACCTCTTAGCCTGCGCCCCATGAATGCTCCCTGGCTCCTGGCCGCACAGGCCGCCTCCGAACCCTGCGGCCCCGCCGACGACCTCAACAGCCTTTGCCGGTTCGTGCGCCGCGTGACCCACAACGACGGGCTCGCCGCCTTCGTGCGCATCGCCTCGGACTGGCTGACCGCGATCCTCGTGATCGTGGTCGCCTACGTCCTCTACCGGCTCCTGCGGGTCGCCGTCAGCCGGTTCGTCGTCCGCATGGAGCGGGAGATCAGCCACCGCGTCTCGCAGGCCCACGAGCGCGGGGCGCTGCAGGCCGGGCCCCGGCGGGTCCAAACCCGTCGGCTCCAGCGCCTGCACGCCATCGCCGGCGCCCTGCACAGCGGCATCGGCGTGGTCGTCTGGCTGGTCGCCACGCTCATCGTCCTCAACGTGCTCGGCGTCAACCTCGGACCGGTGCTGGCCGGGGCGGGGCTCGCCGGGCTCGTCATCGGGTTCGGTGCCCAGAACGTCATCCGTGACTGGCTCGCCGGCTTCTTCATGCTGCTCGAGGACCAGTACGGCGTCGGCGACTGGATCCAGATCGAGGACGCCGTCGGCGAGGTCGAGCAGGTCGGGCTCCGGGTCACCCGCATCCGCGACATCAACGGCACGGTCTGGCACGTCCCGAACGGGCTCGTCGAGCGCGTCGGCAACCTGTCACAGCGGTGGGCGCAGGCCACGCTCGACGTACCGGTCGCCCTGGACACCGATGTGATGAAGGCGAAGCAGGTCATCCTCGAGGTCGCGAACGAGCTGGCGTCCGACCCCGGCTGGGCGGAGGACATCATCGCGCCGCCCGAGCTCTGGGGACTGCAGACATGGGGACCCGAGGGGATGACGATCCGCATCGCCATCCCCACCCGACCGCTGCGCAACTGGGATGTGAACCGGCAGCTCCGCGAGCGTCTGAAGCTGCGCTTCGAGGCGGAGGGCATCCGCATGCCGGTGACCCAGTACGAGATCGGGGCGCAGCGCTGGGGCGAGCCGATCCGGCACACCGGGGTGGCGCCCACCCGCCGGCGTCCGCCGGCGACGTCCGAGGAGCTCGCGGCCTCCGAGCGGAGCCCCGACGAGACGACCGAGATCCGCATCGACCGCGGTCCGGCCCCTCGCCCCGACTAGCCCGCCCGCCCCGCGCGATACGTGAACAATTCACCCGGGAGTTCCCGGGTGAATCGTTCACACAATCCGCCGACCGGGCTCAGAGCACGTCCCGGAGGAACTTGCCCGTGTAGGACGCCGGGGCCCCGGCGACCTCCTCGGGCGTGCCGGTCGCGACGATGGCCCCGCCGCCGTCGCCCCCCTCGGGGCCGAGGTCGATGAGGTGATCGGCGGTCTTGATCACGTCGAGGTTGTGCTCGATGACGATGACCGTGTTGCCCTTATCGACGAGCCGGTGGAGCACGTCGAGCAGCCGCCGGATGTCCTCGAAGTGCAGGCCGGTCGTCGGCTCGTCGAGGATGTAGACGGTCTGCCCGGTCGCCCGCTTCTTGAGCTCGGAGGCGAGCTTGACGCGCTGGGCCTCGCCGCCGGACAGGGTCGTGGCGGGCTGGCCGAGACGGACGTAGCCGAGCCCCACGTCGTTGAGCGTGGACAGGTGGCCGGCGATCGCCGGGATGTTCTCGAAGTAGGCGAGGGCCTGCTCGACCGACATGTCGAGCACCTCGGAGATCGTCTTGCCCTTGTAGTGGACCTCGAGGGTCTCCCGGTTGTAGCGCCGGCCCTTGCAGACCTCGCAGGGCACGTACACGTCCGGCAGGAAGTGCATCTCGATCTTGATCGTGCCGTCACCCTTGCAGGCCTCGCAGCGGCCGCCCTTCACGTTGAAGGAGAACCGCCCCGGCTTGTAGCCGCGGACCTTCGCCTCGGGCGTCGAGGAGAACAGCTTGCGGATGTGGTCGAACATGCCGGTGTAGGTGGCCGGGTTCGACCGGGGCGTGCGCCCGATCGGCGACTGGTCGACGACGACGACCTTGTCGACGTGGTCGAGACCGTCGATGGTCTTGTGGCGCCCAGGGATGGTCCGCGACCCGTAGACGTGGCGCATCAGCGACCGGGACAGGATCTCGTTCACGAGCGTCGACTTGCCGGAGCCGGAGACCCCGGTGACGCAGGTGAAGGTGCCGAGGGGGAAGGCGACGTCGAGCTCGCGCAGGTTGTGCTCGATCGCCTGCCTGACCGACAGGGCGTGCCCGTTTCCGGGACGTCGTTCGTCGGGCACGGCGATGAACTTCTCCCCTGCCAGGTACGCGCCGGTCAGGGACCTGCGGGTCAGCTGCTTGAGCTGGGCGAGCGAGCCGGAGTGGACGATCTCGCCGCCGTGCTCGCCGGCGCCGGGACCGATGTCCACGATGTGGTCCGCCGCCTCGATCGTGGCCTCGTCGTGCTCCACGACGATGAGCGTGTTGCCGAGGTCACGCAGGCGCAGCAGGGTCTCGATCAGCCGCGCGTTGTCCCGCTGGTGGAGCCCGATCGACGGCTCGTCGAGGACGTAGAGCACCCCCACGAGGCCCGCCCCGATCTGGGTGGCCAGCCGGATCCGCTGGGCCTCGCCGCCGGACAGCGACGCCGCCGGCCGGTCGAGGGTCAGGTACTCGAGGCCCACGTCGAGGAGGAACTTCAGCCGGGCCCGGATCTCCTTGAGCACGCGGGCGGCGATGAGCTCCTCGCGGTCGCTGAGTGCGAGGGTGCCGATGAACGCGTCGGCGTCCGCGACCGAGGACGAGGTCAGCTCGGCGATGTTTCGCTCGCCCACCGTGACCGACAGCACGACGGGCTTGAGGCGGTCACCGTGGCAGGCCTGGCACGGGATCTCGCGCATGTACTGCTCGACCTGGGAGCGGACGTAGTCGGAGTCCGTCTCGCGGTGGCGGCGTAGCAGCGAGGGCAGCACCCCGTCGAAGTTCGCGTTGTAGGAGCGCCGCCGGCCGTACCGGTTGCGGTACTCGATGTGCACCCGGTGGTCGAGCCCGTGCAGGACGGCGTTGCGAGCCGCCTCGGGCAGGTCCTTCCAGGGCGTGTCGGCGTCGCCGCCCTGGTCTTCGACGACCGCCTTCAGCAGCTGTGCGTAGTAGTTCGACTGCTGGCCGATGGACCACGGGAGGATGACGCCGTCAGCGATCGCGTCGTCCTCGTCGCTGATGACCAGCTCGGGGTCGACGGTGAGCTTCGTCCCGAGCCCGGAGCACTCCTCGCACGCGCCGTAGGGCGAGTTGAAGGAGAAGTTGCGCGGGGCGAGCTGGTCGAAGGAGATGCCGCAGTGGGCGCAGGCGAGGTGCTCGGAGAAGGTGAGCAGCTCCGGCTCGGCGCCGGCCTCGGCCTCCTCGCGGGACGGGACGATCTCGATCTGCGCGACGCCCTCGGCGAGCTGCAGCGCGGTCTCGATCGAGTCGGTGAGCCGACGGCGGATGTCCTCCTTGGCGACGAGCCGGTCGACGACCACCTCGATGTCGTGCTTGATGTTCTTCTCGAGCTTGCCGACCTCGTCGACGTGCTGGACCGCCCCGTCGACCCGGACCCGTGCGTAGCCCTCGGTGGACAGCCGCTGGAACAGCGAGGCGTACTCGCCCTTGCGGCCCCGCACGACGGGGGCGAGCACCTGGAAGCGCGTGCCCGAGGGCAGCTCGTGGACCTGGTCGACGATCTGCTCCGCCGACTGGGACGCAATCCGGCGCCCGCACTGCGGACAGTGGGGCACGCCGATCCGGGCGTACAGCAGCCGCAGGTAGTCGTAGATCTCGGTGATCGTCCCCACCGTCGAGCGCGGGTTGCGCGAGGTCGACTTCTGGTCGATGGAGATCGCCGGCGACAGGCCCTCGATGAAGTCAACGTCCGGCTTGTCCATCTGCCCGAGGAACTGACGGGCGTACGCCGACAGGGACTCGACGTACCGCCGTTGGCCCTCGGCGTAGATGGTGTCGAAGGCCAGGCTGGACTTGCCCGACCCGGACAGCCCGGTGAAGACAATCAGCGCGTCGCGGGGCAGCTCGAGGCTGACGTCCTTCAGGTTGTGCTCACGTGCGCCACGGACGACGATCTGGTCGCTGGTCGCGGCACGGCTGGGGGTCCTCGCCACTGATGGTGCCTCCACGGGATCGTGCGACGGCGCGCCGCACGACGGGTCGAGCCGGGGCTCGTGCGGATGTCCGAGCCGACCGGCTCGGTGCACGGGTTCGGTGCGCTGGTTTCAGCCGGTGGGCGCGGGCGTGACACGCGGAGCTCCGGCGCCGACCGAGCGTACCGACCGAGGATATCGCCGGCCGCCGGCCGTGCCGAACGCACGTTCGAACGAGCGGCGCCGGCGTGGCCTGTCACCCCTCTGGCTCGTCCCGGCCGGCGGCCCTCTGCGTGATCCGGATGATCACGAACTCGGCCGGCTTCAGCGGGGCGAAGGCGACCTCGATGATCACCCGTCCCTCCTCGATGTCGGTGCGGGTCATCGTGTCCGCACCGCACCGGACGGCGTAGGCCTGCGGTGGGGTCCTTCCCTGCAGGGCGCCTCGCCGGAACAGGTCGTCCATGAACGCGGCGACGCTCCGGCGGACCGCGGCCCACAGCGGCTCGGCGTTCGGCTCGAAGACGACCCACCGGGTGCCGCGACGCAGGCTCTCCTCGATGTGCAGCGCCAGGCGGCGCACCGGTACGTAGCGCCACTCGCTGGCCGCCGCATCACCGCCCACGAGCGTGCGGGCCCCCCAGGCGACCGTCCCGTGCACGGGGAGCGTGCGCAGGGCGTTCAGCCCGAGCGGGTTGAGCAGGCCGCTCTCGGCGTCGGTGAGCGCGTATGTGAGCCCGGCCACCCCCGTCAGGGTGGCCTCGGTCCCGGCCGGCGCCTTCCAGACACCACGCCGCGCATCCGTGCGGGCGTAGAGCCCGGCGATCATCGGTGAGGCGGGCACGCTCCGAGCCATCCCCTGGCCGGCGGGGTCGGCCACGAGCGGGCGCGGCCAGTAGGCAGCGGCGTTGGGGTGCCGGTCCGCGAGGTTCGTGATCCAGGCGATCGCCCGGGCGACGTCCGTGACATGGGCGGGCGGGTCGACGACGAGGAAGGCGCGCCGCTCCGCGCAGTAGGCGACGGCCTCGGCCAGCACGGCCGGGTCGTCGGAGCCGGGCGTGGCCGGATCCGACGACCCCGGCACGCTCAGCAGATCGAAGTGCTCGACCTCCTCGAGCGCGTACAGCCCCGTCCGCTCAGCACGGTCGCCCCGGACGTCGTCGGCGTCCGGCGGGGTGGCGTCGCCGGGCGAGGTGCCGTGGGCGACCCGGACCGCCCAGACCACGTGGCCGCCGTTGACGAGGAACTGCTCGACCGCCGTGGCGAGCGGGCTGTCCGCCCCCGGGGCACCGAAGTGCCGCGCCACGTCGCCCACGCTGGTGACGCGCACGGCCTCGTTGACGGGACCGTGCGGCGCGTAGGCGACGATCGCCGCGACCCCGGTGCTCGCGGCCTCGATGGCCGGCTCGCCGATCGGTTCGTCACCGACGACGACGTCGGGACGGGTGATGTCCATGACGGCCGCTCCCTGCCCCTGCGCCGCGCCGCCGTGGCGGGCCGAGAACATCCTGCCGCACGCCGGGCCTCCGCGGAAGCGCCCCGGGTCGACGTTCGGGAGCGCCCGGCCGTCCCACCGCGGGGCGGCCACGTAGCCTCGCCCCGTCCCCGGGGAACGAGGAGGCGCCCGATGCGGGTGGCGATGTTCAGCACGAAGTCCTACGACCAGCGGTTCTTCGACGCCGCGAACGAGCAGCACGATCACGAGCTGAGCTATCTCGAGTCGCGCCTGACCCCTGCGACCGCCTCCCTGGCCGACGGCTTCGACGCCGTCTGCCTGTTCGTCAACGACCAGTGTGGTCGGGAGGTCCTCGAGCGGTTGCACGCCGGCGGTGTTCGCCACGTGGCGCTGCGGTCCGCCGGCTTCAACCACGTCGATCTGGCGACGGCCGCGCGGCTCGACATGACCGTGTCGCGGGTCCCCGCCTACTCCCCCTATGCGGTGGCGGAGCACACCGTCGCACTGATGCTGGCGGTCGAGCGGCGGCTGCACCGCGCCTACAACCGGGTCCGCGAAGGGCAACTTCTCCCTCGAGGGGCTGCTCGGCTTCGACCTGCGCAACCGGCGGGTCGGCATCATCGGGACGGGCAAGATCGGCATGATCGTCGCCCGGATCCTGCGAGGCTTCGGCTGCTCGCTGCGTGCCTACGACCCCTTCCCGAGCGACGATGTCAAGGACCTCGGCGTCCGCTACGAGGATCTCGACACGCTGCTGCGCGAGTGCGACGTGATCACGCTCCACTGTCCGCTGACGCCGGACACGCACCACCTCGTGGACGCCGAGGCGATCGCCAGGATGCGACCGGGCGTCATGATCGTGAACACCAGCCGGGGCGCGCTCATCGACACCCAGGCGGTCGTGGACGGGCTGAAGAGCGGGCAGATCGGCAACCTCGCGCTCGACGTGTACGAGGAGGAGGGCGACCTCTTCTTCGAGGACCTCTCGGACCGCGTGATCACCGACGACGTGTTCATGCGGCTGCTGACGTTCCCGAACGTGTTCGTCACCGGCCACCAGGCCTACTTCACCGAGGAGGCGCTGCGGAACATCGCCGACACGACGCTCGGCAACCTCAGCGCCGCGGACCGGGGCGAGCGGTCCGGCAACGAGATCGGCCCCGAGCTCGTTCGCGGGTAGGCACTCCGGCGCGCTGCCAGGTGAGGCTGGCTACGGTCGATCGCCGTTCGCGACCCCAGCCCAGGAGCAGCCCCGTATGGCCGAGCACTACACCGGGCACGTGGAGCCCGACGGCGACTGGCAGGACCGCACGGACGGACCCGTGCGGATCCGTAAGGTCTCCGTCGAGGAGATGGACAACAACGTCTACGTGATCGCGTGCGCACGCACAGGCGAGGCGGTCCTCGTCGACGCTGCGGCGCGCCCGGAGCGTCTGCGCGAGGCGATGGCCGACGTGTCCCCCGTCGCGGTGCTGCAGACACACGGCCACTGGGACCATGTGCGCGCCTGGGAGGCGCTGCGCGAGGACCCGGGCCTGCCGGTCTGGGGGCACCCCGCCGACGAGGAGCTGTTCCCCATGGCCCCCGACCGTGCGCTGCATGACGGCGAGCACCTGAGCATCGGCGATCTCACCATCGAGGTGGTCCACACGCCCGGCCACACCGACGGGGCGTGCCAGTTCCTCGTGCGGGGTGAGGCCCGGGCGCACCTCTTCTCCGGCGACTCGCTCTTCCCGGGGGGACCAGGGAACACGTGGGGCGATCCCGACCGCTTCGCCCGGCTCATGGACAACCTCGAGGCCAAGGTGTTCGACCGGCTCCCCGACGAGACCTGGGTCTACCCCGGCCACGGCGACGACACGACCCTCGGCGAGGAGCGCCCCAAGCTGGGCGAGTGGCGTGAGCGCGGCTGGTGACCGTCCAGCATGCGAGGCGGTAGGTCGGGCAATTCGTCCAGCATCCTGGGCATTCGGCCCGAGTTGCTTTCGGGTAGGCGGGGAGGTCGGGCAATTCGTTCAGCATCCTGGGCATTCGGCCCGAGTTTGCCCGCGACGGTGATCGCGGCCACGCGACGTCGGAGGGCGGCCCGCGGGCCGCCCTCTGACCTTGTCGCGGAACGCTCACTGGTTGATCGTGATGCGTCCGTTCCCACCTGGGGCGTACGCCCCGTCGTTGACGGTGGCGTCGATGGTGCCGAGGCTCGCGATGTACTCCTGCAGCGCCTGCTGGTAGCTGGCACCGACGAGGACGAACTCGTCCTTCGGCGGGAACGGGTACTGGTCCCCGCCACCGGCCATGAAGTCGATCGTCGCCAGCGTCACGATCGGCGCGTCCTTGTCACCGGTGAAGCCACCGGCGGACGCGTCGTAGACCGTCCCGAGACCGTCGACCGTGATGGTGCGGACCCGGTCACCGGGCGTGTCGACGCTGCCGTCCTCCTTCTTCGTCTGGGCCTGCTGCTTCAGGTCCACGACCACCGTCATCCCGCTGATGTGGGAGAAGCGGCCGTCGACGTTCTCGACGTTGCTGTAGCCGTTCTCCAGCGCCAGCTTGAGCTCGGCCGCCGAGACATCCGGGAACGCACCGTCGAAGTTCGCGAACGGCGCGATGTCCCAGGTGTCGCGGACGGTCAGGTCGCCGGGCTCGATCACGGTGGCGTTGCGGATCCCACCGCCGTTCTGGATCGCGACGATCGGGACCGACGTGTCGATGCCGTAGTCGGCACCGTGCGTCTTCACCACGTAGGCGAGCGCGTCGGCCATGAGGTTGCCCTCGTTGGTCTCCTTGATCCGGATGTCCGGGCGTGCCCCGTTGAGCGGCACCGTGGAGGTGCCGACCACCGTCTCGTCGAGCTTGTCCAGGTAGGCCTGGACCGGGTCGACGACCTGCGACTGCAGGGTCGCGTCGGGTGTGACCGCATCGGGCATGTCGTCGCCCGCGACCCGCACGGGGCGCGAGCGGTGGTCGTCGACGCCGACGAGGTTGCCGTCCGCGTCGAAGCGGGTCACCAGACGGCCGACGTACCGGTAGTCGCCGGCGGTCGTCACGACCGGGACGTTGTGGCCGTCGCCGGTCATGGCGGTCATCGGGTACGCGCCGTAGATGGCCGTCTCGTCACCGGGGACGAGCAGCGATCCCGGCGTTGCCAGCACCTCGTCACCGCCACCGGCGACGACGATGTCCACGTTCGACAGCTGACCGACCAGCGCGAGGTCCTCCTCGATGCTCTGGAGGTGGCTGATCAGCACGATGATGTCGACGCCGGAGGCCTTGAGGTTGCTGGCCTCGGTCCGCACGGCGGTCGCGACCTTGCTGTTGATCACCGTGTCGGGACCGGGCGACGAGATCGACCGCAGCAGCGGGGTCGTCAGGCCGATGATCCCGACCTGGTGCGTCCCGACCGTCACGACCGTGCTCGGAGCGATCCGGCCCGCGTCGGCCAGCGGCTTCAGCGGCGAGCCGTCCACGAACGACAGGTTGGCCGTCACGAACGTCGGCGTCGTGTTGGAGATGCCCTCGATCAGGTTCGCCGTCACCTCGGGTCCGAAGTCGAAGTCGTGGTTGCCGAGCGCCATCGCGTTGTAGTCGATGCGGTCGAAGGCGATCGAGTCGTAGTACGGCGTGCCCTTGTCGATGCTGGCGTTGAACTCCGGGCTCGGCCGGAAGTTGTCACCCGAGGTCACGGTGATGACGCCGCGCTCGTCGCACTCGGGCACGTTCATCGCCGCCTGACGCTGCGCGAAGACGACGCTCGCGAAGCGGGCGATGCCACCGAACGCCTCGAGGCCGCTGCCGGCGTCGACGAGCCGCGACTCACCGTCGTTGTTGTGCAGCACGGTCAGGCAGAACGCGGCGTGCATCGGGTCGTCGGTGACCGCCTGCTTCACCAGGTCCTCGACGCCCGAGGAGATCGCGTTCGTCCCGCCGAGCAGCACGACGGACCGCAGCAGGTCGTAGGCGGCGTCCAGACGGATCGGGGCCGGGCTGGTGTCGAAGGCCGCGGCGGGCGGCACGAGCAGCATCGGATACCCGGCGTGCGCCGCTGCGGCTGCCGCCGCGAGCGCGTCCGGATAGTTGGTGCCGGTGGCGAGCCAGCGCTGGGAGGGGTCCATCCCGCGGGTCACGGCCTCGTCGTACACGGCGGCCGAGGTCGCGTAGCGGCTGGCACCCGCCAGCCGGCGGACCGTGCGCCCGTCGGCGGCGACGGCCTGCTCGACGGCGTCGCCGACAGCGGCGGTCCCGCCGACGATGATGATCTCCGACGGGTCCAGCTGGTCGATGAGCGCCTTGGTGTCGGCAGGAAGCTCACCGGTGACGGTCAGCACGATCGGGACACCGAGGAAGGCGGCGTAGGGAGCCGCGGACAGCGCGTCCGGCCAGCCGCGCGACGGATCGGCGCTGGCACCCTCGACGAGGAACAGCGGGCCGCCCGTGCCGGGTGCCACCTCGTGGGCGATCGCGGCCGCGGTCGCGAAGCGGTTCGCGCCGGCGTGGCGCTCGACCGTGTAGCCGGCGTCCTTCAGCGCCGTGGCGACGCTGTCGCTGATGGCGGCGGTGCCGCCGAGGAGCACGACGGTGGAGGCGCCGAGGCGGGTCAGCTCCGCCTTCACGGCCGGGTGGAGGCTGTCATGGTTCGTGAGCAGGACGGGCGCCTGCAGCGATGCGGCGAGCGGCGCGCCGGCCAGGGCATCCGCGTAGACGTCGGCGCGGGCGAGCACGGCCGTGTCCGCCGATGTGAACGACGCCTTGGAGACCGCGACCGCGGTCTCGATCCGGCTCGGCCCCGCGAGCCGGGACACCGTGACGGTGGTGGCCTGCTGCGCCTGGCTGACCGGTGCGGCCGCTGCGGACCCGGCGGTCAGCCCGGCGAGCGAGCTTCCGACGAGCGCGGTAACGACGGTGAGATGGGACCACGATCTTCTGGACATACGCACGTCCCCATGTGTGCCGAGAGCGACCTCGAGAGCTCGAGAGTCGACGATTCGGACGCTAGGGATGCGGCGAGCGCCTGTCGATGGTCGAGGTCGACTCCGTCGACAAATCAGTACGAAGGTCACACATCGCGCCAGCCGAAGGCCCCGACGGCGCGCTGCCGAAGGACCCTCGCCGACGGCCGCCGGGAAGCCGCGGCAACGTCGCCGTCGCCTCCCTCAGGCCATGCTCGCGACGCCGATGCCGGCCGCGATGACCACGACGGCCAGCAGCAGCATGCGGCTGACCTTCCGGTAGGCGTCGGCGGCCATCCGCTCGCGACGGGCCGCCCCCACGCCGGCGTGGGCGACCCCGAGGCCGGCGACCATGATCAGCGGGTGGATGAACTGGAAGGTCGCACCGAGCTTCCAGCCGCTGACGACGATGTAGAGGGCGATGCCGAGGGTCACCTGCAGGTCCAGGAGCACCGTTGCGACCTGGAACGGCCGGCCCTCGTAGGCCATGCCGCTCTTCGCCCGGCCGAACCCGTACACGGCGGCGACCAGCACGATGACGAAGACCACGTACCCGAAGATCCGGTGCGCGGTGATCAGCGCGTCCTGCACGGCGGTGGCTTCCTGTCGGGGTTTGGGCCGGAGCCTAGCCGCCTCATCGCGGCCCGCTCCAACGTCCCGGTCGCGGGGCGGCTCAGGCCGAGCGGAGCAGCGACCGGCGCAGCAGGACGGTCGAGACCGCCAGCAGGACCGCCGCGTAGCCGGCGAGCACACCCAGCTGCGGCAGGATGTCGACGATCGTCCCGTCATGGCGCACCAGGGTCGCGAACCCGTCGATCGCCCAGGCGTGAGGGGTCACGTGGGCGATCTTCTGCATCGTCGGGCTGAAGACCTCCAGCGGCGCCATCGCCCCACCGAGCGCCGCGAAGCCGAGGCTGACGCCGATGCCGATCCCGGACGCCTGCTGGTCGTTCGAGAACGTGGCTCCCATGAGGATTCCGGCGCCGGCGCTGACGAGCCCGAACACGGTCACGATCGCGATCGTGGCCGGCCAGCTGCCCCAGCTCACGCCGAAGACGAGCACCGTGCCGACGACGATGTAGAGGCCCTGGACCAGCGCCACGCCGAAGCGGCCGAGCGTCTCCCCCACCACGATCGAGCGGACCGGGGTCGGCGTCGACAGCATCCGCCGTGCCACTCCCCACTGGCGCGTCTGGATCAGCGCCGCCGAGCCGGCAAGGGATGTGAGGAACATGAACAGCGTGAGCTCCTGGCTCGCGCCGAGGTCGAACTGACCGAGGTTCTCGTAGCCCTCGAACGCCGAGCTGCCGGCCTGCGACACCTGCACCGTCACGCCGGGGAGCGCCGCCGCGACCGCCCGTGCCCGTGGCACCGCCTGGTCCGCGGTGAGCACTCCCTGGTCGGCGGCGAAACGGGCGGCCTGCACGATGGTGTTCTGCCGTGCCACGGCCGCCTGGATGGTCGACTCGAGGGCCAGCGAGGTGGTGTCCTGGCGCGCGATGACCTCGACCCGCGCGTGCTCGCCGGACGCCACCGCCCGGTCGTAGCCATCGGGCACGAGGACACCCGCCGAGGCGCGCCCCCGGGCCACGGCCTCACGGGCGGCATCCTCGTCGGCGTAGCGGTCGACGACCAGTGCCTCGCGCTGCCCGAGCGTGTCGACGAGCTCGGCCGTGTACGGACCGCTGCCGGCGGCCACGACCGCGACGTGCGGGGCGCTGCCCGTCCCGAAGGTGGACCCGATGATGAGGATGAGCGCCATCGGGAAGATGAACACGAAGAAGATGTTCGACCGGTCACGCAGGAGCCGGCGGACGCTGTTGGCACCGATCACGAGCGCGGTCATCGCAGCATCTCCGTCGTCCGCATCCGCCACCCGGCCACGGCGAACCCGACCGCGCCGAACAGGCACATGAAGCCGGCGGCCGGCAGCACGTCGACCGGCCCGCCGCCCCCCGCCAGGTCCCCGAGGGCCCGCAGGAACCACTGGTGGGGGGTGATCAGGCTCAGCTTCGCGAACCAGCTCTGACCCTGTGCGATCGGGAAGAAGCTGCCGCCGAGCATGCCCAGCACGACCGCGGTGATCGACTGCCAGACGTTCGCCTGCTCGGCGGTGCGAGCGAGCGTGGCGATCACCGCCATGATCCCGACGGCGGAGACGACACCCGCCAGGACCAGGATGGCGACGCCGACCGGATCGCCCCAGGCGACGCCCAGCAGGAACGCCGACGCCACGATGAGGACGGCCATGCTGACGACGCCGAGCACGACGCTCGTCAGCACCTTGCCGCCGACGACGGTGGCACGGGAGATCGGCGCCGCGAGCAGTCGCTGGAGCGTCCCGAGGCGACGTTCCTCGAGCAGTCCCGTCACGCCGAACTGCACGGTGAAGAACAGGAAGAACACCGCCATGCCCGCCATCAGGTAGGTCGTGCTGCTGAGCTGCTTGTCGGCCGTCATGACCTGCTCCAGCGTGATGGCCGGGTCGAGGTGAGCCGCCTCCTCCCCGAGACGCGCGAGGGAGGCCGGGTCGGACGCCCCGCCGCCGGTGGCGACGAGCCCGACCGCCACCTGCGTGGCCGTCAGCGACTGGCCGAAGCGCTGGGCGAGCGCGTCGGCGACCTGGGTCGCGATCGACGCGTCGGCGTTCCCGATCACCTGCAGGGAGGCCTCCTGCCCGCCGGTGACGGCCTGCGAGAATCCGGCGGGGATCACGAAGGTCGCGTCGACGCCGTCCGTCAGCGGTCTGCTGCCGCGCCGTCTCGACGGTGTCGAGGCGGGTGACGGTTGCGAGGTCCTGCTCCTCGAGGCCGCGCAGCACCTCGTCCACGAACGTGGCGCCCAGGGGGCCGGCGTCCTGGTTCACGACGGCGTAGTCGAAGTGGACGCCAGCGGTCCCGAAGTCGAAGACCTGGCTGAACAGGGCGGCCAGCCCGAAGGGCACGATGAATCCCCACAGGAACGCGGAGCGGTCGCGGATCCGCTCGCGGAGGTCCTTGCCACTGATGAGGAACGCGGCGCGCACGGGCTCCACCTCCTGAGGCCGACGGGTCAGTCCCGCAGCGCCTTGCCGGTGAGATGCAGGAAGACGGCCTCGAGGTCGGGCTCGATGATCTCGACGCTGGTGATCGCCACCCCCGCGTCGGCGAGCTCCTCGAGCAGCCGGGGCAGGAGCTTCCTCGCGTCGTCGACGATCAGCTCGAGCGTGTGGTCGGCGGCGCTGACGGACTCGACCCCGCCGATCACCCGCGCGGCGTCGACCGCCGCGGCACTGCCCGAGGCGACCGCGAGGCGGATCGTGTCGTGCTGCCCGACGAGGTCGACGAGCTCGCGCCGCGTGCCCTCGGCCCTCAGCTCGCCCTCGTCGATGATCCCGACGCGGTCGCAGAGACGCTCTGCCTCCTCCATGTAGTGCGTCGTGTAGAGCACGCCCATCCCCGACGCGCTGAGCTGCTCGACGCTCTCGAGGATGGCGTTGCGGCTCTGCGGGTCGACGCCGACGGTCGGCTCGTCGAGGATCAGCAGCTGCGGCCGGTGCAGCAGGCCGATCCCGATGTTGAGCCGCCGCTTCATGCCGCCCGAGAACTCCTCGGCCTTGCCGTCGGCGCGCTCGGCGAGGCCGACCACGCCGAGGACCTCGTCGATCCGGGCACGTCGCACGTCGGCGCCCAGGCCGTACAGCCGTGCGAAGAAGGACAGGTTCTCGCGGGCGGTCAGGTCGGGATAGATGGCGATGTCCTGCGGCACGTACCCGATCGCCGCCTTCGCCGCGACGGACGACGTGTCCACGGGCTGTCCCGCCACGACGACCTCCCCGGCGTCGCGACGCAGCAGTCCGCAGATCATCGAGATCGTCGTCGTCTTGCCGGCCCCGTTCGGCCCGAGCAGTCCGTAGGTCTCACCGGCGCCGATGCTGAAGCTGACGTCGCGGACGGCTTCGATCTGCCCGAACCGGCGGCGAAGCCCGCGGCACGTCAGGACGGTCGCCTCGGTCATGTCCGACCCCCAGGTCGCTCCCCACCGGGCACATTAGACGGATCATGCGCGTCGCGGGGCCGACCGCCAACGGGTGCAGGACCCACGTGGCCCGGGACGGTTGTCGGCGTCGCGCGGAGGACGGCTACGGTGCTCGCGGAGGAGGCCGCATGTTCGAGCGGTTCACGCCGACGGGACGCGAGGCGATCGCCCACGCACAGGAGGAGGCGCGCCTGCTGCGGCAGGAGGTGATCGGCACCGAGCATCTCCTGCTCGGCGTGCTGCGCGTCCCCGGGCCGGCGCGGGCCGTGCTGACGAACGCCGGGCTCGACGCGAACGCTGCTCGCGAGCGTGTGCGCGGCGCCATCCGCGGCAACCGCAGCGAGCCCGCCGGCGACCTGCCCTTCACCGCCCGGGCCCGGCAGGCCATCGACGACTCGTTCCGGATCGCCGGCGACCGGCACGACCCGGCCGTCAGCCCGTCCCATCTGCTGCTGGCCCTCCTCCAGATGGAGGACAGCGCCGCCACCGCGGTGGTCGCCGAGGTCATCGACCCGTCGACGGTTCGCGCACGCATGCGTGAGGCGCTGGACCTGCGCGACGCCGAGTCCGAGCTCGACGCCCGGTCGTCGGCATCGGCCGGAACCGAGCTCGCGGCCACGGGGCCGGTGTGCTTCGCCTGCCGCGTGCCGCTGGGCAGCCGGACGGGGGTCCGCACCGTCACCGGCGAGGGCGACGACGGCGTACGCCGGGTGACCCTCGTCTACTGCCGGCGGTGCGGCACGACGCTGGGGATCGTGCCGAGCCCCGGTTGACCGACGCCGTCCGCTGACCCGCCGACTCAGACGTTCGCGGTCTCCATCGCGCTCAGCTCGCGGCGCAGGTCGGCGATCTCGTCGCGCAGCCGGGCCGCGTACTCGAACCGGAGCTCGCCGGCGGCTTCGTGCATCTCCTCCTCGAGGCGCTGGATGAGGGCCCGCAGCTCCTCGGTCGGCAGGCCACCGTCCTCGGCCATGACGAGGTCGCGGCGCGGCGCGTGGGCCGGCGCGTAGGCCTCGCCCGACTCCTCGGCGCGGACCGCGGCGATGATGTCGCCGACGCGCTTGCGGATCGTCTGCGGGTTGATGCCGTGCTCGGCGTTGTAGGCGAGCTGCTTCTCGCGCCGGCGCTCGGTCTCGTCCAGGGCCGAGCGCATCGCATCGGTCACATGGTCCGCATACATCAGGACCTGTCCGTTGACGTTCCGGGCGGCGCGGCCGATCGTCTGGATGAGCGACGTCCCGGAGCGCAGGAAGCCCTCCTTGTCGGCGTCGAGGATCGCCACGAGCGACACCTCGGGCAGGTCGAGCCCCTCGCGCAGCAGGTTGATGCCGACGAGGACGTCGAACTCGCCGAGCCGGAGGCTGCGCAGGATCTCGACGCGCTGCACCGTGTCGATGTCCGAGTGCAGGTAGCGGACCTTCACCCCGTTCTCGAGCAGGTAGTCGGTCAGGTCCTCGGCCATCTTCTTCGTCAGCGTGGTGACGAGCACCCGCTCGTTCTGATCGCTGCGCGACCGGATCTCGGCCATCAGGTCGTCGATCTGGCCCTTCGTGGGCCGCATGACGACCTCGGGGTCGACGAGCCCGGTCGGACGGATGATCTGCTCGGCGATCGTCGAGGACTCACGGCGTTCGTAGGGCCCGGGTGTGGCCGAGATGAACAGGCGCTGCCCGATCCGGCCGAGGAACTCGTCGAAGGTCAGCGGCCGGTTGTCCCGGGCGGACGGCAGACGGAACCCGTGCTCGACGAGCGTGTCCTTGCGGGACCGGTCGCCCTCGTACATCCCGCCGATCTGCGGGACGGTCACGTGCGACTCGTCGATGAGGACGACGAAGTCCTTCGGGAAGTAGTCGAGCAGCGTGAAGGGTGGCTCGCCCGGCTCGCGGCCGTCGAAGTGCCGTGAGTAGTTCTCGATCCCGTTGCAGAACCCGACCTCGCGGATCATCTCGAGGTCGTAGTTGGTGCGCATCCGCAGCCGCTGTGCCTCGAGCAGCTTGCCGGCCTTCTCGAGCCCGTCGAGCCGCTCGACGAGCTCCGCCTCGATCGAGGACACGGCCCGCTCCAGCGCCTCGCGGGACGACACGTAGTGGGACGCCGGGAAGATCCCGTACTGCTCGATCGGCTTCGAGACCTCGCCCGTGAGCGTGTCGACCCGGGCGATCCGGTCGACCTCGTCGCCGAAGAACTCGACCCGGACGGCCTTCTCGGCGTCCGCGGGGAACACCTCGAGCGTGTCGCCGCGGACCCGGAAGGTCCCGCGGACGAGGTTCAGGTCGTTCCGGGAGTACTGGAGGTCCACCAGCTTGCGCAGCGACGCGTCGAGCCCGATCTCCTCGCCCGTGCGGAACCAAAGGATGTGGTCCTCGTACTGCTCGGGCGAGCCGAGGCCGTAGATGCAGGACACCGAGGCGACGACCACCACGTCGCGGCGGGACATGAGCGCCATCGTGGCGCGGTGGCGCAGCCGGTCGATCTCGTCGTTGATCGACGAGTCCTTCTCGATGTAGGTGTCGGACTGCGGGATGTACGCCTCGGGCTGGTAGTAGTCGTAGTACGAGACGAAGTACTCGACGGCGCTGTCCGGCAGGAAGTCGCGGAACTCGTTCGCGAGCTGGGCCGCCAGGGTCTTGTTCGGCGCGATCACCAGGGCGGGGCGCTGGACCTGCTCGAGCACCTTCGCGGCCGTGAAGGTCTTGCCCGTGCCGGTCGCGCCGAGCAGGGTCACGGCCTTCTCCCCCGCGTCGAACGCCTCGACGATCTCCTCGATCGCCTTCGGCTGGTCCCCCGAGGGCTCGAACTCGCTGACGACGTGGAATGCAGGCATGCCCGGAGCGTACAACCCGGGTGCGACACCGGAAGGAGCGTCGCCGGCACGCCTGCTCTCGCTCCGCGCGGTCGTGAGACCGCTCTGCGCACCCATGCTGATCCCTCGCTGTCCAGGGACATCCGCCCCTGCCTCGATACCCGCGGACGTCCACCATGGGGATGCGTGACCGCTCTCGCGGACACCGAGGCGACGAACCACTGCGGCGCGACGCCGCATCACCCGGGGGACCCCGTGAGAGGACACACGCGGCGCTCGACGGCACTCGTGCCAGCACTCGTCCTGCTGCTGCTCGCCGGTCTGCTCACGGTCGAGCCGGCGACCGCCGACGTGCTCGGGATCGGGTCCCAGACGACCTACAAGGAGTACTGGGTTCCGCATTCGCAGTTCACGGGCGGGTGTCTGACCGAGCAGAAGTCGCCAGGGTCCGTCTACATCGAGCCGGGCTGGCTGCCCGCCTACGAACCCGGCTACGCGTGTGTGAAGACGGTCACGCTGTCGATCCCCGACAACGTCTCCGGGGCGGCCAAGGCCGAGATCTATCTCGACCTGTGGCGGGCCGGACGCGACACGACCGATCTGGCCCGCTTCCAGATCAACGGCGGCACCGTGCGGCGCACCTACCGTGGCGCGGACTGGTCACGGACCCCGTTCATCGGCGAGATCCCGCTCAGCGAGCTCAGGCAGGGCGACAACACGCTCACGTTCTCCTCGTCGTCGGGGGCCTACCACATAAACGATGTCATGGTCCGGGTCACCACCGATGCGACCCACCCGATCAGCGGCCCCGGCGACGTGACCCCACCCACCGGCGCGCTGACCGCGGTCGCCGCCGGCGGCCGCAGCTTCGACCCGGCCACCGGCGGCAGCCTGGCCGTGGACGACGACACGGTCACCCTGACCGCCACGGCGGCGGGCGCAGCCCGGGTCGAGTTCCACGCCTCCTACACCGGCTACGACGAGGACGTCGACGGGACGTTCACCGGCTGGCACAACCGCTACCGCAACACCAAGAACCCCGGCGCCCTGGGCGTGATCGACCACATCGCCACCGACACCACCGCCCCCTACACGGCCACCTGGACCCTGCCCGAGGTCCCCAACCAGACCGGCGTGAAGTTCAAGATCCGGGTCGTGGACGCCGCCGGCAACGTCGTCGACGCGCCCGGCGGGCCCTCCGCACCGTTCACCCTCACCCGCACCCACGACACCAGCGTTCACACGATCCCCGGCTTCGCCGACAACGTCCTGCACCACGGCGGCAACCGGCTCGACGAACACAGCTGGACCCTGGCCCTGCCCTCCTCCTACGACCCGATCACCGTCGACCGCGCCTACCTGCTCGGCTCCTTCTGGAACAACCCCTACATCGCCATCAACGGCAACCCGAAGTTCTCGGCCTTCGCCTCCGGCGAGGACACCTGGACGCTGTCCGTACGCAGCGTCACACCCGGCCAGCTACGGCCCGGGAACAACACGATCACGTACAGCTACCGCGGCTCCGGGTTCGGTGAGTTCATCGAGAAGCCGGGCCCGATGCTGGTCCTCCACCACAAGAACGGTGGCGATGCGGTTGCGCCCACGATCACGAGCCAGCCCGCGGATCAATCCGTGACCGCCGGCCAGACGGCAACCTTCAACGTCACAGCCACCGGCACCGCACCGCTGACCTACCAGTGGCAGCGCAACGGCACGAACATCACCGGCGCGACCGCCGGCTCCTACACCACGCCCGCCACCACACTGGCCGACTCCGGCGCGACGTTCCGGGTCGTGGTGTCCAACGGTGCGGGGCCGGTGACCAGCAACGCAGCCACGCTGACGGTGACCGACTCCTCCTTGGGTGGCGGCGGTGGAGGAGGAGGAACTGGCGGGTCGGTGCCACCGGACGCGCCGTGGTGGGACAGCGGCTGGCACTACCGGGTGGGACTGACCGCGTCGGCCGCGGGCTCGGCACGAGCCGACAAGCCGGCCGAAGCTCGTGTCGATCTGCCGGTGCTGCTGGCCGAGGCGGGCGGGTCGGGCACTCCCGATCCCGGGTCGCTGCGGGTGGTCGAGATCGACGCGACGGGCGCGGTCATCGATGCGGCGGTGCCCTTCCAGTTCGACCCCGACAACCCGGGAGGGACCCGGGGTGCCCTGATATGGCTGCTGACGGGCACGACCCCGGCGTCGACGACCCGTCTGTACCACCTCTACTTCGACACCACCGGAACCGGCCACCCGGCCGCGACCGTCACGCCACGGGTGACGTTGACCGACAATGTGACCGACGCCGGTCAGGCCGCCTACCGGATCGCGACGCCCTCGGGCACCTGGTACTACCAGAAGGCCGCCGGCGGCTTCTCCTCGCTGGTCGACACCGCCGGCAACGACTGGATCTCCTACTCCACCGCATCCCGCGCCTCGGGCGAGTACCGCGGCATCCCCAACGCGATCTACCCCGAGGGTGAGTTCCACCCCGGCGCCACCGGATCGACCTCCCGGATCGTGGCCGCCGGTCCGCTCAAGGTCACCCTCGAGTCGACCACGACCGACAACGCCTGGCAGGAACGCTGGGAGATCTTCCCCGGCTACGCCACCATGACCATGACCCGGGCCGCCCACGCCTACTGGTTCCTCTACGAAGGCACCCCCGGCGGAGCCGTCGACGCCAACGACACCGTCACCCGCTCGACCGGCACCACCACACCGCTGGCCACCGCCTGGACCGGCGACCTGCCCGCCCCCGAATGGGCCTACTTCTCCGACCCCGCCGCCGGCCGGTCCCTGTTCGCCGCCCACCACACCGACGACACCGCCATCGACTCGTACTGGCTCATGAACAACGCCATGACCGTGTTCGGGTTCGGACGCAACGGCCTCGACCGGTATCTGACCGGCCAGCACACCATCACCGTCGGCCTGACCGGCTCCACCTCGGTGAGCACCACCGGAGCCACCATCCGCGGCGCCTACCAGCCGCTGCCCACGAGCCTCAGCAGTGCACAGAAGTCCGGCAGCACCTCCCCCGTCAACCAGCCTCCTACCGTCACCGCCGGTCCCGACACCACGGCGACCACCGGAGTGGCGCTGACGCTGGCGGGGAGCGCCACCGACGACGGGCTCCCCGACCCGCCGGGGACGCTGACAGCGGCCTGGTCGATGATCTCCGGGCCGGGCACCGCGACCTTCACCGACGCAACCTCGCCGACCAGCCAGGTGACCTTCGACGCGGCCGGGACCTACCTGCTGCGGCTGTCGGCCGACGACTCCACCGGCCCGGTCACCGACGACCTCACCGTCACCGTCACCGACCCGAGCGGCGGTGGAGGCAGCAGCGGCGGACCGACGTCCGACGACTTCGCCGGGACCGCGCTCGACCCGCGGTGGACCGTCGTGGACCCGGTCGGGGACACCACCGTGACCGTGAGCGGTGGTGCCGCCCGCATCGCCATCCCGGCCGGTACCTCGCACGACCTCTGGACCGGCCGGAACCTGGCCCCGCGGCTGCTGCAGACCGTGACAGACAGCGACTTCGAGGTGGAGGCGAAGTTCGACTCGGTCGTCACCAGCCGCTATCAGCTCCAGGGCATCGTCGCGCAGCAGGACGCCGACGACCTGATCCGGTTCGACATCTACCACGACGGCAGCCAGGTCCGGGCCTTCGCGGCCTCCATGGCGGCCGGCCGGGCCACGACAGAGATCTCCGTGCCCTTCTTCACGGCTCCGACCGGTCCGATCTGGCTTCGGGTCTCCCGCGTCGGGGACACCTGGACACTCCGATACTCGAGCAACGGGACGAGCTGGACGACGGCCGGGAGCTTCACCCACGCCCTCACCGTGGCGTCCGTGGGTCCGACGGCGGGGAACCACGGCACCACGAACACGAACGCTCCCGCCTTCACCGCGGTCATCGACTACGTCAGCAACACGGCGGCCCCCGGCGGGGGCACTTCGACCCCGGGGACCGGCGACAGCGTCATCTCGCTCTGGAGCGGTGACCACCAGGCGTTCGGCGCGGTCGGCAACCCGCAGCCATGGGTGAACCTGCTCGGCAACATCAGCGACCCCGACGGGGTCACCGCCGTGGACTACCGCCTCAACGGCGGGACGCCACGGACCGTGAACCTGGGGCCGGACGGCAAGCGCCTCGCGCGGCCCGGTGACGTCAACCTCGACATCGCACGGTCGCTGCTGCGGGCCGGAAGCAACACGGTCGACGTTCGTGTGACGGACACGCTCGGCCAGCTGACTACGCACACGGTCACGATCGACTACACGCCCACGACGACCTGGCCGCTGCCGTACACGGTGAACTGGAGCACGGCCGCGAGCGTGTCGGCGGTGGTGCAGCCCGTCGACGGCAGGTGGGCCATCGAGGGATCCGGTGTCCGCACACAGGAGATCGGCTACGACCGGCTCCTTGCGATCGGTGACAGCAGCTGGACCGACTACGAGGTGACCGTGCCAGTCACCGTCAACGCCGTCTCGAACGATCCAGCCGCGTACCAGTCCCCGAGCAATGGCCCGGGCCTCGGCATGATCCTGCACTGGAACGGACACTACGCGACGCCAACGGGCGCGCAGCCGTACACGGGGTACCAGCCGGTTGGCGCGATCGGGTGGTACCGGTGGCGGTCGACGAGCGCGTCGCTGCAGATCACCGATCCCCAGGGCTCGCCCGCGGCGACGACGACCGGCGTGACGCTGTCGGCCGGGAACACCTACGTGTTCAAGATGCGCGTCCACAACCTTGCGGGCGGTCCCGAGTACTCCTTGAAGGTGTGGCCGCAGGGGCAGCCCGAGCCGCTGACCTGGACGCTGACCCACCAGCAGGGATCCACGGCTCCGACGAGCGGCTCCCTGCTGCTGCTCGCGCACCATGTTGACGCCACCTTCGGCGCCGTCTCGGTGACGCCGCTCGGAAGCAGTCCCCCGTCGAACACGCCGCCGACGGTGGGGGCGGGTCCGGACGCGGCCGCGACGACCGGGGTCGCGGCGACGCTGGCCGGGTCGGTGTCCGATGACGGGCTGCCCGACCCGCCCGGCACCCTCAGCGTCGGCTGGACCAAGGTCTCTGGGCCGGGCACCGCCACCTTCACCGACGCCACCTCCCCGACCAGCCAGGCGACCTTCGACACGGCCGGCGACTACGTCCTGCAGCTGTCCGCCGACGACTCCACCGGGCCGGTCACCGACCAGGTCACCATCACCGTCACCGACCCGCCCTCCGGCGGCGGCGGTGGCGGGACGTCCGGGGCCATCTCCGACGAGTTCGACGGCACCAGCCTGGACCCGGTGTGGACCCTGATCGACCCGCGCGGCGACACCACCCTGACCGTGTCGGGCGGCGCCGCACGGCTGGCGATCCCCGCCGGACCCACCCACGACCTGTGGACCGGCCGCAACTACGCCCCCCGCCTCCAGCAGCCCATCGGCGACACCGACTTCGACGTGCAGGCCCGGTTCACCTCCGTGCCCGACACCCGCTACCAGTACCACGGCATCGTGGTCCAGCAGGACAACGACGACCTGCTCCGCTTCGACCTGGTCGCCACCGGCAGCACCGTGTTCGCCTACGCCGGCCGCCTGACCGCCGGCACCGCCACCGACCGGCTGCGCACCACCCTGCCCGCCGCCCCCACCGGCCCGACCTGGGTCCGGGTCACCCGCACCGGCACCGACTGGACCCTGCGCATCTCCACCAACGGCACCGACTGGACCACCATCGGCACCTTCACCGACCCGCTGGCCCCCACCACCATCGGCCCCCACGCCGCCACCCACGGCAACCCCGCCCCCGCCTACACCGGCATCATCGACCAGTTCACCGTCCTTGCCGGCGGCGGCACCACCACGCCACCGCCGACCCCGTCGAACGTGGCGCCGACGGTGGCGGCGGGTCCGGACGCGGCCGCGACGACCGGGGTCGCGGCGACGCTGGCCGGGTCGGTGTCCGATGACGGGCTGCCCGACCCGCCCGGCACCCTCAGCGTCGGCTGGACGAAGGTGTCTGGGCCGGGCACCGCCACGTTCACCGACGCCACGTCCCCGACCAGCCAGGCGACCTTCGACACGGCCGGCGACTACGTCCTGGAACTGTCCGCCGACGACTCCACCGGGCCGGTCACCGACCAGGTCACCATCACCGTCACCGACCCGGGCGGTGGTGGCGGCGGCGGCGGTGGGGGCCGGGACGGTCTCCGACGAGTTCGACGGCACCAGCCTGGACCCGGTGTGGACCCTGATCGACCCGCGCGGCGACACCACCCTGACCGTGTCGGGCGGCGCCGCACGGCTGGCGATCCCCGCCGGACCCACCCACGACCTGTGGACCGGCCGCAACTACGCCCCCCGCCTCCAGCAGCCCATCGGCGACACCGACTTCGACGTGCAGGCCCGGTTCACCTCCGTGCCCGACACCCGCTACCAGTACCACGGCATCGTGGTCCAGCAGGACAACGACGACCTGCTCCGCTTCGACCTGGTCGCCACCGGCAGCACCGTGTTCGCCTACGCCGGCCGCCTGACCGCCGGCACCGCCACCGACCGGCTGCGCACCACCCTGCCCGCCGCCCCCACCGGCCCGACCTGGGTCCGGGTCACCCGCACCGGCACCGACTGGACCCTGCGCATCTCCACCAACGGCACCGACTGGACCACCATCGGCACCTTCACCGACCCGCTGGCCCCCACCACCATCGGCCCCCACGCCGCCACCCACGGCAACCCCGCCCCCGCCTACACCGGCATCATCGACCAGTTCACCGTCCTTGCCGGCGGCGGCACCACCACGCCACCGCCGACCCCGACGAACACGCCGCCGACGGTGGCGGCGGGTCCGGACGCGGCCGCGACGACCGGGGTCGCGGCGACGCTGGCCGGGTCGGTGTCCGATGACGGACTCCCGAACCCGCCCGGCACCCTCAGCGTCGGCTGGACGAAGGTGTCTGGGCCGGGCACCGCCACCTTCACCGACGCCACGTCCCCGACCAGCCAGGCGACCTTCGACACGGCCGGCGACTACGTCCTGCAGCTGTCCGCCGACGACTCCACCGGCCCGGTCACCGACCAGGTCACCATCACCGTCACCGACCCGGGCGGCACACCCCCGTCGAACACGCCGCCGACGGTGGCGGCGGGTCCGGACGCGGCCGCGACGACCGGGATCGCGGCGACGCTGGCCGGGTCGGTGTCCGATGACGGGCTGCCCGACCCGCCCGGCACCCTCAGCGTCGGCTGGACCAAGGTCTCTGGGCCGGGCACCGCCACCTTCACCGACGCCACCTCCCCGACCAGCCAGGCGACCTTCGACACGGCCGGCGACTACGTCCTCGCGCTCTCCGCCGACGACTCCACCGGCCCGGTCACCGACCAGATCACCATCACCGTCACCGACCCGCCCTCCGGCGGCGGCGGCGGTGGCGGGACGTCCGGGGCGATCTCCGACGAGTTCGACGGCACCAGCCTGGACCCGGTGTGGACCCTGATCGACCCGCGCGGCGACACCACCCTGACCGTGTCGGGCGGCGCCGCACGGCTGGCGATCCCCGCCGGACCCACCCACGACCTGTGGACCGGCCGCAACTACGCCCCCCGCCTGCAGCAGCCCATCGGCGACACCGACTTCGACGTGCAGGCCCGGTTCACCTCCGTGCCCGACACCCGCTACCAGTACCACGGCATCGTGGTCCAGCAGGACAACGACGACCTGCTCCGCTTCGACCTGGTCGCCACCGGCAGCTCCGTGTTCGCGTTCGCCGGCCGCCTGACCGCCGGCACCGCCACCGACCGGCTCCGACAGACCATCCCCACCCCCACCGGCCCGACCTGGGTCCGGGTCACCCGCACCGGCACCGACTGGACCCTGCGCATCTCCACCAACGGCACCGACTGGACCACCATCGGCACCTTCACCGACCCGCTGGCCCCCACCACCATCGGCCCCCACGCCGCCACCCACGGCTACCCCGCCCCCGCCTACACCGCCCTCATCGACCACTTCCGCGTCCTCTGACCCGCCGCGCGCCAGCACACGACGAGGGGCCCCGGCAGGGCCCCTCGCGCGTCATGCGGACGGCGTCAGTGGCCGCCGCCGTTCCCGGGCTGCTGCCCGTTCTCGGCGCAGTACTCCTCCACCGACTGGTTCGCCGAGTCCGCAGCCGCCTCGAGCGCCTGGAACGGCGGGGCCTGGTGCTTGTGGTCCTGCCCGGTCTGCGACCCGGCGAAGTACGCGGTGCACAGGCCGAAGGTGTTGTGGCCGTTGCCCGGACCCGGGTCCGCGAACGAGATGGCCGCGCTGCTTCCGACCAGGGCAGCCGCGAGCGCGACCGTCATCAGCTTGGAACGCATCGATCCCTCCACACGTCGTGTGTTCGTCAGTGACTGCACGTGACCCGGCAGGCGCCCGTCCGCATGGCCGCGGCGACCCCAGGAGCGGTCGAGTACCCGCTGCGCCAGCCGGCGGCTGGACCATGCCATGGTCGGAGTGACTAGTCAATTCGAACTGGGACTTCCGGCCATCGGCCCGCAGCCGCTACCGTCCAGCCATGCCCGCACGCTCCGCCTGCTGTCTCGCTCTCATCCTCGCCGTTGCCGCATGCGCGCCCGGCGCCGAGGACGCCGTCGCACGGACGGCACCGACCCCGGTGAGCGCCCTCGCCCCCTCACTCGCTCCCGAGGATGCCGGCGGGGCGGTAGCCGACCCGACGGCGCCGGCGACGGCCTCGACGGCCACGGGCGCGCCCTCACCCGACCCGCCGTCGGCCTCGCCTGCCCTGCCGCCCGACGGCGCCGACGGGACCCCACCCGCCGCATCGTCGCCCGACGGGCCGGCCGCCTCGCCGACAGCGAGCGCGCCGGACGAATCCCCTGCCACGGCCACGACGAGCCAGGTCGCCGACGCCGCCGGCGACGTGACGTCGCCGGGGGTGCCGCCACCGCCGACATGGATCGACCTGCGGGCCGCCACGCTGACGGTCGGGCCCGTGGTCGAGCTGCGGGTCCGGCTCGGCGACACGGTGCCGGCACGACAGGAGGACGCCGCGACGACGGGCAACGTCGCCTGGTTCGCGGACCTCGACGGCGACGGTGCCATCGACCTCGAGGTCTGGGCGAACCTCGCGGACGACGGCTGGTACCCCGGCGTGCGTGACGACCGCCGGCACGAGGCTCGCTTCGGTGAAGACACCGGCGTCACGATCCGGCCCGACAGCACCGAGCTGGTCATCACGATCCCGTCCTCGCTGCTCGACGGTGCCGACACGTTCCGCTGGGCACTGGCGAGCGAGTGGGGGCGCTACGAGCAGCTCGGCACGGAGGTGGCGGCACGCGATCATGCGCCCGACAACGGTGCCGTCCGTCACCCCGTGGCGGACGGCTCGGGCACCTCGATGGGCGCCGGGTCCAGCCAGTAGCGGCGCAGCACCTCACCGAGGGAGGGATCTGCCGCCTCGGCCTCGCGGACGAAGGCGTCGTCGGTGACCACGCCGAGCCCGTGGCGCCGTACCTCGTCGGCCAGGAAGCCGACGACCGCTCCCTCCCCGAGCTCACGCTGCGCCTCGACGAAGGCCAGCGGCGCGCGGGCGTACACCATGGCGTTGTACGTGTCGGCATCACCGAAGTCGGCCAGCGGCTGCGCCGGGGGTTCGTCCTCCACGCCCTCCGCGTGCGAGCGGCGGTAGCGCCCGACGAAGGCCGTGTCGGCGAGCTGCTCGGCGGCCGCGGCCCCGTACCGGTCCGACCAGTAGAGATACGAGCAGTACTGGGCCAGGGACTCGTCGACCACCGGGTCGCTCAGCGAGCTGTTGCCGACCAGGGCGTGGAACCACTGGTGGGCGATCTCGTGGACGACCGCGAACGTGCCGAACCCGCCACCGAGCTGGTCGTAGAGGTCGCTGCCGATCATGACCAGGCCCGGGAACTCCATGCCGGCCGCGCCGGTCCCGAGCGGCGTGGCGGCGACGTCAACGTCGGGCCAGGCGAGCGGACCGAACCGACGCTCGTAGCTCTCGGTCGCGTCGGCGGCCTCGCCGAGGGCCACGTCCAGTGCGTCGGCCGGCACGACCCCCGCGGCCGCGTAGGCCCGCAGGTGCACGCCGCGACGGTCCGTCTCGGCCGGGGTGACGCGCTCGCGGTAGATGACCGCCGAGACGTCGCGCAATCCGGTCCCCCGGGCCCACGTGCAGGCCCGCTGGCGGCCGGTCGCGTCGGGGCAGTCGGCTTCCGCGCCGCCGGTCACCAGCGTCCCGCCGTGGGTGACCTGCAGCGACCAGACCGCCACCGGGAACGCACCCACGTCGCCCCACGGCAGCATCGGTCCGCCGTCGAACGTGAGCAGCGGCAGCCAGTGTCCGAGGGTGGCGAGGTCCGGGTAGCGGGCGAGCAGCCCGAAGCCGGCCGGCCCGCCGTCGTCGGTGATCTGTGCCGCCGGGACCAACGGGTAGGACAGGGCGACACGGAGCAGCACCGGGTCGCCCGCCGCCGCGCCGTCGGGCAGCGTCACGTCGAGCCGAGCGCCGTCACGGTCGACCGTGGCGGACGCCGGCGCTCCGTCCACCCGCACGTCGACCGTCGGGGCCGCGTCCGCACCGAGGGCCTCCGCAGCCGAAAGCAGCCGCAGCACCAGATCGTCGGCGGGGTCCGGAACCCGCGTGGCGAGGACCAGGTCGACGGTGACGCGGGACAGGTCGTCGGCGATGGAGGCCGTACCCACGTAGACGGGTCGCTCGTCGTCCAGTGGCCAGGCCGGGTCGCCGAGGCGTCGCCACGGACCGCGGGCGACCTCCTTTCCAGCGGCCATCACCGCCGATGCCCCGGCGGCCTCCGCCGCGTCCGGGTCGGTGAGCAGGGCGGGGACCGCGGTCACCGGAGACGGCGCGACGGAGGGAGCCGCGCTCGGCGTCGGCCCGGCACCGGAGCCCGCCCCGGGCGACGGTGCGGCGGCCACGGGTGCGTCGGCACCCCGCAGCGTGGCGATCCCCACCGCGCCGGCGACGAGCAGCGCGCTGGCCACGGCAGCCGCGACGAGCCGCACCGTGCGCGGCCGGGTCATCGCCGGACGGTCCGTGCCGGCAGCGGCAGCGTGGTGAACAGCTCGCCGAGGTCGCTGACCCGCAGTCCGTCGTGCTCCTCGTGACGGCCGTAGCGGTCGACGAGCACGGGCGTGCACCCGAGCGCCTGGCTGGGCTCGACATCGTCGGTGAGCGAGTCACCGACGTAGGCGACCGACGAGGAGGGGACCACGCCGAGGCGGTCGAAGGCGATCTCGAAGATCCGCGGGTCGGGCTTCGCGACGCCTTCCTCGCCCGAGATGACGACCGCGGCGAAGCGGCCGAGCAGCCCTTCGTGGTCGAGGATGTCCCGCAGGTTCGGGCCCCAGTTCGACAGCAGCCCGAGCCGGACCCCGCGCTCGTCGAGCCGGTCGAGGACCGAATCCACCTCCGGGAACGGCCGGAACACGCCCGGGGACAGGAAGTGCGCGTGGACCCGCTGGGCGATGTGATGGTGGTCGCCTTCGACATCGAGGTGGGCCAGGAACGCCCGGTACAGCCCGCGCCAGTAGCGCATCTCGGCGTCCACGTCGCCAACGTGCGGCGAGGCCTCACCCGCGTCGCGCCAGGCACGCTCGTGCTGCTGCCACACGTCCCCGAGCGGGGTGTGCTCGATGACATCGAGGTCACCGGGCAGGCGCGCGCCGGCCGCCTCGACCCCGTCGACGAACGCGTCCCAGAAGGACGGGCTGGCCTGCAGGAGGGTCAGCCCGGCGTCGAAGATGACGGTGTCCACGCTCATCGGCCGGCGTCCTCGGCCGGGACCTCGTCGGCGGCACGCCGTAGCTCGGCCCAGAGCGTGTCGACCTGTGCCCGCAGGCTCGCCAGATCGCCGCTGTTGTCGACGACATGGGTGGCGGCTGCGCGCCGCTGCTCGTCGCTGGCCTGGCTGCGGATGCGTGCCCGGGCGTCGTCGGCGCGCAGACCCCGCTCGACGAGACGGGCGACGCGGACCTCCTCGGGCGCCGTGACCACGATCACGGCGGGCAGGTGCTCGGCCTGGCCGGACTCGACGAGCAGTGGATGGTCGAGCACGACGACACGGGCGCGCCCCTCCTCCTGCTCCGCCTCGGCGTGCCCCGCGACCAGCTCCTGGATCCGCTCGCCGATCCGCGGGTGCGTGATGCCGTTCAGCGCCGCGCGTGCCTCCTCGTCGGCGAAGACAACGTCCGCCAGCGCCTGCCGGTCGAGCCGGCCGTCGCGGGTCGTCACGCCGGGGCCGAAGCGGTCGACGATCGCGGCCAGCGCCGGCTGATCCGGTTCGACGACCTCCCGCGCCACCTGGTCGGCGTCGACGACGTGGGCGCCGAGCTCGCGAAGCCGGGAAGCCACGGTGCTCTTGCCGCTACCGATCCCCCCGGTGAGTCCCACGAGGTACACGCACGCTCCTTGCCGAGGAGACCGAGCCTACCGACCACCGGAGGCGCCACCGGACAGGCGAAAGCCCCGGACGACGCCGGGGCTTCCACCTGCGGTTCGGTGACGATCAGCCTTCGGTCGGCTCCTCGCCTTCGCTCTCGCTCTCGGACTCGCCCTCGCTCTCGGCCTTGGGCTCGACCGTCGACTCCTCCGGCGACTCCTCGGGAGCGACAGCGGCGCCGGTGTCGGCGTCCTCGGCCGGGGCCGGGGTCTGCACCTCGTCGGGCAGCTCGGCCTCCTGGAGGGCCATCTCCTCGGGGCTCGGCGCACGGTCACGGACCAGGCCGGCCTGGGCGAGCGCAGCACCCATCGTGCCGGTCGGCTGGCTCTCCTCACCGCCGGACGAGTAGGCGGTCTCGACCTGGCGCGGCTCGCCGTACTCGGTCGTGTCCTCGCCGGCCTGCGCCTGCTTCAGCGAGAGGCTGATGCGGCGACGGACCGTGTCGATGTCGATGACCTTGACCTCGATCTGGTCGCCGACGTTGACGACGGCCTCGGGGACCTCGACGTGACGGTCGGCCAGCTCGGAGATGTGGACCAGGCCCTCGATGCCGTCGGCGACCTTGACGAACGAGCCGAACGGCACGAGCTTCGTGACCTCGCCGTCCACGAGCTCGCCGACGGCGTGCTCGCGGGCGAACTTCTGCCACGGGTCCTCCTGGGTGGCCTTCAGCGACAGGGAGACGCGCTCGCGCTCCATGTCCACGTCCAGGACCTCGACCTCGACCTCGTCGCCGACCTCGACGACCTCGGACGGGTGGTCGATGTGCTTCCACGACAGCTCGGAGACGTGGACGAGACCGTCGACGCCGCCGAGGTCCACGAAGGCACCGAAGTTCACGATGGACGAGACGACGCCCTTGCGGATCTCGCCCTTCTGCAGCGACGACAGGAACTCGTTGCGGAACTCGCTCTGCGTCTCCTCGAGGAACTTGCGGCGCGAGAGGACGACGTTGTTCCGGTTCTTGTCGAGCTCGATGATCTTGCACTCGAGCTGCTCGCCGACGTAGGGGTTCAGGTCGCGGACCCGGCGCATCTCGACGAGCGAGGCGGGCAGGAACCCGCGCAGCCCGATGTCCAGGATGAGACCGCCCTTGACGACCTCGATGACGGTGCCCTGCACCGTCTTGTCCTCGGTGTAGATGCGCTCGATCGTGCCCCAGGCACGCTCGTACTGGGCCCGCTTCTTCGAGAGGACCAGGCGTCCCTGCTCGTCCTCCTTGTTCAGGACGAGCGCCTCGACCACGTCGCCGACCTGGACGACCTCGTTCGGGTCCACGTCGAGCTTGATGGACAGCTCGCGGGCCGGGATGACGCCCTCGGACTTCCAGCCGATGTCGAGCAGCACCTCGTCGGGGTCGACCTTGACCACGACGCCTTCGACGATGGCGCCCTCGTTCATGTCCTTCAGGGTGCCCTCGAGGGCGGCGGTGAAGTCGTCGTCGGAGATGTCGTTCTCGACGATCTGGTCACCGGTCGAGGTCATGGTGGAGCCGGGGTCGTCCATGATGACGACGTTGCGGGGATCGCCCTGCTGAACGGTGGGCTGGGCGGCCGCACCGGTTGCCTCGGGCGCCGGCTGCTGCGATTCGGGGGTAGGGGTCTCGGACATCAGGGTCGGTTCTCTCGATAGTGGTCAGTTGCCGGGCGGCGGTCTTGCCGCCCGGGGTGGTGCCGGACGCCGCAGCACAGGCGCTGCGTGCGATCAGCCCGGCTCGTCGGCGTGCCGACGGGCCCGCAACGGTACCGTAGACCGCTCCGCGGGCCCCCACGGCTGCGTGCGGCCACCGTGCGCCGGGCGAGTGACCAGGGTCGCAGCCCCCGGGGTACATGTCAACGGCAGCCACAGGCGCTGGCCGCTACCGTGGCGCGACACTCCGACCAGCAGGTGCTGCGTGCGTGTCTTCCGCGGCCGGCGCGATCGCCCCCACCTCCTCGAGCCCGTCCCCGACGACCTCCCGCGAACCGGCCTGTTCGTGGAGCCGATCGTCGTGGCCAGCCTGACGGTGCGGCCCGAGGAGCACCTCGACGACGGCCGTATCCGCGTCACGTTCCGGGCCACGGTCAAGGACGCCGAGGGCAAGCGGTGCCCCGACCTGGCAGTCGAGGGCCGGGTGGTCGGCCCCGAGCGCGAGGCCGCCGGGATGGCGACCACGAACCTCATGGGTCAGGTGATCTTCCGGATGACCGGCCCGCCGGGCACGTACCGGTTCACGGTCGACGACGTCGCAGCCGGCGGGCTGGAGCTCGACCGGGACGCGAGCGTGCTGCGTGCCGAGGTCACGGTGGAGCCCCACCTCCCGTGAGATTCGTGAAGGGTTGACCCGGGTAGTCCCGGGCCAACCCTTCACACCCTGAGGGTCACCGCACGGTCAGACGCCGATGTGGCGGTCCTTGGCCGCCTCGGCCTCGGGGATCTTCAGCAGGTGGTCGTGCGGCTGGTCACGCCGAGCGACGATCGCCCGGGCGAGCAGGCCGAGACCCACGAGCACGGGCAGACCGACCCGCACGATCATGGTGCCGAGGTCCCAGGGCTGCACGGCGTACTGGGTCGCCGTGCCGGCCGTGAGCGTCCAGCTCACGAACACGGCCCCGAGGAAACCGCCGGTGTAGACGGTGCCGGTCAGACGGAAGAAGTAGGTCGACATGACCGCCACGATGGCGAGGATCGGCACGAACTGGAAGCCCGCGACGATCGCCAGCAGCGGCTGGGTGTCGATCCACAGCCTCCCACCGGCAAGCATCGGGATGTAGTCGGCGATGACGAGCGCCGCGATGCCCGTCACCAGGATCAGGGCGTTGGACACCATGGCCCGTGCAAGGGTCCGCTCGCGACCTGCCGGCCGGAACTGCCCGTGCAGCATGGTCATGAAGACGGTCATGATGAACGCGAACGGGACCAGGTAGCTGAGGAAGATGCGGAGGTGTACCGCGTCCATCAGGTGCAGCTGGTAGATCCAGAAGCGGAAGTCCGTCTTGAACAGCAGGTCCGAGGCGTACAGCAGCCCCCACACGCCTGCGCCGAGGGTCAGCGCGAGCGTGGCGGCACGGCCGATGACGCTCGGGGTCGTGCGCTCCGTCGTGACGAGGCCGTAGTCGGCCAGCGTCGCGCCCTCACGCCGGTTCGCGAACCAGTGCCAGGAACCCATGAGGACGATCACGGAGCCGGCGACCACGGCGCCCCAGATCATCACGCCGTTCGTGATGGACTGCGGCCACAGGCGGTTCGGTGTCAGCCAGCTCGCCGACCCCTTGTCCTGGAAGTAGAAGAACGTGATGGCGGGCACCGCCGTCGCGATCAGCGCACCGCCCCACCAGGCCAGACCGGGCTTGAGCCCGCGGGGCGCGGGGACGGGACGACGCATCCGCGCGAAGAACGGGGCGCGCAGCAGCAGCGCGCCGCCGGCGAAGACGAACAGGATCCCGCCGAGCATGGCGAGCAGGGTCCCGATCTCCTTCAGCCACCAGATCTGGCCGGAGGCCGCGTGGCCACCGTCGAGGGTCTGGGAGAACCAGTCCACGACGTAGGCGGTCGCGGTCGGGTTCCAGTGCAGTCCGGGGTGGGTGGTCGTCACCTGGTGCAGGATCCGTGCGGTGCCGTCGGCGATCGAGCCGTACAGCACGTCGGGTTGAACGGGCTGGTCGGTGCCGAACAGGGCCTCCATGCGCGGACTCGACGTCGCGTCGGCGGGGTTGGCGACCTCCCAGAACAGCGAGGAGAACTCCTCCCACTTCGAGAAGACGACCGCCGTGTTTCGCGGGAAGTCGGCCGTGCCCTCGGGTGAGCCGTAGGCGCCCGGCGCGGACGACTCGATCACCATCGACTTGTAGCCGTCCGGGTAGGTCGCTGCGGCGGCGAGCGCCGCCCAGGTGCCCATCGAGTGGCCGCTCAGTCCGATGTTGGCCGGGTCCACGATGTTCAGGGACCGCAGGTAGGCGAGGCCGGCCGGCCCACCGAAGCCGCCCGCGAACGCGGGCGCGTCGGAGTAGCCGTGGCCGGTCTGGTCGAGCGACAGGACGACGTAGCCGCGCCGTGCCAGCTCGATCGTGAACGAGCTCTGGGTCTCGCGGGAGTTGACGTAGCCGTGGACGGCCAGGATGCCGGGCGCCGGGGTCTCGACAGTGGCGGTGTCCGGCACGTACAGCAGGCCGGACATGACGAGCCCGTTGCCGCCGTCGAACCGCACGTCGCGTACCGAGACGTGGCCGAAGTCGCTCTGCATCCACGCCGCGAGCCCGCCACCGAGCAGCACCAGTGCGAGTGCGAGGCTCAGCAGCCGCCAGCTTCCTCTCTTGGATGTGGTTGCCATGATCCTTTCCTTCTCACCGTGCTTGCGCGGTGGGGGTCGGGTTGCCGGACGTCCGGTGGGCACGGTCGTGCTCCCGGGGCTCGAGGGGTGGCCTCGGTGGCAGGGACCGGGTGGCGATCACGTCGATACCCAGCCCGCAGACGTCGGTGGCGACCACCGCGCCGCACGTGACGGGTGCGTGCACCGTCACGGACCGAACGGCACGGGCGACGTCGCGCACGCGGCCCTTCGGGACCGCCTCCGCGGTCCGCACGGGCAGGCGTGTGACGTGCGCGCCGGCGACGGCGACGGTCGTGGACACGGAGCGGCGCGGGTCGACGTGCTCCTGCCGGGCGTAGCGCTCGCCCTGCGTGCAGGTCGCGCCCCGGACCGCGAGGACCTCGCCATCGGTCGCGTCGACCTCGAGGTGGCAGCCGATCGGGCAGCGGATGCACAGGTAGGTGGCGGTGGCGACCGTCGTGTCCGGATGCGCGGAGGCGCCCGGGCTCATCGCACCACCTCCGCCGCGACGGGCACGGCATCGATGCGGAGCACGTCACCGTGGAAATCCTCGAGCAGACGGGGGTTGACCTGCATGGTGACCATCTCCGCCGGCGTCACGGCCTTGATGCGGCGACGGTGGAGGTCTCCGAGCCGCAGCTCGGTCTGCTCGAGCACCGGTCGGCGCACCCGGAACGACACGGTGTGGGTCCGCTCGCTCGACACCGACTGCGGCACGATGCCGGTGACGTTCTCGCCGGGGACGAGCCGGATGTTGTCGGCAGGAAGCCGCCGGCCGGTGGCGGCCAGACCGGCGCCCCGGCCCGCGATCCGCGCCTCGGCGGTGACCCAGTCCGCGAGGTCGTTGACGTGGACGACGTTGCCGGCGGCGAACACCCCGAGTCGGGTGGTCTCCATCGTGCTCGTGACCACAGGACCGCCGGTGAGCGGGTCGATCCGCGCCCCGAGCGCCTCGGCGAGCTCCATCTCGGGGAGCAGGCCGATCGACACCAGCAGCGTGTCGCAGTCGAGGTCCCACGCCTTCGCCGCCACGGGCCGCAGGTCGTCGTCGACGGGCGCGACCGTGATCCGCTCGACCCGCTCGCGGCCGTGGATGTCGACGACGGTCGTGGACAGGTGCAGCGGGATCCCGAAGTCGTCGAGGCACTGCACGATGTTGCGGCCGAGTCCGTTCGGGTGGTCGAGGAGCTCGAAGACGCCGACGACCTCCACGTCCTCGAGCGTGAGTCGGCGGGCCATGATGAGCCCGATGTCCCCGGAGCCGAGGATCGCCACCCGCCGGCCGGGCAGGACCCCGTGGAGGTTCACCATCCGCTGGGCGAGCCCGGCGGTCATCACGCCGGCTGGCCGGTCGCCGGGGATGGCGATCGCGCCGCGGGTGCGCTCGCGCGCTCCCATGGCGAGCACGACCGTGGCGGCGTCCACGGTGGTCACCCCCACCGACGGGGACATCAGGGCGACCCGCCGGTCGTCGGCGACGTCCATGACGTAGGCGTCGCAGAGCACGTCCACGTCGTGCTCGATGACCTGCTCGACGAACCGCTCCGCGTACTCGGGGCCGGTGATCTCCTCCTTGAACTCGTGGAGCCCGAAGCCGGCGTGGATGCACTGGAGCAGCACGCCGCCGAGGTCGGCCTCCCGGTCGACGACGAGCACCCGGTCGGCCCCGGCGTCGCGCGCCCCGACCGCGGCCGCGAGGCCGGCCGGTCCCCCGCCGACGACCACCGTGTCGTAGCGACGGGCGAGATGGCGCGGGGCGGCGGTCAGCATGTCACACCCCCGCCGGTTCCGGTGTCTCCACCGGCTGCCGCTCGCAGGCGAGCCACGAGCCGCCCCCGCGCTTCGTGATGCCCGTCAGAGGGAGGCCGAGCTCGGCGGCGAGGACCTCCATGCAGCGCAGCGTGCAGAACGCGCCCTGGCAGCGCCCCATGCCGGCGCGGGTGCGGAACTTGATCCCGTCGAGGGTGGCAGCGCCACGGACGACCGCGTCACGGATCTCGCCCTCGGTGACGAGCTCGCAGCGGCACACGATCCGCGCGTAGCGCGGATCGGTGTCCGCCAGGGTCCGTCGCGCCTCGTCGTCGAGCGCGGCGACGCGGACGGGGTGCTCGATGCCGGGCTCCCAACCGTCCCGTGGCATCAACGTCAGCCCGTCCTCGACGAGCAGGTCGAGCACCAGATCGGCGATGGCCGGCGCGGCCGTGAGCCCCGGGGACTGGATCCCGGCGACGTTGAGGAATCCGGGGCGGGCGGTCGGTCCGATGAGGAAGTCCTCGCCCTCGATGACCGCCCGGTTCCCGGCGAACTCGGCGATCACGTCCCGGCGTCCGATCCCCGGGACGAGCCGCTGAGCGGCGGCGAACACCGCCTCGGCGCCCTGGGGCGTGGTGGCGAGGTCGTCCTTGTGCTCGACCATCTCGGCGGTCGGGCCGACGATGATCGTGCCGTCGACGGTCGGGTTGACGATCGTGCCCTTCGTCGTGGGGGTCGGGCAGGGGAACACCAGCCGGCTGACGAGCCCGGTCAGCCGCCGGTCGAGGAGGTACTCCTCGCCCTTGCGCGGCCGGATCGTGAACGTGCCGACACCGGCCATGGCGGCGATCTCGTCGGCGTAGAGCCCGGCGGCGTTGACGACGTGGGACGCCACGACGGTCCGGGTCGGCGTGTGCACGACGAGGTCGCCGTCGCCGTCGGCGTCGATCGCGATCACGGGCTGACCGGTGGCGATCTCGACGCCGTGCCGGGCGGCGTGCTCGGCGAGCAGCAACGTCGCCTCGTACGGATTGGTCACCGCGGCGGTGGGGGCCCACAGCGCCCCGACGAGGTCCGGGTTCAGGTTCGGCTCGGCGGCGAGCACCCGGGCGGGCCCCCACCGCTCGACCCCGGGGACGCCTGTCGCCGCCGCTCGCGCTGCGAGCCGGTCGAGGTGGGCGAGGTCGGCGTCGTCGAGCGCGACGACGAGCATGCCGACACCTCGCATCCCGAACCCGAGGTCGCGGTGCCAGGCGTGCCACCCGCGGTTGCCGGGCCACTCCAGGCGGCCCTTGAGGGTCGCCGGGTCGGCAAGGATCCCGGCGTGCACGATCCCGCTGTTCGCCTTCGTGGTGCCGAAGGCCACCTCGCACTCGCGCTCGAGCAGGATCGTGCGGACGGTCGAGAAGGACAGGGCACGGGCGAGCGCAACCCCGACGATGCCGCCGCCGACGATCGCGACGTTGTAGCGTTCCCACGCCACGTGACACTCCTCGCCACGTTGTGCAGCCGCACCAAGCCCCGCGGTGCCGGCCACGTCACGAGCCTGCGTCGGATGCGGCCCGGCCGTCAGAGCCCAACGGCTCAGCGCAGTGCGCCCGAAGGTCCCGCGCCGCTCGGCGCCCTCAGCGATACTCGGGGTTGTCGAGGAACCCGAAGCGCTCACCGGCGAGCCAGCGCGGCCGCTGGTTGCCGTAGGCCGGGATCCCACCCGCATCGCGCAGCAGCCGGGCGAGGTGGAGGAGGTTCCACGTCATGAACGTGGTGTTGCGGTTCGTGAAGTCGTTCTCGAAACCGACGGGCGGGCCGCCGTCGGGATCGGGGTCGCCGTAGGAGGCGCCGGGTCCGACCTCACCGATCCAGCCGGCGTCGGCCTGGGGTGGGATCGCGAACCCGAGGTGCTGCAGGGAGTACAGGACGGCCATGGCACAGTGCTTCACGCCGTCCTCGTTGCCGGTCACCAGGCAGCCGCCGACCCGACCGTAGTAGGCGTACTGCTCGCGGTCGTTGTACTCGCCCGAGTAGCCGTAGAGGCGCTCGATGACGCGGGCGCAGACGGACGAGATCTGCCCGAGCCAGATCGGGGTCGACAGGACCAGGATGTCCGCGGCCATGACCTGGGCCTGGATCGCCGGCCAGTCGTCGCGGTCGAACCCGTGGGCGGTCATGTCGGGGTACACGCCGGGGACGATCTCGTGGTCGACGGCCCGGATGACCGTCACGTCGACACCCTGGTCCCGCATGATGGCGATGGCCCGGTCGGCAAGGAGCTGGGTGTGCGACGGCTGCGGCGTCCGGTTGAGCGTGCAGTTGATGAAGACGGCCCGCAGGTCGTCGTAGGTCGCGGGTGGGCGCGTCTCGTCCACGTCCGTTCCTCCGCTCCGGATTCCCGCCCAGACGTGTGAAGGGTAGTCCGCACGACAACGGGATAACCCTTCACACATCTGGTGGTCAGTGCTTCTGGGCGTCGAACCAGGTCGGGCCGAACGCCGTGTCGACGTCCAGGGGCACCCGCAGGTCGCAGACCGACGCCATCTCTTCGACCACCAGCGCCTCGGCGGCGTCGAGCTCGTCCTCGGGGACCTCGAGCATGATCTCGTCGTGGACCTGCAGCAGCATCTGGGTGCGCAGCCCGGAGCGGTCCAGCGCCCGTTGCACCTGCACCATCGCGAGCTTGATGACGTCGGCGGCGGTGCCCTGGATCGGGGCGTTCAGCGCCATCCGTTCGGCCATCTGCCGCCGGTTGTAGTTGTCGGACAGCAGGTCGGGCAGGTAGCGCCGACGGCCGAAGAGCGTGGTCGTGAACCCGTCGCGGCGTGCGTCGGAGACGGCCTGCTCGAGGAACTGCGAGACCTTCGGGAACCGGGCCATGTAGGCGTCGACGATCTCCTGCGCCTCGTCGGGCGGGATGCCGAGCGACTGGCCGAGCCCGTAGGAGGTCAGGCCGTAGGCGAGGCCGTAGTTGATCATCTTCGCCCGGTCGCGCAGCGTCCCGTCGACGCTGTCCAGCGGCAGGTCCCAGACCTTCGCGGCGGTGGTCGCGTGGATGTCCTCGCCCGTCGCGAAGGCGTCGAGGAGCCCCTCGTCGCCGGACAGGTGGGCCATGATCCGCAGCTCGATCTGCGAGTAGTCGGCGACGAGCAGCGACGCGAACCCCTCCCCCGGCACGAACGCGCGCCGGATCTCGCGGCCCTCCTCGCGTCGCACCGGGATGTTCTGCAGGTTCGGGTTGGACGAGGACAGTCGCCCGGTGGCCGCGATCGTCTGCGACAGGGTCGTGTGGACCCGGCCGGTCTCGTCGTCGATGAGCGGGGGCAGCGCGTCGACGTAGGTGGACAGCAGCTTCGTGACCTCGCGCCACTCGAGGATGACCTCGATGATCGGGTGCATGCCGATCAGGCCCTGCATCGCCTGCGCGTCGGTGGTGTAACCCGTCTTGATCCGTCGGGTCTTCGGCAGCTCGAGATCCTCGAAGAGGATCTCCTGGAGCTGCGGCCCCGACCCGATGTTGAACTCGTGACCGGCGAGGTCCCAGCACTCCTGCTCGAGGTCGCCGACCCGGTCGACGAGCCGCTCGCGGATCTCGTCGAGGACGTGACGGTCGATCGCGATGCCGGTGCGCTCGAGACGGGCCAGAACCGGGGCGAGCGGCAGCTCGATCGTGTCGAGCAGCTCGCGTTGGCCCCGCTGGTCGAGCTCCCCTCCGAGGTGCTCGGCGAGCTGGAAGGTCGCCTCGGCGCGCATGGCCCGCAGCTCCCAGTCGTCGGCCTCGATGTCGAGGGCGAGCTGCCCGGAGTCGTCCTCCCTCGCCTCGGCCCCCAGCGTCCGCTGCAGGTACTGCATCGCGACGCGTTCGAGGTCGAAGCTGCGCTGCTCGGGGTTCAGCAGGTAGGCGGCGAGCTCGGTGTCGAGCGTGATGCTGGTGATCGACCAGCCACGCGACGCGACCGCGTGGTCGAGCAGCTTGCAGTCGTGTGTGACCTTCGCGACCGTCGGGTCTGCCAGGAGCCGGGCGAGCGCGTCGAGCTCCGCGGTGCCGACGTCCTCGAACCGGACCGAGACCGGGTCACGGTTGGCGGCCGCCAGCCCGGCCGCGGTCCAGCGCAGGTGAGGAACGTGGCCGCTCGTGGTCGGGACCACCGCGACGGGCGCCTCGGCGCCGTCCAGCCAGGCGGCCAGCCCGCCGGCCTCGAGCCGCTCCGGGCTGCGCTCGAACTCGACGGCCTCCTCCTCGACGACGCTGCCGAGGACGTTGCTGACCAACCGGTCGTAGAGCATGCGGAACTCGAGCGTGCCGAACAGCCGACGGACGGCGTCGGAGTCGAACTGACCCATCCGCAGGTCGGCGAGGTCGCAGTCCACGTCCACGTCGCGCCGGAGCCGCATGATCCGCCGGTTGACGAGCACCTGCTGCTCGTGCTCGCGCAGGTTCTCGGGAAGCTTCTTGCCGCCGACCTCGTCGATGTGGTCGTAGACCCCGGGGACGTCGCCGAACTGGGTGACGAGCTTGGCAGCCGTCTTCTCGCCGACGCCCGGCACCCCGGGAAGGTTGTCGGAGTTGTCTCCTCGGAGGGCGGCGTAGTCGACATAGGACGCGGGCGGAACCCCGTATCGCTCCTCGACCGCCGACGGCGTCATCTCGGCCATCTCACTGATGCCGCGTAGCGTGTAGAGGACGGTGAGGTCGTCGCGGACCAGCTGCATGGCGTCGCGGTCCCCGGTGACGACATAGACGTGGAAGCCGTCGTCGGTGGCCCGCTCGGCGATGGTCGCGAGCACGTCGTCGGCCTCGACCCCCGGCACCTCCACGACCGGGATCTCCATGGCGGCGAGCACCTGCTTGATGAGGTCGACCTGCGGCCGGAACTCGTCGGGCGGGCTCGTCCGGTTCGCCTTGTACTCGGGGTACGCCGCGGTCCGGGCCACATCGCGGCCCTTGTCGAAGGCCACCCCGATCCCGTCGGGCCGCCGGTCGGCGAGCAGCTTGATGAGCATGCTCGTGAACCCGTACACCGCGTTCGTCAGCTGGCCGGTCTGCGTCCGCAGCGTGTCGGGCAGGGCGTAGAAGGCGCGATACGCGAGGCTGTGACCGTCCAGCAGGACGAGGGTCGGGCGCTCGGACACGGGAAGAACCTCGGAGCTCGGGGCGTTGTCAGCCTACGGGCCGGGGACCCTACGCTCCCGCCCGTGGCGCCGCATCGCGCACCGCGTTCCTACCTCTGGACGTGCGTGTCCGACCGGCGCCTCGCCGAGCCGACCGGCGCGCCCTCCAGTGCGCCCGGTCGCGGCACGCCCAGACACCGTCGCGCAGCAGGAGATCGTCCGTTGGCCGCCTCGCAGCACGTGTTCGACGTGGACCAGACCACCTTCCAGCAGGACGTCGTGGAACGCTCACGCGAGGTCCCGGTCGTGGTGGACTTCTGGGCCGAGTGGTGCGGCCCGTGCCGGACGCTCGGACCCGCGCTGGAACAGGCCGTCGACAACCGGGACGGGCAGGTCGTGCTCGCGAAGCTCGACGTGGACAGCAACCAGGCCATCGCCCAGCAGTTCCGCATCCAGGGGATCCCGGCCGTGAAGGCCTTCCGCGACGGCCAGGTGGTCGCCGAGTTCACGGGGGCCGTCCCGCCGGGGCAGATCGAGTCGTTCCTCGACCAGGTGGTGCCCACCGAGGCCGACAAGGCGGCCGCGCAGGCGCGCGCCGTGGCCCCGACCGACCGCGAGGCAGCCATGCAGGCGTTCGAGCGTGCGCTCGACCTCGAGCCCAAGCACCGTGCCGCCGCCATCGGGTTGGCCGAGCTCGTCGTCGAGGACGATCCCGAGCGGGCGCTGCAGCTCGTCAAGCTCCACCGCCCCGATCCCGACGCCGAGGCCGTCGCCACCCGCGCCGAGCTGGCGCTCTCGGCGGACATCGACGAGGACGCCCTGCGCGGCCGGGTCGAGGCGGACCCGTTCGACGGCGAGGCCCAGCTGGCGCTCGGCCGGGCGTTGGCCGCCCGACAGGAGTACGGCGCAGCGATCGACCACCTGCTTGCTGCGGTCCGCGCCGGCGGTGAGGTCCGTGAGCCTGCCCGCGAGCAGCTGATCGGCCTGTTCAACGTCCTCGGGGACGGGCACGAGCTCGTCCGCGCGGCCCGCCCGAAGCTCGCGAACGCGCTCTTCTGATCATCTGAACCGACCACTCCGCGGCCGGCAAACGGCTGCCCCGCAACGGTCGCGTCGGGACGTGTGCCCCTACGCGACCAGAGACGGGGAGCGTCCAATCAGGGTGTCCGTCGCTCACTCTGGGTGGTCGCCGTTGAAGCCTTCGTCCTCGATCGCCGTCCTGCCGCGGCGGCGCCCGATCGCACTCACCGTGGCCCTGCTCCTGCTGCTCGTCGGCCTGGTGCCATCGGTGTCTCGGGCGGACGTGCTCGGGATCGGATCCCCGACGACGTACAAGGAGTACTGGGTTCCGCACTCGCAGTTCACGGGCGGGTGTCTGGGCGATCAGAAGTCGGCGGGGTCGTTCTACATCGAGCCGGGCTGGCTGCCCGACTATCCGGCCGGCTACTCGTGTGTGAAGACGGTCACGCTGTCGATCCCCGACAACGTCTCCGGGGCGGCCAAGGCCGAGATCTATCTCGACCTGTGGCGGGCCGGACGCGACACGACCGATCTGGCCCGCTTCCAGATCAACGGCGGCACCGTGCGCCGCACCTACCGTGGCGCGGACTGGTCACGGACCCCGTTCATCGGCGAGATCCCGCTCAGCGAGCTCAGGCAGGGCGACAACACGCTCACGTTCTCGTCGTCGTCGGGGGCCTACCACATCCACGACGTCATGGTCCGGGTCACCACCGACGCGACGCATCCGATCGCCGGCCCGGGAGACCTGACCCCACCCACCGGCGCGCTGACCTCGATCGCGGCGGGCGGGCGTAGCTACGACCCGGCGGCCGGCGGGACCCTCAACGTCGACGACGACACGGTCACCCTGACCGCCACGGCGGCGGGCGCAGCCCGGGTCGAGTTCCACGCCTCCTACGCCGGCTACGACGAGGACGTCGACGGGACGTTCGTCGGCTGGCACAACCGCTACCGCAACACCCTCAACCCTGGCCCGAACGGGGTGATCGACCACATCGCGACCGACACCACCGCCCCCTACAGCGCCACCTGGACCCTGCCCGAGGTCGCCAACCAGACCGGCGTGAAGTTCAAGATCCGGGTCGTGGACGCCGCCGGCAACGTCGTCGACGCGCCCGGCGGGCCCTCCGCCCCGTTCACCCTCACCCGCACCCACGACACCAGCGTTCACACGATCCCCGGCTTCGCCGACAACATCCTGTGGGGCGGTGACGGCCGCTTCCCCGCCACCAGGACCTACACCCTGACGCTGCCCACCGGGTTCGACCCCGCCAGCATCGAGCGTGCCTACCTGCTCGGCTCGTTCTGGCGTAACCCCACCATCGCGATCAACGCCAACCCCGCCTTCCCCGCCTTCACCTCCAGCGAGGACTCCTGGAGCCTCTCCGTGCGGACCGTCCCCGCCGGCCAGCTCAAACCCGGCAAGAACACCATCACCTACGGCCACAACGGCGGCTACGGCGAGTTCATCGAGAAACCCGGCCCCATGCTCCTCCTCCACTACAAGAACGGGACGTCCGGTGGAGGCGGCGGGCACGACCGAGGCACCCACGATCACCAGCCAGCCCGCGGACCAGTCGGTGACCGCGGGCCAGACCGCGACCTTCAACGTCACAGCCACCGGCACCGCACCGCTGACCTACCAGTGGCAGCGCAACGGCACGAACATCACCGGCGCGACCACCGCCTCTTACACCACCCCCGCCACCACACTGGCCGACTCCGGCGACACCTACCGGGTGAAGGTCAGCAACAGCGCCGGTACGGCCACCAGCGCCGGCGCCACCCTGACGGTCGACTCGCCGCCCTCGTCCCCTCCGCCGGGCCCGCCGAGCGGCGGCGCGTGGTTCGACGGCCGGTGGGATCTCCGTCTGCCGCTCGACGTGTCGGCATCGGGCAGCGCGCGCAGCGACGCCCCCGCCGAGCTCGAACGTCGACTTCCCGGCGCTGCTCCGCCAGGCCGGGGTGGCGGGCACGGTGGCGACCGACCGGCTCCTGCTCGTGGAGGTGGACAGCTCGGGCAGCGTGGTCGATGGCGACGTACCGATGCAGTTCGACCCGGTCACCGCCGGATCGACACGCGGGACGCTGACGTGGCTGCTGACGGGCAGCACGGGTGCGAACCAGACCCGCCACTACCACCTGTACGCGACCACGGGCACCACGGCGCCGCGAAATGGGACGGCCGCGCAGATCACGTTGACCGACAATGTGACCGACGCCGGTCAGGCCGCCTACCGGATCGCGACGCCCTCGGGCACCTGGTACTACCAGAAGGCCGCCGGCGGCTTCTCCTCGCTGGTCGACACCGCCGGCAACGACTGGATCTCCTACTCCACCGCATCCCGCGCGTCGGGCGAGTACCGCGGCATCCCCAACGCGATCTACCCCGAGGGTGAGTTCCACCCCGGCGCCACCGGATCGACCTCCCGGATCGTGGCCGCCGGTCCGCTCAAGGTCACCCTCGAGTCGACCACGACCGACAACGCCTGGCAGGAACGCTGGGAGATCTTCCCCGGCTACGCCACCATGACCATGACCCGGGCCGCCCACGCCTACTGGTTCCTCTACGAAGGCACCCCCGGCGGAGCCGTCGACGCCAACGACACCGTCACCCGCTCGACCGGCACCACCACACCGCTGGCCACCGCCTGGACCGGCGACCTGCCCGCCCCCGAGTGGGTCGCTTTCAGCGACCCCGCCGCGGGCCGGTCCCTGTTCGCCGCCCACCACACCGACGACACCGCCATCGACTCGTACTGGCTCATGAACAACGCCATGACCGTGTTCGGGTTCGGACGCGACGGCATCACCAGCTCCCTCACCGGCCAGCACAGCATCACCGTCGGCCTCACCAACACGACGAACGTGACGGCGCTGGCCGCCACGGCGACGGCTGCGACGCGACCGATGACGGGTACCGCCGGCGCGCTGGAGCAGTCACCGTCCGACCCCACCCCCTCGCCGTCACCGACCCCGAGCCCGTCGCCCAGTCCCAGCCCATCCCCGAGCCCGTCGCCGACGCCCAGCCCGACACCGACGACGCCGACCGGTGGTGGCGGTGGTGGCGGTGGCGGTGGTGGCCTGCCGCCCGCCCCGACGCCGTCGCCCAGCCCGTCACCGACGCCGACGCCGACGCCGAGCCCAACGCCCGCCCCCACGCCGACGCCCACCCCCACGCCGTCCGCCACGGTGGACCGGCTGCAGGGGGCCTCGCGGATCCAGACCGCCCAGTCGGTCTCGGTGGCGAGCTACCCGTCCGGCGCGCGGACCGTCGTGCTCGCACGCGGTGACGACTACGCCGATGCGCTGGCCGGCGCCCCGCTGGCGGCGTCGCTCGACGCGCCGATCCTGCTGACGTACTCGGACCGGCTCGCCCCGGAGGTGCAGACGGAGCTGCGACGCCTGGGTGCGACGCGGGTCGTGCTGCTCGGGGGCACCGGTGCGCTGTCGGACACCGTGGTCCGCAGCCTGACCGCGAACGGCATCGCCGTCGAACGGATCGCAGGCCGGAACCGCTTCGAGACGGCCGCCCGTATCGCGGCGCGGTTGCCGGGAGCGCACGTCTACCTCGTCTCGGCCGGGACGGACGGCGGTGCCGCCGGCTGGCCGGACGCCGTGGCGGTGGCCGGGCTCGCGTCGGCGCTCGAGCGCCCGATCGTCCTGACCTCCGGTGGCACGCTGCCGGACGAGACCCGCGCCGCCCTCCGCGGTCGCAGCGCGGTCACGCTCGTCGGGGGTACGGCCGCGATCCCCGCGTCCGTGGTCACGACGCTGCGCGCCCAGCCGGGGATCACCGCGGTGGACCGGCTCGCCGGTCGCGACCGCTACGCGACCTCTGCTGCGGTGGCCGATGCGGCGCTGCGGGCCGGTCTCGCTCCCACGACGGTCTGGCTGGCCACGGGACGCAGCTTCCCCGACGCGCTGGCCGCCGGTCCCGCGGCCGGCAAGGACGGCGGGTACCTGCTGCTGATCGACGGCTCCACGGTGGCCGGGTCCGCCACCGAGGCGTGGCTGACCCGGCACGCCAGTCAGATCGACCGGCTCCACCTCGTCGGCGGGACGACCGCGATCAGCCTCCCGGTGGCGATCCGGCTCGCGGCGATGATCGCACCGTGACCAGCGCCTGTCGGCCCTGCCGCGGCCGCGCGCCTGCGCGAGCCGCTCAGAGCACCATCGACAGGAACTGACGGGTGCGCTCCTCACGTGGTTCGGTGAGCATCTGCGCCGGTGGTCCCTCCTCGACGACGACGCCGCCGTCCATGAACACGACGCGGTCGGCGACCTCGCGGGCGAAGCCCATCTCGTGGGTGACGACCATCATGGTCATGCCCTCCCGGGCGAGATCACGCATGACCGCGAGGACCTCGCCGACGAGCTCGGGGTCGAGGGCGCTCGTCGCCTCGTCGAAGAGCATCATGTCCGGCTCCATCGCGAGGGCACGGGCGATCGCGACCCGCTGCTGCTGACCGCCCGAGAGGTGCGAGGGGTACTCGTCGATCTTGTCGAGCAGCCCGACCTTCTCCATGTTCTTCTTCGCGACCTCGACCGCCTCGGCGCGGCGGCGACCGAGGACCCGCCGCTGCGCGATGGTGAGGTTGCGCAGCACGCTGAGGTGCGGGAACAGGTTGAACTGCTGGAACACCATCCCGATGCGCCTGCGCACGTCGTCGACGTCCACGTCGGGATCGGTGATGTCGATCCCCTCGACGATGATGCGCCCCAACGTCGGCTCCTCGAGCCGGTTCACGCACCGCAGCAGCGTCGACTTGCCCGACCCGGACGGACCGATGATGCAGACGACCTCGCCGTGTCCGACCTGGAAGTCGATGCCCTTGAGCACCTCGAGGTCGCCGAAGGACTTGTGCAGCTGGCTGACCTCGATCGCCGCCGTGGACGTCGGCGTGGCGGGCTGGACGGTCACACGCGGCCTCCTCGCTCCAGTTCGGCCATCGTAGGTGTCGGGCGGACAGGGCCGCGGTGCTTCAGCGCGCCGCCCGGTTGCGGCGCTCCATGACGGCGACCAGCCGCGTCAGCGGCACCGTGATGATCAGGTAGACGATCCCGACGACCACGAACGGGGTGGGGTTCGCGTTCTGGATCGAGGCGTCCCGCCCGAACTTCGTGAGCTCCTCGGTGGCCGGGGTCGTCCCGGCGATGAACAGCAGCGACGTGTCCTTGATCAGGATGACGAGCTCATTCGTCAGCGGCGGGACGATGATGCGGAACGCCTGCGGGATGATGATCGAGGCCATCGCCCAGCTGTGCGACATTCCGAGCGACCGGGCGGCCTCCATCTGCCCTCGCGGCACGGCCTCGATGCCCGCGCGGATCGTCTCCGCGATGTAGGCGGCAGAGACGACGGCCAGGGCGATGACCCCCGCGCCGGCGGTCCCGCCGGGCGGCCGCCACTGGAACGCGATCGGGATGCCGAAGGCGAACAGGAAGATCGTGAGCAGCGCCGGGACGCCCCGGAAGATCTCGATGTAGATGTTCGCGAGCCAGCGGTACGGCGGCACCGTGGACAGCTTCATCAGTGCCAGCATGAGCCCGACGACCAGCCCCATCGCGAACGCCGTGGCCGTGTAGAGGATGGTGTTGCGCGCCCCGGTCGTCAGGACGCCGGGAAAGAGCTCCCGCGCGAGCGTCGGGTCGAGGAAGAACGTGGCGAAGCGGCCCCAGTCGGCGGCCCATGCGACGAAGGCCAGGACGGCGAGGAACAGCGCGTACAGGGCAGCGCGCGTCATCCGCTGGCGCGTGCGCTTCTTCACGGGCGGAAGGCTCCTGAGACACGAACGAGGGGGACCCTAGTGGGCCCCCCTGTTCGGTGAGTGAACCTGAGGTCGCTCAGGTGCTCGACTCGCTCGCCGAGGCGTCGCCCGCACCCGGTTCGGTGGAGAAGTACTGGTTGTAGATCTGCTCGTAGGTGCCGTTCGACCTCAGCTGTGACAGCTGCTCGTTGATGGCCCCGATGAGCGCGTCGGTGCCTTCCTTCTTCGCGGCGAAGCCGTACTGCTCACCGGTGTCGTACTCCTCCGCGATGGTCACGGAGTCGTTCTTGCGCGCCTGCTCGGCGTTGACCGGCAGGTCCTGAAGGATCGCGTCGATCTGGCCGGCCTCGAGCGCCGTGAACAGATCGGGGCCGGTCTCGAACTCCTGGATCGTGGCGTCCTTGGGCGCGTGCTCCTCGGCGTAGTCCTTGCCGGTGGTGCCGACCTGCACGCCGATGGTCTTGCCCGACAGGTCATCGAGGGTCGTGATTCCGCTGTCCTTCTTGACCAGCAGGCTCTGCTTCGCGTCGTAGTAGGGGTCCGAGAAGTTCAGGTTCTGCTTGCGGTCCTCGGTGATCGAGATGGCCGACACGGCAAGGTCGCAGTTCCCCGCCTGCAGCGCCGTTCCGGTCTTGATCGCGTCGAAGGACTGGGTGACGACCTTCAGGTCGAGGCCGAGGTTGTCCGCGATCGTCCGGATCATGTCGATGTCGAAGCCGGTGTACTTGCCGCCCTCCTCGAACTCGAAGGGCGGGTACGGCGCATCGGTGCAGATGGTCAGCGTGCCCTCGTTGATGAGGCCGAGGTCGGCCGCCTGCGGGCTGGCCGCACCGCTCGACTCGGACCCGCCCCCGGCAGGGCTCGACGACTCCTCCGAGGTGGTGCCGCCGTTGCCGCCACAGGCGGTGAGGGCGAGCGCCAGGGCCGCGACGGCGGCGCTGGCACGCACGTACTTGCGCAGACGCATGAGCTTCTCCAGATCGGGATACCGACGGCCCCGGGAACCGCGCGCCGGAGCCGGTGCAGCCCCGAGCCTATGCACCACCGGGCCCGCGGTCTACGACGGCGGTAGGAGAAGCGGTGATCCGTGCGCCGGCGAGCGCGTGCTGGCCGGCGCGACCGCACGGTGCCCGAGCGCCCGGCCCGTCCGTTGTCGGGGTATCGAACGAGGCCCCGCAGACGGGGGGAAGTGGGCTGTCCAAGCCGTCGCACCGCCTCCCATGATGGTGTCAAGCGCTCGTGGTCAGCCGGCCACGGGGTCCGCAACCGACCGAGGAGCAACCATGGCAACCACGCACACCTCCGATCGATCTATGCACGCAGGGACGAACTCGCGTTTCGCCGGCGGCTGGGGTCCGGTCCTCAGTGGCGGGACGGCGGCGTTCCTGACCTTCATCGCCTTCTCGGCGCTGTGGCTCGCGATCACCGCCAGCGGCGTCGAGTGGGTCGGCAACAACCTCCAGTGGTTCGAGGTCGCGACCTCGTTCGTCGCGGCGATCGTCGGCGGCTTCGTGGCCGGATGGCTACAGCCCCGTGACGCTCGCACCGGCACCGTCCAGGGCCTCGCCGCCTGGGGGCTCGTGCTCTTCGCCGGCATGGTCGTCGGCGTTCCGTCGGTGACCGCGATCTTCTCCGGCGCCACCAACATGACGCTGCAGTCGCTGGCGTCCGGCGGAAACGTCTCGAACGCACTCAGCCAGCTCGGCACCGAGCTGTGGGCGTCGTTCGCGGTCTTCGCTGGGGGCGGCCTGATCGCCGCTCTGACCGGCGGCGCCGCGTCCGCGATGAGCCCGTCGCACGACGACGAGCTCACCGCCACCCGCGTGAGCGAGAACCGCGAGGTCAACGTCCGCGACCGCGAAGAGGTCACCGCGGGTAGCCGCTGACCGACACACGTCAACGTGCAGACGAGGCCGGGGTCCGCCCCGGCCTCGCTGCTGCGTGAAAGCGCTCCCGCGGGATCAGACCGCTAGGCGCCCCACTTCTCCAGCTTGCCGGCGGCGGCGAGCGCCACGGTCATCAGCTGCTTCGTCGGCATCCGGCCGAGCAGGCCCGCGGTGGCCGTCCGCTCGGCGAACGTCGTGACGGCGTCCCGTCCGACCTGGCGACCCCACATGAGCACGGGCACGGGATGCCAGCTGTGGGCGAACAGCTGGGTCGGCGAGGAGTGGTCGCCGGTCACGATGAGCACGTCGGGCTCGAGCGCAACGAGGTCGTCGACGATCGCGTCGACCTCCTCGATCGCGGCCACCTTGTCGTCGCGAAGGCCGTCGTGACCCGCCTGATCGGTGGCCTTGTGGTGCATGAAGAAGTAGTCGTAGTCGTCCCAGTGCTCCCGCAGGAGCGCGATCTGCTCATCGAGGCCGTGCGGCTTCGGGAGCGGGTGCATCCCGACCAGCTTCGCGACGCCGCGGTACATCGGGTAGGCGGCCACGGTCGCGGGGCGCAGTCGATAGCGCTCGCCGAAGTCCGGGAGATCCTGGAGTGTGTCGAAGCCGCGGAGCAGCAGCGCGTCCGCGCGGTCGTCGTCGGCCAGCGCCGCGCGGATCTGCCGGTCGAGCACGGTGAGCACCTCGGCGGTGCGCTCGGCGTCGGGGTGTCGGGCGGTCGGCGGCTTCGGTGGCACGCCGGTGCGCTGGGGGTCGATGTCGGCGATCCGCGGGTCGAGCCCCTCCCCGCGCAGCACGCACAGCACCCGGTGTTGGGAGATGTGCTGGAAGAAGACCTCGACGCCCTCCACGTCGACGCGCTGGTTCAGCAGCGCCGTGAGCTCCCCGGCGGGCTCGTCCGCGATCCGTCCGGCGCGCCGATCGGTGACGTTGCCCTCCGCATCGAGCGTCGCGAGGTTGCCGCGGGCGGCAACGTCCCCCGGCCTCAGGTCGAACTCGACACCCGTGGCCGAGAGGATTCCCCGCCCGAGCTCGTACTCCTCGGGGTCGTACCCGAACAGCGCGAGGTGGCCCGGCCCGGAGCCCACCGTGATGCCGGGCATCAAGGGGTCGAGGAGCCCGACGGATCCCTCGCTGGCGAGCCGGTCGAGGTTGGGTGTGACAGCCTGCTCGAGCTCGGAATCGTGCTGGCCGTCGGCGTACCCGCCGAGCCCGTCGAGCACGAGCAGCAGGATCTTGCAGCGGTTGTCGTTGAGGACCTCGGACAGCTCGAACACGCCATGCTCCCGGTCGGTGGACCCGCGGCGACCTACCCGCCGTGGTCGCGGATGACCTCCTCGGCGATCTGCTTCATGGTGAGCCGGCGCTGCATGGCCTGCTTCTGGATCCACCGGAAGGCCTCGGACTCGGTCATCTCCTCCCGGTCCTGCAGGATGCCCTTCGCCCGGTCCACGACCTTGCGGGCCTCGAGCCGTCCCTGGAGGTCGTCGACGGTCTCCTCGAGCCCGGACATCTCACGGAAGCGGCCGGCCGCGATCTCGACGGCGGGCAGGAGATCGTGCTTCTGGAACGGCTTGACGAGGTAGGCCATGGCCCCGGCACGGCGGGCCTTCTCGACGAGCTCCCGCTGGCTGAAGGCCGTGAGGATCAGGATGGCGGACAGGCGGTCCTTGGCGATCTCCTCCGCCGCCTGGATCCCGTCCATGACCGGCATCTTCACGTCGAGAATGACGAGATCCGGACGCAGCTCGCGGGTCAGACGCACGGCCGACGCGCCATCGGCGACCTCGGCGACGACCTCGAAGCCCTCCTCCTGGAGCATCTCCTTGAGGTCGAGCCGGATCAGCGCCTCGTCCTCGGCGATCAGCACACGGGTCGCGCGGTCCCCGGGGGGACCCACCGCCGGCTGCTCGTCGGCACGGTCTGCCTGCGTGTCGGTCACGTCGTCTCCTCCAGCTCCAGAAGCCGGTCCAGCAGCCGGTCTCGTTCAGCGATCAGCGTCTCGATCTCGAGGCGCTCCTCCTCGAGGAGGGCCGCATGACGCTCCAGGTCGGTCTTCGCCTCCCGCCACTCGCGGTCCGCGAGCGGGGTCTGGGCCACCAGCTTCCGGGTCTCTGCCTCGTCGGCCACGTCGCGCAGGTGATCGACCTGCTCCTGCAGCACACGGTGGTTGGCGCGGACACGACGCAGGGTGTCCTGCACGCGTGCGAGCCGCTCGCGGATCTTCGTGGTCTCACGCGGAGTCGTGCGCACTCCCCCTTGTCCGGTGCACCGGTGTGTCAGCGACCCGGGTCCGGGTCGCGAGGGCGTCCAGGCCGACGCACCTCCGTGTGCGACCTGACGTGGACCGGGTCGACGAAGCGGACCAGCCGCTGGCGTGGGCACGTTACTCGCGGGGCGCCGGTCGGGCCAAACAGTGGTGCGGGCCCAGGCCACGGCCCGACGCAGCCTGGCCGCACGGCGACGATGCGTACCCCCGGTGGGACTCGAACCCACATGGCCTTACGGCCAGAGCCTTTTGAGGGCTCCCTGTCAGCCAATTTGCAGCACGGGGGCGTGTATGCAGCCCTTCGTCGGGACCACTCCCCGACAGCGTGGACATGCACGTCATCCATCGTACCGACCACGGTTCTTGGCACAGTAGGTCTCCGTCTGCGCGTGGCAGTTCGGGCAGAGGATCCGAAGATTCTCGAGACGGTGATCACGTCGGTCGCCGTTGATGTGGTCGAGCTGGAGCGGAATGGGCTGGCCGTTCCATCTTCTTCCGCCGCACGACTCGCAGCGACGCTCTCGGAGCCCCTCCTCGACGAGCCGCTCGCGGAGCCTGGAGGTCGAGTAGCTCGAGCCGCGGACGAGGACCTCGTCCAGGGGCGCGCTGCGGGGCCGCGGGACAGACCGGTCATTCCCCGCGACCATCCGTCGACGGCCGCGATCAGATCATCGTCGGTCCTCGACCCTTGCCGCCCTGCGGCGTGCGCTGAGCGCCGCGACGGGCGCCGGAATGGCCGCTACCCGTGGCACCTCGACAGAGGCCGGCGGGTCCCGCTGATACGGTCCGCCGGGGACCGGCGCAGACCATCGGGACGCACCCAAATCCTGTCGGATGCCGCTCGACGGCGGCAACGGCGGTCCTCGTCAGCAGCAGCGCCATGGGGGCAAAGGGACGTGCGTGACATCCACTGGTGATCCGGGACCGTCGACGCCTCGGTACGGCCTCCGGCGGCTGGTCGTGGGGCTCGCGGTGCTGGGGATGCTGGCTCTCGCGGCGACCGGCGTGGTGCTGGCCACCAGCGGCGGCCCGGACACCTCGGCCCCGGCCGCGTCTGGGGCCACACGCACGCCGACCGAGCCGCGCACCGACCTGCCGAGCGCCGCCCCGACGGCCTCCCCGGCGCCGGCGGTGGCGCCCACCGCGGCGGCGGACCTGCGCTTCATCCGCCAGGTCCGGTCCGAGATGCGCGCGTTCCCGCAGGAGTGGCCGATCGTCCGCGGCGCGTTCTCGACCATGTACACGTTCTGGGGCAAGCACTGGGACTACATGATGGACCTGGTGCGCAACACCGAGATCAACGCGATCGTCATCAACGTCAAGGACGACTCCGGCCAGCTGGCCTGGCACATGGACGACATCCCGGCCGCGAAGGCCGGTGGGGGCGCCGACTGGCTGCGTGAGGGGCTCGACCCGCGTACGCGCATCCAGCAGCTGCGCGACGCCGGGGGCTACCCCATCGCCCGGGTGGTCTGCTTCAAGGACTCCCAGGTCGCTCAGGCGCGCCCCGACCTCGCCGTCATCGACACGCGCACGGGCAAGCCGTGGCAGGGCAAGGACGGCCAGTACTGGCTCAACCCGTACAACGACGCCGCCTGGCAGTACTGCATCGACGTGGGCAAACAAGCCGCGAAGATGGGTTTCCTCGAGGTCCAGTTCGACTATGTCCGCTTCCCGAACGGCGGCGACGGCCCGTCGGAGTTCTTCTCCTTCCCGGGCGTGCCTGCCGACCGTCCCCGCAGCGAGTGGCGCCACCCGGACGTGATCACGAAGTTCCTCACGGCGGCGCGCGAGCAGCTGCACGGGGCCGGCGTCCGGGTCGCCGCCGACATCTTCGGGCTGACGACCTACAACTGGTCGTGGGACGGCGACGGGACCGGCCAGGTCTTCGAGCGCCTCGCCGAGCAGCTCGACTACGTCTCGCCCATGGTCTATCCGTCCCACTACGGGCCGGGGAACTACGGCCTGTACCCGCATCCGGTGCACTTCCCGTACGAGACGGTCTGGAACGCGATGCAGGAGGCGCAGATGCGCTCGCAGGGGCTGCGCGCCAAGGTGCGGCCCTGGATCGAGGACTTCTCCCCCACCTGGCTCGGCGTCCACAACACGCCGCAGCGCGTCCGCGACCAGAAGCGGGCCGTGTACGACAACGGCCTCGAGGGCTGGATGCTGTGGAATGCCGGCAACCAGTTCACCCGCGAGGCACTCGAGCCGACAACCATCTCGCACGCGAACCCGGACTTCGAGGTCCCGCCGCGCACCCGCGACCCCGCCCCCGCCCCCGGCGCCGAGCCCCGGCACTGGCCGGGCTACCCGGTCGGCGACGACGGACAGCCCAAGACCGGCGGCCCCAACGTGGACGTCGATCAGGGCAACGCCGCCGGCACCTCACCCCACGGAGACAACTGACGATGCGACGCACCCTCCTGCCGGTCCTGATCGCCGGCCTGCTGGCCACCTCCTGCGCCGCGACGAACGCGACCGGATCTCCCGGCAGCACCACCGGGGGCAGCAGCGAGACGCCCGCCGCCACCGCGCCCACCGGCGGGACGACCGCTCCGGCGAGCCCAGCCAGCCCCTCCGGGGTGCCGAGCCCCGCAGCCTCCCCGTCTCCGTCGCCGAGCCCCTCGCCGTCGGGCGTGGCCGCGATGTCCGACGCCGAACTGGCCGATGCTCACGTGAACGAGATCGGTCGTGTCCTCGTCATGGAGTACCACAAGCTCGCCGACACGAACGGGCGCTGGGAGAACTCGCTCGCGACGTTCAAGGCGCAGCTGCAGGAGCTCCACGACAAGGGCTACCGGCCGATCAGCCTGTCCGAGTTCATCGACGGCACCTTCCCCATCCCGGCCGGCACCTCCCCGGTCCTGCTCACCTTCGACGACTCCTACAAGGAGCACATGTTCTTCGGCCCCGACGGCACGACGCCCGACCCGAACTCGGCCGTCGGGATCCTCGAGGACATGCAGCGCAAGGACCCGACGTGGCGCGCGCGGGGCGTGTTCGCCTTCTACTGGCCCGCCCCGTTCCGCGAGCCCGACCGCGACCTCATCAAGCGCAAGTTCCAGTACCTGGTCGACCACGGCTTCGACCTGTCGAACCACACCTACAACCACGACGACCTCAGCACGCTCACCGACGCGCAGGTGCAGGAGAACCTGGCGAAGATGGAGGCGGAGTTCAACGCGATGGTCCCCGACTACACGATCCGCTCGATCACCCTCACGCAGGGGATCTGGCCCAAGAACCACGCGCTGGCGATGGACGGGTCGTGGAACGGGACGAGCTACCACCACGACGTGGCGTTCCTGGTCGGCTGGATGCCCACCCGCTCACCGCACCACAAGGACTTCGACCCGCAGAGCGTCATGCGGGTGCAGGCCTACGAGCCCGAGTTCCGCAAGTGGGTCGACTACCTCGACGAGCACCCGGACGAGCGGTTCGTCTCCGACGGCGACCCGACGACCGTGACCTATCCGAAGTCGTTCGCCGAGGTGGCTGGCGACATGGGTGACCAGGCGACCCGGGTCTATCCCGACGACGCCGGCGACGGAGGCGACGGCAGCGGCGGCGCGGCCCCCAGCCCCAGCTGAGCCTCCCTGCCGAGGTCGTAGACCTCCAGCCGACCCCGCGTCGGGCTGGAGGTCACGAGGACCAGGGAGCTGCCGTCCGTCGCCTCGCCACCGAACCACCCCGACGGCGTGACGGCGAAGCGCTCGTCGCCGGTGCGAACGTCGAGCCCGGTCACCCGGATCCCGTGTTCGAGGAGCAGGGCCACGATCCCCCGACCCGCGACGACCTCCCCGGGCCTGTCGTCGTGCCAGCGGACCCGACCGTCGAGACCGAGGGCCTCGACACCGTCGAACGTCCCGACGACCACCATCCCGCCGGCCAGCACCGGTGCCCCGACGAACCGGCCCTGGCCGAGGGGGGTGAGGGTTCCCTCGCGGGCGTCGACGACCACCAGCCGGTCGTCCACCCGCACGACGGCCCGGCCTCCGTCCTGCACCGGTGCCAGCACGACCCGGCCGTCGAGCGGTGTGGTCCAGGCGGGCCTGCCCGTCGTCACGTCGATGCCGACCAGGGTCGAGGGCCGTCCACCGGTCGGGGCCCCGCGGACCGCGACCAGGTTCGGCGCGCCGACCAGCCACGCCGACACGGCACTGATGTCCTGCACGAGCCAGCGTGGCCGCCCGTCGGCGACCCGGTAAGCGATGGCGCGGCCCCCCGACTCGGCGACGAGCAGCGGCTCGCCTTCGGCGACCAGCGTGAGCCGGGGCGCCTCGACGTCGAACGTCCGTCCCGCAGCGTCCCAGGCGCGGGCGCCGGTCGCGACGTAGAAGGCGGTCACGCCGCCGTCGGGTCGGGCGACCACGACACGGTCGGCGATCGCCAGCGGTGCCGAGCGTGGCGCGTCGGGACTGCCGGCCGTCGTGGCGGCCCAGAGCATGTCCCCGGTGTCCGCCGCGTAGGCACGCAGCTCGTCGCCGATGGTGACGAACACGCGGCCCTCCGCGATCTCGACACCCCAGGCAGGCCGCTCGAGCTGCCGGCTCCAGCGGATCGCCGGTGTGTCCGGGCCGCGGGGCACGAGGTCCGGCGGGGCGACCCCGGCGGCGCGTGAGGGCAAGGTGACGGCGCCGGCCGGCCCGGACGCCGCCGGCCCCGCAGGGGAACCCGCCGTCACGACGCGGAGGACGAGCCCCATCGCGACCAGACCCACGATCCCCGCCGGCAGCACCCAGCGCAGGATCGCGCGGGCGTCCGGGGGCGACGGACGCGAGTCGTGGCCCGCGGGGGGCCGCAGCGCGGCACCACACGAACCGCACCAGCGGGCGTCGGCCGGCATCGCCGCACCGCACCGGTGACAGTGCATGCCCACCCTTCCTCCGCGACGACGGCGTGCAGGACGGGTGTACACCCAACGACGAGCGGGGCGGGCCACGATGGCCCGCCCCGCATCGATGCGTCGGTATGGACGATCAGCTGGTCAGCTGGTCAACCAGATCCTGGTTGTCGCTGACCCACTGCTTGACGCCCTCCATCTCCTTGCCTTCGCCGGCCTCGTTGATCGCAACCTCGAGGCTGGCCAGGTTCTCGTTGCTCATCGTGAAGTTGCTGAACCACTTCGCGACCTGCGGGCAGTCGTCCTTGAATCCCTGCCGCGCGAGCGTGTGGATGGAGTCGGGCTCACCAAGCGCGCCCTTCGGGTCCTTCAGGTCCTTCAGGTCCCACTTGCCGTAGGCGAAGTGGGGCTTCCACAGGGTGACGACGATCGGCTCCTTGGCCTCGATCGCGTTGCCCAGCTCGGCCAGCATGGCGGCCGTCGAGCCCTCGACGAGGTCGTACTCGTCCTTGAGTCCGTACTCGGGCATGACCTTGGTGCGGGAGATCCGCATGAGGCCGGAGCCCGGCTCGATGCCGATGATCTTGCCGCCGAACTCGTCGGCCTTGCCCTTCAGGTCGGCGATCGAGTTCACGTCGTCGACGTAGGACGGGACGACCCAGGTCAGCGGTGCCTTGTCGAACCAGACGCCGAGGTCGTCGATCTTGTCGCCGTACTGCTCCCAGTAGTCGGAGTGCGTCGCCGGCAGCCAGGCGTCGAAGAACACGTCGACCTGGCCGTTGGCGAGCGCCGCGTACAGCGGACCCACGTCGGGCTGGGTCTGCTTGACCGTGTAGCCCTTCTGCTCGAGGATGTACTGCCACAGGTTGGTCAGCGCGATGTCCTCGTCCCACGGGATGAGGCCGATGTTCACCGCGTCGCAGGACGCGGCGACCTCGTTCCCGCCGGCGGAGCCGGTCTCGGACGCTGCCGCACCGGTCTCGGAGGAGCTCGTGCCTTCGCTGGACTCGGATCCGGTGTCGTTGCCGCCCCCGCAGGCGGTCAGCAGGAGCGCTCCGAGGATCAGGCCGATCAGCCCGAGTCCGCGCCCGGAGCGCAGATGTCGTCGTGCATGACTCACGTGATGTCCTTTCGACAGTGGTCGTTGTTTCGCGTGAGGTGTGTTGGTTCGCTGGTCAGGCCGCCGCCGCGCTGCCCGATCCGGACGTGACGGCGGAGGTGGTGCGGTCGAGGTAGATGGCCAGGATCACGACCGAGAGGCCGCTGGTGAGGCCGAGGCCGACCTGCAGCCGGGTGACGGCCCGCACGACCTCGGTACCGAGCCCCGGCGCGCCGCCCATGCCCGCGATGACCACCATCGACAGGGAGAGCATGATGACCTGGTTGATCGCCGGCCATGATCGTCGGCATGGCGAGCGGCAGCTGGACCTGACGGAGCACCTCGGACGGCTTCGCGCCGAAGGCCTCCGCGGCCTCCACGACCTCGCTGTCGACCTGCCGGATCCCGAGCTCGGTGAGTCGCACCGCCGGTGGCATCGCGAAGATGAGGGAGGCGATCACGCCGGGAACCAGGCCGATGCCGAAGAAGATGACGGCGAGCAGCAGGTAGATGAATGCCGGCATCGTCTGCATGAAGTCCAGCACCGGCCGGATCAGAAGGCTGACCTTCGAACTTCGCGCCGCCAGGATGCCGAAGGGCACCCCGATCGCGACGGCCAGGATCGTGGCCACGAGCACGAGCGCCAGCGACTGCATCGTCTGCTCGAAGAAGCCCATCGAGTCGATGAGCCCGAACGCGACCAGGGCGACCAGTCCGAACTTCCAGTTGCGGACCAGCCAGGCGATCGCGGCGAGGATGATCACCATCGCCAGCGCCGGCGGCCAGGTCAGCACGAACTCGACCTTGCCGACGAGCCAGCCGATCGCGATCTGCACCCAGTCGAAGACGATCCACGCCTTGAACCAGTCGATGAACGTGGAGAGCGGGGAGGCCAGGTCGACCTCGGGGATCACCTGGGCGATGAGTGCACTAAGCATTGATCGTGTCCTCTCCGGCGAGAGCCGACAGCAGCGCGGGGCGGGAGACGACGCCGACGAGCCGGTCGTCCTCCGGGTCGACGACGGCGATGGGCACGGTGTTCTGGGCGGCCAGGCCGGACAGGTCGGCCAGGGGGGTGTCCGGGCGCGCCGTCGCGTAGGCGTCGATGACGATGTCCTTCACGTGCGCGACGCCGTCCTTGACGGCCCGCGCGAGGCGGTCGTCGCGGGCGACCCCGACGATCCGGCCCCGCGGGTCGACGACGTAGATGCCGTTGGCCTCCATGTCCTCGAGCTTGCGCAGCACGTCCCGGGGCGACTCGTCGGGTCGGGCGGTGTTGCGGGGCTTGCGCATCGCCATCTCGGCGGTCAGCACCCGGGAGCGGTCCACGTCGGCGACGAAATCGGCGACGTAGTCGTTCGCTGGCTCGGCGATGATCTCGGCGCCCGTACCGATCTGGACGACGGCGCCGTCCTTCATGACGACGATGCGGTCGCCGAGCCGCATCGCCTCGTTCAGGTCGTGGGTGATGAAGACGATGGTGCGGTGCAGCTCCCGCTGGAGCTCGACGAGCAGGTCCTGCATGTCGCGGCGGATGAGCGGATCCAGGGCGCTGAAGGGCTCGTCCATGAGCAGGATGTCGGCGTCGGTGGCAAGCCCGCGGGCCAGCCCGACCCGCTGCTGCATGCCGCCGGACAGCTCCTGCGGCTGTGAGTCACCCCAGCCGTGCAGCCCGACCCGCTCGAGCGCGGTCTCGGCACGCTCGCGCCGCTCGGCCTCGCCGACGCCCTGCACACGCAGCCCGTAGGCCGCGTTCTCCCAGACGGTGCGGTGCGGGAACAGGGCGAAGTGCTGGAAGACCATGCTCATCTTGCTCATCCGCAGCCGCCTGAGCTGCTCGGCCCCCATGGTCCCGACCTCCTCACCGTCGATCTGCACCGATCCCGAGGTCGGCTCGATCAGCCGGTTGAGCATGCGCACGACGGTCGACTTCCCCGAGCCGGACAGACCCATGACGACGTAGAGCTCCCCCTGCTCCACGTCGAAGGACACGTTGTTCACGGCGACGACCTGTCCGGTCTCCTCGAGGATCTGGTCCTTCCCCTTCCCGGCATCGAGGGCCTCGAGGGCCCGCTCGGGATGGTTTCCGAAGATCTTCGTGAGGTTGCTGACCTGTATCTGGCTCACAGCACTCTCCGTGGGCGTGGGCAGGTGGTCGGCGTCGGCGCGGGGATCGTTCGCGGGACGGATGGGCCGGGCGCGCCGTGCGAGGGCGCCGCAGGCATGTCGCAGCGGATCGGCTCACCCGATCGCTCGACCTGGTGCGACGAGGAGGGGGACGTACGTCACACCTACGATCTCCACCGTAGGTGCTCGTCCGGGGGATGCCAACCGCATCCGACGGCCGGGTGTCCGGGCGCATGGGGTTGCGCGGTTCGGTCCGACCGGTGACGAACGCGTCTCAGGCGGCGTCGGGCACGCGGACGCGGAGGGCACCCTCTACCGTATCGAGTGTCGCGTCGCCGCCCAGGAGGAGCGGCAGCTGCCGGTCCGTGTGTCCCAGCGGTAGTCCCGTCACGACCGGGATGCCACGGCCGGCGAGGTGGTCCGCCAGGACCTCGTCCACGGTGCCCGAGGGCCGGTCGGGCGGCGGGTCGCAGCTCACGAACGTGCCACAGACGACCGCCGCCGCGGCGTCGAGGAGCCCGGCCCGTGCGGTCTGGGTCAGCAGCCGGTCGACGGCGTAGGGGGCCTCGCCGACCTCCTCGAGCAGCAGCACGGCGCCCCGCGTGTCGAGCTGCTCCGCCGTGCCGATCTGGGCGCAGGTGACGGCGAGGTTGCCGCCGACCAGCGGCCCCCGTGCCGTGCCGGCGGCGAGGACCGACCCGCCGTGCTCCGCGATCGGCAGGCGGACCTGGCCCTGCTCGCCGAAGAGCAGACGCCGCAGCAGCCCCAGTCCGGCGCCCCGCTGCTTGTGGAGGCGGCCGACGAACTGTCCATGGCAGCTGACCAGACGCAGGCGCCTCCAGGCCGCCTGGTGCAGCGCGGTCACGTCGCTGAACCCCACCAGCCACACCGGGTCATCGGCCAGCGCGTCCCAGTCGAGACGGTCGACGACGCGCGTGAGCCCGTACCCGCCCCGCACGGCCCACACCGCCCGGAGCGACGGGTCGGAGAAGGCTGCGTCGAGATCGGCGATGCGCGCCTCGTCCGTCCCGGCGAGGTGCCCGTGTCGGTCGCCGACGTGGGGCATGACGACCGGCTCGAGCCCCCAGCGACGCAGCACCGCCAGCCCCGGCTCCAGGGTGTGGGGCAGCACGGGGCTGCAGGGCGCCACGACCGCGACCCGGTCCCCGGGACGCAGCGGCGGCGGCACGAGCCGCCGCGGCGGCGGGACGAGCCGCGGCTCAGCCACCCGCCGACTCGACACCGGCCCGGAGCTCGGCGACGAGGCGGGCCACCCGCGCCGGCGCGCCGGCCGGCTCACCGTCGCCGGCAGCCCGCACGACGGCCGAGCCCACGATGACACCGTCGGCGTAGCTGGCCACGTCCGCGGCCTGCTCGCGGTTGGACACGCCGATCCCGACCGCGACGGGTGTGTCGGTCCGGGCACGGATGCGGCCGACGAGCTCGCGGGCATCGGCGACCGTGTCCCGGACGCCGGTCACCCCGAGCACGGACGTCGCGTAGACGAAGCCCGTGCTGGTGCTCGCGATCGCGTCGAGCCGCGCATCGGTGGACACCGACGAGGCGAGGAAGATCGTGGCGAGGCCCTGGGCACGCGCCTCGGCGAGCCACGGGTCGGCCTCGGGAGCCGGAAGATCCGGCAGGATCGCGCCCGCGAGTCCGGCCGCGACGAGCTCCTCGGCGAACCGCTCGTAGCCGTGGGCGTCGGCGATCGTCACGTAGGTCATCGTGACGGCGGGGACGGCGATCCGCTCGGTGAGCGTGGCGCACATGAGCAGGTCGTCCGAGACGTGGTAGCCGTGGTCGAGCGCCGCCTGGGACGCCGCCTGGATCGTCGGGCCGTCCATCATGGGATCCGAGAACGGGAAGCCCACCTCGAGCAGGTCCGCCCCGGCCTCGGCCGCGGCCTCGAGACACGCCTGCGAGGTCTCCATGTCGGGGTAGCCGGCCGGCAGGTAGATGACGAGCGCGGCCCGACCGTCGGCCCGGGCGGCGGCGAACGCACCACGCACCCGGTCGGCGCCGGCGGCCTCGCTGCCGCCGGCCACGCCCACGTCGGCGGCGCTCATGCCCCCTCCTCCGCGACCTCGACGCCGACCTTCCAGCCGGCGACACGGACGACCTCGTCGACGTCCTTGTCCCCGCGCCCCGACACGGTCAGCACGACGCTGGCCCCTTCCCCGAGCGTCTCGCGGCCGTGACGCAGCAGCCAGCCGATCGCGTGGGCCGGCTCGAGCGCCGGGATGATCCCCTCGAGCTCCGACAGGCGACGGAAGCCGTCGAGGGCCTCCTCGTCGCTCGCCGCCACGTAGACGGCCCGACCCGAGTCGGCGAGCATGGCGTGCTCGGGCCCGACACCCGGGTAGTCGAGACCGGCGGACACGCTGTGGGCGGGCAGGACCTGTCCGTCGTCGTCGACGAGTGCCACCGAGCGGGCACCGTGCAGGACGGCCTCGCGCCCCTCCGTGATCGTCGCGGCCGTCCGGCCCGTGCCGAGGCCGGCCCCGGCGGCCTCGACGCCGATCAGCCGTACCGCCGGGTCGTCGATGTACTCGGCGAAGGACCCGATGGCGTTCGAGCCGCCGCCGACGCAGGCGACGACCGCGTCGGGCAGCGCCGCCGGGTCGCCGACGTGCTCGGCGTACTGCTGCTTCGACTCGATCGAGATGATGCGCTGCAGCTCGCGGACGATCGTGGGAAACGGATGCGGCCCCATCGCCGATCCGATGAGGTAGTGGGTCGTCGCGACGTTGGTGACCCAGTCGCGCATCGCCTCGTTGATCGCGTCCTTGAGCGTGCGGGTCCCGGACTCGACGGGGACGACCTCGGCGCCGAGCAGCTGCATCCGCACGACGTTGAGCCGCTGACGCCGACAGTCCTCGGCGCCCATGTAGACGGTGCAGTCCAGTCCGAACAGCGCGGCGGCCGTCGCGGTGGCGACGCCGTGCTGGCCGGCACCGGTCTCGGCGATCAGCCGCGGCTTGCCCATCCGCCGGGCGAGCAGCGCCTGCCCGACCACGTTGTTGAGCTTGTGGCTGCCGGTGTGGGCGAGGTCCTCGCGCTTGCAGTAGATGGTCAGCCCGGCCTCGGCCGACAGGCGCTCGGCGAGGTAGAGGGGGGTCGGGCGGCCGCCGTAGTCGCGACGGAGCCGGTCGAGCTCCTCGGTGAAGGCCGGGTCGGCGCACGCGTCGGTCCAGGCCTGCTCGAGCTCCGCCAGCGCGCCTGAGAGCGCCTCGGGGACGTACTGCCCACCGAAGCGGCCGAAGTAGCCGGGGCGGGGGGTCGGGTTCGCGGTCATGCGGTGCCCTTCGTGGTGGCGGGGTGGCCCGCGGCGACGAGCGCGGCGACGGCTGCCTGGGGATCGGGCGCGGTCACGAGCGACTCCCCCACCAGCACGGCGTCGGCGCCCTGGGCGGCCGCCGCCCGGACGTCGTCGGCGTCGCGGATGCCGGACTCGGCGACCGCGAGGGTGCCAGCCGGCAGCGCCGGCCGCAGCCGTGCGAACGCGTCACGGTGCACCTCGAAGGTACGCAGGTCGCGGGCGTTGACCCCGACGACCCGCGCACCGATGCGCACGGCACGGGCGAGCTCGGCCTCGTCGTGGATCTCCACGAGCGTGTCGATCCCGGCGGCACGGGCCTCCTCGACGAGGGCCGCGAGGGTGTCGTCGTCGAGCGCGGCGACGATGAGCAGGACGGCGGCCGCCCCTGCCGCCCGTGCCTCGATCACCTGGTAGGGGTCGACGACGAAGTCCTTGCGCAGTGCCGGCACGCCGAGGCGCGCGACCGCCGCGAGGTCGTCGAGGCTGCCCTTGAACCGGGTGGGCTCGGTGAGCACGGAGACGGCGGCGGCACCGCCGTCCCGGTAGGCGCGCGCCTGCGCGGCGGCGTCGAGGCCAGGGGCAAGGTCGCCGCGCGACGGGGACGCCCGCTTGACCTCCGCGATGACGGCGACGCCGGCGCCGGCGAGGGCGTCCCGGAAGCTCGGCGGTGCCGGCGTCGCCAGCGCGCGCTCGCGGAGGCGCTCGACGGGTTCCTCCCGGCGGGCACGGATGACCCGCTGCCGGGCGGCGTCGAGGAGGTCGTCGAGGTACGTCGTCACCGTCACCTGCCGGGTCGCGTCGCGCCGCATCCTACGGCCGCGGACCGGTGCCCTCCACGTCGCAGGTCGCGCGCGTGGAACCGCCCAGGGTGGCGGCGCCTGGCCGGATGGGTGATGGCACCCCGGACGATCGTTCTGCCCGAGTTGTCCGTGCGGCCGTGCCGTGGCACGAGGTCGGCCGCGAAGATCCTTGGACCGTCTGAACAGGGAGGCAGGCATGGGGAAGCGTTGGATCGCACTCTCGGACCTCTTCACCGAGATGGAGGAGCAGGAGACCGAGCGGATCTACGACCTCCACGAGCGGAGCCAGCATCCGGAGGTCGAGGAGCTGATGGTCCACGGTGAGGGGGTCGCCGAGCGGCCGTAGGTGGCGCCGCGCGTGACGGCCGGACGCAGCGAGCGGTAGCGGGCACCGCTACGCCTCGCGGAGCCGTTCGGCCGCACGCACGGCGGCGAGGACGGCCCGCGCCTTGTTGCGGGTCTCCTCCTCCTCCGCCTGCGGCTTCGAGTCGGCGACGATCCCGGCGCCGGCCTGCACGTAGGCGACCTCGTCCTTCAGCACGACGGTGCGGATCGCGATGCAGGTGTCGAGGTTGCCGGAGAAGTCGATGTAGCCGACCGCCCCGGAGTACGGCCCGCGGCGGGTGGGCTCGAGCTCGTCGATGATCTCCATCGCCCGGACCTTCGGAGCCCCCGAGACGGTCCCCGCCGGGAAGACGGCGCGGAGCACGTCCACCGGTCCGAGACCCTCCCGGAGCGTGCCCGTCACGGAGCTGACGAGGTGCATGACGTGGGAGTAGTGCTCGATCCCCATCATCTCGTCGACGTGGACGGACCCGACCTCACAGACGCGGCCGAGGTCGTTGCGGCCCAGGTCCACGAGCATGACGTGCTCGGCGCGCTCCTTGGCGCTCGCCAGCAGCTCGCGCTCGAGCTCGCGGTCCTCCTGCGGTGTCTCGCCGCGCGGCTTCGTCCCCGCGATGGGCCACGTCTCGACGTGCCGCCCGTGGACCTGGACCAGTGCCTCCGGCGACGACCCGACGATCTGGAAGTCCTCGAAGTCGAACAGGAACAGGTACGGCGACGGGTTGATCACCCGCAGCACCCGGTACAGGTCGAAGGGGTCCGCCGCCGTCTCGAGCGCGAACCGCTGGCTGACGACCGTCTGGAACGTGTCACCGGCCCGGATGTACGCCTTGACCCGCTCGACCATGGCCTCGTAGTCCTCGGGGGCCATGTTGGACGGGACACGTTCGACGCGCTGGGGCGTAGGGGGGTCGACGGGGCGCGACGGGGTGGCGCTGGCCAGCCGCTCGAGGACCGCCTCGGTCGCCGCGACCGCCTCGTCGTACTGAGCCGCCGGGTCGTCACCGATGACGACGTTCGTCACGATCGTCATGGACTGCCGCAGGTGGTCGAGCCCGATGACGTGTCGCGGGAAGACCATGAGGACGTCGGGGAGGCCGAGGTCGTCCTCGCCGGTGGCCGGGATGTCCTCGATCTCGCGGATGGCGTCGTACCCGATGACACCGACGGCACCGCCATGCAGCGGCAGGTCGACCAGCTGCGGCGCGCGCAGGGCACGGGTCGCCTTGTCGAGCGCGTCGAGGGGGCCGGTGGCGTCGCGCGCGGCCGCCGGCGGCTCCCCGCGCCAGCGCACCTCGCCGTCACGCCCCTCGAGGACGAGGAACGGGTCGGTCCCCACGAACGAGTAGCGCCCCCACCGCTGGCCGTGCTCGGCGGACTCGAGCAGGAAGGTGGGCCCGGTCCCGGAGAGCTTCGCGTAGACCGACAGGGGCGTCTCGAGGTCGGCGAGGACCTCCCGCCAGACCGGGATGACGCCGTGGTCGCCCGCGAGCCGGAGGAACTCGTCGCGGGTCGGTCGGACGGCCGCCGTCACGACACGTCGTCGAGCCGGCGGAAGAAGCAGGTGCGCTCGCCCGTGTGGCAGGCGACCTGGTCCTCGCCGATGTCGACCTTGACGACCAGCGTGTCGCCGTCGCAGTCGTACAGGATCTCCGTCACCGGCTGCGTGTTGCCGGAGGTCGCGCCCTTGTGCCACAGCTCCTGGCGCGATCGGGACCAGAACACCGTCTCACCCGTGTCGAGCGTCATGGACAGCGATTCGGGGCTCATCCACGCGACCATGAGGATCTCACCGGTGTCGTGCTGCTGCACGACGGCCGGGATGAGGCCCTTGTCGTCGAACTTCAGCTCCGCGAGCTGCGTGTCGGTGAGCGGCATCGTGCGTCTCGAGTGTCCGGGGTCCGTGGCGCGGGGATCCTACCGGCCGAGCCCCCGCACTCCAGCGGGGAGGCGCTCTACCATTGCCTGCCACGGTCGGCGCGACGCGAGGAGGCAACCGTGACGAGTCCGCCGGGGTGGTACCCGGACCCGCGACGACGCCACGAGTACCGCTGGTGGGACGGCCTGCAGTGGACCGACCATGCCGCGTCGGGCGGCAGCAGGGTCACCGATCCGGTCGAGCTCCCGCCGCCGGTCGCCACCGCGCGCACGCACCAGGTGCCGCCGGCCGGCGCTGGTTGGCGGCCCCCGGCCGGATCGGCAGCGTCGGGCGAGGTGGCCCGGCCGCTCAACGGCAAGGCGGTCGCCTCGCTGGTGGTCGCGATCGCATCGCTGCCGACGCTGGTCTTCGCGGGCATGGGCGTCATCGGAGCGATCGCCGCGATCGTCCTCGGGATCATCGCCCACCGGGAGATCCGTCGTTCCCCGGACCAGACCGGTGACGGCCTGGCCATCGGCGGGATCGTCATCGGCTCGCTCGTCCTCGTGCTCGCCGCGCTGTTCGTCGCCAGCCTGCTCGTCTGGTCGCGGGTCAGCACCACGACGATCACCCACGACCTCCGGATCCAGCCGGGCTCCTTCGGTGCCGTGTCGGTGCCTCTGCCGTGGTGACCGGCGTGCCGTACGTGGCCGTGGTCGGTGCCGGCGAGGCGGACGAGCTCCAGCATGATCACGCCCGCCGTCTCGGCCGGGCGCTGGCGCAGGCGGGGGCGATCGTCGTGTGCGGCGGACTCGGCGGCGTGATGGAGGCGGCCTGCCAGGGAGCGTCGGAGGCGGGCGGCCTGACGCTCGGGATCCTGCCGGGCACGGACCGCGCAGCGGCGAACCCCTACGTCGACGTGGCGATCCCGACCGGGCTCGGAGAGCTGCGCAACGGCCTGGTGGTGCGGACCGCGGACGCGGTCGTCGCGGTCGGCGGCGCGTTCGGGACCCTCTCGGAGATCGCACTGGCGATCAAGACGGGGGTGCCGGTCGTCGGGCTCGGCACCTGGGACCTCGCACGGCCGGGTATCCGCCCCGCCAGCTCGCCGGAGGACGCAGCGGCACGGGCGCTCGCGCTCGTGGACGGGCCGGCCGGCCGATGAGCAACCCGGCGTCGTGCCCGGTCTGCGGTGAGGCGCAGGAGGTGACCTGGACCGGTGAGAGGACCGGCGCGGCCGGGGCGGCCACCGTGACGTTCGCCCGGATCCCGCTGCGGGCGTGCGCCTCCGGCCACGCACCCTCGGTGGCCGGCGACCTCGCGGGCGAGGTCACCGACGCGTTGCAGTCGACGGCGCTGGTGGCCCGCCGGGGCCTGCCGTGGCGCGACGAGCGGTGCGCGAGCTGCGGCACGGGCCTGCACCTGCCTCCCCGACAGACGCTGCGGTCCGTCCGCGTGGTGATCGAGGGCGTCGGTGAGGTCACGGCGACGTTCCGCCTCCCGATGATCCGCTGCCCGCGCTGCGCCCGTGAGCAGCTGCCACGAACGGTCGGCCGGCGCGACGTGCCGGCGGCGGTGGCGGACGCGCTCGGGCAGGCGACCGGCGCGGCGCCCCACCCGCGACCGGAACCCTGACATCTCGCGGCTTTCGGGGATGGGCGGCCGTGGGCGGCGCCACGTCATCAGCCAGACGGACGCCCCCGGGGACAGCCGGGTCCCCGCAGGCCGTGCGGCGTCCCGGGGGGCGCCTCGCACCCTTCGGGTGTGGCGGGCGCCCCGTCGACCTCGTGGGGCGGCCCCTCCCCCAGCCGCGCCAGCCAGCGCGTTCGTGCAGGAGCTGGCTGCGCAGCTCTACCCGTCGGCCGACGCGGCGTCGTCCCGCCGAGGGTGCTGGCCAACGAGTTCCGGGGGGAGCGCCGGCGCCGGCGGCTGTATCGCAAGCTGACCGGCGTGGGCAAACGTCCGGGCCGGACCGGACGCGTCGGCCGTCTCGCCGCCGTCGGCGGCGATCGCCATCACTCGCACCCTGCCGCATCCACGCCGCGCCGTCTGTCGGAACGCCGCGCGGATCGGCGCCCAGCTCGACCGCACGCGGCCGTGCGTTCACCGAGATTCTCGAATCGGGTCCGTCATCCCCCCTCCCGGCTCGTGCGTCTGTGTGATGCTCGGTCAGCGTGGCCGGGCACGAGGAGAGGGAGCAACGATGCGCACGGCACGACAGATCATCCTGGCCATCACGGCGGCACTGATGACGCTCGCGGGCACCGCGACGGCCGCCTTCGCCCACGTGGTCGAGGGCCCCTACCCGGGGAACCTCGGGGAGACCGGAGGCCAACAGGCGGTGACGGGCGGGGCCCAGCCCGCGGTCGACGCAGCGACCAGCGGTGCGGTGGTCTCGCTCGCCTGGCTCGTGGTTGCGCTCGCCCTGACGGCCGTCGTGGCGGCATCGCTCGGGTATGCGGCCCGCTACGCGCAGGCGCGGCGGCCCGCCTACCACTGACGGGACCGTCCCGGCGTTGGACGACGTCGGCCGGGTCCGCGGTGCGGACCCGGCCAGCGCAGGAGGGATCGTGGAGGGGGACGAGCAGCTCGAGATGTTCTGCCACCGTGAGTTTCCGCGGCTGGTGGGCACCTTGACGCTGTACTGCGGTGACCGGGACGTGGCCGAGGACCTCGCACAGGAGGCGCTCGTGAGGACGGTTCGCCGGTGGTCCACCGTGTCGCAGATGGCGGCGCCCGGTGCCTGGGTGCACCGGGTCGCCGTCAACCTCGCGAACTCACACTTCCGCCGGCGCAAGGCCGCGCTGCGGGCCCGCATCCGACAGCGGAGCGGTCCCGTGATCCACGGCCATGTGGACCCCGACACGGCCAACGCCGTCGCGCTACGCCGAGCAGTGTCACGGCTCCCGACGCGCCAGCGAACCGCGCTGGTCCTGCGCTACTACGCCGACCTGTCCACGGCCCAGGTCGCCGACGCCATGGACATCGCCCCCTCGTCGGTCAAGACCTACGTGTCGCGTGCGCTCGAGAACCTGCGCGACGACCTGGGAGTCACCGGCAGGGCGCTGGTGGTCGATCTCACCCACGACGCGGAGGTGCTCGATGATGCCTCCTGACCTTCGCAACGAACTGCAGCGCGCCGCCGGGCCGCCCGCCGGGCCGCTCGACTTCGAGGCGGTGGTGCGCCGTGTGCGACGGCAGCGAATCATGCGCACGGGCGTGGCCACCGTGGCCGTCGTGCTGCTCGGGCTCGTCGGCTGGTCAGTGACCGAGCAGCCGACACGGGCGCCGGTCATCGTCAACCCACCGCCCGCCGAGACCCCCACCGTGCCAGCCACGCCGACGGATGTGATGGCGTTCCCGGCGAACTCCCGGTGCGGCGACCCTGCCGGCGACACCATGGCGATCGACGACGCGCAGCCGATCGGCCCGGCCCGCGCCGACCTGCGCATCGTGCGGCTGCAGCGCACCCGGAACGGCGGCTACACCCTCGAGTGGCAGTTCACCAAGCCGCACAGCTTCGCCGAGGTCCCCGACGAGTTCGAGATCGATCTCGCGTTCCAGTCACTCGCCGACCCCTCCGTGACCGGCTACTTCCGCAAGCATGCCGACGCGAACGGGGCGCAGCTGTGGACGGGGCCCACGGCGGACGACCTCCGGCTGACCGACCCGGGTCCCGTGATCGATCTCTACAACGATGCCGAATGGTACTCGACGCGACGCAAGATCTTCCTGCCCGCCGGGGAGCTCGAGGTGCTGTCCCACCCCTTCCGCTGGGCGGCGACGATGCGATACCCGCGCGACAACAGCGCCGACACGTGTCCCAGCAGCGGCTCACTCGACGACCCGCTGGCGGCCGAGGGCGGTCTGCCGATCTTCCCGTCGTCGACGCCCGTCCAGGAACCGTGAGATGTCGCGGTTTCTGGGAGGGGCAGGGCGGGAAAAGCGCGTGCGGCGGGTCCGAACGCGTGGAGGCTCAGCGCCCCGTGGGCAGCCGGACGGGGATGCCCGCGGCGGCCATGGCCCGCTTGACGTTGGCGATCCGCAGCTCACCGAAGTGGAAGATCGACGCGGCGAGCACGGCGGAGGCGTGGCCGTCCCGGATCCCGGCGGCCATGTGCTCGGCGGTGCCGGCGCCGCCGGACGCGATCACCGGGATCCGGACCGCATCCGTGACGGCCCGAAGCAGCGCGACGTCGAACCCCGTCTTCGTCCCGTCGCGGTCCATCGAGGTGAGCAGGATCTCGCCCGCGCCCCGGTCGGCGCACTCCACCGCCCAGGCCACGGCGTCGCGGCCCGTGGGCGTCCGTCCGCCATGGACGAACACCTCCCAGCCGCCACCCGGGTCGTCCGGGTCGCGCCGGCGCGCGTCGATCGCCGCGACGATGCTCTGGGAGCCGAGGGCGTCCCCCGCCTCGCTGAGCACCTCGGGGCGCGACACCGCCGCCGTGTTGAAGGCGACCTTGTCGGCACCGGCGTGCAGCATCGCGCGGGCGTCGGCGACCGTGCGCATCCCGCCGCCGACCGTCAGGGGGATGAAGACCTGCTCGGCGGTCCGCGCCACGACGTTGTGCATGATCGCCCGGTTGTCGGAGGAGGCGGTGATGTCGAGGAACACGAGCTCGTCGGCTCCCTCGGCGTCGTAGACCTTGGCCAGCTCGACCGGGTCCCCGGCGTCGCGGAGGTCGACGAACTGGATCCCCTTGACGACCCGCCCCGCGGTGACGTTGAGGCACGGGATGACACGCGCGGCGAGCCCCCGGTCCGTGCCGGCCGCGCCGGTCACGAGGTCACCTCGAGTGCGTCCTCGATCGAGAACGCACCCGCGTACAGGGCCTTGCCGACGATGGCCGCGTCGACCCGCTCGTGACAGCCGGCCAGGGTCCGCAGGTCGTCGAGGCTCGCAACGCCCCCCGACGCGGTGACGTGCGCCGTCGTGGCGTCGGCCACCTGCGCGAGCATGTCGACGTTCGGACCCTGCAGCATCCCGTCGCGGGCCACGTCCGTGTACACGAAGCGGGGCACGCCCATCTCGGTGAACGTCGCCAGCGCCTCGAAGAGGTCGCCGGCCTCCTCGGTCCAGCCACGCGCCTGCAGCGTGTGCCCCCGGGCGTCGAGACCCACCGCGATGCGGGGGCCGACCCGGTCGAGGACCTCACGCACGAAGTCGGGGTTCTTCAGGGCCATCGTGCCGATCACGACCCGCTGCGCGCCGTACTCGAGTGCGTTCTCGACGTCCGCCAGGGTCCGGACACCTCCGGACGCCTGCACCCGGCATCCCGTGGCCTCGACGATGGCGGCGATGAGGTGACGGTTCCTCGGCTCGCCCGTGAAGGCCGCGTCGAGGTCGACGACGTGGAGCCACTCGCTGCCGGCATCGGCCCACCGCTTCGCTGCCGTCACCGGGTCGTCGTCGTAGACGGTCTCCGCGTCAGCACGGCCCTGCGTGAGCCGGACGGCACGGCCGTCCCGGATGTCGACGGCCGGGTAGAGGGTCAGAGGCATGGTGGGGCTCGTCGAGGTGCGGTGACACGGGGTCGCGAAGACTCTACGGTACGCGCTGGGTCAGCACGTCCGGTCATCGACCGCGGGGCACGGGAGGGCGAGCGTGGCCGCAGAACCCGTCACGAGCCGGAAGGCCCCGGTCGGTGCTCGCGCGTTCGTGCTCGTCCTCGCAGCGACCGCGCTGATCACCTTCGTGGTGGCCGGGGCGGTCTGGCGACCGTCGACCGGGACTCCCGGGGCCGTCGAGGCGCTGGCCGTGGCGATCGCCTGGGCCCTGACCGAAGCGTCGCCGCTGATCGTCAGCTACCGCCGGGACTCGGCCGTGATCGTCCCCGTCGAGGCGGTGGCCGTCCCGGCGCTGCTGGTCCTGCCGGGCCCGCTGACCGTGCTCGCCGGGACGGCCGGGACATTCCTGGCGTTCGGGCTGCTCCAGCTGCTGCCGCCCGTGGCGAAGATGCGGACGCGCTCGCCGATGACCGTCGCCTTCAACCGGGCGGCGACGGTGGTCGCCCTCGGGGTGGCCGTGCTGGCGGCCGCCGCGGTGTCCACCCTCGGCGGTGCGCCGGTGACCGCGGCGGTCGTCGGCGTCTTCGTGTTCTGGCTCTCCTCCCGTACGAGCGTGATGGTGCTGCTGCGACTGCTGCACGGCGACCGGCGGGGTGGGAGCGGCTCGGGCGACGGAGCCGGGACCCTCGCGGGCGACATCGGCGAGTTCGCCGTCGTGACCGGTGCGGGGCTCCTCTTCGGCGTCGCGCTGCTCGACGGGGGCCTGTCGACCTGGTGGCTCGCCGGCATGACCGCCGTGCTGGCTGCCGGCGCGCGGCTGCTGGCGCGCTCGACGATCACCCAGGCACGGCTGCAGGACCTGCTGCGGGTCGCCGACGACGTGCAGGCCCAGGTCGCGCCGGCCGAGATCGACACGCGCGTCCTCGCCGCCGCCCGGGACCTGCTGGGTTGCGGCGACGCCGTGCTGGCGCCGGAACCGGGGCCACCGGGCACGCTGAGCGAGCCGTTGCCGGCGGCCGATCCTCCGGTGTGGCTCGTGGTCCGCGACCGGCGGGGGCTGAGCCGACGGTTCGACGCCGACGACGCGGCGCTGCTGCGCGGGCTGGCGCTCATCGCCTCGGCCGCCCTTGACCGCGGCCGCCTCGTGGACCGACTGCGTACCGAGGACGAGCTGAAGTCGATGGTCCTCGCCGCCGTGGCCCACGACCTGCGGGCGCCCTTGGCGGTCGCCACGGCCTCGTCCCAGACGCTCCAGCGCTATCGGGACCGGCTGACGCCCGAACGGGAACACGAGCTTCTCGACGGACTGGACCTGTCGCTCGCACGCATCGCGGGGATCACGGGGCAGCTCCTCGACCTGAAGCGGCTGGAGATGACCGCTGGCCCACGGCGGGCGGCGGAGTGCCGTCTCGACGAGGTCGCGTCCGACGTGGCCACCACCCTGGCCGCGGGGACGGACATCGACATCCGTGTCGTCGCGTCGGCGACGTCGGTCGCCATGAGCGAGGCCCTCCTCCGTCACGTCGTGGGCAATCTTCTCGACAACGCGCGCAAGCATGCGCCAACCGGCAGCGAGGTGACCTGTCACTGCTACCCCGACGGCGACCGGGCGGTCCTCGCGGTGGAGGATCGCGGCGTCGGTGTGCCCGCGGAGTCGCGCGCGGCGATCCTGCAGCCCTTCGAGCAGGCCGGACCGGCCGCGACCCGATGGCAGGGCGTCGGGCTCGGGCTCTATCTCGTGGATCGGTTCGTGGCCGTCCACGGCGGCACGCTCGCGATCGAGGACCGGGAGGGCGGCGGGACACGGTTCGTGGTACGGCTGCCGCGCCCCGCGGACGACGACGCCGGTGTTCAGACCCCGGCGACCCAGTTGCGGAGGAGGTGACCGCCGATCTCGGCGGACTTCTCCGGGTGGAACTGGGTCCCGACCACGTTGCCGACACGGACGAGGCAGGGGAAGTCGACCCCGCCGTAGCTGCAGGTCCCGACGACGTGCCCGACGTTCCGACGGCTGGGCGTAGTAGGAATGGACGAAGTAGCACCGCTCCCCCGCCACGCCGTCGAGGAGCGGGTCGCCGGCGGCCGTGTCGACGGCGTCGACCACGTCCCAGCCCATGTGCGGCACCACCGCATCGTCGGGCAGACGCAGCACCCGGCCGGGCAGGATGCCGAGCCCCTCGGTGTCTCCCTCGTCGCTGTGCTCGTAGAGCAGCTGCATGCCGACGCAGATGCCGAGGACGTGGCGGTCGGCCCCGACCCAGTCCCGCACGACCGTCTCGAGGCCGGCCGCACGCAGACCGTCGAGGCAGGTCGCGAAGTGCCCGACGCCGGGGACGACCAGCCCGTCGGACCGGCGCGCCGCGTCGGCGTCGACGGTCACGAACGCGTCCGCACCGGCATGCTCGAGTCCGCGCTGCGCCGACCGGACGTTGCCGGCGCCGTAGTCGAGCACTGCGACCCGCGGGCGGGCGGCACCGCTCACTGCAGCACACCCTTCGTCGAGGGCACGCCCTGGCCGGTCACGGCGACGGCGCGCCGCAGCGCCACGGCCACCGCCTTGAAGACGGACTCGTGGATGTGGTGGCTGTTGTCGCCCGCGAGGTTCGTGACGTGCAGGGTGAAGCGGGCGTTGGCGACGACCGACTCGAAGAAGTGCTTGACGAGGGTCGTCTCGAACGTGCCGTTGATCAGCTCGACCGGCGTGTCGACCTCGTAGACGAGGTAGGGCCGGCCCGACAGGTCCAGGGCGACGCGCGTCAGCGCCTCGTCGATCGGGACCGTCGCGTCGCCGAACCGCTCGACACCGGCGCGGTCGCCCCAGGCCTCGGCCAGCGCCTGGCCGAGGGCGATGCCGACGTCCTCGACGGTGTGGTGGGCATCGACCTCGAGGTCGCCGTCCGCGGCGACCGTGAGATCCAAGCGGCCGTGGCGGCCGAGCTGGCTGACCATGTGGTCGAAGAACGGCACGCCGGTCGCGACGTCGGTGGTGCCGGTGCCGTCGAGGTCGACGGTGACGCGGATGCTCGTCTCGCCGGTCTGCCGGGTGACGGTCGACGTGCGGCTCATCGGATCTCCTGAAGGACGTCGGTGAGCGCCTCGAGGAAGGCATCGTTCTCGGTGGGGGTGCCGACGGTGACGCGCAGGCATCCCTCGAGCCGGGGCTTGGTCGAGAAGTCCCGGACGAGCACGCCGTGGCGCAGCAGACCATCGAAGACCCCTGCAGCTCCGGTGCGGAAGAGCAGGAAGTTGGCGGTGGATGGCCAGACCGTCACGCCGTCGAGAGCGGCCAGTCCCGCGGCCAGCCGGTCGCGTTCTGCAGCCACCCGGTCGACGTGGTCGAGCAGTGCCTCACGCTGGTCGATGGCCACGCACCCGGCCACCTGCTTCACGGCGTCGAGGTGGTAGGGAAGCCGGACCTTGCGCACGTCGTCGACGACCCAGTCGTGGCCCAGCAGGTAGCCGAGCCGCAGCCCGGCGAGACGGTAGGCCTTGGAGAACGTCCGCGTGACGACGAGCCGCGGCAGCTCGTCGAGCAGCGCCCGGGCGGACGTGCCCCCGAACTCGACGTAGGCCTCGTCGACCACCACGAGCCCACGCCCGTGGTCGTGCAGCGCCCGGACGGTGTCGGCGTCGACGGGCACGCCCGTGGGGTTGCCCGGGTTGGCGATCGTCACGATGTCCGGGTCGTGGGCGGCCATGGCCGCCGCCGCTACGTCCGGGGTGAGGACGAAGTCGTCCGGCAGGTCGTGCTCGACCGTTGCCGTGTGCGCCACCCGGGCGATCAGCGGGTGCGCCGAGTAGCCAGGACGGAACAGCAGCAGCCTGCGGCCCGGTCCCCCGTAGGCGAGGAACAGCTGCAGGAGGACCTCGTTGGAGCCGTTCGCGGCCCACACCCGGTCTGCCGTGAGCGCCTCGACGGCAGCCAGCGCTTCCCGCAGGGCACGCGCCGGCCGGTCGGGGTAGCGGTGGAGCGCGAGCCCCGGCAGGCGCTCGCCCACCGCCGCGAGGAAGGCGGGAGGCGGCGCCTCGGCGGTCTCGTTCGTGTTCAGGCGGACGGGCACGTCGAGCTGGGGCGCCCCGTAGGGCACCACGTCGAGGAGGTCGTCGCGGACCGGGACGGGACCGCTCACGTCCGACCCTCGAGCCGTACCTCCACCGCACGGGCGTGCGCCGGCAGGTCCTCCGCGTCGGCGAGCGTGCGGACGGCGCCGGCGAGGCCGGCCAGCGCCTCCTCGTCGTACTCGACCCAGTTCACGGGGACGAGGTAGGAGGACGTGCTCAGCCCGCCCGTGAAGCGGGCGGTCCCGGAGGTCGGCAGCGTGTGGTTCGGGCCGGCGGCGTAGTCACCCAGCGAGACGGGGGTCGCGTGACCGATGAAGGTGGTGCCGGCGAAGCGGATGCGCTCGGCGACGGTGGCCGCGTCCGCGGTCTGCACCTCGAGGTGCTCGGCCGCGAAGGCCTCGGCGACGGCGACGGCCTGGTCCAGATCGTCGACGAGGACGACGGTGCCCTGCCCGCGCAGCGCTGCCTCGACCCGGTCGCGGTGGCGGGTCGCCGCGACCTCCTCGTCGAGCATCCGCTCGACCGGATCGATCAGCGACGCGTCGGGGGTGATGAGGAGGCAGGTGGCGAGCTCGTCGTGCTCGGCCTGGGCGACGAGGTCGGCGGCGAGGATCCGCGCATCGGCGGTGTGGTCGGCGACGATCGCGATCTCGGTCGGGCCGGCGACGGCGTCGATGCCGCAGCGCCCCTCGGAAGCGACCTGCTGCTTCGCGAGGGCGACGTAGAGGTTGCCCGGGCCGACGACCATGTCGCAGGCGGGCACGCTGGCCGTGCCGTAGGCCATCGCCGCGACGGCCTGGGCGCCGCCGACGCGGACGACACGGTCGACGCCGAGCAGCTCGGCGGCCGCGAGGATGGTGCGGTTCGGCCAGCCGTCGCCGCCCGTCGGTGGCGTGCACAGCACGATCTCGTTCACCCCGGCGACCTGTGCGGGGACGACGGTCATGATGACCGTCGACGGGTACACGGCCTTGCCGCCCGGCACGTACACGCCGGCGCGGGCGATCGGCCGGAACCACTGCCCCATGCGAGCGCCATCGCGGCTGGCGCTCCAGGGCTGCGGCGCCGCCTGCTCGTGGAACCAGCGCACCTGGGCGGCGGCCTGCTCGAGGGCGGCGCGCAGGTCCGGGTCGAGGTCGTCGAGCGCGGCGCGGCGGATCTCGGCCGGAACCTCGAGGTCGTCGAGCTCCATGCCGTCGAACCGGGCGGTGAGGCGACGCAGGGCGGCGTCACCGTCCGTGCGCACGTCGCGGAGCACCTCGTCGACGCTGCCCCTGGCCGCGGCGAGGTCGACGGCGGGACGGGGCAGACGGTCGGTCGGGTCCGAGTGGTCGCCACGAAGGTCGAGCACGCGAAGCCAGGCCATGGGCGCTCTCTGGTCGGGGGACGGCGGGAGCGGCGAGGGTAGCGTTCACGACCGGGCCGCCCGGAACCTCCGGCGGGTGCTACGAGACCTCGCGTCGGCGCCGGGCGACCATGCGCGGCCCGGCGATGGGCAGATGCAGCGTGAAGGTGCTGCCGGAGCCGACGTCGGAGGTGACGGTCACCTCGCCGTTGAGGCGGAGAGCGAGCGCCTTGGCGATCGGGAGGCCGAGCCCCGGACCCTGCGGGCGTGTCAGGTGGTCGCCGAGCCGGTGGAAGCGCTGGAAGATCCGCTCCTGGTCCCAGGGGGCGATCCCCGGCCCGTCGTCGTGGATGTGCACGAGGACCTCGCCGTTGCCGGTCGTGACCTCGACCGTGACGCGCGTGTCGGTGTGCTTGAGCGCGTTGCTGAGCAGCGCTCGGAGGATCCGTACCACGGCGTTCGGGTCGCCCGCCGCCCAGATCGAGGGGCCCGATGCCACGACGACACGGTCGGACCGGTCCGGGGGTCGCTCGAACTCGACGGCGACCTGAACCGCCTCTCGCACGTCGACGCGGGACCGGGTCAGGCTCATGGCGCCGCGGTCCAGATCCGCGACGACGAGCAGGTCGGCGACGAGACGCTCGAGGCGTTCGACCTGGTGGCCCATGGCCTCGAACAGCGGCTGCATCTGGCCCGGCTCGAGCTGGTCACCGCGGGTCCGCAGCGTCGACAGGAACCCTTTGATGGGTGTCAGTGGCGTCCGTAGCTCGTGCGAGACGGTGGCGACGAAGTCGGCCTTGAGCTCCTCCACCTCGCGTTCGCTCGTCACGTCACGGGCGACGACCACGACGCTGGCTCCCTCGTCGACGTCGTCCCCGCGGGCAGGCGCCATGGTGCAGCGAAGCCAGCGCCAGGCGCCGTCGCGCCGGAGCAGCTGCACGTCGACGGGACCGTTCAGCCGCTCGCCGGCGAGCGCACGGTGGAAGGGCGTGTCGCCCTGAACGAGCACGTCGACGCCGGCTGGGTCACGCAGCCGCATGACGACGAACCAGGGCTGGCCGACCGCCTGGGGCTGAGAGACGCCGGTGATGTCCTCCATCGCGGCGTTCCAGGCACGCACATGGCCCGCGCTGTTGATCATGACGATGCCGTCGGAGGCCGCGTCGACGATCTCGCCGAGCTTGCGCGACTCGTCCTCGAGGCGGCGGCGTTCGTGCTCGATCTCGGCGAAGAGCTCCACGTTCTTCAGCGAAACCGCGGCCTCGTTCGCGATCGTGGAGAGCAGGACGAGGTCGGTCTCGTCCCACGGCTCGAGCCCGTGTCGACCGTAGACGGCGATGCCTCCGATGTTCTGCCCCTGGGTGACCAGGGGAGCCGCGAGCGCAGATCCCGTCGTCGTCGGCCGCCGACTGTCTGAGCGGGATCGCCCCGCCGCATGGCCTGGTCCGCCGTCCCGGGGCTCGCCTGGTCCTCGTCGAAGCCGTGGCGGACCCGTCGAACGCCCTCGGCTTCGGGAAGGATGAGCTCGGCCCGGTTCCCGCCGAGCAGGCGGCTCAGTCCTGCAAGGAACTCCTCGAGTGCTTCCGGCCTGCTCGTGGCTTCCACGAGCAGGCCGGACACCCGGTGCAACGCGTCGTTGCGCTCCCGTTCCTCGACAACACCGGCGTACCCGCGGTAGCCCAGGTAGAGGCCGACGAGCAGTGGAGTCGCGAGCAGGATGCCAGCGGCTCTTGCCGTGCCACCAGTGCCAGCAGGAGACCGGCGGACGTGTTCCCGATCCAGGTGATCACATGCAGCGGGACGACGTCCTCGAGGACGGATCGGTAGGGACGCTGCTCGTAGCGACGGAAGAGCTCCGCCATGGCCGCCATGCCGACCACGTTCAGCGCTGTGGTGCCGAGCGCGATCGCAGCGAGGTTCTCCCAGCTGAGAACCGGCAGGCCAGGGCCGCCACCCAGCGCGTGGAAGACGACAGCGCCGACCGATGCCCAGAGTGACGTCTGTGCCACATTGAAGGCGACCTTGATCGGCGAACGAACCTTGACGCCATATCCCAGGACGGCAGCGACCGCGATGGCGAACGCGCTCAAACCCGCCGGCTGCGTCAGCAGGAGGGCAACGAGAACGGCTTCTCCGAGATTGAAGCCCTGGATACCCGTGCCATGAGCGAAGCGCAACGGAACCCACACGCTGAGGACCGCGAGGGCGGCGAACGAGAGCAAGAGCCTTGCGTCGGCGGGCTGCATGGGAAGGGCGAGCCCTGCGATCACCAGTCCTGCGATCGCGAGAGCAGCCAGTACCGCCACGTACCGGCGTACCAGCAACGCTGGCGCCTTCTCCATGCCCGCCTTCCGGGTCGGCCTTCCGCCCGTCACGCGAAGCGTAGGAGCCGCTCTCGCTCCGGGCTAGAACCAGCCCCCGTACCACCCCGACGTGCCGTACCACCCCGACGTGCCGTACCACCCCGACGTGCCGTACCACCCCGACGTGCCGTACCACCCCGACGTGCCGTACCACCCCGACGTGCCGTACCACCCCGACGTGCCGTACCACCCCGACGTGCCGTACCACCCCGACGTGCCGTACCAACCCGACGTGCCGTACCACCCCGACGTGCCGTACCACCCCGACGTGCCGTCAGGCAACGCCCACTCGTCGTCCGAGAACGCGTTCGGGTCGAAGTCGTTGCCGTTGGCGCCCTTCTCCCCCTCGAGGACGGTGCCGTCCGAGAGCACGATGCGGTAGGTGCCGCGGTCCTTGTTGAGCGAGCCCTTGCCGTTGCTGCGGTGGACTCCCTCGTTCGCGGCCGGCGGTGAGGACAGCGCCGACGCGCCCGCCACGTCCAGCATCCCGTGGCCGACCACCATGGGGTCGTCCACCGGGCCGGGACGAGCGGTCGCGAGCAGCGCGCCCTTGACCTGGTCCGGGCTCCAGTCCGGATGCGCCTCGCGCAGGAGCGCCACGGCGCCGGTCGTGACGGCGGCAGCGAAGGAGGTGCCACTCCCGCGGATGTAGTCGCCGTCGACGATGGAAGCCGGGAAGCCGGTTGCGGCGACCGAGCCGTCCGCGAGCGTGCCGACGAGGTGGCTGCCGGGTGCCACGAGGTCCGGCTTGGCGAGCTTGTTCGACAGCGTCGGTCCGATCAGCCGAGTAGGACGCGACCGTGTCGTCGGACGGGTCCACCGTGCCCTCCCAGTCGGTGGCGCCGACGGTGATCACGAGCGGGTCGTCGGCGGGCTTGCCGACGTTGCCGGGGCCCTGGTCACCATGGTTGCCGGCCGCGACGACGACCACGATGCCGCTGTCCCACGCCTTCTCGACGGCGTAGTTGAGCGGGCTCACCTTGTAGTTCTGGTCCGAGTCGGTGCCGAGCGACAGGTTCAGCACGTCGATGTCGAGCTCGTCGCGGAAAACCACGGCGTACTGGATGCCGGCGATGACCTGCGAGACGTCGGCGACGCCGTCGGCTCCCGCGATCTTGATCGGGATCAGGTGCGCCCCGGGCGCCACACCCGTATGCCGCCCGTGAGAGTCCTCGCCGCTCCCGGCGGCGACGCCGGCGACCATGGTGCCGTGGCCGTACTCGTCGTAGCGGCTGTCGGAGGCGCTCAGGTTGACGCCGCCGTAGATGCGGTCGCTCAGGTCGCGGTGCGGGCTGATGCCGGTGTCGATGAACGCGATGCCGACGCCCTCGCCGGTGATGCCGTTCGCGACGAGGTCGTCAGCGTTGATGATGGCCGGATAGGCCGAGTTCGCGGGGTCGGCCAGCGTTGCCGGCGTCGGGTCGTGCGCGACGCTGACGGGACCGTCGAGCGTGATCGCCCGGACGCCGTCGACCTGCAGAAGGGCGGCGAGTCCGGCGGGGGTCACGGTGGCGCTGAAGGCGCCGATCAGCGGAAGCGAGTGGCCGAGCTCACCGCCGTGCTCCGTGGCGGCAGCGCGAGCTGCCGGCACGGCGGCGTCCGCGACCATGACGACGATGTCGGCCTCCCCGCTCGACGCGAGGGCGGCGCGGACCGCCGGGTCAGACGTCGACGGCGGCGGTGGTTGCGACCGCCGTCCCCGGGACAGGCGGGGACGCGGCGACCGCCGCGATCGCGGCGATCAGCGCCACGGTGATGCTGACGAGGAGCCAACGGAAGCTCTCCGGTCGGCGTTCCGCGCGTCCCCTCGAGATGACCAGCACACTTGCGGACATGACGCCACGGCTCCCGGTTTGCGACTGCGGACAGTGTCCCACTGTTCCCACTGGGCGACTGCCCCCCGGAAGGATCATCCTCGCGCGGCCCGTTGTGACTAGTCAGCATCGACAGGCGCCCGGTGAGGGGCGGATCGCCCGCTTTTCGGGACATACGACTCGGGTTCTGTTGGCCATTGTCTGGCCCCGATGGACGACCGGACCGGGGCGTTCGAGTCTTGACACCGGTCCCGGACGACCGGGCTGAGGACACCGTCAGTTGTTCCGACGCCACGTCGGGTGCTCGCCGACACCGTCGTCGCCGAACATGCGCGTGCCGGTGTCGTCCTCGACGGCGTCCGGGCCGAACATGGCCTTGATCTCGCCGAACAGCCCGGGTCGCCGGGTGACCCGGAACTCGTGCCCGAGCCGGAAGGTCCGCGCCTCCGGCGCGCCGGTGGCCAGCCGCAGGTGCACGGGAACGTGGCCCGCGTGGTTCGCGAGCACCGACTTCAGCCGTGAGATGGCCTCGCTCGTGCACTGCTCGACCGCGAACCGCAGCACGACCGGGGATCCACGAACCTCCGAGAGGTCGGGTGCGGCGACGCGGTTGGCGGTGAGCTTGACGGCCTCGTCACGGATCTCGAGCCGGCCGGTGATGACGAGGACGGCGTCCTCTTCGAGCACCTCGTGGGCGACCCGGTACGTGTTCGGCCAGAACACGACCTCGACCGCGCCCGAGAGGTCCTCGAGGGTGGCGATCAGGTACGTGTCGCCCTTCTTCGTGAACTTCTTCGTCAGCGTCGTGAGCACACCGGCGACCGTCACGCCGTCGCCGTCGTTGCGCTCGCGCAGCGCCGCGATCGTCGTGTCGACGTAGGACTCGAGCAGCCGCTCGGCGCCGAAGAGCGGGTGGTCGGAGACGTAGAGGCCGAGCATCTCCCGCTCGAACTTCAGCAGTCGGCTCTTGTCGAACTCCCCCGGGGTGATCTCGACCCCGTCGTCGAGGTCGACCGCCTCGTCTCCGTCGTCCGCGGCCACCCCATCGAACAGCGAGAACTGGCCGGCCGCCTCCTGCTTCTTGCGGGAGACCGCCGCATCGACGATCGGCTCGAAGGCCTCGAGGAGCCCGCGCCGGCTGTGCCCCATCGAGGTGAACGCCCCGGCCTTGATCAGCGACTCGAGGGTGCGCTTGTTCAGGACGCTGCCGTCGACCTTGTCGCAGAAGTCGCGGAAGTCGACGAACTTCCCGTGCTCGCGGCGGGCAGCGATGATCGCCTCGACGATGCCGTCGCCGACCCCGCGGACGGCGGAGAGCCCGAAGAGGATCTCGCCACCGCGGGGCGTGAAGTCGACGTCCGACTCGTTCACGTCGGGCGGCAGGACGGCGATCCCCATCCGCCGGCACTCGTTGAGGTAGAGCGGCTTGTTGTCCTTGTGGTTCTTGACGCTCGTCAGCAGCGCCGCCATGTACTCGACCGGGTAGTGGGTCTTCAGCCAGGCGGTCTGGTACGAGACGACCCCGTAGGCGACGGTGTGGGACTTGTTGAACCCGTACTCGGCGAACTTCTCGATCATGGCCCACAGGTCGGTCATGATCGGCTTGTCGTAGCCGTTGCCGAGGCCACCCTCGACGAACTGCTCCTTCATGGACTCCATGAGGTCGCGCTTCTTCTTGCCCACGGCCTTGCGGAGCTTGTCGGCTTCGGCCATCGTGAAGCCCGACAGGTCCGTCGCGATCTGCATGATCTGCTCTTGGTAGATGCACACCCCGTAGGTCTCGCCCAGGATCGGCTCGAGGTCGGCGTGGTCGTAGGTGACCTCCTCGAGTCCGTTCTTGCGGTTCGCGAACGCGATGTGCATGTCGAGGCCCAGCGGACCCGGCCGGTACAGCGCGAGCAGCGCGGAGATGTCCTCGAACCGGGTCGGCTTCAGCTTGCGCACGAGCGCCTGCATGCCCGTCGAGTCGAGCTGGAACACCCCGAGCGTGTAGCCGGTGGCGAGCATCTCGTAGACCTCGGGGTCGTCCATGTCCCCGAGGAAGTGCGGGTCGGTCAGGTCGACCTCGGCGCCCTTGTTGTTGCGGATGTGGTGCTCGGCGTCGGAGATGACGGTCAGGTTGCGCAGGCCGAGGAAGTCCATCTTCAGCAGGCCGAGCGCCTCGGACGCGCCCATCTCGTACTGGGTGACGATCTGGCCGTCGTCGGTCCGCATCAGCGGCAGGGTCTCGTCGAGCGGCGTCGCGCCGATGAGCACGGCGGCGGCGTGGATGCCGTGCTGGCGGCGCAGGCCCTCGAGCTTCTGCGCCGTGTCCAGCACCCGCCGGCGGTCCGGGTCGCGCTCGTAGTAGTCGCGCAGCTCGGCGGACTTGGCGAAGGCCTCGTCGAGCGGGGCCTCCTTGCCCTGCACCGGCGGCGGCATCGCCTTGCACAGCTCGTCGCCGACCGAGAACGGGTAGCCGAGCACCCGGGCGGCGTCGCGGATCGCGGACTTCGCCTTGATCGTGGCGAAGGTGACGATCTGGGCGACGTGGTCGTCGCCGTAGGTGTCGGCGGCGTAGCGGATCATCTCGCTGCGCCGGCGGTCGTCGAAGTCCATGTCGATGTCGGGCATCTGGATGCGCGCCGGGTTCAGGAAGCGCTCGAAGATCAGCCCGTACTTCAGCGGGTCGACCTGGGTGATCCCGGAGCAGTAGGCGACCGCCGACCCGCCGGCCGACCCGCGTCCCGGCCCGACCCGGATGCCGGCGTCGCGGGCGTAGTCGCAGAGGTCGGCGACGATGAGGAAGTAGGCGGGGAAGCCCATCTCCTCGATGACCGACAGCTCGTAGTCGATGCGCTCCTGGGCGGCGGTCGGGATCGGGTCGCCGTAGCGCTCCTTCGCGCCGAGCTCGACCTTCTGGCGCAGGAACGCCTGCTCGTCCATGCCCTCGGGCGTCGGGAAGGCCGGCAGGAGGTCGAGCCCGAACTCGATCTTCGCGTCGACCATCTCCGCGATGTCGAGCGTGGCCCGTAGCGCGTCGGGCGCCGTCGTGCCGTACTTCGCCCACATCTCCTCGGCGGTGCGCAGGTAGTACTCGGGGCCGGAGAACTTGAAGCGCTTCTCGTCGGCGATCTGCGAGCCGGTCTGGATGCACAGCAGCGCGTCGTGGGCCTCGGCGTCCTCGGCGCGCGTGTAGTGCGAGTCGTTGGTGATGACCGTGCGCAGCCCGAGGTCGGCGGCCATCTTCTCGAGGAGCGGCCAGTTCTGCCGCTCACCGGGGATCCCGTGGTCCATGAGCTCCACGAAGAACCGCTCGGCGGTGAAGATGTCCTTGAAGTCGCTCAGGGCCTGCTTCGCGCCGGCCTCGTCGCCCTGGAGCAGCAGCTGGTTCACCTCGCCGCCGAGGCAGCCGGACAGCACGATCATCCCGTCGCTGTGCTCGGCGAGCAGCTCCTTGTCGACGCGCGGCTTGTACCAGTAGCCCTCGAGGTAGGCCCGCGTCGAGAGCTTGATCAGGTTGTGGTAGCCCGTGTCGTCCATCGCCAGCGCGGTGAGGTGGTAGTAGCGGTCGCCGCCCGGCGTGCGCTCCTGGGCATAGCGCGAGTTCGCCGCCTGGTAGAGCTCGCTGCCGAGGATGGGCTTGACCCCGCGCTTGACCGCGGTGTTGAAGAAGTCGACGAGTCCGAACAACACCCCGTGGTCGGTGATCGCGACCGCCGGCTGCTCGTCCTCGGTGACCTTGTCGAACAGCTCGCCGATCCGGGATGCACCGTCGAGCATCGAGTACTCGGTGTGCACATGGAGATGGACGAAGCTGTCGCGGTTGCCCAACGGGCTCCCTCTCGTGCGTGGGAACGAACAGGTGCTCGGATGCCCCGCGGTCGCGTGCCGTCAGCCGTTCGACGGCGTGATGCAGTGCGCTCCTCGGGTGACGGGCAGGTGAACCGGGCACGAAACCGGGGAAGGGATCACACGCCTGTCATTTCGCCCCGACTGTAGCGCAGGGGCACCGTCCGCGTCCGCGATCCGGAGCAGGCATCCTGGTCAGGATCGGGGTCGGATCCGGATCGCTCCGGGCCACCATCAGGTCATCATCGGGTCATCATCTGCTCAGGGGGCCCGGCCCGCGCTGACGGCGTCCCTGTCGTCGGGCAGCACACCGTAGAGCATCGTCGGCTCGACGGCGGAGCTCGTTGCGACCGGGTCCACCAGCCGCACGCCGTCGTGCTCGGCGAGCGCCTGCAACCGTGCGGCCGGGCCCTCGACGACCGCGGCGAAGACGACGGCCGGTGCGTCGCCGAGCGTGGACTGCAGGTCGGTCAGGTCGGCGAGCCGCTGCTCGTGCTCGGCCTTCCAGTCCGGGTCGTCGATCGTGCCGGACGCGAGCAGCCCGGCGACGGCGTCGCGCTCGTCGGCGACCGCCGTGCGCGCGTCCGCGAGCGCCTTCTCGACCGTGGCCGTCACGTCGTCGCGTCCGGCAGGCAGCATGGTCGGCTGCTCCCCCGGTACCGGCAGCCGGTACTGGACCGCCAGCAGGGTGAGCGTCGATGGCAGCACCGCCACGGCGTCCGCCACCGTCCGGTACGACGTGAACGACACGACCGCCGTGGTCGTCCGGTCCACCGGCAGCGCCGCGAGCGCGTCGCGTCGCGACCGGAGGTAGGCGTCGACGTCGTCGCCGAGGGCCGGACCGGCACCGGCGACCCCCGCGTTGGTGTCCGTCGCCGGCGTGGACGTCACCGTGTCCGGCGCATCGCCGCCCGCGGTCAGATGGACGAAACGGACGGCAGATCCGACGAAGACGACCACGGCGACGACGAGCAGCACGATCGCACGTGTCGGGATGCGGGTGGTTGCGGGCATCGGGTCACCCAGCGACGGATCGGGTCGCGCCAGGCTAACCGACCGTGTCGGCCGGCGGTTCGATCCCCGCCGCCGCGAGCGCGTCCGAAAGGTCGTCGGGCAGCGGCTCGACCACCGCGATCTCGTGGCCGCGGACGGGGTGGGCGAAGCGGAGGGAGAACGCATGGAGGAAGAAGCGCTCGAGGCCCAGCGCCACCGCGACGTCCGGACGCGCCCCGTAGGTGACGTCCCCGACGACGGGATGTCCCGCGAAGGTGAGGTGGACGCGGATCTGATGGGTCCGGCCGGTCTCGAGCCGGCACACGAGCAGGCTGGCGGTCGCACCCGCGGTGTCCGGGACGGTGCCGGTCGCCCGGACCTCCCAGTGCGTCAGCGCCGGCTTGCCGTCGGACACGGCGGCGAATCGCTTCCGGTCCCGCGGATCGCGGCCCACCGGCGCGTCGACCCGTCCCGTGCCGGCAGGCATCGTCCCCTCGACGAGCGCCAGGTAGCGGCGTTCGACGACCCGGCTCCGCAGCTGCGCGACGAGGCCCCGGTATGCCTCGTCCGTCTTCGCGACGACGAGCAGCCCCGAGGTGTCCCGATCGAGCCGGTGTACGACGCCGGGCCGCTCGTCGCCGCCGGCGGGCGCCAGGGCGACCCCGGCGGCGACGAGCGTCTGCACGAGCGTGCCGGCCGGGTTGCCGACCCCCGGGTGCACGACCATGCCGGCCGGCTTCGCCACGACCAGCAGGTCGTCGTCCTCGTAGCGGACGGGGGGCGGCGCGACCCCCGCCGCACCGGTCTCCGGCGTCGGCGGCGGTGCGACCACCACGAGCTCGCCGGCCTGGCACCGGTGCGACTTGCCGGCCACCGTCCCGCCGACTCGTACCTCGCCTCGGGCGAGGCGGCCGGCAGCCTGGTTGCGCGACTCGCCGAGCCAGTCAGCCAGCGCCACGTCGAGACGGTCGCCGTGGTGGTCGTCGTCCACCTCGAAGCGGCGCACGCGCTCGGCCGGAGGGTCGCTCATGCCCCCTCGGCGGCGCGGCGCTCCTCGAGGAACAGCGAGAGCAGCAGCAGCGCGAACCCCGACGTGATCGCGATGTCCGCCACGTTGAACCGCGGCCATGCGCCCCAGGCGACGAAGTCGACGACATGACCGTGGAGGAAGCGCGGATCACCCGGGCCGCCCGGTCGCGCCACGCGGTCGATGATGTTGCCGAACGCCCCGGCCATCAGCAGCCCGTAGGCGACCGCCTGCGGCACGCTGGTCACCCGCGGCAGGTTGCGCAGCACGATGACCGTGACCACCGCCGTGACGATGAAGAAGAACCACGTCGGCGCCGGCAGCCCGAACGCACCGGCGTCGTTGTAGATGAGCTGCCAGCCGACGTGCGGACCGAGCCAGTCGACCATGCGGCCCCGGACGAGCAGCACCTCCGCGACCTGCTTCGTGGCCTGGTCGAGGATGATCGCGGCCGAGGCGACCAGCAGACCGATCACGACCATGAACCGGTCGCGGGGCGCGCGACCAGCGGCCGCGGGCGCAACGTCCGCCTGCAGCGGTGGCAGCACCGGCACGTCAGCGGCCGTGCTCGTCACGTCGCTTGTCGTCCATGCACAGCGTCGCGTACGGGATCGCCTCGAGCCTGGCCAGCTCGATGGGCTCGCCGCAGCGTTCACACTCCCCGTAGGTGCCGGCGTCCATGCGCTTCAGCGCATCGTCGATCTGCGTGAGGATCCGGCGGGCGTGAAGCGCGAGGCTCTGAGCGGTCTCGCGCTCGAAGTACGAGGAACCGATGTCCGCCGGGTCGTCGTCGGCCCCGGCGTCACGCCACTGCTGGATGTCCGCCTCGGCATCGAGCTCGAGCACCTGGTCGAGAAGCTGCACACGTTCGGCTTCCATCGCCGCGCGCAGGCGGCCGACCGCTGCCTTCGAGAGCCGCTTCTTCGTCGTCTTCATGGGGCCGAACGGTAGCAGACCCCCCGGATGCGGCCCTGGGCAGACCGGCCCGTCCGTCGAGGGCCGGGTGTCGCTGAGTGGTGGCTAGGCACTCAGCGTCTCGCGGGTCGGGCCCGCGACCCGCTCGAGGGCCGCGAGCGCGTCCTCGACCCCCGCCGCGTAGGCCCTCGGGTCGTCGAACAGGTAGGCCTGCGAGAGCAGCTCCCGTCGCAGTCGGTCCGTGGTCGTCGTGGTAGTGGTGGTGGCCATGCCGCCTCCTGGTGCGTCCTGCTCGGTGGACGGAACTCGGTGTCCAGGGCGACAGTACGGGCGCCGGGTTACGACGCCGTTTCGTCCGAATGACAGGTCGCCGACGGTTTCCGGGACGCAGCGCCCGCGCCGGCGGCGGGTCAGGGCGCGCCCAGGCGGCGACGCACATCCTCGGGGGCGGCGCCGCGCACGAGCACCAGCTTGTCGCGGCCCCGCTCCCCCGTGAGCAGCGTCACCGCGCTCTTCGCCACGCCGCAGCGGTCGGCGAGGAAGGCCAGGACCGCCTCGTTCGCGGCGCCGTCCACCGGCGGCGCGGCCACCTTCAGCTTCAGCGACTGGCCGTAGGTCCCGGCGAAGTCGGTGCGCGACGCCCGTGGCGACACGCGCAGCGCGATCGTCGTCCCGTCGGCGTGGCGCCCGACGGCGGCTGCGAGGTGCTCGGGACGGGGTGCGGGCATGGCGCGCTCCATGGCCAGGGGGACGCCCGGCAGCGTATGATGGCGAGCCACGACGACCGCACGACACGACGACCGCACGACACGACGACCGCACGACACGACGACCAGACAGCACTCGACAGCACCAGCACCGCAACGCGACGACGAGGACGCGACGCGCGGGCCACCTCGCAACGAGCGAGCCGGGACGGTGGGAGCCGGCGGCGAGCCCCCGCGTCATCACCTCATCAGCGGCCGCTGCGAACGCCGGCGACATGCCGCCGGCCGGTAGAGGCGGACGGGTCCCGCACGTGACGCGGGCCGGGTGGCCAGGCCACCGGGAGCGAATGAGTGGGCCGCCACGGCGGTCAACGAGGGTGGTACCGCGGCGCCTGCCCCGGCAGCGTCGTCCCTCACCGGTACCGCGCCACACGGCCGGTGCCCAGAGATGGCACCCACCCACCGCTTCCGGGGAAGCGGCCGACGCCGAGGCCGACGACCATGCCAGACTCCCGCCCCGCCTGGCCGCAGGTCAGCAACCAGCCCTCCTTCACCGCGCTCGAGCAGGAGGTCCTGGAACGCTGGCGCGACCGTGACGTGTTCGCCGCGTCGCTCGCCGCGCGCACCGACGCCGAGGTGTGGACCTTCTACGAGGGGCCGCCCACCGCGAACGGGCTTCCCGGCACCCACCACGTCGAGTCCCGCACGTTCAAGGACGTGTTCCCGCGCTACCGCACGATGAAGGGCTACCTCGTCCCCCGCAAGGGCGGCTGGGACTGCCACGGCCTCCCGGTCGAGCTCGAGGTCGAGCGCGAGCTCGGGCTGAACTCCAAGGCCGACATCGAGGAGTTCGGCATCGAGGAGTTCAACCGCCGCTGCCGCGAGTCGGTCACCCGGTACGTGAACGAGTGGGAGCGGCTGACCGACCGGATCGGCTTCTGGGTCGACCTCGAGAACCCGTACCGCACCATGGACGCGACCTACGTGGACTCGCTGTGGTGGGGGCTCAAAGAGCTGTGGGACCGGGGCCTCATCTTCGAGGACTTCCGGGTCACCCCCTACTGCGCGCGCTGCGGCACGGCACTGTCCGACGCCGAGGTGGCGCAGGGCTACCAGACCGTCGAGGACCCCAGCGTGTTCGTCCGGTTCCCCGTGACCGACCGGGAGTTCCTCGCGCGCGCCGGCGATCACGGCGCCTCCGGGATCGCGCTCGTGGTCTGGACGACGACGCCCTGGACGTTGCCGTCGAACGTCGCCGTCGCCGCCGGGGAGGAGGTCGCCTACCAGCTGGTGCGCGCCCCCGGCGTCGGACGGGACGACGAGCTGCTCGTCATCGCGGCGGACCTGCGCGAGAAGGTGCTCGGCGAGGACGCCGAGGTCGTCGAGGATCTCGACGCCGAGGACCTGCTCGGGCTCCACTACACCGCGCCCTACACGCTCATGGAGGTGGAGCAGGACTACCGCTACGTCGTACCCGGCGAGTTCGTGACCACGACCGAGGGCACCGGGCTCGTGCACATCGCCCCCGCCTTCGGCGCCGACGACATGGAGGTCGGACGCCGCGACGGCCTGCCCGTCGTGAACCCGGTCGACCTCGACGGGAGGTTCACCACGGGGCCGTGGGAGGGCGTCTTCGTGAAGGACGCCGACCCGGGGATCATCGCCGACATGCGCCAGTCGGGGGTGCTGCTCGAGGCGAAGAGCTACGAGCACACCTATCCCTTCTGCTGGCGCTGCAAGACGCCGCTCATCTACTACGCCAAGCCGTCGTGGTACATCCGCACGACGCAGATGCGCGACGAGCTGCTGGCGAACAACGCCCGCATCGACTGGCACCCCGAGCACATCCGTGACGGCCGGTTCGGCAACTGGCTCGAGAACAACGTCGACTGGGCGCTCTCACGCGACCGGTACTGGGGCACGCCGCTGCCCTTCTGGCGCTGCACCGACTGCGGCCACGTGACCGTCGTCTCGTCCCGGGAGCACCTCGGCGAGCTCGCCGGCCGCGACCTGTCCGAGCTCGACCCGCACCGTCCCTACGTCGACGAGGTCGTGCTCGACTGTCCGTCGTGCGGCGGCGAAGCCCGCCGCGTGCGCGACGTCGCCGATGCCTGGTTCGACTCGGGCGCCATGCCCTACGCCCAGTGGGGCTATCCGCACCACGGCGGCGAGGAGTTCCACCGCCACTTCCCCGCCGACTTCATCTGCGAGGCGATCGACCAGACGCGCGGCTGGTTCTACACGCTGCTCGCCGAGTCGACCCTGCTGTTCGGCACGTCGTCGTACCGGACCGTCCTGTGCCTCGGCCACATCGTGGACGAGGACGGCAAGAAGATGTCGAAGTCGCTCGGCAACATCCTCGACCCGTGGGAGCTCATCGACGGGCACGGCGCGGACGCGCTGCGCTGGCTCATGCTCGCCGAGGGCAACCCGTGGGTGTCCCGTCGCGTCGGCCACTCGCTCGCCGAGGACGTGGTGCGACGCTTCCTGCTGACGCTGTGGAACACCCACTACTTCTTCACGACCTATGCGGCGATCGACGGCTTCTCGCTCGCCGACGCCGCCCCGGCCGTCGCCGACCGCCCCGCGGTCGACCGCTGGATCCTCGCCGAGCTCGCCGACCTCGTCGACACGGTCGACACGGCGCTCGACCGCTACGACGTGTCGACCGCGACACGGCGGCTCGAGTCCTTCGTCGACGACCTGTCGAACTGGTACGTGCGGGTCAACCGGCGGCGCTTCTGGAAGTCCGCGGCCGACGACCCGGCAGACAAGGCGGCCGCCTACCACACGCTGCACACCTGCCTCGTGACGCTTGCGGGGCTGCTCGCGCCGTTCACGCCCTTCATCGCGGACCGGCTGTACGAGGACCTCGTCCGCTCGCAGGACCCGCAGGCACCGGCGAGCGTCCACCTCACGGACTTCCCCGTCGCGGACGCGGCCTGGCGCGACGACGACCTGCGCGCGGCCATGGTCACGACACGCCGGGTCGTCGAGCTCGGACGGCAGGCACGCAACGACTCGGGCATGAAGACCCGGCAGCCACTCGGCCGCGCGCTCGTGACGGTGCCCGACGCCGAACGCGCCGGACTCGAGCGGCTCCTGGGACTCGTCGCCGAGGAGCTGAACGTCAAGGCCGTGGAGCTCTCCACGGCCACGGGGGACCTCGTCGAGCGCAGCCTCAAGCCGAACTTCCGGAGCCTCGGTCCGACGTTCCAGAAGGAGGCACCAGCCGTCGCGGAGGCCATCCGGACGCTCGACGGCGACGAGGCGGACGCGCTGGCGCGGCGGCTGGCCGCCGGTGAGGACGCCACGCTCGCCGTGGACGACCGCACCGTGACCGTGACACCGGCGATGGTCGAGGTCGTCGAGACGCCGAAGACCGGCTGGGAGCTGGCCGCGCAGGGCAGCACCTCGATCGCGCTCGACATCGAGGTCTCGGAGGCGCTGGCGGTCGAGGGCGCCGCACGCGAGGTGATCCGGGCCCTCAACGATCAGCGCAAGACCCTCGGCCTGGACCTCGCCGACCGGGTCGAGGTCGCGGTCCACGTCACGCCGGCGACCCTGGACGAGCAGCTGGCCGAGGCCGGGTGGTACGACGCGATCGCCCGCGAGGTGCTCGCCGACACCGTCCATCGGCGGCCCGAGAAGGACGCCGTCGAGGTCGACCTCGGCGACCTCGGCACAGCCAGCGTCGCGGTGCTCCCGGCCGCGTCCCTGCCGTCATGAGGGCGGTGCGCGCCGTCTGGCGCCTGCTCGTCTGGGCGACGTTGGCCGCGGGCCTCGTCGGGATGACCCGCCAGCGGGTCGAGTACGGCCGGATTCGTCGCGGGCTCCGGCCGCCGGTGACGGCCGCGACCCGTACGGCGGCCCCGACACGCGAGGGGCCGCTCGGCGCGCGGCTGGCGTCCTGGGCGCCGGGTCCACCGCGGACCCGGGTGGGCCGGCTCGCGACCACCGTGTGGGCGTCGCCGGTCACCGCCGTCGGGTTCCTCATCGGCCTCTCGACGGGCGCACGGCCGCGCTGGGACGCCGAGCACGCCGTCGTGGTCTTCGAGAACGGCGGGACCGGAGCGATCCACGCGCTCCGAGCCGTCGGGGCGGGCGCGAACGCGGTCGGCCAGGTGGTGGTCAGCGACCGACCGATCACGCCGCTGCTGCTGGCCCACGAGGTCGGCCACGTCCGGCAGGCCGAGCGTCTCGGCGTGCTGCTCTTCCCGCTCTACCTGTGGCTGTGGGGGCGGTACGGCTACCGCGACCATCCGCTGGAGCGCTCGGCCCGGGTCGCCGCACGGCAGTGGCTCGCCGCACAGCAGCGTCCCGCCGGGGCGCCGACCACCGACGCGGTCAGGCGCCCAGCTCGTTCTTGATCCGCTGGGCCATGCTCGGCCCGATGCCCTTGACGTTCCGAGAGCTCGGACACGTCGGCGGCCCGAATGGCCTGGAGGCTGCCGAAGCGCTCCACGAGGGCGTCCTGCTTGGCAGGGCCGATGCCCTTCACGCCGGCGAGGAAGGCGTGGAGGTCCTCGGCGTCGGCCTCGTCGCCGGCCTCGTCGCCGCCGGTCGCCTCGTCGGCGTCCTGCTCGGCGCCGGACCCGGCCGCGTCCGGGCGGCTGTCGACCTTCTTCACCGGTCGGGTCGAGGAGCGGCGCTCCTCGACGGGCTCCGCCTCCCCGGCGGTCGCCCCGCCGGCGCCCGGGTCGTCCTCGGCGTCCGTGTCCGGACCACGGTCGACGACCGCGGTCGCGGTCTCACCGCCGGAGTCGGCTGCAGCCTGCGTCCCGGCCGTCTCGTCGCCGGAGGACCCGTCACCCTCGTCGGTGCGGCTGCTGGCCGGTCGGCTGCTCTGCGCACCGGCGGGCCGAACCGGGCCGCGGCCGGCGCCGGGTCCGTACCCGTCCCCGCTCGAGGGGCTGGTCCGCGCCCGCTTGCGCTGGAGCACACCGATGCCGAGGAAGATCAGGGCCAGGATGCAGGCCCCGATCGCCGCGTAGATCAAGGTCAGGTCGTCGCCCTGGAAGAACCCCGCGATGAGGGCGACGGCCGCCACGATCACGAGGATCAGACTGAGGACGATCACGAAGAACCCCTGTCGTTCGCTCCGGAAGGCTACTGGCGCGTCCCTCGCGCGTCAGCCGGACCGGTCCGGCGTGGACCCTACCGGAGCGTCCCCCTCGGGGGTGTCGTCGGCGGCCACCGCGACCTGCGATCTCTCCGCGTCGGCCGGGTCCGCCGGCGCCGGCGCCAGCGTCTCGTCGAGACGGTGCAGCTGGTCCTCGAGCGCCTCTCGCAGCCGTGACCGGTACTCGCGCTCGTAGCCCCGCAGCGCCTCGACCTGGGCCTGCAGGGTGCGCCGCCGGCGTCGGATCTCGGTCTCCTCCGCACGCGCCGAGCGCAGCGCCTCCATGCGCAGCTCCTCGGCCCGCAGCCGTGCCTCCTCGAGGACCGTCTCGGCCTCGCGCTCCGCCTCGCCGCGGACGTGGTCGGCACGGCCCCGTGCCTCCTCGACCGACTGCTCAGCGGCGCGCTGGGCGGTGATGAGGGTCCGCTTCAGCGTCGCCTCGGTCTCCGCAGCCGCGCTGAGCCGCTCCTCGGCCTGCGCCAGCCGCTGCTGGGTGACCTCGAGCTCGCGTGACATGCCCTGCAGCTGGTCGGCGACCTGGTCGAGCAGGTCATCGACCTGTGCCACGTTGTACCCGCGCACCGACTGCTTGAGCGGGTAGTTGACGATGTCGTCGGGAGTCAGCCCCATCTCGGTTCCTTCCCGTCAGCAGACCGCGAGCTGGAGGAGGTAGATGGCAAGGAAGATGACGAGGATCGACAGGTCGAGCCCGATGCCGCCCATCTGCAGCGGCGGGATCGCCCGACGCAGTGGCGCGGCGACCGGCTCCACGAGCCCACGCACGCCACGCACCAGCGGCATGATCGGTTCGGGCGGGCGGGGCACCCACGACAGGATCACGTGCGTGAACAGGACGATCTCGTAGGCGATGAGCGCGTAGCAGAAGATCGTGCGCAGGAGGCTCACTGATCACCCCCGTACCCGAGGCTCGCCAGCCGCTCCCGCTCACGTGGGGGGAGCTCGACGCCCTCGGGGACGAGCAGGAACGCCCGGTTGCCCGCGGGAGAGAGCTTGCCCTGCAGGGCGTAGGTGACCCCGCTCACGAAGTCGAGGACCCGCCGGGCGACGGGGGTCTCGACGCGCGAGAGGTCGAACAGCACCGGCTGGCCCGAGCGGTAGCGGGCACCGATCTGCTCGACGTCCTCGAACTGCTCGACACGGACGATGGTCACATGGATCTCCTCGGGCGGGACCGAGCGGACGTGGGGGTTGCCGGAGTCGGCCAGTCTCAGGGGGCGGACGTTGGAGGCGCCGCGCTCGGTGCGGTCCTCGGTCACGTCCACCACGTCGTGACGCCGGGCACGCGGGGTTCGTGCAGGCTCGCGCGCGCCGGCCACGGCGCGTTCGGGCAGCTCCTCGATGTCGTCGGGCTCCTCCACGAGCCCGAGATACACGAGGGTCTTGTGCCAGACTCCGCTCATCGTTCTACTCCTTACGGGCGCCAGGCCTCGGGGTTGCGGGGGCCGAACAGGGCGGTGCCGACGCGGACCATCGTGGCGCCCTCGGCGACGGCCGCCTCGAGGTCGGCCGTCATGCCCATGGACAGGTGGACCACCTCGGGCCAGCGCGAGCGCGCATCGTCACGGAGTGCTCGCAGCCGGGCGAAGTGGGGTCGTGCCTCGTCGTTGGGGTTCGCGTCGTCCGGCGGCAGCGGCGGGATCGTCATCAGCCCCTCGACCGCCAGGTTCGGTAGGTCGCGAGCGTAGGCCACGAGATCGAGCGCCTCGTCCACCTCGCACCCGCCCTTCGCGGGGTCGTCCCCGACGTTCACCTGGACGAGGATGCGCTGGACGACGCCGTCGCCGGCCGCCCGGTCGGCGAGCGTTGCCGCGAGCGAGCGCCGATCGACCGAGTGGATGAGCATGCCGTGCCCGACGACGTGCTTCGCCTTGTTGCGCTGGAGCCGCCCGATCAGATGCCAGCGCGCTCCCGGCACGTGCGGCATCTTCGCCAGCAGCTCCTGCACGCGGTTCTCGCCGAGGTCCACCACGTCGAGCGAGACGGCGGCACGGGCAGCCGCCGGCGGGTGGGTCTTCGTCACGCCGATCAGCTGGACGGCGCCGGGTCGCCGACCTGCCTGCGCGCAGGCGTCGGCGATGCGTGCGCGCACCGCCGGCAGGCGCTCGGCCACGACGGCCCGCCAGCGCGCGTCGAGATCGCCCTCGTCGACAGCGCTCATGCGTGCGCTCCCCCGCCGGGCCGGGACACGACGACGCCGAGCTGGCGGCCCGCGTCCGGGTCGGCACGGTGGCTGAACCAGTCGTGTTCGGTGTCGCAGCGCGTGCAGCCGCCGGCCCGCTCGACCCCGGCCACGCCGGCGGCACGCAGGGTGGCGGCCACGGCGGCGGGCAGGTCGAGGGACGGCGTGCCCCACGTCGTCGTCGCGACGGCGGCCGGGTGCGCCTGCCCGACGTCGTCGCGCAGGTCGGCCGGCACCTCGTAGCAGCACCCCCCGATGGCCGGGCCGATGACCGCGTGTACGTCCTGCGGATCGGCCCCGAGCCCCGCCATGGCGTCGAGGGCGGTGTCCACCACGCCCGCTGCGACGCCACGGCGCCCGGCGTGCGCCGCCGCGACCACGCCGTCGGCCGTGCCGAGCAGCAGCGGGACACAGTCGGCCACCTGCACGACCAGGGCACGCCCCGGCCGGTCGGTGACGAGCACGTCGACGCCCCGCAGCTCAGCGCCGGCCGGCGTCTCGTCGGTCACGACCCCCACCGCGTTGCCGTGCACCTGACGCATCCAGTGCAGGTCGGTGACGGCCAGCCCCATGCGGGTGCAGGCCTCCCGGCGGTCCGCCGCGAGCTGCGACGGCTGGTGGGGGCGCCGGTGCGAGAGGTTGCCCGGCTGACCCACGGCCAGGGGGGCCGCCGGCGTCGGACGCCCGGAGAACCAGGCGCCCACGCCGTTGGCGAGCGCGACGGGATGAACGGGAACCGTCACCGCAGGAACGACGGGATGTCCAGGTCGTCGTCGGCCTCGATGACGACCGACGGACGGCGATCGCTGGCCTCCCGGCTTTCGCGCGGGCGGAACGTCTCGTCGCCACCCTCGTCGATGAGCGGCTCCGCGAGCCCGGTGGCGTCGCTGGGCTCGTCCGGCGTCTCGCCACCGGTGACGAAGGCGCCCTCCTGCTCGACCGTCGAGCCGTACTTGTCGAAGCCGGCGGCGATCACGGTCACCTTCACCTCGTCACCGAGGCTGTCGTCGATGACGGCACCGAAGATGATGTTCGCGTCCGGGTGCGCGGCCTTCGTGATCACGTCGGCGGCCTCGTTGACCTCGAACAGACCGAGATCGCTTCCACCGGCGAGCATCAGCAGCACGCCCTTCGCCCCGTCGATCGACGCCTCGAGCAGCGGCGACGAGATGGCGAGCTTCGCGGCTTCCAGCGACCGGTTGTCCCCCCGCGCCTTCCCGATGCCCATGAGCGCGGAGCCGGCGTCCTTCATCACGGTGCGCACGTCCGCGAAGTCGAGGTTGATCAGCCCGGGGGTGGTGATGAGGTCGGTGATGCCCTGGACACCCTGGAGCAGCACCTCGTCGGCGAGCCGGAAGGCCTGCACCACCGAGGTCTCGCCGTCGGCGATCTGCAGCAGCCGGTCGTTCGGGATGATGATGAGGGTGTCGACCTTGTCCTTCAGCGCGAGGATGCCGTCCTCGGCCTGGACGGAGCGCTTGCGCCCCTCGAAGGTGAACGGCCGCGTGACCACGCCGATGGTCAGGGCCCCGATCTCCTTCGCGACCTCCGCGACGACGGGCGCACCGCCGGTGCCGGTGCCGCCGCCCTCGCCGGCGGTCACGAACACCATGTCGGCGCCCTTGAGGACCTCGGTGATCTCGTCGCGGTGATCGTCCGCGGCCTGCCGCCCGATGGCGGGGTCGGAGCCGGCGCCGAGACCGCGGGTGAGGTCACGCCCCACGTCGAGCTTCACGTCGGCGTCCGACATGAGCAGCGCCTGCGCGTCGGTGTTGATCGCGATGAACTCGACGCCACGCAGCCCGGCATCGATCATCCGGTTCACCGCGTTGACGCCGCCGCCGCCGATCCCGACGACCTTGATCACCGCCAGGTAGTTGGTTGGGTTCGTGGCCATCCGCTGGTCCTCCTCGGCCCGGTACTCGCCCCCACCGCGGGTCGACGCGACGCCCCGTCCGGCGGCCAGGTACTCGGCCCACGAACGACGCAGTCCCCGTCGATGTTCCCGGATCCCGCCGACGACGGCGGGTGGGTCGCGATCCGTGCGTTCCTCCTGCGACGCATGGCGCGTCGCGTGCAGTTGCGGGCGTGTTCGTGCGGGCGTGGTTGTCTGGGCGTAGGACGTGGTGGGTCCTGGAAACGCGGACCCACCACGCCGGGGAAGCCGTGATGACGGTGTCGTGCAGTCGCGCCGAGCCGCAGCTCGACCGAAGCCTTAACCTGAAGCCTTAACCTCAAGTAGAGGTATATACTTATGTAAACCTCTGGTGTGGGTGGAAGGTAGACGTGCCCGTCTGGCAACGTCAAGCAGGCGAGACCGCTGCGGGCGCGAGGTCCGGGCTCACGTGCGGCGGTGAGCGCCGCGTCCGGTCGGGCGGCCGCCAGGCGCCCGGCCATCGCGCCACCGCCGCAGGCATGTGGCCGCGCCGCGTCAGGCCACGCGGCCGGGCCATCGGGCGTTCAGAGGTTCTCGGCGCAGGTGGGGCACAGGTAGGCCGAGCGCAGACGCCCGTTGTCGAAGTACTGTGCGACGTAGCCCTGGGTGATGTCGTACCAGGTCATGCACGACGCACAGGGCCAGGTGCTGACCGTCATCTTGCGCGGCAGCTCGACCGGCTGCAGGGACACGACGGTCCGCTCGTCCAGATCCAGCGACACAGTGGGCTTTCCTTCGACACCCTGGAGTGTCGGCAGCCAGCCACGGATCCTGAGCCTGAACCCTGACCGCACGGCCACCTTCGTCCTGTCCGACCCCACCACCCTGGGTCCGGCGTGAACGAAGGACCCCACCGACGGAGCAGTCATGCGCAGCCTGAGCGGCGACGAGATCTGGGACTTCCTCATGGCCGGCACCCACACCGGCAAGCTCGCGACGATCCGAGACGACGGCCGGCCCCACGTCGCGCCCGTCTGGTTCGTGCTTGACGGCGACGACGTGGTGTTCACGACCGCCGAGGACACCGTCAAGGCGGCCAACCTCCGCGCCGACCCGCGGGCGTCGCTGTGCGTGGACGACGAGGCCTTCCCCTACGGGTTCGTCGTGGTCCACGGTCGCTGCACGCTTGCGGCGCCCGAGCCCTCGGCGCTGCGCACCTGGACCCGTCGGCTCGCCGCCCGCTACGTGCCGGCGGACCGCATCGACGAGTTCGCCGACCGCAACGCCGCCCCCGGTGAGCTGCTCGTACGGCTCCGCCCCCAGCACGCCGTCGGCCACGTCGAGATGGCGGACTGAGCGCGGTGCCCGCCGGACACGCCGCGAGGATCCTGCACGTCGACGCGGACAGCTTCTTCGCCTCGGTCGAGCAGCGGGACAACCCCGAGCTCGTCGGCGTCCCCGTGCTCGTGGGCGGTGCCGGTGCGCGAGGCGTCGTCGCGTCCGCCTCCGTCGAGGCGAAGCGGCTGGGTGTCCGGTCCGCCATGCCGATGTGGCGTGCCCGGGCGCTGTGCGGTCCGTCGCTGGTCGTCGTCGCCTCCCGGCACGCCCGCTACCGCGAGGTCTCCGAGGTCGTGTTCGGCCTGCTGGCCCGTGCTGCCGCCGTGGTCGAGCCCGTCTCGATCGACGAGGCCTACGTGCTGCTGCCCACGGACGCCGACCCCCCGACCGTGGCCGGCCGGCTGCGACGCGACGTGCGCCGTGAGGTCGGCATCACCGTCTCGATCGGCGGCGGGACGACCAAGGTGGTGGCCAAGATGTCCTCGGCATGGGTCAAGCAGGTCCGCGGTCCGGGGAGCCAGGCCATCCTCGCTCCCGATCAGGAGCAGGACTGGCTCGCCGTCCAGCCCGCCGAGGCGCTTCCCGGCTGCGGGCCGGTGACCGCGGCGGCGCTCGCCGACCTCGGGATCCGCACGATCGGCGATCTCCGCCGCCAGCCGCTCGCGGCGCTGGCCCGCCGGATCGGGACGGCTGCCGCCGAGAACCTGCTCGCCCTGGCGCACAACGACGACCCGCGTCCGGTGGCGCCACCGGCCGCGCGCAAGCAGCTCTCGCAGGAGCACACCTTCGCGCAGGACCTGCCCGACCGGGCCGCGGTGCGGGCGGCGGTCGCCGACACCGCAGCTCGCGTCGCCGCCGGGCTCGCCGACGAGCGACGGGCCGCCCGAACCTTCACGGTGAAGCTGCGTACCGACGACTTCGAGGACGTTCTCACGGTCGCGCACCCTCCCGGCGCCGACCGCCGATCCCGACACGGTGATGACGGTCACCGCGATGCTCGCCGACGAGGCCCACGCGACCGTGGCCGACCACGGCATCCGGCTCATCGGCGTGGCCGCGAGCAACCTCGCCGACGCGCAGCAGCCCACGCTGCCCATCGCCTGGGACGCCTGATCGAGCGTGTACCGCCTACGGCTTGACGACCGGGTTCATCGGGGCGCGCACGTCGACGACGTGGATCGGCGTGCCCCCCACGTCCTCGAGCACGGCCCCGAGCGACCGGGCCTTCTCGGCGACACGGGTCGCGCGACCGAAGCGGACCCGGACCCCCGAGTCGAGGATCAGGTCGAGGTCGTCGGGTCCGTTCGCCTCGTACCGGACGATGGTCGCCCGCAGCGGGCCGGGCAGCTGGCGGAAGGCCCGGTGCGCGTTCGCCAGCGCCGGGTCCGTGTCGACCTTGGCGCCCGGCGCCGGCAGTCGCGTCTGGTGGGTCAGCACGATCTGCGGGAGCCCGGCCTCGACCGCGTCCGACAGGACCACCCCGTCGGCGTCGACGAGCCGGTGCTGCCCACCGGCGACCGCCAGCACGACCGGCTGCCGCTCGGTCACGTCGATCTGCACGGTCAGGGGGTCGACCCGGTGTGCGCTCGCCGACGCGACCAGCGGCAACGCTTCGACACGGTGCACGGCGTCCCCGAGCGGAAGGCGGAGGGTGGAGGTGCCGAGGACGAGGCCGGACGCCTCCTCCACCGTCGCCGGGTCGAGCCGGTGGGTCCCCTCGACCCGGATCTCGGCCAGCGCGACCAGCGGACTGTGCTCGACCACGTAGCCGACGACCCCGAGGGCGATGACGGCGAGCACCAGCAGCGTCCGGCGCAGCCGGCGATGCTGCCGTTCCTTGCGCACCTCGTGTCGCCGCGCGGCGATCCGGGCGTCGATGGCGCGTCGCGCCTCGGTCGGGGTCTGATGCTGGCCCGTCACGGTGCTGCCCCCTCCGTGATCTCGATCCCGGCGTCACCGAAGTCGCCGAGCATCTGGACCTCCGGCCGGAGCCGGACGCCGAACTGGTCGTACACACGTTGACGGACGGTGCGGATGATGGCCCGCACATCGGCTGCCGTCGCACCGGGCGACGTGACGATGAAGTTCGCGTGCTTCGCCGAGACCCGCGCCCCGCCGATGACGAGATCCTTGCCGCCGACGGCCTCGACGAGGCGACCCGCCGAGTCGTCCGGCGGGTTCGCGAACACGGACCCGCAGTTGGGCTCCCGGATCGGCTGGTGCTCGCGGCGCCACTGCTTCACCTCGCGGATGGCATCCTGCTCCGCGTCCGCATCGGCCGACGGGAGGTCGAGCACGGCCGCGACCACCACCGCGTCGTGCGGCAGCTCGCTGTGCCGGTACCGAAGCCCGAGCGCACCCACCGGCCAGGTCTCGCGCACGCCCGAGCGGAGCCGGAAGAGGTCCGCCTCGACGAGGCAGTGCGCCATCTCCCCGCCGTGCGCGCCGGCGTTCATACGGACCGCGCCGCCGAGGCTTCCCGGCACACCCGCAGCCCACGTGAAGCCACCCAGCCCGGCCCGGGCGAGGTGGACGGCCAGCACGGGCATGGGCTCCGCCGCGCCGGCCCGGACCCGGGACCCTTCGACCTCGAACCCGCGGAACCCGCGGCCCAGCGTGATCAGCACGCCCGCCCACCCGTCGTCGGACAGCAGGAAGTTCGAGCCGCGTCCGACGACCAGCCAGGGCGCACCATGGTCGACGCAGGCCCGGCCGACGGCAGCGAGGTCGTCGTCGGACTCGGCGGTGACGAGCACCCGCGCCGGCCCGCCCACCTTCAGGGTGGTCAGGTCGGCCACCGAGGCCTCGGCGACGACCTCGCCGGAGCAGGTGGCGCGCAGCTGATCGAGCAGCGGATCGTCAGCCATGGGCGTCCCTCAGCTCGGCGAGCAGGGCCGGTCCGACCTGGGTCACGTCGCCGGCGCCGGTGACGAGCACGAGGTCGCCGGCCTGGACGAGCTGCGTGAGCTCGTCGACCACCGACCCGAGGTGGGGCTGCCAGACGACCTTCGCGCCGGCTGCCTCGGCGGCGTCGGCCACGATGCGGCCGGACACGCCCGGGACCGGGGTCTCGCTCGAGGCGTAGATCTCGGTCACGACGACGACATCCGCCGCGGCGGCCGCACGCCCGAGCTCGGCACCGAGCGCCTGCGTCCGCGAGTACCGGTGGGGCTGGACGACCAGCACGATCCGGCCGTCGGTGACGCTGCGTGCGGCCGACAGCGTGGCGCGCAGCTCGGTGGGATGGTGGGCGTAGTCGTCGACGACCGCGACACCGGCGGCGGTCCCGAGTCGCTGGAACCGGCGGGCCGCGCCGGTGAACGCGGTCAGGCCCGCCGCCGCCTCGTCGAGATCGGCGCCCGCCCAGTCGCAGACGAGCAGCGCGGCGGCGGCGTTGAGGAGGTTGTGCCGGCCCGGGACCCCGAGCCGCACGGTGGCGAGCAGCGCCCCGTCGCGTGTGAGCCGGGCCTCGCCCTCCGCGCCGACGACCACGCGGACGTCGGCGTGGGGGTCCTCGCCGTAGGTGACCACGGGTGCATCGACCTGCTCGAGGATGGCGGCCGCGCCGGGATCGTCGATGCAGACGATCACCGGCGCGCCGGCCGGACGACGCCGCAGGAAGTCGACGAAGGCGGCATGGACGTCGTCGTCGTCCGCGAACGCGTCGGGGTGGTCGAGCTCGACGTTCGTGACGACGGCGCAGTCGGGCCGGAAGACGAGGAAGGACCGGTCGGACTCGTCCGCCTCGGACACGAAGACCTCGTCCTCGCCGGCATGGGCGTTCGTGCCGGTCTCGTTCAGCTGGCCACCGATCGCGAAGCTCGGGTCGCGACCGGCCGCCTGCAGCGCGACGACGGCCATGGACGTCGTCGTGGTCTTGCCGTGCGTCCCGGCGATGAGGACCCCGCGGCTCCCGGCCATGAGGGCGGCGAGCATCTCGGCCCGGCGCAGGACGACCAGCCCACGGTCCCGGCTGGCGACGACCTCGGGGTTGTCGTTCGGCACGGCCGAGGACACGACGACGACCTCGGCGTCGCCGATGGCATCCGCGGTGTGCCCGATGTCGACGCGGGCACCCATGGCGCGGAGCTCGGCGATCCCCCGTCCCTCCTGCAGGTCGGTGCCCGACACCTCGTGGCCGCGCTGCAGCAGGATCCGTGCGAGGCCGCTCATCCCGGCGCCTCCCACGCCCACCAGGTGGACGCAACGCCGCGTGTCGAGGTCGATCCGCTCGGGGTCGAGGTCAGTCACGGTGGCCTCCAGGTGACTGGTCGGGGACGAGCTCGAGGATGAGCCGGGCGACGTTCGCGGCGGCGTCGCGGCGGCCGAAGGCCCGCGCCGCGGCCGCGACGCGCTCGCGGGCGTCGTCGTCGACGAGCCATGGCTCGACGGCGGCGGTCAGGCGCGCCCCGTCGAGCTGGTCGTCCTCGATCACGACGGCCCCGCCGGCGCGTTCCAGGGCGCGGCCGTTGTGCAGCTGATGGTCGTGGGTGGCATGCGGGTAGGGCACGAGCACGGCCGGCTTGCCGAGCGCCGTCAGCTCCGCGATCGAGGTCGCGCCGGCGCGGCACACGACCACGTCGGCGGCGGCGTAGGCGGCGGCCATGTCCTCGATGAAGTCGAGGACCCGGACGGCGGGGCCGCCCGTCGACTGGGCGCGCTCCCAGTCGCGTGCCGCCTCGTCGTGGAGGCCGCGGCCGGCCGCGTGCAGGATCTGGATCTTCTCCGGCTCGCGCCACCGACGGTAGCTGTCGACGACCGCGCGGTTCAGCGACCGGGCCCCCTGGGAGCCGCCGAAGACCAGCACGGTGCGACGGTCGGGACGCAGCCCGAGCTCCTCGATCGCGCTCGGCCGGCGCGCCTCGACGTCGAGGCCGAGGATGTCCTCGCGCACGGGGTTCCCGGTCACCGCCACGAGCTCAGGATGCCGGAACCGGTCGGCGGAGCCGGGGAAGGTCACGGCGATCCGGTCGGCCCAGCGGGCAGCGACCTTGTTCGCGAGCCCCGGGATCGAGTTCTGCTCGTGGACGACGAGGGGGAGGTCGGCGCGGCCGGTGGCCCAGGCGAGCGGGAGGCTGACGTAGCCGCCGAAGGTCGCGACGGCCACGGCGCCCTCCTCGCGCGCGATGGCCTCACAGCGACGGATCGAGCGCCACAGGGCGCCGGGGACCTTCAGGAGCTCGAGGGTGGGCCGTCGCGGCAACGGCAGCACGTCGATGTGGTGCAGCCGGTAGCCGGCGGCCGGCACGAGCCGGCCCTCGAGCCGGTCCTGCGTCCCGACGAACACGGGCTCGACGTCGGCGGCCTGCCGCTGCAGCTCGTGCGCGACGGCCAGCGACGGGAAGACGTGGCCGGCGGTTCCCCCGCCGGCGATGAGGATGCGGCGCGGGCTCATCGTCGCTCCTCGGTCGCGGCCGCCTCGGTGCCCCGGGAGATGCTCACGAGGAGCCCGAGCGCGACGAGGGTGGACACGAGCGACGAGCCGCCGACGGACACGAGGGGCAGCGTCACGCCGGTGATGGGCAGCAGGCCGGTGACCGTGCCGATGTTGAGGAACGCCTGACCGACGATCCAGCCCGTCACCCCGAAGGCGACGATCCGCCCGAAGGGGTCCGTCGTCTTGCGGGCGATGCGCAGGCCGACGACCAGCATCGCCGTGAACAGGCCGACGACGACGAGCGCCCCGATCAGGCCGAGCTCCTCGCCGATGATCGCGAAGATGAAGTCGGTCTCCGGGTTCGGCACGAAGTTCCACTTGCCGCGGCTCGATCCGAGTCCCAGCCCGAACCAGCCGCCGGAGCCGAGCGCATACAGCGACTGCAGCAGCTGGTAGCCGTTGCCGAGCGGGTCGGCGTTCGGGTGGAGCCAGCCGGTGATGCGGGCGAGCCGGTAGGGCTCGAGGATCGCGGCCGCGGCGACGAGCACCCCCCCGCCGGCGACGCCGGCGCCGATCACCCGGTAGGGCAGCCCCTCCACGAACAGGACGAGGCCGACGATCAGCCCGATCAGGATCGTGGTGCCGAGGTCGGGCTCCATCATCATGAGGATCGCCTCGAGCCCGAGGAGCGGCACGGCCGGGACGAGCAGGTGCTTGAGCTCGTGGTCGCCGCCGTCCCGCGGCCGCTTGCGTGCGAGCACGTCGGCGAGCCACAGCAGGCTGGCGAGCTTCGCGATCTCGGAGGGCTGGACCACGAGCGGCCCGAACCCGATCCAGCGCGTGGAGCCGTACCGGGTCAGCCCGACGCCGGGCACGAGGACGGCGAGCAGCCCGACGATCGCGACCCCCATCAGGACCCACGCCGGCCGGCGCCAGCGCCGGTGATCGACGGCGGCGGTCAGCACGAACGTGGGGATGCCGATCGCGACCCAGACGAGCTGACGCCGGAAGATCCCGAACGGGTCGCCGCCCTCGGCGGCGTCCACGAACGAGGCCGAGAAGCTCATGACGACGCCGACGAGCATGAGCAGCGTCACGACGACGGTCAGCACGCGCGCGTCGCGGCTCCACGGCCCCGAGCGGTGATCGACCAGCAGCGTCCGTACGCGTCGCCGGAGCCGGCCGCCGGCCGGCGCGCCCACGACCCGGATGTCGTGCTCATGAACCGCCATGGGAGGCCTCCGTGGCGAGGGAGCGGACGGCCGCGGCGAACTTCTCGCCCCGGTCCGCATAGTCGGCGAACATGTCGAAGGATGCGCAGGCCGGCGCGAGCAGGACCGTGTCCCCGGGGCCCGCGGCGCGGGCGGCGGCCCGCACGGCGTCGTCCATGCTCGAGGCGCGCTCGACGCCGACCCCCGCGCCGGCGCAGACGGCGACGACCTCGTCGGCGGCCTGCCCGATCGCAACCGCGTGCCGGACACGGTCGAGGTGGTCGTCGAGCAGGCCCAGGTCGACACCCTTCGCGAGACCGCCCGCGATCCAGACGATCCGTTCGAAGGCGTGGAGCGCGGCGGCGGCCGCGTGCGGGTTCGTCGCCTTCGAGTCGTCGACGAAGTCGACGCCGCCGATGGTCGCGACGTGCTCGACGCGATGCCGGCCCGGACGGAAGCTGCGTGCGGCGTTGGCGACGGCCTCGATCGGGGCACCGGCGAGCAGCGCCGCGCAGGCGGCCGCCGCCACGTTGGCCCGGTGGTGGGGGGCGTCGATGGTGAGCTCGCCGGCGTCGAGCACGGCACCGCGGTGCTCGGGCAGGCGGGCGACCAGGGTGCTGCCCTCCCAGCCGACGTGCGGCCCGGCCACCGCGTCGTCGTCGCCGACGACCGCCTGTGAGGAGAACGCGGCACGGCCGGCCGGCGCCCACCGTTCGGCGAGTGAGAGGGTCGTGGGGTCGTCGTGGTTGACGACGGCCCAGTCGCCGTCGGTCTGCGCCTGCCACAGCCGGGCCTTGGCCGCACCGTAGGCCTCGAAGCTCGGGTGCCAGTCGAGATGGTCAGGAGCGAGGTTCAGCAGGACGCCGACGACGGGGCGCAGCGCGTCGCAGAACCGCAGCTGGAAGGAGGAGAGCTCGGCGACGAGGACGGCGTCGGCGGCTGCGGTGGCCGCGGCGTCGGTGAAGGCGTTGCCGATGTTGCCGCAGGCGACGGCGTCGAGCCCCGCCCCGGCCAGCATCCGGGTGGTGAGCTCGGTCACGGAGGTCTTCCCGTTCGTGCCGGTGATGGCGACGAGCCGCCGGGGGTGCAGGCGCCAACCGAGCTCGGGCTCGGACCACACCGGGGTCCCGGCCTCGAGGGCGGTGCGCAGGACGGTGGCGGTCTCGGGGACGCCCGGTGACGGTACGACGAGATCGACGTCGACGAGGTGGTCGAGCGGGTCGGCCCCCACGTGCACGTCAGCGCCGAGCGCGCGGGCCTCGTCGGCGCCGGGCGCGTCGGCGCGCTCGTCGACGGCGACGACGGTGCAGCCCGCGGCAGCCAGCGCCCGCACGGCGGCGAGGCCGGACCGGCCCACGCCGATCACCAGCGCGCGGCGCACGCCCGGCAGCGCTCCAGCGGTCTCAGCCAACGGTCCCCACCCGGTTCAGGAACTCCGCGTAGAACAACCCGAGCCCGAGCGCGACGCCGATGCCGGCGATGATCCAGAAGCGCACGATGACCGTCGTCTCCTGCCAGCCCATGAGCTCGAAGTGGTGATGGGCCGGGGCCATGCGCAGCAGCCGCCGGCCGAACACCCGGAAGGAGAAGACCTGCACGATGACGCTCATGGTCTCCAGCACGTACAGGCCGCCGAGCAGGACGAGCAGCACCTGGGTGTTCGTCGCGATCGCCATCGCCGCCAGCAGGCCCCCGAGGGCGAGCGAGCCGGTGTCGCCCATGAAGATGCGCGCCGGCGGGGCGTTGTGCCACAGGAAGCCGGCGCTGGCGGCCATCACCGACGCGGCGATGATCGCGAGATCGAGCGCGTCGGGTTCCGCGATCGCGTACGACGCGTGGTTGCGGAACATCCAGAAGGCGATGAGCGTGTAGGCCCCGAACACCATGGCCCCGGACCCGGCCGCGAGCCCGTCGAGCCCGTCGGTGAGGTTCACCGCGTTCGAGGCGCCGGCGAGCAGGAGGAAGACCCAGACGAAGAATGCCCACGTCGGCAGGTGGAAGGTGATCGTGCCGACGACGGAGATGTTCTGGGGGATGCCGGCCAGGCTCGGGCCCACGAAGGCGAAGATCGCGGCGATCGCGCCCTGACCGACGAACTTCGCGGTCTTGGACAGGCCGAGGTTGCGCCGCATGCGCAGCTTGATGAAGTCGTCGGCGAACCCGACGGCGGCCATGCCGACGAAGGTCAGCAGGATGACCAGGCCCACGGGCGTGAACCGGGTGCCGGTGAAGCGGGCTCCGATGTAGCCGGCGACGGCGGCGATCACGATGGCCGTCCCACCCATCGTCGGCGTCCCGGCCTTCGAGTGGTGGGTCTCCGGCCCCTCGTCGCGGATCATCTGGCCGAAGCCGCGCTGCCGGAAGTAGCGGATGACGAGCGGGGTGCCGACCAGGGAGAGCAGCAGCGCGATGGTCGCGGAGAACAGGATGGCTCTCACGCGCTCTCCTCCCCGCTGCCGGCGTCGAGGTGGCGGTGGAGCCCGTCGGCGACCGTCTCGAGCCGTCCGACGCGGCTGGCCTTGACGAGCACGACGTCGCCGTCGGCGACCTCGCCACGGATGGTGTCGAGGGCCGCCTCGGCGTCGGGCACCTCGGTGACGGCGGCCGGGTCCATCCCGGCGTCCCGGGCGCCCGCGGCGAGCCCGGCGGCCTGCTCCCCCACGACGACGAGCCGGTCGATGCCGCGCTCGGCGCACGCACCGCCGACCCGGCGGTGCTCGGCCTCGTGCTGCTCGCCGATCTCGGCCATGACGCCGAGCACGGCGAACGTGCGCCCCGTCCGCTCCACGGCGGTGAGCATGTCGAGGGCGGCGACCACCGAGGTCGGGTTGGCGTTGTAGGCGTCGTTCAGGATGACGACACCGCCGGCGTCGATCACGGCCCCGCGCCAGTCGCTCACGGGGGCGGCAGCGAGCGCTCCGGCCGCGTCGGCCAGGTCCACCCCGAGGCTCCCGGCCGCGGCGAGCGCGGCGAGCGCGTTCGACACCTGGTGTCGCCCGGCGACGGGCAGGCGCACCTCGACCTCCCCCCACGGCGTGTGCGCCGTGAAGCTCGGACGCGCGTGACGGTCGAGCCGGATGTCGTCGGCGGTCACGTCGCCGCGCTCGAGGCCGTAGGCGACGACGCGCGCGGCGGTGCGGGACGCCATCGCGGCGACACGCTCGTCGTCGGCGTTGAGGATCGCGACCCCGTCGGCGTCGAGCGCCTCGACGAGCTCGCCCTTCGCCTGGGCGATCGCGTCGATCGACCCGAACAGCTCGAGGTGGACCCCGGCGACGGCCGTGACGATCGCCACGTCCGGGCGGACGAGCGGGGTCAGCTGCGCGATGTGGCCGACGCCGCGCGCACCGATCTCGACGACGAGCGCCTCGGTGTCCGCCTCGCAGGACAGCAACGTCAGCGGGACCCCGAGCTCGTTGTTGAAGGAACCCCGTGCCGCGACGGTGGCACGTCCGGCCCCGAGCGCGGCCGCGGTCAGGTCCTTCGTGGTCGTCTTGCCGACGGAGCCGGTGATCGCGACGACCCGGGGGTCGACGCGGCGGCGGACCTCGGCGCCGAGGGCGGCGATGGCCTGCCAGGTGTCGTCGACGACGATGGTCGCACCCGCCCCCGTCGGCTCGTCGCGGGCGGTCAGGACGGCGACCGCCCCGCCGGCCACGGCGTCACCGATGAAGTCGTGGCCGTCGGCGTGCTCGCCGGGCAGCGCGACGAAGAGCGCCCGCGGCGGCAGCGATCTCGAGTCCGTGGCGACGGCGCTCACCACGATCTCGCCGTCCCCGTCGCGCAGGCGACCGGCGGTGGCGTCGGCGATCTCGGCGACCGTCAGCGGGATCATGCGGCACCGCCCACGGGATCGCGACGGCCCCGGATGGCCTCCGCCGCGACCACGCGATCGTCGAAGGGGATGGTCTCCGCGGCGAACTCCTGGCCGGTCTCGTGGCCCTTGCCGGCGATGACGATCACGTCGTCGGGGCCGGCGCCCGCAACGGCCCGCTCGATCGCGGCGCGCCGGTCGACCTCGACGACCACCTCGGCCGGGGCGCCGCCGGCGACGGCCTTCCGCGCGCCGGCGACCACCTCGTCGAGGATGGCCTGCGGGTCCTCGGAGCGGGGGTTGTCCGACGTGAGCACCGCACGGTCGGCCCCTGCCGCCGCGGCGCCCATGTCCGGCCGCTTGCCACGGTCGCGGTCGCCGCCGGCACCGACGACGACCGTCAGCCGGCCGTTGGCGGGCAGCAGGTCCCGGGTGGTCGCGACGATGTGCTCGATCGCGTCCGGTGTGTGGGCGTAGTCCACGAGGACCGTGAAGTCCTGGCCGGCCTCGACACGCTCGAGCCGACCGGGGACACCGGGGCACGCGGCGACACCGGCCCGGGCGGCCTCCGGGTCGACGCCGCCCGCCACGGCCGCGAGGTAGGCCGCCGCCGCGTTCGCGACGTTGTGGGTGCCGAGCAGCCGCGTGGACAGGGCGACGGAGCCGTCGGGTCCCTTCAGGGTCGCCCGGCCGCCGTCGAGGCCGGTCTCGACGTCCACGAGCCGGTGCTCGGCGGAGGGGTGGGTGCCGTAGGTGGTCACCCCGATGCCGGCGTCGGTGACGAGGCGCCGTCCCCACGCGTCGTCGACGCAGACCACGCCGCGCTCGGCGAGGGACGGCGTGAACAGCCGTGCCTTGGCCCGGTAGTAGGCCTCCATCGTCCCGTGCCAGTCGAGGTGGTCCTGGGTCAGGTTGGTGAACACCGCGACGGCGAAGCGCGTCCCGTCGACCCGGTGCATGTCGAGACCGTGGGAGGAGACCTCCATGGCGACGGCGTCGACACCGCGGCTGCGCATGGTCGCGAGCAGGCGCTGCAGGTCGGTGCCCTCCGGGGTCGTGCGTACCCCGGGAACGGGCTCGCCGTGGATCCGGGTCGCGATCGTCCCGATGACGCCGGTGCCCTGCGCGGCGGCCCCGAAGGCTCCCTCCAGCAGGTAGCTGGTCGTCGTCTTGCCGTTCGTCCCGGTGACCCCGACGACGGTCAGCGCTCCACTCGGATCGCCGTGGACGGCAGCCGCGGCAGGCCCCATCGCGGCCCGGACCGAGGGCACACGCACCTGCGCCACGTCCACGTCGACGAACCGTTCGACGAGGAGCGCCGACGCGCCCGACGCGACGGCGCCCGGCGCGTGGTCGTGCCCGTCGGCGGTCGCCCCGGGCACGGCGCAGAACAGCCATCCCGCGTCGACCTGCCGGCTGTCGTGGGTGGCGTCGACGACGACGGCGTCGCCACCGCGCCGCGTCACCCCGTCGAGGCGCGCGGCGATCGTGTCGAGGGTCGTGGTCACGGAAGGGTCCGGATTCGGGTCGTTGCTGGCCAGAGGAGCGGCCAGGGCGGCACGGGCCAGACTGCCGGCCATGGGATCGACCGGAGCGCACCGCGCCGGATGCGCCGGCGCGCGCAGCCTAACGCCGGCGCGCGCACGGTCCGTGGACGTGCTGTCGGTCATCCGGACGGGTCGGCGCCGGCACCGTCGTTCCCTCCGGACGCGTCCTGGGGCGCCGTGACCGGGGTCCCGTCACCACCGGCGGGCGCCCCCACCGGCGGCGATCCGGGCTCGTCGGCCGCGGTCGCCGGCCCCTCGGCCTCGGCCGCTGCGGTCGCGTCCGCGACGGCCTTCGCCGCCGCCGCGTCCTGCAGCGCCGTGGAGAGGTCGACCGTCGGATCGGTCGGCGGGACCCGCTCGTGGCGCAGTGCGAAGCCCATGATCTTGGCGAAGACGGGAGCGGCCGCGACGCCGCCCCAGATCGGGTGCGGCTCGTCGACCATGACGCCGACGACGAGGCGCGGGTCGTCCACGGGGGCGAACCCGACGAAGGATGCGACGTACTGCCCCGAGTAGCCGCGTGCGCCCTGTGCCGGCTTGCGGGCCGTGCCGGTCTTCCCGGCGACGGCGTAGCCGGGGACGGCTGCGGCCTTGCCCGTGCCGTGCTCGCCCGAGACGACCGTGGCGAGGATCTGGCGGAGCTGTGCGGAGGTCTCGGCGGACACGACCCGGCGGGTCTCCCCGGGGGCGTTCGGCGTGAGCCGGCCGTCCTCGCCGACCGTGCCGCGCAGGATGTGCGGCTGGACGGCGACGCCGCCGTTGGCGATGGTCCCGTAGAAGCTGGCCATCTGCAGGAGGGTCACGGCGACGCCCTGGCCGATCGCGATGGTGGGGAGGCTGGTCGTCCACCACTGGTCGACGGGCATGAGGATCCCGCCGGACTCCCCGGGCGCCCCGAGCCCGAGCGGCCGGCCGTACCCGAAGGCGTGCAGGTAGTCGGCGAGCCGCTTCGCCCCGAGCTTCTCGGCGACCTGGATGGTGCCGACGTTGGAGGACTGCTCGATGACCTCGGTGAACGTCAGGTGCTCCGGCGGGTGGTTGTGGGAATCGGAGAACGTCTTCGGTCCGACCCTGATGTGGCTGTCGACGACCATGGGGGTGTCGGGGGTCACGACCCCCTCCTCGAGGGCCGCCGCGGACGTGATCGCCTTCTGGACGGATCCGGGCTCGTAGACGTCGGTCACCACCCGGTTGCGGAAGTTGTCCGGGTCGGCGTCGGCCACGTCGTTCGGGTCGTAGTCGGGAGCGGAGGCCATCGCGAGCACGTCCCCCGTCGACGGGTCGAGGACGACGATGCTCGCCGCACGGGCGTTCGAGTCGACGACGGCCTGCGCCGCGGCCTGCTCGACGGCGGTCTGGATCTCGCGGTCGAGGGTCAGCACGAGGTCCTTGCCGGGTACGGACGGCTGCAGCTCACGCGGACCCGAGGCGATCGTGAGCCCGCCCGGCGCCCGCTCGAGGGCGAGCTGCCCGGGCTTGCCGTGGAGCAGGTTGTCGTACTGCAGCTCGAGCCCGGTCAGTCCCTCACCGTCGATGCCGGTGAAGCCGACCACCTGGCCGGCGGTGCGGCCGGTCGGGTAGACGCGCGTCGGCTCGGTGAGCACGCCGATGCCCGGCAGGTCGAGGTCGCTGACCTTCTCCCCGATGGCGTAGTCGAGCTGGCGGGCGAGGTAGACGAAGCCCGTGTCCTTCGAGAGGCGGGAGGCGATCGTCGCGGCGTCGACGCCGATGAGCGGCGACAGCGTCGCGGCCACCTCCTGCGGGGTCGACTCCGGGGCGATGCGGGTCCCGTCCGGTGCCGTGCGCGGGCGGAACGCGCGCGGGTCGGCGTAGATCGTGGCCGCGTCGACGGAGGTCGCCAGCACGTCCCCCTGCCGGTCGTAGAGCCGTCCGCGGCGGGCGGGCAGGGTGATGGTGCGGGCCCGCTGCTGCTCGCCCCGGTTCGCGTACTCGGATGCCTGGACCACCTGGACCTGCACGAGGCGGGTGACGACCCCGCCGGCGACGACGGCGTACACGAGCAGCAGCGTCGCGATGCGACGCGCGGCGCGCGCCCGCGGCCACCGGGCACGCTGCACCGGCGGGCGGCGTCCACCGCCAGCGAGCGTGTTGCGGTTTCCCGTCACCTAGCGCTCCACCGACAGCACGGGCTTGAGCGGATCCGTGGTCTCGCCGGCGACGACCGGCTTGCCGTCCTGGTGGTCGGTCGGCAGGGTGCGGTCGATCTCGAGGTAGCGCGGTGCCGGGGCGGGGACCATCCCCATGCCGGTGGCCACCTTCTCGATCCGGGCCGGGTTCTCGAGCGTGGCGACGTCCGCGACGAGCTGTCCGTACTGCCGCTCCGAGGCGCTCACCTGCCGCTCGAGACGCTGGGCCGCCACGGCGTCACCGGCCGCCAGCGCGTTCAGGGAGACCGTCATGAAGACCGCGCCGGCAGCGACCGCGATGTAGACGAGCACGAACAGCAGCGTGTGTCGGGGACGGGGCTCCTCGACGACACGGAGCTGCGGACGCCGGCGGGTCTGGGGCGTCGCCGTCTTCCTGCGGAGAGGTGCGGAAACAGCACTCACGGGATCGGTGCTCCTGGTGGTCAGCGCCGGCGCACGGCACGCAGCCGTGCCGCCGACGCGCGCGGGTTGGTGGTGATCTCGGTGTCGTCCGGCCGCTCGGGACGGCGGATGACGTGGTCGACGAGCGGGACCCGACCACACCCGCAGACGGGCAGGTCGGGCGGGCAGATGCAGCCTCGGGCCGCATCCGCGAAGGACCGCTTCACGATGCGGTCCTCGAGGCTGTGGTAGGCGAGCACGGCACAGACGCCCCCGGGTGCGAGCCGCTCCACGGCCGCCGGCAGCATGGCCGCCAGGGCATCGAGCTCGCCGTTCACCTCGATGCGCAGGGCCTGGAAGGTGCGGGTGGCGGGGTGGCCGCCGTGACGACGGGCAGCGGCCGGGATGGCGTCGCGGACGACCTCGGCCAGCTCGGTCGTGGTCGTCAGCGGCCGGGCCGCCACGATCGCCCTCACGATCCGGTCGGCGAAGCGCTCCTCGCCGTAGCGGCGCAGCACACGCACGAGCTCCGCCGGCGCGTACCCGTTCACCACATCGGCGGCGGTGCGCTCGGCGGTGGGGTCCATCCGCATGTCCAGCGGCCCCTGCTGGCGGTAGCTGAAGCCCCGCTCGGGCCGATCGACGTGCATGGACGAGATCCCGAGGTCGAGCAGGATGGCGGCGGGGTGGGCGACCTCGAGGTCGTCGAGCACGGCGTCGAGGGCGTCGAAGGTGGCGTGGACGAGGTCGACGCGCACCGTGTCGGGCAGGCCGCTCAGCGTCGCCTCGGCGAGGGCGAGCGCGTCGGTGTCGCGGTCGATGCCGATGAGGTGCGCGTGCCCGTGGCGGGCGAGCCGTGCCTCGAGCACCGCCCGTGCATGCCCGCCGGCGCCGAGGGTGGCGTCGACGTAGGGGCCGTCGACGGCGTCTGCCAGCAGCGCCGCGATCCGGGCGCGCAGCACCGGCACGTGCGCGGGCCGGTCACGATCGGGCTGCTCGTGAGCGGCGTCGGTCTCCTCCACGATCACGCTCCTACCTCGCCAGCAGATCGAGGTCGAAGGGCTGGTCGAGGGACGCGAACTCGTCCTCGGCTCCGGCGCGGTAGGTCTCCCAGCTCTCCCGGTCCCAGATCTCCACCTTCTCGTCCGCGCCGTTGATCGTGAGGTCCTTCGTGAGACCGGCGTACTCGCGTAGCCGCAGCGGGAGCGTCACCCGGCCCTGGCTGTCCGGGGTCTCCTCGTGGGCACCGGCGAGGAACGTGCGCAGATAGGCACGGGCGCGGCGGTCCTCACGTGGCAGACTCCGCAGCTGCTCGACCCGCCGCTCGAAGGCAGCGCGGGGGTACACGTCGATGCAGCGGTCCTGGGAGGGAACGAAGACGAGCCCACCGGCGAGACGCTCGCGAAAGCGGGCCGGCAGGATGACCCGTCCTTTCGCGTCCAGCGTGTGCTGGTGTTCACCGAGGAACACGGCGTTCCGTCCCGTCGTTCGTCGTCCGCCTGACTGGCCTGCCACCGCCGCTGACGCGGACGATCACTCCACGTGCACACTCCACGTGTCACTCCACGTGTCACTCAAGGGAGCCCCACGGGTGGCGTTCCACAGAGCCCTCACCCGGAGTCCTCCACTTCGCGCCACATTACGCCCCCGCCATCCCTCAGTCAACGAGGCTCGACGCGTGCGGCACGATGTTTTCGGCCGAATCCGGCCGTTTTCCCGGCCCTGTTCGCGAAGGTCGCCGGGTGGAGCGTCGTGGAGGCCGCGTCGGGCCGCGGCCGCTCGAGACCTCACCGTCAGCCGTCACGGTGCGCGAGCTCCCGCAAGCCGCCGAACCAGATCGCCGCCAGCGTGGCGACGGCCCCGTCGCGGGTCGCGGACGGGGCGTCGGCGAACCGTTCGGTGACGTAGCCCTCGACCATGGCCACGAGGGCAGCGGCCGCGACCTCGGGGTCGTGGCCCGTGTCGGCGAGCACGGGGCGGATCTGATCGGCGACGCGCCGGACGTACCCCCGGCGGACCGCCTCGAGACGGGCCGCGAAGTGGGGCTCCTGGGCCGCGGCCTCGGACCACGTGCGGATCACGTCGCCGTCCTCGGCGAAGACGGCCACGAACCGGGCGATGACGTCACGGACCGCGGACGCCGCGTCGGGCCCCTCCCACGACGCCTCCACGACCGCGAGCAGCCGGTTGGCCGTCTCGTCGACGAGCGCGTCGAGCACGTCGCCCTTGTTCTCGTAATAGGTGTAGAAGGTGCCGTGGCTGACGCCGGCACCAGCCACGACGTCGGCGACCCGTGCGGCGCCGTAGCCGTGCCGAGCGAACGCCTCGCGGGCCGCCGCCCGCAGCCGTCGGGCCGTCGCCTCCCCCCGGCGGCTGCGCACGTCCTGCTGCGTCTCGCCCGACACCCCGTCCCCTTCCTGGCTGGCCGTGTGGTGCAAGGATGACCGCTGGCGGCCCGTAATGCCACGACCCCGGGTGCGTCCACCGCCCCGATCTGGCGCGGACACTTGCCGAGGTGGGCGCCTCCCCGTAGCGTTGACGTCACTTGACACCGACGTCAACATCGAGCCACTGCATCGGCCACCTGCGCGAGCCGAGCGGGAAAGGGAACAGCATGTCCTTCGAGTGCGACGGCTGCGGCCAGGTCCTTCAGGGTCCGCGCGTGGTCTTCTCCACCGAGGCGACGGACGCGAGCGGCGTCGACGTCGTGGTGGCGAAGCGGTGGATCGCCTGCCGTGACTGCGCCGACGACGTCTTCGAGCGCATCGACGAGCCGTCCCCGTGGTCCGACGAGGACTTCAAGACGCTCGTGCTGCCCGAGGACGAGGCCACGAGCCAGCCCATGGGCGGATACTCCCGGCGCTTCGGGGCCTGAACCGCCCGCACGACGCCTGCGAGCCGGCCGGCACTCGGTTGCTCTCGAGCCGAGGGCCGTCCGGCTTCTGCGTGTCGTTTCCGCTGCGTGCCCGTCGCGGCGCGCGGCGCCCGCCCACCAAGCGCGAAGCACCCCATGCGCGCCGGGGCACGGGTCGACCTCCTCGATACCATCGGGGACCGGCGGGGCTCGCTGGCCGGAGCGACACTCGCAGGTGCGGGAGCGCAACCGGCGAGAGGCGGCGCACGTCCGACAGCGGCCGTCACGGTCCGAAGTCAGCGCGCAGAGGTCCCACCGCGTCGAGCCGCCCGCGGGCGCAGAGAGGAACGCATCGAGGTGTCAACGACGGAAGCCGGCACGCCCCCAGGCAGGACCCGCCCGGACCTCGGCGGGATCACCACGACCCTGCAGGCGATCGACGAGAACGTCCGCACCATCGTGGAAGGCAAGCCGGACGTGGTCCGGCTGGCACTCGTCACGCTCCTCGCCGAAGGTCACCTGCTCATCGAGGACGTGCCCGGGGTGGGCAAGACGCTGCTCGCGAAGGCACTCGCACGCTCGATCGACTGCTCCGTGCAGCGCGTCCAGTTCACGCCCGACCTGCTCCCCTCCGACATCACCGGTGTCACGGTCTACTCGCCCGACACCGGTGAGTTCGAGTTCAAGCCCGGGCCGGTCTTCGCGAACATCGTGCTCGGCGACGAGATCAACCGCGCCGGGCCGAAGACGCAGTCCGCCATGCTCGAGGCCATGGAGGAGCGGACCGTCACCATCGACGGCGTGACCTACGAACTGCCGGCGCCCTTCATGGTCATGGCGACCCAGAACCCGATCGAGCTCGAGGGCACCTACCCGCTCCCCGAGGCGCAGCGGGACCGCTTCATGATGCGGGTCGCGATCGGATACCCGGACGTCGATGCCGAGCTCGCGATCCTGCGGACCCACGGGCACGGCGACCGCCTCAAGACGCTCGAGCCGGTCACCGACGCCGCGGCGGTCGCCGATGCCGTCGCCGGCATCCGCAACGTCCATGTCGCGGCGAGCGTCGAGCGCTACATGGTCGCGCTGTGCCGGGCCACCCGCGAGCACGAGGACGTCGAGCTCGGCGCCTCGCCCCGTGCCTCGCTCGCGATGCTGCGGGCCTCGCGGGCCCAGGCCGCCCTGAGCGGTCGCGACTACGTCGTCCCCGACGACGTGAAGACGCTCGCGGCCCACGTCCTGCCGCATCGCCTCATCCTCCGTCCCGAGGCGCAGCTCGCCGGCCGCGACCCGGTGGCCGTCGTCGCCGACGTGGTGGACGGGGTCCCCGCCCCGACCGAGTGAGACGGATGCGCACATGCTGACCGGACGCGGCAAGGCGCTCCTCGTCAGCGCCGTGGGGCTGTGGTTCTTCAGCCGCCTGCTCGGTGTGCCCGAGCTCGCGATGGCGGCCGTGGCCGCCGCGGCGCTGCTCGTCCTGGCGGTGGTCGACACCCGCATCGCGTCGACGCGCCTGACGGCGCGTCGCGTGGTGCATCCGCCGCGCCTCTTCTTCGACGCCGAGGGGCAGGTGGAGATCCGGCTCGCCAACGCCGGTCGTCTGCCGACGGCCGGTCTCCAGGTCGAGGACACCGTCTCGGCCACCCTCGCGGACGGCCCGCGCTTCGTGGTGCCGCCGCTCGGTCCCGGCCGGGTGGTGACGCTGCGCTACCCGACGCACGCCCGGCACCGCGGCCAGTTCGACATCGGACCGCTGACCGTCCGGGTGCGCGACCCCTTCGGGCTCGCGACCCGCCAGCACCGCTTCGGTGCGATCGACCACGTCGTGGTCTACCCGCCCGTGTGGCGCCTGCCGGACGGGGTCCCGCTCGGCGGACACCAGGCCGCCGGCGGCGACGGCCGCCCGCGACCGACGGCGGCCGGCGAGGAGCTCGCCAACGTCCGCGAGTACGTCCGCGGCGACGACCTCCGCAAGGTCCACTGGCGCTCGACCGCGCACCGCGGGAAGCTGATGGTCCGCCAGGACGAGTCACCCCAGAACCCGCACGCCGTCGTCCTGCTCGACACCCGCGCCGACGCACACCGGGGCGGCGGCCCTGCATCGTCCTTCGAGTACGCCGTGTCGGCGGCCGCCAGCGCCGCCTACCACCTGTCCGAACGGGCCTATGGCACCACGCTGCTGACCGGGAACGTGAACGGGCCACCGCGGCCGCTGCCCTGGGAGCTGCACCTCGAGCAGCTCGCCGTCGTCGCCCCGGACCGTCACACCGATCTGCCGGGCCTCTGGCGGCAGCTCTCGCGCGGGATCGCCGGCGAGGGCGTGCTCGTGGCCGTGGTCGCCGTGCCGAGCCCGGGCGAGCTCCGCGAGATGGTCCGGGGCGGACGCGGGTTCGCCACCCGCATCGCCGTCCTGATCGACGCGGCGTCGTTCGGCGGACGGCACGGCCGGGTGGTCCCCGACGTGGCCCGGACGACGTCGGCGCTGCGCGCCGCCGACTGGCGGGTCACGGTCGTGCGGTCGGGCCAGCGGCTCGACGAGCGGTGGCGCGAGCTGATCATGCAGCACCGCGGCGCACCCGTCGCGCCCGCGGTCGCCCCGACAGCCGGCGCAGGAGGTGGGCGATGAAGCGGGAGCTCGTCCTCGCTGCGGCGGTGGCCGCAGCACTCAGCGGAGCGACGATCGCGCTGAGTCGCATCTTCGTCGACGGCTCGTGGCGCCCCTCCACCTTCGCCGCGATGCTCATCGCGCTGGCCATCGCCGCCGGCGCGCGCCGGGTCGGGTTCGGCGCCGTCGCGTCGGCCCTCGCCAGCCTGGTCGGCCTCACCGTCTTCGTGTACGTCGTCCATCTGCCGGCCGGGCCGCTCGTCCCCGGACGCGAGCAGCTCTCCCAGGCCGTCGCGCTCTTCCAGACGGGACTCGACCAGGTTCGCGACACGCCGGCGCCGACGGCGCCGCTCGACGGGCTGATGTTCCTGCTGACCACCGGTGTCTGGGTGGTCGCGCACGTCACGCACGAGCTCCTGGTCCGTCTGCGGCGCCCGCTGCTGGCGCTGCTGCCACCGACCCTGCTGTGGACCGTGCCGCTCGCGGTCCCGCTGCCGGCCGGGCGGACGTGGTCGGTGGCCCTGCCCTTCCTCGCCGGCGCCGTCGCGCTGCTGCTCGCCGCCGGTGACACCGACGTGGCCGACTGGACCAGCGCGTCCGATCTTCCCCTGATCTCCGGCGCGGGGGCCACCCTCGGCGTGGTCGCCATCGTCCTCGGGATCCTCGCGCCTGGCGTCCTGCCCGGCTACGGCAGCGCCGCCTGGTGGAACATCGAGGGATCGAGCGACCCCCGCGGCTACCAGCCCATCGTCGACGTGGGCGACCGGCTGAAGCTCCCCCGCGAGCGGGACGTGCTCGAGGTGCACGCCGACCGGCGGCTCTACCTCCGGCTCGCCGCGCTCGACACCTTCGACCAGAACACCTGGCGCCTCGGTCCGGCGGGAAGCCGGACGTTCACCCCCGCGTCCACGCAGCTCTTCCGCGCGACCCACGAGCTGCCGCTCGAGACCCCGATCCAGGACGCCACGCCGATCTTCGCGAACGTGCGCGTCCTCGACCTCGAGAACATCTACGTGCCGGTCCCCTACCAGCCCGTCGAGGTCCTCGGCCCCGAGCGCGGATCGATGGTGTACTCGACGGTCGGCGGGTTCGTGGCGACCGGCGACACGGCCGAGAACGAGATCGGCGGCAAGCTCCGTGTCGGCGTCACGGAGGGCTTCGAGTACCGGGTGCGGTCGCTGCTCCCGACGCCGAGCCTCGAGGAGCTGCGGCAGGTGACCGTCGACCCGGCGACCGTGCCGGGCGCAGTCCAGCTGCCACATCCCTACCCGCGGCTGGCGGAGGAGGCGAACCGGGTGTACGCCGCCGCGGGCGCGACGACGCCGGTCGACAAGGCCCTCGCGCTGCAGCGCTACTTCATCGGCCCGGATTCGGACTTCACCTACTCCACCGATGTCGACCGGCTCGTCGGCGACAGCGCCCTCGAGACGTTCGTGCTGGACACGAAGACCGGGTACTGCGAGTACTACGCCTCGGCCATGGCGGTGATGCTGCGCGCGACGGGCATCCCGGCGCGGGTGGCGGTCGGGTTCCTGAGCGGTCGTCTCACCGCGAAGGCCAACCCGGAGCTCGGTCGTGACCTCAACACCTACGTCGTGTCGACCGCGGACGCGCACGCCTGGGTGGAGGTCCTCTTCCCCGGCTATGGCTGGGTGAAGTTCGATCCGACACCGCGCAGCGACGGTGCCACCCTGGCACCGAACGCCGACGATCTCGACCCGACCCTGACCCTCGAGGAGCAGCGGCAGGGCACCGAGCCCGAGCCGGAGCCCACCCCGACGACCTCTGCGAGCCCGCAGGCCAACCCGAACAACCCGACCGACATCCCGAAGGGGCTCGGCCAGGACAGCCTGGGCGGCGGGACACAGACCGACCGCGGGGCGGGGTGGCCCATCGCGGTGATGATCATGGGACTGCTCGGACTGGCCGGTGGCGGGCTCGCCCTCTTCTCACGCCGGCGGCGGGAAGCAGCCCTCGCGCAGCTCGGCCCGACCGAGCGCGTCATCGCGGAGCAGCGCCGACTGCACACGGCGGCCCGCCGGTACGGCGTGGGTCGCGCCCCGGCCGAGACGTCCGCCAACGTCGCCGCACGCTGGAGCCGGGAGGGGCGCACCGACCCGGACGAGGCGGCGCGCTTCGCCGCGCTCACGCAGGCGGCAGCGTTCGGCGGCGACCTGCCCGAGGACGCAGCAGACGAGGCCATCCTCCTGCGCGGCAGCCTCGAGGACTCGCTGCGCGGCTCCGTGGCCACCCGCGACCGGGTGCTGGCCCCGGTCCGCATCCCGGCGGCCGCCACCGGCGCGACGGCCCAGGAGGCATGGCGGCGGGTGCGGCGCGCCCTCGGCGACGACGAGGACTAGTGGTCCGCAGGTCAGCGGCCCGCGGCGGGGGCGGTGGCGCTCTCGGACAGCTCGGCGATCCAGGCACGGGCCAGACGCGGCAGGCCGTCACCAACGTCCGAGGAGGCATCACGGGCACGGGCCCGCTCGACGGAGCGTCGCACGTCGGGGGCGTCGGCCGGCCGACGCCGCGCGCGCAGGTGCGTGGCGATCCCCGAGGCCTCCACCCGCGCGTCGTCGTGCCAGCACTCGAGGACCACGCGCAGGGCGTCCTCGACCTCGTCGGGCACCAGCGGCGGCGGCATCGGGCGACCCTCCATGAGCGTCTCCATCCACGTCATCCCGTCCACACCCCGTAGGTCGATGACGAGTCCACGCAGGACGAGGTCCGGCGCGCCGGGCACGGTCTCCTCGAAGGCCTGGAAGGCCCCGAACGCCTCGAGCACTGCCTGGTAGCCCGGATCCACCGTCGTCCCGACGAGGACCGGGTGGTGCGACCAGACCGACAGGAACGTCGCGAATCAGCTCTGCGCGGACGACCTCGAACTCGGCCGGTCCCGCGACGCCCCGGCCGAGGTAGATCGCCGGCGTGTCGGACGACGACGCCGCGGGTGCGTCGTACCCGACAGCCTGCAGGCAGGCATCGACCGCCCGCCGGTAGGCGTTGGGGAACAGCCCGACGGTGTCCCGTGCGAGCGGGACCATGAACCCGTACCCGAGGGGCGTGCCGTCGGGACGCCGGGCCACCCGCACCAGGGTCGACGGGGCGGTCAGGATGGGCGCCGCCATGTCCCACGGGAGGTCATCGCGCAGCGGCGGACGCCCAGGGCCGGGGGCGTTCTCGGGAGAGTCCTCCCAGAGCCGGTGGAGCTGGCCGAGCTCGTCCGGCTGTGTCCGCGGGTCGACCCAGACGCCCGCCTCTGCGTCGGTGCGGAAGATCCACTCCTGCACGATCTGCGACTCCATGAGGAAGGCACACTCGCTGACGAGCCAGGCAGCCACGTCGGGGGCCGCGCCGGCGACCCGGTCGCGCAGGTGCGCGAAGGCGCGACGCCGCAGCTGCATCGGGTGCCCGGGCCGCCGCCATTCCACGTCCTCGATGACGAAGCGCCGGAACGTCGTCGTGCAGCATCAGCCCGCGCGACCCTGCCTGCACCACCGACAGGCGGCACAGACGCCCGAAGCTCGCGGTGATGTCCTCGTGGCCGGCCACGGCGGCCAGCATCGCCTCGTCGAAGTGGCGGACGACGGCAGCGGCCTCGAGGAGGTCGCCGAGCTCGTTGCCGGCGGCGTGCTCCGTCATGCGCGTCACGAGCTGCCGCACCGCGAGCCGCCACTCCGGGGCGCGACCGAGGTCGGGGATCCCGAGCTGAACGACGAGGTCGGCGGCGAGCGTGAGGGCGAGCGGGTGACGCATCGCCGCGCCGGTCACCTCGTCGCGGCGACCGGCGGGCACGCCGCGGAGCTCGAGGTAGCGGTCCACCTCCGGTTCGGCGAGGCCCTGCAGCGCCAGGCGGCGCACGGCATTCCCCCACGGCATCTCGCGCCAGGCCAGACCGAGCGCGTTGCGGCTGACGAGCACGACACGGACCGACGCGTCGAGCTGCGAGAGCAGCTCCTCCTGCAGGAAGCGGGTCACCGCCGACAGCTCGTCGAACGAGTCGAAGGCGAGAAGGGTGGGCCGGGCGTTGATCCGCTCGACCGCGCCGGCGACGTCGCTGGCGCCCAGCGCGGCGAGGATCCCGTCGGCCGACGGCGTCACGGACCGGCCATCGACCAGGGCCACCTGGTAGCCGGCCCCCACGGCCTCACGCCGGAAGGCCCGCAGGAGCGTGGTCTTGCCGATGCCGCCTGGCCCCGTGACGTTGAGGATCGCCGGGATGTCGTGACCGTCGGCGAGCCAGCGGCCGAAGACGTCGAGCTCGCCCTGCCGGCCGACGAACTGCCCGGCGTCGAGGTCCGTCAGCGCCTGGCCGAGCGTCACCCCCGGCCCGCCCCCGACCCCCGGCACGTCAGCTGATGCGGTCGTGACGACGGAACAGCCGGCGGAGCCGGTCGAAGCCCGGTGTCTCACCGTCGCTGCCGCTCGCGGCGGACAGACCGACGACCAGCGAGACGAGCATGAGGCCGAACCCGGCGAAGCCGAAGGCGATATGGAAGGTCAGCCCGAGCAGGAGCAGCAGTCCGAGGACGAAGCCGGCGACCGACCACCGGATGCGGCGGACGCGGGACTCCTCGCTGCCCGACCGCCGTGCACGGGCGACGAAGCGCGGGTCCTCGCGCGCGAGCTGCCGCTCGATCTCCGCGAGAATGCGCTCCTCGTGCTCGGACAGGGGCATTTCGGACCTGCTCCACGGTCGCTCCGAGGTGAGTATACGAGACATCCTGCGGGCCGTCTGCGGGCATCCGTGCATTGCCGAGCTCTTAAGCGTGGCGACCACCGGCCGACGGCACCTGCATGAGCAACTCAGGCGACCGGCCGGCCCTCGCGGCCCTCGACGATGCACTGTGGCACCGTCGTCGACTCTCCGAGCGCCTGCTGTACGCCTTGACGGCAGCCCAGCTGCTGCTCGAGGCCGGCCGCGAGCCGCTGCTCCCCCACGCGGCGCAGGACGTCCAGGACGCGATCGATCGGCTGCACGAGACGGACCTCGCCACCCGTCGGGCGCAGCGACGGGTCGCCCTCGACCTCGCGTATCCGTCCGGCGTGACCTCACTGGCTGCGCTCGCGGGCCGTGCACCCGAGCCCTGGGCCACGATCCTCGCCGACCACGCCGCCACGCTCGATGCGCTGGCCCGCGAGATCGGCGGCACCCTCGCACGTGACCGTGAGCTCGCCGAGCGTGCGTTGCACCAGGTGCGCGACGAGCTGTCGGTCCTCGAGAGCGCCGGCGACGAGCTGGCGGGGACGCCGGCGCCGCTCGCGGCGGGTTCGTCGCCGTGGCGCCACGCCGGGGGGCGACCGGGATGATCATCGATCGCGACGAGTGTGAAGCGGACGACCCCGTGGAGGCGCTGACGGCGCTGCGTCTGCGTGAGCTCAGCCTGCGGCTCGCGGTCGAGACCTTCTGCCAACCTCTCCCGAGCTGGTTGGGCTAGGCCCGCTCGCGCTCCGCGACGAACCATCGACGCTGCGCGACGAAGCGCCGACGCTCCGCATCCTCCTCCGACACCCTTCGTGAGGTACCAGGGCGATCCCAGCCAGGCGTCAAGGGGTAACGATGGCCCCAAAGGACTAGAGCCCCACGGTCGACTCGCACCATCTCGGGGGCATTTCCCCGCGGCGGCCTTGTGGAAGCACGTCGGACCGGCGATACAGAGAGTGATCATTCGAACACTCAACGACGGAATGGCGCCGCCCGTGACGATCGTCATCGACCGCACCCACGAGGACAGCGACGCCCTGGTGACGCAGCACCTGCCGCTCGTCCAGCACGTCGTCAACCAGGTGGCCGTCCGCTACCCGCGTCATGTCGACCGGGACGACCTCTGGAACGCGGGCGCCTACGGCCTCGTCGACGCGGCGCGCCGCTACGACCCGGCGACGGGCATCCCCTTCGCGCGGTACGCCGTCATCCGGATCCGTGGGGCGATCATCGACTCCACCCGATCCCGCGACTGGGCCAGTCGCGGGATGCGGCGGGACATGCGCGGGCTGCGCCGCGTCGAGGAGGACTTCCAGCAGGCACACGGCCGCTCACCCTCCACGGAGGAGCTCGCCGAGGCCCTCGACGTGTCGTGTGAGCAGGTCGAGCGGACCCGCGCGGCTGCGGCCATGGCGAGCCTCCTCCACCTGGATCAGCCCATCGGGTCCGACGGCGGCGAGGACCAGACGCTCGGCGATCTGGTCGAGGAGACCACCGTCGACCACCACCCGGAGCGACGCCTCGAGGAGCGGGAGATGGCGGGAACCCTGCGCTTCGCCGTCGCGCACCTCCCCGCGGCACAGCGCGAGGTGGTCGAGCGCTACTACTTCGCGGGTGAGTTCCTCCGTGACATCGCCGAGTCGATGGGCGTCACCGAGGCCCGGGTCTCGCAGATCCGTAGCGAGGCCGTCAACGCGATGCGTGCCTACTTCGGCACGGCCTTCGACGGCGTCCCGGATGTCGACGACGGCGCACCGGGCCGCCGTCGTCGCGAGCACTTCGTCGACGCCATGCGCACCACCGGGACCTGGCGCGAACGCCTCGACGCCGCGGTGTCCACCCGGGCGCTCGCCCCCACGGGCTGACGCGCTACCGGCCCACGAAACGCGGTTCACGCCCTTCCATGCCCGCCGCCACGGCCTCGCCGAAGTCCGGCCCCGCCATGCAGACGAGCTGGGTGCTGGCCTCGACGGCCAACGCCTGCTCACGGTCGCGACCGAGGTTCTCGCGCAGCAGTCGCGGCGCGCGCCGCACCGCGCCGGGGCCCGCCGCGAGTCGGGCGGCGAGGGCCAACGCCTCCTCCTGCGGGTCCGACTCGCCCAGACGCACCTCGGCGAGGCCGATCGCCAGCGCCTCCGCGGCGTCGACGCGGCGCGCCGTCACGACGAGCTCCGTGGCGCGGCCCAGCCCGATGAGCCGCGGCAGCCGGTAGCTCCCGCCGAGGTCGGGGACGAGCCCCCACCGCGCTTCCATGACGGAGAGCTGCGCGGAGGGCGCGACGGCCCGCAGGTGGCAGGCGGCGGCGAGCTGGATGCCGGCACCGAAGCAGTAGCCCTCGACGGCCGCGATCGTCGGCTTGTCCAGCTCCTCGAAGGCCGTGAAGGAGGCCTGGAGCCGGCCGATCGACGCCTCGTCGATGCCGCCTTCGAACTGACCGAACACGCTCGTGTCGATCCCGCTCGAGAAGATGCCGCCCGCGCCACGGACGAGGACCGCACCGGCGGTGTCGTCCTCCCCCGCCTGCTGTGCCCGCTCGTGCAGCTGGTCGAAGACCTCCAGGCTCATCGCGTTGCGGCGCTCAGGACGGTCGATCGTGACGAGGGCGACGCCCTCCCGGACCTCGTAGTGCACGACCTCGGACATGGACGACCTTCCCGGCGGATGGACGCGGCGTGCGCCGCGGCGGACGGTGGATCGCGACGATCGTAGTGATCCACCGACCTGTCCTACGCTCGCGGACGGTCCGCCACCTGTCCCCACCTGCGAGGAACGCCCGTGCCGCTCGACCGTGAGTGGGTCACCGTCCGCGACCCCGACGACCCGCACGTCCACTACACCTTCGACGTGTCCTTCCTCCTCTCGGGCTACACGTGCATCTACGGCGCCGGCTGCCAGGGGGTCCGCCCCGATGGTCCCGACGAGGTGATCGGCTGCTGCGCCCACGGGGCGTACCTGAACGAGGACGACGACACCTCGGCCCTCGAGGCGACCGTCGCCGAGCTCGACCCGGACACGATGCAGCACCACGAGGAGGCGGTGGCGAACGGCGTCCTCGCCACCGACGAGGACGACGAGACCCACACCCGGCTCGTCGACGGGGCCTGCATCTTCCTGAACCGCGACGGTTTCGCCACCGGCGCCGGCTGCGCGCTGCACCACCTCGCGGCGCGGCGCGGCGAGCATCACATGACGCACAAGCCGATCGTCTGCTGGCAGCTCCCGCTGCACCGCACGATCGAGGAGGACACCGGCAACGACGGCGAGACGCTGTACCGCCATCGGATCGCCGCCTTCGAGCGCGGCAGCTGGGGCTCCGGTGGCGCCGACTTCCACTGGTGGTGCACCGAGGAGCCCGACGCGTTCGTCGGGGCGCGGCCGGTCTTTGCGACCATGGAGCACGAGCTGCGCGCCATGGTCGGCGACACGGTCTACGAGGAGCTCGCCCGCTACCTGCGTCGCCGGCAGGGACAGCGCCACCGGGTGCGGTTCCTGCCCGTCGTGTAGCCCGGGCCGGGCAGGGCGCTACTCCGGCCGCTGCCCCGGCGCGAGGTCGTCGGCGGTCGGCGCGTCGACGCGCTCGTCGTCGTCGAGCAGCGACGCGTAGGAGACGCCCACCCCGCGGAAGCGGTCGGCGACCTCGTCGGCCACACGCTCGAACGTCCTCCCAGCGCTGGTCGGCGTCGAGCGACAGCTGCCGGGCCGCCCCCCCGTCGGCGAGGTTGGACACGCCGACGCCGAGCAGCCGGACACGGACCCGCTCGAGGCGCAGCCCCTCGTACAGGTCACGGGCCACGGCCGCGATGTCATGGGTCCGGTCCGTCGCCATCGGCATCGTCGACGAGCGGGTCACGGTCTCGAAGGACGCGAACCGGACCTTGATCGTCACCGTGCGGCCGGCCATCCCGCTGTGCCGCAGCCGCCGTCCGACCTTCTCGGCCAGCCGCAGCAGGATGCGCTGGCAGGCGAGCGGGTCGTCGAGGTCCTCCGCGAACGTCTGCTCCGCCGACACGCTCTTGGCCGGCTCGTGGGGCACGACCGTCCGCTCGTCGATGCCCCGCGCCAGACGATGCAGCCCCGCCCCGTGGACGTCGCCGAGCACCCGTGCCAGGGTCCGGGCGTCGCTGTCCGCGATCTGGCCGACCGTCCGGAACCCGTAGGCCTCGAGCCGCGCGACCGTCTTCGGCCCCGCGCCCCACAGGTCCTGCACCGGCAGCGGCCGCAGGAACGCCTCGACCTGATCGGCCGGGACGTGGAGCAGCCCGTCCGGCTTGGCCTTGCCGGAGCACAGCTTCGCCATGAACTTCGTCGGCCCGACCCCGATCGAGCAGGCGAGACCGGTGCGCTCCCGCACGTCCGCCCGGATGCGGTGCCCGATGGTGACCGGGTCGCCGAAGAGCCGGACCGAGCCTCCTACGTCGAGGAATGCCTCGTCGAGCGAGAGCGGCTCGACGAGCGGTGTGTAGGACCGGAAGACCTCCATCACCTCGCGTGAGGCCGTGCGGTACTTCTCGAAGTCACCGGACACGACGACGAGCGAGGGACACAGGCGCCGGGCGCGGACCATCGGCATGGCCGAGTGGATCCCGAACCGGCGGGCCTCGTAGGAGGCCGCCGCGACCACCCCGCGGGACCCGGCGCCCCCGACCACGACGGGCCGTCCCCGCAGGGCCGGGTCGTCGCGCTGCTCGACGGACGCGTAGAACGCGTCCATGTCGGCATGGAGGATGGGCTCCTCGGGGCGGGACGGTCGGGCAGCCACGGGCACACCACGCTCAGGGACGCGATCGTCGACGGCGATCGAACAGGTGTTCCCCAGGATACCGGTGGCCGGTGGGCCAGAGCACGCGGTGATACCGGGCCTCGACGCTCCGTACGGTCTCGCGCACCCCGAGGCACGTCCCGGTGACCGCATCAGCGGCCGCCGACCGACCATCCGGAGCGGCCGATGGCACGAGCACCACGCGGCGGGCAGCTGATCGAGGACCACGGTCGAGCTGCCGATCTGCGCCACGACCCCGGGCCCGCCGCCGGCCGCGCCCCTCTCGTCGACCTCCGCGACGGCACGGCGACGGGCAGCACCGAGGGCGGGTGGCCGGTCGTGCGCTGGGCCGTGCCCGCCGTCATCGCAGCCCTCGGGGTCGTCTACCTCCTCACCATGCTGCCGGGCATCGGCTTCTCCGGCGACACGATCAAGTTCCAGTACATCGGCAAGGTGCTCGGCACGAGCCACGAGCCCGGCGAGCCGCTCTACACCCTGCTCAACGCCCTGTGGGTGCGCGTGATCCCGGTCGGCACGCTCGCCTGGCGGGTCAACCTGCTCTCCATGGGGCTGTCGCTCGTCGCGCTCGCCCTGCTCGCCCGCATCCTGCGTCACCTCGCCGTGCCGGCGGCCGTGACCGCCGTGGTCATCGCCGCGCTCGGGCTGACGCCGCTGTACTGGACCCACGCCACCGTGGCGGAGGTCTACCCCCTCGTCATGACGGCCATCCTCGGGGTCCTGCTCGCCCTCGTGCGCTGGCGCGAGACGGAATCGGAGCGGTACCTCCTCGTGGCCCTCGCCGTCTACGGGCTCTCGGTCGGGGTCCACACGATGGTGGCGCTGCTCGCCCCGGGGATCGTCTGGTTCGTCTGGCGGACGGACCGCCGCGCCTTCTGGCGACCGCGCGTGGTCGCCACCGCCGTCCTCGCGGCGAGCGCCGGCCTCGCCGGCTACGCCTATCTCGCCTGGCGGACCGCGGACCCCACGACCCCCTACGTCGAGACCGCCGTCACCGACCTCACGTCCTTCGTCGCCGCCGTCCGGGGCGCCAAGTTCTCCGGACAGATGTTCGGTGTCTCCGTCGGCGAGCTGTGGTCGGACCATCTCCCGACCCTCGGTCAGGTCGTGTGGGTGCACGAGATGCTGCTGCTGCCATTCATCCCGATCGGCGCGTGGCGTATGCGTCGCAGCGTCGTCGGCCAGACCCTGACCTGGTGGGTCGTCGCGTACCTGACGTTCGCCGTCGGCTACAACGTCTTCGACTGGGACGTCTTCCTGCTCCCGGCGATCGTGCTCGCTGCGGTCTGGACCGCCGTCGGGATCACCACGGCGGCCGGCTGGGTGGTGCGACGGGCGACCCGGCTCGGGACCCGTGACAAGCTCGCACGACCCGCTCTCGCGCTGGCGGTCGCCGCTCCCCTGCTCATCGGCGCCAGCAGCTACCCGAACACGAACCGCCACGACGACACGACCACCCAGCAGGTCGCGGCGGGCAAGCTCGCGGCCGTTCCGGACGGCGCGATCCTGTTCACACGCAGCTACTACTGGAGCCAGGCGCTCTGGGAGCTGCGGCTGGGCGAAGGGATGCGTGCCGGAGACGACGTCGTGGAGGTTCCCTACGACGTGGCGCCGGCGTCGGTGGCGGCGTACGTGCTCGAGCGGCGCTCGATCTGGCTGCACGACGAGCGGCAGCGGGTGACGGGACAGCGCCCCGTGTACGCGCTGCGACAGGAGGACGCGGGTGCGCTGATCGAGCATGGTCTCGTCCCGCAGCGGGTGCGGGTCCGCCTGGCCGACGGCAGCGTGCGCGCGATCTACCGGATGCGCCCGGCGACCGCCTTCGACGAGGCGCTCCGACACATCAGACGGTAACGTCCCGTCCACCCGCAGTGATGGAGTGCGATCGTGCCCATTGCGTCGACCCCGGACCACGTGGCCATCGCCGTTCCCGACTACGACCTCGCGGACGAGCGTTGGCGGGATCAGCTCGGCGGCCGCTGGGTGCGCTGGTTCCACAACCACGGGATCTTCCGCGGCCGCCAGCTGCGGTTCGCGAACGGCGGCAAGCTCGAGATCCTGCAGCCCTCCGAGGTCCCCAACCCGCAGCGCGACTTCCTGCGCCCCTTCCTCGAACGGTTCGGCGCGCAGGTGCACCACCTGACGCTCAGGGTCGACGATCTGGCCGCAGCCATCGACGAGCTCCGGGACAGCGATCTGGACGTGGTGGACGTGGACGACCGCCACCCGGTCTGGAAGGAGGGGTTCCTCCGCCCGTCCCAGATCGGGGGCCTCGTGGTCCAGATCGCGCAGACGACGATGAGCGACGCCGACTGGGCCGCCTCCCACGACTTCGAGCCGGAGCCGCCGGTCCCGGGCGGACCCGGGCTGCTCGGGCCGCTCCTGCGCCACCACGACCTCGAGGACGCCGCCGAGGTGTGGCAGCTGCTCGGCGCTGCGGTCAGCCGCGACGCGGACGGGTCGCTGCGGTGCCGGTGGGGTGACTCGCCGCTCTCGGTCCGCGTCGAGCACGGCCCCCAGGACGGCCCGGTGGGCCTGCGCATGACGGGGACGCACGACCTCGACCGGGACGACAAGCTCGGCGCCGCCGTCATCGGCGCCGCCTGAGCCTCGTCAGCCGATCCCGGCGAGGGCCAGCGCGCCGAGCAGCGAGTCCGCGACGGCGGTCCCGGCTGCCTCGAGCTCGGCACGGGAGTGGCTGCCGCCGTCGTAGAGCACGCAGGCGGCGCCGACGTGCTGAGCGGCGAGGGCGTCGTCGACGGCATCGCCGATGAGGACCACGTCCCCCGCGTCACCGCCGGTCGCATCGGCGATCGCGGCGAGGTGGTCGACGAGGAACGCTGCCTTCCGGCTGCCGTAGCCGTTGCGCAGCCCGTCCACCCGGGTGAAGTGGCGGTCGAGGCCGAGCCGTTCGACGAGTCCGACGAGCTCCTCGTGGCGCCACATCGACAGCAGCGACTGGGTGCGGCCGGCACGGGTGACGCGCTCGAGCGCGTCCAGCGCGTCGCCGGTCAGCTGTGCCCGGTCGACGAGCAGGTCCCGGTAGCGCTCGTGATAGGTGCGGTCGAAGCGCTCCCACTCTCCCGGGGTGAGGTCCCGGCCGAGCAGCCGCTCGTAGAAGCGGTGGACCGGGCGGGTGTAGTGACGCTGGTAGTCGGCCAGGGTGATGGGCGGCGCATCGACCAGGGCGAGGACCGCGTTCACCGACGCGACGACCAGCTGCTGGTCGTCCAGCAGGGTCCCGTTCCAGTCCCAGACCACGTGTCTCATGACGCGCCATGGTGACGGGTGCGCACGCCGTCGGCAAGGGAAGCGGTCAGCGGCTGCCCCGTCCGAACTCGGAGGCCTGCAGGCCGGCCGGGCGGGTGGTCGTGCGCTCATGCGGGGCGGGGGTGCCCCGCTCGCCGAGGGCATCGGGCAGCCACCCTTCCTGCCAGGCGCGCCACAGCCGCGAGAGATCCCAGGCGCGGGCACCGTTGATCGTCGCGCCCCGGTTGCCGCGCCGGCGGACACGCCCTTCGACGACGAGCAGCCAGGCGTGCAGCACCGTCCAGGCGTTGTCCTCGAGGGTCCGCTCGAAGTAGGTCGTCTGGGTCGTGCCGGTGCGGTCGTCGAGCGAGAGGAACAGGACCCGCTGCCCCGAGCGCTGGGGCGGCGACTGGATCGCGACCTTCACCCCCGCCACGCGGACGGTCGCCCAGTCCGGCTGGTCCGGCAGGTCGATGGCCCGGGTCACCCCGAGGGCCTCGAGCAGCGGCTCGTAGAAGGAGACCACGTGCCGGGTGACGTCGAGCCCGATCGCGGCCAGCTCGTCGCGGGTGGCGTCCGCCTCGCTCGCCGCCGGAAGCCGGGGCGTGTGGTCGGCATGCAGGTCGAGGCGTGTCTGCTCGGCCTCATCGGTGTCGGCTGCGGCGGCGCTCCCGCGTGCGGGGGCGTGCCGCCAGCACTCCTCGACGGCGAGGCGCAGGGCCCGCCGCCCCGGCGGGCCGTCGCGGCGGCCGAGACCGGCGATCAGATCGAACGCTCCGAGCGTGGCCAGCCGCTCGGCCGTGGGACGCGACAGCCGACCGCGGGCCCGCAGGTCGTCCAGCGAGGTGAACGGACGGGCGTCGAGCAGCCGCTCGATCTCGGCGTCCGCGATCCCCTTGACGTCCTGGAACCCGATCCGGATCGCGTACCGGTAGCCGTTGCCGGCGTCGCCGGCGTCGACGCCGCCCGGCGGGACGAGCGCCGACCTCGCCGACGAGGGGCCCTCGCGCCGCCACCCCGGCGGCAACCGGTCGCCGGTGATCCCGAGCCGGTGGAAGGCGAGTCCCTGGTCGACCACCTCGACGGTGTAGGGGCGTGCGGAGCGGTTGATGTCGACCGGCAACACCGCGACCCCGAAGGTGCGGGCCTCGTCGAGCAGCAGCCGCCGTGGGTACATCCCGGGGTCGTGGGTGAGCAGCCCCGCGACGAACTCCGGCAGGTAGTGGGCCTTCAGCCATGCCGAGCGGTAGGTCGGCACGGCGAACGCCGCGGCGTGGGCCTTGCAGAACCCGAACGAGGCGAAGGAGGCCACCTGCTCCCAGATCGCCTCGGCATCCTCGCGGGAGAACCCCCGGTCGGTGGCGCGGGCGAGCGCCCACGGCCGGATCCTCGCCAGCTTGGTGGGGTCGTTCAGCTGCCGGCGCAGCAGGTCCGCGTAGGACAGGTCGCATCCGGTCAGCGCCGCGAGCACGCCCATGACCTGCTCGTGGTAGACGACGACCCCGTAGGTCTCGGCCAGGACCGGCTCGAGCGACGGGTGCGGGTAGACGGCGGGAGCCTCCCCGCGCCGACGCGCCACGAACGGGCCCACCATGTCGGCCTTCACCGGCCCGGGCCGGAACAGGGAGATCTCGGTGACGAGGTCGCCGACGTGCTCGGGCTGAAGCCGGGCGAGCAGCTCTCGCTGCCCGGGCGACTCGAGCTGGAACACGCCGATGGCCCGGGTGGAGCGCAGCAGCGCGAAGGCGTCCTCGTCGTCGGTCGGGACCGCGTCGAGGTCGATGGTCTCGCCGCGCGTGTGCGGGACGAGGTCGAGGGCGTGCCGCATCGCCGAGAGCATCCGCACCGCGAGCACGTCGAGCTTGAGCAGCCCGAGCGCGGCAACGTCGTCCTTGTCGAACTGCGAGATCGGGTAGCCGTGGGCGGATCGTTCCAGCGGTGTACGCGTCATCAGGTTCGTGTCGGCGAGCAGCACCCCGGACGGGTGCATGGCGAGATGCCGTGGGAAGCCGTCGATGCGCTCGACGACCGAGAACAGCGTCTCGAGCTGGCCGGCGTCGAGCCGGGCGCCCTTCAGCTCGGGCAGTCGGCGCATCACGGCCCGCACGTCGCGGGCCCGGGCGTACTGCGCGAAGGTCTTCGCGATGTGGTCGACCTCGTCGGGTGGCAGGCCGAGGACCTTGCCGACCTCGCGGATCGCCATGCGGGCCTGGAACGTCTCGACCATCGCGACGCCGGCGACCCGGTCGGTGCCATACCGGGCGATGATGAGGTCGTAAACGTCCTCGCGGCGGGCCGACTCAACGTCGAGATCGATGTCGGGCAGCTCGTCGCGGTAGGGATTCATGAAGCGCTCGAACGCGAGGCCGTGGGCGACCGGGTCAACGTCGCTGATCCGCAGCGCGTAGCAGACGAGGCTGCCGGCGGCCGACCCGCGGCAGGCGGCGAGGATCCCGAGCTCGCCGCGGACGTCGGCGACGATGTCGGCGACGGTGAGGAAGTAGTCGTGCAGCCCGAGCCGGTCGATCATGGCGAGCTCACGCTCGAGCCGTCCGCGTACGGCCGGCGTGAGATGCGGGTAGCGGTCGGCGACACCGGCCCAGCTGCGCCGGTACAGCTCGCCGGCCGCGACCTCGGGGGCGAGCCCGGTCAGCCGCGGGGCGTGGAGCTCGCCGATACCGAGGTCGACCTCGCACGCGCCGGCGACCTCGTGGGCGTTGCGGAGCACGTCCGGTCGGTCGCGGAAGAGCGGCAGCAGGTCGGCGGCGGTCTTGAACCATCCCTCGGCGGTGCGCCGGCCGACGTGCCGGCGCCCGAGCGGCACCTGGTGGCGGACGCAGGTGAGCACGTCGGCGAGGAAGGCGTCCTCGCGGCGCAGGTAGCGCACGTCGTTGACGGCGACGGGGCGGACCTCGCAGCGCCCGGCGAGCGCGAGGGTGTGCGCGACCCGCTGGTCGTCGTCGCGCTCGAGGTGGTGGCGGACGCCGAGGAGCACCCCCTGCCGGCCGAAGACCTCCATCCAGCGGCGGACCTCGGCCTCGGCGGCGTCGAGCCGCCCGGCCGCGACGAGCCGCCCGACCGGCGAGTCCGGACCGAGCAGCAGGAACGTCCCGTCGTGGGCAGCGGCCAGCGCCGCGTCCTCGAAGGACACGTGCGGGGAGCTGCGCGCCGCGCCGCCCGCCCCGGAACCGTCGTCGGCGTGCGCCGCGCTGACCGTGCGGCACAGGTCCCCGTAGCCCTCCCGGGTCCTCGCCAGCAGGATGATCCGGGCCGCGTCGTCCTCGAGCCAGCCCGCGCCCTTCCCCGGGCGTCGCGCGCGCGGGTCGTCGGGTGCCTGCACCGTCCCACCGCCCCGGCCACGGACCCGGCGGGCCTCCTCTGCGGGGAGGCGGACCCGACCGGCGCGGGTGAGCTCCCATCCGGGCCGGTCCTGGTCACCGACGAGGGCGAGGTCGGCACCGAACACCGGGACGACCCCGTCACGGGCGGCGGCCTGCGCGAACCGGACGATGCCGTACAGCCCGTCACGGTCGGTCAGGGCGACGTGGGTCATGCCGGCCTCGGCCGCGGCGGCGGTCAGCTCGCCGGGCCGGATCGCCCCGTCCCGCATCGAGAAGCTCGACCGGACCGAGAGATGCGCAAAGGGAGGCAGGGACATCGGGGGCTTCAGTCCCAGACCCGGTCGAGCCGCCAGGCCTCGCCGTGACGGACGAGCTCGTACACACCGCGGGTCGGGCTGCCGTTACGGGCTTCGACCCGCCACATGTCGGTCTGCTCGATCTGGATCGGTCGACCGTCGGCACGCCGCCACCACCCCGGGTCCTCGCGCCAGTGTCCGAGCACCTGGGTGACGTGGTAGTGCTGGCCGCGCCAGCGGAACGACCGTGGCGCGTCGGCGCCGTCGGAAACCGTCCGCACGCCCCCGTCACACACGACCTCGTCGAGGACCTCCCGGTACCGCTTCGTCATCGCCGCTCTCCTCCGCCGGGTGCCCGGGGATCGAACATATGTTCGATCACCTGAAGGGACCGTATGCCCCCGATGCGACCGCTGGCAACGTGCGAGCGGGACGGGCGTCCAGGTGTGCGAGGGGCGTGCGCGCCGCGCGGCGCAGCGCGGGCGCAACGTCCCGCACATCGTTCCGTCCGGCTACGGCGCCGTCGCGGTCGGAGAGGGCGGGACGGGGCGTCCGGCCCTGGCCAGCAGCTGCTGGGCGGCCTCCTGCGCGACGGTGGCCAGCGGCTCACCGGCCGTGACGCGGGCGTTCCACTCGCCGAGCAGCCGGGTGGTCAGCTGCGCCGGCATGGGTCCGAGCGCGGAGAGGACCGCCGGCCGCCGGTCCCGTATCTCACCCGCCAGCACCGGCGTGACGACGAAGGCGGGGAACACCTGGAGGTCGTCGACGAGGGGCCGCTGCCCGACGAGCCAGGCGTCGCCGTCGGTGGCGGTCGTCAGCCCGGCGAGGCAGTCGCCGGCGCGGACGCCGCGGACGGCATCCTCCGGGCTGGCCGCGACGACCTCGCGGCCGAGCCCGACGCCGTAGGCGCTCCAGACCGCCTTCAGGCCGTCGTCGCGCCGGGCGAACTCCTTGTCGACGCACACGAGCGCGTCGGGCTGCTCGGACAGGCGGGCGGCCAGCCGAGACATCGTCTGCAGGTCGGCGTTCACGGACGGGAAGCCCTGCACGACGAAGGAGAAGGTCGCGTTCGCCGGCGGCGCGTCGAGGCCGCCCTCGCGGAAGGACGGCCGCATCCACACGATGTCGTGCCGTTCGCGGTCGAAGGTCTCGACCGTCGAGAAGGACGCGCGGGGGTCGCCCGGCGGGTCGGCCCGGTTCAGGACCTCGAGCCAGGCCTCCCCCGTGTAGCCGGGGACGATGTCGATGGCGCGCAGCTCGAGCGCCTGCCGTGCGGCCTGCGCATCGGCGAAGGTGTCGACGGTGGCCGGGATGCCCGCCGCCCCGAGCAGCTCGGCCATCACGTTCGCGAGCAGCCGCGACTCGGCGTCGTCGGCCGTACCGATCCGCACGGCGGGACCGCTGGGACTGGCGGACGCGGCGGGAGCCGGAGCCGCGACCGCGGAGCAGGCGGTGCCGAGCAGAGCAGCGGCGAGGAGAAGGGCAACGATGCGCACCCCGGCAGGGTGCCAGACAACGGTGGGGGCTGCATCGCCGGTGTGCGCCTGCGCTCCTACGCTCCGTGGCGCCCGACCGAGAGGAGCACGGGTGCCAGCAGACCTCGCCGCGCTCGAGCGGCACAGTGCCCACAACTACCACCCCCTCCCCGTGGTCGTCGCCGAGGCCGAGGGCGTCTGGGTCACCGACGTCGACGGGCGCCGCTACCTCGACGCGCTCTCGGCCTACTCGGCGCTGAACTTCGGCCACCGCCACCCCCGGCTGGTCGCGGCGGCCAGACGCCAGCTCGATCGGGTGACGTTGACGAGCCGCGCCTTCCACCACGACCAGTTCGCGCCCTTCTGCGCCGAGCTGGCGGCGCTGGCCGACCTGGATGCCGTCCTGCCGATGAACACGGGGGCCGAGGCCGTCGAGACCGCGATCAAGGCGGCGCGACGGTGGGGGTACGGCGTCAAGGGCGTGCCGGACGACGCGGCCACGATCATCACCTTCGACGGGAACTTCCACGGCCGGACCACCACGATCGTCGGGTTCTCGACCGACCCGTCGGCCCGCCAGGGATTCGGACCCTTCACACCCGGGTTCCGCACGGTCCCCTACGGGGACGCCGAGGCACTCGGCGACGCCATCGACGACACGACCGTGGCCGTGCTCGTCGAGCCGGTCCAGGGCGAGGCGGGCGTCGTCGTGCCGCCCGACGGCTACCTGTCCGCGATCCGCCGGCTCTGCGACGAGCACAACGTCCTCATGATCGCCGACGAGATCCAGTCGGGGCTCGGCCGGACCGGCGCCACCTTCGCCTGCGACCACGAGCGCGTGACGCCGGACCTCCTGCTGCTCGGCAAGGCCCTCGGCGGTGGGATCCTCCCCGTCTCAGCGGTCGTGGGCCGTCAGGCCGTGATGGACGTCTTCACGCCGGGCAGCCACGGTTCGACCTTCGGCGGCAACCCGCTCGCGTGCGCCGTCGGTCGCGAGGTCATCGCGATGCTCGGTAGCGGCGAGATCCAGTCGCGGAGTCGCCGTCTCGGCGAGCGTCTGCACGCCGGTCTGGCCAGGCTGCCCGGCGACCACGTCGCGGCGGTACGCGGGCTCGGGCTGTGGGCCGGGGTCGTGCTCGCGGGCGGACGGCCGGCACGCGCGGTGTGCGAGGCGCTGCTCGAGCGCGGCGTGCTGGCGAAGGACACCCACGAGACGACGATCCGCCTCGCCCCGCCGCTGGTCATCACCGACGAGGAGGTCGACTGGCTCGTGGAGCAGCTCGCGGTCACCCTCGCCGCGTCCTAGTGGTCTGGTTCGGAGGGCAGCCCGGCGCGCAGGGCACGGACCGCGTCGGCCGGTGCCGGCGCCTGCGTCACCGCGCGCACGACCACGACCCGTCCCGCGCCGGCGTCCACGACGGCCGGCAGCGTCTGGTGGTCGATCCCGCCGATCGCGAACCACGGCCGGGTGAGGGTCGCGGCGGCGTGGCGGACCGGGTCGAGCCCGGTCGCGGGTCGCCCCGGCTTCGTCGGCGTGGCGTGCACGGGACCGATCGCGACGTAGTCGACGTCCTCGTCGGCGGCGGCGTCGAGCTGGTCGACCGAGTGCGTGGAGCGGCCGATGATCGCGTGGCGCCCGCACACCCGACGGGCGGCCTGTGGCGAGGTGTCGTCCTGACCGACGTGGACCCCGTCCGCGCCGGCGTCCACGGCGAGCTGCGGGTAGTCGTTCAGGATGAACAGCGCCCCGTGGGCGTCGGCGACGCGACGGAAGATCATGGCGGCGCGCAGCAGCTCGTCGTCGCTCGCCTCCTTGTCGCGGAGCTGGATGATGTCCACGCCCGCTGAGCAGATCGTGTCGAGGAAGTCCTCGAGGTCTCCGCGCTCGCGCCGTGCGTCGGTGACGACGTACAGCCGCGAGGCCTCGAGCCGCCGCCGCCGCCGCGTCCCGATCGAGCCGACGCTCGGCGCCACGGACCGCTGCTCGTCGTCGCCGCGGGGGACACCGATGCGCTCACCGGCGCCGCCCGCGACGGCACGGACGACGATGAGCCGGTCTCCCTCGGCGAGCGGGGTGCCGGCGGCCTCGGACCGCGGCACCACCTCGCCGTTTCGTTCCACGACGACGTAGCGCGGATCCTGGTTCCGCGACGCCAGGAACTCACCGATCGTCTGCCCGTCGGGCACATCCACCGGCCGGTCGTTCGCCACGATCTTCACCCGGTCCCCCTCAGCGGTCAGGATCACGGTCGTCGTCGGCCGCGGACGGCCGGCGTCCGAGCTGGGGTGGGAGCATGCCCACGTCGCCGCCGGCGAGCCGGTGGCCCCGCTCCCCCGCACGGAGCATGCCGCGCAGCGCCGATCCGCCGACGAGCACGACCTCCGCCACGAACAGCGCACCGAGCGCCGCCCCGATCCAGGCGGCGAGCGCGCGCAGGGTCAGCGCACCGCCGGTCGCGCCGACGACGAGCCAGGCCAGGACGGCAGCCACCAGCAGCGTGGTGACCGTGAACCGCAGCCGACGGCCGAGCCGGTGCCAGTCGACGATCGGGGCCGGCGTGGTCACAGCTGCTCCAGCCCGTCACCGGACAGCGCCGCCGACCAGTCCTTCCAGACGGGGTCGTAGCCGCGTGCCCGCAGCATCGTGGCGACCTCGGCGGGGCTGCGCTCGTCCGAGATGGAGAACTGCTCCTCGCTCTGGCCGCCGTCCTCGTACCCGCCCGGCTCGGTCGACGACCCTGCGCTCATCCGGGTGATGCCGAACGGGAGGATCCCGTCGCGCAGGCGCGGGTCCTCGCGGGTGGAGAGCACGAGTCCGAGGTCGTGGGCGAACAGCCGCATCGCGGCGACGAGCTGCACGAACGTGCGGTCGTCGAGGTCGCTGCGCGGCTGGTAGCCGGACGCCGACGGGCGGATGCGCGGGAACGAGACGCTGACGCCGAGCTTCCAGTAGGTCCGCATGAGCCAGTCGGCGTGGGCGGCGACGGCCATCGCGTCCTCGCGCCAGTCGTCGTGCAGGCCGTAGAGCGCGCCGATGCCGACCCGCCGGACGCCGGCGCGGGCCGCCCGCTCGGGTGCGGTCAGCCGCGGCTCGTAGTGGCGCTTCATCCCGGCGACGTGGACCTGCCGGTACGTGTCGGGGTCGTAGGTCTCCTGGTAGACGACGACGCCTTCGCAGCCGGCGGCGACGAGCCGTTCGTACACCTCGGTGGACCAGACCTGCGTCTCGATGCTGAGCGACGGGATGGCCGGGTGCAGCCGCTGGAGCACGAGCTCGAGGTAGGTGGGGCTCACGTGCTTCACGTGCTCGGCGGCGACGAGCAGGACGTGCCGGAAGCCCTGGCCGGTCAGGTGCGCCGCCTCGCGGTCGACCTCGGTCGGGGTCAGCGACCGGCGGCGAACGTCGAGGTTCATGGCGAACCCGCAGTAGGTGCAGGTCGAGGTGCAGTCGTTGGACAGGTAGAGGGGTGCGTACAGGTGGATGGTGCGCCCGAACCGCTGCTCGGTGATCTGCCGGGCGGCCTGTCCGAGCTCCTCGAGGCGGGCGCCGGCGGCCGGGGACAGCAGCGCAGCGAGGTCCTCGAGGGTGGCCCGGCCGTCGAGCGCCCGCCCGATCGCCGCGGACACGTCCCCGGCCGTGGCGGAGCGGGCGTGGTCGGCGAGCCCGGCGATCGGCACCCCGGGCAGGTGGTCGGCGAAGGTCGGGCCGCAGGGCGCGGTCGCCTCGGCGGTCAGCGCCCGGTTCGACGTGTCGCTGGCGGCCGTCATGCCGGGTCCTGTCCGCCGAGCTCCTCGAGGAAGCCGGTCATCGGGCTCGACGCCTCGGCCTCGGTGCGGGCGGCCGCCTGCCCGGCCAGCCGGGCGGCGCGGCCGGCCGCGGTGCCGAGCGCGAAGGCACGGGCCATCGCGACCGGGTCACGGGCGACGGCGATGGCGGTGTTCACGAGGACCGCGTCGGCGCCGAGCTCCATCGCCTCGGCCGCGTGGGACGGCGCGCCCAGCCCGGCGTCGACGACGACCGGTACCCGTGCCTGCTCCACGATGAGCCGGACCGCGTCACGGGTGCGCACGCCCTGGTTCGAGCCGATCCAGGAGCCGAGTGGCATCACGGTCGCGCAGCCCGCCTCCTCGAGATGCTTGGCGAGGACCGGGTCGGCCGGCATGTAGGGCAGCACGGTGAACCCGTCGGCGACGAGGCGCTCGGCGGCCCGCAGGGTCTCGACCGGGTCGGGCAGCAGGTAGCGCGGGTCGGGGGTCACCTCCAGCTTCACCCAGGCGGGCATCCCGGCGGCGCGGGCGAGGCGGGCGAGGCGGATGGCCTCGTCGGCGTCCTGGGCGCCCGAGGTGTTGGGCAGCAGCAGGTACCGGTCGCCGTCGATGTAGTCGAGGATGTGGTCCTCACCGGACGCGTCGAGGTCCACGCGGCGGAGCGCGACGGTCACGATCTCGGCGCCGGCGGCGGCCAGCGCCTCGCGCATGACCGCGTGCGACGGGAACTTGCCGGTGCCGACGAGCAGTCGGGAGGAGAAGGTCTCGTCGGCGATCCGCAGCGGGTCGTCGCCCGAGACGGCGACGGCGCGCGGGCCCGCGTCCAGCGATCCGGTGGCGGTGGTAGCGGTCGTCACGGCGGTGCTCCCTGTCACCGACGCGAGGACCGAGCTCCCTCCGCTGGCATGATCCAGGTCAGGTCGCTGCGGGTCGCCAGCACGCCAGCTGGCCTCTCAGCCCGGTCTCTCCGGGCTCCCCGGTCGGTGCGCGACGATGGTAGGACCCTGCGGCGACGACCGCCATCGGTCCGCGCCGCACGTGGCTACAGGTCGGGGTCGCCGAGGTCGAGGCGCAACGTCGCCAGAACCCGCGAGATCTCCGCCTTCACCGCACCGGCATCGGCCGGAAGACGGCTGTCGGCCCGGGGGTAGAGCTCCTGGAACGTGGTCTCGCCGGCGCCGAGCTGCCACCCGCGGGCGAGCAGGTACTCGCCGAGCGTGACCGACCAGCTGACGAGGACGTGGTCGCCGAAGTCGTGCACCGTGAAGGTGAGGTAGCGGTTGAAGGCCAGCGTCCACATGCTGCCGCCCCGCCGCGAGGCGCCCTGGTGGACGAAGCCGAGTGCCGCCAGGGAGTCGACGAAATCGTCGCGCATCGGGTCGACGAGATCGTCGTCGGCCACCGTCGTCTCCTTCCGCCCCGCCGCGTGCGCCGCAGCCTGTCGCAGCGGGCCACGACACGCAACCGGCGGCGCCCGGAGTTGCACGATCGGGGTCGAGGCGCGACGCTGCACGCCCATGCGACGGATCCTGCTCCTGCTCCTCGCCGTGGTCGTGGCCACGGCCGCGTGCTCGTCCGGCGGATCTGCCGATGTCGACGCGCTGCGCTCGCAGCTCGAGAAGCAGACGACGACCACCCAGCAGCTCGCCGACCGGGTCGACGAGCTCGAGGCGCTGCTGCGTCCGCAGGCGGACGGCCCGGACGCGCTGGCGACGCTCGACGACCGGCTCGGTCAGCTGCAGGGCGCGGTCGACGCGGCCGGGACGCAGCTCGACGACGCGCTGGCCGCCGAGCAGTCCGCCCGCGAGGACGCCGACCAGGCCGCGACGAGCAAGCGGGCGGCGATCGAGGGCAGCGTCACGAAGCTCCAGTCGACCCTGAAGGAGCTCACCGACCAGCTCCAGCTGCTGCGCGAGGACCTCAACTCGTTGAAGGCCCAGTTCCGCGACCACGTCTCGAACCACTCGTAGGCCGGGGAACACCACGGGCCGCACGGCCGTTTGCTGTGCGACCCGGGGGTCCACCTCCTCGGATTTCCCCATCGCTGCCGTACCATGAGGCGCCGTGCCTGACACCTCATCGCCGCCGTCCACCCCTGCGACCGTCGGGGGTCGCTACCGCGTGCTCGACGAGCTCGGCCGGGGCGGGATGGCCACCGTGTACCGGGCCCGGGACGAGGTCCTGGAGCGCGACGTGGCCCTGAAGGTGCTGCATTCGCACCTGGCCACCGACCCGACCTTCCTCGAGCGGTTCCGGCGCGAGGCGCGTGCGGCGGCGGCCCTCTCGCATCCTCACGTCGTCTCGATCTTCGACTGGGGCGAGAGCGAGGAGGGCTCGTACCTCGTGCTCGAGCTCGTCGACGGTCCGAGCCTGCGCGACGTGCTCCGGCTGCGTGGCCGGGTCACCCCGCGGGAGGCGCTGGCGCTGCTCGGCCCGGCCGCTGCCGGGCTCGGTGCGGCGCATGCCGCCGGCCTCGTGCACCGGGACGTGAAGCCGGAGAACATCCTGCTCGGCCACGACGGCACGGTGAAGGTCACCGACTTCGGCCTGGCGCGTGCGGCGGCGGCCTCCACCCAGACCTTCGGCGCGGACGTGCTCGTCGGCTCCCCGCACTACCTGTCCCCCGAGGCGGTACGCAACGAGCCGCTCGGTCCCGCTGCCAACGTCTACGGGCTCGGCATCGTGCTCTACGAGTGCCTGGTCGGGCGCCCGCCCTTCGAGGCCGAGTCTCCGCTGGCGACGGCGCTGCAGCACACCCACCAGGAGGTGCCGGCGCCCTCGGCGGCGATGCCGGGGATCTCGTCGCAGCTGGATGCGCTGGTCCGGCGCGCCACGGCCGTGGATCCCGCCAGCCGGCACGAGGACGCCGGCGCGTTCGCCGCCGCGTTCCGCCGTGCCGTTCCCGAGGGTCCGGCGCAGGTCGATCTGCGCGACGGGAAGCGCAACACCGTCGTGTTGCCGCTGGGCGCGACCGACACCATGGTGAGCGCTGGTCAGCAACCTCCCGCGCCGCCGCCGCCGGTCACGGAGGGCACCCGTCGACAGCGACGGGCGGCTCGCAAGGCCGAGGGGAGGCGGCCCAGGCCGAGGCGGCGAGTGCCGCCGCCATCGCGCCCGCAACCGCCGCCGTCAGATCCTGAAGCAACCGACGCCGCCGCCACCGACGCGGCGGCGCGACGACGCCGCCGGTGGCTGCTGTGGCTGACCCTGGGTCTGCTGCTCGTCGCGGGCGGCGCCTACGCCACCTGGGACCTGGCCATCGCACCCGTGACGGCCGTGCCGAACGTCGTGGGCCAACCCGAGGCCGCAGCCCGAGGCACCCTCGAGTCGGACGGGTTCACGGTCACGATCGCGGACGCGCACCCGAACAGCCTCGAGGTCCCGGCGGGCCGCGTGCTGGCCCAGGATCCCGCGGAGCAGGCCCGGCGCGGCGGCACGATCCTGTTGACGATCTCGGCCGGCCCGAAGGAGGTCGCGGTCCCGACGGTCGCCGGCATGGATCGGGACAAGGCGCTCGCGACCCTCGATGATGCGAAGCTCGAGCCCACCGCCGTCGAGACCTACGACGACCGGGTGCCCGCCGGCAAGGTCGTCGGCACGGATCCCCCGGCCGGCCAGACCGTCCACCAGGGCGACGCGGTGACGGTGACGGTCAGCAAGGGGCCGGCCCCCGTCGAGGTGCCCAAAGTGGCCGGATCGAAGCGGGACGAGGCCATCGCACGGCTCGAGCAGCTCGGGCTGAAGCCGGTCGTGGTCGACGAGGTCTACGACGACCGCGTGCCGCCCGATGTCGTGATCTCGACCTCACCGGACCAGGGCGAGGTGCTGCACCACGGCGACCGCGTGGAGCTGGTCGTGTCGCGGGGGCCGAAGCCCTTCGCGATGCCGGACGTGGGCGGCAAATCCGAGAAGGACGCCCGGGCCATGCTCGAGAAGCTCGGGCTGAAGGTGAAGGTCGAGCACGTGAACACGATCTTCTTCTTCCGACGTGGCAAGGTCGACTCGCAGGACCCGCCGCCGGGCACGCAGGTCAAGCGGGGGGACACGGTCCGGCTCTACGTCTGGAAGTAGTGGCCGGGGGCAGACCACGAGCGCTCACGGCGGCGGCGCGGGACCACCTGCCCGTTCGGCCTGCCGGTCACGACCCGCCGGCCGGCGACGGCGTCCGGGGCGCATCCGCCGGCGCCACCGCCGCGCGCTCCTGCGCGACCCGTGCATCCTCGCCCATGGCGTCCCAGCCGACGAGCCGCAGCTCCGACACCGCGAGATCGTCGTAGGTGTCGCCCGGGTAGGCGTCGACCACCTCGATCTGCACGACCGTGGTCAGCCGCGGGTGGTCGAGGCTGAGCTGCTGCCAGCCCTGCTGATCCAGGAAGCGGACGGTCACCTCCTCCCCACCGTCGAACCGCAGGCGGGCGCGGCGCACACGGGCGTTGCCGTGGAAGCCGGCGTCGTCCGCCTGGGCGCCGTTGGCGAGCCGGATGCCGTCGACCCAGGCGGGGCGGTCGAGCATGAGCGTGATCGTCTCACCGGCCCCCTGCGGATGGGTGGCGCCGTCGTTGTTCCATGCGCTCGCGAGGTCGTCGTCGAGCATCAGCGCCGCCCCGAACGTCCGCTCGGCCAGCGGCGCGTGCGTCGTGGCCGTGCGCACCGACGCGATTCCGACGGTCTGTGAGGCGGCCGGATAGGCGCCGGGATCGAACCCGGGCGCGGGCGGCGGGCCGGAGGAGACCGCGAACGGTCCCCGGTGCAGCCCGGCCATGGCACCGATCCCGGCCCCGGCGAGCAGGCCGAGCACGACCACGACCGCCATCGAGATGCCACGCCGGCCCCGGCGGCGGGGCGACGCGGTCGACGACGCGCCGGCGGCGGCAGCCGCAGCAGCCGCGGGCGACGCCCGGGCGGCGCGGCGACGCGGTGGCGGTTCCGTCTCGGCGTCGCCCTCTCGCGCCCCGTCCTCCTCCGACCGATCGAGCGACCGGCCGCACCGGCCACACAGCATCCGACGGGCGCTGTTCGGCGACCCACAGGCGGCGCAGGTGCGCAGCGGTGCCGACGGCGGGGCCGTCGAGTCGACGGCCACCTCCTGCGCGCCGCCCGGCCCGCCCGGCTGGACCGGTGGCAGGTCCGGATCCGTCGGGTCGTCGTCCGCCGGCGCCGCCGCCTCGACCGGTGCCTCGGAGACGATGGTGTCCACCGCGCGGTCCGGGCCCGGTGGACGCTGGTCCGTTCCCGCCGCCTGCTCTCCCGCCGCCTGCTCGGCCGACGCCGACGCCGACGCCGCCGACCGGTCGAGCGGGGCCTCGGTCCTCTCACCGGTCACCTCGGTCTCCTCGACGCGCAGATCGGCACCACAGCGGATGCAGAAGTTCGCCTGTGGCTCGACCTCGGCGCCGCAGGACGAGCAGCGCACGCCAACCTCCTGTGGATCGCGGGGACAGCCGGGAGCCTAGTCGCGGCGCTCCCCCCGCCATGGTGGCCACGCTCCGTGCCCGGACGCGAACGGCATCCGGACCTGCCCGGTCCTCGTGCGGTTGGCGCACCTGGACGCACCCGCTACAGTCTCGGCCATGCACGTGACCGTCCGCACCCTCTGGTTCTATGGTTTCGGCTTCTTTGGGCCGGAACCCGGACGGTCGTGACCAGGTAGCAACCACAAGCCACGAGCCCCGGGGAACCGCACCCGGGGCTTGTCTCGTTCCGGAGCCGGTGAGCCGCGACGGCCGGGGAGCATCCGAATGACACGGGAGGACACCACCATGGTCGTCGTCATGCGTTCCAGCGCGAGCGACGAAGACATCAGCAAGGTCGTCAAGGCCGTCAGCGAGGTCGGCGGCGACGCCTTCGTGAGCCGCGGCAAGCACCAGACCATCGTCGGTCTCGTGGGCAACGTCACGCAGTTCTCGGAGCTGCCGCTGCACGCCTTCCCGGGCGTCGAGGACGTCATCCGGGTCAGCAAGCCCTACAAGCTCGTCTCGATCGAGACCCATCCGAGACCCTCGACCGTGTCGGTCGGCGGGGTACCCATCGGACGCGACACGTTCACGCTGATCGCCGGCCCCTGCGCCGTCGAGACCGAGGACCAGACCCGCGCGGCGGCGCGGCTGGCCAAGGACGCCGGCGCGGTGATCATGCGGGGCGGCGCGTACAAGCCCCGCACCTCCCCCTACTCGTTCCAGGGCCTCGGCGAGAAGGGCCTCGAGATCCTCTCGGAGGTCTCCCGGGAGCTCGACATGCCGTTCGTCACGGAGGTCGTCACCCCTGCCGACGTGCAGACGGTCGCCGAGAAGGCCGACATGCTCCAGATCGGCACCCGCAACATGCAGAACTTCCAGCTGCTCAAGGAGGTCGGCATGGCGGGCAAGCCGGTGCTGCTGAAGCGCGGGATGACCGCCACCATCGACGAGTGGGTCATGGCCGCGGAGTACGTGGCCCACACCGGCAACCTGCAGATCGTCCTGTGCGAGCGCGGCATCCGGACCTTCGAGCCCTCGACCCGCAACACGCTGGACGTGTCGGCCATCCCCGCCGTGCAGCAGCTCACCCACCTGCCGGTGATCATCGACCCGTCGCACTCGGGGGGTAAGCGCGAGCTCGTGCTCCCGCTGACGCGCGCGGCGATCGCGGTCGGCGCCGACGGCGTCATCGTCGACGTGCACCCGCGCCCCGAGGTGGCGCTCGTCGACGGCCCGCAGGCGCTGACGACCGACGACGTGCTCGAGCTGCGCGACTCGGTCTTCCGGTTCAGCGAGGCCGCCGGCCGCGACCTCGCCGCCGCGAACGAGGACCGTGCCGTGGGGGCATGGGGCCGGTCCGCACAGGTCTGACATGGCGGACCCGGACGCCCCCTGCCCGGTGACGGCGGAGCGCAGCCTCGCGGCGCTCCGCCTCGAGTGTCGGGCGATCGACGGGATCCTCGGCGCGCTCCGCGCCGAGGATCTCGCACGTCCGACGCGGCTGTCCGACTGGACGACGGAGCACCTCGTCGCCCATCTCGTCCGCGGCGTCGACCGGATCCACGCCTACCTGCGGGCCCCGGAACCGCTGGCGGTCGAGGTCTCCTGGCTGTCGTACTGGCGCCAGGTTCGGGAGGCCGGCGACCCCGCCGGCGTGTCGCGACGGGCGCGGGAGTTCGCCGCCTCCATCCACGGCCGGCCGGTGCGTACCGTGTTCGCGGAGGCCTGGGAGCGCTCGGTGACCGAGGCGGCGACCGTCCCACCGGAGCGGCTCATGAAGACACCGGCCGGCGCGATCCGCCTCGACCACTACCTGACGACCCGGGTGCTCGAGGTCACGGTGCACGGGCTCGACCTGCGTGACGCCCTGGACCTCGAGGCCGTTGCGACGCCGCTCGGGATCGAGGTCACGGCCGCGGTCCTCGATGCGCTGCTCGGCGTGCCGCGCCCCGTCGACCTGGAGCGCCACAACGTCGATTTCATCCTCGCCGCGACCGGGCGCGAGCACCACAGCGACCCGGATCTGCCGCTCGTCACGTGACCGGACCGCGCCGTGGGTGCCCGCTTCCGTCGGGGTCGCCGGCGAGCCAGTCGACGATCGCGTCGTGCGCCGCGGCCCCGCCGGCCACGAGCCCGGAGCGGTCGCGGCCGCCGAGGTGTCGGCGCCGCGTGGAGGTGCGCCCGCCCGCCTCGTCGACGAGCAGCCGGCCGGCCGCCCAGTCCCAGGGGTTGAGTGCGAACTCGACGTACACGTCGTAGCGGCCCGCGGCCACCCAGGCGAGGTCGATGGCCGCAGAACCACCCCGACGCAGGTCCCGGGCGTCGGCCACGAGCGCCGCGACCTCGCGGCCCCAGTCGCGACGGATCGCCGGGTCGTACGCGAAGCCGGTCGCGACCATCGTGTGGGCGAGATCGTTCACGTCGCTGACGGCGAGCCACCGCCCGCCGAGGGTCGCACCGCCGCCGCGCCGGGCCGCGAAGGTCTCGCCCCGTGACGGGTCGTGGACCACGCCGACGACCGCGCCGTCGTCGTCCTCGGCGGCGATGCTCACGCACCACTGCGGGATGCCGTAGAGGAAGTTCACCGTGCCGTCGAGCGGGTCGATCACCCATCCGATCCCGCTCGTGCCACGCCGGTTCGCGGCATCCTCCTCGCCGAGGATGCCGTCGTCGGGTCGCGCGTCGAGCAGCCGCTGCGTGATGAGACGCTCGCTGGCGGTGTCGGCCTCCGAGACGGGGTCGGTGGCGCTCGTCTTCATGCGCACCCCGAGCCCGTGGCGCCCGGCGTAGCCGAGCAGCAGCCGCCCGGCCTCCTCGGCGACGGACACGGCGAGCTCGAGCAGCTCCTGGGACACGCGGGGCTCCATGATCGGTGACCGAGACGGGTGCCCGGAACACGGGTGGCGGGCAGCGTCCGAGCCTACCGCCGGGGCCGAAGGCCCCTGGCCCCTACATCACGTCGTCGGCGAGCCCGACGACGCCCTCCTTCGCGCGCTGGAGCATCCCGCGCTCCTGCCAGCGCTCCTCGGTGACGAGCTGGGCGTGCGCGAGGTCGTCCTCGAAGTGCGCGTCGATCGTCGCGACGGTTTCCGGGGTGAACAGAACGACGTCGATCTCCTCGTCCTGCGAGAGCGACCGGGCGTTGAAGTTGGCGGATCCGATGTCGGCGACGGCGCCGTCGACGGTCATCGTCTTCGCATGGAGCATCGAGCGCTCGTAGGTGTGGAGCTCGACCCCGATGTCGAGCAGGGCCGAGTAGTGGGACTCGGCGGCGGCTCGCGCGACCCGCTTGTCGGCGTGCTCGCCCGGGACGAGGATCTGGACCTTCACGCCACGCTCGCAGGCGGCGGCCAGCGCCTCCATCGCACCCTCGTCGGGTGCCAGGTAGGCGGAGGTGATGCGGACCCGATGCTCGGCGAGGTCGATGAGCACCCGCTTCAGGATCGACATGGTCGCCACGCCGTGACCGGCCGAGCTGCGTACCACCATGACGTGGTCGCTGCCGTCGGTGGGATGGTGGGGAAACCGCTCGTCGGGGTCGAGCAGCGGGTGACCGGTCTCGGCCCAGTTGTCGAGGAACGCCGCCCGGATCCCGTCGACCGCCGGGCCGACCACCCGCAGGTGCGTGTCGCGCCATTCCCCCGGGTTGCGGGCGTCGCCCTGCCACTCCTCCGAGATGCCGACGCCGCCGGTGAAGGCCACGCGGCCGTCACAGACGAGCGCGCGCCGATGGGTCCGGTGGGAGTTGCGCCACACCTTCCCGCTGCTGACCGGCCGGAAGAGCTCGACGAGCACGCCGGCGGACCGCATCTGCTCCACGAGGTCCTTGTCCATGCTGCGCGTGCCGACCGCGTCGAGCAGGACACGTACCCGCAGGCCGCCCCGTGCGCGCTCGGAGAGCAGCCGGGCGAACTCCCGGGCGGGCTCGCCGGTCCAGTAGACGTAGGTGAGCAGGTCGATGGTGTGCTCGGCATCCCGGATGGCGTCGAGCATCGCCGGGAAGATCTCGTCGCCGTTGCGCAGCACGCTGACGTGGTTCCCCTCGGTCGTCGGGATCCCGACCAGCGACTCGAGCGCGTGACGGAACCGGTCGGCGTCGTCGGGGAGGGTCGTGTGCGACATACCGGACCTTCGTGACTGGCGGAGGGTTTCACGGAACGTAACCCGGGCGTCGCTCGTGGCTTCTGGTCCAACGGCCGACGAACGGGCGGTGGCGGGGTCGGAGCGAGGCATCGTGCGTGCCGTGCATGGTCACTAGGCTGCCGGCGGCGCGGGGCGGAAGGACACGCATGGCACGGATCCTGAGCATCGACGAGGGCACGACGGGCGCGCGCGGGTTCGTCCTCGACGAGACCGGTGCGGTCCTCGGGATGGGGTACCGCGAGTTCCGACAGCACTTCCCGCGCCCCGGCTGGGTCGAGCACGACGCCGACGAGATCTACCGTGCCACCACGGCCGCGTGTCAGGACGCACTGGAGGCCGCGGGTACGGCCACCGACGAGGTGACCTGCATCGGGATCACCAACCAGCGCGAGACCGCGGTGCTGTGGGAGCGTGGCTCCCTGCGGCCCGTCCACCATGCGATCGTCTGGCAGGACCGACGCACCGCCGAGATGTGCGACCGGCTGAAGTCGGCCGGGCACGCCCCACGGATCCGGCAGGTCACCGGGCTGGTCGTCGACGCCTACTTCAGCGGCACGAAGGTGGCCTGGATGCTCGACCACGTCGAGGGTGCGCGGGAGCGCGCGGAGGCCGGCGACCTCGCGTTCGGCACGGTCGACTCGTGGCTCGTCGCCCGCATGACGGGTGGACGCGAGCACGTGACCGAACCGTCGAACGCCTCCCGGACGATGCTGTGGGACATCGAGGCGAACGAGTGGTCGGACGCCATGCTGGACCTGCTCGGCGTGCCCGCAGCACTGCTCGGCGAGGTCCGCGACTCCGCCGGGTTCTTCGGCGAGACGGACCCCGACGCGTTCCTCGGGATCCGGGCGCCCATCACCGGTATCGCGGGCGACCAGCAGGCCGCGCTCTTCGGGCAGGGCTGCTGGCAGCCCGGCATGTCGAAGAACACCTACGGCACCGGGTCGTTCCTGCTGCTCAACACCGGGCAGCAGGCACCCCGCTCCGAGCACGGCCTCCTCACCTCGGTCGCGTGGCGGCTCGACGGGACCGCGACCTACCTGCTCGAAGGCGCGATCTTCGTGACCGGCGCGGCCGTGCAGTGGCTGCGCGACGGCCTGGGGATCATCGACTCGGCCGCCGAGACCGAGACGCTGGCGGCCGAGGTCCCGCCCGGCTGCGACGGCGTCTACCTCGTCCCCGCGTTCGTCGGCCTCGGCGCCCCCCACTGGGACCAGTACGCGCGCGGCACGGTCGTGGGACTCACGCGGGGCACGGGACGTGCCCACCTGGCACGCGCGGCACTCGAGGCGATGGCCTACCAGTCCGCCGACGTGGCCGAGCTCATGGTCAGCGAGTCGAAGCAGAAGCTCGCCGAGCTCCGGGTCGACGGCGGTGCCGCGGCCAACGACCTGCTGTGCCAGTTCCAGGCCGACGTGCTGAACGTGCCGGTGCAGCGTCCGAGGATGACCGAGACCACCGTGCTCGGGGCGGCGTTCCTCGCCGGGCTCGGCGCGGGCGTGTGGTCGTCCACCGACGAGCTGGCCGACCTCTGGCAGCTCGACGCCGAGTTCACGCCCGCGATGGACGAGCAGACGCGCCGTCGCCTGCGCACCGGCTGGTCCCAGGCCGTGGACCGCAGCCGCGGCTGGGCCCACGTCGTCGACCGCGACTGAACTCCCTGGCCCGGCCGCCGAGATGTCACGGCCTGCAGGCACCCGCAGCAGTCCCGTGCTGCGTGGCGCCGGGCGCTTCCGCCGAAGCGCTTTCCAGCGCATGGTGACGCTCCCGCGACCCAGCGTCGTGGGTTGTCCACACCCGCTCGGACATCGTTGCGCCGCGCCCTCGCTTGACGATCCCGGCCGCGCTCATCCATCCTGCTGCTCGGCGACCGTGGCCCCCGAGACCACCGGGCTCGGGGCGGCGTTCCTCGCCGGGCCCGGCGACGGCGTGTGGTCGTCCACGACGAGCTGGCTGTCGGTCCCGGGCGCTTCCGCCGGAGCGGCTTCGAGCCGAGCCGATCGGCTCGACGAGGCCCACAGGACGACCAGATGTCCCGTGACAGGCCCCCGTTGCGATCGGACGACGACGCCCGGCGCCCCAACGTCACGTTCCGAGGCCTGACCGACGACGACCTGACGATGCTTCACCGCTGGCTGAACGATCCGGGCGTCGTGCGCTGGTGGGAGGGCGACAACGTCTCCTGGGACGCGGTCGTCCGCGACTACGGGTCCACCAACGACGAGCCGGTGGAGCACTGGATCGCGGCCGCGGACGGGCAGGACGTCGGCTGGAGCGCCTTCCCGCGTCTGCACAGCGGGCACGCCCTCGGTGCTGGCGCGCAGTCCACGCGGCCGGGCTTGTCCAGGCGGCCCGCCTCTGGATAGTGATAGCTGCCGGCGCCACCCGACCAGGGTGGTCGCCTCGCTCGGGGCGAGGTGACGGGCCGGGCAGCGAGGGCCCATGAGACGGACGATGGCCTTCGTCGGAGCGCATCCGGACGACGACCTGATGGCGGTGTCGGGCATCGTCGCGCTCCACGACGACGACCCGGCGTTCCGCTTCATGGTGGTGCTCGCCACCGATGGCGAGGGCGGGATGATCGCCGACGGCCTCCTCGCGACCCCGCAGACGCTGGGCGCCGTCCGCCGACGCGAGGCCGTGGCGGGATGGGAGGTGATCGGCCGGCAGCCCGAGCCACTCGTGTGGCTCGGGTTTCCCGACGGCGGTGTGGCCGAGGTACCGGCCGGCGAGCTCGAGGACCGCGTGACGGCCGCGCTGGCCGAGCAGCGCCCCGAGGTCGTCGTCACGTTCGGACCCGACGGGATCAGCGCCCACCCCGACCACATCGTCGTCGGGGCAGCCACCGACCGGGCCTTCGCCCGATTGCTGGAGGACGGCGGACCGCCACCACGCCGGCTGCTGCACTTCGCGCTCCCGCAGTCGGGCTTCGATCGCATCAACGCACACCGGACCCGATCAGGGTTCGAGCCGCTGGACCCCACCCGGCCGTACCTGCCCCGCGGTATCCCCGACGAGGAGATCGACTGCACCGTCGACCTCGGCGAGGTGTGGCCGTTGAGACGCGCCGTCTCCTGCCGTCGCTGTGTGACGTGCAGGCCGGGGCCGGGCGCGGCAGGATGGAGGTGGCAGGCCCGGCACGACCACGACGAGGAGGTGTGGCATGACCACCGAGGTGCGCGAACGATCCCTGACCGAGGAGCAGTGCTGGGAGCTCCTCGCCGGTCAGCAGGTCGGCCGGCTCGCGGTGAACGACGCCCACGGGCCGGTGATCCTGCCGGTCAACTACGTCGTGCACGCCGGCACCGTGGTGATCCGCAGTGACCCGGGGACCAAGCGGGCCGCGGCCGTCCACAGCCTGCCGGCGGCGTTCGAGGTCGACCACGTCGACGACCACCGGCGGCTCGGGTGGAGCGTCCTCGTGCGTGGTCGGCTCGTGGAGGTCACCGACCCGGCCGAACGATCGCGCCTCGACGCCCTCGCTCTGGCGCCCTACGTCGGGGGCGCGAAGACCCACTACCTCCAGCTCATCGAGCCGACGGTGTCGGGTCGTCGGATCCCTCTCCCCACGACGACGCCCGAGGAGTGGTTCGATCGCGAGGGACTGGGTCACACCTGGCGGGGCCAGGACGCCACCGACCTGCTGGGCTGACGCAGACGCACACGAGGAGAGCCACGTGGCACAGGAGATCGGCCAGACCGGCTGGCAGGCCGTCAGCGAGGACGAATGGCGCGCCCGGCTCAGCCCCGAGCAGTACGACGTGCTGCGCCGCAAGGGCACCGAGCGTCCCTTCACGGGCGCCTTCTGGGACGCCGACGAGGAGGGCGTCTACCGGTGCGCCGGCTGTGGCGCCGAGCTGTTCCGCTCGGACACGAAGTTCGACGCCCACTGCGGGTGGCCGAGCTTCTACGAGCCGGCGCAGCAGGGTGCGGTCCGCTTCGAGGAGGACCGCAGCCTCGGGATGCGCCGGACGGAGGTGACGTGCGCCCGGTGTGGCGGCCATCTCGGCCACGTCTTCGACGACGCGCCGGACCAGCCGACGGGTCAGCGCTTCTGCATCAACTCGGCGGCACTGGACTTCGCCGCCGGCAGCACCGACTGACCGGCGGCGCTCAGCTCGCCTCCGCGACCCCGTCCGACGACGAGGCGTCCTCGTCGTCGCCCGGGGCCGTGCTGTCCTCCGCGTCGACCTCGACCGCGCCGGACTTCACCCGGGAGGCGTACTCGTCGACGTACTCCTGGCCTGACAGCATCATGATCTCGAACATGAGCTCGTCGGTCGCGCTGCGCAGCACGAACGGGTCGTCGGCCCGGTCGGCGTAGCGCGAGAAGTCCAGCGGTCGCCCGTAGCGCACCGTGATGGGCTGCCGCTTCGGCAGGTACGTGCCGGTCGGCATGGCGCGTTCGGTGCCGATCACGGCGCAGGGGATGACCGGGACCTCGGCCATCAGCGCCATGCGGACCGGTCCGGTCTTGCCCCGGTACAGGCGCCCGTCGGGGCTTCGCGTTCCCTCGGGATAGATCCCGAGCAGGTCGCCGCCGCGCAGGATCCGGACACCGGTGTTGAGGCTCTCCATGCCCTTCTCGCCGCCCTCCCGGTGGACCGGGACGACCCCGACACCGGCGAAGAACCACTTCGTCCGCCAGGACTCGAAGTAGTCGGCCTTGCCGAGGAAGTACACCGGCCGTGGCACGTTGAGCGGCAGCACGATCGAGTCGATGAAGGACAGATGGTTCGAGGCCAGGATGGCCGGCCGGTCCAGCGGTACGTTGTCCACACCCTCGAGGTAGAGGTGGAAGAACGGGTTCACGAGCGGCGGCAGGAGCCGCTTCAGCGTCCGGTACAGCCCTGGTGCGTCTGCCATCCCTGGCACGCCTGCCTCCTGGCGCCGACTCCCGATGCAACTCCAGCAACGAGTTAGCCTAAGGGGTGGTTCCCTCCACTGCCAGCCATCATGACACCGCCGGCACCCGGGAGCCAGCCACGGACCCTTCGCTCCCGGCCGGCAACCCCGTCCCGGACGCCGAAGGACAAGGACGAGCGTGAGCGCCGATCTCGGCACCTGGAGCCCGAGCCAGGCTCGGACCGTGGTGCGTGTCCTCGAGCAGCGCGGCCTGCAGGTGCACACCGAGCACGACGCCGGCCAGGTCCGCATCCTCGTGGACGGTGACACGGATGTCGCGCACCGTGCGCTCGTCGAGGCCATGGACGAGATCGCCGGCGCGGCCGACCGGCGGCAGATCCGCGTCGAGGCGCCGGCCCGACCCGCGCGACGGTCGGACGACGAGGACGGGCCGCCGCTCGTCTTCGAGCGTCTGCGCAACGCCGCCCCGGTCATCGCGGTCGTGGTCGCGGGACTGCTCGTCGTGCTCGTCGTGCCGGGCACCCTGAAGCTCCCGAGCCTGCTGCTCACGCTCGCGGTGATCGGGCTGGTGGCTTGGCGGACCGGCGGCGACGACGACCACCGCTACGGTCCCGGCGCCTGATCATCGCAGCGACTCGAGCAGGAAGTCCCGCTGGAGCAGCAGCAGGTTCTCGGCGACCGTCTCCTGCGGCGTCATGTGCGTCACGCCGGACAGCGGCAGGAACCGGTGCGGCCGACCCGCGGCGAGCAGCGCCTGCGAGAGGCGCAGCGAGTGGGCCGCGACGACGTTGTCGTCCGCGAGCCCGTGGATGAGCATCAGGGCCGGGGGCTCGTGGCCCTCGGGGATCGGCGCCGCGTCGACGAGGGTGCCGTCCTCCCCCACCAGCGACGACACCCGGTAGGCCTCCGGGTGGTCGGCAGGATCGCCGAGGTAGCGCTCCGTGTAGTGCGTGTCGTACAGCCGCCAGTCGGTGACGGGTGCCCCGGCGATCCCGGCGCGGAACACGTCCGGGCGGCGCAGAACGGCCAGCGCGGCGAGGTAGCCACCGAAGGACCAGCCGCGGATCGCCACCCGGGACAGGTCCAGGCGCGGCTCGTGCGCCGCGGCCGCCTCGAGCGCGGCCACCTGGTCGTCGAGGATGGGTGTCGCCAGGTCGCCGGCGACCGCCCGGTCGAACGCCGGCCCGCGACCCGGTGTGCCGACGCCGTCGACGACGAGGACCGCGAAGCCCTGGTCGGCGAACCACTGCGAGGTGAGATAGATGCCACGCGCCCGCAGCACCCGCTGGGCGTGCGGGCCGCCGTAGGGGTCGAGCAGGACGGGGAGGGCCTGGTCACCGTCGGCCGCCGGGCCGTGGCGTGGCCGCAGGAGCGCGGCGCGGAGACCGCGGGGGCCGAGCTGGAGCAGCTCGACGTTCGGGTGGACCACGGGTCGCTGCGCGTGCGAGGTCAGGGTGGCGACCGGCTCCTCACCGCGCAGGACCGTCGTGGTGGAGGAGACCTGCTCGAGGGTCGCCGCCACGAGCACCGTCACGTCGCCGGCGACCACGCCGTCGTGGACGCCGTCGTTGACCGAGCAGCGCTCGAGCTCGACGGGACCGTCCACCGGCACCTCGAGCCGGTAGAGCTGCACGTCGGTCGGGTCGCTCGACGCGGTGACGAAGAGGGTGTCGCCGGACGCGGCGACGACACGTCGGACCTGCAGGTCGGGCGGCGTGACCGGCGTGCCATCCACGACGACGCGCCGGGTGTCGTCGTCGCGGTCGAGGACCATGACGAGACGGTCGCCGTCGAGCCAGGTCGGGACCCCGTCCACGAGCTCGAGCCAGCGGTCGTCGTGGTCCTCCTCCACGATCCTGGTGGCGCCGCTGCGCTCGTCGACGACCAGGACGCGCCAGGCGCGCTGGTCGCGTGACTGGACGAGCAGGGTGCAGGGCCCGTGGCTGCTCCAGTCGACGGCGGCGAGGTACGGGAAGGCGTCCCGGTCCCACTGCACGTCCGTGCGCTCGCGGCCGTCCACGTCGATGACCGCGAGGCTGACGTCCGCGTTGACGGTGCCCGCTGCCGGGTACCGGTGGGCGGTCGCCGGCCGGTCCGGTTGCGCCGGGTCGGCGATCCACCAGGTCGGCACCGCGCGGTCGTCGACACGGGCGGCCAGCAGCCGGGTGCCGTCCGGGGACCACCAGTGGCCACGGGAGCGGCCCATCTCCTCGGCTGCGACGAACTCCGCGAGGCCCCACGAGACGTCCGGCTCGGCCGCGACGACGTGGCTGTGCCCGCCGCGCGCGACGACGTGGAGGCCACCGTCGGCGCAGTACGCGATACGGCTCCCGTCGGGTGACGGGCGCGGGTCGAAGGCCGCCCCCGCGGTGTCCTCGACCTGCAGGTCACCGCCGTCGACGCCGACGGTGCACAGGTCACCGCCGAGCACGAAGGCGGCCATGGTCACGGCGCGGTCGCAGGCGTAGCTGACGATGCCACCGGCCGTCTCGCGCGCACGTTCACGGCGAGCGCGCTCCTCGCCCGTCAGGTTCGTCTCCTCGTGTCCCCGTGCCCGGGCGTCGACGAGCCGGCGCTCGGTGGCTGCGTCGACGTCGAAGCACCAGAGGTCGAGGACGGGGTCGTCGCCCGCCGACGAGCGCAGGAACAGCACCCGGTCGCCGGAGGGGGCGACGGCGAACGCCCGCGGTCGCCCGAGGGTGAAGCGTCGGGTCCGTGCCTGCTGGCGGGGAAACGAGACGGGCTCGGTCATGCCGCTGGCTCCGAAAAGGTGTCGTCACCGGTGTCGACGTGGCGCGAGGCCGCGGTCGGCTCGGCCTCCGGGTGGGCGAGGTCGACGACCACCGGACGGTGGTGGCTCGCGACCTCGGTCGGTGGCTCACCGTAGACGGTGGCCCGCTCGACGACGAGGTCGGCGGAGACGAAGACGTAATCGGTCCGGGCCGAGGGGTCGGGATTGGGGACGGTCGCACCGGGCCCGTCACCGGCGAGCTCCCAGGCATCGTCGAGGCGCGCGGCGAGGGTGCGCACGGCCGTGCCGTCAGGCGACTCGTTCAGGTCGCCGGCCACGACGAGCGGCATCTCGAAGCGGGCGCACCGCTCGATGATGGTCTGTGCGTGTGCGGCCCGTACGTCCGGTCGCAGGCCGAGCTGCACGGCGAACACCGAGAGACGCAGGCCCCCGGCGGTCACGATGGCCTGGGCGAGCATCCGTCGTGGCGCGCCGGCCGGTGACGGGAGCTCCTCGCTCATGTCGGAGAGTCGCCGGGCACGCTCACCGACGAGGATCGCCGTGCCGGCGCCTCGGCGGCCGGCCCGGGCGACCACGTCCAGGCCGGCACGGCGGGCGAGCCGTCGCAGCGCCAGCCGTCCCGGGGTCTCGGTGAGGCAGGCGATGTCAGGCCGCAGGGCCGCCAGGACGGCGACCACCGCGTCGGCGTGCTGCGCGCCGCTGATGTTGTACGTGACGACGCGCATCGGCGTCACGACGCCTGCTCTGCCGCGAGCAGCGCCGCGCCGATCATGCCGGCATCCGCACCGAGCGCCGCCAGGCGGACCTCGGGGATGCCGCGGTGGGCGGCGCCCAGCACGTGAGCGGCCAGGAGATGCTCGGCGGGTGGCAGCAGCCACGGTGCGGCGTTCGACGCGGCCCCACCGCCGATGAGGATGCGCGCCGGGTCGAGGATGTTCACGAAGTTGACGAGCCCGATACCGAGCCAGTGGCCGACCCCCGCGATGATCTGTTGCGCGACCTCGTCGCCGGCGACGGCCGCGTTGGTGACCGCCCGCCCGTCGACGAGGTCCACGTCGGCCAGCGACGTGCTGCCGGACGGCCCGTCCCGCAGGCGCTCGACGGCGAACCGTCCGATGGCCGACCCGGACGCGTAGGCCTCGAGGCAGCCGAGGTTCCCGCAGGAGCAGCGCCGCCCGCCCTCCACGATGATGACGTGCCCGAGCTCGCCGCCGAAGCCGTCGGCGCCCTCCACGAGCTGCCCGTTGGCAAGGATCGCACCGCCGACGCCCGTCCCGACGGTCAGCATCAGCAGGTCGGCCACGCCCTGGCCGGCGCCGACGCGATGCTCGCCCCACAGGGCGGCGGTGGCGTCGTTCTTCACCACCGCCGGCCGGCCGAGCGCCTCGGTCAGCGCCGGTCCGACCGGCACGTCGTGCAGATCGAGGTTGGGGCTGTAGCGCAGGACGCCGGTGGGGCTGATGATCCCGGCGACACCGAGGCCGACGGGCAGCGACGGACCGATGTCCTCGACCACCGTCGCGATCGTCGCGACCAGCCGGTCGCGGTCCCCGACCGGCGTGGCGACCCGCCGGCGGTCGATCACCGTCCCGTCACGCGCCACGACCGCGGCGGCGATCTTCGTCCCTCCGACGTCGACACCGACGGCGACGGGCGGCGATTCGCCGCGTGCTGGTGACCCCACACAGGCTCCTGATCCAACGATCCGGACCGCCGAGGCTACTCGTCGTCGAGGTCGATGTGCTGCAGCCCGTCGTCACGGGTGAAGGTGTCCGCCTGGGCGTCCACCACCGCCTTGGCCGCGAGCGTCAGCTGCCGTGCGGCCTCGCCGAGATGGGTGATGACCTCGGGACGCACCTCCCCCATGAGCCGCAGGGCGGTGCACACCGGACAGACGTGACACACCTCCGTGTGGCCGACACGGCCGGCCCCGCCGGCGGCGGTACCCAGGTCACGGGCCAGGCGTCCGAACGCGTCGTACGCCTCCCACCAGCCGGCACGGTGGTCGCCGGTGTCACCGCCCGAACCGTCGCGGTCGCCAGCGCGCCCGTGACCGGTGCCCGGCCCGTCGGCCGCGCCGTTCGGGGCGCCGGCGCGGGCGGCACGGTGCCGGGCGAGCGGATCCTCGTCGGGGTCGGCGCCCTCCGCCGGGTCGGCGCCGCTGGCCCACCACGGCCGGCCCCCATCCCCGGGTGTGTGCCTCGGGCCGTTCATCAGCGCGCCTCCGCGGGCGCGGGCGCCGCGAAGCGGACCTCGAGCGCCCCGTCGTGCATCCGGGCCCCGGCGATCGTGGCGCGCCGAAGTGCGGCCGGCAGGACGACGGTCCGCTTCACGCCCGCGACCTTGACGTGCAGCTCGTCGGTCCGGCGATGCAGGTCCACGTCGTCCTTGGCTGCGAAGGGCAGGACCAGGCGCAGGACGTAGCCACCGTCGGTCCGCTCGACGGTCATCGGCCGGTCGCGGTGCAGGACGGCGGCCTCGTCGCCGTCGCCGTAGAGCACGTCGGCGAAGCGCCGCAGCCCATCGACGCCCATGAGCTCGTCGTCGAACAGGGGGGCGCGCAGGACGGGTGTGGGCGCGAAGCCCTCCTCGACGGTCGTCAGGTGCGCAGCCTGCCGCTCCTTCCAGCGGGCGAGGTACGGGTCGGTCACCTCGTCCGGGAGGATGCGGTTGACCACGACGCCGTCCACCCCGTACCCGAACAGCGCCAGGGTGGTCGCGGTCCGCTGCGCCTCGTTGACGACCATGCGCTCGGGGTTGAGCACCAGACGGAAGCTCGCCCGGTCGGGGTCCTGCAGCAGGCCGTGCACGGCGGCCAGGTCGGCGTTGACCCGCTCGACGGCGCCGAACACCTCGTCCTCGGGGACCGGCATGGCGCCCATCCGCGACATGACGGGCCGCACGGCGCGGGCGACCCGACGGCCGGGCTGGAGGATGCGGTGCACGTACCAGCGCAGCGCGTCGGGGAGCGCGAGCAGACGGAGCGTCTCCGCGGTCGGCGCGCAGTCGACGACGATGAGATCGCGCTCGGCCTCCGCCACCTGCCGACGCAGATCGATCAGGCTGAAGAGCTCGTCGAGCCCGGGCAGCAGCGTGAGCTCCTCCGCCTGCAGCTCGCCGACGCCGCCCCAGGCGAGCAGCTCGACCAGGTAGTCACGGACCTCCTGCCAGTGCTGCTCGAGCCGCGTCTGCGCGTCGATCTGCTGCGCCAGCAGCCGGTCCGCGACCGGCACCGGCCGGTCGCCGAGCGGCAGGTCGAAGGCGTCCGCCAACGAGTGCGCGGGATCGGTCGAGGTGATGAGGACGCGGTGCCCGTGGGCGGCGGCCCGGACCGCGGTGGCCGCGGCGACGGTGGTCTTTCCGACACCGCCCTTGCCCGTGAACAGCAGGATGCGGGTCATCGATGGGCTCTTCGTGTCGTGGGGTGTGGCGGGGCTGTCGTCGTGGCGTGCCCGGGACGGCGAGCGACCGTCGGCCGGCCGACGGCCGACGGAGCGGCTCGAGGCTACCCGAGGTCGCACGGGCGCTCGAAGCCTTGCGACACGACGGCCGAGGCGTCAGCCGCCGGCGCCACCCGACTTCAGCACACCGGGCAGCTGCACGGCGCTCGCGAGGAACGACACCATGACGAGTCCGAGCACGCCGATCGCGAGCCACAGGAACACGCGCGGACGCAGGATCTCGGTGCGGCTGCCCTGGACGAGCGCGAGCACGTCCACCGTGGTGGCGAGCCACAGGACGAGCGCGCCGGCGAGCAGCGGGACCGCCGGCAGGATCGACTGCTGGCTGGCGGAGGCCTCCCGCAGCAGCACCAGTCCCCCGGCGAGCCAGATGATGAACATGACGGCCCGGGCGACCCCGGACGCGGTGCGGCCGAGCAGGATGTGGCCCGTGCCGGGGACGAGCGCGCTCGTGAGCAGGGCCGTGGACTCCGAGACCTGCCGGGTCGGTGCGCTCGGTGCGTCCGCGACGGTGCGGGCGAAGGGCTGGTGGCACGACTTGCACGTCGTGCGCTCGATGGGGTTCCAGACCTCGCAGACCTCGCACTGCCAGTCGATGCCCTCCGAGGTACGCCGGAACCGCGAGTCGGCGGTGGTGACGCTGCCGCCGTCCTCCGCACGTTCGCGGTCGGCGTCGGCCGCGGTGTCCACGAGCGCGCCGGGGTCGTCCTCGATCGGCTGCGCACCCGGCTCGCGCTGGCCGACGACGCCGATCGCCGGCTCAGGCTGGGTCTCCCCGGGCGGCCCCTGGGTGAGTGCGGCGAAGCACTGCGTGCACCATTCGGCGCTGTCGGGGTTGTGGGCGCCGCAGGCCGGGCACCTCACGGTGCCAGCCCCGCCACCGTGCGCATCTCGCTCTGGACGTCGTCCTTGAAGGCCCACAGGCCGCGTCGCAGCACGGCCCGGTAGCGCGCCAGCACGGCGAGCGGCCGACGGTCGTCGCTCCGGGCCACGAGGAGATGGTGCACGACGGTGCCCCCGTAGCCGGGCTCCAGCCAGAACTCGGCGCGCCCCTCGAGGTCGCCGCGCACGGCGAGCTCGAAGCCCACCTCGTGGCGCCAGCGCCGGGCGGATGCAAGAAGACGGATGCCAGGTCCCAACAGGCGGTGTCCCCACTCGATCGCATAGGACTCGGCGCCCGTGACGTTGGTCAACCGGGCCACACGAACGCCGGGCCACCACGCAGGCCACCCGTTGAGGTTCGTCAGACGCCGGTACACCACATCGGCCGGAGCACGGACGAACGCGTCGTCATCCACGTGCAGATCCACGCCGCAAGCCTACCGGGCGGGTCCTCCGCGGACGAGCATCCCGTCCGTTGGCCGGCAGGAGCGCGTGGCCGGGGCGTCGAAGTGGGACGCCGACGTGAGATCACCGCGGCGGCGTCCCCGACCACGACAGATGGTCGGCCTTCGTGCCGATACCGGTGACGAGACCTGCCCCCGAGGACCCTTCATGCTTCGCCGGCTGGACGCACTGCTCGCCCGACCCGCTGCGCTGCGCACGATGACGGCCACGCTCGTGCTCCTGCTGGTGACCGCCCTCGTCACGGCCGGCCGGACGCGGGTGCCGACCGTCGACGACGCGCCCGTGCCGATGGCGATGCTGCCCGACGAGGGCGGCGCCTCGGCCCGGGGGCCGGCCGCACCCGTCACCGCGGCCGGGCAGGTGCCCCCGGCGAAGGAAGGCCTGGCGACGGAGGGCCTGGCGCCGCAAGCACGGGCGCGGAAAGGCCCGGCGCCGCAAGGGCAGGCGAGCACGTCCACCGCCGAGGGCAGCGTCACGCCGGCCGAGCCAGCACGGGACGGCGAGGCCCATGCCGCCCCGGCATCCGCCGACGAGCGCTCACCGGCGCGGCGCCGGTTCGACGCGCAGTTCCCGGCACAGGCGGCCGCCCGCCAGGACGTGGCCGGCCCGGCGACGACGCGATGGGCGCTGCTCATCGGCATCAACGACTACCAGGGCCGCACCCACGACAACGTCGCCTCCCGGCAGGACGCCGAGGACCTCGCCACCATGGTGCGGGCGCTCGGCTGGCGCGACGACCACATCGTCCTGCTCACCGACGGGGATGCCAGCCGGGAGAACATCGTCGAGGCCCTGGACTGGATCGCCCGGAAGACCGATGGCGACTCGCTCGCCATCGTGTCCTACAGCGGCCACGTGAAGCAGTGGCACGACCGGGACGTCGACGGGGACGGCGAGGTACCCGACGAGGCGCTGTGGCCGGCGGACAACCGGTTCATCCCCGACCGCGAGCTCGTCGACCGTCTCGACGCGGTCGACGCCGGGCGCCTGTGGGTCAACGTCGGTGCCTGCGAGGCGGCGGGCCTCGCCGACCCGGGCATCCGTCGGCCGGGGCGCATCCTCACCTTCTCCTCGCAGGAGGACGAGAAGTCCTACGAGGATCCGTCGGCCGGCAACTCGGTCTGGGGCGAGTTCCTCATCGAGGACGGGATGGGCAAGGGTCTGGCGGACGCCGACGGGGACGGGGACGTGTCGGTCGAGGAGGCCTACGCCTTCGCGGCGCCACGGGCGACGAAGCGCACCTCGTCGCAGTCCCACGGTCCTCAGCACCCGGTGCTGGTCGACGACGTGCCGGGCGACCTGTCGCTCGCGGTCCCCGCCCGGCCGGTCCGCAGCGAGCCGTCGCCGCGGCCCTCGCCGACCTCGGCCGGCGGCAGCGGCTGCATCCTGCTCTGCGACGAGCGCAGCTGACGCGGGGGCAGCGCCCCGCGCCCCGTCAGACGCCGCCGACCCGCGCCACGAAGTCGAGGACGGCCTGCTCGAGCAGCTCGGCGTCGTGGTCCAGCGTGGCCACGTGGTACGACTTCTCGAGCACCAGCGTGTCCACGTCGCCGGGCAGGTGCTCGGCCAGCCACCGCGAGTTCTTGGGCGGGACCGTGTGGTCCTGCGTCGAGTACGCGATCAGGGTCGGCAGCTCGAACGCGGTCAGGCGGTGACGGACCGCAGGGATCGCGGAGATGAGCGACTGCGCGGCCTTCGACGGCACCCGGGCATAGGCGTGCTCGTCCCCGCCGGGCTTCGCGATGTCGTCGCTCGGCAGCCCGGCGAGGTCGCGCGGCAGCGAGCGCACGACGTGCTGCAGCACCGGCGCCAGCTTCGCCATGGCCTGGTCGGGATCGAGGATCTGGGCGTTGATCGCGACCACGCCCACCACGTCCGTCGGCCGCACCGACGCAACGTCGAGCACGAGCGTCCCGCCCATGGACAGGCCGACCAGGACGGTGTGCTCGCAGCGCGTCGAGAGATCGTCCACGACCGCGTCGACGGCGGCCCGCCAGTCGGCGTAGCGGGTCCGCGCCATGTCCTTCACGTCGGTGCCGTGCCCCGGCAGTCGCGGGACCTCCACGGTGTAGCCCGCCTCGGCCAGCCGCTCCCCGAGCGGCCGCGTCGAGTTCGGGTTGCCGGTCAGACCGTGGACGACCGCCACGCCGACCTTCGCGCGATCGCCGACGCCGACGGCGGACCATGCGGCCGCCCCCGGGAGCACCGGCGCTTCGACGGTTGACTGTGCCACGGTCCCCACCTCGTGTTCGGCGAGCGGCAGGGTAACCGACAACCCTCCGCGCACGGCGGTCGGCGGCCTAGGCTGCCGCGGGCGGGCGTCGCAGGACGCCGTCGAAGGGCACGGGCAGAGAGGGGACGCTCATGAGCACGTCGCTCGGCAGGCAGTCGACGGCGCCGGCGGGGCGCCAGGCGCGCGCCGTGGCCCCCGGGACGACGTCCTGGCTGCTGCCGGCCACCGCCCTCGGTGTCCTGCTCTTCGGGGAGGTGGCGCGGATCTGGCAGCCGTCGGTCACGTTCATCTACGGCCGGGCGGGGTCCACCCCGGCCACGCAGATGGGCGCCTTCGCGCTCGTGTGGTTCGTCGCCGCGGTGCTCCTGGCGCCGATCGTCCGCTGGATCGGCGCCCGCTGGCTCGCCCTCGGCGCGGGGGCCGTGCTGCTCGCGACCCGGTTGATCCTCCAGTCGGGCGCCGGCGGCAACGTGCAGCTGTGGACGGCGTCGGCGGGGCTGCTGGCCGGGATCCTCTGGCTCGTGGCCCTGGCCGCCGGCGCCCCGTCCCGCCGTGAGGTGGGAGCCGGGATCGTGGCCGGCGTCGCCGGACTCGCCGCCCTGCAGGGGGCCCTGCGCGGGGTCGGCCTCGCGTGGTCGCACGGACTGCTCGGCTGGGTGGCCGTCGCGGCGCTGCTGGCGGCGTTCGCGGCGGCGAGCCTCCGCGCCGCGGCGCTGCCCGGGTGGGCGGGGGCCGGCGGTGACGACCGTGCGGTCGAGCACGGGCCGGCGTGGCCCTGGCTCCTCGTGGGGCCGGTGCTGGTCGTGGCCGGGGTGCTGAGCATGGTGCCCTCCCGCGCCCAGATCGCCACGGGGTGGCCGCTGTGGGCGGCCGTGGCGATCGTGGTCGCGGCGAACGTCGCGGCCTTCCTGCTCGCGCGGCAGCTGCCCGCCACCGTCGGTCGGGCCGCCGCTCCCCTGGCGGCGGTGCTGGTGCTGGCCGGGGCCTTCCTGGCGCTCGGGACCACCTCATGGATCAACGTGCTGGGCCAGGTCGTCCTGGCGCTCGGTCTCGGTGTGGCGGTGGGCGCGGTCACGCAGACGCCGGGGACGAGCACACCGACGCGCCGTTCGCTGGCGATGGCGGCCGGGATGTTCGTGTACGCCGGCGTCGTCTTCCTCTACTACTCGGCGTACGACTTCAACCTCGGGGTCGACAACGGCTGGGTGCTCGTGGGCGCGGCCGCCGTGGTGGCGGTGGTCGCGGTGGTCGCACGACCGACGCGCACACACCACGCCGGTGCGGGTCTGGGGGCGTCCGTGGCGGGCGCCGCGCTGCTCGTCGCCGCCAGCGCCGGCACCGCTGCGCTGGCCACGCCGTCGGTCGAGGTCGGCACCGGCAACGGCTTCCCGCTGCGCGTCATGACCTACAACGTGCACATGGGCTACGACACGATCGGCCGCTACGACCCGGGTGCGCTCGCGGAACATCATCGCCGCGCAGGATCCGGACATCGTGGTGCTCAACGAGGTCGACCGCGGCTGGCTCCTCAACGGCGCCCACGACCTGCTGCCCGTCATGGCCGGCCAGCTCGGCATGACCTACCGGTTCGCGCCCGCCGCCGACGGCGTGTGGGGGAACGCCATCCTGTCGAGGGTCCCGGTGTCCCAGGTCTCGTTCGAGCCCCTCCCGCGGGGTGGGGTCCCGATGGCACGCAGCGTCCTGTGGCTCGTCGCGGACGTGGGCGGCGGGCAGGAGCTCGGCGTCGTCGCCACGCACCTCCATCACGTCGAGGAGGAGGGCGCGGTCCGCCTTCCCCAGGCCCGGGAGGTGGCTCGTGTGGCGCAGGACCTCGCCGACGGTGGCCGGCCCGTCGTGGTGATGGGTGACATGAACGCCACCCCGGACGCACCCGAGCTGGCACCGCTCGAGAGCAGCCTCACCGACCTGCTCCGTCCGTTCGAGCCGCTCGCGACGTTCCCGTCGTGGGCCCCCGACGAGCAGATCGACCACATGTTCGGCACCGCGGGGCTGTCGGCCACGGACGTGGTCGTGCCCGACACCGAGGCGTCCGACCACCGCGGCATCGCCGTCACGCTGGAGCGCGCGGGCGGGTAGGCGCCGCGGGCGACGACCCGGCGGCCGCAGCGCGGATCCCGGGTCAGCCCGCCACGACCTCCTCCAGCAGCGCCGCGAACCGGCCCGCGATGGCGTCCCACGACCAGCGCTGCTCGACCCAGGCGCGTCCCGACCGACCCATCCGGCGCCGCTCCGCCTCGTCGTCGAGCAGCCGGTCGAGCGCCGCCACCAGCGCGCGCCGACGGCGGCCGTCCACGACGAGGCCCGTCTCCCCGTCGCGGACCGCCTCGGGAGCTCCGCCGGACCGCCCGGCGATCGCCGGCACACCGCAGGCCTGCGCCTCGAGGTAGACGATCCCGAGCCCCTCCACGTCCAGGCCCGCCCAGCGGGTCCGGCACGGCATGGCGAACACGTCCATCGCGGCGTGCGCGGCGGGCAGGTCCTCCCAGGCGACCTCCCCGGCCAGCACGACGTGTCCCCCGTCCCCGAGCCGCCGGGCCCGCTCGGCCAGGTCCTCGGCGAGCGGCCCCGTCCCCACGAGCACGAGCCAGGCGTCGGGATGTCGCCGCTGCACCGTCGGCCACGCGTCCAGCAGCGCATCCTGGCCCTTGCGCTTCACGAGCCGGGAGACGCATCCGACCACCGGCGCGTCGGCGGGGACGCCCCATCGCTCACGCAGGCGCGTGCCGTCGACGTCCTCGCGGAACGTGGACACGTCCACCCCGGGCGGAATCCGCTCGAGGATGCCGGCGCGCAGGTGCGGCGCCAGCCGCTCCTCGGTCCAGTCGCTGATCGTCGTCGCGGCGGCCAGACCACGGGAGGCCCGCCGGATCAGGAACCCGAGCCCGGCGCCGGCGATGCCCGCCTCGAGCCCGTGGGTCAGCGCGACCACGGGCACCGAAGGCGCACGGCCCAGGGCCGGCGCCAGGTACCCGAGGGGCCAGGACGCCCCGAGCACGATCACGTCCGGCCGATGCTCGGCCGCGACCCGGCGGGTCAGTCGTAGCACGGCGGGGGTGGGCCAGATCCCGGCGCGGTGCCGGACGACCCGGTAGGGCGCAGCCCGGTCGTGGGCGGACGCCTCCGCGTCGGCCGGTCCGATCACCACCGTGTCGCCGGGGTGCACCCGTCGCAGCAGGTTGTCGACGAACTGCTGGATCCCGCCGGCTCGCGGGGGCAGGTCGTTCGTGAGCCACAGCACCCTCATCGCGACACCGCCGCGTTGCGCAGGTCCGCCTCGTCGGCGCGGACGGTGGCGAGGTCCGGCAGGCCGATCCCGTGCTCGCGGGCGTAGAGGACCGCCATCCGGATGCGCTGGTCGATGGTGGGGTGGCTCCCCCACAGCGCGACGGCCCAGCCTGGCGGGTCGGGCATGGACAGGTCGCGCACGGTGAAGATGCGGGTGGTGCGCACCAGCGCCGCGGGGTGGTCGGTGACCTGCAGGGCACGCCAGTCCGCGGCCGCCTCGGCACGCCGGGACACGTACATGCTGAAGGGCTGCCCGAGGATCTGCGCCACGGCGACGAACACCAGCGCGACCGCGACGAGGCGGGGATCGGTCGGCCCGCGGGTGCGCAGCAGGCGTCCGGTGCCCGCCGAGGTCCAGAGGCGCCGCAGCACGAGGAGTGCCGGCAGCAGCCCGACGGCCGTCAGCGCGGTCCCGCGGGGGATGTCCCGGTGCTCCCGGTGGGCGAGCTCGTGCGCGACGACGAGACCGACCTGGTCCGGCGGGAGCGTCAGCAGGTTGTCGTAGAGCACGACCCGGCGCGACGGACCGATCCCGACGACGAAGGCGTTCACGCGGGTCGTCCGGCGGCTCGCGTCACCGACGAGGATCTCCAGCCCCGGCTCGCCGGCGGCAGCCAGCACGTGCTCGACCTCGTCACGCACCGGTCCCGGACCGAGCGGCCGCGTGGCCATGAACAGCGGCTGGACCACCAGCGGGTAAGCGAGCACCAGCACCCCGGCCACCAGCGTGCCCCACACGGTCAGCCGCCACGGCCAGCCACGCGGGTGGCGGCGCACGTACGCCACGAAGACCGCCGCCCCGACACCCACGACGAGCCAGATCAACGCCTCGCCGACGATCCAGTCGCGAGCCCACAGCCACGGCCCGGCGGTACGGAAGCCGAACCGGCCGTTGTGCACGTACCCGATCCAGATCGACAGCGGCAGCGTGGCGAGCGAGGCCACCATCGCGATGACGACGCCCACGAGGGCTGCCCGGGCGGGGCTGTGTGCCGCCCGACCGGCGAGCCGGTCCACCGCCCGACGGCCCGACCGCGTGGCCACGAACGCCAGCGGCACCAGCAGCGAGAGGGCCATCCGCAGCAGCGCCGCGGTGACGGCCGGATCGCGGTATGCGGCGATCGTGTCACGGACCGCCGGCGAGAACGCGTCGAGCGGCGTCTGCACGTCCGGCAGCGCCGGCGCAAGGGGGCGCCAGACGTTGACGACGATGCCGGCGATCACCAGCAGGAGCGCCAGCACCACCGCGACGCCCTGGCGGTCGCGTCGTGTCCCGAGGTGGACGCCCTGGAGGCTCACCTGCGATGTGCTCCCGTCGGCCAGGTCGCGGCACCGTACCGGCTCACCCGTGTCGGACGGTCAGGCGCCGGCGCCGAGGAAGGGCCGTGTCCCGACGACGTCGGCGCCGTGGGCCCGGACCCGGGCGCTCAGCTCCTGGTCGTCGGTGACGACGAGCACCGGCTGCCCGTGGTCGAGTGCCGCGACGGCGAACTCGATCTCGTCGTCGGCCGTGAGGCCGGCGGCGCTGAAGCGGACGGTGACGCCGCGCGCCCGGTCCCGGCTCACGGCCGGCCGGGGGCCCGCGCCGTCGAACACCACGGTGGGCCGGACCTTGCGGCGGGCGGCGAGCCCGGAGAGCCAGCGGACGAGCCACTCACGCTGTTCCACGAGCTCGAGCTGGGGCTGGTGCTGCTTCGAGACGTTGTACCCGTCGACGATGACGAGCCGCCCGGGCTCGAGCAGCGCGCGGGCCTCCTCGGTGGTGCCCCGGGCGATGTCGGCTGGCAGTCGGGACGGTCGGCCGGGCACGGCGCGGGTCGCCGGGCGCGGCGAGGACGACGGGCGGGGGCGCTCCTGCTCACGCGCCTGCGCCGCGCGCTCGCGTTCACGCTCGCGGCGGCGGCGCTCGCGCCGGCGCTGCTCCTGGCGCCGCATGGACCGCAGCTCCTCCTCGAGCGCGGCGACCTCCGACTCGTTGCGGCGACGCTCGCGCTCGACGGCACGGGCCCGCTCGTCGTCCTGGGCGGCCAGCTGCGACGCCAGGTCCTCGACCCGTGACCGCAGGTCCGCGAGCTCCTCCTCCTGCGCGGCGAGGCGGTCCTCGGCGCGCTGGGCGCGTGCCTCGGCGCCGTCGGCGCGCCGGGAGGCGGCGTCACGTGCCTCCTTGAGCTCGCGTGCCCGGTCCTTCAACGTGCGGATCTGGGCGGCCGCGGAGGCCGCGCCGGCCTCCGGTGGCGGACGGCGAGGCGTGCGTGGCCCGGCGGCGTCCGGCGCGGCCTCGCCGGCGAGCAGCCACGGGACGGCCGCCGACACGACGGCGTCTGCCTCGAGGCGCGCCCGGACGTCGCGCCAGAGAGGGCCGCCCTGTCCGAGCACCTCGCACAGCGCCCGGCGCATCCGCCCGCCGGCCAGCCGGCTGGCGGGCGACGCCCGCAGCCGCTGCAGCTGCGGGGTGACCCGGGCGTCGTCGAGCTCGTGCAGGGCGGCCCGGACGTGGCGCAGGACGAGGGCCCAGGTGTCGGGGTCGATCCGTTCGCAGTCGTCGGGCGACGGGGGCGGGACGGCCTCGGTCATCGATCGGGGCGTGTCATGACTGCGGGTTCGACACCTCGGCGGTGGCCGACGGCGCCGGCTCGACCTCGACGGCATCGCCGCGGCCACACCAGCGGCAGGTGACCGACTCGATCGTGCGGTCGAGGATCTCCTCCTCCTCGACCGCGTTCGTGCCGCCGAGGTCGAAGTGGTGGAAGCGGCGGGTCCGGGCGGTCGCGACGACGTCGAAGCGGGTGACGTTCCCGCATCCGGCGCACCGGAAGCGGAACCCGTCCTCGAGCCCGCGGGCGAGGTCCTGGTCTGACACGGCTTGTCTCCTCGACGAGTGGTAGGGGCGGATCACGACGCCTGCTGGCGGTCGGGACGGTCGCCGCAGGGGTGGGGGCCGTCCTCGGGGTCGAACCAGGGCCCGTCGTCCATGGCCGGGAACTCCGGGTACCCCACCTCGACGGTGAACCCGGCGTCACGCATGGCGGCGACTGCGGAGCGGCAGAACACGACGAGCTCCTCAACGTCGACGCCGTGGCACACGTCGGGGTACGGGGCGAGTCGGTCCGCTGCCCGGGTCAGCAGCCGGATGGCGCCGGTCGTGTTCCCGCGCTGGTGGTGCACGCAGCCGACGGCGACCTGGACGACGCCCTGCCAGAAGTCGCGGTCCTGTCCGTCCGCAGCGTGCCAGACGTGTTCGAGCGCCTCGTGGCACTCGAAGTAGCGCTGCTGGTCCCACAGCCAGACGCCACCGGCCAGCGCGTCCTCGACGGTGTCGTAGTGGAAGGTCTCGGCGAGCGGGGTGTGCCGGGTGTCGTAGGGCAGGGGGCGGCCGCAGCGGTCGCGGGGACGCTGGTTCTCGGCGCGGCCGTCGGCGTTGCGGTCGCGGTCACGCGGGGCGTGTCCGGCGGGCATGGAGCTCCTGACGCGTTGCTGACGGCCCTGGGCAGCGGGGCGAGGGTACTGGCCGCCGGAGGGGCCGCGGTACCCTGGCCCGATGCCCGAACTGCCCGAGGTCGAGTCCGTCCGACGTCAGCTGGCGCCGCAGCTCACCGGCCGGCGCGTCGTGACGGTGTGGGCCGACCTCCAGCGTCGGTTCGACGCCGTCGACCTGCTCGCCGGACGGCGCGTGGAGGCCGTGACCCGCCGCGGCAAGTTCCTGCTCCTCACGCTCGACGCGCCCCTGGAGGCGGTCCTGCACCTCGGGATGACCGGGTCGCTGCGCTTCAACGTCGTCGACGCCTACGCGCGGGCGCGGCTCGCGCTCGACGACGGCCGCGAGCTCGTCTTCCGCGACCCGCGCCGCTTCGGGCGCCTCTCCGTCATCGACCGCGGCGACTACCGCGGCATCCCGACCCTCGCGGCGCTCGGGCCCGAGCCCCTCGAGCGGGGGTTCGACCCGGACGTGTTCGCCGAGGCGCTCGCCCGTACCCGCGCGCCGGTGAAGGCGGCCCTGCTCGGACAGCGCATCGTGGCCGGCGTCGGCAACATCTACGCCGACGAGGCCCTCTGGCGCGCCCGGATCCATCCCGCCAGCCGGCACGTCGGCCCGGTCCGTGCCCACCGCCTGCACGCCACCATCCGCGAGGTGCTGGCCGCCGCCGTCGAGCGCGAGGGCACCACCTTCCGCGACTACCAGATGGTCAACGGGGACAGCGGCCGCTACGCCGACTTCCTCGATGTCTACGGCAAGGCGGGACTGCCGTGCCGGCGCTGCGGCAGGACGCTGCGCCATGCGGTCGTCGCGCAGCGGGGGACGACCTACTGCCCCGCCTGTCAGCGCCCCTGAGCCCGCGCGGTGGCGTCAGCGCGTGCGAGCCGTTCGGGTCGGTCCGCGGGCGCGCAGTGCCCCGGCCACCAGCGCGTGGGCGAACTGCCGCGCCTCGTCGGGGTCGTCGACACGCACCTCCATCGGCGGGAAGGCGAAGTAGGAGAGGATGAGCCGCATGACGACCTCGGCCGCCGAGCGGGGGTCGACCGGCCGCAGCTCGCCGGCGTCCACGCCGTCGGCGATGAGACCGGCGAACAGGTCGAGGCCGCGCCGGACCAGCGGTCCGCCGTTCGCGGTGATGCGCGGCAGCAGCAGCCCGGGCTCCTCGTCCCGGCCCTTCGTGAGCACGGGATGCTGGACGAAGAAGTCGACACCGGTCAGAAAGGCGGCCTCGATGCGTGCCGTGGCCGTGTCGAGGCGGCCCACCGCCGTCTGCATGCGACGCTCGAAGCGCTGTCCCTCACGCTCGAGCAGCGCATCGATCACCGCGTCCTTGTTGCCGAAATGGCGGTAGAGCGTCGCCTTTCCCGCACCGGCTCCGCGGGCGATGTCCTCCATGGTCGTCTTGCGGATCCCGACGGCGAGGAAGCGATCCGCGGCCGCGGCGAGCAGGTCCGCACGTCGATCGGGTCGTCGGCGACCGCCACCCGACGACGCCGCGGCGGGCTCGCCGTCCTCGTGCATGGGCCGTCCTCTCGGGCAGGGGCTGGCGGAGGTGGGCACCGTCCGCACGGGCGTGCCGCACCGACGATCGACTTGGGCGCCCGTACGTCCGGCCGGTACCGGCCCCGGGTCGCCGCCCCCACGCTGGCTCGTACCGCGCTGGCACCCGCCAGCGCAGCCATCGGAACGATAGTGCCCGACCCGTTCGTCGAGCGAGCCCGAGCGCCCCGTGCGATCACCGCTCGCACCGTCGAACGGGAGGAACCGCGCAAGGAGAGCCCACGTTTGACCTGTCAGGTCGGCGCTGCCAACGCCACGCCGACCCGGCGTCGCCACACCGACGCCCCCACTGGTTTTCGACGTGTTGCCCAGCTTGAGGGGCCCCGCCGCCGCATCGGCGGCCACCGGCCCCACGAGGTCGGCGCGGTCATCGTGCTGCACCGACGAGACGAAGAAAGGACCGGCGTGTCCGTGACCCGCCAACTGTTCGGCGATCTGCCCACTGCGAACTCGGAATGGCAGGAGGACGCCGCCTGCCGCGGCGCCGATATCGACATCTTCTTCTCGCTCGACGAGGACGACCAGCGCCACGCGCTGGAGCTCTGCCAGTCCTGTCCCGTGAGGGAGCCCTGCCTCCGCTACGCCATCGAGCACCGCGAGATGTACGGCATCTGGGGAGGCATGCAGGAGTCCGACCGCCGCGGGATCATCCGCGAGCAGCGGCGCCAGGAGCGTGAGCGCCGCAAGCAGCACGAGGCTGCCTGACCCCACCCGCCATGTCGCACGGCCCGGGCCCATCGGCCCGGGCCGTTGCTCGTACGTGCTGGCCGCCGGCGCCGCCACCGCGACCGTGTCACGGTCGGGTGCTCCACTCGTGGTAGAACGCACGGATCGAACAGGCGTTCGATCACCGCGAGGAGGCCATCGTGGCCGACGGCAGCGACTCACCACAGCTGTTCGACACGACATTCGTCGTCGTCGATCTCGAGACGACGGGGCTGTCCCCCGAGACCGACCGCATCACCGAGATCGGCGCGGTCAAGGTCTGCCGGGGCGAGCTCCTCGGTGAGCTCCACGCCCTCGTGGACCCCGGCCGCCCGATCCCGCCGGCCGTCACCACCGTGACCGGCATCACCGACACGATGGTCGCCGGGCACCCGCCCGTCACCGCCGTGCTGCCCACCTTCCTCGAGTTCGCACGCGGTGCGGTCCTCGTCGCCCACAACGCCCGCTTCGACGTGGGCTTCCTCGACGCCGAGCTCGCCCGGGCCGGCTACGCCCCCCTCGACGCGACCGTGCTCGACACGGCGAGGATCGCCCGGCGGCTCCTCGACGGCGAGGTCCGTGACGTCCGCCTCGACACGCTGGCGACCCACCTGCGGGCGCGAACGCGCCCGCAGCACCGGGCGCTGGCCGATGCCCGGGCGACCGTCGACGTGCTGCACGGACTGCTCGCACGGGCCGGATCGCTCGACGCGACGACGCTCGAGGACCTCGAGACCTACCTGCGGGCACCCACGGACGCGGCCTTCCGCAAGCTCGCGCTCGTCCGTGAGGCGCCGCGCCGCCCGGGCGTCTACCGGTTCATCGGCGAGGGCGACGAGGTGCTCTACATCGGCAAGGCGACCGACCTGCGCGCGCGCCTGCGCCAGTACTTCGGCAACGACCGTCGCCGCCGGATCGCCGACCTGCTGCGCGAGACGACAAGGGTGGACTGGCAGGTCACCGCGACGGAGCTCGAGGCCGCGGTGACCGAGGTCCGCGCGATCCACCGTCACCGCCCGCGCTACAACCGTCGCTCGCGTCACCCCGAGCGGTCCGTGTACGTCAAGCTGACCCGGGAGCGCTTCCCGCGCCTCTCGATCGTGACGGCACCGCGCGACGACGGCGCGACCTACGTCGGACCCATCAGCTCACGGCGGACCGCGGAGGAGTTCGTCGCCGCCGTCCACGACGTGGTCCCGCTGCGCCAGTGCACGGGGCGTCTGCGGGCCGCGCAGGACCACACACCGTGCCTGCTGAAGGACCTCGGGCGGTGCGGTGCGCCCTGCGACGGGTCGCAGACCGCGGACGAGTACGCGGCCGTCGCGTCCAACCTCCGCTCGGCCCTGGTCGAGGATCCGACGCCCCTGCTCGCAGCGACCCGTGCCCGGATGGCCGACGTGGCGACCGACGAGCGCTACGAGCGGGCGATGCGCTCCCGCCGCCGTCTGCACACCCTCGCCGAGGTGATCGCCGCCAGCCGTGACACCCGCGCCCTCGCCGGCGTGGAGGAGGTCTGCGCCGCCCGCGAGGTTGACGGCGCGCTCGAGGTGGTGCTGGTGCGTCACGGCCGGCTCGTCGGCTCTGCGTGCCTGCCCGCCGGCCGCTCCTGGACCGCGGCCTCGATCCGTGCGCTGTGCCACGCCGACGCCGTTCGGCCGCCGGCGACCGGCTGGCCGGGGCGTGACGAGGTGGAGGAGGTCCGCCTCGTCGGCCGCTGGTTGTCCGGCCCGGGGGTCGCCGCACTCTGGGTCCACGGGTGCCATGCCGATCCGCTGGCCGGCGGTCGCGAGCTGGCCCGTACCCGGGAGGAGGCACGACGGGTGGCCCGGGCCGTGCGCCGGGACCGGCAGGTGACGACCGGCACGAAGGTCGTGGCCCGCGCTCAAGCCAGCTCGAACCAGGGCGTCCACGCGTCCGGCAGCTCGGCGTCCGAGCCGGGCTCCCGGCCGAGCCAGGTCACCCGGACCCGGTAGCGCCCGGGCGCCGCTCGGGGCCCGGGTGTCTCGTCGGCGCGTGCCGGGACGAGGGGGCCCTCGTGCTGCGCCCAGTACAGCGGGAAGATCACCATCTGGCCGGGCAGCCACCGGTCCGTGAAGCCGGGGTCCTCGAGCCGGGTCGCCCGGTTGCCCTCGGACGCGACGACGCGGTTGTACTCGTCGCGGACGCTGCACTCGAACCGGTGCCAGGCCGGGTAGTGGTGCTCGACCCGGCGGTCGCCGCCGTTCGTCGCGCTGACCGTGATCCGCACGACCTGACCCGGCCCGTAGGCGGTGCGGTCCGTCATGACGGTGAGCTCGAACCCGGCGAAGGGCACGCGCTCGGGCACGAACGGGGTCGGTGGGGGCTCGCCACCCATCAGGCCACCACCGAACCCGGTGCCAGAGCCGCGTCGGGCGTCAGCAGCCGCACCGTGCCGTCCGGCTCGAGGCCACCGAGGACCAGGAACTCGCTGCGGAACCCGGCGATGCGCTTCGGCGGCAGGTTCACGGCGCCGACGACCAGGCGACCGGTGAGCTCCTCGGGCCCGTAGTTCGTGATCTGGGCGCTCGTCTGCAGCCGTCCGATGACCGGTCCGAAGTCGACGGCGAGCTTGTACGCGGGCTTGCGGGCCTCAGGGAACGGCTCGACGGATGCCACCCGCCCGACCCGCAGGTCGAGCGCGAAGAAGTCGGCGGCGTCGACGGGCGCCTTCGCGGCCTGACGCGCCGGCGCGTAGGGCTCGGTGGCCGGGTCGATCTCGTGCTGTCCCATCAGTGCGCTGCTCCGGCGAGCTCCTTGCTGCGGGCCACCCAGCGGTCACGCAGCTCGCGTGCGGTGCCGCTGTCGAGCACCTGCCTCGCCCGCTTCAGACCCTCGGCCCAGTCGGGCACGGCGTCGGCTGCGTAGAGGGCTGCGGCCGCGTTCACGGCGACGATGTCGGCCGGCGCACCCCGCTCGCCGGCCAGGATGGCGTCGGCGATCGCGAGGTTCTCGCCGACACCGCCGCCCTGCAGCGCGGCGAGCGATGCCCGTGGCACACCCAGGTCGACCGGGTCGAACACGGAGCGCGACACGGCGCCGTCGCGGACCTCCCACACATGGCTCGGGCCGGTGGTGGTGATCTCGTCGAGGCCGTCGTCACCGCGGAAGACGAGGGCGTGCACCTTCCCGAGCCGCAGGAGCGCCTCGGCCATGACCGGGGCGAGCCGGTCGTCGGCGACCCCCACGACCTGGTGGGTGGCCGACGCCGGGTTCGCGAGCGGACCGAGGATGTTGAAGGCCGTACGGATGCCGAGCTGGGCCCGGACGGGAGCGACGTGGCGCATGGCCGGATGGAAGGAACGCGCGTAGAGGAAGCCGATCCCGAGCTCCTCGATCGTGGTCGCGACCGCGTCGGGCGGAAGCTCGATCGACACCCCCCAGGCCTCGAGGAGGTCCGCGGACCCGCAGGCGCCGGACGCCGCGCGGTTGCCGTGCTTGGCCACGCGCAGCCCGGCGGCAGCCACCACCACGGCCGTGACCGTCGAGATGTTGAAGGTGCCGGCGCCGTCCCCGCCGGTGCCGCAGGTGTCCAGCAACGGGCCCCCGACGTTCGATCGGTGAGGCGTGGGCCATCATCGCCTGCACGAACCCGGCGATCTCGGAGGCGGCCTCCCCCTTCGCGCGCAGCCCCACGAGCAGGCCAGCGACCTGGGCCGGCTCCGCCTCGCCCCGCATGATCGCGCCCATGACCGCCGCGGCGTCCTGCTCCGTCAGGTCCTCACGCGCCAGCACCCGGCGTAGCACGTCGGGCCAGTCGATCGGCATGGGCACGTCGGGCATGCCGCAACCTCCTGGACAGTCGAGGGTGGCTCACCGTAGCGTTTCCGACCGCATCGGCCCTCCACGGTTCGGCCGGTCCCGGGGTGCAGGTTGCTAGGCTTCGTGGTCGGCGGAGCCGCACGGTGCGGCACAGCGGAGGGCGCGGGCACCGCCCGGGGCATCCGGTGTCGAACCGCCACAGGAGAGCAGGCGCGTGTCCGTCGACGCGAAGCCGAGGATCCTCGTGATCGAGGACGAGCCCGACCTCGTCGAGCTCGTCCGGATCAACCTGGAGCTGAGCGGCCACGAGGTGCTCTCGGCCGCCGACGGCGCCGAGGGACTCACCGCGGCCCGCCACGAGCGGCCCGACCTCATCCTTCTCGACGTCATGATGCCCGTCCTCGACGGGTGGCAGGTGCTGCTTGCCCTGAAGGAGGATGCGGAGCTCGAGGACATCCCGGTCGTCATGCTCACGGCGCTCTCCGAGGAGCGCGACCTCATCCGGGGCCACCTGCAGGGCGCCATCCGCTACGTCACGAAGCCGTTCGAGATGCGCGAGCTGCTCCGCGTCATCGAGGAGGGCCTCGCCCCGCTGTCCGACGAGGAGCGGGCGGAGCGCCGGCGCCGCACACGGCTGCTGCTGCAGCGGCTCGCCGAGCTCGACTCCGGCCGTGCCGCACCGGAGCAGACGGTCCACCTGTCCCGGCTCGAGACGCCGCGACGGGCCGAGACCGCCGCGCCCCGTGCCACCCCGGGCGACCGCACACGTCTCGAACAGCTGACGGGCAAGCAGCGCTACATCGCCGAGCAGCTCGCGGCGGGGCGCAGCGCCCGGGAGCTCGCCGAGGAGCTCGACGTGTCGCGCAGCAACATCTACGCGACGCGCAAGCGCATCGCGCGCAAGCTCGGCATCAACCCGGAGACGGTGGCCGAGGAGGGCCGCCGCCTGGGACTCGGGACCGAGGCCTGAACGAGCGGGGGCCTGAACGAGCTGGGCCTTTGAAGGACGGCCGCGCCGCCTAGGCCTCGTCGCCCGGCTGTGGCACGAGCCCGGCGGAGCCCTCCGACTCGAGGACGGCCGCGATCTCCTCGCCGGACTCGTCCGCAGGGTCGCGAGGGGCGGCGGGCACCCCGACGAGGGCCTGGACGGCCTTCGCGAGGCGGAACGAGTCGACGGGCTTCATGATCTCCTCGTTGAACCCCGCCCAGCCGGCGAGCCAGCGATCCTCCACGCGGCTGATCATGACGAGCGCCGGCGGGGTCGTGCGGCCGTGGTACTCGCCCTGGGCGCGCAGCTCGTAGAGAAGCGAGAAGCCGCCCTTCGGGTCCAGGTCGCCATCGATGACGAGGACGTTGAACGCATCGTCCTCGTCGAGGAGGCGTGCCACGACTGGCGCGCTGTCGACCTCGACCACCTCGGCGCCACCGTGCAGGCGCAGCGCGGTGCTGGCCCGCATCCGCTCCTTCGGGTCATCGGAGACGACCAGGACCCGCATGTGCACGACCACCTTCGTTCGGTTGCTGCCCGCTGTGATGCGCGCACACCCTACCGTGCACGGACCGCGACCCCCTCCTCCGTGCGTCCCCTCGAGACCGGGTTCGACGGTGCGGGACGGCGCTGGTACCGTCCCGCTCGGAGCAGTTGAGAGTGGTTCTCACTTTCAGTGCAGCCACCGCGAGGAGCAGCCCGATCAGCGAGCACGGCAGCGCCCAGGCGCCAGCCTTCCGCATGACGCCCCAGCGTCAGGCGGTGCTGGCGGCAGTGCGCGCGTCCGACGACCACCCGAGCGCGGACGAGATCTTCCGCGGCGTTCGGGAGACCTCGCCGGGGATCGGCGTCGCGACCGTCTACCGGACGCTCGACCTGCTCGTCCGTCACGGCTACATCCTCGAGCTCCGATTGGGCGACGACGCCGTCGCACGCTATGACGGGAACGTACGGCGTCACGACCACGTCATCTGCTCCGAGTGCGGACAGGTGTTCAACGTCGAGGTGCCGCTGCCGTCGCAGGTGATGATGTACGCCGGCCAGCAGGCCGGCGTCACGATCGCCGAGTACGACCTGCAGTTCCGCGGCCGCTGCGCCGCATGCCGCAGGACATCCCGCTCCACCACCGCCAGTTGAGTCGAGACACACAAAGGAAGAAGACCCATGGCCGACCTGAAGGGCTCGAAGACCTACGAGAACTTGAAGGAGGGCTTCGCCGGCGAGTCGCAGGCGAACCGCCGCTACCTGTACTTCGCGCGTCAGGCCGACGTGGAGGGCTACCCCAACGTCGCAGGCCTGTTCCGTGACACCGCCGAGGGTGAGACCGGGCACGCGTTCGGGCACCTCGACTTCGCGAAGCAGGTCGGGGACCCGGTGACCGACCTCCCCATCGGGACGACCGAGTCGAACCTCAAGTCGGCCGTCGAGGGCGAGACCTACGAGTACACCGAGATGTACCCCGGCTTCGCCAAGACGGCCCGCGACGAGGGCTTCGACGACATCGCCGAGTGGTTCGAGACGCTGGCCCGTGCCGAGAAGTCGCACGCCGGCCGGTTCCAGAAGGGTCTCGACACGCTCGGCGAGTGACCGAACGCGCGCACCACGTACCTCGCAGGGGGCCGGCAGACCGGCCCCCTGCGCCGTGACGGCACCGGCGAAGGAGCACGAGCATGGATCCCGTCACCACTGACGACCTGACGCTCGACCACGATGCCTGGCAGAAGGAGTTCGAGCAGCGCCGGCCCACGATGATCGCCTACCGGCGTGACCGCCGGGTCGAGCTCGGTGATCTCATGACCCTCGACTTCGAGGACCGCGAGACCGTGGCGTGGCAGGTCAACCGGATGATCGGCGTCGAGCACATCACCGACCCCGAGAAGATCAACCACGAGCTCGCCACCTACAACATCCTCGTCCCGGGCCACAACGAGCTGTGCGCGACGCTGCTCATCGGCATCGACGACATGGAGGAGCTGTACCGCTGGAAGCCCCTGCTCGTCGGGATCAACGACAAGCTGTACCTCGAGGTCGACGGCGAGCGTGCGAAGCTCGTGCCCGACCACGAGGGGACGCGCGAGGAGGAGCCGCCGATGGTCCAGTACCTCAAGTGGATCCTCACCGACGAGCAGGTCGGCAACCTCCACGACGGCGCCCATGTGACCGTCGGGACGGAGCACGACAACTACGCGGTGGCCGTCGACCTCGACGAGCCGACGGTCGCCCGCCTGGCCGAGATGATCGGCTGACCCGCCGTGCGCGCCGGCGAGGACCGCCGCTACCTCGACTACGCCTCGGCCTGGCCGCTGCGTGAGGAGGCGAAGCGCGCCTACGCCGACGCGCTGGCCGTCGCCTGGGCCGATCCCTCCCGCCGCTACGCGGAGGCGCGCGCGGCGTGGGACCTGCTCGACCAGGCGACGGCCACGACCGCGCGGACGCTCGGCGTCGACCACGACGGCATCGTGTGGACGGCCAGCGGCACCGAGGCGGTGCACCTCGCCGTGCTCGGGGCGGCCCGGGCCGCCGAGCGTCGCGGGGACCCGCGCCGGCACCTGATCGTGTCGGCCGTCGAGCACTCGGCCGTGCTGCGGGCGGCCGAGCGGCTCCGGGACGAGCACGGCTACACGCTGAGCGTCGTCGGGGTCGACGGTGCCGGCCTCGTGGACCCCGACGAGGTCGCCGCGGCCCTGCGGGACGACACGCTCGCCGTCCACCTGCAGCACGCGAACCACGAGGTCGGAGCCATCCAGCCGACCCACGAGGTGGCACGGGCCTGCCGCGAGCGCGGCGCGCTGCTCCACGTCGACGCGTGCCAGACCGTCGGGCAGCTCGGCGTCACCCTGGCCCTCCTCGGCGCCGACCTCCTGTCCGCGTCCGCCGCGAAGTTCGGCGGGCCCCGGGGACACGGGTTCCTCGCCCTCGGTCCGCGAGGGCGGATCGCGGCGCTGCTCGAGGGTGACGAGCGGCAGCGCCGCCGACGCGCCGGCATGGAGGACGTGCCGGGGATCGCGGCGACCGCGGTGGCCCTGCAGGTCGCGACGACGCAGATGGACACCGAGCGCTCGCACCGCGAGCTCGTGCGCCGTCACCTGCGCGCCCGCCTGCCCGAGGCGGTCGACGACCTGGCCGTGCACGGCCCGCTGGCCGACGCCCACCCCGGGATCGTCGCGGCGAGCGCCCTGTACGTCGCGGGCGAGACGCTCGTCGCCGCGCTCGACGCCGCCGGGTTCGCCGTCCACTCAGGGTCGTCGTGTGCGACGACCTCCGGGCTGCCGAGCCACGTCCTCGTCGCGATGGGTGCGCTCACCCACGGGCACGTGCGGATCGGCGTCGGCCCCGACACGACCCTCGCGGACGCCGACGACCTCGTGGCCGCGATGGCCGACATCGTCGCCGCCGCCCGCCGACAGGCTGGCATGCGCACCGGGCGCCCCCGACGGTGACCGCCAGGAGGATGACGTGAGCGACGAGCCCGAGTCCCCGATCCAGGTCGACGCCCGAGGGCTGCACTGTCCGATGCCGGTCATCGAGCTGGCGAAGGCGGTCGAGCAGGCCGCCACCGGCACGATCGTCGAGCTGGTGGCCGACGACCCGACCACGAAGGTCAACGTCCCGGTGTGGTGCCGGATGCAGCGCCAGCAGCTGGTCGCCCAGGACCTGACGGGCCCCGCGCTCGTCTACCGGGTCCGCAAGGTCCGCGGCTGACCGACGATCGGGTCCTCGCCGACCACCCGCGCCGCCTACGCTGAGTCGGGAGAGGGAACCAGCCGAACAGGAGCGGCACGACGATGATCCAGAGCACGATGATGGACTACCCGCTGACCGTGACGCAGCTGCTGCAGCACGGTCGCAAGGTCCACGGCGACAGCAAGGTCATCACCTGGCAGGGCGACCACAGCCGCAAGGTGACCTTCGCCGAGACCTACACCCGCATCGAGAAGCTCGCCAGTGCCCTCCAGCGGCTCGGCATCGGCGAGGGCGACCGCGTCGGGACGTTCTGCTGGAACCACCAGGAGCACCTCGAGGCCTACTTCGCGATCCCGGCGATGGGTGCCGTGCTCCACACGCTGAACATCCGTCTGTTCCCCGAGCAGCTCACCTACGTCGTCAACCACGGCGAGGACAAGGTCATCATCGTCGACGACTCGCTGATCCCGCTGCTGGCGCGGGTGAAGGACGAGCTCACCACCGTCGAGACCTACGTCGTCGTCGGCGACGGCGACGCGTCCGCGCTCGGCGATGACGCGAACGTCCTGCGCTACGACGACGTCCTCGACGCCGAGGAGGCCGGCTTCGACTGGCCCGAGGTCGACGAGCGGGCCGCGGCGGCCATGTGCTACACGTCCGGCACGACCGGGAACCCGAAGGGCGTGGCCTACAGTCACCGCTCGATCTGGACCCACACCTTCGGCGCGATCGCGGGCGGCATCCACCTCGACGAGAGCGACCGGGTGCTGTGCATCGTCCCACAGTTCCACGCCATGGCGTGGGGGCTGCCCTACACCGGCTGGATCATCGGCGCGGACATCCTCCAGCCCGAGAAGTACCTCCAGCCCGAGCCGCTGTACGCCTTCATGGACGCCGAGAAGCCCACCTACGCGGCCGCCGTGCCGACGGTGTGGAACGGGCTGCTGCAGTACGGCCAGTCCGTCGACCTCGACCTCTCCGCGCTCGACAAGGTCGTCGTGGGCGGGTCCGCCGTCCCACGCGCGACCGTCGAGGCCTTCGACCAGAAGTACGACGTCACCGTCTACTCCGGCTGGGGCATGACCGAGACCTCGCCGCTCGGCGCGCTCGCCATCCCCCCCGCCGGTGTCCCCGCCTCCGAGGACATCGACTGGCGGGTGCGCACGGGGCGCGTCGTGCCCGGCTTCGACCTGCGGATCGTCGACCAGGACGGCAACGAGCTGCCCTGGGACGGCAAGGCCGTCGGCGAGTTCGAGTGCCGCGGGCCCTGGGTGACCGGCTCCTACTACGGCGACGACTCCCGGCCCGACAAGTTCCAGGACGGCTGGCTGCGCACCGGCGACGTGGGCTACATCGACCCGAAGGGGTTCATGCAGATCGTCGACCGCACGAAGGACGTCATCAAGTCCGGGGGCGAGTGGATCTCCTCGGTCGACCTCGAGAACGAGATCATCGGCCACCCCGACGTGGTCGAGGCAGCGGTCATCGGCGTCCCCGACGAGAAGTGGGACGAGCGGCCGCTCGCCGCGGTCGTCGTGAAGGAGGGCGCGGACCTCACGCCCGAGAAGCTCTCCGAGTACCTCCAGGACCGGGTCGCGAAGTGGTGGATCCCGGAGCGCTGGGCCTTCATCGACGAGGTCCCGAAGACCTCGGTCGGCAAGTACGACAAGAAGGTGCTGCGCTCGCGCAACGAGGCGGGAGAGCTCACGGTGCAGCGCACCGACGAGTGACCCTGGTGCATCGCGACGACGGGGCCGGTCAGCTGACCGGCCCCGTCGTCGCGTCGGCCCCGGGCGGCCCGCTCCACCGGCCGTGCGCTGCGCGGTCACCGACGGGTGCCGCATGCAGGTTCGTACTCCGCCTGCCGACTGCGGACGTCGAGGGTCGGCAGACGGCAGGGTCGCAGTGACAGCTCGCAGGCACAGACGCGTGCGCGAACGGATCATCGGGATGGCGATCGCGGTCGCGGTCGCGGTGGCGGTGGCGATCCCTGCGGCGGCGGAGCCGCTGCCTGCCGGTCCGACCCCTGCGGCCTCGTCCGTGCTGCTGCCGGGGACCGTCGAGCTGACCGTCCCCGCCGAGCGCGCCAGCGCCCTCCCACCCGGCAGCCGTGTGCTCGACGACCCGCAGCTGGCCGCGCTCGGTCTCCGACGGGTCCGGATCCCCGCCGGCGTCGCCGACCTCGTCCTCGGCGCCGAGCGCCCGGTGCCCGTGACCGCGGCGGCGACGCCCGACGACCCGGGGTTCTCGCAGCAGCCCTTCGCGACGGTGGGCTTCCCGGCCGCCTGGGACCGCACCCGGGGCGGCGGCGTCACGGTCGCGGTCATCGACACGGGGATCAGCGCCGGGCACCCCGACCTCGCCGGCAAGCTGTGGACGAACCCGGCCGAGCGCGCCGACGGCCGTGACGACGACGGCGACGGGTACGTCGACGACCTGAACGGCGTCGACATCGTCAACCACGACGGCGACCCCACGGACGACCACGGCCACGGGACGGGCGTCGCCGGCGTCGTCGCGGCCGTCACCGACAACGGCAGCGGCGTGACCGGGGGCTGCTGGAGCTGCCGGGTCATGCCCGTCAAGGCCCTCGACGCAACCGGCAACGGCTACGACACGGACATCGCGGCGGGCGTCGTGTGGGCCGTCGACCACGGCGCGGACGTCGTCAACCTGTCGCTCGGCGGTCCGGTCGGCAGCCGGGCCCTGGCCAGCGCGATCGCCTACGCCGAGAGCCACGGCGTCGTGGTGGTCGCCGCCGCGGGAAACGCCGGGACGACCACCGTCACCTACCCGGCCGACTACCCCACCGTCCTCTCCGTCGCCGCCACGAGCACCGACGGCACGACTCGCGCCTCCTACTCGAGCTACGGCTCATGGGTCGACGTGGCCGCGCCCGGCACGACCCTGACCACGATGCTGACCACCGCGTCGTTCAACCCGACCCACCGGCTCTACGGGACGATGCAGGGCACGTCCCTCGCGACCCCGGTGGTGTCGGCCGGTGCCGCCCTGGCACGCGCCGCCGCCCCCGACCTGTCCCCGGCCGCGATCCGGGATGCGGCCACGGCCACGGCGCTCCCCCTCCACTTCGTCGCCAGCGGTCTGGTGCAGATCGGCGCCTGGCTCGCTCAGGTTGCGCCGGCCGGGACCGGCAGCGCGCCGGCCGGGACGACGCCGGTGCCGGCGCCGTCACCGAGCCCCTCCCCCTCGCCGTCTCCGCTGTCGTCCCCGACGGTGTCGCCCGCCCCCTCCCCCGTCGTGCTGCCGGCACCGTCTCCGTCCCCGACGCCGTCACCCTCGCCGAGCGTCACGGGCAGCGACCCGGCCACGCTCGCGTGCCCGGCCGGCGCGGTACCGCCCAGCGGGTTCGATGACGTGACCGTCGGCAGCACGCACAGCGACGCGATCGCGTGCGCGGTCTGGCAGGGGCTGACCGCCGGGTACGGCGACGGCACCTACCGGCCCGGCGACGACGTGACCAGGGGCCAGATGGCGACGTTCCTCGTCCGCCTGCTCGCCGCCGCCGGCCACCCGCTGGCTGCAGCGCCCAACCCCTTCGTGGATACGCTGTCGAGCGGGCACGCGACCGACATCGCCAAGCTCGCCGCCGTCGGCATCGCGTCCGGCGTGTCGGCCGACCACTTCGCGCCGGGAGCACCGGTCAGCCGCGCGCAGATGGCCAGCTTCCTCGTGCGGACCGTGACGTTCCTGGGCGGCGCACCGCTCACGATCGGGCCCGTGCCGTTCTCCGACATCGACGGCTCGGTCCACCACGACGCGATCGCTGCGGCGGCCGGCGCCGGTATCGCCTCCGGGGTCGGCAGCGACCGGTTCGCGCCGGACGAGCACGTCAACCGCGCACAGATGGCGACGTTCCTGGTCCGCACCCTCGGGGTGCTGATCGGCCGGGGCGTGGCACCCGATCCCTCGGCCTGACAGCGGAGCGCGACCACGGTCGCGTGCGGACACGCGAACGGCCGTCCACGAGGGACGGCCGTCAGCAGTCAGGGACGCGCCAGCGAGGGCGGGTCGCTCAGAAGGTGGCGCTGTCGCCGCAGGCGCACGAGCCGGACGCGTTCGGGTTCTCGATGGCGAAGCCCGACGCCTCCAGGCTCTCCTTCCAGTCGATGACCGCACCCGAGAGGTACGGCGCCGACATGGAGTCGACCCGGATCGTGACGCCGTGGTGCTCCTCTTCCGCGTCACCGTCGAGCGAGCGGTCGTCGAAGAACAGGGCGTAGCGGAACCCGGCGCAGCCGCCGGCCTGGACGGCGATGCGCAGCGCGATGTTCTCGACATCGTCCTGGTCGGTCAGAAAGCCCCGGACCTTGTCGGCGGCGTTCTCGGTGAGCGTGATCACGCGCGGCACCTCTTGTCGCTGGTCTCTCCACGATGCTCGGTGCCATCCGGCGGCGTGTGGCCGCATGACCCGGGCAGGACGAGAGTGTATCCGAGCCCGTGGTCAGTGCGCTGTGGGTGTCCACCGTTCGGCCAGCCGCGCGGCCGCGGCAGCGACCTCGGCCGCCGGGTCGTCCCCGGGGCCGTCCGGTGATGCCTCCTCGAGGTCGTCGAGCCCCGCGACCGCCTCCGCGCGCCGACCGACCACCGCGAGCCGGTCGGCACCCGCCTGTGCCGCCTGCTGCGCCACGGTGCCGACCACCTTCCCCTCCATCGAGGTGGCGTCGAGGCTGCCCTCGCCGGTCACGAGCGCGTCCGCGTCCGCCAGCGCCCCGTCGAGCCCGACCAGCGCGGCGATGCGGGGCGTCCCGGCGACGAGCGGCGCCCGCAGCCCGGCACACAGCCCGAACCCGAGGCCGCCGGCGGCACCACTTCCCGGCGCGTCGGCGAGGTCGGCGGCGTCGAGGTCGCGTGCCGCCACGTCGGCCCAGGTCGCGAGCCCGCGGGCGAGCTGCTCCACCATGGACGGTGATGCGCCCTTCTGGGGCCCGAACACCCGCGCCGCGTCCGCCAGGACGGTCCGCACGTCGGCGAGCACCTCGACCTCGATCGCCTCCCAGCCGTCGTCCACCCAGCGCCGCGCCACGCCACGCACGCGGTGCAGCTCGCCGCCGCCGATCTTCAGCCCGCTGCCGTCCTCGACGGTCAGCTGGAACCCGAGCGCGGTCAGGGCGCCGGCGCCGCCGTCGACCGTGGCCGACCCGCCGAGGCCGACGACACAGCGCCCGGCGCCCGCGCGACGGGCCGCGTCGAGCAGCTCACCGACGCCGTAGGTGGTGGCCTGCATGGGGTCGAGCTCGTCCTCGGCGAGCCGCTTGGTCCCGCAGGCCTCCGCGGTCTCGACGACGGCCACGCCCTCGTCCAGGACGAACCAGCGTGCGGTCAGCGGGTGGCCGAGCGAACCCGCCACCTCGGCCTCGTGCCAGGTGCCCTCCCGCGAGACCGAGACGACCTCGGCCAGCCCCTCGCCGCCGTCGGACATCGGCACCACCAGGACCTCGTCGCGAGGCCGAGCGCGCCGCCACCCGTCGGCGATCGCCTGCGCGGCCTCGACCGCGCTGAGCGTGCCGCCGAACGAATCGGGGGCGATGACGATCTTCACGCGGGGTCCTCCGTCGCGGCGGGCGTGGGGCGGCCAGCGTAGTTGCGGGGGTCGAGGCCGACCGTGGCCTCCTCCGGGCGGCAGCGCGACATGAACGGATGCAGACGCCGAGATGACGACGAGGTACACTCCGCGCAGAGTTCTTGTCAAGATGACAATAACTCGCCGGCAAGGTCCTCGGGACGCGTCGCTCCGGAGGGCGAGGGAGAGCCACCATGACCAGCTCACGGCCCATGACCAGCTCACGGCCCATGACCAGCTCACGGCCCATGACCAGCTCACGGCCCCGACCCGCGGCCGCCGGCCCCACCGCGGCGACGCCGACCATCCCGTCGGACTCGCCCCTGCTGCTGCTCGGCCGACGTGCCGACCCGGCCAGCGAGAAGGGCGTGGTCTGCCCCGGCGACCTGCCCTCCCCGTCGGACCCGGACCTGGTCGACCGCGCCCGCCGCGCCCGGGCCGCCCTCGGCGACCAGGTGGTCGTGCTCGGTCACCACTACCAGCGCAACGAGGTCATCGAGCACGCCGACGCGCGGGGCGACTCGTTCAAGCTGGCGAAGTTCGCGTCCGGCGCCGACGCGCCCACCATCATCTTCTGCGGCGTGCACTTCATGGCGGAGTCGGCCAGCATCCTGGCGCGTGACGACCAGCGGGTGATCCTGCCCGACCTGGCCGCGGGGTGCTCGATGGCGGACATGGCCGAGTCCCGGCAGGTCGTGGACGCGTGGCAGCGCCTCGAGCGCGCGGGTGTGGCCGCCGACACCGTGCCGCTGACCTACATGAACTCGACCGCCGCGATCAAGGGCTTCACCGGCGAGCACGGGGGCACGGTCTGCACCTCCTCGAACGCGCCGCGCGCGATGCGCTGGGCGTTCGAGCAGGCCCTGCCGGACCGCGACCCGGCCGACCGGAAGGTGCTCTTCCTCCCCGACCAGCACCTCGGTCGCAACACCGCCGTGCTCGGGCTCGGCATGGATCTCACCGATACCCTCGTCTACGACCCGTGGCAGCCCGACGGCGGCGTGACCGACGACGAGCTGCGCGCGGCGAGGGTCATCCTCTGGAAGGGCCACTGCTCCGTGCACGCGCGCTTCCAGCCCGAGATGGTCGACGCGATCCGCGAGGAGATCCCCGGCGTCGAGGTGCTCGTGCACCCCGAGTGCCGCTACGACGTGGTGACCCGCGCCGACCGCGTCGGCTCGACCGGGCAGATCATCCAGTGGGTCACCGACGCGCCGGCCGGCGCCGACATCGCCATCGCGACCGAGCTGAACCTCGTCAAGCGGCTGGCCGAGGAGCACCCGGACAAGCAGATCCGGTTCCTCGACGACACCGTCTGCTTCTGCGCCACGATGAACCGGATCGACCTCCCCCACCTCGTGTGGGCGATGGAGTCGCTGCTCGCCGGCGAGGTCGTCAACGAGGTACGCGTCGACGACCAGACCCGCCGCTGGTCGCACGTGGCGCTCGAGCGGATGCTCTCGCTGCCCGGCGACGACGCGTCGCTCACCCGGACGGTGTCCGCCGCCTGACCGCCGGCCCGGGGGCGGGCGGCCATCCGACGGCCTCGCCGGCAGGGTCCGGTTGTGTCACCATCGCCGCCGACGAGCGAACGGACGCCGGTGGCAGACGACGGGTACCTGGTGGTGGCCAACGACGGGGCCGGCAGCGCCGAGCAGGAAGCCGTCGCGGCCGCCGTCGCCGAGCTCAGCCAGCACGGCCCGACGGAGCTGGCCCGCACCACCTCTGCGGCCGACGTCGACGAGGTGATCGCGGCCTGCGGGCGACGGACCCTCGTGTTGTGCGGCGGTGACGGCAGCGTCCACCTCGCCGTCGATCGGCTCCGGGCCGCCGACGCGCTCGACGAGATCGAGCTCGGCCTGGTACCGCTCGGCACGGGGAACGATCTGGCCGGCAGCCTCGGGATCCCCGCCGACCCCGTGGCGGCCGCACGCGTGGCCGCGAGCGGCCGGCCGCAGTCGCTCGACCTGATCGTGGCCGGCGACGGCGAGATCTGCGTCAACGCGCTGCACGCCGGCATCGGGGTCGACGCTGCGGTCCGGGCGTCCGCCCTCAAGGAGACCATGGGCGACGCGGCCTATCCGCTCGGGGCGATCGCCGCGGGTGCACGGGTGGAGGGTTGGGACCTCACCGTGACCGTGGACGGCGACGTGCTCCGTCCGGCGAGCGGCGAGCGGATGCTGCTCGTCGCCGTGCTCAACGCCGCGACCTTCGGCGGCGGCACCCGGATGGCACCCGACGCGCGCCCCGACGACGGTGCCCTCGACGTGGTCGTGTCGGCGGCGACGGGGCCAGCCGCCCGGGTCGCCTTCGGCCTGGCGGTCCGCTCCGGCACGCATCTGGACCGCGACGACGTGGCTGCTGCCCGAGGGCAGCGCGTCGCCATCACCGGAGACCCGGTGGGCTACAACGTCGACGGCGAGCTCGACGGCCGCGAGCACGCCGACCGCAGCTTCGAGCTCGTCCCCGCCGCGTGGCGGATACGCGGGCCCCACTAGGCCGGGACCGGGTCAGGCGGAGCGCTCGGTGGCGCTCTGGACGTTGCCGCCCGTGTCCGTCTCGCCATCCCCGTCGTTCCGGTCGGCCCGGCCGTCGGACGAGAGCTGCCACGGACCGTCCCGCTGCGTTGCCTCCTCGGGGGCACCAACCTCCACGACGCGGTCCCACGACCACCCCGCGTCCTCGACGAGACCCCGGACCTCCCGCCGATGGTCGGCCGCCTGGCGGCATGCCTCGTGGAACTCCGCGGCGGCGACCGTGGGGACGCCCGCATCCCGCAGCGGCTCGAGGCTCAGCGGCGCCGGCGGCTCGTCGGCCGGCGTCATGAACGCCGAACGCAGTGCACCGAGCAGCGATCCGATCCCGTTCCGGGCCAATCGGATGCTGACCCGGTCCGGTCGCGCGTCCTCCGCCACGCCGAACTCGAGGAGCGACAGCGCCTCGTCGAGCGTGGCCACGGCGACGGCCGGCGCGGCCCGCTCGTCGGTGTTGTGGAAGTAGTGCAGCACCGGGTAGGCGAGATGGCGCTGCCCGAGCATCATCAGCTCGGGTGTGAGGGTCTCGAGCCCCCGGGTGAGGCTTTCCCACCCGTCCTGCCGCCACGTCGAGGTGAGGATGTCGTAGGGGTCGGTCCCGAGGGCCGTGATGTGGAGCGCCAACGTGCGTCCCTGCACGACGGCCGAAACGATCGGGACCAGGTAGGTGATCCCCATGGTGACGACCGCCAGGCCGGTGAAGCTCGCGACGACGGTCAGGATCTGCCAGATCCCGGGTCCGGGGACGAGCCCGCCGTTGCCGAGCGTGAGCATCGTGTAGCCGGCGAAGTAGACGCGCTCCAGGGCACCGGCGGACGCCTGCGTGGTGGCGTCGCGGACGGCGGACGGGGCCGAGTTGAAGACGAGCGACCAGCCGAGCCACACCGCGCTCACCCAGGTCAGCAGCATGCTGACCACCACGATGATCCCCGCGACTCGAAGAACGCGATGCGGGTGGTCGGCCCGTCTGGCCGCCGCGCGCCAGAGCAACCAGTGCCCGTGAGCGAGTCGCGACGTGACGGGTCCACCACCGACGCTGACGGCGACCGTGGTCCAGGCCATGTCGACCAGCGAGACGAGGAGGACGACCGCGCCGAGCGTCCCCAGGAAGGAGGCCACGACCTCGCTCAGCCCTCCTGCGCGATGCCGCGGGCGTTGACCCGGTGGACCTCCATCGGAGCCGCCGACCCGATGGCCTCCATCGCGCGGTCGATCAGCGCCGGGTCGTCGCTGTGCACGCCGACGACGACCGCGCCCTTGTTCACGATCGCCTCGAACGTCTCGTGCCAGCTGTGGTCGGTCCGCAGTGCCGACTCGCCCTCGACGATGGCGCCGACGGTCCCGCCGGCACCACCACCGCTGATCGCCCCGAGCAGCGCCCCGACGCCTGCCACCATTCCGATGCCGGGGATGAGGGTCACGGCGGCACCGACGAGGGCACCGAGCGCCCCGCCGGCCAGGCTGCCGGCCGTCCCACCGGCCGCGATGTGCGTGCCGACGCCACGCCCGATGGGCTCGCCGGTGCGGTCCTCCTCGCGGACGTCCACGTCCTCGACGGGGCGGCCGAGCACGGAGAGGTCGTCCTCGGGCACGCCGACCCGCCGCAGGGCCTCGAGGGCGTCGCTGGCCACCTCGAGGTCACGGAACGCCGCGACGATGTTGTGGGTCGCGAGCTCTGCGCGCGCCATGGTGGGGGTCCTTTCCGGTCAGGTCGCCTGTCGTGCGCCACGGTCACCGTGGCATGCAGCGTCCGTCGCTGCGCCGCGCGGCCAGGCGCGAACGGCCACCTGCAGCGCCACCGTGTCCGGTCGGTACGGGGTGACGGCGGTGTCAGCCGCGTGGGTCACGCTCGACGAAGGGCGGGCGGACGACCGCGAAGCCCACGTCCCGACCGCGGAGGTCCACGGTCACCTCGTCGCCGGGTCCGATCCCGTCCGCGAGGTAGGCGAGCCCGATACCGACACCGAGCGTCGGCGAGAAGGATCCGGAGGTGACCGCGCCGACCTCGCGGCCATCGGCGTGGACGGTCATGTGCTCGCGGGGGATCCGCCGCCCGTCGGCGCGCAGACCCCACAGACGTCGTGACGGGCCCTGCTCCTTGAACCGCCGTAGCGCCGGCTGGCCGGTGAAGTCGTCGCGGTCGAGCTTCACGGCCCATCCCAGCCGGGCCTCGTAGGGGTTGGTGTCGACGCTGAGGTCGTTGCCGTGCAGCGGGTAACCCATCTCGAGCCGCAGCGTGTCGCGCGCACCGAGGCCGGCGGGAGCCGCCCCCGCGTCGAGCAGCGCGTCGTAGGTGGCCACCGCACCGGCGGCCGGCACGATGAGCTCGCACCCCGGCTCGCCGGTGTAGCCCGTGCGGCACAGCAGCGCGTCCACGCCTGCGAAGCGGAAGGGCGTGACCGACAGGTAGCCGACGGCGGCCGGGTCGACCCCGACCACGTCGCGGACGAGCCCCAGCGACGCCGGTCCCTGGACGGCGATCATGGCGTGGGCGGTGGACTCGTCGGTGACCTCGGCGCCGTGCGTCTCGGCCGCCACCTGGAGCGCGCCGACGACCGCCGGCGTGTTGGCGGCGTTCGGGACGGTCAGGTACCGGTCGGCGTCGAGGCGGTAGACGATCAGGTCGTCGATGATGCCGCCCTGGTCGTTGCAGCACAGCGTGTACTGCGAGTCGCCGTCGTCGAGCAGGGTCGGGTCGTTCGTGAACGTCTGCGCCACCGTGGTCCGCGCCCCGGGGCCGGTGACCCAGACGGTGCCGAGGTGCGACACGTCGAAGACCCCGACCGACGAGCGGACGGCGTCGTGCTCGGCGAGCGTGCCGGAGAACTCCACCGGCATCAGCCAGCCGGCGAAGGGGGCGAGCTTCGCGCCCATCGCCTCGTGCCGCCCGGTGAGTGGCGTGCGCTGCAGGTCGTCGGCGGTCATCGGATGCCATCCTCGTCGATGCGGTGGAGCTCGCTGCGACGGTAGTCCAGGGAGGCAGGTGCAGCGGTCACGGACCGTTCGCTAGGTTCGGGCGGAGACGGCCCCTGAGCGCGGACGTGCGCGCCTGGCGGCCACACAACCACCACCCCCACGGCCGGGCGTCATCGACGCCACGCACACGAGGAGAACGCTGTGGCCGAAGAGGTCAAGCTGCCCCAGCTCGGCGAGTCCGTCACCGAAGGCATCATCACCGCCTGGCTGGTCGAGGTCGGCGACGAGGTCGAGGTCGACCAGCCGATCGTCGAGATCTCCACCGACAAGGTCGACACGGAGATCCCCTCGCCGATCGCCGGCACCCTGCAGGAGAAGCGGGCCGAGGTCGACGACACCGTGGAGGTCGGCGAGACCATCGCGGTCATCGGTGAGGGCGAGGCCGCCGGCGGCGACGAGTCCGCCGGTAGCGACGAGTCCGCCGGTGACGGCGACGAGGCGCCGTCGGACGAGGAGGCTGCCGAGGCCGCCACCACCGCCGCTGCGAGCGGCACCGACACCGAGACCGCGGCCGAGGAGGCGACCGGCGAGCGAGCCGAGCCGGCGGCGGGCCGCACGGGCACGGCGACGGCCACCTCCGGCGAGGCGCCGGCCGGCCAGCGGATCGAGCGCGGCGAGCACGACTACAACGTCATCGTCATCGGCGCCGGCACCGGCGGGTACTCCTGCGCGCTGCGCTCCGCGCAGCTCGGCCTGAAGGTGGCGATGATCGAGCGCGACATCGTCGGCGGCACCTGTCTGCACCGCGGCTGCATCCCGACGAAGGCCGTGCTGCAGACGGCCGAGGTCGCCGAGTACGCGCAGGAGGCCGCCGGCTTCGGGGTGAAGCTCGACTACGAGGGCATCGAGGTCAAGGCCCTCAACGAGCACAAGGACTCGGTCGTCGAGAAGATGTACAAGGGCCTGCAGGGCGCGCTCAAGGGCCGCGGCGTCGAGACGATCATGGGCTCGGCCCGCTTCGTCGACGCGAACACCGTCGAGGTGGAGGGCGAGGACGGCACGCAGACCATCTCGGCCCCGGCCGTGGTGATCGGCACGGGCTCGGTGCCGACCGAGCTGCCCTTCGCCGAGTTCGACGGCAAGAAGATCATCAGCTCCGACCACGCCCTGAAGCTCGAGAAGCTGCCGAAGCGGGCGATCGTGCTCGGCTCCGGCGCCGTCGGCATGGAGTTCGCCTCCGCCTGGCATGCCTTCGGGGTCGAGGTCACGGTGGTCGAGCTGCTCGACCGGCTCCTGCCGCTCGAGGACGCCGACGCCTCCAAGGAGGTCCAGCGCCAGTTCCGCAAGCGTGGCATCAGCTACCTCACCGGCGCGAAGATGACCTCGGTGGAGACCACGCAGCGCACCGTGAAGTGCGAGGTCGAGACCGCGAAGGGCGAGACCGAGGAGCTGAAGGCCGACCTGCTGCTGGTCGCCGTCGGTCGCTCGCCGGTCACCGAGGGCCTCGGACTCGAGGACATCGGCGTCGAGACGGGCGAGCGCGGGCACGTGCAGGTCGACGAGTACTGCCGCACCGGCGTCGACGGTGTCTACGCACTGGGAGACGTGATCCCGACGCTCGGCCTGGCCCACGCGTCGTTCGCGGAGGGCTTCCTCGTCGCCGACCAGCTCGCGGGGCTCGATGTCGTCCCGATCGACTACAAGGGCGTGCCACGGGTGACCTACTGCCACCCGGAGGTCGGCTCGGTCGGCTACACGGAGCAGGAGGCCACCGACGCCGGCTACGAGGTGGTCACCGAGAAGTACCCCTTCCAGGCGCTCGGCCGGGCGGCCATGATGAAGGCGACCGGCATCGTGAAGCTCATCGCCGAGAAGGACGACGACGCCGAGGGCGGCGCGGGCCGGATCCTCGGCATCCACCTCGTCGGTCCCCGCGCGACCGACCTGATCGCCGAGGGTGAGCTCATCTACAACTGGGAGGCGCTGCCGAGCGACGTGGCCCACTTCATCCACGCCCACCCGTCGCTGCCCGAGGCGATCGGCGAGGCCCACCTGGCCCTGGCAGGCCGGGCGCTGCACGGCTAGTCCACACTGCATCACCGGGCCGCGCGCCCGCGACAACCGCACACGAGGAGAACGCTGTGGCCGAAGAGGTCAAGCTGCCCCAGCTCGGCGAGTCCGTCACCGAAGGCATCATCACCGCCTGGCTGGTCGAGGTCGGCGACGAGGTCGAGGTCGACCAGCCGATCGTCGAGATCTCCACCGACAAGGTCGACACGGAGATCCCCTCGCCGATCGCCGGCACCCTGCAGGAGAAGCGGGCCGAGGTCGACGACACCGTCGAGGTCGGCGAGACGATCGCGGTCATCGGCGAGGGCGAGGCCGCCGGCGGTGGCGCCTCCGGTGACGGCGAAGCCGAGTCCGAGGCCGAGCCGGAGCCCGAGACCACGGCCGAGGAGGAGGAGCAGCAGCAGGAGCAGCCACAAACGTTCTGAGCAGCAGGAAGCCCCGAAGGAGCAGGCCCCGTCGGGCACGAGCGCCCCCACGCCGTCGTCCCGCCAGCCCAGCGGCAACGGCCGGGCGGCGTCGGGCGCGAAGGCGCTCGTCTCGCCGCTGGTCCGCAAGATGCTCCGCGAGGCGGGGCTCTCACCCGAGGACGTCGAGGCGACCGGCCCCGGCGGGCGCATCACACGCGACGACGCCGAGCGCGCCATCGAGCAGGGACCCACGGCGCAACCGGCCGGCGAGCAGCCCGCGGCGGCCACCGGCCGCGAGGCCCCGTCCGCCGGCGCGGGCGCCCCGGCGCCGGCCACGCCCTCCGCGGCGCCGGCTGCGGCGCCCTCACGCCCGCAGCCACAGGCCGCCCCGAAGCAGATCGAGTTCGAGGGACGCGAGAAGACCGAGGAGCTGTCCCGGGTCCGCAAGGCGATCGCCCGGCACATGCACGACTCGATCCAGTCGACGGCGCAGCTCACCGCGGCCGTCGAGGTCGACATGAGCCGCGTCATGGCGGTCCGTGCCGACGCGAAGGACGCCTTCAAGGCCCGTGAGGGCGTGTCGCTGTCCCCGCTGCCGATCATCGCCCGTGCAGTGTGCCTGACGTTGCCCCGGCACCCCGCCGTGAACGCCTCCATCGACCTGGAGGCCGGCACGGCGACCTACCACAACTTCGTGAACCTCGGCATGGCGGTGGACACCGAGCAGGGGCTGCTCGTCCCGAACATCAAGAACGCCCAGGACCTGACCATCCCGGGCCTGGCCCGTCAGATCAAGGACCTCGCCGACCGGGCGCGGTCGAAGAAGCTGCAGCCCGACGAGATCAGCGGCGGCACCTTCACGATCACGAACACCGGTTCGCGCGGTGTGCTGATGGACACGCCGATCCTGAACCCGCCCGAGGTCGCCATCATGGCGGCGACGCTCATCGAGAAGCGGCCCGTGGTCGTCACCGACGAGTTCGGCAACGACAGCCTCGCGATCCGCTGGATGAGCTACCTCTGCCTGACCTACGACCACCGGATGGTCGACGGCGCGGATGCGGCGCGGTTCCTGACCGACCTGAAGTACACGCTCGAGACCGTCGACTTCGGCCCCGAGGTGGGCCTGCGGAGGTGAGCACATGACGACGCACCGGCGCGGCACCCCGCCGTCGCGGATGCGCGCGGCCCGCACCGCGCCGGTCACCGTCGTCAGCCCGGGGACGGTCCCCTATGGCACCGCCTGGGACTGGCAGCGCGAGCTCGTGGCACGCCGCGCCGAGGACGAGATCGGCGACGTGCTGCTCACGCTCGAGCACCCCCGGGTCTACACGGCCGGCAAGCGCGCGGAGGAGGCGAACCTCGTCTTCGACGACGCGGAGCGCGCCCGGCGCGGCATCGAGCTCTTCCACGTGGACCGCGGCGGCGACTTCACCTACCACGGGCCGGGCCAGCTCGTCGCCTATCCGGTCCTGCGCCTCGAGGGTCCCTTCGTCGTCGACTACGTCCGTGCGCTCGAGGAGGTCTGCATCCGCGTCGCGGCGGCGTACGGGATCACGGCGCAGCGGGTGCCGGGGTACACCGGCGTCTGGGTCGGCGACGAGAAGCTCGTCGCGATCGGGGTACGCGTGTCGGCCCACGGGGTCACGAGCCACGGCTTCGCCATGAACGTCACCACCGACCTCGACGACTTCGGCGGCATCGTCCCCTGCGGCATCACCGACCGCGGCGTGTGCTCGCTGGCGTCCCTCGGCGTGGACACCACCATGGACGAGGCACGGGCGGCCACCCACGCCGCCTTCGCCGAGGTCTTCGACTGTACGCTGATGGATGGGGCTCCCGAGGACCTCGGGCTGTCCCGCCCCGACACCGCCAGCGCCTGAGACCCGGCGTGCCGGCGGCCCGTCCCACACCCGGGAAGGGAGCATTGACGTGACCGAGAACCCCAGGCCAGTCGTCCCCGCTGGCACGCGCATGCTCGACGTGATGCCGAAGGAGCGCGTCCGCCGTGCCGGCGTCGTCCGCAAGGGCATGGACACCTCGCTCAAGGACGGCCGCAAGCCCGACTGGCTGAAGGTCAAGGCGTCCTACGGCGAGAACTTCCGGGACCTCAAGAGCCTGATGGGCGGGCTCGACCTGCACACGGTCTGCGAGCAGGCGGGCTGCCCGAACATCTACGAGTGCTGGGAGATGCGGGAGGCCACGTTCCTCATCGGCGGCGAGGACTGCACCCGCCGCTGCGCGTTCTGCCAGATCAAGACCGGCAAGCCGGCCGGCTACGACACCGACGAGCCACGCCGGGTCGGCGAGGCCGTGGCGCACATGGGGCTCCGGTTCGCGGTCGTGACGATGGTGGCACGCGACGACCTCGACGACGGCGGCGCATGGCTGGTCGCGGAGACGATCCGGCAGGTCCGGGCGGCCTCCCCCGACTGCGGCATCGAGGTGCTGCCGAGCGACCTCGGCTACGGCCGGGACCGCGCGGCCGGGCTCGCGGCCCTCGACCAGGTCGTGGAGGCCGCCCCGGACGTGTTCGCCTTCAACCTCGAGACCTGTCGGCGGCTGTTCGACGACATCCGCCCGGCGTTCGACTACGACGCCTCGCTCGCGTTCCTCGCCGAGGCCCGGTCGCGCTTCCCGGCCACCACGGCGATCAAGTCCAACATCATCGCCGGGATGGGCGAGACGAACGACGAGATCGTCGCCACCATGCGGGACCTCGCCGACGCGGGCGTCCAGACGCTGACGATCGGCCAGTACCTGCAGCCTTCGGCGCAGCACCTGCACCTCGACCGCTACGTGACGCCCGAGGAGTTCGCCGAGCTCCGCCGCATCGGCGAGGACGAGCTCGGCTTCGACCACGTCGAGGCGGGTCCGATGGTCCGCTCCTCCTACCACGCCGGCAAGCAGGCGCAGGACGCGGGCGCCTGGCAGCCCGCGGCGCACCATCCGCCGGACACCCGGGACGCCTAGTGGTCTGTTTCGGAGGTCCTTTGTCGCATCGAGAGCGTTCCTGCGCCCGGAGGGCAAGGCGCGAGTCGTCGTCGTAGCGGGGTTCTACGTCGACGACGAGCAACGCGGCCATCCGGGATGCAGGGACGATCGAATGCAGAAGGAACTTCCGAAACGGACCACTAGCGGGCCCTCACCCGACGACGGACCCGTCGGGGCGTCGCAGCGGTGACGCCACCTTCCGAGGAGGTGCCGTTGGTGCCCTGGAACGGCGGGCGGAGGCGGTGCGCCGCTCGGCGCAGCGCCGCGAAGGGCAGCTGGTTGGCCAGGTCGACCATGCCGACGGTCGTCAGCGAGAGATCGATCAGATGCCGGCGGACGGTCTCGAACTCCTCCGGTGTCTGGGCGTAGGCGAGCGCCATCGCGTGGTTCCACCCGGCGCTGCGCACGTGCTCGAGCATGAGGCCGGTGAGCATCTCGTCGAACCGCAGCGCCATGGCGTCGAGCAACCGCAGGGCCGGCGAGAACTGCTCGGCGAGCATGTCCTGCACCACGTCGGTGGTGGCGGCGAGCACCTCGTTCACGGCCTCGTAGTCGTAGCGGCGCCGGGCGACGATGGCCTCGGCGGGCAGCGGCGGGTCGGGCGCCGTGTCGCCGAAGGCACGCATGGTCAGGGCGACGGCGCGGGGCAGGTCGTAGGTGATGTGCGCGTTGATCCCGAGCAGGGCGTGCTCGAGCACGGCGGCGCGGCCCCAGCCGGCGACTGCGAAGGCCCGCTCCCACGGGGCCGGGCAGGTGGTCGGATCGGCGCAGTAGGCGTCGTCGGCCTCGAAGTACATCGAGGCGAAGCGCACGGTCAGCGCCAGCGTCCACTGAGGATCGAGGAAGTCGCCGCTCGGGATGAGGCGGTGCATCTGGCCCGTCATGGCGCGGTAGACGGTCAGGAAGATCGCGCGCCGGTCGTCCCGGGCGCGCAGCTGGACGAGCCGACGGTCCATGCGGTCCGTGACGGCCTCGAGCGGTGCGAGATCCAGCGCGGTCATCCGGTGACCTTCCCCTCCGTGCCGGGACGGGCGGTCCCGGCGACATCGACGTACAGACCTTCGTAGGAGCGTGCGAGCACACCGCAGGCCTCGCGGGTCGCCGGATCCATCAGCGGGCTCGAGGCTCGCTGGCGCCACCGGTCGATCGCCGCGAGCGCCTGCTGCTGGCAGTCGTCGGCGGACGCGTCGGGCGGCAGGCCGAGTCGCGCGCGGGCCGTTCCGGTCGTCACCCGCCGGACCTCGTCCACCTCGTCCTCGTCGAGGGTTGCGACGCCGGCGAGGACGAGGTGGAGCAGCCGCAGCTCCGCGAGCTCGTGCGCCGACGACTCGGCCTGCTCGATCGCCGTCTGCAACGTCCGGGCGCCGGCCGGGTCGGTGTCCGCGAGCCGTCCGGCGACCTGGCGAAGGCCGGTCAGGACCGAGCGGACCTTCAGCGCCGTCGCGCGGGTCATGAAATGGCCACGAATCAGCGACTGGAGGGGCGCCAGACCGGAGCAGTCGACGAGACGCCGGGCCAGCTCGGACGAGGTGGTCACCCGGCCGCTGCGCACCTCCTCGACCGCGCGGCGCAGGCCGTACATGCCGAGCCGGTCGAGAAGTGCCTGTCGGGCCGGAGGCGCCAGCGGCGTGTGCTCGGCGGCGACGACCCGGTCGGCGGAGAGCAGCAGGTCGACGAGCTCCGCGTCGGGCAGCCGGGCGAGGGTGGCGATCGCCGCGAACTCGTCGTGGGTGAGGGTCAGCCCCGTCTCGGCGATCAGGCCGGCCACCGGCAACACGGTGACGGTCAGCGCACGGACCCTCGGATCGCGCCGGTACCGGGCGGCGATACGCGCCGCCGCGTCCATGGCGTCGGGCCGCCCGACGCCGATCTCGTCCGCCCGGGACAGCACGGCGACGGCGTTCACCGGCGACGCGTTGGCGATGGTGCGGTCGGCGAAGGTCTCGAGGAACCCGGCGTCGTCGGCATGCAGATGGCGCATCAGATAGATGACCGCGTCGGCCTGCCCGTAGCCGTCTTCGGGCGTCAGGTAGGTCGTGGTCACCGCCCCGAGGCCGCTGGAGGCCCCGAGCCCTGGCGTGTCGACGAGGGTGACCTCGCGCAGCGACGATGACGGCCACGACACCTCGAGGTGGTCGATCTCCCCCGTCGTCAGCCCGTCGAAGGTGATCGCGAGCGCGCCGCCGTCGCGCCGGAACGGCAGCTCGCGCCGGGTGCCGTCGCGCAGCCGGGCATGGACCTCGTACCCGAGGCCCTCGCGGTACCAGCTGATCAGCCGGGTGCACTCGCCGGCGTCCGTCGGGGCGAGCCGCTCGCCGACGAGCGCGTTCAGCAGCGTCGACTTGCCGGCCTTGACGCGTCCCGCGAGCGCCACGCGCAGCGGTCCGTCGAGCCGGGCCGTCAGCGCCGCGACCTCGTCCGCGGCGGCGGTTCCCTCGGTCAGCGACTGTGCGAGCATGCAGACGGGACGGGTGCGCGCGACCAGCTCGGCACGTGTCATCGCAACGTCTCCAGCTGCGCGGCACGGCTCGTGATCGCGTCGAGTCGGGTCGCCTGCTCCTCCAGACGCGCGACCATCGCCGACTGCTGCTCCTGGTCGGCCGCCTGCCGCCCGGCGGCGCCGCGCGCGGCGTCCTCGTAGGTGGTGCGCAGGGAGACCAGCTGCGCCGCCAGGCCGTCCCGCATCCGCTGCTGCTGCTCCCGCACGGTGGCGGTCAGCCGCGTCCGCGCCTCGAGCTCCACGTCCTCGAGGAAGCGACGCATCTGCTGCATCGCGTCCTGACGCTGCTGTTCCTGCCGGTTGCGGCGCTGCTCCACGAGACCGCGGCCACCGAAGAGCAGTCCTGCGCCGAGCAGGATCGGGCTGGCAGCGAGCACCGACGCGGCGGCCGGCAGCAGCCGCTCGATGAGTCCGAGCACGTCGGCCGCCTCGACGGCGTCCATGAGCATCGTCACCCCGTGCTTCACCGTCCGGTCGAGACGGTCGTCGTCGGGCACGTCGCGCTGGCCCGTGTCCCAGAGACGGCCGATCTCCACGCCCACGTCCACGCCGCCGAGCTCGGGCAGCGACACGCCCGTGTCGGCGACGGCGGCCAGCACGTCCGCACGGGCCGACGCGGCGCCGGCAGCCACCCGGTCGAAAAGTGCGGCGAGCAGCTCACCGACGGCGGTCTGCACGTCGCGGGTGAGCTGCTCCCACTCGTCGGCGTGTTGGAGCGTGCCGATGCGCTTCTCGATGGCACGCTCGAGCTCGAGCATTCGGGCGCGCAGGTCGTGCCCGATCTCGTCGGCGAGCTGCGTCATGCAGTCGTCGAGCACCTGACGCCAGCGTGCGTGCCCGGCTTCGAGCCGCGTGAGGTCGTCGACGGTCCGGGTGAGCCGCTCGAGCTCGCCCGCGCCCGCAGGGTGGAGCGCCGCGAGCTCCGCGTCGATGCCGTGCCGGACCTGTCCGAGCACGACACGCACCTCGTCGACGGCCCGGTGGGCGGCCCGATCGACCGACCGGGCCGCGACCTCGCCGGTCAGGATGTCACGCAACGCCGGGATCCCGCTCTCGCCGTCGAGCGTCTCGTCGCCCCGCGCGACGGCCACGCGGCCCAGCGCGGACGACAACGGCACCAGCCGCGCGTCGATACCGGCCTCGCGAAGGTGACGGCGGTCGAGGTCTGCGATCTGCCGCCAGGCCGGATACAGGTCCGTCTTCGTGAGGCAGAACAGGACGGTCGGGCAGGCCTCGGTGGCCCGGGCCAGCAGCGAGCGCTCGCTGGCCGTGAGCTCCTGCGAGGCGTCGGACACGAGCAGCAGGGCGTCCGCGTACGGCAGGAAGGTGAGCGTCGCGGCGGTCCGCCCGGCACCGAGCCCGCCCATCCCGGGGGTGTCGACGAAGGTCAGGCCCCGCGCGAGCAGCGGGTGGGGAAGGGCCACCTCGGCGCGCTCGACGCGCCGAACGTTGTGCGGGTTGCCGGCCTCGGTCACGAAGTCGGACAGCTGCTCGCGGGCGACCGTCTCGACCACGGGCTCACCGCCGTCGCGTCGGTGGATCTGGCAGCGCTCCACGTCGCCGTGGTGGACGATGGTGAGCGCCGAGGTGGCCAGGTCGTCGTCGACCGGCAGCAGGGAGTCGCCGAGGAGCGCGTTGACGAGCGAGCTCTTGCCCTGCTTGAACTCGCCGACGACGCACACGACGGTGGAGGGCTCCGCCAGGCGTGTCCCGGCCGCATGCAGACGACGCTGCAGGTCCGCCCGGCCGGTGTGGGCGATGGCGTCCAGCCCGTCGTGGACCAACCGCGCCGCCCCGTCATGCAGCCCGCGTCCGTCGACCATCTCGAACGTCATGAGAGCCCCGGCTCCCGCAATCCGGTGCCCGCTCCGCGACCCGTGGACACCCTGCGGGCGTATAGTGCCACGAACGCGATGGACGCGGGTCCCGTTCCAGCAATGGACCGGAGAGGGGCGCGGACATGGGCAGTGCCGACGGATATGTCCTCGGGGTCGACCTGGGAACCACGTACTCGTCGGCTGCGGTCGCGGACGACGGTCGCGCGACCACGATCAGCCTCGGCACCCGGACGGCGACGATCCCGTCGGTCGTCACGCTGCGCGTGGACGGGGACGTCCTGGTCGGCGAGGCCGCCGAGCGCCGGGCGCTGACGGAGCCGTCACGGACGGCCCGCGAGTTCAAGCGGCGGCTCGGCGACCCGGTCCCCTTCCTGCTCGGCGGCACCCCCTACGGCGCCGAGGCACTGACGGCCCACCTGCTGCGCTGGATCGTGTCGAAGGTCACCGAACAGGAGGGTGCCAGGCCGGACCGCGTGGTGGTCAGCCACCCGGCCAACTGGGGGCCCTACAAGCTCGAGCTGCTGACCCAGGCCGTCCGCATGGCCGACGTCGAGCCGGTGAGCTACCTCGCGGAGCCCGTCGCCGCGGCCATCCACTACGCCCAGCTCGAGCGGTTCGAGACCGGCGGCATGGTGGCCGTCTACGACTTCGGCGGCGGCACGTTCGACGCCGCGGTCCTGCGCACGACCGAGGACGGGTTCACGATCGTCGGCACGCCCGAGGGGCTTGAGCGCATCGGCGGCATCGACTTCGACCAGGCCGTGCTCGACCACGTCGACCGCGCGCTGGACGGAGCGGTGCGGGACGCGGGCGACGACCCGGGCGCGCTGGCTGCCGTGGTGCGGCTCCGCGAGGAGTGCCAGGCAGCGAAGGAGACGCTCAGCCAGGACACCGACGTCGACATCCCCGTGCTGCTCCCCCGGGTGCAGACCGAGGTGCGGCTCACGCGCGGCGAGTTCGAGGACATGATCCGGCCGCGCGTGCTCGAGACACTGGCGGCGCTGGAACGTGCGGTGCGCAGCGCCGGCGCCGGTATGGACGACATGGACCGGATCCTGCTCGTCGGCGGCAGCTCGCGGATCCCCCTCGTCGGCCAGCTCATCCGCGAGCGGACCGGCCGGCCGCTGGCCCTCGACGCGCATCCGAAGGATGCCATCGCCCTCGGGGCCGCCATGTCCGGCTACGCGCAGCTGGCGGCACCCGAACCCACCGCATCCGAACCTGCAGCACCCGAGCACGCGGCACCCGCAGGGCCAGCGGCCGCGCCGACGCCCGCGCCGGTCCCGGTGGCACCGGACCCGGCCACCGCCGCGTCGGCGCCCGCGACCGCCGGCCAGGCACCCGAACCCGCGGCGGCAGTCCCGACACCGCCCGCGCCGGCGCAGGTCCCACCCGCTCCCCCGGCACCGCCTGCCGAGCCTCGCACGGGCATCCTGCCGGAGCCGCCACCTCGACCGGCGCGACGCGTGCCGGCCATGGCCGTCGGTGCCGGTGTGGGTGCCCTGGTCGCGATCGTCGCCCTCGTGCTGCTGCTCACCCGCGGCGGCCCGGAGGACGCCGCGGCGTCGGCCGCGTCCGCCTCGTCGGCAGCAGACGGTGCCGCCGCCGCGGCATCCCCGTCACCGGAGCCGTCGACCGCGACCTCCTCCGAGGAGGCATGGTCCGAGCCAACGTCCGGCGAGACCTCGGACACATCACCGGACGACCCGCCCACCGCCGGCCTGCCCGGGGGCCGCTACGTCGAGATCACCGGCATCACCCTGCAGGGTGACAGGTACGCCGTCGACTACGAGACCTACAACTACACGCCGAAGATCAGCGACAACGACGGCGACTACCACATCCACTTCTTCTTCGACACCGTCGCCCCGGAGAACGCCGGCACCAACGGCCCCGACCCGGCCGAGTGGATCCTCTACGACGGTCCCGTCCCCTTCACCGGATACGGGCCGGCCGACCGCCCGCCGGGGGCCGACAAGATCTGCGCCCTCGTCGCGAACCACCTGCACGAGATCGCGATGTACGGCGGCCGGGCCGACAAGACCGGCAACTGCGTCGACCTGCCCACCGGCTGATCAGCGAGGGGCCCACCGCGACGCGGTGGGCCCCGGCCGTGCCGCCTCTAGGCCGCGTCGCCCTTCCACGGGTCCTTGCGAAGCTCGGGCTCGAACGCGCGGAGCGGGTGACGGGTCGGGTCCAGCGGCCCCATGTCCCACGGCTCGAAGGCGTTCTTCACGTTGGCCAGGCCGGTCGACGCCAGCTCGGGGTGGTGGCGCAGGAGGACCTCCTTCAGGCTGGCCCGGTCGACCCACGCCATGCCTTCAGGCGTGTAGACCTCCTCGCGGTAGTCGGTCGTGAAGAACCGGTCGGCCTGCAACCGTCGGCTGGCGTTCAAGATGAAGATCTGGAACATCGTCTCGCCGAAGCCGAACCCGGTGGGCCGGTGCCCCTCGGCGAGCGTGCCGACCATGAGGTCGAGCTTCTCAACGTCGCCGCCGTAGATCTCGTCGAGGTCGGCGACGTGGTCCGGGTCGTCGGTCAGGTCGGCGAAGCTGCGGATCGGGTTCAGGCCGAGCTGGCGACGGAACTCGTTGTAGCGTGGCACGCCGCGTTCGCGGGCACGCAGGATGTCGATCACGCCCATGTCGAAGACCGGGTTGCCGGGCACCGAGAGCTCCTGCATGAACCGCGGGAAGTTGTTGAGCACGAGCTGGCCCGGGTGCTGGGTGCCGAAGGAGTAGAGCAGGTCGGCCATCGGCACCCGTGCGGTCAGCTTCGGTGAGCCCGCCTGCCGGCTCGCGACGAACGGGACCTCCTCGATCGGCGCGTCGTCCCGGTGGTGGCGCAGCCGCAGGCTCTCGGGTAGCAGCGAGTGGAGGCGGTAGACCTCGACGAACTCCTCGCTGAGGGCGAACGGCGAGCCGTGCTTGTCGATGGCGTTGCCGACGAGCCCGCCGAGCTCGGCGTTGGGCACGTTGAAGGTCGCGACCGTCTTGCGGTGCTCCGGCGAGCGCAGCCGGTAGGTGAGCATGCCGAACCAGTTGGCGTTGAGCCCCATGGTCAGGCGCTCCTCCGGCAGGATCGCCGGCGTCCACTCGATCGAGTGGATCTTCGCCATGACCGCGGCGTTGACGAGCCGGGCGACGTTGAACAGGCGGTCGTCGTCCCAGTCCGGGTAGTGCTCGGCGAGGTGGTCGCAGATGGCGTTGTGCTCGCGGGCGAACAGGGTGTGCAGCAGCGAGAGGCCCACCCACCAGTTGCGGACCATGCCGGTGTCCTCGACGCGACCGTGGCCCACGGGCAGCCGACCGTCCGGGTCGATCCGCAGCTTGCCGCCCACGTGGCTGCGCACCCGGTCCTGGGTCGCCTGGTCGCTGCCGTAGAGCTGCGATCCGTCCCACCAGTGGGTGACCTCGTTCACGAACGAGGTCGGGTAGTTCTCCCCGGTCTCACGGCGGGTCGGGTCGGGCTGCGTGCGTCCGACGAACATGGCGTGCTGGCGGTACCGCTCCCGCGCCGGGTCGTCCTCAGCGAGCGGGACCTCGATGATCTCGCGGGTCAGGTTCTCGCCGTGGCTGATCCAGTCGTGGTTCTGGAACTGGATCCAGCAGGCGGCGAGCAGGTTCAGGAACGGGACCTCGGCCATGTCCCCGTTGCGGCTGAGCAGCCGCCGGCTGATCAGCCGCGGGTCGGGGTCGAGCAGCTCCGCGTCGCTCGCCGGCCGGGCTGCCGAGGGCCGGACGTTACGCGCGAACCGGGTGCCGGCCGCACCCTCCTTCGGGTCGTCGAGGTTGTTCCAGCTCCCGTCAGCCGTTCGGTAGTGGGTCACGCCGGGCGGCGGCGACATCGGGCCCTCGTGGTAGCCGACCTTCGCGCCCGACGGGTAGGTCGTGCGCAGGTTCTCCAGGTTCAGCTTGTCGCGCATGTGGGCGAGCGTGAGGATCCCGCTGTAGAGCTTCTTGCGGTACCAGTTGGTCCACACGGCGCCCGAGTAGTCCCGCCCGATCGATTCGGTCAGCACGTCGAACGTGGCCCCGCCGATCCGGCCGATCGCGTGGCCGACGACGAAGCGGGCGCGTTCGACCGCCGTCGGGCCGGGTCCGGGCACCGGGGGTGGTGGAAGGGTGCCGGGTGCGGGAGGGCCGAGCAGCTGGTCGCCGTCGAAGTGGTGGCTGGTCGGCACCTGCACGTGGAGCTCCGCCTGCGCGTTCTGCTGGCAGCGGGCATGCATCTGCCGCCACGCGTCCCGCGTCGGGTCGACCGTCAGCGCGGCGGAGTAGCTCTCGGCCGCGTCGCCGTACCGCTCGGCGTGGAAGTAGGCCAGCCCGAGCAGGGCGTGGCTCTCACCGCTCGGATCACCCTCGGCAGCTTCCGCCAGGCGGTCGATCGCGGTGAGCACGTCCCGCTCGTCGAGCAGCCGCGTGCCTTCCTCCCGCGCCCGTTCCCACGTGACGATCCCGTCGTCGGTCGCACTCATGGTCGGTTCTCCCCTCTCATCCTGCCGTCACGGGCCGCGCGGGGTCCGCGATCAGCCGGTCACCAACGTCGTCCACCGCCACGCGTTCCTCGGCCGCTCGGGAGTCCACGTACCGGCGGGTCGTCACCCACGAGAACAGCACCAGCGCGAGGTTCACGCCCCAGACGACGCCCTTCTCCCACGCGGCAGGGACATGGGCGGCCACCTCGGGGCCGGGCACCGTGGCGTAGAGGATCTGGCGGTTGTAGACGGCCACGAAGCTCAGCACGTACAGCGAGGCGATCACCGCCCAGTTCAGCACCGGCGCCCACGGGCGTGCGGCGAGCTTCTCCTCGGTGCCGTAGAGGCGCTGCAGCGTCCGGCGCGGGCCCACGTCGAGGTAGCGGTAGGCCACGAGCCACCAGAGCAGCACCGAGTAGCTGAACCAGTTGACGGCCATCGCCGCGACGGCGATGTGGACCGCGTACTCGAAGAAGTTGCGAACGACCACCCAGCGGCCGATGAGCTTGCCGAAGGATTCGGGGTTGCGGTTGAAGAAGGCGGCGATCGGCATGGCCGTCGTGAGCAGCGCGATGCGGCCGCCCCAGTACCACAGCGTGCTCTTGTTCGCGATCGCCAGGGGCCCGATGACGAAGAGGTCGGCGGTGACGACGATGATGTGCACCGTGAACAGCCGGATGGCGATCCGCTGCGCGAACAGCGGGTTCAGCAGCTGCTTCGGACGCTTCATGCCCTGGTAGATCTGGCGGGCGCCGACGCTGAAGCCCCATGCGAGGAGCACGGTGTAGACGACCGTGACGGCCAGCTTCACGAGCTTGGGCCCGCTGTCGTGAAGGCGCCGGTCATGTGTCCCGCCTCCGCAGCCGGAGCATCAGGCCCCGCAGCACCGCACGGAGCACGACCAAGGGGTGGGTCAGCACGGTCGTGAGCTTGCCGCGCAGGCTGTTCGGGTCGTCGGCCACCCCCAGCTGGCGCAGCGGGGCGCCGAGATCGAAGTAGAGCTTCTCGTTGACCATCGAGTCACCCTCGAACTCGAAGATCAGGCACATCGGGAAATCGACCCTCCTGCCGGTCGCCGGCAGGCCGCGCCAGGTGCCGAGGTGGGTCCCCGTGAACCGGCCCTCGACGAGCACCGCGTCGGTGGTCGGTGACACGCGGCTCGGCACGTAGACGAAGTCGGGGAACGCGGCGAGGTTCTCGGCCAGGAACCCATGCACGCCGTCGGCGCCGTCGTAGGTCTCGTCGCTCGCGACGACCTCGTAGCGGGCGCGTGCGAACGCGCCGATGCATCCGGGGAAGTCGTGGGCGTTCTCGAGCCGCATGTGCTCGTTGACGACGGCGACCCGACGGTCCTCCACCGCCACGAGGTCGATCGGCTCCGCCTCGACCGGCGCCTCGACTGCCACGTCGAGCGGTGGGTCGGTCACGGGTGTGGCGACCTCGGAACGGTGCTCGGCCTGCTCCATGACGGAACCCCTCCCGGCCAGGATGATCGGCGGACTCTACCGAGGCCGGTGTCCGGCTGTACACGGTTGTCGCAACCGCGGCGCCGGTGTTCGCAATGACGCACGCCGCACGCGGCCAGCGCCCAGCGCGACACGCCTGTCGGACTCCCCTGTGCGTTGTCGCCCCAGGAGGGCGCCACCGTGCAACACTTTCGCGCCGGGCGGCCGGCAGTCGGCGCCGCCGGGAGCCGGAGGGGGAAGTGGATGTCTGACGTGGCTGTCGACCTGTCCGCGGCGCTGTGCCGGGGACCCTTCGAGGAGCTGGACGACGAGACCCGTGAGGCGCTCGCCGACGCGGCGAGCGTGCACGGCGCGGTCGCCGGCGTGGCGCTCACGCCACCGGCCTCCGACGACGCCCTCGTGATCGTGCTGGCGGGCGCGGCCGACGTGGTCGACGTCACGCCGGGACAGGAACCGGTCCGGCTCCGGGCGCTCGGGCCGGCGAGCGCGTACGACCGGCGCCAGCTCAGCGCCTTCGTCGAAGATCTCGAGGCCCGCGCGACCGAGCCGACGACCTACGCCACGATCCCCGCCTCGACCCTCGATGCGCTCCTCCCCGGCTCTGCTGACCTCCGCGCCGCGTTCGACCGGCTCCGCCGACGGACGCTGCTCACCCGCCTCCACGGGCTCTTCGGGGCCCTCGACGAGGACTTCCTCGACCAGCTCGAGCAGATGGCCTTCTGGCAGTCGCTGCCCCGGGGCACGGCGATGCCCGTGCGCGCGGACCTTCCGGACCTGTTCCTCGTCGTGAGCGGACGGGTCCGGGTGCTCCGCGACGCTCCGGACGGAACGACCGAGACGATCGGCGAGGCAGCGCTCGGCGAGAGCGTCACCGAGGATGCCTTCTTCGGGGTCGAGGCGCCGGAGAGCCGGGTCCTCGCCGTCCGCGACAGCGTGCTCGTCGGCTTCTCCCCCGAGGAGTTCGACCGCATCGTCACGGCGCGACCGGCGGTGCTGCGCCGTGTGACGCGGTCGCTGGTGCAGCGGCTGCATCGTCCGCGGCGGCGCGCCGCCGCGGCGCCGATCACGAACGTCGCCGTCGTGCCGCTCGTGGCCCCCGACCGCGCCACGGCCTTCGTCACGCGGCTGCAGGACGCGCTCGGCCACCACGGGTCCGTGCTGGCCCTGTCCGCGGACGAGGTCGAGCGACGGCTCGCCACCCCCGGGCTCGCCGAGGTGGAGACCGGTCCCGACGCGGACGCCCTGGGAGCCTGGCTGGACGCGCGCGAGCACGACCACCGCTTCGTGCTGTACGTGGCCGACCGAACCCCGAGCGCGTGGACCCGGCGCTGCCTGCGCCAGGCCGACCGCGTCCTCTACGTCGCGGACGTCGAGGCCGACCCGCGGCCGGACGCTGCGGAGCGGGACATTCTCGCGTACACCGACCGGCTCGTCGGCGCGATCGAGACCCTGGTGCTCCTCCACCGCGACGGGTCGCAGCTGCCACGCCACACGCGCCGCTGGCTCGAGCCGCGGCGGGTGGAGGGTCACGTGCACGTGCGCTGGGACCGCGACGACGACATCGCGCGGCTCGCCCGGGTCCTCGCGGGGCGCGCCGTCGGACTCGCCCTCGGCGGTGGCGGTGCGCGCGGGTTCGCCCACATCGGCACGCTCCGCGCGTTCGCCGAGGCCGGCATCCCGATCGACTACGTCGGTGGCACGAGCATGGGCGCGAACATGGCGGCGCAGCACGCGATGGGGTGGACCGCCGACCGCATGGTCGCCGCGAACCGACGCATCTGGATCGAGCTGGCGCCGCAGAAGAACTACACGCTGCCGCTGGTGTCGGTGCTCGCCGCCCAGCGGTCCGAAGCCTGCGCCCGGATGATGTACGGCGACTTCGACATCGAGGATCTCTGGATCCCGTTCTTCTGCGTGTCCAGCGACCTGACGGCGGCTGCGGCGGTGATCCACGAGACCGGCTCGCTGCAGCGGGCGGTGACGGCCAGCTCGTCGCTGCCCGGCATCGCCGTCCCGGTCCTGCACAACGGCCATCTGCTGGTCGACGGCGGCCTGCTCGACAACCTGCCCGCCACCATCCTCCGCAGTCTGGGCTGCGGCACGGTCGTGGCGGCGGAGGTCACGGTCGAGACGGACGCGGCCTTCTCGGTCGATCGAGTCCCGACCCCCTGGGAGGCCCTGCGAGGACGGTTCCGCCGCAGCCGGCCGGTCGCGTTCCCGACGATCGGCGACCTGGCCATGCGCGCGGCGATGCTGCACTCGACGAACCGGATGCGCGAGGCCCTCGAGACGGCGGACCTCAGCCTGCACCCGCCCGTGGACGACTACCGGCTCATGGACTTCGAGGCACTGGACCAGCTCGTCGGCATCGGCACCGACCACGCCCGCGAGCGCGTCAGCGAGTGGTGCGCCGACGCGACGATCGCGGCCCGGCTGTCGGTCGGGGCCGCGCCAGCGGCGGTCCCGGTCGAGACCTCCGTCAGGCGGCCGGCGACCGAGCCGAGTGTCGCCGGCTGATCACTCCACGGTCTCGATCGGCTCGTCGCCGTCGGGAGCGCTTCCCGCCAGCGCGATGGCGGGGGTCTTGGTGCCCGTGACGTCCGTTCGCAGCCAGACCGTGCGCTGCGGGAACGGGATCTCGATCTCCGCGTCGTCGAAGGCACGCTTGAGCCGGCGGTTGAGCTCGCGGGACACGCCCCACTGCTCGCCCGGCCGGGTCTTGATGACCAGCCGGATGGAGATCGACGAGTCACCGAGCTCCTGCACGCCCCAGATCTCGGGCTCGGCGAGGAACTTGTCGGCCCAGTCCTCCTCATCGGAGAGCGTGTCGGCGACCTGCTTGATCAGGTCCGAGGCGGCGTCGAGGTCGGTGTCGTAGGACACCCCAACGTCGAGCAGCGCCCGCGCCCACTCCTGCGACATGTTGCCGACCCGCTCGATCTGACCGTTCGGGACATGCCACAGCGTGCCGGTCACGTCGCGGATCCGGGTCGTGCGCAGGCCGACGCCTTCCACCACGCCGCTGGCGTCGCCGGCGTCGATGATGTCGCCGACGCCGTACTGGTCCTCGACGAGCATGAAGATGCCGGACAGGAAGTCCTTCACGAGGCTCTGGGCACCGAAGCCGACCGCGACGCCGATGATCCCGGCGCTGGCGATGATGGGAGCGAGCTCGACGCCGAAGGCCCCGAGCACGGTGACCAGCGCGATGCTCCAGACGAGGACCGCGGTGGCGCTGCGCGCGATGGCTCCCAGGGCATCGGCGCGCTGCGCCCGACGCGGCGAGATGGGGCGCTCGCCCTCGATCACACCGAAGCCGGCGCGGGTCCGCAGCGCGCCCAGGCGCCGCATGTTGCCCTCTTCCTTCATCTCGGACACGCCGCGCCGGATGAGACGTCGGACGAGCCGAACCGCGACCCAGGCGATCACGATCACGAGGATCGACTCGACGATCGGCGAGACGAAGCGGCCGAGCACCTCGGAGATGAACTGGTTGTGCGTCTCCTTCCAGAGCCACCGGCAGGCGTCGGAGGGAGTGTCCCCGCAGACGTCGGTGATGCTCTGCGCGAGCAGGATCGGGAGTGCTGGCATGGCGCGCCATCCCTGTCGTCGGCGTCCGTCGGTGCTGGATGGCGAGCCTAGTGGTCTGTTTCGGAGGTCCTTTGTCGCATCGAGAGCGTTCCTGCGCCCGGAGGGCAAGGCGCGAGTCGTCGTCGTAGCGGGGTTCTACGTCGACGACGAGCAACGCCGCGATCCGGGATGCAGGGACGATCGAATGCAGAAGGAACTTCCGAAACGGACCACTCGAAGCCGCGTCGACGCACGCAAGACGGCGGCGGGGCGAAGCGTCCGGGCAGCCGTCGCCCACTCGGGCACTCGTAACACAGACGTAACACGAGGGACACGACCGGGAAAAGGCTCGTCCATAGCGTTCCGCCCGACACGTCGACAGGCTGTGGCCGGTTCCCCCGGAGACAGCCACGACCGGCGGGGCGTCCCCCGCCGTCCCCAACCGCGGCCGCCCCGGCACGCGGTGCCGGGTAGGTCGCGGCGGCAGTCAGGGCGCCCCGCCCACACTGAACGCACCACCACGCACCATCCGCGCAACACGATTGCGCACCATGACCGCGAATGGGACCGCCCACAGCTGCGACCTACAGTGGACGGTCGGATACCACACAAGGAGTTGAGCGACGTTGGGGAGCTCACCAGAAACCGCCAAGGACGTTCCTGGATCTCATCGAGAGCGACGGCTACGAGTTCGTCGACTTCCGGTTCGTCGACCTGCCCGGCCTCGTGCAGCACTTCTCGGTGCCGGCGCACCAGGTCTCGCAGGCCACGTTCGACGACGGCCTGTACTTCGACGGCTCGTCGGTCCGTGGCTTCCAGGGGATCCAGGAGTCCGACATGCTCCTGGTCCCGGACCCGACGACGGCCCGGGAGGACATGTTCCGGCGCCGCAAGACGCTGATGATCTACTGCTACGTCGACGACCCGATCACGGGCGAGGCGTACTCGCGTGACCCGCGCAACGTGGCCCGCAAGGCCGAGGCCTACCTGAAGTCGACCGGCATCGCCGACACGGTCTTCATGGGCCCGGAGGCCGAGTTCTTCATCTTCGACGACGTCCGCTTCTCCACGAACGGGCACGAGTCCTTCTACAAGGTGGACTCCGACGAGGGCTCCTGGAACACCGGCCGCGAGGAGGAGGGCGGCAACCTCGGGTACAAGCCCCGTACCAAGGAGGGCTACTTCCCGACCCCACCGATGGACCACCACCAGGACCTGCGTTCCGAGATGGTCCACAACCTCGAGCGTGCCGGCATCGAGGTGGAGATCCAGCACCACGAGGTGGGCTCGGGCGGCCAGGCGGAGATCGACATCCGCTTCGACACGCTGTCCGCCGTCGCCGACAAGCTGATGACCTTCAAGTACGTCATCAAGAACACGGCCTGGGAAGAGGGCAAGACGGTCACCTTCATGCCGAAGCCGATCTTCGGCGACAACGGCTCGGGGATGCACACCCACCAGTCGCTGTGGAAGGACGGCGAGCCGCTGTTCTTCGACGAGGCCGGCTACGGGCAGCTGTCCGATCTCGCCCGCTGGTACATCGGCGGTCTGCTCGAGCACGCCCACGCCGTGCTGGCCTTCACGAACCCGACGACGAACTCGTACCGCCGGCTCGTGCCGGGCTACGAGGCGCCGGTCAACCTCGTGTACTCGGCACGCAACCGGTCCGCCGCGGTGCGCATCCCGCTCACCGGGATGAGCCCGAAGGCCAAGCGCCTCGAGTTCCGCGTTCCCGACCCCTCGTCGAACCCGTACCTGGCGTTCGCCGCGCAGCTGATGGCCGGCCTCGACGGGATCCGCAACAAGATCGAGCCGCCGGACCCGGTCGACAAGGACATCTACGACCTGCCGCCGGAGGAGCTCGAGAACCTGCCCAGCGTCCCGCGGTCCCTCGAGGAGGCGCTCGACGGCCTCGCGAAGGACCACGAGTTCCTGCTCGAGGGCGGGGTCTTCACCGAGGACCTCATCGAGACGTGGATCGCGTACAAGATGGACAGCGAGGTCGCGGCGATGGCACTGCGCCCGCACCCCCACGAGTTCACGCTCTACTACGACATCTAGTCACTGAGGCCTGAAAACCGCCTCTGACCTGCGGTTTCTCATCTGGCTCGGACCTCGTTCCGCGAGGATTCCGCACGAGGACCGTGCGCAGCGCCCCGACGGGCCTGCGCACGGTCCTCGTCGCGTTCGCCGTCGCGTCGGCGTCGGCCGCCTGAACGGCCCGGTCCCACGTACACTGCGACCCATGAGTGTGACGCTCGATCTCCCCGACGCCCTCGTCGAACGACTCGAGGCAGAAGCCGCGCGTCGAGGGGTCACCGTCGAGGAGTTGGCTGTGGCTGCGCTTCGCGAGCACTACGAGGACGACCTCGTCAGCCCCAACGGCGACGAGGACTCCCTCGACGCCTTCCTCGGCTCGCTCGACTCGGGCGACCCGGCGTGGGCCTCGACCGACACGCACCGGCTGCGGCAGGACGCCGACCGGCGCGCCCGGTCCGCGTGACCAGCGGTCGTGCTGCTGGTCGACACCAACGTGTGGCTCGCTGCAGCCGACCGCCGCTCGCGCGACCACGCCCGCTGCCGCGCCGTGCTCGATGAGCACCGGACCGAGCTGGCGTCGACGGTCCCCGTGATCGCCGAAACGGCATGGCTGCTGCTCGACCGCGGCGGGACCGACCACCAGCGCCGGTTCCTCACACTGGTCACCTCCGGCCGTCTCCAGCCAGTCGAGCTGACCGTCGCGGACTGGCTGCGCGTACTGGAACTCGTGGACACCTACGCCGATCTACGACTCGACGCGATCGACGGGGCGACGATCGCCGTGGCCGAGCGTCTGGGGCTCACGACGGTCGCGACGCTGGACCATCGGGACTTCGCAACGGTCCGACCGGCGCACTGCGACGCCCTCACGCTCCTGCCTGCCGGCGGTCAACTCGACGAGTAGCGGCCAGCGCGCTACCGGTGGCTGGCGTGCTGCTCGTTCCCAGACGATCCCTCGCCCGTGCTGTGCGCGGCGTCGACGACGGCGCGGGCCCGGTCCTCCGTGTTCGGCATGAGGTGGCTGTAGATGCGCAGCGTGAAGCCGGGGTCGGCGTGCCCCAGGTACTCAGCGAGCGCGCGGATGGAGATCCCGCCGTCGAGCATTCCAACGCGCGAAGGTCTCGGAACGGGCGCAAACCTTCGATGTGTACGCCATTCTGACGTACAGTCCGCCCATGGAAGCGAAGACCAGCCGCTGGACCCTGCGTGTGACGGCCGCACAGGACGCTGTCGTCCGACGCGTCCTCGAGTCGACGGGCGAGTCACTCAGCGAGTACGTCGTGCGCCATGCCGTGGAGGCAGCCGAAGCGGACCTCGCCGACCGTCGGGTGTTCACGCTGGATGACGACGCCTGGGATGAACTCCAGGCCCTTCTCGACCGGCCGCCCACGTCCAAGCCGGAGCTGGCGAAACTCCTCTCCACACCATCGGTGCTGGAACAGCGGGAGTCGTGAGCGGCTACTCCGGTCCCGAGTTGCTCGCGGCGGACCATATCCTCGACGAATTCGACTGCGGCGACGACCTGCTCAACGAGTGGCTCAAGCGCCGCGCCCGCGCCAACCAGCACAGCGGCGCCAGCCGGACCTGGGTCGCCATCGACCACAACCGGCGCGTCGTCGGCTTCTACGCGTCCAGCACTGCCGTCATCATGCGGAGCAGCGCCACGAAGCGGGCGGCCCGGAATCAGCCCGATCCCATCCCCGCGCTGCTGCTCGGTCGACTGGCGATCGACCGACGCCATCGGCGCCAGGGACTCGCTCGCGCCCTGTTGAAGCACTTCCTTCTCAAGTCCCTCGAGGTTGCGGAACTCACCGGGGTCCGCGTGCTTCTCGTCCACGCCAAGGATCAGCAGGCCGCAGACTTCTACAGACACCACGACTTCCAGCCCTCGCCAATTGACGACCTCACCCTGATGCTGTTGGCCAGTGACATCCTCGCTCCGTAGTCCTGGGTCCGCTTGCACGCACAGGCCCGAAGTGAACCCCGATGAAGGCAAGCCGCGCCCGGGGAAGTCCGAGGTAGGGAGATGCCGCGACGGCGAAGAAGACGTGCGCCACACCACCCGGGCCACACCTCCGTGATCTTCGACGACGACCTCGCAGCAGAAGCGCGCCAGCTCGGCATCAACGGGTCCGAGGCCGCACGCGAGGGGCTCCGATAGACCATCCGGCGCCGGCGCGCCGAACGTGATCGCGAGGCCTACCTGGCCCACCCCGAGGCCGAGGACGCCGAACGGGGAATGGCTGCGCGGGCGTCGGGCGAACCATGAGGCGTGGTGAGCTGTGACCCGCGCGGGGTTGCGGGGCGGACTTGCCTCTCGCCTATTCAGTGTTACTATGTACTAGTACTCGGTGACAATGAGTAGCGATCGGTCGACGTGGTCCATGGGCAAGCTTGTGACGGAGATGCTCAAGGGGACGCTGGAGGGCATCGTCCTCGCCATCCTGTCCGCTCGGCCTGCCTACGGCTACGAGATCACGGCGTGGCTGCGGGATCGCGGCTTCACCGACATCGCCGAAGGAACCGTCTACGCGCTGCTCGTCAGGATCGAGCAACGCGGCCTCGTCGACGTGGAGAAGGTCCCGTCCGAGAAGGGGCCGCCGCGCAAGGTGTACTCCCTCAACGCTCAGGGACGGGCACAGCTCGAAGAGTTCTGGAGGACCTGGAGCTTCCTCGTGGAACGACTGGAACAGCTCCGCGAAGGAGAGACGTGAGCATGGCCGCGAAGTGGATCGAGACCCTGACCGGATCGCTCGAGAACAAGAAGCAGTACAAGCGGCACCGAGCGCGGATCGACGCGCTGCCGGAGCCGTACGCCGCCGTCAACAAGGCGCTCGACCGCTACCTCATGTACTACGGCGGCGTCACGGACGGCGAGACCATCATCACGATGCTCGGCGACCTCGCGGACCTGTGGGAACGCGCGGCCGTGGACGGGACCCCGGTGCGCGACATCGTCGGCGACGACCCGGTCGAGTTCGCCGAGACCTTCGCGCAGTCCTACACCGGCACGCGGTGGATCGACAAGGAGCGCGCTCGCCTCGTCAGGGCGATCGAGACCGCAGAGCGGCAGGGGCAGAGGTGACCGCGCCGCCTGTTGCCCCGCCCGCGATCCGGGTCCGTGGTCTCGAGAAGTCGTACGGGGACGTGCAGGTGCTGCGGGGCGTGGACCTCGACGTGGCGCGGGGCAGCATCCTCGCCCTGCTCGGCGCGAACGGCGCTGGCAAGACCACCGTCGTGCACATCCTGTCCACGCTGCTCGAGGCCGACGAGGGGTCGGCGACGGTCAACGGATTCGACGTCGCCACGCACGCTGCGCAGGCGCGGACGTCGTTCAGCCTCACCGGACAGTTCGCGGCCGTCGACGAGATCCTCACCGGGCGGGAGAACCTGATCCTGGTCGCCCGTCTCCGCCACGTCGACGATCCGGCCGCGACCGCGGAGCGCCTGCTCGAGCGGTTCTCGTTGACCGATGCGGCCGCCCGGCGGGTCGCGACGTACTCGGGAGGGATGCGCCGCCGCCTCGACATCGCGATGAGCCTCATCGGCGACCCGCCGGTCATCTTCCTCGACGAGCCGACGACCGGCCTCGACCCCCAGGCGCGGCTCGAGGTGTGGCGGGCCGTCAAGGCACTCGCCGGGCAGGGCACCACGGTGCTGCTCACGACCCAACACCTCGAGGAGGCCGAGCACCTCGCCGACCGGATCGCGATCCTGCACGAGGGTCGGATCATCGTGAACGGCACCCTCGCCGAGCTCAAACGGCTGCTCCCGCCTGCCCGGGTCGAGTACGTCGAGAAGCAGCCCAGCCTCGAGGACGTCTTCCTCGCCCTCGTCGGTGACGGGAACACACACGGCAACACGACGACGGCACCATCGACGAGCGAGGACCACCGATGACCACCGACGCGGTCAGCGACACGGCCGTCCTGCTGGGACGCTCCCTGCGCCACATCACCCGCAGCGTGGACACGATCATCACGACCACCGTCATGCCGATCGCGTTCCTGCTGCTGTTCGTCTACGTGTTCGGCGGGGCCATCGAGGCAGGCTCCGAGTCGTACGTGAGCTACCTGCTGCCCGGCATCCTGCTCATCACGATCGCGTCGGGCATCTCCTACACCGCCTTCCGGCTCTTCCTCGACATGCAGAGCGGCATCTTCTCCCGATTCCAGTCGATGCCGATCGCACGGCCGGCGGTGCTGTGGGCCCACGTACTGACGTCGCTGGTCGCCAACACGATCTCGCTGTCGGTCGTCGTGCTCGTCGCACTGCTCATGGGCTTCCGTTCAGGGGCGGGAGCGCTGGCGTGGCTGGCGGTCGCCGGAATCCTGCTCCTGGTCACCCTGGCGCTGACCTGGATCGCCGTGATCCCCGGTCTGTCCGCGACGTCCGCCGACGGCGCGAGCGCGTTCTCCTATCCGCTCGTCTTCCTCCCCTTCGTCAGCTCGGCATTCGTGCCCACGGACACCATGCCCGGGCCGGTGCGCGCCTTCGCCGAGCACCAACCGGTGACGTCCATCGTCAACGCGATCCGTGACCTGCTCGCACAGCGGCCAGTCGGCACCGACATCTGGATCGCCCTCGCGTGGTGTGTCGGCATCCTCGTCCTCGCGTACGCCATCGCGATGGCCACCTACCACCGCAGGATGGTGTGAGACGAGGGTGAGGACCCCACCGAGTCCGGCTGCTCGAAGACCTGCTCGAAGTCCCGACGAGGGCTGCCGATCGTGCACGCGTGTGTGGTCGGCCGGGACCGGCCGTCACCCCCTGGCGCGCTCGCCGCGAGCTGCGCTCTCCACGATGGCGTCGATCCGTCGTCGGCGGGTCTCGTCCTTCACCGCGCTGACGACCCAGAACAGCATCTGCTTCCGGGCCGACGGCGGGAAGGCGTCCCAGGCCTGCCGGGCAGCCGGGACCTCGTCCAGGCCGGCAGCGAGGTCGTCGGGCTCGACCAGTGCCTCGACGTCGTCGAGGATGGACCACCACCCGTTGGCCTTGGCGACCTCGACCGCCCGCCGCCCGCCGGGTCCCATCCGGCCCTCGGCCTCCAGGCGGGCCACCCGTTCCTTGTTGCTGCGCGCCCACGTCGATCGCGGCTTGCGGGGCGTGATCAGCTGCATCCCGCGCTCGTCGTCGAGCGCATTGACCGTGGAATCCACCCACCCGACACACAGTGCCTCCTCGACGATCGCGTCGTACGACACCCTGGCGCGTCCCGTCGACGACCGCCACGACAGTGCCTTCGGTTGCCCTCGGGCCATCATGCCCGACCCCGCGATCGCCGTGGGCGCGAAGCCGCTCAGCCCTCGGCGAGCAGCGCGTCGATCTGCTCGATCGCGGCGCGGATGCCCTCCTCCATGCCCATCGCCAGCGCCTGCTCGAAGTCGGCGGAGGTGTCGTAGGTCGAGGTGATCGTCATGCGCGTGTGCGCGTCGTCCACCGCCTCGATCGCCACCTCGGCACGGCTGACGGGCAGGTCGTCGTCGGGCTCCCCGTCGTCGTCGGCGAAGCCGTCCCGGAAGACGAGGCGGCGCGGAGGCTCGACCTCCAGGACCCGCCAGTAGCCCCTGTGCCGATCCCCGTCTGGCCCCGCCATGACGTAGGTGACGTGCCCACCGGCACGCAGCTCGTGGTCGAGGACGGTGGCCCGGTAGGGATCCGGGCCCCACCAGCGCTCGAGCTGGCGCGGGTCGGCCCACAGCCGCCACACGCGGTCGGGCGAGGCGCCGAACACGCTCGTCACGACCAGGGTCGCGTTCTCGAGGTCCTTGGTGATGTCGACGGTGCTCATCGCTGGCTCTCCTGGTCCGTGCTGGCGACGTCCCCATCCGGGAGGTCGTCCTCGTCGAGCAGGTCGTGCATGCGACCGACGCGGCCGCGCCAGATCTCCTCGTAGTGATCGAGCACCACCCGGGCGTTGCGGAGCCCGTCCATGTCCGTGGTCACCACGCGGCGACGCCCCTCGGGGCGCTTGCGCACCAGGCCCGCCCGCTCCAGCACGGCCACGTGCTTCTGCACTGCGGCGAAGCTCATCGGGTACAGATCCGCAAGCTCGGAGATGCCGAGATCTCCACCCGTCGCCCGCGACAGGATGTCCCGTCGCGTGGCGTCGGCCAAGGCCCCGAAGACCGCGTCGGCCCGCTCGTCGGTGATCGTCGTTCCCATATGTACAACCATATGGTTGTACATATGGGACGTTAAGGGCCTGGCTCGGGCAGGATCTCGACGTAGTGGTCCGCCCTTGCCTCGACACATGAACCGGGCATGCGCGTCAGCGCCGGCGATCGGCCCGGACTTCCCTGCGACGCCGGTGGTTCTCTACGATTCCCACCGGCGGCCGCCGAACGGCGCTCCCGCCTCGTCCGCTCGGAGACTCCGTGATCCTCTTCCACCCGAACCGGACCGACTTCTCACACCTGGACGAGGAGTCCCGCCGGATCGTGAGCGGTCTCGTCGAGTGGTTCGAGTCGAGGGGCAAGGAGCGGCTCAAGCACGACGACCACGAGCGGGTCTGGTACCAGGACTTCATCGACGCGCAGCGCGACCTCGGTCTGTTCGCGTCCTTCCTCTCGCCCGAGGGCGAAGGCGAGGACGGCACCCGCTGGGACACGACCCGCATCGACGCGGTCAACGAGGTGCTCGGCTTCTACGGGCTGATGTACTGGTACACCTGGCAGGTCAGCATCCTCGGGCTCGGCCCGATCTGGATGAGCGACAACGGCGAGGCGAAGGCCCGTGCGGCGCAGCTCCTGCGCGACGGCGAGGTGTTCGCGTTCGGGCTGTCGGAGAAGGAGCACGGCGCCGACATCTACTCGACCGACATGCTGCTGTCCCCGTCCGACGACGGCACGCTGACCGCCAACGGCGGGAAGTACTACATCGGCAACGCCAACGTGTCGCGGATGACCGCGACGTTCGGCAAGCGGACCGACACCGACACCTACGTGTTCTTCGCGGCGGACAGCCAGCGCGACGAGTACGAGGTCGTCAAGAACGTCGTCAACAGCCAGAACTTCGTCGCGCAGTACGAGCTGCACGACTATCCGGTGTCGCCCCAGGAACGTCCTCCACGAGGGCGACGACGCCTGGAACGCGGCGCTGAACACCGTGAACATCGGGAAGTTCAACCTCGGGTGGGCGTCGATCGGTATCTGCACCCACGCCCTGTACGAAGGCGTCACCCACGCCGCCAACCGCAACCTGTACGGCAACCGGGTCACCGACTTCCCGCACGTGCGTCGGCTTCTCACCGACGCCTACGTCCGCCTGACGGCGATGAAGCTGTTCGCGTCTCGGGCCGAGGACTACCTGCGGGTCGCCTCCCCCGAGGACCGCCGCTACCTGCTGTTCAACCCGCTGGTGAAGATGAAGGTCACCCTCGAGGGTGAGCGCGTCATCGACGACATCTGGGACGTCATCGCCGCCAAGGGCTTCGAGAAGGACACCTACTTCGAAGCGGCCGCCCGCGACATCCGTGCCCTGCCGAAGCTCGAGGGAACCGTCCACGTCAACCTCGCCCTCGTGCTGAAGTTCCTGCCGCAGTTCCTGTTCAACCCGGCCGAGTACCCGCCGGTTCCGACGGTGGACGAGCCCCGCAACGACGACTTCCTGTTCGCCCAGGGGCCCACGAAGGGGCTCTCGAAGATCCAGTTCCACGACTGGCGCACCGCCTTCGAGGGCTGGGACCTGGACAACGTCGCCGTGTTCGCCGAGCAGGTGGAGGCGTTCACGCAGCTGCTCACGAACGCACCGCCGGCCGACGAGCAGCAGCAGGACCTCGATCTGCTGCTGTCCGTCGGCCAGGTGTTCAGCCTCGTGCCCTACGCCCAGCTGATCCTCGAGCAGGCGCGCATCCTCGACCTCGACGGCGCCTTCGTCGACCGACTGTTCGCGGTGCTGGTCGCCGACCTGTCCGCCTACGCCCTGGAGCTGCACTCCCGTGCCGGCGCGACCCGCGAGCAGGCGGATGGGGCGCTCGGGCTCATCCAACGTCCGGTCGCGGACCCGGAGCGCGACGAGCAGGTCTTCAAGGACGTGCACGCGCTGTCAGGCACCTACGAGATGCGCCCCTGATCCTCGGCACTACCGGTGGCGGCCTGGCAGGGGGTCGACGGGCGGTGGCCGATCTCGAGCCCGGCGAGGTCGGTCTCGCCGCGGTAGCGGACCCGACCGTCGACCTCGAGGAAGAGCCGGGCCGCGAGATGCTCGAGGTCGGTGTCGACGTTCCGGCGCTCGGCCGGGAGTGGGACCGGCAACACGTGCGGGCGCCCCGTCGCGGTGCCCAGGACGCGGATCCGGTAGCCGGCGCTGCGGGCCTCGACCCGCCAGCGTTCGCCGTCGGCCTGGCCGCGCACCCGGGACCACGGTGGCGTGAGGCGGATCACGTGCGCGCCGATGCGCACCACGACGCCACCAACCGTCGCGGCCATCGGACCGGCGGTGAGGACCCCGCCGCTGAAGGCGACGCACACATCGGGTCGATCGAAGCCGTGCGCCTGCCCCCACCACCACCGCTCGGGGAACCCCGCCCCCCAGTTCTTCTCCGCGTACACCTCGGCGTCGCGGATCCTCCACGTGACCTCGCCCAGGCGCGCCGACCCCGACGCGCCGCCACCGAGGAGGTGTGGATGCCAGTACTGGCCGAGAAACGGCACGGCGGAGAACACCCCGCCGCCTCCGAGTGCACGGGGCCAGTCCACCGGCCGGTGGAGCGAGAGCTCGACGCGGGCGTCGGCGCCGAGGTCGACCGCGACCCCGCCGGCGTCGGCTCTGAAGGCACCGTCACCGGCGGTGACCCGGAACCGATCCGTCGCCGCATGGGCCCCCGGGAGCACGGCCGAGCGGACGAAGCCACCGGGCTCGCCTGCGACCGCGACGGTCGCCCAGTCCCCGGCGGGGTGGCGGTTGACCCCGCACAGCACGACCAGCACACGGCGCGAGGCGACGTCCGTGACCCGCCAGAAGTAGCCCTCCATCTCCGCGCCGTGGGACGGACGGGGGTCACCCAGCGGCAGGGTGGCGCCGGTCCGTCGGTAGAGCTCGTCGAGCAGGTTCCAGGTGCGCATGGTCGGTGGCCTCCAGGACCTCGCCGGCAGTCGATGCCCATCCGCAGCAGCCTGCCACGCGGTTCCCTGCGGCTGAACCGGCCACCGCTCTCAGGCGGGGCGGTGGGCCGCCAGCTCGTCCTCCCCCGCGTCCCCTGCCGCGCCAGCCACGCCGACGAAGTCGACGACCGCCCGGCTGAACGCCAGCGGGTCCTCCTCGGGGGCGAAGTGGCCGACGCCCGGCAGGAGGACGAGGTCGGCGCCGAGGTCGTAGGCCACGCGCCGGGCGAGGTGCGCCGGCGTTGCCGGGTCCTTCTCGCCCCACACGACGAGCGTCGGCACCCGCAGCCGGTTCGGGGTCGCCGGCTCGGGCAGGAAGCTGACCCGGCGCCGGAACCGGCGCAGCGCCCAATCCACGACGGCCCGGCGCGACAGCGACCGGTAGTACTGCAGCCATGCCCGCGGGGCGTCCGCGACGGCCGCCGCGTAGGCGTCGACCACCTCGTCGGTCCAGGCCTCCTTGACCCGCGAGGCCATGCTGAGGCTCCCTGCCACGAGCTGACGCGGCGCCACCCGGAACGCGATCTCCGGGAGCACCGGCACGTTGAGCAGCGGGATGTGCCAGGCACGACGCAGGTCGATCTGCCGATAGGGCGAGTCGGCGATCACGAGCGCCCGAACCCGCCCCGGGTGACGGAACGCGGTCGCCAGCGCGACGGCGCCACCCCAGTCATGGCCGATCAGCACCGCCTTGCGCACGTGCAGGTTGCGGATCAGCTGGCTGATCTCGTCGGCGAGCGTCTCCGGGTCGTAGCCCCTTCGTGGCTTCGAGGACTGACCGAAGCCCTTCAGGTCGGGCGCCACCACGCGGTAACCGGCGTCCACCAGCAGCGGCGCGACCCGCCGCCACATCGACCCGTCCTCGGGCCAGCCGTGCAGCAGCACGGCGAGGTCGTCGCCGTGTCCGAGCACCCGCACGAAGAAGCGCGTGTCCCCGCCCGAAACGAACCCTTCACGCCACACGGTCGCCTCCCTGATTGCGTCGTGTCGAGCCTACCGAGAGGGCTGCCCCCGCCCGCTGACGGCCAGCCAGCGCCGGACGGACGATGCGGGCCGCAGCCGCTCGAGCGTGTGCCCTACGCTCGCGGCATGAAGCCCGACCACCCGCTGATCGTGGAGCTGGCGCACCACGTGCGCCACAGCGCCACCGGCGCCGTGGTGCTCACCGGCTCCGGGATCTCGGTCGCCAGCGGGGTGCCTTCCTTCCGCGGCCGCGGCGGGCTCTGGGACCGCTACGACCCCCTCGAGTTCGCGACGATCGACGCGCTACGCGACCATCCCGATCGGGTCTGGCGCTTTCTCCGAGAGCTCGACGAGATCCTGGCGGCGGCACGTCCGAATCCGGCGCACGTGGCGATCGCGGCCCTCGAGCAGCTCGGGCTCATCAGCCAGGTGATCACCCAGAACGTCGACAGCCTCCACCAGGCGGCCGGCAGCACGCGCGTCATCGAGCTGCACGGCAGCAGTCGCACACTCACCTGTCTCGTGTGCGGGGCCCGCTACGCCCGTGAGGAGCTCCTCGACACCCCGGACGAGCCCCCTCGCTGCCTGGCGTGCCAGGGCGTCGTCAAGCCGGACGTGACGTTCTTCGGCGAGCCGCTCCCGGCGGGCGCGTTCCAGCGTGCCGACCACGCGGTGCGATCCTGCGACCTGCTCGTCGTCGTCGGCACCTCGGCGGAGGTCGATCCGGCCGCCCGCCTCCCGACGCTCGCGCGCCACCACGGCGCCCGCATCTGGGAGATCAACCCCGAGCCGGCGATCGACGCCGACGGCACCATCGCCGCCCGCGCCGAGGACGTCCTCCCACGCCTCGTCGAGCACCTGCGTCCACGCAGCACCGCCGGACACCTGCGGGACCTCGTCGGTGGCTGGCTCCGGCGGCGCTGACCACGTCGCGTCGCCGGACGGACGACGACTACGGTGAGGCCGCGCCGACAGCACACGACACACAACCCGCCCGAAGGACGAGCTCGTGGACCCGAACACCGCGCTGACGAGCCAGATGTGGTCCGACATCGAGGACGTTCTACGTCGCGATCCTCGACCACCCGTTCCTGAAGGGCCTGACAGACGGGAGCCTCCCGCGGGACGTGTTCCGCCACTACGTCGTCCAGGACTACCACTACGTGTCCGCGTTCTCGCGGGCCCTGTCGGTCCTCGCCGGGCGTGCTCCCGACACGGACGGCACCCTGCTCTTCGCCCGGCACGCCGCCGGCGTCCTCGAGGTCGAACACGCGCTGCACACGGAGCTGCTCGGCGACCTCGGCATGGGCACCGACGACCTGTACGCGACGCCGCCGTCGCCGACGACGACGGCATACACGAGCTACGTGCAGGCCACGTGTCTCGGCGGCTCGTTCGCGGAGGGCCTGTCCGCCGTTCTGCCGTGCTACTGGATCTACCGCGAGGTCGGTCGGACCCTCGTGGCGCGGGGCTCGGCCGATCCCCTCTACCAGCGCTGGATCGACACCTACGCCGACGAGGAGTACGCGGTCCTCGTACGGCAGGTGGCCGACACCACCGACCGGGCGGGCGCGGCCACCGGCGCCGCCGAGCGCGCCCGCATGCGCGGCCACTTCGTCACGACGAGCCGGTACGAGTGGATGTTCTGGGACGCCGCCTGGCGCGAGGAGGGCTGGCCGGTCTGAGCGCCGCCCCGGCCGCACACCGGCAGCGTGCCCGTCAGCTGCGCTCGACCGGCGACACCGTGCCGTAGAACAACCGCTCGGTCACGCGTCGTACGTGACGGACGTTTCGCAGATGGTCGGACTCGAAGTCCTGCCACCCCCCGCGCCCGTAGCCGAGGCTGCGTGCCAGCAGATCGAGGTCCGCCCGCGAGGTCGGCAGCACGTCGACGTTTCGCTGCCGCAGGAGGTAGAGGCGGTTGCGGACCTGCGAGAGGAAGTGGTAGCCGTCCCGCAGCCAGGTGGCGTCCTGGTGATCGATGAGGTCCACGTCCTCGAGCGCGTCGAGCGCCTGCATCGTCGAGGTGGACCGCACCACGGGCTGCCTCGTTCCCGCCTGCTGCTGCAGCAGCTGGACGGTCCATTCGATGTCGGAGAGCCCGCCCGGGCCGAGCTTCAGATGCCGCTTCGGGTCGCCCCGACGCGGGAGCCGCTCCCGTTCGATCCGCGCCTTCATCTTCCGGATGCGGGCGAGATCCTGCTCGCCGAAGGTGTCCGGGTACGCCAGCGGCGTCGCCATGGCCGCGAACCGTCCCCCGAGCAGTGGATCACCGGCCACGGCACGCGCCTTGAGCAGCGCCTGGTGCTCCCACTCCTGCGACCACCGGTCGTAGTAGGCCTCATAGGCGGAGAGGGCACGGGACAGCGGCCCGGCCTTCCCTTCGGGGCGCAGGTCGGCATCCACCTCGAACGCGGTGCCCTCGGCCGTGATCTCGCTGAGCGACCGCATGGTGCGCTCGGCCAGCGTCGCAGCGACCCGGCGCACCACCTGGGGATCCGTGTCGTCGTCAGCCGGCTCGTGGACGAACATCACGTCGAGGTCGGAGACGTAGTGCAGCTCGCGACCGCCGAGCTTGCCCATGCCGATGATGGCGACCCGGACCGGCAGCTCGTCGACGCCCTCCGCGGCGGCGACCTCCTCCTGCGCCACCCGGAGCGCGGCCTCGAGACAGGCCTCGCCGAGGGCGGTGAGCTCCTCCCCCACGAGCGTCACGCCCGCCGCGTCGGCGAGGTCGCGCAGCACGATCCGCAGCAGCTCGTGACGCTTGAACCGCCGCAGCGCCGCCGTCCGGTCCTGCCAGCCGAGCCGTCCCATCGCCGCCCGCACCAGCCCGTCGCGGCTGCGTGGCTCCTCCCGCAGCGCCGCGTCCCGGAGCCAGTCGATGCCCTGCGGCTGGCTGACGAGCAGCTCGCCGGCCACCTCGCTCGTGCCGAGCACGCGGGCGAGCAGGTCCGCCGCCGGCGGATGGTCACGCAGGTACGACAGGAGCTTCACCGAGCGGCCCTGCGCCTCGACGAGCGTGCGGAACATCCGCAGGCCGGTGTCGGGCGCGGGTGACTCCTGCAGGACGTGGAGCATGGCCGGCAGCACGGCACGCAGGATGGTCGCCCGTCGCGACACCCCGGTCGTCAGCGCCCGCACGTCACGCAGCGCCGCACGCGGGTCGCCGAAGCCGAGGGCGGCCAGGCGGGTGCGCGCGGCGTCCTCGCCCATCGCACGCACCTCGTGGGGCAGGCTCAGTCCGCCCTCGGAGGCCGGCACCGACGCGTGCGCCTCCAGGAGCGGCCGGTAGAACAGCTTCGCGTGGAGCTCGCGAACCTGACCCTGCAGCGCCCGCAGGTCGCGCAGGAAGGCGTCGCGGGCCGGTGCCTCGCCGGTCGGTCGGTACCCGAGGCTGCGGGCGAGCCACTCCTGACGCTCGGGATCCTCCGGGATCGTGTGGGTCCGACGCTCGTGGGCGAGCTGCAGCCGGTGCTCGACGACGCGGAGCCGCTGGTAGGCGGTCGCGAACGTGTCGGCGTCCTCCTCCGCCACGTAGCCGTCCGCGGCGAGCTGCCGCAGGACCGGCAGCGTCCCCGTGACCCGCAGCGACCGGTCGGCGCGGCCGTGGACGAGCTGGAGGAGCTGCACGGCGAACTCGATGTCGCGCAGACCGCCCGGGCCGAGCTTCACCTGCCGTTCGCCGTGGCGGCGCACCTCCGGCTTCGCCTCGACACGCCCCTTCATCGCACGGATCTCGTCGACGACGCCCGGGGCGAGCTCGTCGGGGTAGACGAAGGGCTCCGCGCGGGTCAGCAGCTCCTCGCACAGGTGGCGGTCGCCGGCGACCGGCCGGGCCTTCAGCAGGGCCTGGAACTCCCAGGTCTTCGCCCAGCGCTCCCAGTACGCGACGTAGGAACCGACGGTGCGCGACAGCGGTCCGGACCGTCCCTCGGGGCGCAGCGTCGAGTCGACCTCGTAGATCCGACCCATCGTCGTCGAGGCGTTGAGCAGCGCCAGCAGCTCCTCGAGGACGCGTCGTGTCTCGTCGCGCGCCTCATCTCGAGAGTCCCCACCGTCCCCGCCGTCGGACCCGTCGCCGGTCTCCTCGCGTGTCGGCGCGTGCACGAAGATGACGTCAACGTCGCTGACGTAGTTCAGCTCGCGACCGCCGAGCTTGCCCATCCCGATGACGCCGATCCGTGCCGCCGGCCGATCACCGCCGATGTCGTCGTGCAGCCCCCGCAGGGTGCCGGTCAGCACGGCCTCTGCGAGACCCGCGAGCTCGGAGCCGACCTCCTCCACGTCGGCGCGTCCGGTCAGGTCACGGGCGGCGATCTCCGCCGTCGCACGGCGGCGGATCCGTGCGATGCCGGCGGAGCGGTCCTCCCGGGTGCGCGCGGTGGCCACCGCCCACTCGATCTGGCGGGCCGTCTGGGCGACGTCCAGCGGCCGGAGCACCTCGAGGGCGCGCGTCGCGTCCGCGAACCGTGCCAGCAGGTCACCGAGCGGGCGTGAGGTCCCGCCGACGGCGACGACCCGGCCCAGCCACTCCGGCTCGGCCCGGACCTCGGCGAACAGCGCCGGGTCGTTCGCGGCGAGGTCGGTCAGGACGGCGAGGGCGTCCTCGGGGCCGGCGGCGTTCGAGACGGCGCGCAGCAGCCCGTCGAGGTCGGGGCCGTCGAGCAGGCCGGCGTCGGCCAGTCGCCGCTCGGCACGGTCGGGCTCGAGCCCGGCCGCGGCGAGCCGGCCGCGCAGCGAGCGCGGCCGGGTCGGGGTGCCGTCGTTCGGCGGCATCACGCTCAGAGCATGGCGAGGTAGCGGTCGAGCTCGAACTCGGTGACGTGCGCCGTGTACTGGTCCCACTCGCGCCGCTTGTTGGCGAGGAAGAACTCGAACAGGTGCTCCCCGAGCGTGTCGGCGACGAGCTCTGAGCCCTCCATGACCGACAGCGCCTCCCCGAGGTTGGCGGGCAGCCGCGTGATGCCCGCGGCGGCGCGTTCGGCGGAGGTCATCTCGTAGATGTTGTCCTCGGCCTCCTCGGACAGCTCGTAGCCGTCCTCGATGCCCTTGAGGCCGGCCGAGAGGATGCTGGCGAAGGCCAGGTAGGGGTTGCAGGCCGGGTCGGGCGCCCGGTACTCGATCCGGGTGGACGCGCCCTTGCGGGGCTTGTGCATCGGCACCCGCACGAGCGCGCTGCGGTTCGATGAGCCCCAGGACACGTAGACCGGCGCCTCGAAGCCGGGGACCAGCCGCTTGTAGGAGTTGATCCACTGGTTGGTGACGGCCGTGATCTCGCGGGCGTGGCGGAGCACCCCGGCCGTGAACGCCCTCGCGGTCTTCGAGAGGTGGTAGGGGCTGCCCTCGTCGTGGAAGGCGTTGTTGTCGCCCTCGAACAGCGAGAGGTGCAGGTGCATCGCGCTCCCCCACTGCCCCTCGAGCGGCTTCGGCATGAAGGTCGCGTAGACGCCACGGGCCAGCGCGGTCTCCTTCACGACGAGCCGGAACGTCATGATGTTGTCGGCCATCGTCAGCGCGTCGGCGTAGCGCAGGTCGATCTCGTGCTGGGACGGCGCCACCTCGTGGTGGGAGAACTCGACCGAGATCCCCATCTTCTCGAGCGTGTTGATGGCCTGGCGACGGAAGTCGGACTGCACGTCGAGCGGCGTCATGTCGAAGTACGTGCCGGAGTCGAGGGGCTCCGCCTTGTGCGGTGACGAGAAGAGGAAGAACTCCATCTCCGGATGCACGTAGAAGGTGAAGCCGAGGTCGGCAGCGCGCTGCAGGTTCCGCTTGAGGACCTGCCGCGGGTCGGCGGCGAAGGGTTGACCGTCGGGGGTGAGGATGTCGCAGAACATCCGGGCCACACCCTGCGACTCGGGACGCCACGGCAGGACCTGGAAGGTGCCGGCGTCGGGGACCGCGATCATGTCGGCCTCCTGGACGCGCGCGAAGCCGTCGATCGAGGAGCCGTCGAACCCGATGCCCTCGGCGAACGCGTTCTCGAGCTCGGTCGCGGTGATGGCCACCGACTTCAGCATGCCGAGCACGTCCGTGAACCAGAGCCGGATGAAGCGGATGTCCCGCTCCTCGACGGTTCTCAGGACGTATTCCTGCTGCTTGTCCAACGCTGCTCCTGACTCGTCCGGTCGCCGGAGGCCCATCCTACGTGCGCGGCAGGGGACCGGCGTCCGACTCGGCCGGTCCCCTGCCGTGACGGCACGCGGCGGGCTACTCCGGCACCGGCCGGCTCGTCGGAGCCACCGTGGCGGGTCCATCGAGCGCGTAGGCGCCGGCCGACGCGGTGCCTCTGGGGGCACCGAGCGGCCCGAGCACGAAGTCCGGATAGCCGGCCACCCCGTGCTCGTGCACGTCGAGCCCGTCGATCTCCTCCTGGGCCGAGACCCGCAACCCGAGGGTGGCCTTGACGGCGAGGAAGGTGACCAGGCTCGTCGCGGCGACCCAGCCGGCGATCGTCACCACCCCGAGCGCCTGCGTCGCGAGGGTGACCCCGGCGTCGGCCGCGCCCGGATAGAAGGGCACGAGCAGGATGCCGAGCGCCCCGGCGACGCCGTGGACGGAGATCGCGCCGACGGGGTCGTCGACGTGGATGCGGTCGAAGAAGAGCACGGCGCCGATGACCAGCCCGCCGGCGATGACGCCGGCCAGGATCGCCCAACCCCCGGACGCGAGGTCGGGGCCGGCCGTGATCGCCACCAGGCCGGCGAGCGTGCCGTTGCCGGCCATGGCCGGGTCGGGCTTCTTCGCGATGGCCCAGATGAGCAGCAGGGCGGTGAGTCCGCCGGCGGCCGCCGCCAGCGTCGTGGTCGTGAGCACGGTGCCGATGAGCGCACCCTGCCCCTGTGCGGCGAGCGTCGACCCGCCGTTGAAGCCGAACCAGCCGAACCAGAGGATGAACACGCCGGTGAGCGCGAGCGGGATGCTGTGGCCGGGGATGGCCCGCGGCTTGCCGTCCTTGCCGTACTTGCCGATGCGGGGGCCGAGCAGCGACGCGCCGACGAGCGAGGCGACACCGCCGACCATGTGCACGACCGACGATCCGGCGAAGTCGTGGTAGCCGCGTGCCGAGAGCCAGCCGCCGCCCCAGACCCAGTGGGAGACGACCGGGTAGATCAGTGCGGTCATGAGCAGCGAGACGATGACGTAGCCGGAGAACTTCATCCGCTCGGCCACGGCACCGGACACGATGGTCGCGGCGGTCGCGGCGAACACGAGCTGGAAGATGAACTGGACGCCGTCACCGCCGAGCACCGCACCCTGCGCGCCGGGCTCGAAGAAGAAGCCGCTGAAGCCGAACAGGCCGCCCTTGGAGGCGCCGTAGGCCAGGGCCGCGCCGACGGCCCAGTACGCGACGCCGCCCACGGCCATGTCCGTGAAGTTCTTCGTCATGATGTTCGCGGCGTTCTTGGCGCGGGTGAGCCCCGTCTCGACGAGCGCGAAGCCCGCCTGCATGAGGAAGACGAGAGCCGCTGCGATGCCCACCCAGACCACGTCCAGGTCGTAGCCGAGCTTGCTGATGTCGGTGGTGGTGTCCTGGGCGTGTGCCGGCAGGGCCGTCAGCGCCCACAGGGCCAGGGCCGCCAGCACCACCTTGCGTGTCCGTCTCACGGGTTGGTACCTCCGTCGGGTGGATGTCGGTCCGGTCGGCGCCGGGACGGGGTTCACCCGGCCGGGTCCCGTGTCGGGGGCGCTACCGTGGTGCGAACGCTACGAAGGGGCCGTTTCTCACCCGTTGTACGGGTATTGCGACCATGTGAACGTCTGCCTGGCCCGTGTGAACAGCACGTGAACACGGACGGCGTGGACCGCATCGGTCGCCGCCGGTCCCGACTGCTCCGCACGCTCGAACCAGGAGGGACACGTGACGCTTCGGGTGGGCCTCGCCCAGATGGACTCGGTCGTCGGCGACATCGACGGGAACACGTCACGGATCCTCGAACGATGGCACGAGGCCGCCGACCAGGGATGTGACCTGGTCCTCTTCCCGGAGCTGGCCGTCACGGGCTACCCACCGGAGGACCTCCTGCTGAAGCCCGAGTTCGTGCAGGCGAACCTCGACGCCATCGACCGGCTCCGGGACGAGGGGCCGGCGGGCACCGTCGCGATCGTCGGCTACGTCGGCGCCGGCGGCGACCGGACCAACCACCGCCACTGGGACGTCGCCGTGTCCGCCCGCGGGCTGACGAACTCGGCCGGCGTCATCGCCGACGGGCGCCTGGTCGGCACCTACAACAAGTGGCGGCTGCCGAACTACGGGGTGTTCGACGAGGCCCGGTACTTCGTGTCCGACGACCATCCGCTCGTCTTCCGGGTCGCCGGTGTCCCCGTCGGCGTCACGATCTGCGAGGACCTGTGGGTCGAGCACGGTCCCGTCGCGCGGGCCGCCCGCGACGGCGCCCGGGTCATCGCGAACCTGAACGCCTCCCCGTACCACTGCGGCAAGCGTGCCGAGCGCGAGCACTGGGTGCGCCACCACACCACCGAGAGCAACGTCCACCTGTGCTACGTCAACATGGTCGGCGGGCAGGACGAGGTGGTCTTCGACGGTGACTCGATGATCGCCGGGCCCGACGGGCGGGTGGTCACCCGCGGTGCCCAGTTCGCCGAGGACCTCATCGTCGTCGACCTCGACACCGAGGAGGCCGAGGCGGAAGGTGCCGACCTGCGAGGCCACCCCGGCGACCGCCCCGCCGCGTTGCCCGAGCGCCAGGACGACGACCGCCTCGACCTCGAGGCCGAGGTCTGGCAGGCCCTCGTGCTGGGGGTCCGCGACTACTGCCGGAAGAACGGCTTCACCGACGCGGTCATCGGCGTGTCGGGCGGCATCGACTCGGCGGTGACGGTCGCCGTCGCCGTCGACGCGCTCGGCGCCGACCACGTCACGGCCATCGCGATGCCGTCCCCGTACTCCTCGGAGCACTCGCTGCAGGACGCGGAGGAGCTCGCGTCCCTGCTCGGCGTCCGCTACCAGGTCATCCCCATCGAGTCCGCCATGAAGTCCTTCGACTCGATGCTCGCCCCCCTGTTCGACGACCTGCCCGCCGACGAGACCGAGGAGAACATCCAGGCCCGCATCCGCGGCATCGTCCTGATGGGGTTCTCGAACAAGTTCGGCAGCATCCTGCTCAGCACCGGGAACAAGACGGAGATGGCCGTCGGCTACGCCACCCTGTACGGGGACATGGCCGGCGGGTTCGCGGTCCTCAAGGACGTGCCGAAGCTGCTCGTGTTCCGGCTCGCCCGCTACCGGAACACCGTGAGCCCGGCGATCCCGGAGCGCACGATCACGAAGCCGCCGTCCGCGGAGCTGCGCCCGGGCCAGCGCGACGAGGACTCGCTGCCGCCCTACGACGTGCTCGATCCGATCGTGGCGGCCTACGTCGAGGACGACCTCGGGATCGACGACATCGTCGCGAAGGGATTCGACGAGGACGTCGTCCGCGAGGTGCTGCGCAAGATCGACGTGGCCGAGTACAAGCGGCGCCAGGCTCCGCCCGGCGTCAAGATCACCGACCGGGCCTTCGGCAAGGACCGGCGCGTTCCGATCACCAACTACTGGCGTAGCTGAGGGTCCCCGGTCCTGGGGCCTCGTGGAGCCGGTGCCGGGGCGGGCCGCCGCCCGGGACTCGAGTCCCGGTTGGCCTCCGGCGCGGCTGCGAGGTCCGCTCGCTGGCGCGACACGGTGCTCGGCGTGGGTCGTATGACCCACGCGTCCGCCGAGCCGAGGGATGCGTCGTCCTCCCGACGCCACCGGCCGGCCTGACACGTAGCGTGCTGGAGGAGCACACCCGAGTCGCAGAGGAGGCATCGCCATGGCGGGCCGACCCGACCAAGGACAACGTCGCGGACTACCTCGAGGACTATGCCGAACGGTTCGGCCTGCCGGTCCGCACGGGTGTCCGCGTCGACCGGGTCGGCCACGACGGGGACGTCTTCGAGGTGACGGCGGGAGATCGCACGTTCACGGCCCGCCACGTGGTGGTGGCCACCGGCGCGTACCACACCCCGAGGATCCCGGACTTCGCCGACGAGCTCGCCCCCGACATCACGCAGCTGCACTCGAGCGGCTACCGCAACCCGGACCAGCTGCAGGACGGCCCGGTGCTCGTCGTGGGGGCCGGGAACTCCGGCGCCGAGATCGCGCTCGACGTGTCCCGCACCCACCCGACGTGGCTGTCGGGGCGTGACCCCGGTCACGAGCCGACCCGCTCGCCGCGGCCGGGATCGAGCGTGTCCCGCGAACGGCAGGGGTCCGGCAGGGCGCCCCCGTGCTCGACGACGGGCGGACGCTTCCGGTGACCAACGTCGTCTGGTGCACGGGGTTCGCGCTCGACCACTCCTGGATCGAGGTTGCCGTTCCACCGTGAGGACGGCTTCCCGCAGCAGGAGCGTGGCATCGTGACGGGCCATCCGGGCCTCTACTTCCTCGGGCTCCCGTTCCTCCACAGCCTCAGCTCCGGCCTGCTCGGCGGTGTGGGACGAGACGCCGCATACCTCGCCGACCACATCGCACGCACGACATCCCCGGCGCCCAGGACCCCTGCGCCCGCCTGACTGCATCCCTCTATCCGCGCGGAGTGGTCGTCGGTAGGGTGATCGGAGGCCGCTCGGAGGGGTGATGTGGGCGACCACGAAAGCGTCGTCCTGGGGCGGGAGGCGTTCGCCCGCCGAGCATGGAGTGACGCCTACGACCAGCTGCGTCGCTCGGAGGAGGAGCAGCACCTCGCCGTCGGCGACCTCGAGCGGTTGGCCACGGCCGCCTTCCTCACCGGGCGGGGCGAGGAGGCGACCGACCTCCTCGAGCAGCTCCACCACGTCCTGCTCGACGACGACCAGACCGAGGAGGCGGCGCGCTGGGCCGTGTGGCTCGCGATGATGCTCGCGCAGCGGGGGCTCCACGCGCAGGCCGGTGGCTGGCTCTCTCGCACGCAGCGTCTGCTCGATGAGGCCGATCTGGACTGCGCCGCACGCGGCTACCTGCTGGTTCCCGCAGCGCTGCAGGCCCTCGGGGGCGACCAGGACGCCGTCCGGGCGCTCGAGCTGTTCGAGCGCAGCTCGCCGGCGTCTCCACCGCCATCGTCGAAGCCGGCGAGGGCCCGCCCGTCGTGCTGCTGCACGGCCCGGGCGAGCTCTGGGCCGTGTGGCTCAACGTCATCCGTGAGCTGCGCCAGACCCACCGGGTGATCGTCCCCGACCTGCCGGGACACGGCGCGTCCCTCGACTACGCCGGGACGCTCGACCGCGACACGGTGCTGCGCTGGCTCGACGAGCTGATCGACGCGACCGGTGGCACCCCGCCCGCGGTGGTCGGGCACCTCCTCGGCGGCGCGATCGCCGCGCGGTACGCGGTCGCGCGACCGGACCGGCTCGCCCACCTCGTCCTCGTCGACTCGATGGGGCTCGGCTGGTACCGGCCGTCACCGCGCTTCGCCATCCCGATGATGCGGTTCCTGGCCCGGCCGACCGCGCCGGCACGCGACCGCTTCTTCCAGGAGTGCTTCGTCGACTTCGACCGGGTCGGGAACCGCTTCGGCGACCTCTGGGACACCCTGCGCGACTACGCGCTGGAGCAGGCACGCACGTCCCAGAACCAGGCGGCGCTGCGTGCCATGATGCCGCGCCTCGGGGTGCCCCCGATCGACCCCGACGAGCTGGCCGGCATCGAGGTCCCCACCACGCTCATCCACGGCCGGCACGACCTGCAGATCCCCCTGAAGACCGCCGAGCGGGCCAGCCAGCGCTACGGCTGGCCGCTGCACGTCATCGAAGGGGCACGCGACGACCCCGCAGCCGAGCAGCCGGAGGCCTTCGTGAGGGCGCTGCGCCACGCGCTGGCCGAGAGCCACGACCGGCACCGGACGGAGGGCGCATCATGAGCGGCCGCGTCGCTCGGCACGTTCGCGCGCGAGCTCGGCGACCACCTCGTCGAGGCTGGAGACGAGGCGGATCTCGTGCGCACGGCTCCCGGCCAGCGCCTCCTGCAAGCGCGCGAGCATGTCGCCGTCGCTGACCCGCACACCGACGAGCACGGTCCCGACCTTCATGGGCGCGAAGGTGCGCTCCCAGGCCGACACCATCGTCGGCGTGGCGAGCAGCCCGACGAGCAGACCGAGGAAGGCACCGCCGACCCCCGCTCCGGCCGCCCCGATCAGCGTCGCCGCGAGGCGCGATCCCACGTCCGGGACGGTGAGGAGGACGACGGCCCCGAAGACCGCACCGACCACGGCGCCGAGGAGGGTCCCGCGTCGGGCGTTCGACCCGAGGCGCCGCAGGCTGGCCCCGTCGGTCTCGCGGTCGGCCTGACGCCCGGGCAGCGACTGCTCCCCCGGCCCGAGCAGCACCAGGTCGGCGCCCTCGACCCCCAACCGTGACAGACGTTCGATCGTGCGGCGGGCCGCGACCGCATCGCGGTGGCCGACGACCAGATCGGGTACAGCGCCACCCATCGGGTCGTCCTCCCCACCTCGCGATCTCGACGGTACCGCTCTCCGTCCCCGGCGACGCCGGTGCCCGTGCGTGCAGGTGCGCGGCGGGGCTGCGATCTGTGACACTGGGGCCACACCCTACGAGACCGCTGGACCCGGGACCGGGCCGGCAGGAGGAGAAGACGGTGTCCGTTCACGCATCCCGAGACGTCCGGCGGGGACTCGCCCGCACGCCCCGTGACCATCCGTGATCTGCGGGAGTACAAGGAGCGCGGCGAGAAGATCGCCATGCTCACCGCGTACGACTTCCTCTCGGCGCAGATCTTCGACGAGGCCGGCATCCCGGTCATCCTCGTCGGCGACAGCCTCGGCAACGTGATGCTCGGCTACGACTCGACCGTGCCGGTCACGCTCGACGAGATGCTCCACCACACCCGCGCCGTCGCCCGCGGTGCCCACCATGCGCTGGTCGTCGGCGACATGCCCTTCGGCACCTACCAGGAGGGGCCGACCCAGGCCCTGCGTTCGGCGACCCGCTTCATGAAGGAGGCCGGTGCCCAGGCCGTGAAGCTCGAGGGCGGCGGGCGCATGATCGAGGTGGTCGCCACGCTGACCGAGTCCGGCATCCCGGTCATGGGTCACCTCGGGCTCACCCCCCAGCACGTCAACCAGTTCGGCGGCTTCCGGGTCCAGGGAAAGACCGACGACGCAGCAGCGCGGATGACCGAGGATGCCCTCGGGCTGCAGGAGGCGGGCGCGTTCAGCGTCGTCCTCGAGGCCATCCCCGCCGAGGTCGGCAGGCGCGTCACCGAGGCGCTGGACATTCCGACCATCGGCATCGGCGCCGGGCCGGACACCGACGGGCAGGTGCTCGTCTACCACGACATGCTCGGCATGACCGCCGGCCGGCTGCCGCGCTTCGTGAAGCAGTACGCGAACCTGCGTAGCGAGATCACCGAGGCTGCCAAGACCTACATGGCCGAGGTGCGCGACGGTGACTACCCCGCCCCGGAGCACACGTACTGACCCGGCAGTCGGCTGGGGACCAGCCTCAGAGGGGCGCGACGTCGTCGCGGTCCTGCAACGCACGCAGGAGCTCGCGTGCCTGCTGCTCCCAGTCGGCCGGCACGGCGACCCGGATCCCCTCGGCCCAGTCCAGCGAGGGGTAGGGGGACGCCGGCATGGTCGACGCCGGGATGCCGTAGGCGGCCAGGGTGACGGCCACGAGGTCGGCGGTGACCTGCGAGCGGCACACCGCCACGTCGCGGCGCTGCTCGTCCTGCTGGAAGACGTGCATCGGTCCCGGCCTCCTCACGCGCCGACGTCAGCGTAGGGCCCCGCGGCGCCGTCGGTGGGCGGCCCGTTCACCGTGCCCGGTCGAGACGCCGGCGGATGCTGCCCGCGAGCCGGCTCAGCTCGACCAGGGCATGAGGGGTCCGTGGCCCGTACCAGGTCAGCTGCGTCCCGTCGATGCGCCGCACCCGGGCGCGCCAGTCGTCGAAGTCGGCACGGTCCTGTTCGGCGAAGGCGTACGGCTCGTCCGGCAGCAGGACCACGTCGACGTCCCGGGCCGTCATCTCGTCGAGCGTGACGGTCGGGTACCGGCCGTCGGGGTCCTCGGGCACGACGGCGAACCCGGCGGCGGCGAGCAGGTCGGCGGCGTAGGTGTCGCGCCCGGTCGCCATCCACGGCTCCTTCCAGATGGGGCAGAAGGTCACGAGCGGCACCGCCGGCCGGCGTGCCGCTGCCCGGGTGAGCGCCCGCCGGATCTCCTGGGCGAGGTCGGCGCCCGCCCCTTCGGCGCCCACCAGCCGACCGATCGCCGCCAGGCTCTCGGCCGCGCCGGTGACCGTGCGGGGCGCGTTGACGTAGACGGTCACGCCCGCGTCGCGGAGGCGACGCACGTCGAGCTCCCGGTTCTCCTCCTCGTTGGCGATCACGAGGTCGGGCTCGAGGTCGACGATGGTCCCCACGTCGGGGTTCTTCGTGCCGCGCACCCGACGGGCGTTCGGGAAGCCGTGGGGCGGCGCGACGCAGTAGTCGGTGACGCCGACGACCCGGTCGGCGAGGCGGTACCACCACAGCGTCTCGGACAGGCTCGGCACGAGCGACACGATGCGTTCAGGCGCCCCGTCGAGCCGGACGGGGCTGCCGAGCTCGTCGACGACCTCGATGGGCGTCACTCCTCCTCGTCGGCGTCACGCACCCGCGAGGGCAGGTGGGTGCCCTCCGCCTCGCGTGCCAGGACGTACAGGTAGTCGGAGCACCGGTTGAGGTAGCGCAGGGGTGCCCGCTCCGGCAGCATGTCGGCCCGGTTCATCGCGACGACGTGGCGCTCGGCACGCCGGCAGACCGTGCGGGCCAGGTCCAGGGCGGCAGCGGCACGGTTGCCGCCGGGGACGACGAACTCCTTCGGGAGCGGGTGGCGCTCCGTCGATGCGTCGATCCGCCCGTCCAGCGCGTCCACCATGGCGTCGTCGACCTTGCTGACGCCCACCTGCAGCTTGTGCCACTCCTCCACCCGGGTGGCCAGCTGCGCGGCGAGGCAGAACAGCTCGCGCTGCACCTCGAGCACCAGGTCGTGGAGGTGGGTCCCGGCCAGCTCGGCGCGGGCGACCCCGAGCACCGAGACGGTCTCGTCCACCGTGCCGTACGCCACCGTGCGAACGTCGTCCTTGTCGACCCGGCCGCCATAGAGCAGTCCGGTCGTGCCGTCGTCGCCGCGCTTCGTGTAGACCTTCACGCTGACCTCCGTGATCGGTCGACGAGCGTAGCCACGTGGGCACGGTGTCCGCCCGCCCGAGACCGCGCCGCCGACCGGGTCGGCCGACTACGCTGGTCGGGTTCCGCATTGCAGGCCCTGACGGGGGTCGAGTACCGTCCGGACGCCCGTGTCGAGGCCCGCATCTGCCAGGTCAGGCCCTTCGACGCGCCGAGGCCACCACCGAGGCCAACACCGAGGACGACGGCTGTGAACGACGCGCCCCGATCGCCACGACAGGACTTCCGGGTGTTGACCCGCACCCGTGGTGGCTACAACGACGGCGTGATGCACGACGTGCAGCTCCAGATCGCGAGCACCGGCGCGCTCGTCTGGGCCCAGACGTTCTCGGACGAGGCACAGGCCGAGGACTTCCTGAGCCAGGTCGAGTCCGATCTCGACGACCTCGACGGGGACGCGTTCCGGCGCAAGTACAGCGTGCCCTCGACGGCCTGAGCCCGCCCCGTGCTCGCCACGGTCGACGTTGCACCGCTGGCGGTCCCCCGCCGTCCCGACGGGCGCATCGACGTCGACCGGGTCGTCGCGGCCGTCCGGCGGGTGGCCGACGACGTGCAGCTGCTCGAGTCGGTCCCCGGCACGGCCGGCGCCGGGCGGTGGACCCATGTGGCCGTCGGGGCGGTCGGCCGGCTCCGGGCGGACGCCGACGGTGCCCGCTTCACGGGGCCGGCGGCAGGCGGCGCGGGCCAGGGGTGGCATGACCCGTTCGCGGCCCTCGACGCCGTCGGTGAGCGCTTCGGGTGCGTCCCGGACGCCGAGGACGCCGGCGAGGTGGCACAGGGGCGGCTCCCGCCGCTGACCGGCGGTCTCGTGGGTGCCTGGGCCTACGACCTCGCCCGGGCCGTCGAGGTGCTTCCCGCTCGGGCGGCGACGGACCGCGCCGTGCCCTGGCTCGACTGCCGGCTCGTCGACACCGTGGTCGCGATCGATCACGACCACGAGGAGGCGGTGCTGCTGCGCCGCCCCTACGTGCCCGCTGCGCCCGACCTGCGACCGGCCGTGACCCGTGCGGTCGCCGACGCGCTGCCCGCCCCTCCGCTGCCCCGGCCGGATCCGCAGCGCGTGCTGACCTCGCTCGAGGCCGACCGCTACCGGAGGCGGGTCGCCGAGGTGCTGGCGGCCATCCGCGCCGGCGAGGTGTGGCAGGTGAACCTCTCGCAGCGCCTGACCGCCCGGTGGCCGGGTGACGTGCACAGCCTCTACCGCGCCCTGCGGGCGGTCAGCCCGGCCCCCTTCGGGGCGGTCGTCGCGGGCGCCGTCGCCTCCGTGTCGCCAGAGACGTTCCTGAACGCCGACGGGCGGACGGTCACCACACGCCCGATCAAGGGCACGCGTCCGCGCTCGGACGACCCGGAGACCGACGCCGCCAACCGCCTCGCACTGGAGCGCTCCGCGAAGGACCGAGCCGAGAACGTCATGGTCGTCGACATGGAGCGCAACGACCTCGGACGGGTGTGTCGCCCGGGCACGGTGCGCGTCCCGGCCCTGTGCGACACCGAGGCGCATCCCACCGTGTGGCACCTCGTCTCCACGGTGACCGGCGAGCTGCGCGAGGGGGTCGGGTACGGCGCCCTGCTGCGGGCCGCCTTCCCGTGTGGCTCGGTGACCGGGACGCCGAAGGTGCGGGCCATGGCGCTCATCGACGCGCTCGAGCCCGTCCGGCGCGGCTGGTACTGCGGGGCGATCGGGTTCCTCGCCCCCGGGGCCGCCCGCACGTCGGTCGCCATACGCACGGCGACGCTGAACCCGGACGGGACCGTGGACTACGGTGCCGGCGGCGGGATCGTCGCGGACTCCGACCCCGACGCCGAGCACGAGGAGAGCCTCGACAAGGCGGCGGCGTTCCTGCGGGCGGTGCAGGGCACACGGCTGGTGGCCGACCCGGCCGTGGCCGGCCGCCGCGCGACCGGCGGGCCCCTCCCCCGCTGAGCCGGTGGACGACAACGGACGGAGGCGGCGGCGTGCTGCAGACATGGGTCACCGACGGGCTGGTCCCCGCCGACGAGGCGACGGTGTCGGTGTTCGACCGTGGGTTCCGGGCCGGCGAGGGCGTCTTCGAGACGCTGCGCAGCTACCACGGGCACGTCTTCCGGCTCGCCGCCCACCTCGACCGCGCCCGGGCCGGCGCGAGCACCCTCGGCTTCCGGATGCCCGACGACGACCTGCTCCGCCGGGCGGTGACCACGACCGCCACCGCGAACCTCGACGCCCTCTCAGGCGGCGACGCGGCGCTGCGGCTGACGGTGACACCGGGCCCCGTCGACCCGGCGTCGGCGTTCCCCGGTACCCCGGTGGACGGGTGCACGCTGGTGGTCACCGCCCAGCCGCTCCGGCTGCCCGAGCGGCTCTACGTCGAGGGCATCACCGCACGGACCGTGCCGACCTCACGCGAGCTGCCCCAGGTCAAGGCGGTCTCCTACCTGGCCGCGAGCATGGCCAACGCCAGTGCACGGGCGCACGGTGACGACGAGGCGCTGCTGACCGACCGTGCCGGGCACGTCCTCGAGGGTGCGGCGTCGAACGTCTTCGCCGTTCGTGACGGCCGGCTCGTCACCCCCCCGGTGAGCGCCGGGATCCTCGCCGGCGTGACCCGGGCGGTGACCGTCGAGCTCGCGGCCCACCTCGGCCTGGACCTCACCGAGCGGCCGGTCACACTGGCCGAGCTGCAGCAGGCCGACGAGGTCTTCATCACCGCGACCACCCGCGAGATCGTCCCGGTCGTCCGGATCGACGGCGCGCCGATCGACACGGGGCGGCCCGGCCCGGTGGCCCGCCGGCTCCACGCGGCCTACCGCGCGGCGGTCGACGCCGAGATCGCGGAGGCATCCAACGCCCGGTAGCCGCGACGTCAGGCGCCGCCGGAGTCCTCGGCCGCGACGGGGCCCAGCGGCACGACGAGCACCGCGCTCCGGCAGGAGCGCCGCACCTCCTCGCACAGCTCCACGTAGAAGTCGCTGTCGAAGAACCGACCGGCCGCGCCCACATCGGGGAACTCGATCGTCAGGGCCCAGGTGGGCCCCTCCTCGGAGCGGTGCACGGACCACGTCGGGCCGATCACGTCGTCCACGCGCTGAGCGAGCCGTGCGCCGAGCAGCCGGTCACCGCACCGGTAGACGATCTCGTACGCGACGGCGGTCATGCGGCCCCGGCGCCTCCCTCCGAGCGATGCAGGTCGACGGTGTCCTCGTCCCGTTCGAGCGCATCGATCACGAGCCCCGCCTGGACCCGGTAGTGGCGGTTGATCCACAGCAGCAGCGGCGTGATGTTCTCGAGGTAGGAGCTGTTGCGCAGCGGGCCGCAGTAGACGCCCCACATGCCCTCGATCTCGGAGGCGAGCTGGGACACCCGGTGGCAGGCCGCCCGGTCGTCGCCACAGAGCAGCACATGGGTCACGATGGGCTCGTCGGCGCGCAGCAGCCGGCGGCTGGACACGTCGTGGAAGCCGGACACGACCCGGGCGTCGGGCAGCAGCTGCTGGCACTCCTCGGCCGCCGAGCCGGCCTCGACGGGCACGGCGTGCGGGCCGACCTCGTCGAACGCCATCGGGTTGACGACGTTGATGACGATCGCGTCGCCGATCCGCTCCCGCAGCGGCGGCAGCGCCGGCTCCTGCGCCTGGTAGGGCAGCGACACGACCACGACGTTGGCGGCATCGACCGCCTCCGCGTTCGTGCCCGCAACCACCGTCACCTCGCGGCCCGCACGACGCCGCACGTCGTCGGCGGCCGTCGCGGCACGCTCCGCCGACCGGGAGCCGACGTGCACCGTGTGGCCCGCCAGGGCCCAGCGGAGCGCGAGCCCCCGGCCCTGCGGGCCCGTGCCGCCGATGATGCCGATGACCTCGCGCTCGTCCGGGTGGCGCACGCATGTCCCTTCACGTCGTCGTCGGACAGAGAGGGTGGCATGCGACGTGACCACACGCACCCTCGGAGCATGCCCGGCGGGCCCGCGACATCACCAGAGCGTGGCGAGGCGCGCGCGGACGGCGCACTGTCCGCCCTTCGTATACTCGGTAGGAGGACTGGCGAGCAGGAGCCCCCGTTGCCCACACGCGACCAGATCGATCTGCGCTGGCATCGCACGACGCTCGACGGCCGGGGTGCCTTCTACGGCGAGGCGGGCGAGGGCCCACCGGTCGTCTTCATCCACGGCTGGGGGCTCCAGGCCCGCACCTACGCCCGGGCGCTCCCGGGGCTCGCCCGCGCCGGCGCACGCGTGATCGCGCCGGCCTTGCCGGGTTTCGGGCGCTCCGACCCGCTGCGCGGTGCCTACACGTGGGAGAAGCTCGCGCACTGGATCGACGACCTGCTCGACCACGCCGGCGTCGAGGAGCCCGCGTTCCTCGTCGGTCACTCCTTCGGTGGCGGCGTGGCGACCTCGACCGCCTGGTACCACCCCGAGCGGGCCCGGTCGCTCGTGCTCGTCAACTCGGTCGGCGGATCCGTCTGGAAGCGGTCGAGCACCGGCGACCGGCTCATGGCCGACCGGCCCCTGTGGGACTGGGGGCTGCGGTTCCCGGGCGAATGGACGCGCCGCGACTACCGGCGCGTCCTGCCGGTGGTGGCCCGCGACTTCCTCACGAACGCGCTGGTGAACCCGGGGGCGCTGCGCCGCGCCGCGCGTCTGGCCCGGACGGCCGACCTCCGCGACGAGCTCGCCGAGCTGGCCCGCCGCGGCCTGCCGGTCTCGGTCCTGTGGGGCAACCAGGACGCGGTCATCCCCGAAGCCACCTTCCTCGCGATGTGCGATGCGGCCGGTGCTCCCGGCGACATCATCAAGGATGCCGGGCATTCGTGGCTGCTCGCCGATCCCGAGGGGTTCGGCGAGCTGATGACGAACTCGCTCACCGTCCATGCCATGCTGGCGAACCGGATCGACGCTGCGCCGCTCGAGGACGCGCCGGACGATCCCGGACAGACCGACGCCGGTCCCGCCGCCTGACGAGGCCCCCCCATGTCGCTCCCCAGCGCTCCGGACGCGTACGCCCCCGGCCGCTACCGCACCGACGTGCTCGTGATCGGAGCCGGCGTCGCGGGCCTCTACGCGGCCCGCTGGCTCCCTGACGACCTCGAGGTGGTCGTGCTCGACAAGGGGGAGGTCGGGCGTTCCGGCTCCTCGCCGTGGGCGCAGGGCGGCATGGCGGCAGCGATCGGCGCCGACGACTCCCCCGCCCTCCACGCGGCGGACACGATCCGGGCCGGCGACGGTCTGTGCGACCCGGCGGCCGTGCAGACGCTCACCGAGGAGGCGCCGGCCACCGTCCGCGACCTGCTCGCGCTGGGCGCCGAGTTCGACCGTGTCCCCGACGCCCCCGCCGACGCGGGGGTGGACGGCCTCCACCTCGCTCGGGAGGGCGGCCAGACCGTCGGTCGCTCCGTCCATCGCGCCGATGCGACCGGCGCCGAGATGGTCCGCGTGCTGCGCCGCGCGGTCACCGAGCGTGTCCGCCGGCTCGAGGGGATCGCGGTGGCGCTGGCCCGGCCGGGAGACGGGCCGGTCACGGGGTGCTGGGTGCTCGACCGCGACGGCGAGCTCGCGATCGTGGAGGCCCGGGCCGTGCTGCTGGCGAGCGGAGGTTGCGGCGCCCTCTTCGCCGCCACGACGAACCAGGACCGGGCGACCGGCGACGGGGTCGCTCTGGCCTACCGGGCCGGCGCGGCCGTCCGCGACCAGGAGTTCGTGCAGTTCCACCCCACCGGGCTGGCGGTGACGGGCTCCTGGCGCTTCCTGCTCACGGAAGCCCTGCGTGGCGCCGGCGCGACCCTCCTCGACGCCGCGGGCCACCGCTTCATGCCGGCCATCCACCCCGACGCCGAGCTCGCGCCCCGCCACATCGTCGCGAAGGCCGTCCTCGACCAGTCCGACGGTGCGTGGCTGGACGCGACCGCGCTCGGCACCCCGCTGCTCGAGCACGAGTTCCCGACCGTCCTCGAGGGCGCGCGCCGCTACGGCTTCGACCTCGCCGCCGAGCCCGTGCCCGTCACACCAGCGGCCCACTACATGGTCGGTGGCGTGCGTACGGACCTGTCGGCGCGCACCTCCGTGCCGGGCCTGTACGCCGCCGGCGAGGTGGCCTCGACCGGCCTGCACGGCGCCAACCGGCTGGCGAGCAACTCGTTGACCGAGGCCCTCGTGTTCGGTGCCCGCGCCGCCGCGAGCATCGCGCGGGAGCTGCCGGAGAGACCCGGTCCGGCCGGCAGCCCGCCGGCTCTCCGTCAGCCGACGCTGGACGCCCCCGCGCTCGACGCGCTCCGTGATCGCCTCCAGCAGGCGATGTGGTCGGGCGCCGGCCCGGTCCGCGACGCGGCGTCGCTGGCCCGGACCGCCGACGTGCTCACCAAGATCCGGGAGACCCTCGGCGAGCCAACCACCGACGAGCACCACGTCGAGCTCTGGCACGCCGTCGAGACCGCCGGCCTCATCACCAGGGCGGCGACGGTGCGCACGGAGTCGCGTGGCGGCCACTGGCGGCTGGACCATCCGACGGCCGTGGCACGCTGGGCCGATCTGCACCTCGAGCGGATCCGCACCGACAGCGACGGCTGAGAGCTACAGCTCCTCGAGGTTCTCGAGCCCCATCGCATGCATCCGGCGGCGGTGCCCGTCCAGCACGCTGACGGCGACCCGGCGGACGAGCGCGTCGGCCTCGGGGCTCCCGTCGTCGCCGCCGAGCAGCACGTGCAGGGCGTCCGTGTCGGCCAGCGAGGCCTGAAAGCCGGTGAGCGCGCGCCCGAGCAGGTCGGCCACCAGGCCTCGGGTGCGCAGCCGCCCCTCCTCGTCGTCGTGGATGGTCGCCACGACCTGGTCGATCGCGAACTCCTCGAACGCCTCGCGGCCGGCCAGCGCGTCGACGACGACCGAAGCCGTCTCCTCGTCGAGGGCCGGCGCGATCTCGCGGATGAAGTCGGCGGCCAGCGGCAGGCCGATCGCGAAGAACGTGTTGGCGGGCAGCCACTCGTCCACGGGCGCATGGTCGAAGAACGCGTCGAAGACCCGCTTCTGGCGGTCCATCGCGGGACCGCCGAGGTCCGTCAGCCCGATGAGCCGGTCCCGCAGCTTCACGTAGCGCTCGTGCTCGCGGACCGCGTAGCTGGCGAGCCGGTCCGCGAGCCGGGACGTTGGCGCGCACCGGATCGCCCGTGCCGTCACCTCGAACGCCCGGAGCTGACCGTAGGTCAGCGCTCCGAGCAGCTCGACGGTCGCGAGGTCGCGTGCGTCCGACACGGGTGCGTGCTCCTCCGACGGTCCCGTCCGGGCCCGAGGGTAGACGACCGTCGGCAGCGCTACTCCTGCCAGGACGCCCAGTACTCCGGGACCTCCACCCGCCGCGACGCGTCCGTCGCCTGCAGTGGGTGCCGACAGTCCACCATGACCGCGATCTCGTCGGTGAAGTCCTTCGATCCGGCGTTGCGCACGGCCTTCGGGTGCGGACCGTGGTGGATCCCCTGCGGGTGCCAGGTCATCATCCCGGGCGTGATACCGGCACGGCTGAAGAAGTCGCCGAAGTGGTAGAAGATGACCTCGTCGTAGTCGATGTTGCGGTGGTAGAAGGGCACCTTCAGCGCCGCCGGGGCGGTTTCGAGGGGTCGCGGCGCGAACGTGCAGATCACGGCGTTCTCGGTCGTGAACGTCGTGTGGGCGCTCGGTGGCAGGTGGTACGAGTAGCTCGAGACCGGCCGCAGGTCGTCCACGTTGAGGGCGACGACCGTCAGGTCCCCCTTCCACCCGACCACGTCGAGCGGGTGGAACGGGTAGAAGACCGAGGTGAGCTCGCCACGCTGGCGGATGACGACCTCGAACTCGCCGGTCTCGTCGTGCGGGTCGATGTCGGGGATCCGCAGGACGGACTCGTCCCAGAGCGCGTGCCGGCCGAGCAGCCCCTTCTCCGGCGGCTCGATCTCGGCGCTCGCGATCGTGAGGAACCAGCTGGCCTCGTCCGGCACCAGCCGGAAGGTCGTCCCGCGCGGGACGACGAGGTAGTCGCCGGCGCGGTACTCGAGACGCCCGTAGTCGGACTCGACCAACCCGGTGCCGCGATGGACGAAGAGGGTCAGGTCACCGTCGCTGTCCCGGTAGAAGTACGGCATCGGCTCGGTGCGCACCCAGGCGCCCAGCCGGATGTCGTCGTTGACGAGCACGTCCACGGGAAGGGCCCGGGGGTCGGTGGGCTCCTCCAGCGCGTTGAGATCGAGCGCATGAGGACGCAGCGGCCCGTCGATGCGCGTCCAGCCGGTCGGGGCGTTGAGCCGGTAGAGATGCGTGGCCCGCCCGTAGAAGCCCCGGCGGCCGTGCTCCTCCTCGACGGTCCCCTCGGGGAGCCCGACGTGCGCCTGTCGTGTGTGACGGCCTCGTTCGTACTGTGGCATGCCGACCCCTCTCGCTCGCGGCCATCATGGTCGCCCGAGCGGCCGATCGCACGCCTCCTTGCGGACATCGCACACGCGAGCTCACCGCGAGGCCCGGCCGGGGACGAGGTCAGCCGCTGCGGCGTGGCCGCCAGCCGAGCCGCTCCGAGATCTCACGGGCGGAGCGCAGCACGCGCAGCGCGACGGACTCCGGCTCGGGCAGCCGCGCGGTCGGCGCCACGATCCCCACCGCCGCGACGGCCTTGCCCGTGTGGTCGAACACGGGGGCGGCGACGCCGGACGCTCCCTGCTCCAGCTCGTCACGGGTGTAGGCGACGCCGCGCTGGCGCACGGGCTGCAGGGCCGCGTCACGCGACCCCTCCGGGAGGAAGGCGAGCAGGGCCTTGCCGTGAGCGGACACGCCGAGCGGGTGGCGGAAGCCCACGCGGTAGTTGACCTGGACGAACCGGTCACCGGGCTCGACGACCTCGACCACGACGAGGTCGTCGCGGTCACGGACGGCGAGGCAGGCGGTCTCGTTCGTGTCCTCCATGAGCGAGCGCAGGGGCGGGCCGGCCAGCCGCCGGACCTCGAGCCCCTGGGCCGCCCGGACCCCGAGCTCGAGCATCGACAGCCCCAGTCGATACTTGCGGCTCTCGCTGTCGCGGGTGACGAACCCCTCGGCCGTCAGCGTGTCGAGCAGCCGGTACAGCACGGCCCGGTCCAGCCCCGTCGCCTCGGCCAGCCCCGACACGGTGGCGCCGTCCTGGTTGTCACCGAGCGCTGTCAGCAGCGCGAGACCTCGTGCGAGCGTTCGGGAGCCTGTGGACCGTCGGCCTTTCTTCTTCGTCTCGTCCTTGGTGCCCTTGCCGGACGACTCAGCCACGTGCATCTCCCTCTGCGGTCGTTCACGGCCTGCGGCCGCGGGGACCGCCGCATCCTTCTCGGCCGGCGCTGCCCCGGCCACCGTCGGTGCCGTCATCGGTCACTCGCCTGAGCGCAGTTTGCTGCGCGCAAAGCGCACGGTCAAGAGGGTCCCACGCCAGCTCCCCTGCGGAGCGCGGCTCCCGTCCGACCGGTCACTGCCCGGGGGAGACCGCGCCGCGACCCTCTACCGATCGCCGACCATAGCGGCGCGGCACCGGATCCTGCAGCGACCCGTGCCGGCCGCTCCCGCCGACGGCAACCCCCCAGCAAACCGGACCCAGCGCCTGCCCACACCCGCGACCGCAGGCGTACGTGCGCGTTTCACCGGGCTGCCCGTCCGGGCCACTGTTCGTTCCGGCACCCGTCCCGACGGTCGCTGAACGCACGCTTCGCTAGGCTCACGCCAGTCACGGGAGACCGGCGGGCAGGCCACCACATCACCGCCATTCGGGTTTCTCGGTGTGCGGGCGCACGCGGACGGCGTCACTGGCGCGTCCGTCGTTCGTTGTTCACCGTAGATGCCGACGACCAGAGAGGGGAGCCACGTTGCCGGACGTGAGGCAGAGCATCGCGCAGCTGGGTGGCGTCACCTCCATGGGTGTCGACGGCGCGCTGGCGGTGCGGAAGGGCTTCCCCTTCCAGGAGTTCATCCAGCAGTGCTGGTTCATCGCCAAGGTGACCATGCTCCCCGTGATCCTCATCTCGATCCCGTTCGGGGTCATCATCGCCCTGCACGTGGGGTCGCTGGCGCAGCAGATCGGCGCACAGTCCCACATCGGCGCGGCCATGGTGCTCGCGGTCGTACGCGAGTCGTCCCCCGTGGCGACCGCCCTGCTGATCGCCGGCGCCGGAGGCTCGGCGATGACCGCGGACCTCGGTTCCCGGCGGATCCGCAGTGAGCTCGACGCCATGGAGGTCATGGGCGTCGACCCGATCCACCGGCTCGTGCTGCCCCGGCTGGTCGCGGCCTCGCTCGTCGCGATCCTGCTCGACGGCGTCGTGTCCGCCGCCGGCATCGCGGGCGGCTGGGTCATGGCGGTCCCCGTCCAGCATGGCACCAGCGGCGCCTACTTCGCCTCCTTCACGGAGCTCGCCCAGCTCACCGACTTCTGGTCCGCGCTGATCAAGGCCGGGATCTTCGGCTACATCGCGGCCGCGATCGCCTGCCACTACGGCTACAACGCGCGCGGCGGCCCGAAGGCGGTGGGCGACGCGGTGAACAAGGCCGTGGTGCTCACGTTCATCATTCTCTTCTTCGTGAACTTCATCCTCACGGCCCTGTACTTCAACATCGTCCCCCCGAAGATGTAGGAGCGGCCCAACCCATGGCGACCGTCGAAGCCGCCGGCCAGCAGCCGGCCCATCTGCGCGTCCTCAAGGGCGTCTCCCGACCCCTGCGCATCTTCGAGGACTTCGCCGACCAGATGAGCTTCTGGGGCGAGGCCCTCGGCGGCATGCCCTACTCGCTGAAGTGGTGGCGGTCGGTGATCCTCCCCCAGATCTCCGACATCGTGGTCGGCGCCGGGTCCTGGATCATCGGCGGCGGGATGCTCTTCGTCATCGGCAGCCTGGCGTTCTTCACCGGCACCCAGGTGGGGCTCGAAGGCGTCGCCGGCCTCGAGCAGATCGGCGCACAGGCGTACGTGGGCCTCGTGAGCTCGTGGGCGAACGTCCGCGAGATCACCCCGCTGATCGCCGGTATCGCGATGGCGGCGAAGATCGGCGCCGGGTTCACGGCGGAGCTCGGAGCCATGCGGATCTCCGAGGAGATCGACGCCGCCGAGGTCATCGGCGTCCGTCCCATCCCCTACCTCGTGTCGACCCGCATGTGGGCGGCCCTGATCCCGATGATCCCCCTCTACCTGCTGTCGCTGTTCTCGGCCTTCCTCGCCACGAGGCTCATCGTGACCGGCTTCTTCACGGTGTCGCCCGGCGCCTACGACTCCAGACTCGCCCTCTTCCTGCCCTTCATCGACATCATCTACAGCGTCATCAAGGCCATCATCTTCACCTTCGTGGTCATCCTCATCCACACCTACTACGGCTTCTACGCCAGCGGCGGCCCCTCGGGCGTCGGCGTGGCGGTCGGCCGCGCCATTCGCGCGAGCATCACGGCCGTGGTCGTCATCAACATGATCCTCTCGCTCGTCTTCTGGGGCGCAGGCAGCGACACGATCAAGATCGCGGGGTAGCCCCATGGATCGTGCGCTCACGAGACGGATCGTCGGAACCGCCTCGGTCATCCTCCTGCTGGCCCTGGGCTACCTCGGCCTGTCGTACCGCAACTCCCCGCCGGCGGGCAGCTACGAGGTGACCGCGGTGCTCGGCGATGCCGGATCCGGTCTGACCCTGCACTCGGACGTGAAGGTCCGCGGCGTCGCGGTGGGCGAGGTCACCGGCCTGCGCTACGACAACGCGACCGCCTACGCCACGATGACCCTGAACGCGGAGCCGAAGCTGCCGGCACCGGACAAGCTGGACGTGCACGTCAACGCGAAGACGCTGCTCGGGCCGAAGGAGATCGAGCTCAGCTTCGACGATGCGACATTCGGCTCGCCCCCCTTCCTGAAGGGCGGGGACTCGGTGCAGGCATCGACGACGCCGACCGAGCTGCAGACCGTCATCGACAAGCTGCAGCCGTTCCTCGACGCGATCGGCCCGAACGACCTGGCCGCGATCATCGAGGCGCTCGGCGCCCAGCGCGGCGAGGGCGACAACGTCGCCCAGAACATCCAGCTCGGCCAGCAGCTCGCCGCCTTCGGCGCCCGCACCGCCGACGCACAGCTCGCCCGGTTCAGCGCGCTGACCGACATCGCCAACACGCTGCAGACCGCGAACGCGGCCTTCAACCAGCTGAACAAGCGCATCCCCGAGTGGGCGAGCTTCCTTCCGGACAAGGAGAAGCAGGTCGCTGCGAACCTCGACGCACTCGCCCGGTTCAGCGACGGCCTGTCGGGCTTCCTCGACGTGGAGACGCCCGCCATCATCCATCTCGCCGAGACCGGCGACGTGATCGGCGGGGTCATCGAGAACCACATCGACCGGGTCGGGTACCTGCTCAACGGCCTGTACCGCTACGGGTTCAAGCTGGGCCGCCACGGTGGGAACCTCGACGACGGCAGCGAGTTCGCCTACTTCCACATCTTCCTGAGCGGCGACGACCTGCAGGGCAACCTCTGTGAGCAGGCCGGTCCGCTCGCCCCCCTCCTGCCCGCCTGCGGCGGCCAGACCACGGGGGGTGGCCAGTGAATCAGTCGCACCCGCTTGCGAAGTTCCTCGTCTTCACGGTCATCGCCGCCCTGTTCGCGGCGTGGCTCGTGGCCACGATCGGCAACATCCACCCGTTCCGCGAGACGAAGGCGTACACGGCCGAGTTCACCGACGTGTCCGGACTGCTCGTCAACGACGCGGTGAAGGTCTCCGGCGTGACCGTCGGCAAGGTCACGGGGCTGGAGGTCGAGCCGGGCGGCACGGCGAAGGTGCACTTCGCCGTCCGCAAGGACGTCGCCGTCGGCACCCGATCCCAGGTGGAGGTCCGGTGGCGTGGCGTGCTCGGGCTTCGCTTCCTGTACGTGGTGCCGGCGGGATCGACCCCGGCCGAGCCCGGCTACGCGTTCCCGAACACCCAGACGCGCTCCCCCACCGACATCGGGCTGCTGCTCGAGCGGTTGACCCCCGTGATGCGGGGGCTCGACCCCAAGCAGACCAACCAGGTGGTCCAGGCGTTCGCGCAGGCGCTAAAGGGCCGGGAGCAGCAGGTCCGCGATCTGATCTCGCAGGGGGCCTCGCTGACCCAGGCCGTCGCCAGCCGGGACCAGGAGATCCGCAGTCTCCTCGGCAACGCCGCCACGCTCGTGAACGCCTACGCGAAGCGGCAGCAGCAGATCCGCGACCTCATCGACAGCTTCTCCGAGGTGGCGACCACCGTGGCCAAGCGCAACGACACGCTCGTCGGTGCCGTCTCGTCGCTCGCCGACGTGCAGGCCCAGCTGCGTCGCATGCTGGAGGCCAACGACAAGAACCTGCGCGAGTCGCTCGACCAGCTCCAGACGATCTCGGCGGTCCTGGACAAGAACCACCAGAACCTGGAGGACCTCGTCACCTACAGCGGCACCGGCATCGTCGCCTACCACTCGTTCTCGCGCTGGGGTCAGTTCTTCAACATCCGGGCGCCCGGCACGTCGGTGGCCGGCAACACGGTGACGACCGAGCGGGGGGCCCATCTGCCCGAGGAGTCCTCGGGCGGCGGGTCCAACACGAGTATCGCCCCCTTCTTCAGCGACGCCGGGACCGGGCAGGGGGGCCGCTGATGCTGCACGAACGCAACCAGACGGTCATCGGCATCGTCGTGCTGCTGGTCATCGCCCTCGGCACGGTCTTCGCCGTCGGCGCGTCGGGCGGGCTCCTCAAGAAGGGCACCCCGCTGCACGCCGCCTTCACGGACGCGGCGGGGCTCGAGTCGGGCAACTTCGTGTACGTCGCCGGCGTGCGGTCCGGTTCGGTCACCGGCGTCCACATGGACGGCGACCACGTGACCGTCGACTTCACGCTGCGGCCTGCGGGCATCCCGAACGACTCCACCGCCTCGATCATCCTGCAGAACACGCTGGGCAAGCGCGCACTGCGGATCAACCCGGGGAGCTCGGACAAGGGCTTCGCCAAGGACGACACGATCCCCGTGGAGCGCACCGACACGCCGGTCGACTTCCCCGAGCTCGGCAACGCGACGGTCGACGTGCTCAAGGGCAGCGACGTGAAGTCGCTCAACACGGTGACGGCCGCGCTCGCCGACATCACGCAGGGGATGCGCACCGACGTGGGCAACCTCATCGACGGGCTCAACACGGTCACCGACGCCGTCGCCGACCGCCGCGACGACCTGAAGACGATCATCAACCAGACGCAGACGCTCGTCGACGCCGCCGCCGACAAGGACCACGAGATCGTGCAGATCGTCGACCAGTTCGGCTCCACCCTCGACCAGCTCGCGAAGCGCCGCGAGGACATCGCGCGGCTGCTCGACAACACCGCCGGCGCCACGAACACCGCGGCAGACCTGGTGTCGGACCGCCACCAGCAGCTCGACACGATCCTCAACGAGCTGCACGCCGACCTCGAGATCGCGGACCGTCACCAGGTCGACATCGCGAGCTTCATGGCCTACGCCGGCGTCTCCGTCAACGGGTTCGCGTCGATCCAGTACCAGGGCGGCGACGCGAAGATCGACAACCCCTCGTGGGGCAACGTCTTCGTCGACAACCTCGGTCAGGCGGGCGTCGAGGCGCTCCTCGGCTGCAACGGCGCCCTCGACTCGCTGCTGACCCAGATGATCGGCCCCGACCCCAACTGCCCGCAGGGCCCCAAGGGATCGGGCAACCCCGCGGGCAACAGCGGCGGCGGCGGCAGCGCCAACGGCGCCGTGAACCCGGCGCCTGCCCCGCCGGGCGCGCGGCCCTACCGCTCCGTGGCGTCGCTGTTCACACCCGAGCCGACCGGTGAGGAGGTGGCCCGATGAGCCTCCCGATCTTGCACGGCCGCCGTCGCACGCGCCTGCTCGTCCTCGTCACCGTGCTCGCCCTGTTCGCCACCGGGTGCTCGCTGCTCGGCATCGGCGGGGACAGCTACACGGTGACCGCCGAGTTCTCCCGGACCTACAACCTGTTCCCGGGATCGCCGGTGCGGGTCATGGGGGTACAGGTCGGCAAGGTGACCGACATGCGCACCTCGCCCGACTCGACGACCGTGGCCGTCGACATGACCGTCCGCGGCGACACGACGCTGCCCGCCGACGCCCGTGCGGTGGTCATCCCCGCCGCGCTCCTCGGCGAGCGCTACGTCCAGCTCTACCCGCCGATGACCGGCGACGGTCCGGCCCTGAAGCCCGGAAGCACGATCCCGGTCGACCGGACCACGGTGCCGGCCGAGTTCGACGAGGTGCTGAACTCCCTGAACAACTTCGTGGGCAACCTCGACCCCAAGCAGGTCTCGCGCCTCGTCTCGAACGCGGCGAACGTCCTCGACGGCAAGGGCAAGAGCCTCGGGCAGGTCATCGACAACGCCCACCGTGCCATCCAGACACTGTCCGACAACGACACGCAGCTCGTCAGCCTGGCTTCGCGTCTGTCGGATCTCAACGAGGTGCTGGCCTCCCGCGACCAGAAGATCGGCAACCTGATCGAGGACTGGAACACCGTCGCCGCGTCGCTGGCCAACAACCGCGACGCCCTCGACGCCTCGTTGAAGGGCCTGGCGCGTCTCTCCGACCAGCTCGCGAGCCTGCTGCAGGATCACCGCCAGCCGCTCCAGCAGGACATCGCCACCCTGACCCGCATCGGCCAGACCGCGAACCGGAACGTGGACCAGATCTCCGAGCTGATCCTCGGCTCGGCCGAGCTGTTCCGTGGTGCCGACCGGGTGATCGACCGCGAGCACAACTGGCTGCCGCTCGTCAACCACGCCGGGCCGCTGTCGGGTGCGATCGCCGACTCGGTCGCCAACCGCCTGGTCGGCGTGTGTCTGCGCCTCGGCGTCGGCGAGGACGCGTGCAACCGCATCACCCAGGAGGGCATGATCCCGAAGGATGTCTGCCTCCCACCGCTGGTCCCGTGCCCGGACGGTGGCGGGACGAGCGCCGGCGACGCGATCCGCGACGCGGTGAAGAAGATCCCGGAGCTCGGTGACGCCATCCGCAACCAGGGCGGCACCGGCGGGTCGTCCGGCGGCGACGGAGGACTCGGCGGACTGACCGGAGACGTCGGGGGCGCCCTGACCGGACAGGGAGGCGGCTGATGCGACGACTTCGCACCCACCTTCCCCTGCTCGCCTTCCTCGGCGTCCTGGCGCTGGTCGGCAGCGGCTGCTCGCTGTTCGGCGGCAACAACCGGATCACGGTGAGCGCCACCTTCGACGACGTCGGCGACCTCGTGTCGCAGGCCGCCGTCCAGGCCGGCAACGTCGCCATCGGCGAGGTCACGTCCATCAAGCTCGACGACCAGCAGAGGGCCCTCGTCACGATGAGCGTCAAGCGGGGTACCGGCCTGCCCCACAACACGAAGGCGGTCCTGACCAAGACCTCCCTGCTCGGGGAGCGCTACGTCGACCTCCGTCCCGCGGACAAGCCGACGGGACAGCTCGAGGACGGCGAGCACCTGACCGACACGAAGCTCATCAGCGACTTCGAGGACCTCGTCGCGAGCGGCAACGATGTCGTCGCCTACGTGGCCGCCACCCAGGTCCAGGCGATGGTGGAAACCGGCGCGCGGGCCTTCGGCGGCCGAGGCAGCCTGCTCGGGGAGTTCCTCGACCAGGTCGACGGCTTCGTCGGCAAGGTCGACAACGGCAAGAAGACCGTCGTGGACCTCATCGACGCGCTCGACTCGTGGACGAAGGGACTCGCACCGGCGGCCGAGACCGATGCCGCCGCGCTCGAGACCCTGAACCGCGCGTCCCAGGCCCTCCAGCGCCAGGACGACCGCCTGCTCGACACGCTCGCCCAGGTGCGCCACCTCGCCGACGACGGCACGAACCTGCTCGCCCAGACCCAGCAGGAGACGGACAACTTCATCCGCCGACTGCGTGAGGTGCTGCAGCAGGTCAACCGGATCGACGGGGCCCTGCAGGGCTTCCTCACCTGGTGGCCGCGTCACAACCTGCACGTGCCGACCGGCTCGGTCGGCGAGCACGCCCAGGTGTGGCTCGACTTCATCGTCTGCGGTGTGAACGACACGCCCGGATCGGCGACCCGCGCCTGCAACCCGCCCACCCCGGACAAGCCGAACGAGCCGCCACCGTCCGCCCGCGACAACCCGTGTAACGAGTCCCACAAGAACTGTCCGGGCTACAAGGGGAAGGTGCGACCCGAATGAGAGGTGTCCCGTCCCGTGTCGCCGCCAACGTCATCTGGGTGGCGCTCGTCGCCGCTGCCCTGGTGATCGGTGCGCTGCTGACCTACGCCAGCGGCGTCGTCTTCTCCAACACCTACCCGGTGAGCGTGACCATGCCCGCCTCCGGCGGGATCCTGCCCGGCATGCAGGCCACATTGCAGGGCCGTCCGGTGGGAATCATCAGCAAGGCCGACATCGTCAAGGACGGTGTCGTCGTCACCATCGCCATCGACGGCGACAAGCAGGTCCCGGTGCACTCGAAGGTGCGGGTGCTGCGCCGCTCCCCCATCGGTGAGCAGGCCCTGGACTTCGAGCCCGACAGTGCCCCGTGGCAGCCCGCCGACCACGGCGCCACCATCCAGCCGAGCGCCGTGGAGCTGCCCGCCGAGATCCCGTTCCTGCTGCGCAACTCGAAGAAGCTCTTCGAGGCCATCAACCTCGACGACCTCGGCACGGTCGTGCACGAGGCCGCGCTGGCCGTCGGCGGCCGCGGTCAAGAGCTGCGCGAGCTGACCGAGGACAGCCTGAAGCTGCAGCGCACCCTCGTGCAGGGCATCCCCCAGTTCCAGCGGCTCATCGACACCAGCAAGCCGGTGCTCGACATGCTCCAGGCCCACGACGACGCGCTCGCCTCCAGCTTCGTGCACCTGCAGAAGGCCGGCGAGGTCCTCGCCGACGACCGGTCCACGCTCGATCATCTCGTGGACACCGGCACCACCACCCTCGACGAGGCGGACACGCTGATCCGCAACGTCCGCGCCAACCTGTCGTGTGCCATCGCGGACCTGCAGTCCGTCAACGACATGGTGCTCGGCCCCTCGACCATGACCGGCGCCAACGCGGGTCGCTACGGCAGCAAGCTCGACGAGGTGCGGATGGCGCTGGAGAAGGCGCCCGGCTTCTTCCACGGCTACGACATCATCACGCCGTTCGACCAGCGGACGGGCGTGGTCTGGAACCGCGTGCTGATGAAGTCGAACCAGGGCGGCGGCCAGGAGTACGCCAAGAAGACGCCGACCCCGGCCGTGAAGCCCGGCGCTGCCTGCAACCCCGAGGCCTTCGGCGTCGGCGTCCAGGCGGTCCGCCAGACGAACCCGAAGCCGCAGCCCCCGCAGGTCGACTCGCCCGGCTTCGACTACGCGAAAACGGTCGACGGGGGTGCACCCAGTGCCGGTGCCGACGGACAGGCCAACAGCGACCTCGACAAGGACGCCGACGACCAGGCCGCCGGCCAGGCGTCGACCCAGAGTCAGGACGAGGCGAACGGTCAGGCGGCCGGCCCTCTCGCCGCGCCGGCTCGCCCCGCGTCCGGGGACACGCCGCTGACGCTGCCCGCCTCCTCCCCCGCCCACGACACCGGCACGGTGGACACGACGCGGCCCGCCGATGCGTCGTCGCGCCCCGTCGCCCTGCACGCCACCCGCGCCGGTGTCGACGACCACGACCAGCAGGCGCCCTTCCTCGCAGTCGTCCCGCTCGCCCTCGGCGGGGCGGCCCTGATGCGCCGTCGCCGGAGGTGACCCCATGACTCCCCCGTCCGACACCACGCAGGACGACCCCACGGACCAGCACGTGACCGGCGACACCGGCCAGGAGCCGGACACCCTCACGGACGCCGGCGCGTCCCCTGCCGAGCCCGCCGCCGACGAGGACGGCGAGGACGGCTCGTCCGGTGAACGCCGCGGACGGCTGGCCCGGCTTCCCGGCTGGCTGCCCTGGGCGATCGCACTCGTCGCGATCGGCGTGGCGGCCTTCACGACCACGCAGTGGCTGTCGCTGCGCGGTCAGGACCAGGCACAGGCGCACGTGGAGCAGGTCACGTCGGACTTCGTGCACGCGCTCACCAACTGGGACGCCACCCAGGGGATCGACACCGCCCGGAAGAGCATCGAGTCGTTCGGGACGGGACAGTTCCTCGACGAGGCGAACCAGATCTTCGGCGGCGACCTCGGTGCACAGCTCGAGGCGCTGAAGGCGACCAGCGAGGGCGAGGTGCAGGACGTCTTCGTCCAGCGTCTCCAGGGCGACCAGGCCGTCACGTTCGCCGTGGTGAAGCAGGTGATCCACACCCAGCTCGACGAGGGCGGCCAGACGACGTTCCACTCGGCCCGCGTGGAGCTGACCAGGGTCGACGGCGTCTGGAAGGTCGCGAACGTCGAGCTGCTGAGCCCCACCCTCGACGCCAACGCCGCCCTGTCGCCCTCCGGGACCTCGTCGCCTGCGCCCGGCGACACGCCGAGCCCGGCCCCCAGCCCCGCCAGCGGAGGTTGATCGTGACCGGACAGCCCATCTACACCGAGGTCATCGTCGGAACCGACGGTTCCGGCACGGCCACGCGCGCGGTGAAGGCCGCGATCGCGATGTCGGCGACCCTCGGGGTCCGGCTCACCGTCGTCACCGCCTGGTACCGACCGGACCAGCCGCCACCGTCGGAGGCGAGCAAGTACCCCGGCGGGTCGGTCGGCGGCCACGAGGCGCAGTGGGCGAACGAGACCGTGTCGGAGGCGGCCGGGCTGGCGCGAAGCGCCGGGATCGACGACGTGCAGGTGATGACCCCGTCGGGCAACGCCGCCGACACGTTGGTCCGGCTCGCGGACGAGCACCCCGGGGCGCTGATCGTCGTGGGGACCCGCGGCCTCGACCGCGTCGGCGAGCGGCTGGTGGGCAACATCCCCCACCAGCTGACCCACCACAGCCTCGGTGACCTCCTGCTCGTCACGGACGCTGACCACGAGGGGCCCCACGACTGGCAGACCGTCGGGCTCGCCACCGACGGGTCGCCCACCGCATCCCTCGCCTGCGAGCACGGCTACGGCCTGGCCATGGCGCTCGAGGCGTCCCCGACCCTCCTGACGGTCGCCAAGGACGAGTCCTCGGGCCAGACCATGCTCGATCAGGCGGTCAAACAGTTCGAAGACACCGGTAACCTCGCGACGCGGGTGTTCGTTGGGAAGGACGTGTCGCGCACGTTGGTCGACGCGGGAGCCGAGTTCGACCTGCTGGTCATCGGAAACAAGGGGATGAGCGGCCCCTCCCGGCTCCTCGGTTCGGTGTCCAACCGCGTGACCCACGAGGTGCCGACCGACCTGCTGCTGGTCAACACGACGAGGTGAGTGCTCATGCCCGTTTCCTATGTCGAGAACTTCCAGCCCGAAGGTGCGGGCATCGGCTTCGGCGGCAACAAGCTGCACGACCCGCCGGACGACTACGACAAGACCCAGGACCCGGTCTACCCGGGGAACACGGTCATCGAGGACGCCGCCATCAGCGTCCGCAACCTGACGAAGTCCTTCGGGTCGCACACCGTTCTCGAGGACATCTCGATCGACTTCCCGAAGGGCAGGATCACCACGGTCATCGGCCCCTCCGGTACCGGCAAGTCGGTGTTCCTGCGCAACCTCATCGGGCTGCTGACCCCCGACCACGGCGAGGTGTGGGTCGGTGACGACAACATCCCCACCCTGGGACGCAAGGAGCTGCTCGAGGTCCGCAAGAAGTTCGGCGTCCTGTTCCAGGACGGCGCCCTGTTCGGCTCCATGACCGTGTACGACAACACGGCCTTCCCGCTCCGTGAGCACACGGACAAGAAGGAGAAGGAGATCCGCGAGATCGTCATGGAGAAGCTCGAGCTCGTGGGGCTCGAGGGCGCGTCGGACAACATGCCGGACGAGATCTCCGGCGGTATGCGCAAGCGTGCCGGGCTCGCCCGCGCACTCGTGATGGAGCCCGAGATCCTGCTCTTCGACGAGCCGGACTCGGGGCTCGACCCGGTGCGCACGGCCTATCTGAACGACCTCGCCCGGGACATCGTGTCCGAGTCCGACACGACCATCGTGATCGTGACCCACCACATCCCCTCGGCGCAGCAGGTCGCCGACTACGTCGGACTGCTGTTCCGCCGCAACCTCGTCGCCTTCGGCACCGTCGACGACATGTTCAACAGCTGGTACGCGCCGTGCCAGCAGTTCCTGCACGGAATCACCGACGGCCCGATCGGGATGTCCGAGGAGCGCGACCGACCCGAGCTCCTCTGACGCTCCAACGGGCGCACGCATCCTGCGTCCCGGGGGCGCAGGGCGTGCGGCCGTGCGCGCCGCCGTGGGTACCATCGCGGTTCCGGTGACCAGCGACACGAAAGAGCAGTGACGTGCCCGAGATCGAGGAACTCCTGAGCGGCCAGTCGAAGGCCTTCAACACGCTGTTCGAGCAGCGTGTCCTCTTCCTGAAGGGACCCCTCGAGGACGACAACGCGGACACGCTCGTGGCGCAGATGCTCGCACTCGACGGGCAGAGCCAGGAGGACATCACGCTGTTCGTCAACTCCCCCGGCGGCATCATCAGCGGCCTGTTCGCCATCTACGACACGATGCTGACGATCAACGCGAAGGTGAACACGCGCTGCATCGGGATGGCCGCCTCGGCGGCGGCCGTCATCCTCGCCGCCGGCACCGGGGTCCGCTCGGCGACCGAGAACGCCCGGATCATGATCCACCAGCCGCTCGGTGGGGCACGCGGCACGGCGAAGGACATCGAGATCCAGGCGAAGAACATCGTGTATCTGCGCGAGCGCCTGAACGAGATCCTCGCCAACCGGACCGGCAAGTCGGTCGAGGAGGTGTCGGCCGACACCGACCGCGACTACTGGCTGACGGCCGAGGAAGCGAAGAACTACGGCAAGCACGGCCTGATCGACGAGGTCGTCACCCCGGTCCACTGAGCCTCGACGCTCGCGCGTGGGCCCCGCCGGCGGCGGGGCCCACGCATGTCCGGCCGCGCGCCTACGCGCCGCGGGTCATCACGACGACCGTGACGACGTTGAGGGCCGCCACGATCATCGCCGCCCCGAGCACCGCGAGCTCCCCGCCCCGTCGCCGGTGCAACACCGCCGGCGCGACGAGGACGACCATGGCGGCCGGGAGCAGGAACAGCGCCCGCGGGAGCAGCAGGCCGACCCGGGGCTCGAGCCATCGCGACAGCCGGCCGAGCCCGACGGCGACGGCGGCGAGCACCGGCAGCCGATGGCCCCAGAAGAGCACCTGGAGGACGAGGCCGGCGCCCAGGGCGATCCACAGGTTGCCCCGCTGCGAGGAGGTCGCGGACCGTCTCATGCCGTGCCCCTGCCCACCGTCACCTCGTGCACGGGACGCAGCTGCTCGATCGCGTCGACGCCGTCCGCCGGCGACCAGACGAACAGCCGGGCGGTGACCGCGTCGGCCGTGACGTCCAGGATCGTGAACCCGTTGTGCTCGGTCGCGGCCATCAGCTGGTCGACCTGCAGGGTGGCGGACGGCTGCGGCGGCACCCCGAGCGCGAACGACTGGAAGCCGGTGCCGGTGCCGAGCGTGCCGACGAGCAGCGCCAGCGCGGGCTGGTCCACCAACGACACCGCGCCCGCACCCAGCAGGCGGGCCGCCCCGCTCGCGTGGATGTCGCCGCACAGCATGAGCGGCGGTGTGCCGCCACGTGCGCCGGCGGCGGCCAGCAGCCGGTCGTGCTGGCGCTGCCACCCGGGCGACCAGCCGGGCTTGTTGCGGTCGGCGTGCAGCTGACCGTCCTCGCCCTTCGTGTCCGGATACCACTCGATCCAGCGGCCGGCCGTCCACACGAACGGCGACGAGGGCACCTGCGCCACCCAGGTGGCGTCGGACGTGCGCAGCCGCGCATCCAGCCAGCCCTCGGTGGCGGGCGCGAGGAAGCGGCCGTCGGCGCCCGTCGTCAGCTCCTGACGGCAGTCGTACGCGAGCGCTTCGAGGAGCCGGCCGACCCGCAGCGTGCCGTGGTGTCGTCCGACCCGCTCGCGACCGAGCAGCGTGTCCGGCATACCGACGGCCGGGAGGAACTCGGGCTCGTACAGGCGCTGCGTGGCGGCGGCGACGTCGCGCATGAACCGGTCCGGCGGGAAGGTCCCGGTCCCGTCGGCGTACAGCACGTCGTTCTCGGTGTAGTCGTGGTCGTCCTGCACGAACACGGCAGGGGTCGAGCGCAGCAACGTCCCGTACAGGTCGGCGATCTGGGGATCGAAGGCGCGCGTCATCACGCCTTCGTTGACGGTTCCGAGCACGGGGAGCGACCGGTCGAACAGCCCGGTCCGCCACCGCGCCTGCGGCGAGCTCCCGAGCGCCCACCCGTTGTCCCCGCGCAGGTCCCAGTACACGTGGTCGCCGTTGGCGACCACCACGTCGGGACGTTCCCGCAGGCCGCGCGCGAGCAGCCGCCGCCGGGCGGCGAGCGGCAGGTAGGCCGACCCCATGGTCGGGCTCGGGATGTACTCCGGGCCGCCGGCACACGTGTAGCACAGCAGCCGGACGTGCTCGGTCGGGGCGTCCGGTCCCGGCAGGGTCCGCAGCGGCCAGGGGTCGGTCATCGCCGTCCCGTCAGCGTCGCGGAGCCGGAGCGTGTGCTCCCGGTCGGCCACCAGCCCCTCCACGTCGAACAGGAAGAACCGGCCGGCCGTGTCCGTCCGACGTCCCGGCACGCGGGACCCGTCCACGTCGAGCAGCGGTGGCGCGGGGCGCGGCGCCTCGAACGATGCCTTCAGGCGGATGCGCTCGTGGGTCGCCGACGGGAGCAGGTGCCGTACCGGCCCGGCGTCGAAGCCGTCGTCGACCGTCGCCGACGACACGGCGCGGCTCGCGGCCTCCCACCCGGTCGCTGCCCCGAGCGCCCCGAGCGACGAGGCGATCAGAAAGCGCCTACGGTCCACACCGGGAACCTAGCGAGGGGAGCTGCCGGCCGTGACGATCCTCTACCACGAGTCCGACGCCGACGGCGCGGCCCTCGAGGGGCAGCACGTCGCGGTCGTCGGCTACGGCAACCAGGGCCGTTCCTGGGCGCTCAACCTCCGGGACTCGGGCGTCGAGCTGTCCGTGCACGTCCGTGCGGACGCCAGCCGAGAGAGGGCCCGCACCGACGGGTTCGTCGTCGACGACCTCGAGGCCGCCTCGGACGCCGACGTGTGCTGCCTGCTCGTGCCCGACGACGTCGTCGGTGACCTGCCGCTCAGGCCGGGTCGCGACGCCCTGGTCGTCGTGGCGAGCGGGTACCCCATCGCGTTCGGCGGCTTCGCACCGGACGGCGATCTCGCGATGGTCGCGCCCCGCATGCTCGGTCCCGAGGTCCGTGCCTGCTACGAGGAGGGCGTGGGGTTCATCACCGCGGTCGGGGTCGCGCAGGATGTCACCGGCACGGCACTCGCCCGCACCCTGGGGCTCGCCGCCGCGATCGGGGGTCTGCGGCAGGGCGCGATCGCGCTCAGCCCACGCGAGGAGGCCGTGCTCGATCTCGGTGTCGAGCAGGTGCTCGCACCGGCGCTTGCGGCGCATCAATCTGGCGTTCACGGCTCTGCTCGCCGAGGAGGGGATCCCGATCGAGGCGATCCTCTCCGAGCTGTTCCTGTCGGGCGAGATGGAGCGCACCTTCCGGCGGCTGCGGCTCGAGGGCTACGCGGCCCAGCTGGCCCACCACTCCCCGACGAGCCGATACGGGCAGCTCTCGCGCGCCGACCGCTACGACGACGTGCCGGTCGAGCCGATCATGCGTGCCGTGCTCGAGGACATCACGAGCGGGCGCTTCGCGCAGGAGTGGGAACGCGAGCGTGAGGACGACTACCCGACGCTGACGCGCCTCGAGGCGGCCGCCGCTCCCCCGGAGCTGGCCGCGTGGGAGCAGCAGCTGCGGGACCGGCTCGGCGAGCGCCTGGCCGGCGGGTGACGACACGACCGGGACACGACGAGGGCTGGAGGGCGACATGACGGCGACCGACGGGTACCCGCCGCCGCGGTACGACGGCGACGGTGGCGAGGTCAGCGCTCGTCTCCGCCGTGGTGACCACGCGCCCGATCTCGTGCTCGGCAACACGGCAGTGCACTATCTGTCGACCGGCGAGTCGACCGAGGGCCGGTTCGGCCTGTACCGCTGGGACATGTCCGGTGATCGGGGTGGCGCGGCACCGCACTTCCACCGTTCGTTCTCGGAGTCGTTCTACATCCTGTCGGGCACCGTCAGGATCTACGACGGCGAGGAATGGGTCGACGCCGGCGCGGGCGACTACGCCTACGTGCCCCCGGGCGGCATCCACGGTTTCAGCAACCAGTCCGGCGCGCCCGCATCCATGCTCATCCTGTTCTCGCCCGGGGCGCCGCGCGAGCAGTACTTCGAAGGGTTGCCGGTCCTGAACGCGATGACCGACGACGAGCGCTCGGCGTTCTTTCGACGGCACGACAACCTGTACGTGGAACGCTGACCTTCAGCGACGTCTCGGCGCGAGGACATCAGGACCGCGGTCGTGGACGCCCAGCGCACGACGACGGCCCACTGCCCTACTCGCCGGCGTGGCGCAGGATCGCCATCGCCTCCTGCGACCGGTAGAAGGGCTCGAGCCGCTGCCGGACGAGTGAGTCCAGCTGGCCTGACTGCTCGAGCACGTCGAGGACGCGCGGGACGTGGCGCTCCGTCTCCGCCACGACGCCGTCCACGTCCAGACCGAACGCATCGAGCATCTCGCCGAGCGTCCGCTGCCCGTAGAGATCCAGGAAGCGCACCACGGCCGCGTCGACGGCGGCGCGAAACGACGGCGTGGCCATGACGGCCTGCGCGGCCTCGCGCGCCGTCGCGGCGAGCCGTTCGACCTCCGCGCTGGTCAGGTAGGCCCGCATCCCGGCGACGGGCTCGGCCGCGTGGAGGTCCCAGATCTCCATGGCGGCGTCGCGGATCATCTCGTCGTCGAGCGTGTCCACGAGTGCCCGGATGACCCGCTCGAGCGCCGCCTTCGCCCCGAGGTCGGCCGCGCCGCCGACCAGCTGCTCGAGCTGCTTCGGTGCCAGTCCGCGGGCCTGTCTGGCGGCGAAGTCCCCCACGCCGAGCATCGACTTCATCCCCGGGAGCCGTTCCGCCCGCCGACGGTTCTGCTGGACGACGTCGCTGACGAGAGCGGCGACGAAGCGGGTGGCCACCACCGCCAGGGTCGGGCTCTGCTCCGTTCGGCGCAGCACCTCGGTGCGCAGGCTGGACGAGCGGGCCAGCACGTCCACGAGCGCCTCCACGTGGCGCCGGTCGACGACCTCACCAAGACGGTGGTCGCCATCGACAGGAAGGTCGTGGAGCAGCACCGGGAGGGTCTCGACCAGCGCCACGAACGCGGCTGACGGGCCGACGGCATCGAGCGCGAGCTCGATCGTCACGCGGGCCGCGTCACGATCGACGAGCTCGTCGACCGTGGCGCCGGTGAGTGCCTCGAGCAGGCCGCGGACGTCCGCGGCGACGGCCTGCGCGCCGTATGGACCGGTCAGCTGTGCCACGAGGTGGGCGACGTGTGCGTCGAGCAGGCGATCGGCGAGGTCTGCCGGGTCGGTGGTCATGATCCCTCGGTCAGGTCCACCATCAGGTCGTCGGCCAGCTCCTCGAGCGCCGCGAGCAGATCGTCTGCCGCCAGACCGTCGGGCAGCCGGACCACGGCGGCAGCACGGAAGAGCAGGTTGCCGGCCATGCTCGCCGACTCGGTCCAGGTGCGCAGGTCCACGATGCCGACCCCGAGCGAGGTCAGCAGATGCGAGACCTCGTGCACGATGCCGGGCCGGTCCGCCCCGACGACCTCGAAGCGGGCGACGGGCGCATCCTGGGGCGGCTCGGCGTCGCCGAGCGCCGAGTGCAGTGTGACGTCCAGCAGGCCCTGGGCGTGCAGCGGGGCGAGCGCGTCCCGGAAGGCTGCCGACCGCTCCTGCGGCACTCTGACCAGCAGCATGCCCGCGAAGATCCCCGCCATCTCGGTCATCTGGCTGCGGTCCCAGCTGCCACCGTGGTCGGCGACGATCCGGGCGAGCGCATCGACCAGGCCGGTGCGGTCGGCACCGATGACTGCGAGCACGAAGGAGTCCATGGGTGCGCACCCTAGACGCCGTCGTCCCTTCGACGTGATCCCGGCAAGGTGGACGCGGTCATCCCGTGAGCGTGCGGTCCAGGAACGCGATGACGTCGGCAGTGACCTCGTCGCGGTTGGTCTCGTTGAGCACCTCGTGCCGCGCGCCCGGATACAGCCTCACCCGGACGTCGGTCAGGCCCGCGCGTCGATACTGCTCGGCCAGCGCCTCGACGGCTGTGCCGCCCTGCGCGAGCGGGTCGTCCGAGCCGGACACGATGAGAATCGGCAGGTCGTGGCGGATGGCGCCGACACGCGCGGGGTCGGCAGCCGCGGCGAGGGTGGCGATGCCGCTGAGTGGCGGCGCCTCCCAACCGCACGCAGGGTCGGCCACGTAGGCGTCCACCTCGGCCTCGTCGCGGCTCAGCCACTCGAAGCCCGTACGGTGCTCGAAGGGCGCGTTGAACGTGCTGAGGTCGGCCGGCTCGTCGGCGTCCAGCACGGGCACGAGCCAGCTCACCTCCGTGCTTCCTGACAGCACGACAGCATCGACATCGTCGGCGTGGTCCAGCAGATACTGCTGCGTGGCGAACGAGCCCATGCTGTGACCGAACAGCCCGAGCGGCAAGGCCGGCTCGTCCCGTCGGATGCGGGCCGTGAGCCGTCCGACATCGTCGACCCACCCCGGCCAGCCGTCCGCGCCCCAGCCGCCGTATCCGCTGACGGCGCTCTGCCCGGAACCGCGGGCGTCCGGCGCGTACACGAGATAGCCGGCCCCAGTCAGAGCCTCAGCGAAGCGGCGGTAGCGAGCCGCATGCTCGGCCAGTCCGTGCTGCACCTGCACGACGGCCTTTGGCCGGCCCTCTGGCGACCAGCGGAAGGTGTGCAGCTGCTGCCCGTCGCCGGTGATGACCGTCGTCGTCGACTCGTCCACGACCGCCTCCCTGCTCCCGTGTCGGCCGACGGTGTCCAGGCTAGTCAGGCCGGGATCTCGACGCCCTCGACGTAGAGGTAGTACTCCTGACGAAGCCCATGATGGCGAGGGGGCACCCGTTGTCGAATGTGCCGCTGACCAGCGAAAACACAGTAGTGTCATACGGCTGCGTCCCACCGACATCGCGTGAATCCCCGCCCGCGCGTTGTCACGCCGTTGTCACGGGGGGCCATCCGCAGGCCCCCGCTTTCGGCCGAACACCCCAGCTCACGGGCCACGTCCACGTACGTCGTCTCCTCGTCGAACCGGAACAGCTCCACGGCCTTACGGCGGAACTCCGGGCTATAGACCTTGCCCATCATCTTCCCTTCGGTTGAGACCAGTGTCCCAACCTCACGGGTGTCCGCTACTCCGTGGGAACCTCACCACCGGTGGTGCCGGCATGCTGACAGCACAGCTGGTCGGCCAGGTTGTGCTCGAAGCGGGCCACCGCACCGGTCTCGAGGTCCTCGACCCGGCGACGGTTGTCGCCGGAGAATAGGCTTGGCGGAGAGCCACTCACCAGCTCATGTATGCAACGATCCCCATGATCAATCCAGAAAGAGATAAGAGGATCACGGCTACAACTATCGGAACGCGGAAGAACCAGAGTGCCGCCAGGAAGACAGCGAAGAACACCATTCCGAGTACGATCGCCTTCTGACCTTTCACATTCGGATTGCGTCTCCAATTTGAGAAGCTATTCCAGACGTTTCGGCGCATGCTGCTGATCCAATGCATCTGGCAGGCCCTATAGTCCGGGTGTTCCTGGCGCGGCGAAGTAACTACCGGCGCCGAAGGCTACACATCCGACGACCGCGCCCGCGGTGATGAGGCCGCCGGTGACCGACCCTCCGACTAGCAGAGTGGCGCCGACGAGGGTCGCTTCGCCAATCGCTATCCCTTGGATGCAAGCTCCAATGGAGGATCCGATCTGCCCGACAGCAGTGAGCAAGCCGGATAAGGAGAAGGCACCCGTGACATCGATGTTGTTGCAGGGGTTGGCGTTGGCGTAGAGGTAGTGGTTGGTGTCGAGGCCGGTGGGGTCGGGTTGGGTCCATCGGGCGTGGTCGGGCTGGTAGTAGCGCAGCCCGGCCTTGATGAGGCCGGTGGGGTCGGTGTGGTATTTGTTGCAGGGGGTTGGTGAAGGGCGCCTGCCAGCCGGTCGGGGTGCGCCAGGCGAACCTCAAGGTCGCCGCCGAACCACCCGGAAGATGAGCTCCCCTGCCATAAGTGCCATTGCTGCTACTACCACCCACACGGAACTGAGCACAGCAAAGACGCCGACAAGGACGAGTGCCAGTAGGTAGGCGACCTCCCATCCCTTCACCCAGAAACCCTTTCGGAGGGGCCTTCAAGAGACGCCGAATAGGAGCCCATTCAATAGCAGCCATCCAACATGCCGACAAGCGGCAGACCGAGACCGATGGTGGGCACCAGTGCGTTTCCCCCAGTGAAGGGCGCGGCGAATGTACGTCCGACGGCGAGTAATCCACCACCCACCCACGACGCACATCCCGCCCAGGAAACTCCCGGACCCTGGCGTCGCATGGGTGCGCCTCTTTCAAATCACCTTACTCGCCTCGCCGGCGCTGTCTTGACGCCTTCCTTCGGACCAACCTCCGCCACGCCAACATGGATCCTCCACTAATGATTCCCAAGCTTAAGGCGATCAGAGCATAATTCACGTTCCTGCTGGCCAGGAGCAGGAGCACCCCGAGTGCAAGAGCAACCCACCGGATGTACTGCCAGACACGGGTTGCTGATGTCTGCGTATCTTTCTCGACTTGCTCCCAGTCGATGTCTCCCTTGTCCGTCATTCGAATGCCTTTGACCGCAACGCGAAGAAGACAGCAATCGCCACGATTGCCCCCGTCAAGAGGGCTGCGAAGATCAGGCTGATACCCAGTAGAGCGGCGCCACCAATCAGGATGGCCCCGAACACGACCCCGACGACAACTCCGTACCGTATGAGTCGCTTCACTGACCCCCTCATCAGGATGTAAGTCCTTGTTCCAGTCCTACACCTACGAAACCACCAGCCACGCACGAGGCCGCGAGAAGCCCGGCTTCAACAGGAATCGCTGTCCCGCCGCTCACCACAGTCAGGCCAGAATGCCATACGCGATTGGTTCCGCGAAGGTTGCGCATCCGGTTAGAGCGCTTCCAAACACCTCCAGTGCGCGTGAGAGGGAGAACGAGCCTCCAGGGTCAACATTGTTGCAGGGGTTGGCGTTGGCGTAGAGGTAGTGGTTGGTGTCGAGTCCGGTGGGGTCGGGTTGGGTCCATCGGGCGTGGTCGGGCTGGTAGTAGCGCAGCCCGGCCTTGATCAGGCCAGTGGGGTCGGTGTGGTAGCCGATCGGCTCCGCATTCATTGGCAGTCCCCTCCTCATTGGTCATGCGTCCGGCGGGAGTTCCGTCGAGCAGAAAGAAGGCGAGCGACAGCGACACCAACCCCCAAGAGGCAAGCCGGCGTCAGAACAATCCATGGAATACTTGCGTTTGTTCGTAAGTCAAGGACCGCCAGCAACGCAGCACAAGCGACAATCACCGTGAGAGAGTAGAGGGAAAGACGATCCTTCATTATTGTCTTTCGCTCGAAAGAAAGACAGTGATTGTCATCACAACAGCACAGAGTACGCCGATCAGAACTGCCGCTACCAGAGGCGCCCGGAAAGCCAAGGCCAACACGAACATGGCCGCGCCGAATGTGACACCGAAGAGCAGCAGGCGCATGCTTAGCGTTTCCGGATCGGAGCGCCACCGGGCATAGGACTGTCTCCATTCTTCAAGCATCCTTGGACGGACCTCCCACTATCATGGAGTCGGCACGGTCGGTGGCGCGAGCGCGCCATAGGCACCGGCGACGACGCAGCCTGCGCCTTCACCCACGGCGAGGGTCGCGCCCGTAATAGGCGTTCCCAGCGCCGATGCGGCGCCAAGCACAGCGGATGTGCCGACAGCAATACCCGTAATGCACCCAGATATACCGCCCACTACCCCTGAGCCAATATCGCCAATCGTATGGGCGATTTCCGAGATAGAAACGGTGCCGGTTGGATCGATGTTGTTGCAGGGGTTGGCGTTGGCGTAGAGGTAGTGGTTGGTGTCGAGTCCGGTGGGGTCGGGTTGGGTCCATCGGGCGTGGTCGGGCTGGTAGTAGCGCAGCCCGGCCTTGATCAGGCCAGTGGGGTCGGTGTGGTAGCCGATCGCGCCGAGGTAGCGGTAAGGCTGGCTGGTCGCGAGACTGCCGGTCGCGGTCCGGGTGGTGCCGTAGGGGTCGTAGGTGTAGTGGGCGGCCAGGCTGGTGTCGGGGTTGACGAGCGCGGTGATGCTGCCGCGGGTGTCGGTGAGGTAGGCCTGCCAGCCGGTCGGGGTGCGTCGGGCGAGCAGGGTGCCGTCGGGCAGCCGGGTGTAGCCGGTGGTGCCGGTCGCGGCCAGCCCCAGGGTCGTGGGGGTGAACACGGTGGTGTTGTCGGTGAGCCGTTCGCGGTTGTCGCCTCCGGCGTAGCGGTAGCTGTGGGCGCTGCCGCCCGCAGGGGTGATGGCGGTGACCTGGTGGCGGTCGTTGTAGCTGGCGGCCGCGCCGGCGGAGTCACCGGTCTGGTTGCCGTAGGGGTCGTAGCTGTAGGTAGTGGCGCCGGCAGGCGGCTGCCAGCAGTCCCCACCGGCGGTGCCGGCATGCTGCCAGCACAGCTGGTCGGCCAGGTTGTACTCGAAGCGGGTCACCGCACCGGTCTCGAGATCCTCGACCCGGCGACGGTTGTCGCGGGCGTCGTAGGTGTAGCGCCACGCCGCGCTGCGCACGCCGCTGGCGGTGTCGGTCACGTCAGCTGCGGTCAACCGGCCGGTGGTGTCGTAGCCGTAGCCGGTGCGGGTGCCGGCGACCAGATCGGTCTGGCTGGCACGCAGCGCCCCGTCGGTGCCCGACGGTCCGGTCGTGAAGGTGGCGGCGTGGTCGGTGAGCACGGTGCCGCTGGCGGTGGTGGCCTGGACGGCGGTGACCCGTCCGGCGGCGTCGCGGCTGCGGGTGACGGTGAGCCCGTTGGGGTAGTCGATGCGGGTCAGGAAGCTGTCGGCGTCGTGGGCGAGGCTGATGGTGCCGGCCGGGCCGGGCTGGACGATGGCGGTGGGTTCGTTGACGTTGTTGTACTGGTAGGTGACCACGCCGGTGACCCCGTCGTCGAGGCGGGTGAGGTTGCCGAGCGGGTCGTAGCCGTAGGCGATCGCGGGCCGGCCGGGCAGCACGGTGCTGGTCACCCGGTGGCGGCGGTCGTAGCCGTAGCTGGTGGTACCGGCCTGGCTGCCGGTGGCCTGCCGGGCTGTGAGGTCCCCAACGTCGTCGTAGACGTAGACCAGCGTGTCCCCGCCGTCGTAGACGATCTGGGTGAGCCGGTCCTCGGCGTCGTAGCCGTAGGTGGTGGTGTTGCCGTTGGGGTCGGTCACGGTGCTGACCCGGTTGAGGGTGTCGTAGGTGTAGGTGGTCACCCCGAGCGGCCCGGGTGGGGTGACCCGGGTCACCCGACCGTACTGGTCGTAGTCGAACCAGGTGGCGGCGTCACCTGGCCGCACGATGCGGTACACGAGGTCCTCGGTCTGGTCGGGCGCGCCGCGGTGCACGGTGGTGGTGCAACCGGCGGTGTCGCACCCGACGACCGGCGACTGGCCGCTCTGGGTGTCGGTCAGGGTGTGCAGGAACCCGGCGCCGGTGTAGTCGGCGGTGACCGTGTGGCCCTGCGGGTCGGTGATGGTGTCGGGGGCGTAGGGGTTGTCCCCGTCGTTGTAGGTGAAGGTCTGCACCGCGCCGGTGGGGATCTGCACCGAGGTCAGGTTGTCGGTGGCGGTGTCGTAGCTGTAGGTGGTGGCCGCGCCGTTGGTGGCCACGGCGTCGGGGGTGGTGTCGCTGGTCACGTTGCCGCGGCTGTCGTAGCTGCGTTCGCGGGTGCGGCCGGCGTCGTCGGTGACGGTGTGGACCTGGCCTCGCCGGTCGAACTGGTAGACGGTGTGGTGGCCGGCCGGGTCGGTGACGGTGGTCTGCCAGGCCACCGAGTAGTCGAAGGCCCAGGTCGCCCGCTCGTCGGTGTTGCCGTTGGCGGCCAGGGTGATGGTCGCGACCCGGCCGGTGTCGTCGTTGTCGAGCCGCCCGTCGCCGTTGTCGTCGACGTAGGTGATCTCGGTGACGGTCCCGTCGGGCGCGGTCACGCGGGTGAGGAAGTCCGACCAGCCGTCGAAGTCGGTCGTGTGGCCGCCGACATCGGTCACCCCACCCAGGATCCAGGCGGCGTCTGGCGCGTCGTAGAGGTAATCGACGGTGCGGCCACCGGTGAGGTCGTCGATCGAAATCGAGCAGGATGTGCTGGTAGGTGGACTGGTGGTAGTTGAACCGGTAGATGCGGTACTGGGAGTCGACCATCTGGGTGATCTTGTCCCCGTCGGCGTTGTAGTCGAGGAAGTTCTGGTTGATCCCGGACCGGTCCTCGGTGTTGACCAGCAGCAGCGAGTCCTTGTTGAAGTGCCAGGTCTGTCCGGTCTTGCGGAACACGAGCTCGACCAGGTCGTCGTCGGTGTGGCGTTCGTCGCGCAGGTCGGCGGAGATGCCGGGCGGGGAGTCGTAGATCCCGTCGCCGTCGGGGTCGGAGAACCGCAGGGTGCCGTAGGGGCTGCCGTGCAGGACCAGCGATCCGCCCTCCTCGATGTAGAGCTTGGCGTAGGCGCTGGGGAACAGCGACCAGCGGAACCCGAGGTCGGTGGGCCGTTCGGCCTGCATCGAGTCGTAGAAGCGCTCCAGGGTGGCGGCCAGCCCGCGAGAGGCGACCGACAGGTCGGTCTCGGCCACGTGCAGGTTGCCGGAGGCCATGTTGACGGTCGCGCTCATCTCGGGCGAGAGCGGGAAGGTCTCGTAGCTCCAGCGGTCCTGGAGCCCCATCGGGTACTCCCACTCGAGGAACAGCCGTGGCTGCTGAGCCACGTCCGGATACTCGGAGGCGGCGAAGTCGACCCGCGCGGAGGTCGCCTCGTCGACCGGCCGCAGCTCGAACCCGGCATCGTCGGCGGCGTCGTCGTCGCTGTCGAGCCACGCCTGGACCTCGTCGGTGACGTGCCACTCGCGCATCCCCGGAGCGGTGGCCGGCAGCGTGCTGGTGATCAGCCCGCCGGTGTCGCCGCCAGGGGTGTCCCACAGCGTGGCCGCGTCCGCATGCGTCCAGCTGGCCTCCGACTCGACCCAGCTGCGGGTCAGCGGATACAGACCCAGATCCTGGCCCGCCGGGTCGGCGACGCCGTTGAGCTGCGAGAGCCGCACGCTGGCCTGCATGAGCACCACAGGATGGTCGAACACGTCGCGTACGTCGAACTTGAGCGCCGCTCGGGTCGCCGACCCCCCGGAGCCGCCCGTCTGCAGGTACTGCCAGGTTCCGGTCGCCAGCCCCGGGTTGGCCGCGTCCAGGAACGCGTCACCGACCGACGCACCCCCGGTCACCTCCCCGGTGTTGTAGTAGTAGTCCGGGTTGTACAGGGTCGGGTCGACCACCACCGGCCATACCCGCTGTGGGGCGTCCAGCCAGTCCCCATCGACCTCCAGCTCGAGGGTGACCGTGCCCGCCTCGGTGTCCACGGTGCGGTAGGCCGCGGGCGTACGGTCACCCGCCGCATCGGTGAGATACGGCGACGGCAACAGCACCGCAGCATTCTGGCCCACCCGAACCTGCAGTGTGCCGGCCGGCCCCGGCACGATCCGGCCGCGGCTCGACGACAGCCGCCAGCGGATCGGCTGGCCGGCCGCCTGCACGTCGGTCAGGATCAGCTCCTCCTTGAGTCCCTGCGGCAGCGCGGTCAGGCGCACGTCCACCCCGGCCAGCGCCCCGGCGTAGGTCGCCACCCCCTGCTCGGACAGGACCATGGTCGCGTCGGCGCCCACCAGCTGGCTGGTGACCGTGGTGCCATCGCCCGGATCGAAGCTCACCACGCCCGCCAACGACTCCGGCAACGTCACGTCGTAGCCGGCCGCCGCCACCGTCGCGGCCACACCGGCCTGCTGCGCATGGCGCCGGCCGGTCACACTCTGCACCGGCGGGACCAGCCGGCTGTCGATCGGCTGCCACCGGCCCTGCCCGTCGCGGTAGTGGATCGGGCCAGCGAACACCTCGGTGCGCATCGTCCCGTCCGCCATCCGCGTCGTACGCGAGTTCACCGTCCGCGAACGCACAGACTCACCGGCCGGCGCCGGCTCCGGCCGACGGGCGTTGGCCGACGTGCCCTGATCGCTCGACGGGGGCGGCCCGGTCACCATCGGCCCCGGCTCATGCACATCCGCGACCACGGGCCGAGCCCCCACCCGAGCAAGAGCGGCGCTCGCAGGAGCCGTCCCCCCCGCCAGCAGCGCCAGCACCGACAGCCCGGCAACAACGATCCGGACATGCGCGACTACCATCCGCATGGCAACCCCTCCGCACGCGGGTCCCCCGTGGACACCGGACGCGCGCTACGGTCACCCCAGCACCGACCGCGGTCAGCCGCCATGGCCCGTAAGAACCGGAAACCTCCTCCTGTTTCGCCATCGCAAACCCCGGTCCGCGCCACTAGCACGCCCAAACCGGCGCCGGAGCCGGATCACCGCCGGCGCCGCCACACATCACCCACTCGGGCGGATCGCCTCCGCGACGCCGTCGTCCCCCAATGGACGGTGCGGCGGAGGGTCGTCACGAGGTATTCAGTGTCGGGCGGCAGCACCCGCTGAGCGAGACGGATGGCGGCCTGCTTGCTGGTGGTGCTGCCGTATTCGCGGGTGGTCGGTGACGGGGCGTTCTCCCGCCGGGTCGGGTCGGTCCAGGACACGACGAAGTAGGTGGTCATCGGCCGGCCTGGCCGGTCCCGTCGGCGGCGCCGCGGTGGGTCTGGCCGCCGTCGGTGGCGTGTGGGGTGGGATCGAGGCCGAGCATGCGGTGCAGGTGTGCGGTGGGGACGAGGATGCGGCGGCCGAGGCGGATGGTGGGGATGTGGCCGGCGGCCGCGGCGCGGTAGGCGGCCCGGCGGGAGACGCCGAGCAGGACGCCGACCTGTTCGACGGTCACGGTCGCCGCCTGCGGAGCGGGTGACGGCGACGGGGTGGGGCTGTCGGGGTCGGTGGGGTCGGGCATGGTGGGCTCCTTGACGAGGCGGTTGGCGTCAAGGGAGTCCCACACGGGCAGCGCCGGTTGTGACGGCGTGTGCCACGGCCGTCCGGTAGCCGCACATCGACCGTCGAAGTTGCCGACGGTTTGCGATCGGTCTGAGGGGGCATGGCCGTCAGCACCTGACACGTGCTGACAGCCGACGACACCAGATACCTCTACAATGCCTGCTAGAACCGTCTAGCTGCCAGAATCGACGCTCGACAGACGCCCTGTCAGTGCCCATGCTGCCCGCATGCATGACGAACACAGACTGTCACTGCAGTGCCCGACCAGCGCGCAGCATCGCCCCGGCAACGGCCTCACAAGCGGTCCCGCGGCCGCCCCGGGCGGCCTCACCGCGGGACGGCTCGGCTGATGCTCAATATCGGCAAGATGGGGCCCGGCTCGGAGGACTACTACCTCTCCCTGACCGTCGACCGGGCCGAGGACTACTACCTGAGGCGGGGTGAGGCACCGGGCCGGTGGATCGGCCGCGGCCTCGAGCCAGTCGGGCTCGACGGCGAGGTCGACGGCGACGCGCTGAAGGCCGTGCTCGCCGGGAACCACCCCGCGACCGGAGAGCGGTTGGCGTCGCATCCGGCGCGGAAGGTGCCGGGGTTCGATCTGACGTTTCGGGCGCCGAAGTCCGTGTCGCTCGCCTGGGCGTTCACCGACCCTGCCACCGCCGACGAGATCCTGGCCGCGCACGAAGCCGCGGTCGAGGCAGCTGTCGGGTACGTCGAGGAGCATGCGGCCCGGACCCGCCGGGGTGCCGGGGGGACCGAACGGGTCGAGGTCGACGGGCTGGTCGTCGCGGCGTTTCCGCATCGCACGTCGCGGGCGGGGGATCCGTTGCTGCACACCCACGTGCTCGTGGCCAACCTCGCCCGCACCACGGATGACGGGAAGTGGCGGACGCTGGAGTCGCGCCGGATCTTCCTGCACGCCAAGACCGCCGGGGTCCTCTACCAGGCTCACCTGCGTCACGAACTCACCACCCGGCTCGGTCTGCGGTGGGGTCCGGTCACCAACGGCTACGCGGACATCGACGGGATTGACCGGCAGCTCATCGACGCGTTCTCCCAGCGGCGGCAGCAGATCGTGGAGCGGATGGCCGAGCGCGGCGAGTCGTCTGCGAAGGCCGCGCAGGTCGCCACCCTCGAGACCCGTACCCCCAAAGGCGTCCAGCCGACCAAGCCCGAGCTGCGCGCCCGGTGGGCCGGGCAGGCCCAGGCCCGCGGCTACGACCCCCGGCAGGTCGCCGACCTGCTCGGTCGCCATCAGGCCCGAGAGGCGGATCTCGACGGGCTGGTCGGTGAGCTGGTCGACGGTGAGGCGCTGACCGAGCATGTCTCGACGTTCGCCCGCCGGGACCTGCTCCAGGCAGTCGCGGAGCGGCTGCCCGACGGCGCCCCTGTCGAGCAGGTCGAGACGCTGGCCGACGCGGTGGTCGAGGCCGGCCGGGAGGAGCTGGTCGCCCTCGGGGCGCGTCGTGGGCAGCTGTCCTCGGTAGACGCGATCCGCACCTCGGACGGACGGATCATCGCGGGTGACGAGGTGGAGCCGCGGATGACCACCCGCCGGCTGCTGTTGGCCGAGCAGCACGCCATCAACACCGCTGTCACCCGTCAACGACAAGGCGTCGCGGTGGTCGACCCCGCCACGGTGAAAGCGGTGCTGGCCGCCCGGCCGTCGATGACCGGCGAGCAGGCCGCCATGCTCCGACGCCTCACCCGCGACGGCGACGGCGTCACCGTGGTGGTGGGCCGGGCGGGGACCGGCAAGACCTTCACCCTCGATGCGGCACGAGACGCGTGGAGCCGTGCCGGCATCGACGTCCACGGCGTCGCCCTGGCCGCCCGCGCCGCCCGCGAGGCTCGAAGAGGCCTCGGGGATCGCGTCGTCGACGATCCACCGGCTGCTCCACCAGATCGAGGTCGGCCCCGGCTCCCCGATGCGGCCGGGATCGGTGCTGGTCGTAGACGAGGCGGGGATGGTCGGCACCCGCCAGCTCGCACGGCTCCTCCACCACGCCCACGAGCAGCAGGTAAAGGTCGTCCTCGTCGGCGACCCGAAGCAGCTCCCGGAGATCGACGCGGGCGGGCTGTTCGGGCACCTCACCCGCCGGCTCGACGCCATTGAACTCACCGACAACCGCCGCCAGTCCGCTCGGTGGGAGGTCGAGGCGCTCGATCGGCTCCGCCACGGCGACCCCGCCGACGCCCTCCACCTCTACCACACCCACGGACGGGTCGTGACCGCCGACACCGCCGAGAGCCTTCGAGAGCAGCTCGTGTCGGACTGGTGGCACGCCCGCGACCAGGTCGGCGCGGAGGAGGCCGTGATGATCGCGTTCCGCCAAGCCGACGTCGACGACCTCAACGACCGTGCCCGGCTCCGTATGGACGCCACCGGGCAGCTCACCGGCCGGACGCTGGAGGTCGGCGGCCGCGAGTTCCGTTCCGGCGACCGCGTCCTGTGTCTCAAGAACGACCGGCGGCTCGGAGTGGTCAACGGGACCTTCGCGCAGGTGGCCGCGATCGACGGCCGCGGGCTGCTCGTCACCGACGACCAGGGCGGGCTGCTCCGGCTCCCGCGGGCATACCTCGAAGCGGGCCATGTCACGCACGGGTACGCGATCACCGGGCACAAGGCCCAGGGGTTGACGGTCGATCACGGGTTCGTGCTCGGCTCCGACACGCTCTACCGCGAATGGGGCTACGTCGCGCTCTCCCGCGGACGCGAGTCCAACCGGCTCTACGTGCACGCCGCCGCCACCGACCCCCACGACATCACCCACGGCCGACAGGCAGAACCCGACCCCCACCAGGAAACCCTCGCCGGACTGCGACGCTCCGCCGCACAGACCCCCGCGGTCGACTTCCTCCAACTCGACTCACAAGAAGAGCTGCAGCTCGCCATCGAACGCCGAGGCCTCGCGAGGCAAATCGACTACTACCACGCCCGCCGGACCGACCTGCTCGAACGCCACGCCGAGCTGGAGCAGCGCATCGCCCGGATCGAGTCCGACACGACACGCCTCGAGGACCGTCGCGACCAACTGGGCGGGATCGGCAGGTTGCGCCGGACGTTCGCGACGAGATCACCGACCTCGACCGGCGACTCGCCACCAACCGGCACAGCCTCGACGACACCACCCGCGATCTGGCGTCGGTCCATCGGCAGCTTGACGAGCTCGCGCCCGACCAGCAGGTCCGCACCTGGCGACGCCAGCTCTCGGCTGTCGAGCGGCGCATCGAACGCGCCGCCGAAACCCGCACCCGGCGAGCGGTCCGGCAGCCTCCCCGCTACATCCTCACCTCCATCGGCGGACCGCCCACAGACGAGCAAGGCCGCCGCTGCTGGGCCGAGGCGGTGCGCACCGTCGAGTCCTACCGGGTCCGGTTCGGCATCACCAACCAGTCCCACCCGCTCGGCCACCCCGGCGCCGACCCCGGACAACGTGACCAGCGTCGCGCGGCGATCCGCGCCCTCACCGAAGCGCTCCCGCACGGCTGGCAGCTCGACCACCACCCGGTCCGCGAACGCAGCCGAACCCTCGGACGCAGCCTCACACGCTGACCGCCATCCACAGGCATCGCGACCCTCCCTGTCACACCGGACCCCCGATTCGGGCCCTCTATTGACGGAGGGAGAACCACGCGCACCCGCCGCGGCCGCTGACCATCCGGACCAACCCGATGTCACAAACGAGGACGCCCGGTGCGGACTCCCTCCATGGAAGCACCGATGCCAGGAGGAACGACATGGACTACCAATCGCTACCCGCCACCCTCACCGTCGAACAGGCCGCCGAGATCCTCGGGATCAGCAGAAGCTCCGCCTACCGCGCCGTCGCCCGCGGCGAGATCCCCGTCATCCGCATCGGCCGACGGATCCTCGTCCCCACCGCCAAGTTCCTCGCCATGCTCGGCGTCCAAACGGGCACGAACGAGGGCGCGGTTGCCTGACCGGGATGCACGGGCTCCCGACGCGTCCGCGCTGCAGCAGAGGCTCACGAACGGCCGGGGTCGAACTCACGGATGCGATCGGAGCGCACCACCCACAGGTGGCGATCGAGGTCCTGGTATCCAGGCCTGCGAGGAGGGTCTCGACCGCTTCGTCGAGGTCCTTACGCGTGGGGTACGCCGGTACCCGCAGCACCGCGATCCCCGCCGACTCCGTCGGGTCGAAGCGCATCGGGTTCGAGAAGTCGAGGTCCAACGTGATGAGCGCTCGCCGTTCGAGCACGCACGCCTCGAAGATCGTTCGGTCGTCGGCGGCGGCGAGTCCCTCGTCGTGGACCGTGGCAACATCGTGTCCGGCGTCCCGACACCGCTGCTCGACCCATCGCCCGAGGTTCTCATCGAGCTTCAGCCTCATGACACCGGTTCGGCCAGGTCCACGAAACGGCCATCGGCGAGCTTGGCGCCGTACGCGATGCATGCCCGTACGTCCGCCTCGTCGAGCTGCGGGTACTCCCCCAGCACGTCGTCGACGCTCATCCCTTCGGCCAGCAGCCCGAGGACCAACGAAACCCAGATGCGATGGCCACGGACGCACGGCTTCCCACCGCAGACCTGGGGATCCACGGTGATGCGCTCCAGGAGCTGGTCCGGCGTCATACCCCCAGTCTACGGACGTCCTCCGCAGGGCGGGAGCCACATCCGACCGGGCGCGAGCCATGGACCGCACCCTCGTCCGCCCGAGTCATCCACACCCGAGCACACGGTTCGTCCGCGGCCGTCGGTGGAGACAGCCACGATCGAGGATCGAGAGGAGCAGCGATGAAGGGCCACGTCAGAGGCGCTGTCCGACGTGGAAGGAATCCTTCACCGACTGGCCACTCGAGTGTTGCGATCACCCTCGACACCTACAGCCACGTCCTGCCGACCGCCGACGAGCACATCGCCCACACGCTCGCGAGCGTCATCCTGGACGCTGAGTGACCGTTTTCGTTGTCATCTCGTTGTCACGAGCGCAACCCCGAGGAACGAAACCGCAGGTCAGGCCGGGATCTCGACGCCCTCGACGTAGAGGTAGTACTCCTCGTCGTCGTCCTCCCAGTCCATCTCGACGTAGCCGCGCGTGACGGCCGCCTTGCAGAACTGGAGGAAGCCGGAGTAGCCGAAGTCCTTCTCGGAGAAGTCGGGCTCGCGCTTGCGCAGCTGGTCCTTGAGGCCGGACAGGGGCGGGTCGCCACCGAGCTCCTTCATGAGATCGCGAACAACGTCCCGCAGCAGCTCGAATGCCTTCTCCTCCGACTTGTCCTTGTCGGGGAAGTCGACCTCCGGGTCGCCGGGGGCGCTGCCCTCCGTCAGGCTGATGAGCCCGTCCGACTCGAGGTGGCGCAGGAACTCCCGGAAGCCGCGGAAGCCGTAGTCCATCTCCGAGAACGTCGGATCCTTGCGCAGCAGCGCACGCTTGAGGTTGGACGCCTGGATGGCGCCGGCCGCCGATGACTGCAGGCCGGACAGCGTCTTCGTGATGAGTCGCTTCAGTGCCTCGAGGTCCTGCTTCTGCGACGACTTCTTCGCGTGGCTGGTGTGCTTGCCGTTGCCCTTCGCACCGCTCGACTTCTTGCGGCTCGGGCCGCCACTGCTCTTGCTGTCGCGGCGGCTGATGCCCTCGAGCCGGTCGAAGAAGATGAACTCGTCGCACGCCGGTGGGAGCATCTGGGACGTCGAGCCCTTGAGGCCCACCCCGATCACCCGCTTGTTGTGCTCGCGGAGCTTGCTCACCAGCGGCGTGAAGTCGGAGTCCCCGGACACGATCACGAACACCGAGACGTAGTCGCGGGTCATCGCGAGCTCCATGGCGTCGACCGCCATCTGGATGTCCGCGGCGTTCTTGCGCACCGAGTCGGAGCGCTGGGGGATCTCGATCAGCTCGACGTTGCCGTCCACCATGCCTCGACGATCCTCACGGAACAGGTTCCAGTCCGCGTAGGAGCGCCGCACGATGAGGCGGCCCCGTTCGGCGAGTGCGTCGAGCAGCGGAGCCAGCTCGAACTTCACGCCGATGTCGCGAGCGCCGATCGCCACGTTCTCGTGGTCGATGAAGAGCGCCAGCCGGTCTTCTGAGGGTTCGTTGTTCGCCATGCCACCAGCCTAACCACCCGCCACCTACGATCTCGACCACAGGGGACGTCCGACAGGTCGAAGACCGGGATGGGAGCGCGTGGTGGGCGGGAGGCAGCAGGACGTGGTCCGGTACGGCGACGCGCTTCGCCACCCGGTCGTGCGCCACCTGTGGCTTGCCACGGCCGTCTCCGTGGTCGGTGACTACATCGGCCTGTCGGCGCTCATGCTCGTGGCCCACGCCCGCAGCGGGCTCGTCCTCGGAGCGGCCGCCATCTTCGCCGTCGGCGCACTGCCCGGGCTCCTGTCAGGGGTGCTGGCCGGCAGCTGGCTGGACCAGATCCCGCGCGGGCGCGCACTCGTCGGACTGCAGCTCGCCGGCGCCGCCACCGTCCTGCTGCCCCTGCTGCTCGGCGGACTCGCGCCCGTCTTCGCCGCGGCGGCGGTGCTCGGCGCCATCCGCACGGCCGTCGTGTCCGTGCGGTCCGCGGCCATGGCCGAGGGCGTCCCCGACGAGCTGCGCGGCCCCCTGCTCGCCATGCTCGGCACGACCGAGCAGACGAGCCAGGTCATCGGCTTCGGTGCCGGCACCTCCCTCGTGCTGTGGGTCGGCGCGTCCACGGCCCTGCTCGTGGACGTCGTCAGCTTCCTGGTGGGCGCCTGGTTCCTCGCGAAGCTCTCGTTCGGGCGACCCCACCGGCGTGAGCGTCCACCGGTGACAGCGGGCTTCCACGACATCTGGGATCACCCGGTGCTGCGGCTGCTCGCGGTGCTCGTCTGCGTGACGGCGATGGTCGGCGCGCTCCCGGAGGCGCTCGCGGCGGGCGCCGCCCAGGGGAGCGCGTGGGCGCCGCTCGTCTTCGCGGCCGCGCCGGCCGGGCAGGCCGCGACGATGGTCCTCATCGGCCGGCTCCCCCACGTCGGCCGCCCGTCGGTGCAGCTCACCCACCTCGCCTGGCTGTCGCTGGCCTTCGGCATCGCGGCGCTGGGGCGGACGCCGGCGTGGTTCGCCGCAGCGAACTTCCTGATCGGCTCCGGCGCCGCCTGGGTCATCGGACCGCAGCTCACCTTCGTCCGTCTCGCCCCGGCCACACGGATGGCGCAGATCACCGGCACGATGATCGCCGCCCTGATCGCCGCCGAAGGGATCGGCACACCGTTGTTCGCCGCACTGGCGGACGAGGTCTCGGTATCGGCGGCCTACTGGCTGGCGGGCGTCGTCGTGCTCGTGGCCGCGCTCGCGGGCTGGTTCCTCAAGGAACGCACGCCGGCGGCGCTGGCGCTGGACGAGAACCCCGCACCGGCGCCCGGTGGCTGACGCCTAGCCCACGCACAGGTCGAGGTCGAGCAGCGCCGACAGCGCCGACGCCGTGCTCTGGTCGTCGCGGTGGACGACCCCCTTCATCCCGATGGCCTCGGCCGCCTCGACGTTGAGGTCGAGGTCGTCCACGAACACGCACGCCTCGACCGGCAGGCCCAGCCGGTCGGCCGCGAGCCGGAAGATGCGCGGGTCGGGCTTGCGCAGCCCCACCTCGCCGGAGATGACGACCGTGTCGAAATGGGCGGCGATCTTCTCGCGCGGGTACCCCTCGGTGCCCCACGAGTTCGACAGCAGGCCGGTGTGCACACCGGCGCCGTGCGCCTGCGCGACCAGGTCCCAGACGCGGCCCTCGGGGGTGAGCTCGCCGAAGAGACGGGTCTTGATGTCGGCCGCCGGCACCTCGAAGCCGATCCCGGCGAACAGCCCGGCCAGGGCGGACTCGAAGTCCTCCGGGCTCGTCTGGCCACGCTCGTACCGGGCGATCGGGTTGTGCTCGGCGTCACGCTCGTAGGCTTCCGCGAGCATGCGCAGCACCGTCCCGGACGGCAGCTCGTGGGTGCGCTCGAACGCCCGGAACGAGGGGCCCAGCGACGCGGTCAGCACCCCGCCGTAGTCGACGAGGAGCCCGCGCCCGGCCGACGACCCGCCGCTCATCGGCCGACCTGCTCGGCCGTCGCCGCGGCCCGCTCGGCCAGCCGGATGACGATGTCGCCGAACTGCTTGAAGCTGTCGTCCGTCTCGCCGTAGGCGCCGGCGGAGAAGCGGGCGTAGACCCCCTCGAGGATGACGGCGAGCTTCCAGAAGCCGAACGCGACGTAGTAGTCGAGCTCGGACAGGTCACGACCGGACCGCTCGGCGTAGCGCTGCGCCACCTCGGCACGGCGCGGGAACCCGTCGGCGGTCGTCGGGGCCGACAGCAGCGGCACGGTCTCGTCGCCCGGCTCGGACCAGTACACCATGAGCAGGCCCACGTCGGCGAGCGGGTCGCCGAGCGTGCAGAGCTCCCAGTCGAGGACCGCGCGGACCTCGCCGGTCGGGGCGAGGATGAGGTTGTCGAGCCGGTAGTCGCCGTGGACGATCGTCGCGTCCTGCTGGGCGGGGATGGCTGCGGCGAGCCGGTCGTGGACCTCGTCGATGAGCGGGACCTCGCGGGCCTTGCCCTTCTCGTACTGGCCGTGCCAGCGGTGCAGCTGCCGGGCGATGTAGTCCTGCTTCCGGCCGAGGTCCCCGAGGCCGACGGCGTCCGGGTCGACGGCGTGCAGGGAGACGAGCACGTCGACCAGCGACTCGGTGGCCCGCCGCCGACCGGCCTCGTCGAGGACGTTCTCGGCGGCCTGCAGGTCACGGATGACCGGTCCGTCCACGAAGTCCATGACGTAGAAGGGCGCCCCGATCACGTCGCCGTCGGGCTCGAACCCGACCGTGGGCGGGACCGGCACGTCGGTGTCCGCGAGCGCGGCGATGATGCGGTGCTCGCGTCCCATGTCGTGGGCCGACTCGAGGACGCTGTGCAGCGGCGGCCGGCGCAGGACCCAGTGCCGTCCGTCGGTGTCGCTCACCGTGAAGGTCAGGTTCGACCGGCCGCCCTGGATGACCTCGAAGTCGAGAGGTGGCGCCACCGTGGCCACCCGCTCGGCCAGCCAGTCCGCGACGGCTCCTGCGTCGACGCCCTCCACGTGCTCGCTCATGCTCGCCTCCCGAACGATCCGTTCGGGAGCGTTCCACATGAGGGCACGCGGCGCGAAGCCCACGCTCCTACGGGGTGCGCACGTCCGGGCTGCAGAGGCTGTCCACAGCGGTCATCGCGTCGACGATGTCGTCGCTCGTGCCCTCGGCGACCACGCCCTGGTCGCTGGCCACCAGCCACACGCCGGCGCCGTCGTGCTTCGCGGCCACGATGTACTCGGGGTGGTCGGTGCTGCCCGTGCGGCACACCGCGTGGGTGTGGTGATCCGGGTCCGACCGGACGAAGCCCTGCTGCTCGAGCTGGGTGATGGTCGAGGCGAACGATCCCGAGTCGTCCATGACGCTGAACTCGAGCTTGGACATCGCCCGGACGTCGGACTTGCTCATCGCGTCCCAGGCCTTCTGGCGCTGGTTCAGGAAGACCGGGACCGCGATGGCGGCCAGGATGCCGATGACGATGACGACCACGAGGAGCTCCACGAGCGAGAACCCCCGCTCGTCGGCGAACAGTCGCTGCATGGGTCCGTCCCGGTTTCGTTAGTGGTCCTCGAGGGTCATCGACGCGCGTCGGGCGCGACTTGAACGGTGGCGGGCTTGGCCGTGACGTCGTGCGCTCGTAGCCTGACCGACCATGGACACGAGAACCCGCGACCTGGCCGCCCGCGACCACCGCTTCGTCTGGCATCCGTTCACCCAGCACGAGCGGTGGGCGGCGGCTGAGCCGCTGGTCGTCGAGCGGGGTGAGGGGTGCTGGCTCGTCGCGACCGACGGTCGCCGATACCTCGACGGCAACTCGTCGCTGTGGGTCAACCTGTGGGGCCATGACCGTCCCGAGCTGCTGGCGGCACTGCACGCCCAGGTCGACGCGCTCCCCCACGCGACGTTCCTCGGGTTGACGAACCCGCCGGCCATCTCGGTCGCGCAGCGGCTCGTGGAGCTGGCGCCCGAGGGGCTGACCCGGGCGTTCTTCAGCGAGAACGGCGCCGCGGCGGTCGAGGTCGCCCTGAAGATGGCGTTCGCCTACTGGCGGCACCGGGGCGACGACGACCGCGACCTGTTCGTGTGCCTCGACAACGCCTATCACGGCGACACGATCGGGGCCGTCAGCGTCGGCGGCAACGACACCTTCCACGCGCTCTACGGCGACCTGCTCTTCGAAACCCGTCGGATCGCGTCGCCCTACTGCTACCGCTGCCCCCTGGGGCTGACCCACCCCTCGTGCGACCTCGCGTGCGCCGACACGCTCGAGGACGTGCTCGCGGCCGAGGGCCACCGGGTGGCGGCCGTGATCACCGAGCCGCTCGTGCAGGGCGCCTCGGGGATCATCACCGCCCCCGACGGGCATCTGCGTCGGCTGCGCGAGATCTGCGACCGCCACGGGGTCCTGCTGATCGTCGACGAGGTCGCGACCGGCTTCGGTCGGACCGGTGCGGCCTTCGCGAGCGAGCTCGACGGGATCAGTCCCGACCTGATGGCCGTCGGCAAGGGGCTGACCGGCGGCTACCTGCCGATGAGCGCGACGCTCGCGACCGAGGAGATCTACGAGGCCTTCCTCGGCGGGCCGGAGGACGGCCGCACGCTCTACCACGGCCACTCCTACGCCGGCAACCCGCTGGCGGCGGCCGTGGCCGACGCGAACCTGGCCCTGTTCGTGGCCGAGGACCTGCCGGCGATGGTGCGCGAGAAGGCGGCCGTGCTCGCCGACGCGCTCACCGCCCTCGACGAGCTGCCACACGTCGGCGACGTCCGGCAACGCGGGCTGATGTGCGGCGTCGAGCTCGTCGCCGACCGCGACACCCGGGAGCCGTTCCCGGCCGGCCTCCTCGTCGGCGAGCGGGTCTGCGAGGCGCTGCGCGAGGACGGGATCATCCTGCGTCCGCTCGGCGACGTGCTCGTGCTCATGCCGGCGCCGGCCATGGCGGTGCGGGACCTGCGCTTCCTCGTCGAGCGCACCGCGGCCGCGGTCGCGCGCGTGACCAGCGCCCTCTCGGGTGTCCCGGCGTGACCGGTCCGCTCGCCTGGCTCGACGACGCCCTGGCCGAGCTCGACGCGGCCACGCTGCGCCGCTCCCTGCGTCACCACCGCGGCCCGGCCGGCCCCTGGCTCGACCTCGAGGTCGACGGCGGCAGCCGCCGGGTCCTGCACCTGTGCAGCAACTCCTACCTGGGCCTGGCGGAGCACCCTGCGGTGATCGAGGCCGCCGCTGATGCCGCCCGTCGCTTTGGGACGGGCTCGGGCGCCTCGCGGCTGATCACCGGCGGACAGTCGCTGCACCGCGACCTCGAGAAGGACCTCGCGGGATGGAAGGGCACCGACGACGCCGTGCTGCTGTCCTCGGGGTACCTCGCGAACCTGGCGGTGGTCACGGCGCTGGTCGGCCGCGGCGACACGGTGGTCTCCGACGCGTTGAACCACGCCTCGATCGTGGACGCGTGCCGGCTGTCAGGTGCCGAGGTCCGCGTCTACCGTCACGGCGACGCGACGCACGCGGAGCGGCTGCTCGCGGACGCGCCCGGCCGCCGGCTGCTGGTCACCGACGGCGTGTTCTCGATGGACGGGGACCTCGCGCCACTCCCGGCGCTGTGCGACGCCGCCGAACGTCACGGCGCGGCGGTCGTCGTCGACGACGCGCACGGGTCGGGCGTCGTCGGTCCTGACGGGCGCGGCACCGCCGCGCTGCTCGGCTGCGACGACCGGGTCGACGCGATCGTCGGCACGCTGTCCAAGGCCCTCGCCAGCACCGGCGGGTACGTCGCCGGGAGCGCCACCCTCGTGGAGTGGCTCCGCAACCGTGCCCGGCCCTTCATCTTCGACACCGCCCTGGCGGCCCCGGCGGTCGCCGCCGCCCACGCAGCGCTGACGATCGCCCGGCGCGAACCGCACCGGCGTACCCGGGTGTGCGCCCTCGCGACGCGGCTCGCGGACGCCCTGCGGAGCGCCGGCTACGACGTGCCGGTCCCCCGCGCGGCGATCGTGCCGGTCCTCATCGGCGACAACGACCGGGCGCTCGCGGCGATGCAGCATCTGCTCGCCCGTGACGTGCTCGCCGTTGCGGTCCGCCCCCCGTCGGTGCCGCCGGGGACCGCTCGGCTGCGAGCGACGGTGATGGCCACCCACACCGATGCCGACATCGCCCACGCCGTCGCGGTGTTCACCGATGCGCTGGCGGCCGCCGCATGAGAGGCTGGGTGGTCACCGGGACCGACACGGGCATCGGCAAGACGGTGACCGCCGCGGCGCTGTGCCGGTGTCTGCGGGACGCCGGCCGCGCAGTGGTCTACGTGAAGCCGGTCCAGTCGGGTGCCGCGGACGGCGACGACGACGCCGCCGACGTGGCCGCGCTCGCCGACGTGCCGACGATCACCGGTCCGGTGATCGGGCCGAGCCTCGCGCCGGCGACCGCGGCACGCATGGCCGGCGAGGCGCTGCGGCTGACCGAGCTCGTCGGCGTCGTGCGTGAGGCAGCGGCAGCGTTCCCCGACGCGGAGCTCGTCGTCGAGGGCGCCGGCGGGCTCCTCGTCGAGCTGACGACCGACCGGGCCACGGTCGCCGAGCTCGCGGAGGAGTGCGAGCTGCCGCTGCTCGTCGTCGTGCGCCCCGGTCTCGGCACGCTGAACCACACGGCCCTGACGATCGAGGCGGCCCGTCGCCGCGGACTCGAGGTGGCCGGGATCGTCGTGGCCCGCTACCCCGCGGATCCCGACCTCGCGACGCAGACGAACGGCGTCGACCTGGACACGATCGCGAGCCACCGCCTGCTCGGGGTGGTCCCCGACGTGCAGCCGCTCGACGCCGGCGCGCTCGCGACCGCCCGCGACTGGTTCGCGACCGAGCTCGGCGGTCGCTTCGACCGCGCCCGCTGGCTGGCGGCGCACGCCCACACCCGACTTCCCCCCGCTCCCGACCACCGCGAGGTGCCGTGATGTCCTCCCCCGATTCGACCGTCGTGCCGACCACGCCGCCGTACGACGCCGCCGCGGTCGCGGCGCTCGCCGGGGACCCGCAGGCGCTGATCGCGGCGTGCGAGCAACGGCTGCTCGACCGCCGCGAGGAGCTCGACCCGACGCAGGTCTACGCACTCGCGACCGTCGACCCCGACGCGCCGCTGGGCGACGCCACCGTGCTCGACGCCCTGCTGGACCTTGCCCATCGGGTGCGCGTGGCGTGGACGAGCGACGAGGTCGCGCTCGAGTCGATCGTGTCCGGCAAGACCGGCGGGTGCCCGGAGGACTGCTCGTTCTGCTCGCAGTCGTCCGTCTTCGACACGCTGGTCAAGCCCCAGCCGCTGCTGCGCGTCGACGAGGTCATCGAGGCGGCGACCGACGCCCAGAGGGCCGGCGCCAGCGAGTTCTGCATCGTCTACGCCGTCCGCGGCCCCGACGAGCGGCTCATGACGAACATCCTCGAGCTGACCGCGGCCGTACAGGCCAACACCCGGATGCAGGTGGCCGTGTCCGCCGGGATCCTCGACGAGGATCAGGCGCAGCGCCTCGCCGACGCCGGCGTGGTCAAGTACAACCACAACCTCGAGGCCGCCCGCTCCTTCTTCCCGTCGATCGTCGGCACCCACTCCTGGGAGGAGCGTCACCGCACCCTCGAGCTCGTCGCCGACCACGGCATGGAGGTGTGCTCCGGCGGCATCGTCGGCATGGGCGAGACCCCGGTGCAGCGCGCCGAGCTGGCGCTCGAGCTCGCCGCCTTCCGCCCGACCGAGACGCCGCTGAACTTCCTGAACCCGCGCCCCGGCACGCCGCTGGCGACCCGGACGCCGCTCACGCCGCGTGAGGCGCTGCACGCCATCGCCCTGTTCCGGTTCGCGCTCCCCTGGACCCTGCTCCGGCTGGCCGGCGGCCGCGAGGTGGCGCTCGCCGACCTCGCCGGCGCGGGGATCCTCGGCGGCGTGAACGGACTCATCATCGGCAACTACCTGACCACCCTCGGCCAGTCGCCCCAGCAGGACCTGCAGATGCTCAACGACCTGGACGTGCCCGTCCGGGCGCTGCAGGACGTGCTCTGATCAGCCCGGGCCGCGCCTACCCGCTCCGGTCCGTGCCACCGGCGAGACGGCAGCGGCGGTGAGCGCTCCGTTCTGTCCCGCCTGTGGTACCGCCGGCACGCCCGGCAGCGCCGGACACGAGCGCTGCGCCCAGGCGCTGGTGCTCGACCCGCCCCGGTTCTGTGACCGGTGCGGCCGGCGGCTCGACGTGCAGATCTACCCGCGGGGCTACCGGGCGACGTGCCGTCGCTGCGATCGCGTGCACCCGGCGCGTGGACGTCATCCCGCCGCGTCGGACGGACGAGCCGTGATCAGTGACCGTCGGCGGTCTCCTGGGCGACGCGGCTCGCGGCCTCACGCCGCTCGTCCTGCTCGGCCGCGGCCTGCCGCCGGGTCGCCTCGACGTCGGGGCCGGGGACGACGCTGACGACGAGGTCGCCGGGGCGCGCGTCGAGGTCGTCCTGGGACACGACGTGGAGCTGCCCGTCGCGGATGCGGAACAGCGGCAGGACGCTGCCGTCGTAGGTGGCACAGAAGTCGTCGAAGCCGAACTCCTCCGACAGCTTCGTCCGCTTGACGACCGCCCCGTCGGCGAACCGTTGGCTGATCGCATGAAAGGTCGCGTCGTCCCCGAAGGCGAGGCGGCCGCGCAGCTCGTGGGTGACCTCGCGGTCGGTGCCTGGCTCGCGGTCCGCCGGGAGCTGGAAGACGTGCTTGCGGCCGAGCCGGTCGATGAAGCGCAGCGCCGCCAGCGAGTTGAACTCCTCGTTCTGGGTCATCGCCACCATCCAGCCGATGCCCTCGAGGCGCACGTGCTCGAGCGCGTCCTCCTCGAGGATCGAGCCGGGGTGGACGGCGAGCCCCTGCAGGCGGGCGGCGGCGAGGTCGTGGCGGTTGGTCGGGATCATCAGGACCCGGAACCCGGCGGCCGACAGGGTCTCGCCGATCCGGCGCGCCCAGGCGTGTGCACCGACGAGCACGATCCCCTGCGGGTCGGGGTCGGCGACGCCGAGCGCCCGGGCCAGGGGCGCCGCCGTCAGCCCGTAGACGAGCGCGGTCCCGACGATGACGGAGAAGACGTAGGGCACGAGCAGCTCGGCCTTGGCGACCCCGGCGTCGCTCAGACGGAGCGCGAAGACGCTGGCCACGGAGGCCGCCACGATCCCCCGCGGGGCCATCCAGCCGACGACCACCCGCTCCTGCCAGCGCATCTCGGACCCGGCGGTGGACAGGGCGGCGGCCAGCGGCCGCGCGACGAGGACGAGGATCGCGAGGTAGACCAGGATGGACCATCCGAGCCCGGCGAAGTCGGCGAGCTCGAGCCGGGCCGCGAGCACCACGAACAGGACCGAGGTGAGCAGCACCCCGACGGTCTCGCCGAACTCGACGATGTGGCGGACCGGCACGGAGCGCTGGTTCGCCATCGCGACACCCATGATGGTCGTGGCGAGCAGCCCGGACTCCGGCCGGACGAGGTTGGACCCGGCGAAGGCGAGCACGACCATCCCGACGGTCACGGGGATCTCGAGATGGTGGGCCACGAGGTAGTGCTTGAGGGCGCTGACGAGGAGCCAGGCGGCGGCCACGCCGACGAGCGCACCCACGGCCCCGGTGACGAGGAGCCCGAGGAGCACCGCGAGGGTGAAGTGCTGGCCCTCGGCGCCCACCAGGATCACCTCGAAGACGAGGACCGCGAGGACGGCCCCGATCGGGTCGATGAAGATCCCCTCCCACTTGATCGCGGATCCCAGGCGCGCCGAGGGACGGATGTGGCGCAGCAGCGGCAGGACGACCGTCGGTCCGGACACCACCAGGATGGATGCGAGCAGGAGCGACAGCCGCCAGTCGAAGTCCAGCAGGAAGCGCGCGGCGAGGGTCGCGACGGCGATCGTGACGAGGGCACCGACCGTGATCAGTCGGCGGACGACGACCCGCACCTCACGGATCTCGGTGAAGCGCAGGCTCAGCCCGCCGTCGAAGAGGATGATGCCGACGGCGAGCGACACGAGCGCCGGCAGGACCTCGCCGATGAGCGCATCCGGGTCCAGCAGCCCGAGGACGGGGCCGGCCACGAACCCGCCGAGCAGCAGGAGCAGGATGGACGGCAGGCGCAGCCGGTCCGCGACCCACTGGGCGGCGATGCCGAGCACGATGATGCCGGCCACCCCGAGCAGGAGCGCCTCGTCCACACCGATCCCTTCGTCATGTCAGGCGGTGTGACGCGGTCAGACGCCGGCGACCCGCTCCGCCTCACGGCTGCGATCACCGTCGCCGGCTTCCACCGGCGCGGCATGGCGCCGAGCCCAGAGCGCCAGCATCGCCGGCAGGACGATGATGCTGGAGAGCAGGGCGAAGCCGATCGTAACGGCCGTGACGAACCCGAACTGCTGCATGGGTGGGACGCTCGACAGCATCAGCACCCCGAACCCGGCGATCGTCGTCAGCGCGGACCCGACGAGCGCGCCGCCGGTGTGCTGCAGGGTGAGGCGCATGGCCTCGAACGTGTCGGGATGGCGTCGGCGATCCTCGAGGAACCGGTTGACGACGTGGATGCCGAAGGGCACGCCGATCCCGATGGCCAGCGCCGACACCATGGCGGTCATGACGTTGAAGGGGATGCCCACGGCCGCCATGAGGCCGAGCACCCAGGCGACCACCACCGCGACCGACAGGATGGCGAGGACGCCGAGCATGGGCTTGCGCTCACGGAACCAGAAGACGAGCGCGAGGATCAGCATCGATGCGACCAGCGTGTAGACGAGCGAGCGGACCTGGCTGGCCTGCAGCTCGGTCATGACCGTGTTGATCAGGATCGGGTCCGAGGTCAGCGACACGTCGAGTCCGGCGCCGGTGAGCGGCTGTGCGTCCGCGTTCAGGTCGTCGACCAGCTGGCTGACCGTGTCGCCCGAGGTGGTCGACACCCGCACCACGGTCGCGTCGTACCCGCCCTGCCCGTCCGGGGAGAGCAGGCTGGCGGCGGTGGGGTCGACGGCGAGCAGCGCGTCGTAGAGCGCGCCCACGTCGGCGCTGTCGCTGACCTGGCCACCGCCGAGGATGCCGGCGGCCTGCGACTGCTGCACCAGCGTCGCGATCGCTGCCGGATCGACCGCAGGGGTCTGGCCCTGACCGGTGGCCTGGCCGCCGGTGGCCTGGTCCCCGGCCTGAGCCTGGCCGGGCTGCTGGCCCTGCTGCTGGGCCAGCATCGCGATCTGCTGGATGCGGCTCAGCACGGACTCGACCTGCGGTCGGCCGTCGAAGGTGCGCACGTCCGCGTCGTCGGCCAGCCCCTGCTGGAACGCGACGAGCGCCTGCAGGGCCGCCGGCGTCGCAACGTCGCCCTCGACGAGCACGCTCGTGGACTCGGCCACGTCACCGCCGAAGGCGTCGGTGACCTCGTTGACCGTCTTGAGCGCCTGCGAGTCCCTCGGGAAGAAGTCGGTGTTGGAGAACTGCGTCGACAGCTGCGTCGCACCGCCGGCGCCGACCAGCGTCACGACCCCGGCGACCGCCAGGACCTTCCACGGGTGGTGCACGGCGTAGGGCGTGAACTCGGCGCTCAGCCGGCCCAGCAGCGACGGGTGGCCGTCGTCGCGGACCCGGACGGGCTTCAGGCTGCCCCGCCGGTCGCGCCACCGGTCCACGAGCAGCCGGACCGCCGGCACGAAGGTGAGCATGATGATGAAGGCGGAGGCGACACCGACGGCGGCGAAGACCCCGAAGTCGCGCAGGGGCGGCAGCGGGTTCGTGAGGTTCGTGAGGAAGCCGACGACGGTCGTGATCGTCGCGAGCAGCAGGGCGACGCCGACGGCACCGATGGCCCGGTCGGCGCTGGCAACCGGCGCCTCGCCGAGCCCCCGCTCCTCCCGGTAGCGCATGGTGAGGTGGATGCCGTAGTCCACACCCAGACCGATGAGCAGGATCGGGATGGCCATCGCCATCTCGCTCATCCCGCCGGTCCAGCCGAGGAACGCGGGGCCGAGCAGCGTCGAGATGCCCTGCATCCACACGATCGTCATGCCGAGGCCGACGAGGGAGACGACGACGTCGAGGGCGTTGCGGTAGATCGCGATCAGGATGAGGATGATGAGCAGGAACGCGACGCCGAGGAGCTTGCTCAGCTGTGAGGTGATCTTCTCGTTCACCTCGTTCGACAGCAGCTCGAAGTTGAAGGGCCGGACGTCGTAGCCGGGTGCAGCGACGTCGAGGTCGCCCATGGCGAGCAGCGCCTTGCGGACCACCGGCGACTGGTCGGTCGCACCGGTTGCCTGCGACGAGTCGCCCTGGAGGAAGACGAGGACCATGCCGGCGGTCGCGTCACCGCCCTGCACCTCGCCGCCGAGCAGCGTCGCGACCTGGCCGCGCTGGGCCTCGGGAAGCTGTCGGAGCGCGGCGGTGTAGAGCTGGTCGATGGCGTCGTCGTCGAGCGTGGCCGGGTCCACGCCGCGTGCCTGCGCGGCCCGCAGCACCAGGTCGGCGTAGGTCATGATCGCCGGCTGCCCGCCGCGATCGGCGAGCGCCGCCGCGACGGTCGGGTTCGCCTGGAGCTGGCGGCGGATCTCGTTCGCCGCGGCGATCCCGGCGGGACTCAGCACGTCCCCGCCGCCGTCGGCGAAGACGGCGACCTGCGCGACCGTGGCCTTGGCGCCCTGGAACTCGTCGGCGATGCGCTGGGACGCACGGGCAGCCGGGTTGTCCGGCACGAAGTTCTCGAAGCCCTGCTGCTGCACCTGCTGGCCGGACAGCGCACCGAACACGCCGCTCAGGACGAGCGCGGCCACCACGAGCAGACCGGGGTGCGAGCGCACGGCTCGCCGCAGGGCACCAAGAAACAGATCCACGGGAGGAACCTCGCCGACGAGGAGGGTGCAGATATTTGCGCGCCGCAATAGTATCGACCCGCAACACCTGCCGGTCGAATCGAATCTGCGCAGGCGAGCGCAGGGAGCGCGCCATGGTCATGCCGTCGCCCGCGGCCCCGTCTCCTGCCTCCGGCGGGGGCCACCCAGGGCGTTCACTCGACCCGCACCGTGTCCGCGCCGCTGGCGAGGTCACCCGCGCCGTGGAGCGCGTCCGCCGACTCGGCGGCGAGATCTGGCGCCTCCTCGAGGCCGAGACGGGGCTCTCCCCGTCGCAGAGCGCCGCGCTCGAGGCCATCGCCGACGGGGCGCGGCAGGTCCGCGAGGTGGCAGACGCCTGCCGGCAGCACGTGTCGAGTGCCTCGCGGCTGGTGGACGGTCTCGTCACGACCGGGCTCGTCAGCCGGACGGCCGATCCCGCCGACCGCCGCGCGGTCTGCCTCACCCTCACCGACGCCGGCCGTGCCGAGGCGGAGCGGCTCACCGACTTCCACGTGCGGATGCTGGCCCGCATCCTCGAGTCGTTCACCCCTGAGGACGCGGACCGACTCGCCCGCCTCATGGAACGCTTCGCCGACGCGGCCGAGCGGGAGATCACCGAAGGCTAACGTCGAGGTGTGAACGAACCCTCGACGCCGCTGCCCTCAGAGGCGGACGACGCCTCCCGGTCCGTCCGGGCGGCGACCGCCGTCGGGCGCGCCGGCGCCCGCGCCGGCCGGGTCGTCGCACGCCGCGTCGAGGCGATGTTCACGACCGGCGGGCTCGGCTTCCGGGACCTCGCCGTGACCCATGCCGCGTCGACGGCCGGGGACACCCTGGTCGCGATCGCGCTGGCCGGGACGCTGTTCTTCTCGGTGCCCTCGGGCGAGGCGCGCGGCAACGTGGCCCTCTACCTGCTGCTCACGGTCGCGCCCTTCGCGGTCATCGGGCCGGCGCTCGGGGCCGTGCTGGACCGCTGGCCGACCGCCTACCGGCTGACGCTGCAGCTCTCGGCGTTCCTGCGGGCGCTGCTCGCCGTCGTGATGATGTGGCAGGTGACGAGCCTCTGGCTGTTCCCCGCGGCCTTCGGGCTGCTGGTCCTGTCGCGCTCCCACGGGATCAGTCGGAGCGCGCTGCTGCCCGTCGCGCTGGACGAGCCGACCGCACTCGTCGCCGCCAACGCACGACTCGCGCAGGTCGGGGTGCTCGCCGGCGCGATCGTGGCGCCGGTCGGGGCGCTGGCCCAGCTGCTCGCGGGCGCGGGCGGGGTGCTGGTCGTGGCGGCCCTGGTGTTCCTCGTCGCCGGCGTCACGGCCCGGCGGCTCCCGCAGCCGCGAACGCGCGCCGAGATCGTCGCCGCCCGTGCGGCGGCGCCGACGCCCGGCCCGGCGCCGGGACGCGGCGGGGCCGGCCGGCGCCTCGGCCTGATGCGGCTCCCGGGCTCGGTCCGCCTCGCGCAGCTGGCCACGGCGGTGGTGCGGCTGCTGAACGGCTTCCTCGTGCTGCTGCTGGCCTTCGCGCTGCGGACCACGGACGCGCCGCTGGCCCAGTTCGGTGCGCTGCTCGGCGCGGCGGCGGGCGGCTACGGGCTGGCCACCGTCGTCTCCCCCGCCCTGTCCCGGCGGCTCGCCGAGGAGCCCATGGTCGTCGCCGCGCTCGCGATGGAGGCGGCGGCCGCCTTCGTGGCGGGCCAGTGGTTCGGCCTCCCCGCCGCCGCCGTGCTCGCGGCGGCAGCCGGGTTCTCGTGGGGCACCGCGAAGCTCGCCTTCGACGGCCTGCTGCAGGCGTCGGTGCCCGACGAGCAGCGCGGGGCGGCCTTCACCCGCTCGGAGACCGTCTTCCAGCTCGCGTGGGTCCTCGGCGCGGTGCTGCCCACCGCCCTGCCCATCAGCTCGTCGGCCGGGCTCGTCGGCGCCGGTCTCGCGGCGCTCACGGCCCAGGTCGTCTACGTCGGTCGGCTGCTGCTCGACCGCGGGCCGAGCGGCTGATCCACCGCAGCGCCCTGCTCGATCCGCGTCAGATCCAGGTCGACCGGCTCGTGACGGGACGGCTGCGGCGGCGTCGGCTGGATCCGGTGGCGTGCCACCCGGATCCGCCGCAGCGCGGCCACGGCCTCGCTCCCGGCGTGCGCCCCGAGCGCCCGGTACGACTCGAACTGCTGGTCGTCGAAGAACTGGTCGAGCGTGGAGTGGGTCGGGAACTGCTCGTGGACCTGCCGGTAGGCCTGGACGTCCCACGGCACCGAGGGGCACATGGCCGCCTTCACGAAGATCAGGTCGCCGCGGGTGCCGTCGGGGTAGGCGACCGTCCCGACGACGTGGCACGCCCTCGACAGGCCGGTCTCCGGGTCCGGCTCGAGATCGCGGAGGTCGATGTCGATCGCCACCCGCAGCTCGCTCCGCGCCAGCGCGACGGCCGCCCCGATGGTTCGGAACGTGTTCAGGGCGTCGCCGGCCGCGTCCACGCACACGATCTCGGTGCAGCCGCGGCGCAGGAGCTCCACGAGGCCGAGGTTCTCCCAGTGGCCGCCATCGGTGACGTAGACGTAGTCGCGGTCGAGGTTGTTGCGGCCCATCGCCTCGCGGAACAGGTAGAGCGGACCCGGCTCGTACCACTTGCGGGCGAGCCACCCCGTCACGCCCCGACGCTCGGCACGCGCCTCGTGCTCGGCCATCCGGTGCGGGTTCGGCAGCCAGACGCCCAGCCGGACGTTCAGCAGCGCGAACAGTGCCCGCAGCGACGGGCGGCTCATCGCCCCCATCGAGGGCGAGACGGCGGCGCCGGAGATCGCCATCATGGCGGGAAGCGTCAGCGAGGACAGGCCGGTGGCCTGCTCGAGCCGGCAGGTGTCGACGTAGCCGGTCAGCGGCCCTCCGCTCTGCGCCGCGGTGAACGTGAACGAGCCGGCGGCCCGGCCGGGCGGCACCTCGTCGTCGGACACGTTGATCGCCGCGCAGACCACCAGCTCGGGCATGTGCCGGGGGACGTCACCGGCGGGAAGATCGTCGGCGGCCTGTGAGAAGAGGATGGGCTGCTCGTAGGGCACGGGCTCGGCGGTCAGCAGCGCCGACACCCCGGTGCCACGCGGCGAGGCGACCCGGCGCCGGCGCACCGCGAACACGGTCGACAGCCGCTCGCGGTACAGCGGATGGAGCGACCACCGCTGGTTGGGGGTCAGCACACCCATGACCCCCACCAGGAAGACGAGCGAGGCGGCGACGGCCAGCAGGATCGCACCCCAGCCCGAGGCCGTCTCGAGCTGATCCGTCCAGGCCAGCGCCGGGACGCCCAGCAGGACCGGAACGGCGAGCCAGGCCGCGAGCCGCAGCACCCAGGTGACGACGCCGCGACGGGCGAGGAGCCAGCCCACGGCCGTGGTCGCGGCCGTCACCGCCATGGCGGCGCCACCCGCGTGCTGCGGGTCGACGAGCGGCTTGACGACCGCCCACCAGCCGCCGCCGGGGCGCGTGGCCCATGCGTCGAGATGGCGCAGGCCGACCAGCAGCGCCGGCAGGCCGACGAGGACGGCCGTCAGGCCGACACCGCTCAGCACCAGCCCGGTGGCCGCCGTGCGCAGGACATCCTGGCGCCTCTGGCTCGGGCTGCCGCCCCACTGGTCCATCCCGCGCGCCCACACGGCGAGCGTCGCGAGGGCGAACGGGCCGAGAGCCAGCGTCCATGACCACCAGCGCAGCTGGAGGTCCAGCCCGTTCGTGAGGTGCGCCACCGGCCCGTAGAAGCCGCCCAGCGCCGTCGCGGCGACGAAGGCCACGAGCAGGAACGGGACGACGTTCACCCCCAGACTCAGCAGCACGGAGAGCGCCGCCCACGTACGGCCGGCGAGCCCGGAGGCGAGATAGGTGGAGTGGTTGCGGAAGCGCTGCTCCTCCGGCGATCCCGGTGCCCACGGCGGCAGCTCGGCGCTGAAGGACGCGTCGGGATCGGACAGGGCCGCCGTGATCGTGTGCGCCACGGCCATGTAGCACCCACCGGAGACCGCGGTGATGTAGCGGGCCCCACCGAGCTCGGTCGGCCGGAGCAGGCCCGCCGCCCGAAGGGACTGCAGCACCCCGAGGTTGAACGTGGCGGACCGGATGCCACCGCCCGAGCACGAGATGCCGAGCCGCCCGTCCTCGGGCAGGGACAGGTAGTCCTTGAAGCGTGGGTCCGTGCTCGGCCACGGGAACGCGGGCGGTTCGCCCCGGTGCGGGCAGCCGGCGTCCTCGGTGACGATCTCGACGGGCTCCTGCGTCCCGTGGTGGCGGACCGGGGGTGCCGCCACGCCCTCGACCGGCGTCATGTGCGGTCGGGCGACCGGTCGGCCCGTGACGGCCGCGATGAGACGTTGCCGGACACCGGGCACATCTGCCACGACCCACCCCCTACCGCGCCTCCACGCGTTCCCGCGCCCGACAAGTCCTACCACGCCGACGGGCCTCGGCAACGGATGAGGCGCGCCGCCCGAAGGCGACGCGCCTCGTGCGCACGTGCGAGTGCGCCCCTCGTGACGGGTGGTCCGGGCCCTTGAAGGCCCGCACCACCCGAGATCGTCAGACGGAGGCCGGTGCCGGCTCTGCCGGCAGGCCGTTGGATGCCACGTCCCAGACGCCACCGGACTCCAGCAGCGTCTGGAGGTCGCCCGGGCCCTTCTTCGCCTTCGCCTCCTCGACCTGCTGGTTCAGCAGGTCGTCGTAGACGGGACGGTCGACGGCCCGGAAGATCCCGATGGGGGTCGGACCCGTCGGGTTGTGCGAGAGCCGCGACAGCGCGAAGGCCGTGGTCGGCTCGGTGCGGGTGGGGTCGTGGACGACGACACGGTCGCCCGCGTCCGCGGTCGGCATGATCGTCATGCTGCCGTCCTGCTCGGCCACGACGGCGCGCTCACCGTCGGGTCCGAACGTGATCGGCTCGCCCTCCCGCAGCCAGATGGCGTTGAGGTCACGGTTCGACTTGTCCCGCAGCGCGACGAACGCGTCGTCGTTGAACACGGGGCAGTTCTGGTAGATCTCGATGAGGGCCGACCCGCGGTGCTCGTGGGCGGCCTTCAGCACCTCGATGAAGTGGTTGCGGTCCGTGTCGATGGTCCGGGCGACGAAGGACGCCTCCGCGCCCAGCGCCAGACTCACCGGGTTCACCGGGTAGTCGATCGAGCCCATCGGCGTGGACTTGTGCACCGCACCGACCGGCGAGGTCGGCGAGTACTGGCCCTTCGTCAGCCCGTAGATCTCGTTGTTGAACAGCAGGATCTTGATGTTGACGTTGCGCCGCAGCGCGTGGATGAGGTGGTTGCCGCCGATCGACAGCGCGTCGCCGTCGCCGGTGATCACCCACACGTCGAGGTCGGGACGGGAGGTGGCCAGGCCCGTCGCGATCGCCGGGGCGCGGCCATGGATCGAGTGCATCCCGTAGGTGTTCATGTAGTACGGGAAGCGACTCGAGCAGCCGATCCCCGAGATGAAGACGGTGCTCTCGGGCTTGGCCTCGATGTCCGCCATCGTCTGCTGCACCGCAGCGAGGATGGCGTAGTCACCGCAGCCCGGGCACCAGCGGACCTCCTGGTCGGAGGCGAAGTCCTTGCGGGTGAGCGTGCGGGCCTCGGTCATGCCGGCACCTCCATCATCTTCTCGAGCTGTTCCTCGATCTCCACCGCGCGGAACGGCCGACCCGTCACGCGTGCCAGGCTCTGCACGTCGACGAGGTAGGTCCCACGCAGGATGAGCGCGAGCTGTCCCATGTTGTTCTCGGGGAGCAGCACCTGATCGTAGGAACGCAGCAGGTCCCCGAGGTCACGTGGCAGGGGCGACAGGTAGCGCAGATGCGCCCGGTCGACCTTCAGGCCGCGCTCCCGGACCCGCTCGACGGCGGCCCGGATCGGCCCGTAGGTCGATCCCCAGCCGAGGACGAGCGTCCGCGCACCGTCGACGTGGTCCACGTCGATCGCCGGCAGGTGGTCGGCGATGCGTGCCACCCGCTGGTGACGGAGCTCGGTCATGCGGTGGTGGTTGTCGGGGTCGTAGGAGATGTTGCCGGTCTCGAAGTGCTTCTCGAGGCCGCCGATGCGGTGCTCGAGGCCCTTCGTGCCGGGCACCGCCCATGGTCGGGCCAGCGTCTCCGGGTCACGCCGGTAGGGCAGGAACTCCCCGTCGGCGCCGTTCGGCTCGGTCGCGAAGTCCGGGCTGAACGCCGGCAGCGCGTCGACGTCCGGCAGCAGCCACGGCTCCGCGCTGTTCGCGAGGTAGCCGTCGGTCAGCAGCATCACCGGGGTCCGGTAGGTCACCGCGATGCGCGCCGCCTCGTAGGCCGCGTAGAAGCAGTCGGACGGCGACTGGGCCGCGATGACGGGCAGGGGTGCCTCGCCGTTGCGCCCGAGGACCGCCTGGAACAGGTCGGTCTGCTCGGTCTTGGTCGGAAGGCCCGTCGAGGGGCCACCGCGCTGCACGTCGATGATGACGAGCGGGAGCTCGGTCATCAGGGCCAGGCCGATGGCCTCGGTCTTCAGGGCGATGCCCGGGCCGGACGACCCGGTGGCCGCGAGCGAGCCGCCGAAGGCCGCGCCGATCGCGGCGCCGACACCGGCGATCTCGTCCTCGGCCTGGAAGGTCCGCACCCCGAAGTTCTTGTGCTTGGAGAGCTCGTGGAGGATGTCGGAGGCCGGCGTGATCGGGTACGTGCCGTAGAACAGCGGCAGCCCCGACTTCACGCTGGCGGCGATCAGTCCGTAGGCCGTCGCCATGTTGCCGTTGATCTGGCGGTAGCGGCCCGGCTGGAGCCTGGCGGGGCGCACCTGGTAGCTGTGCAGCGCCAGCTCCGTCGTCTCGCCGTAGTTGAAGCCGGCCTTCAGCGCCCGGACGTTCGCCTCGGCGATCGACGGTCGAGACCCGAACTTGGCCTGCAGCCAGTCCTCGGTCTCCTTGATGGGGCGGCCGTACATCCACGAGACGAGCCCGAGCGCGAACATGTTCTTCGCCCGCTCGGCCTCCTTCTTGTTGATCTCACCGTCCTCGATGAGGTCCTCCACGCACTTCAGCGTGAGGTCGGTGATCCCGACCTGGATGACCTGGTAGTCGGTGAGCGACCCGTCCTCGAGCGGGCTCTCGGCGAGGTCTGCCTTCTTGAGGTTGCCCTTCGTGAAGGCGTCCTTGTTGATGATGAGCGTCCCGCCGGGCGCGATGTCGCGCAGGTTCTTGACGAGCGCAGCAGGGTTCATGGCCACCAACACGTCCGGGGCGTCGCCCGGCGTGTGGATGTCCTGGTCGGAGAAGTGGAGCTGGAAGGACGAGACACCGGCGATGGTGCCGGCGGGCGCCCGGATCTCAGCCGGGAAGTCGGGCAGGGTCGCGAGGTCGTTGCCAGCGACGGCGGACTCGGTGGTGAACCGATCGCCGGTCAGCTGCATCCCGTCGCCGGAGTCACCGGCGAATCGGACGACAGCACCGCTGATGACGCGGACCTCACGATGCCCGTTGGTGGTTGGTGTGGGGCTCATCGCACGTTGCGCTCCGGTTGGTTGGAGGGCCAGTGCCCTCCCGGACAGTCGCGTGGCGTAGCGTGCCACTCAACGTTCGGATATGCGAGAAAGGATGGGCGGCGAAGGGCCCGACGCTCGCGGGACCTTCGGCACTCCATCGGCGTGACGCTTCCTATCGGTCAACACCATGGTATCCGGTGAAGATCTGCCGTCTAACGTAAAGCGCCAATCAGGGATTGGACCGGCGGAGTACGACTGTGGTCAGCCCTCCGCACCCCTGTCGAACGTAACTCCGCGCGCGCCGAAGACCCGTTCGGCCGCCACGCGGACGAAGATGGCCTCAGCATGCGAGAGCCTCTTCCCGTCGACCTCCGCCTCGCCACCGAGGCGAACCTGTGACCCGGAGACGTTGTCGACCCAGGCCCGGAGACGGACGGTGCCGCCACGCACCGGCGCCGGCGCCGCATCGACCTCCACCGTGAGCGCGGCGGTGAAGGCGACCTCGTCACGAAAGGTGAAGAGATAGCCCATCAGGTCGTCGAACAGACAGGCGAACAACCCGGCGGAAGGCGCGCCCGATGGATCGAGATGCGCCACAGCGAGATCCACCTGGCCGACGACCTCTGCGCCGGCGCGGAAGACGCGCAGACCCACGGAGAACGGGTTGGCTGGCCCGCAGGCGACACAGTCGGCGTTGTGCGCACCTCGACCCCCGTCCGGGACCGACCCGTCCATCATCGTGCGGGCCAGCAGCGCGAGGTCGCGGACCCGTCGCGGCGCCTGTTCCACCTCGTCTGCCAGCTTCTCGAGATCCCGGGCAAGTTCGAAGAGGGTGCCCTCTGCGACGGAACGGCTGAGGACGGCTTGGGCCAAATGACTCACGGCCCTCGCCGCCTGGTTGCGCGGGTTCGTGGTCACGTCCAGAGATCCCTATGCTCTTGAACGTTCAACGTTAGATGTAGTAGTCTAGCCGGGCGTTCGCGTCGACAGTCCTTGGCCCGGCGTCTCGTGACCTCGACGTCCCTCGAAGGAGCTGGCAATGGAAGACCTCGAGCTCGCCATCGAGGACGGGATCGGCCGCATCGTGCTCGACCGGCCGCACGTGCGCAACGCCATAACCGTCCAGCTCGTGGTCGACCTGCGTCGCGCCCTGACCGAGCTGCGAGACAGCAACGTGCGGGCCGTCGTGCTCCAGGGCGCACAGGGGACCTTCTGCGCCGGCGCCGACCTCGCCCTGGTGCGAGAAGCGCTCGACGTCGACCCGGCACAGATCCTCGCCCCGCTCGTCGGCGAACTCCATGAAACGATCCGAGAGATGCGACGGATGCCGTACCCCGTCGTCGCCGCTTTGGAAGGGTTCGCTGTCGGCGCCGGCATGGGGCTCGCCCTGGCTGCGGACCTTCGGGTCGTCGGACGAACCGCGAGGCTCGTACCGGGGTACTTCGGCATCGGTGCCTCACCCGACGGCGGCGTCTCCTACTTCCTCACCCGGGCGCTCGGCGGCAGTCGCGCCTCGAGCATCATCCTGCGCAACAAGCCCATCACGGCCGACGCGATGGCGGAAACGGGCCTCGCCGACGAGGTGGTGGAGGACTCAGTGGTGGTCGAGCGCGCGACCGCACTTGCCCGGGAGGTGGCCAGCGTGCCGCCGCTGGCGCTAACACGGATGCGTCAGCTCGTTGACACAGCCACCGTCCACGATCTGAACACCCATCTCGACGCGGAGCGACAGGCCGTCAGCGAACTCTGGCCGTCGAAGGACTTCCGGGAAGGCATCGAAGCCTTCGTGGAGCGCCGGTCGCCCCAGTTCTCAGGAGTTTAGAGCCATGGTCGGATTCGGATACCGCGTCGAGCAGTACAACGCCGCCTACGACCAGCTCGAGCAGACCGCCCTGCTCGCCGAGGAGCTCGGATTCGACGGGATCTGGCTGAACGACCACTTCGTTCCCGATCCGATCTCGGGGCGCTACGAGGCGCCGACCTTCGAGGCATGGACGACGGCCGGCGCGCTGGCGCGGGCCACCTCCCGGGTCCGCATCGGCTTCATGACGCTGTGCAACGGCTACCGCTACCCGTCGATCACCGCGAAGATGGCGACCTCGCTCGACGTGATCTCGAACGGCCGCCTCAACGTCGGTATGGGCGCCGGCTGGCACGAGGACGAGTTCGAGATGTACGGCATCCCCTACCCCGAGGGCCGGGTCCGCCTCGACCAGCTCGAGGAAGGGCTCGAGATCCTGACCGGCATGTTCGCCAACGAGCAGTTCAGCTTCGAGGGATCCCACTACAGCGTGAAGGGGGCCTGGAACAACCCCCGGCCCATCCAGCGCCCCCGTCCGCCCATCTGGGTCGGTGGCGGCGGCGAGAAGCGCACGCTGAGGATCGTGGCCCAGTACGCGGACTGGCACAACCTCGTCATCACCCCGCTCGCCGCGTTCAAACGCAAGATGGCGATCCTCGACGAGCACTGCGCGGACCTCGGACGCGACCCGTCCACGCTGGGCCGCTCCCTCAACCCCTCGCTGCTGCTGCGGGACACGGACGAGGAGTTCGAGCGGTACGCGGCCGACCGCGCCGCCAGGCGGGGCGTACCCGTCGACAAGTACCTCGACATGCTCGCGTCGCAGGGCACGATCTTCGGGGGGCCCGAGCGTGCGACCCGGATGATCCAGGATTTCGCCGACGCGGGCTGCTCCTACTTCGAGTTCATCGTCCGGGAGCGTGACCAGGCGGAGGGGCTCAAACGGTTCGCCGAGCTCGTGATGCCGGCCTTCCGATGAGCGACGAGCCGCCCCGGTCCCCACCGTCGTCCGATGGCCGCCCCGTCGGCGACCCGGCCGTCTGGGCCGCGGGGCAGGCGGACCGGGCCGCTGTCCTCGACGTCCTGCACCACTACTGCCATTGCGTGGACACCCGCGACCCGGACGGGATCGCCGACCAGGTCTTCGCACCCGACGGGGTCGACGACCATGGCTTCGGCCGGTGGGTCGGACGGGAGCCGATCCGCGAGGCGTTCACCAGCATCGTCGCTCGGTTCGCCGCGACGGCTCACCTGCTGTCCAACGTGCGGGTCACGGTCGACGGGGACGAGGCCCATGCCCGCTCGCACGTCACCGCATGGCACTGGCTGCCGGGCTCCACGTCGGGACAGGTGGACTTCGTGATGCTCGGGACCTACGAGGACCACCTCGTGCGCCTGCGCGAGGGCTGGCGCATCGGCCACCGCGAGTTCCGACGCCTCGGTCCGACACCGACCACCTTCGGCGACCTGCCCGGCTTCCTGCGTCGGTACCGACCGGACGAGCCAGAGACCGCCGCGTCGACCTGAAGACGGTCCCGGCGTCGCTTCCGAATCCCCCCCGTACCGGAAGGCGGCGCCGGGACCTCCCGCCATGCGGCCACCCGGGTCAGGAGCTCGGCAGCCCCAGCCGCTTCGCGATGATCTCGTACATCATTTCGTTGGTGCCGCCGCCGATCCCCATGATCCGCGCGTCGCGGTAGTGGCGCTCGACCTCGGTCTCGCGGATGTAGCCGTAGCCACCGTGCAGCTGGACCGCCTCGTCGACGACGTGGTCGAGCGCCTTAACGGCCGTGTTCTTCGCGATCGCGACCTGCAGCGCGAGGTCCGGCTCGCCCTGCCGGTAGCGCTCGGCGACCCGGCGCGTGTACTCGCGCGCGACATCCGTCTGGCGCGCCATCTCGGCGAGCTTGTGCCGTACGACCTGGTGGCTGGCGAGCGTGCCGCCGAACGCCTCTCGCTGCTGCGTGTAGGTGAGGGTCAGGTCCAGACAGCGCTGCGCCGTCGCATAGCACTGGGTCGCCATGATCAGCCGCTCACCCTGGAAGTTGCGCATGATCGCGCGGAAGCCGGCGTTCTCCTCGCCGATGAGGTTGCCGACCGGGATACGGCAGTCCTGAAAGGACAGCTCCGCCGTGTCCGAGCAGAGCCAGCCCATCTTGTCGAGCGTCCGCGAGACCGTGAACCCGGCTGTGCCCTTCTCGATGACGAGAAGCGACAGGCCCCCGTGCCCGCCGCCTTCACCGGTCACGACGGCCACGAGCACGAAGTCGGCTCGCACGCCGTTGGAGATGAACATCTTCGAGCCGTTGACCACGTAGTGGTCGCCGTCGCGGACGGCCCGTGTGCGGATTCTCGCCACGTCGCTGCCCGCGTCGGGCTCGGTCACCGCGAGGGCGCACAGCTGTTCGCCCGCGAGGACTGGCGTCACCCAGCGCTCGACCTGCTCCGGGGTCCCCGAGGCCAGGATGGCCGGGGACACGATGCCGTGGGCGAGCAGGCCGACCATCATGCCGATCGAGGCGCCGTTGGCCAGCACCTCCTCGATCATCGTCATGACGTGGAAGAAGTCGCCGCCCGTCCCACCCACCGACTCGGGATAGCCGAGCCCGATGAGCCCGACCTCGGCCGCCCGGCGGGTGAGCTCCCGCGGGATCAGGCCCTCGTCCTCCCAGGTACGCAGGTGCGGGGCGATCTCCCGGCGGGTGAAGTCGCGGACGGTCTCGCGCAGCTGGTCGTGCGACTCGTCGGTGTAGGGGTTGGGCGGGAGCGGCGCGGTCATGCCCCGGGCCGGTCCTGCTCGAGCAGCGCCACGGGCAGGTCGACGTACTTCGCTCGCAGGTACTCGCCCAGGCTCTTGGCCTGGGGATCCATCAGCGCGTTCGACGCGACGCCGAGGCCGAGCAGACCCCGCACGACGAAGTTGAGGGCACGCAGCCGCGGGTAGCGGTAGCGGTCGACCTCCAGATCCGCGGCCTCTGGGACGAGCGACCGGAACCGCTCGACGGTCAGCTGGTCGCGCAGCCAGGTGTAGCCGGCGTCGCTCCGGGCCCACACCCCGACGTTCGCGTTGCCGCCCTTGTCTCCCGACCGCGCGCCGAACACCGTGCCCAGCGGCACGCGCTCGGTCGGGCCGGCCGGCGCGTCGGGCAGCGACGGGTCGGCCACCTCGACACGGACCTCACGGTCGGCGCCGACCACGAGCGGGACCGGGGTCCGGGTCCCGTCCGGACCGATGACGACCTGCTCGACCAGGTCGGCGGGCACGAGGGCCGGCCAGTACACGCCGTACGCCGACTCGGCACCGGGGGGTGCGGTCGTGAAGAACCCGGGATAGTTGGCCAGCCCCAGCTCGATGGCACCGGACGAGAACGCACGGCCGACCTTGTTCGGGTCGCGGTCCTTGACGGTCACGGTCAGCTGCGCGAAGGCGTCCACGTTGCGGGCCGGGTCGGGCACGTCCCCGTGCGCCAGCGTGACGTCCACCTCGTCGAAGCGGTCCTTGCCGCCCAGCCGCGCCCACAGGGCGTCCTCGAGGACCCGCGCCTTCGCCTCGACGTCGAGTCCGGCGAGCAGGAACGTCATCGAGTTGCGGTAGCCGCCGGCGTAGTTGATGCACACCTTCGCGGTCGACGGGGGCGCCTCCCCCTTGACGCCGCTCACACGGACCCGGTCGGCGCCGTCGTCGTGCAGTTCGATCGTGTCGAAGCGCGCGACGACGTTGGGGTTGGGGTAGCGCGGCCCCGCGATCTCGTAGAGCAGCTGCGCCGTGACGGTACCGACCGAGACGAGCCCGCCCGTCCCCGGGTGCTTCGTGACGACGAAGCTGCCGTCGCGCTCGACCTCGACGAGGGGGAAGCCGGGATGGCGGAGGTCGGGCACCTCCTGGAAGAAGGAGTAGTTGCCGCCGGTGGCCTGGCAGCCGCACTCGATGATGTGCCCGGCGACGAGTGCGGAGGCCAGCGGGTCGAGGTCCTCGCGGCTCCACCCATGGTGGAAGGCGGCCGGACCGATGGTGACGGCGGCGTCCGTCACCCGGGGACAGACGACCACGTCGGCGCCCTGCGAGAGCGCCTCCACGATCCCCCACGCCCCGAGGTAGACGTTTGCCGTGACCGGCTGTACCTCGAGATCCTTCAGCGGCCGGCCCATGTCCATGTGCGCGAGATCGTGCCCCTCGGCCTGGAGGCCGTCGAGGTGGCCGAGGATGTCGTCGCCCTCGATGTGGGCGATGCGGGCGTTGAGTCCGAGCTCGTCGTTCAGCGCCCGGAGCTTGTCCGCCAGGCCCGCGGGGTTGAGCCCGCCCGCGTTCGTGACGATGCGGACGCCCTTGTCGAGCGCCGAGCCGAGCACCTGCTCCATCTGCTTGAGGAAGGTGACGGCGAAGCCGCCGTCGGCTCGCTTCTGCTGCGACTTCCACAGGATGAGCATGGTGAGCTCGGCTAGGTAGTCGCCGGTCAGGTAGTCGATCGGCCCGCCCTCGATCATCTCGCGGGCTGCGGCGAACCGGTCGCCGTAGAACCCGGAGCAGTTCGCGATGCGTACGGGATCGCTCATGCTTCCACCACCCAGGTCGGTTGACGCTTCTCGGCGAAGGCGCGCATGCCCTCGCGTGCCTCGTCGGATCGGAACCGCTCCAGCGACAGCGTCAGCATCTCGCCGAACGCGTCGGCCATGGGTAGCCCCCGGACCCGACGGATCATCGGCTTGACACCGGCCAGCGCCTCCGGCCCGCCGCGGCGCAGCATGTCTACGTAGCGGTCCACCTCGGCGTCGAGCGCGTCGTCGTCGACCGCGGCGTTGACCAGCCCGATCTCGACCGCCCGGTCGGCGCTGAAGTTCTCGCCCGTCAGGAACACCTCGAGGGCCGCCCGCTCGCTCATGCGGGGCAGACAGGTGACCGCGATGACGGCCGGAAGCACGCCGATGCGCACCTCCGCGAAGCCGAAGGTGGCACTGCGCGGGGCGATGACGATGTCGCAGGCGCCGACGAGACCGAGGCCCCCGGCCCTCGCGGGTCCGTTCATGCGCCCGATCACCGGCTTCGGCGCGTCCCAGATCGAGGTAAGCGTGTCGATCATCACCTCCGGGCCGACGGTGACGGTGCCCTCCCGCTGCTCCTTCAGATCGGCGCCGGAGCAGAAGACGGGCCCTTCGCCGGTGAGGACGACGACCCGCACGGCCTCGTCGTCCAGGGCCTCGTGCAGGTGCGCGTTCAGCTCCTTCTGGAGCTGGGAGGACAGCGCGTTGCGGTTGTGCGGGGAGTCGAGCGCGATACGGCCCACCCCCGAAATCGACCTCGTAGCGGACGAGCTCTCCCACGGAATCTCCGATGTCAGGGCGCGGTCGGTACGGTGAACTGGCCGGCGCGGCGGCCGGGACCCGGCGGTCCGGCGTAAGCCTGCACGATGGGCAGCCACGCCTCGGCGACGGGGCCCTCGGCGGTCAGCCGGAGGTCGGCCGGATGGCGGCGACGGGTGGCGGCCAGGCAGAAGTCGAGAGCTTCCCCGGTGACGCGGTCGGCGGCGTCCTCGGGTCCGAAGGTGAACGGCGCGCCGGACGGAAGCGTCAGATCGACGCGCACCGGGTCGGCCGGCGCCGGACGCCCGTTCGCCAGGAACGCGTAGCGCAGCGCGTTGCAGCCGAGATGCGCGACGTGCCGGAGGCGGTCGCTGGCCTCCGGTGGCAGCCCGAGGGTGTCGCGGATGTCCTGCCCGTGTGCCCAGGTCTCCATCAGCCGCGCGGAGACGAGCGACACGAGGCCCATCTCAGTCACGTACCAGCTCACGCGCATGCCGGGATCGGCCGCTGCCGCCGCCGCCCGGAACGCGGCCGCGTGCTCCCGCCACGTCGCCAGCACCTGGGCCGGTCGGGTCAGGCGCCCCTGCGCGATCGCGTCGTCGTGGTAGGCGTCGTAGTCCTCGGCCGCGCGCGTCGCCTCGACCGCGAAGCCCCGTGGGTCGGCCGTGGTCCGGGCCGCGGCGCCGTCGAAGAAGGCGAGGTGGGTGACCTGGTCACGGACGTCCCAGCCGTCGGCGGGGGTGGGCAGCGACCAGGCGGCATCGTCGAGGGGGGCGAGGATCGACTTCAGCGCGGCCTGCTCCGCGGTCAGGTCGGCGACGAGCGTGTCCCGCGACCGCGCCTTCGCCGCCGCCCGGGCATCGAGCGTCATGGTGTCTCCCCCGTCGTCACGACCAGCTCGTCGCCCTCGGACTCGTCCTCGCCGGTGCCGTCCTCGCTGACGACGGCGAGCAGCGCGTCGGTGGCGACGACGGCCCCCGCGTCCACCATCAGCTCGGTGATCGTGCCGTCGAAGGGTGCCGTCACCCGGTGCTCCATCTTCATGGCCTCGATCACCATGACGGTCTGGCCCTGCTGCACCCGGTCGCCCTCCGCCACCTCCACGACGACCACGGTGCCGTTCATCGGCGCCGTCAGCCCGCCGGTGGGGACCTCGTGCTCGGCGACCGGGAAGCGCGGCAGGGTCACGAGCCGCTGCTCGCCGTCCGGACCGTCGACCCAGACCGCCGCACCGTCACGGGTCACGGTGACCGTGCCGCGGGCACCGTCGAGCTCGAGGTCGAGCCGCGGTGGCTCCCAGCCGTGCAGGACGGCCTCGAACGGGGCCCCGTCGGCCGTCCCGGTCAGCCGCCCGTCGCGGCGCTGCCAGTAGGCGACCTCAAGCTCGGCGTCGTCCTCGCGGAACCGTACCGACCTCACCCTGGCTGCGGTTGCTGCGCCATCCGGGCGGCAGGCTGGCCGGGATGCCGTCTTCGGGCGCCAGCCCCGCGACGAACGTCGCGCGCTGTGTCAGCGCCGCGTGGATCGCGGCCCGGCGGCGACGGTCGGCGTCGGGCGTCCGCCGGCGCTGAGGGTCGTGCCGCGCGATGAAGTCGACCGTCGTGTCGCCAGCCAGGTAGGCAGGGTGCTCGAGGATGGCGACGAGGAAGTCCCGGTTCGTGGTGACGCCGTGCACGCCGAGCCGGCGCAGGGCGGCGGCGAGCCGGCGGGCCGCCTCCGGCCGCGCCGGCGCCCAGGCGATCATCTTGGCCAGCATCGGATCGAAGTGCGGGCTGACCTCCGAGCCGACCTCGACCCCGCTGTCGACGCGTACGTCGTCGGGCGCCTCCCAGCGCGCCAGACGGCCCGTTTGCGGGAGGAACTCGTTGGCGGGGTCCTCGGCGTACAGGCGGACCTCGATCGCGGCACCCATCAGCGTCGGGTCGGTGACCTCCATCGGCAGGCCCTGGGCGATGAGCAGCTGCTGCCGGACGAGATCCACCCCGGTGACGAGCTCGGTGACGGGGTGCTCGACCTGGAGCCTCGTGTTCATCTCGAGGAAGAAGAACGAGCCGTCGTCGCCGACGATGAACTCGACGGTGCCCGCGCCGGCGTAGTCGACGGCCTCGCCGGCGGCGACCGCCGCCGCACAGATCTGTGCCCGCAGCTCCTCGGTCACGAAGGGCGAGGGCGCCTCCTCGACGATCTTCTGGTGGCGGCGCTGGATGGAGCACTCACGCTCGAAGAGGTGGCGGACCGTGCCCTGGCCGTCACCGAGGATCTGGACCTCGATGTGCCGGCCATGGTCGACGAACCGCTCGAAGAACACGGTGTCGTCCCCGAAGGCGCCGGCGGACTCGCGCCGGGCGCCCGCCACGGCGTCGAGCAGCGCCGGCTGCTCGTGGACGATGCGCATGCCCTTGCCGCCCCCACCGGCGGACGCCTTGACGATCAGCGGGTACCCGACGCGGCGGCCAGCCGCGACCAGATCCTCTCCCTCGAGCCCCGACGCGTCCTCGCGCGGCAGCGTCGGGACCCCGGCCGAGCCCATGGCCTCGAGCGCGGTGAGCTTGTCGCCCATGGCGGCGATCGCCTCGGGCGACGGGCCCACCCAGGTCAGCCCGGCGTCGATCACCGCCCGCGCGAAGGACGCGTTCTCGGCGAGGAAGCCGTACCCCGGATGCACGGCGTCGGCACCGGTCCGCGCCGCCGCCTCGAGGAGCTTGTCGACGTGCAGGTAGGTCTCGGCGCTCGTCGTGCCGTGGAGCGGGACAGACCGGTCGGCCTCGTGCACGAAGGGGGCGTCGCGGTCGGGATCGGCGTAGACGGCGACCGTGTCGATCCCCATGGGGCGCGCGGTGCGCATGACCCGTCGGGCGATCTCGCCGCGGTTGGCGATGAGCAGCGTTCGTATGGGTCTCATGCACTCACATCCGGAACGGGCCGAAGTCGGTGTTGCCGCGGATCTCTTCGTTGTGTGCCGCGGAGAGGGCGATGCCGAGCACGGTGCGGGTGTCGCGAGGATCGATGATCCCGTCGTCCCACACCCGCCCCGTCGCGAACAGCGCGGTCGACTCGTGCTCGAGCTGGGCCTCCACAGCGTCACGCTGCCGGCGATCGCGCTCCTCGTCGAAGGGAACGCCCTTCGCGGCCGCCGCGGACCGGGCCACGATCGAGAGGACGCCCGCGAGCTGCTTCGGGCCCATGATGCCGATGCGGTGGTTCGGCCACGAGAAGGTGAACCGCGGACGGTAGGCCCGGCCGGACATCCCGTAGTTCCCCGCCCCGTAGCTCGCACCCATCATCAGGGTGAGATGGGGCACGTCGGAGTTCGACACCGCCCGCACCATCTTCGAGCCGTGCTTCGTGATACCGCCCTGCTCGTAGGCCGTCCCGACGACGTACCCGGTCGTGTTCTGCAGGAACAGCAGCGGGACCCGAACCTGGTTGCAGAGCCCGATGAACTGCGTCGCCTTCTCGGACTCCTCGCTCATGAGAACGCCGTGGTTGGCCACGACCCCGACCGGGTAGCCGTGAAGGTGGGCCCACCCGGTCACGAGGTTGCGTCCGTACAGTGGCTTGAACTCCTCGAACCGCGAGCCGTCCATGATCCGCGCCACGACCTCGCGTGGATCGAAGGGGACCTTCAGGTCGTGCGATGCGATGCCGAGCAGGTCCTCGGGGTCGTGGATCGGCTCATCGACCGGTGTACGTGACGGGGGTCCGCCGAGCTTGCGCCAGTTGAGGTGGTCGATGATGTCGCGGGCGATCCGCAGCGCGTCGTGCTCGTCGAGGGCCAGGTAGTCCGCGAGGCCCGACACGGTCGCGTGCATCTCGGCGCCGCCGAGCTCCTCGGGGTCGGCGTCCTCGCCCGTCGCCATCTTGACCAGCGGCGGTCCGCCGAGGAAGACGTGGGCGCGCTCCTTGATGAGCACCGCGTAGTCCGACATGCCGGGCTGGTAGGCACCGCCGGCGGTGGCGTTTCCGAACACCACGTCAAGCGTCGGGATGCCGGCGCGGGACAGACGGCTCATGTCGTGGAAGGTTCGCCCGCCCTCGACGAAGCTCTCCGCCTGCGTCGGCAGGTCCCCGCCGCCGGACTCGGTCAGCTGGATGAGCGGCATCCGGTTCTGCGCCGCGACGGCGAAGGCGCGCAGCATCTTCTTCGTCGTGTATGGGTTCATGGTGCCGCCGCGCACCGTGAAGTCGTTCCCGACGATCACGCACTCGACGCCGGCCACGACACCGACGCCCGTGACGATCGACGCGCCGACGGCGAAGTCACTGCCCCACGCGGCCAGTGGCGAGAGCTCCAGGAAGTGACGGTGCCGGTCGACGAGCAGCTCGATCCGCTCACGGATGAGCATCTTGCCGCGCTCACGGTGCCGTCGGACTGCACGCTCACTGCCGCCATGTCGCGTCGATGCGGCGAGCTCCTCGATCTCGTCGAGCCGCTGGAGCATGACCTTGCGGTTGACGAGGAAGGTTTCGTCCGTGGGGTCGATGCGGGTCTGCAGCACGCTCACGCTGGGTCCTCGGTCACGGGTCGGGCAGGGGCCTTGCCGGCGGCGGAACGCAGCGCGTCACCAGCCCCGTCCCCCCGGCTGCGCTGCTCCCCCACGTAGGCGGCCATGACGGCCGGGTTCCTGGCGACGGTCTCGGGCGCCCCGTCGGCGATGACCTGCCCGAAGTCGAGCACGACGATCCGGTCCGCGATGTCCATCACCACGCCGAGGTTGTGCTCGACGAGGACCTGGGAGAGGCCGCGCTGCTCCTTGAGGTCCAGCAGGTAGCGGGCCACGTCCTCCGTCTCCTCCTGGTTCATGCCGGCGACCGGCTCGTCGAGGAGCAGCAGGGACGGATCCATGCACAGCGCCCGCCCGATCTCCACCCGCTTGCGCCACCCGTAGGGCAGGGCGGCGACCCGGGCATGTCGGGCGTCCTCGAGGTCGAGGAAGTCGATGATCTCCTCCACGCGCGCCCGATGTGCGAGCTCCTCCCGCTCGGTGGGTCCCCACCACAGGATCCCGGCCAGCGCCCCGCGCTTCATGAGGTGGCTGCGCCCGGCCATGAGGTTGTCCAGAACCGTCATCTCGTCGAACAGAGCGAGGTTCTGGAAGGTGCGGGCGATCCCGGCGTGGGCACGCCGGTGCGGCGGCCAGCGCGTGATGTCCCGCCCCTGGAAGCGGATCGTGCCGGCCTGAGGCCGGTAGACGCCGTTGACGCAGTTGAACAGCGACGACTTGCCGGCGCCATTCGGCCCGATGATGGCCAGCAGCTCGTTCGGTCGGACCTCGATGCTGACGTGGTCGAGCGCGAGGACCCCACCGAAGTGCAGCACCAACGAGTCGAGCTCGAGCAGTGCGGCCATCAGCTCAGCCACCGCTTGCGGCGACGGTAGTGCTTGACCTCGGCATAGCTCTTGCGCTCCCCGCTCTTCGTCATGCCGAGGTAGAACTCGATGATGTCGTCGTTGCGGCGCAGCGTGTCACTCGTGCCATCGAGGACGACACGCCCGTTCTCGAGGACGTAGCCGTAGTCCGCGATGTCGAGGGCGATCGCAGCGTTCTGCTCGACGAGCAGCACCGTGGTGCCGGCGCGGTTGATGGCGACCACGAGCTCGGACATCTGGTCGACGAGCTTCGGCGCGAGTCCGAGCGACGGCTCGTCGAGGACGAGCAGCGCGGGCTCCGACATCAGCGCGCGGCCCATCGCCAGCATCTGCTGCTCCCCGCCGGACAGGTAGCCGCCACGGGCGCGACGACGCTCCGCGAGAACGGGGAAAAGCTCCATGACGCGTGCGACGTTCTGCGGCTTCGGTCGGCCGAGCGCGCCGGCAGCGAGGTTCTCCTCCACCGTCAGGGAGGGGAAGATGCGACGGCCCTCGAGCACCTGCGCGATCCCGGCCGCGACGAGACGCGGGGCGGAGGCGCCGGTCACGTCCGCCCCATCGAACATGATGCTGCCACCCGTGATGTCGCCGTCGTGGAAGTCGAGCAGCCCCGTGACCGCGCGGAGCAACAACGTCTTGCCGGCACCATTCGGGCCGAGCAGAGCGACGATCCCGCCGTGCGGAACGGCGAGCGAGACACCTTGCAGGGCCTGGATCACGTCCTGGTAGACGACCTCGAGCCCCACGGTCTCGAGCAAGGACGCCGCCCCGGGCGCCCCCCGGGGCTGCTCTCCCTGCTGCGTCGCCGGCATCCGTGCCTCTCTCCCGCTGCACCGCTCCAGGCTCCCGAACGAGACCGAGCATAGCGGAGCATTTACAACACTTCACGTTAACAGTAAGGTTTCAGATGTGGGAGAGGACGTGCCCGACCGGGGACGAGAGGGAGCCGGTGAGCATCGATCAGCATGTGGCGTCGCGGCCGACCGCACGCCCGGATGCTGCCTGGGAATCCGGGTGGCCCACCTTGCCACAGCTGCTTCTGCGGTGGGAGCAGATCACACCCGGACGCGTGGCTCTGCGCCGTAAGGAGCTCGGTCGCTGGCGCGAGATCACCTATGCGGAGTGGGCGGAGCAGACGCGCATCGCCGGCGCCGGCCTCCACTCGCTCGGGCTGGCACCGGGCGACCGCCTGGCCATCCACTCGGAGAACCGCCCGGAGTGGTTGTACGCCTGCATCGCGGCGCAGGGGCTCGGCGCGATCGCCTTCGGGATCTATCCGACGAACGCGGCCAGCGAGCTTCGCTACCAGCTCACCGACGCCGGCGCACGGATGCTGGTGTCCGAGGACCAGGAGCAGCTCGACAAGGCGGTCGCGGTCGCGGATGAGGTCCCCACGATCGAGCACATCATCGTCCTCGACCACGACGGCACGACCGGCCCCGCCTACGACGATCCACGGATCCTCCACTGGGACGACGTGCTGGAGCGTGGCCGTACCGAGCTCGCTGCCGCCCCCCGGTGCTGGGACGACGCGACGGCCGCGGCGCAGCCGGACGACACGGCCGTCATCATCTACACGTCCGGGACGACGGGCCCGCCGAAGGGCGCGATGCTGAGCTGGCGCAACATCGTCTTCGCGATCCGCATGGAGTCGGGCTTCTACGGTGTCAACCCCGCGGACGAGGTGCTCTCCTACCTGCCGCTCTGCCACGTCGCGGAGCAGGTCATGAGCCTCTACAACGGGCTGGGGTGCGGCGTCCGTGTCAACTTCGCCGAGTCCGTCGACACGGTCCAGTCGGACCTGCGCGAGGTCCGACCCACCGTGCTCTTCGCCGTCCCCCGGATCACCGAGAAACTCCTCGCGAGCGTCGAGATGCGAGTTGCCGACGCGACCCGCTTCAAGCAGGCCAACTACCGTCTCTGGAAGCGTGTCGGGACCTGGCTGGCGGCCCGCCGGCTCTCCCGTGTCCCCCACCAGGTCCGCTGGTACGAGCAGCCGGTTCGGTGGCTGACCTGGCTGTTCCTTTTCCGCTCGATCAAGAAGCACACCGGCCTGTCACGCGTGCGGCTCGGCCTGTCGGCCGGCGCGCCCATCTCACCCGAGGTGCTCTTCTTCTTCCGCGCCATGGACATCCCCATCACCGAGGCCTACGGACAGACCGAATGCACCGGCTTCGCGACGGCGAACCGCCTCGACGACATGGCGCTGGGGACGGTCGGTCGTCCCTTCCCGGGCATCGAGATCCGGCTCGCCGACGACGGCGAGATCCTCGTACAGGGTGAAGGCGTATTCACCGGGTACTGGCAGCGGTCGGACGCGACCGCGGAGACGATCGACGCCGACGGCTGGCTCCACACGGGCAACGTCGGCGAGTGGACAGACGACGGGCGGCTCAAGATCACCGATCGCAAGAAGGACATCATCATCACGAGCGGCGGGAAGAACCTGTCGCCGTCGGAGATCGAGAACCGGCTGAAGGTCTCCCCCTTCGTCAAGGAGGCCATCGCCATCGGGGACGGGCGCCGGTACGTCACCGCGCTCGTGCAGATCGAGTACGACACCGTCTCGGACTGGGCGAAGCGGCGGAACCTTCCCTTCACCACCTACCGCGACCTCACCGAGAAGGAGGAGGTCGTCGACCTGATCCGCGGCGTGGTCCGGGAGGCCAACGAGGATCTCGCGCGGGTGGAGGAGATCAAGCGCTTCCGGCTGCTTCCCCGGGAGCTCGACCAGGACGACGACGAGGTGACCGCAACACAGAAGGTCCGCCGCAAGGTGGTCACCGAGCAATTCGGGAACCTGATCGAGGAGATGTACCGGTCATGAGCGCACAGGTCTCCCTCCTCGTCGGCGGGCTCGCGGTCGGGTCCATCTACGCACTGATCGCCATCGGCTTCTCGATCGTGTTCAAGGCGTCACACACCCTGAACTTCGCGCACCTCGGGCTCATGCTCTTCGGGGGCTTCCTCGTCTTCCAGTCGACGCAGTACTGGGGCCTCAGCTTCTGGGTCGGCCTTCTCGTCGCCGCGGTCATCGACGCGCTGGCGGCCGCCGCGCTCTACCTGCTGGTGGCCGCTCCCCTTGTGGGGCGAACCATCCTGGCGATCCTCATCGCGACCCTCGGCGCGGACATCGCCCTCCAGACGGCGGTCGGCTCCTACCGGCCCTGGGCGACCAACGTCGGGGTGGAGGTCGGCTCGCCGTGGGGCAACCACACCACGAGCGTGCTCGGCACCAGCATCTTCACGTCGAACCTCTGGGTCCTCGCCATCTCCACCGTGGTGGTCCTGATCGTCTACGTGGCGGTGCGACGCTCACGCTGGGGACTGCTGTTTCGGGCCATCGCCGAGGACCAGGAGGCCGCAGCCGCCCAGGGCGCGCACGTCAAGGTGATCCTCATCGTCGTCTGGGCGCTCTCCGGCGTCCTCGCGGCCCTGGCCGGCGCCTTCGTCGGGACCTTCCCTCGCCTCATCTCCGCCACGAGCGTCGACTTCGCGCTCCGCAGCATCCCGGCCGTCGTGATCGGCGGCTTCGACTCCATCAACGGGGCCATCCTCGGGGGCGCCATGGTCGGTCTCGTCGAGGTCTACGCCGCGCGCTACGCCCCCGAGTCGCTCGGGACGAACTTCCACCTTATTGTGCCCTACCTGCTCATGTTCCTCGTCCTCATGGTGCGACCCCGAGGGCTGTTCGGCAGCCCGGAGGTGCGACGGGTCTGATGTCCTCGCCCACGACGCCCCGTCCCGCCGCCAGCAACGTCCGCTCCTCCCATGTCGCCCTCGACGGCTTCCCGTGGCCGCCACGCCCGACGCGACGGCTGCCACGGCTCAAGCACGCCGACTTCCACACCTCGTGGCGCAGCGAGGTGGCCCTGCTGAACTCGACGGCCAAGCGCATCGTGGCTGTCGTCGCGCTCGCGGGGCTGGCCGTGCTGCCCTTCCTGCTATCTGGCACCCTCCTGCGCGTGGCCATCAGCGCCGGCATCGCCGCCATCGGGGCGATCGGCCTCACCCTCGTTGCCGGCGTCGCCGGGCAGCTTTCCCTCGGCCACGCCGCGTTCCTGGGGATCGGCGCGTACACCGCTGCTTACGTGACGGGCACGCTCGGCTGGAGCTTCTTCTGGGCCTTGCCCCTCGCAGCCGTGGTAGCGGGGATTGCCGGGCTGGTCCTGGCGCCGATGGCCCTGCGGCTGCGCGGGCTGTATCTCGCGGTCGTCACGCTCGCCTTCGTCATCGTCATGCAGCACGTCTTCCGCAACGCCACCTTCCTCACCGGCGGGGTCGGCGGGACCCGCATCACCTCTCCTTCTATCGCCGGCGTCGACTTCGTCCGGGGCGGCACGCTCGCAGGCATCCGGTTCGCACCGAGCGTGCTCTACTACTTCGTCGTGCTCGTGGTGGCGCTCCTCGTCGTCGTGGCCACGAAGAACCTGCTGCGCTCCCGCATGGGACGCATGTTCGCGTCCGTGCGTGACCACGACATCGCCGCCGGCGTGGTCGGCGTGAACGTCTTCGCGGCGAAGACGCGGGCATTCGTCATCTCGTCCGCCATCACCGGTATCGCCGGTGCGCTGTTCGGCGGGTTCATCCGGTTCACGAACTTCGAGCAATGGAACCTGCTGCTCTCCATCGACTACCTGGCCATGGCCATCATCGGGGGACTCGGCACCGTGGCCGGCGCGGTCATGGGAGCCGTCTTCATCACGTTCCTGCCGCAGCTGCTCGACGGCCTGTCCCCCCTCCTTCCCTTCCTCAGCACGGAGCCGGGGATCGGCCTCACGGCCGCCCGCTTCAGCCGGATCCTCTACGGCGTGCTGCTGGCGGCGGTGATGGTGTACGAGCCGCTCGGGCTGTTCGGGATCTGGCGCCGGATGAAGACCTATTTCACGACCTGGCCGTTCTCACGGTGACGGCGGGACTCTGGGAGGAACTGGGATGAGAAAACACTTGACCGGTAAGCGGACGGCGTTGCTGGCCGCGCTGATGCTGGCCGCCGTCGCATGCGGCGGCGGTGGCGGGAACCAGAACGCGCAGGGAGAGGAGAGCCCCACGTCGGGGGGTAGCTCGGGGGGGGCCGCGTCCGGTAGCGAGACGGCGACGGGCGGCAGCGAGGTGGCCCTGCCCGACAGCGACCGTTGCGGTGACACCGTCGGCGTGGACGGCAAGACCATCACGGTGACGGTCATCACGGACCTGTCCGGCCCGATCTCGCAGCTCGGCGGGATCGACCACGGCGCGGCTTTCAAGGCGCACTTCGAAGCCCTGAATGACAGTGGTGGCATCGACGGCTACAAGGTGAACGTGAACGTCGTCGACGGGAAGTACGACCCAGTCACGACGGCCAACAAGTACCAGGAGGCGCGTGACAGCTCGGCGATGATCGGCGACGTGCTGACCAGCGCCGGGATGGACGCGATCGCCCAGGACCTCGAGGCCGACTGCTTCGTCGCCTTCATGGGGGCTCCGAACGGGACCCTGGCGCAGAAGTACACGTCGGTCTTCTCGCCGTCGACGACCTACGGACATGAGATCCTGAACACGATCTCCTGGATCCTCAACGACCAGGGCGAGAAGGACGCCACGTTCGCGCTCGCCTACCAGGGTGATGCGTTCGGGCAGGCGATCAAGGACGCCGCCGACTACGCCGCAAAGGAGCTCGGCTTCGATCTGAAGACCGAGGTGACCTTCGGGCCGACCGACCAGGACCTCACGGCACAGACGCAGGACCTGATGAGCGCCGACCCGGACTACGTCATCTACGGCGGTCTCCCGGGGCAGCTCGCGAGCCTGTCAGCCGGGGTCTACGCGAAGGGCTCGAAGATGAAGTTCATCACGCAGACGGGCGGATGGACGCCGGTCATCCTCGGCACCCCGGCGGCGGAGGCCATCCAGGCCAACGTCCTCGTCTCCACCTCCTACGGTGGCTGGGACGAGAACAAGCCCGGCCTTGCGCAGATGCGTGACGAGGTCGAGAAGTACAGCGACGCCAAGCCCGGCCAAGCGGTGCTCACCGGATATGCCACCGCACTCAACGTCGAGCAGGTCATCCGGCAGGCCATCAAGAGCGGCGACCTGACGCTCGGCGGCTTCTACAAGGCGGCCCTGCAGGTCGACTTCGACCCGCAGGGGGTCATGCCGAAGATCAAGTTCGGGCGGTTCCCGGACGAGCCGCGGATCCCCTCGCACGAGAGCCGGGTGCTGCAGCCGGACAAGTCGAAGACCGGCGGCGTGACGCCCCTGACCGACTACTTCGAGTCGGACCTCAGCAAGGGCTTCGTCGAGCCGTCCTCCTAGTCGAGGCGCCCGGGAGACGGGCGGGGGCCGTGCAGTCGCACGGCTCCCGCTTCGTGCGCGCATCTCCGGTGATCGGCGCGGCGCACGTCAGCGACCCTCGAAGCGGGGTGGCCGCTCCTCGACGAGCGCGGCCCGACTTTCCGCGAGGTCGCGACTGTCCAGGATGAGAGCGAACTCCTGCTCGGCGTCGTGGTGCGCCGGCGTCCCCGTGGTCGCCTCGCCGAACCGGCGGATGCTCCGCTTCAGGTAGGCGTGGACGAGTGGCGCGCCCGCGGCGATGCGCCCCGCCAGGCGTGCTCCCTCGGCCACCAGGCCCTCCTCGGGCACGATCCGGTGGAGGAGGCCGGCGGTCACCGCCGCGTCGGCCGGCATGGTCTCGCCGCCCACGAACAGCCAGGTCGCGACCGACGGGCCCAGCAGGCGGGTCAGGTACGCCAGGCCGCCCGGGAGGTAGGGCAGCCCGTATCGGGCCGCCGGTACGGCGAACGTCGCGCGGGGCGTCCCGAGACGCAGGTCGCAGCGGAGCGCGAGCTCGCAGCCCCCGCCGTGGGCCGGACCGTCGACGAGCCCGACGACGGGCACCTCGACGGCGGCGAAGGCGTCGAAGGCGGCCGTCGCCGCACGCACGGCCGCCCCGCCGAAGAGATCCTCGACGCTGTCACCACCGATGTCGAATCCAGAACAGAACGACCCCCCGGCGGTGCTGGCGAGCACGATGCAGCGAACGCCAGGGCGCCGGCCCTCGTCCCGGAAGGCCGCGCCGAGCGCCTCCCAGCCCGCGGCGGCCAGCGCGTTGCGTCGCCGTGGACGGTCGAGTCGGATCCAACAGACGGCGCCGTCGCGCTCGACCTGCACACCGGCGCTCACGCCGTCACACCCCGGCTGCGACCGCCGTCGACCAGCAGCGAGGCACCGGTCACGTACCCGCAGCGGTCGGACGCCAGAAACGCGATGACACCGCCGATCTCGGCCGGGTCGGCGACGCGGCCGAGGGGCACGGACGCGGCGAACCGGGCGACCATCTGGTCCAGCGCGATCCCCTCGGCGTCGGCGTAGTGCTGCAGGGCCCGCTCGAAGTGGGGGGAGCGGGTAGTGCCGGGGTTGACCGCCACGACGCGGATGCCCTGGGCGGCGACCTCGTCGGCGAGCGCCTTGGTGAAGCCCAGCAGCCCCGCCGTCGCCAGCGTGCCCACCGTGTACGAGGCGGCGAGGCTGCGCGCCGACATGCCGACCACGTTGACGATGACGCCACCGCCGGCATCGGCGAGCACAGGTACGGCTGCCCGAGCAACCAGGACGTAGCCGATCGGCTTGGCCTGCAGGGCGGCGACGATCTCTGCCGGCGACGAGGAGACGAGCGCGCCGACCGGGTTCGGCCCCGCGCTGTTGACAACGATGTCGAGACGGCCGAGCTGCTCGCGCGCGGCCGCGACGGCCCATCCGGGGCCGTCCGTGGTGGCCAGGTCCGCGACCACGGTCGTCGTGAACACCCCGGGCGACTCGTCCGCGATGGTCGCCGCAACCTCTTCGAGCCCCTCGCTGCCACGTGCGCACAGCGCCACGTCGACGCCCTCGCGCGCCAGGCAGCGTGCCGTGGCCTCTCCGATCCCGCTGCTGGCACCGGTCACGAGCGCTGCCCGCCCCTGCAGGCCGAGATCCATCCGTGGTCCTCCTTCCGGCCCGGCGGTCAGTCGTCCGCGGCCGACGGGGCGTCGGCGGCTCGCGCCCCGGCCGCGCTGACGACCCCCGACCGGACCAGCACGTCGATCTCGTCCGCTACGTAGCCGGCCTCGGTGAGCAGCGCGACCGTGGCGTCCCCGAGCCGGGGCGCGGGGCGGCGGATGCGCGGTGCCCCGTCCGAGACGACCGGTGTGTTCACGAGCGTCTCGGTCGACCCGTCGAGGTCCACCGCGACGAACACGCCACGCTGCCGCAGCTGCTCGTCCTCCATCATCGACGGGATGTCGTGGACGGGGCCGCAGGGGATCCCCTGCTCGCGCAGCAGGTCGATCCAGTCGTCCCGATCGCGGTCCAGGAACCGGTCCGCGAGGACGGCCGCGAGGTCGTCCCGGTGCTCCCAGCGCGAGTACTCGGTGGCGAAGCGGTCGTCGCTACGCACCTCGTCGAGTCCGAGCAGGTCGCAGAAGGCGTCCCACTGACGCTCGACCGCGGCCATCGTGAGCGCCCGCCCGTCCTGGCACCGAAACGCCTGGTAAGGCGCCGCGAGCCGGTGGGCGGTCCCCAGCGGTCGCGGCACCTGGCCGGTCATGAGGTAGTCGGAGACCTCCCAGACGGACCACGACGCCACCCCGTCGGTCATGGCCACGTCGACGTAGGCCCCCTCCCCCGTCCGCACGCGGCGCTGGAGCGCCCCCAGCACACCGATGCACGCCCACATGCCCGCACCCAGGTCTGACACCGGGTATCCGGCCTTCACGATCCGCTCCTCGTCCAGGCCGGTGACGCTCAGCAGCCCCGCGTAGCCCTGCGCCACGAGGTCGACCCCCTTGGCCTCGCGCATCGGTCCCGTCTGCCCGAACCCGGAGATCGAGGCGTACACGAGCGCCGGGAAGTCGTCCTTGAGGTCGTCATAGCCGAGGCCGTGTCTGGCCATGACGCCGGGGCGGTAGTTCTCCACCAGCACGTCGGCGTGTACGAGCAGACGGCGGAGCACCGTCCGGCCCTCGGGACGGGTGAAGTCGAGCCCGATGCTGCGCTTGTTGCGCTGCACCATCTCGAAGGGCAGCGCGTGCCCGTCGACGGCGCGCCGCCGGCGCATGGCGTCACCGTCGACCCGCTCCACCTTGACCACGTCCGCACCGAGGTCGCTCAGGATGGCGGTGCTGTAGGGGCCCGCGAGCGCGCCGGTCACGTCGAGCACGCGCACGCCGTCCAGGAACGCCACTCCGGATCCCGTCATGGCCTGTCAGCTTCCGGAGCGGTCGCGGCCGGGATCGGACAGGCGAACCGCTCCTGCCGCATGGCGTCGCGCAGCCGTGTCGTGGCCTCGAGGTCGAGCTCGCCGTCGACGACGACCACCCCGTAGGCGCTGCGAGCGCGGCCTGGCGAGACCCAGCCCCGGCGCACGTCCGCGAGGACGGCGTCGGGAGGCCGCTGCAAGGGATCGCCGTAGCCGGGGCCACCCGTGCTGTGCGTGTAGTACGCGTCGTGGTCGGTGAGCACGACACCACCGATGCGTGCGGGTGGCAGCTCGATGTCCGCCATGAGCGCATCCCAGTCGGGGAAGACCCCGCGAGACCAGGCTGCGCGGATCGCGTCGGCGCCGCCCCGCAGGTAGCCGATGCATGCGCCCCCGCCGGGGTGACCGCCGCTCACGCCGTACAGCGGGGCACCACGGGCGTTCTGCTGGCTGGTCAAGACCCACTCATCGGTGTCGTGCGGAATCATCACGCCGCGCATCCCCACACCGCCCCGGTGCTCGCCTGGTCCGCCCGAGTCCGGGTGGTAGCCCCGCTCCACGACGAGGCACGGGTTGAGCATCTCCAGCTCCTCGATGTTGGGGATCCGCGCGTCGATGTACTGGATGCCGCCCATCACCGGCTCGCCATCCTTCTCCGGCATGCCACTGGCACCCCCGCCGCCCGCCAGGAAGTCGACGAAGATCCACGGCTCGCCACTGCGGTTGGTCGTTTGGAAGAACGACCAGGTCCACGTCGACCAGGGACCGCTCTGCCGGTGGGCGAGAGCCGGCTGGCTCGCGAGCGCAACGTTGAGGCCCGCGAGTATGGCGTCGGTCGCGTAACGGGTCCCGCAAACGCTGGCGGCGCTGATCGGCGCCGGCTTCACGGCGTTCACCACGGTCCCCTCGGGGGCCTCCAGCTCGAGCGGTCGGAACACCCCCTCCGTGAAGGGCAGCTCCGGGGTCACGGTGATGGCGAGCGCCGCGGCGACCGCCCCGCGCGTCGCCACGATCGGCGCGTTCAGGACACCGGGGGCCTGCGGCGCCGAGCCGGTGAAGTCGGCCACGAGCCGGTCGCCGCGCTTGCGGACCGTGCAGCGCACCGGGTAGATCAGATCCTCGCCGCCGTCGTGCTCCATGTAGGTCGCGCCGGCATACGCCCCGTCGGGGATCGCGCGAATCCGCTCGCGGGTCTCGTCCTCGCCGATGTCGAGGATCCGGTCGTGGACCGCCCGGATCCGCTCGATCCCGTGCCGTTCGATGAATCGGAGCATGCGGTCACGCCCCAGCCAGTTCGCGCCCATCATGGCCCGCAGGTCGGCCTCGACGCGTTCGGGGATCCGCACGTTCGTGGTGAACGCGTTCAGGATGTCCTGGCGGAACCGGCCCTGCTCGTACAGCTTGATGGGCGTGAAGCGGATCGCCTCGCCGTAGCACTCGATCCGCTCGACGGGGAAGCTGCCGACGCGTGCACCTCCCACGTCGGTGATGTGCCCGACCGAGCCCACCCACATGACGAGCTCGTCCTCGTGGAAGACCGGCGCGACGACGACATTGTCGGACGGGTGCAGGCCACCAGCCGTGAAGGAGTCGTTCGACCAGATCATGTCGCCCGGGTGGATGTCGTCGCCGTAGACCCCGACGGCCGCCCGGACGGTGTTCGAGATGGTGAAGGCCATGGGGAGCTGGAAGCAGAGCGAGCTCAGGACCTCGCCGCGGTCGTTCACGCACGCCGTGGCGTAGTCCGACGCACCGACGAACACGGGGGACCCACTCAGCCGCAGGATGGTCTCCCCCATCTCCTGGTTCACGGAGTGCTCGAAGCTGCGGACAACCTCGAGGATCACGGGATCGACGAGGCCAAGATCACGTGGGGCCGGTGCCGGGTGGTCGGCGTCCATGGGTGCCTTTCGGGGCGTAGGCGGCTACGAGCGCACGTCGATGACGGCGTTCGCGTAGGCGTCGACGGTGAGGACGTCGTCCTCGCGGAGCAGGACGGCGGTATCCGGATACTCGACGAGAGCGGGCCCGACGATCCGGGCGCCGACGGGCAGGGTCTCGCCCGCGTGGACGTCCGTCGGGACGAACGCACCCGCCCGGGGCGAGTAGGCCGACCGGGACGCGCGGGGTGTCGTCGCCGCCCGCGGGGCGGCCGCCGTCGGGGCGCGGAGCGGTCCGGTGGGCAGCCGCTTCGTCGCCACGACGCGGAAGTTGCGCAGCTCGTAGCCGTGGTGGGGCATGGCCGACGCGGGGCCGTAGACCTGGGCGTAGCGCTCGTCGAACCGCTTCACGAGCACCCGGATGTCGTCCCCGGCCGTCAGCTCCTCTGCCGCCACGGGGACCTGCAGGTCGAGCACCTGACCGCGGTAGCACATCTCGACGAGCCGCTCGATCGTCACCTCCCCAACGCCGATGTTGCTGCTGAAGGCGCTCCTGGCCTGCAGTTCGAGGTCGGCGAAGACGCGGCGGGCGGCGTCCACGACCGTCGACGCCTCGGCGAGGTCGGCGCCGAGGGGGTGGCGGCTCGTCAACGAGAAGGTGTGGACGAGGTCCGACTCGAGCAGCCCGATGGCCGAGAACGTCGAGGCGTTGCGCGGGACGACGACGCGGCTCATGCCGAGGCTGGCCGCGACCCCGACGCTGTGCAGCCCGCCCCCGCCCCCGAAGGCGAGGAGGTGGAAGTCCCGTGGGTCAGCCCCGTTCGCGACCGTGCGCACCCGGATGGCATCGCCCATCACGTGGTTGACGACCTCGACGATTCCCGCGGCGGCCTCGGTGCGGGTCATGCCCAGCTCGTCGGCAATCCGGTCGACGGCGGCCTCGGCGCGCGCCACGTCGAGGGGCGTCCGGCCGGCGGCGAAGGCCTTCGGGTCGATGTAGCCGAGCACGACGTTCGCGTCCGTGACGGTGGCCTCCATCCCGCCACGCGCGTAGCAAGCCGGGCCCGGATCGGCGCCCGCCGAGTGCGGGCCGACCCGAAGGGTCCCGCCAGGGCCGATCCACGCGATGCTGCCGCCGCCGGCGCCGACGGAGTGGATGTCGATCATCGGAACCTGGACGGGATGGCGGTGGATGGCCTTGTCCGTCGCGGTCTGCGGCTGCCCCCCGACGATCACGGCGACGTCGGTGCTCGTCCCGCCCATGTCGAAGGTGACGAGCTCGTCGATCCCGAGGTCGCGGGCCAGTCCGGCCGCGCCGACGACGCCGGCGGCCGGCCCCGAGTACAGCAGGTGCACCGGGGAGGCCATCGCCCCGTCGATGCCGGTCAGTCCCCCGTCGGAGCGCATGACGAGCAGGTCCTTCTGCGAGTCACGGTCGGCGAGCGAACGCGCGAGCCGGTCCAGGTAGCGCATCGTCGGCGGGCCGACGTAGCTGTTGAGCACCGTGGTGCTGGTGCGCTCGTACTCGCCGATGAGCCCGGAGAGGTCCGAGGAGAGGGACACGTTGACGTCGTCCGCCAGCTCGCGGATGATCGCGGCGACGCGGCGCTCGTGGGTCGGATCCATGAAGGACCACAGGAAGCAGACAGCGACCGACCGGACGCCCCTGGCGATCAGGTCCCGGACCGCGTCCCGCACCTCCGCCTCGTTCAGCGGCGCGATCTCTGTGCCGCGCAGGTCCAGCCGCTCGGTGATCTCGACCACGTCGTGGCGCGGGAGGAGGGGGTCGGGGTGCTTCGCCTTCGCGATGTCCCGCTCCGAGCCCCGCAGTCCACGGGCCATCTCGTAGCCGTCACCAACGCCCCTGGTCGTCAGCAGCGCGACACGTTCCCCGCTGGCGGTGACCACGATGTTCGTGGCGACGGTCGTGCCGTGGGCGAGGTACGACCCCGCCCCGGCGAGCAGCTCACCCTCCTCCACCTCGAGCTCAACGGCGGCGAGCTGGAGCGCGTCGACGACGCCCCGCTCGAAGTGCGGGGGTGTGCTCGGCACCTTGACGGTCCGTACCCGCCCCGCCGCGTCGAGCACCGCACAGTCCGTGAACGTGCCGCCGATGTCGATCCCGAGCAGGTACACCCTCGGCTCTCCTCCTGCGTCGGGGCGGCCCCCGACGCCCGCGCGTATCAGCCGTCGAGCCCCGAGTCGGGGACGAAGCTCCAGCGGAACGGCTCGCCGCGCTGCGCGATCTCCGTATCGAGCTGCACGGCGCACCCCGGGCAGAACCACTGCCGAAAGACGATGCCGCCGTCCGCCCTCGCGAGCAGCGGGGCCTGGATCGCCTGCTCGGTGGCCGTCTGCTCACGAAGGTGCGCGTGCCGCTTCCAGTTGTCATCGACACCGCAGAAGCGGTGCCCGCAGCGGCGACAGCGGTACGCCCCCTCGTCGTCGATGGCCAGGTACTGCCCGAGCAGCTGCATCCGACGATGCTCCGGTGGCTTGATCTACACTTCACGTCAAACGAACGAAATCCGATGAAAGCACCATGCAACCGTGCCGTCAACCGGGTGGAGACGGCCGACGTCTGGATCCCATCGTGCGCGCACTCGTGGTCCCCGAGCTCGGCAACCCGGAGGTGCTGCAGTGGCAACACCTCCCCGATCCGACACCCGAAGCCGGCGAGCTGCTCGTGCGCGTCCGTGCCATCGCGGTGGGGTGGGCCGACCTGCTGCAGCGCGAGGGGCGCTACCCGGGCGGCCCGGCCGCGCCGTTCGTGACCGGACACGAGCTGGTCGGAGAGGTCGTCGGTCGTGGTCCCGGCACCGACGGCCCGGTGGACGGCACCCGCGTCTTCGGGGTCCTCGGCCACAGCGGGGCGGCCGCCGAGCTCGTGGCCGTGCCGGTGCAACGGATGTACCCGGTCCCCGATCACCTCACGGACGAGCAGGCCGCCGGGATGGCGGCGCCGTACCTCACGGCCGACGCGGCGATCGTCACGATGGGGCGGCTGCAGGCCGGCGAGTCCGTGGTCGTCCATGCGGCGGCAGGCGGCTACGGGAGCGCGGCCGTGCAGCTGTGCCGGCACTACGGCGCCGGGACGATCGTGGCCACCGCGGGCAGCGACGAGAAGCTGGCCCGAGTGCGCGAGTGGGGCGCCGACGTGCTCGTGAACTACCGCACCGACGACTTCGTCGAGGCCGTCGCGGACGCAACAGGCGGCCGGGGTGTCGACCTCGTGCTGGAGTCGGTCGGCGGTGACGTCCTCGGCCGCAGCTTCGATTGCCTCGCGCCACTCGGACGCCTGGTGAGCGTCGGCGCGAGTGCCGGCTCGAGCAGCCGTCGTTTCCGGCTGCACACCCTCTTCGAGCTGGGCATCACCGTGGCCGGGTTCACCCTCGGCGACTGGGTGCTGCACCATCCCGAGCTCGTCGAACCCGTGGCCGCGCGCGTACTCGAGGCGCTGGAGCGCCGCCGGGTCCAGCCCGTCGTCGGGGCGGTCTTCGACGCGGCCGACGCCGCGGCGGCACACCGCTTCCTCGCGGGGCGCCAGTCGATCGGCCGAACCATCGTGCAGCTGTGAGCCTCAGCTCACCGCGGACGCCTCCTGTGCCCGGAGCTCGCGCTTGAGCACCTTGCCGAGGGCGTTGCGCGGCAGCTCGTCGGAGCGGACGATCGCAGCCTGCTCAAGCCGCTTGAAGGCGGCCATGCGCTCGTCGACGATCGCTTTGACCTCGTCCGGCGTGATCGCCGTGTCGACCTCCGGGACCACATAGGCCTTCGGCACCTCCCCGAGCCGGTCGTGGGGGATGCCCACGACGTAGGCCTCTGCGATTTGCGGGTCGGTGACGAGCACGCGCTCGATCTCCGCCGGGAAGATGTTGTTGCCGCCGCGGATGATCATGTCCTTCTTGCGGTCGACGAGGTGCACGACGCCATCGTCGCTGACAAATTCGACGTTGCCGGTGTGAAAGCGGCCGTTCGCGAGGGCCCGGGCCGAGGCATCGGGCTGGTTCCAGTAGCCGAGCATCGGGCGGAACACCCCGGACTCGGGGCCGTCCTCGTGGGGCATGAGGCAGAGCTCCCCCACCCCGTCGGGCTCCAGGATCCGGTCCGCCTCGTCGACAGCGACGACCCGGACGTGCGACAGGGGGATACCGACACCGTCGTAGTCGATGGGGCCGTCGAGCGCGTCGAGGGTCACGAGGTCGGCGCCTCGGTCATGCCCCACGCCTGCCGCAGCCGCAGCCCGAACCGGTCCTCGACCTTCCGCCGCACGTGCGGTGGTGCCGACGCCGCCCCGTAGGTCACGTACCGGACCGAGGAGAAGTCCACCGGCACGTCGTCATCGAGGTACATGATGTCGTACAGGAGGGTGGGGACCCCGGCGAAGAACGTCGGACGGGTCCGGGCCACGATCCCCGCGAACTCGGCCGCGTCGAAGCGCTCCACGAGGATCGCCGTGCTGCCGAGGTACCACCCGAAGACGATCCCGATGAGCGACGCGTTCGAGTGGAAACAGGGCAGCACCTGCAGGACGTTGTCGTCCCGCGTCAGGCCGAGCTTGTCGCGTAGCCGCTCCATCGACAGCTCGACGTGGTACTGGCCGAGCATGCTGCCCTTCGGGAAGCCGGTCGTCCCCGACGTGTAGGCGATGACGGCCAGGTCGTCGCCGGTGAGGTCGGGCGCGGGACAGCGAGGCTCGCCACGCGCCTCCAGCTCCGCCACGTCGATGGCACCCTCCGGCGGCGCCCCCGCCCCCCCGACGGCGACCACCGCCCGCAGGTCGGGGAGCCGGTCGCGGACCGCGAGGATCCGCGCGACGCCCTCGGGGTGCGCGATCGCGACCCGGGCACCGGAGTCCTGCAGGATGAACTCGACCTCCTCCTCCCGGTACATCACATTGACGGGCACCTCGACCGCCCCGAGCTTCCAGGCAGCGTGCGACGCGAGGTGGAACTCCGGCCAGTTCGGCAGCATGACGGCCAGCCGGTCCCCGGCCGCCAACCCGAGCGAACGGAAGCCGGTCGCCAGCCGACTGATCCGCTCCTCGACCTCGCGGTACGTCCACACGCGATCCTCGAACACGAGCGCCGGGTGGTCGGGTCGCTCGGCGGCGTGCCGCTCCAGGTGCTTGACGACGTTCACGCTGGCCTCTCCCATCGTCCGCGGCGACGCGCCTCTCCCGATCACGAGCGCCGCTTTCGATCCATACTATGACGTAAGACGTTAGATAGTTGCCCGCGCCCGAGTAGAGGATGGCCGCCCGTGTGCCATGAGCCCGACCACCGACCACCGCCGGCACCCCGGGTCGGTCTGCTGCAGGACGCCGGCGACGTCCGGGTACGGGCCAGCGACGGGGCGCCGATGCGGGCATGGCTGGCAACGACGACCCGTCCCGACCCGCCGGGCGTGGTCGTGCTTCCGGACTTCCGCGGCCTTCACCCCTTCTACGAACGGCTCGCCGAGGCGCTCGCCGGTGCGGGCTGCGAGGCACTGGCGGTTGACCACTATGCCCGCAGCGCCGCCGGCGACGACCGCGGCGCCGACTTCGACCCGATGCCCCACCGCCAGGCCGTTCGCGACGCGGAGTCCGCGCCAACGTCGACGGAGCGCTCGCCGTGCTGGGCGACCGCGGCGTCCGCCATCGCCTCGTCCTCGGGTTCTGCTTCGGCGGTCGGACGGCGCTGCTGCAGGGTGACCGGGAGGAGCTCGACGGCATCGTGGTGTTCTACGGCCGGCTCGACGACGTTGGCGAGGGCGGCGTGTCCCCACTCGAGGCGGCCCGCCGCGGCGCCGTCCGCGTCCCGGTGCTGGGCCTGTTCGGTGCCGAAGACCCGTGGATCCCGGGCGAGCACGTTGCCGAACTGGACGCGAGCCTCGCCGCGCACGGGGTCCCCCACGATCTGCAGCGCTACTCCGGTGCGGGGCACAGCTTCTTCGACCACGAGGGTGACGCGCACGCGGCCGCGTGCACGGATGCCTGGGCCCGCGTGCTCGCCTTCGTGGACGACAGAGCCGCCCGGATCGGTTCACCTACATATGACGTTGAACGTGATATATACTGGTGACAGCCATTACGGTCCCAGCCTGGATGAGAGGCGCCACCGTGCATTCGACGTTGCCAGCGCTCGAGAACTTCCGCGCCTCGGTGCGCGGTACGGCAGAGCGGCACTTCCGCCCGCTCATCCCCGTGATGGACCAAGAGAAGCGCTTCCCCGACGAGGCCAAGGCCGTGCTCGCCGACATCGGCGCATACGGTCTTCCCTACCCCGAGGAGCTGGGCGGGGGTGGTGGCAGCTGGCTGGCCTGGTCGATCCTGCACGAGGAGGTGGCGCGGGTGCTGCCGGCACTCGGCATCCACTTCCAGGTCAACACGGTCGTCGCCGGCGCCCTGCAGGACGCCGGCACCCACGAGCAGGTCGACCGCTGGGTCCCTCCGCTGCTCCGCGGGGAGAAGGTTGCCTTCTTCGCGTTCACCGAGCCGGACACCGGGTCGGACCCGAGCATGCTCCGGACCCGGGCGGAGCGGGTGAACGGCGGCTGGCGGATCACCGGCCATAAACGGTGGATCACGAACGCGTCCCACGCCGAGGTCGGTGTCGTCTTCGCGAAGGACCCCGACGGCGACGTGAGCCTGTTCCTCGTGCCGGTGGATCGCGACAAGGTCCATTCGGCGTCCCCCACACCGCTGCTGGGTCTGCGTGGCACCGGGCTGGCCGACCTCTACCTCGATGGGATCGAGGTCCCCGACGATCACCTGCTCGGCACGATGGGTGGCCGGTTCAAGACGCTCAAGCGCGCCATGACGATCGGCAAGCTCGGGCTGTCCTCGATGTCGGTCGGCATCATGCAGGCGGCCCTGGAGGAGGCCGTCCGGTATGCCCGCACCCGGGAGCAGCGCGGGCACCCGATCATCGACTTCCAGGCGCTGCACCACCTCATCGCCGAGATGGTCAGCCGGCTCGAGGCCTCCCGTCAGCTGCTGTACTGGGCGGCCACGTGCAAGGACCAGAAGGGCGACGACACGATCCCCGAGGTCGCGAGCGCCAAGCTCTTCATCACCCAGACCGCCGTCGACGTGACCCGGATGGCCGTATCGGTCCACGGGGTGTATGGCATCTCGGAGGAGACGCCCGTGGAACGGATGTTCCGCGACGCGAAGATGTACGAGCTGCTCGAGGGAACCTCCGAGGTGCAGCGCGAGCTCGTGATGCGAGCTGTCGACGGGATGAAGTGATCGCCGGCCTCGGACGACCCAGGAGTGCGGCATGGCCTTTGACGAGTTCGTCGATCTCCGACACTTCCCGCTGGACGAGGAGCTGCGCAGCCGGCTCTACGAGGAGCAGGTCGAGTGCGCCGTGGTGTGGTCGAACGCCGACGGGTGGCCGCTCGGCGTCATGCACTGGTTCGTCTGGCGCGACGGTCGGTTCTGGGTGACGGTCACGAACCAGCGCAAGCGCGTGGCGGCGCTCCGCCGGCGGCCCCACAGCGCCGTCATCGTCTCGGGCGTGGGCACCTCGCTCGGTCCGGGGCGCACCGTGACCGCCAAGACCCGCGCGACCATCCACGACGACGACGACGAGACGAAGAGCTGGTTCTACCCCGCCCTGGCCGCCAAGGCTTGGGGCCGTCACCCGGAGCAGGCCGAGGAGTTCGAGCGCATGCTCTTCGACACGCCGAGGGTCGTCATCGAGCTCGAGCCGGTCCGCTTCATCACCTTCGACGCCCGGGCGATGTACGCGTCAGGCCAGGACTGACGCGGCACCGTCGGACGACAGCTCGCGTGCCCGTCGGTGCTCCGCGATCTGTCGTCTGGCGACGACCAGACGCTGAATCTCGCTGGTCCCCTCGCCGATCATGAAGATGCGCGCGTCCCGCAGATAGCGTTCGACCGGTGCTTCGCTCGTGCAGCCGATCCCACCGAAGATCTGAACCGCTTCGTTCGCGACGAAGAACGCGGCCTCAGCGCCCCAGAACTTGGCCATGGACAATTCACGGTCCGACCGGGCACCGGCATCGATCCGGCGCGCGGCGCGATAGACGAGCATGCGCGCGGTCTCGACCCTGGCCGCCATGTCGGCGATCTTGAACTGGATGGCCTGGTGCTCCGCCAGGGGCTTGCCGAAGGTCCGCCGCTCCAGTGCATAGTCCAGCGCGGCGTCCAACGCGGCCTGCGCCAGGCCCACCGTGAGCGCGGCCGTGGCGGTGCGTCCCACCTCGAGCATGCGCATCAGCTCGCCCCAGCCAGCGCCCACCTCGCCGATGACGTCGTCGGACGAGACGACGGCCTCGCGGAGCGTGAAGGCACCGACGCCGAGCCCCCGAAGGCCGAGAAGCTCGTAGATCGTATCGACCTCGAACCCCGGCAGATCACGGTCGACCACGAAAGCGGTCAGCCCTCGGTGCCGCGGCGTCGCCTCCGGATCGGTCACAGCCCACGTCATGAACAGTTGCGCCGTCGAGGTGTTGTCGATCAGCCGCTTCGAGCCGTTGAGGACCCACGCACCGTCCCGCCGCTCGGCCCGCATGCGCATCGCGACCGCGTCGGACCCGGCGTCGGGCTCAGTGATGGCGATGGTCCCGACCCATTCACCGTCCCGGATCGGGGGCAGCAGGCGCTCCTGCTGCTCGCGTGTGCCCACCTGGACGATCGGCGTGAGGCACAGATTGGTGGCCATGATGCTCGACGCCACCGTGACCGACCCGTAGGCGAGGTTCTCCTGCTGGAGGCACAGCTCGGCGACCGTGCCTCCGAGCCCGCCGAGGCTCCGCGGGATGATCCGTGCGGTGTAGCCGCGCCGGGCAGCCCGCAGGCGCACGTCCGCAGGGATCGCCGCGTCGCGGTCGACGATCGCGTCGACGGGGCGCAGCTCGGCGAGCGCGAACTCGCGACAGGTCGCCGCGACCTCGCGCTCCGCGTCGGAGAAGTCGAAGTGCATGCCCTCACCACCTCGTCGCTGCCCCCGGAAACAAGCGTACTCGTTTTCACTCTTGAACGTCCAACGTAAGATGTGCTACAAATCGATCTGCGGCCCGTGGGCGTCCCTGCTCGAGCCGGAGTAGCTCCCTGGTTCCCCATCCCCGGCGCAGGTACCGACCTACCCGACGTACCGAGTTCCCGGGCAGTGCCCACGGGCCGCCGCACGCGCTGAGGAGCTGAGGAAGGGACCGCCCATGCCGGAGCCGCTTGACGAACCCCTCGCGCAGTGGCAGGAGTCCGCGGCGGCGGTCGAGAAGCGCGCACCGGCCCCACCCTGGAACCAGCAGACCGACGGCGGCATACCCGTCAAGGCCCTCTACACGAGCCGCGACTCGCCAAGCGACGAAGCGACCGAGGCCGATCGGCTCGGCGTCCCCGGCCTGCCGCCCTTCACCCGCGGAGTGTTCCCGACCGGTCACCGCAACGTCGGCTGGCAGACCCAGCAGATCGTGGGCTGGGGCACGGCCGAGGAGACGGCCCAGCGGCTGCGCTACCTGATCTCTCAGGGCCAGCAGGGACATCGGGGCGCGGTCCTCAACGTCGTGCACGACCAGCCGACGCTCGCCGGGCTCGACTCCGACCATCCCCTTGCCCGCGGGCAGGTCGGCAAGGGCGGGGTGGCCATCGACTCCCTGGGCGACATGGCCACGCTCACGAGCGCGTTCGATCCGGCCGACACCTTCCTCTCCATCGTCGCGATGGGCACCGCACCGGTCCTCTTCGCCATGTACTGCGAGAGCGCGCGGGCCCGCGGGGCTGCGCTCGGCGACCTTGCCGGCGTCATGCTCAACGATCCTCTCACCTCGATCTGGGGTGCCCGCACCCACATCCTCCCCGCCCGCCCCTCCGTGCGGCTCGTCACCGACGTCATCGAGTTCTGCCTCCGTGAAGTCCCGCGCTGGAACACGCTCGGCATCTCCGGCTACCACGCCCGGGAGGCCGGTGCGACCCCGGTGCAGGAGCTGGCGTTCACGCTGGCCGCCGGGCTCGCTTACACCGAGGCGGCGGTCGCCCGTGGGCTCGACCCCAACCGCTTCCTGCGGCGGTTCAGCTTCTTCTTCGAGGTCCACAACGACTTCTTCGAGGAGATCGCGAAGCTGCGGGCCGCCCGCCGGATGTGGACGAGGCAGCTCCAGCGCCGCTTCGGCGTCACCGATCCGGCGGCGCTGTCGCTGCGCTTCCACGTCCAGACCGCCGGCTCGTCCTGCACCGCTCAGGAGCCCGAGAACAACATCGTGCGGACGACCGTCCAGGCGCTGGCCGCGGTGCTGGCCGGCACGAACGGTCTACACACGAACGCGATGGACGAGGCCCTGGCCATCCCCACCGAGACCTCGGCACGCATCGCGCTTCGCACCCAGCAGCTGCTGCGCGAGGAGATGGGCGTGACCCGCGTGGCCGACCCGCTCGGTGGAGCCTGGTTCCTGGAGTCGCTCACCGACGAGATCGAGCAGCGCGCCGTCGACCTTCTCGCGGAGCTCGAGGGTCGAGGCGACACGCTGCTCGACGCGATCGAGCAGGCGGTCGCCGAGGACTGGATCAACCAGACCATCCGCGAGGAGGCCTGGCGCGCCCAGCAGCTCGTCGAGCGCGGGGAGCGCCCCGTCGTGGGGGTGAACCGTCACGTCGACCCGGACGCCGAGCTGCGGATCGAGCTCTTCGAGGCCGACGAGGCGCTCGAGCAGCAGCAGCTGGCTCGCCTGGCCCGCTGGCGGGACGAGCGCGACGGGCCGGCCACCCGCCGAGCACTCGACGAGCTGCGGCGCGCGTGCGACACGAACGCGAACCTGATGCCCCCCATCCGGGCAGCCGTGCGCGCCGGCGCCACGATGGGCGAGGTCGCCGACCGCCTCCGCGACGCCTTCGGCGCCGCCACGGAGTCGGCCGCGTGAGCCAGGAGCCGGCGAGCCTCGCGGACATCCCCATCATCGACGCGTGGGTGAACCCGAACGTGCCACCGGTCGCCGGCGTCTGGCACGAGCAGGAGCATCCGAAGGACGTCGCCACGCGGCTGTTCCGTGCCCGCGACCGCATCGGCGAGGGCACGCCGATCGAGGACACGATCGCCGCCATGGACGCCGCCGGCATCCGGCGCGGCGTGCTGTCCTCGATGCGGGAGTACTCCCCCTACGAGGACCTCATCCAGTTCCATGAGCTCGTCGCCGAGCTCGTGGCGGCCCATCCCGACCGGTTCGTCGCGGCGGGCGGCGTCGACCCGGTCCGCAGCGGCGTGATGGCGGCGGTGCGGATGGCCGAGCGCCTGGTCGTGGACCTCGACTTCCGGGCGATCAAGGTGATGCCCTCGATCGTCGGCGCGCCTCCGAACGACCGCGTCTACTATCCGCTCTACGCGAAGTGCTGCGAGCTCGAACGTCCCGATCACCATCAACGTGGGCTTCCCGGGGCCGCGCACGCCGGCGGACCCCCAGCGCCCCGTCCACCTCGACAACGTTTGCCGCACGTTTCCCGACCTGACGGTGGTCATGACCCACCTCGGCTGGCCGTGGCACCTCGAGGTGATCGCGCTGCTCCTGAAGTACGAGCGCTGCTTCCTGATGACCTCAGCGTGGGCGCCCCGCCACTACCCCGACGAGCTGGTCCACCACATGGCCACACGCGGCGTCGGCAAGGTCATGTTCGCCACCGACTACCCGCTGCTGTCCTTCGACCGCTGCGCCACCGAGGCGCGGTCCTTGCCGCTCGGCGACGAGGCGGCCGCCGCGTTCCTGCACCGAACCGCCGAGGAGGTCTTCTCGTGGTAGCCGCCACCCGTCTCCTGATCGGGAAGGCCGGGCTCGACAAGCACGACCGCGGCGCCCGGATCGTCGCACGCGCGCTGCGGGATGCGGGGTACGAGGTCATCTACCTGCCGGCGGGACGCACCCCGGACGAGATCGCGGCCGCGGCGATCGACGAGGACGTCGCCGCCGTCGGACTGTCCCTGCTGTCCGGCGCCCACCTGACCGTCTTCCGGGAGCTCGGGGAGGCACTCGTAGCCGCCGGTGCCGGTGACGTGCGCCTCTTCGCCGGCGGCACGATCCCGCCCAAGGACGTGCCGCTCCTGAAGGACCTCGGTGTCGTCGAGGTGTTCGGCCCCGGGACGACCACCGGCGACATCGTGACGGCCTTCGACCGCCAGCTGCGACAGGAGGAGGCACCGACATGACCCGTCCGGACATCGACATCCACGCGTTCGCGGAGCGCTGGTCGCGGCTGTGGGGCGAGAGCTACGCCCGTATGGTCGAGGAGTGCTACGCCCCCAACGTGGAGCTCGTGCACGCCGGCTGGGGCGAGGACGGCGTCATTCGGGGCCGTGACGGGCTACTGGCCACCGAGGAGCGCCTCAAGCGGCTGATCCCCGACCACGAGAACCCCTTGGTCCGCGTCGTCGACGGGGACGACAAGGTGGTGATCGAGAGCCTCATCACCGGCACCAGTCCCGGGGACGCGAGCCGGATGGCGTGCCCGGCGGTGGTCTGGTGGCGGCTCGACGAGAACGGGCTCGTGGCCCACGAGACCGCCTACTGGGAGTGGTCGAAGCGCCGTCCCGACGACAGCACCGTCCAGGGCACCCTCCGTCGCGGCGACGGCCGACGACGCGACCATAGGTGGTACCGGCAGTTTGCCGATCAGCTCGCACACCTGTGGACGACGGACCCGCTGGCCATGGTCGAGCAGCTGTACGCCGCCGACTGCGTCCTCGAGCGACTCGGTGACGGCCCCGAGGGCATCGTGACCGGACGAGAGGCGCTGGCCGTGGCCGAGCGCAGGCTGCTCGAGCTGCTGCCGATGCCGCAGCGACGCATGCAGATCCGTGAGGTGTCGGCGGCCGACGACGTGCTGGCCATCGCGTTCACCATCGAGGGCTCATGGCGGGGCACGGGACCGCGGCGTGCCGGGCCGGGAACGCTCCTGCTCACGCTCGACGACCAGGACCGGATCACCTCCGACCGCACCTACTGGCACTGGAGCCGCGCGCGGGAGGTCACCGCATGACTGGCGCCGTGACCCAGCGTGCATCCCATTGCCCGGCCGTTGCCCGATGACCCGCACGGCCCCGACCAGCCACCCACCTGGCCCGCTGCGCCCTCCCCCGCCCGTCGGGGACCGGGTCCGACCCCTGGACGCGATCGGCGAGCTGGTTCCCGACGGCGCCACCGTGGCGATCGGCGGGACGTGGCTGTCGTCGCGCCCGATGGCAGCCGTGCGGGCGCTGCTGCGTGCGGGTCGCCGCGATCTGACGGTGGTGTCGCTGACCGGGAGCCTCAACGTCGACCTGCTGGTCGGCGCCGGCGCCGCGCGCCGGGTGGTCTTCTGCTTCGTCAGCCTCGGCCCGTTCGGGCTGGCCCCGCGGTTCCGGACCGCGGTCGAATCGGGGGCGATCGAGGTCACCGAGCACAGTGGCCATGGCCTCACCGTGGCACTGGAAGCCGCGTCGCGGGGCGTGGACTTCATGCCGTTCCACGGCCCCGCCGGCACCTCCCTCGCCGACCGCTACCCGACGGTGCCCTCGCCCGTCACGGGCGCACCGGTGGAGGTCGTGGCAGCGCTCGCCCCGGACGTCGCCGTCCTGCACGCCGAGGCCGCCACTCCCGACGGACACACGCTGCTCGCCGCATCGGTCGGCATCGACGCCGTGACGGCCCGTGCGGCCGAACGCGTGATCGTGACGGCAGAACGAATCGTCGACCGGCTCCCCGCGTCGGGCACCCGCTACCTGTCGGGTGCCGAGGTGCACACGGTCGTGCACGCCCCCCTCGGGGCTCACCCTCTCGCGCAGGTTCCCGACTACGGCATGGACTGGCGTGCGCTGCTCGAGTATGCGGATGCGGCCGCGACCCCCGACGGGTTCGACCGCTGGCTGGCGGGCACGCTTGCCGGCGGCGAGGAGGGCTACCGCGGCCGGATCGACGGCGACCGCCGGCGACGGCTGGCCGCGGCCGGTGCCGGCGGGCCTGCGGGCGTGCTCCGGTGAGCCTTCTGTCGCCGCCCACCGCGATCGAGCGGATCGTCGTCGAGCTCGCGCGCCACATCCGCGACGGCGACGTGGCCGTGCTCGGGTCGTTCACGCCGATCGGCTACGCCGCGGCGCTCCTCGCCCAGCGGACGCATGCGCCGGCGCTCGACTTCATCGCCTACGGGTTCGGCGACGCGCGAGTCGGCTGGCTCGGTTACCTGGGGATCGAGGGCCGTGCGGCGGCCACCGGGTACGGGCCGATCCGAACCGAGGAGCTGGTCGGGGCGCTGCGGTTCCGCGGGCTGCTGGCCTTCGAGCCCGTCCGTCCGGCGCAGGTGGACGGCGCCGGACGGCTGAACCTGCGCCGGTTGGATCGTCCCGAGGGCTGGGTTCGGCTGCCGGGCACCGCGGGAGCCGCCGAGGTGCTCGAGATGCACCGTCGGCCGCTGGGCTACCTGCCCGAGCACTCCCGACGGACCTGCGTCGCGACCGTCGACGACGCCAGCCTGCGGGCGCACCTGCCCCATCCGGGACGTGACCCGTTCGTGCTCGTCACTGCCCTGGCCGTCGTCGAGCTCACGGCGGACGGCTGGCTCGTACGCTCGCGACACCCGGGGGTGACCGCGACCGAGCTCACCGAGTCGACCGGATTCCCCCTGCTCGGCGCCGAGGAGGCCGCTGACACGCCCACCCCCTCGCCCGAGGTCCTGCGCATTCTGCGCGAGGAGGTCGACCCGCTCGGCATCACCGCCCTGGAGCTCGCCGGCGGCGGGCAGCGACGGCTGCTGTTGACGCGCGTGCTCGAGGCCGAGGAGCGCATCCTGCTCGAGGAGAGGTAGCCGTCCATGGACGTGTTCGAAGCGCTCTACACGACCCGCGCCATGCGCCGGATGCACCCCGACCCGGTCCCACGCGAGGTCGAGGCGCAGGTCTCGACGCCGCGGTGCGGGCACCGAGCGGCGGGAACATGCAGCAGTGGCGGTTCGTCCTCGTCGACGACGCGTCTCTGAAGGCACGCCTCGCGCCGCTGTACCGCACCGCGCTGACCGACCTCTGGCGCACGGTCTACGCGCAACGTCTGGGGCGGGCACACGCCGAGCCGGACGATCCGGCGAGCCGACGGTTGCTCGCGATGCAACGGTCGGCGCAGCACCTTGCCGACCACTTCGAGGAGGTGCCACTGCTGTTGCTCGCCTTCGTCCGCTTCGACGACACCGGCGGCTCCATCTTCCCGGCGGTGTGGAACGCCATGCTGGCGGCCCGGGCGCACGGCGTGGGCAGCGCACTCACGACCGTCCTGAACCGGCACACCGCCGAGGTACGGTCGTTGCTCGTGGCTCCCGACGACGACCGCTGGGAGATGGTCTGCTGCGTGGCGTTCGGCTACCCACGCGGCCGCTGGGCGTGAGCCCCGCGACGCCCCGCCCACGAGGTGGCCGGCCGCGACAGCTGGGACGGGACCTTGGCTACGAGATCCCCGAACCGCTGTGGCCGGGACCCCACGCTGACCCCGCCTCGTAGGCGTCACAGGACCACGACGGTCCGGCCGACCGAGCGGCGCCCCTCCAGAAACCGGTGTGCGTCGGCGATCTCGTCGACGCCGAACACGCCGCCGACGACTGGCTCGACGCCCCGTGGCCAGCGCGGCGAGGACCCGCCGGGCCGTCGGTACCACGAGCTCGGGGTGGTGCTGCAGCCAGAGGCCGAGCGTGAACCCGGCGACCGAGACACCCTTCTCGAAGAGCGTGTGGAGCCGGAAGCGCGAGCTGCTGCTCCCGCTGCTGGCACCCACGGAGACGAGCCTCCCCGTGGGCACGAGGCAGTCGAAGCTGCGCCCGCAGCACGTCACCGCCGACCGACTCGAGGACGAGATCGACACCCGTCTCCCGGTGGCCTCCGCGACGACTGGCACGAAGTCCTGCTCGCGGTAGTTGACGAGCACGTCCGCCCCCCACTGGCGCACGCGCGCGAGCTTCTCGTCCGCGCCAGCCGTCGCGATGATCGTCCCGGCCCCGTAGTGGCGGCACAGCTGCACCGCGGCGCTGCCGTATCCACCCGCCGCAGCGTGCACCAGCACGGACTCCCCCGGGGCGAGCCGGCCCAGCGTCACGATGGCCGCGTCCGCCGTGAAGAACGGGGCGGCAAGACCCGCGGCACCGGCGTCGTCGATGCCCGCCGGCACCGGGTGGAGCCATGAGGCGGGGGCAGCGACGTACTCGGCCGCACCGCCGGGACGCCCCAGGACCCCGAAGACACGCGTCCCCACAGGAGGGCCGTCGACGCCCTCCCCGTGACCGACCACCTCCCCGGTCAGGTCATGGCCCATGACGAACGGCAGGTCCGGGGCACCGGGATAGCGCCCCGCGCGCTGCAGCAGATCGGCCCAGTTGATCGCGAAGGCGCGCACGCGAACGAGGAGTTCGCCCGGCCCCGGTACCGGCTCCGGCACGCCGTCCTCCCACGACAGGACCTCTGGACCGCCGTGCCGAGTCAGTCGGACCGCCCTCATCGCTCCGTACCTCTCGCCTGGGATCTATCTTCACCTTAACGTAAGATGTTGATGTCTGTGGCACCGCCGTCTAGGGTCGTCACGAGGAGAGGGCAGACCACCATGGCGACGAGCATCAGCCGCTTCGACCCGGTGTCCACCCACCCGGTCGAGGAGAGCGAGCGACACTACCGCGACGTGCACTTCCGCTTCGCCCGCCACCTGCTCCGCGGCAAGCCACAGGTCCGCTCTTACCACACGAACCGGGTGCTCGCCCAGCATGATCTGAACGGCGACTGGCAGCAGCGCCCGACGGCCTGGCGGTTCGTCATCCTGCGGTTCGAGCCGGGGCGCGGACTCGAGCTGACCCAGGATGAGCAGCAGACGATCGCACGGGACCACCCCAACTGCCTGAGGAACCTGCGCTCTTGCCCCGTCGAGGAGGAGGTGCTGCTCGACGAAGTGCGGGGGCAGACGGCCCTCGACAAGTACCTCGTCGAGCTCGACCGCCGCCCCGAGTCCCCGCCCGAGGAGGCGGCCGCTCACGTCGACGGTCTCGTCACCGGCCTGCTCGAGCAGGCGCGAGGCGCGTTCGGTGTGCGGCGGATTACCGTGCACCGGGTACTCGGGGAGGGGGAGACCGAGCCGATGGACGAGGCGGGACAGCGCCCCACGGGGAGGATGCTCGCTGAGACGACGAAGCTCGCCTACGTCGAGGTGTACGTCGACCACGACGAGTGGGGTGACGAGCTCTTCGCCCGACCCCGGGTCCGCGAGCTGCTACGCGATCCGTGGTTCGGCATCGCAAACGCCTACCGCGTCGAGGAGCGTTGTGGCATCGACCGTCGATGACGGACGACCTTGCCAACACCTATCGACATCTGCATGTTCACGTAAGATGACCATCCCTGAGGAGGAGTGCGGCGATGGCGACGATCAAGCGGTTCGACCCAGTCGACGAGTACATGCACGAGCCGACGGATCACCCCCAGTTCAACGAGTCCATGTACTTCAACTTCGTGGACGGAGACTCGGACTTCGCGACCCTCATCAGGATGGGCAACCGGGCCAACGAGGGCCACGCCGAGGTGACCGTGCTGCTCTACCTGCCCGGGGGCGGTGCCGCGTTCCATTTCGAGCGGGCGTCCATCGCCGACAACAGCGCCTTCGACGCCGCCGGGCTCCGCTTCGAGGTCGTCGAGCCGCTCGAGCGCATGCGCGTGACCTACTCCGGGCCGGTTCGGCTCATGGAACGGGGCACCGACCTCGAGGACCCGAAGCGGGTGTTCGCGGAGAACCCTTCGGAGCACCTCGAGCTCGACCTGCGGTATCGAGAACACGGTGCCCGTCTACGGCCTCGGCGCCGCCGAGGACGCCGTCGGCGGCATCGTCGGCGCCGAGGACTCCATCGCGACCGGGCACTACCAGGGTCCGTGCCGCGTCCAGGGCACCATCCGCCTCGGTGATCGCGAGCAGACGATCACCGGCCTCGGCTTCCGGGACCACTCGTGGGGGCCGCGCGTCTGGCAGGGGCCGCGCTACTGGCGCTGGGTGTCCGGCCTGGCCGACGAGAAGAACGGCTTCGTCGCCTGGGTCACGAAGATCGGCGACGAGCGGCCACCGGACCGCGGGATGGTGCTGCACGACGGGGACCTGTCCCTCGTCCGCGAGGTGGACATCACGAGCACGTACGGCGACGCGCCCCACTACCCCGAGACCATGACCCTGCAACTGCACACGGACAAGGGAACGTTCGACGTGCGCGGGCGGACGACCACGCTCGTCCCGCTGAGAAACCGGCGCGAGGGCACGATCGCACGGCTGGCCGAGGCGGTCTGCCGCTACGACTTCGATGGGCGCACCGCCTACGGGATCTCGGAGTACCACGACCTGATGGTCGACGGCGTCCCCGCCGGCATGGACGAGGTCTAGTCGCCGAGCGACGACTGCGGAAAGGAACCGCCGTGCGACCGTTCCCGGACGAGATCCTGCGCAGCATGCAGTTCTCCCTGGACACCTACGTCATCCCCAACGTCGACGACAAGTGGGGCAGCTACGTCGCGAAGGTGATGCGCCGGATGCTCGTGCACCTCGAGCGCCGCTGGGAGCTCGAGATGCCACTGCTCGTCGAGGACACCCGGGACCTGCATACCCTCTTCACCTTGCTGAGCGGAGCGCTGCAGGAGGTCGACGGGACCGCCGAGCTCACCGCTGCCATTCGGCGAACGATGACGGAGAACGAGCCCGAGCCCAGCGGCTTGCCGTCGGTGCGCTCCCTCACCGAGACGAACGAGGCCTACCGTGCCACGCTCAGCGACGTAATCGAGGGGCTCGATGCGCTTGCGGATCAGGGTGGCGAGCCGGCGCAACTGGTGCCGATCCGAGACGAGATCCGGCAGTACCTGCGCCGCGAGGTCGACCGCGACAACCAGCTCGCGGAGCCGACCTTCATGTCGTTCGCGCCGCCCACCCCGAGCAAGGGCGACGACGCGAAGGGAGACGCCGCATGACCGACGCGACCGAGGGCCTCGAGCTGCGGCAGGTCGAGCGCTACCTGCGTGAGCACCTGTCCCGAGAGAACCTTCAACTGACCAAGCTGTCGCGCAATGTGGGCGGCATGTCCCGTGAGACCTGGTTCGCCGACGCCACCTGGGTCGAGGACGACGGTCAGGAGTCCCAGACCTTCACGCTACGGCTCGACCACCCCGACGGGTCCGTGGTGCCCGTGCCGCTCCGGTTCGAGTACGACGTGTACCGGACACTGGACGGAACCGACATCCCGGCCGCGAAGGCGCTGTGGTTCGAGGACGATCCGGGCTGGCTCGGTCGCCCCTTCTATGTGCGCGACACCATCCGGGGCTCCTCGGCACCGCGCCAGCTCTTCCGGGAGGGCGCCGACGACCTGCGGCGTACCATCGGTCTCCAGCTCGCCCGGCTGCTCGGTCGGATCCACACCCTTGACTGGCGGTCGGCCGGCTTCCCGTCCTTCATGGCCGTCCCGGAGACGGCCGAGGACTGCGCGCTGATGGAGCTCGCCCGCTGGCGCGGCAACTACGAGGAGAACCGTGCCGAGCCCAAGCCTGTCGTGACGGAGCTGTTCTCCTGGCTCCGGCACAACGCGCCGCGGGATGTTCCGCAGGTCTCCCTCGTGTGGGGCGATGTCGGACTCGGGAACTTCATCTTCCAGGGCGACGAGGTCGTCGGCCTGACCGACTGGGAGCAGGCGCACCTCGGCGATCCCATGAAGGACTGGGCGTCCGCGCTCTGGCGGGGTGTGGACAATCTGCTCCCCCGCGAGGAGCTCTTCGAGGCCTACGAGCAGGAGAGCGGGATCACGATCGACGAGGAGCGGATCCGGTACTACACGGTCTTCATCGACGCCCAGTACATCTGCACGTCGCATCCGCTGGTCCGCCGGATCAACGAGCTCGACGGCGCCGTCGACATCACCTTCGCCCGGCTCGGCATGGGCATCCCCTTCCACTGTCAGGACGACGGGCTGCGGGCCATCGGCTACTGACGGTTCAGGCACGGACGATGGAGGTTGCGCCCGGCCGACGTGCTGCGGCGCCGGTCACGAGCCAGCCTCCTCGAGGTGGGCGGCGTCGTTGAGCCGGTCGAGCACCACCTCATGGTCGCGCACCCGCAGCACGGTCAGCGATGTGTTGCGCGGGTAGCAGAAGAACTCGCCCCGAAGCCCGAGCACCTCGGCGACGAACGCGTTGATGACACCGCCGTGGGTGACTACGACCACGTTCGGTGAGTCGGCCACTGCGAGAGCGGCTCGGACGCCGGCCATGGCACGGGGCCGGAACGGACCGTCCGGCTCGTCCCAGCGGAACTGCGGGACGCGCCAGGGACGGTCGGTCACCCACACCGGAACCGGTGCTGCGAGCCCACCCACCTCGGCGAGCCGCTCCTCGGTCGCAACGGGCAGGCCGAGCCGCTCGCCCACGATGGCAGCGGTCTCGGCGGTGCGCCGCCGCGGGCTCGCGACGATGGTCGTCCGCGCGGGATCGAGCAGGCGGCCCAGGCGCTCACCGAGGCTCCCGGCCTGCTCGCGCCCCGACGCCGACAATGGCGGGTCGTACGGCCCACCGGGTGACGATTGCGCCGCGTGCCCGTGACGGACCAGGAACAGCCGCCGGTGGTCCGCGCCCAGCAGGTACGCCGCATCCAGGACTCGTACGGTGGCTGCGATGGTGCGTTCACCACCGCGTCCTGCATCCGGCGTTCTCCCGGGTACGACCTCCACCAGCCTGCCCTTCCGCTGCCGCCCGGATTCGTGCGGATCTGCACCGACGAGCGCGGGACGACCCCGCACGTATCCACGACAGCAATCGACGTTAAGCGTTAGATCTATATAGTGGGTGGTAGCCGGTGACGCAACGAGGAGGTGGGCGTGTCGGTCGAAATGCCCAGTGCGACGGAACTCGACGAGCGGCTGCAGCGCTTCGCCGCGCGGGGGCCCGACGGGGAGCCGGTGGAGGACGGCAACGAGCTCCTGCGGTTCTGGAACGCGGCACCGGAGGCGGCGGCGCAGCTGCTGGACCTCGAGCTGGCGCTGTGGCGCCGCGGCAGCCTCGGCCCGCGTCTGGCCGAGCTGGTGCGGCTCGCCGTCGCCAACCACACCCACTGCCCCGTGTGCCTGTCGATCCGCTACCCCCGAGCACGGGACGCGGGCGTCGACGAGTCGCTGATCGCCCGCATCCCGGACGGCGAGGATCCGCGGCTGTCGCCACGCGAGCGTGCCGCAATCGAGTACGCGGCATGCCTCGCCGGCGACCACCAGACCATCGGTGAGGCGCACTACGCCCGGCTCGCCGAGCACTTCGACGAGCGGGAGCGGGCCGAGCTGACGATGCTGTGCGCCCTCTTCCTCGGGATGGGACGCTTCCTCGAGACCCTCACGCGAGGGATGGCGTGTCCCCTGCCCACACCCGACGACGCCTGAGCATGTCATGACCCGAACCCCGCTGCCGCTGCCGGTCTCGGTCGGCTACGTCAACTACCAGCGCTGCCTCATGGACACCGGCGCGCTGCGCGACTTCTGCGGGGCGCTGGAGGAGCTCGGGTACGCCGGCGTGCAGGTGCAGGACCACGTGGCCTACCCCTGGGACGAGTCGGCGTACGGCTACTCAGCGGGCGGCACGGTCAGCCACCACCCCGGCCAGCAGGTCCTCGAGTCCCTCGCCGTGCTCGCGACGGCGGCCGGCTGCTCGACTCACCTGCAGCTCGAGACCTCCCTGATCGTGCTGACCCAACGGCATCCGCTGCTCGTCGCGAAGCAGGCAGCGACGATCGACGCGCTCAGCGGCGGACGGCTGCTGCTCGGGTTGGGCCCGGGCTGGCTCGAAGCCGAGATCGAGGCGCTGGGTTGGGATGCGTCGACGCGGGGTGCGCGTCTCGACGAGGCACTCGAGGTCCTCACGCGCGCGTTCGATGACGAGCGGGTGTCCTTCGACGGCGAGCACTTCCGGTTCGCGGAGGTGTCCCTCGAGCCGCGACCGCAGCGTCGGGCACGCGAGATCCTGTGGATCGGTGGCGGCGAGTCCGGTGCCCTGCGCAACGCGATGCGACGCCTCGGGCGCTATGGGCGTGGCTGGCTGGTCAACCCGCGGCTTCCGCTGGACGAGATCCCCGGCGCGCTCGCGCTGGCGCGGGAGGAGGCACGTGCGGCCGGACGGGGCAACGTCGACTTCGGCCTCGACCTCATCATGCTCCACCGCGACGACGCCGAGGCGACCGCCGCCGCCGTGCGCCGGCGTGTCGAGGCCGGCGCGACCCGGCTGACCGCGTTCCTCGGAGGTCTCGACCAGGCACCATCGGTCGAGGCCCTGATCGGTTTGGCCGAGGAGGTCGCGACGATCGTGCGGTCGACGGCGCCGGCTCAGCCGTCGAGCACGCCGATCCCGAGCGCCTCTGCCGAGGACGCTCCCTCCGCGTAACGCCCGGCGGCGGCACGCAGCAGCCGCCCGGCCTCCTCCCGCTCCAGGAGCTCGAGGAACAGCGCCAGCTGTCGCCGCTGCAGGTCACGAACCGTGGCATCGCGATGGTCGCAGACGAGCTCCCGCAGGGCCGCCACGGCCGCCGCCGGCCGGGCGGCGACCTCCCGGGCCACGCCCAGCACGGCGTCCAACAGAGTCCCGGACGCGACGACGCCGTTCACGAGCCCGAGCGCCGCGGCCCGGTCTGCGCTGATCGGGCGTCCCCGGATCAAGAGCTCCAGGGCCAGGTGCTCCGGCAGCAGCCGGACAGCCCGGTGTGCGCCCACGCCCGGGATGATGCCGAGGGCGACCTCCGGGAACCCCACGGTGGCGTCGGCGGCGAGCCACCGGAGGTTGCAGGTCAGGGCGAGCTCGAGTCCACCGCCCCACGCCTGCCCGTTCACCGCCGCGATGGAGAGCATGGGACCCCGGTCGAGCGTGCGCAGCACCCGGCCCCACGCCGACCCGTCGCCCGTGGTCTCGCGTCCCTCCCGCAGCGCGAGGAGGTCATCGAGGTCGGCGTGTCCGAGGAAGTACCCGTCGAGCGCCCCGGTCAGCACGACGACCCGGGCGCCGGACTCCGTGGCCTCGCCGAGACGTGTCTCGAGCAGCTCGAGGTCGGCATAGGTCGCGAGGTTGTACGGCGGCCGCCGGAAGCGCAGCAGCGCCACCCCGTCATCGAGATCCAGCGTCCAGGTCATGGCCTCGCCTCCCACCCTTGTCGGCCGCACCGCGTGCGACCTCCATTGAACGTTAGACTGAAGATAGAGAGGGTGCCGAGCGTCGGCAGGAAGGATCCTCATGACCGCCTCCCATGACGACCGCGCCGATCGGATCACGCGTCCGGCACCCGGGGACCGGACGGTGCCCGAGGAAGCCGATCGGATCGTCTCACCCGCCCCCGGCAACGTCCGCCACTCCCCCACGGAGCCGACGGTGGCAGTCACGGACCGGCATGCCATCGTGGACGCGCTGACGCGCTACGCGACAGCGCTCGACTCGCGGGACTGGCCGCTCCTCCGTCGGGTCTTCACGCCCGACGCCACCGCCGACTACGGCGGGTATGGCGGCAGCATCCAGGGGCATGCGGCCATCGAGGACGCCGTCCGCGCGGCGCTCGAGCACCTCGACGCGAGCCAGCACGTGGTCACGAACCACGTTGTGGAGGTGACGGGCGACACCGCCACGAGCACGTGCTACCTCGTCGCGACGCACTACCGGCGCGGCGTCGAGGGCGGCGGCACCTACACGGTGGGCGGGACCTACCACGACACGCTGGCGCGGATGGACGACGGCTGGCGCATCACCGCACGTCGCCTCGAGGTCACCTGGACCGACGGAAACCGGGCGATCTTCCGACCCTGAGCCGCGTCCGGGTCGACCTGCATCCCCGGCATGACCGAGGGCACGGCCGGCAGCCGCGCCGTGAGCACCAGCATCCCGCGTCGTCCTCCCGCCACCCCTCCTCCTTCGCGACATACGACCCCGCCCCAGGCAACGACAACGACAACACCCGGACCGTAAACGCCGCCTGTCACAGAGCGGCAGTCCGGTGAAGCCTGCCGGCCCTACCGCGTGACAGGCGCCTGGGACACCGCGTCGAGCAGGTCGGTGTCCTCGCGGACCCAAGCGAGGACCGCCTCGACGAAGCCGGCGCGGTCATGGACGTAGTAGTGGTCGTCGGCGAGCACCTGGAGCGGCGTACCGGCGGCGGCCGCGACGCGCTCCGCGTAGTCCCGGTAGATCGTGGGCTCCCGGCGGCCAACGGCGACCCGCACCGGCACGTCGATCCGTCCCACCAGGTCCTCGCTGTTCGCAGGCGAGTTCGGACCCCACGTCTCGAGCACCGTCTCGGCGTCGGCCACCATCGGCACCGGCGCGACCGAGCTCAGCACCATCAGCCGGTGTGGCTCCCCGGCAGCGACGGCGGCCGCGGCGCGAGCGATGTGGTGGGCAAGGCTGCCCTCGACGAACCAGCGGTCCGTTCCCTCCAGGCGTGGGCCAGGGCTCGGCAGGAACAGTCCCGCGAGCCCGTCTGTCTCGCCGTGCAGCGCCCAGTAGGCGGCGACGTGCGCCCCGTAGCTGTGTGCGACGACGACGAAACGGTCCACGCCGCGCTCGCGCAGCACAGCGGCCGCGGCGTCCAGGTCATACACACACTCGGTGAAGCGATGGCGGACGAAGCCGGTGAACGGCTCCCCGTCACCGAGGGTGCCGAGGTCGTGCGCCCGGCTGTTCATCGACAGGACGGTCAGCCCATGCCGCGGCCCCGCCTCGAGCAGGTCCGCGCCCGGCGTGACGTAGAAGTTACCCCAGGCACCGTGCACGACCAGCACGCCGACGTGGCTGCCCGCGGCCGGCGCGAAGGCACCGTGGAGCAGCACATCGTCACGGGTTCGCGTCGTCAGCAGCTCGACCTGCATGGCACCGCACCTCCGCCCATCGGACTCGTCGCTCAGACCCCATCGCGCAGGTGCTTGACGATGATGTTGCGCTGGATCTGGTTCGTGCCGCCAGCGATCTCGTTCAGCTTCGTCTCGCGCCAGTAGCGCTCCATGCCGTATTCGACCATGTACGAGTACCCGCCCAGCACCTGCATGCCCCGGGCCGCACAGCGGGTGCCGGCCTCGGACCCGACGACCTTGGCCATGGAGGCATCCTTGGAGCACGGGAGCCCGTGCTCGAGCTTCCACGCAGCCCTCCAGGTGATCAGCCGCGCCGTCTCAACGTCCATGGCCATGTCGGCGAGCATGTGGCCCACCGCCTGGTGCTCGATGATGGGCACGCCGAACTGCTCGCGCTCCTGGGCGTACCGGGTCGCCGCGTCGAGCGCTCCCTGCCCGATCCCGCAGCCCTGGGCACCCACGTAGATGCGCTCCGCGTCGAGCAGGCTGAAGATGATGCGGATCCCGCCGTTCAGCTCACCCACCAGGTTCCCGGCCGGCACATGCACGTCGTCGAGGAACACCTCGCACGTATGGGTGCCCTGCCCCGCGAGCTTCGGCAGCGGCCGGACAGTGACCCCTTCCGCCTCGCGCGGCACGAGCAGGACCGACAGGCCCTTGTGTGCGGGCGCGTCGGGGTCCGTGCGCACGAACGTGAAGATGTAGTCCGCCGTGTCCGCACCGGTCGTGAAGATCTTCTGCCCACGGATGACGAAGTCGTCGCCCTCCCGCCAGGCACGCGTGCTCAGATGTGCAAGGTCCGATCCGGCATCGGGTTCCGAGAGGCCCATGGCCAGCCTCATGCGGCCCGCTGCGATCTCCGGGAGCAACTGCCGCTTCTGCTCCTCGGTTCCGAACCGGGTGATCCCACGGGCGCAGAAGGTCGCCGTGGGCACGTAGGCGTACCCGATCGTCGCGCCCGCGCGTGCGATCTCCTCCACGATGATGCAGAGCGAGATCTCGTCGGCGGCGCTGCCGCCGTACTCCTCGGGGATCGCCACCCCGCAGAGGCCGAGCTCCGCCATCTTGGCGTAGATCTCGGCCGGGAACCGCTCCTCGCGGTCGTGTCGCGCGATGACATCCGTCGGCGCCTCGCGCTCGAAGAAGGCCCGCAGCGTCTTGCGAAGCTCCTCCTGCTCCTCCGTCAGCGTGAAGTCCATCATTGCCCTGCCTCTCCGGTCAGTCCTGCTGCCGCAGCCGCTGTGCGATCGCCACGCAGCCGGCCACGCTCACCCGCGCTGCCTCGAGGTCGACCAGCGGAACGGGATCCCACAGCACGAGGTGATCAACGTCCCCGTAGGCCTCGATCGCGGCCACGATGTCGTCCACCGAGCCGTGCAGCATCTGACCGGCCGTCACCTCCACCGGCACCTTTCGCGCCGCGGCCAGCTGCTGCTCCCCCATCGCGGAGGCGACCATGTGCGTCAGCCCACCGCCCCCCAGGGGGTGCTCCGCCCCGACCTCGTGGAACCGCTCGGGGGGCAGGAGCAGCGAGTACGCCTTCAGGATCGGGTGGTCGAGCAGCTCGCGGGCACGCTCGTCGTCCTCGGCCACCACCACCTGGACGGAGAGCCCGTAGCGCAGGGCGTCGGGATCGCGCCCCGCGTCGACGGCCGCCTTCTCGATCGCGTCACGACCGGCATGCCAGGCATCGACGGTCAGGAAGTTCGGGATCCAGCCGTCGCCGTATCGCCCCGTCGTCGCGTAGCCGCGGGGGCCGTGCGCAGCGATCCACAGCTGCGGCCCCGCCGAGCCCTCCGCCGGCCGCAGTCCCATCGCGGCCCCGTCTTCGTCGGGAGTCGGGTCGTCGAGGAGGCGCCGGATCTGGTGGGCGGCCTCCTCCAGACGCCCGGCAGGTGACCGGACGTGGGTGCCGTAAGGCTCGTAGTTGGCGGCCTCGCCCGATCCCAAACCGAGGACGACGCGGCCGGGTGCCAGGTGGTCGAGCGACAGCGCGGTCTGCAGCAGCGTCGCCGGCATGCGTCGGATCGGATCGGTGACGCACACCCCGATCAGCGCGCCCGCTGCCGGTTCTGCGCAGGCGGCCATACAGGTGAAGGGATCGGCGTACACGTTCGGGTCGGGCTGCAGCGCAGCGATGGCGCCGGTCGCCCACAGCTCGGACGAGTGGAAGGCTACGAGGTGGTCGGGCCACCAGAAGGACGACATCCCGGCTTCCGCGAGACGATGGACGCGCCGACGCATGGCCGCGAAGGGCGGGACGGCCCCCATCGCGATCCCTACATCCACGTCCGACTCCGCTTCGACGGACTCGCCATATATTTAACGTTACCATGCACATGTAAGCACAGCGCAGCGGGAGGCGCGACATGGGAGCCAGCATGCTCGTCGGGGACATCGCCGGCCGGGGGGCGCGGATGTGGGGCGGCCGAACCGCCTTCGTGTGGAGCGATCGGCAGCGGACCTACGACGAACTCGCCCGACGGGTCGACGCGTTCACGCACGTCCTCGCTCTTGCCGGGGTGGGCCACGACAGCCGCGTGGCCGTCCTGTCGCTCAACGACCCCACCGTCGTCGAGTTCGACCTGGCTGCCTCGCTCCTGGGCGCGGTCCTGGTCCCTCTCAACGTCCGCCTCGCGCCGGAGGAGCTGCGCTTCCAGCTCGATGACGCCGGGGTCACGCACGCGCTCGTCCATCCCGCGCTGCAGTCGTCGGCCGACGCCTCGGGCCTGACCGACCGCACCGTGTGGTGGATCGGGCCTGACCTCGATGCCGCACTCGACGCCGCGCCTGACGGACGGGCCGCCGCACCACGTCCGACACCCGACGACGCCTGCATCCACCTCTACACGTCCGGCACCACTGGCCGACCCAAGGGATGCCTGCTCTCGCACGCCGCCTGGCTCGCTTCGAACGCCAACCTGGCCCACGGCATGTCGATGAGCGGCGACGACGTGCTGCTGGCCGTCTACCCGTTCTTCCACGTGGCCGGCTTCGGCCTCGCTCTCACCACGCTGACGCTCGGCGGCACGGTGGTCGTCAACGAGAGCGTGACACCGGACGAGATCTGGCGGCTCGTCGACGAGCACCGCGTCACCCTGACCGGCCTGCCGGCGATGCGCATGATGCTCGCGGCGGCGCCCGCCGGCGCCGGCACCAGCCTGCGCGGCATCATCGGTGGCGCGAACATGGAGAGCGCCGAGACGCAGACGACGCTGCAGCGGATGCTGCCGGCCAGCCACTTCTACGGTGTGTACGGCTCGACAGAGGCGGGCAACTTCGTCTCGCTGACGAGCGCCGCCGAAGAGCGCGAGCGTCCCGGCACGATCGGCCGGCCGCTGCTCGGCTTCGAGGCGGCGATCCTCGGTCTCGACCTCGAGCCGCTCCCGCCAGGAGAGGTCGGCGAGCTCGCGCTGCGGGGCCCGAGCATCATGAGCGGCTACTGGCACCAGGAGGACGCCACCGCCGATGCCTTGCGCGGTGGGTGGTTGCGCAACGGCGACCTGATGACGATGGACGCCGACGGCTACCTGTTCTTCGTGGACCGTTCGAAGGACATGGTGAAGACCGGCGGCGAGAACGTCTACTCGATCGAGGTGGAGACGGCCCTGCTCCGCCATCCAGCCATCGCGGACGTGGCCGTCATCGGCGTACCCGACGACCGCTGGGGCGAGGCCGTGAAGGCCGTGATCGTGCCAGCAGGAGACGAGCCACCGACCGTCGAGGATCTCGACGCCTTCTGCCTCGAGCACATGGGACGGTTCAAGCGGCCGCGGTGGTACGAGTTCGTCCCGGAGATCCCACGGTCGGCGGTGAACAAGATCCTCAAGCGCCAGCTGCGGGCCGACCACGACCCGGTCCGTGCCGTCCGTCTGCCGGACCGGGCCGATACCCGATCGGCGGAGCCCGCTCCCTAACTAAGCCTGACCGGCGGGGCGCTGGCCCTGGATCCGGGAGCGCCACGCGCTGAACCGCTCCGGGAACTCCGAGCCGTGGAGCGCGACGGCCTGTGCGCGGGGCTCCTGCTCGAGGATCTCCGCCTCGATGTCGAGCTCCATGGCGCGGTAGACATTCCGCCGCGTCATCGCCACGGCGCGCGGCGGCTGACCGGCCACGACGGCGGCCAGGTCCAGCGCATCGCCGACAACGTCGTCGGACACGCCTGACACGATCCCGAGCTGTCGCGCCTCCTCCGCGTCGACCAGCCGGCCCGTCAGCAGCACGTCCAGCGCGGTCGCCGTGCCGACGACCCGTGGGAGGAAGTACGAGACGCCGTAGTCCGGCACCAGCCCCATCCCGACGAACGGAGCACCGAAGCGCGCCGTCGGAGCGGCCAACCGCAGGTCACACGCCAACGCGAGCCCGAACCCCGCCCCCACCGCCGGACCGTTCACGGCCGCGATGGTCGGCGTCGCCAGCCGTCGGATGGCCACAGGCGTTCGGTGGGTGCCGCGAACGAACGCCTCCGCCTCCAGCGATGTGGGCTGGGCGAACCCGGAGGAGGCCAGGTCGGCACCGGACGAGAAGCCACGGCCGGCACCGGTGACCACGATCGCGCGCACGTCGGCGTCCTCGTCAAGCGCGACGAACGCGTCGTGGAGGCCGTGCGTCAGCAGCGCGTCGTCGAGAGCGTTCAGCTGTGCCGGCCGATCGACGACCACCAGCGCCACGCCCCCGCGCGGACGCTCCACCCGTAACCCATCCATCTCTCTGCTCCTGCGACCACTGATCGGCATCTCACGTTATCATGCTGATTGTAAGCATCGGCGTCGTGCGGGCGCGCATCCGGGAAGGCCACGGCGGGAGGCAGGAAGATGGTCCGACGCTACATCGACATGGTCGCCGAGGCGGCGCGGCGCACCCCGGACCGGGATGCGGTCGTCGACGGCGACCGCCGTCTGACCTTCGCCGAGCTGGACGAGCGGGTCGGCCGGCTCGGAGCGACGCTGCGGGCACGCGGGCTGCCGGTCGGCGCCCGCGTCGCGTTGCTGGCGGCCAACGAACTCGAGTACATCGAGGTCCAGGGCGCCTGTGCGCGCTCCGGCTTCACGCTCGTGCCGCTGAACACACGGCTGGCCGTCCCCGAGCTCGAGTACATCCTGAGCGACAGCACACCCACCGTCCTCATCGCCGGTCGCGCCGAGCACGACCGTGCCGCCATGCTCGCCAAGAAGCTCGAGATCCCCCACGTCCTCGGGCTCGGCATGCCTTCGGAGCTGCCCGCCTACGACGGGGCGATCGCGGCGACTCTGCCGGACCCCACGGCCGACCCCGACGACCCGGACCTCACGACGACCATCCTCTACACGAGCGGGACGACCGGGCGCCCCAAGGGCGCGATGATCGACCGCGCCGGGTTCATGGCCCGCGTGTTCGTCAACGCGCTCGAGCTCGAGGCCGGGCCGGACGACGTCTTCCAGCAGAGCCTGCCGATGTTCCACATCGCGGCGTTCCTCGCCTACGCCTTCCTCTACCGTGGCGGGTCCGTCGTGATGCTGCCTGCCTTCGACCCCGCGTCCTGCCTCCAGCTGATGGGCCGGGAGCACGCCACGTCCACCGTCCTGGTCCCCACCATGATCGGGATGCTGCTCGACCACCCCGCCATCGCGTCCTTCGATCCGTCGCATCTGCGGCTGATCATCTACGGGGGCGCCAGCATCGACCCGCCCATGCTGCGCCGCGCGCTGACGACCTTCCGGTGCGGCTTCCACCAGCAGTACGGAATGACCGAGACGGGTGCGCAGAGCATCCTGCGTCCTGAAGACCACGACCCGGACGACGACCAGGCGCTCGCCTCCGGAGGCACCGACGCCATCAGCTTCGAGATCCGGATCGTCGACCCTGACGACCGTCCGGTCCCGTCGGGCGAGCGGGGCGAGATCGTCTGCACGGGACCGGCCGTCATGTCCGGCTACTGGAACCTGCCCGAGGAGACCGCGGCGACCCTGCGCAACGGCTGGATGCACACCGGGGACGTGGGCTACCGGGACGAGCACGGGTACCTGCACGTCGTCGACCGGCGCAAGGACATGATCGTCTCCGGGGGCGAGAACGTGTACCCGCGCGAGGTCGAGGCGGCCCTCGCCGATGTGGAAGAGCTGCGCGAGATCGCGGTCATCGGCCTGCCCGACCCGCGGTGGGGCGAGCAGGTGACCGCACTCATCCCCACCGACGCCCCGCCGGAAGAGGAGCTGACCGCGCTGCTGCGCGAGCGCATCGCCGGATACAAGATCCCCCGCCGTTGGATCCGGGTCGACGAGCTACCCCGCAACGTGACCGGCAAGGTCCTCAAGGGGGAGCTGCGCCGACGGTTCGCCGGAAGCACGGCCGTGAGCGGAGAGGTATGAGCACCCGAGGGCCGACAGGCGCCAGCGACGTCGCGCATGACGCGGCAGCAGAGCACCGCGAGGCGCTGGCCCTCTTCACAACCGGCGTCACGATCGTGACGACGCTCGACCGCCACGGTCGAGCACACGGGCTGACGGTGTCGGCCTTCCTGTCTCTCTCCCTCGAGCCTGCGCTCGTCGCCATCGCCATCGATCGTCGCGCTGGATGTCTTTCGCTGATCCGCGACAGCGGGATCTTCGCGGTGAACGTGCTCCGGTCCGGCCAGGAGGGCGTCGCACAGCGCTTCGCCGCCCGCGGCCGTGACCGGTTCGCGACAATCGCCTGGCGTCCGGAGTGCACCGGCGCCCCGGTGATGCACGACCTGATCGTCAGCGCCGTCGACTGCGAGGTCGCCAGCCAGCACGCCGGCGGCGACCACGTCATCATCGTCGGCGCTGTACGTCGCACGTGGGCGTACCCGGACCGTGTGCCGCTCGTCCATCAGGCGCGCCGCTTCCTCACCCTCTGCTGACGCTGCGATCCCGCGACAAACCTGGACGAAAGGAAGCTCCGTGTCCCTGCCCCGACGCACGGCCACCGCCATCGCCCCCCCTCAGGGTCATGCGGGGAGCGAGCTGCTCCGCCGCGTGCGGCAGGTCGTCGACCAGGTCGTGGCGCCGAACGCCGAGCGCTACGACGACGAGGCCGCCTGGCCCGCCGACTCCTTCCGCGTCTGCGTCGAGGCGGGTCTGGTCGGCCTCGCCGTCCCGGTCGAGCACGGCGGCTCGGGCGCCCCGGTCGCCGAGCAATGCCTGACGATCGAGGAGCTGGCCTGGGGCTGTGGTGCCACCGCCTCCTGCGTCCAGGCCAACTGGATGCCGAGCTGGCTGCTGACCGCCCACGGCACCGAGGAGCAGCAGGCGCGGTACCTGCCGGGAATCGCGGCCGGGGAGCGCCAGGGGTCCTTCGCGGTGACCGAGGCCATCGGCCGACACCAGCCCGTGGCGCCCACGGTGGCCGCGGTCACGGGTGACGGACGATGGTCCGTCACGGGCCACAAGGCCTTCGTCGGCAACGGCGGCGTCGCGGACTTCTGCATCTTCGCGGCGCGGACACACCTGCCTGACGGGAGCGAGCCCGTCGCGTGCCTCTTCATCGCCGACCGTGACCGGCCGGGGTTCGCCGTCACGCGGGTCGTGCCCAAGATGAGCGTTCGCGGCTACCAGACCGCCGACTACGCCTTCGACGACCTTGAGGTCCGCGACGCCGACATGCTCGGCGGGCCGGGCGAGGGCATGCGGCTGGCCATGAGCACGATCGACGTGGGCCGTGTCGTGTACGCAGCGCAGGCACTCGGGATCGCGCAGCGCGCGATCGACGAGCTGGCCACCTATGCCGACCACGGCCGCGATGAGGGGCGCCACCTCTCGCAGCACCAGGCGATCCAGTTCATGGCCGCGGATGCGGCGACCGCGACGGCCGCCGCCCGGCTGCTCACGTACCGCGCGGCAGCGGCCGTCGACGACGCCGAGCCATCAGCCGCGGCGAGCGCCGCGGCCGCGAAGTACGCGGCGTCGATGGCGGCGAAGGTAGCCGTCGACAACGCCCTGCAGGTCCATGGCGCCTACGGGCTCACCGAGGACGCAGCGGTCGAGCGGCTCTACCGCGACCAGCGCGTGCTGGAGATCGGCGTGGGCAGCAACGAGGCGATGAAGACCGTCGTCGCCCGCGCGGTCCTGAAGGCCGGCGCACCGGAGCGGTGAGCCCGCCGTGGCATCACGTGCCCGGGTGTGGGTAGCCCTTCGCCCGGCCCTCGAGACGGCCCCGGAACAGGAAGTTGAAGCGTCGCTCGGCGAAGCGCCAGCCGCTCTCGGTACGCCGGTAGGCGTCCCGGTACACGCCGACGAACTGCACGGCGTTGCCCTCGGCGTCCACGCCGATCTCGCTCAGATACCAGCGGCCCGTCGCTACGCCCGCGTCGAGCTGCACCACGCCGCTGTGCACGACCTGGGTCAGGCTCACAAACCCCGTCAGCAGCCGCTCGAGCTGCGCCGTGACACCCGAAGGACCCCTCGCCACGTCCAACCCCGGCACGTGCCACTCGCCGTCGTCGATCCACAGCGCACCGACCCCGACCGCGTCCCGGCGGCTGACCGCGTCGGCGAAGGCCGCGACCAGATCGCTGATTGCCTGCCGGTCCGCGAGCGCCTCGTGGCTCAGTATCTCCATGTTCCGTCCAGTCCCTCAACGCGCCGGCCCAGCACGAGCTCGGCGCAGGTCAGCCCCGTGCGTGCCGCACGGTCGATCCCGACGCTGCGACCCCGGTAGGTGTCGCCTCCCAGGAGCAGCCCGTCGACCCCGGGCACGACGTTGTGTGGCCGCATCGCTCCGACGAGCCCGGGCCGTGCCTTCAACCCGAAGTTGGTGATGACGTGCCGCACCCGCCATCGCGACGACGCGAGCGCCGGGTACATCTCCTCCATGTCCTGCTCGAAGGCCTCCATCAGCCGGGCCAGGCGCATCCGGTCGGCCACCGCCGGCAGGTCGCAGGCGATCCCGCACACGAAAAGGTGCTCACCGTCAGGTGCCGTCCCCGGGTCGAGGCTCGAGTGCAGGTAACCGAAGCCGGGGAGTCCGGTCCGCGGCGTCGCGTGCCACGCGGCCAACTCGCGCTCGCTGTAGGTGAAGGCGGGCTCGGTCAGCCCCGCGTAGAACCCGATCCAGCTCCCCCGGGCCTCCTCGGCAGTCAGCCGCTGGATGAGGTCCAGGTACCAATCGGGGATCGCGTCGGTCGGCAGCAGCTCCAGGACGGCCCAGGCCGGGAGGGTGACGATGACCCGGTCGGCCTCGAGCAGCTCGACCGGCAGGAACTCGTTTGGCATCCGACGCGTGCCGCGCTCGACGTGCACCCCGCGGACCCGTCCGTCGGCGACCTCGATCGACGCGACGCTCGTGTTGCGACGTACCTCGGCACCGTGCGTCTCGGCGATGCTGCCGACCGTCTCGAACAGCCGGTCGAAGCCGCCCACGGGCACGTAGGAGTAGCCCGGCGTCCGCCGCTCGCGCAGGTGGAGCGAGCGCATGAAGAGGTTGTCGCTCGCCGAGTGGTCCTCAGGCCGGCCGGTCTGTCCTTCGAGCACGGCCATGAACTCGAAGAGGTCGATGATTCCCTCATGGGAGGTGCGCTCGGTCAGCCACCGACGCAGCGAGACCTGGTCGTAGCGGTCGAGGTCATCGAGGTCGAGCGACGCGATCTCCCCCGCCACGGCCGTCAGCTCGTCCCGCCCCGTGTCGTATACCTCTCCGGCGGGGGTCCACCGGTCTCCGGTCCAGATCGCCATGGCGTCGTTCGTGGGTCCGTGCTCGAGCTCGTGCCCGAGGAAGCCGAGGATCGACGTGATCCCGCTGCCCGGATCCTCGAGCAGATGCGGTCCCCACTGCAGCTTGTAGCCCTCAACGTCGAAGTACCGCGCGCGCCCCGCCAGCCCCGCGTCACGCTCGATGAGCAGGACGTCCTGGCCTTCCTTCGCCAGCACGGCGGCCGCCACGGAGCCGGCGGCACCGCCGCCGACGACGATCGTGTCGTAGGACATGGCGCTCTGTCTCCGGTTCATCTTGTCCGATTTATCGACTCATCAGTCGATATTCAGACTCCGATCCTAGCGGTCCGGCGCGAGCCCGGGGGTCTCACCGGCCCTCGAATCGCGGCTCGCGTCGCTCGCGAAACGCCGCGAAGCCCTCAGCGAAGTCGTGGCTGGCGAACAGCCCAGGCTGGACAAGTCGCTCGAAGACCTGGGTCGTCCACAGGTCCGTCTCGAGCGCCTTGTTCATGATGACCTTGGCCGCACCGAGCGCCTTCGTCGGCCCCGCCGCGAGCTCACGCGCGTAGTCCCGTGCGGCCGCACCGAACCCCTCCGCCGGCAGTACCCGCGAGCACAGCCCCAACTGCAGCGCCTCTTGCGCCTCGACGACGCGGCCGCTGAAGATGAGCTCCTTGGCTGGGAGCAGCCCGATCTGTCGCGGAAGGAACCACAGTGCCGCGTGGTCGGGGATGATTCCCCGTCGCGTGAAGACGGGACCGAAGCGCGCCCGCTCCGAGGCGAGCACGACGTCGCAGGCGACTGCCAGCGCGAAGCCCGCCCCCATGGCCGGCCCGTCGACGGCCGAGACCACGGGCTTCTCGGCATGGAAGATCCGCCCCGCCACGTCCGCCGAGATCTGTGTCCAGCGGTCCTCGAACGTTCGAGCGGAGAGTCCCCCGCCAGCTCCTCGGGGTCACCCCCCGCGCTGAACGCGCGGCCCGCCTCATCGCCGATGAGCAGGATCGCCCGGACTCCGCGGTCCCAGACGGCCCGCCGGACCGCATCGAACAGGGCATCGAGCATGGCGGTGTCCATGCCGTTGTAGCGACCGGGCCGGGAGAGCACGATCGTCCGAAGCCCAGCCTCCTGCTCCTCGTGTACCTCACCCGCCGCCATCGTCGTCCTCCAGTTCCGTCGTAGCCATGCCATGCAGGAAGATCCGGGTGAAGTCCCCCGCCACCTCGTCGACGTCCCAGCCGGCGGACGGCTCGTAGCGGAGGGCGAACCAGTTGCACATCCCGAGCAGCGCCGTCGTCGCCACGGAAGGGTCCTGCACGCGCAGGCTCCCGTCACGCATGCCGGCCAGCAGCAGCTGCCGGACACCGCTGACGTACTCGCGGTCGAGGGCGCGGATCTCGGCGGGGACGGGAAGCTGCCGGTCGTTCTCCAGATAGATCGCGATGGCGGGATGATGCGTGACGACGTTGGTCAGGTGGCGGCGCACCACCGCGACGAGCCGCTCCTCCAGCAGACGGTCCTCGTCGGCCAGCACCGCGCGAAGGTGGGTCAACGCACCACGGTAGGGCTCGAGGACGGCGTCGAAGAGCAGCTGCTCCTTCGTCTCCACGTAGTGGTACAGGCTGCCCTTGGTGATGCCGAGCGCCGCGGCGATGTCGTCCATGGTGGCACCCGCGTAGCCGCGCTCCCGGAACACCCGCCGCGCCGCCGCCGCGATCTCGGCGCGCGTCTTCGGTGGTCGCCCTCGCGGCCGGCCGACGGCACCGGACCCGCCCACGCGCGCTCCTTCTGTAATATCGACCATACGGTAGATACTAAGTGACCGGGAGAAAGACTGATGACGAAGCCGACCGGGCCGGGCCGGATCCGCGTCGGCATTCCCGGGTCGCAGCTGCCGGCGCGCGACGTGACCCGGGCGGCACGGGCGGCCGAGGACGCTGGCTTCGACTCGATGTGGTGGGCGGACCGGCTCATGGGATGGCTGCCCGACGGCCCCCATGCGCTGCTCGATCCCGTGCCGGTCATGGCCGCCACCGCCATCCGGACCCAGCAGCTGCAGCTCGGGACCGCGGTCGCCGACCCGCTGCGTCGGCACCCCGCTCAGCTCGCGCAGACCGCCCTGTCGCTGCAGCACCTCGCCGGTGGACGCCTCATCCTCGGTGTCGGCGCCGGCGAGGCCGCTGGCACGCTTCCGTACGGGATCTCCTACGAAACCCCGGTTTCCCGACTCGAGGAAGCGCTGCAGGTGCTGCGGCTGCTCATGAACACCCCCGAGCCCGTCGACTTCGACGGGGAGCACTACCGGCTCGACCACGCGCTGTGCGGGCTCTCCGCGTCGGTCGAAGCGCCGCCGATCTGGATCGCCGCGCACGGCCCACGGACGCTCCGCCTGACTGGCACCTACGGCGACGGCTGGCTGCCGACCGGCCACGGCGCCGACCGCTGGGGCGAGGGCTGGCGCCGCATTCGGGAGGCTGCCATCCTCGCCGGACGCGACCCCGGCGGCATCGAAGGTGGCGTGTTCTGCTGGATGGTGGCGGCCGGGGACCGGACAACCGCGCGGCGGCTGCTGGCGGAGCCGGCGCTGCGCGCCCTCGGGCTGCTGCTCCCCCAGGGCGCTCTGACGAGGACACCGCTGCGCGAGGGACCCTGGCGGGCGCTCGTCCCCAGCCGCGGCGGGGTCGACGAGCTGGCGGCGGAGATTGATCCCGACGAGCTCGCGCAGGTGGTACCGCACGGCAGCCCCGACGACATCGCGGCCGACCTGATCGGCTACGTACACGCCGGCGCGACGCACCTCGTGCTGGCCGACATGAGCCCGACCGTCGGCATGGACAACGGGCTCGGCTTGCGTCCACTGGAGACGCTGACCGCCGTGCGCGATGCCGTCCGGTCGCGGCTCAGCTGACGCGGCGTTCACGGTCCTGCCAGTGCTCCACGCGGAGCACGCGCTTGAGGACCTTGCCGGTCGCATTCTTCGGTAGCTCCGGCACGAACTCGACGCTCTTCGGGACCTTGTAGTTGGCGAGCCGGCCGCGGCAGTGCTCGAGCAACTGCTCAGCGGTCGGCGGATCCTCCCCGCGGACGGCGACGACCGCGTGCACGGCCTCACCCCAGCGCTCGCTCGGGACCCCGATGACGGCGGCCTCGAGCACCGACGCGTGCTCGTAGAGCACGTCCTCGATCTCCCGGGGGTAGACGTTCTCCCCACCGCTGATGATCATGTCCTTGAGGCGGTCCGCGATGTACAGGTAGCCGTCCTCGGACCGGTAACCGAGATCGCCGGTGTGCATCCAGCCACCGCGCAAGGCATGGGCGGTGGCGTCCGGGTCGTTCCAGTACCCGTCCATGACACTGGGGCCGCGGCTGATGATCTCCCCGATCTCGCCGACAGCCACGTCCTTGTCGTCGAGGTCGACGATACGGGTGTCGAAGGACAGCGAGTCCGTCCCGGCCGATGCGAGCCGCTCCGGGAACCGGTCCGGGTCGTGGTCGGCGGGTCGCAACAGGGACGAGCCGGCGGTCTCGGTCATGCCGTAGAACTGCAGGAAGTCGCAGCGCAGGGTGGCCATGGCGCGCCGCAGCACCTCTGGGGAGATCGGCGAGGCGCCGTACAGGACCATCCGCAGCGCATCGAGCGTGACCGGCTGCTCGAGCAGGTGCTCCGCAACGAGGTTGATCATTGTCGGCACGAGCAGCACGTGGCTCGCCGCGTGGTCCCCCAGCAGGTCGACGGTCCCGGCGGGGTCGAACGTCCGCATCATCACGGACGTGGCCCCACGGTAGGTGAAGGCGTATGTGACGTGGGCGGCCATGTGGAACATGGGCAGCACCTGGAGGAACACGTCCGACGGGTCGATCTCGATCTCGAGCCCGAACATGTTGACGCGGGACCACAGGGCGTGGTTGGAGAGGATCGCGCCCCTCGGCCGTCCGGTCGTGCCGCTGGTGTAGAGCAGGCTGGAGGCCTCCTCGGCCCGGATCGGGACCGGGCAGGCACCGCCCGGGTCGGCCGCGGCGAGCGCCGCCTCGTAGGACGCTCCAGTGCCGGCGTCGCCGAGATGCCACACCGTCGGCACGTCGAGGGCGGCCGCCTGCTCGGCCAAGCGCGGTCCGTGGATGAGGAGCGTCGGGGTGCTGTCCGCCACGATGTAGGCGAGCTCGGGCACGGCCAGCCGGTAGTTGAGCGGCACCAGGATCACCCGGGCGCGCTGTGCCGCCACCTGGATCTCGAGGTACTCGATCTCGTTCAGCGCCAGCAGCGCGACGCGGTCGCCGGGGCGCAGCCCCGCGTTGCGGAAGGCCATGGCCAGCCGGTGCGCGCGGTCGTCCACCTCCGCGAACGTGAGCTGCCGGTCGCCTTCGACCATCGCAGGTCGCGACGGAAAGCGCTTCACGGCATTGGCGAGCAGGTCGGGGATCTCCATCCGGCATCCTTCACGATGTGGCCGACTTATCTTACGTATAACGATAGATGTTCGGTAGCGTCGCTGCCGTGTCCGCCGTCCGGGAGATGGCCGATCATGCTCGATCCCCCGCTGCTGCTCAGCGCCCGCACCCTGCGCGTGCCCCTGGCTCGCCGCATCGACGCCGCGGCGACCGCCGGGTTCGACGGGCTGGGCGTCCGCATGGCCGACCATCGGGCCGCCGCCGACGGCGCGGTCAGGCAGCTACGTGCGCGGCTCGACGACGCCGGGCTGGCCGCGCCCGAGCTCGAGGTGCTGTGGGACTGGGCGGCGGCCGACAGCGACGCCGCCACCCGTGCCCGTCGACACGAGGACGAGCTGTACGCGACGGCCGACGCCTTCGGGTGTTGGTACGTCGTCGTCGCCGGCGACCTACACGGGTCGACGGCCCACGCGTCGGCGCGGTTCGCGGCGCTCTGCGACCGTGCGGCGGCACACGGGCTCACGGTCGCCCTCGAGTTCCTGCCGTGGACGACCATCCCTGATCTCACAACGGCCTGGACCGTGGTCCGCGACGCAGGCCGTCCCAACGGCGGCATCCTGCTCGACACCTGGCACTGGTTCCGCGGCCCGAGCGACGACGGCCAGCTGAACGCCGTCCCCGCGGATCGGATCGTCGCCGTGCAGCTCAGCGATGCGCCGGCCGTGGGGATCCCCCAACGTCCTCGACGACACGCTGCATCACCGCCTCCCCCCTGGTGCGGGCGAGTTGTCCATCACGGCGCTGCTGGCGACCCTGCGCTCGCACGGCGTGCGCTGCCCCGTGTCCGTCGAGGTCCTCGCCGACGATATCGCCGCCATGGCGCCCCTCGACGCGGCCCGGCTGCTGTACCGTGCCAGCGTTGAGGTCCTGACCGCGGCCGGCTGGTGGTGAGCCGCCGCTACCCCTCGACCACCAGCGACCCGTCGACGACCCGGTGGAAGTGCACGAGCCGCTCCTCCTCGCCGCCGAGGCGGACGGTGGTGAAGGCGGGCGATGCCATGCCGGCCGCGAGCTGGGCCAGCGTTTCCAGGTCCTCGTCGAGCACCTTCGAGAACTCCTCCCACTGGGCGTCGTAGGCGGCGGCGTGGCGGTCGCTCGCGGGCGGGTCGGCGAGCATCGTGGTATGGACGATGGTGGTGTCGACGGCCACGGGGTCGAACACCAGTGCGATCCCCCAGCGCGCCAGGAGGTTGAGCACCACGTTCGGGAACAGCGTGTAGTTGCAGTGGTCGCGGGCCTGCTCGGTCAGCAGGTCCTTGCCGTGTCCCGTCGCGGCACTACCGGCACTGACGTCCCGACGGCCCTTGGCTTCGGCCAGGCTGCGTCGGACGGGGATGACCATGCGGGAGTGGATCCCGTCGTAGCGGAACGTCGACGCCTTGCCGTCCACGAGCCGCCCCACTGTTCCCTGGTGCACGAACGGTACGTGGTAGGTCTCGTTGAAGGCGTCGACCGCCGCCTTCCAGTTGAGTGGGATGGTGTCCGACCGGCTCGCCCAGCGGATCTGCTCGTCGAGCCGGTAGCGGTCGAGCTCCTCGGCCCACGGCCCGAGCCAGGCATCGAAGGGCTCGGGGGCGGGGCTCGCGTGAACCCAGACCCAGCCGCCCCAGACCCGGGAGGCCAGCGGTCGCAGCCCACACGCGGCCAGCTCGAGACCGTCGAAGCGGGAGCGTCCGGGTACCGCCTCCAGCGCACCGTCGAGCGCGTATCCCCAGCCGTGGTAGGGGCACTGCAGCCGCCGCCCCTCGACGCGGCCGCGCACCACCTGCGACCCACGGTGGGCACAGACGTTGTCGAACACGCGGACCACCCCGTCCCTCCGCGTGGCAACGAGGGGCCGGCGCGCCGCGACGAACGCCGCCCCGCCCTCCTGCGGGAGGTCATCGACGCGTGGTCCGAGCAGCCAGTTACCGGCGAAGACCGTGGCCAACTCACGCGCAAATCGGTCCGGGTCGCGGTACGCGTCGGCGCGGACCTCCTCCAGCAGCGCAGGGGGTTCGCTCGTGTCATGTCGCATGGTCGACCTGCTCCTTCGCGGTGGTGATCGTGTCTGTGCCCGCGCGTGGCAGGCGCCAGGCCAGGAGCGCGGCGACGGAGAACGACGCGACGCTGACACCGAAGCTGGTGTGGAAGTGCCCCGTCCGTCCCGCCAGCCACCCAGCAAGCTGGGGCGCCACCATCTGCATCACGCCGAACACAACGGTCACGGCGCCGAAGGCGGACCCGACCGCCGCGCCCGTGAGGTGGTCACCGAGGTAGGCGGCGATCAGCGCGCCCGTGCCCGTCAACATGAGGCCGAACATCAACGCGGACACCGCGATCCACGGCTGGGTTCCGACGAGCACCAGGGCCGCGCATCCGGCCAGCACGGCGAACACGCCGGTGAGTGCCGTCCGCCGCCCGATCACGTCCGACAGCCGTCCGAGAAGCAGCCCGCCCACCACGCTCGTCACCCCGACGAGCGAGTACATCGCCGCGGCGCTCGCCGACGTGAAGCCGGCATCCTCCTCGAGGGCCGAGGTGAAGAACGTCATGTAGATCGTGTAGCCGAGGCCGAAGGCGGCGTACCCGCCCGTCACCTGGATCCATCCCGGCACCCGACGGAGCACGGACCACGCCATCCCGGTGTCGGCGACGGTGACCGGTGTCGCCCGCCGCAGCACCAGGACGGCCAGCACCAGCACGACGACACCGATCACGGTCTCGACCAGCCAGACCTCCCGCCAGGCAGTCGGCGCGACCAGGTCGCGGACCCACACCGCCAGCTGCCCGGACAGGACGATGGCCAGCCCGGGCCCGGCCACGACCGCGCCGAGCGCCAGACCCCGCATGCGGGTCGGCACGTTGGCGCTCACGATCGCCGCCCCGGGCACCCACACGCCGGCCGAGCAGAACCCCATGACGACCATCCCGACCGTGACCGCGCGGAAGTGGGCGGCGGTGCCGAGCACGAACAGTCCCACGCTCGTACCGAGGAGCCCCGCCCACAGCAGTCGCCGGGGCTGGACCCGCGCCGAGAGCAGGCTGACGACGAGGATCCCGACGAGGTAGGAGCCCAGGTTCACGGTGCCGAGCGACCCGGCACGCTGGAACGAGCCGCCGAGCAGGTCCGCCGTCATGGCAGGGAGCAGCACGCCGTAGGTGAACCGACCGAACCCCACGGCGACGGCCACGGCGACCGTCCCGACGGCGACGACGACGAACGACCGTGGCGGCGACGGCCGCGCTCGAGGGCCTCGTCGGACCGGCTCCTCGGACGGCAACGACGAGCCGCCCGCGGGCGCCTTCATGTCGGCACGCAGTTCCCGCTTGAGGATCTTGCCCAGCGCGTTGCGGGGGAAGTCGTCGACGAAGGTCACGTCCTGGAGGTGCTTGAACTTCGCGGTGTGGTCGTTCACGAGCGACAGCACCTCGTCCTCGGTGATGGCGTCGCCGTCGGCCCGTCGGACGTAGACGACGGGCACCTCCCCGTACCGGGGATGGGGGGCGCCGACGACCGCGCACTCGGCGATGCGCTCGTCGTCGTAGAGGAGCGACTCGAGCTCCTTCGGGTAGACGTTCATCCCGCCGCGGATGATCATGTCCTTCTTGCGGTCGACGATGTAGAGGAAGCCGTCGTCGTCGAGGTAGCCGAGGTCGCCCCACCGGAGCTTTCGACCGTCGACCAGGTTCTCCTCGGTCTGCTCCTCCATGCCCCAGTAGCGGGAGAGCGGCTCGTAGACATCGCGTGTACGCCCCGGCGGCGTAGGGCTGGGTGCAGATCTCGCCGACCGCGCCCGACGGCAGCTCGTTGCCCTCGTCGTCCTCAATCGTGACCTTGATGTGCGGAAGCGGGACGCCGACCGAGTCGAACTTGCGGTCGGTGTGGAGCGGATCGGTCGAGACGACCGCCGGCCCCTCGTCCCGCCGTACGCGTGCACGAACCGGAAGTCGTAGCGCTCTTCGAACTCTCGCCGGATCTCGGGCGGCATCGGCGAACCACCGCAGCCGGCGATGCGGATCGTGGACAGGTCCACCTTCGCCGCCTCGTCCTCGGGCAGGTCGAGCAGGTCGGCGAACATCATCGGGATGCTCGCCCCCATCATGGTCGTCCCGTCGCTGCGCACGTGCTCGGCGAACCTCGCCGGGTCGTACCTCGCCATCAGCCGACAGGTGTTGCCCGTCCGGATCGACAGCAGCGGGCCGAGGATGAAGATGGACAGCAGGTAGAGCGGCAGCACCGACAGGAACTGCTCCTCACCCGTGATGCTGTAGTGCTGGGCAACCATGTCGAGCTGGACGGACAGCGCGCGGTGGGTGTGCGTGGCCCCCTGGGCAGGCCGGTGGTTCCGGACGTGTAGAAGATGGTGGCAGGTGCGGACTCCGGAAGGTCCACGGCCGCCCGGAGCGCGCCGACATGGGAGCCGGTGGCCACGACCTGCTGCAGCTGCTCGGCCCGATCCGCGACGGCGTCCATGACCTCGCGCGGACGGCCGTCATCGGCCACGGCGATCTTCGCCCCGGAGTTCTGGAGCTGGTAGAGGACCTCCTCGGGCCCGAGCTGCGCGTTGATCGCGACCCCGATCGCACCGAGCTTCCAGATCGCCTCGAAGGTGGCGATGAAGTCGGTATGGCTGCCGCCCATCACCGCGACCCGGTCGTCACGCTCGACCCCGAGGTCGGCCAGCCCGCCGGCAAGCCGCCGGGCCCGGTCGTCGAACTCGCGGAAGGTGAGGCGCGCGTCGTCCGTGACGAAGGCCACCTTGTCCGGCAGCCACGCCGCGGCCTGCTCGAGGTGCCTGGCCAGCGTCATGGTTCGCTCCTCGTCGAGCCCGGGTACCTCATACTTTATGACGTTATACGTTAGATGCTAGATCGGCGACCGGAGCTCAGCCGAGATACCCACCCGCCACCTCCGGGTTGTTCCGCAGCTGCTCGGCCGTCCCCTCCACCCGTATCCGCCCGAGCTGGAGCACGGCTCCGCGGTCGGCGACGCGTAGCGCCTGCTCGGCGAGCTGCTCGACGAGCAGGATCGTCATGCCCTCGCCCTTGAGACGCTCGATCTCGGCGAAGATCTGCTCGACCAGGATCGGCGCGAGGCCGAGCGAAGGCTCATCCATCATGAGCAGCTTCGGCCGTGCCATGAGCGCCATGCCGATGGCGAGCATCTGCTGCTGACCACCGGAGAGGGCCCCGGCCTGCTGACGGCGCCGCTCCTTGAGGATCGGGAACTGCTCGAAGACACGCGTGAGATCCTCGTCGACCTCGGCACGCTTGCGCCGCCGCAACCAGGCACCCAGGCGGAGGTTGTCCTCGACCGGGTCCTTCGCGAACACACGCCGGTTCTCCGGCACATGGGCGACGCCGGCCGCAGCGAGCTGCGGTGCCCCGGCGGACGTCACGTCGCGGCCATCGAACACGATCGTGCCCGCAGAGGGTGTTACGAGACCGGAAATGGTTCGCAGGAGCGTGGACTTCCCGGCGCCGTTCGAGCCGATGACCGTCACGAGCTCGCCGGGCTCGATGTAGACGTTGACCTCATGCAGCACGTCCGCCGCCCCGTAGCCAGCGGATAGCCCGGTCACCTCGAGCAGGCTCATGACGGCGGCACCTCGCTCGTCTTCGCGTCGGCGGGGTCGTCGAGCGACCGGCCGAGGTAGGCGTTCAGCACGCGTGGGTCGTGCCGGACGACGCCCGGCGCGCCGTGGGCGATCACCTCGCCGAAGTCGATCACCGTCACCACGTCCGAGACACGCATGACCATGTCGGCGTGGTGCTCGACGAGGACCACCCCGACGCCTCGGGAACGCATCACACCGATGATCTCCTCGAGCTCGGCTATCTCCTCGGCGGTCAGGCCGGCGGCGGGCTCGTCCAGCAGGACGAGCTGCGGCTGAAGTGCCACCACCCGCGCGAGCTCGAGCAGGCGGACCTGACCCGGCGGCAGGTCGCTCGCCGGCTCGTCCCGGCGTGGTTCCAGGCCGACCGCACGCAGCAGGCGCACCGCCTCCTCGACGTGCCGCCGCTCCTCCCTGCGCGCGGCTGGTAGGCGTAGGGCGTAGGCGATCAGCGATTGGTCACGGCGGAGGTCGAGCGCGACCAGGACGTTCTCGAGGCAGGAGAGCTCGCCGAAGACGAGCGGCGTCTGGAAGGTCCGACCGACGCCGCGCCGAGCACGACCCGACGCGCTCGCGCCAGCCAACGTCGTCCCGGACAGCTGCTCCTCACCCCCATCGATCTCCAGGAACCCGGAGACGGTGTTGAGGAAGGTCGTCTTGCCCGATCCGTTCGGACCGATGAGCGCATGGACGGATGCCGGAGCCACCGCCAGGTCGAGACCGTTGAGCGCCTGCACCCCGCCGATGTTCTTGTGGACGTTGCGGACCCGCAGCACCTCGCCGGTGCGGGCCTCGCTCTCCTGCAGCACCTCAGCAACCCCGACCTGACGCTCCCCCGGCGGCAGAACCACGCCGGTCCCCCGCCCACCGCGACGCACGCGTGACTGCAGGGCGTACCACCCCCCCATGAAGCCCTTCGGGATGAAGTGGACCGATGCCATGAGGATGAGGCCGTACAGCAGCAGGCTCCACTCGCCGGAGGCACTCGTGAACCGCTCGATCTCGATCGGGAGCCGGAACAAGATGACCGCGCCAACGATTGGTCCGCCCACCGTGCCGCTGCCGCCGAGGATGCCCATGAGCAGGAAGAGGATGGCGAGGTCGATCGGGAAGGCGTCCGGCGCGATGAAGCCGAGCAACGGAGCGAACAGGCCGCCGGCGACGGCCGCGATGGCGCTCGACAGCGCGAACGAGAGCAGGCGCAGCCGGTTCGGTTCGATACCGATGGCCTGTGCGGCCACCGGCTGCAGCGCCAGGGCCCGTCCGGCGCGTCCGAAGGGCGAGCGGATCAGGTTGTGGGCGAGTACGTAGGCGAGGGCGACGAGGATCCACACGAGCCAGTAGTAGGCGCGCTGCGCCCCGAACCAGGACGGGTACGCGATCCCAGCGAGCCCGTTCGCCCCACCGGTAATGCCCCGCCACTCGATCGCGAGCTTCTCCGCGACCAGCGCGTATCCGAGAGTCACCATGGCCAGCGTGAATATGCCGAGCCGCAGGGACGGCAGCCCGAGCACGAGCCCGAGGATGGCGCCCAGGACCCCCGCCAGCGCGAGGGCGACCGCGAAGTTGATCCCGTGGGTCACCGTCAGGATCGCGACGACGTAGGCACCGACGGCGAACAGCGCGCTGTGTCCGACCGAGATCAGTCCGGTGATCAGCAGCAGGTTCAGACCGATGACGGCGATGAGGTACACGCCGAGTAGCACGGCATTGAACATCTCGAACGGGTTCGGCATGGCGAACCAGGCAACCACCACAACGGCCGCGAGGATGCCGTGGACGACCCAGCCACTCCGGCCGGATCCGACGCTCGTGAGACGCTCCATCAGACCGCCCTCGCGAGCTGTGTGCCGAAGAGCCCGCCGGGTCTCACCGCGAGCACGGCGAGCAGCACCGCGAACGTCACGGCGTCGCGGTAGCCGGCGCCGATGTACTGGGCGCCGAAGGCCTCGATCATGCCGAGCAGGAGACCGCCCACGAGCGCACCGCGGAGCTCAGGGATCCCCCCGATGGCGCAAGCGATGAACCCCTTGAAGAGGTAGACCGAGCCGATCGCCGCGAAGGCCGTCGTGATCGGCGCCACGAAGAACCCGGCGATGGCGGCGACGGCGGCGCTCAGGGCGAAGGACAGCATGGAGAAGGTCGTCACCGGAATGCCGCGCAGCGCGGCAGCCTCGCGATCCTGCGCGACCGCCCCCATGGCGCGGCCGTAGAGGGAGCGGTTGAAGAAGAAGTCGAGGAAGGCTCCCATCAGCAGCGCGAGCACGATCAGCGCGATCTGCTGCGGCACCACGAGCACCCCACCGAGGTCCGCGGGCCGGTCGGAGAAGATCCGCGGGAACTGACGCACGTCGGCGCCCATGACGATGGCGAACCCCGACGAGAGGAAGATGGAGAAGCCGAGGGTCGAGAGGAGCCAGCCGAATGCCGAGTGCCCGTACTTCTCGGCGGGGCGAACGGCGATCCGCTCCTCGACGATCCCGATGATGGCCGCGACCAGCACGGTGACGATCAGCGCCGGAACCAGCGGCCACCCCAGGCTCGCGGCGAAGAACACGCCGACCATCGTGCCGATCATGAAGAACTCGCCGTGGGCGAAGTTGAAGATGCTCGTCGTGGCGAAGGTGATGTTGAAGCCCATCCCGATGAGAGCGTAGACGGCCCCTGTCGCGAGGCCCCGGAGCGACACGTTGAGCAACTCTACGAAGTCCACCTGCTACCTCGTCCCGGTGATCGTGGGGCGGCTGGCCACACCGCGACGCGCCCTTGTCTCCATGGGCAGGGCGCGCCGCGGCCGTGCGACTACTGGTTCGGGGCCAGCGTGTACAGACCGTCGTCGAACGAGTTGGCGACCACGAAGACGAGGTCCTGGGATCGCTCACCGTCGTGGCGCTGGGCGTCGTAGTAGTTGGTGATCTTCACACCCTCGTACGGATTGGACTCGCGATACTCCTTGATCGCGTCCGCGTCGAGCCCGCCGGTCGCCTCGACCGCGTCCGCCCACATCATGATGGCGTCGTAACCGGTGGCCGTCTGCTGCACGTCATGGGTGAGCGGGTCCTCGTTGAGGCGCTTCTTCACCCGGCTGATGAAGTCCTGGACCCGCGGCGTGCCCTCACCGGCGAAGTTCGGGTACTGCTGACCGGCGAACACGTCCTTCATCCCGGCCTCGCCGACGGCGTCCCGAACGGATGGAAATGTGAGCGTCGAGAAGCCGAGGACGGGGACTTCCCAACCGAGTTGGCCGCGGGCCTTGAGACCGGCGACCATGTCAGGCGTCGCCGTGTTCAGCATGATCATCACATCGGCCCCGGCGCCCTTGAGCTTCTGGACCTGCGGGGTGAGGTCGACGGATCCGGTCTCGTGGAACTCCACGTCCGCGATCTGGATGTCGGAGGATCCCTCGAGCTCGGACTTCATCTTGTCGACGTTGAACGTCCCCAGCGCGTTGTTGACTGCCAGAAGACCTGGCTTGCTCCAGCCGCTCGCCTTCATGTACTGGATGAAGGTCTTGGCCTGGATGCTCGCCGACGGAGACATGGCAAACGTGTACGGCAGCTTGCCTGCGTCACGTGCGTCGTCGGCGGATGCGGTCGTGAACTCGATCACCTTGGCCTGGTTGGCAATCGGCGCCGCGGCCAGAGTCGGCGAGCTGAGTGTGGGACCGAACAGGAAGGGGACCTTGTCCTGTTGCACGACCTCACGCACCGCCTGCGTGGCCTTCGTGGGGTCGCCGCCGGTGTCCTTGAAGGTGATCTCGACGGGACGGCCCATCACACCACTGCCCGCGTTGAGCTCGTCAATGGCCATCTGCATACCCAGCTGCTGCTGCTTGCCGATCTCGGCCGCCGGACCGGACAGCACGACGGCCCCGCCGATCTTGATCGGCTCACCGCTTGCCTGACTGCCTCCCTCGGATGCACTCGACGCCGGGCTCGACGGTTCACTGCTCGCCTGCTCCGACTCGCTCGTCTGGTCACCTTGGGCGTTGCCTGAGTCGTTGCCGCCACCGCAGGCCGCCGCGACGAGCGCCACGGCGAGAGCGAGGGGGACCCACGCGCCTCTCCATCCTCTGCGTGCCATTCTTCTCCCTTCGGGTAATCCGTGTCGGTGCACGGCTTCCTGTTCGACTCCCCGCCAGACCGCCTCTCGGGGTCCCCGTCGCTCCCGCGGTCAGCCGGAGCTCTTCTTGTCCGGACAAAAAGTGACCTTGACGTTTAACGAGATATTTAGATAAGCATCGGCCGCCCGCACTGTCAATCAGGAATGCACGCGGGATTCCCGCAGACGGGCACTCACCCCTGGTTCGGCGCGAGCTCGTAGACACCGTCGTCGAACGAGTCAGCCACGACGAAGACGAGGTCATCGGCACCCACACCGTCGTGCCGATCGCTTCCATACTCGTAGGAAGCCTTGACCCCGTCGTAACCGTTCCCCTCGAGCCACGTGGCGAGCTCCTCCGGATCCGTCGTCCCGGCCTCGTTCACCCCGTGGGCCCACATCTGCACCGCGTCGTAGCCCGTGACGACCTGCTCCACGTCCTGCTCGAGCGTCCCGGTACCGAGATGCTCCTTCACGAGGGAGAGGAAGTGGTCCACCTGGGACGAAGCACCACCTGCAAACGGCTCGTACTGCTGGCCTGCGTACACCTGGTCCATGCCATCCCCTCCGACGGCATGGCGAACGTCGGCGCGCGTGAGGCTCGAGAAGCCCAGCACCGGCACGTTCCAACCAAGCTGCGTGCGGGCCTTGAGCCCCGCGATCATGTCGGGCGGCGCGACCTCGAGCAGGACGAGAACGTCCGCGCCGGCACTCTTCAGCTTCTGGACCTGAGGGGTGAGGTCGACGGATCCGGTCTCGTGGAACTCGACGCCGGCGATCTCCACACCCGCATCGCCGGCGGACGCCTTCATCTTGTCGACGTTGAACGTGCCAAGGGCATTGTTCACGGCGAGCAGCCCGGGCTTCGTCCAGCCGTTCGACTGCATGTAGTCGAGGAACGTCTCGGCCTGAAGGCTCGCCGACGGCTCCATGCCGAAGGTCAGCGGGAGCTTCGACGCATCCCGGGCATCGTCAGCGGCCGCACTCGTGAACTCGAGGACCGTCCCGTTGTTGGCGATCGGTGCAGCCGCGAGCGTGGGTGAGCTCAGCGACGGACCGAAGACGAAGGGCACCTTCTCCTGGTCGACGAGCTGGCGCATGACCTGCGCCGCCTTCGTGGGGTCACCGCCCGTGTCCTTAGCGACGATCTGCACCGGACGTCCGAGGACCCCGCCTCCGGCGTTGAGCTCGTCGACGGCGATCTGCATGCCGGTCTGCTGGTCCTTGCCGATCCCGCCGGCGGGCCCGGAGGTCACCACGGCGGCCCCGATCCGGACCGGCTCACCGGAGGCCTCCGTCGCATCCCCGGCCGTCGGGCTCGCCGTCGCGTCGGTCGCCGCACCAGCAGGCGGCTCCTGCTCCGAGGCCGCGGTGATCGAGGTCTCGGCACCACCCCCACTCTCGCCACCCCCGCCGCACGCCGCCGTCAGCAGCGCGAGCGCAAGCGCCAGCCAGATCCATCGGTTCCGTCCCTGCGTCTTCATGCGCCAGTCTCCCCTGGCGACGCTCCCCTGCACCGCCGGTTCCTACTATAGGCGTAATTCCTTACGTTGCACGATAAATGTAGATCCATTTCGGCCATTCGTTCCACGCCTGACCACAGTGGCGTTGGCCCCGCGGCGCCTCGGGCGCTGGCTCTACCCGGCCCGGGTGCCCGTCCCGACGATGCCACTCTGGTACGCCGCGAAGCGCTCCTCGAACTCCGCCGAGCGCAGCGCGACGCCCTGGCTGCGCGCTTCCTCGATCAGAACTTCCGTCTCAACGTCGAGGTCCTCGCTGCGGTAGAGCGCCTGGCGCGTGACGATGGAGGCACGCGCCGCCTGCGCGGCCAGCACGGTCGCGTACTCGATGGCGTCGTCCAGCGGCGTTTCGCTGACACGCCAGGCGATTCCGAGCTCCTTCGCCTCGTCCGCGTGGATGCGTCGGCCGAGGCCGAACCCCGCGCCGACCGCGGGACCGTTGACCGCGGCGATGGAGATCACGGGCATCTTGCGGATGGCGACGGGTACCTCACAGGTCCAGCGCACGAAGTCCTCGTCGTTCCCTCCTCTCGCGGCCCACAGTGGTCGTCCCGGCACCGGTCAGGCGCTGGCCCGCATCGCGACCAGCATGGCCCAGTCCCCGTCGATGGCAACGACCCCCTTGTCGGTCACGATCTCGTAGCGGAAGCGCACGGTCCCTCGCCCTCGCTCCGGATGTGGGGTCGCCTCCACCACCTCGAGCCGCACGTGGATGGTGTCGTCGGGCAGCACCGCCTGCCGATAAGCGACGGTCTGCTCGAGCATCGCGAGGCCGGTGCCGGCGAAGAGCCCCGTGCGCTCCTTGAGCCCCGAGGCGATGGCGACAGCCATGAGCCCGGGCGGGAACCGGCCGCCGAATAGCCCGTGCGCGGCGGCGAAGGTCTCGTCCACGTGCATCGGGTTCATGTCGCCCGTGAACATCGCCCAGAGGGCCCCATCCACCGGCGTGATCGTCCGCCCCTGCGTCCGAATGGTCTGGCCGACCACGAGGTCCTCGAAGAACCGCGCGTTCGGCCCGACGGGTGCCGGTGCGTCAACCATCGACGCCGGCCAGCTCGAGGGCGTAGCGCAGCGCCGGCTCGTGATCGGTACGCCCGGAACATGGCTAGCTTCTCCGCCTCGACCGAGCCCTCGGCATGGATGGCGAGCACGGCCTGGTACCCGCCGTAGAGTCGAGCGGTCAGGTCGCTGATCAGGTTGATGATCGGTAGCCGCTTCTCGGCCGGCCAGGCACCCCCGAGGTACTTCTCGAGCACGGGCCGTACCTCGTCTGACGCCCAGTCGTGCCCGGACGGGCCCGTCACGAGCAGCCCACCGGCCAGGTCCTGCACCAGCTCGAGCGCGGTGTGGAAGTCCCGCGCGAACGTCCACTTCGCCATATTCGTGGTGAAAACGTCCGGGTACGCCATGTCGCCCTCGAACTGGGCGCGGGTGGCCGCGAGCTCGATGAGCCCGCGCACCGTCTCGGCGTAGCCGGCAAGCCAGGTGAGCTTGTCGCGGACGTGGCTCGCGCGCATGATCCCGTTCGCCTGCGCTACCGCGATCCCGGCACCGACGAAGGCATCGAGCAGCGGCAGCTTGTAGCTCACCGCCGTGAAACGGTGGTACTCGACGAAGGTGAGGGCGGCCGCCCCGGCGACCTCCGGCCGGTCGACGAAGAACACCTGGTCCCAGGGGACGAAGACGTCCTCGAAGACGGTCAGCGTCTCGAGCATCTTGTGGGTGGCGGACACCGGGTGGGTGAACTCGTCCTGAGCGCCGTGGAGGAAGTCGGACGCGTACAGGTGCAGCCCGGGGGTGTCGACGGGCACCTGGAAGGCAACGGAGAACGGCTCGTCGCCGTCCTGCATGCTGCGGCTCGGCAGCACGATGATGTTGTCGACGTAGGGCGCACAGGAGGTGTGGATCTTCGCCCCGCGGACGGTGATGCCCTCGTCGTTGCGATCGACGACCCGAAGGTAGACGTCGGGATCGTCCTGCTGGCTCGGACGCTTGCCCCGGTCTCCCTTCACGTCGGTCTGGGCGACCGCGAGCGCCCGATCCTCGGTCAGGCAGGCGCGGTGGAAGTCACGCAGCCGCGCCACCCCGTCGGTCTCGCCGAACCGGTCGAGGACCCGCATCAACGAGAAGATGGCGTCGGTGCCGATCTCCTTGATGAGCAGCACGAGCGTGGCGCCCTCGGCCGTCGCCGCCTCGATCAGCCGCGAGCGGTCGCGTAGGTGGTCCACCGATCTCGGGATGCGGTAGTAGGCGGAGCATGACTCGCCGCTCTCCTCGGCAACCGCGATGTCCTCGTAGTCGGGGTTCTCCGCGACGGCGAAGTCGATCGCGGCGTGCCGGGCCGCGGTGCCGAGCTCCGAGTGGGCGAGCAGGTCAGTGACGCGCTCGCCGCGGTAGTAGACGCGTCGTCCGTCCTTCAGGCCGGCCAGGTACTCGTCGGGTGTGCGAAGCCCCATGGGGCGCTCCTTTGCCTGCGTGCTGTCGAGGTGGGTGCTAGGGACTCGGGATGCCATTGCCGGTCCAGCCCTGTCCGGCGAGCACGTGCTCGAGGGTCAGGTTCCCGGGCGGCGGGGGGTAGCCGGGCGCCGGCTGTGCGAGCTGTACGAGAACGCCGTTCGCCTGCTTGGGGTGCAGGAACACCTCCTGCCAGTCGGGGTCGTCGATATACAGCCCGGTGGGCTCGAAGCCGAGATCCCGCGCCGCCTCCACCGCGGCGTGGATGTCGTCGACCTTGAAGGTGACGTGGTGCAGCCCGCCGCCTCGGGCGAAGAACCGGTCGAAGAAGGTCGAGCCCTCCAGTGGCTCCATGAGCTCGATCTTGCTGCCGTCGGAGTACTCCAGCTGCAGGGCCCGGTAGCCGACCCGGACGTTGTCTCCACCGTTGATGAAACGGGCGGACAGCATCTGGTGGTACAGCGGCAGCAGATCCCGGATGCGGCGGGCCGCCACGGCGACGTGGTCGAGGCGCGCGTCGAGCCCGTGGGCCCGCAGGCGCTCCTGCACGTCCGTCTGGGTCTCCTCGTTCATCTCATCTCCCGTGGTGACGTGCCGACGCGGCAGACGGGGCCGTGAGATCGTCCCGCAGCGTGTCGAACCAGCCGAGGAGCAGCCGCACGAGCGCCGCACGGTCCCGGCCGTAGTAGTGGTCGTCGTCGAGCACCTCGAGCCTGGCCGTCCGCGCTGCAGCCACCACCGCCGCCGCGTTCTCGCGGTAGGGCGGGGGTTCGCGGCTGCCGACGGTGACGAGCAGCGGAACGTCGAGCGCGGGCACGTGGCGCTGGCTCACGGCGAGGGTGTCGGGGCCCCAGACCGACAGGATCGTGGCCGCCTCCGCGACCATGGGGACGGGGGCGCGCGAAGAGAGGACGAGCAGCTCCTCGGGTCGGCCAGCTGCGACCGCCCGCGCAGCGCGGGCGATGTGATGCTGCGCGCTGCCGTCGACGAACCACCGTGCCGCACTCTCCAGGCGCCCCGCCGGGCTCAGCAGTGCGCACCCGATGACGTTCTGCGGGCTGCCGTTCTCGGAGCCAGTAGGCCGCCTTGTGCGCTCCATAGCTGTGGGCCACCACGACGAGGCGCTGTACTCCAAGCCCCCGCAGCACGTCGGCGGCCGCCTCGAGGTCCTTCGGCGCGTCTTCGAATCGCTCCCGCATGAAGCCGATGCACGGCTCGCCGTCGCCGAGCGTGCCCAGGTCGTGCCCGCGGTTGTTCATGGACAGCACGGTCCACCCTGCCTGGGGACCGGCGTCGAGCAGCGAGTAGCCCGGCGTCGCGTAGAAGCTCGCCCAGGCGCCATGGACGATGAGCACGCCCCACGGTGAGGCGTCTGCGGAGGCGACGCCGTGGAGCAGGACACCGTCCTCGCTCCGGGCGGTGACGAATCGAACGTCCTGCGCCATCCCACCCCGGTCTGCTCGCCCAACGGTCCTGCCATGAAAGCGGACCATGCATCTAACGTCAAGCGTCAGATACATGCGGAGGCCGCTCCCCCGCGCCGACGACAGGGTGGATGACCGACGACTCGAGGTAGTCACCCGTCGCCCCGCGCCGGCCCCTGGCCAGGATCGCGTCGACGGCGGGCCGGGCCCCCGCGGCCAGTCGGTCGGCGAGCTCGCGGGCAGCCGCCAGCGGATCCTGGTCGACTCGGCTGACGACGCCCCACCGGTGGGCTGTGACCACGTCGACGATCCGGCCCGATGCCGCCAGATAGCCGGCGACGCGGCGGCCCGCGATGCCCACGGCACGGCGTGCGACGATGTCCGCGTACGGCCCGGGCCGACCGAAGAACGCTTCCGGCCCGGCCACGAGCAGGGTGCTGGCCAGCGCGGCGGCAAGGACGCCCCCCGTGCACGGACCACGAACCACCCCGACGACGACGCCCGCCTCTGTCTCCAGCCCCTGCAGCCAGGCGAGCGAGGGAGCGGCACCCGCCGCGAGGGCGTCCAGGTCGAGCACCGCTGGAGCGTCCGGCCACGGTAGGCCGGTGATCAGCTCAGCCACGATCGGCGTACCTCCCCTGGCTCGACGCCACCGTGGGCGACGCCATCAGCGGTGCCATGAGGTCCGGGACCAGGCGGTAGGTGCGCTCCGCGTCGCGCGACAGCAGGCGCTTGACGGCCCCGAAGGACGGCACCGTGGCCATGTCGGTCGCCAGCTCGACGGCCGCACCGACGAGGTCGTCGCGGTCGTGCAGCTCGACCACCAGCCCGCGCGCGTGCGCCTCCGTCCCCGACAGCCAGTGCCGGCCGGTGAGCGCGAGGTGCCGTACCCAGCCGCGGCCGAGCACGTCCACGCCCCGACCGAGCGCGTTGGGCGGCGCCGCCCCATGGGTGATCTCGGGCAACCCGAACACGGCGCCGGGTGTCGCGACACACGCGTCGGCGACCAGGGCCAGCTCGAACCCGAACCCGAGGGCATACCCGTCGACGGCCGCGACGACCGGTCGCGGGACCTCCTCGACGAGCCGGAAGATCCGCGTCACGTCGACGAGGAACCGCTCGCCCGCTGCCCGGTCGGCGAAGTCGAACATCCGCACGTCGTCGCCGGCCGAGAAATCCCCTCCGGCACCGGTGATCACGACGGCCGACACGTCCGAGCAGACCGCATCCTCGAGCTGGTGGTAGATCGCGAGGTCGACCGCGTTCCGACGCTCGGGGCGGTCGATCGTCGCCACGAGCACGTCCCCATGGTGAGCTACCTCGAGCCCCATCAGATCGCCACCCGGACCTGCGTGAGGACGGGGGGCATGAAGTCCCGAGCGTCCGCGTGGTCATCGAGCACCCCGGCGGTCAGCAACCTCGTCACCGTTCTCACGGACGCGGGCGGCCAGCCCGCCACCATGTCCAGCGCGTCCTCCGCTGCCGTGCGTGGATCGTCGGCGACCACGTGAACGAGCCCGAGCTGCCAGGCCTCGGCGGCGGCGAACCGGCGGCCGGTGAGCGCGAGGTCCATGGCCCGTCGCCGGCCGACCACCCCCAGGCCTCGGGTGACGAGGACGGAGGGCACGGCGCCGTGGTCGATCTCGGCGAACCCGAAGGTCGCGGTCGGGGCCGCATACACGGCGTCGGCGACGAGCAGCACCTCGCTGCCGAACCCGAGGGCGTGCCCCTGGACTGACACGACGACCGGGACGGGTAGGAGCTCGAGCGACGCGAAGAAGGTCAGGGGGCCGTCCAGGAACGCACGCGCCCGACGCTCGTCGGCGAAGTCGAATCCGCGCACGTCCTCGCCGGCACAGAAGTCGGCCCCTTCGCCCGCGAGCAGGAGCGCACGGACCCGGTCATCGGAATCGATCTCGCGAACGAAGGCGGTCATGTCCGCTAGCATCGACTGGCTGACCGCGTTGCGCTTCGCCGCGCGGTCTAGCACGAGGCGCGCGACGGGCGGCTCGATCTCACATCGCACGTCTCGTCGCTGTCGGTCGGTGCGCCCGACCTGCACGACCCGTTGCTCGACGATGCGTCCCCCGCCGTCCACGTCGAAGGCGTCACGTCCCGCCAGGCGCGTCCCGGTCGGCGTCTCCCCCCACCAGTCGAGCACCACCGTGCTGCCGAGCACCTCGATGCGCTCCGGGTGAACGGCAAGGGACCGGAAGAAGCTCTCCCGCGACGCGAACCACGCGACCACGGCGTCGCGTCCCTCGACGGTGTCGCCCTCGTGCGTGCGCAGGCGCGCGTCGCCGGCATAGCCGGCACCGAGGCGCTCGAGATTGAACGCCTCGCTGGCCGCCAGGTGCTCTTCGAGCGCCCGGCGGGCCGGGGACCTCGTTGCCGCCACGGTGTCCATGCCGCACCGCCCCTTTCTCAGTAGGCCAACCACCCGCCATCGACGGCCAGGGACTGCCCGGTCACGTAACCGGCATCGTCCGACAGCAGGTAGGCGATCCCGCCGACGAGCTCGGCGGGCTCCGCGGGGCGGCGCATGGGGATGCGCCGCAGGAGACCTGAGCTGCCGTCGTCCATGGACGCGCTCATGTCGGTGCGCATCCAGCCGGGAGCGACGGCATTCACCCGGATCCCGTGGCGGGCCAGATCCGTCGCGGCACCGCGGGTGAAGGCCAGCACGGCTCCCTTCGAGCTCGCGTACGCCGACAGGCCGGGGAGCGAAGCGATGTGTGCCGTGCTCGAGGTTATGTTCACCACGGCGCCGGGCGCCTGTGCGGCGACGAGTCGGCGTGCGAACTCGCGGGTCGCCACGATGGGGCCCATGGCGTTGATGCGCAGCACCCGATCGATGTCTTCGTCGTCGAGGTCCAGGAGCCCCGCGTGATGGAGGACGCCGGCGTTGTTGACGAGGGCATCGGCGGGTGCCCCCCACGCCTGCTCCGCCGCGTCGAGAACGCGGCGGATGCCCCCGGTGGTGGCGCAGTCACCGGCCTGGTGTGCATACCGTCCGCTACTGTGCCCTTCCGTCTCGAGTGCAGCGGCGGTCGCCGCGGCACCGTCGCCGTCGAGGTCGGCGACCAGCACGTCGGCGCCGCGGGCTGCGAGCCCGAGGGCGACCGCACGCCCGAGACCGCGCGCCGCGCCGGTGACGACAGCGCGGCGGCCGGCCAGCAGGTGGTCCGTCACAGGGTCCGCTCCTGCCCCTCCCAGAACGGCTTGCGCAGCTCCTTCTTCAGGATCTTGCCGGTGCCGCTGATCGGTAGCTCGTCGCGGACCTCCAGCGACCGCGGCTTCTTGTAGGAGGCCAGCCGCTCAGCGGTGAAGGCGATCAACTCGTCCTCGTCTGCGCTCGCGTCGGGCTTGAGCACGACCACGGCGTGGATGGCCTCACCCCAACGCTCGTGCGGCACACCGATGACGGCCGCCTGCGCCACCGCCGGGTGCTGGTAGAGGACCTCCTCCACGTCACGGCTGAAGACGTTGATCCCGCCGGTGATGATCATGTCCTTCATGCGGTCGACGATCGTGATGAACCCCTCCTCGTCGACCGTGGCAACGTCACCCGACCTGAACCACTCCCCCTCGCGTGCGCCAGCCGTCTCCTCGGGCATGCGGAAGTACTCCGGGGACACGGTGTCGCCCTTCAGCCAGATCTCCCCGCCCGTGGCGTTGTCCTTGGGCACGTCGTCACCCTCGTGATCGACCACGCGCACGTCGAGCATCATGTGTGGCTTGCCGGCCGACGACAGGTGACGGACCTGGGCATCCGTACCCTCGGTGAACTGGTTCTCGGGACGCAGGACGCACCCGCAGGAGTAGGTCTCCGCCATCCCGTACATGGGGTAGAAGAACGTCGCCGATGACCTCGCGGGCGCGTCGCAACAGCTCCCGGGGCAGCGGCGAGCCACCACAGGTGATCGCCACGATCGACGACAGGTCGTGCTCCTCGGCCTCCGGGTGCCCGACCACCATGCCGATCATCGTCGGCACGAGGATCGAGTGCGTCACGCCGTACTCCGGCACGGCACGCAGGAACTGGCCGGGCTCGAAGGACGGGAAGATGACCGTCCGCCCGCCCTTGAGCAGCACCGGATGCAGGCCCGCGGGGCCACCCGGGTTGAAGAACAGCGGGATGTTCTGGAGGTTCGTGCCCTTCTCCTGCACGGGCACCTCAGCCATCCAGTTGACTTCCGCCGCGATCGCGTTGCGGTGGGTCAGCACCGCGCCCTTCGGGATGCCAGTCGTCCCGCTCGTGGCCCCGAGCTGGTACGGGTCGGTGTCGACCACGGCCAGGCCCGGATCGGTGGCATCCTGGGCTGTTACGAGCTGCTCGTAGTCCATGGCCCGTCCGTGCGACGAGCCGATGCCGACAACGCGCTCGTCCAGCGAGGACACCTCGGCGAGGAACTTGTCCGCTTGGGCGTTGAGCTGCTCGTGCACGAGGATGGCCGTCGGCTCGACGTAGTTGAGATAGCCCGACAGCTCCGCCGGTGCGAGCCGTGCGTTCAGCGCCGCTCCGATCACGCCTGCCTTGGCACACGCGAAGAAGAACTCGATGTACTCGGCGCAGTTCAGCGCGTACATCGCCGCCCGGTCGCCCTTGCGCAGACCCAGCTCACCGAAAGCGCGGGCCAGCTGGCTCGTCCGCGCGTCGAGCTCGGCCCAGCTGAGCGCGCGCCCTCCCGGGACGACGACGGCATCGTCGTCGCCGAAGAAGGTCGCGTTCTTCCGCACGATGTCACTGACCAGCATGGTGGGCTCCCTTTCCGCAGATCACGTCCCGGTTGTGGTCAACGTCCCCCCGGCAGCTCGTCCACGAACTCGAGCAGCCCCTTGGAGAGATGATGTCCCCCGTCGATCGTCAAGCACGTCCCCGTGACGTACGCCGCGTCGTCGGAGAGCAGGTACGCCACGGCGCGCGCCGTCTCCTCGGGCGCCAGGAACCGGCCCGTGGGGATGCTCGCGAGCAGCCGCGCGCGCGTCGCCTCGTCGGCGACCAGGTCCTTCGTCCCGCCGACCTCCATCCACCCGGGCGCCACCGCGTTCACGCGGATGCCGCGCCCCGCCCACTCCGCGCCCAGCGTCCGGGTGAGGTTGAGCACCCCGCCCTTGCCGGCCGCGTTGTGGACGATGCCCGGCGCGCCCATCCAGGCGTACGGTGTGAGCACGTTGACGACGGCCCCGGGTCGCTCGGCGGCCAGCCACCGGCGTGCCACCTCCCGGGCGCAGTAGAAGGTCCCGTTGAGCACGATGTCGACCACCGCCCGGAAGCCGTTCGGTGACAGCTGCTCCGCGCGCACGGGGAAGAGGCCGGAGGCGTTGTTGACCAGCCCGTCGACCCCGCCGAGTGACTCCTCCGCCGCGTCGATCATCGTGGCCACGGTGTCCGGATCGCGGACGTCGCAGATGGCCCAGGATGCCGGGTCGCCCTCCACCTCGCCGTTGATCCGATCCGCCGCCGCACGCAGCGACGCCTCGGTGCGTCCGCAGACGAGCACCCGGGCACCGAGCCGTGCGAGCTCCGCGGCCATGGCCGATCCGAGGCCGCCGCCACCCCCGGTGACGATGATGCCCTTGCCAGACACACCAGCCAGAGAAGCGCCTGCACTGCGCACGTCCGGGCCCTTCCCGACGGGGGCGACAAAACTTAACCCTGCACGTAACATGTTATACGTGTGATCGCCCTCGGTGCGAGCCGAATCGCGAGTCGACCAGGAGTCCGGGCGGCGATGGACCAGACCGACGAACGAGGACACTGCCGTGGGTACCGACGACGACTACACGCGCCTTGACGTCCAGCGAGCCGGGGGGCGGGTGGATATTGCGCTCGCGCGACCCGACCAGCGCAACGCGCTCGACTTCGCAACCTGGGACGAGCTCGACCGCGCGATGATCGACGTGGAGCGCAACGACACCGTGCGGGTCGCCACCCTCACTGGACAGGGCGATGCCTTCTGCGCCGGGGTGGACTTCAAAGCCATCGGTGAGTCGCTCGGTGTCGAGCGGGCGCAGTATCCGAGCTTCATCCGACGGTGGGCAGGCGTGGCCGACCGCTTCGAGCGTGCTGCCCAGCCCACGATCGCGGCGATCAACGGTCCCGCTGTCGGCGCCGGGTTCGAGATCGCGCTGGCCTGCGACCTGCGTATCGCCAGCGAGCGGGCAGTCTTCTGCATGCCTCAGATGCAGATGGGCATCGTCCCCGACGCCGGCGGCACCAGCCGGCTGGCGCGCGCGGCCGGCGAGGCCGTCGCCAAGGACCTCATCCTCTCCTCACGCGTCATCGGCGCTGACGAGGCCCTGGCTTACGGGATCGTGAGCCGCGTCGTCCCCCACGAGCAGCTGGCCGCCGAGGTCGACGAGCTCGCCGACCACATCGCCGAGCTCCCGTGGCCGTCGGCCTACTTCGCGACCGTGGCGATCGACAGCGGCCATCGGCTCGACCCGCGCCGCGCCGCGGACCTCGAGGGCATCGCGGACCAGGTGATGCTGCGCGAGGACGCGGTGTGGGAGCGCGTCGAGTCGTTCATGACCTCGAAGGGCCTGAAGGGGATGCAGCGTGGCGAGGGATGAAGGACGCGACGGTGACGCGCTTCCGACGACGGGTGTCGCCCTCGTCACCGGCGCGGCGGGTGGGATCGGCCGCGCCACGGCCCAGCGGCTCGCCGCCGAGGGCTACACGGTCCTGGGGGGCGACATCGCCTGGGACCCGGACGTCGACGCCGACGGCTCGGGCGCGCGGCCGGGCGCCATCGCGCCCCTGTCCATGGACGTCTCGTCGAGCCGCAGCGTCGAGCGCGCGGTCGGCACGGCGGCGGAGGTCGGCGGGCTGGTGGCGGTCGTGAACTGCGCCGCCGTGCTGCGGCCGCAGGCGACCTTCAAGCTGATGGACGACGACCTCATGCTCCAGCTCGACATCAACCTCGCCGGGACGATCCGCGTCTGCCGGTCCGTGGCCCCGCACCTCGAGCAGGGTGCGGCCGTCGTCAACATCAGCAGCATCGCCGCCAAGCTGGGAGGTGCCCCGGGCGTGTCCGTGTACGCCGCCACCAAGGCGGGTATCGAGGGCTTCACGCGGGCATTCGCCGCCGAGCTCGGTCCGCGTGGCGTGCGCGTCAATGCCCTCGCCCCCGGGTTCATACACGCCCCGATGAGCGGGATGCTCCGCGAGGTCCCGGGCGGCGAGGAGCGCCTGAGCAAGCAGGTCCCACTCCGCCGCTTCGGTGAGCCAGAGGAGATCGCGGAGGTCGTCGAGTTCCTCCTCTCCCCCCGCGCGTCCTACATCACGGGCGAGGTCGTCCACGTCGATGGCGGCCGGATCGGCTTCTGAGCCGTCGCCCCGGCTGGCCCGCACGGAAGGGGAGCCCCCATGGAGCCGGACGACGGACCGGGTCCGCCCGGCGGACTGACGGACGACGCCCACCGACTGGCATGGCTGCGTGACGCCTACTTCGGTGTCGACGGGCGCTGGTACCTGAAGGTCCGTGAACGCACCGACGCGGCCACGGCCCAGGAGACGGACGAGGCGGTCATGCGCAGCCTCGGACGGCTGCACGTGCGGTCCTGGCAGCGGCTGACGGGCGTCGAGGAGATCAGCGACTGCCGGGTGCTGGGCCGCTTCGTCCAGGACGTGCTCGACGTCCTCTACGGCGACCACCGGTCCGCGATAACGACGGTCCGGTCGGAGGCCGACTGCTTCGAGATGCGCCACGTCCGCTGCATGATCTTCGAGATGGGGGTGGCCGCCGGATACGAGGAGGACCCCGTCCCGGGGGCGCTCCCCGGCTGCGGCGGCATCCGCGCGCTGGCCGAGGGCTGGGCCCGGGCGGCCGGTGACTTCGTCGTCGAGCAGCGCCCGGCGAGCGGCGCTCCGCACGGCGTGGCCTGCCACTACGTCTTCCGCCGTGCGCCGACGCACACCCGTCCCCCGGAGCGTTGACGCATCCGAGCCGATAAGGTTAGATCTTACGTTCAACGGCAACTTGCCAGTCGCACGACGACGGCCCGACGAGCAAAGGACCGGCCATGGGCGAGCAGCTCCAGCTCTTCAGTGCGTCCGGGCTTCCCGTCAAGTCCTTCTACGGACCCGAGGACCTCGCGGAGAAGCCCTACGAGGAGGTGGGCGACCCGGGCTCCTACCCGTTCACCCGGGGCCTGCACGCCACCGCGTACACCCGAACCCCCTGGATGATGCAGCAGGTCCTCGGCGCTGGCGTCGCGGAGCACACCCGCGACATCATGGACCGGCTCGTCGAGGAGGGCATGGAGGGCTACTTCGGCCACCCGGTCTTCAACGTCGTCTTCGACAACCCGACCAAGGGCGGGGTCGACCCGGACCGACCGGAGGCGAAGGGTCACGTCGGGGTCGGCGGCATGAACCTCTCCCACCTCGACGACGTGCGCCGGCTCGTCGCCGATCTGCCCCTGGACAAGATCAACCTGTCCATGATAACCGGCGACACCTGTCTGATCGCCCTGGCGATGTACGTGGTGGCCGCCGAGGAGCGCGGCTACTCGCCCGACCAGCTCCGCGGCAACTCTATGAACTGGCTGCTGAAGAGCTTCTGCGTCGACAACCCGGACTTCCCGCCGCGCAACGCCCAGAAGCTCGTCGTCGAGCTCATCCGGTACGCGACTCAGAACATGCCGTACTGGAACACCACGAACCTCTCCGGCTACCTGATCCGGGAGGCCGGCGCGAACGCCGTCCAGGAGCTCGCCTTCACGCTCGCGTGGGGAATCGCCACGATCGATGCATGCGTGGAGGCCGGGCTGGACGTTCGACGACTTCGCGCCGCGCCTGGGCTTCCAGATCGCCTTCCACAACGACTTCTTCGAGGAGATCGCCAAGCTGCGGGCCCTGCGCCGCATGTGGGCGCGGATCCTGCACGAGCGGTTCGGCGCGCAGAACCCGAAGTCCATGAAGGCCCGCGTCCACATCCACACCGCCGGCGACACGCTGCTCGCCCAGCAGCCCATGAACAACACCGTGCGGGTCGCCCTGCAGGCGCTCGGGTCCGTGCTCGCGGGCGTGCAGTCGATTCACACCTGCGCCTACACCGAGACGGTGCAGATCCCGAACGAGGACCAGGCGCGGCTCGCCCTGCGGACCCAGCAGATCATCCTGCACGAGACGAACGTGTCGCAGGTCGCCGACCCGCTCGGCGGCTCCTGGTTCGTGGAGCAGCTCACCGACGAGGTCGAGAAGGCGGCGCAGGACATCCTCGACGAGATCGACCGCAAGGGCGGCTTCGTCGAGGCGATCGAGTCCGGCTGGGTGAAGAGCCAGATCGTCGACGAGCTCATCGACACCCACCAGAAGATCGACCACGGCGACCTCGTCCGGGTCGGCCTCAACAAGTACCGCACCGAGGAGGCGCCCGAGTCCCGGCCGGACTTCTTCACGATCGACCCGGAGATCGAGCAGCAGGCGATCCGGCGCATCACGGGCTGGAAGCAGGACCGGGACCAGGCCGCGGTCGACAAGGCCCTGCAGGCCGTGCGCGAGGCGGCGGAGTCCGACGGCCACCTGATGCCCACCGTGATCGACGCCGTCCGGGCACACGCCACGCAGGGCGAGATCATGGATGTGTTCAAGGACGTGTACGGCTGGGGCTTCGTCACCGACTGACGAGCCCCGTCGACCAGACCGACCGCTGGAGGAGCCAGGTGCAGGTACGCGAGACGACAAGAGGGCGGCCCCTGAACACGCCCGAGCCGACGGGCGACGGCCCGCGCATCAAGGTGGTGCTCGGCAAGATGCGCTTCGACGCCCACGACGTGGGGGCGCGCTACATCATGCGCCGCCTCGTGGACGCGGGCATGGAGGTGGTCTTCATCCGCTTCGCCCTGGTGGCCGAGCTCATCGACGCCGCGCTCCAGGAAGACGCCGACGTCATCGGCCTGTCGTCGCTGACGGGCGGCCACCTGTCGGTGGCCAAGGACCTGAAGGAGGAGGCCGACGAGGCCGGCCTCGACGACCGCCTGCTGCTCGTGGGGGGCGTCATCGCCGACCAGGACGCCGAGCAGCTGCGCTCGTTCGGCATCGACGGTGTCTTCGGCCCTGGGACCGACCCGAACGATGTCATCGCGTTCATCCGGGCCAACGTGAAGGTGGAGGCGTGATGGCCGACAAGACCCTGCCCCTCGAGGACCTCTCGAACCTGGTCGCGGACGGCGACCGCGTCGCCCTCGGCGGCGGCTGGTTCGCCAACCACCCGATGGCGGCGGTGCGCCAGCTCATCCGCGACGGCCGCACGAACCTCCACGCGATCACGGTCGTGGGCTCGATCGACATCGACCTGCTCATAGGCGCCGGCGTGCTCGGCCATCTGACCTTCTCGATGGTCACCCTCGAGGCCTTCGGCCTGGCACCGCACTTCCGCAAGGCCATCGAGAGCGGGAAGCTCGCCTTCACCGAGCTCACCGGCCTGGGGCTCCTGCTGGGACTCGAGGCGCAGGGCCGGGGCGTGCCCTTCATCGCCTACCGCGGCCCCTTCGGATCCGACCTACCGGCCCAGTACCCGGAGCAGTACGCGTCGGTGACGTGCCCCTTCACGGCCGAGGAGCTCACGGCCGTCCGAGCGATCGAACCGGACGTCGCCATCGTCCACGCCCTGCGAGCCGACGACAATGGCGACGCGCAGTGGGACGGCACGTCGGGGCCGGACGTGGAGATGGTCAAGGCAGCGAAGCGGGTCGTGGTCACCTGCGAGGAGATCGTCGACCGCGCGACGATCGTCGAGCACGCCCACATGACCAAGGTGCCCGGTTACTACGTCGACGCCGTGATCGAGGCCCCCTTCGGCGCCCACCCGACCTCACACGTCCCCGCCTACGCCTTCGACGCCTGGCAGGTCAAGGACTACGCGGCCGCCGCGGCCGGAGACGGCTACGACCAGTACGTCGACACGTTGCGGAACGAGACCGAGGAGCAGTACCGCAAGCGGGTGCTGGGCGACGACCGGGGGCCCGTGCTCCGCGCGCTGATCGACCAGGCCACCGTCCTCGACGTCCCGCACGCGTGAGCCGCGCCAAGCACCGTCCGACCGAAACCGCTGGAGCCAGCATGACCGACTACGAGATCCACGAGCTGATGGTGTCCCGCGTCGCCGAGGAGGTCGACGAGAGCGGTGTCGTCGTCATGGGGTCCTTCACCCCGCTGGCGTACGCCGCGTACATGCTCGCCAAGCTCACCCATGCTCCCGATGCCTACCTCGCCGGCTTCGACGCCGTCGGCATGGCGCCGATCCAGCTCAGCTTCACCGGTGCCGAGGCCGCGGCCTACAAGGGCGCGGTGTGCCGCTGGGGCATGCTCACCGAGATCAACTCCATCCACCTCGCCAACAACGGCGGCGTGGAGGCCGTGTCCTCGGCGCAGTTCGACGGCGACGGCGCCATCAACCTGTCGGCCATCGGGCCTTTCGAGCAGCCGAAGGTGCGCCTGCCCGGCGGTGCCGGGGCGGCCGAGGTCATCAAGATGTACCGCAAGATGGTGGCCTACTTCGGCAACCACAACGCTCGCACCCTTGTCGAGAAGGTGCCCTTCGTCACCGGCACGCGCTGGAAGATCGGTGACGAGTCCCGGCGCGAGGCACACCTGATGCCCGGGCCGATCGTCGTGGTCACCAACCTCGCCGTCCTGGTCCGTGACGAGGACGACCGCCCCTTCCGGATCCACAGCCTCCACCCCGGCGTAGACGCCGACACGGTGGTGGAGAACACCGGTTTCGCGCTTGAGGTGCCCGACGACATCCCCACCACGCCGGAGCCGAGCGACGAGCAGCTACGACTGCTGCGCGAGGTCATCGACCCACGGGGGACCGTGAAGTTCGACTTCATGGGCGGCAAGGAGCGACTCGCCTACCTCGAGTCGATCCTCGACGCGGAGTGGGAAGCGGCTGCCGCGACTCTCTGATCTGAGGGGCGCCCGTCGGCGAGTGGCGTCAGCCGACGGCCGGCGCATCGATCCGATCGCTGATGCGTCGGTAGGCCTGCGCGACGAACCGCTTCCCGAGGGCCGGGCTGATCTCCATTCGATCACGCTCACGTATACGGCGTTGGAGCTCGTTCATCACGTCCTCGAATGCCTCGAGCGTCCGCGTGTGATGGAGCTCGTAGAGGGCAAGGTAGTGTTGCGGTAGCACCCAGTCCCGGTCGAGCATGTTGACGTCGGTGGTCTCGTACACGGTGGCCGCATCGAAGCCCGGGATCTGCAGAACGTCCGGGAGATGGGTGTCCAGGTACCAGCGCCGGAACTCCTCTTCCACCTCCTCGCTGGCCGGATCGGTGAACGGGAGGAAGACCATCTCCGGGACGGCGTCGGACGTACCCTGCCGCGGCCCGATGGCCGCGTAGTACATGGCGCGCATGCTCTCGTCGTCCAGAGTGTTCCGAGGTGGCAGCTCCATCTCGCGCTCAGCGATCCGCCGCATGTGCTCGGCAAACGTCGCCTTCAACGTCTGCAGGTCGTCGACCTCGAGCTCATACAGGGCCAGGTACCGCTGCGAGATGGCCCGTTCCCCGTCAATCGCCTTGTACCGCGTCGCGCGTACGTACCCGGGGACGGCGAGGCAGTCCGGCAGATGTTTCCCGGTGTACCACTCGTTGTAGATGTCCTCGGCTGCGTCGCTCGTCGGCTCTGTGAACACGACCAACAAGGCTTTCATCCAGGCTCCTCCGCGCTGGTTACGCGCAGCATGCAACCACGGCCGGAGACGCGAGTCAACATCTAACGTAAGATGTCAATTACTGGTCGGCGTGCTGGCACCAGCACGCAGCTCGCGCTTGAGGATCTTGCCGAGCGCGTTCCGGGGGAAGTCGTTGACGAACGTCACGGCTGTCAGATGCTTGAACGTGGCGGTGTGGTCGTTGACCAGCGCCAGCACCTCCTCCGCGCTGACCTGTGCACCCTCCGCCCGCCGCACGAAGGCCACGGGCACCTCGCCGTACCGGGGGTGCTGCGCCCCCACGACCGCGCACTCTCCGATGCGCTCGTCTCGGTAGAGCAGCCCCTCGAGCTCCTTGGGATACACGTTCATGCCCCCACGGATGATCATGTCCTTCTTGCGGTCGACGATGTAGAGGAAGCCCTCGTCGTCGAGGTACCCCAGATCGCCCCAGTGGAGCTTGCTGTCACGCAGCGTCTCGGCGCTTTCCTCGGGCATCCCCCAGTAGCAGCGCACGGGCTCGTACAGTCCGGCATAGGGACCGACCGGGTAGGCAGCGGTACAGACCTCCCCGATGCTCCCGGGTGGCAACTCGTTTCCGTCGTCGTCCTCAATCGTGACCCTGATGTGCGGCAGCGGTACACCGACCGAGTCGAATCTGCGCTCACGACCGTCCATCGGATCGGTCGTCACGATCCCAGGGCCCTCCGTCCCACCGTAGGCATGCACGAACCGGAACCCGTACCGCTCCTCGAACGCACGCCGAACCTCGGGGGCCATCGGGGACCCACCGCACGTGGCGACACGCACCGAGGACAGGTCCACGTCAGCGGCTTGGGCGACGGGGAGATCCAGCAGATCTGAGTACATGAGCGGGACGCTAGTGTCATGAGTCGAAAGTTCGGTGCGTCCTGGTTGCTAGGTTTTTGGGGGGTGGTGTGGCAGGCTGCGCTCATGACGAGGCACACTTGCCAGATGGGACGGCCGGGGCGCAGGGCGGTGCCGGTGGTGGTCACCGGCGCGGCTGAGGATGCGTTGGAGGCGATGGCGGCCGACGCGGGGATCTCGCAGCGGCAGCGGGTACGGGCCAGGATCGTGCTGGGCGCGGCCCGTGGGGCGTCGAACCGTGAACTGGCCGCGGAGCTGGGGTGCAGCGAAGCGACGGTGTCGAAGTGGCGGGCACGGTTTGCCGAGCGTGGCGTGGCAGGGCTGGGGGACGCACGCGACGAGGCGGTGCCGGGCGGGCGGCGCGGGCGGCCGCCACCGGTGGTCGAGATCAGCGGCGAGGACCGGCAGGTGTTGGAGCGTTGGACCCGGCGACACACGGTGTCGCAGGCGCTGGCGCTGCGAGCAAGGATCGTGCTGGCCGCGGCTGAGGGGGCAGCCAATACCGCGATCGCGGAGCGGCTGGGTTGTAGCCCGGCGACGGTGGGCAAGTGGCGGCGCCGCTGGGTCGAGACCGGCGTCGACGGGCTGCTCGACGAGCCTCGGGTGGGCCGTCCCCGCGAGATCGGTGACGACACCGTCGAGCAGATCATCGTCGATGCGCTGCAATCGGCCCCGCCCGGCCAGGCCACGCACTGGTCGACCCGGGCGATGGCCCGTCACGCCGACGTCTCGCAGACGTTCGTGTCGCGGGTGTGGCGCACGTTCGGGCTCAAACCGCACCTGACCGACACCTGGAAGCTGTCCACCGATCCTCAGTTCGTCGACAAGGTCCGCGACGTTGTCGGGCTCTACCTCGACCCGCCCGAACGCGCAGTCGTGCTGTGCGTGGACGAGAAGTCCCAGACGCAGGCGCTGGAGCGCACCCGGCCGATCCTGCCGCTGCTGCCCACCACCCCGGCACGCGCGACCCACGACTACAAGCGTCACGGCACCGTCGACCTGTTCGCCGCGCTGGATGTCGCCACCGGACGGGTCCACACCCAGCTGCACTCACGCCACCGCACCGCCGAGTTCCGCAAGTTCCTCAACCATCTCGACCGCGAAGTCCCCGACGACCTCGACATCCACCTGATCCTGGACAACTACTCGACCCACAAGACCCCCGCCATCCACCGCTGGCTGCTGCGCCATCCCCGGTTCGAGCTGCACTTCACCCCCACCAGCTCGTCGTGGCTCAACCTCGTGGAGCGCTGGTTCGGCGAGCTCACCGAGAAGAAGTTGCGTCGCTCGTCGCACACCTCGGTCAGAGAACTCGCCGACGACATCGCCGCATGGACCCTCGCGTGGAACACCGACCCCAAGCCCTACCGGTGGGTCAAGACCGCTGACGCCATCTTCAAATCCATAGCTTCTTACTGCCAACGGACTTCAAACTCAGGACACTAGGTGAGCTGTGCTCAACGGGTGTTGTCGGCGGACGGATGGTCGGCGGGCGCTTCTGCGGAAGCGCCCGCGGGTGTGGTGGGGGCGCTGCCGCGATCGTCGCGATCGTCGCGATCGTCGCGATCGTCGCTGGGATCGAGCGGGTTTGACGTGTTTGGCGGGTCTCGGGGGTGAGTAACCGGCCGGTGCGGCCGGTGCGGGGGGTCATGCGGGGGCGGTTGCCCAACTCCCGGCGTTGTAGCGGACGCCGAGGGTGGCCAACCGGGCGAGGTTGGCCGCCCCGGCGAGCAGGTTCCAGTCCGCATCGACACGTTGCAGGCCGCGGCGTCTGGCGCGTCGGCCACGCCGCACGAGATGCGCGAGCTTGCGTTCGACCTTGGGGCGGGTCGCGCGGTAGTCGGCCTGCCAGGCAGGGTCGGCGCCGCGGGCACGTTGTCGTGCCAGCAGCGCTTCGTGACGGTGGACCTTGATGGTGCGGCCACGCGCCGAGTCGGTGCAACGACCACGGAGCGGGCAGTGGTGGCAACGATCACCGAACCGTGCCGTGCCTGACCCGTCCACGGCCCGGGTGATCGGTGCGGTCTGCCCGGCCGGGCAGGTCACCGTCTCGGCGTCGAGGTCGATGTCGAACTCGGCCTTGGAGAACTTGCCGTTGCGTGCCGACGGGGGCTGGGTCTTGACCCGTGCGTCGATGTTGCGCGCTTCGAGATCGGCCAGCTGCTCACCCGACCCGTAGGCCGCATCCCCGTAGACCGCCGGACCGCCGGCGTCGACATCGTCGTCGCTGTCGTCGCTGTCGGCGCTGTCGTCGCTGTCGTCGCTGTCGTCGGCGACGTTGGTGGCGAGGTCGCGGGTGAGACGGCTGGTCATCTGCCCGTCCCCGGCGTTGGCCGGACCGGCGGCCGCGTCGGTGATGATCTCGGAGTCCGGGTCGATCGCGACGTGGCCCTTGTAGCCGTCGAACTTGCCCGACGTGGACTTGCGGCCGTGCCGGGCATCGGGATCGACCGTGGAGACCACCCGGTCGGTCGCGACCCCTCTCACGATCCGGAACATCCCCCCGTCGTCGTCTCGTTCGAGGTCCTGGCCGATCACCGTGGCCAGCAGCTCCGCCGCCTGAGCGACCGCCGGGTCGAGGTGGCGGCCCTCGAGCAGCCCCAGCAGCGCGACCCCGTCGACCGCCAGCCGGTCGATCAGCGCCGCCCGCGCGTCCGCGTCGTCCCAGTCACACGCCGGCTTGCCCGCCGAGCGGTAGTCGTCGTCACCCGAGAGCACCGTCCGCAGCTCGGCCTCCAACGGCGCATCGGCAGCCTTGAGCAGCCCCCGGATCGCGGACCGGATCAGCGTGACCGTGTCCATCGTGGCGACCGCGTCGAACAGCGGCGCGGAGTCCAACACCCGCTTGACACCCACCAGCCCTGCCTCGGCCGCGACCTGGGTGGTCACCGTAAAGATCCGCCGTGGATCGTCCGACGCCTCGAGCCGCATCCGGAAGCGCACCAGCACCGTGCGGTCGAACGCGACCAGCCCGGCATCCCAGGCGCCGACCCCGCACGCGTGCCGCCACCTGGCGTCGAACGTGAACCGGTCGATCGCCTCGACGTCCGACAGGCCCTCGAGCTGCTTGAGGACCAGCACGCACGCGACCACCGACGGAGGGATCGACCGCCGCCCCCGCGCGGTGAACAGATCCGCGAACATCTCGTCGGGGAACAGCCGGTCCCGCTGCCGATGCAGCAGCCCGAACACCGTGCCCTCCAGCCGGTCCCCGCACAACGCGTCCACCGGATCGCCCAGCACTCCCTGCCGATCCGCCAACCCCAACGTCACCCGCCGACCTTCCGCAGCTGCCGCTGCGATCCTCGCAAATGCGGCCATCCGCCCAAAGCATCCGACGCGCCGAAGAGGCACGAAAAGCACAGCTCACCTAGTGTCCTGAGTTCGAAGTTCGTTGGCAATAAGAAGCTATGGATTTGAGGATGGCGTCGGCGGTCTTGACCCACCGGTAGGGCTTGGGGTCGGTGTTCCAGGCGAGGGTCCATGCGGTGATGTCGTCGGCGAGTTCTCTGACGGAGGTGTGCGACGAGCGACGCAACTTCTTCTCGGTGAGCTCGCCGAACCAGCGCTCCACGAGGTTGAGCCACGACGAACTGGTGGGGGTGAAGTGCAGCTCGAAGCGGGGATGGCGCAGCAGCCAGCGGTGGATGGCGGGGGTCTTGTGGGTCGAGTAGTTGTCCAGGATCAGGTGGATGTCGAGGTCGTCGGGGACTTCGCGGTCGAGATGGTTGAGGAACTTGCGGAACTCGGCGGTGCGGTGGCGTGAGTGCAGCTGGGTGTGGACCCGTCCGGTGGCGACATCCAGCGCGGCGAACAGGTCGACGGTGCCGTGACGCTTGTAGTCGTGGGTCGCGCGTGCCGGGGTGGTGGGCAGCAGCGGCAGGATCGGCCGGGTGCGCTCCAGCGCCTGCGTCTGGGACTTCTCGTCCACGCACAGCACGACTGCGCGTTCGGGCGGGTCGAGGTAGAGCCCGACGACGTCGCGGACCTTGTCGACGAACTGAGGATCGGTGGACAGCTTCCAGGTGTCGGTCAGGTGCGGTTTGAGCCCGAACGTGCGCCACACCCGCGACACGAACGTCTGCGAGACGTTGGCGTGACGGGCCATCGCCCGGGTCGACCAGTGCGTGGCCTGGCCGGGCGGGGCCGATTGCAGCGCATCGACGATGATCTGCTCGACGGTGTCGTCACCGATCTCGCGGGGACGGCCCACCCGAGGCTCGTCGAGCAGCCCGTCGACGCCGGTCTCGACCCAGCGGCGCCGCCACTTGCCCACCGTCGCCGGGCTACAACCCAGCCGCGCCGCGATCGCGGTATTGGCTGCCCCCTCAGCCGCGGCCAGCACGATCCTTGCTCGCAGCGCCAGCGCCTGCGACACCGTGTGTCGCCGGGTCCAACGCTCCAACACCTGCCGGTCCTCGCCGCTGATCTCGACCACCGGTGGCGGCCGCCCGCGCCGCCCGCCCGGCACCGCCTCGTCGCGTGCGTCCCCCAGCCCTGCCACGCCACGCTCGGCAAACCGTGCCCGCCACTTCGACACCGTCGCTTCGCTGCACCCCAGCTCCGCGGCCAGTTCACGGTTCGACGCCCCACGGGCCGCACCCAGCACGATCCTGGCCCGTACCCGCTGCCGCTGCGAGATCCCCGCGTCGGCCGCCATCGCCTCCAACGCATCCTCAGCCGCGCCGGTGACCACCACCGGCACCGCCCTGCGCCCCGGCCGTCCCATCTGGCAAGTGTGCCTCGTCATGAGCGCAGCCTGCCACACCACCCCCCCAAAAACCTAGCAACCAGGACGCACCGAACTTTCGACTCATGACACTAGAAGCGATCACCGTGGTGCCGTCCTCACGGATGGCCCGTGCGAATGCCACCGGGTCATACCGGGACATGATCCGGCAGGTCGCTCCGGTCAGAAGTGACGACAAGGGCCCACACGTTGCGATCGACAGCAGGTAGATCGGCAACGTGGACAGGAAGAGATCATCTTCTGTGATGGCGTACCGCTGGCAGACCTGGTCGATCTGGACCGCGATGGACCGATGGGTATGCGTCGCGCCCTTGGGAACCCCGGTCGTCCCCGACGTGTAGAAGATGGTGGCGTCGCTGGTGTCCGGGAGCTCGACGGCCGAAACCGGGGGTCCCACCACCTCGGCGATGCGCAGGATGCGCCGGACCGATCCCACGTCGGCCGCGGCCTCGGCCAGCACCTCCTCACTCCTACCCGGATCGCACAACGCGAGCGTCGGCGTCGCGTTCGCCAGCTGATGGCGAACCTCGTCGGATCCCAGCTGGGCGTTGAGCGCCACGAAGACGACACCGACCTTCCACGCGCCGACCATGCTCGCGACGAACTCCGGATGGCTCCCTGCCATCACCGCCACGCGGTCGCCGACCCCCACGCCCAGCTCACGGAGCCCACCGGCAATACGGCTCGATCGGTCGTCGAAGGCAGCGAAGCTCAGCGCCTCGTCGGCGAGAAGGAATGCCGTCCGGGAGGCGTTTGCCGTCGCCACATCCTCGATGCGCGTCGCGACGTTCATCCGTGCCCCTTGGTGAAACGCTACTCGAGAGCCATCATGGAGCCGCTGCGGTCAGCCGCGCCCCGAGGTCCGCGAGGGTCTCCGGCTGAAGATCCGCGGGGACCTGCCCTTGGAAGGACCAGAAGAAGCGCTCGTCACGAAGAGGCACGAGCGGCGTGGCGTCGTCGAGGGTGTCAGCGGTCAGACCGCCTCCGACCACAAGCGAGTCGTCATCTGCCGTCGTCGCCAGCACCCCGGACAGCCCGGCTGCGGCGGCAACGTTGCAGAACGTCCTCGGCCTTGGGCGCCGCCAGCACGACCGGCACCTGGTAGAAGCGGCAGGCATTCGCCAGCGTCCGCATCCGGCTCGATCCGAGCTCGTCGCATCCCAGCAGGAGGACGAGCATGTCCACCCCCAGCTCGCAGTAGCTGCGGGCGAGTGCCACGTCGACCTGCTCGAGGACAGCGACGAGAGCCCGACCGCCGAGCATCGGCTGCACTCGTCGTGCCACGTCCAGTCCGGCATCGCCGCTCGCCCCGATCCCAACCGTGACCGCGTCCGCACGAAGGGCCGACGCCGTCTCGACGAGTGCGAGGGCCTGCCGCTGGGGGTTCGCGTCATACACGGGGGCGTCGAGCTGCGCCAGAACCTCGACCACACGCCCCTGCAGCGGGATGTAGGGCGGGCGCTGTGGCCGCTGTCCGCCGAACAGGGCCTTCACGAGCTGCTGGCCTGGCATGTGCGATACCCCTCCCCATCTCACGTCTGACGTAAAGAGTAGCGATCACTAGACTCGCACGCGGGACGTCCCCGGGCGGGTTCACGTCCGGACGGGAAAGACGGGAAACAGGACATGGATCTCGGCGTCAACATCGGCTACGCAGGCGCGCAGATCGACGAGGTGCTGCCCGTGGTGCGACGTGCCGACGCGCTCGGACTGCACTCGGTGTGGGCCGGTGAGGCCTACGGGGCCGAGGCGGTGAGCGTGCTCGGCTACCTGGCGGCGGTCACCGACAACCTCGTGCTCGGCAGCTCCATCCTGCAGCTCCATGCGCGCACCCCCGCGAATGTCGCGATGGTCGCGATGACGCTGGACTGGCTCTCGGGCGGCCGCTTCCACCTCGGGCTGGGCGTGTCCGGACCGCAGGTTGTCGAGGGGTGGCACGGCGTCCCCTACGGCAGCCCGATCGCGCGGACCCGCGAGTACGTCGACATCGTGCGGGCCGCCATTGCGCGCGAGGCCCCGTTGACCTACGACGGCAACTACTACGAGATCCCCTACCAGGGCGACGACGCCACCGGGCTCGGCAAGCCACTCCGGTCGATACTGCATCCCCGCAGCGACCGCATCCCGATCTACCTCGCCGCGCTGGGCCCGCGAACCTCGCGCTCACGGCGGAGATCGCGGACGGCTGGATCGCGACGTTGACGCGCCCAAGCACGACGACGCGCTCGACGACACCTAGCCGCAGGTCGCGCTCGACGTGACCCGGAACTCGGTGATCTCACGAGAGCCGCCACCGTGATGGTGGCGTCCGGGAACGATCTCGACGCATGCCGTGACCGCGTCCGGCCCTTCCTCGCCCTCTACATCGGCGGGATGGGTGCCCGCGAGCGCAACTTCTACTTCAACCTGGCATGCCGCTACGGCTACGAGCAGGCTGCCGAGCGCATCCAGGACCACTACCTCGCCGGCGAGAAGGCCGCCGCCGCGGCGGCGGTCCCGGACCGCCTCGTGGACGAGGTCGCACTGGTCGGATCCCACGCGAGGGTTCGCGACCGTCTGGAGGCCTGGCGGGAGGCGATGGACCTGGTCATCCTGCTGACCAACGACCCGGACGATGTGGACCTCGTCGCCGCTGCCCTGTGAGAGGGGGCGGCAGACGATCACCCCGAAGGAGGATGCCCGTGAGCAGCCACACCGGCCCCGGACACCGCGGCCACCAGCACCTGCCCACCGGGGACCCGCGCGCCACACCAGCGCTGCAGAACGCGGTCACGAGCCTGCAAGCGACACCCGACGATGCGTCGGCGCGCCGTCACGCACGCAAGGTCGCCACCGCCTACCGGCTCGACGAGAACCCGCGCACCCGGGCGATCGCCCGCGGACTCCTGTTCGTGCTACGGCTCCAGGACGAAGGCGATCACGAGCAGGCCAGCGACATCCTCTACAACGAGCTGGAGCGCTCATTCCCGGGCCACGGCGATCTCGGACCGGGCTGGGAGGCCGCGACCCGGGCGCTGCCGCGCAACCGCCGCTGACGGCTGACCGTCACGACGCTGCGTCGTCCTCCCAGAGCCGCCTGAAGTAGTCGGTCTTGAGCGAGGTCCGCGACACCGAACCCTCCGGGATGAACCCCACATCGGCCTTGAAGTTGAGCTGCGACTTCAACCGGTCGACGATCTGCCGGGCGAGCTGCGGCTGATCGGCTTCCTCCACGTCCCCTGACACCTCGACCTCCACCCGCAGGGGCGGGGTGACGATCGGCCCGGGCTTCTCCAGGACGACCTGGATGTGCCCTGTCGTCTGCGGCACGAACGACGCCACCACGTCACGGATCGCGGACGGGAAGACGTTGATCCCCCGCACGATCACCATGTCGTCGGTTCGACCGAGCGTCACGACGCGCGGCGCGGTCCGCCCGGAGGGCACGGCGCTCATCCGCACCTGAACGTGGTCGTGGCTGCGGAACCGGACCATCGGCGTCGCCTCGCGCTCGACCGCCGTGTAGACGACCTCACCCACCGCGCCATCCTCGAACGGCATCGGCTCCTCGGTGTCCGGGTCGATGAGCTCCAGGAACACCTCTTCCTGGGCACAGAAGTGCATCCCGTCCTCGTCGTCGGACTCCGACCACATCGCGCCGGCGAACTCGCCGATACCCATCAGGTCGCGGATCTCGCATCCCCAGGCGTCCTGGATCTGCTTGCGGACCGCGGGGATCTGTCCACCGGGCTCGCCCCCCACCATCATCCGACGGATGTGCAGGTCGCGCGCCGAGATACCGAGCAGGCTCTCGACCAGCTCTGCCAGGTACACGGCGAAGCTTGGTGTCATGCCGATCATGGTGGCACCGAGGTCCCGGATGAGCTCGAGCGTGCGCTGCGTCCCGGCGGTGGCGCCGATCGGAATGACCGACGCGCCGATCGACTCGGCGGCCGTCAGGGCCGGGATGCCCCCGACGAACATCGACAGGTTGCCGAGCAGCGCGTAGACGTTGTGGGCGCGCATCCCCATCGTGTAGAAGGTCCGGCCCATGATCCGGTCCCAGGTCTGGACGTTGTTGGCCGTGAGCGCGAAGAAGGTCGGGCGGCCCGTCGTGCCGGACGAGGCGTGGATTTGTACGACCTCGTCGGGGTCGACGCAGAGGTGAGCACCGAAGGGCGGGGCCTCCTCCTGGCTCTGCCGCTCGGCTTCCTTGTCGAAGAACGGCAGCCGCGTCATGTCGTCAGGGACGCGAATGTCGTTGGGCCGGACACCCGCCTCGTCGAAGCGACGGCGGTAGAAGTCGGACGTTGCGTAGACCCGCGCGATCTGCTGCTGTGCCTTCTCGAAGGTCCCGGACCGGATCTCCTCCCACGGAGTCGTCTCGAGCTCCCGGTCGAAGTAGGTGCCGTCGGCTGTGCTCATCGCCTGTGCTCCTCGACTCGAAGCGGCTCGCCGGTCGATCAGACGCCGTACGTGACCGGGATCTCGCTGAACAGGTCCTGCCAGTGCTGAAGCTGCTTGACCTGCTTCAACAGCTGCGAGCGGCTGCCCTGGATGTTCAGCTCCGTCGAGGTCAGCGACTTCATCGCGTTGACCTGCTTCGTGTTGATCTTCTTCATGTACTCGTAGGTCGCGGTGGTGATGTACGCCGCGTCCTCCAGCGCCGGCATGTCGGTGAAGTCGGCCGGCGACTCGTGGCTCTCGAACCCCGCGTCCACGAGCACCCCCTGCTGCCACACGAACCAGCCCAACCGATCCGTCCCGTCGGGACAGTCCAGCACGATGTAGCAGTGCTTCTCGTTCAGCTTGCGGCCGATACGCCGCATCTTCTCATCGGCGTTCGTGACCTCGACGACCTCGTCGATCCACTCCTGGCTGAAGTAGTCGATCGCGTTCTCATCGCGTTGCTGCGTCTTGCGCTTCGTGCTGGTGTCGAAAGCCATTGCTGCTCCGTCCTCTCGGGTCGTGACGAGGGGTCACCGCGGACGAGCCCCGCCGGGCTCGTGGCGCTGGACGATGCCGGTGCCGGGTTGCCGACGCCCCTCACGGACGTCCTCGTCCAGGTAGTGCTCGGTGTCCGGCTCGTGCGAGAACATCATCCGCCCCGGCGATCCGTGCGGCCAGAACCCGAAGTACTTGAGCACGCGCGTCGGGGGCTTGCGCTTGCGCCAACCACCGATCCAGTCCTCGTAGGGCGTGGCACGAGAGATGCGGTGCTCACGCTCCTCCTTGCGGAGCAGCTCGGTGGCCTCCAGGTCCGCGACGAGGTTGTCCTCGCGGTAGACGACCTTGTAGATGTCCCGGGCCGTGCGGTGGCTGATCGCCTGATCGCGCAAGTCACGCATCACGAGCTCGGGATCACGCTCGAGGACGTCCCCGTAGCCCGGCCCGCTGGGCGCGAAAGCGAGCCAGCAGTCACCGTTGGCGAGCTCCGTCTCGCCGGAGTTGCTGTGGACGAACTCCCAGTCGCCCTCGAGCCGCTCGACCGTCTCGAAGACGTTCGTCGGCACGCGTCCCTCGTCGATCAGGTCATCGATGTTCGTGTCGCGGACCAGCGCGCCGGCGACGGGCCGTCCCGGGTAGCCACCGAAGAGTCCGGGTGCCATCGGGCGGCCCGAGAAGCCACCCATGACGACGGCCCAGATCATCGGCGTCCCCCACACGCGATACAGGGCACTCATGGACCGTCCGCCGCGGAACTTCCCGAATCCAGCAGCGTCCTTCCAGAACTTCGAGCGGTAGATCGCGTAGACGGGGTAGTTCTGTTCGACCTGCTCGGTGTCCAGGAACTCGCCGATCGCGCACCAGATGAACCCTGCGGTGTCCTGCCCATCAGAGTCCCAGCGTGCACCCTGGCCGATGCCGTTGGGCTGACCCTGGTCCCAGGCTCCGAACTCGACACCTTCGCTGTTGAGTCCCGCGAAGGCGGTCGTCGAGGAGGTTCCGGGCCACGGGGCGATCACGTTGTCGTGCTCGGGTGACCCGAACTTCATCTTCTCGAAGCACTCGTGCACGAGGGTGATGACCTGGCCCTGGGTGGCCACCCCGAGGGACGTCGCGTCCTCCTCGTCGGCGTCGAAGAACGAGTCCTTCTGGAACTCGAAGGAGAAGGGCTCGTAGTAGCCCGTGGTCGCCGGGAGCTCGTAGAAGAGGAACTGGTACATGTAGCAGGCGTGCATGGCGATCATCATGTGCGGGTACATGTTGAAGTTCCCCTCGATGATCCGGGGGGACCCATAGAACCGCAGCGTGGCCTCCTCGCCACGCTTCTCGACCTCCACCATGCACTGGATCAGCCCGTACTTGTCGGCGCCACCGTTGTCCATGAACCCGGTCGACCGGTAGATCCCGTCGTTCAAGGTCGCCAGCTTCGACCGGGCCGCGTCGATGCCCTCGTCGATCATGCGCCGCATCGACCCGATCACGAACTCGAGTCCCTTCTTGTCGATCACCTCGTGGAGACGGCGCTCGAGGATGGCGTTCGCGGCCACGCGCGCCTTGATGTCGAGCGTCTGCATGCGCGGGTCACGCACGCGGTTCTCCATCATCTCCATGAGATCGGCTTTCAGGACGTAGTTCTCGCCGATCCGGATGGGCGACAGGATGAGGCCCTCGTCGTAGCGGGACTCCGCCGACGGAGGGTTGCCGCCCGGCTCCTTGGCCCCCGTCTCGGTCTCGTGGGACGCGGCAGCCACCCAGGCAATGAGCTCGCCGTCACGGAAGACCGGGGAGTACAGGATCTGGTCGCTGTTGTGGATACCGCCGTAGAGGGCGTCGTTCACGTAGAACATGTCGCCCTCGCGGATCCCCACGGACTCCTCGTCGTAGAAGTGGCGCATGGTCCACTTGATCCCGATCGAGGCGTTGATCAGGTGCAGCTGGGTGCCCATGATCCCGATCGCGAGGTCACCCAGCCGGGTGTAGATGCCGACCGCGGCGTCGCCCGCCTCGATCATGGGGGACACCCCCATCCGCTGGAACGTCTGGTAGGCCTCCCAGCAGACCAGCTCCAGCTTGTTGCGGTAGATCTCGAAATCCCCACGCTCGAGGTCCTCGAGAGCGGCCTGCTCACGTTCCGTCGCTGGTTCCGGTCGCCACCGCTTCAGAAGCTCCCAGTCCCTGTCCCTCGACGACATCGTTCGGCTCCTTCTCGCTCGCTTGTGGCGACTACGCCGTGCGGGTCATGACGCCGTTCCCTCGCTCGTCGACGCCCAGCTGCCAGTCGGGATTGACGAGGATCGTCGTGTCGGGTGCCTCGACGACCGCCGGTCCGGCCACCCGGTTGCCCGGCTTGAGCAGGGAGAGGTCGTACACGGTGGCCTCCAGCCATCCGCGCTCCGGCCCCCAGAAGGTGGGACGGCCGCCCTTGTGTGCCTCGCTCGGGTCTGGTCCGACCGTTTCGAAGCGGGCCAGGGGAACCTTGGTGGTGGGGATGGTCGACCACAGGATGAAGGAATTGATCTCGACGCCGCCCTTCAGGTACGTCGCCGCTTTCGAGTAGATCCGGGTGTACTCGCGCTCGAAGGCTTCGTACACCGCGCGGCAGTCGTCCTCGTCGTCCAGGAAGATCCGCGGTGACCGGATGCGTGTCTGGTGCGGCTGCAGCCCGAAACGCATCTCCAGCTCCAGCTGCCACTCGAGGTGCTCGGCGCCGAGGTCCTGCGCGTCCCGTAGCGCCTCCGTCTGCAGCTCCTGCACGATGCGGTTGAAGTCGTCGAGGTCCCACAGCCACGCCTCGTCGGACGAGGAGTACAGCATGAGCTGCGCGGACTTCTCGTAGGTCCGCATGTAGTCGGTGTTCGCGATGCCGAAGGCCGAGAACACGGAAGCGAAGGGGAACGTGTAGATCTCCGGCGTCTCCACGTGCATGGCGTACCCGCAGGCGTGGGTGGGACCGGCACCGCCGAAGGCGAACAGGCGGAACTCGCGGGGGTCGAAGCCCTTGAGGTTCGTCTCCTTGTAGATCTCGTTGCCCATGTTCGCGTCGACGATGCGCCGCACGTCGAAGGCAGCCTCCTCGACCGATACGCCGAGAGGGTCGGCGACATTGCGCGCGACGGCTTCACGGGCCGACTCCGCGTTCAGCGGCATCTGACCGCCGAGGAAGTACTCGGGATTGACGTACCCCAGGACGACGTCCGCGTCGGTGACCGTCGCATCCTCTCCTCCGAGGTCGAAGCACGCAGGGCCGGGGTTCGAGCCGGCCGACTCCGGCCCGATCTGGATGACATCGAGCAGGTCGTTGTACCGGGCGATGGAGCCGCCACCGGCCCCGATGGAGCGCGTCTCGATCATCGAGATGGCGACCCGGAAGCGGTCGATCATCGGGATGTGCGGGTAGAAGTGGCGACCACCCCGCGCCTCGCCCTCCCCGACGCCCACCACGGTCGAGATGTCGAAGGAGGTCCCGCCCATGTCGGTCATGATCGCGTTGGGGAAGCCGTACTCCGACGAGAGGTGCGCCCCGCCGATGACCGCGCCGACGGGACCTGCGTTGTAGGTCTGCACGGCCATGGTGCGTTCCAGTGGATTGACGCCCCCCGCGCTGTTGGCTACGAACAGCGAGTGCTGGTAGCCACGCTCACGCAGGGACGCTGCGAGATCGGTGAGCTCCTCGGCGAAGGTCCGGTGGAGGTAGGCCGAGAGGATGGCGGTCATGCTCCGCTGGTATTCGTTGCGTCGCGGTGCGACCTCGTTCGACAGCAGCACCGGCTGGGCCCCCAGGAAGATGTCCGGGAACTCCTCGCGGATGATGTCGCGCACGACCTCCTCGTGCTTGGGGTTCATGTGCGACCAGTTCAGGGCGACGATGAAGCCTTGGGCCCCTTGGTCCACCAGCCTCCGGAGCTGCGCTCGGACCTCGTCCTCGTTGATGGGGATGACGATGTCGCCGTCGGCAGCGACCCGCTCGCGCACACCCACCACCATCCCCCGCGAGATCAGCGGGACGGGCCGCTTCCCACGCGCGACGAGGCGCTTCATCTCCATTGGGAGACCGTCGTGCCACTGCGCGCCACGCCCGATGAAGATGGTGTCCTCGAAGCCCGCCGTCGTGATGAGACCGAGCTTGGGACCCTTGCGCTCGATGAGGGCGTTCATGGCCAGGGTCGTGGCATACCGGACGAGGTCGGTCTCGGCGAGCAACTCGTCGGGATCGACGCCGAGCTCGCCGGCGGCTTCGGCGATTGCGGCGTTGAACCCCGCCGTGAGCCGGTAGCGGGTCGTGGGCTGCTTGCCCCAGGCGCGGCGATCGCCATAGGTGACGAAGCAGTCGGTGAAGGTGCCGCCGATGTCCACGTTGATGGTGTTCGCGATCTCGCTGACGCCCTTGCGGACGCCGCCGGCTGCCTGTGCCGCACCCTGCTGATCGCTCATGCGGACTGCTCCTCGCTGACGGTCTCCGGGCCACCGGCGGCGGCCTTCGCCTTGAGTGCGTCGATGTCCAGCTGGATGTCGTAGGTCGGCTGGTACCCCTCGGGCAGGAGCTCGTTCTCGACCATGGTTCCGCAGCCGGGGCAGTAGAACTCCACGAAGAGCCCGTATCCCTCGGTCACGCCGAGGTGGAACTCGGCCCGGTCGGGCGGGAAGACCGGCGGCAGGATCTCATCGGCGTCGCGCTCGTAGACGAGACAGCCCTTCTTGTAGTTGTCCCGCGCGCCGATCAGCTCCTGCCCGCAGACGTGACAGAGCCACATCTCGCTGTCGGTATCGATGTCCAGGTACTCAGTGATCCGGACCTTGGGCACGGCTCAACCTCCGAACTCGATGATCCCGCTGTGATAGCCGTCCACGGTGAGCGTCGCGCCTGCGGGCACCAGCGTCGTGGTGTCCTTCGCCTCGACGACCGCCGGCCCGTCGACGCGCATGCCCGGCCGCAGCAAGGAGCGATCGAAGATGTCCGCCTCAGCGTCACCGTCATCGCGAGTGAGGTGGATCGGCCGCGCACCCGTTCGTGCCGGATCCGGACTCGGGTCCCCGTCAGGCCCAGGGCGGAGGTCCGGGCGGGGTACCTCGACGCTGGCACGGAGCCGCAGCCACTGGGGGGACAGCTCGAGCGCCTTCGAAAGCCCCGACTCCCAGTTCGTCGGCGTGGCGTCGATGGCGACGAGCCCGTCGTCCGTCTCTGCTTCCAGTCGATAGGCGATGCGTTCGGGCGCGAGGCCCTCGCCGCTCATGTCGAGCTCGGCGCGAGCACGCAGGGTGTCGAGCTCGTCGCGGAGCTCGGAGGCGCTCTGGCCGAGCTGCAGGTCGTAGAGGTGCGCCACGTCCATGCCGGACACGCCGAAGGCCGAGAACACGGCGGCATCGGCGAATGAGTAGACGCGTGCGAGGCCGAGCGTCCGGGCCACGTCGGCGCCGAAGAGTCCACCGGCTCCACCGAAGGCGAGAAGGGCCGTCTGCTCGGGTGCAGCCCCGACCTGGGCCAGCGCCCGCTTCAGGTGGTCGACGATCGTCGCCACACAGGCCCGATGGACACGGCGTGCCATCTCCTCCGCAGGGGCGTCACCCAATGTGGTCAAAGCGTCCCGCGCCCGCCCCGGATCGAGCCGCCGACGCCCACCGAGATAGTTGTCGGGATCGAGGGTGCCGAGGACCAGGTGGGCGTCCGTCGGCGTCGGCGAGGTGCCACCGAGGCCGTAGCAGGCCGGTCCGGGCGCGGATCCCATCGACTCGGGCCCGACCAGGAGCCCCTCCTCGCCCGTGGAGATGACCGAGCTGCCGCCGCAGCCGAAGGTGCCGACCTCGACAAGGGGCGTCCACACCGGGATGCCTTCGATATGGGGATCGAGATCGAAGGGGACGCGGTCGCTGCGGACGTAGCTGTAGTCGGTGGACGTGCCACCCATGTCCATGGTCAGCGCGGCGGGAAGCTCGTAACGCTCCACCATCGTGGCGGCGCCGTACACGCCGCCGGCCGGACCGCAGTTGTACTGCTCGATGGCGCGGGTCTTCGCGACGCGTGCCACGCCGCCGGAGCCGTGGACGATCAGCAGCGGCCGCGGATACCCGCGCGACCGCACATCCTCGTCAGCCTTGTACAGCGTCCGGACGAGCTCCGGATGCAGATAGGCGTTGACGACGGCGGTGTTGGTTCTCCGAGCATCGTTCGGGCGCCGGGTCACCTCCGAGGCGGGCAGACAGGAGACCGCACCGAGATAGTGCCGGGGATAGGCACGCTCGTAGCGGGTCTTGACCTCCCGCTCCGCGGCCGCGTCCGCGTCGGACCCGGTCAGGCTGACGACGAGCACCCGCGCCCCGGCCTGCAGCAGGGAGCGCAGCTGATTGCGCGCCACGTCCTCGCCCTCGTCCACGTCGTACTCGACGACCAGGTCGCGATCGAGCAGATGGCCGTAGAGCAGCTCGCCGTCCCCGTAGAGATCGTCACGGTGCCCCGCAGACACGAGAAGACCGATACGTGGGCCTTTGTGCTCAATCATCGCATTCGTCGCGATGGTGGAGGCGAAGCGCAGGATGTCGGTGTCGAAGAGCATGGCCTGGAGGTCGGCGTAGCCGAGCTCGGTGGCGCCCGCCTCCAGGCAGTCGATGAAGCACTCGGTGAAGTCGTGGGGTGTCGTCTCGACCTTCACCCGAGCAGTTCGCCCGTCTCGGGTGAAATAGCCGTCCGTGAACGTCCCGCCGGTGTCAACGCTCGCGATCACACCCATTGACGCTTCCCTCCCATCACCCTCACGACGCCACGAGGACGTTCCGGCCGGCGATATCGAGGCTCCCGATCGATGATCACCAGCGATAAATTCATATCTAACGTATACCGTAAGGGATGCAATTGGTAGTGCATCGGTGAGCAGGTGTCAAGGCCTCTCGCCAGGGCCGACCGCCTCGTTGACCACGGAAATGAACAACCTCTTGACGGGCCGTTCACCGGCTCCATATGGTGAGACGAGTCTCGGACCTCACGTCTAACGTTGGATGTCTGCTTTTCCGACTTGGGCGGAGACGAGCACGCGGTGCTCCGGCGCGGGAGAGGCGCCAGGAAGAGGGGAGCCAGCAGATGGCCGTGACGGTCGATGTCGACACCGGCGGCACCTTCACGGACGGATTCTTTGCCCGGATCTACAAGGTCGTGTTCGACCCGGACACGCTGACGGTCGACGAGGAGGCGACCGTCGCGGCCCGCAACGCGGAACGCGCCGACCGCCTCGCCCGCTCGAGACCGACCCCGGAGTTCCTCGAGCAGTGGCTGACGAAGCGCCCACCCGAGGAGATCCTCTCCTACTACGGGTCGTGGCCCGAGGGCGGACCCCTCGAGTCCATGACGGCGTCCTCGTGACACCTACCGGCAGAGGGCGGAAGGCCGAGATGTGCTGACACCGAAGAAATGGGCGGCCCTCCCGCTCGTCACGTTCGCGGTGGCCGGCGTCATCGCCGATCTGCTCGGACGGCCGACCGCACTGGTGCTGCTGGTGATCGCCGTCCTCGGGGGCGCCTGGTTCATGAGCGAGTCCGCGCACCCGGTGCCCGCCGTCGTGCTGCTGCTCGTCGGTGGTGGATTCGGTGTCTTGACCGGCCGAACGCCTTTCACCTTCTACACGGCGCTCGCCGCCACCCTCATCCTCAGCGGTCCGGAGGTCATCCGCTGGGTCGCGATCCCCTTCGCGCTGTTCGGCATCGGCGCCCTGGGCTGGTTCGTCGGCGATCTCGTCGGAAACCTCGTCCCCGCGCTGAGGAGCGTGGTGATCACCGTCATCGGTACGGCAGGGATCGCGCTGGCGATCGCCGCCGGCTGGTTCCTGGTCTACGGCGATCTCACGCCGCTGCGCCGGCGGACGATGCTGCTCGGGGGTCGGATGCTCGGCTGGTGGAACGGACTCGAAACCTGGTGGCGACGCCGCAGAACGCGTATCGCCGAGGGATCCTGACACAACACCTCACACAAGGAGCGGGAGGGACATGAAACTCGGAGAATTCGACGAATCCGCATTTGTCGGGACGAGTGGTCGCCCGGCGGTCACGCACCCTGGTGGTCACAGTGGGCTTGGCACTGCTCGCCGCGGCCTGCGGGCAGACCTCCAGCGGCAACGAGGCCGCAACCGGCGCGGCCAGCGAGACCTCGTCGTCCGCGACCTCCTCCCCGAGCGCCTCCGAGAGCGGCGGCGCCACGGAAGCGAAGACGGCCTCGGGCGAACCCATCGTCATCGGCATGATCAACCAGGAGGACACGCCGGCGGGCTCGTTCCCGGAGCAGCGTGAGGCCGAGGAGGCTGCCGTCAAGTATGTCAACAACGAGCTCGGCGGCGTCGGCGGTCGGCCGCTCAAGCTCATCGTCGAGACGACGCAGGGCACGCCGGAGTCGTCGGCGGCAGCGGCGAACAAGCTCCTCGAGCAGGACCCCATGGTCGTCACCCCGGGCACGGACTTCGGCACCTCGGCCACCATCCCGATCTTCGAGAAGGCGAACATGCCCTACATCGGCGGCGTGCCGCTGCTACCACCGGAGTACACGTCGAAGGTCGCGTTCTTCTTCGTCGGTGGCAGCGTCGCCGCGTTCCCCGGCCAGGCCGTCTATCTCGGCAAGGAGGTCGGCGCAAAGAAGGTCAACATCATCTACACCGACAACCCGGCCGGGAAGGCGGCGGCCACGTCGTTCGGGCAGGCGATCCTCGAGCAGTTCGGCGTCACGGACGTGAAGCTGCTGCCCGAGGCGGCCAACGCAACCGACTTCACGCCGGTCGTATCGGCGGCCAACGACGACAAGCCCGACGCCATCATGGTCCTGTTCGCGGCTCAGGGGTGCTCCCGGATCATGCAGGCCGTGGCATCCCTCGGGATCACGACGCCGATGTACTACCCGGGCTCGTGCTTCGACGCCGACGTCATCGAAGCCGGCGGCGCCGGAGCCGAGGGTGCCTTCTTCAACTCCGAGAACATCCTGTACTCCGACACCTCGAACGAGGATGTCGCCACCTACCGCAAAGCCATGGAGAAGTACGCCCCCGACGCGAAGATCTCGGGCTACTCGCAGTCCTCCTTCGCGACGATCATGAACCTGAAGGCGATCTTCGAGGAGATCGGCGTCGACAACCTCAGCCACCAGGCGATCATCGACTACATGAACCAGACGCAGGACCACGAGAGCTTCATGGAGCATCCCTACACCTGCAAGGGCGACCACATCGCGGGGCTGACAGCGGTCTGCAACAGCGCCGTCCGAATGGTGCAGTACAAGGGTGGCGAGTTCACCGACGTGCTCGGCGACTGGGTCGACGGCGGACCTGAGGTCGGGGGCGGCGGTGGCGGCAGCGAGCAGCCCTCGGCGTCTTCGTCCTGAGCGTTTGAGTCGTTCCCGCCGCGTCGAGGTGGGGCCGTTGGACGGCCCCACCTCGCCGGTCACCGAATCCATGACGGAGAGGGCCACGTGAACCAGTACCTGCTGTTCGCTCTCCTCGGGCTCGGGACCGGGGCGGTCTACGCGTCCCTTGGACTCGGGATCGTGCTGGCTTACAAGGGCTCGGGGATCATCAACTTCGCGCAGGGCGCGATGGCCATGTACATCGCCTACGCCTTCAACGCGCTACGGCAGAGGGGAGACCTCGTCCTCCCGATCGTCGGCCTGCCCGGCACGGATCCACCTCAGTGATGCATTGCCGTTCTGGAGCGCCTTCCTGCTGTCGCTCGAGCTGGCGGTCCTGCTCGGGCTGCTGTCCTATTTCTTCGTCTTCCGTCCGCTGCGCTACTCGCCGACGCTCGCCAAGGTCGTCGCGGCAATCGGGCTGATGATCACTCTCCAGGCCATGGTCGTCGTCCGCTTCGGGACCGCAAACCAGTCCTTCCCGCCGGTCCTCCCCGCCGCCCCCGTGCACCTCGGCGGGCTCGCACTACCTCAGGACCGCCTCTACCTCGGCGCGCTCACGCTGATCGTGGCCGCCGCGCTCTACCTCCTCTACCGCCACACGCGGTTCGGCATCGCAACCCGCGCCGCCGCCGAGAACGAGAAGGGCGCCGCGCTGCTCGGCTACTCGTCGGACGCGCTGGCCGCGAGCAACTGGGTGCTCGCCACGGTCATCGCGGGACTGACCGGGATGTTGCTCGGCGGGATCACCGCCCTGGACCCGGTCACCTACACGCTCGCGGTCGTCCCCGCGTTGGGTGCGGCACTCGTCGGCCGGTTCACCTCCTTCGGCGTTACCGCGGTAGCCGGGCTCGCGCTCGGAATGGGCCAGTCGCTGATCACCAAGCTTCAGACGGACTTCTCGTGGCTCCCGCGGGTCGGCCTCAAGGAGGGGTTGCCCTTCGTCGTGATCATCCTCGCGCTGATCTTCGCCGGTGAGTCGCTCCCGACCCGCGGCAGCCTAACCCGGGAGAAGCTCCCCCAGGCGTCGCGGCCGACCAACGTCCCCCTGTATGCGCTCGCCACCGTGGGCGTGGGCCTGATGGCCATCCAGATACTCGGCGGCGGCGTCCGCGTCGCACTCATCATCAGCGTCACTGGGGCCATCCTGGCGCTTTCCCTGGTCGTTCTCACCGGCTTCCTCGGTCAGATCTCCCTGGCGCAGATGACGTTCGCCGGCGCAGCCGGCTTCTCGCTCAGCGCTTTCGCGACCCGAATGGGCATCCCGCTCGTGCCAGCCGTCATCCTGGCCGCGCTGGTGACCACGGTGCTGGGCGTGATCATCGGCATCCCGGCCCTGCGGATCCGAGGGGTCAACCTCGCTGTCGTGACGCTCGGCGCGGCCGTCGCGATCGATGCCTTCATCTTCCGCAATCCGGCCTACACCGGCGGAATTCGCCGGCAGCCACATCCCGTCGCCGACGTTCCTTGGGGTCAACCTGGGGATCGGTGGCGAGGGAACCAACGACTACCCGAGAGCCGTCTTCGGTGTCTTCGTGGTCGTGGTCCTGCTCATCGTGGCGCTCGCGGTGGTGAACCTGCGCAAGAGCGGCACCGGGCGACGCATGCTCGCCGTCCGCGCCAACGAGCGCGCGGCCGCGGCCGTCGGCATCAGCGTCACGAACATGAAGTTGCTCGGGTTCGCCCTCTCATCGTTCATCGCCGGCATCGGTGGGGCCATGCTCGCTTTCCGGCAGGGGCAGATCTCCTTCGAGTCCTTCGGCGTGCTGGTGTCGCTGTCGCTCCTGGCCGCCGCGTACCTCGGTGGGATCTCCAGCGTCTCGGGCGCCATGGTCGGTGGTGGCATCGTCACCGGCGGTCTGGCGTTCGCGCTGCTCGAACGGTGGCTCTCGCTCGGGCCCTACGAGCTGTTCATCAGCGGCCTCGCGCTCATCCTCACCGCGATCCTCAGCCCCGAGGGCATCGCCGGAGCCATCCATCAGGGCCTCGATCCAGCCCAGGAGAACCCGAACCCGCGGAAGCGGCTGTCCGGGATGGGTGCGCACGAGAGGATGCTGGCATGACCGCCGACCTCGTGCCCGACCGCACCGCCGCCCACCCCGCATGGGACGACAAGCGTCGCCCGACGTTGCTGGCCGTGCAGGACCTGAGCGTGCACTTCGGGGGGTTGACGGCCGTCGACCGTGTGACGCTGGAGGTCCCGACCGGCGCGGTGGTCGGCATGATCGGTCCGAACGGCGCTGGAAAGACGACCTTCATCGACGCCTTGATGGGCTACGTGGCCAGCTCGGGCTCGCTCCTCTTCGACGGACGCCGGATCGACGACGTACCAGCATTCCGGCGTGCCCGGCTCGGTCTGTCCCGCACCTTCCAGCAGATGGAGCTCTTCGACGACCTCACCGTCCGCGAGAACCTCCAGGTCGCCGCGGAGCGCGTCCGATGGTGGGCCTTCCTGGCCGACCTCGTGATGCCTGGCCGCACGACGAACGAGGAGCAGGTCGAGTGGGCCATCGACATCCTGGGCCTGCACGACGAGGCGCCGCTGTACCCGTCCCAGCTCTCCCACGGAAGCAGGCAGGCGGTCAGCATCGGACGTGCCCTGGCCGCCCGACCCAAGCTGCTGATCCTCGACGAACCGGGAGCCGGCCTGGAGGCAGGACACAAGCAGATCCTGTCCGAGATCCTGCGTGACCTGGCGGCGGAGGAGGGCATGACGATCTTCCTCGTCGATCACGACATGGAGCTCGTCATGCCCACGTGCGAGTACCTGTTCGTGCTCGAGTTCGGCCGTCTCATCGCCCAGGGGACGCCGACGCAGGTGCGTCGTGACCAACGTGTGGTGGAGGCCTATCTCGGGCACCAGCAGCGGGGCGACGGTGGGGGTGAGCCGCAATGAGCACCGCCATCCGCGTGGACGGGCTGTCGGCGGGCTACGACGGGACCGCCGTCGTGCACGGCCTCGACCTCACGGTCGAGGAGGGCGAGGTCGTGGCGCTCCTGGGCGCCAACGGGGCCGGCAAGTCGACGACGCTGCTCTCGATCTCCGGCATCCTGCCAGCGATGAAGGGATCGATCAAGGTCTTCGGCGAGCCCGTCGAGCCGGGGCTCCCCCACAAGACGGCGCGCCGGGGACTCGCCCACGTGCCCGAGGACCGCGGCGCTCTTCTTCGACCTGACGACCGCGGAGAACCTCCGGCTCGGCCAGCGGCCCGGCGGGGCCGTCTCGATGGACAGGATCCTCGAATGGTTCCCCGCGCTGGCCGACCTCGGCGACCGCCGTGCGGGGCTGCTGTCGGGCGGCGAGCAGCAGATGCTGGCCCTGGCCCGTGCCGTGGTCGGCCGGCCCGAGGGCTGCTCATGGTCGACGAGATGAGCCTGGGGCTGGCACCGATCATCGTCGAGCGCCTGCTGCCCGTGCTGCGCGCGATCGCCGACGAGGACGGCGTCGGCGTCCTGCTGGTCGAGCAGCACGTCCACCTGGCGCTGCAGATCGCCGACCGCGGCTACGTGCTGCAGCAGGGCAGGCTCCTCGCCGACGGGACCGCGGAAGAGCTACGTCGGTCGGAGGAGCTGCTCCATGCCGGGTACCTCGGCGAGTTGGAGGGCTGACGACCCCGAACCGAACAGGCCAATTGCCGTGAGCCCACCGCTGACGATGACCGGGAGCTGCGCTGCCGGGTTGTCGACCGTGCGGATGCCCGCCCAGGTGACGGCGGCCACGACGAAGCCCGCCGCGTGCAGGCCCAACCCCATTGGCTGCGAGACCGTGGTCACGTACCACCTCGGGTATCTGCTGGGCTCTCATGGTGCTGCTCCTCGGTCGGCGGTCAGGTGCCGGTAGCGAGACGAGTTGCCCAGGAAGCGCAGCAGGCCGACGGCGACAGCGAGGCACAGCAGTGCCAGGGCCACCGCGCCGGAACCCCTGGGCGGCCGCCACCCACCCTGTCCGAGAGCTGGGTCCCGGAGGGCGATGCCTGCGGTGCGGCGACCGCTCCGCCCGTGGCATCTGCACCCGGCGAGGCGACCACGGGGATCGGCGCGACCGCCGAGGCCGGCGCGTGACGGCGGGGGCCGGGGCCGTGATCGGACCGTCCCCCACCATGGCACGGATGTCACCCATCCCCGGCCAGACGGAGGGGGGAGGGAGGGAGGGAAGGTCCGACGCTGCCGGGACCAAACTTCCACATCTAACGAAATGCGTCAACTAGTTGATCTTGACCAGGCACCGCGATCGAACGGCCAGGCGGCTCCCGCCCTGCCGGCTCGGGGCACTACGTACAGTGTTCGCCCCGTCGCCACGTGCATGCTTCCTTTGACGTTGAACGATAAGATGAGCCTCATCACCCGGGGGCCGGGGTATCGCCGCACGACTTCCGCATGCTTCGGCGCGGCAGCGATCACAAGACCCTGGAGCACAGGACATGGCAAACACGAAGACACAGACGAGCAACGGCGATGACCTGATCAGCATTGGTCAGCTCGCCGAAGAGACCGGCGTCAGCAGCCGGACCATCCGCTACTACGAGGAGCTGGGCATCCTGCCCAAGCCTCGGCGCTCCCCGGGCGGCACACGCAAATACTCGCCGGAGTACCGGTTCTACGTCGAAGGCGCCGTCGCGCTCAAGGAACTCGGGTTCAGCCTCGACGAGATCAAGCTCGTGGGTCGCCTCGCGCTGGGTCGTCCCATGACCGCCCGGCAGCGTGAGCACGCCGCCGAGTCGATCGGCGAGAAGATGGAGGTCCTCGAGCACAAGATGGCGGTGCTCGACCGTCTGCGCACAGTGCTCCAGCAGCGTGATGGCGCGAACGACGGGGAGACGGTGACCAACCTCGCTGAAGTGCTCGGCACGTCCAACGAAGCGTCGAAGTCGGCCTGATCTCGTCCGCTCAGCGAGCTCCCGGCTCTGCGTCGGGAGCTCGTCGAATTCCGGACGGCGCCCAGCTGCCGCGTGAAGGCCAGGAGGTCACCGGTCCGTGAGAAGATACGGCCGGTCTCCTCGTAGAGGCCGCCACCCGCATACCGGGGCGACAGCTCCACGAGCAACCAGTCGTGCGGATGGGCCGGGACGGGCCAAGCGCCCACCGGGTAGGACAGGTGCAGCTCGACCGTCGGTGTCACCCGCGGCCCCTCGACGTAGGTGTAGAGGGTCGGCAGGAGCGCGTCGGCCGCGACGGCCGGCACCTCCGGTCCGGTCGGGTGTGGCTCGCGCAGTCGGACCCACCCGAGCGATGCGGCACCGTGCGGACCTGACGGAGCGGGGGCGCCGTTGGCCCAGCGCACCTCAAACCGGTCGAAGATCTGCATCCGTGGCCACCACGGCTCGCCGTTCCAGGTAGGGCACGCCTCCGGTGGGTCGACCTCTGGCATCCGGGCGTCGGCGCCCGGGCTGGCAGCGGCCTCCAGCACCGGTCCCCGTCCCGGCTGGACGAGCGTCGCGGTGGCGAGCAGCGCGAGACGTGCGTCCGAGGACAGACGAGCCGTGACCGCGCTGACGGACCGTCCTCGCCGCTCGACGGTGCGCTCGACCTCGACGACCTCGCCGGGGCTGCGCAGGTACTGGATGGTGACGGAAGCCAGCCGCCACGCCGACGGCGGGTCCAACGTGGCCGTGAGCGCCCGGACCAGGAGCGCCGCGAGGTAGCCCCCGTGAGCTCCCACGTCGCCACGCCACCGCTTGTCGAGGCGCAGTGTGACCGGTTCGTCGCCGTCGGGCAGCTCGAACCCCCAGCCGAACGTCTCGATCGTGGAGCCTGCGTCGGCTGCCATCAGTAGGACTTGGGCAGACCAAGCACGTGCTGGGCGATGTGTGCGAGCGCGAGCTCCTCGCTCACCGGTCCGACGCGGGCGATCTTGCCGTCACGCACCAGTCGCTCCACGTGGTACTCCCGCGCGTACGCCATGCCGCCATGGGTTCGGAAGGCCTGGTCCGCGGACCGATCCGAGACCTGGGAGGCCAGGAGCTTCGCCATGGCGAATTCGCCGCCGCACGGCTCCCCGCGGTCGAAGAGGCGCGCGGCCTCGTAGGTCAGCAGGCGCGCGGCCTCCAGGTCCGCTCGCAGCTGTGCGAGTGGGAAGGCGACGCCTTGGTAGGCCCCGATGGGCGTGCCGAAGGGCGCCCGCTGCTTCGCGTACTCGACGGCGAGCCGCTGTGCCAGACGTGCGTGGCCGATCCCGCCTGCGGCGCCGGCGATGCGCTCGGGGTTGAGGACGTCGAACAGCACGCGCATCCCGTGGTCGACCTCGCCGAGGACGTTCTCGGCGGGGATCACTACGTCGTCGAAGAACACCTCGTTCGAGTGCACGAAGCGCGTCCCCATCTTGTCGATGGACCGGTACGTGAGCCCATCGGCAGGCAGCTCGACGAGGAGCAGGGTGATGCCGAAGGTCGGCCGCGTCTCGTCGTACTCGGCGGTGCGGCAGACCAGCAGCATCCAGTCCGCACGCTCCACACCGGTGATCCAGACCTTGCTGCCGTTCACCACGAACACGTCCCCGTCGCGCCGAGCCCGGGTCCGGATCCGCAGGGTGTTGGAGCCCGCGTCCGGCTCGGTGAGCGCCATGCAGAACTCGATGTCGCCGCTGGCGATCCCGGGCAGGATCCGTTCCTTCTGCGCCGGTGTCCCGTGCAGCGAGATCGGGATCGCGCCGAAGACCGGCGTCAGCACGTAGAACAACGATCCGGCCTGCCCGGCGCCCCCGGCGGCGATCTCCTCCACCGCCGCCGTGACCTCCGTCATGCCGAGCGCCTGCCCCCCGTACTCCTCCGGCACCACGAGCCCGGTCCACCCGCCCTTGGCGAGCTCGGCCCAGAACTCCTCGGGGAACCGTCGGTCGCGGTCAGCGACCATCCAGTAGTCGAGGTCGAAGCCGCTGCAAACGTCCCGCAGTCCTTCGCGAACGGCCTCGACGGAAGTCGCATGCGATCCCTCACCCACTTGAGTCCCTCCTTCGTGCGTGCGTCGTGCCCGTCGCCGGTCCGGCGATCAGGCGCCGGCCCGCCAGCGCCGCGAGCCGCCGGCCGGCGGCAACCTCGTCGAGCTCGCCGCCGTCGAGCCGGGCGAGCACGTCCTGCTGCTCCGCCGCGACGGCCTGGTCGAACAGCGAGCGCGCCACCCGGAGCGCCTCGGCGCGTGCCCCGGCGTGTGCCCGTTCGGCGCCGAGCCCGTGGGCGAGGTGCTGCTCGTGCCGGTCGAAGGCCTCCATCAGCTCCGTGATGCCCTTGCCCTCGTTCGCCACCGTCTCGACCAGCGGGGGCCGCCAGCTGTCCGTGTGCTGCCGGACGTGGAGCAGCCCGGCGATCTGCGCCTTGAGGTTGCCGATGCCGGCCCGGTCCGCCTTGTTGAGCACATAGATGTCGGCGATCTCCATCAGACCGGCCTTGAGCGCCTGGACGTCGTCGCCCGCACCCGGGTTGAGCACCACCGCGACGGTGTCGGCCACCCGCATGATCTCGACCTCGGCCTGGCCGGCGCCGATCGTCTCCACGAGGACGAGATCGAATCCCGCCGCGGACAGGATCGTCGCCGCCGCGCGCGCGGCGTCGGAGAGGCCTCCGGCCGCTCCCCGGGACGCCAGCGACCGGAAGAAGACACCCCGGTCGCCCGTGACACCTTCGAGACGGACACGGTCACCGAGGAGGGCACCGCCGGTCAGCGGCGAGCTGGGATCGACGGCGACGACACCGACCGTGATCTCGTTGCCCCGATATGCCTGGACGAGCTGGCTGACGAGGGTCGACTTGCCGGCGCCGGGTGCGCCGGTGATGCCGATGACGTGCGCCTGTCGGGCCGGCATGAGGGCAAGCAGCGCCTCGGCCCGCTCGCCGCCGGACTCGACCCATGTGATCGCCCGGGCGACGGCGCCGGCCACCCCGCGCTGCACACGCTCGGCGACCTCGTCGACCGTCCAGGCCTTCGTCACGACTGGAGGGCCTGCTGCACCTGCGCCACGGCCTTGAAGCTCGGGGCGACCCGGTCGGCGTCGGTGAGAAAGGAGATGTTCCACAGCACCGCGTGGTCGCAGCCGGCCTCCCCCAGCTCGGACAGCTCGGCCACCACGTCGTCGACCGAGCCGTGCAGGATCGCCCGACCGACCATCTCCGGCGGGATGCCGTCGAGCACCTCGAGAATCCGGTCGCGGTCGTAGCGTGACGGGATGAAGTCGTTGAAGCCGTAACTGTCCCGTCCCAGCGGCGGCTCGACGCCTGCCTCCTCGAACGCGGCCGCCGGCAGCTGGAGCGCGATCACCTTGTACATCGGCGACTCGAACAGCTCGAGACAGTCTTCCTTCGAGTCGCCGATGCAGGTGTAGGCCCAGATGCCGGCCTCGAACGGATCCTGCTGCCGGCCGGCCTGCTCGCGCGCACGATCGATGCGCTGGCGCTTCTCGCGGTAGTCCGCAGGCGGCATGTAGGTGGGCAGCCACCCGTCGGCCAGGCGACCGGTCATGTCGAGCATGCGTGGCCCATGGGCAGCGATCCAGATCGGTGGGAGGCCACCCTCCTCCGCTACGGGACCGAGTCCCATGACGGCGTCCCGGTGGGTCCAGAACGGCGAGTCGAAGTCGACCGGCCCTTCGCTGTCCCAGAGCAGACGGATGATCTCGATCGCATCCTCGAGTCGGCTCGCGGGCCGGTCGATCGTGAGGCCGTAGGGCAGCGCGTTCTCTCCCTCACCAGTGCCGATGCCGAAGATGCTGCGTCCGCCTGAGAAGTGGTGGACGCTGAGAAACTCCTGCGCCAGCATCGCCGGATGGCGGCGGACGGGGTCCGTCACCGACGAGCCGATGCGGATGCGTTCGGTGCTGACCGCCGCGGCCGTCATGCAGGCGACCGTGTCCAGGAAGAGGTGTGCGTTCTTCTGGCGGGCGGCGAGCGGCGTGAACTCCGTCGTCCAGAGGCTCTGCGGGTGCCAGGCCATGAGGTGGTCAGGCCACCAGGTGGAGTCGAAGCCGGCGGCCTCCTGCTGCTGTGCGGCCTTGATGACCCCCCTGGCGGGAGGCACCACGACGCCGCTGGTCCCGATCTTCATGTCGTCGTCCCTGTCGTCGGTCCTCGTTCAGCGGATTCCGAGGTGGCTGGCGATGATGTTCCGCTGGATCTGGGTTGCCCCCCCGGCGACCTCGTAGAGCTTCGCCTCCCGGTAGAAGCGCTCCATCTCGTACTCCTTCGTGTAGGAGTACCCGCCGAGGATCTGCATGCCGCGCGTCGCAGAGCGCGTCCCGAGCTCGGTCGCATAGGACTTCGCCATGGACGCGTGCTTGGAGCAGGCCAGGTGGTTGTCCTTGCGCCACGCTGCTTCGTAGGCGAGCCACCGGGAGGCCGCGGTTTCCGTTTCCATCTCCGCGAGCATGTGGCTGATCGCCTGGAAGCGTGCGATGGGCTGGCCGAACTGCTCGCGCTTCTTCGCGTAGTCGAGGGCGAGGTCCGTGCAGTGCTGGGAGAGTCCCGTGCACAGCGCCGCGACCGCGATGCGCTCGGCGTCGAGCGCTTCGGACAGCGCCCGCCAGCCGCGTCCCACCTCGCCGACGAGGGCATCGGCCGGAACACGCACGTCGGCGAGCCCGATCTCGCAGGTCTTGACCGCGTTGTGGCCGATCTTCGGGATGCCGGTGACCGTGATGCCGTCGGTGCCTGCGTCCACCATGAAGACGGTGAGTCCCGCGGAACGCTCCTCGGTGGTCCCCGTGCGAGCGGTCAGAACGATGTAGTCGGCGACGTGCGCGCCCGTCGAGAAGATCTTCGAGCCGTTGATGACCCAGTCCGCGCCGTCGGAGACGGCCCGGGTACGGACCGCAGCGGCGTCGGATCCCGCCTCGGGCTCGGTCAGGGCGAACGCCGTGCGCAGCTCCCCGGACGCCATCCGAGGCAGGAACTCGCGCTTCTGCTCCCCGCTGCCACCGCCGAGGAGGGTCTGGTTCCCGAAGACGGCCGTCGGCATGAAGGTCATGTTCACCGAACCGCCGACGTGGCCCATCTGCTCGCAGATGAGCGCCACCTCGACGAACCCGCCTCCTGAGCCCCCGTACTCCTCGGGGACACCGACGCCGAGCAATCCCATGTCGGCAAGGTGCTTGAACAGCTCGAACGGATACTCCTCGCGCGACTCGAGGTCGTCGAGCCAGTCCTTGGTGCAGTACGAGCGGAGGAAGTCGCCCACCGAGGCCGAGAGCGCCTGCTGCTCCTCGCTCAAAGCCAGATCCATGGCGTCCCCGAACTTCGGCTATTTCACGTTCAACGTAAACTCTAGCACGCCGCACCACCACCGCCACCGCGCGACCAGCGCGCAACGAGGTCGACGCCATCACTGGCAATCAGCATGTTAACGTGATATGTTGATATTTGCACCGGGGCGTGGAGTGACCAACCGTGGAGCCGGCCGCAAACCCCAGGGCGAGCGTCGTGCAGCAACGACGCTTCCGGCAGTAACCGCGGTAGCCCCGAACGAGGGAGGTCGGCGTGGAAGGTGACAGGCCAGAAGCGGACGGCGCCCAGCTGATGAGTATCGGACAGCTCGCATCCAAGACGGGGGTCAGCAGCCGCACCATCCGCTACTACGAGGAGCTGGGCATCCTGCCCAAGCCTCCCCGCTCCCCCGGAGGGACACGCCGCTACCCGCGCGACTACCGCTTCTACCTCGAAGGCGCACTTGCGCTCAAGGAGCTCGGCTTCAGCCTCGAGGAGATCAAGCTTCTCGGCCGCCTGGCACTGGGCGCCAGGCTCACGAAGAAGCAGCGCGAAGAAGCCGTCCTGATCGTGCGTGAGAACACCGAACGCCTGGAGCACAAGATCAGCATCCTGCACCGCCTGAAGGAGGTGCTGCAGGAGCGTGGCGCGCGGGCCTTGACGAACGGCAGCCAGGACGAGCTGCAGAATTTCACACGCCTCCTGCAGCTGACGGAGTCGAACGAACGGGTAAGCGACTGAGGATGGCGAGCGACCGACGGAACGACGACATCCAGACCGCGCTCGTCCTGGGCGCCGGCGTCGGCGGGCTCTGCGCCGCCGCGCGACTCGCTGGCGCCGGCGTCGAGGTGACACTCGTCGAGCGGCTGCCCCACGTCGGGGGACGATGGAGCAGCCGCGACATCGACGGCTTCCTGCTGCCGACCGGGGCGTTCCTGATCGCCATGGACGATCCGCTCGCGGCGACGTTCCGCGACCTCGGGATCGACTTTCCCGTCCGCCCCATCGAGGAGCGCACCGCCTACCTCGTCAACGGCAAGATCGTCGGTACGGGCGAGTCCGGCGGGCTTCGCGCCCTCGTCGGTGCCGCCGCCGACGCGGACGGGTCCGACGCAGGTCGGGTCATGGAGGCCATCCGCGGCGCGCTGAAGGGGACGGAACCAGCGACCGAGGAGCCGCTCCCCCGCTGGCTCGAGGGCCGCGGCGCCGGGCCCCAGGTCGTCGGCGCCATCCACGCGTTGACACAGGCCTTCATGGCCCTCAACGCCGAGGAGGTCACCGCGGCCGCCTTCTTCGACTATCTGCGCGCGACGGCGGGACGTGGGCGGCACGGCATCCCCCCGCATGGATCGGTCCGGCTGGCGGAGAACCTCGCCGCCTACGTCGACGGGCACGGCGGCACGGTCCGCCGGGGTGACAAGGTGGACGCGCTCCGGCTCGCGAACGACCGGGCCGTGGGCGTCGGCCTGGTCGACGGCACCGAGCTCCGCGCCGACGTGGTCGTGTCCGACCTCGGGATCCGTGAGACGGCGAAGCTCCTTCCCGACGACCGCCACGACCTCGTGCCCGTGCCCGATGAGAACCAGGTCCCGGCGCCCGGGATGACGGCGTTCGTCGCCTCGCGGGAACCCTTCTTCGACCGTCCCGCCGTGGTCGTGACCGGCACCCGGTGCGTCTGCCTCGTGACCACCCCGACGCTGGTCGCCCCCGAGCTCGCACCGCCCGGCTGGCACTACACCGAGACGATCAGCACGTTCGCCTCCTCGGCCGACGACTCCGACATCAAGGCCGAGCGCACACGTCACATGGCCGACCTCGACGACCTGCTGCCCGGGTGGCGCGAGCGGGGACGCCTCCTGAAGGCCTCGATGTACCGCGGCCGGTGGCCCGTCTACCGCTCCTGGCCGGGTCAGGACCCCCAGGAGCGATTCCCGGTGGCCGGTCTCGCCCTCGTCGGCGACTCCGTGAAGCCGCATGGCTGGCCGGGAACCGGCGCATCAGCCGAGAGCGCCCGCATCGTCGTCGACACGATCCTGGAGAAGGGAACATCATGACGACCGCATACCTCGTCGACGCCGTACGCAGCCCCACGGGCAAGCGTGACGGTGGGCTCGCCGGCGTCCATCCCGCCGACCTCGGCGCCCACGTCATCAGGGCGCTCGTCGAACGCACCGGCATCGACCCCGATCAGGTCGACGACGTCATCTTCGGGTGCGTCGACCAGGTCGGTGCCCAGGCCGGCAACGTGGCACGGACCGCGTGGCTGAGCGCGGGGTACCCCGAGCACGTCCCCGGCACCACCATCGACCGGCAGTGCGGCTCCTCGCAGCAGGCGGTCCACTTCGGCGCCCAGGCAATCATGTCGGGCGTCCAGGACCTCGTCGTCGCCGGTGGCGTGGAGGTCATGTCGCTGGTCCCCATCGCCGGCTCGGCGATCGCCGGACCGAAGCTCGGGTGGGGCACGCCTATGGAGGGCGAGGGCTGGGTCGGCCGGTACGGGGCCCAGGACATCACCCAGTTCCGCGGCGCCGAGCTCATCGCCGAGAAGTGGGACATCTCCCGCCAGGACATGGAGGAGCTCGCGTACAGGAGCCACCGCCGTGCCGCGGACGCCTGGGACGCCGGCCGGTTCGACGACGAGGTTGTCCCCTACGGGGACGTGACACGCGACGAGGGCTTCCGCCCGGACATCTCCCGGGAGAAGATGGCGTCGCTGAAGACCCTGGCCGAAGGCGGCCGTTTGACGGCGGCCGTCGCCAGCCAGATCTCCGACGGCGCAGCCGCGACCCTGGTGGCCTCCGAGGAGGCCGTGGAGCGGCTCGGCCTGACCCCGCTGGCCCGCATCCACACGATGGTGGTGGTCGGCAGCGACCCCGTCTACATGCTGACCGGTCCCATCCCAGCGACCGAGAAGGCCCTGGAGCGCGCCGGCCTCGGGATCGACGACATCGACCTCTTCGAGGTCAACGAGGCCTTCGCCCCCGTCGTCCTCGCCTGGTCGAAGGAGACAGGTGCCCAACTCGAGCGCACGAACGTCAACGGCGGCGCCATCGCCCTCGGTCACCCGCTCGGTGCGACCGGCGCGAAGCTCATGACCACGCTCGCCCACGAACTGAAGCGTCGCGGCGCGCGCTACGGGCTCCAGACGATGTGCGAGGGCGGCGGCATGGCAAACGCCACGGTGATCGAGCGGGTCGGCTGACGCTCCGCCTTGCACTGGGGGACGACGAAGGCCCGGCGCTCCACGCGCCGCGCCTTCGACGTCGCCGCGATCAGTTGCCCTCGAAGTCCGGCTCGCGCCGCTCGGCGAAGGCCCGTCGCCCCTCCTCCACGTCAGCGGTACGGAAGACCGCGGGCATGAAGTTCTCCCCCGCGCGGTAGTGCTCGCCCGCCTGGTGGTTGAGCACCCGCTTGGTCACCGCCATCGCCAGCGGTGCCCGCTTGGCGAGCCGCGCCGCGAGCTCCTCGTAGGCCTTCGTCAGCTCGTCGTGCGGCACCACCTTGTTGACGAACCCGAGATCTCGAGCCTCCTCGGCGGCGATGTCGTCCGAGGTCATCGCCATCCACGCGACCCGCCGGCGCCCGATCATGTCGATGCCGCGGGTGATGGTCACCGCGGGCACCAGCCCGTGGTTCATCTCGCGCAAGCCGAAGCGCGCCCTCTCGGAGGCGAGGACGAGGTCGCACGCCAGCGTGATCTCGAGGCCGAACCCGAAGGCGTAGCCGTTCACGGCCGCCACGACCGGCTTCGGGAGCCGCTCGATGGCCTCGAAGGGCTCGTGCGCACGACGGATGAACCAGAACGCGTTCTTCGCGTCGTCGAAGGTCATCCCGCCCAGGTCCGCCCCTGCCGAGAACGCCTTGGAGTCCCCCCCGGTGAGCACGACCGCACGGATCTCGTCGTCTCCGTCGAAGCCGTCGATCACGGTGGCCAGCTCGTGGAAGAGGGTGGGACTCCCTGCGTTGAGCTTGTCGGGACGGTGCAGAGTCACGACCGCGTAGGCCTCCTCGGGACGTTGCTCCACGAACAGAGTCTCGTGCTCGATCCGATCCGCCATCTTTGCTCACCTTTCTCCGGTCCGTGAGCCAGGCGCTTCTGGTTCGCCCGGCAGGTCTGCTGGTCGCTCAGCCCGATCGCAGTCCGAGCGTCTTGGCGATGGTGCTGCGCAGGATCTCGCTCGTACCCTCGTAGAGGCGCATGGCGCGAACATCGCGGTAGAAGCGCTCCAGACCCATCTCGGTCATCACGCCGTTGCCCCCGAACACCTGGATGGCCCGGTCGGCCACGCGTCCCACCATCTCGGTCGCCGACAGCTTCGCCATCGCGGCCGCCTGTCGGGCGTTGTCCTGCCGGTCGACCGCGTCGGCCGCCTCGTACACGAGGTTGCGCACCATGCGGATCTCCAGCAGCGAGTCCACGACGTGCTGCTGCACGAACTGGTAGGACCCGATGGGGTGTCCGAAGGCCTCGCGCTGACGGGCGTAGTCGAGCATCCGGTCGAGCAGGTACTGCGCCTTGCCCAGCGCCTGCGCCGCGATGTTGACCCGACCGCCGTTGATCCAGCCCATCGCGAGGCGGAAGCCGTAGCCGACCTCGCCAACGACCTTCGACTCGTGCATGCGACAGTCCTCGAGGGTCAGCTCGGCCGGGTGGTCCTCTCCCAGCGTCTCCTGGATGCTCGTCACGGACAGGCCGGGAGTGTTCGCGTCCACCAGGAACAGGGTGATCCCGCCGTTCGCACCGCGCTCCGGGTCCGTGACGGCGAAGAGCTGGACGAAGTCCGCGTACTGACCGTGGGTGATGAAGTGCTTGCGACCGTTGACGACCCAGTGGTCACCGTCCTTCACGGCCCTCGTGGTGATGCTCGTCGCGTCCGACCCGGCACCGGGCTCGGTCAGCGCGAAGCACGTCTCGCGCTCCGCGCGCATGAGCGGCTCGAGGTACTCCTTGCGCTGCGCGTCGTCGCAGTTGAGCAGGATGGTGGTCGGCCCCTCGACGTCGGGGACGATGCCACCGCGCTCGGCGAGCACCAGGCCCGTCGCCGTGATGGCCTCCCTCACCAGGGCCATCCCGAGGACGCCGACGCCCATCCCGCCGACCTCCTCGGGCATGTGCATGCTGTAGAAGCCGGCTTCGGCACTCTTGCGCCGCAGCTGGCGCCGCTCGGTGAGCTGGGCTTCACGGTTGATCGAGCCTTTCCGGGTGAGCTCCTCCAGGTAGCGCTCCTCGACGGGCCGCACCTCCCGATCGATGAAGGCCACGACGCTCTGGCGGAGCTGCATGAGCTCCTCGGGGATGTCGATGAGTGCCATGGGTGCACTCCCCTCCGGACCACTAGTCCGCGTCGTACTCGTACATGCCTCGCCCCGTCTTGCGGCCGTGGTGGCCGGCCCGGACCAGGTTGCGCAGGGTGTTGCTCGGGCGGAACCGGTCGCCGTATGCCTCCGTCATCGCGTCCGCGACATGGAGCGTCGTGTCGAGCCCCGTCAGGTCACCGAGCTCGAGCGGCCCCATGGGATGGTTGAGCCCGAGCCGGATCGCCTTGTCGATGTCCTCGCGGGTCGCGACGCCTTCGTCGAGCATCCGCAGCGCCTCACAGGTGAGCGCGATCACGGCACGGGTGGTGATGAAGCCCTGCGCGTCCTTGCAGACGACCGTCTCCTTGCCGACGCGGGCCGCGACCTGCTCGGTGCGGGCGATGGTCTCGTCGGAGGTGTCCACACCACGGACGATCTCGATCAGGCGCATCACCGGCGGCGGGTTGAACCAGTGCATGCCGACCACACGGTCCGGGCACCCTGTCGCCGCAGCGATGGCCGTGATCGAGAAGTTGGAGGTGTTCGACGCCAGCACCGCGTGGTCGGGCGCGGACGCCTCGAGCTCAGCGAAGATCTCCTGCTTGAGCGCGAGTTCCTCGGGCACCGCCTCGATCACCATGTCGGCGTCCGCGACGGCCTGGGTCCGGTTGGTCGTGGTCGTGATCCGCCCACGGATGGCGTCCACGTCGCCCTCGTCGACCTTGCCGGCTTTCACCATGCGCGCCAGGCTCTTGTCGACCGCCCGTAGTGCCCGGTCGAGGAAGCGCTCCTCCACGTCCTGCATGCGCACGTCGAGCCCGTACATGGCACACACCTGCGCGATGCCGTTGCCCATCGTGCCGCTGCCGAGCACGGCGACGGTCGTGATGCTGTCGGTGGTCACTGCTGGTCTCCTGTTCGGGCGAGCACCGCCGTTTCGCTCATCGGCCCTTGAACGACGGCACGCGCTTCTCGAGAAAGGCGGCGGTGCCTTCTGCGGCGTCCTCGGTCAAGACCGTGTCGGCGAAGGACTCGAGCTCGAACGCCACGCCGTCGTACAGCTCCTCGTCGCTGCTGGTGACGAGACACCGCTTCGCGCGTGCGAGCGCGAGTGGGGACTTCGCCACGAGCGCCGCCACCGTCGCCTCGACCGCGTCGTCGAGCGCCTCCGGCTCCACGACGCGGTTGACGAGGCCCATGTCCGCGCCAGCAGGGGCATCGATGCGCTCCCCCAGCATCACGACCCCTGCCGCCCGGGTTCGGCCGATCAGGTGCGGTAGCCGCTGGGAGCCGCCGGCACCCGGGATCAGCCCGAGGGTGATCTCCGGCAGACCGAACTGCGCGCGACGGGTCGCGATCCGGAAGTCGCAGGCGAGCGAGATCTCGCATCCCATGCCGAGCGCGAACCCGTCGACGCCGGCAACGACGGGCTGGGGCAGGCGTTCAAGCATCGACGGGCTGAACCCGTCGAGGAGGCGCTGTTTGAGCTCCTCCCGCTCGAGCGTCGACCACTCCTTGAGCATCCCGATGTCGGCGCCGCCCATGAAATTGCCGGCCCGACCGCTGATCACCACCACACGGACGTCGTCATGGCCCTCGATCTCGGCCATCACGTCCACGAGCTCGTGCGACATGTCCTCGTTGAAGGCGTTCAGGCGCTCAGGTCGATCGAAGGTCAACCGGGCTACACCGCTCGCGATCGTGAACTCCAGCGTCGTGTATGCCACCGCGAGGCTCCCTGCGTTCTCGTCGAGCCAAAGATAACATCTACAGTCTAACGTGAACTGCGGATATGACGGTAGTGTCGAGGCCCCGCCCTTTCAACTGTCCGCGCTGTGCGGGAGCGGGTCGCGACCCTGGCGTTCGGGGCCGCCGAACGATGAGAAGGAGCGAGCGATGGGTGATGTCCACTGGCGCGAGCTGTACCACGAGGTCGTGGACACGGGGCTGTGCACCGGGTGTGCCGCGTGTGTGATGGCCTGCCCGCGTGACGTGCTGGGCTACACCGACGACTACGTCCCGGTCCAGATCGGCGAGGGCATGGGCCACGACCAGTGCGTGATCGGGGACCGTGGCTGCGACATCTGCACCCGGGCCTGCCCGCGCTTTCGTGCCTGGGAGACCGAGCTCGACGAGACGCTGTTCGGTCGCGTCCGTGCCCCCGACGAGGTGGCCGGGGTCGCCCGCTCGATCCTGCTCACCCGCGCCACCAACGCCGGCGTCCACGAGGCCGGCCAGGACGGCGGGCTCGTGTCGACGCTGCTGATCTTCGGCCTCGAGCAGGGCCGGATCGACGGGGCGCTCACCTCCGAGATCGTCGACAAGCGCGGCCCGTTCGACTCCGAGCCGTTCCTCGCGACCACCCGCGAGGACGTGCTGGCCACCGCCGGGTCCCGCTACACCTACTCCGCCAACCCGCTCGCGATGGCCGAGGCGGAGGAGCGCAAGCTCAAGAACCTCGCGCTGGTCGGCATGTCCTGCCAGGCGTCGATCAACGGCTCGGTCGCCGCCCGCGGGGTGAACAAGTACAAGCGCAAGATCGCGCTGACCATCGGGCTGCTGTGCTCGAAGACGTTCACCTACGACGGCCAGGCCCAGGTGCTGGCCGAGCACGGCATCGACATCGCCGACGTGGTCAAGGTCAACATCAAGGGCCGCTACATGGTCTGGCTTCGCGACGGGACCTACACCGAACTGCCGCTCAAGGAGTTCCACCCCCACACCCGGCCCGGCTGCAAGCTGTGCCCCGACTTCGCGGCCGAGCACGCCGACATCGCCACCGGCGGGATCGGATCCGACGACAACTGGACCCTGACCATCGTGCGCACCGAACGGGGCGAGGAGTGGATGAAGGCCGTCATCGACGCCGGCCTCGTCGAGGCCAAGCCCGGCCAGGACGACCCCGTCGCCATGACACTGCTCGACAAGCTCTCGGCCAAGTCCCGCAAGCGCTGGCCCGCCGACCTGCTCCCCGAGCCACAGCGCCCCCGGCCCTGCTCCCCACCGTCCCCGCCTGAGCGGCCACCGAGAAGACCCGGTCAGACCTCCCAGTCCGCGACCGTGGGATGGTCGACGTCCAGGGCACCCACGGCCGCAGCACCGCCGGGCGAGCCGAGACCCGTGACCTCGTCCTCGAACCACTCGGCGTTGACCGGCGTGAACAGCTGCCACTCCTCGGGCACGTCGTCCTCGTAGAAGATCGCCTCCACGGGACAGACAGGCTCGCACGCACCGCAGTCGATGCACTCCTCGGGGTGGATGTAGAGCATCCGGGGACCCTCGTAGATGCAGTCGACCGGGCACTCCTCGACGCAGGCCTTGTCCTTCACGTCGATGCACGGCTCGGCGATCGTGTACGTCATCTTCCTGCGACCTCCTACGAAGCTGTCGGGCCGCCCTCAGCCACACCAGCGGCATGGCGGGCGGCGATGTATCCGAATGTGACGGCAGGTCCGATGGTTCCTCCGGGCCCCCAGTAGCCCTGCCCGGCCGGCGATGCAACGCAGTTTCCGGCCCCGTAGAGGCCCGGGATGGGCAGGGTGTCGCTGCCCAGGACGCGCGCGTGCTCATCGGTGACCGGGCCGCCTTTCGTATCCAGCGCGCCGGGACCGAGGATCACGCAGTGGTAGGGCCCTGACGCAGAAAGCGGGTACATCGAGCCGGATGGGACCCCGGCGCGGGGAGGGCCCGCCCAGGTCTGCTCGATGGGGGTCTCGCCCCGGTGGAAGTCCTCGTCCACCCCGACGGCGGCCATCGCGTTGAAACGATCGATCGAGTCCTCCAGTCGGGACAGGAAGTCCGCGTCGAGCGAAACGCCCCCGGTGTGGGAGGAGAGCCGGGCGAGCCGGCGACCGAGCTCGTCCGCGAGCTCGGCCAGCGTCGACCCGGTGGCGATGTAGCTGCGGGGACGCGAGTCCGTGGGCACGGGCCAGCGGAAGATGGTGCGCTGCGGGTCCTGCACCACGGCGTCATCGAAGATCATGAACAGCAGGAGGTTCGGGTACTCCCCTCGGTAGGGGTCCCAGCGGAAGTGCGTCTGGCCGCGCTCGTTATAGGGCGCCTTCTCGTTGACGACGCGCTGGCCGAAACGGTTGACCATGAGCATGCTGTCGCCAAAGGCGTAGTAGACGTCGCCGCTCGTGACGCGGTTGCGCGCGGTGATCTCCACCGCGACCTGGTCCCACCAGGCGTTCGACATGTTCCCAAGCTGGACGCCGATCTCGGCCCCCATCCGAACGAGGTCCCCCGTCGCCGTCGCTGCGGCGGCACCCCCGAACACCGGCCCGCGAAGATGATCGAGGACGAGTCGGGGGTCGTGCAGGAACCCACCGGAGCCGAAGATGACCCCTTCCGGGCACCGAGGAGCACGGTCCGTCGTTCGACGTGCGCGACGACGCCGATCACGGCCCCCTCGTCGTCGCGGACGAGCTTCGTCACCTCGTGGCCGAGGCGTAGCTCCGCGCCGTGCTGCTGCGCGTAGTCGAGGAGATCGTCGACGAGCATCTGCCCGCCCGTGGCATCCCGACCGGGCGTCCAGTCCGCCGGCAAGACCGGCTGGATGACCCGCCCCGAGGGGCAGGCGTCCTCGGGGAGGTGGGCGTAGTAATCGGGGTAGTCGACGGCCTCCACCTCCAGTGCACCGGCGCTGACGAAGGCCTCGATCGCTGCGCTGCCGTTGTCGTAGAAGGCCTCCAGCATCCGGTAGCGGTCGGGCGGCAGCCCGAGGTGTTCGGCCTGCGGCTCATAGACCGTCGGGTAGGCGGTTCGGGCCATGTACCGCAGGGCCGAGGCGCGGTCGTCGGCGACCCCGCGCTGGCGCAGGATCGGGTTGTCCGGGATCCACATGACCCCACCCGATCTTGCCGTCGTGCCACCCACGAACGGTGCCTTGTCGAGAACGACCACGGATGCCCCGCCCAGCGTCGCGGTTGCCGCTGCCGATGCTCCTGCCGCTCCTGCTCCCACGACCAACACGTCGACGACGTGGTCCCACTCCGACCCGAACCCGGTTGCGTGCACCGTGGCCCTCCTCCACCGTCTCGAGCGCCCACCCATGTAACTATATACATTTCCATGGCAACGTAAGATTTGCGCTCTCGCCTCGCTGCCCCGGACGCCCCCTGGGTGCGACGACGGTTGTCGGTTCGTCGGCCCCTGCCCGCATCGGCCACACTGCCGTCCGCCCCGATGAGGACCGCCGATGGCCATGCCCCTCTCACTCACCCTGCTCGCCCCCTTCCCCCCGACCGTCTTCGCCGACCGCTTTCCGGAGGTCGAGGTCGCGGTGGCGCATGACGGTGTCGAGGCAGTGCGGGCAGCCTCCGGCGCCACCGTCTGCGTCGCGGACTACCGCGGCGTCGTGAAGGTCGACGAGGCCGTGGCCGCCGCGCTCGCGCCGACCTGCCGGCTCGTGCAGGTGCCGGCGGCCGGCCTCGACGGCGTCGACCTCGACGCCTGCCGGCGGCACGGCATCCCGGTGGCCGGCTGCGCCGGTCTGAACGCCGCATCGGTCGCCGAGTGGTGCGTGTACGGCATCATCGACGCCCTGCGGACGCTGTCGGCGAGCGGCCGGGCGCTGCGTGACGGCCGCTGGGAGCAGCTCGACCGCGCCCGGTTCGAGCTCGCCGGCAGGCGGGTCGGCATCGTCGGGCTCGGGGCGATCGGCACCGCCGTCGCCGAGCGGCTGCAGCCCTTCGGCGTGGACCTGCGCTACTGGACGCGCCACCGTCGGTCCCCCGAGGAGGAGACGCGGCTGTCGGTGACGTGGTCGGCGCTCGACGACCTGGTGGCCGACGTCAACGTCCTCGTGCTCGCCGTGGCCCTGGCCGACGCGACCCGCGGGCTGCTGAGCGCCGACCGGATCGCGACGATGCGGGAGCAGGCGGTGGTGGTCAACGCCGCCCGGGGTGAGATCGTCGACGAGGTCGCACTCGCGGCGGCACTGGCCGAGGGGCGGCTTCACGGCGCCGCCCTCGACACCTTCGTCGAGGAGCCGCTGCCCGCGGACCACCCGCTGCTGGACGTCGAGACCGCGTCGCTCACCCCGCACGTCGGCGGGGCCACCGTCGAGGCCGTGACCCGCATCCTCGGCCGGGTCATGGACAACGTCGACGCCGCGTTGCACGGACGGGAGCCGGCCGGCCTCGTGTAGCCGCTCCGCGCTCCCAACGCACGTTTCGGCGTTGGTTCGACACCGTCTCTTGTTCCGGTGGGCGAGGGACGTTTATGGTCACCGAACTCGCAGGACGACCCGGAAGGAGGTGGCGCGCTGATGATGACGACGAATGCATCCCTGACCGCCGCCTCCGTGGGGACGCGTGCGCCCTTCGGCGCCGCCATCCCGAGCCCGGCCGTCGTTCGTGCGCGCGTGACCTGACCCCAGCGTCACGCTTCGCGTCACAGAGACGGCGGCCGACCCGCCGTCTCTTTTCTTTTGTGTGGACACACCGGTCCGCACCGAGCACCGAGGAGCACCCCATGATCCCCGACCACGTCGTCCTGCGGCTGCACAACGACCGTGTCGCCGCGGCGCAGCGTCACGACCACCACGCCCGTGCGCTCGCACGGCATCGATCCGAACGCCCTCCCGATCCGACCCGCCTGCGGGTCGCCGTCGGTGAGCGCCTCGTCCGCCTGGGCGAGCGGCTCGCCCACCCCGGTGAGGTCGTCCGCCTCTGATTTCCCCACCGTCCGTCCCTGGTTGCCCCACCGTCCGCCCCTGATTGCCCCACCGTCCGCCCCTGATCTCAACACCGTGACGCCCCGGCCCCGATGACGGGTCGGGGCGTCACGCGTCGTACGCTGGTCGAGGGAACGGTGGACTGGAGCAGACATGCCCGAGCGCGACTACGACGTCCTCGTGATCGGCAGCGGGTTCGGGGGCAGCGTCACCGCGCTGCGCCTGAGCGAGAAGGGCTACCGCGTCGGCGTGGTCGAGGCCGGTCGACGCTACGGCCCGGACGAGCTGCCGACCACGAACTGGGACTCGCGGCGCTTCCTGTTCTTCCCGAAGCTCGGGATGCACGGGATCATGCGCATGACGCTGCTCAAGGACGTGTTCGTCCTGTCGGGCGCCGGCGTCGGGGGCGGGTCGCTCGTGTACGCATGCACCCTCTACGAACCCCTCGACGACTACTACCGCGACCGGCAGTGGGCCCACATCACCGACTGGCGCTCCGAGCTCGCCTCCCACTACGCCCAGGCGAAGCGGATGCTCGGCGTGACCCCGGTCCCGTTCGACACGGCGGCCGACGAGGTCCTGCGCGAGGTGGGCCGGCGGCTCGGGGTCGAGGAGACGTTCCACCCGACCGACGTGGGCGTCTACTTCGGCGAGTCCGGTGAGCGGGTCCCCGACCCGTTCTTCGGCGGCGTCGGTCCGGACCGGGTGGGCTGCGTGCGCTGCGGCGGCTGCATGGTCGGCTGCCGCTACGAGGCGAAGAACACCCTCGACCACAACTACCTCTACCTCGCCGAGCAGCTCGGCGCCGAGGTCCTCGCGGAGCGGCAGGTCACCGACCTGCGTGCCCTGGAGGGCGGCGGCTGGGGTGTGATGACCGAGCGGCCCGGCGCCTGGACGTACCGCGGGAAGCGGAAGCGCGTCATCACCGCCGACCAGGTGGTCTTCTCGGCGGGGACGCTCGGGACGCAGAAGCTGCTGTTCACGCTCAAGGAGGAGGGCCGCCTGCCGGAGGTCTCCGACACGCTCGGGTCGCTCACCCGCACGAACTCCGAGGCGATCGTGGGAGCCACCGCCCGCGACGATCGGGTCGACTACTCCGACGGGGTCGCCATCACGTCGTCGATCCACCCCGACGCCCAGACCCACATCGAGCCGGTGCGCTACCCGAAGGGGTCCGGTGCCATCAACCTGATCAGCACGCTGATGGCCGACGGTGGAGAGGACATGCCACGCTGGCTGCGCTACCTCGGCGAGGTCGTCGACAAGCCGGGCAGCTTCCTGCGCTCCCTGTCCCCCTACCACTGGGCGCAGCGCACGGTCATCCTGCTGGTCATGCAGAGCCTCGACAACAGCCTGCAGACCTTCCGTCGGGCGACGCCCTTCGGCGCCTGGCTGTCGACCCGTGAGGGCCACGGCGAGCCGAACCCGACCTGGATCCCCGTCGGCAACGAGGCCGCCCGGCAGGCCGCCGACGTGATGGACGGCTTCGCGCTCGGGTCGATCTTCGAGGCGACGATGAACGTGCCGACGACGGCCCACATCATCGGCGGGTGCCCGATCGGCGACTCACCGGAAGCCGGCGTGATCGACCCTTACCACCGGCTCTACGGCTACGAAGGGCTGCACGTCGCGGACGGGTCGGCGATCACGGCGAACCTCGGCGTGAACCCGTCGCTGTCGATCACGGCCATGGCCGAGCGCGCCATGTCGCTGTGGCCGAACAAGGGCGAGGCCGACCCGCGGCCGCCGATGGACGCGCCGTACGAGCGGGTCGCGCCGGTCGCGCCGCGCCGCCCGGCCGTGCCGGCCGACGCACCGGCCGCGCTGCGCCTGCCGGTCGTCGAGGCGTCCTGAAGAAGCGTGAACGATCTGCCCGGGTATTCCCGGGTAGATCGTTCACAAGACGAGGAGAGGGAGAACTCGTGGCACTGGTGGAGGTCACCGACCGCGGCAGCGGCGTGGCGCTGGTGACGCTCAACGACCCGGACCGTCGCAACGCGATGACCGTGGACATGGGCGCGGCGCTCGAGGAGGCGTTCCTGCGCCTGGCCGACGACGCCGACCTGCGCGCCGTCGTGATCACCGGCGCCCCGCCGGCGTTCTCCGCGGGCGGCGACCTGGCGATGCTCGAGGAGCACGCCCGGCGCGCCCGCGAGGAGCGGTTCGACGCGACCGACGAGATGCGCGCCTTCTACCAGCGCTTCCTCGCGATCCGGTCGCTGCCGGTCCCCGTCGTGGCCGCCGTGAACGGACACGCGATCGGGGCGGGACTCTGCGTGGCGCTGGCCTGCGACCTCGCCGTCATGGCGTCCGACGCGAAGGTCGGCCTCAACTTCGCCCGGCTCGCCCTGCACCCCGGCATGGGCGGCTCCTGGCTGCTGCCGCGACGTGTCGGCATGCAGCGCTCCGCCGAGCTGCTCTACACCGGCCGGCTCGTGTCCGGCGCCGACGCCACCGGGTACGGCATGGCGCTCGAGGCGCTGCCGGCCGAGGACGTGCTGCCCCGTGCGCTCGCGCTCGCGGGTGACATCGCGGCGTCGTCGCCGCTGGTCGTCCGCCAGCTGAAGGTCAGCCTCGCGAGCAGCCAGACGAACACGCTGGGCACCCAGCTCGATCTCGAGGCGGCCAACCAGGCGGTCAACTACGCGACGAACGACCTGGTCGAGGGGCTGGCCGCGGGGCGCGAGCGCCGCACCCCGCGCTTCACCGGCGAGTAGGCGCGGCGGTCGTCGCCGCCTCCCCGATCGGCGGGAGTGGTTCGGGTACGGTCCGCGCGCTCATCGAACCGGCCGGCACCGCGGGCGCGCTCGGCGCACGCGCGGTCAATGTCCGTCCGGGCAGGCCCGACACACGACGAGGGACCTGAGCCTTTCGCCGCTGACGGATGCGGCGCCCACGCTGACGAAGGGGACGTCGTGCGACCCTCCCGCCGCGCGCTGCTGCTGCTGTCCATCGCTCTCGTGCTGACCGTCGTGCCGGCCACAGGCTGGGCGGCGAGCGCCGTGCCGCCCGTCGAGACGGCCACGATCGACGGCGTCGCCACGACCTCGACGGCCACGACCGACGGACGCGTCGTCTCGCTGTCCGAGCCGCGGCCGGCGCCCCTCGACTTCTCGATGGTCGGCTTCGAGGTGCCGACGGGCGTGACGGTCGAGTTCCGCACCGCGAAGGACGGCGCCTGGGGCCCGTGGACCGCGGCCGAGGTGCAGCCGGAGGACGAGGCTCCCGACGCCGCGGAGGGGGCCGCCGCGACCGACGGCGCGTTCACGACGCCCGTCTGGGTCGACGACGCCGACGAGATCCAGCTCCGCATCACCGGCGGACGCCCGGAGGACGTGACGGTCCACGTCATCGACTCGGCCGGCCGCTCGCAGCCCTGGTACGGCTGGGTGCTCGGTGCGTTCGCCGGCTGGCACCTCGTCACCCCGACGGCGCAGGCCGCGGACCGGCCCGCGATCGTCTCGCGTTCGGCGTGGGGCGCCGACGAGTCGATCCGCCGCGCCGACCCCGAGTACGCCACCCCCCGACTGGGCTTCGTCCACCACACCGCCGGCTCGAACAGCTACTCCCGCGAGGAGGCACCCGCGGTTGTGCGCGGCATCTACGCCTACCACGTGCAGGCGCGGGGCTGGAACGACATCGGCTACAACTTCCTCGTCGACCGCTACGGCACCATCTACGAGGGCCGGTACGGCGGCATGGACAAGGGTGTCGTGGGCGCGCACGTCCGGGGCTACAACTACGGATCGTTCGGCGTGTCGGTCATGGGCAACTTCGACACGGCGCCGGTGCCGCAGGCGTCGCTCGACGCGCTGGCCCGCCTGATCGCCTGGAAGTACCAGGTGCACGGGATCGACGGCCGCCACCCCGACCGGCGGATCGAGCTGTCAGGACGCTCGCTGCTGCCGCTGAACGGGCACCGCGACGCCGGCACGACCTCCTGCCCCGGCGCGAACCTCTACGCGGCGCTTCCGGGACTGCGGCAGCAGGTCGCCGCCCTCTCCCCCGCGCTGCCCGTCGACGGCGGCACCGCGCCGCTGCCGGCGCCGCTCCCGTCGCCGGACCCCACACCGACCGTGACGTCCTCGCCGACGCCGGCGCCCTCCCCCTCGCCGTCGCCCACCCAGCAGCTGCCGCCGCCACCACCGGCCGTCGGCACGTCGATGCGCTACTACGACTTCGCGCCGACGAGCATGAGCGCCTACACGCCGATCGCCGGCGACTGGGACGGCGACGGGATGAGCACGCCCGGCTGGTTCCGCGACGGCCAGTGGTGGCTCGCGCAGGGCAACGAGGCAAACGCCCGGATCTGGTCCTTCTCCTACGGGCGCGCGGGCGATCGTCCGGTCGTCGGTGACTGGAACGGCGACGGGCACGACACGGTCGGGATCGTCCGCGGCAACGCGTGGTATCTGCGCGACACGAACGGCTCCGGGGCGACGGACCACCGGCTCAGCTTCGGCCGGGCCACGGACACGCCGCTCGCCGGGGACTGGAACGGCGACGGCCAGGACGGCCCTGCCGTCAAGCGCGGCAACGTCTACTACTTCGACGACGCCCTCGACGGCGGCGCCGGCACCGGACATCTCGCCTACGGCCGGGCGAGCGACACGCCGGTCGTCGGCGACTGGAACGGCGATGGGCACGACACCTTCGGGGTCGTGCGCGACATCACCTGGTACCTCGACAACGCCCTGGACGGCGGGACCGGCGACGTGCGCCTGGCCTTCGGTCGGCCGAGCGACACGCCGGTCGTCGCCGACTGGAACGGCGATCACCGCACCAGCCCGGCCATCGTCCGCGGCAACGAGTGGTTCCTCGACGACGACGCCGACGGTGGCGGCGCGACGAGCCACTTCCGCCTCGGCCGTACCTGGTGAACCAGGGAACCAACGCCGCCGGCGCGGCCATCGGCCGCGCCGGCGACGTCTCGGTCAGAGAGCGCCGGCGAGCAGCTGGCGGGCGATGACCCGCAGCGCGAGGACCTCGTCCGCACCCTCGAAGATCGACAGGACACGCGCGTCGACGAACAGCCGCGACACCGTGTACTCGAGCGCGTAGCCGTACCCGCCGTGCAGCTGCTGGGACTCGCGGGTCACCCATTCGGCCGCGCGGCAGGACAGCTGCTTGACCTCGGAGGCCTCGAGCTGGCCCTCCCCCGACGCGAGCTGGCGCGCGACGTCCACGGCGAAGGCGCGGTTGGCCGCGATGAGCATCGCCATCCGCGCGATCTTCGAGCGTGACAGCTCGTAGTCGGCGAGCGCAGTGTCGAAGACCTTGCGTTCCTTCGCGTAGCCGACGGCCTCCTCGAGGGCGGACTGCATGACGCCGAGCGCCCGGGCGGCCGTCTGCAGCCGGGCGTTCGCGAAGGCCTGCATCTGCAGGTAGAAGCCCTGGCCCGTGCCCTCGTCCATGCCGATGAGGTTCTCGTGGGGGACGCGCCAGTCGCTGAAGGAGATCTCGAACGAGTGCATCCCGCGGTAGCCGAGCGTCGGGATGGCGCGGGCCTCCATGGAGCCACCACCGTCCTGCTCGACCTTGAACTCGTGGCCGGCGAACGACTCCTTCTCGACGACGAAGAGCGACAGGCCGCGGTGGCCCTTGCTGCGGTCCGGGTCGGTGCGTGCGAGCACCAGCAGGTAGTTCGCCTTGCCCGCGAAGGTGCACCAGGTCTTGACGCCGTTGATGACCCAGTCGTCGCCGTCACGGGCGGCGGCCGTCTTGATCCCGGCCACGTCGGAGCCGTAGTCCGGCTCGGTGACGGCGACACCGCACATCTTCTCGCCGGCGGCGATCCTCGGGAGCCAGCGCTGCTTCTGCTCCTCGGTCCCGCCCTTCTGGATGGCCGTCCCGATGATCTCGGGGCGGGTGATGAGCGACCCGGCGACCCCGAGCGAGCCACGCGAGAGCTCCTCGGTGACGAGCACCATGTTCAGCAGATCGTCGTCGCCACCCTCGGCGTACCCGCCGTACTCGGCCGGGATGGACAGCGCGAAGCAGCCGAGCTCGGCGAGCCCCGAGATGATCTCGTCGGGGATGTCCTCGTCGTTGCGGTGCACCTCCTCGGCGACCGGCATGACCCGGTCCTCGGCGAAGCGCCGGAACGTGTCGCGAACCATCTCGAGCTGCTCGGGCAGGTGGCGCGGTCCGGCCTCGCCGTCGGCGAGGGTGTCGGTCGCGATGGCGCCGAGCAGCTCGGGGTCGCGGCCGGCGGCGATCGCGTCCGCCGCGTCGGCGAGCACGTCGGCGTCGAGGCCGAGCTCGGCGTGGCGGCCGAAGACCCGGTGGTGGAGGTCGGCGGCCACGTCGGCGGCGTAGGCGTGCGCGAGGCGAGCCTCGCGGTCACCGTGCTCGCCGTACCCGGCGAGGTGGCGGGCGGCGGTCACGGCGGAGGCGAGTGCCGCGAGGTCGTAGGCGACGGTCTGGTGCTCGTCGAGCTTGCCGACCGAGATCCGTCCGTCCTTCTCGGTCGCCTGCGCCAGGTGGCGGGCGGCCGTGTCGATGGCCGCGCCCAGTGCGTCCACGATGGTCCGGGCCTGGTCGAGATGGCTCACGTCGTGCTCCAGCGTCGCGTCGCGGCGGCGGTCCCCGCCACGACCCGGAGTGTTGCCGAGCCGTGCGCGCAGCGTCCAATCCGCCCCCCTGGCCCAAGGGGCGCCGTCAGGGCAGGTCGCGGGCGAGGACGGCGGCCCCGAGCGCCCCGGCCGCGTCACCGGTCGTGGCGGCCTCGATCTCGACGTGGGGTGGCTGGACGAACAGGCGCGGGAAGGTGGCGGCCCGGACCTCGCGCACGAAGCGCGGTCCGAGCCGGTGCGTGAGCGCCCCGCCGAGCGCCACCACCGCGACGTCGAGCAGGTTGACGGCCGAGGCGATGCCCGCGCCGAGAGCATCGACGGCGTCGTCGAGCAGGTCGGCGACGACCTCGTCGCCGCGCTCGTAGGCAGTGGCGAGCACGCCGGAGGTCACCCGGTCGACCCCGATCTCGTCGCGGACCTTGAAGAGGATGGTGGAGCGCCCCGCGGCCTCGGCGCGCTCGGCGGCCAGCACCATCGCCTGCCGGCCCGCGTACGCCTCGACGCAGCCCCGGCGCCCGCACGGACACACCGCCCCGCCCATGGTCACGATCGTGTGGCCGAACTCGCCGGCGCCGCCGAAGGCGCCTTCGTACAGACGACCGCCGAGGACCAGTCCCCCGCCGACGCCGGTGCCCACCGAGACGCCGAGGAAGTCGTCGACGCCGCGGCCGACGCCGAAGCGGTGCTCGGCGACGGTCGCGGCCGACACGTCGTTGACCAGCCGGACGGGGAGGTCGAGGCGGCTGCCGACGATGTCGGCCAGCGGGAAGCGCTCGAACCAGTCCGGGAGGTTCGTGGCGCCGCCGACGGTCCGGCCCTCGACGACTCCCGGCGTCCCCACGCCGGCGGCGCCGATGCCGTCGCGATCCAGCCCGGCGGCCTCACGAGCGTCGTCGACGGCCGCCACCATCAGGTCGACCACGTCGTCGCGGTCCCCGACGACGGGCGTGCGACGCCGGCTCGACGCCAGCTGCTCGTCGTCGTCGCCGAGCACGACGACCTGCACGTTCGTGCCGGTGAGATCGATCCCGACCGTGGCCACCCGTCGCTCCTTCGTCCCCGGATCTCCCCGACCGAGACTACTGGCGTGCCAGCGCGCGCGGGGATCGCCGTGCCGCCGCACGGAACCCGGCCCGCGTCCTACGCTCGACGGCGAGGAACCATCCGTCGGAGGTCGCCCCATGAGCACGGCACGCTCGGTCCCACCCGCCCCCGCCAACGAGCCGTGGCGCAGCTACGCGCCCGGGTCCCCCGAACGGGCCACGCTCGAGGAGCGCGTGCGGGCGATGCAGAAGGAGACCGTCGAGGCGCCGTGCGTCATCGGCGGCCGGGACGTGACGACACCCGCCACCTTCGAGGTCCGGGCGCCGCACGACCACGAGCTGCACCTGGCCACCGTGCACGCCGCGGGGATCGACGAGGTCAACCGGGCGATCGAGGCGGCCGAGTACGCGAAGCCCGAGTGGGCCGCCATGGACTGGGAGGACCGCGCCGCGATCTTCCTGCGCGCCGCCGACCTCGTCGCGGGTCGCCACCGCGACCTGCTGAACGCGTCGACGATGCTCGGCCAGTCCAAGACCGTGTGGCAGTCGGAGATCGACGCGACCGGTGAGCTCGTCGACTTCCTGCGGTTCAACGTCCACTACTACGCCGAGATCCTGTCGACGCAGCCGGCGATCAACCCGCCCGGCATGTGGAACCGACTCGACTACCGGCCGCTCGAGGGGTTCGTGCTGGCGATCACCCCGTTCAACTTCACCGCCATCGCCGGCAACCTGCCGACCGCCCCGGCGATCGCCGGCAACACCGTCGTGTGGAAGCCCTCGGAGAAGCAGGCCCTGTCCGCGCACTGGTTCATGCAGGTGCTGCGTGAGGCGGGCCTTCCCGACGGGGTCATCAACCTCGTTCACGGCGACGGGGCGCTCGTCAGCGACATCTGCTGCGAGCACCCGGACTTCGCGGGGCTGCACTTCACCGGCTCGATCACGGTGATGCGCAACCTGTGGGCGAAGATCGGCCGCAACATCGCCGACTACCGGACCTTCCCGCGCATCGTGGGCGAGACCGGCGGCAAGGACTTCGTCGTCGCCCACGCCTCCGCCAACGTCGAGCGGCTCGCCACCGCCCTGGTCCGCGGCGCCTTCGAGTACCAGGGCCAGAAGTGTTCGGCCGCGTCCCGCGCCTACGTGCCGTCGAACCTGTGGCCGCAGCTGAGTGAGCGGCTCGCGGACGTGGTGCCCACCATCCCGGTCGGCGACGTGGCCGACCTGGGCAACTTCATGGGGGCCGTCATCGACGAGAAGGCCTGGCTGAAGCACCGCGACGTGCTCGACAGCGTCGAGGGGGACCCCGACCTCGACCTGCTCACCGGCGGCGGCACCGATCGGGAGGTCGGCTGGTTCGTCGATCCGACGGTGATCGTGACCCGCGACCCGCGACACGAGCTCATGCACCGTGAGCTGTTCGGTCCGATCCTCACCGTGTTCGTGTACGACGAGCACGAGTGGGAGCACGCGCTCGACCTCGTCGACACGACCTCCCCCTACGGGCTGACCGGCGCCGTGTTCGCGCGCGACCGGCAGGCGGTCGACCAGGCGAGCTTCCGCCTGCGGCAGGCCGCCGGGAACTTCTACGTGAACGACAAGCCGACCGGGTCGGTCGTCGGCCAGCAGCCCTTCGGCGGCGCCCGCGCGTCGGGGACGAACGACAAGGCCGGGTCGGCACAGAACATGTGGCGCTGGATCAGCGCCCGATCCGTCAAGGAGACGTTCGACGCGCCGACCGACTGGCGCTACCCGCACATGGGATGAGCTGGGCGCGGCCGGTCAGCCCTACCCCCGGAGCCCCGACAGGAACTGCTCCCACTGCGCGTCGTCGTACTGGAAGCCGGTGTAGAGGCTGACGCGGTCGACCACGTCGCCGTAGCGGGCGCGGATGAGGCCACCGATCTCGCCGGGCTCGCCCTGGACGGCGAAGGCGTCGAGGATCTCGTCGTCGATCAGCCCGCCCATCTCGCCCCATTGGCCCTGCTTGGACAGGGCGTTGAGCTCGTCCTGGAGGTCACCCCAGCCGTGGGCCTCCAGCACCGCGCGGTAGGCGGGGGTGGAGCCGTAGAACGCGATCTGCGCCTTCACGCCCTGCTCGACGTTCGCGCGCTCCGCCTCGTCGCGGCCGGTCACCACGAACACCGGCAGCGAGACGGCCACCTCGGACACGTCGCGCCCGGCCTTCCGGGCGCCGCGCTCGAGGTTGGGCAGCGTGTGCTCGCGCAGGTAGCGCTCGGTCGTGAACCCGTGGGCCAGGAAGCCGTCGGCGACCTCGCCGGCGACCTCGGTCATCTTCGGGCCGACGGCGGCGAGGTAGACCGCGGGGCGGCCGTGCGGGTTCGGCCCGGGCGAGAAGAACGGCGTCATCAGGGTGTGGGTGTAGAAGTCGCCGCGGAAGTCGAGCTTCGCGTCGTCGTTCCACGCGTTCCAGATCGCCTTCAGAGCCAGGATGAACTCGCGCATCCGGGGCGCGGGGTGGGACCAGGTCGCGCTGAACCGCTTCTCGATGTGCGGCTTGATCTGCGAGCCGAGACCCAGCACGAAGCGGCCGCCGGACAGGGCGTGCAGGTCGTTCGCGGTGTAGGCGACGTGCATGGGGCTTCGTGGGAACGCGACCGCGATGGCGGTGCCGATCTCCATCGAGTCCGTGTGCTCGGCCGCGAGCCCCATCGTCAGGAAGGGGTCGTGGCTCGTCTCGCCCGTGAACCAGCCGTCGTAGCCACGCGCCTCGGCCGTCCGTGCCTCGTCGGGGACGGATGCGAGGTCCGCGCCCAGGGTCATGCCGTCGATCTTCACGTCGTGTCGCTCCCGTCGCGTTTGGTGCCCCGTCGGTGTTCGTGCGGTGCGCTCGTGCAGTGCGCTCGTGCAGTGCGCTCGTGCGGTGTGCTCGTGCGGTGTGCTCGTGCGGCGCCCGGGTCAGGCGCCGGTGCCGAAGTCGCGGTCGGCCGGGAGGTTCTGCAGCCGCACCTGTCCGCGGGCGACCGGCTTGCCGTCCTCGGCGCGGGTGATCGTGACCTGCCAGATCTGCTGCATGCGCCCGACGTGGATGGGCTCGGCGACCGCCTCGACCCGCCCGCTGCGGTGCGAGCGCAGGAAGTCGGTGCTGTTGGAGACGCCCACCACGATCATGCCGTCGTCCATGACGCCGATCGCCGCGGCGATCGACGCGAGCGTCTCGACGATGGTCGCCCAGACGCCGCCGTGGACGATCCCGTAGGGCTGGTGGTGGCGCTCGTCGGCGTCGAGGTGGGCGGTGACCCGGTCGGGGGTCAGCTCGTCGAGATGGAGGCCGATCAGGTCCACGAACCCACCGCCGACGGCGGGGATCGCAGCGGGGTCGACGTCGCCGGTTCCGGCCCCGGACGGCGCGGAGGGAGGGGTGTCGGCCACGGAAGCTCCTGACGGTCGTGGGCGGCAGGGACCCTATCGCCCGGGTCTGCGAGCGGCGCCACCGCCGACTTCGCACGGGTCGCAGCCGTGTGGTCAGATGCACCGACCCGCGACAAGGAGCGACCATGGCCGACCCACGCCACCGCAGCCGGGACGTCACCGAGGGCTTCGAACGGGCGCCGGCGCGGGCGATGCTCCGCGCGGTCGGCATGGGCGACGAGGACTTCGGCAAGCCCCAGGTCGGTGTCGTGTCCTCCTGGAACGAGGTCACGCCCTGCAACCTGCCGCTCGACCGGCTCGCGAAGCAGGCGAAGATGGGCGTCCACGAGGCCGGCGGGTTCCCCATCGAGTTCGTGACCATCGCCGTGTCCGACGGGATCGCCATGGGGCACGAGGGGATGCGGGCATCCCTCGTGTCGCGCGAGGTCATCGCCGACTCGGTCGAGACGGTCATGCACGCCGAGCGGCTCGACGGGATGGTCACCTTCGCGGGCTGCGACAAGTCGTTGCCGGGCATGGCGATGGCCGCGGTGCGCATGGACGTGCCGGCGGTGTTCCTCTACGGCGGCTCGATCCTGCCCGGCCGCCACGACGGGCACGACATCACGATCCAGAACGTCTTCGAGGCGGTCGGCGCCCGGGGCCGCGGCCAGATGTCCGACGAGGAGCTGACCGAGATCGAGCGCAGCGCCTGCCCGGGCGAGGGCTCGTGCGGCGGCATGTTCACCGCCAACACGATGGCGTCCGCGATCGAGGCGCTCGGTCTGTCGCTGCCGGGCTCGGCCGCTCCCCCGGCCGTCGACGCCCGCCGCGACGAGTTCGCGCGCCGCTCCGGCGAGGCGATCGTGCCCCTGCTGAACGAGGGCGTCTCGGCACGCAAGATCGTGACCCGCAAGTCGCTGGAGAACGCGATCGCGGTCGTCCAGGCGCTCGGCGGCTCGACGAACGCCGTCCTGCACCTGCTCGCGATCGCCCGTGAGGCCGAGATCGATCTCGTCATCGACGACTTCAACCGCATCGGCGAGCGGGTCCCCCACATCGCCGACATGACCCCGGGCGGCAAGTTCGTCATGAACGACCTCGACAAGGTCGGCGGGGTGCCGGTCGTGATGGCCGAGCTGCTCGAGGCCGGGCTGCTGCACGGCGACTGCCTGACCGTGACCGGGAAGACGGTCGAGGAGAACCTGCGCGAGCTCGACCCGCCGGCCCCCGACGGCACCGTCGTCCACCCGCTGTCCGCCCCGATCCACGCGCAGGGCGGGCTGACGATCCTGCGCGGCTCGCTGGCCCCCGACGGGGCGGTCCTGAAGGTCGCCGGGATCCCGCCCGAGCAGCAGGAGTTCGAAGGACCGGCCCGGGTCTTCGACGGCGAGCACGGAGCCATGGAAGCCGTCCTGACGGGACGGATCAACGACGGCGAGGTGATCGTCATCCGCTGGGAGGGCCCGAAGGGCGGCCCCGGCATGCGCGAGATGCTGGCGGTCACCTCGGCCGTGAAGGGCGCCGGACTCGGCGGAACGGTCGCGCTGATCACCGACGGGCGCTTCTCGGGCGCGACGCACGGGTTCTCGATCGGCCACGTCGCCCCCGAGGCCGCCGACGGTGGGCCGATCGGCCTCATCCGGGACGGTGACACGATCAAGATCAGCGTCGCCGACCGCTCGATCGACGTGCTCGTCGACGCGGAGGAGCTCGACCGGCGCCGGCAGGACTTCACGCCGCTGCCGCCGCGCTACACCCGCGGGGTGCTCGCGAAGTACGCGCGCACGGTGGGGTCGGCGTCCGAGGGCGCGACCACGAGCGTCTGGCCGTAGCGTGCAGTTCGCCGAGCTCCGCTACGTCTGCCAGGAGGCCGCGGTCGACCTGTCGGGCCGCGAGGATCGGCCGCTGCCGCCGACGGTCGTGCTGCCCGGCCGGTCGAAGACGCGGCTGCTCCAGCTGACCGACTTCCCCGTCGACGACGACGCGCGCCACGCGCTGCTGAGCCACCTGGCCCAGGACGAGATCACCGGCCCCGAGACCCCCGCGTGGGGGTTCGTCGCCGAGGCCGAGGTCGACGGCGACGACGCGGTCGTCGTCGTGTACGGGGCGCGGGGCCACCACCCGGAGATCACCGCCTCGCGCATCGACGAGGACGGCACGCTCGACGGGTTCGACACCTTCGAGGAGCTCGATCCGACCGCGATGCCGTTCCTGCACCCGCTGCAGCAGGCGGTCGACGCGCTCTCCCCGATCGACCCGTCGCAGGTGCCCGGGCCGCTGGACACCTGATCGAGCAGGATGCTGAGCAGGAGCGCACCGGTGCCCGCCGACCCGACCGCCGCCCCGACCGTCGCACCGTCCGTCGCACCGTCCGTCGATGACGCGGTGGGGCGCGCCCGGGCCGCCTGGCCGGACTGGCGCGCGCTCGGGCCCGCCGGCCGCGCCCCGTACCTGACGGCCCTGCGCCGAGCGGTCGCACGCAGCGCCCGGACCACCGCCGCGGCGGTCCGCGCCGACACGGGCAAGCCACTCGGAGACGCGATCCTCACCGAGGTGCTGCCCTCCGCGCTGTACGCGGGCCACCTCGCCCGCCACGCCCCGCGGCTGCTGGCCGACCGGCGGGTGCGCGCCGTCCCGCTCGTGCACAAGCGGGCCTGGGTGCGCCACGAGCCCTACGGCGTCGCCGGTGTGATCGCCCCGTGGAACTACCCGTTCTTCCTGTCCTGGGCGCCGACCGTGACCGCGCTCGCAGCCGGGTGCACGGTGGTGTGCAAGCCGTCGGAGCAGACGCCGGCGACCGCCGCGCGTCTGGCGGCCGTCGCGGCCGACGCCGGGCTGCCGGCGGGGGTCGTCGAGGTGGTTCAGGGCGGGCCGGCGGTCGGCGAGGCGCTGGTCGACCGGGTCGACGTGGTGGCGTTCACCGGCTCCACGGCCGGCGGGCGTGCCGTCGCGGCCCGGGCCGGTCGGCGGCTCGTCCCCGCCGTGCTGGAGCTCGGCGGCAAGGACCCGCTGCTCGTGCTCGAGGACGCCGACCTGCGCCGCGCCGCTCGCGCGGCGGTGTGGGGCGCGTTCCTCAACGCCGGCCAGACCTGCGTGTCGGTCGAGCGCTGCTACGTCGTCGACGCCGTGTACGACGCCTTCCTCGCCGAGGTCGACCTCGCGATGGGCGCGGTGACCGCCACCGGCGACTGGCGTCGCGAGGTCGGGCCGTTCAGCGTCGATTCGCAGGCCGAGACGGTCGCCGCGCAGCTCGCCGACGCCCGCGAGCGGGGCGCGCGGGTGCGGCACGGCGGGCAGACGCTGGCGGTCGACGGGCGGCCGGCGCTGGCCCCGACCGTGCTCGTCGACGTGGACCACACGATGGCCGTGATGCGTGACGAGACGTTCGGGCCCGTGCTGCCGATCATGCGGGTGCCCGACGAGGCGGCGGCGGTCCGGCTGGCCAACGACACGCCCTACGGGCTCGCGGCGTCGGTGTTCACCCGGGACGCGCGCCGGGGCCGCCGGGTCGCCGCGTCGCTGCGCGCCGGGGCGGTGTCGATCAACGACGCGCTCGTGAACTTCGGGGTGCCGGCGCTGCCGTTCGGCGGGGTCGGCGACTCCGGGTCGGGGCGCATGTCCGGCGACGCGGGGCTGGGGGCGTTCACCTACACCCAGTCGGTGACCCGCGGCCGGCTCGACCTGCCGCGGGAGCCGCAGTGGTTCCCGCGCGTGCTGGGCGCCCGGGCGCTGCAGGCCGTGGTCCGGACCGTGTTCGGACGGTGAGCGCCGCTGGTCAGCCGGCAGGGGTCAACTCGCGCGGGGCGTCGAGCGGGATCCCGGCGGCCTCGGCGGCCTGGCGGTAGCTCTCCGCCAGCGACGCGACGGACTCGTGGGCGTTGAGGCCGCTCGGGTTGCCGAGCACCCACAGCGCCGCGCCGGCGAGGTCGACGGGCTGCCGTCCGGCGGCGGCGTCACGACGGTCGAAGGCCGTGCGGTACGCCGTGATGCCGACGACCGCGACGACCGCCGGCGACCATGCTTCGACCTTCTCCTCGAGCGTCGTGGCGCCGCGTCGCAGCTCCTCGCGCCCGAGGTCGGCGGCACGGGCGGTGGCGCGGTCGACGAGGTTGGTGATCCCGATCCCCCGACCGGTGAGCGCCGCGGCGTCCTCGTCGCTCATCCCGTCGGCGACCTCGAGGAGCTGGCCGGTGATCCCGGCGGCGTACAACGCCTTGTAGAAGCGGTTGCCGGGATGGGCGAAGTGGGCCTGCGCAGCCGCGGTCCACAGTCCGGGGTTGATCCCGACGAACAGCAGCCGGACGTCGTCGCCGACGAGATCGGGAACGGTGCGGCCGACCTGCGCGTCGAGCTCCTCGCGGGTGAACCCCATCAGGGACGCATGTGGCTGGCGTCGATCGTGATGAACAGCGCCTCGGCCTTCGCGACGATGTCACCGTTCGCGTGGGCCTCGGCCTCGGTGTGGATCTTGCGGCCGTCGCGGTGCAGCACCCGGGCCCGGAACTCGAGCGGCTGGTCGATCGGGGTCGCCGCCAGGTAGCGGATGGTCAGCTCGCCGGTGAACGCCGGCTGGCGCAGCAGGGTCAGCAGGTAGCCGGTCACGTCGTCGAAGATCGCCGCGACGATCCCGCCGTGGGAGCGTCCGGGAGCACCCTCGAAGGCCGGGCCGAGGTTCACGTCGGCGACGGCCTCGTCCCCCTCCCGCCGCACCTCGATGGCAATGCCCATCGGGTTCTGGGACCCGGAGACGAAGCACTCGTCGAAGTGTGAGACGGTCTCGCCGTCCGCGACCTCGACGTCGAACATGCGCCGCTTCATCTCGAGCAGGTCGCGCTCGCGCGGCGGCGCTGCCTCGAGGTCGGTCGCGACCCGGTCGGCGGCTTCGGCGACCCGGCGGAGCAGGTCCTCGTCGGCCTCGTGCCCCATGAGCGCGTGCCCGAGCCGCCGCAGCGCCGCGGCAGCACGCGCGCGTGGATCCTCGTTCACCCGTCCGGCCTGTCGTCGACGACGGCCGAGATGCTAGTGGTCCGTTGCGGACGCGCCGGTTGCCGGGCCCAGCCGACCACACCGCCCCGGCCCTCCACTCAGAAACCGCCGGATACGCCGGTTGCTGACCCACGCAGACCACACCGCCCCCGGCCCTCCCCCAGAAACCGCCGGATACGCCGGTTGCTGTCGCGCGCAGACCACACCGCCCCCGGCCCTCCCCGGAAACCGGCGCCGCGGAACCTCTGCGTATCGAACGGCCCCACCAGAATTCGCATGAGAATGGTTCTCAGCAATAGGGTGGGCGGCGTCTCCCAGCGTCCGACCAGACCCCGAACAGTCGTCCGAACCCGCCCGTTCCCGACCCAGACAAGGAGAGCCCATGTCCGACGTCGACCTTCCCGTTCCGGAGCCCACCGAGGAGGACGAGCGCAAGGCCCTCGAGCTCCAGCACCTCATCGAGGACAACGTGCTGCGCGGTCAGCCGAAGGGCGACGAGCGGTGCGACAACTGTCTCTACTACCTCAACCCGGACGAGAGCCTGAGCTACTGCTGGCACCCGAAGCTGCGCATCCTCGTCGGGGCCGAGTGGTGGTGCCAGTGGTGGGAGGAGATCCCCGAGTAGGCACGCCCCACCGCTCGAGCCAACCGCCCTCGCCGATCGGCGGGGGCGGTGACGTGTCGGCCAGTCGCCCCGGTGAGTCCGCAGGGGCGTGCCGGGTGGCGTCGACAGGCATCGTCCGCACGGCGGACGACCGCGGACGTTGGCGGTGTTCCCGAGCACGACACCCGGATCCGTCCGGGTCGGGTCACCCGGGTCGGGACGACGAGGCCCCCAGGCCGGCGGTCGCGGCTGCGGCGGGCGTCGCGGCGGCCTCCTGCCGGGTGGCGACCCCGAGCTTCGTGAGCACGGCGGAGACGTGGTGGTCGACGGTGCGGACCGACACGACGAGCCTCTCGGCGATCTCGGAGTTCGTCAGCCCCTCGCGGAGCAGCGCGAGCACCTCGACCTGCCGGTCGGTCAGCCCGGCCGGGTTCTCCCGGGTGCTGGCGACGGGACCGCGGGGCACGCGGGTCACACCGAGGTCACGCAGCTGCTGGCGGGCGATCCGGGCGGCGGGGGCGGCCCCGAGCTCGTCGAAGATGGCGACCGCCTCGAAGGTCGCGTCCACCGTACGGACCCGCAGGAGCTCGAGCGCCTGCTCGTAGGGCATCCCGAGCACCTCCCATCCCGGGACGGCGGCGGCCGCCCCGGTCGTCAGGGCGGTGTGCTCCGGCTCGCAGACCGTCGTTGGCGCCGGCCCGACGCCGCGGCCGAGCAGGAGGAGCCGCCAACGGATCCAGTCGTCCCAGAACCGTCCGGCGCTGGCCTCGAGCGCGGGGACGACGAAGGGGTCGGCGAGTGCCACCTCCTGCCGGGTCCAGGCGAGCTCGAGCCCGGCCACGGCCGACTCGACGACGTACCAGTCCTGGTCGGTGCGCAGGGCGAGGTCCCACGCTCGCGCGACCTGCTCGGCGGCGTCGTCGTCGCCCCGTCGCACGGCCAGGAGCGCCAGGCTTCCGTAGGAGATCGCGGCGAGGACGCCTGCCTGTGCCTCGCTGGCCGACAGCTCCGCGAGTCGGCGCTCCGCGGCGGCCCAGCGGCCCTGCAGCAGGTCGAGCCGGGCTCGCTGCCCCACCGTGTTGTACCGGTGCGCACGGAAGTCGTGGTCGTCGTAGAAGGCGACCGCCTCCTCGATGGTGGCGATCGCCTCGTCCCAGCGGCGCAGGGAGACGAGGAACTCGACGAGGTTCGTGTAGCCCCGTGCGGCCGGCTCGACCTGCCCGGTCCGGCGCCCGAGAGCGATCGCCTCGCGTATCTCCTCGAGGCCGCGCTCGTCGCCGAGGAAGGTCCGCGCCCCTCCGCGGTAGACGCGACGAGCACGTGGAGGTCGGGCCGCTCCTCGGCGGTGACGGCCGCACTGGCCGCACGGGCCTCGGCGATGGCCTCCCCGTGGCGGTCGGAGAGGTGCAGCATCGTGGCGCGGGCCACGTGGACCTCCGCCGCGAGCGTCGGGTCGTCGAGCGTGGCGACGAGCGCGTCGGCCCGGTCGATGAGGGACAGGCAGCGACCGGGGCGGCTCGTCAAGTAGGCCATGCGCGCCGCCGTCAGGATGCTGCGTCCGAGCGCGGCCCGGTCGAGTGCCTGCTCCCGCCGCGCCACCGCGCGGTCGGCCGCCTCAGCGGCCTCGCTGAACCGGTGCAGGTTGTACAGCGACCACGCATGCTCCTCGAGGACGCGGGCGAGCGTCTCCCCGGGGAGGAGGGACGGGTGGGCGAGGAGCTGCTCCTGGTGGCCGAGCGCCTCGCGGTGGGCGCCGGCGCGGAAGGCCTCGTGCGCGATGGCGGGCCCGTAGCGCGCGACGACGTCGCCGCGATCGGCGGCCACGGCGTGATGGAGGATCGCCGGGCCGTCGGGCGGATCCGCGTCGAGGAGGAGGTCGAGCACCCGCTGGTGGTGGCGCAGCTGGGTGGCCACCGGCAGCGCCGCCAGGACCGCCTGGCGGGCGAGCTCGTGGCGGAACCCGACGAGGCCGTTGACGACCGTGAGGAGACCGCGCTCCTCGGCCACGGCGAGGACGTTGGGATCGTCCAGCAGGGCCTGCACCCGCTCGATGTGCGCCCGGCGCGGGATGACCGACAGCAGCTCGATCGCGGCGCGCGCCGGGGGCGGGAGCGTCTGGACGCGTGCGACGACGGCATCGGCGACGCTCGCCGGCACCCGGTCACCGGTGTGGACGACCTCGGTCACGAAGAAGGGGTTGCCGGCGGTGACCTGCAGCACCTCCTCGGGGTCCAGGTCCGTGCCGGCGGTCAGCGTCGCGACCGCCCCCGCGGTGAAGCGCCGGAGCCAGATCCGACGGACGTAGGTGCTCGGCAGCACCCCGAGGACACCCTGCAGCGGATGGTCGGTCCCGACCTCGTCGTCGCGGTAGGTCACGACGAGGACGCCTCGCAGCCGGTTGATGCGGCGCCCGACGAACCGCAGCACGTCGAGCGTGGCCTCGTCGGCCCAGTGGACGTCCTCGAGCACCAGCACCGTGGGGCGCAGCGGGTGGTCCAGCTCGGTGAGCAGCGTGTCGAGGAGGGCGCCGGTGTCGGCCGACGCGACCACGTCCGCGAGCGCGCCGCCTGCGGCACGTGCCACGTCGTGGAACGGACCGAGGGTGCGGCTCGTGAGGAAGTCGTCGCACCAGCCGATGAGCAGCCGGCACTCGATGCCGGGCTCGTCACGGAAGGCGCGGACCAGGCTCGACTTGCCGATGCCCGCCTCGCCTGACACGAGCACGACCGAGCCGCGGCCCTCGGCGGCATCGCGGACGGCGTCACGCAGCCTGGCCAGGTCGTGGTCGCGTTCGAGCAGGTCGGTCACGTGGTCTCCGATCCCCTCGGCCGCGCGCGCCCCTGGCGGCGCGAGCACAGCAGGTTGCCGGTGGTCTGTCCACCCGATGTCGGGACTGCCCGGTTCGCGTGTCCGGACGACGGTCGACGGGGCGATCAGGCCGCGGCCGACGGCGTCGCCTCCACGCCGTCGCGGGCGAGGGCGCGCAGGACCTGCCCCTCGTGCTTCATCGCGTCGCTCAGGGCGAGGTGGTGGGCCCGAAGCGCCGGCAGGTCCCACCGGTAGGACGCGATCACGTCCGAGGTGGCGAACAGGGGCGCCGACAGCGTGTCGCGGAGGCGTGCATACCCGTCGAGCGCGTCTGCCTCGGCCACCGCCCCCGTCCACGCGGCGTCGAGCGCCCGCGAGAGCAGGTCGGCGTCGCGCAGCGCGTCGGTCATGCCATGCGCGGTCAGCGGGTCCTTGAAGTAGGCGGCGTCGCCCACCAGCGCCCAGCCGGGGCCGCACGGCTGACGCAGCCAGCCGGGCACGCCCGGAAAGCCGCGGACGCGACCGACCTGCCGACCGGCGGCGAGCCGGTCCGCGGCGTCCGAGGTGATCTCGGCGAGCAGACGTGGCACGGCGCGGGCGAGGTCGTGGCGCAGCTCGGCGTGGAAGCGAGCCGGGGGCACGGCCACGAACACGACGGTGTCACCGTCGTTCGTCGGGATGAGGCCGGCGCCGGCACCCGGTGCGAAGCACCAGTGGTAGCCCTCGGTCGGCACGTCGGCCCAGTAGCCGTAGACGCAGGCGCTGGCGTGGCGCCCCGTGTGGGTGACCGGCGCGCCGACGGCGGCGGCGACCCGCGAGCCGCGGCCGTCGGCACCCACGACGACCCGTGCACGGGTGGACCACCGGCGGCCGCCGCGGTCGTGTGCCTCGACGGCGATGACACGGCCGTGCGCGTCGCGAACCACGTCGTCGACGGCGACACCGAACTGGAACTCGGCGCCGGCCTCCTCGGCCGCGTCGACGAGCAGCGGGTCGAGGACGGTGCGCTTCGGGGCGTACAGCGGTCGACGAGCGGCCACCGGAACGGCCTCGTCGCCGTAGTGGAACGTCACCTGGTGGATGGGCGGGGTGCCGGCCGCCGTGAGCCGGTCGAGCAGCCGCCAGCGGTCGAGCAGCTCGACGCCGGCAGGCATGAGCGCGTGGGTGGACAGCGTGTCCGAACCCCGGCGGGCGTGGTCCAGGACGAGGACGCGGTGGCCGCGACGGGCGAGCTGGAGGGCGGTGGCGGCTCCGGCCACCCGGGCCCCGACGATGACGGCGTCATAGCGTTCCATGGCAGATCGGCCCTTCTGGTCGTGGTGGTGGAGGTCGGGGGCGCCGTGGACGGCGCCCCCGAGTCGGGTGGTGGATCGCTGCGGGGTCAGGCGGCGTCGACCGTGACGGACACGGGGACGCCGTTGGTCAGCACGTCGTAGACGGCAGACCGCGCACGGGACTGGGACACGACCTCGCGGAGCTTCTCGGCCGGGGCGTCGCCCTTGATCGTGAAGTGGACGCGGATGCCCTGGTAGCCGTTGCGGACCCTGTCGGAGAGGCCGAGGATCCCGTTCAGGTCGATGTCGCCCTCGATGGTCGAGCTGACCTCGGTGAGGTCGATCCCGCGGGCGGAGGCGACGTTGGCGATACCTGCGGTCAGGCAGGCGGTCAGGCCGACGAGCAGGTACTCGACCGGGGTGGGGCCGCGGTCGGCGCCCGTCAGGACCTCGGGGTGGTCGGCGTCGAAGACGTGCGTCTGGTTGTGCGCGAGCTCCTGGCCCGTGCCGTAGAAGCCGCGGATCGTGGACTGGCTGTGCGTGCCACTGACCCAGCGGTTGGTGGCCCGGAACTGGAACTGCGCCGCTTCCGGGTGCTCCTTGACCACATCGAGCGTGGCGAACAGGGTCGGGACGTCCACGCCGTTGCGGGCGGGGCGGTTGGCGGTCATCTGGCTCATCGGTGTCTCCTCGTGGTGGTGGGTGGTGCTCGGTTCGGTGGTGCTCGGTTCGGTGGTGCTCGGTTCGGTGGTGCTCGGTCCGGTGGTGCTCGGTTCGGTGGTGCTCGGTTCGGTCGAGCCGTTCGCACTGTCTCCTGCGGAGCGACTGGAGCCATCGGTAGGCGTTGCCCATGTCGGGCGTGGGCACTGCCCACACGGATCGGGGCGCCGGCTCACGCGGCGGCGCCGACCAGCGACGGCCGGCGGACGTTGGTCAGCCGGCCGGCCAGGTGGACGGCGTCGAGTCCGACACCGTCGATGAACCCGGAGTTGCGCCGGTACAGCCAGCGCAGCCCGAGGAAGGAGAGTCCGGGGGCGGCCGTGACCCCGCGCCGGTGGACCGGCTCGCCCGCGTCGTCGAACACGTCGGCGTCGATCCAGGACCAGTCACGGTGGTAGCCGGTGGCCCAGATCACGGTCGTGATGCCCTCGCGCCGCAGGTCGAGGGCGACGGGTGCCCCAGATGCCCATCGGGGCACGGCCGGCCGTTCCCACGGCTTGCCGGGCACGGCCAGCCCCGTCCGGCGCACGTGGTCGTCGACGAGGCAGCGCAGACGCGTCGCGTTGCGCGTCCGCGTCGGCGAGGTCGTCGGCCAGCGAGCTGCCGAAGGCCACGCGGGTGCCCTCGACCAGCAGCAGACGCCCCGTCAGCTGGACACCGTGGCGGTGCAGCCGGCGTAGGTCGAGGTCCTCCGTGCCACCTTCGAGGACGCTGCTCCGCGTGTCGCGCGCCTGGTCGGGATCCGGGAGCGTGTCGACCGTGCGGTCGAGGAGGCCGAGCCGCTCCATCCACCAGTACACGTCGTGGCCCCGGTACCGGCGCGGCAGCGCCCGGTGCCGTCCGGCGGCCAGGACCACGCGCCGGCCGGCGCGGCCGAGCTCGTCGGCGATCTGCTGGCCCGAGGGGCCGGCGCCCACGACCAGCACAGCGCCCGCCGGCAGCTGTCCCGGGTTGCGGTACTGGCTGCTGTGCAGCTGGTCGACCCCCGCCGGCATCCGGGCGGCCGTGGCGGGCACGGTCGGCCGGTCCATGTGACCGGTGGCCACGACGACGTTCGCCGCCTCGTACTCGCCGCGGTCGGTGACGACCCGCCAGCCGCCGCCGGGGCGCTGCGTGACCCGGGTCACGGTCACGCCGGTCCGGACGGGCGGTGCGAAGGATGCGGCGTAGGCGTCGAAGAAGTCGACGACCTGGCCTTTGTCCATGAACCCGTCGGGCTCCGGGCCCTGGTAGCGGAAGCCGGGCAGCCGGGTCTGCCAGTTCGGCGTGAGCAGGCGGAAGGAGTCCCACCGCTCGCTGCGCCAGCGCTCGGCGACGCGTCCGCGCTCGAGGAGGAGGTGGTCGTGGCCGGCCTCGGTGAGGCAGCGGCTCAGGGCGAGACCGGCCTGGCCGGCGCCGATGATGATCGTGGTGGCATGCATGATGTCTCCGGGCGAGTCAGAGGGTGAGCAGCCACAGCACGCCGACGGCGGTCGCGACGGTCAGGGCGAGGTTCCGGGTCCGCCAGGTGACGATCCCGGCGACGGCCAGCGCCAGCAGGCGCGGCGCGAGCGTCCCCAGGTCGACGGCGTGGCCATGGCCGGCGAGGCTCGTGGCGAGCAGCGCGGCGATGACGGCGGGGGCGACATGGCGCAGCCCACGGCGGACGGCGGCCGGGAGCCGCTCGGGCGGGACGGCGCTGGCGAAGGCGACCCGCAGCATCCAGCTGATCAGGCCTGCGGCGGCGAGCACGGCGAACGCGGTCATGACGCCTCCTTCCGTGAGGACGCCGGCGACCATCCCGGCGACGGCGCCGGCGAGCAGGCCACTGCCGTTCGGCAGGCCGCGGGCGAGGATGGTCACGGCGGCAGCGGTCAGCGCGGCGGCGAGTGCGGGGCGGTCGGTGCACCTGGGGACGAGCAGCCCGACGAACACGGCGGCGATCGCGATGTCGAAGGGCGCCCCGGAGCCCAGCGCCGGGCCGATCAGCAGGCCGGCACCGACGGCGGTCATCCAGACGAGGGCGAGGGCACCTCCGGCGGTCAGCCAGTACCGGCGGAACCGGGCGGGGTCGTCCAGCTCCTCACGGCTCGATGCGATGGCGAACATCTGGTCCACCATCAGGTGGGGCCCGAGCCAGCGGAACCAGCCCGGCTGGGGGCGGAACCGCGGCGCCATCGCGGCGCCGTACATGAGCAGGCGGGCGTTGATGATGGCGACGGTCGCCAGCACCGTGACGACGCCGGCGCCCGTCCAGCAGGGTGATGGCGGCCAGGTGTGCGGAGCCGGCGAAGATCATCAGCGCGCTCGCGTATCCGACGACGTTCGGCACCGGTCCGGTGGCGATGGCGACGCCGATGAGCATCCCGAAGGGGGCGACCCCGACGAGGATGGGGCCGATGTCGACGAGGGCGTCACGGTCGAGCCGGCGCCGGTCGAGCGCACGGAGCCTCGGCGACCCCGTGCGCTGCAGGACGGCGCTCATGCCGCCTCACCGTCCTGGGACGGTGAGGCGGACCGGCGGGGAAGCGGGACGACGGCCCCGCCGCGCTCCTGCCGGCGGCGACGGCGGGAGCGGCGGGGGCCCAGCCGACGCGCACGTGCGGCCTCGGCGAGCAGCTCCTGGTGGCGGATGGTCATGATCAGGTAGGTGGTGTCGTGCATCGGGGTCTCCTCGGGTGTCGTGCTGACAACCGGCAGACTCCGTCATGACCCCTTCCACGCACATCGGCAGCGCCACCTATATGAGGCAGGGGCACTGCCTACGTCCATCCTGGCGGGCACTGCCCGAAGGCCACCGTCCGGGGCATCACGTCGACGACGGTAGGGCCTACCGTCTGGCGACCATCGCCGCCCCCGACGGCGAGCATCCCGGGAGCCCCCCATGGCCGACAACCTGACCGAGGCCTTCCGTCAGTCCGTCGAGGAAGGCGCCCAACGCGTCCACCGCACCTGGCCGGCACTGCTCGCCACGGGCATGGTCGGCGGCATCGACGTGAGCGTCGGTGTGCTCGCCGCGCTGATCGTCCGCGACCACACGGGCAACGAGCTCGCCGCCGCCCTCGCCTTCAGCATCGGCTTCATCGCGCTGACGCTCGCCGGCAGCGAGCTGTTCACCGAGAACTTCCTGCTCCCCGTCGCCGCCGTCGCCGCCAAGAAGGCCCGGGTCGGTCAGGTCCTGCGCCTGTGGGTCGGCACGGCGCTGACGAACCTGCTCGGCGGGTTCGTCATGATGGTCATCATCGTCCACGCGTTCCCGGACGTGGGGGACACGGCGGCCGAGGTCGGCAACGTGTTCGTCTCTCGCGGCATCGGGCTGCAGGGCTTCTCCAGCGCCGTGCTCGCCGGCATCGTCATCACGCTGATGACCTGGATGCAGTCCGGCGCCTCGACCCTCGGTGGCCGGCTCGTCGCCGCCATCAGCGCCGCGTTCCTGCTCTCGTTCGGCCACCTCTCCCACGTCATCGTCGCGTCCCTGGAGGTCTTCGCCGGGATCCTGACCGGGGCTCCGTACGGGTACGCGGAGTGGTTCGGGATGTTCCTGCTGTGGGCGGCGGGGAACGCCGTCGGCGGGATCGCCCTGGTCACGCTGCTGCGTCTCGTGCAGGTGGGGCCACGCCGGGTGGCCGCCGAGCGCAAGCGCCACGTCGACGTGAGCGAGGGGGACGAGAGCCGCTCCGCCGCCGAGGCCGCCGGCGGGGACGACACGAGTGATGCGGACGACGCGGACCCCGAGGACGCACGCGAGTCGGAACCTCACACGACGTAAGGCCAGCCGCACCTCGGTCCCCCGTCCGGCCGCCGCCGGAGAGCGGGGGCGTGGACGGGCGTCGGTGCCGCACACGCCGGCGTGCAGGCCCGATCCCACAGCATGGTCGGTGCGCACCCGCGCAGCACCGCACCCGCTCCCGACCGAGGAGTCCCCATGGCAACGCAGGACATCATCGACCTGCTCACGAGCGACCACGACCTCTTCCGCAGCCTCTTCGACGAGCTCGAGACCTGCCGTCCCGACGAGCGCGGCGACCTCTTCCAGAAGATCGTCTTCGAGCTGGCCCGTCACGAGGCCGCCGAGGAGTCGATCGTGCACCCCACGACCCGTGACGAGGTGGCCCAGGGCGAGGCGGTCGCGAAGACGGCCCTGGAGGAGGAGAGCAAGGCCGAGAAGCTCATGGCGAGCATGGAGTCGATGGACTCGCAGAGCGACGAGTTCCTCGCCTCCTTCCGCGAGCTCCGCGACGACGTGCTCCAGCACGCCACCTACGAGGAGTCCGAGGAGTTCCCCCGCCTGCGCGAGCTCGACGAGCAGCGCCTGACCGCGATGGCCGACGGGTTCCGCAAGGTGAAGGAGACCGCGCCGACGCATCCGCACCCGAAGACCCCGCAGACGCCGGAGGTCCGCGCGGCCGTCGGTCCGATCGCCGGCATCTTCGATCGCGCGCGCGACGCCGCCCGCGAGGCCGTCGGCTCCTGATCGACGCCGTCGGGACCGTCGCCCGGCTGCGGCCGGCCGTCCCGGCGCAATCCCTGGCCCGGCGCCCCAGGCGCCGGGCCTCGCTGTGCGTTGCGCCGCTCGTCCCGTTCGGGGATCGCATGCCGTGGACGCCGGCAGCTGGCATGCTCGCACGAACGGGTCACCCGCTGCCCCGAATGGGCCGTATTCTGCGTCACCCTGTCGGAACCGACAGGGTCGCGAGGGGGCTCCGGGCTCCGCTCATCGGCTTTCCTGTTTGGCGCGCGGGCAGCGTCGGCAGAGGCCGACGCCGCGGGATGGAAAGGAAATCCGCGATGCAGACGGCCGTGGTCATCATCGACGACGACCCCGTGTTCCGGGAAGCGATCCGACGGTCGCTGGCCAGGGGGGGACGCTTCCGCGTCGCCGCCGAGTGCGATCGGATCGACGTGGGGCTGGAGGCCGTCCGCATCCACCAGCCGGGGCTCGTGATCGTGGATCGCTCCACGGACCCCGGGTGGGGGCCTGACACCCTCGCCACGCTGCGATCCGTGTGTGCCGCGGCGCAGGTCCTCACGGTCGGCGACGGCGCCGACGGGTCCGGTGCCGATGGGACCGCGCCCACCGACGCGGATGCGCATGCCGACGTCCACGACCTCGAGGCGATCACCGGCGCTCTCCTGCAGCTACAGCAGCAACGCGACCAGCCCGGTACGTCGCAACGCCGGCGCACGCGGGTGCACCCCCGTGGACGCAGCCCCTACGTCACCGGGGACCGCATCCAGGTGCGGGACGACGACGGGACACCACGCGTGGCGGTCGTCTCGGACGCCATCGCGACCGACAGCCTCGACGACGCCCGACGGTGGCGGCTGCTGTGCCGGTGGGCGGACCCCGACGGCGCCAGCATGGCGATCCCCGTCTACTGCGACGACCACGGCCACGGTCCGCTCATCGTCGACCCGTCGGGGGCCCTCGCTCCGCGGACGCCGTAGGCAGCGACGGCGATACCCCCGGCTCGGACGTACGCTGCGGACATGACCGTCCCCGCCGCCCCGGCGTCCCACGACCCCGCGACCCTCCACGACCGCGCGGCCCTGATCCGCCTCGTCGCGGCCGGCGACGTGCTGGTGCTCACCGGCGCGGGTGTGTCCACCGACTCGGGGATCCCCGACTACCGCGGGCCGAGCGGCCGTCGCCGGCACGCCGCCCCGATGACCTACCAGCGGTTCGTCGCGTCCGCCGAGGATCGGCGTCGGTACTGGTCCCGCAGCCACCTCGGCTGGCCGCGGGTCGCGAACGCGCTCCCGAACGTGTCGCACCGCGTGGTGGCCGCGCTCGAGGACGGCGGCCGGCTCAGCGGTGTGGTGACCCAGAACGTCGACGGCCTGCACACCCGCGCCGGCAGCCGCGACGTGGTCGACCTGCACGGCCGGCTCGACACCGTGGTGTGTCTCGGCTGCGGCGACCGACGCCCGCGCCTCGAGGTCGCCCTGCGGCTCGACGCCGTCAACCCGGCCTTCCGCGCCACCGTCGATGCCGTCGGCGGACTGCGCCCCGACGGTGACGTGGCGCTCACGGCCGCGGACGAGTCGCGCTTCCGCGTCGTCGACTGCCGCCGCTGCGGCGGGATCCTCAAGCCGGACGTCGTCTTCTTCGGCGAGGCGGTCCCGCGCGAGCGATTTCAGCGCTCGCTGGCGCTGCTCGACCGGTCGAGGTCCCTGCTCGTCCTCGGCTCGTCCCTGACGGTCGGATCCGGCTACCGGTTCGTCACGGCGGCCGCCCGACGCGGGCTCCCCGTCGCGATCGTCAACCGCGGCACGACTCGAGGGGACCCGCACGCGACCGTGAAGCTGGACGCCGGCCTCGCCGACGTGCTCGGGCCCCTCGGCGATCAGCTGGCGCCCGCCCCGGCCACCAGCGCCTGACCCCCGGCACCCCGACCGGGGGCCGGTCGTCCCCGAAGGGCCGAGGCCTGACCGTCCGGACCGGGCGCGGCGCCTGCCGGACCGTACGCAGCAGGTCACGCTTCGTACGGAGATCGAGGGAGCGACAAAGGGAGCGGCCGGTGCTGCACGACCATCCGGGACACCGTCTCGACCGGCTCCGCGAGGAGCTCGACCGGGCAGGCGCCCCCGTCCCACTCGAGGGACCGGTGGGACGGGCGCTGCTCGAGGAGGTCGACGCGGCCCGGTCGCCGCGTCCCCACGAGGGGCGGATCCCGACCTTCGGCAGCGTCATCATGACGAGCGATCCCGCCGAGGTGCCGCGTCTGCCCGGGGTGACCATGGTGCCCGTCGACGACACGCCGACCGCGGATGCCCGCCGGTTCGCGGACGGGCAGCGGACCTTCCTCGTCCGCGACCCGGAGCGCGTCCACGCCGTCGCCTGCCTCACCCGCGGGACCGCCGACGTGGCGCGGCTCACCAGCTTCGTGCAGGAGGCGGATCTCCTGGCGGTGCGCCGGACCCCCGCGGGGACCGTGGACGTGGTCACGCCGGACGCGGGCCTCATCTGGGACGGCAGCCGGTGGCTCGGCAAGCCGCGCGCCGAGATCGTCGCGGAGCAGCTGCAGCAGTCGGTCGAGGAGTGCGATCCTGCCGTGCTGCAGGGGCTCCTCGAGCTCTGCGTGCAGTGGTGCAGCCCGGAGGGGATCGGCGTCACCCTGGTGTGGGACCCGAAGCAGACGGGTGGCTTCCCGGGCGTGGAGGCGACCCGCCCGGTCCCGGCGTTCACGGTCACGAACCGGGTCCACTTCCCGGCGCTGCGCAGTGCGATCGCCCAGGCCGACGGTGCCATGCTCGTGACGGCGGACGGCGTCGTCACCGGGTACGGCGCCACGCTGCTGCCCAGCCGCGCGGCCCGTGAGGCCGTGCCGCCGGGCCGCGGCACGCGGCACACCTCGGCCCACCGCTACTCCCACGATCATCCCGAGCTCGTGGTGCTCGTCGTCTCGGTCGACACGCCGGTGTCGATCTACGTGCGCGGCGAGCGCCTCGACGTGGTCCTCACCAGGGTCCTCGGCGGCGCCTCGACGTCCGTGAGCGCGACGGCGGGCGGAGCCGCCCGCGGGACGCCCGCCGGGTCATGACGTGGGCCCCGCCGGCGGCGGCGCGGCGACCTCCACGTCCCCGGCCCGGCGGCCGGCGAGGCTGCGCACCCGCAGCTGCCAGCCCTCCACCTCGACGGCGTCCCCACGCCGGGGCAGGCGACCCAGCACCTCGGTGAGGTAGCCGGACACGGTCTCGGCCTCCCCCTCCGGCAGGACGAGACCGACGAGGCGCCGGAGCTCGTCGCGGCGCACGGTGCCGGCCACGACCCAGGTGCGCGGCCCGGTCCGTCGTGCCAGCCCGCCGGCCGGGTCGAACTCGTCCTCGATCTCGCCGACGAGCTCCTCGAGGACGTTCCTCGAAGGTGAGCATGCCCGCGGTGCCGCCGAACTCGTCGACGACGAGCACCGCGTGGGCGCGGTCGGCACGCATGTCGCCCAGCAGGTGCTCGAGGTCGCGGCTCTCGGGGACGGCCAGGACGGGCCGGAGCATGTCCGACACGGTACGACCGGCGAGCTCCTCGTCGTCGGCGATGAGCACGTCCTTGACGTGGACGATCCCGATGATGTCGTCGAGGTCGTCCCCGTAGACGGGAAAGCGGGTGAAGCCCGTGTCCCCCGCCCGGTCGAGCACGTCGGCGATCGGCGCGCCGGCCGGCAGCGCCACCAGGTCGACACGTGGCGTCATGGCCAATTCGGCGTCGATCTCCGAGAGGCGGAGCGCCGCGGTCAGCACCCGCGCGTCCTGCGCGGAGACGGTGCCGTAGCGGCGGGACTCGCGCAGGGCGAGCAGCAGCTCCTGGGGGGTGTGCACGAGCCCGACGTCGTCCACCGGCTCGATCCCGACCATCCGTACGAGCGCGTTCGCCGTCCAGTTCAGCGCGACGATGAGCGGACGCAGGACGATCACGAAGACCCGGAACGTCCGCGCGAGACGCAGGGACACGTCCTCGGCCCGGCCGAGCGCCAGGTTCTTCGGTGCCATCTCGCCGACGACCATGTGCAGCAGCACGACGATCGCGAGACCGATCGCGAAGGCCAGCGCCCCGCGTGGCCGGGCCGGCAGCCCGGCGAGGTCGAGCGCCCGCTCGAGCAGCGCCGCGGCGGCCGGCTCGGCGATCGCGCCGAGCCCCAGCGACGCCATGGTGATGCCGAGCTGCGCGCCCGAGAACGTGATCGAGAGCTCCTGCAGGGCGGCCAGGGCCTGCACGGCACGGGGATCGCCTGCCTCGGCGCGCTCCTCGATCCGCGCGCGGCGGGCGGCGAGCAGGCTGATCTCCACCGCGACGAAGAACCCGTTCGCGACGAGCAGGGCGAGGGTGGCCGCGACCGCCCACCACGAGAACGTCCCGTGCTCGACGACGGCGAGGACTCCGGGGGTCATGGCGCGTCTCCCCGACCCGGTTCGGCGTGCGCCGTCGGCAGACGGTGCAGCTCGATGGTGGCGACGCGGACGCCCTCGACGGCGGTGACGCGGAACTCCCAGCCGTCGTGCTCGAGCTGCTCACCGGCGGACGGGATGTGCCCGAGCCGCTGGATCACGAAGCCGGCGACGGTCTCGTAGTCGCCCTCGGGCACCTCCACCCCGACGAGGTCGCCGACGCGGTCGGCGCGCAGGTTGCCCTGGACCACGAACCGGTCGGGGCTGAGCCGGCGGATGCGCACCATGTCACGGTCGAACTCGTCCTCGATGTCGCCCACGAGCTGCTCGAGCAGGTCCTCGAGGGTGACGATGCCGGCGGTGCCGCCGTACTCGTCGACCGCGACGGCGAAGGTGCGGTGCTGCCGGCGCAGCTGGGCGAGCAGCCGCTGTGCCCGGTCCGACTCGGGGACGACCAGCGCCGGCGAGGACACCGCCGCGACCGGCACCACGGGCCGGCGTTCCGGCGGGATGCCGAGCAGGTCCTTGACGTGGACGGTTCCGACAACGTCGTCCTCGTCGTCCCCGCGCACCGGGAACCGCGAGTGCCCCGTCGTGCGGGCCTGACCCCGCAGGTCGTCGAGGGTGGCGTCGTGGTCGATCCAGACCACGTCGGGCCGCGGGACCATGACCTCGCTGATGCGGCGATCGCGGAGGTCCACGGCGCGCAGGAGCAGCTCGGCCTGCTCGCGGCTGAGCGATCCCTCGGCACCGGACGCCTCGATGATGCGGGACAGGTCGTCGAGGGAGTGACCGCCGAGCAGCTCCTCGTGGACCTCGGCCCGCAGCACGATGCGGGTGATCCAGGCGGCCAGGACGTCGAAGACGCGGATGACGGGCCGGAACCACATGCTGAACCAGCGCATCGGCCGGGCCACCCGGACCGCGGTCAGCTCGGGGCGGGCGATGGCGACGTTCTTGGGAGCAAGCTCACCGAGCAGCATCTGCACCACGGACGAGATCAGGAAGGCGGCGGTCACGGAGATCGCCCGGGTCGTGCCGGCCGTGATGCCGAGCCGCGATACGACCGGTGCGACCAGGAGCCCGCCGATCGCGTCCTCGGCCAGGAAGCCGACGAGGAGCGAGGTCGCCGTGATGCCGAACTGCGCCGCCGACAGCACGAAGGTCAGGTGGTGGGTCAGCTCGAGGGCCAGCTGTGCGGGCCGGTCACCCGCCTCGGCGCGCTCCTCGAGGGCGCCGCGGCTGACCGCGACGAGCCCGAACTCGGCCGCGACGAACAGACCATTGGCCGCGATCAGGAGCAGGACGACGACGAGCGCCACACCCGGGCTCATCGCGCCGGACGTTCGCGTCGGGGTCCAGGGGCTGTGTCCACGGACGGCAGGCTAACCCCCGCCGGGGAGGCCGAGCGACCGGCTCACGCCGGCGCGAACGTGACGCGACAGGTCACCTGCTCGACCTCGTCGATCCCGACGCGGCGCGGGTCGGTGCGCACGATCGGCGTGCGCTCGTCGGGACCGAGCTCACGGTCGAGGACCGTCGTGGTCGACGCCACGGGCTCGCCATCGAGGACGAGGGCGGTCGTGACGCTGCCGCGCGCGACGGCCTGCTCGTTGGGGTCCGTCTCGAGCCAGGACTCGCAGACGGCGTCCCGGCTGTCGCCCGGCTGCCCGTCGGCGGCGTCGCTCAGCGTGACACGGAGCACCGGGCCGGTGTCGCCGTCGGCGGTCATCGGCGGAGTCGCCGAGGTCTCGACCCAGGATCGGCGGGTGGCACCGCTGCCGTCGGTGGACTCGTCGACCATCCAGGTCACGTAGCTGTGCCCGTCACCCGGCGGCACGGCCTGCATCCGGGCCGGCTCGCCGGTCTCGGTCGTGGGCGAGGGCGAGGGCCGTGGTGACGGCGGCGGCTGCTGCGGAGTCCCGGTCGCGACCGGGGCGTCGCCCCGGTCCTCCGTGGGAGATCCCGTCCCGTCCGTGCCCGAGGACGCGGCCGTGGTCGGCGACGCGGCCGTGGTCGGCGACGCGGCCGCCGTCGGCGACGCGGCCTGGCTCGGACTCGCGGCGACGGTCGGCGAGGCGGCGGGAGACGCGGAGGGCGCGATCGTGCCGGCGTCGATGGCGACCTCCGGCGACCGCTCGATCTGGGTGCCGAGAACCTCGGTGGCGCCCCCGCCGTCCGAGCACGCCGCGACGAGCAGACCGATGACACCGAGCAGCGCCGTTCGACGCATCACGCGAGGACTCCCCAGACGACGGCGTCAGGCTACCCGCCGCGGCCCCCTCGGGAGGCCATTCGCCGCATCGGTCTGCTGCGGCCGGCTCGCCGAGCTGGTCAGCGCACCAGCTCCCCGACGAGCAGCTGCTCGGCGTGCTCGCGGAAGTCGAAGGCGGGATCGAGCAACCAGGTGATCGCGAACCCCGTCAGCGTGGCGAGCAGCGCCTCGGCACGGCGGACCGACTCGGGCTCGGTGATGCCCGGCTGCTCACGGCGCAGCGCGCCGGCGAACCGCGCGACGCGACGCCGGTGGCTGCGCAGCACCCGGCCGGCCAGCCGCTCGTCCGTGAGCCCACCGCCGACGGCGAGCTGGAGGTAGATCCGGGCGATGTCGGACTCGCCGGTGATGAACCGGACATAGGCCCGCACGAGATCCTCGACGGTGTCCTGCCCCTGGCCCGCGGGATCCGGGTCGACCGCGGTGATCGCCTCGGCGACGACCTCGAGGACCGCGTCCTCCTTCGAGTCGAAGAGGTTGTAGAAGCTGCCGGCACCCACGTTCGCCCGCTCGGTGATGGCCTTCAGCGTGACGCCGTCGAACCCGACCTCCCCGAGCAGCGACCGGGTGGCGGCCAGGATGCGCGCACGGGTCTCGAGACCGACGCGGTATCTGGCCACCTGACCCACCTCCTCGGGCGCCCTTGTGGCGGAGCGCCGCTGTGTGAACACGGATGTGTGAACGATTCGGCCGGGTTTTCCCGGGTGGATCGTTCACACAACCGGTCGTCGATTTGCGAACGTGGAGCAGAGACTACAAAATGTGTCGCACGCTCCAAAATAGAGTGTCCGCTCAAGATCGCTCCCGCGGCCGCCGCTCCCCCGGGCACGTCCCCTGCCCCGGACGTCGGCGCGCCGTGTCCATCGACGTGAAGGACGACGACGTGAGCCACTACAAGAGCAACCTCCGCGACATCGAGTTCAACCTCTTCGAGGTCTTCGAGGCGCAGGACTACCTCGGCACCGGCCCCTTCGCGGCCATGGACCCCGACACGGCGACCATGCTGCTCGGCGAGGTCGACCGGTTCGCGCGTGAGAGCATCTGGGCCGAGTCGTTCGTCCCGACCGACCGGACGCCGCTGCAGCTCGACGACGAGGGCAACGTCACCGTCCCCGAGGAGCTCGACCAGGCGCTGCAGGCCTACTACGAGTCCGGCTGGCACACCCTGCCGCTCCCGCCGCACCTCGGCGGCTACGGCGCCCCCGCCTCGATCCGCTGGGCCACCACCGAGCTGTTCGCCGGCGGACACGCCACCGCGTCGCTGTGGCCGATCGGCGCGCTGATGGCCTGGATCGTCGACCGCATCGGCACCGAGGGCCAGAAGAAGCGGTTCGCGACGAACATGATCGAGCGGCGCTGGGGTGGGACGATGGTCCTCACCGAGCCGGACGCCGGCTCCAACGTCGGGGCGGGCGTCACGAAGGCAACCAAGGTCGAGGAGAGCGGCCCCGACGACCTCGGCGACGTGTACCACCTCGAGGGTGTGAAGCGGTTCATCACCTCCGCCGACTACCAGGGGCACGAGAACACCGTGCACCTCGTCCTGGCCCGCCCCGAGGGCGCCGAGCCGGGCACGAAGGGCCTGAGCCTCTTCATCGTCCCGAAGTACCTCGTGAACGAGGACGGGTCGCTCGGTGAGCGCAACGGCGCCTACGTGACCAACCTCGAGAAGAAGATGGGGATCAAGGGGTCGGCCACCTGCGAGCTGCGCTTCGGCGAGAAGGAGCCGGCGGTCGGCTACCTCGCGGGCAACGTCCACGAGGGCATCAAGCAGATGTTCATGGTCATCGAGTACGCCCGCATGATGGTGGGCACGAAGGCCATGGCGACCCTGTCGACCGGTTACCTGAACGCCCTCGAGTACGCGAAGATCCGCGTCCAGGGCCCCGACATGACGCAGATGGCGGACAAGACGGCCCCCAAGGTCGCGATCATCAACCACCCCGACGTGCGCCGCATCCTCATGGAGCAGAAGGCCCACGCCGAGGGCATGCGGGCGCTGGTCATGTTCGCCGGCTGGGTGCAGGACCAGGCCCAGCTCGCCATGTCCGACGACCACGAGGGCGTGCAGGCGGGCGACCAGGAGGCCCACGACGAGTGGATCAAGCGCGAGGACCTGCTCCTGCCGCTCGTGAAGGGGTACTGCTCCGAGAAGGCGTACGAGCTGCTGGCGCTGAGCCTGCAGACCTTCGGTGGCTCCGGCTTCACGAAGGACTACCCGATCGAGCAGTACATCCGGGACGCCAAGATCGACACCCTCTACGAGGGCACGACCGCGATCCAGGCCCTCGACCTGCTGTTCCGCAAGGTCGTCCGCGACCAGGGCACGACGCTCGGGTGGCTCGCCGACCAGATCAAGGAGCTCGCGAAGGCCGGCGGCGACGACGACCCGTTCGGTGCCGAGCGCACCGCGCTGGGGCAGGCCCTCGAGGACACCCAGGGCCACCTCGGCACCCTCGTCGGCTACCTGCTCGCCTCCCAGGAGGAGGGTGCCTCCGGTGAGCTGTACAAGGCCGGGCTGAACTCGACCGACCTGCTGTTCAGCATCGCCGAGGTGACGATCGGCTGGCTGCTGCTGCGCCAGGCGGAGATCGCCCAGGCCAAGCTCGCCGACGCAACCGGCGACGACCGGGAGTTCTACGAGGGCAAGGTCGCCGCGGCCCGCTACTTCGCCCGGACGGTCCTGCCCAAGTCGCGGCTGCGCCGCGAGAAGGCCGAGTCCGAGGACGGCGCCCTCATGGCGCTGTCCGAGGGCGCGTTCTGATCGGATCGCACTCCCGATCAGCCGGTGCCCGGGGCGCTGTCCCGGGCACCGGTGCGTACGCGCCGCACGAGGCGCACGACGACGGTCGCCGACACGGTCCGCCCCCGCGACGGGCCCTACGCTGCGACTGACTGGAGGTATCCATGAGCGACCAGGAGTCCCTGCCGCCACCCGGGTGGTACGACGACCCGCAGTTCCCGCACCTGCTCCGCTGGTGGGACGGGCAGCGCTGGACCGCTCAGATACAGGAGCGCACGCCCGGCGGCGGTGCGTGGGGTACGGGGCGGCCCGAGCCGGGCGGCCCGGAGCTCGCCGACTTCGGGACGCGCTTCGCGGCATGGTTCATCGACACGGTCCTGCTCATGGTCATCGGGTTCGTGCTCATCGGGATCGGCGCATCGGTGCTCATCGCGAGTGCCGCCGGCAACACGGACCCCTCGGGCGTCGGGTTCGCCGTCTTCGGGGTCTCGATCTTCCTCACCATCCTGGTCACGATCGGCTACTGGGTGGTCTTCGAGGGCAACTCCCACGGCCAGACGGTCGGCAAGTGGGCCATGGGGATCCGCGTGACCAGCGACGACCGTTCGAGCCCGATCGGCTACGGCCGCGCGACCGGACGCTCGCTCGTCAAGCAGTTCCTGTCCGGCGCCATCTTCTACCTCGGATTCCTCTGGATGCTCTGGGACCCCGAGAACCGCACCTGGCACGACCACCTGGCCACGACGCGCGTGGTGCGGCTCGACGGCGAGCGCGTGCCGTTCGGCAGGCTCCTGCGGGACGGGCTGTCCCGGCGCTGACCGGACGGCCAGCAGCGGGGCGGTACGGTGCCGGCACCTGCGGCGGCACGGCCGGGACGCCCCCCGTCCCGCGGAACGACCCAGCCCCGCCCGTCCGGCCACGGTGAGCACATCTTCGCTGGCCCTGCGTGAGGGACACTGCGCGCCATCATGAGTGAACGCTCCCGCTCCACGTCCTCCCATCGCCCCTGGTACAAGCGCTGGTGGGCGATCCTGCTCGTCTTCCCGGCGCTGCTCGCAGGCATCGCCGGCGTCGTGCTGTTCTTCTTCTTCTTCGAGTCGGTTCCGCTCCCCGAGGACGTCGGCGCGTCGGCCACGGTCGTGCTCGACCACAACGGGAAGGAGGTCGGCAACCTCTCCCCCGAGGCGGCACGTCAGGACATCCCCCTGGGGTCGCTGCCCGAGCGGGTCCCCCAGGCCGTGATGGCCGCCGAGGACCGCGGCTTCTACGAGCACGGCGGGATCTCGTTCACCGGCATCGCCCGGGCGCTGTTCGCCAACGCCAAGTCCGGCTCCATCGAGCAGGGCGGCTCGACGATCACGCAGCAGTACGTGAAGAACGCGCTCGTCGGCTCGCAGCGGACCTTCCTGCGCAAGGCGAAGGAGGCGGCGCTGGCCGTCAAGCTCGAGCGGCGCTTCGACAAGCCCAAGATCCTGGAGATGTACCTCAACACGATCTACTGGGGCCGTGGCGCCTACGGCGTCGAGGCGGCCGCCAAGACGTACTTCGGCAAGCCCGCCAAGGAGCTGTCCCTCAACGAGGCCGCCACCATGGGCGGGATGATCCAGTCGCCGGAGAACCTCGACCCGCTCGACAACCCCGACGGTGCGAACAAGCGGCGCGTCTACGTGCTCGACGGGATGCTCACCAAGGGCTGGATCGACCAGGCCACCCACGACGAGACCGTCCAGGCCGGCCTGCCGGAGGTGACCGACCGCAGCAGCGTCGAGTACGGGCCCGGCGCCTACTACCTCGACGCCGTCCGCCGGGAGCTCGCGAACGAGCTCGGCGGTGACAAGGAGGTCTACCGGGGGCTCAGGATCCACACCGAGCTGGACATGGCGATGCAGAAGGCCGCCGAGGAGACGATGAAGAGCTCCCTCGACGGCCAGCCCTACACGGGCGCGCTCGTGACCGTCGACCCGAGCTCGGGTGGGGTCCGTGCCCTCGTCGGCGGTCCCGACTTCGCGAGCCAGCAGTACAACACGGCCGTCCGTGCCACCCGCCAGCCCGGCTCGTCGTTCAAGGCCTTCACGCTCGCTGCGTTCGTCGACGGCGGGTGGTCCCCGAAGTCCCGCTTCGACGCGCCGAAGTGCATCACGGTCGAGGGCGCCAAGGACCAGATCTGCAACTACGACCACGCGGACCACGGCATGCAGGACCTCTACCAGGCGACCGCCGAGTCCACGAACACGGTGTTCGCGCAGGTCCAGCAGCAGGCCGGCACCCAGGAGGTCATCGACACGGCGGCCAAGCTCGGCATCCCACGGCAGCGCGGCGGCAAGGACGTCATGCCGGCGGTCCCGAGCCTGACCCTGGGCGTGGCCTCGGTCACCCCCGTCGAGATGGCGGGGGCCTACGGCACGCTCGCGGCCGGCGGCGTCCACGTGACCCCCCACCTCGTCACGAGCGTCGAGGACGCCGACGGCAACACGATCTACGAGGCCGACATCACCCAGCAGGGCGTCATGGACGCCAACGACGCCTACATCGTCAGCGACGTGCTCCAGGGCGTCATCCAGCACGGGACGGGCACGCGGGCCGACATCGGGCGTCCCGCCGCCGGCAAGACCGGGACGACGAGCGACTACAAGGACGCCTGGTTCGTCGGCTACGTCCCGCAGCTCGCCACCGCCGTGTGGGTCGGCAACATGGACAACACGCCGATGAAGGACCACATCTCCGGCGGCAACGCCCCGGCGACGATCTGGGGCGCCTACATGAAGCGGGCCACCGAGGGGCTGGAGGTCCAGAGCTTCCCCGCGCCGAACCTGTCGGGCAAGAAGCTCCTGAACGGTCCGCCGCCGCCGGCGCCGTCCCCGCCCCCGTCGCCCTCTCCGACCGCGAGCCCCTGCCCGTCGCCCGGTGCACCGGGTCCGGCCCAGGCGATCCTGCCGGACGGGAGCACGTCGCCCTGCCCGACGGGCTCGCCGTCGCCGAGCCCCTCCCCGTCACCGTCGCCCACGGGTCTTCCCGGGCTCCCGGAGCAGTCCCCGTCGCCCACGTCCGAGCCGTCGCCGACCTCCTCGCCGACCGCCACGTCGTCACCAACGTCGACCTCCTCCCCGGCGAGCCAGAGCTCGCCCGCGACCACGCAGGACGGCGGTGGGACCTCGGGCGGCGGGAGCAACACGGACACGTCCGGGGCGCCGGCGCCCTCGCCTCAGCCCTCGCCGACGGGCTGACCCGGCTACGCGATCACGCCCTGCTCGCGGAGCCGGGCACGGTCGTCCTCGTCGAACCCGGCCGCGCCCAGCACCTCGTCGGTGTGGTCGCCGAAGCCCGGGGGCGGCGCGGCGATCTCGCCGGGTGTCCGTGAGAGCCGCGGCGCCGGCGCCGGCTGGGTCTGCCCGAACGCCTCGACGAACGTCGCGCGGGCCTGCAGGTGCGGGTGCCGGGGTGCCTCGTCGAGCGCCAGCACCGGTGCGACACAGGCGTCCGAGTCGTCGAACACCTCGGTCCACTCCTCCCGGGTCCGTGACGCGAAGATCTCGGCCAGCGCCTTCTTCTGCTCGGGCCAGCGCTCGCGCTCGTTCTGCGGCCATTCGTCGGGGTCGAGACCGAGACGTTCGAGGAGCTCGGCGTAGAACTGCGGCTCGAGCGCCCCGACGGCCATGAACCCGTCGTCGGCGGTCCGGTAGGTGTCGTAGAACGGTGCGGCACCGTCGAGCAGGTTGTCCTGACGGCTGGTGGACCAGGCACCGAGCTGGAGCAGCCCGTGGAAGAAGGCGGTCAGCGACGCGACCCCGTCCACCATGGCGGCGTCCACGACCTGTCCCTCGCCGGAGCGCTCACGCTCGAACAGGGCGGCGAGGATCCCGAGGGCGAGGTAGGTGCCGCCGCCGCCGAAGTCGGCGACGAGGTTGAGCGGGGGCGGCGGCGAGTCGTCGGCGCGGCCGATGGGGTACAGCGCACCGGCGATGGCCGCGTAGTCGATGTCGTGGCCGGCACGGGCGGCCAGCGGTCCGTCCTGCCCCCAGCCGGTCATCCGGCCGTAGACGAGGCGCGGGTTGCGCCCGAGGCAGGTGTCGGGACCGATCCCGAGCCGCTCCGCGACGCCGGGGCGCATGCCCTCGACGAGCACGTCGGCGTCCTCGACGAGCCGCAGGAGCACGTCGACGCCGGCGGGGGTGCGCAGGTCCAGGGCGATCGAGCGGCGGTTGCGGCCGAGCCCGATCATGGAGATCTCCATGCCGGGTCGGCCCTTCGCGGCGGCGACCCGGTCGACCCGGATCACGTCGGCGCCGAGGTCGGCGAGCAGCATGACGCCGAGCGGGGCCGGACCGATGGCGGCGAGCTCGATCACGGTGATGCCGGCGAGTGGTCCGGGCATGGAGCGCTCCCTCGGTCGTGTCCGGCGGCGTGCCGACGCCGCCGCGGTCGGCTACAGCTGGCGGAGGTCGGTCACCGTGCCGTTCGGCAGGTCGCGGTCGAGGGCGGCCCACAGCTCGCCGGCGACCGCGTCGGGGTCGCGGAGCTGACCCTGCTCATGGAGGTCGATGAACTTCTCGACCTGGGGGAAGTCGTGCGGGTCCATCTGCCGGATCTGCTCCTGCATCGCCGTGGCGACCACGCCGGGACCGATCGAGAGCACCCGAGCGCCGCCGCGGCGGTCCTGCTCCGCGCCGGCGTCGCGGACCCACTGGTCGAGCGCGGCCTTGCCGGCCCCGTAGCCGGTCCAGCCCGGATACACGCTGCGGGCAGCACCCGAGGAGATGAACAGCAGCTCCCGGCGGCCGGCCCGGTCATGGATGGCCTTCAGGAACAGGTGGCCGAGCACCTGGCCGGCCGCGCTGTTGAGCAGCACGTTCGTGGCGTAGGCGTCGTCGTCGACCTCGCCGGCGAACCCCATCGGCGTCAGCGTCCCGGCGGCGTGGACGAAGGCGATGCGCCCGCCGTCGAAGCCGGCGACCTCGTCGGCGAGGGCCTGCCCGACCTCGGCCCAGGCGGCCGGGTCCGAGAGGTCGGCCGCGATGTGCGCCATCCCGCTGTCGGCCGGCGGGCCGCTGCGCGAGATGTCGACGACGCGGGGATCGTCGGCCGGGGCGGCGGCGGCCAGTGCACGGCCGATGCCGCGGGAGGCGCCCGTGATGAAGAGGAGCATGTCGGTCATGCCGGCGAGCCTAGGGGATCGATCAGGACGCCCGGATTGCACACCCCCGCCGGGTCGACGGCCCGCTTCGCCGCCCGCAGCGCGGCGGTGAAGGGCACCGGCACCTGCTGCTCGTACCAGGGCCGGTGGTCACGCCCGACGGCGTGATGGTGGGTGATCGTCCCGCCGCCGGCGAGGATGGCATCGCTCGCGGCGGCCTTGATCGCGTCCCAGCGTGCGACCGGGGCGTCACCCCCGGGCGCGATCACGGTGTCGCCGCCAGGCGCGATCACGGTGTCGCCGCCAGGCGCGATCACGGTGACGTAGGGGGCCGCGCCGTCCGGGTAGGCGTGGGTGAGCCGCACGGAGACCGCGGCCGCGCCGCACTCGGCGACGGCGGCGGCCCGCGCCGCCTCGGTCACGTCGGCGACGAACGCGTCGAACCGGTCCCAGGTGATGGCGGTCTCGAAGGTCTCCACCACCATGCCGAGGCTCACGAGCCCGTCGCGCAGGTACGGCGCCCGCAGGAACGTCTGGCGCCAGGCGCCGGCGCCGCCGGACGAGTCGCCGGTGCGGTCCCCGGACGACAGCCGCGACCCGTCGGGGCAGGCGCCACCGTGGTCGGCGGTCAGCTCGAGCGCCCGGTCGATCCACGGGCCGAGCGGATGGTCGGCGGACTCGAACCCGAGCACGAGCACGGCCGCGCTGCCGTCGCCGGCGCCGGCCAGCAGCGCCTCGGTCGGGTCGAGCAGCCGGCAGTTCGCCGGGTCGAGGCCCGACTGGGCGAGCGCCCGCACGGCCCGGGCGCCCCGGGTGAACGTGTCGAAGGTGACGGTGGCCTGGGCCCGGAAGGTGGGGCGCGGCTGCACCCGCACCCAGGCGTCGGTGATGACCCCGAGGGTGCCCTCGCTGCCGAGCAGCAGCCGATCGGGGGACGGCCCCGCCCCGGAGCCCGGCAGACGCCGGGACTCCCAGCGTCCGGCGGGGGTCGTGGCACCGATCGCCTCGACGAGGTCGTCGATGTGGGTCATCCGGGTGGCGAAGTGGCCGCCGGCGCGGGTGGCGATCCAGCCGCCGAGGGTCGAGAACTCCCAGGACTGGGGGAAGTGGCGCAGTGTCAGCCCGTGCGGGCGCAGCAGGTCCTCGACCTGCGGGCCGGTGGCGCCACCCTGGAGGTGGGCGGCCCGCGAGGTGGCGTCGAGGTCGACGAGCCGGGCGAGGCCACGCAGATCCAGGCTGACGCTCGGGATCCCGTCGGGAGGTCGCACGCCGCCGACGACCGAGGTCCCGCCACCGAACGGGACGCACGCGACGCCGGCGTCGGCGCACCAGCCGAGCACGCGCTCCACGTCCGCCACCTCGCGCGGGCGGGCCACCAGGTCGGGCACCGTCTCGAGCTGCCCGGCGAAGGCGCGGGCAACGTCGCGGAAGGCCTGCCCGTGCGCGTGGACGGCGCGCGTCTCGTCGCCAACGTCGACGAGGTCGCCCAGCGCATCGGGCGCAGCCACCCGCGGTGCCGGCAGGTCGAGGTCGTCGACGGTCGCGGCCCGACGCGGCCGCGGCGGCGTGACCCCGAACTGGTCGGCCAGCAGGCCGCCCAGTCCGGCCAGCTCCTCGTCGCCGAGGTGCTCCTGGTCGTACCCCCACCCCCACCAGCAGCGGGTCCGGTCGCTCACGACGCCTCCTTCGGGTCCGGTAGTGCGTGCAGGAACCTGGTGAGCAGGCGGACGTAGCGCCGACGGGCCTGCTCGGGGAATCCGTGCGCGAGCCGGCGCAGCACGACGAACCGGGCACCGGGGATGGCGGCGGCCAGCTCGGCGCCTCGATCGGGCGGCGCGATCGGGTCGTGGCCGCCGGCCAGGATCAGGGTCGGACAGCGGATGCGGTCCAGCACGCCGCTGGCGTCGTGGTGGCGGCAGGCCCGCGAGAGGGCGAGGTGGCGCGGCACGAGATGGTCGAGGGCCGGCGCGGGTCCGAGCCGGAGCTGCAACCGGCGGCGCAGAAGGTCGCTGCCGGTGTAGGACGCGGCGAGCGCATCGCGGTAGAAGCGCCGCCACTGGCCGCTGACGATCAGGTCGTCCCAGCGACGGATCCGGTCGCGCAGCGCCGCGTCGGCGCACGGCACGGTCGCGCTCATGACGAGCGCGTGGACGAGCTCGGGACGACGCGCCGCGACGTGCTGGGCCACCATGGCCCCCATCGAGTGCCCGGCCAGCACCGCAGGACCGTCCGCAACGGCCTCGAGCAGGTCGATGACATCGGCGGCGAGGTCGCGGGTGTCGGGTGCGGGCGGAAGCGGATGCCGGTGCGAGATCACGTGCACCCGGTACCGGCGCAGCGGCGCCGGCGGTGGCGGCAGCGCCCGGATGGCGCGGTCCTCCGACAGCGGCGCCAGCCCGTCGGAGAGTCCGGGCAGCACCACCGCCGGCGGCCCGTCCGGATCACCGAAGGAGCAGACCGGTAGGCGCCCTGCGCCCACCGGCAGCCAGCGCACGTCCCGCATCCCGCTCTCCCGACGGCGAGAGGACCCTAGCGCCCGCCACGGGCGGTACCGTCTCCGCTGCGGGCGGCAACGAGGGCGGGCGTGGACGAACGACGCGGAACGGTGGTGGCGACCGTGCTCGTCGCCATCGGTATCGCCGTCGCCATGGGCGCGCTGCTGTGGTGGGTCGCACGCCCGGGCCTGCCACCGGCGGGCGCGGCCGCCGGACCCCAACGGTCAGTGGCGTCGCCGCCGGCCGCCCCGGCACCCTCCCCCGGTGCCCTCGGCTACGCGGTCTGGTCCCGCAACGCCGATGGCTCGCCGGTGCGCTGGAATCCGTGCGCGCCGATCCACTGGACGCTCAACCCGACCGGCGCTCCGTCGGGCGCCCTCGCCGACCTCGACACCGCCACCCGACGCATCACCGAGGCCACGGGCATCGAGTTCGTCTACGACGGCACCACCACCGAGATCCCGACCCGGGAGCGCCATCCCTACCAGCCCGACCGCTACGACCCGGACCGTTGGGCGCCGGTGCTCTTCGCCTGGGAAGCGCCCCACGCCACCGACATCCCACTGGCGGACACCGATCGTGCCGTCTCCGTCCCCGTCGCCGTCGGCGGCGACGACGACCAGGTCTTCGCGACGGGTCAGATCGTGCTCAACCGGTTCGCGCCGCTCGCCGACGGCTTCACCGACCGGGCGCACGGTTGGGGGGCGGTCATGCTGCACGAGCTCGGGCACCTCGTCGGGCTCGACCACGTCGACGACCCGGCGCAGCTGATGTACCGGTTCCCGGGCGACGGGGCGGTGCGCTGGGGCGACGGCGACCTGCGGGGGCTCGCCGAGGTCGGCGCCGGCCACGGCTGCCTTCAGACACCGCCGCCGGCCGACGTGACCGTCACCTACGTCGACGACTTCCACCATCTCTCACGCTGAGGGGGCGCGCGATCAGGTGATCGACACGCCGCCGTCGACGACGACCGTCTGTCCGGTGATGTAGCCGGCGCCGTCGCCGGCGAGGAAGACGACCGCGGCGGCGAGCTCCTCGAGATGCCCCATCCGCCCCACGAGCACCCGTTCCTGCTGCCGCTCGATGTAGCCCTCGGGGTAGGTCTCGGTCATCTCGGAGGGGAAGAAGCCGGGGGCGATCGCGTTGACCCGGATGCCCTTGCGTCCGGTCCACTGCTGGGCGAGGTCCCGGGTGAGCCCCATGAGGCCGGCCTTGCTCGCCGAGTAGGCGGCCTGGGGAAGCCCGGCGGTCGTGATGGCCAGCACGCTGCTGATGTTGATGATGCTGCTGCCGGGCTCCATGACCGACGCGCAGGCCTGCGCCATCCAGTAGCAGCCGTTCAGGTTCACGTCGATGACCTGGCGGAACTGCTCGGGGGTCTCACGGGTGGCGGGCACGGCGGTGCCGATACCGGCGTTGTTGACGAGCACGTCGACGCGACCGAGATCCTCCATCGGTCTGACGAACGAGCCGCTGACAGTCCTGCGGGGTCGGCAACGTCGGTCGCGACGGCCAGCGCTCGGCGGCCGCGCGACTCCACCGCCGCCCTGGTCTCCTCCAACCGCTCGATGCGGCGCGCGCCGAGGGACACGTCCGCCCCGGCCTCCGCGAGCGCCGTCGCGAACGCCACCCCGAGCCCGGAGGAGGCGCCCGTGACGAGCGCCACCCGTCCATCGAGCCGGAACGAATCGAGCACGGCCACCAGCACACCTTTCCGACGACGTCACCGGGGCGTCGGCGACCCTAGACCGTGAGGCGCTGCTCAGGCGCGGACGTCCTCGATGTCGGTGGCGAGGTCGAGGTCCTTGCGGGTGACCCCGCCGGCGCTGTGGGTCGTCAGCCGCAGCGCCACCGACGTGTAGCTGTTGCTGATGTCCGGATGGTGGTTCGCCGCGTCCGCCTTCGCCGCGACCTGGTTGATGAACGCGATGGCGTCCATGAACGTGTCGAACGAGAACTGCTTGTGCAGCGCCCCGTCGGCGAATCTCCAGCCGTCGAGTCCGGCCAGGCCGGCGTCGATCTCGGTTCGGTTGAGCGTCTCCATGGCACCATGCCTACCAGGGGCCGCGTCGGGCGACCATGAACTCCTGGACGGACAACCGGATCGGCCGCGGCGACGAACCCCCGATAATCCGCGTACCGGCCACCGCCGGCAGGTGGGAGGACGGCGCGACAGGAGACACGGTGACCGAGCTGCCCATGTTCCCGCTCGGGAACGTGCTCGTGCCGCAGATGGTCCTGCCCTTGCACGTGTTCGAGCCGCGGTACCGGGCGCTCATGGACGACGTGCTGGCCGGCGACGGCACCTTCGGCGTCGTGCTCATCGAGCGCGGCTCCGAGGTCGGCGGCGGCGACGTGCGCACCGAGATCGGGACCCGGGCACGGCTGCTGAAGGCGGAGCAGCTCGACGATGGCCGCTGGGTCGCGATCGCGGTCGGCACGAGCCGCTTCTCCGTGCGCGCGTGGCTGCCCGACGACCCCTATCCCCGCGCGGTGGTGGAGGACCTCCACGACACGCCGCCCGGCCCCGAGGCACCCGAGCTGCGGGACGCCGTCGTGGTCCGCCTGCGATCCGTGCTGGCGCTGCGGGCGATCCTGGAGGAGGGACCGGCGGACCTCGACGACGTGCCGCTCGCGCGCGACCCGTCGATGGCCTCGTTCCAGGCTGTGACGCTGTCGCAGCTCTCGCCTCTCGACGCCCAACGGGTCCTCGCCACCGACGGCGTGACGAGGCGGCTGCGGCTGCTCGTGGGTCTTCTCGACGACCTCACCGACGTGCTGCACTTCCGGATCGGAAACGGTTGAGTGGCTCCTGGCGCGCCGCGCGGCGCCACGACGGGCCCGGTGCAGCAACCGCGCGACCGCCCGACCGAGGAAGGACGATCATGGACATCACGGACGCCACCGAGTTCCTCCGCGACCACCACCGCGGCGTGCTGCTGACGTACCGGCAGGATGGCAGCCCGCAGCTGTCCCCGGTGGTGGCCGGGGTGGACGACGACGGCCGCGTGCTGGTCAGCACCCGGGAGACGTCCATGAAGGCCCAAAACCTGCGGCGCGACCCGCGCGCGTCGCTGTGCGCGTTCACGGATGCGTTCTTCGGCTCCTGGGTCCGGATCGACGGCCGCGCCGAGGTCGTCAGCCTCCCCGACGCCATGCCGCTGCTCGAGGACTACTACCGCCGACTGCGTGGCGACCACGACGACTGGGACGCCTACCGCGACGCGATGCGCGACGAGCAGCGGGTGATGGTGCGCGTCACCGTCGAGGAGGCGGGCCCCGACCGCAGCGGCTGAGCGTGGCCCGCCGCCCCCGCGTGCATCCGGAACGGTTCGGCGGTTATCGTTCCGGGACGCGACGGGACGGGAGACAGCGCGTGCGCACGACACCCTTCACCGAGGAGCACGACCAGCTGCGGGCGGCGGTCCGGCGTTTCGTCGAGGACGAGCTCGCCCCGCACGCCGAGGAGTGGGAGGAGGCCGAGGGCTTCCCCGACGAGGTGTTCCGCCGCATGGGCGAGCTCGGCTTCCTCGGGCTGACCAAACCCGAGGAGTACGGCGGGCAGGGCGCCGACTACTGGGCGACCGTCGTGCTCGGCGAGGAGCTCATGCGATGCGGCAACGGGTCCATCCCGATGGCGATCGCCGTGCAGACCGACATGGCGACCCCGCCGATCCTCCAGTTCGGCACCGACGAGCAGAAGCAGGCCTACCTCGCCCCGGCGATCGCCGGCACCAAGATCGCCTGCATCGGCATCACCGAGCCCGAGGCCGGCTCGAACGTCGCCGGGATCCGCACCCATGCGCGCCGTGACGGGGGCGACTGGGTCATCAACGGCTCGAAGGTGTTCATCACGAACGGGGTCCGCGGCGACTTCGTGACCATGGTCGTGCGCACCGGCGAGGCGGAAGCGTCCGATCCGTGGTCGGGCATCTCGCTGTTCCTCGTCGACACCGACCTGCCGGGGTTCGAGGTCGCGAAGAAGCTCGACAAGGTCGGGATGCGCTCGTCGGACACGGCGCTGATCTACCTCGAGGACGTGCGGGTGCCCGACGACGCGCTGCTCGGTGTGGAGGGGCAGGGCTTCAAGCAGATCATGTGGGAGCTGCAGGGCGAGCGGCTCATCGCGTCGATCCAGGCGGTCTCCGGGGCGCAGCTCAACCTCGAGCGCACGATGGCCTACGCCCGCCAGCGCGAGGCGTTCGGCCGCCCGATCGCGTCGTTCCAGGTGCTCAAGCACCGGCTGATGGACATGGCGACCGAGATCGAAGGCTGCCGGCGGCTCGTCTACGACTGCTGCGACCGGTGGAACCGGGGCGAGTACGCCACGACCGAGATCGCGATGTGCAAGCTCGCCGCCGCCCAGATGTCGTTCCGGGTCGCCGACGAGTGCCTGCAGATCCACGGCGGCATGGGCTACTCGATGGACTCACCGGTGCAGCGCTCGTGGCGCGACGCCCGGCTGATCCGGATCGGAGGCGGCACCGACGAGGTGCAGCGCGAGATCATCTCGAAGCTGATGGGACTGTAGAGCCAGGGACACCGAGGAGCCGTTCATGAGCACGATCGACCTGTCCCCCACCTCTCACCAGGGCGAGCCGGCCCTGCCGCTGTTCCGCGACGAGCACACCCAGCTCCGTTCGGCGGCCCGGTCGTTCGTGGAGCGCGAGATCACCCCCCACGTCGAGGAGTGGGAGGCGGCCGAGGACGTCCCCGCGCGAGCTGTTCCGCCAGGTCGGCGAGGCCGGCTTCTTCGGGCTGAAGTTCGCGCCCGAGTGGGGAGGGTCCGGGCCGGACCTGCTCGCACAGGCGGTGTGGATCCAGGAGCTGTCGCGCTGCGGCGCCGGCGGGCTCGCCGCCGACCTCGGGGCGCACAGCGACCTCGCCGCGCTCTACGTCGACCGCACCGGCACCGACGACCTCAAGGAGCGCTGGCTGCGCCCGTCGATCACGGGCGAGGTGATCGGGGCGCTCGGGATCACCGAGCCCGACGCCGGCTCGGACGTGGCCGGGATCCGCACCCGTGCCCGGCGCGACGGCGACGGCTGGGTGCTCGACGGCACGAAGGTGTTCATCACGAACGGGGCGTGGTGCGACTACGCCGTCATCGCCGCGAAGGTCTCACCCGACGACGGCGCGCCGTCCGACGACCCGCACGCCCAGGTGACGCTGTTCGTCGTGGACGCGTCCGCCGACGGGTTCTCGCGGCGGCGGATGCGGATGCTCGGCTGGCGCACGTCGCACACCGGCGAGCTCGTGCTCGAGGGCGTCCGGGTGACCGACGCCGACCGGCTCACCGGGATCGGCGAGGGGTTCGGCGCGATCATGGGCAACTTCGCCTGGGAGCGGCTGTCGATGTCGCTCGGGGCGGTGGAGGCCGCCGAGGGGGCGCTGCAGGCCGCGATCTCCTATGCGCGGGAGCGCGAGGCCTTCGGCCGGCCGGTCGCGAAGTTCCAGGTGTGGCGCCACCGCTTCGCCGAGCACGGCACCCGCATCGCCACGGCCCGGGCGCTGACCGAGCACGCGCTGCGGCTGACCGTCGCCCAGGCCGAGGGTGACGACGTGGACCCGACCGAGGTGCTGCGGGCCACGACGATGGCGAAGCTGAGCTCCCAGCGGCTCGCGTTCGAGGTCGCCGACGACTGCGTGCAGGTCCACGGCGGGTCGGGCTACATGATGGAGTACCCGGCGCAGCGGTGGTGGCGCGACACCCGGCTCGGTCCGATCGGTGGCGGCACCGACGAGATCATGAAGGAGATCCTCGCGAAGACCTACGGGCTGTGACACACGACCGGTTGGCGCCGCGACACCGGGCGGGGGGATGCCGTGCCGTACCGCAGCCTGGGTGAGGAGCCCCGGGGTGCACCTCAACCCGATCCACATGCTCGGCCGGGTCTACCGGGCGCCGGATCGGCCGGAAGGCATGCCGACCGACGGGGACCTCTACCGCCGGAAGGTCGAGTCCAACGCCAGCAGCGCCACGCTGCGGGTGGTGCGGCGAACGACGCGTCGGCGTACCTCGAGGTGGTCGCACACGAGCCCGGAGGCCGCCGGTGGACCCACGAGGTCGTGCTCGACGACGCCCTCGCCGGCGGGGAGCCGTCGCTCGTCGCCGAGGCATCGCTCGAGGAGCTCGCCGCCGTCGTGAGGGCGGCGAACCGGGCCGTCTTCGAGCGCGCCGCCGGCGGCGCAGACCTCGAGGGCATGGGTACGACCCTGTGCGCCGCCGGCCTGACCGCGGCGGGCGAGCTCGCGGTCGTCAACGTCGGCGACAGCCGCGCCTACCTGCTGCGGGACGGGACGTTGGAGCAGCTGACCGATGACCACACCGTCGCCGCCGACCTCGTCCGCCGGGGTGAGCTGAGCCGGCCAGAGGCCCTCGAGCATCCGCATCGCCGGGTCCTCACGCGTGCCGTGGGCGTCGGCCCGACGGTGGAGGTCGACGGTTCCGTGCCCCCGGTCAGGCCCGGCGATCGGCTCGTGCTGGGCACGGACGGGCTGTTCGACGAGGTCACCGACGAGGACATCGCGCGCTTCGCCGGCGACGACGACCTCGCGACCACGGCAGACACGCTGGTGGAGCAGGCGCTTGCCCGCGGTGGGCACGACAACATCGCGGTCATCGTCGCCGAGGTCCACGCCCAGGACAGCGGTGGCAGCGCACCGCCCCGGGCTGCGGACGGCTGACCACGTCGACGTCCCCCGGTTTCCCCGCATGCGGGGTAACCGGGGGGTGTCGATCCGCCCGACCGGAGGCAGCGGACGAGCCAGCCCTCAGGACGGGTCGAGGCCGCGGACCAGCGCGACGAACCGCTCCGGTTCCTCGAAGCAGGGGGCGTGCCCCGACGCGTCGAACGTCACGTACCGGCGGCGGGGCGCGTCGAGCCCGTCGAGCCACTCGCGCGCCAGCGCCGGTGAGGTCTCGTGGTCGTGGGCCCCCATCACGACGGTGACGGGCACGCCGAGCGAGGCCACGTCCCGTCGCAGGTCCACGTCGGCCACCTGCGGGTAGGTGACGTTCAGGCCGCGGAGCATGCTCGGCAGGTACGCGCACCGGTCCCGGAACGTGTACTCGGGGGTGGCCATGGCGGTGCGCACCGGCCGGCGCGTGTACGGGTTCGGCGGGTAGGGGTCGAGCAGGAGCGCGGCGGTGCTCAGCGCGGTGTAGCGCCAGGCGGCCAGGGGTCCGTGCCAGGGTGGCGGACCGAGCCGTGCGAGCCGGCGACGCAGGGGGCCGCGCCCCTGGACGGTCGCCTCGCGACGCGCCCAGTGCCACAGGTTCCGGTCGTTGTCGGTGGGGGCGACGAGCTGACCGACCCCCACGAAGGCCGAGAACAGGTCGGGGCGGCGGGCGGCGGCGAGCGCCCCGACGAGCGACCCCCAGGAGTGTCCGACGAGCAGCACCCGCTCCTGCGCGAAGCGGGCGCGCAACCGCTCCGTGAGCGCGATCGTGTCGGCGACGAACGCGGCCGGCGTCAGGGCGTCGCGGTTCCGACCCCGCACCCGGAAGGACTTGCCGGCGCCGCGCTGCTCCCAGGTGACGACGACGAAGTGGTCCTCCAGGGCCGCGTCGAAGGTCCGCACCCATCCCAGCTCGGAGATCCCGGGGCCACCGGCGAGGAACAGCAGCAGCGGCGCACCGACCGACCGGCCGCGCGTCACGACCCACTGCCGCTGCCCGCCGAGCTCGAGCGACTCGAGCGCGGCGATGCTTCCCGGCACCGGGCCTCCGGCAGCGTCGGTGATCGGCGGGGTCCAGCCACCGCCTCCGGGTACCGTGAGCGGCCGTTCCCGCCACCGTCCCCACCAGGAAGCCCACGTGTCCAACGTCACGGTGCGTCCGATCCGTCCCGACGAGACGGCCGCCGTCGGCCGCCTGACGCTCGCAGCCTACGACGCGTCGGGGCGGGTGATGGACGGTCCCTACCGTCGCTGGCTCGGCGACCCCTCGCTGCGCGAGGGCAAGGCCGACGCGGTGCTCGTGGCCGTCGACCCGGACGGGGCCGTGCTCGGCACGGTCACCTTCGTGGTGGCGGGCGACGAGGAGTTCGAGCACTCCCCCGCGCACGGCGACTGCGGCTTCCGGATGCTCGCGGTCTCCCCCGAGGCCTGGGGCCGCGGCGTCGGCGCGGCGCTCATCGACGCCTGCATCGACCGGGCCCGCGATCACGGCTGCCGACGGCTGCTGATCACCTCGATGGAGTGGATGACGCGGGCCCACGGGATGTACGCGCGGCGCGGGTTCGTGCGCCGCCCCGACCTGGACGTGCGCTACCCGGCCGGGGTCGGCTACGCCTACGCGTTCGACCTCGGCACGGACGTGGGGGGACACTTCGCCGCCCCGGGACCGGCTCCCGACGAGCCGCCCTGGTACGAGGACGTCCGTCGCTGACCATGCTCAGACGAGCCGGCGCGGGATCCGCTCGTCCCAGTTCCGCGAGTACACGCGCGTGTTGCCCTCGTACGCGTCGAGCTCGGCACGGATCCGGAACGTGTCGGCGTCGGAGGTCAGCACGGTTCGTGTGATCGTGCGCACGGACCAGTCACCGCGCTTCAAGCCGCGGACGGAATCGACCTCGCCCCGAGCGGAGGTGAAGTCGTCCGCGACCGTGCTGTAGGTCTCGTGGACCCGGTCCTCGACCTCCAGGTCGATCTCGTCGATGCGGTAGCGCCCCTCGTCCTTGACGACGGTCAGGGTGGAGCGGTCGGTGGCGAGGTCCCGGGCCACGATCCAGTTGTGCTCGCCGGTCTCGAGCACCGTCTTGCGGGGGCGTGGCGCCCCTTCGGCCGGCGGGAAGCGGATCGCAGCGTCCTCCTTCTCCCGACCCTCGAGCGGGCGGCAGGGCAGCGTGAGCGTGCTCGAGCCGGTCCGGATGGACAGTCGGGTCGAGCGGGGTGGCGGCCACGCGAGCGGCCAGTACGAGGAGGAGATCTCCAGCCGCAGCCGGTGGCCGGCCGGGAACGCGTGGGCGATGTCGTTGAGCTCGACACGCACCCGCTCGTGCCGGCCGGGCTCGAGCGGCTCGGGGTGCTCGTGGGAGCGGCGATGGGTGAGGTTGAGCAGCCCGTAGGTGATGCGGGTCGCCTTGTCGTCGGGCGCGGTGTCGGACAGCCGGACCGCGACCATCGCCACCGGCTGGTCGGCCGCGATGTCGAGCTCGACCACCGGCGACCCCAGGATCTCCATGCGCTCGGTGAGCGGCTCGCTCTCGAACACGAGCGCGCCGCCGTCCTCCTCCCGCTGGTCGTGCGGCAGGTCCGGCGTCGCGCTGTACGAGCACCACTTGCCGGCGAACAGCCCGAGGCTCAGCGGGGACTGGACGGTCCGCTCCCTGCGGCGGACCTCGGTGCCTTCGGCCACGAGTCGCCAGTGTCCGCCCAGGACCCAGCGGCGACGTTCGATCCGTGGCGAGGGCCAGGTGGCCTCGCCGACCCAGCGTCCCGGGCGGTGGTCGTAGCTGGTGGTCGGCGCGACGCTGTCCTGCAGGTACACGCGCAGCATCGGCTCGTCCATGATCCCGGTCTGCTCGCCCTTGAGCCATTGGTCCCACCAGCGCTTCGACTCCTGGAGGAACCCGATCGCGGGACCCGGCACCCCCTGATGCGGGTACTTGTGGGACCAGGGGCCGACAAGACCCAGACGTGGCACGTCGAGGTTCTCGAGCAGCCGGAACACGGCGTTCGTGTACCCGTCGGCCCAGCCGGAGACGGCCATGACGGGGATCGCGATGTCGCGGTAGTCCTCGCAGACGGAGCCGTGCTTCCAGTAGTCGTCGCGGTGCTGGTGCCGCAGCCAGGTGTCGAGCCAGAGGCCGGCGTGCTCGAGCCGCGCGAGCCACTGGTCGCGCCACCCCTCGCCGACGACGGCAGGATCGGGCGGCAGCGAGTTGAAGGCGAACATCACCGAGGCCCAGGACAGGTTGTCACCGAGCAGGCAGCCGCCCATGTAGTGGACGTCGTCGGCGTAGCGGTCGTCGGTGGAACACACCGTGATGATGGCGGCCAGCGCCGGCGGGCGGCGAGCAGCGAGCTGCAGCCCGTTGAACCCGCCCCAGGAGATGCCGATCATCCCGACCGAACCGTCGCACCACGGCTGCTCGGCGATCCAGGCGATGACCTCCTCGCCGTCGTCGAGCTCCTGCGCGAGGTACTCGTCGGCCAGCAGGCCCTCGGAGTCGCCCGAGCCACGCAGGTCGACGCGCACGGCGGCATACCCGTGGCCCGCCATCCAGCGGTGCTGGATCGTGTCCCGGACGCGGGTGATGTCGCGCTTGCGGTAGGGGATGTACTCCAGGATCGCCGGGACCGGCGCAGACTCGGCGTCGTCGGGCATCCAGACCCGGGCGGCCAGCCGCGTGCCGTCCTTCATCGGGATGGTGAGGTGCTCGATGGTCCGGACGGGGTGCGGGAACGAGTCGACGGTCTGCACGCAGGGCTCCTCCCGATCAGTGCGCGATCTCGATGTGCAGCTCCTCCTCGATGCGCTCGAACCGTTCCTCGAGCTCCTCGTGGTCTGATGCACCGATGAAGACCCGCCCGAGTTCGTAGCTGTAGCTCTCCTGCAGGGCAAGCTCGGACAGCCGGTCGCCGGGCGCGACGTCGATGTCGAAGCGGGTGCCGGGGAAGCGTTCGGCGATCTCGGCCAGCTCCGCGTCGGAGGGAACCTGCTCGACGACGCCGTCCTCGTAGGCGCGCAGGAAGAACTTCCCGGCCACCGGATAGGGGCCGCGTCGCACCGGCATGCTCGGGACGCGGCCCGTCGCCACGTCGAGCATCACGCGGAAGTGCGCCGTCCCGTCGACCTTGGCGAACAGGTCAGCATGCGACTGCGAGAGCCGGGTGTTGACCTCGAGCAGCCAGATCTCGCCCTGCTCGTCGTCCCAGTAGAACTCCATGTTGAAGCAGGCGTTGTCGAGCCCGGCCTGCAGGACGACGTCGGCCGCGGCCCGGCGCATCTGGTCCAGGACCGGCTGCGGGATTCGCGACGGATACTGGTAGCTCGCGAAGGTGGAGGACCCCTCGACCCGGATGGAGTCGACGACGCCGTACACCTCGACCCGGCCCGACTGGACGAACCCCTCGAGGGTGCACTGATGCCCGCCGATGAGGCCCTCGGCGATGCAGGCGATCCCACCGATCGACGCGATGTCGGCCGGCAGGTCCACCATGTCGAGTGCCTCCTGGAACGGATCACCGAAGCGCCCGATCCCCTCCTGGATCTGCGGGATGGCGTCCTCGAAGTCCTGCGCGGTATCCACGCGGAAACCGAGGTAGGAGGACACGGACTTCACCGGCTTGATCCAGAAGGGGTACTCGACCCCCTGGTTGAGCACGGCCTCGAGCGCGCCGGCGTCGAACGGGTCGAAGGCCGCGAACGCCGGGACGCGGTCGGGGGCGACCGCTCGCTGGGTCAGTCGGCTCCAGTACTTGTGCTCGAGGCGGAGCACGCTGCGCAGCGACGGGCTCGGCACGTCCCACAGCTCGGCCGTGAGCGGGAGCAGCCCGGTCGTCGGGAAGTCCCACCAGGTGGCGATCCCGTCGACCTGGCCGCCGAACTCCTCCAGCTGCCGGTCCGCGTTGGCGGCCAGCTGCGCGAAGTCGTACTCCTCCTGCCGCTGGACGAAGGACTCGCCGAGCAGGCGGTGGAAGTCGTAGCGGGGTGCCTCGCGCAGGCCCTGCATGGTCTGCAGGTTGAAGTCGTCCAGTCCGATGACGAAGACGTTGAGGGGCATCCGAGCTCCTGGATTGCGTTGCCGACCCGGCCGAGGCGTCGACCGGACCACCGGGATACCAGCCGTGGCGCGCTCTGGCCGACCCGACGCCCGGCCGGACGGGGCCACGGTGTCGCCCATCACGCAGCGCAGCGGGCGCACCACGGTCCGAAGCCCCTCCTCGGCTCCCGTTTCACCGGGTACGTTGGCTTCGTCCGCCATCCGGCCGCGATCTTGGCCCATCTGTGCCCGCCGACCTGCCCGACTTCGAACGAATCGCATCCGCGGTGGCCCACGAGTCCGGGACCACCCTGTCGGTCGCGGCTGCCGCTATCCGTCTCGCACGCCACAGCGCCGAGGAGGGCTCGGAGCACGCCGAGCTGCTCGACGCGGCGGCACGCAACATCCGGCTGGCCGACCTCCAGCTCCTGCGGCTGCGCCGGCTCGACGACCCGGAGGCGATCGACCCGTCCCGCCGGACGACCGAGCTGTGCCAGCTCGTGCGCGAGCTGGTCCGGGACCTGAAGCTGACGGCGCTCGAGGACCGTCCCACCGACGTGAGCTGCACCGAGCCGACGACCGTGAGCGTGGATCCCGACCTCGTCCGGCTCATCCTCTACAACCTGCTCGCGAACGCGGGGCGGCACACCGACGCCGGCACGCTCGTGGTCGTGGACGTCACGTGCCGGGACGACCGTCTCGTGATCGTCGTCCGCGACCAGGGGCAGGGGGTCGCGCCCGAGCTCGCCGAGCGGATCTTCGATCGCTATGCGCGCGACGAGTCTCATGGTGGCGCCGGGCTCGGCCTGGCCGTCTCCCGGGCCGCCGCACGAGCCCACGGCGGCGACCTCACGCTGATCCCACGGGAGGGCGGAGGGGCCGCCTTCCGCCTCACGCTCGACGTATCGGGCGACGAGTGAGCACCAGCGACGACCCCATGGCCATGCTGGCGCGACTGCGTGTCGTCGACGCGGATGGCTCGAGGACACCTCCCTGTTCGAGGTCTGCGGCGAGCGCAGTACCATCGCGGACGCCGTCACAGCCATCGAGGAGTGCCGCCCCGACCTCGTGCTCCTCGACCTGCGGCTGCCCGACGGTGACGGGTTCGAGCTCCTCGAGCGGCTCACCGACCTCCAGCTCAGCACGCCCGTCGTCGTCATCACCGGCTACGCGACCGCCGAAGCGGAGCGCATGAGCCGGCGGCTCGGCTCGCGGCAGTTCCTCGACAAGGCGATCCACCGGGCGACCTCGCTCGTCCTCCATCTCGACGAGATCATCTAGACCACCTGCTGTCCCCACCGTCCTCCCGCCGATCCCCACCGTCCTCCCGCCGATCCCCACCGTCCTCCCGCCGGCGCCCCGTGCGCCGGTCGTCCGATGTCCAGGAGCCACCCCGTGTCCGACCAGCGTGTCCTGTCGCAGGCCGCCCGGCGACGGACGTTCGCGATCATCTCGCACCCCGACGCCGGCAAGACCACCCTCACCGAGAAGTTCCTGCTGTACGCGGGCGCCATCGAGCAGGCCGGGGCCGTGCGCTCCCGCAAGGTCGAGCGCACCTCCACCTCCGACTGGATGGCGCTCGAGCAGCAGCGCGGCATCTCGGTCTCCTCGACCGTGCTGCGCTTCGACCACGACGGGGTCGTCTTCAACCTGCTCGACACCCCCGGCCACCGCGACTTCTCGGAGGACACCTACCGCGTGCTCTCGGGCGTCGACGCGGCCGTGATGGTCCTGGACGCGGCCGGCGGTGTGGAGCCGCAGACCGAGAAGCTGTTCGCCGTCTGCCGCAAGCGTGGCACGCCGGTCATCACGTTCGTGAACAAGATGGACCGCCCCTCCCCCGAGCCGCTGGCGATCCTGGACGACATCGAGTCGGCGCTCGGCATCGAGGCACAGCCGGTGACGTGGCCGGTGAAGCCGGCCGGGAGGTTCCTCGGGGTCGTCGACCGCCGGGACCAGCGGCTGTACCGCTACACCGCGGTCGCTCACGGCTCGTCCGTCGCCAGCCAGGAGGTCACCGACTGGCCGGCGCCGGTCGAGGGGGCCGACAACGTCGCGGACGAGCTCGACCTGCTCGACGCGCTCGGCAAGGACCACGACCACAAGCGGTTCCTCGCCGGCGAGTCGACACCGGTGTTCTTCGGGTCCGCGCTGTCGAACTTCGGGGTGCCGCTGCTGCTCGCCGCGATCAAGCGGCTCGCCCCGCCGCCGCAGCCACGGGTCGACCTCGCCGGCGACCCACGGCCGCTCGACGCGCCGTTCGCGGGCTTCGTCTTCAAGGTGCAGGCGAACATGGACCCGCGGCACCGTGACCGCATCGCGTTCGTCCGGGTCTGCTCCGGGCGGTTCGAGCGCGGCACCTCGCTGGAGTGCGCCCGAACCGGCCGCAGCCAGACGGCGAAGTACGCCCACCAGGTCTTCGGCCAGGACCGCGTCACCGTCGACGAGGCGTTCCCCGGTGACGTCGTCGGGCTCGTGAACGCGACCGACCTCGCCATCGGGGACAGCCTCTATGCGGCCGACCCGGTCGAGTTCCCGCCGCTGCCGACGTTCACCCCTGAGCACTTCCGCATCGCGACGCCGGCGGACCGGTCGCGGGTGAAGCAGTTCCGGCGCGGGCTCGAGCAGCTGGACCAGGAAGGCGTCATCCAGGTGCTGCGCCATCCCGACATCGGGGACGTCGAACCGATGCTGGCGGCCGTCGGGGCGCTGCAGTTCGACGTGGCGGCCCACCGGATGGAGCACGAGTTCAACTCGCCGACGCGCCTGCGCTCGGCGCCCTACACGGTCGCTCGCCGGACCGACGAGGCGTCGGTTCCGGCGCTGCGGCAGATGCGCGACGTGGGGATCTACCTGCGGGCGAACGGGACGCCGATCGCCCTGTTCCGGGACAAGTGGCAGGTCCAGCGCATCGTCACGGACCATCCGGGGCTGACGCTCGACACGATCGTCACGAGCTGACGCGGCACTCAGGCGCCGCGGCGGCGGTCGTTCACGGTCTGCACGATCCACCAGGCGAGCGCCGCGGCGAGCAGCACGCCGACGGCGACGCTGATCGGGGTGAACGCCGCGGCGACGCGCTGCCAGTGGGACGCGAGCGCCTGTCCGGCGAAGGCGAGCCCGAAGGTCCACGGCACGCAGCCGACGAGCGTCAGCACGGAGAAGCGCCCCGCTGGCATCTCCGCCACACCCGCCGGCAGGCTGATGAACGTGCGCACCACCGGCACGACGCGGCCGACGAGCACGGCCACGTCACCACGCCGGGCGAAGAAGTCCTCGGAGCGCCTGAGGTGCTCGCGGCGGAGCAGGACGTAGCGGCCCCAGCGCTCGATGAGCCGCCGTCCGCCGCTCCGGCCGACGCCGTACGCGATGAGCGAGCCGACGAGGTTGCCGAGCGCCCCGGCAACTGCGACCCAGATGACGTTCAGGGACAGGTGCACGCCCGAGACGACGAGCCCACCGGCCAGCGCCCCGCCGAACAGCATGACGACCTCGGAGGGCACGGGGATGCAGGCGGACTCGAGGACCATGAGCACGAACACGGCGAGGTAGCCGTACTGCTCGATCTGGGAGACGACGACGTGCTCCACGTGCCCGTCAGCCCAGCGCTTCGGCGGTGAGCGCCGACAGCTGCTCACGGTGGTCGCGCTGGTGCGCGGCCACGAACCGGATCACCTCGGAGAGCCGGACCGGCCCGTCGGTCTCGTGGACACCGATGCGGTCGAGCTCGCTGGTCGGCACCGCGGTGACCGCGGCGTGCAGCTCCTCCTGTGCCACCGTGAGCTGGTCGGCGAGCGCGGCGACGTCCGTCGCGTGGTACTCGGCGATGCGGTCGGGGTCGCCGGTGCGGAAGTCGGGCAGCTGCGGCCGGTCCTCACGGCGGATGCGTTCGATGCGCTCGGTGAAGATCCGGGCCGAGTCGCGCAGGTGGCCGACCACCTCGTACGGTCGCCACTCGACCTCCCACGTGTGGTCGAGGAAGTGCCCGAGGGCGAGGAGCCGCTCGAGCGCGAGCGGTTGCAGATCCGCCTGCCAGCCGGCGTCGGTGAGCGACGCGACGATGCTGGCGACCCGCTCCTGCTCGGCCGTGAGCACGCGGATGGCGTCTTCGATGGCAGCTGAGTCGGTCATACGCGTGAGGATAGGAAGCGGGCGGTGGGCGTGCCGCCCCGCCACGCCGTCCGGGTAGCCTCCTCCTCCATCATGTGCGGCCGCTACGTCTCCCTGTCCTCCCCGGATCGTCTCGCCCTGCAATTCGGCATCGACGAGGTGCTCAGCGAGTCCCTGGGCGAGCGCTACAACGTGGCACCGACCGACGAGGTGTACGCCGTCGTGGCGCACCGGGGGCGCCGCCGGCTCGGGACGCTGCGCTGGGGGCTCGTCCCGCCGTGGGCGTCGGAGCCGGGCGCCGGGCCGGCGCCGATCAACGCCCGCCTCGAGACCATCACCGACAAGCGGCTGTTCGCACCGGCCTTCGCGAGCCGGCGCTGCCTGATCCCGGCTGACGGCTTCTACGAGTGGCAGGCCGGCGCCACGGGCAAGCGCCCGTTCTACATCCACGATCCCGCTGGGCAGCCCCTCGCGTTCGCCGGGATCTGGAGCCGGTGGAGCGCGTCCGACGGCACCCGGACCGTCGCGTCCTGCGCGATCGTGACGACTGCGGCGGCCGGACCGATGTCGCCGTTGCACGACCGCATGCCGGTCGTGCTCCCGCGCTCGGTCTGGGATGCGTGGCTTGTCGCGCCACCCGAGGACGCCACGCCGCTGCGGGACACGGTGGCCGCGCTGCCTCCGCCCGCCCTCGCGATCCGGGAGGTGTCCCCGCGGGTCAACAGCGTTCGCAACGACGGTCCGTCCCTGCTGGCCGCGCCGAGCGGCGAGCCACCGACGCTCTTCGGCTGACGCGACCACGACGCACGGCCCGCGCCGCAGGCTGCGCGACGAACGCACGTGCTGAACCCTTGGCCACCCCGCCTCGTTGACACCTTCAGACCGCCGAAACGATCGGGCTCCCGCCCGCATTCAGACCCAACCGAACCTGGAGCTGCCGCCCGAAGGAGCCGCTGGCCCGTGCGCTGAACGCACATTCGTTGGCCAGTTCCCGGACCGACCCCCACGCTCACCCGTGCGCTTGCAACAGCAAGCAACGTGCCTCCACGCCGTCCGCGTGCGCTCCCGCAGCCTCCGCCCCAGCAACGGAGACGTCTCCCGTGCGCCCATCGCCATCCTCCCGCGTCCTCGCGGCCGCCCTCGGGGCCGCCATGACCCTCCTGCCGGCCGCTGCGGCGGGCGCCACGAACGAGCCCCCTAGGAACTCCTCCGACGGCATGGATGCACTGAGCGCGCCGTTCGTCTCGGTCGCCGACGTGCTCGCCGCGACCCTCAACGACGTGCAGGCCGCCGCGGTCGACCCGCCGCACCTCGCACCTCGGCCCTCCACGACTCCCTCCCCGACGCCGTCCGCCACCCCGGCTGCCAGCCCCGAGGTCTTCGCCCACGTCTCCGGGGTCACGCTCGTCGACCCCACCGACGACGTGCGGCTGCGCGGCTTCCACGAGGCGAACGCCCATCAGCTGACCCTCGAGCCCGCCGGCCGTGCCGTCATCAACGATCGTGGCACGAGCGCGCCCGAGACGACCGACGGCCCGCCGTACGCCATCCTCGCCTCCCGCGGCCGCGCCGGCACTCCCACCTCGGCGGTCAACGTCGCCGTGTACCCGGACGAGGCCATCAAGAGCGTCGTGACGGGCACCGTCGTGGCCGCGAACCACTACACGCTCTACGGCAAGGTCGACGACGAGATCGTCGTCATCAAGCCCGACGACAACCCCGACATCCGCGTCCTGATGCTCCACATCCGGGCCCTCCAGGTCGCGGCCGGCGACCGGGTCGTCGCGGGCGAGACCGTCGTGGCCGACCACGCGCACGAGCTGCCGTTCGACTCCCAGATCGACGAGCACGTTCCAGGCCACCCGCCGCACGTGCACGTGCAGGTCCAGCCCGCCTGACGGCTCGCGGCGCTACGCGCCGCCACGGAGCTCGCGGACGAGCGTCTCGGCCTGCCCGACGCAGGGTGCGATCCCCAGCCCGTCGTAGGCAGCCCCGGCGACGTGCAGGCCGGGCGCCGCAGCGGCCAGCGCCCCCCGGATCCGCCCCACCCGCTCGCGGTGTCCGACTGCGTACTGCGGCAGCGCGCGGGGCCACCGCGTGACTTTGGACCACAGCGGCTCGGCCGTCAGATCCATGGCGGCCTGCAGCTCGCGGGCGACCCGTGCGGCCAACGTCTCGTCGGTCGCCGCCAGCGCCGCGTCGTCGTCGATGCGCCCGACGCTGGCGCGGACGAGGAACCGGTCGGGGTCGTCGAGGTGCGGCCACTTGCGTGAGGACCACGTCGCGGCCTTGAGCGTTCGCCGCTCCGCGGGCGGGACGAGCATCCCGCTGCCATCCAGGTGGGCGCCCGCCGACCGCGGGTAGGCGAGCGTGACGACCGCAACCGACGCGTACTCGATGCCGGCGAGGTCGACGGCAGCCGCCGGCGCGAGGTCGCGGACCAGCAGTGCGGCGACGTGGGCCGGCACGGTGAGCACCACCTCGTCGGCGACGATGGTCCCGCCCCCGTCGAGGCCGACCCGCCAGCCGTCGTCCGTGCGCGAGAGGGCGGTGACGGCCGTCTCGGTCCGTGTGTCCGTGTCGCCGAGATCGTCGGCGAGCCCCCTGACGAGCCGTGACAGCCCACCGCGCAGCGTGTAGAAGACGGGCTCGCCGCCGGGCCGGCGCCGGCGTCGGCGGAGCGCGCGCCACAGGCTGCCGCCCTCCTCGGCCGCAGCCGCCAGCGGTGGCGCGGTCGCCATGACCGACAGGCGGTCGGCGCGCCCCGCGTACACGCCTCCGAGCAGCGGCTCGACGAGCAGGTCCGTGACGGCGCGGCCGTACCGCTCGGCGACCAGGTCGCCGACCGAACGGTCGGACACGAGCGGCCGGGACGGCACCAGCGGCTCGGCCACCGCCCGCAGCATCGCCATCGGCGGCAGCACGCCCGAGCGCGCGAGCGCCCGGAAGTCGGCCGGCGCCCCGAGCACCGTCCCGGCGGGCAACGGACGCAGCTCACCACGAACCCAGAGCCACACCTGGCTGGTCATCGGCGCCACGAGGTCGTCGCCGAGCCCGAGGCGTCGCGCCAACCGGGTCGCCTCGGGCCGGGTGTTGAGGAAGGCGTCGGCACCGACGTCGAGGGACAGCCCGTCATGCGTCGCCGTGTGGATCTTCCCGCCCAGGCGCGGACCGGCCTCGCACAGGGTGACGGCCACGTCGGCCGGCGCGGAGCCGTCCTCGAGGCCGTGCGCCAGCAGCCAGGCGGTGCTGAGCCCGGTGATGCCGCCGCCGACGATGACGATGCGCTTCATACGGCACTCCGCAGGACCGGTTCGGCGATCTCGGCGAGGACCGGCAGCAGCCGGCCGGTGCCGGCGGCCGTCGGCACCCGGGCGAGCGTGATCCCGAGCTCGGCAGCGCGCGCCGCCGCGGCACCGTCGAGGTCGTCGACGACGGCGGGGACGTCGGCGACGTGCCCGACCGGGCAGCACACGACGGTGGCGACCCCGTGGGCGGTGGCCAGCGTCTCGAGGACGTGCCCGACGTCCGGCCGCAGCCAGCCGTGGTCGCCGTCGAGCGGCGGTCCACCGTGCCAGGCGATCGTGCGCCGCTGCAGGCCGCAGGCCTGGCTGACGGCGGCCGCGGTCTCCCGCAGCATCATCGGGTAGCGGTCCCCGTGCTCGACGATGGCGGCGGGCAGGCTCGGCGCGGTGAACAGGACGTGGTCGGCCCCCGCGCCACGTGGCAGGTCGCTCCGTGTCGTCTCGAGCAGCGCGGCCAGCAGTGCCACCCACGCCGGATGCGTATGCCACGGGGGGACGGCGACGATCCGGTCGCCGATGCGGTCGCCGATGCGGTCGCCGATTCGGTCGGCGAGGCGACGGGTGACGACACCGCTGGTCGCCCGCGACGGCATCGGTGTCACGTCGAGGGTCACGACCGGACCTGCCGGCAGCCGGGCCGCCGCCTCCGCGAGCTCCTCGTCGAGGTCGCCGCTGCCGACCACCGGCCCGTGCCAGCCGCGGGAGGCCAGGACGGTGCCCAGGCCCTCCGCGACCCCGGCGAGCCCGTGGTCGAGGACGAGCAGCGCCGGCTCAGCCATCCGCGCGTCCCTCGGCGTGGACGAGCTCGACGACGCGGGTGAGGATTCCGGGGTCGGTCGCCGGCAGGACGCCGTGGCCGAGGTTGAAGACGTGGTCGGCGCGGCCCCCGGCCCGGCGCAGCACGTCGCGGGTGCGGGCGGCCACCACCTCCCACGGGGCGAGGCAGACGGCCGGGTCGAGGTTGCCCTGCAGCGCATGGCCGGCCGGGACACGGCGGCGGGCGACATCGAGTGGCACACGCCAGTCCACACCGACAACGTCCGCGCCGGCGTCGGCCATGAGCCCGAGCAGCTCGCCCGTCCCGACGCCGAAGTGGATCCGCGGAACGCCCAGGTCGGCGAGCTCGCTGAAGATGCGGCGGGCATGCGGCAGGACGAAGCGCGTGTAGTCGTCGGGTGCCAGCGCCCCGGCCCAGCTGTCGAAGACCTGGACGGCCGCGGCGCCGGCCTCGACCTGGGCACGCAGCGACGCGAGGGTGATCCCGGCGAGCTGCTCCATGAGACGGTGCCAGGTCGGCTCGTCGCCGAGCATGAGCGCCTTGGTGCGGGCGTAGCTCTTCGAGGGGCCGCCCTCGACGAGGTAGCTCGCGACCGTGAACGGGGCGCCCGCGAAGCCGATCAGCGGCACGTCGAGCTCGCGGGTGAGCAGGCGGACCGTCTCGACGACGTAGGGGATGTCGCTGTCGGGCTCGAGGGGCCGGAGCCGGTCGAGATCCTCGGGCCGGCGGAGCGGCTCCTCGATGACCGGCCCGATGCCCTTGCGGATGGTGACGCCGATCCCGAGGGAGGCCACGGGCGTGACGATGTCCGAGAAGAGGATGGCCGCGTCGACGCCGTAGCGGCGGACCGGCTGGAGCGTGACCTCGGCGGCGAGCTCCGGGGTGGTGACGACCTCCTCGAAGTCGTGGTCGGCGCGGATGGCCCGGTACTCGGCGAGCGCCCGGCCGGCCTGACGCATGAACCACACCGGTACACGGTCGTGAGGTTGCCCGAAGCAGGCGCGCACGAAGGGGCTGTCCGCGTGTCGCGGCGCAGGGGGATCGGGCCGGCTCATGGGCGCGTCTTCGCGATCGGTCGGGGAAGCAAGGGGGCTTCGCCGTACCGTGCCGCAGCCGCCCGGCGACCGCCAACTCGGGCCGGGCCCACGGCGCTGTCCGTGCGGCGGTAGAACACCTGCAGCCCGTCGCGATCCGCGGTTAGGTTGGCCAGCGAGCCCCTGACAGGGAGATTCCACCGTGTTCGAGACCGTGAACCCCGCGACCGGCGACCCGCTCAAGGAGTACCCGGAGCACGACCATCAGGAGATCTCCTGGCGGCTGGCCCGGGCGTGGTCGGGCTGGGAGGCGTGGCGCGAGACGCCGCTGTCGCGTCGCGCGGACCTGCTGCGGGACGTCGCCGGGGGCCTGCGCACCCGGAAGGAGGATCTCGCCGCACTGATGACGAGCGAGATGGGCAAGCCCGTCACCGCCGCCGAGTCCGAGATCGAGAAGTGCGCCTGGCTCTGCGACCACTACGCCGAGCACGGTGAGGCCTACCTCGCGCACGACGTGGTCGAGACCGAGGCGACCCGCAGCTACGTGCGGTTCGATCCGCTCGGGCCGCTGCTCGCCGTGATGCCCTGGAACTTCCCGTTCTGGCAGGCGTTCCGTGCCGCGGTGCCGGCGATCATGGCCGGCAACGCGGTGCTGCTCAAGCACGCCTCGAACGTGCCCGGCTGTGCCCTGGAGATCGAGCGGGTCTTCGCCGCCGCGAACGGCCCCGAGGGGCTCTTCCAGACGCTGATGGTCCACAGCGACGCGATCGAGGACATCATCGCCGACCACCGGGTCCGGGCGGTCACCCTGACCGGCAGCGTGGGCGCCGGCCGGAAGGTGGCCGAGCAGGCGGGGCGCGGCCTGAAGCCGGTGGTGCTCGAGCTCGGCGGTTCGGACGCGTTCATCGTGCTCGACGACGCCGACCTCGACCGCGCCGCCGAGGTCGCCGTGAAGGCCCGCCTCATCAACAACGGCGAGAGCTGCATCGCCGCGAAGCGGTTCATCGTCGTGGAGGACGTGGCCGACGAGTTCGTCGGGCTGATGCGCACAAAGATGGAGGCGATGACGATCGGCGACCCGATGGACCGCAGCACCGACGTGGGGCCGCTCGCCCGCGCCGACCTGCGCGACGACCTGCACGACCAGGTGCAGCGCACCGTCAACGAGGGCGCGAACCTGGTCCTCGGCGGCAAGCCGATCGACGGCGCCGGGTTCTACTACGAGCCGACCATCCTCGACGGTGTCGACGCCGAGTGGGTCGCGGCACAGGAGGAGACGTTCGGGCCTGCCGCCGCCGTGCTCCGTGCCGAGCACGAGGACGCTGCCGTGGCGCTCGCCAACAGCAACAGCTTCGGGCTCGGCACCAGCGTGTGGACCACCGACCTGGAGCGTGGCGAACGTGTCGCCGCCCGGGTCGAGGCCGGGAACCTCTTCATCAACGAGATGGTGAAGTCCGACCCGCGGCTGCCGTTCGGGGGCGTCAAGGACTCGGGCTTCGGGCGCGAGCTCGGCCAGTACGGCATCCGCGAGTTCGTGAACGTCAAGACCGTGTGGGTCCAGTAGGAGGCGTCACGGGCGGGCGTCGCGGTCGTCGAGCTGCAGGCTGAGCTCGACGGCCTCCGGGCCGGTGCGCTGCGCGCTGACCGTCAGCACGTAGTGGCTCTGGTCCCAGGTTCCCTCGGCGGTGTCGGTGCCCGACGGGAGCGAGTCGCCCTCCAGCTGCCAGTCGCTGAGGTTGTGGTCGTACCACCGCAGCACGGCGCCGGGGGTCGTCCCCTTCAGCGTGTAGCTCTGCGTGACCTCCTGCGGGGTCACGGTGGCGGTGCCGTCCAGGGCCGCGTCCTTGGGCTTCGGCAGGCCCTGGAACATCGCGCCGAGCTTCGTGTCGGCGAGCTGGCCCTGGGAGGCCGCGCGGGTCTCGGCGGCCACCGGCTTGTCGGCGAGCGGATCGCCGGCGTCGGCACCGGCGGCGCCGGACCCGGTCGTCTGGGCGACCGCTGCCGTGCTGCCGGCGGACGTGCCCGACGTGCCGCTGCCCGCGCAGCCGGCGAGCGGGAGCGCCACGGCGGCCGCGAGTGCCGCCACGGGGATGATCCGGGTGTGGTTGGGTGTGGACATGGGCGCCTCCTTGCCGTCGCGTACGACGCTATGGAGGCGCTCCGCCGTTCCCTGTCCGGGTCCGCCGCGAACGGTCGTGGTCGCGGCGGACGGTCGTGTCCGATCGGCCCGGTTCCGCGCATCCCGGCAACGACCGCTGCGGCCGGCGTCAGCCTGCTACCGGGCGAACCGCAGGGCACTCGTGAGCGCGCTCAGGAGCCTTGCTCGTCTCGTCGCCATCCTGCGCGCGACCGTCGGTCGGGCGGGGTGATGGCCAGCCGGGCCGTCCGGCCCACCGCGACATGCCGTTGTGCTCTGGGCTCGAGAGCGCACCAGGCTGACCGTTGGTGGATGAACACGACCCTCCGCGCGCCCGATGTTCGACACCGCCCGGTCCAGGCACATCTGCAGCTGACCCTGTACTGGGTCGGGGCACTGGTGTTCAGCGCCCTCGTCGTGGTCGGTGCCCGCGTGTGGTTCGACACGCTGCAGGACCTCTGGCCCACGTCCGACGGCACGATCCAGGGGCTGCAGTTCGGCAGCTTCCTGCTCGTGCTGGGCGGAATAGGTGCCTGGCGGTGGCCCGGACTGGCTGCGGTTGCTGTCGGCAGCACGGTGCGTGACTGGCGCGTGGTGCTGTCCGCCGCCGCCGTCGCCGCGGCCATGACGGGGCTCGGACGCACGCGCGTCGCCGCCGACCAGCGGGGCAACGAACCCGATCGCTTGGGGCCGCTCGCCTGTTGGAAGGATGCGCCCAGAGCCGCGGCTTCGGTGAGGTAGTCGGTACCGCGCTCCACGACCGGATCCAGGCTCAGTAGGCCTTGCCCGGGTTCAGTAGACCCTCGGGGTCCAGCGCGTCCTTGATCAGGCGGTGCAGCCGCAGCGCGTCGTCGGACAGCTCCCGACCGAGATAGGGGCGCTTGAGGATGCCGACGCCGTGCTCGCCGGTGAGCGTCCCACCGAGGGCGAGCGCCGCCTCGAGGATCGCGTCGAACGCCAGACGGGCACGTGCGACCGCGTCGGGATCCTGCCCATCGAACACGAGGGTCGGGTGCATGTTGCCGTCGCCGGCGTGCCCGAACGTGCCGATCGTCACGTCGTGGTCGTCGGCGATCCGTTCGACCGCGGCGATGGTCGTGCGGTCGAGGACCTCGAGCAGCGACGGCACCACCGTCGTGGTGATGCCGGCGATCGCCTTCCCTGCAGCCGGAAGCGTCGGGAACGAGGCGACGACGGTCCGCGCCGGCGGCCGGGCGGGCGGGCCGTAGCCGCAGGGTGGCCTCCGTGATGATGCCGAGCGTCCCCTCGCTGCCGACGAACAGGCCGACGAGGTCGAGCCCGGCGACCCCCTTGACGGTGCTGCGGCCCAGCCGGACGGTGGTGCCGTCCGCCAGCACGACCTCGAGCCCGAGGACGGCGTCGCGGGTCACCCCGTACTTCACGCAGCACAGGCCGCCCGCGTTCGTGGCGAGGTTGCCGCCGATCGAGGAGATGTCCTGGCTCGCGGGGTCGGGCGGGTACCACAGGCCGAGTTCGGCGACGGCGGCCGACAGCGTCGCGTTGATCACCCCGGGCTGCACGGTGGCCGTCAGGTTGTCCGTGTCAACCGCCAGGATCCGGTCCATCCGGTGCAGCGACAGCACGAGGTGGAGGTGGGCAGGGCCGCGGCGAGCGGCCGCTCGGATGCGACGAGGGCAGCGTGGTCGTGGCGGTAGGACTCCAGGACGTCCGGGTCGGCCACCAGGCCCCGGTCGTCGAGGACACTGGCGAGGACGTCGAGGAGCGGGTGGCGTCCGGCCGTCATCGCAGGTCCTGACCACCGACGAGGGTCCGCTGGACGGCCAGGTCGTCGTCGAGCACGACCACGTCGGCCGGCCCGCCGACCCTCAGGTCCCCGAGATCGTCGCGACCCACGAGGCCGGCGGGCGTCGCCGTCGCCGCCCCGACGGCCTGCTCCACGGACACACCCAGGTCGACGAGGTTGCGGACGGCCGCGTCCATCGTCAGGACGCTGCCGGCCAGCGTGCCGTCGGCACGCCGGGCCTCGTTGCCGCGTACCTCGACGGTGACGCTCCCGAGCCGCCACGTGCCCTCGCCCCGCCCGGCGGCAGCGATGGCGTCGGTGACGAGCACGAGCTGCCCGCCGGTGGCACGCCAGGCCAGCTGCACGGTCGCCGGTGCGAGGTGCACCCCGTCGACGATCACGCCGGGCGTCACGTCGTCGCGCGTCAGCGCGACCCCGGCGATGCCCGGATTACGCGGCACGAAGGGACGCATGGCGTTGAAGAGATGCGTGAGGGCCCGCGCCCCGGCGTCGAACGCGGCGGCGGCCGCGTCCGCGTCGGCAGCGGTGTGACCACAGGACACGAGCACCCCCCGGTCCACGAGCCGGCGGACCAGGTCGAGCGCCCCGGGCAGCTCGGGCGCGAGCGTCACCATGGTCACCGGCCCGGCATCCAGCAGCCGGTCGAGAAGGTCGGGGTCGGGGGTCCGCAGGTGCTCGACGGGGTGGGTCCCCGGCTTCTCCGGCGACAGGAACGGGCCCTCGAGATGAGCGCCGAGGATGTGGGGACCGGTGCGTTCCCGGGCGGCCGTCAGCGTGCGCAGCGCCGTGACCACCGTGTCCGGCGGCGAGGTGATCAGCGTGGGCTGGTAGGCGGTGACGCCGGTCGCGGCGAGCGCCTCACCGGCGGTGGCGTAGTCCTCCACGGAGGCGTCCAGGAAGTCGACGCCACCGAAGCCGTTGACCTGGAGGTCCACGAAGCCCGGCACGGCGATCCCCCGTCCCGCCCCGGCAACCCCGACGCGGGTGATCCGGTCACCGTCGACCTCAACGTCCCCGGGGACGAGCACGCCGTCGACGAGTGCGGCTGCGACGTTGAGCTTCATGCGCTCACCCTCTCCTCGATCCGCAGTCGCTGGGGTGATCGCGTCACGGGTCGGCACTGGGGGAACCCGTCGCGCCCCGGGGTCAGGTTGCCGAGCACGGAGGCGTGCCGGGCGCCGGTGCAGCTGGCCACGACGCCGGGGACCTGGTGGACGCTGAGGTAGCCGAGGAGCGCGAAGGCGTAGGCCTCCTTCGCGTCGGCGGACACGCCCCGGTCGTCGATGGTGGTCAACGTCGCCGGACCGAGCGCGTCGGCGAGCATCGCCATCAGGGTGGGGTTCGCCGTCCCGCCACCGGCCGCCACCACCGAGGTGACCCCGAGGGGGCGGACCGCGTCGGCGATGGTCCGTGCGGTGAAGCGGGTGAGCGTGGCGAGCAGGTCGTCGTCGGCGACCGGTCCGGTGACGGACGCGAGCGCCTGCTCGACGTAGTCGAGGTGGTAGCGCTCCTTCCCGGTCGTCTTCGGCGGGGTCCTGCGCAGGTACACATCGTCGAGCAGGGCGTCGAGCAGCGCGCTGGCCGGACCGGTGTCGAAGGCGATCGGGTCGGCGACGGGCGAGACGACCGTGACGTTCGCGATCCCACCGAGGTTGAGCGCGGCGCGGGGCGCGTCCGGCCGGCGACCGAGCAGGAGTACGTCGAAGAGGTTGACGAGCGGTGCGCCCTGCCCACCGGCGGCGACGTCGCGGGCGCGCAGATCGCTGACGACAGGGCAGCCGGTCCTCTCGGCGATCCAGGCGGGCTGCCCGAGCTGGAGGGTGGCCCGCACGTCGCCGTCGTCGACCCAGTGGTAGATCGTCTGCCCGTGGGAGCTGATGAGGTCGGCGCTGCCGTCGCACAGCGCGGCGACCGCGTGGGCGGCGGCCTCGCCGAAGGCCTGACCGAGCCGGGTGTCGAGCACGCAGAAGTCGTGGGCGGTCAGCGCGTGCGGCGGCAGGGCAGCGGCGATGCGCTCACGCAGCGCATCGTCGTAGGGCAGGCTCTCGTCGCCCAACGGTGTGAGCACGACCGTGTCGTCCTCGACGCGCAGGTCGGCGGCCGCGACGTTGATCGCGTCGTACGAGGTGCCGGACATGAGGCCGACGACCCTCATGTCCGCGCCTCCCCCAGCGCGTCGCGCACGACTCCGCCGGAGGTTGCCAGCCGCTCACGCGCGTCGGCGGACGACAGACCGGTCAGCAGTGCGACGATGGCGACCTTCACCTCCCCGCCGGCGTCCTGCAGGGCCGCGGCGGCGTCGCCCGGCGTGCTGCCGGTGGCCACCACGATGATGCGCTCGGCCCGGTCCCGGAGCTTCACGTTCGTGGCCCGCACGTCGACCATGAGGTTGCCGTAGGTCTTGCCGAGCTTGGCCATGACCGCGGTCGAGATCGTGTTGAGCACGACCTTCTGCGCGGTGCCGGCCTTCAGCCGGGTGGAGCCGGCCAGCAGCTCGGGACCCGTCACGACCTCGATGGGGTGGTCGACGTGACGGCTCAGCTCCGCGTCCGGGTTCGAGGAGATCCCGATGGTCAACGCGCCGCGCTCCCCCGCCGCCTCCACCGCGCCGATCGTGTAGGGGGTGCGGCCCGACGCGGCGACGCCCACCACCGCGTCGTCGCGGCCCACGCGGAGGTCATCGATGTCCCGCCGGCCGGCCTCCGCGTCGTCCTCGGCGGCCTCGCGGGCGTCGCCGAACGCCGCCGACCCGCCGGCGAGCACGGCCACGACCCGGTCGGTGTTGAAGGTGGGGCCACACTCGGCCGCGTCGAGCAGACCGATGCGGCCAGCCGTCCCGGCGCCCACGTAGACGATCCGTCCCCGCCCACCGGCGAGACGCGCCACGATGGCGTCGACGGCGGCGCCGATCGCCGGCGCGGCGTCCCGGACGGCGGCGGCGACGGTGGCGGTCTCGTCGGCCATGAGCGCGGCGATCTCGCTCGCGGGCCGCTGGTCGAGGTCGGCGAGCTCCGTGCGGTGCCGCTCCGTTGGCAGGCAGGCGAGGTCCATCGGGACTCCTGTCAGTCGGTCGAGCGGATCGGGTCGAGCACGTCGCGCAGTCCGTCGCCGAGCAGGTTCAGCCCGATCACCCGCGACGATGATGACGAGCGGCAGCTGCGGCTGCACATCGACGGCCTGTCCTCGGGCAGCCCGCTGCCGACCGAGCGGGACCTCGGCTCACCCCCACCGTGCGCCACGCCGGACCGCGGCTCGCTGAACCCGTCCTCCACCACGCGCGTCACGAAGACGGCCGAACGGCTCACCTGGACGTTTCTTGCCTTGATCCGCGCGGGGTCTGCGGCGGACTCCGTGCGGTCCTCTACTCGTTGAGAACACCGCTCACCGAGCTGTAGGTCGTGGCGCTGGTGTCGATCGCCGTTGCCACGTCGGCTCCGCTGCCGAGCGTCGCGGTCACGAGGTTGTCTGCCGCACCAGCACGGGAAGCAGCGTTACCCACCCCGCCGCCGACGGCGAGCTCCACCACGCTCGCGAGGGCCTGCACCTCGGGCGAGGCGTTCGTCGCCGCTGCGGTGATGGGAGTCGACGGGAACGCGGAGGTACTGACGTCCGGCCCCTGGGTGACGGCCGCGCCGATGTCCGCCGCGCCCGAACCGGTGGTCGCCAGTCCCATGTTGATCATCACGACGCCTGGTCCGGCACCCACGCCCGTGTCGACCGCTGCCACGCCGGCGGCCGTCGTCGCAAGACCGCCCACGACCTTCGCGCCCCCGATCGTGGCACGAACGACCTGCGGTCCACTCGCCTTCACACCGTCGCGGAAGTAGCCGGCTTCGCGCTTCGCCGCGTCCCACCAGCCCGTGTTGGGACCAAGCCCGCTCGGGTCGGTGAAGTTCACCGGATCGCTCGTGACGAACTCGTACAGGTTCGCCTGCCCGCCCGAGAACAAGATGGGATCGCGGGTCGTGAAGCGTCCCGTCGTCGGGTCGTAGTCGCGCACCCCGAAGCGCACGAGACCAGTCTCCGGGTCATGCAGTCCGCCCTGGAACCCGTAGGGCTGATAGCCGGGATTCGAATCGTTCGTGACCCGCCCGAACTCGTCGTAGTCGAGACGCTGGACCACGTCGCCTGAAGCGGCGTCGACCACGAGACGCGGCGACCCGGCGAGGTCGGTGATGACCCGCTTCGTCGACGGCACGGCGCCGGTCGTGTCGACGAGGTAGTCCGGCGTCGTCGACGCCGTCCCGAACACGAACCGCAGCTGACGGCTGCCACTCTCGTCGTACTGCACGACCGGGTTCACCCCGTCGCGATACGCCCAAGCGGTCGTGCCGGCCGTGCCCGTGCGGCTCGTACGGCGGCCGCGCGCGTCGACCGTGTAGGACACGTCCGCTCCGTCGGTATCGGTCACGCCGCGCAGGTTCCCGTCGGCGTCGTAGTCGTATGCGCGGGTGCTCGTACCATCCGCGATGGTCGCCAGGTCGCCGGCCGGGTCGTGGGTGTAGGTGCGACCGCCGTAGCTCTGGATCCGGTCCTGATCGTCATAGGTCCCGGTCGCACCGCCTGGACCCGCCGTGCGGTTCCCGTTCGCGTCATACGTGTACGAGCGCGTGGTGGTTCCCTCGTCGACCTGGGTCAGGCGCCCCGCCCCGTCGTACGTGTAGGAACGCGTCGTGGAAGCGCCTTCGACGTCCTCGGTGACCTCGCTCACCCGGCCGAGCGCGTCGTAGTCGTAGGTCGCCGAGTAGACGGTGCTCCCGTCCGCGGTCGCCGTGCGCGTTGCGACGTCGCCGAAGGCGTTGTAGGTCGTGGCGGTCGTGACATCACCGAGCGTGGTCCCGGTGACGAAGCCGGTGTCGGGATCACGTGTGATGGTGAGGTCGCCCGCAGACGTGATCAGGCCGTCGTCGTTGTAGCCGTATGCCACGGTGTGCGGTTCGGGCTTGTCGGCGTCGACGGTCTCGGATGTCTGGCGGAGATCGTCGTTCAGCGTGACGGTCCGCTGTGTTGCGGCCGGACCGGCGGTTGTCGTGGAGGTGAGGAACCCGCCGTCGTAGCCGTAGGTCAGGTCCGCGTCGACGGTCGACGTGAGGCCCGTCAGGCGGCCAGCGGTGTCGTATGCGTAGCCATAGGTCGCCTGGTCCGTGACGCGGCTGATGAGTCGGCCGGCGCCGTCGTACGTGGGATCGTTGCTCGTCCCGTCCGCGCGCTCCAGCGTCGCGGGGCGTCCGTCCGCGCCGTACGTCCATGCCAGGGCGCTGGAGGTGGCGCCGGGGGGCGCGTATCCGGTCTGCAGGTCGCGGGCATCGAAGGCCTGGGTGTGGGCGGGCTGTCCCGGTGGCGTCACGGACACGAGGTTGGAGGTCCCGTCGTACCCGAGTGAGACGACGTGTCCTTCAGGGTCGGTCACCGCGACGGGCCGCAGGTCGTCGTCCCACTGGATCGAGGTGGTCTGCCCCAGGGCGTCAACGATCTCGACGGGGACCGGTGAACCGTCACTGTCCGCACAGGCCGTGCCGGCGGCGTCGTAGCGGTAGACGGTCTCGCGGGTGCTCGTCCCATCGCTCGTGCTGACGCGGCACAGTCGGCCGTGTGCGTCGTAGCTCAAGACGGTTGGCGCGAGTCCGGCGAGCTGAGTGCGTGTGGGACGCCCGTGTGCGTCGATCTGTGCCGTGAGCGTGCGCCCCTCGGGTGTGACGACGGTCACCGCGTTCGTTGCGGCGTCGTACGTGGCCGTCGTGGATCGGCCGTTCACGGTCGACGTCGTGGTCTGCTCGGTCAGGCTGAACGGGTCGTTCTCGTCGCCGAGCTGAACCTCTCGGTCGGTGGAGGTCCTCCGCTCGACGCCTCCCGGCGTCGTGAGCGTCGTGTCCGCGGCGTAGTGCACGGTCGGGCCCAGGCGCGGATCGGGCAGGAACTGCGTCGTCGTGGTCGTGCCGTTTCCCGCGGTATGGGTGACCGAGCCTGCCGGGGACTGCACGATCTCGTCCGTCGTGCCGTCGGGGTACCTGGTCTCCCGCACAACGTCGCCTGCTGCGTTCCTGTGGAGGCCGTGGACGGTCGCCCGGCCCTCGGCGGTCTCGACGGTGACCTCGCTGCCCGGGTAGAGCGGGGTGTTGGTCAGCGTCGTCGTGCCGCCGGGGTCCGTTGCGCTCGTCAGCCTGCCCGTCGCGTCGTAACCGAAGCGGTACGTCGCGTCGGGTCGTGCGCCCTGAACCTCCGTCAGGAGACCGCCCGGGTCGTGGGTCACGCTCGTCGAGAGTCCCAGAGGCGTCGTGACCGAGGCCAGCCAGCCGTCGGAGCCGACCGCGATGTCCGTCGTCTGGCCGAAGGGTCCCTCGATCGCCGTGGGGTCGCCGGTTGCGGCGTCGCGGTGCACGGTCGTCACGTTGCCGTCGCCGTCGACGATGCTCGTCAGCTGGCCATCGCCGTCGTAGTGGAACGTCCGTAGGGTCGCGCCGGTCAGGGCGTGGCGGGTCTCGAGGTGGCGGCCGTTCTCGTCGAAGATCCAGACCTCGGAGCCGTCCTCGGCGGGGACGACGAGCTCCTCGCCGTCGAAGGCCGGGGCTCGAGGCGTGAGAACGTCGCAGACGGTAGTCCTCGCCCTGCCACCAGCCGGTCGCCCAGTACAGCGACCCGTCCGGTCCCAGCGCGATGTCGGTCGGCGCGATGACGTCTGCGAAGGGCCCCGGTACACCGTCGGCGCGGGAGCCGACGTTGGTCGTGCAGCACAGCGAGCTGGGGTAGCCGACCCCGGCGACCCGTTCGACGACACCTGCCGGCGCGATCTCGAGGATCTCATGGGTCTCGATGTCGGGCAGGTACACGCTGCCGTCGGGTCCCACCTCGAGGGCCTCGATGTAGCCGCCGAGGTGGATCCGGTCGTACGGGGTGCCCGAGCAGTCGACACCGTCGAAGCCATCCCACGTCGAGCAGTTGCCCGCGATCCGTGGCGCCCCGCCGGCGACGTACTCGACGACGCCCGTGGGCGTGATCCGGCGGACCTCGCTGCTGTCGACCTCACGGTCGTAGTCGAGGAAGTAGAGCGACCCGTCCGGGCCGACGTCCAGCGGCATGTCCCCGGAGTTGCCGGCCGTCGCCTCCTGGGCGGGGCCACCGTTGCCGCAGTCGGCGGTGTCGCAGGTGACGTTGGGGTCGCCGAGCAGCGTGTCGATCGTCCCGCCCGGGTCGATGCGGCGGATGACACCGTGGCCGGAGACGAAGACGGTCCCGTCTGGCGCGGCAGCGACGTAGACGTTCGAGCCGTACAGGCTGGCATCGCGTGCGGGGCCCGAGTCACCGCAGGCGGACCCGGCGTCGACGCACTGCTCGCCGTTGCCGGCGAACACCGTCACCATGCGCGTGTCCGGGTCGATGCGGAACAGGCGGTATGCGTCCTCGTCGGCGAGCAGGAGGTCACCGTCCGGGAGCAGGTCCAGGTCCGACGGCGCATCGAAGTTGACGGTGCGCGCGTCCACAGGCTCGTCGAGCGGGCAGTCCCCACCGATCGCCACGAACGCCGCGACCGGGCCCCCCACGCTGTCGGGCCCGTAGCGGCATGTCCCAGCGGCGTAGCCGCCCCCGCCGAGGTGCGAGATCGACCCGTCCGGGTGGATCGTGAACAGGAGGTTGTTCTCGTCCACGAAGTACACCGTGCCGTCCCCGGCGACGGTCACGAAGTTGGGCGCGATCGGGGTCTTGTCAGCCGGCACCCCCGCCTGCAGGCAGTCGGCGTCGAAGGACAATCCACACGGGTCGCCGGTTCCGCCGACGGTCTGCACCGCACCGCCCAGGACCGAAGCGCCCTGCGTGGTCCCGTCGCCGAGGTGGACGACGCCGGATGTCGGGTCGTAGACGTGGTGATCGGTGAGCGTCCATCCACCGAGACCGTCGACCCGGGAGTCGAAGCCACCCAGCCGTGTGCGGTAGGTGCGGGACGCCGAGGTCTCGATCCGTGCCGCGACGCGGCCGGTGCCGACCTGGACCGCGCCATCGACCGTCGGGAAGCCGAAGGCGCGTGCCTGTCCCGCAGGGATGGCATAGACCGCCTCGTACACGTAGGTGATGCGGGCGGTGAGAGCTTGCTGGCCCTGCACGGACCGTCCGAACCGGTCCCGGCCGTCCCAGGCCACGGTCCAGCGTTGGTTCGCCACGGGCTGGTCGAACGTCCGCTCGTAGCGCTTGCCCGCAACCGTGGCCGTCGCCTCGACGCGAACGAGCCCTGTCGGGAGAGCGTTGCCCGTCACACGCAGATCCAGCGTGCGTGTGCGCCCCGGGACGCGGTCGGAGCTGTACTGCAGCGCCTGCCCGGTGCCGGGAAGCGCGATGGTCTCACGCAGCACCTGGTGCTCGGCCTCGATCGTGCCGTACCCGGTCTCGACGAACGGGTCGTCGGTTCGGGACTCCTCACCGTCGAAGGGGTCGAAGTCCTTCGGCGGCTCGGGATCGTCGGGCGTCCACACGGGGTGGTTGAGGTCGACGGGGGTGAAGTGGGAGATCGTCACTCGCCACACGGTGTCGCCGGGGTCGAACAGGTCGGCGAGGGCCTGCCGTTCGGCGTCGGTGAGGGCACCGGTCGTCGCGGCCGTGCCGTTGTCCGCCCCGCCGTCGCCGGTCGTGTCGACCTGGGCGAGTCCGCCGGCGGTCTCCTCGACGATGCCGACGACGTGGCCGTTGAGCTCGGCGTCCCACGCCGCCTTGCTGCGGTCGTAGGAACCCAGCGGGACGACGAGCCCGACGGGGAACCCGAGGAACTGGGTGCCGGCGGATGCGTCGATGTCCTCCAGGTACATCGTGACCGGCTGGCTGAACTGCACCGACGCGTCGTCGGCAACCCCGTCGACAGAGAACTCCGCGGCGTACGTGTAGGCCGACGCCGGCGGCAGCTCCGCAGGCATGGCTTCGGGACCACTGCCGCCGACCGTGTACTCGGTCACGCGCACGTTCAGTGGGTTCGGGGCATCGCTGATCGAGCCGTCGGGTTCTTGGATCTGGGCGGTCGTCCCACCCGCGAACAGCAGGTAGGGGGTGCGGGTCCCGTCCGCGTCGGTGACGGTGGTACCGGTGTGAACGGTGATGTCGCCGGGGGCAAGGTTGGCGAGGTCGACCGTCGTCGCGGCCGGATCGAGCGGGGTCATGACAACGTCGTCGATGACGGCCCAGTCCTGCCACTGCATGGTGATCGAGCGCTGGACCGACAGCAGCCCGTCGCCGGTGAAGTCGAAGGTCAGTACCCCACCGCCGTTGACCGCCAGGTCCCAGCTCCCGTCGCTCTGTGTGAGCGTGTACCCGGCGTCGCGGTCGCCGAGGACCTCGACGCGCACACCGCCGATGCCGCTGCCGTCGCGGTCGAGCACGCGACCGGAGGCGACGCCAGCTCGTTGCGGCTCGAAGACACCCGGGTCGTCGACGATCTGCCGCGGGGCGTCACCGGTGTAGAGGGCGGCACCGGTCGAGAAGGCGGAGGTCGTACCCGCGGCCCCGCCGGGCGGCGGGTCGCGCAGGACGCCGAGGTCGCCGTCGCCTGGCTCGCCGCCCCCGGTCTCGCAGGCGGTGACCGTGACGGTCACGGGGACGGACTCGTTGTTGACCGCCGGTGACTCGTTCGAGGCCGCGACCGAGGCCTGGTTCACGACCTCGTGACACGCGGTCGCGGTCGTCGTCACGTGAATGGTGATGTCCAGCGACGCACCTGGTGCGAGGTCCCCGATGGCACAGCTGACGGTGTTGTCGGCACCAACCGTGCACGAGCCATCCGGCGTCCACGTCGCCGAGTCGATGACGAGGTCGCTGTCGACATGGTCGGTCACGACGACACCCTCGGCAGCGCCGGTGCCGACGTTCTGGGGGGTGAGTGTGTAGGTGTAGCTCCCACCCGCAGCCACGAGGTCGGTCGACGCGGTCTTCGCGACGGTTACGTCCGGCGCGCCACTGTCGGGGGGCCCGTCCTGCGCCCCGAAGCAGCCCATGGCCCGTTGCAGATCGCGTGCGGCGGCGGTGAACGCCTCGCGTTCGGTGTCGCTCAGATGGGACTTGTCTGCCGCCTTCACGACCTCTTCGACGAACGTGTCGAGCTTCTCGCACGCCTTGCCCAACCGGTACTTGGCCAGCTCCTCGGCGGCCTTGTGCAGCGCATCGAGAAGCTTCTTGGCGTCCTTGCCCTGCACGCCTTCGACGGCAGCCTCGAGCGCATCGAACGTCGCCCTGCACGTCCTGGCCGACACCACAGCCCACGGCAGCCTTCAACGCGGTGGCCGCGTCCGTCAGGGACGCGGCATCCTCGGCGCTCAGTGCGTCCTTGTCGGCCTGCTTCGCGACCTCTCCGACGAACGAGTCCAGCTTCTCGCAGGCCTTGTCCAACCGGTACTTGCCCAGCTCCTCGACGGCCTTGCCCAGCTCCTTCGCGAGCTTCTTCGGATCGCCCGTCGTCAGACCCTCGATCTGTGCGCTCAGCCCGCCGATGGCGTCCTGAACGTCCGCGCCGGGCGTGCAGCCGATCTGCGTGCGCGGACCGTCGACCGCTGCTTCCAGACTCTCCACCTGGTCGGCCGTGAGCTCGTTCTTGTCGGCCTGCTTGTCGACCTCCTCGACGAACGTGTCCAGCTTCTGACACGCCTTGCCGAACTCGTACTTGCCCAGCTCCTCGACGGCCTTCTCCAGCTCCTTGACGAGCTTCTTGGCATCACCTGCCGGCGGGTCGAGGTCTGCGACGTGTTCGCTCAATGTGTCGATACCGGCGATGGCTGCGTGCTCGGGAGCAGGCGGCTCTTCCACCGCGGCATGTGCCGCGATCGAAGACACCGCGGTGGGAACGCAGACGCTCGCAAGGAGCGTGAGCATCGTGGTCGTCGCGACGGTGAGACGGCGGTGAATGGACACGAGCGACCTCGGTGACGGCTTCGGCGCACGCAGTGAATACCGGCCCGCTAACCGCCCACTAACGGACATCGTCCGGTGGCTCCGTCGTGGTCGACGAGCACGGCGCGCGCCGCGCTGTCAGTCGACGGTGCGAAGAAGCACCTCGGCTTCCTCGACGTAGGGGAGCGCGTCAAGCCTTCGCGAGATCTCCGAGCCTCGCGTCGCCGCGGCCCTGGCACGCTTCCCGTCGCCGCGAAGCAGCGCGATCTCGGCGAGCGTTGTCGCGACCGGCCCGAACGTGCAGCTGCCCTGCCAGCACACGACGTGCTCATAGGCAGCAAGAGCATCGGCGGCAACGTGCGCCCGATCCGGATCGCCGAGCGCCACGGCTGCCCGCCCCGCCGTCTGCGCCGCCGCGAGCCAGGCAAAGTCACGCGCTACCCCGGAGAAGCCGTCACGGGCGAGCTCGTCGAAGAGCTGCCGGGAGCGGTCTGGGTCGGTATGCGCGAACACGAGCGCGGCAGCCGCGCCCCAGGCGGTCACGAGCGGTTGATCGGCGAGCAGCTCGTCGAAGAGCGGTACGAGCTCGGCGAGACGGCCCTGGAGCCGGCGCAGCTCGAGCAGCTGCGCCCCGTACACCGCGAGCGCGCGGTCGGCGGAGACCCCTGCGCCGATGCGAAGCGCCTCCTCGCTCGCGCGCTCCGCGTCGTCGAACCGACCCTCGAGGGCCGCCAGCGTCGCCTCCTGGTAGGCGTACGACCAGCGTCGGCCTGCGTTGCCCGCTCGCCGCAGCAGCGTTCTCATCTCGGCATGGGTGGCTCGCAGCTTGGCGCCATCCCCGCGTTGCAGTGCCGCCGAGAACGTGAGGTGTCCCGCCTCGAACAGTCCGGGACCATCGTCGAGCTCGCCCGCAGCCTCTCGGAGGCGCAGCGCCGCATCCTCACGCCGTTCGAGGTCGTCGGGATGGCCGAGCGCGAGGTAGGCATACGGGTAGACGAGCACCGCCGTTGCTGCCTGCTGGTCTTCCGGGACGTTCGCAAGTGTCCGCGCCGCGTCCTCGTAGAGTCGGCGGCAACGGTCCGCCTCGTCGACCATCGAGTACACGAGGCTCGCCGCTGCGCTGATTGCAGCCACCACGGCTGGGTCGGTCTCACGGGCGAGGGCACGTTCGGCGAGATCGGCTGCGCGCTGCTGAGCAGGCCCCGCCTCGCCGGTCTCGCTCGTCTCGCCCAGCTCGAGGACGGCGAGCACCGCGCGACGTCCCAGATCGCTGTCACCGCTCGCCACGGCCGCCTCTGCACAGTCGAGCAGGTCCTGAGCATGCCCGGGTAGACCAGCGAGACGACGCGCGTCGGCGGCTTCGACCGCCAGCCGCAGTAGCCCTACCTCGTCGTCCACACCGGCAGCGACGAGGGTCGATCGTGCGCCGCGAAACCAGTCGGCCGCCTCGTCGTAGGCCTGCGCGGCAAGCGACGCGTGCCCGGCGTCGGTGGCGGCCTCGGCGGCGGCGAGAGGATCGAGCTCACGGGCAGCGACACTGTGCCGTGCGATTGTCACTGGAGAGTCGCCGCGTTCCCGAGCCAGCTGTGCAGCCGTGTGATGCAGCTCGACGCGGCGCCCCGGCGGGACGAGCTCGTAGGCGGCCCGGTGGAGCAGATCGTGGGTGAAGGTCAGCTGGCTGTCCCGGTGCTCGAGCATCCCCGCAGCCAGTGCCCCGTGCAGGTCGTCTATCTGCGTCATCTCGGCGAGCAGCCCCTCGTCGATCTCTGGGCCGATGACCGCCGCCACGTCCAACGCTCGGCGCGTACGCAGACCAAGACCGGCGATACGTCGCTTCATGACGTCGAGCAGCTTCGCCGGAACGTCGAAGGCCGCAGGTGGCTGCACGCCCCCCTGTGCCGTGCGCAGTGCACCCCGCAGTCGCAGGTCGTCGAGGAGCGCACGCACGAAGAGGGGGTTGCCTGCCGTGAGGCCCATGATCCAGGACACGAACTCTCCGCCCTCGGTGTGCCTGCCGATCTCACGTTCGATGAGCTCCTGAACGGCTGTCGCCTCGAGACCGGGGACGGGGATCTCGGCCGTGCGTTCTGCGAGCTGCCCGAGATCGTCGCGCTCACGGGACATCAACAGCAGGTGTATCGGCGCCTCACGGTCGACAGCGGCGAGGAGGATTCGTCGCGTCGTCGGACCGCACCGATCCGCATCGTCCATGGCGACGACGAGTCCCCCGAGGTGCTCGCTGACACGTGCGAGGGCGTCGGCGAGGTCCTCGAGCAGACCCACCGTGTCACCGGCCACCCCGCGGTCGAGCGGCGCAGAGCGCGAGGCGGGGTCCAGGACCCGCATGACCGCAGGACCGGGGGGCGGTTCGAGCCGCAGAAGATCGCCACGCACGGACTCGAGCAGCTGGTGAACGGGCTGGAGGGCCGTCCACGGATTGTCGGCGCAGCTCAGGGCAACGACGTGTTGACCGGCGGCGTCGAGACGTTCGACGACACGGGCCGCAAGAGCGGTCTTTCCGATCCCAGCAGGGCCGGTCAGCACGACCGCGGATGCCTGGGTCACCGCGTCGACGACCTCGTCGGCGAGGGCGTCCCGGCCGACAACGGTCGTGTCCTGCGTTCGGGCAGGTGCGGCGCGCGAGCGACCGGCCCCGGCGAGCACCTGCTGCTGGACGGCGCGCAGACGGGCTGATGGTTCGAGCCCGAGATCGTTGCGCAGCCGGTCTCTCGCGCGTTGATACGCGTCCAGGGCATCATTGCGACGGCCGGCGCGCTGAAGCGCCTGGATAAGCAGGATCCAGCGTCCTTCCCGGTGCGGGTCGTCGGCGACGAGTCGCTCGAGCTCGCTGATGGCCGAAGCGTTACGACCGAGGTCCAGGAGCGCTCTCACGCGTAGCTCGAGCAGTCCCGCGCGCACCTCGGCCAGCCGGACGCGCTCCGCGTTCACCTCCGGCACGTCGAGGTCGGCGAATGGTTCGCCACGCCAGAGCGCGAGCCCCTCGTCGGCATGCAGCAGCGCCCGCGCGGGATCCTGTCCGGCGGCACACCGTTCGGCGCTGGCGAGCTGGGAGCTCAGAAGGCGTGTATCGAGCGTGACACGGTCGAGGTTCAGCCGGTATCGGCGGCCATCCCACCGCACGGCGTCGTCGACCAGGAGGTGCCGGGCTCGGCGCACATGGTTGTGCAGGGATTGACGGGCAGTCACCGGCGGCTCCTGCTGCCAGAGAAACCGCAGCAGCTGTTCCGGTGTCATCCCGTACGCCACGTCCAGCGCGAGCGCGGCGAGCAGACGACGAAGAGAGGGGTTCGGTGTCGCCGGGTCAGGGGACCTGCCGAGGACGGTCGTGCCGATCACGCCGACGTGATCGTACGCATCATCAAGAGAGGCCATTCCCGCAATCCAGGGCCCGTCGTCCGGTCACCTTGCCCGGCGACAACCCTAGTCGTGCGACTTGCCGTTCGAACGGATTCTGACCGGGAAGGGACCCACCCGGTGGTCAACGGCCATGCCGACCTTGCCGGCTTCCGGGACGCCACGTCCAGACTGTCGCGGCCGAGCAGAGGAGCCAGCGGGAAGGCATGGCTCCGTGCGTCACACAGGGCGCTATCCTACTGTTGGTAAGATAGCCACGGGAGGCGCGATGACACGGGCGATGGAGAAGCGATCGGTGACGCTGGACCCCGAGGTGGCGGAAGCCGTCGACCACCACGTCCAGGCGGGAGCTGCCCAGTCGTTCTCGGCGGCGATCAACGAAGCTGCCGCGCGGTGGGCGGCGAACCGCGATCTTCGCAAAGCACTCGACGGGGTGTACGCCGAGGATTCCGATGCGCGTCCGACCGACGAGCAGATCGCCGCTGCCGCCGCGCGCCTGTCCGACGCCGCTGACGGCGTCCAATGACCGACCTGGTTCTCGACTCCGGCGCACTGACGCTGTTCGCCGACGGCGACCCGAGGGTGCTCGCCGTCCTGGAGGCGGCACAGCGGGACGACGGCATCGCCTACGTACCGACGGTGTGTCTCGTCGGGTCGTTGACCGGCCGGGCACAGGACGCGAGCCTCAACCGTCGGCTGAAGGGCACCCGCATGGTCCCGCTGGACGAGACCGGCGCGCGAGAAGCCGCCGCGAGACGGGCCGCCGTCAACGCAGACGATGTGGCCGACCCGGTCGTCGTCACCACGGCTGCCCGACTCGACGCCGTGGTCGTGACCACCGACCCCGACGACATCACCGCCCTCGCCGCGGTCGTCCCACGCGTAGCAGTGGTCGACCCGGACCCTGACGAATAGGCCTCACGACCAGCGCGCCAGCCCGAGTCGGCCACAGCGCGATGCACCGCGCGGATGCCGATCCTCGGTGTGTGCCGCGAAGGCCGACATGGGGCCCACGTGGTCACGCGCGCACGGCCGCGGTGATTTCGGAGCCCCGCCGGTTGCCTCATGGGCCGGGAGCTACTCCCGGGTCATCGGCAGGGCGCGGATGCGGATGCGTTCGGGGGTGACGCTGGCGACGGCACCGGCGAGCAGCTCGTCTTCGATCCGGCCGAGGGTCGAGGCGGCGAGGTCCGCCTGCTGGGCGGGGGTGAGGTGGTCGGAGGAACGCAGCATCAGCACCGAAGGTCGGCTACCGCCCCGGAGCGCGAGAAGCGTGCCGAAGTCGGCGTCAGCCGTGACGATCACGCGGTCGTGGTCCGCGGCGTACGCGAGGATGGTCTGGTCCTCGGTGTTGCCGAGCCCGACCTCGGTGACGTGGACGACGTCGTGGCCGGCTTCGCGCAGCTGCTGGGCGACCCGGATGGAGAGGTTCTCGTCGACGAGCAGCCTCATCCGGCCGCGGAGGCAGGCAGCTCGCGTTCCCGGGTGTAGGCGGCGGCGTACTCGAGGGCTGCGAGCACGTCCTCACGTTCGAGCTGGGGGTAGTCGGCGAGGATGTCGTCGATGGACCGCCCGGCGGCGAGCTGCCCCAGCACGGCGCTGACCGTGATGCGGGTGCCCCGGATGCAGGGCAGACCCTGCATCCGGGCCGGGTCGACGGAGATGCGCTCGAATGCCATGCCGCAAGCCTACGCGACGCCGGTCGGCGGCGTCTGTCAGCTACCGCCCGCCAGGTACTGGCTGACCGCGTGGGTCGCGTGCCGATTGAGCTGCCCCGGGCACGGTCGCGACCGGGTATGGGCTGCAGGGCCGCTCTCGGTCGCCGCAGGCCTGCTCTGGCCACTCACCCTCTACGTCTGGGACCTCGACTGGACCGTCACCGGCCGGGACCGACGCCACAGAGGCCGCTGACGACCATCGGCGTCGCCGCGACGACCGATGCGCGTGCGGCCCTGGGAGGGGCGCGGACGACCGCACCCCGAGCGCTGGCGGGTCATGGGCCTGGCAGCAGCCAAGACCACTCCAGTGGTTCGCCGCGGAGCAGCCCCGCGTGCTGGCCACCATGGCCATGGTGGGAGCGCGAGGTGGCCGAGGCGATGGCGGTCGCGCCTAGAACCCCCTGAACACCGGCGGTTCAGGACCGGTGGGCTTCGGTGAGCCAGTGGGGCCAGTTGCCGGGCTCGGGGTTATCGGCAGCCCAGCGGTCGATGGACTGGGCGAGGTCCTTCGCCACTGTTTCCGTTGGCCACCAGGACTTGCGCACGAACACCACCGGGCAGGTGGTGACGTGCGCGAAGTCTCGCGCGTTCTCGGTCACGATCACCCGTCCCTGCGCCGCGGCGAGTTCGACGATCACTGGGTCCGGGAGGCTGTGGGCCCCGAGCTCGACAGGGGTGACCGCGTCGTGCCCCAGCGCGGCGAGCAGGTCGCACGTGGCCGGCGGCAGCATCGCGTCGATCACGAACCTCATGCGCTGTCGAACAGCGCTGCGCGGGCCGCGTGGGTCCGCTCAGCTTCCTCGAGAGCACGCTCGTTGGTGGCGATCCACTGTTCGATCTCGTCCTGATGGGCGGCTGCATACGCCAGCGCGATCGTGACCTGGCGCGGGTGCAGACCGAGCTGATCGGCGGTGGTCTGCACACGTTGCGCCTCGGTGCCGCTGACGTCCCGGAGGGCGGACACGACCTCCCACACGTCCGGGCCACCAGCCAAGGCAGCTCGCCGGCCACTCGGGCCAGGCTTGAACACGACGCCCGGATGCGCGTCGACCGCTAGCCCCTCGCGGGCGTAACGCTCGATGAGTGCGCTGACCGTGGTGTCCTGCTGCTCGGCTGCCTCAGCGAGGAGGTCGCGCAGCTCATCAGGTAGCCGCAGGCTGGTGGTCTTCTTCGCCATGGCAACGCTCCGTATTGCGACGCATTGCAGCGTACCCATCTGACCTGGCTCCGGCAGCGGGCTGCCCCACCCCGATGAACACCGCTGGCACCCACGTACGGCCGCATGACCGACCGGTCAACCGCGGTGGGTTCGGACCTCGACGAGCTGTCGACCAGGACCGCGCCGTTCACAGCTCCAGGGCGTCAGCGGCGCCGGGGACGTCATCGGTGATGACGTGTACGTAGAGACCGATCAGCTCGCTCGCCCGTGCCGACATGTCCAGAGCCTGCCGGCAGCCGGGCTCGTCGGCATGCATCACGATCGTCCCGTCGTCGCGCACCGCGACGGGGCCGACGCCGAGTTCCGCGGCCACGGCGCGCACGGCGTCCGCGTGCTTGCGGAGCTCCTCGGCGGAGGCCTTGCGGTCGGTCGCGGTCACGCGTGCCATGGCGGTCCACGTCACCTCCACGTCCGCTCGGAAGGTTGTACGACTCGGCCATCCACAGGCCACCTCCGTACCGTAGGCTCGACCAGGCCTGGGTGAGGGGCAGCATGGACACGCTGCTGGTGTGGCTGATCGTCGCCGTCGCTACCGGCTGGCTGGCGATGACGGTCATCGTCGCGCGACGCGCGTACCGCTGGCACCGGTCACGGTCGCGACCGGCATGGGCCGCAGGGCCCCTCTCGGTCGCCGCAGGCCTGCTCTGGCCACTCACGCTCTACGTCTGGGACCTCGACTGGGCCATCACCGACCGAGACCGACGCCACAGCGGCCGCTGACAACGATCGGCTGTTCGCCGCAAAGAACGCGTTGGCGAAGGCCGGCCGGGGCGTGAACGACCGCGGTCCTCGGCGGGCGACGTTGCGTCAGCGCAGTCCGCCTCCGGTGACCGCGACGGTGAGTTTGGAGGCGCACAGGTCATGGATCTCGGGAAACAGCAGCGTCACCGGGCTGTCCGGGTGGGCGGGGTCGTCGATCTGCTGACTGCGCACGCGGCCTTCCCACCCCTCGGGGAGGTCCACCTCGGACAACGCGATCCCGTCGGCGTAGACGCCGTGGTGCTGGTGGTAGGGCGAGCCCATGCCGAACTGGGCTTCGATGGCGTGGGGCGCGTCGCCGGTGAGGTCGTTGACCACGGCCAGGTCGGCTGCCAGGGACATGGTGGTGACTTCAGGCAGGGCCACGTCGGGCAGCGCCCCGTGTACGGCCTGGCTGCCGAGCACGAGGATCTGCCGGTAGCCGGTGTAGTTCGCCGCTCGGCGCGCCAGGTCCAGAAGCTGGTCAGCGTCCACGGGCGGAGTCCAGCAACGCGAGGCGGGTGGTCTCGTCGACGAGCCCGAGACGGGCGAGGGGGTTGTCCGCCTTCAGTCCGCGGGCGTCGGGGTCGCGGCTGGTGAGCACGGCGATCACCGCGGCAGGCCCAGCGGTCAGCAGTGCTCTCCAGGCGGTCACGTTGCCGCTGTCGGGCATGCGGTCGAGCTCTGATGCGGCGACCTCGAGGAGGGCGGGGTCATGGCGAACCCGGTCGGCCAACTCGTCGCAGAGGAGGTCGACGTAGCGGGCGTTGCCCGTGGAGCTCGGCATGAGCACCGGTTCCAGGCCGGCTGCTTCGAGCACCCGCAGCAGCACGTCCGCGCGGGGGTGACGGGTGCCGTGCTCGTACGCCGAGATGGTGGGCGCCGAGGTGTGGGCACGCTCGGCGAGCTGCAACTGGGTCAGCCCTGACCGGCATCGGGCGGCGCGAACCATGGTCGCGGTATCCACCGGCACACCCTCCGAGAGGTACTTATCTGAGTAGATAAGTGTACCGTTCGCACACGCACGGTGCGATGCGGCCCGGCGTGATGGCACTCCACGGCCAGCAGCGAAGTGGCGTCTCGCGACCCCCGGTGTATGGCCGGGCCTTCGGTTGGGCGGTAGCGAGCCCGCGCGGTCATTTCTGGAACCGGTCCTCGCATCCGGTCACCGGTGAAGACGAACCAGCCAGTCGGAGTTTCCGTGGCGCTCGCGGTCACGACGTCCCGTGGCCGTGACGGGACCTTCGAACCGCAGCTGGTCCGGACCGCTACAGGCCGTGGCGCCGGCGGCGCCGGCCGGGTGTCGGGCCGGTCAGCGCTGTCGGAGGCGGGGAGCAGATGGCAAATGGACGCGTCAGCGACCTCAGTCCTCTCACCGACCCGGCCGTTGCCTGGCGGACCCACCTACCGCCCATCACATGCGCTATGCGACTCGTCCCCGTCCCGTTGGCGGGGACGGCGCTGCAGCGGCAGCAAGGCAACGACTCCGCCGAGCAAATAGCCCACGGCGGCGACCAGCAGATACTTAGCGACCCATCCCTGTCCCAGCACGGCAAGAAGACCGCTGACGACCAGCCCCAGGGTGGTCATCATCGCGTACTGGGCAAGCTGGCCGTTGCGCTTCTCGCCCACCCGCCTCCACAGTGTCACCGGGTTCATTCAGGCTCCTGCCAAGACGAACCGAAACAGACTGGCGGGGCCAGGTGTGTCGTCCCGGCCCCAGCGTGACGTCGCTCAACACAGGGAGGGCGACACTGCCCGTACCCCAACGAGCACGTTGCCCCAGAAGCGGAACTCATAGCAGCACGAGCGCGAGCGCAACCCCTGACAAGGTGACGACGCGGCTTCGCAGCCGTCGCCACATCGACGTACGTGAGTGCGTTGGTTCCCCGTTTCCCCGTTCCATCGGGTCGACAGACCCCCTAGCCGCGCGCGTTGCGTCGGCTCGATGGACCGCCTGCCCCGTGTTCCCGCCCGTTTGGCGAGCAAGAATGATCCTGCCTCATGCTGGTCGGCGCGTCAACGGAATCATCGCCGCGGGTGGGCAGTGCAAGGTACGGGCGGCCAGCCGAGACGCTCGAGCCGGTCGAGGCGGGCGAGCGCATCCGGATCGGGGCTGGGCGGGCAGCGCCGAACAGTGGAACAGGGGTTGCGGGTGCGGTGAAGCAGCGCGAGGACGGCCGCGGCGATGGCCGCGTCGCCGCGTGGGGGGCAGCCGGGCCAGGCTGCGGCCGGTGAGCGTGTCGTGGGGCAGACGATGCGCACCTCCACAGTGCAGGAACCGGAAGCGCGGGGCCGGCAGGAGCACGATGTGGATGGTGCGGTCGAACCGGGCTAGGGCGGCGGCAGCGGGAGGGGCGCGGGGTCCGGGTGGCCGCCGTGGGTGTCGCGGCGTCTGCGCAGCGGCGTCCCCGGGTCGCGGGCCGGGGCACACGTGCCGGGCCGCCGTGGCATGGGCCGGCCTGGTTCTCCGACGGGACGTGCTGTGCAACATCTGAATGAACCTGCCGGCTACCGAAGCGTCCAGAGGTGGGTTTGCCCGTGTGTCGTGGGTGTTCGTGCGGCTACGGACTGTCCGTGGGGTTCATCTTGAGGAGGTGTTGCGAAGGACATCGCTTCTTTGCCTGTGGTCCTCCGGAACCGGCGACCTGCAGGTGTTCTCATCGTCTTCTGACTCTCCATGGCCACCAAAACGGAACCCACCCGGAACACCCTCAAGATCCCCTCCTCGACCCGTATGACGATGGTCTCGTTCCCATACTCGGCGCAGCCCTACCTCACACCGCCAGACAGATTGGCACTGCCCGTGCAGGGGCCGTGCGGACCTCGGTCCGGAACGGCGGTGGGGCCGTGGTGAACATCGCCCGCATAGGCCCGGGAGGCGGGGACTACTACCTGTCCCAGGTCGTGTCGGTCGAGGACTACTACACCGAGCGCGGCGAGGCGCCGGGACGGTAACTGGGCAAGCCTCGGAATAGCGTTTCCGCGACTCAGAGGTGGTGGGTGGGAGGAGCCGGCCGATAAGCCGGATTCTGTTCCCGGGCCGGTTACCCGGGCACCGGGTGGCGACCATCTCTCTGGGGCGCCGGTTACCCGGCGCCTCGAGCGGCCCACCTGGGGCGTGACGGGCGGGCCACCCTGCCCCTGCTTGGCCTTGCTCCGGATGGGGTTTACCGAGCCATCCCGGTCACCCGGGACGCTGGTGGTCTCTTACACCACCGTTGCACCCTTACCCCGCCTCATCGGCGGAGCGGTCTGTTTTCTGTGGCACTGTCCGCGTGTCACCACGCCTGGGCGTTACCCAGCATCCTGCCCTTCGGAGTCCGGACTTTCCTCGCCGTGAGGCGCAGCCGCCTGTCCGGCTCCTCCCGCCGGGCAGAGTACGCCCCGGCGCGTCCGATCACCGCAGCGACTCGATCGCGCCGCTGGCCTCGCACACCACGATGCCGCCCTGCGTGACCACGGGCGCAGCCGTGACGGGCTCGTCGCGGTCCAGCCGTCCACGTGGGCGGCCGGTGTGCAGGTCGAGGGCCGTGACGCCGGCCATCGTCCCGACCAGCACCCGGTCGCCGGCGATCGCGGGTGGCGAGGTCAGCGCGTCGGCGACCGTCGCCTCCCAGCGCCGCTCCCCCGTCTGCGCCGCGAAGGCGACCACCGTGTGGGCGTCGGCGCGCACGACCACGAGCCCGTCGGCGACCGCCGGATCGCGTCGCAGCGGGACGCCCATCCGGGCCGTCCACAGCGTCCCGCCGGTCGCCAGGTCGAGCGCCCGCACCGTCCCCGCCACGTCGGACACGACCGCGACCCCGTCGACCGGCCCGTTTCCACCCTCGGACGCCGGCGTCGCCGACAACGCCGCGGACCCGGTCGGGGGCGTCCCGAGCGCGGCGGTCCAGCGCACATGCCCGCTGGCCTCGTCGAGCGCCTGCACGTGGCCGTCGTCGGTCACGGCCACCACGATCCCGGCCACCGCCGACGGGGCCACGGCGAGCCCGCCCGCCAGGTAGGTCAGCCAGCCGGGCTGACCGTCCTCGGCGGCGAGGGCGCGGAGGTAGCCGTCCTCGCCGCTCGGCAGCGGGAACCCGAGCCCACCGCCCACGACGACGCGGCCGGCGTCGGTCACCACGACCGCGCCGAGGTTCGCGTCGCCGCCCACCCCGGTCGCGACGACCGTGCCGCCGTCAGCGGCGAGCAGGTGGACGAGCCCGCGCCGGTCGGGCACGGCGACCCGCCCGTGGGCGGCCGCGATGCCGCCGGTCAGCGGCGCCGGCGCCGTGTACGACCAGTCGAGCGTGCCGGCCGCGGCATCGAAGGCGTACAGGTGCTCGGCGACCGAGAGGTAGACGACATCCCCACCACCCACGAGCGGGCAGTCGTCGAGACCGACCACCCGGGTGCGCCACCGGATGGTGCCGCCCACGCCAACGTCGACCATGGCGAGCGACCCGTCGACGCCGCCGACGAACACGGCGCTGCCGGCGGGGGTCAGCGAGGCGGGCCCGGGGATGTCCGTGCCGACGGTCCAGTCGGGCTCGAGCGAGCCCGGCAACCGTGCGGTCAGGGCCCGGCCGGCATCCTGGGTGACGACCCGGTTCCCGACGACGGCGAGGCCGCTGCCGAGCAATCCGGTGGCCGGCGGCGCGCCCCCGGCCGCCCGGTTGCCGGGATCGGCCGTGGCGCGCACCGCGCCGGAGTCGTGGTCCAGCAGGGCGACGAGCCCGGCGGTCAGCGCCAGCGGCTGGCGCCCCTCGGTCGCACCGATGACCACGCCGGGGCCCGTGGAGGCCTCCGGTAGGGGCCGGAGCCACCGGGGCACGCCGGTCTGGAGATCGAGCCCCACCACTCCCTCGGCGGTTGCGGCCAGCACCACCGATCCGAGCGGCAGCACCTCACGATCGGCACGCACCGGGACGGGCGAGCGCCAGCGCACACGGCCCGTCCCGCCCTCCAGGCACACCACCCGGCCGGCGCCGCCGTCGCCGGGCGTCACGGTGACGAAGAGGAAGCCCGACCACGCGACCGGGGGCACCCGCACGTGCAACGGGCCGTCGATCCGGTCGTCACCGTCGCCGGCGAGCTGGCGCGGACCGATGTTCCAGCCCAGGTCACGCCCGTCGGCGGTGAAGGAGGCGACGTGCCCGTCGTCGGTGACGAGCGCGCCGGTCCCTTCGCGCTGCTCGCCGACCATGACCGGGCCCGCACCCGGCAGCGGCTGCCGCCAGCGCAGCCTGCCGTCGCCACGGTCGAGGCCGCGCACCCAGCCGTCGCCACCGACGACCAGCACGTCGCCGACGACCACCGGCGGCGCAGCGAGCGCGGACGGCAGCTCCGCACGCCACACCACGGCGCCGTCGGTGGTGTCGAGCGCGGTCAGGACCGCTCCCGCCGGGACGTAGGCCCGGTCGTCGGCGACCGTCACCCGCCCGACGGCCGGCGATGCCGCCGCGGTCGGTCGGTCCCGACGCCACAGCCGCCGTCCGGTCAGCGGCCCCGGGTCGGCGCTGTAGGCGCCGTCGAACGATGCACCGCCACGCCCGACCGCGTCGAGGTCCCGTGGCGAGCGGACGAACGTCTGCACCGCGACGAGCGCCACCAGGACGACGAGCACGACCGCGCCGACCAGGCGCGCCCGCGCCGACCGTCCCGTCCGCCGGCGGCCGACGGGGGACTCCCCGACGTCGAGGTGGGGCCCTGTCGGCTCGAGGTCCACCGACGCGGCGGCGCCCCGCGCAGGGACGTCCTCGTCGCCGGACGTGGGCTCCTCCGCCGGGACGTGCAGCGCCGGCCGTGTCGTCGGCACCGCAGGAGCGACGCGCGACCCGCAGGACCCGCACCACCGGAAGCCCTCCGCCACCTCGGCACCGCACGCGGAACAGCGCATCGAGATCAGCCGCCTGCGTCCACGAAGACGAGGTCGACCGTGACCTCGGCGACGGTCACGCCGCCGTCCTGCAGCGCCACCGCCACCTCGACCGACGGGCGGCGGCCCGCCGCGTGGGCCGCACGGGCCGATTCCGCCGCGGCCGCCTCCACGTCGGCGACGGCGACCACGTCCCCGGACGCACCGGCGAGATAGCGCACCGACAGGCTGCGGACCACCGGGACGTAGCCGGCCGCCACCAGGTCACCGAGGCGCGACGTGGCGGCCGTCGCCGCCGCCATCTCGGCCGGAGCGAGCGCCGCGATGGCATGCACGGTCCCGACGTGGTTGCGGACCTCGTCCCGGGCGGGCAGCAGCACCTCGGCATGGCCCTCCCGCACCTCGCGCGGCTCGAGGTGCAGGAGCCGGTTCAACGGCAACGACGCCGCCAGAGTGGCCACGCTCGTCGCGAACTCGTCAGCGCCCATGGCCGCGATAGAGGTCAGCACCGACGCGTCGACATCCGCCGCCGTGCGGGCGTCGCCCACCCCGTCCCCGTCGGCGTCCTGTGCAGCCATGTGCGCTCCCCGCGACCCTCACGATCCGCACGACACACGCTACCTCGGCCACGCGTCGGGAGTGGCCGGCTCGCGGCGGGCACCCCGAGTTGGCAGGATGCAGTCCACGACCCTCCCACCGCACGTGACGACACAGGCAGGCAGCGCGTGACGTCCCCCGCCTCCACCGGCCGGCCGATCGCATGGATGGACGGGCGCGTGGTGCCCGCCAGCGACGCCACGGTCCCCCTCCTCGACGACGGCTTCCTTCGCGGCGACGCCGTGTTCGACGCCATGCTGGTGCGTCAGGGCCGCACCCACGCGATCGACCGGCACCTCGCGCGGCTGCGCTCCTCGGCCAAGGCGGTCAACATCCGCGTGCCGGTGCTGCGCCAGTGCATCACCGACCTACTCGCCGCCTGGGGCGACCGCGACGGCGTGCTCAAGATCGTCGTGACGCGTGGCGGGGTGCTGCGCGGCCTGGTGTCCCCCATCGCCTGGCCGGACAGCATCGCCCTCGGCATCGTCACCATGCCCTGGGGCGGGGCGCTCGCCGGCGTCAAGACGCTGTCGTACGCGGCCAACCAGTGGGCGCTTCGCCAGGCCCAGGCGGCGCATGCCGACGATGCGCTCATCGTCGACGACGGGGTGCTCCAGGAGCTGCCGAGCGGCTCCATCTGCCTCGTGCAGGACGGGCGGGTGCGCACGCCCGACCCCGACTCCTGTCCGGTCCTCGCCTCCGTCACGGTGCAGGAGCTGGCACGCATCACCGACGTTGAGCGGTCCGTGCTCACGCTCGAGGACCTCGACGCGGCCGACGAGGTCTTCGTCGTCTCGGCGACGCGACCGGTCCTGCCGGTCCACGCCGTCGACGACCACGAGTACCTGGCACCGGGGCCCGTGACGGCCGATCTCCGGGAGCGGTTCGCCGCTCACATCGATGCCACGCTCGACCCACTTCCGTAGGGGCCACGCCGTCCGTCGGGCAGTCGGGGCGTGGCTAGGGTGCGGGTGACCAAGGAGGCCCTCCGTGGCACAGGCACCGTCCGTCGACCGACCGCTGGTCGTCGTGGCGAACCGGCTCCCGGTGAGCAAGAACGACGACGGTGAGTGGCAGGCGTCCGCCGGTGGGCTCGTCACGGCCATGAAGCCCGTGATGGAGGAGGTCGGTGGCGCATGGATCGGCTGGGACGGCGGCGAGGCCGACGTGCCCACCCACGTCGAGAGCCTGAACGTCGAGCTCCACCCGGTTTCGCTGAGCCGCGCCCAGGTCCAGGGCTACTACTACGGGTTCTCCAACCGCACGCTGTGGCCGCTGCTGCACGACCTCATCGAGCAGCCCGTCATCGACCGGCGCCTGTGGCACAGCTACCAGGAGGTCAACCACCGGATCGCGCAGGCGGCCGCCGAGCTCGATTTCCCCGGCACCCCGCCGCTGTTCTGGGTGCAGGACTACCACCTCATGCTGCTGCCGGCGCTCGTCCGGGGTGTGTTCCCCGACAGCCCGATCGGCTACTTCCTGCACACCCCGTTCCCCCCGCCCGAGCTCGTGGCCCGGCTGCCGTGGCGCGAGGAGCTGCTACGCGGAATGCTCGGCGCCGACTCCGTCGGGTTCCACACCGCCCGATACCAGGACAACTTCCTGCGCTCGGTGATGCGGGTCATCTCCAACGTCGAGGTCGATGGCACGACGGCGATCATGCCCAACGGCCGGCGCGTGTCGACCGGGGCGCATCCGATCTCGATCGACACGAGCGAGTTCACCGAGCTCGCGGGCAGCGACGACACCGTCCGCGAGCTCAACGACCTGCGCGAGCAGTTCGCGGGCCGCAAGGTCTTCCTCGGCGTCGACCGGGTCGACTACACGAAGGGGATCCGCCACCGGCTGCAGGCCATCGAGCTGCTGCTCGAGCGCAACCCCGACCTGCGCCGCGAGTTCGCGTTCGTCCAGGTCGCCGTCCCGAGCCGTGAGGACGTGCGCGAGTACCAGGAGCTGCGCGAGGAGGTCGAACGCGAGGTCGGCCGCATCAACGGGCGGTTCACCGAGCCCGGCGGCGACGTGCCGGTCCACTACATGTACCGAACGGTCACCAAGAGCCGCCTCACCGCCTACTACCGCCTCGCCGACGTGATGTGCGTCACGCCGCTGAAGGACGGCATGAACCTCGTGGCGAAGGAGTTCGTGACCTGCCAGGACGCCGCAGGCGGGAGTGGGGTCCTGCTGCTGAGCGAGTTCACCGGCGCCACCCTCGAGTTCGGGGCCGACGCCGTGCGCTGCAACCCCTTCGACGTCGAGGGCATGTCCTACCTCATGGAGGCGGCTCTCGAGCTCCCCGAGGGCGACCGCCGGGAGCGGATCGAGCGGATGGCCACGTGCGTGCGCGACGCGGACGTCTACGACTGGGTCGCCGAGGAGATCGGCGACATCCTCGACGGGTACCGGGCGAACCGGGACTGAACGCTCAAGCGCGCGTGCGTCGTGACGACGTGAAGAGGGACAGGCGCGCGGCCTGAACGCGTCGCGACCCACCGGGTGCGACAATCGGCACGCGGTGCTGCATCGGGGACCCGGAGAGTGGGATGCCACGAGAGGACGTCACCAGCCGGACCGTGACGGCGTTGCTCGCCTTCGAGCGGGCGCTGCGCGACCCGGTCCGCCGCTGGATCACCGTGGGTATCGGGATCACGGCCGTCGTGGCGCTGCACGCCGTGACGGGCGATCCCCGGGTCGCCTGGTTCGGTGCGATCCCCGCCATCCTGGCCGGGCTCGCGGGCGGGGCCCGGTTCGGGATGGCGGCCGGCGCGGTCGCCGCGGCGGGCCACCTCGGGGTCGATCTCGCCCTCGGGTACAGCGGGATCGAGCTGCTCGGCGAGATCGTGCGCACACTCACCCTCCCGGCCCTCGGGATCACCGGCTCGGCGATCCAGCAGCTCGAGGAGCAGCGAGACCTCGCGCTGCTGCGCTCGGCCACGGAGGACTCGATCACGGGCCTGCTGAACGTGCGGACGTTCTACGACGGGCTCGCCGACCTGCGTGCCGCCGGGGTCCCCTACTCGATCGTGATCGCCGACATCGCCGGGATGCGCGACCTCAACGAGCGGTACGGACACCCGACCGGCACGGAGGCCCTGCGCGCCCTCGGCCACGTGCTGCGCCGATCGGTCAAGCGCGACGACCTCGTCGCCCGGCTCGGCAGTGACGAGGTCGCGATCGCGCTCGTCGGTGCCGACGAGGCCGGTGCCCGCGCCGCGGCGCAGCGGCTGTCGAACCGGCTCGCCGAGGAGTCGTTCTCCCTGCCGGACGGGCAGCAGGTCCGCGTCCACGCCTACTTCGGGATCGCGTCGTCCACCACGAAGAACGGCGACGACGCCGTCGGGCTCCTGCGCGCGGCCGAACACGCCGTCAGCGCGGCCAAGGAGCGTGGCCCCGACGAGATCGAGACGACCCCGGCCGAGGACGGCGAGCAGCCGCAGCCGGATCCTTCTACCGTACGCGACGGAGGACACTGAGCCCGCCGCGAGGAGCCGACCGTGTACCGCCACATCCTCCTACCCGTCGACGGGTCGCTCGCGAGCCGCCACGTTGCCCACCACGCCTTCGAGCTCGCCGAGCAGCTGCGCGCGAAGGTCACCGTCGTCACGGTCGTCGAGGACCCGGGCGTGCCGTTCGTCCAGTACGGCATGGAGCCCTACGTCGACCTCGAGGCGGTCTCGAGCGACGCGATCGAGGCGCAGCGCGAGGGCGCCGATCGGATGCTCCACGAGGTCTGCGAAACGGCGCCCGCCGGGGTCGAGACGGACTGCGAGGTGCTCGAGGCCGTGGGCCGGCGCACCGGGGAGATCATCGCCGACGCGGCCGACGCGCGCGGATCGGACCTGATCGTCATGGGGACCCACGGGCACCGGGGGCTGTCACGCGTCTTCCTGGGATCGGTCGCGGACACGGTGATCCGGGCCGCGAACGTGCCCGTCACCCTCGTGCGCTACCACGACCACGGCGAGACGGCGGACGACGAGTACGCGTGACCGAGCGCCCTAGCCGGACGACCCGAGCCGCGCCCTAGCCGGACGACCAACATCCGCTGACAGTTCGGGCACGTCGCCAGCGGCGGCCCGTCCAGCAAGGCGTTGACCTCGGCGATCGGCAGCTCGATCCGGCAGGCGGTGCACATGCCGTCCACGAGCTGACCGACGGCGGCGCCGCCGCCCTTGCGCGCCCGCTCGTAGCGGTCGAGCAGGTCGTCGGGGATCGTCTCGCGGTGCGTGTCCCGGGCGGCCTTCGCCTCCCCGAGCTCCGCGAGCAGCCCCTTGGCGGCATCGTCGCGTTCGACCTCGAGGCGCTCCATCTCGCCGCTCAGCTGCTCGGCCTGCTCCTGCAGCTCGGCGGCCGACTGCTCGAGGGACTCGCGCTGCTCCATGACCTCGAGCAGCCGATCCTCCTGCTCGCCGATGCGCCGCTCGGTGGAGTCGATCTCCGCCCGCAGGGACTGCAGCTCCTTCGGGTTCGAGATCTCGCCGCCGTACATGCGGGCCTGCTCGGCCGAATGGCGCTGGCGGAGGAGGTCGACCTCCCCGTCGAGCCGGCTGTTCTCGGAGCGGGCCCGGTCGATGTCGACACGCTTGGCGTCGTGGGCCTCGGTCAGCTCCCGGTGGCGTCGCTGGGCGTCGTCGAGAGCCTGCTGTTCGGGGAGCGCGTCGAGCTTGTGTTCGAGCCGCGCGATCTGGTTGTCGGTCTTCTGCAGCTCGAGGAGCGCGTCGAGTTGTTCTGCCGGAAGATCCTCGCTCACCGTGACCCCTTGCCGTTCGACTCGTGCACCGCCTCGACCGGCTGATGTCAGCCGGACCACGGACCCGTCGGGACCCGCGACCGTAGCAGTTCGGCCTGTAGGCCACGTTCGTCCGCAGCGGTCTGCAGCCGGTCGATCCAGTGCGGGAGGGCGGCGCTCTCGGTGGCGTGGTGGCCCGCGTCGACGAGCGCCAGGCCGAGCTCGAGGGCGTCGAGCGTCACGTGGTGGCGCAGGTCGCCGGTCACGAACACGTCTGCGCCGGCGCCGACGGCCGCGCCGATGAGGGAGTCGCCGGCGCCCCCCACCACCGCGACGGTCTGCACGGTGCGCTCCGGGTCGCCGGCGAAGCGCAGGTGGGGCGCCGGAAGGCTGTCGCGGATCCGAGACGCGACCGCCCGCAGGGTCATCGGCCGGGGCAGGGTGCCCACGCGCCCGAACCCGACCTCGGCGCCGCCGACGCGGGGGTAGAGGTCGTAGGCGACCTCCTCGTACGGATGGGTGGCCTTCAGCGCCCGCACGACCGCGCCCACACGGGATGAGGGGACCTCCATCTCGAGGCGGTCCTCCTCCTCGGCGGCATCCTGACCGCGGGTACCGCGGTAGGGGTCCGCGCCGGCCCCCGGGCGGTAGGTGCCCGTCCCCCGCAGGCGGAAGGAGCAGCGGTCGTAGTCGCCGATGACGCCGGCGCCCGCCTCGGCCAGGGCGTCGAGCACCTGGTCGGTGTGGCTCGGTGGGACGAACGTGACGAGCTTGACCCGGTCGTCGTCGCGCAGCTCGGTGGTGAGCGGCCGGGCGTCCTGGAGGTCGAGCAGGCGGACGACCGGATCCGAGGTGCCGGCGCCGTCCGTGGCCACGTCGAGGTTCGTGTGGGCGGCCGCGACGGCTACACCGGCACGCGCCGCCGCCAGCGCGATCCGGCCCGACGCGGTCCGGTCGGTCAGGCGCTCCAGCGGACGGAAGAGCAGCGGATGATGGGCGAGCACGAGCGTCGGCGGCCCGTCGGTGGCCTCCTCGATGACCGTGCTGGTCACGTCGAGTGAGACGAGCACGCGTTCGACCCGCCACTCCCCCGTGCCGACGTGCAGGCCGACCTGGTCCCAGCCGGCGGCGTCGGCCGGTGGGTACAGGTCGTGCACGAGCGCCATCCACTGCGCGACGGTGTCTGCCATCCGGGTCCTCCACGGCTGCGGTCGTGGGTGGCAAGACTAGGGACGGCAGCGCGTGCGGACCTCGGTGCCCCCGACCGGTGCCGGTAGCCTCGGGCCGCTCCAGGGTCCGTAGCTCAACGGAAGAGCGCCTGCCTTACAAGCAGGAGGTCGGCGGTTCGACACCGTCCGGACCCACGACGACGGATGTGGGCAAGGGCCCGCCTCGCTAGTCGACCGGCCCGTCGCCGAGGTCGCACGCGAGCCAGCCCGGTGCGGTGACCGGCGTCGCGGACGCGATCAACCAGCGGTCGCCGACCTCTTCGAAGCGATAATGGAGCTCCCAATCGACGCAGGTGGCACCACCACTTCCGGCGGGTGCGTCCTCGGCGTCCTGCCAGGAGCGGAACGTGACGAGCGCCTCGCGGACCCCCGCGGACGGCGACGCGAGGGAGTGGATGATCACGTAGTCGTCGGTCGACGTGTCGATGGCCTGCCAGAACTTTTCGACAGAGAGCCCGTCGCGCTTCGCCGGGGTCAGCCGGCTGTACGACAGCGCCGGCGCCTTGAGGTCGATGCCCATGAAGTACGCGTCGAGGACCTCAGAGATCTCGTCCACGTCGTTGCCCGTTGGGATCCGCGAGACAAAGGTCGGCTCGCCGCCGAGCCCCTCGTCGCAGACAGGTGGTGCCGGCAGCGACGTGGTGCGCATGCGCTCGATCGACGGGGCGAGGACGTCGACTCCGACCGCGAAGTTGAAGCCCTGGCGGAAGTCGGCCGGGTAGCCGCCGCGCAACACGCCGACCACCGCGCCGAAGGCATCCACGACCGGGCCGCCGCTGTTGCCGCCGTTGGAGGCGGCGTCGATCTGTATGACCCCGCCGGCCACACCGCGATCCGTCCGGCCCGTACCGGTCACCACACCGGCGCTCACGTTGATGGGCGCGTTCAGGATGTGCTCGACCGGGTACCCGAGGACGGCGACGTCCTGTCCTGGCCGCACCTCGTCGGCGAGGTCGAACACGAAGGCGTCGGCGAGGTCCTCGTCGAGGCCGATCAGCGCCACGTCGTTCGCCTGGTCCGCCGCCAAGACCCGCGCGCCCACGACACGGTCACCCGACCGGACCGCCAGGATCCGCGCCTCGTCCACCACGTGCCAGGCCGTCACGGCCAGACTTCGCGAGACAAGGAACGCCGAGCCACCGGAGGCGCTGCCGCAGGTCAGGGTCTCGACCTTCAGCACCCCTGACCGCACCTCCCGGAAGACCTCGTCGAACGAGCGCGGGGTCGGCGACGGTGACGGCGATGGACTCGGCGCCGTTGATGCCGAGGGCGTCCCACCGATCATCGGCGATGCGCTCGGGGCGGGACGCGCCATCTCCGTGGACAGCACCGCCGTGGCCGGTGCCGGGCGTCGCAGCGTCAGCCCGATCAGAGCGATCAGCGCACCGAGGATCAGCACGCCCACCGCCAGCAGCGCAGCCTGCAGACCCCTGCCCCCCATGGCCCCGTCGGACATCCCCATCCCCCGGTCGGTGTCCTCGGCGGATCATAGCCGCGAGGATCGCTCGGATCCCGCAAAGAGCGGATCTCCCTGCCTTGGACGAGATCGCCCTCGCCAGCCGCCACGGGATACGTTTGGCCCCGTATGCTCCGACGGGGCTGCAGTCAGGCACACCGTGACGTCCGACGACCGACTCTCGATCCCGACCGGCCCGGGTCTCGATGACGCACGCCAGCGCAGCCGGTGGCAGCGTGCCGTCATCGAGGTCACCGATGCCCTGCTGGGCGGCACCGAGCCGGCCCAGCTCGTCCGGGTCGTCGCCGGGACGGCGAAGCGCCTCGTGGACGGGGACGTGGTCACCGTCGGCGTCCCGTACGTGCCCGGGCAGTCGCTCATGCTGCGGGTCGCCGAGGGCTACCGCGCGGACGACCTCGAGGGCTCCGTCTACCCGGTCGAGGAATCGCTCTCGGGCGCGGTGATCGACGCCCGTCGCGGCCTGCGGCTCGAGGACGCGGCCAGCGCCCCGAACGCCTATCAGCCGATCTGCGAGCTCGGCGACATGGGGCCGACCCTGATCGTGCCGCTCACGGCCCGGCGGCAGCCCTTCGGGACGCTGCTCGTCGCGCGGCGACGCGGCCGGGAGGCCTTCGCCGACGACGACCTCACGCTGCTCGCGTCCTTCGCGGACCAGGTCAGCATCGCCATCGAGTACGGCCGCACGCAGGAGGAGCTGCAGCGTCTCGCCGTGGTCGAGGAGCGCGAGCGCATCGGCCGCGAGCTCCACGACACGGTCATCCAGCGCCTGTTCGCCACGGGGCTGGTGCTTCAGAGCATCGCACGGGAGATCACCGAGCGCGATCCCCGTCAAGGCGGGCGCGTCGACGAGGCCGCGAACACCCTCAACGACATCATCGCCGACATCCGGTCGACCATCTTCGCGCTGCGCGAGTGACCTACCGGCGGTCAGCCACGATCAGACGCGGGCCGGCCTTGGCCGCCGCCCTCGCGTCCTCGTACCCGAACACGGTGTGCTGCCACCAGGTGGCGCCGACCGCGGCGTAGGCGGTCGGGTCGGCCGCGGTCGGGTGCGATCGACCTGGCGGAAGCTCCGAGGCGATGTGGTCCCAGACGAACGGGCCGTCCCATCCACCGGCCTCCACGGCCGCGGAGAGCTCGCCGACTCCGGGGCGGGCGTGGTGGCCGCGGTTGGTCGCCGGCCTTCCGAAACCGCCGCATGCGCCGGTTTGTGTGGCGCCGGGGCGGGCGTGGTGGCCCCGGTTGGTCGCCGGCCTTCCGAAACCGCCGGATGCGCCGGTTTGTGTGGCGCGGGTGCGCCGGTCGTGACCGCCGGTCGGGCGGGGGCGGGCGCGCGGCGGGAGGCGCCCTGCGCACAGGGCTCGCCGGCCTGGACCGTGGATGTCACACCCCCTGCGTAGGTTGCCGTCACGTCGAAACGACAGCAGCGCGACGGTCTGTGGAGGAGGTGGACGTGTCGGAGCCGGTGCCGGTGTACCGGGCGGTGGCGGCGCGTCCGCCACGCTCGGGGCGTGGTCCGCGACGGCCGCACCCGCGGCTGCTGCGGCTGGTCCGTCCGGCACGAGACGCGGTCGGCCCGTCGGCGGGCGGCGCGCCGACACTGGCGGTGGAGGCGGGCGAGGCGGCGGCGGCCTACGAGGCCGCGGACCCCGGCCCGCCGTCCGCGTCGTCCGCGCCGTCGTCGCCGTCGTCGCCGTCGTCCCCGCCTTCCCCGCCGTCCGCGCCGTCGTCCGGGCTGTCGTCGCAGCGGGTGCTGGCGGGGTTGGACACGGCGGTGGCGGCTGCTGGCGGCCTGGATCTGGATGGGCTGGACGACCGGACGCTGCTCGAGCACACGGTCGCTCTCGACGAGCAGATCACCCGGCTCCAGGCCGCCCGTGCCGCCGGGCTGCGTGCGATCGATCGGCGTCAGGCCTACCGCCACGATGCGTGCGTGACCGCGGCGTCGTGGTGGCGGATGCGCACCCGCCGCGATCCTGGTCCGGCCCGCCGCCACGCCCACACCGCGGCCCGGCTGGCCCGCTTCCCCGGCTTCGTCGCCGCGCTCGCCGCCGGCCAGATCACCCTCGACCATGCCGACACGCTGGTCCGCTTCGCGACCCCCGGCCGGCTCGACGCGCTGGCCGACCACGAGGACACCCTGCTGCGCCTGGCACGCGACGCCACCCCGAAGGATCTCGCCACGGCGTGCAGCAGGATCGCCGACGTGGTCGACCCCGACGGCGCCGGTGCCCCGCCCGGCCGCCACCCCAGACGCGAACTGTTCCACGCCCGCACGATCGACGGGCTCGGCGACCTACGCGGCCTGCTCGACCCGGTCACCGGCGAGCGGCTGAACACCCTCCTCGACGCCTTCCACACCCACGACCCGGCCGAGGTCCCCGACACCGAACGGCGCACCCCCGCCCAGGCCCGCCACGACGCGTTCGACGCCATCCTCAAGGCCGCCGAAGCCTGGGCCCAGACCAACGGCGGCCCCACCGTGCAGGGCGCCACCCCCCACGTCGGGCTGTTCATCGACCTGTACACGCTGCTCGGCCGCCCCGACCTGGCCACCCGCACCACCCGGCTCGCCTCCGGCACCCCGATCGACCTCGCCACCGCCCTGGCGCTGCTCGCGGACGCCAAGCTCACCCCGATCCTCTCGCTGGGCCCCTACCGGCCCGTCGCGTTCGGCCGTACCCGCCGGGTCATCCCCGACTGGCTCCGCCCCGCCCTGGCGATGATCCACACCACCTGCGCCGGCCCCGGCTGCGACCGGCCCGTCGCCTGGACCCAGGCCGCCCACAGCCACGGGGACTGGCACGCCGGCGCCGACACCGACCTCGACCACACCCTGCCGCTGTGCCCCGGCCACCACGCCCTACTCGACCGCGCCGGCTGGCACGTCCACCACGACCCCGACACCGCCACCTGCACCTGGACCTCCCCCCACGCCACCACCCACATCACCACCCACCCACCCGACCCGTGACGACACGGTCGTGCAACCGCGTGGACGTCCCGACCCTGTTCGCTCCCGCGCGCCAGCCGGCTGCCCCGTCCGCACGTGGGTAGCGCGCCACTGCGTCACCTCCTCGGAGCCGATCCCGTGGGCTGACAAGCCAACGGGCATGCCCGTGCGCCGGCCGGAGTGGACCGGGGGTCGCACCGCATGCGAAGGGCAGGGACCCGCCCATGCCGGTGTTCGATCGCGACCGACTCCCGTGGGAAGGCCGCACCCTCGAGACGCGCGGCGGCCCCGTGCAGGTCCGCTGGTACGTCCCGTCGGCGGCGAACGCTGCCGTCGCCTTCGTCGGCGGTGTCGGTGGCGGCTTCGACACCCCGGGCCGTGACCTCTATCCGCGGCTTGCCGAGGACCTCGCGGCCGCGGGCGTCGGGTCCCTTCGCGTGCGCTTCCGCGACCCGCGGTCGCTGCCGGAGGCGACCAGCGACCTGTGTGCCGGGATCGACGCGCTGCAGTCGTCGGCCTCGATCGCGCAGCTGGCCGTGGTCGGGCACTCGTTCGGAGGCGCCGTCGTCATCCGGGCCGCGCTCGCCCGGCCCAGCGTCGTCGCGGTGGTCACCCTCGCGACGCAGAGCGCCGGCACCGACCGGGTGGGCGACCTGGCCCGGCCGCTGCTCCTGATCCACGGCGACGAGGACCTCGTCCTCCCCTGGCAGGCCTCCGCAGCCGTGGCCCGACGCGCCGGGGACGTGGCCGACCTGCGGATCCTGCACGGCGCCGGTCACGGGCTGTCCGAGCACCAGGTGCCACTGCGGGCACTGCTGGGCGACTGGCTGATCAAGACGCTCGCGGACGCCGCCGGCTGACCGGTTCGCGAGGACACGGCCCAACGCCGCCGACCGGACCGGCTCGCCGGACGGGGTCCGTGGCCCGCGCCACACGTCCCTGGCCCGCTCTACACATGACGCGCCCGCGGCGCTGGAGCACCGCGGGGCGCGTGACCGGTGAGGCCGATCGATCAGGCGTTCGAGAACTGATCGATGAGGCTCTTGTTGAAGGCCTCGAGGTCATCCGGCTTCCGGCTCGAGATCATGACGTTCGGGCCGCTGTCGCAGACGATGACCTCCTCGTCGTACCAGCGCGCGCCGGCGTTGCGGAGATCGGTCTGCACGCTCGGCCACGAGGTGATCGACCGGTCACGGACCACGTCGGCCTCGATCAGCGTCCACGACCCGTGGCAGATGACGCCCACCGGCTTGCCGGCCTCGAAGAACGACTTCGCGAACGCGACCGCGTCGTCGTGCATGCGGAGGTTGTCGGGGTTCGCGACACCGCCGGGGAGCACGAGCGCGTCGTACTCGTCGGCGGACGCGTCGGCGGCGGTCCGGTCGACCGGGAACGTGTCGCCCTTGTCGAGGTGGTTGAACGCCTGGATCTCACCGGCGTCGGTCGAGATCAGGTCCGTTGTCGCACCGGCGTCCTCGAGCGCCTCGCGGGGGCTGGTCAGCTCGACCTGCTCGGTGCCCTCGGTGGCGCACAGGAACGCGATGCGCTTGCCGTCGAGTTGTGCCATGTTCGTCCTCTTCCCGTCGTCTGTGTCGTCCTTGCACCCTCCACCGTGGGGGCCGGCGCCGCGCCTCGCTTCGAGGCGCCCCGCACGGACCACCACCCGCGGCCGGGACCCGTACGGACGACGAGCGCCGGCGGCCGCCCGGCGCGCACCGTCGCCGGGCGCCGTCGCCGGGCGCCGTCGCCGGGCGTCGGCGGCCACAGGCGGGCCGGCCGTTCGGACACGTGTCGATCGGGCTCACCCTGAACAGGCGCCCTTCGGCCATGGCGGACGCGGCCGCCTGCACGGATGCTGATCGTGACGTTCCGGGCACGACCGCGCCGTCATCCCCCTACGCGAGGAGCCAGCCATGGTCACCCAACCCGCCCCGGTGCAGAAGGCCGCGGTCATCCGCCCGGTACCGACGATCCGCTTCGACGGCGGCTCGGTTGCCGGCGTCGCCCTCCGCATCGACGAGGAGGACGGCACCCTCGGACGCAGCCAGGACAGCACCTACGTCCTCGCCGACCCGACGGTGTCACGCGTCCACGCGCGGCTGCAGAAACGGGCCGGATCCGTCATCCTGACGGACCTGAGCAGCAGCGGCGGCACCACGGTCAACGGTGAGACGGTGACCGGCGCCCACGTGCTCGTTCACGGCGACACGATCGGCTTCGGATCGGTCACCGGCCGGTTCGAGGACCCGGCGACCGCCCGCGACGAGCAGGCCACCACGACCGTGTTCGAGGTGCCCGAGATCGAGACGGGGCCGAGCCTGTCACCCCGGCAGCAGCAGGTGCTCGAGCTGATCGCCGAAGGGATGACGAACAAGGAGATCGGCGAGCAGCTCGGAATCACGGAGCGGACCGTGAAGGTGTACGCCCAGGAGGTGTACGGCAAGCTCGACACCCCGAACCGCGCCGGCGCGGTGGCAGAAGGCGTGCGCCACGGGCTGCTCTGACACCCCGCGGTGGCGCAGCAGCCGAAACCGGGTACGGTGTACGGACCACGCGTCGCGGCGGGGTCCCACGCTCCTCGCTTCTGTTGGAGCTACCCGATCTGCGGCGTGCCAGATAGGAAACAGCACATGCCAGAAGGCACCGTCAAGTGGTTCAACGCCGACAAGGGGTATGGCTTCATCACCCCCGCTGAGGGCGGCGAGGACCTGTTCGTCCACTTCTCCGCGATCCAGTCCGACGGCTACAAGTCCCTCGAGGACGGCCAGCGCGTCAGCTTCAACGTGGGCCAGGGCCAGAAGGGCCCGCAGGCCACCGACGTGCAGTCGCTCTGAGCGACGCCGCCGCGATCATGAGGTCTGCATAGGCTGACACAGCCTGGACGGACACCACGGTCGATACGAAGCCCCGCTCCGGCGGGGCTTCTTGCTGTCCGGCGCCATGGCGAACGCATCCGTGCCGGCCGGCAGCCGCTCCACCACGCCGATCCGCGAGGCAGTAGCGTTGCCGCACACGTCCATCGACGAGGACAGGAGCCCGGATGCTGTTCGGACAGGAGCACGTCGAGAGGTACCGCGAGACCGGCGGCGAGGTCGGTCACGAGTGGCAGCCCGGCGTGCACACGCTGCTGCTCACGACGACGGGACATCGCAGCGGCGAGCCGTACACGACCCCGTTGATCTACGGGCAGGACGGCGACGACTACGTCATCGTCGCCTCCAAGGGCGGCGCGGACGACCATCCCGACTGGTACCGCAACCTCGAGGCGAACCCGGAGGTCGAGATCCAGGTCGCCGACGCGGTGATGTCGGCCACCGCCAGCACCGCCGACGAGCCCGAGCGCTCGCGGCTGTGGTCGATGATGGCCGAGATCTGGCCGGACTACGACAACTACGCCACCAAGACCGACCGCACCATCCCGGTGGTCGTGCTCACACCGCACGACTGACACGACCCGCGACCGACAGGGGACCGCCCATGGCCGCCTCGCCCACCCCCGAGCATCTGCACACGGTGACACCGACGCTCACCTGCACGCCGTGCGCGGACGCCATCGACTTCTACCAACGCGCGTTCGGTGCCGAGGAGATCGGGCCGCGGATGGCCGGCCCCGACGGCGTGGTCGCCCACGCCGAGCTCCGCATCGGCGACAGCGTCGTCATGCTCGCTGACGAGTGGCCGGACGGCCCCACGCAGTCGCCGACGACGCTCGGCGGCTCCACGGCCGCCCTGTTCGTCTACACCGACGACGTTGACGCGCTCTGGGACCGGGCCGTCGCGGCCGGCGCCGAGGTCGTCTACCCCCTCGAGCTGCAGTTCTACGGGGACAAGGGCGGCCGCGTACGTGACCCCTTCGGGCACACCTGGGGGCTCGCCCAGCACGTCGAGGACGTGAGCGACGAGGAGATGGAGCGGCGGATGGCCGCCTTCTACGAGGACGACCCGTCCTGACCGATCACCTGGAGGATGCATGAGCGAGTTCGAGGACCGGCTTCGCGAGCGGCTGGAGCGCAACCAGCGACTCGCCGAGGAGCGGTCCCACGCCGAGAAGGAGATGGACCGCGCCGCCGAGCGCGCCCGCGAGGAGGCGGCACGTGAGGCGAAGGAGAAGCGCGAGCGCCAGGACGCCCGTCACGCCGAGCTCGCCGAGCGGCTGACCGGGCTCGTCGGCCGGCTGCGCGACAGCGTCCCGAACCTCACCGTCCGGGCCGGGTGGAGCGCCAGCGGCGAGGAGTTCCTGGCGAAGTTCGCGACGGTGCGGACACGCCCCGAGCGTGCGCTGTCGATCGTGGTCGACCGCGACGACGACCAGGTGATCGTGCGGTGGAACTCGGACCTCGGCGACAGCATGGAGCTCTACCACCTGCTCGAGTTCGACACCGACATGCTCGAGGAGGTCGTCCTGCAGGCGATCGACGACGACCTGTGGAGCAGCCGCTCCACCCCGCCGGTGTTCCCCGGCAACCACCTCTGATGCCGCCGTCCCCGCTTGCCGTGCACGTGGACGCGCTGCGGGTGAGCGAGGGCGAGGCGGCACGGCTCGCGCAGCGGCCCACCCGGGACGACCTCGGGCTCGACGGCAAGGACGAGGGACGGGCGCTGCTCCACGACCTCGCGGAGGAGATGGAGGAGCTGCAGCGCCGGCTCTGGGCGGAGAACCGCCGGTCGTTGCTGCTCGTGCTCCAGGGCATGGACGCCGCAGGCAAGGACGGCACGATCCGCCGCGTCATGGGCGGACTGAACCCCCAGGGGGCCCACGTCGCCGGGTTCAAGCAGCCGTCGGCCGACGAGCTCGACCACGACTACCTGTGGCGCATCCACCGCGAGGTCCCGCGACGCGGGGAGGTGGGCATCTTCAACCGGTCCCACTACGAGGACGTCGGGATCGTCCGCGTCAACCGGCTCGTGCCCGACGAGGTGTGGCGGCGCCGCTACGGACACATCCGTGACTTCGAGCGCATGCTGGCCGACGAGGGCACCGCGATCGTGAAGGTGTGGCTGCACATCTCCCGCGACGAGCAGCGCGAACGCTTCCAGGCCCGGCTCGACGACCCGGACAAGCGCTGGAAGTTCTCGCGCGGCGACCTCGAGGTGCGTGCCCGGTGGGACGACTTCCAGGCCGCCTACGAGCAGGCCATCACCGAGACCTCGACCCCGAACGCCCCGTGGTACGTCGTGCCAGCCGACCGGAAGTGGGTCCGGGACGTGGCGGTCGCGTCCATCGTCGTGTCGGCCCTACGCACGATCGACCCGCACTATCCGGAGCCGGAGGACGACCTCGACGGCCTCGTCATCACCTAGCCCGCCACGGACCCGTCGCACCGCCGGACGAAATACGGGATGATGCCGGCGTCACCGATGAGTTCCGGCGCTCGGCTCCGTCGACCCCGGGACCGGACGAGGAGGGTTGACGGTGAGCGGTGTTCGTGTGCTGGTGGGGACGGCCAAGGGCGCGTTCGTGCTGACGTTCCGACGGGGCACGCCGGAAGTGGACCGTCGCCGGTCCTCACTTCGGCGGCTGGGAGATCTACCACGTCGCCGGGTCCCCGGTGGACCCGAACCGGCTGTACGCGTCGCAGTCCACGGCGTGGTTCGGCCAGATGATCCAGCGGTCCGACGACGGTGGGCTCACCTGGACACCGGTCGGCAACGAGTTCCGCTACGACGGCGTGCCGGGCACCCACCAGTGGTACGACGGGACGCCGCACCCGTGGGAGTTCGCGCGCGTCTGGCACCTCGAGCCGTCCCTCGACGACCCCGACACCGTGTACGCGGGCGTCGAGGACGCGGCCCTGTTCCGCTCCACCGACGGTGGCCAGCAGTGGCAGGAGGTCGCCGGGCTCCGCGGCCACGGCTCCGGCTCGGCGTGGCAGCCGGGCGCCGGCGGGATGTGCCTGCACACCATCGTCCTCGATCCCACGGACGCCGACCGGGCGCTGGTCGCGATCTCGGCCGCCGGCGTCTTCCGGACCGACGACGGCGGCGAGACCTGGCACGCGTCGAACACCGGCCTGCGCTCCGAGGTGATCCCGGACCCCGAGGCCGATGTCGGCCACTGCGTGCACAAGCTCGCCATCCACCCGTCCCGACCGGACGTTGTCTACATGCAGAAGCACTGGGACGTCATGCGCAGCGACGACGCGGGCGTCTCCTGGCACGAGATCAGTGGCGACCTGCCGACCGACTTCGGGTTCGCGATCGACGTGCACGCCCACGAGCCCGAGACGGTCTACGTCGTGCCCATCACGAGCGACTCGGAGCACTACCCGCCCGAGGGTCGGCTGCGCGTGTACCGCACCCGCACCGGCGGCGGGGAGTGGGAGCCGCTCACCAGAGGCCTGCCGCAGGAGCACTACTACCAGAACGTCCTGCGCGACTCGCTGGCGATCGACACGCTCGACCCGTGCGGCCTCTACGTCGGGAGCACCGGCGGCGACGTGTACGCGTCGGCGGACGAGGGCGACACGTGGTCCCCGATCGTGCAGGGGCTGCCCCGCATCCTCTCGGTCGAGGCGCAGACACTGCCATGACCGTCCGCGTCGTCCTGCCCACCCACCTGCGCACGCTCGCCGACGTGGGCGGTGAGGTCGCGCTGGAGGTCGCAGGACCGGTCAGCCAACGTGCCGTGCTCGACGCCCTCGAGGCCCGCTACCCGGTGCTGCGTGGCACGATCCGCGACCACGCCACCCAGCGCCGGCGCGCGTTCGTGCGGCTGTTCGCCGGCGAACAGGACATCTCGCACGACCCGCCGGACGGCCCGCTGCCCGACGACGTGGCGGCGGGCAGGGAGCCGCTGCGGGTCGTCGGGGCGCTCGCCGGCGGGTAGGCGTCCCATCCGGCCGCCCGGCAGCGCCGAACCACGACCAAGGAAACCGTGACCGGACCCGGGAGGCGCCATGTCCGCTTTCGCCCGCGCCGTGGACGCAGCCCTCGAGGCCGCGGTCGTCCCGTCGTTCACGGCGATCGGCGCGCAGGTACGCCGCCGGGTCGACGGATGGGCCCCGCTGGAGACCTTCGACCTGCGCGGCCGGATCGTCCTCGTGACCGGCGCCACCTCCGGGCTCGGGCAGCAGGCGGCGACCCGCCTGTCCGGTCTCGGCGCCCAGGTGGTCCTGCTGGCCCGCAACGCCGACAAGGCCGCCCGGGTGCGCACCGAGATCACGCAGGCCACGGGACGCGACCACATCGAGATCGTGACGGCCGACCTGACCGACCTCCGCGCCACACGCCGGGCGGCGGACGAGATCGTCGACCGGTTCGGCACCCTCGACGTGCTCGTGCACAACGCCGGCGCGATGTTCGGGGACCGCGCGCTGACCGTGGACGGCATCGAGCGGACGATCGCCCTGCACGTCGTGGCACCGTTCCTGCTGACCAGCCGGCTGCTGCCACTGCTGACGGCCTCCCGCGGACGGGTCGTCACGGTGGCCAGCGGCGGCATGTACACGAGCCCCGTCGAGGTCGAGCGGCTCCAGTCCGACCGCGACTACCGACCGGCGCTCGCCTACGCGCGGGCGAAGCGCGCCCAGGTCACGCTCAACGCGGCGTGGGCGCGGCGGGTCCCCGAGGTCGGGTTCCACGCCATGCACCCGGGCTGGGTGGACACCCCGGGCGTGCGGGAGTCACTCCCCCGCTTCCGCACGCTGACCCGGCCGCTGCTGCGCGACGTGGAGGAGGGCGCCGACACGATGGTGTGGCTGGCGGCGGCGGACGACCTGCCGGCTCCCTCCGGCACCTTCTGGCACGACCGGCGCCCGCGCGCGGTCCACCGCGTTCCGTGGACCGTGCCGGACGCCGCGACGGTCGCCCGGCTCTGGGACACCGTCGCAGACCTGGCCGGCATCCACCCACGAGCACGTGTCGCCGGCGCGCGTCCCTAGCCCGACGGCGACGTCGCCACCCGTCCGAGCAGCGCGGCCCGTCACCGCCCCGTCAGCTGCGCGAGCGGCACGCGACCGACGCGGAGCCCCGCGTCCTGCAGCGCCTCGAGGTCGCCGGCGGCCTGGGCGTGCTTCAGCGTGGAGAACCCGTACCTCTTGCCCGGGATGGACACGTCGTCCTCGTCGTCGCCGACGACCTGGAGGAACACGCCGGAGGGCGGACCGCCCTTGTGCAGCTGTCCGGTCGAGTGCAGGTAGCGCGGGCCGATCCCGAGGGTCACGGGGACGTGGAGCCGGTCGCGCAGACGCACCCGGGTCTCCTCGAGCGCCGCGACGACGGGCGCGCCGGGGTCGACGAACGCCGTGATCGCGACGTAGTCACCGGGGCGGACCTGGTCCAGCAGGGTGTCCGCGTCGACCTCCTCGACGGTGGGAAGCCCCTCGTCGAGGACGCGGCCGGTCGCCTGCTTCGCGGCCGCGACGTTGGGCTGGTCGAAGGGGTTGATGTCGAGCAGCGCCCCCGCGACGGCGGTGGCGAACTCCCAGCGCAGCACCTCGCCGCCGAGGCCGTCGGGACCGTCGTAGGGGAGCTCGACGACCGGGTGGCCGGCGTCGACGAGCGCGTCCAGGCCGGTGGTCGCGCCCCAGCTGACGAACAGCCGGTCGTCGCCGTACACCTCGGGCGGACCCACCGGCTCGCCGACGACGGGCAGGATGCCGACGCCGTGCTTGCCCGTCGACTCGGCGACGAGCTGCTCGACCCAGTCCCCGAACGCGCGGACCGGGTCGGGCAGCAGGAGGGTGAGCTTGTCGCGTCCAGCGGCGTGCGCGGCGGCGAGGATCGCGCCGAGGCGGGCAGGACCGTTGCGGTCGAGATCGGGTGAGCGCGCTGCCTGCGCCATCGCCCGGGCGGACGCCAGCTGGCCGCCCACGTCCACGCCCAGCAGCGCGCCGGGGACCAGCCCGAAGTAGGACAGGGCCGAGTAGCGGCCGCCGATGTCGCGCGGGTTCTCGAAGACCTGCAGGAAGCTGCGGACCCGGCCGAGCTCGTCGAGGTCGCTGCCGGCGTCGGTGATGGCGACGGCCTGCCGCCCCGCCTCGACGCCGCGGAGGTCGGTGAGCACGTCCCAGAAGTAGGCGAGATGCGCACGCGTCTCCGCGGTGGTGCCCGACTTCGAGGCGGCGATCAGCAGGGTGCGGTCCATCGGCAGCTGGCGGTGCGCCCGGCGCACCGCCGCCGGGTCGGTCGAGTCGAGCACGTGCAGCTCGAGCCCGTCGGCGTCGTCACCGAACAGGCGCGCCTGCACCTCCGGGTAGAGGCTCGATCCACCCATGCCCACGAGCAGCGCGTGCGTGAGCCCGTCGGTCCGGACGCCGTTCGCGAACGTCTGGAGCGCGTCGACGTGAGCGCCGAAGTCGTCCGGGAGATCGAGCCACCCGAGCCGGTCGGCGACCTCCCGGGGGTCGTCCTGCCAGACGGTGTGGTCCCGGTCCCAGATGCGGGGCACCAGAGAGCGGACACGCGCCAGGGGCTCGTCGATCTCGAGCGCTCCCAGCCGCTCCGTGCTGTGGCCGGGATCCGTCATGGTCGCTCCTCGCGTCGTCGCAGTCGTCACAGTCGTCACGGCCGTCGTCGCCGTCGTCACGGCCGTCGTCACGGCCGTCGCCGAGCATAGGAGCGTGGGAGGTGCCCGGACGGGGCGGGCCACGTACCCTGTCCGGCCGACCTCCCCCCTTCCCTGAACGCCCTGCGCGAGCTGGAGGAACCCATGTCCGCATCGCCACGGCTCCTGCTGACCCTGTCCGGCGAGATCGGGACGAAGTCCCGCCGTACCGAACGGTGGTTCCGGCAGCGGCTCGCGGACAACGTCCGCAGCGCCCTGGCCCGTCGCGCCCCCGGGGCACGGCTCGTGGAGGACGGACGGCGGCTCCTGGTCGAGGCCGACGACCTGCCGCGTGCCGCCCGTGTGGCCGCGTCCGTGGCCGGCGTGCACCGGGTGGACCGGGCGCGCCCGATGCCCGTCGATTCGCTCGCGTCGCTGACCGCGGGGGTGTGCGAGGTGGCGCGCCCCTGGGTGACCGATCGCACCTTCGCCGTGCGCCTGCGCCGCCGTGGCACGCACCCGTGGAGCTCTCCCGATGCGGCGCGCGCCATCGGTGCCGCCCTGCTCGACGCCTCGGCCGGCGTCGACCTCGACGACCCCGACGTTGAGGTCCGGGTCGAGGTGTACGGCGAACACGCCTACCTCGTGGACCGCTCCTGGGACGGACCCGGCGGGCTCCCGCTGGGCACCCAGGCCGGGGCGCTGTCCATGCTCTCGGGCGGGTTCGACTCGCCGGTGGCCGCCTGGATGATGCTGCGCCGCGGCGTGCCGATCGACTTCGTCCACTTCACGCTCGACTGCGCCGCCAGCGACCACGCCCTCGTCGTCGCCCACGACCTGTGGCGCACCTGGGGCGCGGGCACCTCACCGCTCGTGTGGAAGGTCGAGTTCCAGCCGGTGAAGGAGGCGCTGTTCGCCCACTCCCCGTCACGGCTGCGGCAGGTCCTCCTCAAGCAGCTGATGTTCCGGGCGGCGGACCGGCTCGCCGACTCGCTCGGGATGCCCGCGCTGGTGACCGGCGAGTCCGTCGCCCAGGTCTCCAGCCAGACCCTGCAGCACCTCGCCGAGATCGACACGCAGGTGAGCCGCACCGTGCTGCGGCCGCTCGCCGGGTTCAACAAGCAGGAGATCATCGACCGTGCCGAGCAGATCGGCACGGCGGCCCTGTCGGCACGCGCCAAGGAGGTCTGCGACCTCTCGGACGGCCCGGTGGCGGTGGCGGCGCGGCGCGCGACGCTCGAGAAGGCGATGGCCGAGCTGCCCGACGACCTGACGGCGATCGCCCTGGCGGATCGCGAGGTCATCGCCCTCGAGCACTGGCGCCCCGGCCACCCGTTGGTCCCGGTGGTCGCCGAGGCCCCGGACGGCGTGCCGGTCTGCTCCGCCGACGAGCAGCTGCCGGGTGGCGGGCCCGTGGTCCTGTACGGCAAGGACGCCCCGCACCGCGCCTCGCGGCTGCTGGCGGCCGGCCGGGAGGTGTCGGTGCTCGACCACGTGGCGGGTCGGGTGCTGACCCCCGCCTAGCGCGACCGCGGGGCAGCAACACCGACCCGCAGAGCTTCACGAGCGCAGGAACGCGAGCAGGTGCCCGGCGAACTCCTCGGGGGCGAGCACGTCGGCGGCGTGCTGCTGCCCGTCGAGCACGAGGGTCCGCGCCGACGGCAGGCGGGACGCCACCGCTTCGGAGCCGGCGCGCAGGAACGCCGGGCTGTCCGCACCGATGACGGCGAGCACGGGCACGTCGATCGACGCCAACGCGTCCAGGTCCGGGGCGGAGCCGGGAGCCGGCCGGATCTCCCGCGGGATCGTGTGGGCGGCGGCGACCCGCGCCGGCCAGGCCGGGGCGGCACGGTAGAGCTCGAGCTCGTGGGGTGGCATCCGCACGATCTCGGTCAGGAAGGTCACGAGGGCGGCCTCCGGCTGCTCCGACGCGAGCAGGGACTCCATCCGCGCGACGACCTGGGCCGGCGCGCTCGTCTCGTCGACGGCCAGCGGCGGCTCGTAGACCACGAGACGCCCGATGTCGTGGGCCAGGGTGGTGGCCCCGAGGACGCAGGCGGCACCGTAGGAGTGGCCGTACACCGCGACCGGCTCGCCGGTTCGGGATGCCACCGCGTCGATCACGGCGGCGACGTCCTCGAACTCCCGCCGGAGGTCGTACCCCTCGGCATCGCCGCTCGCACCGCGCCCACGTCGGTCCATCGTGTGCACGGTCACGTGCGGCTCGAGGAACGGAAGCAGGGGACGCCAGCGGGTGTGGTCCGCCGTCGTGCCGTGGACCAGCACCAGCGGCGGCCCGTCGCCACTGGTCCAGTACGCGATCCGGGTCCCGTCGCGGGAGGTCGTCTCGCGCAGCGTGCTGATCCTGGTGCTGGTGCTGGTGCTGGTGCTGGTGCTGGTGCTGGTCTCCGTGGTCGGCATCTCGTCCTCCTCGACTGCCGCCCACGATCCACCGGGAGACCACCGCGGCGCATCGGTAGACCTACCCATCCTCGCCCGGCCTCTGCCATGCTGGTGGCGGCCTCGTGCCAGGAGGGAACGTGGCCCAGCACGAGCTGCGCCTCGCCGAGCTGCTGGCCGCCCTGTCGGTGACCACCGACCTCGGCATGGGTCAGGCACCCGAGAAGGCGATCCGGTCGTGCCTGGTCGCCACGGGCCTTGCCGACCGTCTCGAGCTTCCCGGCCGGCAGCGCCGCGACGTGTACTACGTGACCCTCCTGCGCCACCTCGGCTGCACGGCGACGGCGTCGGAGGAGGCGCGGCTCTTCGGCGGTGACGAGCTCGTCTCACGCCCCGTGGCGGAGCGGACCGACTTCGGCCGGCCCCGCGAGATGCTCGCGATGATGCTGGCGACGGGGCGGGGAACCGGGTCGGCGCGTCCGCGCCACCTCGCCCGGGCGCTGGCCGGCAGCCGACACGCCGACATGATCCAGCGGTCGGTCTGCGAGGTGGGTGCCTCCCTCGGTCGGCGTCTCGGTCTCGGCGACGGCGTTCGCGAGGGCCTCTACCAGGTGATGGAGCGCTGGGACGGCAGGGGCGCCCCGGCCGGGCTGGCCGGCGACCAGATCGTCATCGCCGCCCGGATCGCGGACGTCGCCACACAGGCGGTCATCTACCACCGCGACGCCGGCCCGGCAGCGGCGGTCGCGACCGTCGCCGCCCGCGCCGGCGGATGGTTCGACCCCGAGGTCGCGGCGGCGTTCGAGCGCCACGGCGAGGCCCTGCTCCGCGAGGTCGACGCCGGCGATCCCTGGGCGGCGGTCATCGATGCGGAGCCGGAGCCGGTCCGCCGGATCACCCGGGACGACCTCGACACGGTGGCCGCGGCCTTCGCGGACATGGTGGACCTCGAGGCGCCCTACCTCCTCGGCCACTCCACGCAGGTCGCCGAGCTCGCCGTCGCAGCCAGCCACGTGCTGCACCTGGATCACGCCACGGCGACCGACCTGCGCCACGCCGCGCTGCTCCACGACCTCGGCCGGGTCGCCGTCTCGAGCGGGATCTGGGACGCGCCCCGGCCGCTCACCCGGCAGGAGACCGAGCAGGTCCGCCTCCACCCCTACCTCACCGAGCGGATCCTCAGCCACTCCCCGGTGCTCGAGCCGCTCGGCCGGATCGCCGGCATGCACCACGAGCGCGCCGACGGCAGCGGCTACCACCGGGGAGCCGCCGCGGCGTCGACCCCGGTGGCGGCCCGGTTGCTCGCCGCCTGCGACGCCTACCAGGCGATGACGCAGGACCGTCCGCACCGCCCGGCGCATCCGCCGGAGCAGGCTGCCGCGCTGCTGGCGGACGAGGCCGCGGCGGGTCGGCTCAACGTCGAGTGCGTCCGTGCCGTCCGGGAGGTCGCCGGCCAGGACGCAGGCGGGCCTGCCGGCGGCGGGGTCAGGGCCCCGTGGCCTGCCGGGCTGAGCGACCGCGAGGTCGAGGTGCTCCGTCTGGTCGCCGGCGGTCGGTCCAATCGGGAGATCGCCGAGGCCCTGGTCATCTCCCGACGCACCGCCGAGCACCACGTCCAGCACATCTACACGAAGATCGGCACCTCCACGCGGGCGGCTGCCGCCCTGTTCGCCATGGAGCACGGGCTGCTGCGCGACTGACGGCGTCGCGTCGGGAACCGAACGGTGGGTTGCCGGCCCGACGCGGGGCGGTCATCCTGGGGCTCCTGACGACCACGGGTCGACGATGGCCGAGGATCCCACGCCGATGCTGCCCGGACTCCCGGGCGGAGAAGGCGGGCCGCCTCGGCGCCTGGTGTGGGACGACCGGCTGTGGGACGAGGTCTGGGAGCGGCAGCTCGGCCACGTGCAGCGACACACCATCGCGATGGAGGTCTTCTGGCGCCGGCGGCTGCCCGGCGACGACCTGTTCAGTGCACGGGTCGGCGCCGAGCTGGCCCGACGCTGGCGGCGCAGCGCGCGCAACTTCGCCATCGGCTACGCCCTGTGGACGCTGTTCTGGGGTGCGCTCGCGTACCACATGTTCGTGGCGGAGCGGGCCGCCGAGCCGAACCCGACGCTGATCGCCCCGGTGATGGCGGGGCTGGGGCTCGTCGCCATCGGCGTGTGCTTCGGGGTGCGTCGGCGGCTGGCCGCGCTGGCCCGGACGGAGCTGTGACGACCCGCGCGTGGCCGGGCCGCCATCAGCCGCCGATGAGCGACATCGACCGGCCGGGGCGCTGGAAGTCCGGCTGGTTGATCCGGTGGCCGGCCCACTTGTTCGCGACCGCCTGGACCATGAGCGCCGACAGCTCGTCGTCGCTGGCGCCGTCACGCATGGGGGTCTTCAAATCCGTCTCATCGAGCGCGAACAGGCACGTCCGGAACGCGCCGTCCGCGGTCAGGCGGATCCGGTTGCACGACGAGCAGAACGGCGCGGTGACGCTCGGGATGACCCCGATCGCACCGGGCGCCCCGTCGGCGAACCGGTAGGTCGTGGCGGGCTCGGGCCCCGGCTCGTCGCGGGCGTCGGTCAGCGGGTAGCGGGCCGCGATCCGCTCGAGCACCTCCGCGGAGGCCATGACGTCCTCGCGCTTCCACCGCCCCTCCTCGTCGAGGGGCATGTACTCGATGAAGCGGACCTCGTAGCCGCCGGCGCGCGCGAGCTCGGCGAAGTCGGCGAGCTCGTCGTCGTTCGTGCCGCGGATCACCACCACGTTGAGCTTCACCGGGGTGAGCCCCGCGTCGTCCGACGCACGCAGGCCCGCCAGGGTCGCGTCGAGAGCGTCCCGGCGGGTCATCTCCTTGTAGCGATGGCGCTGGAGCGAGTCGCAGGAGACGTTGACGCGGTCGAGACCGGCCTCGGCGAGCCCGGCGGCCATCCCGGCGAGCAGGACGCCGTTCGTCGTGACCGACAGGTCGAGGTCGGTCCCGCGCTCGGCGCCGACCGCCCGCAGCTCCGTCACGAGGACGGGCAGGTCGCGCCGCACCAGTGGCTCGCCGCCCGTGATCCGTACCGTGTCCACGCCGTGCTCGACGAGGATCCCGACGAGTCGGGTCATCTCCTCGTAGGTGAGGATCTGCTGCTTCGGCAGCCAGTCCATGCCTTCGGCCGGCATGCAGTACGTGCAGCGCAGGTTGCACCGGTCGGTCACCGACACCCGCAGGTCGTCGGCCACGCGGCCGAAGCTGTCCGTCAGGGGAGCTCTCGCGCTCGTCATGCCACCTCCATCTGCGCCCTAACGTACCCACCATGCGCGAACGAGGAGCGTTCGATGGGCGACATCCGGGTCGGCACCGCCTCCTGGACCGACAAGACCCTCGTCGACTCGGGCTGGTACCCGAAGAAGTCGATGTCGGCGAAGGAGCGGCTCGGCTACTACGCGGACCGGTTCCGGATGGTGGAGGTGGACGCGACCTACTACTTCCCGCCCACCCAGGACCTCGCCGGCCTGTGGGTGCGGCGGACGCCCGACGACTTCCGGATGGACATCAAGGCATACAGCCTGCTGACCGGCCATCCGACGAAGCCCGAGTCGGTCTGGGAGGACGTGCGCGACCAGGTGCTCGACGAGCACCGGGACAAGTCGAGCGCCTACCTCGACCACTTCCCGCCACGCGCGGTCGACCTCGCCTGGGAGCACTTCCGCGAGGCGCTGCTGCCCCTCGACTCCGCCGGGAAGCTCGGGGCCGTCTTCTTCCAGATGCCGCCGTGGTTCGTCGCCAGCAAGGCGAACCGTGCGTACCTGGGCGAGGTGGCCGAGCGGCTGCCCGGCTACCAGGTCGCCGTCGAGTTCCGGCACGCGTCGTGGCTGGCGGACACCGACGACGCGCGGCGGACCCTCGACCTGCTCGAGGAGCTCGGATTGGCCTTCGTCTGCGTCGACGGGCCGCAGGGCTTCGACACCTCCATCCCGCCGATCACCGCCGCCACCGCGGACCTCGCGGTCGTGCGGTTCCACGGCCACAACCGCGAGACGTGGGAGAAGAAGGGGATCTCCGCCGCCGAGCGGTTCGCCTACCTCTACGACGAGGGCGAGCTGCGCGACTGGGTGCCGGCCATCCGTGACCTGGCGACCGACGTGACCGAGACCCACGCCGTCATGAACAACTGCTACCGCGACTACGGGGTCCGAAACGCCGGGCAGCTGGCCACGATGCTCGGCGTGGCCCGCGAGGCGACCGCCGAGGAGCACGAGGAGAACGACATGACCACCGGACGCGACGAGCGCGAAACGGCGGTGCTCGACCACCTCGACGACCTCGACGCCGACTACGAGGTCATCGAGGTCGACCCGGCGCTGGCCGACACGGCCGACTTCTGCGCCCACTACGGCTACCCGCTCGAGACCTCCGGCAACTGCATCGTCGTAGCGTCGAAGGACGACCCGCCGGTGTTCGCGGCGTGCGTCGTGCTGGCCACCACGAAGCTCGACGTGAACAAGCGCGTGCGCAAGCTCCTCGGCGTCCGCAAGCTGTCGTTCGCGTCCGCCGAGCAGACCCGCGCGCTGACCGGCATGGCCATCGGCGGGGTGACCCCCTTCGCGCTGCCCGACGGCCTGCCGCTGTACGTCGACGACCGGATCGCCGGGCTCGACCGGGTGATCGTGGGCGGGGGCAGCCGGGGCATCAAGATCGAGGTGGCGCCCGACGTGTTCGCGCGGATGCCCGACGCGTCGTTCGTGTCGGACCTGGCGGTCGAGGTCTAGCCCCGGCGGTCCACCCCGGCCCTTCCCCCACTCCCCGCGTGGTGCTATGACGGGAGGACAGAATGGGGAGGAGCCGTCATGTCGACCCAGATCACGCCCGCACCGACGGCCAGCGACCACGTCGTCGTCGACCGTTACACCGACATCGTCGGACCGAGCAACGAGATGCTCGGTCCCGTCCGTGACGGTGGCCGCATCGAGTACCTGACCGTCCCGGGCTGCTGGGGGCCGATGATCACCCCGTCGATCCGCAGTGGCCACGAGGTGACCCTTCCGGTCGCGGTCGAGGGCGCCGAGGTGGGTGACGCGGTCGCGCTGCACGTCGAGAGCCTCGAGCAGGTCTCCCGGGCCACCACCTCCGGCACCCACGAAGGCTGGGACGGCCGTTTCATCTCCGATCCGTTCGTGGCCGGGATCTGCCCCACCTGCCGCGACGAGGGTCGCCACTTCCTGTACCCCGACACCTACGTCGACGGGCTCGGGCACGGCGCGGTGAAGTGCGCCATGTGCCACTCGGAGGTCATCCCCTTCCGGATGATCGAGGGCTACACGATGGTCTTCGACGACGACAAGCGGCTCGGCGTCACCGTCACCGGCGAGCGCGCGGAGGAGATCGGCCGTGACGGACGCGCCTGGGTGGGCCTGAACGACAACGCGACCCAGCATCCGATCACGATCCTCGCGAAGGCCGACCTCGTCGGGACGATGACCCGGTGCCGCATCTCGGCCGGCAACCTCGGGTCGATCCCGTCGATCGACCTGCCGAGCTCACACAACTGCGGCGACTTCGGCGCGTTCCTGATCGGCGCGGAGCACGAGTTCGCCGTCACCGAGGAGCAGCTCGGCCAGCGCACCGACGCCCACATGGACGTCGACTCGGTCCGGGTGGGCAGCACCGTGATCGTTCCCGTCAAGGTGCCGGGCGCCGGCATCTACGCCGGCGACGTGCACGCGATGATCGGCGATGGCGAGATCGCGGTACACACCACCGATATCGGGGCGCGGATCGTCGTACGGGTGGAGGTGGTGAAGGGCATGGCCCTCGACGGCCCGATCCTGCTACCGCCGGTCGAAGACCTACCCTTCCTCGCGCAACCCTTCCGGGCCGACGAGGTCGCGCGGGCGCGTGCGCTCGCCGAGCAGCACCGGACATTGCTGGAGGGACCGGTCCTGCCGATCCAGGTGCTCGGCTCCGGCCTGTACGTGAACGCCGCGGTGGACAACGCCGTCGAGCGCGCGGCCGCGCTGCTCGGCATGTCGGTCCACGAGGTCCGCAACCGCGGCACGATCAGCGGCGCTGTCGACATCGGACGGCTGCCCGGGTTCGTGCAGCTCAGCCTCCTGGTTCCGCGTGCCACGCTCGAGCGGGTCGGGCTCGCCCCGCTGGTCGAGGCGGCCTACGGCCCGCCCGCCGGCTGGTGACGGGCCCTCCGCCGCGCGTGGCGGTGATCCGCCGGGTCCTCACGACGGGACCGGGTCCTCCTCGAGGCGCGCCTGCATCGCCTGGGCCAGCGGGATCAGGCCGGACAGGGGCCGGACCATGACCGTGAACGCGGTGATGCGTCCCTCGGCGTCGACGGTGAGCGAGTCGATGCCCTCCACGTCGCGGTCGCCGACGCGCGCAGCGAAGAACAGCACGGCACGGTCGCCCTCGACGACCTGGTCGACGTAGCGGAAGTCCTCGAAGACCTCGACGACGTGCCGCAGGATGTGGGCGGTCGCGGCCCGCCCCTGATAGGGGTGGTGAACGACCGGGCTGCGGAAGACCACGTCGTCGTGGAGCAGGTCGAGTGCGGCGTCGTGGTCGCCGGCCTCGATGGCAGCGCGGAAGGGATGGGGCGTGGTCACGTCGGCTCCTCGGTCATGCCAGGTCCTCCTCGGTGACGACGGCGACGCCGGCGCGGCGCAGCGCTGCCGCGGTGACGCCCTCCCCGGCGACGGCGGTTGTCGTGAAGGAGCCGTCGTAGATGCGGTGCACGCCACAGGAGGGGCTGCGGGCCTTCAGGATGGCGCGGCGGACGCCGGCCGCCCGGGCCCGCTCGACCGCGACGCGGGCACCCTCGAGGTACGCGTCGGTGACATCCTCCCCGGTGACGGCCACGACCCGCGCCGTGCCGTCGAGCACGTCCTCGCCGGTGCCGCCCTGGATCTCGGCGGGCGGGCGCGGCGTCGGCAGGCCGCCGGCCTCCTCGGGGCAGACGGGAACCACGGGACGGTCGCCGACGAGCGCCCGCACCGCGGCGTCACGGTTGTCGGTGGCCTTGTACGTGCAGGCACGCCCGAGCAGGCAGGCGCTGACGAGCACGGGCGCGGCGTCGTCGGTCTGGTCGGTCACGGCTCGGTCCCGGAGACGGTGCGGGTCCAACGGTAGCCTCCCGGCGTCCGTCTCCCCCGCGCGAGGACCGACCCGGTGCCCGACCCTGCCTTCCGCCTGCCGGCGGGGATCCTGCCCGGCGGCCGGTTCGCCGACTGGCGGCCGGCGACCCCCGCCTACGTCGTCTGCGACGTGGACGGGACGCTCGTCGGGCCGGCGGCCTCTGCGAGTCCGGGCGTGGCCGCGGCGATCGCCCGGGCGCAGGAGCACGGCCTGCGCGTCGGGTTCGCGACCGGACGCATGCGCCAGGCCGTCCAGCCGCTGTGGGAGCAGCTGCGCGCCGTCGGCCCGCACGTCCTCCACAACGGAGCCGAGGTCCGGTTCGAGGGCCACACGATCGCGGCGTGGCCGCTCACCGACGACCAGCTCGCCGCGATCCTTGCCATCGCCCGCCGGCTGGACGCCTACGCCGAGCTGTACGTGGAGGACGGCTTCTACGTCACGGCGATGGTCGAGGCCGCCCGCGCCCACTGGGACATCCTCGGCCACGAGCCGCTCGGCGTCGTGTCCGCGGTGGACCAGGTGCCCGGCCCGGTGCTGAAGGCGACGTTCGCCGCGTTCGGCACCCCGATCGACGAGATCGTCGCCGCCATCGGCGACGCCGGGATGCGCGCCGGCCCGGCCGGGTCGCCGCTGACCCCGGGGATCATGTACGTGAACGCGACCCACCCGGACGCCGGCAAGGGCGCCGCCGTGACGCGGGCGGCCGCGGCGATCGGCGTCGGGCTCGACGCCACGGTCGCCGTCGGCGACGCGACGAACGACCTGCCGATGCTCGCCGTCGTCGGGACCGCGATCGCCATGGGGCAGGCCCCGGACGAGGTTCGCGACGCCGCCCACCTCGTCGTCCCCGGCGTCGACGACGACGGGGTCGCGGATGCCCTCGACGCGTGCGTGGGCTGGCGGGAGGAATCCGCGGGCTGACCGGGGAACTCCTCGGGGAGACGAGGAGGACCGATGGGCGGCCGACGTGTGCTGGCGGCGATCGCGGCGCTGGCGATCGGGCTCGTGGGCGCAGCGCCGTCGCCCCGGGGCGCTGACGCGGCGGCCGTGCCCGCGACCGCGACCGTCCGTGCCGTCGCGATCAACGCCCGGTTCTCGATGGCCGACGACGCGTCCTACGCCTCGTTCGACGCGGCCATGCGTCGGCTGTTCGACCGCGCCCGTCCGCAGCTGCGCGAGGACGCCCCGAACCTCGTCGTCTACCCCGAGTCGATCGGGCTGTGGACGGCCTTCCTCGGCGTGCGGGGGGCGGCAGCGCGACAGGCCACCTCCGCGGAGCAGGCCATCGCGTCGTTGATCGCCGCCTACCAGCCGCAGATCGACCTCTACGCCACCCGCTTCGGGGTGCCACCGCTCGACCCGGCGCAGGCGGCCGACCCGGGAGCGGCGCTCGACCTTCGGACCCTGGCCTGGGCGCTGGCCGACCACATGACCCGCGCCTACCGCGACACGTTCTCGGGCATCGCGAAGGACGAGGGGGTCTGGCTCGTCGCGTGCACCGACAAGGCGCCGGCCGAGCCGACCGACGACCCCGCGTTCCTGGCCGTCCGCGACCCCGAGGCGCCGGCCGCGTCGCCGACCTACCGGGTCCCCGACGACCAGCCGTTCTTCGTGAACACCTGCACGCTGTGGAACCCGGCCGGCGACCCGGTGTACGAGGCGCGCAAGGAGTACCTCGTCCCGCTCGAGCAGGACCTGCTGGACATCACCGCCGCGTCGACCGACGAGATCGGGGTCGTACCGACGCCGGTCGGGCGGCTCGGGTTCACGATCTCCGCGCCGGCCTGGGCGCACGAGGTCACCCAGCGCCTCGAGCAGCTCGACATGCAGGTGCAGCTCCAGCCCGACGCGAACCCGGGCGGCATCGGGTCCTACGGGTGGGCGAACGCCCCGGCGAGCCTCGACAACTGGCAACCCGACGGCTGGCGGATGGCGAGCTGGGAGCAGCTGTCGGTGTCCGGGTCCGTCGAGGCGAACGTGACCCCGATGGCGACCGGCACGATGCTCGACTTCGTCATGTTCGACGGCCAGGGCCACGTCATGCACCAGCCCCGGCCGGCCGACACGCCCCGCCGGTTCGTCGGGACGACGACCGAGCCGGGCTACGACGCGATCGCCCCGTGGGTCGACACGGCCCGGGACTGGTGCCCGCCGGACGATCCCTCGCTGCCGCTGCTCGACCGGCGGCGGGCGCTCGTCGACTGCTCCCGGCAGCTCGAGCCGGGCGCCGCCCACGCCGGCGACGAGGTCGCATCGGTCGTCGCGGCGGACCTGCACCTGCGCCGACGGGGAGCGCCGGTGCTCGCGCGGTGCGCGGGCTGCGCCCCGCCGGTGCACGTCGCGCCCTCCGGGGGCCGGCAGTGGACACCGGCTGCGGCCACCGGTCCGGACGGCACCGTCTACGTCGCCTACCGGGACGCGGTCTCGACCTGGGACGGCGTGCACACCGACGGCGACGTGTGGCTGGTGCGCCGGCCCCCCGACGGGCCGTGGTCGGCGCCGGTGCGGGTGGACGACGGGCCGGCGTCGTCGAACACCCCGGCCGACGGCGCCTGGCATCCCGAGATCGCGGTGACGCCCGACGGCACGGTCGTCGTCGCCTACGAGGACGCCCGCGCGTCCGAGAACGTGTGGGTGGCCCGGTCGGCCGACGGCGGGCGGACGTTCTCGCCGAGCGTGCGGGTCTCGACCACCGGCGGGGCGCCCACCAACGGCGGGGCGCGCAACGGCTACCAGCGGCTGGCCGTCGGACCCGACGGGACGCTCGTGCTCGTCTACCACGGCCACGGCACGGCGAACGCGGCCGCCCGGGTGTACGCGACGGTCAGCCGGGACGGCGGGGCGACGTGGACCGACCCGGTGGTCGTGGACGACACACCGACCGTGGCCGTGGCCGGGCCCGACGGCCCGGTGGAGCACGGCGTCGGGCACGCCTGGCGGCCCGCGGTGACGTTCACCGCCGACGGCGGGGTCGTGGTGGCGTGGCAGGACTTCCGCACGCGCCAGAACCTCGTCCGCGTCGTGCGGGCCGACCGGCCCGGGGATCTCGGGCAGGTGCCGTCGCGGCTCGTGGATCCCGCAGCCGCCGGCGCCACCTACCGCACCGACGCGACGACCGAGTGGGTCCAGCAGCTCACCCCGGCGCTGGCGGCCGACGGCGAGGAGGTCCGGCTCGCGTGGGAGGACACGACCGGCGGGGTGGGGCACGTCGTGGTCGCGTCCTCGGCCGACGGTGGGCGCCACTTCGGGCCCCCTCGCCCCGTCACCGCGCCGGCCGGGGGCCGGCAGCGGTTCCCGCGGCTGGCGGTCCGTGCGGACGGCCGCTGGCTCGCCGCCTTCGAGCAGGCCGCCGGCGACGAGGGCTTCGCCGCGCTGGTGAGCACCAGCCGCGCCGGGAGCCGCGTATGGGGAGCGCCGGCCGTGATCGACGGTGACGGTCTCGCGCCCGTGCCGGTGGCCGGCGCGAGGTCCGGACCGCTGGTGGTGTGGCAGGACGTGACGGGCTGGATCGGCGGCGCCCCCCGGCCGGCGACGGAGCAGATCGCCGTCGCCGGGCTGCCCGCCGGATGAGTTCGACGCTCCGTGGTCGCCGGCCGGCCATCCGACCAGGCACCGCTCGGCGAGGTGGTGGCGGAGGTCGCGGCCCAGCTCGGACAGGAGCCGGACACGGTCGCGGCCGCGGTCCTGCCCGAGATGGCCACGCTGCTGCGGCTCGGCTTCGTCGAGCGCACGGGCTGAGACCGCACGAAACCGGCACCTCGGCCGCCGCGTCCGACTACCGTGATCGTTGGCCCGGTCGCCGGGGGCGGCGCCCGGTGGGGCCGTCTCGTGAGCGTGGGGGCAGATCATGGCCGACTTCGTGCAGACCGTCGTCAGCGTCCTCGGGTTCGTGGTCCTCGCGGTCGTCGTCCTGCTGCTGCTCTGGCTCGTCTACCGCCGGCGCTACCGCCGGATCGGACCGGACGAGGCGCTGATCGTCTACGGGCGTCGCGCGAAGAAGGACAAGGACGGGTTCCGCGTCATCGTGGGCGGCGGCACGTTCGTCGCCCCGTTCATCGAGGAGGCGGAGAAGTTCCCGCTGCACGCGATGCAGCTCGACGTGCAGCTGCTGGGCGTGCTGGCGGGCGACCAGCGCACCCCGATCAACGTCAACGGCACCGCCACCGTGAAGGTCCCGGCGACCCCGGACGAGCGCACGAACGACTTCCCCACGGTGCGCCGCGCCGCCTCGAACTTCCTCGGCATGTCGGTCGAGCAGATCCGTAGCAACCTGACCAAGGTCGTGTCCGGCCACCTGCGCACCATCGTCGCCGGCCTCTCGGTCGCCGAGCTGTACGCCGACCAGGCGCGCTTCACCGAGGACCTCAAGGAGAAGGCGGCGAACGAGCTGGCGGCGCTCGGCTACGTGTTCCTGTCCTTCGTGTTCGAGTCGATCACCGACGACAACGGCTACCTCGACGCGCTCGGCGTCCCCGAGATCGAGCGCGCCCGTCGTGACGCCCGCATCGCGCGGGCCAGCAACGACCGCGACGCCTCGCTGCAGGAGGAGCAGGCCCGCCTCGAGAAGGAGCAGCGCCGCTTCTCCGTCGAGGAGGACGTGGCCGAGTCGGAGAAGTCACTGTCGATGAAGCAGGCCTCCATCAAGGAGGCCGTCAACGTCGCGAACGCCCGCGCGCTGAAGGCCGGCGAGATGGAGCTGAAGCTCCAGGACATCCAGATCGCCGAGAAGGAGGCCGAGCGCGAGCGTCGCGAGCTCGACGCCACGGTGCGGGAGCGCGCCGAGGCGGACAAGTTCGCGCAGGAGCGCCGCGCCGAGGGCGCCCGCTTCGCCGCCGAGCAGGACGCCGAGGCCGAGCGCTTCCGCGTCGAGCAGGAGGCCGAGTCCGCGCGCGTCCGCCGTGCCAAGGCGGCGGAGGCCGTCCGGCTCGAGGCGGAGGCGGAGGCACAGCGCGCCCGCGACGTCGGGCTCGCCGAGGCCGATGCGACCCGGGCGAAGGGCGAGGCGGAAGCGGAGGCCCGCCGCCTGCTCGCCGAGGCCCTGCAGGCCTACACCGAGGCCGGCCTGCACCTCGAGGCGCTGAAGGTGCTGCCCGACGTGGTCGCGGCCGCCTCCGAGCCGCTGTCGCGGGCCGGCAAGACCACGATCATCGCGAGCGGCAACGGCGCCGGCACCGGGGCCGCGAAGCTGACGGAGGACGTGGCGCAGACGCTGGCGACCGCCGTACCGGTGCTCAAGGACCTGTCCGGCGTGGACCTCACGGCGCTGCTGCGCGGGCTCGCCGGCCGGGTCGCCGACCATGGGACGGACACCGAGGATGCGGAGTAGCCGGTGACCGACGCCGATGCCGTGCTCGGGCTCCTCACCGAGCTGCGAGCGGCCCACGGGGTCCGGGAGCGGCTACGGGTGCTTCGGCGGGGACGCGAGGTGGTCACCTCCCTCGCGCCTCACGAGCGCCGCGAGCTGGCGCTCGCCGTGGCCCGCGAGGCCGCGCCCCAATGGCTCCCGACGCTCGAGGAGCGGACGGGCGTCGACCTCTCCCCCGGCGACCTGACGCTCGTCCTCGAGCTGGTCGAGGGGCTCGACGCGCAGCAGATCGACCGGCTCGGGGCGACGCTGCGCGACCCGGATGCACGGCGCGAGGGGGCCACGCAGGCGGTCCGGGGCGCGGTCGAGATGGCCCGCGACACGCCCGAGCCCACGCCGGACACGACCGAGGCCGCGCCCGAGGCGCCCGAGCCCGCGCCCGAGGCGCCCGAGGTGGTGGCGCAGGCACCGGCCGAGCAGCCCTCGCGGCCCTCGCTGCCAGCGCCACCCCCGCCGCCACCTCCTCCGTCGGCTCCTCCCCCGCCGGCGCCACCCGAGCCGATGTCGTCCCGTCCCACACCACCGGACCGCCCCGCCGAGCCGCCGCTCGCGCGCGCCGTCGCGGCCGCCGTCCACGACCACGACCGCCTCGCGCTGCTCGCCGACGCGGGAGCCGACGTCTGGGACCTCGGGCCCACGGGACGCGCCGCCGTGCTCGACGCCGTCCCCGACGGGTGGGCGCGCCGCCGGGCGTTGCTGCGCTGGGTGGCGCTCGACGTGATCACCGCGGACGAGGCGCCGGCGCTCGTGCGTCGGCTGGGGCGGCGAAGCGACCGCGCCTGGGTCGCCGCGTCGCTCGTCGAGGCAGCCACCCTCGACGTGGAGGACCTCGCCGGCCTGTGCGATCCCCGTGACGCCCGCCGGCTGGCGCGGCGATACGCGACGACCGGCGCCGGCACATGAGCCCGGGGCTGATCGCAGGCAGCGGCTGGGCCGCCGGGATCAACCTGTACGGGGTCGCAGCGCTGCTCGGCATCTTCGGTCGCCTCGGCGTCGGCGACACGCCCGCGGTGCTCCAGCGACCGTGGGTGATCGGCGTCGCCCTTTCGCTCTACGCCGTCGAGTTCGTCGCCGACAAGGTCCCCTACCTCGACAACGTCTGGGACGTGGTCCACACGGCGATCCGGCCGCTCGGGGCAGCCGGGCTCGGCTACCTGCTCGGCGCGGACGGGTCGACGGCCGGTCAGCTCGGGGCCACGGCGGGGTCGGGGATGCTCGCCCTGACGAGCCACACGGCCAAGGCCACCACCCGCGCGGCCGTGAACACCTCCCCCGAGCCGTTCAGCAACATCGCGATCTCGCTCGGCGAGGACGGGCTGGCCGCCGGCGTGATCGCCCTCGCGGTGACCCACCCGTGGGTGGCGCTGGCGCTCGTCGGCGTCCTCGTCGTGGCCGGCGCCGCCCTGACGATCCTGCTCTGGCGCACGGCGCGGGCGCTCGTGCAGCGCATCCGCGAACGCCGGGCAGCACGGACGGCGTAGGCTTGGGATGACATCGGAAAGGGAACGCGAAGCGTGATCCTCGTCTGGGTCCTCGTGGTCGTCGGGATCGTCCTCCTCGTCGCCATCTGGCTCTACAACAGCCTGGTCCGCGCCCGCAACCGGGTCGACGAGGCATGGGCGCAGATCGACGTGCAGCTCACCCGCCGGCACGACCTCATCCCGAACCTCGTCGAGGTCGTCAAGGCGTACGCAGCCCACGAGCGTCAGGTCCTCGAGGAGGTGACCCGCGCACGAGCCGAGGCCGTCGGGGCACACGGCGTCGGCCAGCAGGCACAGGCCGAGGCGCACCTCGACGGGGCGCTGAGGTCGCTCTTCGCCGTGTCGGAGGCCTACCCGGACCTGAAGGCGAGCCAGAACTTCCTCGAGCTGCAGCGCGAGCTGACCTCGACCGAGGACCGCATCGCCTACTCCCGCCAGTACTACAACAGCGCGGTGCAGCGCTACGACACGCGACGGCAGACCCTGCCCACGTCGCTCGTCGCCCGGCTCGCCTCCTTCGAGGATCGCGAGTACTTCGAGGTGGCGGATGCGGCCGTGCGCGAGGTGCCCGGAACGACGTTCTGATGCATGACGAGCTCGAGCGCCACAACCGGCGCGCCACGATCGTGCTGCTCGCCAGCGGCTTCCTGCTGCTGTTCCTCGTGACGCTCGCCGTCGAGTACCTCGTGTTCGGGTTCGGGATGGGCAACGTGCCGGGGTCGCTCGCAGCGGCCGCGCCGCTGCTGCTGATCGGTGTGCTGATCGCCGGCGGCGGGTCCGCGTTCGCGTGGTGGAACTCCGACACGGTCGCGATCCGCTCCGCGCACGCGAAGCCCGCCAGCCGCGAGCAGTACCCGGATCTCTACCGGCTGGTCGAGGGCGTCACGCTCGCCGCCGGGCTGCCGATGCCGGACCTCTACGTCGTCGACGATCCGGCACCGAACGCGTTCGCGACGGGCCGCAACCCCGAGCATGCCGCGGTGGCCGTGACCACGGGCCTGCTCGAGCGCATGGACCGGCGCGAGCTCGAGGCGGTGCTGGCCCACGAGGTCGGCCACATCCGCAACAACGACCTGCTGACCGCGACCGTCGCCGTGACGCTGGCGGGGGCCACGATCCTGCTGGCCGACATCGCCCGACGGTCGCTGTGGTGGGGCGGCATGGGCGGGGGCCGGCGCCGGGGCGGCAACCGTGACGGCGGCGGGGGCGGGGGCGGCGCGATCGCGATCGTGCTGCTCGTCGCGTCCCTGCTGGTGGTCGTGCTCGCCCCGATCGCGGCGCAGCTGATCCGGTTCGCGGTGTCCCGCCAGCGCGAGTATCTGGCGGATGCGACCTCGGTCGAGCTCACCCGCGACCCGGCGTCGATGATCCGGGCGCTGCAGGCGCTGAAGGAGGACACGACCGAGATCCACACGGCGAGCCGCGCGACCGCGCACCTGTGGATCGAGGAGCCGATGAACCTCGAGCGTCGCGCGAACCGTGCCGTGGCGACGCACCCACCGCTCGATGACCGCATCGCCCGCCTGCGCACGCTGTGGCCGCAGGCGACGGACGACGCGGACGGGGCGCCACCGCCGGCTACGCGTCCAGAGCAGCGATGATCGCCGGATCCACCTCGGTGGCCTTCAGCACGTCCCGCGCCGGCGTCCCGTAGGCGTCCATCGTCCGGGCCAGGGTCCGCGCGATCTCGTGCAGGTCGTCGGAGCGACCGCGTGCCTTCAGCCCGGCCGCGTCGGCCACGTCGCCGCTGATGCCCCGGGTCAGGTTCTCGGAGAGCACCTGGATCGCGCGGTACAGGTCGTCGTCGCTGATGTCGGCCATGGTGCGGCCCTTCGGTGTCGGCGGTGTCAGGCGTCTAGTCGCGGCCGGGGACCTGGTAGTTCGGGGCCTCGTGGACCACGTCGAGGTCGTGGACGTGGGACTCGCGGGCGCCGGCGGCGGACTGGCGCACGAACCGGGACCGCTCGGCGAGGTCGGGCAGGGTCCGCGCCCCGATGTAGCCCATGCCGGAGCGCAGCCCACCGGCGAGCTGGCCGGTGACCTCGGCGACGGTGCCGCGGTAGGGCAGCAGGCCGGAGACGCCCTCGGGGACGAGCTTCGTCGCCTCCTGCTGCGCCTCGGCCTGGAAGTAGCGGTCGGCGGACCCGGCGCGCATCGCGTCGAGCGATCCCATCCCCCGGTACTCCTTGTAGCGGCGGCCACCGACGAGGACGAGCTCGCCCGGCGACTCGTCGGTGCCGGCGAGCAGGTTGCCCACCATCACGGCGGTGGCGCCCGCGGCAAGCGCCTTCACGATGTCGCCGGAGTAGCGGATCCCGCCGTCGGCGACGGTCGCGACGCCGACCTCGCGGGCGGCGGCGGCGCACTCCTTCACGGCCGTGAACTGCGGCATGCCGACGCCGGTCACGACCCGGGTCGTGCAGATGGAGCCGGGGCCGACGCCGACCTTGACCACGTCGGCGCCGTGGTCGGCGCAGGCCCGCACGGCGTCGCCCGTGGCGACGTTGCCGACCATGAGCACCACGTCCGGATGGCGCGTCTTGAGCTTCTCGGCGAACTCGAGGATCCCCGCGGAGTGGCCGTGCGCCGAGTCGATCGCGATGAGGTCCACACCGGCCTCGACCAGTGCCTCGGCGCGGGCTTCGCCGTCTGACCCGACGCCGACGGCGGCGGCGGCGAGCAGCCGGCCGCGCGCGTCCTTCGCCGAGTTCGGGTACTGGCGGATCTTCTCGATGTCCTTGAACGTGAACATCCCGACGAGCCGCGCCCGGCCGTTGCCACCTTCGACGATCGGCAGCTTCTCGACGCGGTGCTCCTGCATGAGCTCGCTCGCCTCCACGAGCGTCGTGCCGACCGGGGCGGTGACGAGCCCGTCGGTCGTCATGAAGTCGCGGATGAGATGCTCCTCGGACGCCCCGAAGCGCAGGTCGCGGTTCGTGACGATGCCGACGAGGAGGCCCGCGTCGTCGACCACGGGGAAGCCGCTGACCTTGAACCGCGCCATGAGGTCGAACGCCTCGGCGACCCGGTCGTCGGGCTTCAACGTCACCGGGTCGGAGATGAACCCGGACTCGGAGCGCTTCACGTCCTCGACCATGGCGGCCTGCGCCTCGATCGGGGCGTTCTTGTGGATCACGCCGACCCCGCCCTGCCGGGCCAGCGCGACCGCCATCTCGTTCTCGGTGACCTTGTCCATGGCCGCCGACAGGATGGGCAGGTTCAGCGCGATGCGGTCATGGAGGCGGGTCGACACGTCGACGTCCCGGGGCAGGACGGCAGAGGCCTGCGGGGCGAGGAGAACGTCGTCGTAGGAGAGGGCTTCTGGGATGTCGGACACGGGCGCGACTCCGGTCACGGGGGCGGGAGACCAACGGTACCGCGCGCCCCGCTCCCCCTTCACGTCACCCGCCCCCTCCCCCCATCCCGACCGCGCCCACCATCCCGACCGCGCCCACCATCCCGACCGCGCACACCATCCCGACCGCGCCCACCATCCCCGACCGCGCACACCATGTTGTGTGAACGATTCACCCGGGAATTCCCGGGTGAATCGTTCACATATCTGGGGTCAGAGGGCGCCGATGTCGCGCAGGGCCTGCCGCCAGGGCTCGCGGTCACGGGCGTCGGCGAGCCCGTGCTGCTCGCGGTGGACGACGGTGCCGTCCCGGTCGATCACGAAGGTGGCGCGCTCGGGGACGCCGGACTGCTCGTTGAACACGCCGTAGGTGCGAGCCACCTCGCCGTGGGGCCAGAAGTCGGACAGGATCGGGAAGTCGAGCCCCTCCTGCTCGGCAAAGGCGCGGTGGGCGAAGGGCGAGTCGACCGACACCGCGATCGTCGCCACGTCGTCCGACGCGAACACGTCGAGCTCGTCGCGGATGCCCCCGAGCTCCTCCCGGGTCGCCGCGCTGAAGCTGAACGGGAAGAAGACGAGCACGACGGCCTTCTTCTCGTGATAGTCGGAGAGCCGGACCGGTTGGCCGGTCTGGTCCTTCAGCTCGAAGTCGGGCGCCTGGTCGCCGACGGCGACGGTCATGGGTTCTCCTCGATGGGCGGGCCGCCGACACCGAGGCGGGCGGCGAGGAACGCGTGCAGGGCCGGTGCGTCGTAGCCGACGGGCAGCAGCACACCGATGGCGCGGGTCCGCCAGGGGTCCCCGGTCGGGCTGGGCTCGCGCACGTGCAGCTCGAGGATGGGGTCGCCGATGACGCGGCGCACGCGGGCGACGTGGACAACGTCCCAGGCCACGTCGACGTGCTGCCACAGCAGGCGGGCTTCGAGCCCGGTCTCGTCGAGGTGGAGCGCGAAGGCGCCCGGCGCCACGAGCTGGCCGACGAAGAAGCTGCCGACGGCGACGAAGACGGCGACCGCGAGCCACGCGAAGGGATGCCCGTGGCTGTCGACGACGAACCACGCGCCGGCGGTGAGCAGCACCAGGACCGCGAGGGTCCAGCGCAGCGCGACGCGGCGCGACGGGCGCAGCGTCAGCGGCTCGAGGGCGGGGTCGGCGGACACGGTCGACAAGGATACGTCGCGGCGTGGTCGCGCCTAACCGCGCAGGCGGCCCAGCAACGGGATGGCGGCGATCTTGTCCTCGGTCAGCTCGTCCCACGCGAGGGTCGGCAGCGACCAGTCGTCGCGGCGGGCGACCTCGATGACCCGCTCCGGCGTGACGATGCAGTCGAGCCACAGGTCGTGGCCGGTCGTCGGGATCGCCCCGTCCTCGAGCACCTGCACCTCGTGGACGGTGGTGACGATCCGGGTGTGCTCGTCGACGAGCCCGGCCGCCGCGGCGATGGCCAGCTCGAGGTCGCTGAACCCGCCGCCCTTGCCGAGCCGCGCCCCGGACGGGGTCACGGCCACGCACCCGGCGACGACGAGGTCGACCGGGTCGAGCGCGTCGACGTCCACGGTCCGTGCGTTGCGGGAGGCGCCCTTGATCGAGGAGGCCTTCCGCGGCGACTCCGCGAGATGGTCGGGGTCGAGGAGGAAGAAGGGCTGCTCCTCGGCCAGCCGCGGGACGGCCATGTAGACGGTCTTGCCGTCCTCGAGCGCCCGCTGCCGAACCGGCCACTGCGGCGAATCCGGGTTGGCCTTCACCGTCCGGGCCGCCTCCCACACGGTCGTCCCGCGCAGCGCCTCGGCGGCATCCTCGGCGCCGGTGAAGTTCGGGATCCGACCGTGGGCCCCGGGAAACCGGGCGGCACCGGCGTCCTGGAGGCGGTCCCACACCGTCTCTCGCAGCGCCGCCTTCGCGTTGAGCAGGTCGCGGTCGCCGCCGGCATCACGGTCGTGTCGCGCCGACGACGGGGTCACGAGCGCCGCTCGGGTGGCACCTCGCCCCCGTGGTCGCCGTCGGGCCGTACCGTCACACCGTGCAGGTGGCAGGCCACCGTCCGGTCCGCGACCTCCTGGTGCGCCGGCTCGGGCCCGAACCGGAACCGCACGACCACGTCGGAGCCGTCCGCCTCGACGGCCTCGACCGCGCTGAAGACGTTCGTGGGCAGCTGCGGGCCGACCTCGTCGAGCCAGTTGCGCAGCGCGGCGGCGTCGCCCTCGCCGGCGGTCAGACGCACCCGGCTGCGGGTGGTCTCGGCGCTCGCCAGGTCGCCGACGAGCGCGAACTCCCGCTCGAAGGTGTCCTCGTCGACCTCGGTCCAACGCTGCTCGAGCGCATCGACGAGGTCGCGTCCCTCCCAGCCGCACGGCTCGAACGCCTCGGGGCAGCGCGGGTGGAACCGGCAGCCTGCGGGCGGGTTCAACGCGTCGGGGATCTCCCCGCGTGGCAGGCGCTTCTCGCGGTAGCGGCGGTCCGGGTCGGGCAGCGGGATCGCCTCGAGCAGCGCGCGCGTGTAGGGATGCTGCGGGGCGCTGAACAGCTCGTCGGCCGGGCCCCACTCCACGAAGTTGCCGAGGTAGAGGATGCCGATCCGGTCACACATGAACCGGGCGGTGGCGAGGTCGTGGGTGATGAAGAGGTAGGTCAGGTCGAGCTCGCGCTTGAGCTCGAGCATGAGCTCGAGGACACGGGCCCGCACGCTCATGTCGAGGGCCGCGACCGGCTCGTCCGCGACGACGAAGGAGGGCTCGGTGATCAGGGCCCGGGCGATGACGACCCGCTGCTTCTGCCCGCCGGACAGGTCCTCCGGGTACTTGTCGAGGAACGCCTCGGGTGGGGACAGCCCGACCCGCTCGAGCATGGCACTCACCCGCTGGCGCACGTCGGCGCGCGAGCGGGCGATGCCGTGGATCCGCAGCGGGTGGCCGACCCCCTGCCCGATCGTCATCGCGGGATTGAGGGAGGCGTTCGGGTCCTGGAAGATGAGGCCCAGCTCGCGACGCAGCGGCCGCATCTGACGCTCGGAGAGCGGAGCCAGGTCCTGGCCCCGGTAGCGGATGCGCCCGCTCGTCGGGTCGACGAGCTTCAGCACGGTCCGTCCGAGCGTGGTCTTGCCCGAGCCGGACTCGCCCACCAGCCCGAACACCTCGCCGCGGCGGACATCGAAGCTGACACCGTCGACGGCCTTCACCACATCGGTGCTGCCGGCACCGAACAGGCCGCTGCGGACGGGGAAATGGGTCTTGAGGTCGTCGACCTCCAGGATGGGCTCCGTGCTCACACTCCGGTCTCCTGCGGTCGTCCCGACAGCTGCGGCGCGTCGTCTGGCACGGGCTTGCCGGCGCCCGGGTAGAGGTAGCAGGCGACGTGCTGGTCGGGGTTCGGCTCGGCGTACCCGGGCACCGCGTCGGTGCAGTGGTCCATGCGGTAGGGGCACCGCGGGGCGTAGCGGCACCCGGGCGGCGGGTCGACGAGGTCGGGCGGGAAGCCCTCGATGGAGCGCAGCTGCGTCGTCTCCAGCGAGATCGTCGAGGCCAGCAAACCGCGGGTGTAGGGGTGCTTCGGGTCGTTGAAGATCTGCGTGGCCGTGCCGATCTCGACGATCTTGCCGGCGTACATGACGGCGACGCGGTCGCAGGTCTCGGCGACGATGCCGAGGTTGTGGGTGATGAGGATGAGGCCCACGTCCTCGTCCGAGCGGAGCCGGTCGAGGATGTCGAGGATCTGCGACTCGACGATGACGTCGAGCGAGGTCGTCGGCTCGTCGGCGACGATCACGGTCGGGTGCAGCACGATCCCGAGTGCGATCATGATGCGCTGGCGCATGCCGCCCGAGAACTCGTGGGGGTAGTTGTCGGCCCGGGTCGGGGGGATGCCCATCTGCGCCAGGGCCTGGCGTGCCATGTGGCGCGCGTCGTCCTTCGAGGTGTCGGGGCGGTGCGCACGGATCGCCTCGACGAAGTGGTCGGTGACCTTCATGAGCGGGTCGAGGCGGGTCATCGGCTCCTGGAACACGAGCGCGATGTCCTCACCGCGGCGTCGGCGAAGCGTCGACGGGGACGCACTCACGAGGTCCTCGCCGGCCAGCACCGCGCTCCCCCGGGCCACAGCACCCGGCGGCAGCAGCTTCATCAGGGCGCGGCCGAGCGACGACTTGCCGCACCCGGACTCGCCGACGAGCCCGAGGCTCTCACCGGGGCGCACGTCGAAGTCGACGCCGTCGACCGCCCACAGCGGGCCCCGCTCGGTGCGGTAGCCGACCCGCAGGTTCCGCACAGAGAGGACCGGCTCCGACTGCGCGGCCGTGGTGGCGAAGGCGGGATCGCTCATCGGTTCTCCGCTCCCTGCTCGATCGGCTGTGGCTCGCGGTCGATCGCGGCGTCGCCGGTGCCCGGGCGTGGCTCGTCCGTCTCGGGGCCGATCTCGGTGCCGGCGGCGCCCCGGGCCCGCAGCAGCGGGTTGATCACGTCGTTGAGCCCCTCGCCGACCAGGGTCAGGCCGGTCACCAGCGTCACGATCGCCATGCCGGGCCAGAAGGCCGTCCACCACACGCCGGAGGCCACGTCGTTGATGGCCTGGGAGATGTCGTAGCCCCACTCGGCCGTCGGCGGCTGGACGCCGTAGCCGAGGAAGCCGAGGGAGGCGAGGGTGAGGATCGCGTCGGCGGCGTTCAACGTCAGGATGACCGGCACGGACTGCACGACGTTGAAGAAGACGTAGCGCCCGAGGATGGTGCGCTCCTTCGCGCCGAGCGCCCGGGCGGCCTCGACGAACGGCTCCTCCTTCACCGACAGGGTGTGGTTGCGCACGACCCGGAAGTACTGCGGGATGTAGACGAGCCCGACCGCCGCGGCGGCCGACAGCACACCCGGCGAGATGATCGCCGACAGCATGAACGAGATGATGATCGCGAGCAGCAGCGGCGGGAACGCGTAGACCGCGTCCATGACCATGACGAGCGCACGGTCGACGAGGCCGCCGCGGTACCCGGACAGGAGCCCGAGCGGCACGCCGATGACCATCCCGAACGCGACGGCGATGATCATCACCTCGAGCGCCAGGCTGGCGCCACCGATGATGCGGGCGAGCACGTCGAAGTTGTCGCGGGTGGTCCCGAACAGGTGCTGCGCCGAGGGAGCCTGCAGCTGCGGGATGGACTGGAAGTCGCCCGGCGAGACCTCGACCCGGTACTCGACGCTGCCGTAGGAGTAGAGGTGGGGACCGACGAGCGCGACGAGCAGGAACAGTCCGACGACCGCCGCGCCGGCGAGGATGAGGACCTTCGAGGTCCGCGAGGCCTGCCGGAACGGCCTCAGCGCATGCTCCAGGCGTGCGGAGAGCCCTCCCATGCTGCCTCCTCCTAGTAGCGAACGCGCGGGTCGACGAGGCCGTTGACCACGTCGATCAGCAGCGAGATGACGGCGACGACGATGGCGAAGAACGTGACGATGCCCTGGACCGCCGAGTAGTCACGCGCCCCGATGAACCGGACGATGGAGGTGCCGAGCCCCGGCCAGCTGAAGACGGTCTCGGTCAGGATCGCCCCGCCGAGCAGCAGCGCGAACTGCAGCCCGACGATGGTCACGATCGGCACCAGGGCGTTCTTGAACGCATGCCGGAACACCACCTTGCGCTCCGCGATGCCGCGCGCCCGCGCCGACTCGACGTAGTCGGCGCGCAGCGTCTGGAGCATGTTGACGCGCACAAGACGCACGAAGATCCCGCCGATCACGAGGCCGAGCGTGACGCCGGGCAGCACGAGGTGGTGCAGGGTCGACCACAGTGCGGGCCAGTTGCCGGTGACGATCGAGTCGATGGTGTAGAAGCCGGTGACCTTGTCGGGCGCGAGGAACGCGCCGACCCGGCCGGAACGTCGGGAACCAGCCGAGATGCACGCTGAAATAGAGCTGTGCCAGCAGCCCGAGCCAGAAGATCGGCGCCGCGTAGATGACGATGCCGAACAATCGCCCACCAACGTCGAAGGGTGTGTCCCGTAATCGGCCCGAGACCGCGCCGACCCCGACGCCGATGAGGACGGCGACGATCATCGCGAACCCCGCGAGCTCGAACGTGGCGGGCGCGGCGTCGCCGATGATCTGCAGGGCGGAGCGGCGGTCGGTGATCGGGTTCCCGAAGTCGCCCGTCACCGCACCCTTCAGGTAGCGCCCGTACTGCACGATCATCGGGTCGTTGAGGCCCAGGGCCTGCTTGCGGGCCTGGATCTCCTGCGGGGGCAGCCTCGCCCCGAGCGTGGCCGTCACCGGATCTCCGGGGGCGACGCGCAGGAGCAGGAAGACGAGGGTCAGCAGGATGAAGACCATGGGGATGGTCAACAGCAGTCGCACCAGCAGGTAGCGACGCAGCGAGCTACCGCGCATCGTCCGTCTCCCGTGTCACGTTCGGTGCCCGGTCATGGGTGGGGCCCCGTGTGTGACGGGGCCCCACCCGCTGACCGTGTCCTCGATCAGCGCATCACTGCGCCGGTCACGACTTGCTGATCAGGTAGTAGCGGAAGATCTGTGCCGCGTCCATCGTCTGGTCGACGCCCTGGACGTTGCTGCGCGAGAACGCGTAGGCGTCCTCGACGTACAGCGGCACGATCGGGGTGTCCTCGGCGGCGAGCTTCTGGATGTCGGCGAACGTCTGCTTGCGCTGGTCCGAGCCGGCCTCGTCCTTGGCCTGCTCCTGGTTGATGAGCTGGTCCATCTTGTCGGACGAGTACATCTTCAGGAAGCTCTGCTCCGAGTGGTAGAAGGGCTGCAGGTAGTCGTCCGGGTCGAGGTAGTCCGGGTACCAGCCCAGCAGGAACGCCGGGTACTGGCCCGTCTCGCCCGGCCAGGCCTGCGAGGTGAACTGCGCCCACTCGCTCGACTGCAGGTTCACGGTGAACTGACCCGTCTCCTCGAGCTCACGCTTGACCGTCTGCGCCACGGACGCCTCGGTGTCGCCGTAGTGCTTCGGGGCGTAGTAGAGGTCGAAGGTCGTCTTGTCCGCGGCGAAGCTCGCCGGGTCCTTGCCCTCGTACATGTCCTTGAAGTCCGTCGTGGACGAGTCGAACGACGGCGGGACCATCGAGTAGAGCGGCTCGGCCGCACCCGACAGGGCCTCGTCGATGATCCGCTGACGGTCGACCGCAGCGGCGACGGCCTTGCGGACGTTCGCGTCGGTGAACGGGTCCTTGAGCGTGTTGAAGACCAGGTAGCGGATCGCGCCGGGGCCCTTGGCGATCTGGATGTCGCCGTTGCCCTCGAGCGACGAGCGCTGCTCCGGGGTCAACGCGCGATAGGCGATGTCGATCTCGCCGGACTCGAGCGCCGACTTCAGCTGCGCCGCCTGCGTGTAGAACTTCACGAGGACGCGGTCGTTCTTCGGCGCGTCACCGTAGTAGTCGGCGAACTTCTCGAGCGTCAGCGACTCGTTCTCGCGGAAGTCGGTGATCGTGTAGGGACCGGAGCCGACGAAGGTCTCGTTGATGTACTGCTCGGGGTCCTCCCCCTCGCCGAGTGCCTTGTCCGGCGACGTGTAGTCGCCGTCGGACGGCACGATCGTCGCCTCGGTGTAGGCGAGCTTCGAGGTGAAGGTGTTGTCCTTCGCCGTGAGCTTGATCACGACGGTCGTCGGGTCCGGGGTCTCGATGCTGTCGATGCCCGACAGCAGGAAGCCGGCGCCCTCCGGGTGGTTGATCCAGCGGGAGCGGTTCAGCGAGAACTTGACGTCCTCGCTGGTGAGGTCGCTGCCGTCCGAGAACTTCACGCCGTCCTTCAGCGTGAAGGTGTAGGTCAGGCCGTCGTCGCTGATCTGAGGCAGGTCGGCGGCCAGCTCCGGCGACGGGTCGGTCTCGCCCGGGGCGAAGCTGACGAGCCGTGAGCCGGCGTTGTAGAAGATGTTCGAGCAGTAGTAGCTGTAGCACTTGGCCGGGTCGAGGGTGTTCACCGTGTCGGTGGTCCCAACGATCAGGTCACCACCGGCGGCCTGCTCGCTGCCGCCGCCACCGGCGGGACTCGAGGTCTCCGACCCCACCGGCCGGGCTCTCCGAGCCACCACCACCGGCGTTCTCGTTGTTCTCCCCGCCGCCACACGCCGTCGCGACCAGCGCGACCGCGAAGATGGCGGCGATCCAGCGAGCTCTGCGGATACGCATGCGCTGTCTCCCATGTGTCGAGGTGTCGCGAGCGTCGGCCGTGGTGTCCCCCGCACGGGCGGGAACGCTGGCCCCGCGGACCCGCGCGGATCCCGCGCGACACGGCGGTGCCGACTATCGCGGTAGTAGCACGAAACCAGACGGTAGGGGAACCCGCGCACCCTATGCGCCATGCCCCCCGCAGATGCGCCCGTTCTGCGCGCTCCGCGCATACCGACGCAGCCCACCGCCACTCAATGTGCGTTCGCGCACGCTCACGTGCGCCGACGCGCCGGCGCGCCGGCGCGCGGGTCGGCTCAGCAGACACCGGCATCGCGGAGCGCGTCGACGAGTCCCGCATCGAGACCGAGCGTGCCGAGAACCGCCTCGGTGTGCTGACCGAGGACCGGCGGGGCGCGCCGGACGCCGGCGCGCACGCCGTCGACCCGCAGCGGGCTGCGGACCTGCGGCACGGCGCCGGCAGGATGGGCGACCTCCTCGACGAGACCGACCGCCTGGACCTGCGGGTCCGCGAAGACCTCGTCGACGCGGTTCACCGGCGCACACGGGACGCCCGCCGCACCGAGGCGCTGCCGCCAGGCGTCGGCGGTGTCGCTCGCGAAGGTGGCCGCGAGCGCTGCGGTCAGTGCCTCGCGGTGCTCGACCCGATCGGCGTTGGTCGCGAAGCGTGGGTCGTCGGCCAGGTCGTCGCGGTCGACGGCGCGACACAGCGCGACGAACTGCCGGTCGTTGCCCGCGCCGACGACGAGCGGCCGGTCGGCGCAGTGCACCGGCCCGTAGGGCGCGATGTTGGGGTGGTCGTTGCCAAGTGGGCCGGGCACCTGCCCGCCGACGAGGTGGTTGGCCGCCTGGTTCACGAGCGCGCTGATGGCCGACTCGAGCAGCGGCACCTCGATGCGCGGGGCGCGGGGCGCGTCGTCGTCGCCGTCGGTGCGCCCCGGTGCCCTCCCCTGGCGGCCGAGCAGCCCCGCCAGCGCCGAGACGGCCGCGTACAGGCCCGTGATCACGTCGGCGATGGCGACACCGACCTTGGTCGGCCCCGTCGAGGGGAACCCGGTGATCCCCATGAGCCCGCTGCGGGCCTGCACCATGACGTCGTAGCCGGGCAGGTCGCCGTCGGGTCCGTCGGTGCCGGCGCCGCGGATGGACACCCACACGGTGTCGGGCGTCGCGTCGCGCAGCCGGTCGATGCCGAGGCTGCGGGCGTGGCGGGGCAGGAAGTTCTCGAGCACCACGTCGGCGCCGGCGGCGAGGTGGGCGAGGATGGCCTGCCCGGCCTCGTCGGCGAGGTCGAGGGTGAGCGAGCGGCGGTTGCGGTTCACCGACAGGAAGTAGGCGGCGTCGTCGCCGTGGAAGGGGGGACCCCACCGGCGGGTGTCGTCGCCGTGGCCGGGGCGCTCGACCTTGATCACGTCGGCGCCGAGGTCGGACAGCACCATGCCGGCGAAGGGACCGGCGAGCACCCGCGAGCAGTCCAGCACCCGCACGCCGGCGAGGGGCCCGGTGCCGGGCCGCGTCGTGTCGGCCGGCCAGTCGGCGGCCGCGGCGAGCGCCGCCTCGACGTCCTCGCGGAGGCTCACCGGAAGGCCGGGATGCCGGTGATCGCCTGCCCGAGGATGAGGGTGTGCATCTCGACCGTGCCCTCGTAGGTCAGCACCGACTCGAGGTTGTTCATGTGGCGGATGACCGGGTACTCGAGCGTGATGCCGCTCGCGGCGAGGATCGTCCGGGCCTCCCGGGCGACCTCCAGCGCCGCACGGACGTTGTGGAGCTTGCCGTAGGAGATGTGCTCGGGGCGGATCGCGCCGGCGTCCTTCTTGCGGCCGAGCTCGTTGGCGATGAGCTGCGAGTTCTGGACCTTGAGCAGCATCTCGACGAGCTTGCGCTGGGTGAGCTGGAACCCGCCGATCTTGCGGTCGAACTGCTCGCGGGTGGTGGCGTAGTCGAGCGCCGCCTCGTAGCAGGCCCGGCCGGCGCCGACCGCGCCCCAGACGATCCCGTAGCGGGCCTCGGAGAGGCACGACAGCGGCCCGCGCATCCCGGTGACACCGGGCAGCACGGCGTCGGCGGGCAGCCGCACGTCCTCGAGGACGAGCTCGGAGGTCACGGACGCCCGCAGCGAGAGCTTCTGGTGGATGTCACGGGTCGAGAACCCGGGCGTGTCGGTCGGCACGACGAACCCGCGCACCCCGTCGTCGGTGCGGGCCCACACGACGGCCACGTCGGCGATCCCGCCGTTCGTGATCCACATCTTCGTGCCGTCGAGCACCCAGTCGTCCCCGTCGCGGCGGGCGCGGGTGCGCATGTCCGACGGGTTGGAGCCGACGTCGGGCTCGGTCAGCCCGAAGCACCCGACGGCGTCGCCGGCGGCCATGGCGGGCAGCCACCGCTCCTTCTGCTCCTCGGAGCCGTACCTCCAGATCGGGAACATCGCGAGCGAGCCCTGCACGGACACGAAGCTGCGCAGGCCCGAGTCACCCGCCTCGAGCTCGCGGCACGCGACCCCGTAGGCGGTGCCGGACGCGCCCGCGCACCCGTAGCCGGACAGGTGCATCCCGAGGAGACCGAGCTTGCCGACCTCGCCGATCAGCTCACGCGGGAAGACGCCCTGCTCGAACCACTCCCCCACGCCGTCGAGGATGCGCTCGCGGACGAACCGGCGGACGGTGTCGCGGACCATGCGCTCGTCCTCGCCGAGGTCGCGGTCGAGGTCGAGCAGGTCGTGGGGGTCGGGGCGCTGGGCCATCAGCCGTTCTCCACGTCGGTGTCGGGTCGGTCCCCCTGCATCCAAGCAGGAGCGCTGCGGCGGGTCGGGTTGCGCAGGCTGCCCTCGACGTTCCCGTCGAAGTAGAGCCGGTTCGCGCGGGTGGTCGCCTCGAGCGCGCGGCCGGGGTCGGCGGCCGCGACGGCCGCGACGATCGCCTCGATCAGGGTCGCCATCCCGGCCATGCCGAGCCGAGGTCCCACGGTCCGCGTCTGCGCGGTGAGATGGAGGTCGGCGATGAGCGCGGCCGGCGAGGCCGCCGAGTCGGTGACGGCCACGGTCACCGCCCCGGACTCCTTGGCGATCTGCAGCGCCTGGAGCGTGCCGCGCAGGTAGCGCCAGACGCTGACGCCGAGCACCACGTCTCCCGGCTGCAGCGAGCCGAGGAGCGCCCCGGCGTCGGCGACCCCCGAGCCGAGCAGCGCCCGGTGCCCGAGGATCTGCAGCGACGAGGTCAGGAACATCCCGGCACCCTGCGACACGCCCCCCGCGACGACCACGGTCGCGCCCGCGCCGGCGATGCGGCGGGCAACCGTCATCAGCGACCGCCGATCGAGCTGCTCGAGCGTCCCGGTGACGTTGTCCACCGCGGTCGCGAAGATGCGGCTCGTCAGATCGCCGTCCCCGTCGCCCTCGATGCTCTCGACCCGCTGCGCGAAGGTCCGGCGGTGGGCAAAGGTGTCGCGAACCTCCTGCTGGAGCTCGCGCCAGCCGGCGTAGCCGAGGCTCTGGCACGTCCGCACCACCGTGGCCGGGTCGACGCCCGCCCGTGCGGCGAGCTCGGCCGCCGACGCGAAGGACACGAACGCGGGATCGTCGATGAGCACGCGGGCGACCTGCTGCTGCTTCGTGGACAGCCCGGTGAACTGCTCGCTGAGGACCTGCTCGACCGAGGCCGGGTGCTTGTCGCTCACGCGTGCGTCTCCTCCGCGGCGAGGCGGCTCTGCCGGCCCTCGAACCGCGGGTCGATGGCGTCCCGCAGCCCGTCGCCCAGGACGTTGACGGCCAGCACGATCGCGAAGATCGCGAGCCCCGGCAAGGTCGCGAGCCACCATGCGCGCTCTATGTACGCCCGGCCGTCGGCGAGCATCGCGCCCCACGTCGGTCGGGACGCCTCCACCCCGAGCCCGAGGAAGGACAGCGACGCCTCGGTGACGATCACCACGCCGAGCTCGAGGGTGGCGACCACGAGGACGGGCGGCAGCACGTTCGGCAGGACGTGGCCGACCAGGATCCGCCAGTGGCTGACTCCGAGGCCGCGGGACGCCATGACGTACTCGCGCTCACGCAGCGAGAGCACCTCGCCCCGTACCAGTCGGGCATAGATCACCCAGCTCGTGACCACGAGCGCCAGGACGAGGTTGCGCAGACCGGTCCCGAGCACCGCCACGATGGCGATCGCGAGCAGGAGGAACGGGAAGGCGAGCCACGCGTCGACGATCCGCATCACGATCGTGTCGAGCCAGCCGCCGAAGTAGCCGCTGAGCAGGCCGACGGCGACGCCGACCACGCCGGCGATGCCGACCGCGGCGAAGCCGATCAGCAGCGACACGCGGGCGCCGTAGAGCAGGCGGGACAGCACGTCCCGTCCGAGCAGGTCGGTGCCGAGCAGGTGCCCCGAGGACAGCGGTGGCTGCAGGCGGGCCGCCAGGTCCTGCGCGTTCGGGTCGTGGGGCGCGAGGGTCGGGGCAGCCAGCGCCACCACGACGAATACGACGAGGACGGCGACCGCCGCGGTCACGGTCCACGAGTGGCCGAAGATGGCCGTCGCCCGGCGAAGGCGAATCATGCCGGCTCCTTCTTCCCGAACCGGATGCGCGGGTCCAGCCACGCGTTGATCAGGTCCGCGCTGAGGTTCACGAACGTGAACAGCACCGCCAGCACGAGCACGACGCCCTGCACGACCGGGTAGTCCCGGTTGCGGATCGCATCGACGATGAGCCGACCGACCCCGGGCCACGAGAAGACGGTCTCCACGACGATGGCTCCGCCGAGCAGCGCCCCGATGCGCACGCCCATGACGGTGACGGTGGGCGGTAGGGCGTTGCGCAGCATGTGGCGCACGACGCGGTTGAAGGCGAGCCCGCGGGCCTGCAGGGCCGCGACGAACTCCTGGTTCTTGACCTCGAGCATGCCGGAGCGCAGCACCCGTGCCAGGGTGGCGGCGATGGCGGTCCCGAGAGTGATGGCGGGCAGGATCAGGTGGAGCAGCGCGGAGCGCAGTGCCGCCCCGTTGCCCTGGACGGCCGCATCGATCACCGCCAGCCCCGTGAGCTTCTGCAGGCCGAGGCCGTAGTCGAGCCGGCCGGTGGAGGGCAGCACGTGCACGTTCACGGCGAAGACGAGGATGAGCATGATCCCGAGCCAGAAGCTCGGCATGGAGATTCCGAACAGCGCACCGACGCTGCCGAGTTTGTCGATGGCGCTGCCCTGCCGCAGCGCCGACAGGACGGCGACCGGGACGGCGATGAGGATGGCGACGAGCAGCGCGGCGAGCGTCAGCTCGAGCGTGGCCGGCAGGGCGGCACCGATCAACGACGTGACCGGTCTGCCCTGCCGGATTGAGGTACCGAGGTCGCCGGTGACGGCACCGGCGACGAAGTCGCCGTACTGGACGACCAGCGGCTGGTCGAGCCCGAGCTGGTGACGGTATGCCTCCTTCTGCGCCGCCGTGACGTTCTGCCCCGAGAAGATGACGTCCACGGGGTCGCCCGGCGTCAGGTGCACGAGGGCGAAGACGATGACGGACACGGCGAACAGCACGATGACCGTCTGCACGGCACGGCGGAGCAGGAAGGAGGTCATGGGTCAGCCCTTCAGCTCAGGCTCGTCTTGGCGATGTTGAACCGCCCGATCGGTGACGGATCCCAGTTCTGGACCCGCGTCGAGACGCCGAACACCTCCTTGGCGTTGAGCAGCGGCGCCCACGGCGCGTCGTGCATGACCATCTCGACGGCCTGCGCGTAGATCTTCTCGCGCTTGGCCTCGTCGACGGTCGACCGCCCCGCGACGATGAGCTTGTCCAGATCCGCGTTCTTGTAGCCCGTGTAGAAGGCGTCGGCCCGGGTCTCGGACCAGAAGTGGCGGGCGAAGATCACGTCGGCGTCGGCCTCGGCGACACCCCACGAGGAGATGTAGGCCTGCTCGCCGCCGGACTCGATCTTCTGGTTGAACGCCTCCTTCTCGAGCACGTTGACGCTCGCATCGAGCCCCGCGGCCTGCAGCTGGCCGGCCACGGCCTGGGCGAGCGTTCGGTCCTTCTCCTCCACGTCGATGGTGACGGGCTGGCCGGCGCCCGCGAGCAGCTGCTTCGCCTTGTCGAGGTCGAAGTGATAGCCGTCGTAGCCCTTGTCGTAGCCGGCGACCTCCGGGAACAGCGGCTGGTAGAGCGGCCGTCCGTAGCCCTGCAGCAGGTCGTCGACGAGCGCCTTGCGATCGACGGCGGTGTTGACCCCGACCCGGACGTTGCGCGAGTCGAAGGGCGGCTTCGTGACGTTCATGGCGAGGAAGAAGACCCGCGTGCCGTCCACGGACACGGCCTTCACGTCACCGGAGAGCCCGTCCGCGAGGTCCGGCGGGATCTCGGCGGCGATCTGCACCTCACCGCTCTTCAGCGCGGCCATCCGGGCCGAGACCTCGGGGATGGGGCGGAAGATGACCCGCTTGACCTTCGGGGCGCCGTCCCAGTAATCGGGGTTGGCCTCGAGGACGACCCGCTCGTTCGGGACGTGCTCGACGAAGGTGAAGGGTCCGGTTCCGACCGGCTTCTTCGCGAACTCCTCGTCGCCGACCTCCTTCACGTACTTGGGCGGGACGATCTCGTTGACCGACAGCTCGGCGAGCAGGATCGGCGAGGGCTCCTTGGTGGTGATGACGACCGTGTACGGGTCCTCCACCGTCACCGAGTCGATCATCGAGAGCATCGACGCCCGCGGCGACTTCTGTGCCGGATCCAGCACCCGCTCGATGGAGAACTTCACCGCGTCGGCGTTGAACTCCTCGCCGTTGTGGAAGGTGACCCCTTTCCGCAGGTGGAATCGCCACGTCGTGTCGTTGACCGCCTCCCACGAGGTGGCGAGCTCCGGCACCGGCTTCAGGTCCGGGCCCTGGTTGACGAGCGCGTCGAACACGTTACGGACCACCGCCTGCGTTGTCCGGGCACGGTGCATCGCCGGGTCCATGGACACGATGTCGTCGGGCTGCGCGATGACGAGCGTGTCGCTGCCGGCAGCCCCGCCCCCGCCGCCCGACTCCGAGCCGCTCCCCGTCTCGGCGGCGGCCTGATTGTTGTCGTCGAACGTGCCGCCACCCCCGCAGGCGGTCAGGACCATGGCGCCGACCGCGAGCAGGATGGCGAGCCGTCTGCCTCTCCGGATCGATCGCTGGTGGTGTCGCGTCCGCATTGTCAGTTCCTCTCCCTTGCGGTGTCCAGGACGAGCTCTTCGCGCTGCCGGGGGTCGGGGACCGGGATCGCGTCGAGCAGCGCCGACGTGTACGCGTCCCGGGGGTTGCGGTAGATCTGGTCGGGCGTGCCCTCCTCGACGACTCGGCCGTGCTGCATCACGGCGATCCGGTCGCAGAAGCGCTCGACGATCGCGAGGTCGTGCGCGATGAACAGGTAGGTGAGGTGGAGCTCCTGCTGCAGGTCCGACAGCAGCGTCAGGATCTGCGCCTGCACGGACACGTCGAGTGCCGAGACCGGCTCGTCGAGCACGAGGAGGTCGGGCTGGACGGCCAGGGCCCGCGCGATTCCGATGCGCTGCCGTTGCCCGCCCGAGAACTCGTGCGGGTAGCGCCGGGCGTCGCGGGCCTGCAGGCCCACCTGCTCGAGCAGCTCGGCGGTGCGGTCGGCGTAGCGCCGCTTCTCCACGAGCCGGTGGACCCGCATGCCCTCCTCGATCAGGCGACCGACCTTCCAACGCGGATCGAGGGAGGCGAAGGGGTCCTGGAAGACCATCTGGACGCGGCGGCGGAACCCGAGGAGGTCGCCGCCGCGGAGCGACGGCACGTCATGGCCGTCGAAGCGGATGGTGCCGTCGTCGGGCTGCAGGAAGCGGCAGACCATCCGGGCGACCGTGGACTTGCCGGAGCCGGACTCGCCGACCAGCCCGAACGTCTCCCCGCGTGTCATCGAGAACGACACGTCGTCGACAGCGACTGTCCTGGCACCGCCGCCGCTCATGCCGCGACCGCTGCGGAAGACCTTGCGGAGCGCGTCGACCTGCAGGATGGGTGTCGCCGGTGTCACGGGGCGGTCACCTCCTCGGGGCGCAGGCAGCGGTGACGGTGATCGTCGGCGACGACCTCCGGCGGAACGCCGTCCTCGCAGGCGTCCTGCCGGTGTGCGCAGCGGGGCGCGAAGGGGCAGGCGTCGAGCGCCGAGGTGACGCGGATGGGGTTGCCGGGGATGCCTCGAAGGAGCCGCGCTGGCCGAGCCGCGGCATCGAGCGCAGCAGCGCGGCGGTGTAGGGGTGGCGTGGCCGCGTGAACAGCGGCACGGCCGGCGCCTCCTCCACGACGATGCCGCCGTAGAAGACCGCCACCCGGTCGCAGGTTTCGGCGACGACGCCGAGGTCGTGGGTGATCAGCATGATCGAGGCCCCACGTGTGGCCTGGATGCGGCGCAACAGCCGCAGGATCTGCTTCTGCACGGTCACGTCGAGCGCAGTGGTCGGCTCGTCGGCGATGATGAGCTCGGGGTCGGCGATGAGCGCGGAGGCGATGACGACTCGCTGGCGCATGCCACCGGACAGCTGGTGTGGGTAGGCGTCGATGGTGACCTCGGGCTTTGGGATCCCGACCTCGGCGAGCAGGTCGATCGCCCGCGTCCGCGCGTCGGCGCGGCTCAGCGCAGGTGGGCCCGGACGGCCTCGACGAGCTGCTGTCCGACCGTGTAGACGGGGTCGAGCGCGCCAGGGCGTCCTGGAAGACCATCGCGATCTCGGCGCCCCGCAGCGCCCGGAGCCGGGCGGCCGGGGCGGTAGATCAGATCCTCGCCCCGGAAGCGCAGCGCGTCGGCCTCGACACGCGCGCTGCCGGCGAGCAGGCCCATGATCGCCGGTGCAGTCACGGACTTGCCCGATCCGGACTCGCCGACGACGCCGTAGAACTCGCCGGGCGCGATGGCCAGGGAGACGTCCGAGACCGCCTGGACGCTGCCGAAGCGCACGGTCAGGTGCTCGACCTCGAGCAGCGCGGACGGGCTGGCGGCACGGGCCGCGGTGTGACGGACGGTTTCGTCGACCATCGGCACACCCCTCCTGTTTGGCCCGGCACCGGACAGCACGTCAGCTCCCGACCGTTCCGGGGTCATGGCACGTCGACGTTGAAGAGCGGCGCGTAGCACTGGGAGCCGAACGGGTCGGGCTCCCCGGCGCTGCCCGCCGAACGGCGCCGGCGGATCGTGAACTTGATGGCGTTCGCGGGGTCGAACGTGACGAACGACGCGACGCGGTCCTCGTCGATGCCGTAGAGGGTGGCGACGCTGGCGGGCGACAGCACCCCGGAAGCCACCGTGCGCTCGTAGGCGCTGCGGTCCTTGAAGATCACGTCGAACGTGATGTGGTCGACGCCGGCGTTCTTGGACCGGATCGTGGATGCGAGCTGTACGAGCTTCACTGTCCTGCCTCCCCGCTGATCGTGGTGAGCTCGGTGCGGAACAGCCCGAGCCCCTTGACCGGATCCGCACCCGGTTCGTCGAGGGTCAAGACGTGGTTGAGCGTCCACTCGTAGTCCGGCCGGGCGCGGATGACCTCGTCGGAGAAGAAGGACGCGCCCCCCGCGGTGCCCTTGACCTCGGGCAGCCGCGCGTAGAAGAGGTTGCGGGAGGCGAGGACGCATATCTCCTCGGCGGCGTCGGCGGTGTCGGCGACCGTCTCGACGACGATGCCCACCTCATGGCCCTCGACGACCGGGTTCGGCTCGAGGTCGCCGAGGACGCCGTTGCGTCCGTAGACGTGGAAGTGCACCCGGTAGCCGGCATCCTCGGGCTTCCCGAACCGCTCGACGAGCTTCTGGCGGCTCCAGTCCATGACGTCGTCGATGCGCTCGAGGGTGTAGGGGTCGCGGATGCCCATGATCGCGAGCGCCCGCTCGCCCATCCGGCCGGACCCCTCGAGCTTCACGCGGTAGGCGTCGTTCGGCTCCCACTGGGCGCCGGTGACGCGGGTCCGGCGCTCGTCGAGCGCGGTGAACCGCAGGTCACGCATGCTGAGCATCCCGGCCGGGATGTACTCGGCGTACGGATCGATGCGCTCGTACATCGCGTGACTGGCGACCGACGCCGGGGTGCAGCGCTGGCCGGGGTGCATCGGGTAGAGCGTGACGCCGTCCTCGTCCACGTCACCGATGACCGTCTCCTTGCCCATGAACGGCTCGGCGCAGAACGACGCGCACTCGAGCAGCTTGCCGGCGAGCAGCGCGCTCGCGCGCGGGAGGCCGCCGAGCGTCTCGGCCGCGGCAGCGAAGATGGCGGAGTCGCTGGAACGACCGCAGATGACCACGTCGGCGCCCTCCCGCAGGGCGGCTGCGATGGGCTCGACCCCCATGACCGCGACGGCCTTGTCGGTGCGGCGCAGCAGGTCCTCGTCGGCGTCGTCGCGGCCGTTGAGTCCCTCGATGCGGTAGCCGGTCCCGAGGTACTCGATGAGCGTGTCGGGCCGGACCTCGGTGCGAATGGCCGCCAGCGTGAAGGGGGCGAGCCCGTGCTCCCGGGCGAGGTCGCGGATCACGCGACCAAGCTCACCCGCGGTCGGTACCGGTGTCGGAGGCCGACCCGATGATGAGTGGCACGCCGAGCGAGCGCGCCCCGAGGAGGCAGAGCTCGAGGTCGTGGCGCTGCCACTCCTGCGGGCTGTGCCCCACATCGGCCCCCAGCGGGTACGGCCCGATGTCGGCGGACCCGGAGTCCGCCACGATGGCGTCGGGGTGCTCCCCGAGCCCTGCTTCGAAACTTCCCCGCTCGATCGGTGTGAACCCCAGATGACCGGTCGGGGACATCAGCCTCACGGACATGCCGCTCTCTCTTGTCGCCGGTGCCCAGTGCGGCCCACTCTAGCAACGTTCATTGCATATGTAAGACCCTCTGCAATAAACGAGGCGACGCGTTCGCTCAACGCACGGGGCTCACCGTTCGGTTCCGGCCGCGCTCCGTCGAGTGACGCCAGCGCGCAGGCGGCTTCGAAGGGGGTAGAACGACGCCTAGAGGCGTCTCCTTGTGCTGACGCCGGGGGTTGCACGCCCCGGGCGGCCCGGGCCGCCCGAGGCAGGTCCGCACGATGCACGACGCCGCACAGCGCCATGACTGTTGCATCGGGAACGAGCGAGTCAGCCGTAGAGCTCGGGGCGACGGCGTGCGATGACGGGCTCCTGACGACGCTGCTCGGAGATGAGGTCGGCGTCGACCGTCGCGACGATCACGTCGGCTGCCTCGGCCGACGCCCGCGCCACCACGTCCCCTCGAGGGTCGACGATCATGGACTGACCGCAGAAGCCGCGCCCCACCGCGTTCGCCGCCACCACGTACGCCCCGTTGTCCTGCGCACGCGCCCGCGTCCGCAGGTCGCGCAGGTACTCGAAGCCGGTCCGGATCGCCGACGAGATGGCCATCACCCCGGCGCCCTCCCGGGCGAGGCGCAGCGCGATCTCGGGGAAGCCGTGCTCGAAGCACACCATCGGTGCGACGGGCACCGGCAGGCCTGCAACGCTGACCACGGCGGCGGCCGTGTCGCCGGCGGACAGGCCGGCGTCCTCCTCGGCGATGGTGACGTGGGTCTTGCGGTGGCGCGACCGCATGGTCCCGCCGGCCAGGACCATGCTGGTGCTGAACAGCCGGTCGCCGTCGCGCTCGAGCTCGTTGACCACGATCGTCAGGGCGAGCCGCTCCCCCAGCTCGGCCAGGGCGACGATGCCAGGCCCCTCCGCCGGCTGGCCCCCGCCGGGCGCCCCCTGACGGATCCACTCGGGTCGTAGCCGCTCAGGGCGCACTCCGGCAGGACGACCAGGTCGGCGCCCTGCGCCGCGGCCTCCTCGACCACCGCACGGGCACGCGCGAGGTTGCCGTCGAGGTCGCCCGGCTCGGCGACGTGCTGTGCCGCTGCGATCCTCGCTGCCACGACGCTCCCTGCTGTCCGCCAATCGAGCCTATTGCGGCTCCGCGCTCAAGGCTGTCCGACCGGGGCGGGGTCCTTGCACCAGCCACGCCTCAGATGCCGAGAACCGCCAGATATCACGGTTTTCGGGGGACAGCGCCGGCTCGGCGGGCCCTGCGCGGGCCAGAAACCGCCGGATGCGCCGGTTCTTGCGGGGGGCGCCGGGTCGGCGGGCCATGCGCGGGCCAGAAACCGCCGGATGCGCCGGTTCTTGCGGGGGGCGCCGGGTCGGCGGGCCATGCGCGGGCCAGAAACCGCCGGATGCGCCGGTTCTTGCGGGGGGCAGGGCGCGGGGGGCGGGGCTCGGTGGCGCCGCAGGCGCTCCATCCGGAATCCGCGACAGCCTCGTTGTCACGGTTTTCGGGGGGCAGCGCCGCGCACGCCGCCACGCGTGAGCCGGAACCCGCCAGAGATCACGGTTTCCAGGGCGCAGCGCCGGCTCAGGCGCCGGCGGCCCGGTCGGCCGGCGCCGGCGCGAGCTGGACGTGGCGCCCCCCGGCCGCCGGCTCGGCGCGGCGCAGGTCGTCGATCTTGTCGAGCTGGCGCTCGAGCTGCCGCCGGCGCGTGCCGGTGAGCTGGTCGTAGGCCTTCCGGGTGGAGTCGAGCCGGTCGCCGAGCGTGTCCATCTGCCCCGTGAACTTGTCCCACTGCCCCCGGAACGACTCGAGCAGCTCCAGGATCTCGCCCGTCGCGCGCTCGAGCGCGAAGCTGTCGACGGCCTGGCGCACGACCGCAAGGACGGCGAACAGCGTCAGCGGTGAGCACAGGATCACCTTCTGCGCCAGCGCGAGATCCACGAGCTCACGGTCGCGGTCGTGCACGAACCCGTAGACGTGCTCGTTCGGGATGAACAGCAGCACGTAGTCGAGGGTGCCGGCCGCCGGGTCGATGTAGTCCCGCCCCGCGAGCTCCTTCACGCGGTTGCGCACGTCGCGCAGGAAGGCCTTCTCGTGCTGGGCCCGCTCGAGGTCGGCGCCGGCGTCGAGCAGGCGCAGGTAGTTGTCGAGCGGGAACTTCACGTCCATGTGCAGGTGCTTGTCGCCCGGCAGCAGGAAGGTGAAGTCCGGGCGCCCTGCCTTCGTGCTGGCCTGCTTCTCGTAGTTGATGCCCTCGACGAACCCGGCGGCGCGGAGCACGTCGTCGGCCATCCGCTCGCCCCACTGACCGCGGGACTGCGAGCTCGTCAGCGCCTCGCGCAGCGTCTGGGTGACCCGGGCGAGCTCCGCGGTGGTCTGCCCCGCCTGCGCGAGCTGCTCGGTCAGCGCCCCGTACTTCGAGGAGCGGTCGCGCTCGAGCTCCTGCACGAGGGTCGCGACCTTGTCGATCTCGCGGTGCATGCCGTCGATGCGCTGGTCCATCAGCTGATTCCGCGAGTCGAGCTGGGCGAGGTTCGCGGCCGACTGCGCCCCGAGCTGCTCCCGGGCCATCGTGACGAGCGAGTCGACCGCCGCACGCACGGACGTGTCCCGCTGCCCCTCGAGCTCGTTGCGCAGCTCCGCGACGAGCCGGCGCCCCGAGGATGCCTGCGCCCGGGTCGTCACCAGCGCGATCGCGAGCGCGGCGACGCCGGCGGACAGGAGCACGATCAGAGCGATGCTGGGCACGGGCCGGACTCCTCGTTGTCGATGGTCGGCACCGTAACGGTGGGGTGCGACACGGCCTACGAGGTGGGCTCGCCCGCCGGCCCGAGGTCGTAGACGACAACGTCTCCCTCCTGGCGCCGTCCGATGCCGAGTCCGGCCACCGGCCGCCCCGCCGCGCGCTCCCACGGCGTGCCGCCGACCATGTCGAGGTGCAGGACGACGGTGCGGACACCCACCGCCCGCAGCGCGGCCACCGACCCGGCGTCCGGGAACGAGGCGACGCGCTCGCGCAGCGACGCGAGGAACGCCGGCTCGAAGCCGCTCGAGCCGTTCACGATCGAGGGGAACCCGGCCGCGGTCGACCACACCATGAAGACCTGGTCCTGGCTGATCGAGGTCGGTAGGTGCAGCTGCGGCGCGGCGCTGGCCACGGCCGCCGCCGAGGCCGGGCGCGGGACCTCGACGACGGGTATGCGGCCCGCTCCCTCGACCACCGCCAGCGTCAGCAGGACGGCCACGGCGACGACCCGCCACCCCGCGTGCCGGTCGCGGCGGCCGAGCAGACGGTCGGCCCCCAGAGCGGCCAGCAGTCCGAGCCCCAGCAGGCTCAGCACGATCAGGCGCCCGGGTGTGCGGATGCCCTGCCACCCCGGCCCGTACCGGTGCAGGAGCAGGTAGGTGAAGCGCCCGCCGGCCAGGGTGGTCCCGAGGGCGAGGACGGTGCTGACGACCACGCCGGCGCCCAGCCCCGCCCGCAGCCGCCGAGACGCCGTCCCGCTCGTGGCGCCCACGACGCCGAGGAGCACGGCCACCGCACCCGGGAACAGGGTCTGCTCCGGCGCCCACCGCAGACTCTGCCGGCACCCCGCGGGTGATCCCGCCCCACACCAGGCTCGCCTCGGGCGCGGCGAGGAGGCCACGCGGCGGCGGCGAGTAGATGTCGAGATAGTCGGTACCCCGCACCGCCTCCGGGTGTGCCGCCGCCACCCGGAGGTACGGCAGCGCCTGCATCGCGGTCCAGCCGAGCAGGACGACGCCGCCGGCGACCGTCGCCACCACCACGTCCCGCGGCAGCGCCCGGCCGCCGGTACGCCACCAGCGGACCACGGCCACGAGCGCCACCGCCCCGAGGGTGTAGGCGAACGGCAGCCCGAGCGTGAACCCGATGCTGATCTGCCATGCCGCCACGAGCCAGCCCGCCAGCACGAGCCCCCACCGCTCCTGCCGGTAGCCGCGCAGCAGCAGGAAGAAGGCCAGCGGGATGCCGCCCGACGACAGGACGTGGAGGTGTCCGGCCTGCGAGAGATGCCAGGGTGCCCACGCGAACACGGCCCCGGCGATCCCGGCCGGCAGCCAGCGCGCCCCGAGCTCCCGGGCCAGCAGCGTCGCGGCGATCGCCGCGAAGGAGAACGCGAACAGGACCAGCAGCCCGTACCGGACGAGCGCCGCCGTCAGGCCGGTGCCGGCGAGCCCCACGGGTGCGTAGCCGAGCAGCGCGTCGCTGAAGGCCAGCGAGTCCGGCAGCGGCCAGAACGTGTTGGACTGGAAGATCCCGGTCGGGTGCGTGGCCAGCGCGTGTCCGCCCCAGGCGACCTGCCAGGCCTGCAGCAGCGGGTCGCCGAGGTCCTGGAGCACGGCCGTCGGCAGCCGCAGCACGAGCGGCCAGGTCATGACGAGGGTCGCCAGCGTCGCCAGCGTCGCGACCACCGCGACCTCACGCCCGGTCAGGGGCGGGCTCGGGCGGCGGTCGGCACTCACGGGGCGGGAGCCTACGACAGTCGGGGGCGGCGGCGAGCACACGCCGCGACCATCGCCCACGATGGCGTCATGCCCGAGCTCCCCGACGTCGAGGGTCACCGGCGGCTGCTCGCCGAGCACGTCGCCGGGCGGACCGTGTGCGGCGTGACCGTCCCCGACACCGAGCTGCTCGTCGGCACCTCGCCGCAGGGGCTCGGCCGGTCGCTGGTGGGCTGACCGACAGCATCCGCGCGGGGCACGTCCCGTCGGGACCGACGTGGCTCAACGGGCAGCGCAGCGCCGACGCCCCGGCCTGTCCCCGGTGCGGCGCCAACCCCGCGTTGTGTGCGGGGTTGTACCGACGTCAGCGGGATAACTCCGCACGTATCTGCGAGGTGGATGGCCCCGCCGGGCCCACCGCGGTCAGGCCTCGACGACGGCCGGCGCGACCTCGCGACCGAGCAGCGCCACCATGTCGAGGTCGGTGTGCAGCAGATGCTGGCACATGACCCGGGACACCCCCGCGGCCGCATAGGCCTGCAGCCGCTCGACGACCTGCTCGACCGTCCCGACGAGCCAGGTGTCGGCGTTGCCGGCGAGGAACGCGTCGACGTCGCCGTCCTCCCCGGCGCGCTCCATGGACGCGCGGGCCCGCTCGCGCACCTCGGACTCGTCGGCGCCGACGATGCACCGGGTCATCATGGACAGCCGCAGCTCGTCGGGATCGCGGTTTGCCTCCTTGTATGCCGCGACGAGCCGCGCACGCCGGTCGCGGACCGCCTCGACCGTCGGGAAGACCGTGTTGTACTCGTCGGCCCAGCGCGCGGCCAGCGCGGCGCTGCGGGGTCCGGCGAGCCCACCGACGACGACCGGCAGCCGGTCCTGCACCGGCTTCGGCTGCGGGTGCACGGCGTCGAGCCGGTAGTGCTTCCCGGCGAACGACACCTCGTCCTCGGTCAGCAGCCGCACCACGATCTCGAGCTGCTCGGCGAGCAGGTCCATGCGGGTGCCGAGGTCCGGGTAGGCAAAGCCCCAGGCGGCGTGCTCGCGGTCGTGCCATCCCGCCCCGAGCCCGAGCTCCACGCGTCCCTGCGACACGTGGTCGGCCGTGACGACCGCCTTCGCCAGCTCGGCGGGGTGCCGGAAGGTGACCGGGGACACGAGCGTCCCGAGGCGGATCCGCGAGGTGACGGCCGCGATCGCGTTGAGGGTGGCCCAGGCGTCGAGCGTCCCCCGCTCCTCGAACCCGAGGACGGAGACGTAGTGGTCCGAGCGGTAGAGGCCCGACAGCCCGTGCTCCTCGGCGGCGCGGGCCAGCGCGACCCACTGGGGCCAGGTCACGCCCTCCTGCCCTTCGATCATCAGTGCGACGTCCATGGTGCCTCCGTGTGTCGTTGCTCAGCGTGTCGGTGGCCTCGGACCGCAGCATGCGGACCGCCAGACCGGCCCCCGTGCCGATGGACCGCATCGTCGGGCGCCATCGTCAGATGCCGTGCCGCTGGAGCCACAGCTCGAGGAGCCCGAGCTGCCAGAGCTTGTTGCCGCGCAGCGGCGTGAGCGACTCGTTGGGCGCGGCCAGCAGTCCCCGGACGTAGTCCTCGCGGAACAGCCGGCGCGCCTGCGCCGCCGGTGCGGTGAGCGCGTCCCGGACGAGGTCGAGGGTAGGCCCCTCGAGGTGGGTGAGCGCCGGGACCGGGAAGTAGCCCTTCGGGCGATCGATGACCTCGGCCGGGATGACCCGGCGTGCGGCGTCCTTGAGCACGCCCTTGCCGTCCTGGGCCAGCTTGAGCGCGGGCGGGATGCGGGCGGCGACCTCGAGCACCTCGTGGTCGAGGAACGGCACCCGCGCCTCGAGCCCGAAGGCCATCGTCATGTTGTCGACGCGCTTGACGGGATCGTCGACGAGCATCACCTGGGCGTCGAGGCGCAGCGCCCGGTCGACGGCCGTGTCGGCGCCCGGCAGGGAGAAGTGCTCCGCGACGAAGGCCCGCGACACGTCCTCGTCGACGCGGTGCTCGGGGGCGACCACCGCCGCCATGGCCGTGTGGGGACGGTCGAAGAACGCCTGCGCGTAGGTGTCGACGCCGAGCCCGTCGGCATGCCGCATCGGCGGGTACCAGTGGTAGCCGGCGAACACCTCGTCGGCGCCCTGACCCGACTGGACCACCGTGCGGTGCTCGGCGACCTCCTGCGCGAGCAGGTGGAAGGCGACCACGTCGTGGGAGACCATCGGCTCGCTCATCGCCCCGATCGCCGCGTGCAGCGCCGGCAGCATCCGGTCGGTCGAGACGCGGATCTGGTGGTGGTCGGTGGCGAAGTGGCGGGCGATCACGTCGGAGTAGGCGAACTCGTCGCCCTGCTCACCGCCGGCCGACGCGAACCCGATCGAGAACGTCGCGAGCCCGCGCTGGCCGGCCTCGGCGAGCAGCCCGACGACGAGGCTCGAGTCGAGGCCGCCCGACAGGAGCACGCCGACGGGGACGTCGGCGACGAGGCGGCGCTCGACCGCCCGGCGCAGCACGTCGAGGGTCGCGTCCTGCCAGTCGCGGGCGGTCCAGTCGGCCCGTGCCTCGTCGCGGGTGAAGTCGGGGCGCCAGTACTCGGTCTGCCGGCGCGTCCCGTCGGGCTCGATCGCGAGCGTGGTCGCCGGCGGGAGCTTGCGGACACCCGTGAGGATGGTGCGGGGCGCCGGGACGACCGCGTGGAACGTCAGGTAGTGGTGCAGCGCCACCCGGTCGATGTGGGTGTCGACGTCCCCGCCGGCGAGCAGCGCCGGCAGGGTCGAGGCGAACCGCAGACGGCCGTGCCGCTCGGCGAGGTAGAGGGGCTTGATCCCGAAGCGGTCGCGCCCGAGGAGCACCCGACCGCTGTCGCGCTCGTGGATCGCGAACGCGAACATGCCGTTGCACCGCGTCACGAACCCGTCGCCGAGGTGGTGGTACGCCTTCAGCATCACCTCGGTGTCGGAGGTCGAGAAGAATCGCGCGCCGGCGTCCTCGAGCTCCCTGCGCAGCTCCCGGTAGTTGTAGAGGCAGCCGTTGAAGACGATCGTGCAACCGAGCTCCGGGTCGTGCATCGGCTGACCACCGCGGTCGGACAGGTCGATGACCTTCAGCCGCCGGTGCCCGAGCGCGACGCGGCCGAGCGCGACGACGCCGGCGCCGTCCGGACCGCGGTCGTCCATGGTCGCGGCCATCCGGTCGACGGCGGCGACGTCGGGCCGGCGGTCGTCGAGCCGCAGCTCGCCGGCGAATCCGCACATGGGCGCTGGTGCCTCCGGACGGTGGTCCCGCGAGGCTACGGCGACGGGGTCAGTCGCGTGAGGAGCCAGCGCCGGACCTGTGGCCAGGCCGGTCCGTCCACCTCGGTGACCATGAGGTGGTCGCCGGGCAGCTGCAGGACCTCGACCGGGTCGCCGGCGACGGCGGCCAGGCGGGCGTAGGCGAGCGACTGCTCGATCGGGACGCCGGCGTCGTGCTCGCCGTGCACGAGCAGCTGCGGGACACCGAGCGGCAGCGAGGCGACGGGCGCCGCGACCCGGACCCGCTCGGGGACGTCCTCGATCGGGCCGCCGAGCAGGTCCTCGACGGCGTTCGGGCCGAGGCGCTGGCGTGCGGCGGCGCGCAGGTCGTTCACGCCGGCCAGGCTCACGGCCACCGCGGGGCGGACCCGCGGTCCGGCGCCGACGCGGCCGTCCGGGAGCCGCGCCCGGGCGGCCGTCCACAGGGCGAGGTGCCCACCGGTCGAGTGGCCGACCACGCCCACCCGGTCCAGGTCGAGCCCGACCTCGTCGGCGAGGTCCGCGAGCCGGTCCACCCCGGCGGCCACGTCCTCGAAGGTCGTCGGCCACCCGCCGCCGTCACCGACCCGCCGGAACTCGAGGTTCCACGCGGCGAGCCCGTGGGCGGCCAGGTCGGCTGCCAGCGGGGCGGTCTCGTCGAACCCGTAGGCCGCCTGCCAGAACCCGCCGTGCAGCAGGACGACGACCGGCAGGGGTCGACCGCCGTCCGCCCCGTCCGGCAGGGACAGCTCGGCGACCTGGGACGGGTGATCGCCGTAGGCGATCCGGCGGACCGGACTCAATACACGATCACGCGGGTCCCGATCGGTGCGTTGCCCGAGGCCCACAGCCAGTCGATCCCGCCGTTGCTGAGCCGGACGCACCCGTGGGAGGCCGGGTAGGAGGGCACGGAGGGCGAGCCGTGCAGCGCGATGCCGCCGTTGAAGTACTTCGGGCGCCACAGGATCCCGAGCGGCGCGTCACGGAGCCCGTCGATCTGCCGGTAGATCTGGAACCGGCCGCTGGGCGTGACGGCCTGCGCCCGGCCACCGTCGGAGGTCGTGTACCACTGTCCGCTGCCGGTGGAGGTGTTGAGGATCCACTCGGCCTTGCCGTTGCGGACACCCATGACGATCTGGCGGGCCTTGTCGATCTCGATCCAGTAGCCGCTCGTCGTGCGGGTCGACGGCCCGCGGGTGTCGCTGTCGAGCAGCTCGCGGACGCGGTTGTCGAGGACCCCGTCGCGCTTCAGGCCGTTCGCCTTCTCGAAGGCCATGACGGCCTGCGAGGTCAGGTAGCCGTAGTGGCCGTCGGCCGGCCCGTTCCAGTAGCCGAGCTCGCCGAGCCGCTTCTGGAGCCAGACGACCTCGTTGCCCTCGTCACCACGGGACAGCTGCCGCCGCACGTAGGTCGCGTGCTGCACGAACTGGCGGCGGGTGCCGTCGGTCCCCCAGGCCAGCACGCGGACCGACAGGTCGTAGGGCTGGTTCGGCACGACCGTCTTGCGGATGTGCGTCACCTGGAAGACGAGCGTGTTCGGGAAGTCCCCGACGCCGAGCGTGCCGAGCACCTCGATGCCGCCGAGCTCGACGTAGACGCTCGAGTTGGTGAGACTGAGCTCGCGGTCGAAGTCGAGCACGATCGTGTCGAGGGAGTTCATCTCGGCGCCGGGCGCCGGGTCCGAGCTCGTCAGCACCGGCCCGTTGCGGTTGAGGACGGCGAGCCGCACGGCCTGGGGCACGTCGGCCCCGACGGCGGCCTGACCACCGAACACGGTGACGCGCGTGGGCTGCAGGTTGCCGATGGCGGTCACGGTCTCGGCCGGCAGGTCGTTGCCGGCGGCGAGGAGCAGCGACGCGCCGAGGTCGGCGGCGTGCCGCGCACCGGCGAGCGCGTCCGCGAAGGACGTGCCGCTGGCGATGGCCGTGGGGTTGCCCGGCGCGACGTAGTGCTCGGCGACGCGGCGGGCGGTCTCGAACCGGTTGCGGCCGGCGATCCGCGTCACCGTGGCACCGAGGCCCGTGAGCTGGTCGGCGACCTGCTGGCTGACGACCCCGGTCCCACCGACGACGACGGCGCTGGTCGGCTGGAGCCGGGAGACGGCGTCGCGGGTGGCGGGTGGCAGGCCGTCCTTCGTGGTGAGCAGGATGGGCATGCCGCGGCCGGCGGCGGGCGCGGAGATCGCGAGGGCGTCCGGGAAGGAGGTGCCCGAGGCGACGACGACGGTGTCGGCGGGGCCGAAGGCGTCGGCGACCGCAGCGGCGGTCGCGTAGCGGTCGGGGCCGGAGAGCCGCTGGGTGGCGAACCCGAGGTTCGTCACGGCCGTCTCGACCGCGGGGCTCAGGGCGGCGGTGCCCCCGAGGAGGGTGACCGTGGCGCCCTCGGGCAGCACCCGGGTCAGCTCGTCGGCCACGGCGGGGGCGAGCTGGTCGCCGGCGGTCAGCAGCAGCGGTCCGTCACCCTGGGTGGCGAGCGGGACGCTCGCGAGCGCATCGGCGAAGTCGTCGGCGCGGGCCAGCACGGCGATGCTCGCCGCGTCGCTGGCCGGGTACAGGTCGCGGCTGATGGCCACGGCGGTGCCGACACGGTCGGCGCCGGACAGCCGGCTCACCGACAGGCCGCTGGCCGTGAAGCGCCAGGCCCGGGCGAGGGTGCGGCCGTTGCCGTTGGTCACCTCGAGCCGCACGATGTGGTCGCCGCCGGACACGTTGGGGACCGTGGCGACGATCTGCTGCTCGGTCGCGTCGTAGCCCTGCGTGGCCGTGGTGGCGACCTCGGCGCCGTCCAGCGTCATGCGACGCCCGGTGATCCCGGACGCCGACACGGCGACGGCACGGACGCGGACCGTCCCGGCGGACACGACCTGGCCCGGCGCCGGCGCGAGGTGGAAGATCGTCGGATCCGGCAGCGGCGCCGTATCGGCGAATGCGGGCGAAACCGGCGCGAACAGTGCCGTCAGGAGCGCGACGACGAGCAGCGGCCGGAGTAGTGATCGTGACACGGTGCGCAACCTTCTGTTCCGGCAGGGAACCGGACCCCCACCCAGCGTGAGGATACGGACCGCCGCACGCACACGCGTGAAGTCATGCGGTAACCGCGCCCCAGTAGGCTCGGATTTGACCCCTGCAGGAGCGTGCCGTGACCGCCGATCACCTGTCCCCCGAGCATCGACGGCGCTCGCTGGCCCGGATGCGCGACAAGGTCTTCGACATCGTCGTGGTCGGTGGCGGGGTCACCGGCTGCGGAATCGCGCTGGACGCGGCCTCGCGCGGGCTGAGCGTCGCACTCGTCGAGCAGCGCGACTACGCCGCCGGCACCTCGAGCCGCTCGAGCAAGCTCATCCACGGTGGCCTGCGCTACCTCGAGCAGCTCAACGTCGCGCTCGTACGGGAGGCCCTCGAGGAGCGCGGCCTGCTGCTCCACCGGCTCGCGCCCCACCTCGTCCAGCCGGTGCCCTTCCTCTTCCCGCTGACCCACCACGTCTGGGAGCGGTTCTACGTCGGGTCGGGCGTCACCCTCTACGACACCATGGGCGGCGCCCGTCAGCTGCCGTTCCACCGCCAGCTGTCCCGTAAGGGGGCGCTGCGGGTCGCCCCGGCCCTGCGTGGCGACGCGCTCGTCGGCGCGATCCAGTACTGGGACGCCCAGGTCGACGACGCCCGCCACACGATGTCGCTCGCCCGCACCGCCGCCCACTACGGCGCCGTGCTGGCGACGAGCGCCCGCGTGCACGGGCTGCTGCGCGAGGGCGAGCGTGTCGTCGGCGTTCGATTCCGCGACCTCGAGGGCGGCGACGACATCGCGCTGCGGGGCCAGCAGGTCATCAACGCCACCGGCGTCTGGGCCAACGAGGTCCAGCAGATGGCGGGGCGGGGTCGCATCCGGGTCCGTGCCTCGAAGGGGATCCACCTCGTCGTGCCACGCGACCGGATCCACTCCGACTCCGGCATCATCCTGCGGACCGAGACGAGCGTCCTGTTCGTCATCCCCTGGGGTCGCCACTGGCTCGTCGGGACGACCGACACCGACTGGGATCTCGACCTCGCCCACCCGGCGGCCAGCCGGACCGACATCGACTACCTGCTCGAGCACGTCAACCGCGTGCTGCGCACCCCGCTCACCCACGCGGACGTGGAAGGCGTCTACGCCGGCCTGCGACCCCTGCTCTACGGCGAGTCGGAGGCCACGAGCCAGCTGTCCCGCGAGCACGCCGTCGGCCAGACCGTCGCCGGCATGATCACGATCGCCGGCGGCAAGTACACGACGTACCGGGTAATGGCGTCCGATGCCGTCGACGCTGCCGCCCGCAACCTCGACCGGCGGGTCCCGGCGTCGGTCACCGACCGGGTTCCGCTGGTCGGCGCCGAGGGCTACGCCGCCGTGTGGAACCGGCGCCGGCAGCTCGCCGAGGAGGCCGGCATCCACCGGGCCCGCGTCGAGCACCTGCTGCACCGCTACGGCACACGCATCGACGAGCTGCTCGACCTCGTCGCCGACGACCCGTCGCTCGGCGAGCCGATCCCGGGCGCCGACGACTACCTGCAGGTCGAGGCCCGGTACGCCGCGAGCCACGAGGGGGCGCTCCACCTCGACAACGTCCTGACCCGCCGGACCCGGATCTCCATCGAGACCTGGGACCGGGGCGTGTCGGCCGCCGAGCCGGTCGCCCGGCTCGTCGCCGGCGTGCTCGGCTGGGACGACGACACGGTCAAGCGCGAGGTCGAGCACTACCACGCCCGGGTCGAGGCGGAGCGCAGCTCGCAGGCGCAGCCCGACGACCACACGGCCGACGCGGCGCGCATGGGCGCCCCCGACGTGCGGATGGGCGCGCGAGGGTGAGCGGTGACACCGGTACCCTCCCCCGCATGTCGTGGTCCTTCCTGCGCTCCCCCCGCTGGATCATCCTGTCGATCGTGGTGGTGCTCATCGCGGTCCTGCTCATGAATCTGGGCTTCTGGCAGCTGCGCCGCCTGTCGGAACGCGAGGCGACCAACGCCCGGCTGACCGCGAACGCGCAGGCCGCCCCGACCGCCTTCGCCGACCTGCCCGGCGATCCCGACCCGCAGGCCTACGAGTACCGGCCGGTGACCGTGACCGGGACCTACCGGCCCGACGACGAGGTGCTGCTGCGCGGGCAGTCCTACAAGGGGTCCAGCGGCTTCGATGTCCTCACACCGCTGCAGACCGACCACGGCGCCGTGCTCGTGATGCGCGGCTGGGTGCCCTTCGCGCTGCGAGAGCCCACCGCTCCCGATGCGCTGCCGCCCGGCGGGCGCGTGACGGTGACGGGCTACCTCGAGCCGTCACACGCCGAGCCGCCCCGGACCGGCTTCTGGTCGTTCCTGTCACAGGCCGATCCGGCGACCGGCACGCTCGACCGCGTCTTCCACGCCTCCGTGCCGCGGATCGCGCAGCAGGTGGACTACTCCCTGTACCCGATGATCGTCCACCTCACCGCGCAGACGCCGCCGCAGCAGGGGCGCCTGCCGCGTCCGGTCCCCCAGCCGCCCTTCGACAACGGGCCGCACCTGTCCTACGCGATCCAGTGGTTCTCGTTCACCGCGATCGGTGTCTTCGGGTACGCCGGGGTGCTCTACCGCAAGGCGAAGGACGACGCCGAGGCGGCACAGGACGCGGCGGACGCCGACGACGAGGCGGCCGCGAGCGTCTAGCGCGGTCCCGCCGACACGCGGTGGCAGCGGTCGTCTAGGGTCGCCGTCATGGACACGATCGTGGCCGTCGACGCGGTCACCAAGCGGTGGGGGCAGGTCCTGGCGCTCGACGACGTCAGTGTCGTCGTGCCGCCGGGCGTCACCGGCCTGCTCGGCGCCAACGGTGCCGGGAAGACGACGCTGCTCGGACTCGTGCTCGGGTTCCACCGCCCCGACGAGGGCCGCATCGTGGTGCTCGGGCGCGATCCCGCCACGTTCGGTCCCGAGGTGCGCTCACGGATCGGCTACGCCCCCGAGCACGACGCGCTGCCGCCGGACGTGCGCGCCCAGGACCTCGTCCGCCACGTCGCCGAACTGCACGGCATCCCGCGGCGCCACGCGCTGCTGCGCGCCAGCGAGGCCCTCGGGTTCGTCGGACTCGGCGAGGAGCGGTTCCGCGACATCAGCACCCTGTCGGGGGGCCAGAAGCAGCGCGTGAAGGTCGCGCAGGCCATCGCGCACGACCCCATGCTCGTGCTGCTCGACGAGCCGACGAACGGCCTCGACCCGCTCCAGCGCGTCGGGATGCTCGCGCTGCTGCGGCGCATCGGGACGGAGCTCGGCATCCACGTCATCATCTCCTCCCATCTGATGACCGAGGTCGAGCAGGTCTGCGACGCCGTCGTCGTGCTCGACGGGGGCCGGCTCGCCGGCGCCGGGACGATGGCCGGGGTGCGGGCCACGGGCGCCGGCGTCGTCGTCGAGGTGGACGAGCGGCCGGACGCGCTCGCCGGGTGGCTCGGCGAGCGGGGGCTGACCACGGCGCCGCTCGGGCCCCGCAGCCTCGACGTGACCCTCCCGGAGGGCGACGCCGACCGCGACGTGGCGCTCGCGACCATCCGGGACGGGCTCGCCGCGACGGGCTGCGGGCTGCGACGGCTGCAGCCCCGCACCGCGAGCCTCGAGGAGGTCTTCTTCACGCCCGTCGGCGAGGACGCACCGTGAGCGACGCCCGCATCTACGACCTCGGGTACCGGCACTACGACGGCACACGGCTACCGCCCCGCTCGGCGACCCTCGCGCTGGCCCGGCACAGCTTCGCGGCGCTGCTCGGGCTGCGGCGCAGCATCTGGGCGAAGCTGATCAACGTCGTCATCGGCGGGATCGCCTACCTGCCCGCCATCGTCTTCGTCGGCCTGGTGGTCTTCCTGCCACGCCAGATCACCGACGCCGTGGTGCCGCAGACCTCCCAGTACCTCGGGTTCGTGACCGCCGCCGTCTTCATGTTCCTCGCGATCGGCGTGCCGGTGGCGATCTGCCCCGACCGGCGCCACGGCACGCTCGCGCTCTACCTCGCGTCGCCGCTCGACCGCGACACCTACCTCGTCGCGAAGGCCGCCGCCGTCGTCGCGTTCCTGATGATCGTGACGGTCGGGCCGCCGCTCGTCTTCGTCGTCGGGCTGATCCTGCTCGGCTTCGGCCCCGACGGGGTGGTCGGGGTCCTGCTCGAGATCGGCCGCGTGATCGCGTCCGGCATGCTCATGAGCGCCGTCTTCGCGATGGTGGGGCTCGCGATCGCGAGCCTGACCGACCGGCGCGGCGCCGCCGCCGGCTTCATCGTCCTCTTCCTGCTGGCGAGCCAGGCGCTCGTCCGCGGGCTGGCGATCAACGGCCTCGGGCTGTCGCAGGCCTTCGTCGCTCCTCGACCTGCCCGCGGTCACGCTCGAGGCCGCGGCGCGGGTCTACGGCACGGCCGACATCGAGACGCCGGGTGCGGCGACGTGGCTCGTGTTCGCCGCGGTCGCGGTCTGGCTCGTCGGCGGCGCCGCCTTCGTGCGGTGGCGCTACCACCGGCTCCAGGTGACGCGATGACCGCTCCCCCGCCGCCGCCCCCCGTGCTGGCCTTCGACGTCGTGTCGAAGCGGTTCGGGGACGTGGTCGCCCTGACCGACGTGTCCTTCAGCATCGGGCCGGGGATGACCGCGCTGCTCGGACCGAACGGCGCCGGGAAATCCACCCTCCTGCGGCTGCTGTGCGGTCTGACCGCCCCGAGCGCCGGCCGGGTGCGCGTCCTCGGGCAGGATCCGCGGGCCGACGTGGACGTGCTGCGCCGCATCGGGCTCGTCCCCCAGCAGGAGGCGGTGTTCGAGCATCTGGCGGCCCACGCCTTCGTGGCCGCGGCGGCGGCGCTGCACGGGCTGGACGACCCGGACGCGGCGGCCACCGGCGCCCTGACGACCGTCGACCTCGACCCGACCGAGCACCGGCCCGTGAAGACCTACTCGAAGGGCATGCGCCAGCGGGTCAAGCTCGCCCAGGCGCTCGTGCACGACCCACCGATCCTGCTGCTCGACGAGCCGCTGGAAGGACTCGACCCGCGGCAGCGGGCGACGACCATCGGGCTCTTCCGCCGGCTCGCCGACGAGGGGCGGACCGTCGTCGTGTCGAGCCACGTCCTCGCGGAGGTCGAGCGGTTCGGCTCGCGGATCGTGCTGCTCGCCGGCGGGCGGGTGGCGGCCGCCGGCGACTTCCACGAGATCCGCGACCTCATGGACGACCGGCCCCGACGCATCCGCGTGCGGGCCGACCGCCCCCGGGTGCTTGCCACCGCCCTGCTGGCCGGCGGGATGGCCGACGGCGTCCATCTCGACGGGGAGGGTGTCGTCGTCGACACCGCCGACGCGGCCGGGTTCCGGCGGCTGCTCGCCACCACGGCCCGCGACCACGACGTGGTCCTGCGGGAGGTCGTCGCCCTCGACGAGGACCTCGAGAGCGTGTTCCGCTACCTGACGACCACGGACGGCACCGCCCGTCCCGCCGAGCGGGAGCGACGCCCATGACGGCCACCGCCTTCCGGGTGCTGCTGCGGGCCCAGGCGACCCGCGGGACGCATCGCGTTCGCGGGGGTCGTGGGGCTGCTGCTGGTCGTGGCGGCGCTCGGCGCCCGCCTGTCCGACGCGGGCGGGTCGGTGCCGACCGAGCTCGTGCTCAACGCCGGGCTCGCGTTCCTCGCGCCGGTGGTCAGCCTGACCTTCGCGGCCGCGTCGCTCGGCGACCTCGTCGAGGACCGCACGCTCGTGTACCTCTGGCTGCGACCGGTGCCCCGCCTGCACCTGGCGGTGGCCGCGGTCGCCGCGAGCGTGGCCGTGGCCGGGCCGCTCGTGGCGGTCCCGGTCGCCTTCATCGAGGTGGCGGGCGGACGCTACGCCGACGCGCTGCCGGCCGCGGTGGCGTCGCTCGCCGCCGTCGTCGCCTACGCGGCCCTGTTCGTCCCGCTCGGGCTGCGCACGAAGCGGTCGCTGCTGTGGGGCCTGCTCTATGCGCTGCTGTGGGAGGGCACGATCGCGAACGTGAACCGGTCCTTCGCGACCGTGTCGCTGCAGCGCTACGCCCGGTCGCTGTACACCGGGTTGGCGTCCGACATCAGCGCCCGCTCCTTCGACGTGGGGCTGCTGCCCGCGACGCTCGTCATCGTGGGCGTCGCGGTGCTCGGGACGCTGTGGTGCGGCCGGCTGCTGCGCACCCAGGACGTGCCCTGACCCGCAGGCCGATCATCCGCCGGAGGGGGCGGCGAGGGTCCGGTTCAGCGGTCGGGTGAGGACGAGCTGGTAGTCGGCGACGTAGTGGGCGCGGAAGGCGCCCTCGCAGTAGGCGAGGTAGAACTCCCACATCCGCACGAACCGATCGTCGAACCCGAGGGCCCGCACGCCGTCGAGGTTGGCGAGGAACCGGTCCCGCCACCGGTGCAGCGTCGTCGCGTAGTGGGGGCCGATGTTCTCGACCTCGTGGACGTAGAGGTCGCTCGCGCGGCCCATGGCGCGGGTCATGGCGGCGAGCGAGGGCAGGTGGCCGCCCGGGAAGATGTGCTTGTTGATGAAGTCCGGGCGCAGACGGTAGGCGCCGTAGCGCTGCTCGGGGATCGCGATGACCTGGACGCCCACGAGCCCGTCGGCGGCGAGCAGCCGGTCGAGCGCCGCGAAGTAGTCGGGCAGGTAGCGGTGCCCGACCGCCTCGAGCATCTCGATCGACACGATCCGGTCGAACCCGCCCGGCGGTGGGGTCAGCGCCCGGTAGTCGACGAGCTGGATCTCGACGCGGTCGGTGAGCCCGGCTGCGGCCACGCGCCGGCGGGCCTCGTCGGCCTGTGCCCGCGACAGCGTGATGCCGGTGACGCGGCAGCCGCGCTCGCCGGCCGCGTACAGGGCGAAGCCACCCCAGCCGCAGCCGACCTCGAGGACGTGGTCGCCGGGGCGCAGCCGGACCTTGTCGGCCAGCCGCGCGTACTTCGCGTGCTGGGCCTCCTCCAGGGTCGCGTCCGCGTGCGGGAACCAGGCGGACGAGTAGGTCATGGTCTCGTCGAGGAACAGCCGGTACAGGTCGTTCGACAGGTCGTAGTGGGCGGCGATGTTGCGGGAGGCCTGCCCGATCCGGTTCGCCCGCGACACGTGCAGCGCCAGGTCCGCGGCGACCTGCAGCAGCGACGCAGGCGTGAGCCGCCGCACCACGTCGCGGTTCGCGATGACCGTCCAGACGAAGCCGGTCAGGTCGTCGCAGTCCCACTCCCCCGCCATGTAGGACTCGCCGAGACCGACCGAGCCGCCGACGAGCACCCGGCGGAAGAACGCCCAGTCGTGCACGTCGAGGTGCACGTCGGGCCCGGTGCCGGGCGCACCGAACCGCCGCTCGGTCGCGTCGGGCAGCCGCACCGACACGGTGCCGGTGTGGACGCCGTCGAGCAGGCGGGCGACGGTGCGCCAGGCCCGCTGCTCGACCGCGGACGGCGGGGCCACACCCCGAGCCGGGGCGGTCGGGGTCGGCGGGGTCGGGGGCTGCGAGGTCGAGGTCGCGCTCGTCACGGTGGCGGTCATGCGGCTTCCCTTCTCGTCGTCGTCCGGCCGAATCGGGATCGGGCGGGACCGGCCGGGTCGGGCGGAGCAGGCCGGCGGTGGAACGGCACCCGCTTGGCCCACAGACGCAGGGCGTGCCAGTGGATGAGGGCGATCGTGCGCAGGCTCATCAGCGGGTAGCGCAGCAGGGCGCCGACGAGCGTCCGGCTCGTCAGCGGGCGGTGGCGGCCAGCGAAGGTCGCGTCGAGCACCCGGTCACGGCCGGTCAGCACCTCCATGTGCACGGCGAGGCGGTCGCCGGGCGGGCGGAACGCGAACCGGTAGTGATGCTCGGCGATCCCGAGGAACGGGGAGACGTGGAACACCTTGGGCCGGCCGGCCCGCAGCAGGTGGCCGCCGGCGGGCTGGAGGTCGTCGAGGAGGTAGGCGTAGGTGTCGCCGAAGGTGTTGTTGACCTCGGCGACGATCACCGCGAGGGTGCCGTCGGGTTCGTAGCAGTAGAACCAGCTGACCGGGTTGAAGACGTAGCCGAACACCCGCAGGTTGGTCAGCAGCCGCACCGGCCCGCCGGGCGGCGTCACGCCCCGGGCGGCGAGCCAGCGGTCGAGCTTCTCGCGGACTCCACGGTCCTCGTCGCCGAGGTGGTCGGCGTCGTGGAAGCTCGTGAGCGCCGCCCGGTTGTACCCGAACCCGGCGACCTCCCGGTCGAGGCGGGACAGGTCGTCGAGGTCGAGCAGCACCTGGTAGATGCCGTGACGGAAGGCGTGGCGCGCCGGCCGGTGGCGCCGGTGCGTGAGCGTCCCGGTGTAGATGCCGCTGGCGGGGACCGTCGTCGGTGCGGTCATGGCCACTGGACTCCCAGTGCCTCGGCCACGCGGACGGCGGACACGACGCCGTCCTCGTGGAACCCGTACCGATGGTACGCGCCGGCGTAGAACGTGTTCCGGGTTCCGCTGAGCTCGGCGAGCCCGTCCTGGGTGGCGACCGACTCGGGGGTGTAGCGCGGGTGGGTGTAGATCGTGCGGTAGCGGACGGTCTCCGGCCGGGGCGGCGTGGACGGGTTGAGGGTGACGATCACGTCCTCGTCGGTGTCGAGCGACTGCAGCCGGCCCAGGTCGTAGGACAGCGACACGGCCTGCGTGGGACGCCGGCAGTCGGCCAGCAGGTAGCTCCAGGAGGCACGGGCGGCCGGGGCGCGCGGCAGCAGCGACGCGTCGCTGTGCAGCCACGCCTCGTTCGTCGAGTACTCCCAGGCGCCGAGCAGCTCCTTCTCGGCGACGCTCGGGTCGTCGAGGAGCTCGAGGGCCTCGTCGGCGTGCGTGGCGACCACCACGGCGTCGAACCGGTGGCGCACACCGGAGACGAGCCGAAGGTCGATCCCGTCGTCGTCGCGACGGATCGACGCGACCCCGTCCCCGGTGTGCAGCCGGCGGCCGAGGGGGGCGGCCAGCTTTGCGACGTAGGTCTGCGCACCGCCGGTGACCGTGCGCCACGGGTGGTGCGTGGTGACGCCGAGCAGTCCGTGGTTGTCGAAGAAGCGCAGGAGCGTGTCGAGAGGGAACCGCTCGGCGACCTCGGGCCCCGACGACCAGATCGCCGCGGCCATCGGCACCAGGTAGTGGTTGGCGAACTGGTGCCCGAACCCGGCCTGGCGCAGGAAGCGACCGAGGGGCACCTGCCGGGTCCGCGCGTCGCCGACGAGCCGCCGCCCGAGCCGGTTGAACCGGAGGATGTCGGCGACGAAGCGGTGGTAGCGCACGTCGAGGAGGTTGCCGGGCTGGGCGGCGAGCCCGCGCAGGCTCCCGGCGTACTCGAGGTCGCAGCGCTCGCAGCGCAGGCCGAAGGACATGTCGCTCGGCTGCGTCGCGACGCCGACCTCGTCGAGGAGCCGCGTGAAGCTCGGGTAGGTCGCCTCGTTGTAGACGATGAAGCCGGTGTCCACGGGCAGGGTCCTGCCATCGGTGGTGGCGAATCCCACCGTGTTCGTGTGGCCGCCGGGGCGGGGCTCGCGCTCGAAGACGTGCACCTCGTGGCGGCGGTCGAGCAGCCAGGCGGTGGCGAGGCCGGCGATGCCGGTGCCGATGACGGCGATGCGCACGGTGCCTCCTCCTGGGATGGCCGGGAACCGGTGGCGTGGGGTGTCATGCCTGGTTCGGTGCATGGGCACGGCCGGTTGGGTGGCTGCTAGAACGGGGCGCCATGTCCCGCCGCCGCCCCCGTCCCTCGCTCGCGCCCGCGCTGACGACCCTCAGCCTCGTGCGGCTCCTGCTCAACAGCGTCGAGCGGTCCGTCTACCCGTTCCTGCCGGCGATCGCGCGGGGCCTGAACGTGCCGCTCGCGCAGGCGGGGCTGCTGCTGACGGCCCGCGCCGGCGGCGCCTTCACCGTCCCGTTCACCGTGGCGGTGGGCGGGCGCGGCGGCCGCCACCGTCGGCTGGCGATGGTCGCGCTCGGCCTGTTCGTGGCGGCGATGCTGCTGGCGGGCGGGCCCGGGCTGTACGCGACGACGATGGCGGGGTTCGTGCTGTTCGGGGCGGCCCGGCCGGCCTACGACGTGGCGTCGCAGGCCTACCTGTCGGACCGCACGCCCTACGAGCGGCGGGCCCGGATCCTGGCCGTCCTCGAGCTGACCTACGCGGGCGGGCTGCTCGTCGGCGCGCCCGTGGTCGGGTGGCTCATCGGCCGGTTCAGCTGGCGCGCGCCGTTCCTGGCGGCGGCGGTCGTGGCGCTGGCCGCGCTCGCGGCCGTCCAGGTCACGCTGGCCGACGGCGGGAGCGTGCGGGCCCCGCGCCTGCCCCGGTCGTTCCGTCCCGACGCGGACGGGATCGCGCTGCTCGCCACCATGTTCCTCTTCACGTTCGGGACCGACGTGACCCTCGTGGTCTTCGGCGCCTGGCTCGAGCAGGACTTCGGGCTCTCGCTGCTCGCCCTCGGCGGCGTGTCGACGCTCGTGGGGCTCGCGGAGCTCGCCGGGGAGTCGTTCACGCTCGCGTTCGGCGACCGGATCGGCAAGCGGCGGACGGTCGCGACCGGCCTCGTCATGGGCCTGGCCGCCTACCTGCTGCTGCCGTTCACCGACACGTCGGTCGCGACCGGGCTCGCGACGCTCGCGCTGGCGCTGGCCGGGTTCGAGCTGACGATCGTCGCCGGGATCCCGATGGCGAGCGAGATGCAGCCCGACACCCGGTCGAGCTTCCTGGCACTGACCGGGGTGGCGCTGGCGGCGGCGCGCGGCGTCTCGGCGGCCGTGTCGCCACGCATCTTCGCGGCCTGGGGGCTGGCCGGGAACGCCCACGTGTCGGCCGCCGCCTATGCGCTCGCGCTGACGCTCCTGGTGCTGCGAGTACGGGAGCGTGGCCTGCGGTGACCTGCTACACACGGGGCCGAGCGGGAGGAGAGCACGTGGCCGAGGACGTGGCGAGCACCGAGAGTGGCGAGCACGACGGCGTGGCGAGCACCGACGACGTGGCGAGCACCGACGACGCCCCGGAGCGGGCAGCGTTCCAGAACGAGATCTACCTGCAGGGCATGGGCGGCGTGCAGCCGAGCTTCCCGATGTCCTACGCGCAGCTGCAGCGCGAGGCCCGGGAGGTCCTCGACGAGCGCGCCTACGGGTACGTCGCCGGCGGGGCAGGCACCGAGTCCACGATGGACGCGAACCGCGCCGCGTTCGAGCGCTGGCGGATCGTTCCCCGGATGCTGCGCGACGTGTCGCGCCGGGACCTGTCGGTCGAGCTGTTCGGCCAGCGGCTGCCCACGCCGATCATGCTCGCGCCCATCGGGGTCCAGTCGATCATCCACGAGGACGCCGAGGTCGCGGCCGCCCGCGCGGCCGCGTCGGTCGACGTGCCGACCGTGCTGTCCACCGCCTCGTCGCGCACGCTCGAGGACGTCGCCGAGGCCGCCGGGGACGCACCCCGCTGGTTCCAGCTGTACTGGCCGGCCGACCCCGCGGTGGCCGCGAGCCTCGTGCGGCGCGCCGAGGCCGCCGGCTACGGCGCGATCGTCGTGACCGCCGACACGAAGCTGCTCGCATGGCGGCCCCGTGACCTCGAGACCGCCTACCTGCCGTTCCTGCACGGCGAGGGCGTCGCCAACTACCTGTCCGACCCCGCCTTCCTCGAGCCGCTCGACGCCACGCCCGAGCAGGACCCGCAGTCGGCGATCCTTCGCTGGGTGCAGATCTTCTCGGAGCGGGCGCTGGCCTGGACCGACCTCGCGACCCTGCGCGAGCACACGTCGCTGCCGATCCTGGTGAAGGGCATCCTGCATCCCGGCGACGCCCGGCTCGCGGTCGAGCACGGCGCCGACGGGATCGTCGTCTCGAACCACGGCGGTCGGCAGGTGGACGGCGCGATCGGGGCGCTCGACGCGCTCCCCGGCGTCGTCGAGGCCGCCGGCGACCTGCCGGTGCTGTTCGACTCGGGGATCCGCTCCGGCGCGGACGTCGCGAAGGCCATGGCCCTCGGTGCCCGGGCGGTGTTCGTCGGCCGTCCGTACGCCTGGGGGCTCGCGCTCGGCGGCGAGGAGGGCGTGCGTCACGTGCTGCGCAGCCTGCTCGCCGAGCTCGACCTCACCCTGGCGCTCTCGGGCGTCACGGCCGTTGGGGACCTGTCGACGGACCTCCTGACGCTGGCGCGGTGACGCCTCAGGGCTGCAGCAGGTCGACGATGGGCAGCTGCTGCCTCGGCTCGGCGACCCCGACGATGGCGCCGGCGACCCGCTCGTCCCGCGCCGCGGCGTCGAGCCGGTCGCACACGGCCCGCGCCGACTCGTCCGGGTCGACGCCGAGGTTGTGGCCGACGCACACCATCGTGCCGCGCAGCCGCTTGGCCGCGTCCAGCCAGTCCGCGTCGACACCGGCGCGGGGGATCCTCAGCAGGCCGGTCTCCTGCTCGTCCTCGAGCCGGAGCTCATCGGGGGTCACGGTGAAGCCGAGCCGTGCTCCCTTCGGCAGCGTCCGGCCGTAGAAGCGGTCGAGCACCGCGAGTCCGCGCTCGACGAGGTGCTGGAAGAGGCCGCCGGCGATCAGGCGGGGCCGCTCCTCGTCGGGGGCCTCGAGGTCGACGACGGCGAGCGGCCGTCCCCGCAGCACGAGGAAGCGGATGGAGGCGGCGGCAGCGTCACGGGTGGCCATCGTCACGGCTCTCGTCGGGTCGTCCCGTCGAGGGTAGGCAGTCGTGTCAACGCCTCCCACCCGTGCTGCGGCCGGAGCACGCCGCACGACCGGTATGGTCCCCGTCGATGACACCCGGGATCCCGGGGCCGCGAGGGGAAGAGAGACGCGCGTGCCCACGCTGCTCGCTGTGGACGGCAACTCGCTGGCGCACCGTGCCTACCACGCGCTCGTCCGCGAGCAGCTGCCGGGCGACTGGCTGACGGGCGGGGTCGTGCAGATGCTCGCGTCGGCCTGGCGGCAGGGCGGGATCGAGTCGCCGGCCGGCGCCGGCGCCGGCTACGACGGGATCGTCGTGGCGTTCGACTCGCCCCACAACCGCCGCAAGGAGCAGTTTCCCGGCTACAAGGCCCACCGCCCCGACAAGGACCCGGAGCTGACGCGTCAGCTCGGTCGCTGTCGCGAGGGGCTGGCGGCCTGCGGTTTCACGATCGCTGAGGTGCACGGGGCGGAGGCCGACGACCTGCTCGCGGCCGCGGCCGACGCCTGCGACGAGCGTGGCTGGCGGTGCGACGTGCTGTCCTCCGACCGTGACCTCGTCGCGCTCGTCAGCGACACGGTGCGGCTGCTGCGGCCCCGGCGCTCCATGGCGGACCTCCACGTCCTCGACCCCGCGGCCGTGCGGGCCGAGTACGGGGTGGCGCCGTGGCAGTACACGGACCTGGCCGCCCTGCGCGGCGATCCGTCGGACGGCCTCGACGGCGTGCGCGGCATCGGCCCGAAGACGGCGGCCCGGCTCCTGCGCGACTACGGGCACGTCCCCGGGATCTACGCGGTGCTGCCCAACCTGCCGACACGGCTCGAGCGGGCGCTTCGGGCCGGCCGCGACAACGTCGAGCGCAACCTGATGCTCATGGCGCCGATCCCCGGCCTGAGCGTCAACGTCGACGACGCGGTGGATGGCGGGGTCGACCTCGCGACGGTCGAGCAGGCGCTCGGCCGCCTGGGGCTCGCCGACGCGGCCGACAGCCTGCGCTTCGCCATGCGCCGTCGTCCGCTTCCGCCCCTGCCGCCACCGCCGACCGACGACCCGACGGAGGTCGTCGACGCCCGGACGCCGGCGGTGCCCACCTCGGCGGCACGTGGGATCAGCCAGCCGGTGCCCGCCCGGGACGGTGTGCAGACATCGCTGTTCTGACCACGACGACACGTATGACCGGCAGAACGAGGACCGGCGCGGACGCGGCAGGAGGGGTGTGCCGCGTCCGCGCCGGAGAGGCCTCAGCTGGGGAGAGCCAAGGCCGGGCGGGAGCCGTTTGTCTCATCGAGAAGATACTCAACGTCAAGACATCAGGCAAGATGGCACCCTGCCGTCCGTCCACTGTCAGGGCGTCCGCGCCCCCACGGACGGCAGAACACGAGGAGCAGCACCGTGCCGGGTGACCACGTCGACCATCTCACCGCCCAGTGGGCGCGGGAGCGGCCCGATCTCGACACGCGGGCGCTGGCCGTGGCGGCCCGTGTGATCCGCCTCGAGCGGTTCCTCGCGCGGGGCTCGGCTCGGGTCCTCGCGGAGTACGACCTCAACGAAGGCGAGTTCAGCGTCCTGACGGCGCTGCGACGCGCCGGCGCGCCGTACCGGCTGACCCCCACCGACCTCTACCGTGCGCTGCTGCTGTCCTCGGGCGCGATGACGAACCGGATCGACCGCCTCGAGGAGCGCGGGCTCGTGCGCCGCGAGGCCGACCCGGTCGACCGGCGACGCACGCTCGTCGAGCTCACCGACGAGGGTCGGCGCATCACCGATGACGCGGTCGCGGCCCACGCACGGGCGGCCATGGCCCGGTTCTCGGCGCTGGACGAGGCCGAGCGTGAGCGTCTCGACGCGCTGCTGCGCCAGGTGCTGCTCGCCATCGAGGAGTGAGCGCCGCCACCGCAGCGACGTACGCACCGTTCCCACTCCCCGGCCTCGGCCTGCGGTCGTGACCTCCGTACGTTGCCCAGCCGATGGTTCGACACGAGGAGATCACGATGGCCATTCGACTGGGCGACGAGGCCCCGAACTTCACCGCCCCGAGCACCGAGGGCGACATCGACTTCCACGACTGGAAGGACGGCAGCTGGGCGATCCTCTTCAGCCACCCCGCTGACTTCACGCCGGTCTGCACGACCGAGCTCGGCACGGTCGCCCGGCTCAAGCCGGAGTTCGACAAGCGCAACGTCAAGGCCATCGGCCTGAGCGTCGACCCGCTCGAGGACCACAAGGCGTGGAAGTCGGACATCGAGGAGACCCAGGGCACGCCCCTGAACTTCCCCGTGATCGCGGACGAGGACCGCACCGTCGCCGACCTCTACGACATGATCCACCCGAAGGCCGACAGCACCCTCACGGTCCGGTCGGTGTTCGTCATCGACCCGTCCAACACGGTCCGCCTGACCCTGACCTACCCCGCCAGCACCGGCCGCAACTTCGACGAGCTGCTGCGCGTCATCGACTCGCTGCAGCTGACCGACAACCACCAGGTGGCCACCCCTGCCAACTGGGAGCACGGCGACCGGGTCATCGTCTCCCCGAAGATCCCGACGGACGAGGCGAAGCAGCGCTTCCCCAACGTCGAGGAGCTCAAGCCCTACCTGCGCTACACCGACGACCCGTCGGCCTGAGCCCCTGGCACCTCGTCCGTGCGGCCCGGCGCTTCGCCGGGCCGCACGCGTGTCAGCGGAAGCGCTCCTGCAGGGCCAGGATGTTGGCGATGTACTGGGCCGTGTCGGGGTAGATGCCGTTGCGGGCGATCGAGGCGAGCCCCTGGTAGTACCCGCCGAGGGTGAGTCGCTTGTCGCCGCCCGTCAGGTCGTAGAGGTAGTCGAGGAACGCGACGCCGGCGGTGATGTTGTCCTCGGGGTTCCGCATGTCGAGCGGCCGCTTGACCAGCGCGCGGCTCACGAAGCTCGCGGTGCCCGGCATCACCTGCATCGGACCGATCGCGCCCGTCGACGACACCTTGTCCATCTGCCAGCCCGACTCCTGCCAGGCCAGCGCCTTCACGAACGAGGCGTTCCAGCCGTACCGGCGGGACACCGTCTCGATGATCGCCCCGACCTCGGCGCGGCTGACCGCCGGAACGGGCGGTGCGACCTCGGCCTCCCGGACCTGGGGCGCGGCCGGCGCCGGTGCCGGGCCGCCCGGGACCTTCAGCACCTGACCGACGTAGATCCGGTGGACGTCTGCGATCCCGTTGGCGCGGGCGAGCGCGGCGGTACCGACGTGCAGCCGCGCGGCGATCACCGACAGCGCGTCGCCGGGCCGCACCGTGTAGGTCGACGGCCTGGCCGTACCAGCCGAGGCCGGCGGGGTGCCACCTGGCGCGCGGAGCCGCTGTCCGACGACGATGTGGTTCGCGTCGCTGATGCCGTTGGCCGTCGCGAGCTGCTGCACCGTCGTGCCGAGCCGCCGGGCGATCCCGGACAGGGTGTCCCCCGGACGCACGACGTAGCTGGCGGAGCCGCTGAGCACGAGTGCGCCCACGACCACGATGCCGATCAGTCCTCGACGGGCCGCACCCCGCTGCGATGCAGATGACACGACCACCCCTGACGATGCGTTGATCCATGTGCGCTGTCCGTCAACCGTACCGGCGCACTGAGGTGCAGGACAACGGGTGTTCTTCGATGGGGCCACTGTGGCTGCAGTTCGGCGCCAGCCGAGGTGCCCTGCATCCGGCCGTCACGGCGCGGGCTACCGTTGGGCCCCGTGCTCTCCCGACGCTTCCGCCTGCCCCTCCCGGTGGACCTGCGCGCCACCCTGGCGCCGCTGTGCACCGGGAGGCGCGACCCGACCATCCAGGTCGGGCGCGACACGATGCTGCGCGCCTCGCGCACCCCTGACGGTCCGGCGACGCTGCTGGCGCGGATCGTCGGTGGCGAGGTGGAGGCGAGCGCCTGGGGGCCGGGAGCGGACCGTGCCCTCGCCGCCCTGCCGTCCCTGCTGGGCGCGGACGACGACCTCACCGGGTTCGCACCGGTGCACCCCGGCGTCGACCGGGCATACCGGCGGGTGCCCGGTCTGCGGGTCGTGAGCAGCGGCCAGGTCGCCGACCTGCTCGTGCCGACGATCCTCGCGCAGAAGGTCACCGGGCTGCAGGCGGCCCGGGCCTGGCTCGGGATGATCCGGGCCTTCGGCGAGCCGGCACCCGCCGGGCCGGGGCCCGGCGGCCGTGACGGACCGGCGCTGCGTCTCCCGCCGGCGCCGGCGGCGCTGGCGGCCCAGCCGTACTGGGCCTACCACCGCTTCGGGGTCGAGCGACGGCGGGCCGAGACGATCATCCGCGCGTGCCGGCGCATCGACCGTCTCGAGGAGGCCGCCACGATGTCGCGCGAGGACGCGCTGCGCCGGCTCACGGCACTCGACGGCATCGGCGTCTGGACCGCCAACCGGGTGCTGCGGTTCGCGACCGGGGATGCCGACGCGGTCGAGGTCGGGGACTACCACGTGCCCGACCTCGTGACCTGGAACCTGGCCGGTGAGCCGCGCGGCGACGACGCCCGGATGCTCGACCTGCTGCGGCCCTACGCCGGCCACCGCGGGCGGGTGGTGCTGCTGCTCGGCGCCGGCGGGCAGCGCCCGCCACGGTACGGGCCGCGGCTGTCGGTCCATGCCGTCGAGCGGCTCTGAGGACCGCGTCCGGCCCGGCGGCTAGGCCGCGTTGGCGGCGGTGCGGACGGCCGCGGTGTCGCGGACGCTGGTCGCCAGGTTCGGGAAGCTGCCGAGCAGCGACCAGAACTCGCGCGTGGAGCCGACCAGGGCCCGCACCGGGCCGGTGGCGGTGACGGTCGCGGTGCGCCGCTCGCGCGACAGCATGGCGAGCTCGCCGACCACGTCGCCGACACCCAGCGTCGCGATGTTCACACCGTCGCGGACGACCTCGGCGGTGCCGTCGACGATGATGAAGAACTGGCGGCCGTAGGAGCCCTGACGGACGAGCTCCGCGCCGGCGGGGAGGTCGACGACGTTGACGAGGGCACCGACCCGGCGCAGCTCGCGGCGGCTGAGGCCACGGAGGAGCTCGACCTCGGCCAGCAGGTCGAGCTTGCGATCGGACGTTTTGAACGGCATGGCGAAACCTTTCGGGGCGGGAGTCGGCCCTGCGCGACGGCATCCATGGTGGGAGGGGACACCGGCGGCGACCCGGCAGTGGCCGGGGCCGTGGGAGGCGGCAGCGGCGGGAGTGGACCGGGCCGAGGAGCAGCGCGACGGCGGGAGTGGGCGGGGGGCGGTGGAGGGGCTCGACGGCCACGGTATGTCGCCGCCTGAACACGATCGTCGCGCGGTACCCACCGGCGGACATTGGACGGCCCCTCGGGACGTCCTGGGTAGAAATCGTCCGGACCCCTCGGAGGATTTCGACCCAGGACGCGGCTGACGGCGCGGGGCGCGGGGCTCAGGGCGCGGGGCGCGGGGCTCAGGGCGCGGGGCGCGGGGCTCAGGGCGCGGGGCGCGGGGCGCGGGGCGCGGGGTTCTGGGTCGGGGCTCAGGAGGGCATGCCGTCAGGCGGCCGCGGCGCGGACGGCCCGGCGCACGAGGCCGGCGGCCATGCGGGGCGTGATGACCCCGGTGCCGAGGGCGAACTCGCACAGCTGCTCGAACCGTTCCGGATGGCCGCGGGCGGCCTCGACACCGAGATCGACGATGCGGGGCAGCCGGAACAGCCGGGCGGCCACGTCGGTGTGACGCAGGTGGCGACCGAGGCGGGCCCGCATGGCGCCGCGGTAGCGCTGGGCCGCCCGATGGGAGGCCCTCGCGACCGCCTCCCCCGCCATGGCACCGGAGAGCAGCGCGTAGTAGATGCCCTCGCCCGTGAGCGGGTTGATCAGGCTGGCGGCGTCCCCGGCGAGCAGGACACGCCCCACGGTGAGTGCGGGCCGGAAGGTGGACAGCGGCAGTCGGTGGGCACGCAGGCTGTCGGGGTCGGGCAGCACGTCGGCGAGATGGGTGTGGATGGCGTCGACCAGGTCGGTTCGGCCGTCGACCTGTCGGGCGTCGAAGGGGCCGTAGCCGACGTTGATGAGCCCGGTCCCGGTCGGGAACGCCCAGACGTAGGCCGGCCATCGGTCCCGCACGAACCCGATGTACATGGTCTCGGCGAGCGCCGGGGCGTCCGCGGCGACCGCGTAGCCGCGCATGGCCAGTCCGGTCCGTCCGGGTGGCTGTGCCGGCGCCCCGAGGGCGCGGCGGACCGCCGAGTTGGCACCGTCGGCCGCGACGACCCAACGGGCCGTGATGCCGGCGTCGAGGTGGACCCGGTCGCCGGCCGGCTCGACCGTCCGGACCCGGGCGCGCACCGGGATGGCGCCGCGGGAGAGCGCCGCGTCCCGCAGACGGGCGTCCAGCACGCGGCGCGGCACGACGTGGAAGGGCCGTGGTGAACGTCCGACGGCCTCGCCGCCGGCCGGCCCCTGCACGCGCACCCGGTGCAGCGGCGGGTAGCCGTCCAGCACCGCCCTCACGTCGAGCCGGTCGAGCACCTCGAGCGCTTCGGGGCCGACCCCGTCGCCGCACGTCTTGTCGCGCGGGAACGCGGCCTTGTCGACGAGCACGACGCGGGCACCCGGGTCGAGCTGGAGCGCCCGCAGCGCGGCTGCGCTGCCTGCTGGCCCCGCCCCGACGACCGCGAGGTCGACGAGGTCGCTCATGCCGCGGCCGTGCTCGTGGCCGAGGGTGCAGGGGCCGGCCGTGGCGCCGGGGAGGGAGCGGGCGCCGGGGAGGGAGCAGGCGCCGGAGAGGGAGCGGGCGGCGGGGGGCACTGCGCGCGCATGTCGATGCCCTGGTCGGGATGGTCGCTCGGGGGCGGGACCTCGACGGCCGTGCAGCCGTCCAGGTCGGCGGCGAGCACGATCACCAGCTGGTCCATGAGCCGGCGGACGCGCGTCCGGTCGGCGCCGACCACGTCGTTCGCGACGACGGCGAGATGGTACTGGCGCTCGTCGGGACCGGTCACCGTGCCGGCCACCGCCTTCACGTCGTCGAGCGTGCCTGTCTTGCCGAGGAAGCGTCCCTGCCCGATGGTGCCCTTCAGACGGTGCCGCAGGGTTCCTTCCTCGCCGGCGACGGCCATGAGCGACCACCAGTGGTCACGGGTGTCCGGGCCGCTCATCGCGAGGTCGATGCCGGCCAGTGTCTCGGCCGTGACCCGGTCCTCGCGGCTGAGCCCGGAGCCGTCGGCCAGCACGGTCTGCTCCCACCGCATCGGCAGGTCGGCGAGGGCCTCGCGCACCGCCGCGGCCGCGCCTTCCCAGCTGTCGGGAGCGCCACGCGCGGCCCCCACGTCGCGGAAGAACGTGTCGGCCATCTGGTTGTCGCTGCGGTGCAGGGTGTGACGCAGCAGCTCGACCAGCGGCGCGCTCTCGATGCTCGCCACGGTGGATGCGTCCGGCGGGGCGATGCCGGAGACGGGGCCGCCCCCGACGGCGACGCCACGCTCGACGAGGAGGGCGGTGAGGTCCTGGGCGGCCCGCCGCACCGGGTTCGGCGCGATGTGCAGGACCAGGTCGGCGTCGGGCGGTGGCGTCCCGATCAGCGGCGCGTCCTCGGGGGCGTCCTTGACCTCGTAGGCGAGGCCGGCGTCGACGGTCAGCCCGGTGATGTGTCTCGCGTCGAAGTCCCAGAAGTAGCGGTCCTTCCACCCCGAGGCGACCGAGGGGCCTCCGAGCAGAGAGCCGTCCCCGACGACGCGTCCCGTGATGCGGGTGATGCCGGCGGCCCTGATGCCCTCGGCGAGGTCCTCGAGATGGGTGCGCGGCCGCGCCGGATAGATCTGGTCACCGTAGGCGGGGGTGCCGAGCGCCGGGTCGCCACCGCCGACGAGGTAGAGGTCGCCCTCGAGGACCCCGGCGACGATCGGCCCGGCGGCCCGCGCGGTGGTCGTGAACCGGTGCTGGGGACCGAAGGTGCGCAGGGCGGCCGCCGCGGTGACGACCTTCATCGTCGAGGCCGGCAGCAGCGGCGCGTCGGCGCTGCGCGCGATCACGGTCCGGCCGAACTCGTCGTTCACGACGACGCCGATCGTTCCGGCGACGGCGAGATCCGGCCGGCCCACGAGACGGGCGAGCTGCGCCTGCAGCGCCGAACGGGTCGCCGGCACCGGCGGCGGCGTCGGGCTCGGCGACGGCGACGGCGACGGCGACGGCGCGGGTGACGGCGTCGCCGACGGCGAGGGGACGAGCTCGGCGACGCCGCCCGTGCCGATCGCGACCGTCGGCCGCTCCTGCGGGCCGCCGCCCGAGCCCCCGGTGAACGCCACGCCGAGAACGACGGCGATCACCGCGAGGAGCGCCGCGAGGACGGTGGACGGTCGGACAGGCATCCGCGGGAGTGTATCCGCGGGGTGGCGGACGACCCGCGCACCGCGGTCGCGACGCGCGGCCCCCGTCCGCGGGCCTGTCCTGCCGGGCACCCGCATGCGCCGCTCGGCCGAAGGTCGGCAGCCCCGCGCGCGAAGGCGGGCAGGTGGTGCGTACCGTCTTCCTACGGGGCAGAGAGCTCGGACTCCAGGTCGAGGCTCGCAGCCACAACGCACACGAGGTGGACGAGAGGAGGGAGCCCATGCAGGTCGCCGCAGGCAGCGACGTGGGTCTCGTCCGCTCGCGGAACGAGGACGCCTACCTCGAGGCACCCGACCGGCGCGTGTATGCCGTCGCCGACGGCATGGGTGGACACCCGGCGGGCAACGTCGCGAGCCGGACGGCGCTCGAAGGGGTGGATCAGTCGCTGGACACCGCGACCCTCGAGGCCGCGGACGACTGCATGAAGGTGCTGCGCCGCGCGCTCGAGGACGCTCACGCCCGGGTGCGTCGCGCGGCCGACGAGGACCCGTCGCTGCGCGGCATGGGGACGACCGCGGTCCTCGCCCACGTCGACGAGCAGGAGCAGCTGCTGACGCTCGCCCACGTCGGTGACTCGCGGGCCTACCGCCTCGACGGCAGGGGACGGCTGCGGCGGCTCACCCACGACCACGTGTGGGACCATCAGTTCGGACGCACGCTCATGCAGGCGATCGGCTCGTCGCGCCGGGTCGAGCCCGAGACCGCCGAGGTGAACCTCTCCCCCGGCGACCGCATCCTGCTGTGCACCGACGGGCTCACCGACCTCGTGCCCGAGGACCAGATCGCCGAGATCGTGCGCCGCGACGTCAACGTCGAGGCGATCCGCGATGCGCTCGTCGATGCCGCGCTGACGCACGGCGGCTACGACAACGTGACGGTGCTGCTCATCGAGACGAACGGCGCCTGACGGCGCGGCGCGGTCAGTTGGAGGCGTCCACCGAATCGAGGAGCCCCCGGAGCTGGAACCCGCGGGACGGGTGGCGCAGCTTCGTCAGCGTCTTCTTCTCGATCTGTCGGATGCGCTCGCGGGTGAGCCCGAACTGCGCCCCGATGTCCTCGAGGGTGTGCTCCTCGCCGTCCATGAGCCCGTAGCGCAGCATGAGGACGGTGCGCTCACGGTCGGTGAGCGCGGCGAGGGCGCGGGCGACCTCGCGCTGTGCGAGCACGGCGGTGGCGGACGCCTCGGGGTCGATGGCGTCCTCGTCGGCGACGAGCTCGCCCATCGTCGCGTCGCCGTCCTCGCCGATCGGCTTGTCGAGTGACGCGACGTCCTGGGCGGCGAGCCGAACCTCGCGCAGCCGCTCGACCGGCAGGCCGAGCTCGCCGGCGATCTCGTGCTCGGTGGGCTCGCGGCCGAGCTGCTGGAGCAGGGCGAACTCCGCGTAGCGGACCTTGCCCATCAGCTCGTGGACGTGGACGGGGAGCCGGACGGTGCGGCCCGTGTTCGCGAGCCCGCGCTGCAGCGCCTGGCGGATCCACCACGTCGCGTAGGTGGAGAACTTGTAGCCCTTGGTGTGGTCGAACTTCTCGACACCGCGGATGAGGCCGAGGTTGCCCTCCTGGATGAGGGAGAGCAGGTCGACGCCGCGGCCACGGAACTTCCGAGCGACGGAGACGACGAGGCGCAGGTTCGCCCGGATCATGTGGTCCTTGGCGCGCTCGCCGCCACGCTTGACCATGTTGAGCTGTGCCTTCTTGCGAGGCGTCAGCTTCGGGGTGGCGCCGATGAGCTCGGCGGCGGCCAGGCCGGCCTGGTACCGCTTCGCGAGGTCGACCTCCTGCTCGGGCGTGAGCAGGTCGGTGCGCCCGATCTCGTTCAGGTACTGGCGGACCGAGTCGGACGAGGCGGACAGCGGGGTCGCCTCGGGACGGTCGGCGTCCTCGACGAGGTCGTCGAGGACCTGCATGCCGAGGTCACGCGCCTTCTGGGCCGTGTCGTCGACCCAGCTGGTGGGATGCATCAGCGGGTCGTAGAGCTCCTGCAGCTCCGACAGGAGGACGTAGCCGCGGCTCGCCCCACGCTCGAACAGCTCGGAGATCGGGGTAACGTCGGTCAAGGTGTCCGTCTCATCCATGAAGGTAACGACTCACGAGGTCTCGGCGGCAGTTCTCGGCGGCTGGAGCCACCGGCTGTACGGCGCCTGTCCGGTCACGCCATCCACGTGCGTGCGTCTGCGTCGACGGGTGCACGGTGCTCCGTTCGGGATCGTCGCCTCGTGTGCTCATGGCAACGACGTCCGGCCTGTGGAGTTCCCCCGGTGACGGCACATGATGCCGATCATGGTACGGACCTCCACGCAAGGTGTCATGGCGCCGTCCCGCGGATGCAGGATCGAGCCGGCATGGTACGGGGCGGGGTGGCTTCGCGCCCGCACCGCGAGACTTCGACGGCGGCCCGTGACACTCCTCCTCCCGGCGGCGGCCATCCGGGCGGGTGCGACGGGCCCGGTGTGATCAGCCGGGCCGGGCGACCCGCCGCAGATGCCCGCCGGTGCCCGGCTCCGGCGGCGTCACCGGGGTGGGGACGACGAGGACGCGCACGCCGGCGTCGAGTCGCGCGGCGACCTCGTGCACGAGCCGTCGCCGGGGACCGTGATCCATGGGGCCGGGCAGGGGCTCTCCCATCACGACGAGGTCGACCGCGGCGCGCTTGGCCTCCTCGACGATCGCGTCGACCAGCGACTCGTGCTCGCGCACGACCGGCTCGAACTGCACGCGGCGTGCGGCGGCGAGCTGCCCGACGAGCGACAGCGCCGGCGCGCCCTGGTGCGGGTCGACGGCCGTACCGGGCGCCACCACGTGCAGCCCGGTGAGCGTCGCCCCCGTCGACGCGGCCAGGTCGACGATCTGGGGCGACTTCCGGCGGGCCATCTCGGCGCTCGAGATCGGCACGAGGATGTGGCGGATCAGGTGCGGGGCGTCGGGCTGGGCCTCGGTCTCCTCGGAGAGGTCACGCCCGGACTCCTCGGCGCGGTCGAGCGCACGGCCGACCGAGAGCGGCCCGAGAAGCTCGAACACGACGACGCTGCCCAGCACGACGGCCGACACCTGCGCGCCGAGGAGGTCGAGGCCGGCGGCGGAGGCCCGCTCGAGCGTGAACGCGGCGAGACCGATGGCCATGCCGGCGAAGGGCATCAGCCCGGCCCCCACGGCAGGTCCCCAGCCCCAGCGACGGCCGGAGCGGGTCGCGTCCGCGCCGAGCCATCCTCCCGCCACCTTGCCGAGCAGCCGGGCACCGATGAAGACGGCGCCGAGCACCCCGACCGACGTGAGCTCGTCGAGGTGGACGGCCGCGCCGGCGACGACGAAGAAGATGAGGAAGATCGGCGCCTCGAGGGTGCGCAGCGCCTCGAAGAGCGGCCGGGTGTCGCGCGGGTCGTTGGCGGCCAGCGCCCCGGCGACGAGCGTGGAGATGACGACCGGTGCGCCGACGGCGCGGGAGACGGCGACGGTCGAGACCACCATGACGAGGACGAACAGCAGCCGCTCCCCCGACCGGCGCATGTGGTCCATGTAGCGGCGCAGCAGGAACCCGGCGACGCCGCCGATGAGCAGCGATGCCACGACGAGCTGCACGAAGGCCAGCGCGCCCTGCTGCGCCCCGCTGGTCGATCGGGCGGCGAGCACGACCGGCAGGCCGAGCCCGTACAGCAGGGCCGAGGTGACGTTGTTCAGGGCCGTCGCGGCGAGCAGGTGCTCGGTGAGGTTGCCCCGGGCCCGACGCTCGCTGATGACGGCCAACAGCGTCGTCGGCGACGTGGACAGCGCGATGGCCGCCAGCAGGTAGGCGGTGGCCACGCTCAGCCCGGCGATCATCAGCCCGACGAACACGAGCCCGAACGTCGCGAGGTTCTCCGCGACGGCGATCGGCACGAGGGTGTGGCGCACCGCCCGCAGTCGCGGCAGCTCGAGCCGTTCGCCGATACCGAAGACGATCGCGCCGAGGGCCAGCGACAGCACGGAGTCGAGCGCGGTCAGGCTCTGGGCGTCGATGAGACCGAGGAACTCCGGTCCGACGACGATGCCGATGGCCATGAAGGCGATGACCTCGGACATCCAGCGGCGGCTGACCTGTCCGACGACGAACGCGGCGGCCACGAGTCCCGCGGCCAGCAGGAGCGGCGGCGCATCGGTCACCGCTCCGGGTGCGCCGAGGGCGAGCAGCAGGGTGCCCGTCGTGTGCATCCGCGGCCTCTCGGGTCGCCGGTGCCCCCGGGACGGGTCGTCTCCGGGATGGTCAGCCTACCGGCCACACGGACGGGCGCGACCGGCGCCGTGGGGCGCCGGTCGCGTGAGCCGTGGTCCGGATCTCAGGCAGCGCGCTCGAGCACGCCGAGCAGCCCGGACAGGTTGTGGGCGCGCGACGGATGACGCAGCTTGGCCAGCGCCCGGTTCTGCATCTGGCGGATGCGCTCGCGGGTCAGGTTGAAGTGCTTCCCGATCTCCTCGAGGGTCTGCGGCTCCTCGCCGTTCAGACCGAAGCGGAGGATCAGGATGAGCCGCTCGCGCTCGTCGAGGGCCTCGAGGGCTGCCTCGATCTGGCTGATCGCGTCGAGCTCCTGGGCGGACTCGGCAGGGTCGATGGAGTCGGCGTCCGCGATGAGGTCACCCATCGTGGCGTCGCCGTCCTCACCGATCGGCCGGTCGAGCGAGACGAGGTCCTGCATGGCCTCGCGGACCTCGCGGACGCGCTCGGGGGTGAGATCGACCTCGGCCGCGATCTCGGCGTCGGTCGGGTCGCCGGCCTTCTGCTGGCGCAGCCGGAGCTCGGCGGCGCGCAGCTTGCCGTACAGCTCCCAGACGTGGGCCGGGACGCGGATGGTGCGGGCCTTGGAGGCGACCCCGCGCTGGAGCGCCTGACGGATCCACCAGACCGCGTAGGTCGAGAACTTGTAGCCCTTCGTGTGGTCGAACTTCTCGACCGCACGCAGCAGACCGAGGTTGCCCTCCTGGATGAGCTCGATGAAGTCGAGATCCCGGCCGGAGAACTTGCGAGCCTGCGGCACGACGAGGCGGAGGTTCGCCTGCACCATGCGCTCCTTGGCGCGCATGCCGCCGGTGCTGATGCGACGCAGCTTCACACGGTCGCCCGGGGACAGGTCGCGGGACTCGTCGGCGAGCATCGCGTCGGCGGACAGGCCCGCCTGGTACCGCTTCGCCAGGTCGGCCTCGTCCTCCTTGGTGAGCAGCTCGTGACGGCCGGCGTCGTTGAGGTACTGGCGCACGAGGTCGGTGGTGAGCGCACCGTTGGCGACGACCTCTTCGGGAGCGTCGTCGGCCACGTCGTCGATCACCTCAACGTCCTGATCCTTGGCGGAGGAGATGGCGTCCTCCACCCAGTGATCGTCGTGGAGCTCGGGCTGATAGAGCTCCTGGATCTCGGAGAGCAGGACGAACCCACGCTCGGTGGACCGTTCGAGGAGCTCCTCGACGGCAACCTCTGCGGTGGGAAGATCAGTCTTCACCTTGCCTCCTTGTCGTGATCGGCGACGCCGATGCGTCCGCGGGCCACGTGCTGGGGTCTCGTCAGTCGATTCCACGAAACCACCGGGGCGGCAACCGGCCGCTCATCCGGTGCCAACGATCGGACACGCCGCGAGTTCCGGCGGGCCCGGTCAGTGGACGAGTGGGCGTACCCCGCCTGGCACGGACGACCGTCCGTTGGCAACAACACCAGGGCTACCGTCGACATTCCGTCATGTGCGCTGAACGGTTCTCCCTGGAACGGGGCCCCGATGGGCGGTTCGCGCGCGGCGACGTGCTCTTTCTCGTCTGACCGCGCTGTCAGGACGCGTGTTCCCGCATCGTCCCGCGGGAGCAGCCGTTGCACGTCGCCGAGCTCGTGCCCACCATAACCAGACGACGCCGTGTGGACATAGCTGCCGGCCACGCGCGTGCGTCTGGCGAGATGCTCAGCCGTCGGCGACGAGCTCGACCTTGATGCCGTTCGGGTCCTCGAAGAAGGCGGCGTAGTGGTCGGGGCCGCCGGCGTGAGGATGGCGGTCCTCGTAGAGCAGCCGCGCCCCGCGGTCCCGCAGGGCATCCGTGAGCTCGTCCACCTCGCCGCGGCTGCCGACGTGGAACGCGAGGTGGTTCACGCCGACGAGCCGCCGGTCGAACTCGCGGTCGACGCGCGGCGCCTGGACGAGGGCGATGTAGGTGTCGGCGATCCTCCAGCTGATCCCCTCGTCCCACTCCTGGTGCGGCGTGTAGCCGAGCTCGGCGAGGAGCCAGCCCCAGAACGCCGCCGAGTGCTCAACGTCGGCGACGTACACCTCGACATGGTGCAGCTCGCCTCGGTGCCCCACGGCGCCTCCTCGTCGTCACCGGGATCCGGATACCGACGGGTACCTTACAAGTCCGGTGGCCCGCCGGTCGCCTCAGGAACCGGGGTGGGGCGTGATGTCGCGGGCCGGCCGTTCGCCGGACGGCGGCTCACGGTCGACGAGGTCGTAGATCCAGGCGCCGTCGACCGTCTCGCGGTCGAGGAGCTCGTCGACGAGCCGGTCGAGCTGCCCACGATGGGCGTGCAGGAGCTGCTCGCTGCGGTGCTCGGCCTCCGTGAGGACCCGGCGCACCTCCTCGTCGAGCTGGCGCTGCGTCTCCTCGGCGTACGGGCGCGAGCGCAGCGCCGGCGGGACGGAGCCGTTCTCACCCTGCTCCCCCCAGCCGACGGGGCCGACCTTCTCGGAGAACCCGAAGTCGCGGACCATGCGGGTCGCGATCTTCGTGGCACCGGACAGGTCGTGCGCCGCGCCCGACGACATCTGCCCGAGCACGATCCGCTCGGCGACGCGACCGCCCATGCGCACGGCGAGCATGTCGTGGAGGTAGCTCTCGCGGTAGAGGCGCCGCTCGTCGAGGGGCAGCTGCTCGGTCACCCCGAGGGCCTGGCGGGTCGGCAGGATCGTGACCTTGGACACGGGGTCGGTGTCGTCGCTGAGGGCGGCGACGAGCGCGTGGCCGGCCTCGTGGACGGCGACCCGCTCGCGCTCCTCGGGCCGCAGGATCGACGACGACTGCCGACGGCCGAGCAGCACCCGGTCGCGGGCGTGGTCGACGTCCTCCTGCAGGATCTCCACCCGATCGTTGCGGACCGCGTTGATCGCGGCCTCGTTCATGAGGTTCTCGAGGTCGGCGCCGGAGAACCCGGGTGTGCCACGGGCGACGCTGTCGAGATCCACGTCGTCGCCGACCGGCTTGCCACCCGAGTGGAGCCGCAGGATCTCGAGCCGCTCGTCCTGGCGCGGCAGGGGGACGGTGACCTGGCGGTCGAAGCGGCCCGGACGAGTCAGCGCGTCGTCGAGCATGTCGGCCCGGTTCGTCGCCGCGATCACGACCACACCGGACGCGGGGTCGAAGCCGTCCATCTCGGCGAGCAGCTGGTTGAGCGTCTGCTCCTGCTCGTTGTTCGTGCCGATCGTGGTCGCGCCGCCCCGCTTGCGGCCGATCGAGTCGAGCTCGTCGATGAAGATGATGGCCGGGGCGCGCTTGCGGGCCTTGGCGAACAGGTCGCGGACCCGGGAGGCACCGACACCGACGAGCATCTCGACGAACTCGGACCCGGCGGTGTTGATGAAGGCCACCCCGGCCTCGCCGGCCACGGCCCGTGCGAGCAGGGTCTTGCCGGTCCCTGGCGGCCCGATCATGAGGATGCCGCCGGGGCCCCGGGCGCCGACGGCCTGGTAGGCCGACGGGTCCTTCAGGTAGTCGACGAACTCGCGGATCTCGGACTTGACGGCGTCGTAGCCCGCCACGTCGTCGAAGCGGGTGTCGGGGAACTCGGTGTCGCGGACCTTCGCCTTCGAGCGTCCTGCCTGGCTGAGCTGGCTCACCTGTCCCCGGGCCCGTCGGCTGAACCACCACAGCACGCCGATGATGAGCACGAACGGGAGCAGGTTGACGACGATCGCAAGCAGCCCGTTGTCCGAGGGGGCGCGGGCGTCGATCGTGACGCCCTTGTCACGCAGGGTCTGCTCGAGGTCGCCGTTGTCGAGGGCGGTCGGGATGGTCGTCCGAAACCTCTCCCCGGACTTCATCGAGCCGGTCACGCGTCCGTCGGGGCCGACGGTGACCTTCGCGACCTTCGACGCCTGGACCCGGTCGAGGAACTGCGTGTAGGACAGCTCGTTCGTGGAGGGTGTCGCGAAGATCTGGGCGAACAGGAACCCGAGGGCCAGGACCGCGAGCACCGGCAGCAGCCACCGCTTCCAGCCGGACAGGTTGGAGCCGCCGGGGCTGAGGTCGGGGCCGTTCGACGAGCCGTCACGCGTGCCGGAGCGCGGACGCAGCCGCCGGCCGCGACCGTGCTCGTCCGAGCCGGGGAGGTGCCCGTCGGACGGATGCGTGCGAGACGCGTCGGGCACGGGGCAGCTCACTCCTCGTCTGGGGGCGGGTCACCGACGGTACCGACGCTGCGTGAGCCGCCCCCGACCGTCCGGCCGTAGCGGCTGGCTAGCCGGCCTCGGCGCGGACGGCCGCCGCGACGGCGTCGGCCACGTCGGCGCTGACCGCGCCGGTGCCGCCGGCGATGCGCAGGTCGTCGAGCCGGTAGTCGATCCGTCGCAGCAGCGCGTCGGTCGGCCCCTGGCCGTCGAAGGCCCGGCCGTCGACGAGCACGACGGGATGGCCACCGGCCGCGGCCGCCGGCCCGATCGTCAGCGCGTCGGCGAACGAGCGTCCGGTCGCGACCCAGGTCGTGGCCGGATCGGCACCGGCGGCGACGGCCCGATCGGTGACCGCCGCGGCGGTGGCGTACCGGTCCGCGCCGGCGACCCGGTCGACGGTGCCGGCGTGCTCGTCGACGGCGTCGGCGACCTGCGGTGACACGGCGGCGTCGCCACCGACGATCGTGGCCGCCCCGAGCCCGTCGAGGGCGCGGGCCGTCACGTCCGGCAGCGTGTCGGTCGTGACGAGCAGGATCGGGGCGTGCTGCTGCGCGGCGAGCCCGCCGACGGCGAGCGCGTCCGGCCAGCCGCGGTTCGGGTCGGCGTCCGCGCCCTCGACCACGTAGGCGCTCCTCGGACGCTGCCCGTCGACGGTGGCGAGCCGGTCGGCGATCCGTGCCGCCGTGTCGAAGCGGGTGGGTCCGGCGAGCCGCTCGACGGTGTCGACCTGCGGCCGGGCGGCGAGCTGCGTCGCGACGGCGTCGGACACGGCGTTGGTGCCGCCGAGGACGAGGACGTGGCGGGCGCCGAGGCCGTCGACGGCCCGGGCGACCACGTCGGGCAGCTGGTCGGCCGGCGTGAGCAGGATCGGGGCGGCGAGCGCGTGGGCGAGGGGCGCGCCGGCGAGCGCGTCGGCGTAGCCGTAGGCGTTCGCGATCACGACCGTGTCCGCCCCGTCAGGATGGCTGGCGTTCGCCACGGCCACCGCGGTGTCCAGACGTGTCGCGCCGGCGACGCGGACCGTGGTGACCGGGCAGTCGGGGAACGTGACGGCGGCACCGGACGGTGCCTGGCCGAGGGGCAGCACCCGGCGGGCGAGCCCCCACGCGCCCTGGTCGGTGGCGAAGGCGTTGGCGGCGTCCGGGCCGGTGAAGGGCGCCCACAGCGCCCCGCGGGCGGTGCCGTCGGCCGCGCAGCCGAGCTGGAAGCCGAGCAGCGCGCCCACCGGGTCGTGGCCGTCACGGTCCCAGCGGCCTCCCTGCGGGTCCTCACCGAACGCGACGATGGCCTGGATGGCGAGGGCGGTGGAGTTGGGGTCGGTCGCGTCGGCGGCCCCGAACCCGAAGCCACCGTCGGTGTTCTGGATGGCCGCGAGCCATCCGAGCACGTCGTGCTGGCCGACACGGCCCACGGCGGTCAGCGCCTGGGCGGCGACCCCGGTCGTGTTCGTGTCGGGGGGCGTGTCCGTGCACCCGTCGCCCGCCGACCGGGCGTCGGGCGAGCGGTAGGGCGGGAAGCCGCCGTCGGCGCACTGCTGGGCCACGAGCCAGTCGGCGGCGGACGGGTCGGGCGACACGCCGGCCGCGCGCAGGCCGAGGATGGCGTAGGACTGCAGCAGCGCCTGCGCGAACCCGTTGGGCTCCGCCTGCCCGTACATGCCCGTCTCGGGGCCGCTGGTGCGGCGGGTCGCCCGGATCCGGGCGACGAGGTCGTGGGCGGCGTCGCCGCCGCCGAAGGCCCGCGGGTCGCGACCGGCGGCGACGGCGAGCAGCGCCACCTTGCCGAGCTGACCGGCGAGGTCGTTGCGGTCCGCGTCGACGACGTAGGCGGGGTAGTGAGCGGCCACGTAGTCGACGGCGCGGGTGAACGCCGGGCCGCCGTGACCGGTGGCGGCCAGCGCCAGGGCCGCATCGACGGTGCTGCCGACGTCGGGATCGCCGGTGAAGCCGGTGACGGCACCGTCGGGACCGACCTGCCGGGCGATCCAGGTGGCGGCGTAGGAGGTGGCCAGGTCGGGATCGGTCGTCGGCGAGCCCGTCGTGGGCGTCGCGAGGGCCGGCGTCACCGGGAGGGCGAGCGGGAGCAGCAGGAAGGCGGCGGTGACCGCCGCCAGGAGGCGTCGCATGAGCAGGTGTCCTTTGGGCTCGTGGGCCCGAAGCGCCACGGCCCGCGGACGGGCGACGGTGTCCGGGCTCCAACCGCAGTCCACGACGGTCGCGTGGAGCCGTGATCCCGACGACGGTGCTCCGGCTCGCCCTCGCCACGCGCGGGTACCACGCGGACGACGGCCTACGGTTGCGGGTCAGCGCCGGACTTCGACCGGCTTCCCCACCGTCGGGGTCGCAGACACCCTACTGTCCGCGGACGCCGTCCGGCCAGAGGAGTACCCGGTGGCAACCAGTGGCGAGCCGACGAGCGTGACGGCGTCCCGCATCGCGGTCATCGGGGACCTGTCCGGCCACCTGAAGCCGCTGCTGACGACGCTGTCGCGGCTCGGGGTCGAGGTCGACGACCGCAACGTCCCCCGACGGGTCGACTGGCCGCAGGATCTCGTCGTCGTCCAGGTCGGCGACCTCGTGCACAAGGGGCCGGTCAGCGAGCTCGTCGTCGCGGTCGTCGACACGCTGTTCGCGCGGACCGGCCGCTGGATCCAGCTGCTCGGCAACCACGAGGCCCAGTACGTGCCCGGCGGGATCGACTTCTGGGTCCCGCCGATCGACGGGCGGATCGCCGCCCGCGTCGCGCAGTGGTGGGAGGAGGGCTTCCTGCGCCCGGCCGTCGCGGTGGACGACGAGACGCTCGGCCCGGTGCTGATCTCCCACGCCGGCCTGACGGTGCGGTCCTGGCGGGCGCTCGGCGAGCCCGACCACGTCGGGGCCGCCCGGGCGCTCGCCGACCCGGCCAACCACGCGGCACACGTGCTCGCGGCCGGGGCCATGGCCGCCCGGGACGCCGACCCGGGCGTCGCCTGGACGGAGCCGAAGCGCGAGCTGCGGGGGCCCTGGCTGGCCCACGCCGACGTCGGCGGGACCGTGCCGTTCTCCCAGATCCACGGGCACGCGCTGCCGCTCCTCCCACCGTCGCGGGGTCGGGGCGTCCCGCCCGAGCTCCGGTCGTCCACGACGATCGACGGGCTCGGGCACGTCGTGACCCGGGTGGGCGGGCGCCAGATCACGAGCATCGACCCGGGTGCCGGTGCGCGCCGATCGGTTCGCCCCCGGCCGCGGATGCTCACCGGTCGGCTGCACCTGTCCTGAACCCCTCAGGCTGGTTCGCTGCCGACGGGGAGGAGCTCGACCACGGGGTCGAGCCGGACGCTGAAGCGACGCATGGCGGTCAGCAGTGCCCGGCCGGTCACGGCGATGATCACCGCGTTGGCGAGCGCGCCGGCGGCGTCCCACCCGAACGACGTGACCGTGTAGAACGCGAGGTAGCGCTGCACCGTCGTGGCGAGCGACAGGCCGGCGGCGTAGGAGGTGGGGCCCCCGTCGCGGACGAAGGGCCAGAACCACAGGTTCATGATCGCGCCGAACAGGAACCCCCAGGCCCACCCGTAGACGGCGAGGACGGCCACCTCGCCGACCGGGTGCCAGCGCCGGGTGCGGCGACCGAGCGCGCCGGCGCCGGCCCCCATCCAGCCGAGCGCGAGCATCTGGAAGGGCAACCACGGCCCGATCCCGCCCGTGATCACGGCCGAGACCGCCATCGCGGTGGTCCCGAGCAGCAGCCCGAAGCGGGGCCCGAAGGCCGCGCCGGCGAGGACGACGAGGAAGAACATCCCCGAGCCCCCGCCCGGCAGGTCGATGAGGCGGAGCAGCCCCGCCGAGGCCGCGAGGACGCCGAGCAGCGCGACCGTGGCGCCGTTCATCCGGCGGGTCCGGATCTCGACGAGCACCGCGACGACGACGAGCCCGCCGACGACCGCGGCGAGCAGCGGCGCGTCCGCGGCGTGCCGCTGGGTCGGCAGCGCCGACGCCGGGACGAAGAAGGGCCACAGGAACGCCGCCGCACCGACCACGACGACGAGGGTGTAGACCGCGGCGGCGCGCCACCGCTCCCGGGGGGCGAGCGGCGCGCTCATCGGTCGCCGCCGTCGGCTCCTGCCGCCGCCCCGCCCGGCAGTGCGGCCGCGACCTCTTCGACGGTCAGGAACGGCGGCAGCACCCGCAGGACCTGCGGGGCGAACAGGGAGCCGGACAGGACCCGCCGGGCCGGACCGGCCGCGACAACGTCGCCCTCGCCGAGCACGACGGCCCGCGCCGCCAGCCGGGCCGCCAGCTCGACGTCGTGGGTCGCGACGACGGCGGCGCCGCCCGCGGCCGTGTGGGCGCGCAGGGCCGCTTCCAGCGCGGCCATCGATGCCGCGTCCATCCCCCGGGTGGGTTCGTCGAGCAGCAGCACGTCGGCGCCGCCGACGGCCACGGCGGCGATCGCCACCCGCTGGCGCTCGCCACCGGACAGGCTCCGCGGGTGCCGGTCGGCCAGGGGCTCGAGGTGGAACGCCGCGAGCATCCGGTCGACCGCGGCCGGGTCCTGCCGGCCGAGCAGCCGCAGGGTGTGCTCGAGCTCGCCACGCACGGTCGTCGCGAACAGCAGGGCGTTCGGGTCCTGGGGCACGTAGGCGACCGTGCCCTTGCGCACGATCTCGCCGGCGTCGGCGTCGAGGAGGCCTGCGAGCACGCGCAGCAGCGTGGTCTTGCCGGAGCCGTTGCGGCCCATGAGCGTGACCACCTCCCCCTGGTGGGCGACGAGCGCGGCGTCGCGGAGCACCGGCGCGCCGTCGCGGGCCACCCGCACGTGGTTCGCGCCGAGCAGCATCACACCCGGCGCCTGCGGCGGGTCGTCCGCGGGAGCCGCCAGGCCGGCGGGCGGGTGGCGGCGGGCCTGACGGCGCGCGTCGCGCACGGTGAGCGGCAGGGGGTCCCAGCCGAGCAGCGCCCCGAGCCGGGTGACCTGCGGCGCCCCGTCGTAGCCGGCGAGGACCGCACCGGGTTCGCCGGGCGCCCCGACGTGTCCGCCGTCGACGATGACGGCCCGGTCGGCGAGCGGCCCGGCGCGCTCGAGGCGGTGCTCCGCGAGGACGATCGTGGTGCCGAGGTCGGCGTTCAGGCGCAGGAGGGCGGCGAGCACGTCGTCGGCGCCCTGGGGGTCGAGCTGGGAGGTCGGCTCGTCGAGGACGAGCGCCGCGGGGGCCGCGGCGAGCGCCCCGGCGATCGCGACGCGCTGCCGTTCCCCGCCGGACAGGGTGGCCGGCGAGCGGTGGCGCAGGTGGGCGACCCCGAGCGCGTCGAGGACCTCCTCGACCCGCCGGCGCATCGTCACCGGGTCTGCGCCGAGGTTCTCGAGCACGAAGGCGACGTCCGCCTCGACGCGGTCGACGACGAACTGGGCTTCCGGATCCTGATGGACGAACCCCACCACGTCGGCGAGGTCGCGGGGGCGATGGTCGCGGACGGATCGGCCGAAGGTGACGACGTCCCCGGCGAACCGGCCACCGCTGGCATGGGGCACGAGCCCGTTGATCGTGCGCAGCAGCGTCGACTTGCCCGACCCGGCGTTGCCGGCGACGAGCAGCACCTCCCCCGTCTCGACGGCGAGGGCGACGTCGGCGAGCGCGGGACCGCCCGCGAGCGGGTAGGTGAACGTGGTCTCGCGGAAGTCGATGCTCACGGGGTCGCCTCCCGCTCGACCGGACGGACGGGCCGCAGCGGCGGCGCGGCGGGCACGGCGAGCAGTGCGAGCGGGAGGAGCGCGACCGGGTCGAAGGGCGGCCACGGCTGCGCCCCGACGTGCCAGGCGAGGTCCGTGCCGCCCGCGGCGAGCAGCGCCATGCTCAGCGGCGCCAGCGTCACCGTGGCGGCGACCGCCAGGTCCCGGCGCGTGGGGCGGGACGGCCGGTAGCGGGGTCGGCCGGTCCCCTGCGAGGCCACCCGGACGGCGACGACGAGGGCCACCGTCCCGACGAGGAGCAGCCCGCCGGCAAGGATCCGCTCGCTGCCGACGAGCGCAGCGAAGGCCGCGGCCAGCCCGAGCAGGCCGGCCAGCGCGAACCACCCGGCACGTCGCTCGTGCGGGCCGGCGCCACCGTGGGCGAAGCCGCGGGCGTCCATCGACTCGGCGAGCCGCATGGCCCGCTCCATGCCGGACTCGAGCACGGGCAGCAGGAGCCGTCGCCACCGGCCGCGCCGCACGACCCGCCCGCCGGTGCGGGCGCGGTCGGCCTCCCGAACGGCGGCGACCGTCGCGACCGTGGCCGGCACGAAGGCGAGCGCGACCGTGACGACCAGGCCGACCTCGTGGAACGCGCGAGGGGCGAGCCGGACCAGCTCGTGGTGGGAGACCACGGCGTTGAACGCGGCGAAGGCGGCCACGACCCCGACCACGACGAAGCCTTCCGCGGCGGCCCGCAGGACCACCGTGGACTCGACCGTCCCCCCGACGGCGAAGCCACCGGCGAGCGCGGGCAGCGTCACCTGCGGCAGCCGGAACAGGACCCGCCCCGTCCCGTGGGCGGTCAGCGCGGTCAGCAGGACACGCACGCCGACGAAGAGGAACGAGAAGGCGACGAGCACCGGGAACGCGCGTGCCAGCGGTCCCCGGTCGCCGTGCAGCTCCACGAGGAGGCCGGCGAGCGCGACGACGAGCGCCACGTAGGTGGGGCTCGGGGCCAGCTGGACGGTGACGACGGCGGCGATCGCCCACCAGGCCCACGTCGCGGCGTGCAGTGGCGTGGAGCGGCTCATCGCCGCCGCTCCCGCCATGCCTGCGCCACCGTCCGGGCCATGCTCGCGCCTCGTCCTCGCCGGCCGCACCGTACCCGTGGTCAGCGGCGACCCCGCATGCCGACGACGCGCCCGTCCGCCACGCTGACCCCTTCGGCGGCGAGCCGCGCCGCGTGACGGTCCTCGCCGCCGGGGACGAGCCGGCCGGTGGCGCTGACCACCCGCCACCAGGGCAGGTCACCGCCGTGGTGGCGCAGGATGGTGCCGACGGCGCGGGCGGCACCGGGCCGTCCGGCCTCCGCCGCGACCTCGCCGTAGGTCGCGACCACACCGGCCGGGATGGCGGCGACGACGGCCTGCACCGCACCGCGGAAGTCGTCCGCGGGGAAGGCGTCGCGCGCTCGGCGTGTTCCCATCGACGACGCACCGTAGCCGCGGCGGTTGACGGCCGTGCGCCGGCCGCCGGATACGGTCTGTGGCTGCCCGTCCCGAGCACGGACCGATGGAGATCGCGATGCTCGCCTCGTTCCCGTCCCCGCCCGTCAACTCGTTCTACCTCGGCCCGCTCCAGATCCACTTCTACGGGGTGCTGATCGCCATCGGCGTGGCCCTCGCGTTCGTGGTGGCCCGCCGGCGTTTCGAGGCCATGGGCGGCGACGGCGACGTGCTCGAGCGCATCCTCATCTGGACGGTCATCGCCGGGTTCGTCGGGGCGCGTGCGGCCTACGTCAGCACCCACTTCTACCGCTTCGACGGCCGCCCCTGGGCGGTGCTCTTCGTCTGGGAGGGCGGCCTCGCCTTCTTCGGCGGCCTCACGCTCGGCGCGATCACGGCCATCGGCCTCGCGCGACGGTGGGGGCTCGACGTGGCGAAGGTGGCCGACGCCGTCGTGGTGGGGATCCCCCTGGCACAGGCCATCGGACGGTGGGGGAACTACTTCAACCAGGAGCTGTTCGGGACGCCCACGAACCTGCCCTGGGCGGTGCAGATCGACCCCGCGCACCGGCCCGAGCAGTTCGCGGGCTTCGCGACCTTCCACCCCACGTTCCTCTACGAGTCGCTGTACAACCTGCTGATCGTGGGGGTCCTGCTCTACATCGACCGCCGGCGTGACCTGCGCCGCGGGTCGCTGCTCGGCGTCTACGCGATCCTGTACGGGACCATGCGGTTCCTCGTCGAGCTGATCCGCACGGACACGACGTTCCGCTTCCTCGGCCTGAGCCGCAACGGCTGGGTGTCGCTGCTGCTCATCGTCGCGGCCGCCATCGGCCTGCGGTGGTGGGAGCGCCGCGGTGACACCACCGGGCCCGGGGACGCCGACCGCGACGGCGGCGAGGACGATGCCGACCCGCGCGAGGACGACCCGCGCGACGACGACCCGCGCGCGGACGCCCCGCAGGACGAGGACGCGTCGACGACTACGATGCCGTCGCCCGGGAGCGCACCGCCCGCATGAGGAGCCAGCCGTGATCACCGCGTTCGTGCTCATCAACGTGGCGGTGGACGCCGTTCCCGAGGTGGCCGACACGATCGTCGACATCGACGGCGTGTCGGAGCTGTACTCGGTGACGGGCCGCTACGACCTCATCGCGAAGGTGAAGGTCCGCGCGAACGAGGATCTCGCCGAGGTCGTGACCGCCGGGATCGACAAGGTGCCCGGCATCGAGGACACCGAGACGGTCATCGCGTTCCGGACCTACTCCGAGCAGGCGCTCGACGCGGGGTTCGCGCTCGGCGACGACGCCTAGCGGCCAGTCGCGTCCCGTCCGGTCGAACAGGGGCCACGTCCGAGGTGTCCGGCTCGCCCCTACCCGCGCGGTCGGCAGGCCCCATTCGGCCAGGGCAGACGCCGTCACCGTCGGTTTCCCTCCTCGTTGTGCACGGCGGACGACCGAGGAGAAGACAGCCGTGAGAACCATCCGCGCGAAGTGCCCGTCGTGTACGCAGGAGGTCGACCTTCGACCGACCGACATCACCCTGCACCTCACGCCTCCCGAGACCAACGTCATCGGCTGGTCCGCCGAGGACCCGGGCAGCAGCTACGCGTTCGGATGCCCGGTCTGTGGCGACCTCGCCGTGAAGCCCGCCGGCCCCCGCGTGATCGAGCTCCTCATCGAGGGAGGCGTCGAGGTCTCCACCGAGGACACCGCACCGTGGCAGGGACATCGCGCCTCGGTCGCGGACGACCGCCCGCCGCACCCGGAGTCGCCGCCGGCCGGCGCCCCGCTGACCTACGACGACCTGCTCGACCTGCACCTGCTCCTCGAGGAGGACAGCTGGTACGAGCAGCTGCTCACCCAGACGTTCCTCGGGCGGTCCTGAGCCGCCCGAGGCCGCGGGTCGGTCTCAGCGGTCGCGGCCGAGCCGCGAACGGCGCTGGCGACGGATCTCGCCCTGGATCGACTGGGAGCCGTGCATGAACTTGCGCAGGCGCCGGTCGAAGTCCTTGTCGATGGTGCTGCGACGCGGCCGCTCGAGCTCCGCTTCCTCTTCCCAGTCGGGGTCGGCCTGCTTCATGGAGAGGCCGACCTTGCCGTCGTCGCCGATCGAGAGCACCTTCACCTCGACCGGCTGACCCTCGCCGACGTGGGCGTAGATGTTGTCGACGAAGCCGGCCGCCACCTCGGAGATGTGGACGAGTCCGGTGACCGTCCCCTCCGGACCCGACGGTACGTCGACGAAGGCGCCGAAGTCCGTCAGACGGACGACCGTGCCGGTGACGACATCGCCGGCACGCAACGGCCGGTCGAGCGTGGCCGGCGCCGACGGGGCCGCCACCTGCTCGTCTGCAACTTGCTCCTCGGGGACCTGGTCGGACACCGCTGCATGACCTCTTGCTCACGGAGCGCAGCACAGCACGGATCGTGACAGCACGATATGACAGCACGATGTGCCCGGGCCGGGCTCCTGGTTGTGTCCCTCAGGCGTGGCGCCTGAGGTGGATGTCGGCGCCAGCTTCCCCCGGCGCCGCATCATGAAGGTATCACCTCACGAGGTACGCACACGCTCGGGCTCGACGGACTCGCCCTGCGGGTACGCGATGCGCGGGTGGTAGATCCCGACGAGCGCCTCGACGATGGACGCCTTGACCTCGTTCATCTCGGCGAAGGTGAGGTCGGCCTCCTCGAACTGGCCGTCGTCGACCCGGTCCTGGATGAGCCGGTCGACGACGTCCTCGATCTCGGTGCGCGGCAGCGTGCCCCGCTCCATCGCCATGGAGCGGGTCGTCGCCTCGCAGCAGTCGGCCATGAGGAGCACGGCCGCCTCCTTGCCGCGCGGCTTCGTGCCCTTGTAGCGGTAGTGCGACTCGTCGACGTGCCCGCCGTCGTCCTTCGCCCGCTCGACCGCCTTGCGGTAGAAGTAGGTCACGAGCATCGTGCCGTGGTGCGAGCCGATGCAGGCGACGACCTCGGGAGGCAGCCGGTACTCGCGGGCCATCTCCACGCCGTCGACGACATGGTTCTGGATGATGACGGCGGAGACCTCCGGCTCGATGTCGTCGTGCGGGTTCGGGATTCCCTGCTGGTTCTCGATGAAGAAGTGGGGCTGTCGGACCTTGCCGATGTCGTGGTACAGCGATGCCACGCTGCCGAGCAGCGCGTTCGCGCCGATCCGGCGACATGCCCGCTCGACGAGCGCTGCGACCATGACCGAGTGGTTGTAGCTGCCGAGCGCCTTCTGCTCGAGCTCACGCAGCAGCGGATGGTTGCGGTCCGCGAGATCGAGCAGCGCGGTCACGGTGGGCAGCCGGAACAGGGTCTCGACGAACGGCAGCGCGCCCTGGACGATCATCGCCGTCACCGCCCCGTTGACCGCCGCAGCGCCGGCCGCCAGCAGGAGGTCGTCGCGCGGCCCGAAGACCGCGACGGCCACGACCGCGAGCACCGGGTAGGCCAGCCCCGCCCGCAGCGTCGCGGAGCGCAGGTCGCCCCGAGACGCCATCTCGGTCACGAGCGGGACGCTGATCAGCACGGCGGCCGCCGCGAACACGGTCACGGCCATGGACTGCGGCGAGAGCAGCAGCACGATGACGACCGCCGGCAGCATCGTCGCGATCCCGACGACCGGCGCGACGAGGATGGCGGAGAGCATCGCCAGGGCCCCCGCGGGCACGGCGAACCACCACCCGGAGCTGGCCGTGTCCGTCACGAACCGCACGGCGACCACGATCAGCGCGTAGGCGAAGACGAGGCTCGCGAGCAGCAACGCCTTGCGCCCCGAGCGCCACACCTTCGGCTGCATCCGACGCAGGTAGATCAGCCCGACGAGCACGACCAGCGCCATGGCCCCGAAGGCCCGCACGACGGCGATGCGCGGGTCGGTCCCGACCATGCCGGCCTGCTCGAGGGCCTGGAGCTCGGCAGGATCGACAACGTCGCCCTCGCGGACGATGGGCTCGCCGCGCTGCCAGGTGCGCACCACGTCGCCGACCTCAGACGCCGCACGCTCACGGGCCGCCCTCGTCGCATCCGGATCGACCTTGACCGTGGGCCTCATGATCGAGCGCACCAGCGGTGCAACCACCGAATCCCCGAACGTCGTCGGGGAAGCTGCGCAGCGCGAGCTCGACGCGCAGCTGCTGGTTGACGGTCTCCTCGATGTCGTCGGCCGTGATGCGCTGCCGGGCGAGCTGCTGGGCGATGGAGACGGTCTCGGACTCGACACGGGCGAGCTCGGTCGAGGACAGGCCGACGAGCGCCTCGAGCCCGGCGTCGGACAGCTCGGGCACACGGGTGCGAAGCGCACGAACCTGCGCCTGGGTGCCCGGCACCGTCGGCGACGCGGCCGCCGTCGGCGGGCCCGACCCGGCGGGCTGCTGCCGGCTGGCGGCCGACACCGGTTCGCGCACGGAACGCACGTCGGCGAACACGTCACGTACCGCCGACACGATCTCGGCCTGCGCGGCGTCGTCGAACACCTCGACCGGGGACACCGACTCGGCCGCGGTCTTCCGGGCCTTCTCCGTGGCATCCGCGTCGATGATCCGGATCCGCTGGTCGGCGATGACGGTGCGCGGCGAGGGCTCGCCCTCCCGGATCAGCGCGTCACCCGTGAAGCTGCCCAGCGCGACGAGGAACGGCACACCCACGACGACGATGAGGACGGCGGCGACGCGCTGAAGCCACACACGGTGGGTTCGCGTCAGGGCCACGGATGCGGGCTCCGGGTGCGGGGACGTGGGTCTCGACAGCTGACGTGATCACCACAGTGTGACGCGTCGCCGCCCAGATCGCAGCGAACCTTCGGTCGGAGATGCGGGCCGGCGCCCCGGCAGCTCCGCCCGGCCGAGGTCACGGGGTGGCGCTCGCGGCCGGCGACGGCTCGGTCCCGGCGGGGCTGGACGTGTCGGACGGCGCCGTGGTCGTCGCGCCGGTCGGCGGCGCGACGGGCGTCGGCGGGACGACCGAGGCGGTCTCGGGGTCCCAGTGGCCGTAGCGGTCGGCGACCACCACGTCGGCCTGCTTGACCTGCTCGATGAGCCAGGCCTCCACGGGCCCCGGCGACGCGCCCGGCGAGGGGGCGGGGGCCGGTGCCGGGCTCGCGCTGCCGGTCAGCTTCTCGCGCACCTTGTCCAGGGCGGCGATCCCGGTGAGCTCCTGCGCGAGCTGCTCGTCGGTCAGGCCGGCCTGGTCGATCTGGCTCTTGAACTGCTCCTCGCCCCCGGCCTGCTGGGTCAGCTCGCTGCGCTTCGCCTCAACGTCCTGCTGGGACACGTCGAGCCCCATGTCCTTCGCGGACTGGATGACGATCTCGTTGACGATCATCTGCGACAGCAGCCGCGCCTCGAGCTGCGTCTTGATCTGGTCGCCCTGGTCGCCGTCCAGCATCTGCTTGACCTGCGCGTTGCCTTCCTTCGCGGCCTGCAGCAGGTCGTCGAGGCGTGCCGTCGTGATCTCCTGGTCGCCGACGCGCGCCGCGACGCTGTCGGGCAGGTCGGCGCCGCTGGCCGGCGACGCGGTGCCCGCGCCCTCGTCCGAGCCGCCGCCGCTACATGCCGCGAGGAGGAGCAGGAGGGCGAGCAGCAGTCCGAGGAACCGTCTGGTGTGCATGGGAAGGCCTTGGGCAGAGAAGGGGGCGGTGGAGACGGAAGCGGGTGCGCAGGGTGGCGCGTGGCGAGCCGAAATGCCAATGCAGGCGCGTCGGTCGCCGCGGCGGTCACCGTGCCGGGGGCACCTCGGCATCGCCGTAGAGTGCCGTGCGCACGGCCGGCGTGAGCGCGTCGGTCTCGATGAGGAAGCCGTCGTGGCCGTAGGCGGACGGCACCGTCACCACCTCCCCGGCGGTGGCGACGAGCTCGGCGATCTCGTGCTGGAGGTAGGGCGGGTAGAGGCGGTCGGAGTCGACGGCGATGACGGTCGTCGGGCTGGTGATCCGCGCGAGCGCGGCCGCGCTCCCGCCCCGGCCGCGGCCCACGTCGTGGTGGGTCATCGCGTCGGTCAGCCGGATGTAGGTGTTCGCGTCGAACCGCCGGGCGAGCTTGCGGGCGTGGTGCTCGAGGTAGGACTCGATCGCGTACCGGCCGCCCCGGCGCGGGTCCTCGTCGCCCTGGGGCAGCCGGCCGAAACGGTGGCGGACCTCGTCCTCGGTGCGGTAGCTCAGATGCCCGACCCGGCGCGCGAGCCCGAGCCCGCGGTGGGGCCCCTCGCCGGGCGCCGCCTCGTAGTAGTCCCCACCGCAGAACCGTGGGTCGAGCTCGATGGCGCGGACCTGGGTCGACTGGAGCGCGATCTGCTCGGCCGAGGCCGCCGCTCCCGTCGCGATCGGGATCCCGTGCGCCACCCGCTCGGGCGCCATGATGAGCCACTCGAGGACCTGCATGCCGCCCATGGAACCGCCGATCACCCCCGCCCAGCGGTCGATGCCGAGCGCGTCGGAGAAGGCGATCTCGACCCGGACGAGGTCACGGATCGTCACCGTCGGGAAGCGGCTGCCGTAGGGCCGCCCGTCGGGCGCGGTGGAGGCCGGCCCCGTCGTGCCCTGACAGCCGCCGAGCACGTTCGGGCACACGACGAAGGATCGTTCCGGGTCGAGCCCGCGGCCCGGCCCGACGAGCCCGTCCCACCATCCGGGCGTGGGGTGGCCGTCGCCGGGGGGTCCGGCGACGTGGCTGTCGCCGGTCAACGCGTGGCACACGAGGACCGCGTTCGTGCGGCTCTCGTCGGGGGTGCCCCACGTCTCGTAGGCGACGGTGACCGGCCCGATCTCGCCGCCGAGCTCGAGCTGCAGCGGGGCGTGGTCGAACAGCGTCACGAAGCGCCGACGCCCCGGCGGCATGCCGGGACGCCAGGCGCCGGTGGCGGGGAGCGCGTCGCTGGCCACGGTCAGCGGGCGGCGGCGAAGCCCTGCTCGAGGTCGGCGATGATGTCGTCGACCGTCTCGATGCCGATCGACAGCCGGACCAGCTCGGGCTGGACGCCGGCCGCACGCTGCTCGTCGGGGCTCAGCTGGGCGTGCGTCGTCGTGGCCGGGTGGATGACGAGGCTGCGGGCGTCACCGACGTTCGCGAGGTGGCTGAAGAGCTCGAGCGACTCGACGAACCGCTTGCCGGCGTCGACGCCGCCTTCGATCCCGAACGACAGGATCGCGCCGGCACCCTTCGGTAGGTACTTGCGACGCAGCTCGGCGTAGGGGCTGTCGTCCAGGCCCGGGTAGGCGACCCAGGTCACGTCGTCGCGGCCGGCGAGGAACGCGGCCACGGCCTCGGCGTTGCTCACGTGCCGCTCCATCCGCAGGCTGAGCGTCTCGAGGCCCTGCAGGAGCAGGAACGCGTTGAACGGCGAGATCGCCGGTCCGAGGTCACGCAGCAGCTGCACCCGGGCCTTGGCGATGTAGGCGCCGGGGCCGAGCGCGTCCCAGTACACGAGGTCGTTGTAGGACGGGTCCGGGGTGGTGAAGCCCGGGAAGCGGTCGGCGTCGGAGAACGCGAAGCTCCCGCCGTCGATGATGACGCCGCCGATGGTGGTGCCGTGGCCACCGATGAACTTCGTGGCCGAGTGGAGCACCACGTCGGCGCCCCACTCGAGCGGGCGGAGCAGGTACGGCGTGGCGAGCGTGTTGTCGACGATGAGGGGCGCGCCGGCCTCGTGGGCCACCTGTGCGATCCCCTCGATGTCGAGCACGTCGCCGCGCGGGTTGCCGATCGACTCGCCGTAGAAGGCGATCGTCGCGTCCGTCGCGAGCTCGCGCCACTCGTCGAGGTCGGTCGGGTTCTCGACGAACGACACCTGCACACCGAGACGCGGCAGGGTGTAGTGCAGCAGGTTGTAGGTCCCGCCGTACAGCGAGGACGACGCGACGACGTGGCCGCCACCCTCGGGGCCGACGAGGTTCAGCAACGCCAGCGTCTCGGCGGACTGGCCACTCGCCACCGCGAGCGCGCCGACGCCGCCCTCGAGGTCGGCCATGCGGGCCTCGAACACGCCCTGGGTCGGGTTCATGATCCGCGTGTAGATGTTGCCCTCCTCGGCGAGGGCGAACAGGTCTGCGGCGTGCTGGGTGTCCCGGAAGGCGTAGCTCGTCGTCTGGTAGATCGGCACGGCGCGGGCCCCGGTCACGGGATCCGGCTCGGCACCGCTGTGGACCTGTCGGGACTCGAAGCCCCAGTTCTCGTTCGACACGTGGTCTCCTCCTCGCGGGTCTGCCCTGGCGGGCTGGACTGGGCGGGTCTGTCGTCCCGAGGCTAGGAAGCGCACCGTCGCATCACGAGAGCCGCGGGGCAAACGCAGCAAACATGCACGGGTGCGGGCGCGGCGCCGGCGGCCCGTACCATCGGCGTCGTGAACCTCACCAACATCCTCTACGTGCTCGCCGCGCTCGTGCCGTCCGTGATCCTCCACGAGGTCATGCACGGCGTCGTCGCGCTGCACTACGGCGACGACACGGCGAAGCGGGCCGGTCGGCTGACCCTCAACCCGATCCCCCACATCGATCCGATCGGCACGATCGTGCTGCCGACGATCCTGGCGCTGTCGGGGCTCGGGGCGTTCGGCTGGGCCAAGCCCGTGCCGGTGCGGATCGACCGGCTGCGGGACCCGCGCAACCACGGGCTGCTCGTCAGCCTGGCCGGCCCCGCAACGAACATCGTGCTCGCGGTGGTCGCGGCCATCGTGATGCGGGTGGCGCTGCCCGGCGCCGTGAGCGGCACCGTGCTCGACACGGTCCCGGCCCGTCTGCTGACCACCTTCGGGATCATCAACGTGATCCTCGCCGCGTTCAACCTCATCCCGCTCCCGCCGCTGGACGGCTCGGCCGTGGTCGAGCGGCTGCTGCCCCAGCGCCTGCTCGGCGGCTGGCACCAGCTGCGTCGCTACTCGATGCCGGCCGTGCTGATCGTCGTCCTCGTGTTCCCGTCCGTGCTCAACGGGCTGTTCACGCGGGCGCTGCACCTCTGGGCGCGGCTGCTCTGACGGTCGCGTCGTCGGGGAGCAGGACGACGAACCGGGCTCCGCCCGACGCGCCGTCCTCCAGCCAGGCACGACCGCCGTGCAGCTCCGCGTACTGGCGGACGAGGTTGAGCCCGATGCCGGTCCCCGGCTTCGCGGCGGAGATCGCGCTCGGCCCCTGCTGGAACGGCTCGAAGATCCGCTCCCGGAGCTCCGGCGGGACACCCGGGCCGGTGTCCTCGACCTGCAGCACGACCTGGCCGTCCTCGTAGGCGACGCGGACGTCCACCTGCGCGTCGGGGCCGGCGTGCTTGAACGCGTTGCTGACGAGGTTGTCGACGATCCGCTCGAGCTTCGGCACGTCGACCGCGGCCTCGAAGTCGTCGGTGTGCAGCCGCAGCCGGCGTCCGGCGTCGAGCCGCTCGAGCACCCGGCGAACCACGCGACCCGGGTCGGTGCGCTGACGCTCGAGGCTCACCGCGCCGCGGCTCAGCCGGTCGAACGTCGAGGAGGTCGTCGAGCAGGCCCTGCAGGCTGTGCGCGTTCGCCAGCAGCCGGTCGAGCAGGATCCCTTCCCGGTCGGCGGGCAGCTGACGGTGGTGTTCCCGCAGCGTCGACGCGAAGCCGAGCACCGAGGTGAGCGGGGTCCGCAGCTCGTGCGAGACGGCGCGCAGGAACGTCCGGCGCATGAGCTCGACGGTGCGCAGCTGCTCGGTGGCCTGCCGCTCCTGGAGCAGTGCCTGTGCGAGGGCGTCGGCCTGGCGGCGGCGAGCCGTCACGTCGAGGACGAGCCCGTGCACCGCGACCACCCGCCCGTCGGCGTTCTCGACCGGGACCTCGCGCAGCGACAGCCACACCCAGGTCCGGTCCCGTCGCTGCCACCGCAGCTCCACCGGCCAGCACGCGTCCCCACGACCGTGGCGGGCGTCGTCGACGAGCGACCAGTCGTCGGGATGGACGGCACGATGGAACAGGTCGGGGTCCCGGCGGAAGTCGGCGAGGCGGTAGCCGGTGCTGCGCTCGAAGGCCGGGTTCACGTAGTCGAACGTCGGGGGCGCCGTGCCGACGCGGTACATGCCCTCCTCGGCGATCTCGGCCAGCCGGCGGAAGTCCTCGACGCGCCGGCGCAGCTCCTCCTCGAGCTGCTTGCGCTGGGTGATGTCGCGCCCGGCGAGCGAGATGCCGGTGATCGTCCCGTTCTCGGCGCGGATCGGGCCGACGGACATGCCGACGGGGACGATGCTGCCGTCCGCACGCAGGAACGCCGTCTCGTGGTGACGGGCCACGCCGTCGAGCGCCGCGGCCAGCATGGCCTCGTGGTCGGCCCGGTCACCGGGGGGCGACACGTCGGTCAGCGGACGCCCGCGCAGCACGTCGGCCGGCTGGCCGGTGAGCCGCTCGGCAGCCGGGTTCCAGGTGACGACGGTGCCGTCGGGCGCGAGGCCGATCACCGCGAGGTTGGTGTGCTCCACGATGGCGGAGAGCAGCCCCCACGCTTCGTCGCTGCGCTGCTCGGTGCGCAGCATCCGGCGGTGCTGGACGGTCAGGATCGCGCCGATCATGACCGCCGAGAGCGCGACGAAGAGCAGGCCCTTCGACAGGTCGAGCCACGGGATGCCGCGATGCGGAGCGACGACGAGGTCACCGACGGCGACCCACGCCAGCCCGAAGCCGGCGTAGGTGAGCACGACCGTCAGGATCGATGCCCGGCGGATGCGCTGCGGTCGGTACGACTCGGTGGTCACATGACTGTCTCCGTGCGCGTCTGTCACGCTGCGCGAGCATAGGGCTACGCCTGGCAGGCGCGTTGCGTCCGTGCGTCCGTCCTCGGTTGCCGGCGAGGTGGCGCGCGGCAGTACGGTGCGGCCGTTTGCCGAGGAGCTCGCCCGATGCCGCCCGCCGCCGACCAGCATGCCACGCCATGGGTGGTCTTCGACCGCGATGCGTGGGCTCGGCTGCGGGCCGCGACGCCCCTGACCCTCTCCGAGACCGATCTCGACGAGCTGCGCGGCCTCAACGACCGGCTCGACCTCGACGAGGTCGTCGCGGTCTACCTCCCCCTGTCCCGGCTGCTCAACCTCTACGTCGCGGCGCGCCAGGAGCTGCACCGGGCGACCGACACGTTCCTCGGCGATCTGCCGGCCAAGGTCCCGTTCATCATCGGGATCGCCGGCAGCGTCGCCGTCGGCAAGTCGACGACCTCCCGCATCCTGCAGGCGCTGCTGTCGCGGTGGCCCGACCATCCGGAGGTCGCGCTCGTCACCACCGACGGGTTCCTCTACCCGAACCGCGTCCTCGAGCAGCGCGGCCTCATGGACCGCAAGGGCTTCCCCGAGAGCTACGACCAGGCCGCGCTCGTCCGCTTCGTCGCCGACGTGAAGTCCGGCAAGCCGGCGGTGCGCGCACCGGTGTACTCGCACCTCACCTATGACATCGTCCCGGACGGCTCCGTCGTGGTCCGCCGCCCCGACGTGCTCATCATCGAGGGGCTCAACGTCCTGCAGACGGGCAGCCACCGCAACGGCAACGGTCCCCACGTGTTCGTGTCCGACTTCTTCGACTTCTCGATCTACGTGGACGCGGCCGAGCCACACGTGCGCCGCTGGTACGTCGAACGGTTCCAGACGCTGCGGCACACGGCGTTCCGCGACACCGCCTCCTACTTCCGCCGCTACGCCGAGCTCGACGAGGACGAGGCGGGGCAGGTCGCGAACCGCATCTGGGACGACATCAACGGCCGCAACCTGCGCCAGAACATCCTGCCGACCCGCTCGCGCGCCGACCTCATCATGCGCAAGGGCCCGACGCACCGCGTCGAGCAGGTGATGCTGCGCAAGCTGTAGGGACCGTCGCGCCCCGCCGTGCGGCGACGCCCCCTGCTACCGCCCCTTCCAGGCCGTGACCGCACTGCGCGGCACGGTGTGCTCCCAGTCGGCCAGCATCGCCCGCAGCGCGGCGACGAAGGCGAGCGGCTGGTCGAGGATGAGGTGGTGGTAGGCCTGGGGAATCTCGACGAACGGTGCGTTGCGGCCGAGCAGCTCGCTCATGTAGTCGGTGACCGCCGGGGTCACGATCCGGCTGAGCTCGGCGTGGAAGACGGCCACCCGGCAACGTGCGTCGGCGAGATAGTCACCGAAGACGCGGTTGTCGAGGCGCTGGAAGATGCCACGATCGAACTTCCAGCACCAGCCGTCCTCGCCCTGCCGAAGCGAGTGCCGTGCGATGTAGTCGACGACGTAGTCGTTCACGACCGGCTGCGGCGGGACGAGGTGGAAGTGCTCCATGGCGGTGTCGAGGTCGGGGTAGACCTTCGGGTTGCGGAACATCCCACCGCCGCGCCCCTCCTCCGACTCGGGGTCGGGGCGCCGCACCGGTGAGTCGACGATGACGGTGCCGGCCAGGTGCTCGCCGTAGGTGGCAGCGGCCACGATCGACACGAAGCCGCCCATGCTGTGCCCGACGAGCACCGGCTGCGAGGCGATCCGTGCGTCGATGGCGGCGGCGCGGACCTCCTCGACCCACAGCGCGGGCTCGTAGGCGCCGCGATGGCCGCTGTCGCCGTGCCCGGACAGGTCGGGTGCGACGACGTGGTAGGACCGCGCGAGCATCGGGGCCAGGTGGCTCCACCAGCGTGCGTGCGCGGCCCCGCCGTGGACGAGCAGCAGCGCCGGGGCGCCGGGGCGCCCCCACGTGAGGTAGTGGATCGGGCAGCCCTCGACCTCCACCCAGCCCTCGCGCGGCTCGTCGGCGATGGCCGCACGGAACCAGGCGGGGGCGTCACTCACCGACGGCTCCTGGGGCAGGCGGGCAGGGATGGCCGAGCGTAGCCATCCTCGCCGGATGGCTGCGGTCAGCCGGCCGTCCAGGTGGCGAGCCGACGCAGCGCGCCGTCGGCGACGGCCTTCGCGCCGCCGACGCCGACGACCGGCGCCCCCGTGCCGTGCTGTGCCAGCCAGTCGCGGACCTCGCCGTCGCCGCCCTCGTCGGCACCGTCGACGAGCACGAGCAGCTGCCCGAGCCGGGCGACCGCAGGTCCCGAGGTCACGGCGTCGGGCCAGTTGCGGCCGGTCGCGCCCCAGACCTTCCCCGTCCCGGCCTTCCCGCTGTCCAGCAGCGAGCCCGCCACCGCCAGGGCGGTCGAGTAGCGCGTCGGCCCCCAGAGGCGGTCCACGCTGCCGGCGACCTGGTCGATGGCGTCGGCGACCTCGGTGGCGACCGCGCTCGTCCCACCGACGATGGTCACCGAGTCGACACCCTCGAGCGCCACGCGGGTGACACCCGGGAGCACGCCGGGAGACACGAGCAGCACCGGACGGCCGGTCGCCGCACCGTCCCAGCTCGCCACGAGCGAGTCGGGCCAGGCACGGCTCGGGTCCGGATGCGTCCCGAGGGCCACGAGCGCACGGCGGGTCGTCTGGCCGGCAGCGGCCTGCAGCTCCCACACCCGGCGGGCAACGGCACCGGCGGTGTCGAAGGGCGTGCGACCGGTGACGAGCGTCACCGCGTCGGTCGGGATGCCGAGGCGGGCGGCGAGCGCGGCACGGCCGGCGTCGTCGAGGACGTCGCCGACGACGGTGACCCTGCTCGTGCCCAGCCGAGCCAGCTCCGCGACCACCCGGTCGTCGATGCTGCCCGGCACCATGGTCAGCACCGGCCCGCCGAGCTCGGCGGCGAGCGGTCCGGCGACGATCGCCTCGGCGGGCGTGGTGGCCGGTGCGAGGACCGCCTCGTCGGCGTGGTCGAACGCGGCGGCCGACAGGGCGACGGCCGTGGCGACCCGGTCGCTGCCGTACACGCGCTCGAGGGCGGGGACGACGGCGAGGGTCGGCCGTGGCGGCGGATCGGTGACCACGTCACCACGGTCGAGCGCGGCCATCAGCGACGGGTACGGGTCGAGGCGGTGGGATCCGTAGGGGTCGTCGACACGGTCGTCGTGGATCTCGAAGTGCAGGTGCGGGGCGGTGGACTCGGCGTTGCCCGAGTCGCCCATCCAGGCGATGAGCTGGCCCCGTTCGACGCGGACGCCTCGGACGATCCCCGGCGCGTAGGCGAACGCGGTCCCGCCCTGCCCGTCGTCGGTCCCGGGCGTGTCGTTGTTGATGTGGAGGTAGTGGTAGGTGCGCCCGTCGTCACCGCAGATGTCGATGTTGTAGCCCCACGAGGGCATGGGCTCGCCGATGCCGGTGATGTAGCAGATGGTTCCGTCGACGGCGGCGTACTCGGGGACCAGCTTCTCCCCCATGATGTCCGTCGCCTTGTGGTAGCGGGAGCAGCCCGACCGGCAGGCGTCGTAGGTGTCGGTGAAGTGCACGCTGTCCGGGTCGGTCGGGAACGTGATGTCGACCGTCTGCAGGTAGGCCGGCGTGGGGGCCGGCTCGGAGGGTGCCGTCGTCGGCGCCTCCTGCGCGCGAGCCGCCGGCGCGGCCAGCCCCAGCACCAGGAAGAGGACCGCCAGGGCCGGCACCCCGCGGCCGGTCCGGATGCGACGGATGGTCATGGCGAACCCCCAAGACGACGACGCCGTGCCCATCTCTGCGTCGACACAACATGGCAGAGAGTGAATACACGGGTAGCCCGCGTGGGCCAGTCCGTGCGCTGTGTGCGCGCGCTGGACGGCGTATACGCACGTATCACGTGCGTATCCGGGGGCTCAGGCCGTGGCGACGACCTTGAAGATCTCCGCGTACCGGCCCTCGGGGAGCCCCATGCGACGCGCGTTCTCGCTCGTCCACCGGCGGACCATGTCCTCGGTGGCAGCCCGATCGACGACCTGGCTCGTGTGCCGCTGCACCGCCTCGACCTTCCGGTCGAGCGTGTCGGTGATGTCCACGACGTGGTCCGGCTGCGGGAACGCCATCATCCACACCTCCTCGACGACATGGGGCGCGAGGCCCTCGTCCAGCAGCTGCGGGTGGGCGAACTCGTTGCGGGCATCGGGATAGACGGCGCACATGGCCGCCTCGCCGGCCGCGAGGTGGTCGGGGTGGCTGGACGCCACGCGGTCCCAGTTGCGCTCGGGGGACATCTGCAGGACACGCTGCGGCCGCTGCTCGCGGATCACGCGGGCGAGGTCACGCCGCAGGTCGAAGCTCGCCGTGAGCCGGCCGTCGGGGTAACCGAGGAACGTCACGTCGGTGACGCCGACGGCGGCCGCCGCCGCCCGCTGCTCGGCGCGGCGGACGCCGGGGATGTCCTCGCGCGGGACGTCGGGGTCGAACCCACCGGCGTCGCCATCGGTCACGATGCAGTAGGCGACCTCGATCCCGGCGTCGGTCCACGAAGCCACGGTGCCCGCGGCTCCGAAGTCCACGTCGTCAGGGTGCGCGGTGACCACCAGGATCCGCTCGATGTCCGCGTCGGCGAGCAAGGCGGGAGCTCCTCGTCGGGTGCCGCAGCAGCCTAACCGGTGCGCCGGCAGTCGCCGGACGGGCGCGCGTGGTTCCATGCGCGCCGCAGCCGCCCCACGCCCGCCGAGCGAGGACGCCATGGACAGCAGCGCCGAACCACGCTACGACGCCGTGCTCGTCGTGTCCTTCGGCGGGCCGGAGGGTCAGCAGGACGTGCTGCCCTTCCTCGAACGAGTGACCGCCGGTCGCAACATCCCCCGAGCCCGCCTCGAGGAGGTGGGAGCCCACTACCGGCGCTTCGACGGCGTGTCCCCGATCAACGGGCACAACCGGGCGCTGATCGCGGCACTCGAGGGCGAGCTGGCGGCCCACGGGCCCGACCTCCCCGTCTACTGGGGCAACCGCAACTGGCACCCGCTGCTCGCGGACACGCTGCGGCAGATGGCCGACGACGGGGTGCGCCGGGCCCTGGCCTTCGTGACCTCCGCCTACGCGTCCTACTCGGGGTGCCGGCAGTACCGGGAGGACATCGCCCGGGCGTGCGCGGCCGTGGGGTCGTCGGCACCGACGGTCGACAAGATCCGCGTCTACTACAACCATCCCGTGTTCGTCGCGGTGCAGGCCGACCGGGTCCGCGAGGCGATGGCGGCGCTGGACGACCCGGCGCCCCGGCTGGTGTTCACGACCCACAGCATCCCGCTGACGATGGCGCGGCACAGCGACTACGAGGCGCAGACCCGCGCGGCCTGCGAGCTCGTGGCGGCAGCGGTGGGCGTGGCCGACTGGGACCTCGTCTACAACAGCCGGAGCGGGCCGCCGACGGTGCCCTGGCTCGTGCCCGACGTGAACGACCACCTCGAGGCCCTCGCGGCCGACGGGAGTGAGGTCCGCTCGGTCGTGGTCGTCCCGATCGGGTTCGTGTCCGACCACATGGAGGTCGTCTACGACCTCGACGTGGAGGCGCGGGCCACCGCCGACCGCTGCGGCCTCGCGATGGCCCGCGCCGGCACCGTCGGCGACGACCCGCGCTTCGCGTCCATGGTGCGCGAGCTCGTCGCGGAGCGGGTCGACGAGTCGCTGCCGCGTCGCACGGCCGGCCTGCGGGGAGCCGGCCACGACGCGTGCCCGCTCGACTGCTGCCTGGTCCCCGGCCAGCCGGTGCGACCGACGGTGGCCGACGCGCCGGCGCCCCCGGGGGCACGGCGCGGCTGAGCCGAGGGCGCGCCCCTCGAGGACCACGCGCGGGCCCCTCACGTCATCGGGCCCGTCATCGCCATCGGGCCCTCACGTCATCAGGCCCCGTCCGGACCTGCCGGACGGGGCCTGGTCTCGCGTCATGTTCGGGGGCTCGGAACGGTTTGCTAGGCGATTCCGGGCTGCCGCATGGATGCACCGACCGGTGGCTTCCGCTCGCTACGCAACGGCACCCGCCAGGACGCGTCGTGCTCACGCAACACGCGGAGCGTCTCGTCCAACGCGTCCTCGACGCCGGCGCGGTACGCACCGGGGTCCTCGAACAGGTACGACTGGGCGATCAGACGGCGGCGCAGCCTTCCGAACTCGTCGGTCATGAAGCACCTTCCCTCTCATGATCCGCTCGTGCTGCAGTGCCCTGCTCCCGGGGAGAGCTTGCCCGTATTGACTAGCCCTCGCCGCGTTGAGAGTAACGGCGGTCGACAGTCGACTGTTCCCCTTTGTGCTCCGGCGCGCGCTGTGGCGCGTGGACAGCACGCCGGCTGGACGGTTCGGGCCCGGCGGTGGTCGCCCCACGCGCTAGCGTCGTCGGTGGGCCCTCCCCCGGCCGGCCCGACGCAACCATGGAGATCATCCTCATCCGCCACGCGCAGCCGCTGTGGACCTCGGACGACACGACGCGCATCGACCCGCCGCTGACCGAGCTCGGACGCGAGCAGGCGGCGGCTACCGCCGCGCGTCTGACGCGCGTGGGAGGGGGTGACGGAGCTGCTCGTCTCCCCGGCCACCCGGGCGCAGCAGACGGCCGAGCCCATCGCCGACGCGCTCGACATGGATCCCACGGTGTGCGACTGGCTGGAGGAGATCCGCCTCCCTGCCTCCTGGGAGGGCACGCCCACGCAGGAGGTGGGCCGCGTGCTGCGCGAGGCACGGACGCGGCCACGGCAGGACTGGTGGGACGGCATGCCCGGCGGCGAGAGCTTCCGGGACTTCCATCAGCGCGTGACCACGGGGCTCGAGGACGCCCTCGTCGAGCGGGGCGTCTCCCGCGCGCCCGAGGACCCGACCCACCTGTGGCGGGTGGCGGACCCCGACCACCGCATCGTCGCGGTCGCCCACGCCGGGACGAACAGCGTCGTGCTCGGGCGGCTGCTCGGGCTGGAGCCGGAGCCGTGGGAGTGGGAGCGCTTCGCCTCCGACCACGCGTCGCTGACGTTCCTCGAGACCCGCCCCATCTCGTCGGCGTGCATCTGGACCCTCCAGCGCTTCTCGGACGTGCTGCACGTCGAGGACGGCATGATCACGGCCTGAGGACGCAGCGGTTCCGCGGGTATGTCACACGGGCCTGGCATGGTGCGCAGGACGCCGACGCCGATGCCCTCGACCGCCCGGAGCCTGCCGTGACCAGCATGCCGACGACGACCACTGCCGGACGCACGCCGCTCGTGACCGCACCGGCCACCACCTGTCCGCAGTGCCACGGCACCGGCTGGACGGACCCGTTCACCGTGCACGACGGCGCCCCGCCGTTCACCTGGTGCCCCGAATGCCTGGGTGCGGGCCTCGACGACTGCACGACCTGCGCCGGTGACGGGGCCGTGCCGGTGGCCACCCCGTGCCCGGCCTGTGACGGGCCGGCGTAGCCTCAGTCGCCCGGCATGACGGTCGCCTCGGCCAGCAGGGGCGGCTCGGACGGCTCGCGGCGCCAGATGTCCCAGTAGGCGCCCAGCCGGTCGACGAACTCGTCGGGCTGCTCCGCGAAGAGCCGGCGGCCACGGGCCAGCCCCCGCTGCTGCAGGGCGGCCCGCTTGCGGTCGATCAGCGCCGTCACCGTGGCGACGGTGGCGGTGCCGCCGAAGCGGTCCGGGTCGCGGTGCAGCAGGTTGCGGAGGATCGCGAGGTCGTGATCGTCGCCGAGGTCGTCGGTCTGGTCGTGGAGGAGGGACCGGCGTGTCCGAAGCGCCGCCGGCCACGCGTCCTGGAGCAGCCGGACGTGCAGCCGGTGGTACTTGATCCGCTTGCGCCACTCGTGCAGCGCCTCGGTGGTGGGGTCCTCCACGACGTCGGCGAGGCGGTCGACCGCGCGCCGGTAGGTCTTCGCCAGCCCCCCGGCGAGGGCGTCGAAGCCGTCCGCGTCGACCGTCCACCCGTCGATGCGCTCCCGCACCGCGCGCAGGTCGCCGGCCACGGCGACGAGCGTCGCCTCGGCGTCCGCGTCCGCCACCAGCTCGTCGCGCCGGGCCGAGAGGATGTCGCGTACGGGCGAGAGGTGGTCGGCGCCGGCGGGGAAGGTGTCGAGCAGCGCGTCGCAGACCTCGTACACGGCGCTGGCGTCGCGCAGGTCGGAGAGGCGCCTCGCCGTGTCGCGGAAGGCGGCGTTCTCGGTGGCGTAGAGGTCGGGGGCCACCTCCCGGACGAGACGGAGGAGCGCGCGGACCTTCTTGCACCGGGTGCGCACGCGGTGGATCACGTCGTGGACGCCACGGTCGTCGTCACCGAATGCGGCGAGGGCACGGTCCACCTGATCGGCCGCGATCCGCCGGACCGCGACGTCGACGGGCTCGTCGTGGTGGAGTCGATAGCGGGCCACGGTGGCTCCTGGCGACGGGACGCGGCGGGCTCGGGACTGCGGACAGGCCCGCTTCAGGCCAGCACAGTGTCAGCGCGCCTGCAGCGGCTCGACACCGTCCTCCGGCAGGGGAAACCAGCGCAGGGCCTCGAAGTCGTCGCCGTCCGTCCGGTTGGTCTGATGGCCGCGACCGGGAGTGCCGCGCAGGTCCGCGGCGATGCGGCGGGCCTCGTCGAGATAGTCCGCCAGCGTGGACTCCGCCGTCGTGCGCCGGTGGGTGTCGGCGGTGAACCGACCGTCGTCGTAGCGGATGTCGTGGAGGCTCATCGGCGGCTCGACGAGGCCGCCCTCGTGCCGCCACAGCCCGGTCGTCGTGTCGAAGTCGTAGTGGGCGAGGAACGCCGCACCATCACGAGCGACGAAGTCCACGGCGTCGAGCACGAAGCCGAAGACGGTCTCGCTGACGAAGTAGTTGAAGTTCACACGCACCCAGCCGGGCTTGATGCCCTCACAGCCGCGGGCGATCTGGCGCTGGAACCGGTGCGAGCGGTCGAGGTCGATGCCGAGCAGGCGGTGCCCGTACGGACCGGCACACGAGCAGCCGCCCCGCGACTGGATCCCGAACAGGTCGTTGAGCAGCGCGACGACGAAGTTGTGGTGGAGGTAGCGCCCGTCCTCGCCGTGGCGGACGACGAAGGACACGATGGACAGGCGCTCGGCGTCGTGGTTGCCGAGGATCTCGAGGTGGGGGTTCGCCTCCCACCGTTCGATGGCACGGCGGATGAACGACTCCTCGCGCGCGCGGATGACCGTCGCGCCGACCGCCTGCTTGAGCTGGAAGACGAGCCCCGCGCGGATGGCTCCGACGATGTCGGGGGTGCCGCCCTCCTCGCGCCGCTCGATGTCGTCGACGTAGACGTGGTCGTCGGGGTTCACGTAGGCGACGGTCCCGCCGCCCGGCACGACGGGCACGCGGTTGCGGAACAGCTCGCGGCGGGCGATCAGGATGCCGGGCGTGCCCGGGCCGCCGATGAGCTTGTGGGTGGAGATGAAGATGGCGTCCTTGTGGTCCAGCTCGCCGTCGGGACCGGCGCCGCTGGCGGCCATGTCGATGTCGACGTAGGGCGCGGCCGCCGCGAAGTCCCAGAACGACAGCGCCCCGTGGCGGTGCAGCAGAGCCGCGATCGCACGGGTGTCGGAGAGGATGCCGGTGACGTTCGACGCCGCCGAGAAGCTGCCGATCTTGAGCGGCCGGTCGGCGTAGCGTTCGAGGGCGGCCTCGAGCTCGCCCAGGTCGACGTGCCCGTCGGCGTCCTCGTGGATGCGGACCACCTCGGCGATCGACTCCCGCCAGAGCAGCTCGTTCGAGTGGTGCTCGTAGGGACCGATGAACACGACCGGCCGTCGGTCGGCCGGGATGTGCGCCGACAGGTCGAAGGCGTCGTCGAGGTCGTTCGGGAGCCGCAGGTTGAGCACGTGGACGAGCTTGTCGATGGCCCCGGTCGAGCCGGAGCCGCAGAAGACGACCGCGTGCTCGTCGGAGGCGTTGACGGCCTGCCGGATGATCGCGCGGGCGTCCTCACGGAAGCGGGTGGTCTGCAGACCCGTCCCCGACGACTCGGTGTGGGTGTTCGCGTAGAGGGGCAGCACCGTCTCGCGCAGGAAGTCCTCGATGAAGGTGAGTGCCCGCCCGGACGCGGTGTAGTCGGCGTAGGTCACCCGCCGCGGCCCGTAGGGACCGACGACGACCTCGTCCTCACCGATCACCGACGCACGGATCGTGTCGATGAGCGTGTCCGAGTCCATGCGAGCCTCCTGCGCCGAGCCCACCCGGACCGTACCGGCGCCCCGCGCGCTCGATGTGCGTTCGCGCACGCACGCGTACGCCGATGCACCGGTGCGCCGCTGGCTGCCGTGCGACCATGCGGCGACCCGACCCGGAGGAACCCATGCCATCCACCGACGATCCCTACGCCCGGTTCACGACGCTGCGGTTCGAGCACCCCGCCGACGGGGTCCTGCGGATCGTCATCGACACGCCCGGCAAGCTGAACGCGGTCGGCCACGACGGCCATCGCGAGCTCGCGGAGATCTGGCCGGTGATCGACCGCGATCCCGACACGCGGGTGGCGATCGTGACCGGGGCGGGCGGGGTGTTCTCCGCCGGCGGCGACCTCGCGCTCGTCGAGGACATGGCCGACGACTTCGCCGTGCGGGTGCGCGTGCTGCGTGAGGCGCGCGACCTCGTCCATCACCTCATCGACTGCAGCAAGCCGGTGGTGTCGGCCATCGAGGGTCCGGCCGTGGGGGCCGGGCTGGTGGTGGCGCTGCTCGCCGACATCTCGGTGGCCGGACGCACGGCACGGCTCATCGACGGGCACACCCGCCTCGGGGTGGCGGCCGGCGACCACGCGGCCATCGTGTGGCCACTGCTCGTCGGCATGGCGAAGGCGAAGTACCACCTGCTCACCAGCGCGCCCCTGACCGGCGAGGAGGCCGAGCGCATCGGCCTCGTCTCCCTCGTCGTGGACGACGCGGACGTGCAGGACCGGGCGCTCGCGGTCGCGAGCGGTCTGGCCGCCGGCAGCCAGAGCGCGATCCGGTGGACGAAGCATGCGCTCAACCATTGGCTGCGCTCGGCCGGTCCGATCTTCGACGCGTCCCTCGGCCTGGAGTTCCTCGGCTTCGGCGGACCCGACGTGCACGAGGGCGTGGCCGCGATCCGCGAGAAGCGCTCACCCCGGTTCACCGGCCCGACGTCCGAGTAGCCGGCCCGCCCCGCGGCAGGATCAGCGCACGGGCCACACCAGCGCGTCGGCGACGCCGAGCATGTCGTCGACGGCCGGGACCAGCAGCCGCACGTCGCCGCCGTCGAGGTCGGTCGACACGAGACGCCCACCGTCACCACCGCAGCCGGCCGACAGCAGCAGCATCAGCCGCCCGTCCGCGGCGCCCTGCAGGAAGACGCCCTCGACCGGCAGACGGTCCGGCGAGGCCACCTCGAGCGGGACGACCCGGTCGCCGCGCTGCTCCATGACCGCGGCCGCGCCGCAGTCGCCGGTCCACTGCAGGAACGTGCGAGCGTCGACGTGCAGCGCATCGCTGTAGCCGAAGTCGACGACGGGCAGGTCGTCGGTCCCGACCGGGCTCAGCGGGGTGGCGTCGCCGCCACCGACCGGGACGAGCCACAGCCGCTGCCACGTCGTGGCCTCGCCGTGCGGCTCGACGCAGGCCGCGAGCACCCGCGCCGAGTCCCACCAGCGCACCGGCCAGCACGGCCCGTCCGCCGGCGACACCGACACGGTGCGCACGAGCGTGCCGTCGTTGCGGTGGACCGCGATCCCGGTGGGGTCGGCCAGCACGAGCGCGGTCCCGTCGGGCAGGGAGAGCCACCAGCGGGACGGCACGACGTAGTCGAGCCCGCGGACATCGCCGATGGACGCCAGGAGCGCGCCGCTGCGGTCGCGACGTTCGAGCGTGCGGTGCTGATCGTCACCGCCTGCGACCACGAGGTTCGCGCCGGTGGGGCGGGTGAAGCTGCCGGCGAGGAACGACACCTCGCCCTCGGCGGCGAGCGGCTGCTGCACGCCCGTCCCGAGGTCGACGGTGACGAGCTGCGCCCGCTCCTCGCTCATGCGGAACGTCCGTACGAGCGCCTGGCGGCCGTCCGGTGACCAGTCGAGGACGGCGTTGGCGGTCTCGCCGCCCGTGTCCTCCCAGGACCGGACGACCCGGCGCTCGCCGCCCGGATCCACGAGCACGAGGTCGACGCCGCCGGTCCGGGAGACGAGGGCGAGGGCGGTCCCGTCGGCCACGAGGACGTTGGCCGGCGTGGCCGACGGGCGCGGGGACGCGGGACGGAGGCGGAAGGCGACACGACAGGCGCGGACGGTCCGCCCGGATCGACCGCCACGTCCGTCGACGTGCCACAGGCACCGAGAAGAATGCCCGCGGCCAGCACGGCCACGAGTCCGCGCATCCTGCCTCCCCTGGCCCGTTCGTGGGCCACGCCGTCAGGATCGCAACCAGTCGGCGCCTGCACGGCCCATTCTACCGCCACGGACCCGCGAACAGCGCAGGACAACCGTCAGTCGTCGTCGCCCTCCCAGGCCTCCCGGCCTTCGCTGACCGCCAGCCACGCGACGCCCAGCGCCGCGACCGGGTCGGCCCACCACCAGCCGAAGAGCGCGTTCAGCGCGAGCCCACCGAGGACGATGGCGGACAGCGCCGCGCACAGCCACGTCTCGCGGGAGTCGGCGATGAGGACGCGGCTGGCCAGCGCCCGCCCCGTGCGCGCCTTGGCCACGGCCAGCGCGGGCATGACGACGAGCGACAGCGCGGTCACGGCCAGCCCGGCGATGGAGGTCTCTGCGGCTGCTCCCACGATCAGGTCGCGCACCGACTCGACGCCGACGTAGGCGGCGAGCGCGAAGAAGCTCAGCGCGATGAGCTTCAGCGCACGCTCCTCGCGCTCCTCGTGCGAGCCTCGGAGACGCCAGATGACGACCACCGCCGAGAAGACCTCCACCACCGAGTCGGCACCGAAGCCGACCAGTGCGATCGAGCCCGCGAGGATGCCGGCGGTGACCGCCACCCCCGCCTCCACGACGTTCCAGCCGACGGTGAGGTACTCGAGGAGGAAGCCACGGCGCAGCAGCCGGTCCTCGGTTCGGAGGGTGCTCATGGGGACGCCGTGGGTCCGGCCGTCACGCGGCGGGCGGTGGGCTCGGCGATCGACGCCGCATCCGGGCGGGACATCCCGACTCCTCGGGTCTCGTGCGCGTGGAGACGATATCGGTGGCCGTCACGGCGTGCGCCCGACGCCGTTCTCGGCCGCCGCGGGTCCGGGGCTCCGAGCGCGCCTACGATGGGGCCATGTGCGACACGATGGTGGTGGTCGAGCCCGGACGGGTCCTGTTCGCGAAGAACTCGGACCGGGACCCGAACGAGTCGCAGCTGCTCGAGTGGCACCCACGCCGATCGCATGCCGGCGACGCGAGGGTGACCTGCACGTGGCTGACGATCCCGCAGGTGCGCGAAACGGCGGCCGTGCTGCTCAGCCGCCCCTTCTGGATGTGGGGCGCCGAGATGGGCGCCAACGAGCACGGCGTCGTGATCGGCAACGAGGCGGTGTTCACCGACCAGCCCTACGCCGGGACCGGCCTGACCGGCATGGACCTGCTGCGCCTGGCCCTCGAGCGCTCGGCGACCGCCGACGAGGCGGTGGCGACGATCACCGGCCTGCTGGCGACCCACGGGCAGGGCGGCGGCTGCGGCCACGAGGACCGCAGCTTCACGTACCACAACAGCTTCCTGGTGGCCGACCACCGACACGCCTACGTGCTGGAGACCGCCGGCCGGCTGTGGGAGGTCGAGCAGGTGACCGCCGGCGTGCGCACCATCTCCAACGGGCTGACGCTGCCCGGGCTGCGCGGCCACGCGGACCGGGTCAGGACCCGCGTCTCGCGCTGCGCTCTCCGGCGGCAGCGCACGACCGCACTGGCCGCTGGGGCCACCTCCCCGAGCGACCTCATGGCCGTGCTGCGTGACCACGGCGCCGGCAACGTCGGCCCCGACTACGACGTGCTGACCGGCGCCATGTCGGCGCCCTGCATGCACGCCGGCGGCCTCGTCGCGAGCTCCCAGACGACCGCCTCCTGGGTCGCCGCGCTGACCCCGGACGGGGCGCGGCACTGGGCCACGGGCACCGCGGCCCCGTGCACCTCGCTCTTCGTGCCGGTCCGGGTGGACGAGCCCGTCGATCACGGCGCCGCACCCACGGACGTGTTCGACCCCGGGACCTGGTGGTGGCGGCACGAGCTGCTGCACCGGCAGGTCGCGCGCGACCCGGCGGCGCTGCTGCCGACGTTCGCGGCCGAGCGGGACGCGGTCGAGCGTCGATGGGTCGACGACCCGCCGCCGTCCACCGACGCGTTCGCCGAGGCGGACCGGCTGGTGCGCCGTTGGACCGCAGCCGTCGCGGCGCGTCCGACCCGCGACCGACGACCGTGGCCCGTGCGCCGCTACTGGGCCGCGCGGAACGAGCGCGCCGGCATGCCGGCGGACCGGGCCACGGTCACGGCGTCCGCTGGATCCCCCGGTCGGTGAAGTGACCGTCGGCCGCCGGGAGGAACTCCCAGGCGTACTCGTGCGGGTACAGCCGCAGGACGATCACGCCGTCGGTCGTGTCGTCGCGAACCTCGGTGAGGTGGGTCGGGGCCTGCTGGAAGTGGTAGTGGCTGCGGCCGCCGGTGCCCACGACGAACTCCCGGATCCCGTCGGGGGTGGCGTTGCCGTCCGCATCGGCGGGACGGAACCGCTCGTAGGTGTGGTCGTGGCCGGCCAGCACGATCTGTCCGCCCGCCGCGTCGAGGTCGGCCCACAGCGCCGCGACCGCACTGCTGCTGGCGTGCAGGCCGGAGCTGAAGCGGGGATGGTGCCAGTAGGCGACCACCGGCTGGCCGGGGTGGGCCGCGAGGTCGTCAGCCAGCCACTGCTCCTGCGGCGAGCCGGTGCCGCAGCCGCCGACGGCCCAGCAGTTCGAGTTCAGCGCGACGACGTGCCACGCGCCCAGGTCGTAGCTGTACCAGCCCTTGCCGGCAGGTCCGGCCGCGTCACCGAAGTAGTCGTAGTAGGGCGCGGCGCGGTCGGTCACGTAGTCGTGGTTGCCGGGCACCGGACGGGTGCGGTCACGATGGCGCCCCCAGGTGGGGTCGTAGCAGTCGGCGAACTGCCGGGCCGTGCCGGAGTCGTAGACGTTGTCGCCGAAGGTCGCGACCGTCCCGCCGAGCCGGTCGAGCAGGCCCGCCGTCGCCTCGTCGCCCTGGCTGGCGCAGCTCGCGATGTCGCCGGCGCCGACGAGCTGGGCGTACGCCTCCGGCGGGTCGTCGTCGAGCGCCTCGGCGAGCTGCCGGCCGGCGTCGGAGCGCACTGCGGCCGTCCCACCAACGAGGAGGTCGCACCCGTCGAGCCCGCGCAGCTGACCGAGCAGCCCGGTGAGCCCCGCATGGTCGCCGGGCCACTCGGCCGGCGTGAGCAGCAGCAGCCCGCCCGTGCGTGCCGCGGCGGCACCCGCAGCGAGTGCGTCGGCGAACCGGGCGCCGCTGGCCAGCACCGGCGTCTGGGGGGCGCGCAGGGCACGCTGCCGCGCCTCGCGTCCCACGGCGACGGCGGTGCCGTAGCGCTCGCTGCCGGCGAGCCGCCGGACCGAGAGCCCGCGCGCCTCGACGGCGTCGACGACGGCCGGCGACACGGCGGCCTCCCCACCGACGACGAGCACCTGGCCGCCTGACAGCTCCTCGAGGGCATCGGCGACGGAGGACGGAAGCCGGTCCGGCGGGGTCAGCAGCGTGGGGACCCGGTCGTCGACGGCGGCGAGGGCGCCGGCCGCGAGGGCGTCGGGGAAGGCCGCGCCGCTGGCGAGGGCGACCGCTCCGTCGCGGGCGGGACCGGCGGCGCGGGCCACCGCCACGGCCGTCGCGTAGCGGTCGGCGCCGGCCAGCCGGGTGACCTCGGGCTGCGAGGTCCGCGCCCGCACGGCGTCGGCGACGTCGGCGGACACGGCGCGGCTGCCGCCGACGATCGTGACACGGGAGGGCTGGAGACGGTCGAGCGCCCCGGCGACCCGCTGCGGGAGCCGGTCGGGCCAGGTCAGCAGGATCGGGGCGTCACGGTCCGCAGCGAGGCCGGTCGCCGCGAGCGCGTCGGGGTAGTCGGCCGCGGACGCCAGCACCACCTCGTCGGCCCGTGACCACAGCGCGTCGGACACCGCGACGGCCGTCCCGACGCGGTCGGTTCCGGCGAGACGGTCGAGCCGGTCGGGGCCGGCCGGGCAGCTCACCGGCCCGGGAACCGGTGCCGAGACCGCCCGCATCCCGCTCGGGGAGGCCACGTCCGGGGGCGGCGGGTCGGTCTGCGTCGTCCGCGGGCCGTCGCCGTTCCCGCCGCTGGCCGTGAGCCCGCCCGTCAGCAGGACCAGCGTCAGCACGACGACGGCAGCCGCGACGACGACGCCGAACACCGTCCCCACCTGTCGACCCCGCACCGAGTCTCCTCCGTCGTCCCCGTCTCGATCGACGCGGTGTCCGCCGAGCGTCACCGTCCGTGCGCGCGCTGCGCCGGGAGCGCGGAGCGCGGCACTAGCCTACGGAACCGTGCAACCCACGAGCAGCGGCGCACGTCACCTGTCCCGGAGGCCGCCTCCCCTCCCGCTGCCGACATGGGAGACTCGTGTCATGACGCCCCCCCAGCAGCACACCGCCGACCCGTCGCCCGGCACCGGCCGGCATCCCGACGACGGCACGGGCGCCTGGGGCCCGACCGTCCGCGGCGGCCGCCGGCGGTCCTGGCGCCGCTGGCTCGTCATCGCGCTCGTGCTCGTCGTGGTGCTGCCGGCGCTGTTCGGCCTCGCCACGGCCGTCCACGCCTCCTCGGCGATCAGTCGCGACCAGGTCACGAACCTGCAGCCCGCGTCGGGTGCCATGAACATCCTCGTGGTCGGGTCCGACAGCCGTGCCGATCTGACCCAGGAGCAGCAGCAGGAGTTCACCGCCGGCTTCGCCGAGGGCAACCGCACCGACACGATCTTCGTGATGACCATCCACGGTGGTCGTGTCGCCCTGCTGGCCTTCCCCCGCGACCTCTACGTGAGCCGGTGTGACGGCTCCAAGGGGCGGATCAACGCGGCCATGGAGATCGACGGGCCCGGCTGTCTCGTCCAGACGATCACCGAGCTGTCGGGGCTGAAGATCACCCACTTCATGGCCGTGCACTTCCTCGGGTTCAGCGAGATCGTGAACGCCGTCGGCGGGGTCCAGGTGTGCCTCGACAAGGCGATCAAGGACCCGTTCGCCGGCGTGGACCTCCCCGCCGGCTGCCAGGTGCTCAACGGTCGCCAGGCCCTCGGGTACGTCCGCGTCCGCAAGATCGACAGCGATCTCGAGCGGATCAAGCGGCAGCAGCAGTTCCTGCACGCGCTGGCCACGAAGGTCACGTCCCCCGCCACGGTCCTGAACCCGTTCCGGCTGTGGAGCACCGCCGGCAAGATCGGCGGCGCGCTGTCCGCCGACGAGGAGCTCGGGCTTCTCGACCTCTTCAAGATCGCCTACGCCGGCCGCGGTCTCGCGTCGGGCGCGACCGTCACGAAGACGGTTCCCGTCACGCCGAAGACGATCGGCGGGGCGGCCGTCCTCCTGCCGGTCCAGAGCGAGGCCGAGGCGCTGTTCGCCCAGTTCCGCAGCGGCTCCATCCTCGAGCAGGCGACCAGCGGCATCAAGCCGGCCGAGGTGCGCGTCACCGTCCTCAACGGCGCCGGGATCGCCGGGCTGGCGGGCAAGACCGCCGACGCGCTGAAGCAGAAGGGCTACCAGGTCGTCGACGTGGGGAACGCCGAGCCGACCGACCACACCGTGATCCGCTACCCGGCGGGCCAGAAGGAGGCCGCGCAGCTGCTCGCCGGCGACGCACCGGTGAAGGTCGAGCTCGAGGAGTCGCAGGTCGCCAACGTCACGCTCGTGCTCGGCAAGGACGTCAGCGGATGACCCGGGTGCTCTTCGTCTGCCTCGGCAACATCTGCCGGTCGCCGACGGCGGCCGCGGCCACGCGTGAGGCGGCCGACGCGACCGGGATCGACCTCGAGGTCGACTCGGCCGGGGTCAGCGACTGGCACGTCGGCGAGCCGCCCGACCGACGCATGGCCGCGGCGGCCCGTGGCCTCGGGCTCCACCTGGACGGCGCCGCACGGCAGGTCGGCCCCGACGACTTCGCGCGCTTCGACGTGATCGTCGCCATGGACCGCGAGAACCTCGCCGCGCTGCAGCGGATGGCCCCCGACGACGAGGCCGCCGCCAGGATCGTCCTGTTCCGTGACTTCGAGCCCGACGCGGCAGCACCCGACGTGCCCGACCCCTACTACGAGGGCGACTTCGACGGCGTCGTCTCGATCGTCCGTGCCGGCGCCCACGGCCTCGTCGACGCGATCGCCCAGGGTCGCCTGTGAGCGACCTGCCGCCCCTGCCCGGCGACCTGCCTGCGATCGCCTCGGCCTCCGAGCTGTCCGGCGGGATGATCGCGCAGACCTGGCGGGCGCAGCTCGCCGACGGCCGCGACGTGGTGGTCAAGCGCACGAGCTACGACGCGCGTCTCGAGGCCGATGGTCTTCGGGCGCTGGCCGACGCGGGAGCGCCGGTCCCCGAGGTGCTCGGGGTCGACGACGGGGTCCTCGTCATCAACCACGTCGGAGGAATCCCGGACTGGGCGGCGCTCGGCCGGGCGGTCGCCGACCTGCACCGGCACACGGGCGCATCCTTCGGCTGGCACATCGACAACGTCATCGGGCCGCTGCACCAGGACAACACCGAGTCGGACGACTGGGCGAGCTTCTACGCCGAGCGGCGCATCCGGCCACACCTCGACCATGACGCGCTGCCCGGCGACCTGCGACGGCGCCTCGAGCGTGCCTGCGACGGGCCCCTGCAGGATCTGCTGGCGCACGACACGGCCCCGAGCCTCGTCCACGGGGACCTGTGGTCGGGCAACGTCGTCGACGGGGCCTGGCTCATCGATCCGGCCGTCCACCGGGCGGACCGCGAGTTCGAGCTCGCGTACATGGACCTGTTCGGCGGCTTCCCGGAGGCCTGCTGGGCGGCCTACCGGGAGGCGTGGCCGCTCGACGACGGGTGGCAGGCACGGCGGCCGGCGCTGCAGCTCTACCACCTGCTGATCCACGTGGCGCTGTTCGGCAGCGGCTACGTGTCGGGCGTGCGGACCCGGCTGGACCGGCTGGGATGGTGACGGCTGGACTCGCCCTATCCCTCCACCCGCCGCGCGGCCGGGCTCGACCGGTAGGAGACCACGCCGGCGACCGCGGCGGGTCCGGCCAGGATCACGATGGGGTAGAGCCAGCCGATGCTGACCTGCCCGTAGGTGACCATCGCGACGACGACGACCGTCAGGCTCGCGTTCGCGAAGGCGATGGCCAGGCGTAGCTGGTCGAGACCGATCCGCCACACGAGCATGCCGTCGACGACGCCGGCGACGAGCCCCACGAGGAGCCCGAGCCCGATCGCGGCGAGGATCACGACCAGCGCGCCGCCGCCGAGCACGCGCAACCCGCCCTTGGCGGCCGCGACGCCCAGCAGGACGGCGAGCGCGTACATCCCGAGCGCCGGCGGCAGGTGGAGGAGGCCGAAGCGGATCCACGCCCGGGGGTCGGCGACCGTGACGGGCAGGCGCTGGTCGTCGCGCCCCGTCTCGGGGTCCCTCATGTGCGTGTCCTGCTCGGTGACGCCCGCACGGTACTCGCCGACGTCAGCGGGTCGCCGCGCCCCGCCACGCGTCCTTGATCGAGAGCTTCCCGCCGGTGCGCAGGACCGCGCCCCGGTACAGGCGGCCACCGAAGCGGACGAGCCCGTAGATCCCGGCCAGCATCAGCAGGACCGCGAGTGCGTGCTGCCAGATCGGTACGTCCGTCAGCGCCGTGCGGACCGGCATCAGCAGCGGTGCGGCCGGCGGCAGGAACGAGACGACGGTCACCCAGGTGGCGTCGGCCGACTCCATCGCCGCGAACGACAGGAAGTACATGACGAGGAGGAAGACCGTCAGCGGCCCGATCGCGCTCTGGGCGTCCTCCATCCGCGACGCGAGCGAGCCGAGCGAGCCGTAGGCGACGCTGTAGAACGCGTAGCCGAGCAGGAACCACACGAACACCGCCCCCACCATCGGGTAGGCGCTCGCCGGGACCGTCGGGAGATCCACGAACGCGAGAGCGCCCAGGGCCACGGCCGCGAGCAGCGCGAACTGGACGAGCCCGAGCAGGCCGATGCCGATGACCTTGCCGGCCAGCAGCTCCCAGGGTCGCACCCGGGCGAGCAGCACCTCGACGACCCGGTTCGCCTTCTCCTCGACGACGCCGGTCAGCACGAAGCCGCCGTAGAAGTTCATCGACACGAACAGCAGGATGAGGCCGATGGTGGCGATGGCGATGCGCGAACCGCGGTCCTCGGCCTGCTGCGACCCCTCGAGGCTCTCCGAGGTCGGTCCGGCGGGCGCGAACAGCGCGCTCGCCTGCTCGCTCGAGAGCCCGAGCTCGTCGACCCGCTGGGCCAGCTGTTGCCGGGCGAGGACCGAGGAGAGGACCGCGGCGAGCTGGGGCTGCGGGTCCCGACGCCACAGGATGGTGTCCTGGTCGACGAGCGCCTGGATGTCCTTGTCCTTCAGCGCCTGCGTGCCGGTGTCACGGTCGGGGTAGGACTGCAGCGCCACGGCCGGGTCGCCCTCGGGCACGGCCTGCGTCACCGCCGTCTGGAGCGCCGGGGACACCTCCCCCACGACCCCGACGTGGCGGGGCCCGTCGTCGCCACCGATGAACTGCGGGAGCGCGATCGCGAGGCCGATGGAGAGCACCAGGATCGCCGTGGTCACCCGGAAGGCCGGGCTCTTCGCACGTTCGGTCATCTCGCGCAGCGCGAGGATCTTGATGTTGGCCATGCTCGTCATCGTGTCACCGCATCCCGGAAGAGCTCCGACAGCGTCGGCGGGTCGAAGTCGAAGCGAACGATCTCGCCGGCACCGCGCACCGACGCGAGCACGGCGCTGAGGTCGATCTCCCGGTCGACCTTCAACCGGACGTGCCCATCCCGGCGCTCGATCACCTCCGCACCGTCGACGTGCGGGACCCAGTCGTCGTCGTGCGCGCCGGCCAGCGTGATCTCGAGCCGCCGGGTGGTGGCCTTGGCGCGCAGCTCCTCGACCCGACCCTCGAGGACCACCCTGCCGTGGTTGATCGTGACGACGTCCTCGCAGAGGTCCTCGACGAGGTCGAGCTGGTGGCTCGAGAACAACACGGTCGTGCCCCGCTCGGTCAGGTCGTGGAGGAGGACGCTGAGCGCGTCGACGGCGAGCGGGTCGAGACCCGAGAAGGGCTCGTCGAGGATGAGCAGGTCCGGGTCGTGCGCCAGCGCGACGGCGAGCTGGACCCGCTGCTGGTTGCCGTGGGACAGCTCGTCGAGCTTCGCGCCACCGCGGTCGCCGAGCCCGAGCTGACCGAGCCAGCGATCGGCGGCCTCGCCGGCGGCGGCGGCGCCGAGCCCGGACAGTCGGCCGAAGTGCACGACCTGGTCACGGACACGCATCTTCGGGTACAGGCCCCGCTCCTCCGGCATGTACCCGAACCGCTGCCAGGCGTCGGGGCCCACCGCTCGCCCGTGCCACCGGATCGATCCGGCGTCGGGCTCGACGAGCCCGAACACCGCCCGCATCGTCGTGGTCTTGCCGGCACCGTTCGGGCCGAGGAAGCCGACCATCCGACCTTCGGGCACGACGAAGCTGCACCCGTCGAGCGCCACCACGTCGCCGTACCGTTTCGCGAGCTTGTCGACCTCGAGCACCGCACCCTCCTGACATGTCCGGTCCAGCCTGCTCGGACGTGGACGGATCGGCAAGGATCCCCTGACCATCTCCCGCCAGGCCGCTCGCCCTGCGCACGGTGGGCCGGAGGTCGCCGTCCACAGGGCCTGACCGATTCGGGACCTTCGGCCCCTGACGCCGGCGCCCGGATCCGCGATCATCCTCCGCCATGATGGCCACCAACCTCGACAAGAACGGTCTCGAGATCCTCCCCAGGATCGAGGCCATCCGCCTGCTCACCACGAAGCAGGTGGGGCGTCTGTCGGTCACGATGCGCGCCCTGCCGACCGTGCTTCCGGTGAACTACGTCGTCGACCGGGAGGCGATCGTCTTCCGGACCGGCAGCGGGACGAAGATGCAGGCGGCCACACGCAACGCGGTCGTGGCCTTCGAGGTGGACGAGATCGACGAGGCGACGCGCACCGGGTGGTCGGTCGTCGTCATCGGCACGGCGACGCCGGTCGTCGACCCGGACGAGGTCGCGCGTCTCGAACGGCTGGAGCTGGACTCCTGGGTGACCCAGGCGAGGCTGGAGAACTTCGTGCGGATCCCGATCGTGCACGTGGCGGGGCGCCGGATCATGGCCCGGGCCGACGCGAACGTGGCCGCGCCGGCGCTGAGCACCGAGGCCTGACCCCACCAAGGCCTGACCACCGAGGCCTGACCCACCGAGGCCTGACCACCGAGGCCTGACCGTCGATGGCGAGGTCAGGCGAGCTCGCCCGCGAGCTGCGGGGTGGGCGCGGCCGGCGCCGCACCGGCCGGAAGCGTCACGGTGAAGGTCGTACCGTGTCCCACGACCGAGTCGACGTGGACCTCGCCACCGTGGGCTGCGACGAGCGTGCGGACGATGTAGAGGCCGAGCCCCACCCCGTCGGCCGTGCCGGAGCTGCTCCGCCGGAAGCGGTCGAAGATGTGGGGCAGCTCCTCCGGTGGGATGCCCGGACCGCGGTCCGTGACCTGCAGGACGACCCGGTCGCCCCGCCGCACGTGGCGGACGGAGACGTTGACGGCGCTGCCGTCCGGCGTGTACTTCACGGCGTTCTCGAGGAGGTTGCTGCACACCCGGCCGAGCGCGTCGGCGTCGCCGAGCACGGCCGGCAGTCCGTCGGCGACCGTCACGCTGATGTCCCGGTCGCCGCCACGACGGGCGGCGGTGAGCGCATGGGCCTGGCGGACGACCGTGTCGACCACCTCACCGAGATGGACGGGGGCCCGGCGCAGGTCCGCGCCGGCGTCGGCGCTGGCGACCTTCAGCACCTCCCCCACCATGCCGTTGAGCCGGTCCGCCTGCTCGCGGACCGTCGCCACCATGTCGGTGCGCTGGGCCGCGTCGAGGCGCGCGCGGGGCTCGGTCAGCAGGTGGGACAGCCCGACGACCGCGGTCAGCGGCGTCTTCAGCTCGTGGATGAGGGTGGCGACGAGCTCGCTGCGGCGCTCCAGCGCGTCCGCGAGCCGACGCGCCTGGGCCCGCTGGTCGGCGAAGTTCCGGGCGTTCACCATCGCCGTGGCCGCCTGGCGGGCGAAGATGGCGACCGACGGCAGGGTCACCTCGGTGGGACGCTGGTCGGAGCGGCCGTGCAGCGCCTGGACGACCCCGAGCACCGCCCCCTCGGCGGCCAGCGGCACCGCCAGGAGCGCGCTGCCGTCCGCGGCGGTGGTCAGGACCGGCTCACCTGCATGCAGCAACGACTCGTCCGGGGCCGCCGGGCCGGCGACGCCGCGGTGACGGGCCAGCGCCCAGGTGTCCTCCTCGTGGAGCCAGACGCTGACCGTCGTCGCACCGGTGAGCTCGGCGGCGCCCGCCAACGTCACGTCGAGCACGCGCTCGAGGTCGAGTCCGGCGCTGACCTCCCGTCCCGCGCGGGACAGCACGGTCAGGTCCTCCACCCGGGTCCGCAGGGACGAGGTGACGATCTCCGACTCCAGGAGCGCCCGCGTCACGCGACGGAGGCTGACCTCCTGCTCGATCGCGTAGAGCAGGAAGGCGCCGGCCAGCCCGAGGAAGGCCCAGCGCAGGGTCGGGCTCTCGCCGAGATTCATCTGCCCGTCCGAGAGGGCGACCCCCACGCCCGCCGACGCGGCGATGATGAACAGCGCTGCCACCACCCACAGGTGCGTGCGTTGCCGCTCGACGGCGGCCAGCGTCAGCTGACGACCGTCGTGCGGGGCCGCTGCTCGCCAACCGCGTGCCATCCGAGCTCCCGTTCACACGACGCCTCTTGTTCTTCTCGGCACGTACGGACCAGACCTTCAGCACTAGTCACTACTGGTCATGTCGGACCACGTCCGGCGCGGGCGGCATGCCCCGGTCGGACGACGTGGCGTCCGTCCTCGTCGGCGACGGGCAGGCAGAAGCCGAAGCGGTCGATCGCCATGGCCGCCCGGAGATCCTCGGCGGGCAGCCACGGGTGGTCGGCCCGCCCGAACAGCCGCCCCGCGTCGGACGCGGCCACCCGGGACAGGTGCTCGTCCGGGTCGGGCGTGCCGCCGGTCAGCAGCGCGGCGAGGTAGTCGGCGCAGGCACGGTCCTCGTCGCCGTCGCGGCCGCTGTGGGCGCCGGTGACGACGAAGGTGACGAGGTCGGGCGCCCGGGCGGCGACGGCGTCGGCGGTCGCCTGGGCGCAGACGAAGGAGGCGACGAACCGCTGCTGCGCCCGGGTGCTGCGCACGACGCCCTGTGTCCCAGCCGTGGTGCGGTGCACGATGCGGCACCCCGTCAGGTCCCGTCCTTCGAGCGCGGTCGGCGAGTTGGAGAGATCGAACCCGTCGATCGGCTGGCCGTCGACCTCCCCCATGGCGAGCGCACCCTCGCCGAGGTCGGCGCGGACGGCCAGCGCCTCGTCGACGCCGCCGACGAGGGTGATGTCGGTGGCGCCGGCGGCGAGCGCGACGGCCTCGGTCGTGAACGCACGCAGCACGTCGACGACGACGACCGTGCCGGTGGCCTCGCCGGCGTGGGCGAGATCGAGATGGTGAAACCGCATCGGCCTAATGTCGCCGGTGGCGCGGAGCGAAGCGAGCACGCACGGCGCGACCTGATCAGTAGAGGAACATCGGCTTGCCGACGACGGTGCGAACCTTCGGGCGGTAGCGCTTCGCGTCGTACAGGGCGTCCACGTCCACGCGCTTGACGCCCTCACCGGTCACGGAGATCGGCACGTCCGTGTAGGTGCCGCCACGCAGGGAGACCATCCGGCCCGTCGAGCCGTCGGACGCGAGGTCCGCGGCCATGACCGCGTAGTTGGTGGCGACCATCAGGTCGAGCGAGTCGGGGTTGCCCGAGCGCATCAGGTACCCGAGGCGCTGCGAGATGATGTTGACGCCGGTCAGCTCCTTGATGGTCTCACCGAGGATGTCGCCGGAGCCCCCGAGCTTGCGGTGGCCGAACGCGTCGGCCTCGCCGGACAGGACGATCTCGCCCTCGTGCATCCGGGCGCCCTCGGAGATGGTGACCATCGCGTAGTGGCTCGGGTTCTCCGCCCGGTCCTGCATGAGCAGGTCGGCGAGCTCCTCCGGGTGGTACGGCACCTCGGAGATCACGGCCCGGTCGGCGCCCGACAGGTAGGCCGAGACGAGCGAGGTCTCGCCGCTGTAGCGACCGAACAGCTCGACGACGGCGATCCGCTCGTGCGAGCCGGTCGAGGTCCGCAGCTGGTGGATGAACTCGACGCTACGGCTCACGGCCGTCGAGAACCCGATGCAGTAGTCGGTGCCGTGGACGTCGTTGTCCATCGTCTTCGGGATGGCCACGACGGGGACGCCTTCCTCGTGCAGCCGCAGCCCGTAGGACAGCGTGTCGTCGCCGCCGATGGGGATCAGCGCGTCGATACCGAGGTGGTCGAGGACCTTCAGCGCGTGCGGGGTGAAGTCGCGAGGCTCGTCGCTCGTGTCGTCCTCGTCGCCGGTGCGCAGGAAGTCGGGGATGTCCTTCGGCCGGACCCGCCCGGGGTTGGTCCGCGAGGTGTGCAGCATCGTCCCGCCGGTCCGGTCGATGGTGCGGACGCGGTTGCGGTCGAGCGGCATCGTCAGGTCATCGACGGCTGTCGGGTCGTCGAGGTTCGTCTCGAGCAGGGCGGCCCAGCCGCGGCGCAGCCCGAGAACCTCGTGGCCGGCGTCGGTGACCCGGTCGACGACCGCCTTGATGGCGGCGTTCAGGCCGGGGACGTTGCCACCGCCGGTCAGGATGCCGATTTGCATGCGGATGTGCTCCTTGGTCGTCTCGGATGCCACGATAGGCACACCGCCCCGGGGCTGCGACGGATGCCGCGCGCGTCCCCACCGTCTTCCGTACGAGGAGCCTTCGCGTGACCGGTCCGTTGCGCACCGACCGCGACGCGGTGTTCGACGCGTTCGCAACCCACGTGAACGGCGGCAAGGTCGCCGCCTACCGGGCGCTCGGACTCGAGATCGTCATGGGCGAGCGGGAGGGCATCCGCTTCGCCGACGCGTACGACGGCACCTGGTACGTCAACTGCCACAGCAACGGTGGGGTGTTCAACCTCGGGCACCGCCACCCGGCCGTCGTCGCCGCGGTGCGGGCGGCACTCGACGAGGTCGACATCGGCAACCACCATCTCGTGTCGCCGTACCGGGCGCGGCTGGCGTCCCGGCTGGCGGACACGACCGACGGGGCACTGCCGGGCGTCGTGTTCGGGGTCGGCGGCGGCGAGGCGAACGACCTCGCGATCAAGCTCTCCCGGGCCGTGACGGGACGGCAGGGCATCGTCTCGGCCCAGGGCGGCTACCACGGGCACACCGGGCTGTCGCTGGCCGCCGGCGACCCGCAGTACCGCGACCCCTTCGGCACGAACCTCCCGGGCTTCGTCCAGGTCCCCTTCGACGACATCGACGCTCTCTCCCGGGTGCTCGACGACGGGGTGGCGGCGGTGATCCTCGAGCCGATCCCGGCCACGCTCGGGATGCCGATCCCCTCGCCCGGGTATCTGGCCGGCGTGCGCCGGCTGTGCGACGAGCGCGGGGCGCTGCTGATCCTCGACGAGGTCCAGACGGGCCTCGGCCGCACCGGCACGATGTGGGCCTACCAGTCGGAGGGCGAGGCGGTCCCGGACCTGCTGACCACCGGCAAGGGCCTGTCCGGCGGCGTCTACCCGATCACCGCGACGCTCATGACCGCCCGGGTGCACGCGTTCTTCGACGACCACCCCTTCGTGCACATCTCGACGTTCGGCGGCGCCGAGCTCGGGTGTGCGGCCGCGTGTGCGGTCCTCGACGTCACCGACGACGCGCTGCTCGCCCGGGTGCGGTCGCTCGCGGCCCGGTTCGCCGAGGGGTTCGCCGACGCGCCGTTCGACCTGCGCCAGCGGGGCCTGTTCATGGGGCTGGCGTTCGACGACCCGGGCGGCGGCGTCGACGCGACCCAGCGGCTGATCCGCAGCGGCGTCTTCGCGATCTTCGCGAACAACGACCCGTCGGTCGTCCAGTTCCTGCCGCCGCTGACGATCACCGACGGCGAGGCCGACGACCTGATCGCCACCGTGCGCGCGGCGCTGGCATGAGCCACGCGACCGGTCCCCTGATCGACGCCGACGCGCTCGCGACGCTCGACGCGCACGTGCGGCACGCGCTGGCCACCCACGACGCCTCGGACCTGACCGTGCTCGGCTACGGGGAGATCTCGACCGTGCTCGGCTGGCCCACCGGGTCGCCGACGGTCGCCTGCAAGCTGCTGCCCCCGATGGCCCCGGCGCAGCTGGCCGCCTACCGGCGGGTCTTCGGCCGCTACCTCGACACGCTCGGGACGACCGGCGTGATCGTGCCGCGCTCCGAGATCCACACGGTGCACCGTCCCGACGGCGTGGAGGTGGGCTACGTCGTGCAGCCGGTCCTGCCGGGCGAGGCGCTGGCCCCGCGCCGGCTCGCCGCGGCCGCGCCCCGTGCCGACCACCCGCTGCTCCTGGCGATCGTCGATGCGGTGCGGCGCACGGTGTCGGACCGGGTGGGCCTCGACGCGCAGCTGTCGAACTGGGCGCTCGTCGACGGGACCCTGTGGTACCTCGACGTGACCACCCCGATGCTGCGTGACGCCGCGGGACGCGAGCAGCTCGACCTCGAGCCGGTGATCGGCTCCGTGCCGGCGGCGCTGCGCCCGGCGGTCCGCCGCTTCGTGGCGCCCGACATCCTGGCCCGCTACTACGCGCTGCGGCCGGCGCTGCGGGATCTCGCCGCCAACCTCCACAAGGAGCGGCTGACCAACTGGATCCCGGCCGTGCTCGAGGCGGTCAACGCGCTCGTCGACGAGCCGCTGACCGCTGCCGAGATCGCGGACGACTACCGCGAGGACGCGAGAACGTGGGCGCTCATGCAGCGGCTGCGCCGTATGGACCGGTCGTGGCAGCACCGTGCACGCCGACGGACCTACCCCTTCCTGCTCCCGGGGCGCATCGACCGGTAGCGGATCAGTAGCTGGACCCCGTCACGTACTGCTCCAGGCTCTCGGCACGCGTCTCGAGGTCGACGATCCGCGACTTGACAACGTCCCCGATCGAGACGATCCCGACGAGCGCCCCGCCGTCCACGACGGGCAGGTGTCGGAACCGGCTGTTCGTCATCGTCGTCATGACCTCGGTCGCGGTCGCGTCGAGCCCGCAGGTCGTCACCGGGGCGGTCATCGCGTCGCCGACGGTCGTGTCGAGGCAGGAGACGCCGTCACTCGCGACGCGGCGGACAACGTCACGCTCGGAGAGGATGCCGTCCACCGACGCGCCGTCGCCGGAGACGACGAGGGCGCCCACGTTGTGCTCGGCCAGCACGGCGACGGCGTCGCGCAGCGTCCGGCCGGGATCGATCGTGACCGCCCCCCGCCCCTTGCGGTCCAGGATGGTGCTCACGGTCGTGGTCATGGACGTCCCTCCTCCGCCGCGGGCGCGGCTCGGCTTCGAGTCTGCCAGCCGACGCGCCCGCGGGGAAGGGTTCGTGTGGACCAACCGGCCGGCACGGCGAGGCGCGATCCCGACACAGACCGATCCGCGCAGCCCGAGGTGCGGGCTGCGCGGATCGCTGTGGGGTAGTGGCCGTCAGCTACGGCCGACGGCGGCGTCAGCGGTCCGCTTCACGGACGTGGCGGCCGCCTTGACCTGCGACTTCGCGGTCGAGGCCTGCTCCTTGCCGGCCGACGATGCGGCGCCGGCGGCGTCCTCGCCGGTGCGGCGGATGGACGTGAGCGCGGCCTTGATCTGCGACTGCGCGGTCCTGGCCTGGTCGAGGACCCGGCGGACACGCTCGTCGCTCAGGATGCCTTCGGTGATGCTACGGCCCTGCGCGGCCTTCTCGTCGAAGCGCTCCTCGGCGAGCTCGCGGAGCTCGCGGACACGCTGCTCGAGGTCCTCACGGCGCGTCTTCAGGTCACGCAGCTCCTGGGCGCGGTCCTGCGCCCGCTCGGACGCCTGATGCGCACGCTCCTGCGCCTTGCCGGGCAGCTGACGCGCGAGCTGGAGCGCCTCGTTGGCGAGCTCGAGCGCGTCGTTGGCGAGCGCAGCCAGCGCGTAGCCGGCGTCCTGGGCGCGGCCCTTCTCGGCCTCCGACTTGCTCGGCGTCGCGGCTTCAACGTCGCCGTAGGTGAACTCGTCCTGCACGGTGCCGTCCTGCTTGTGGACGATCAGCCGGGCAGGCTGCTGGTTCTCGGCGAGCTCCCTGGCGCGGCTCACCGCGTCGGCCTTGCGGGACTCGACGACGCTCGGGCGCCGGCCGCCTTCGGCCTCGACGATCCAGCCGTCGCCGTCGTTGCTCTTCACGTGATAGGTCTGAAGTGTCGGCATGTGTTGATCCCCTCCATCGGTGACGGGTGATCTGACCCAATCGGGTCGCTGTCAGTCACCACCGTAGGGACCGCATGACGGGCACCCGGGGGCTCCCGGCCTGTCGTTCCGGTCAACGTCCGTCGAACGTCGGTACTCGGATCTGACGGTACGTCGGCATGCAGGAACGCAGCGTGAGGCCGGCCCCGTCTACGCCCCCGGAGAGGGGCTGGCCGCGGCGGCGGGTGCGGGGCTCGGCGACGCACCGGGCTCGACCGCGCCGGCGGCGCGCTCCTGCCAGGTCTTCGTGGCCTCGGTGCCGTCGGGCACGCCGGCGCACAGACGGGGGTCGTCGAAGGGCAGCGCACGCTCCGGCGGCGTCGAGCCGGCCAGGTTGCCCTCACCGATCAGCAGCCGGCCGGGGTACGGATCGCAGGGCGGCGTCCCCGGCCACTCGCGTTCCTGCTCGCCGGGAGGCGCGTCGGGGACGGCCGTGCGGGCGGGCGGGCGGAAGTCCTTGTTCGCGTGGCTGACCGCGTCACCGCTCTCGAGCGCGTCCCGCGTGTACTTGTTGGCGGCGTTCCACAGCAGCCAGCCGTCGAGACCGTTCTCGTACACGGCCTTCTTCTGGTCGGTCACGTGCTTCGCGGTGATGTCCGGGTAGCCCATCCACGGCGCCGCGAAGTCCTCGAGCCAGGGCCGGATCCGGGCGTGGAGGCCCTGGACGCGCATCTGCGCCTCCTGCATGGCGTTCCACACGGTCTCGTAGGGGTGCTCGATCGGGTGCGGCAGCAGGCCGTAGTTGCCCTTGTTGTAGTGGGAGGGGTAGACCATCAGCGAGATCACGTCGACGTACTGGGCGATGCGCTCCAGCACCTGCCCCGTGCCACCGGCGTCCCAGCGGAAGTCGTAGGTGACGAGGCCGAACAGGTCGGCCGAGACGTATCCGCCGGCCTTGTGGATCTGCTCGGAGGCGCGCTTCAGGAACTCGACGATCTGGTCGCTGTGGCGCCACTCGGAGCGGGGGCGGCCGGCGGGGACGCCGGGCAGACGGATGTTCGAGGTGTCACCGTCCCCGCCGTTCGGGAAGCGGATGTAGTCGAACTGGATCTCGTCGAAGCCCTTCTTCAGCGCGGCCAGCGCGACGTCGATGCAGTACTGCCCCGCCCCGTCCTGGTACGGGTTCAGCCAGGAGAAGCCCTTGTGCGCCTTCCAGACGCCACCCGAGGCGTTCTGCACGGCCAGGTCGGGGCGGACGTCGGCGGTGCGGGTGTCCTTGAAGCACGCGATGCGGGCGATGGCCCAGCCGCCGGCGTCCTTCAGCATCGTCAGCCGGTGCTCGAGGTCGCTGTAGTCGTCGCGCCAGGCGGCGCCGCCGCCCGCCTTCGCGATCGGGTTGTCGACGTCGAAGAGCAGCGATCCGGACTCGTCCTTGACGTCGATGACCACGGCGTTCAGCTCGGTGTCCTTGACGAGCTGGACGAGGCCGGCCCACCGGTCGTCCCAGAAGCTGTAGGGATGCACGTAGACGCCGCGCACGATGTCGGGCATCGGCTTGCCGGGCACCGCCGTCTCGGCCTTCTCGCCACCGATGGTGACCGCGGCGGTGGGCGAGGGCGACGGCAGCGTCGGCGCCGGGTCAGGCAGACCGGTCGCGGGGCTCGGTGCCGCCGCCGTGGTGGCGGCGTCGGTCGGTGCCGCCGTCTCGGCGGACGACGCGACGCAGCCACTGACGGAGGCCAGCAGCATCACCCCGGCCACCAGGTGCACGACACGGACGCGACCCGACGGCGACTGCTTGCTCACGCGCGATTCTCCACGATCGTTCCCCCGGGCGACCCGCTGCCAGCAGCGGAGCGGGCACGATACCGACCGGGCCTCGCCGAGGCTCGGAAGGTGCGCGGAAACGCGCGCGTCAGCTCAGGGTCACGCCCCGCCTCCCGCCGGGAAACCGGCGCCGTGGATCGCCTCCTCCACCTCGCCGAGCACGCCGGCGTCCTCGATGGTGGACGGCGTCGCGTACTCGCTGCCCTCGGTCATCGAGCGCATGGTGCGCCGCAGGATCTTCCCGGACCGCGTCTTCGGCAGGCGCTCGACCACGACCACGACCTTGAAGGACGCGACCGGGCCGATCTCCTCGCGGACCGCGGCGACGAGCTCGGCCCGGACCTCCTCCGGGTCGCGGTCGACGCCCTTGCTCAGCACGACGAGCCCGACGGGGACCTCGCCCTTCAGCTCGTCGGGCGCCCCGATCACCGCGGCCTCGGCAACGTCGGGATGGGCGGCGAGCACCTCCTCCATCGCGCCGGTCGACAGCCGGTGGCCCGCCACGTTGATGATGTCGTCGATGCGGCTCATGATCGACAGGTAGCCGTCCTCGTCGAACATGCCGGCGTCCCCGGTGAGGTAGGCGCCGCGGTAGCGGGTCAGGTACTCGCCGATGTAGCGCTGGTCGTCCTGCCACAGGGTCGGCAGCGCCCCGGGCGGCAGCGGGAGCCGGACGACGATGTCGCCGATCGTGCCGGCCTCCACGGCGTCCCCGCGGTCGTCGACGACCTCGACCCCCCAGCCGGGGACGGGCTTCGTGGCCGAGCCGGGCTTGACCTCGAAGGTCTCGATCCCGAGCGGGTTCGCGACGATCGGCCAGCCGGTCTCGGTCTGCCACCAGTGGTCGACGACGGGCACCTTCAGGTGGTCCTGCGCCCAGGTCAGCGTGTCGGGGTCGCAGCGCTCGCCGGCGAGGAACAGGGCCCGGAAGCGCGACAGGTCGTAGTCGCCGATGGCCTCGCCCGCCGGGTCCTCGCGCTTGATGGCCCGGAACGCGGTCGGGGCGGTGAACAGGGTGGACACGCCGTGGTCGGCGATGACGCGCCAGAACGCGCCGGCGTCGGGCGTGCCGACCGGCTTGCCCTCGTACATGACCGTGGTGCAGCCATGCAGCAGCGGGGCGTAGACGATGTAGGAGTGGCCGACCACCCAGCCAACGTCGGAGGCGGCCCAGAACACCTCGCCCGGCTCGACGCCGTAGACGGCCTTCATGCTCCAGGCCAGCGCGACGGCGTGGCCGCCGTGGTCCCGGACGACACCCTTCGGCCGGCCGGTCGTACCGGAGGTGTAGAGGATGTAGAGCGGGTCGGTGGCCGCCACGGACACGCAGTCGGCGGGGGTGGCGTCGGCGACCGCGTCGGCCCAGGAGATGTCACGCTCGCCCAGCTCGGCGACCTCCTGCTCGCGCTGGAGGACGATGCAGCGCTGCGGCGGGGCGGTCGACGCCTCGATGGCCGCGTCGAGCAGCGGCTTGTACGCGACGATCCGGTTCGGCTCGATCCCGCAGGAGGCGGACACGATGACCGTCGGCGTGGCGTCGTCGATGCGCTTGGCGAGCTCGTGCGCGGCGAACCCGCCGAACACCACCGAGTGCACCGCGCCGATGCGGGCACAGGCCAGCATCGCGATGACGGCCTCGGGGACCATCGGCATGTAGATGACGACGCGGTCACCGGGCTCGACGCCCTGGTTGCGCAGCGCCCCGGCGAAGGTGGCGACCTCGTCGCGCAGCTCGCGGTAGGTGTAGCGGCGTACGCTGTCGGTCACCGGGCTGTCGTAGACCAGCGCGAGCTGGTCGGCGCGCCCACCCTCGACGTGACGGTCGAGCGCGTTGTGGCACGTGTTCATCCGGCCGCCGACGAACCACCGGTACAGCGGTGCGTCCGTGTCGTCCAGCACGGTGTCCCAGCGCTGGTCCCAGTCGATGTCCTCGGCGATCTCGCCCCAGAACCCCTGCGGGTCCTTCATCGACCGGCGGTACTGCTCCTCGTAGGCCCCCATGACAGCGTCCTTCCGACCCGGGCTCCGGTCGTGACGCTATGCGCACACGCCCGGCGATGGAACCCCGAATCGGGATCCGGGGTGCCGACGGTCGCCCGAGCCGTGCCCTGCCATGCCCTGCCAGATCGAGACCCACGGGTTTGTTCTCATGAGAACAAACCCGTGGGTGTCGACGCGGCACGAGTGCGATGCGCCGGACCAGGACCGCGCCCGACCAGCTACCGCCGGTAGCGCAGTGCCTCCTCGACGCGCTCGCGGGCGAGGCGCTCGGCGGCCTCGCGCGGGGTGACGCGCTGCGCCCCGGCCCGGGTCAGCACCGCGTGCGTGTTGGCGCGGATGCGCTCCTCGATCACGGCGAAGGCCTGCACGCGCGTGCCCCCGTGGTACTCGACCGCGGCGCAGATCACGCCGCCGGCGTTCGCGATGAAGTCGGGAACGTTCACGATGCCGCGGTCGGCGAGGATCCGCTCCGCCGCGAGGGTCGCGGGGACGTTCGCGCCCTGCAGCACCGCCTTCGCCTTGAGGCTCGCGGCGTTGTCCGCGGTCAGGAACGTCGGGGCGCGCCGCGGGAACCCACAGGTCGCAGTCGAGGGCGACGAGCTCAGCGGTGGTCAGCGGCGACCCGCCGGCGTACTCGGCGACCGGGTGGCCGTCCGCCTTCAGCGCGTCGAGGACGTCGAGGTCGAGGCCGCTGGGGTCGTGGACCGCCCCGCGCGAGTCGGCGACGGCGACGACGACCGCGCCCCGCTCGGTGAGGAAGCGGGCGGCGTGCCGGCCGACGGCCCCGTAGCCCTGGATGGCCACGCGCGCGCCGGCGAGGTCGATGCCGGCGACCTCCTCGACCACCTCGGCGGCGACCGCGACGCCGAACCCGGTGGCGCCGAGCTCGTCGAGCGGGATCCCGCCGAGCACGGCCGGCAGGCCGACGGCACGCCCCATCTCGTCGTGGAGCTGGGCGATGTTCGTCTCGGTCAGCCCCATGTCGGGACCGGGCACGTACTCGACGAGGTCACGGATCGCGCGCCCGAAGGCCCGCACGATCCGCTCCTTGTCGCCGGCGGGCAGGTGCGGGTCGGCGACGATCCCGGCCTTCGCGCCGCCGTGGGGCAGGCCGGCCGCGGCGTTCTTGAACGTCATGGCCCGCGCGAGCCGGGACACCTCCTCGACCGTCACGTCCGGGGCCATCCGCACGCCGCCGATCGCGGGCCCGGCGGCGACGTTGTCGACGATCACACAGGCCTCGAGGCCGGCGCGCGGGTCGTGGAGGTAGACGACCTTCGCCGGTCCCAGCTCGTCGCGCGCCACCTGCCACTCGAAGCCCATGGCCGTCCTCGTCCGCGTTCGGCGCCGGCCACGGCGGCCGACGGCTGCCACGTCGACCGTGCGCCCGGCAGCGTCGGTGCGTTGAGAGGCGATGGCCCCGCCGCCGGCAGGCCCTTCGACGCGGCCGGGCCGCGCGCTCGGACGGATGCTGGTGACGTGAAGGCGCGAGCAGGGTGGCGGCGCGGGCGGTGGGCTGCGAGGCTGGCGGCCGCCGCGCTGGTCCCGGCCGTCGTGGTGGGCTGCGCCGACGCCGGGACGATCGCCGACCCGCCGTCCGTCGAGGAGCCGCCACCCGTGTCCGCGCTCGCGTCGCCGACCACGATCCGGCTGCCACGCCCCGACACCACGGGCCGCGACACCGCGGGTACCGACCGCTCGCTGGAGGCCGTGCTGGCCGCCCGGCGGTCGGCGCGGGAGTTCGCCGACCGCCCGCTCGGCGAGCGCGAGATCGCCTTGCTGCTGTGGGCGGCGCAGGGCGTCACCGGCTCGGCGGGTCAGCGCACCGCACCGTCGGCCGGTGGCCTGTACCCGCTCGAGGTCTACGTGGTCGACGCTTCCGGCGTCGGCCACTACCGCCCGGCGAACCACGTGCTCGAGCATCGGGCCGGTACCGGCCTGCGGGCCGCGCTCGCGCACGTCGCCCTCGACCAGGCCCACGTCCGCGACGCGCCGGTCGTGCTGGTGATCGCCGCGGTGTCCGCGCGGTCGGAGGCCAAGTACGGCGACCGGGGCGAGCGCTACGCGATCCTCGAGGCCGGCCACGCGGCGCAGAACGTCCTGCTGCAGGCGACCGCCCTCGGACTCGGTGCGGTCCCGGTGGGCGCCTTCGACGACGCGGCCGTCCAGCGGGTGCTCGACCTGCCGGCGGACCACGCCCCGCTCGAGCTGATCCCCGTGGGACCAACGGCGTAGCACCGGGCCGGCGGGCCGGTACGGACCGGGTCCACCGGCCACTGCCCCGACCGGCGCCACCGCCGACCATGGCGGTATCGCCCGTTGCGAAGGATCCCGGGATGTGGACGTTGATCGAGGACACGGACGCGCTCGCGTTCGGCAACCAGGACTTCCGGCGGGTGCTCACCACCTCCGAGCACCACCAGCTCGTCGCCATGACGATCCCCCCGGGCACCACGGTCGGCGAGGAGACCCACGACACCACGGATCAGTACGTGCGCGTGGTCGCCGGCGTGGCGCGCGTGACCGTCGGCAAGCAGACCGCCGAGCTGCACCCGCGGGGCGCCTTCCTCGTTCCGCGCGGGGTCGCGCACAGCGTGACGGCGATCGGCAGGACTCCGCTCCGGCTCGTCGCGTTCTACGCGCCGCCGCTCTTCCCGGCCGACATGGTCCAGGCCGACGCCGAGGACGAGGAGGCCGTCCCCATCTAGGTGGAGGTGGCGGGGAGCACGACCTGCCGGCGCACGACGGCGCTGCCGGCCAGCCGGTCGTGCGGTGCGACATCGACGTGCAGCAGCGCGCCCGCCGCCCCGAGCAGCACGACCGCGACCGCCGCGACGAGCACCGGTCCGGTGGACAGCAGCGTCACGAGCAGCACCGACACGGCGACGAGCACCGCTACCCGCAGGCCCTCACGGGCGACCAGGTCCCGCCGGGAGGCGGACGCATCCGATGCGCCGACCACGGACAGCCGGGTGAGCCACTTCCCCGGCGTCACGCCGAGCAGCAGCGTCGCCGGGAGCACGACGACCAGCCAGGCCAGGCCGAGCAGCGGCCAGAAGAGCCAGGCCGCCGCCGTCGTGGCGCCGTGCAGGACCGTGGCGGAGGACGCGACCGCCAGACCGCCGGCCAGCAGCGCGTCGATGACCAGCGCCGCGAGCCGCCGGGGCGCCGGGGCGGGCCGGACCTCCAGGACCGCGTCCTCGGGCGCCGGGCTCCAGGCAGCGCCCAGCGCGCCGCCGAGGACGGTCAGCACGGCCCCCACGACCAGCCCGCCGAGGCTCATGGGGAAGGACACGACGCCGGCTAGCACCGCGAGCCCACCGAACACGAGGGTCTGGTCCGGACGGGCGAGCATGAACAGACCGAGCAGCAGCGACAGACCGCCGACGATCGTCCCGGCGTCTCCGACGCCGAAGGCGATCACCCCGGTGCGGCGCATCCCGACCGACACGACGACGGTCAGCAGGCCGCCGAGCGCGGTGAGGACGGCGGCCCGCCAGGGACGGTCGGCCTCGGTCGCGGGACCGGGCCGCAGCGGCTGCGTCGCGACGGTCATCCGAGGCAGCTCTTCTGTCCGAAGAGGTCCGCGGAGTAGCCGCCCGGCACGACCTCGACCCGCAGGCCGGGGATCGCCAGCGAGCTGGCCTGCATGGAGGTGGCCTCCATGCGCAGGTCCGTCAGCTCGACCTGCTTGGCGTCGAGGGTGAACCCGCCGCCGAGCTGCACACCCTCGAAGTTCGAGCTCGCCATGCACAGCTTCGGGGAGTTCAGCTTGATCCCCGTGCCCGTCACCTTCTGGTCGCTCGAGACCCGCAGGGTCCACTGCGTGCCCTTGGCCGGCGGGATGACGTCACCGAGGTCGATGGACTTCTCGAGCACCATCCCGGTCATGCCGTTGCCGCTGCTCGCGGCGTCCCCGATGTTCGACAGTCCGGCGGGGACCGTCTCGCCGCCGCTCTTCCCGTTCGGCGTGAGCGAGAACGCGCCTCCCTTGACCTGCTTCACCGCCAGCTTGAAGGTGCCGATGTTGCCGAGCTGGATCGGGTAGGCCACGCCGCCGAACACGAAGGTCGCCAGCACGAGGGTGAGTCCCGCCACGCCGAGCCCTGCGGCCAGACGGAACCTCAGCTTGCTGATCATGGTGACTCCTGCCACAGAAACCACAGCACTCTCCCGGAGCGTCGAGGTTCTCTGACCGTCTGTCACCGACCGTTCGGACACGGCCGTGCCCCGTCCGGGCTACGCCGGGCGGGGCACGTCATCAGCGCATGGACGGGTGGATCAGCCGGTCGTCACGGGAAGCCCGGCGGTGGTCCAGGCGGCGATCCCGCCGTCGAGGTCGTAGACCTGCGTGAAGCCGAGGTCGGCCATGATCTGCACGGCCTGCCCGCTGCGGTTGCCGCTGTGGCAGTACACGAAGTAGGGCGTGTCGCGGTCGAGCGTGTCGAGCCGCGAGCGGAAGTCGGCGCCGTAGAAGTCGATGTTCGTGGCGTCCGCGAGGTGGCCCTGCCCGAACTCCTCGGCGGTCCGCACGTCGAGGACCTGCAACCCGGCCGGCGGTGCGGCGAGCAGCTCGCTGCCCTGCTGCGGGCTGACCACGGTGACGGGATCGCCGGCCGCCGTGGCGGTCTGCTGGTCCGCCGGCGCCTGGGTCGCGGCCGGTGCGCCGGCGACGACCGGGTCACCGCCGCTGTTGCCGAGCAGGAACCCGCCCACCCCGAACACGGCGGCGGCCACGACGGCGGCACCGACGAGCCAGATGCGCTGGCGACGTGCGGCGGCGGCCTGCTCGGCGGCACGCCGTTCGGCCTGGCGGTCTGCGACGCGCTTCTGCTTGCTCATGGTCTGGTCCTCACTGCTGGTCGAGTGCCTGCTCGATGGCGGCGACGAAGACCTCCACCGGCTGCGCGCCCACGACGGCGCGGTCACCGATGAAGAAGGTCGGGGTCCCGCTCACGCCCCGCTGACGACCCTCGTCGAAGTCGGCGCGGGCCGCGAGGGCGTACCCGCCGGTGGCCCGGTCCTCGTCGAACCGCGCGAGGTCGAGTCCGATCGTCCGGGCGGCCTCGCGGATCGCGTCCTCGTCGAAGGTGCGCTCCTGGTTCGCGTAGACGTAGTTGTGGAACTCCCAGAACTTCCCCTGCGCGTCCGCCGCCCGGCCCGCGATCGCCAGGGCGGTCGACTCGCTTCCCTGGGCCGGGTAGTCACGCCACTCGATGCGGACGAGGCCCTGCCGCACGTACCGGTCCACGAGGACCGGCTCGACCTCGCGCGCGTAGCGGCCACAGAAGGGGCACTTGAAGTCGCTGTACTCGACGATCGTGACCGGTGCGTCGGGGCTGCCGAGCGACGGGTGCCCCACGTCGGTCGCGGCGGTGGGCAACGTGGTGTCGCCGCCTGCGGCGCCCTGTCCGATGCCGAAGCCGGAGACGCCGGCGATGACGGCGACGGCGAGCAGGATGACCACGACGGCGCCTCGTCCGAGGGGCGCCGGGCCATCGGGGCCGCGCGACGGCGCGGCGGAAGGCGAGGTGACCGTCGGCGTGGGCATCGGGTTGCTCGGTGGTCGCAGGCGGGGTTCCCGCCCTGCAACGCTCGTACCCCAGGGGGTATTCCACGCCGGCGGTCCTCCCGCCGCGGCACCCGTGCCGGCGCTACCGTGCGCGCCGTCGCGGCCGGTGGCACGTCGTCTCCCCGCCGGTCCGGAGCGTCACGCATGTCCCTCCCGCCCACGGTCCCGCTGTCCCGCGACCTCGTCGCCGGGCTGCCGAAGGTGCTGCTTCACGAGCACCTCGACGGGGGCCTGCGTCCGGCCACGCTGATCCGGCTGGCGGACGAGGTCGGGTACCAGGGCCTGCCGACGCGCGAGCCCGTGTGGCTGGCGGAGGCCATGTACGCGGGCGGAGCCGGGGACCTCGAGCGCTACCTCGGGCTGTTCGCCCACACCGTGGCGGTCATGCAGACGCCGACCGCCCTGGAACGGGTCGCTGCCGAGTCCGCGGCCGACCTCGCGGCCGACGGCGTCGTCTACGCCGAGGTCCGCTTCGCTCCCCTGCTCCACCGGCGGCGCGGACTGAGCGCCGAGGAGGCGGTCGCCGCCGTGCTGGCCGGCTTCGAGCGAGGCGCCCGCCGGCACGGGATCGAGCTCCGGCTGCTGCTCACGGCGATGCGCACGGATCCCGGCGCCGACGACGTGGCGGCGCTCGCCGCGGCCTTCCGTGACCGCGGCGTCGTCGGGATCGACCTCGCCGGCGCCGAGGAGGGACACCCGGCCTCGGCCCACCTCACGGCGTTCGATCACGCGCTGGCGGCGGATCTCGGCGTCACCATCCATGCCGGGGAGGCCGCGGGGCTCGCGTCGATCGAGGACGCGCTGGACTGCGGCGCCCAGCGGCTCGGCCACGGCATGCGCCTGGCCGACGACCTCGACGGGGAGCGGCTCGGGCCGCTCGCCACCCGCGTGCGCGATGCGGGCGTCACCCTCGAGGTGTGCCCGACCTCGAACGTCCACAGCGGCGGGGTCGCGTCGCTCGCCGCGCATCCCGTCGACCGCCTGCGACGTGCCGGACTGCCGGTCACCGTGAACACCGACAACCGGCTCATGTCCGGGATCACGCTCACCGACGAGCTGTGGCAGTGCGTCACCACGTTCGGGTGGGACCTCGCGGTGCTCGAGGCCGTGACCACCACCGCGATCGATGCCGCCTTCTGCGGCGACGCGGTGCGCGAGCGGCTCCGCCGGGACGTGCTCGAACCGGGCTTCGACGCGGTGCGACGCGCCGCCGCCGTCAGCGACCCGCGTTGAGCTCGCGGTCGAGGAACACCGCCGTGACGCCCCACGCGGCGACGGCCGGCCGCGGCATGGAGAAGCGGGTCGACTCGTGGTTGTCGAAGGCATGGCCCGCGCCCTCGTGGACGCGCACGTCCACCCCCGGCCGGTCCTGTGCGGCGGCGGCCACCCGGTCCACGTCGTCACGGGCGATGTAGGGGTCCGCCCCGCCGAAGTGGCACAGCAGCGGCGCGTCGATGTCGTCGAGCCGGTCGAGTGCGCCCGGCACACCCGATCCGTAGTAGGAGACGACCGCGTCGGGGTCGGCCGCCGCCGCCAGCAGGTACGCGAGCGTGCCGCCCAGGCAGAACCCGACGGCGCCGACGGGACCGTCGACCTCGTCGAGTCCCCGGAGGTGGTCCAGCGCGGCCGCCAGGTCGCGGACGGCCGCCGGGACGTCGAGCTGCTGGCCCAGCGCGAGGCCGTCGGCCAGCCCGTCCTCGGTGTCGCCGTCGAGCGCGACACCCGGACGGATCCGCCAGAAGACGTTGGGGGCGAGCACGACGTAGCCGAGCAGGGCGAGGCGGTCGGCGACCGCCCGGATGTAGTCGTTGACGCCGAAGATCTCCTGGATGAGGAGGATCCCCGGCCCACGGCCGGCATCCGGCACGGCGCAGTGGCCTTCGAAGGAGCCCTCGTCGGGGGCCGGGACGGTGAGCGAGCGGTGCGTGATCATGGGCCGGAGCCTAACAGCGAGCCGTGCCTATGCTCCCCGGCATGCCGACCAGCGACGACGGTCTCGTGACGGGCGACGACGGTGTCACCCGCTGCTGGTGGTGCGTCGGTGACGACGACTACCGCCGCTACCACGACCACGAGTGGGGATTCCCCGTGCACGACGACCGTCGGCTGTTCGAGAAGCTGGTCCTCGAGGGCTTCCAGTCGGGTCTGAGCTGGCTGACGATCCTGCGCAAGCGCGACGCCTTCCGGCGGGCCTTCGCCGGCTTCGACATCGAACGGGTCGCCGGCTTCGGACCGGGCGACGTCGACCGGCTGCTCACGGACGCCGGCATCGTGCGACACCGCGGCAAGATCGAGGCGGCGGTGAACAACGCGCGCTGCACCGTCGACGTGATCGCCGAGGAGGGATCGCTCGACGCCCTCGTGTGGCGCTTCGCGCCGCCGCCCGAGGACCGGCCGGATCGCATCGACCACGCCACGCTGGCGACGCTCGACCAGACGCCGGCCTCCACGGCGCTGGCTCGGGAGCTCAAGCGTCGCGGGTTCCGTTTCGTCGGACCGACCACGGCGTACGCGTTCATGCAGTCGATGGGGCTCGTGAACGACCACCTCGCCGGCTGCGACGTGCGGACACGCGTCGACGCGGCTGCGGGGGCCTGACGCCCCCACAGCTCGCATCTGGTGGAAACGCTCAGTGCTGGTCGAGCAGCGACTGGCACGTCCGGCAGCGCTCGAGTCCCTGCGCCGTCCGCAACGCGCCGCTGGCGCCACACAGGACGTAGTCGTACGCCGTCCCTCCGTCCTGCAGCGTCAACGCCTTGGCGTTGGCGCCCGGCGCCGCGACGAAGAGATGCGCCTTCGTGCCATTGCCGACCTTCACTTCGAGCAGGTCGTCGGTCGGTATAACGCCCACGGGAAGCCTTCCCATCGAGGAGCCCCCAGGTCCGGTGCCAGTATGCGGCCCGGTCGGGCCGCGGCCGATGCACGTTCGGACAGTCATCCCCGGGAACTCGCGCCGCTGACGCCCGGGGCCTCCGGCGTACGGGCTATGCACGACGGGCGTCCACGACATAACCTGTTGTGACTAGTCCTTTCCGGGCAGTCACAAGCGCCCCAACGGCCGCTGAAAGCGCGCCCCGGGGCCGCATTGCGTCACCTCTTCAGAACCGACGGCCCCTCCCCCACAGGAGAAACCTCGTGCCACGATCCGCCAGGTCATCCCGTTCGATCGCCTCTCCGCTGACCCTCCTTCTCACGCTGGTGGCGGCGGTTGCCCTGCTCGCCGCACCCTCCGTGGCGACCAGCGCACAGGCTGCGACCAGCTGGGCGCCCGCCGACACCGCGCCGATCCACCCGGGCGTGCAGACCTACACGAACGGCGCCCAGTGCACCGCCAACTTCGTGTTCACCGACGGCACCGACGTCTACATCGGTCAGGCCGCCCACTGCTCGGGCACGGACGGCAACACCGCGACGAACGGGTGCAGCGCCGGTTCGCTCCCGATCGGCACCGCGGTCGAGGTCGACGGTGCGTCGCAGCCGGGCACGCTGGTCTACAACTCCTGGCTGACGATGCAGCAGCTCGGCGAGCAGGACGCGAACACCTGCCAGTACAACGACCTTGCGCTGGTCCGCCTCGACGCGGCCGACCGCGACAAGGTGAACCCGTCGGTCCCCTACTGGGGTGGCCCGACCGGGCTGGCGACCAGTGTCGCGGCCGGCGACACCGTCTACAGCTACGGCAACTCGTCGCTGCGGTTCGGCCTCACCGTCCTCAGCCCGAAGCAGGGCTACAGCCTCGGCCAGGACAGCGGCGGCTGGAACCACACCGTCTACACGGCGACGCCCGGCATCCCCGGTGACTCCGGCAGCGGGTTCCTCGCCGCGGACGGCCGCGCCTTCGGCGTCCTGAGCACGGTCGCGATCGCGCCGCTGGCGGGCAGCAACGGTGTCGGCGACCTCAGCCGCGAGCTCGACTACATGCACCAGCACACGAACATCTCGGCGACCCTCGTCAACGGCACCGAGCCGTTCCAGCCTGGCGCCCTCGGCTGAGCGACCCCAGTAGGCTCCCCGCGGACGCCGGTCCGCGGGGAGCAGGGGTGGTCATGCGAGGGGTGCTCGCGACGTTCGTCGCACTGGTCGCCCTGCACGCCACCGAGCTGGCAGCCCGCTGAGTGTCGGTCCGCGAGCTCGTCGTCCTCGGCACGGCAAGCCAGGCACCGACCCGGCGCCGCAACCACAACGGCTACCTGCTGCGCTGGGACGGCGAGGGGATCCTGTTCGACCCGGGCGAGGGCACCCAGCGGCAGCTGACCTTCGCGGGCGTCGCCCCGTCGACGATCACCCGGATCTGCCTCACGCACCTCCACGGTGACCACTGCCTCGGGCTCCCGGGCGTCGTGCAGCGGCTCTCGCTCGACCAGGTGACGCATCCCGTCGAGCTGCACTATCCCGCGGCCGGGGAGGAGTTCGTCGACCGGCTCCTGCACGCGTCCGCGTTCCGGGCGACGGCCGACGTGCGCCGGCGGCCGGCCGAGGACGGCACGGTCGTCGCGCTGGCGGCGGGGCGGCTGATCGCCCGCGGGCTCGCACACCCGGTGCCGACCCTCGGCTGGCGTCTCGAGGAGCCCGACGGCCGGCGGATGCTGCCCGACCGGCTCGCCGCCGCGGGGATCGAAGGCCCGGCGATCGGCCGGCTGCAGCGGGAGGGCTCCCTCGAGGTCGGCGGGCGGCGGGTGACGCTCGAGGCGATGAGCGAGCCGCGGCGCGGCCAGCGGATGGCCTTCGTCATGGACACCGGGTGGTGCGATGCGGCGCTGGCCCTCGCCGAGGGGGTCGACCTGCTCGTCTGCGAGTCGACCTTCCTGTCGTCGGAGGCCGACCAGGCGCGCGAGTACGCCCACCTGACGGCGGCGCAGGCCGCTCGGCTGGCACGGGACGCCGGTGCGCGGCGGCTCGTGCTCACCCACTTCTCGCGCCGCTACCCCGACCCGCAGGCCTTCCTTCAGGAGGCCGCCCCGATCTTCGCGGACGTGGTGGTGGCCGAGGACCTCGACCGGATCCCGGTGCCGCCGCGCCCCTGAGTCGCCCACGGCCCTGACCGGCCGGCCACCCGCAGGCCTGACGTCTCCCGTCCGTGGGCATCCACACCGCTGCCGGACCGCGCCCGCTCCCCTTGACTGGAGTGCACCGCAGGCACCGGCCCGTCAGGAGCAGCGATGACCCGCTACGGCTACACCCTCTTCTCCGAGCTCAACCCGCCGAGCTCGCTCGTCCACCAGGCGGTCGACGCGGAGGACGCAGGCTTCGACTTCGCGGTCATCTCGGACCACTTCCATCCCTGGCTGAGCAGCCACACCGACAGCCCCTTCGCCTGGAGCGTGCTCGGCGCCGTGGCGGAGGCGACGAGCGACATCGACCTGACGACGCTGGTCACCTGCCCGTTCCTGCGCTACCACCCGGCGGTGATCGCCCAGGCGGCTGCCACGATCCAGTCGATGAGCGACGGACGGTTCACGCTTGGCGTCGGGGCGGGCGAGCGGCTGAACGAGCACGTGGTCGGGCGCGGCTGGCCCTCCGTGGACGTCCGCCACGAGATGCTGCGCGAGTCGATCGAGGCGATCCGCGACCTGTGGGACGGCGGCTTCACGACCTACCGGGGCGAGCACGTGACCGTCGAGGACGCCAAGCTGTTCACCCTGCCGCAGGAGCCACCCGAGATCGCGGTGGCCGCGAGCGGCCCGGAGTCGCTCGACATCGCGGTCGAGCACGGCGACGCGCTCGTCGCCGTGTCACCCGACGCCGACCTCGTCGGCGAGTTCCGCGAGCGGCGCGGCAACGACGCCTGGGTCATCGGCCAGGTCCCGCTCGCCTGGGATCCCGACGAGGACGCGGCCCGTGAGATGGCCATGCGCTTCTCCTTCGGGATCGCCGGCTGGAAGGTGATGTCCGAGCTGCCGAACACCGTGAACTTCGACGCTGCCGTCAACACGGTCCGCGAGGAGGACGTGGCCGCCCAGGTCGGGATCGGACCCGACCCGGCGCGCCACCTCGAGGCCATCGCCGCCTACACCGAGGCCGGCTTCGACGAGATCTGCGTCGTGCAGGTCGGCGACGACCGTGGCGAGGGGTTCTTCGACTTCTGGAGCGAGCAGATCGCGCCCGAGCTCGAGTGAGCCCGGCGCGCGCTCAGTCCGCGAGCGCCCGGTCGAGCAGGCCGAGCGGCGGGGCGCCGAGGCCGAGCATCGCCTCGTGGAACCGGCGGTGGCTGTAGGCGCTGCCCCACCGTCGGCGCGCCTCGGACCGCAGCCGCATGATCTCGAGCTTGCCCCACGTGTAGCGACCGTAGGTGGGGTCGAAGGTGGCGCGGACGGCCTCGGACCGTGCGGCCGGCCCTTGCAGGTAGGCGTCCCGGGTGAAGCGGTCGGTGGCCTCGGCGACGCTCATGCCGGCGGTGTGGACGCCGAGAGCGACGGCGAAGCGGGTCACCCGCAGCAGCGCCTCGAGGATCACCCCGATGGCGAAGCGCGGGTCGGCGGCGCGGAAGCCCTCCTCGACGAAGAGCTCCTCCGCGTAGTGCGCCCAGCCCTCCACGAACGCGTAGGACAGGATCGACCGACGGGCGTCGCTCGTGAGCCGGCGCATCGCCCGGCCGTGCGCGAAGTGTCCCGGGGTCACCTCGTGGACCGTGATGGCCGGCAGGGTCGTGCGGCTGAAGACCTGCAGCCACTCCTCCTGCTGCTCGCGCGGCCAGGAGGGGTCGGGCGGCGTCACGTAGTAGATCGAGGGCGCCTCGGGCTCGTAGGGACCGGCCCAGGCCATCATGGCCATGGCCCAGGCCCGGGAGGGCGGCGCCGGCTCGACCCGGCATTCACCGTCGACGGTCAGCAGGTCGTGGGCGCGGGTGAACGCGTCGGCCTCCTCCATGAGCGTCCGGGCCTCGGCGTGGATGGCATCGGGCTCGTCGGGGTGGTCGCCGACCAGCTCGGCGACGAGCACGGCGGGGTCGACGTCGGGCTCGAGCTGCGCGCAGGCGTCGGTCATGGCGGCCCGCAGGCGCTCTGCCTCGGCCTCGGCCCGGCCGGCGAGCGCGCCCACGTCGACGGTCATGCCCTCCCCCGCGCCGAGGAGGCGCGCGAAGGCGTCGGCGCCCAGCGCCGGGTCCGGCTCGCCCTGCTCGGCGAAACCGGCGATGTGCGTCACCAGCCGATCGTGGGCCGCGAGCGCGTCGGCGTTCGCGGGATCGTCGGCGTCGACCGCGGCGGCCAGACCACGGGCCGGCCCGAGCATCGCCGCCGCCACGTCGCGGGGGATCCGGTCGAGCGCCTCCACCGCCGCGTCGACCGCGTCGGGCCAGGCAGCGAGGTGCCGGCGCCGCGCGGCGTCACGTACCTCGGCCGGCGCGTAGGGGCGGTCGTAGCAGGCCAGGTCGAGGTTGGCGATGTGGTAGAGCGGGTTGCGCCGGTGCTCCTCGAGCTCGCCGAGGACGATGCGCAGGTTCTCCTCGCCCACGCGCAGCAGCGATTCGTCGTACGGATCCTCCTCCCCGGGGCCGTCCCCGAGGCGATCGAGGGCGGAGCGGACCCCCGCCGGCGACAGGTCCTGGACCACCCCGTCGTACTCGTGGCGGCCGAGGTTCTCGCGGGCGTCGGCCACGTCGAGCTCGTACACGGCGTGCAGCCTCGGGTTCATGGTTCGTCCTGCGTCTCGGTGACGTGCGACGCTACTGTCGCCCGCGGGAGCGCGCAGGCGAGCGAGGAGGGTGGGCATGACGACCGTCATCACGGACGGGACCGTCTTCGACGGCTCGGGCAGCGACGGGCGCCGCGCGGACGTCGTCGTGGACGACGGCCGGGTGCGCGAGCTCCGGTCGCCCGGCGGTCCGGTCCCCGAGGGCGCCACGGTCATCGACGCCGCCGGCTGCTGGGTGACGCCCGGCTTCGTCGACCTGCACACCCACTACGACGCCGAGGTGGAGGTCGCGCCGGCGCTGACGGAGTCGATCCGCCACGGCGTGACGACGGTGCTCATGGGCTCGTGCGGCCTGTCGATGGCGGTGGGCACGCCGACCGATCTCGCCGACATGTTCTGCCGGGTCGAGGGCATCCCCCGACCGATGGTGCTGCCGGTGCTCGAGCAGATCGTCGACTGGCGCTCACCCGCCGGGTATCTCGACCATCTCGCGACGCTGCCCGTCGGGCCGAACGTCACGGCGATGCTCGGCCACTCGACGATCCGGGCGCACGTCATGGGTCTCGGCCGCAGCCTCGACGATCGCGTCAGCCCGACCCGCGCCGAGCTGCTGGCGATGGGGCGGCTGCTCATCGACGCGCTCGACGCCGGCTATCTCGGCCTCTCGGTGAACACGCTGCCGTGGGACAAGATGGACGGCGAGCGGTACCGGTCGCGGCCGACCCCGTCCGTGTTCGCGCACTGGGACGAGTACCGGTTCCTCAACCGGATCCTGCGCCGGCGCGACGCGCTCTGGCAGGGCGTCCCCGACGTGTCCACGAAGATCAACGTGCTCGCCTTCCTGTGGGAGTCCGCCGCGATCGGCCGTCGCGACCCGCTGCGCACGATGATCATCACGCTGATGGACACAAAGGCGGACCGGACCGTCTACCGGACCGTCGGGGCGCTCGCGACGTTCTTCAACGGCGTGCTCGGCGCCGACCTGCGGCTGCAGTCCCTGCCGAACCCCTTCGACCTCTACGTCGACGGGATGGAGGTGCCGGTCCTCGAGGAGATCGGCGCCGGCACCGCCGCGCTGCACGAGCAGGACCCCGCCGACCGGGCCTCGCTGCTGCGTGACCCCGGCTACCGCCGACGGTTCCGCCGCCAGTGGCGGGCCTGGTTCCCCGGCCGCGCCTACCACCGCGACCTCGACGAGACGACCATCATCGACTGTCCCGAGGCGGCGCTGGTGGGGCGCTCCTTCGGGGCGGTCGCGCGGGAGCGCGGGCAGGACCCGATCGACACGTTCCTCGACCTGCAGGCGGAGCACGGCACGAAGCTGCGCTGGTACTCGGTCGTCGGCAACGACCGGCCCGAGGCGCTGGAGTGGATCATGACCCACCCGGCGGTGCTGATCGGCTTCTCCGACGCCGGCGCGCACCTGCGCAACATGGCCTACTACAACTTCCCGCTGCGGATGCTCAAGCGCGTCCAGGACGCCGAGCAGGCCGGGCGTCCATTCATGACCGTCGGCCGCGCCGTGCAGCGTCTGACCAGCGAGATCGCCGACTATCTCGGGATCGACGCCGGGCGGCTCGAGCCCGGACGGCGGGCCGACCTCGTGGTGGTCGACCCGACGGCGCTCGACGACGGCGAGGAGATCCACGAGGCCCCGATGGCGGGCTTCGACGGTCTGAACCGGCTGGTGCGTCGCAACGACCGGGCCGTGCGGGCCGTCCTCGTCAACGGGCGCGTCGCCTGGCAGGAGGGCGCCGCGGGCGACGGGCTCGGGGACGAGCCCGGGTTCGGGCAGCTGCTGCGGCCGCTGGCGTAGCGCGGCGGGGCGGGCCTCCACGGTCCCACCCCGCCGGCGGGATCAGCTCCAGAAGGCGTCGACGGCGGCGGGGTCCTCCATCGGGACCTGGTGGGCGGCGACGACCATGCCGTCGCGGATCGTGAAGTGGATGGCCGACCGGGCGTCGAGGGTCCGGCCCGCGCGCTCCGCGCGGTCGTGCTGGACGACCATGCCCGTGCCGTCGCCGACGAGCACCTCCTCGACGTTGACGCGCAGCGTCCCGGCGGTCTCCTCGAACAGGTGGCCGAAGAACCCGAACACGTCGTCACGTCCCTCGTAGGTGCCGGCGATCGGGTTGTCGCCGACCGTCGTCCAGCTCACGTCGGGCGCCATCACCTGCGCGAGCGCGTCGAAGTCGCCGCGGCCGAAGGCCTCGTAGCCTCGCAGCAGCAGCGCCTTGACCGGGTCCTGCGCCGCGTCGCTGCGGCGGACGTGGGTCATGGAGACGAGCTCGTTCGGCCGTGGCACCCGGTCCGAGAAGTCGACGCCGTGGATGTCCGGCAGGATCTCGTCCTGCAGCCGGCGTGCCCACCCGGACGTGCCGCGCAGGCCCCGCTCTATCGTGGTCTGCGGGTCGTCGCAGTCCCTCACGACGATGACGAGCGACGGTCCGGGCGAGCCGTCCGGCGCACGCTGGATCCAGGCGCGCTCGCGGTGGATCCCGGCCTCGAGGAGGAAGGTGGCGAAGTCGGTCCGGCCGGCGCCGGTGGTGGCCTCGCGCCCGATCGCGATGGCCGCGTCCTCCTTGCCCGGGACGATGGGCAGCGCGAAGGCGTAGGTGGTCAGCGCCTGGCCGGGCACCCCCGCGGCGTCCATGATCTGCTCGTTGACCGACATCCCGCCGCCTGCGGCGATGACCTCCTCGGGGACGCCGGCGATCTCCTTGATGATGCGGTCACGGATGAACTGCGCGTGGGGGCTGAGCAGCTCCGCCCAGCGCAGCGTCTGCGCGGGGTCGTCACAGTCCCAGTGCAGGAGTGACAGCGCGGGCCCCTCGGGCATCCGCTGCAGGAAGACGCGCTCCCGGTGGACGCCCTGCTCGAGCAGGAAGCGGCGGTGCTCGTCGTGACGCTCCCCCTCGAGCTCCGCCGCGAGCTTCCGGAAGTCCTCGATCTTGTCGCGCGCAACCGGGTGCGCGAAGGCGTACTCCACCATGCGACTGCTCCCTCTCCCGTGACGGGTCGTCCCGCCACCGCGACCCACTATCCGCGGAAGCCGGTCACGCGTCCACCTCCGTGGGGTTCCTGCTCGGCTGACGACTCAGCGCCGCGCGGGCGGATCCGTGAAGCGGACCTCGACCCCCTCGTCCTCGTCGGTCACGTAGAAGAACCGTCCCTCGTGGTCGAGGGCGATCCCCTCGACGCGCGGCAGGTCGGGGAACGCCCGCACGGGCTCGGCGGTGTGCCGCCCGACATCGGTGCTGGTCGGCATCGGACAGCGGAAGTGGGTGGCGACCGTGGACCGTCCCGCCGGGTGGTCCTCCAGGGTCACGCTGCCCTTGTCGCGGCTGTCGATGTTGCCGGTGACGAGGTGGAGCTCCTCACCGTTCCGCAGGAGGTCGCGAACCCCGGCGATCCGTCGTCACGGAAGGTCGCCCCCTCGATGTTGATCGGCCGGTCACCGGGCTCCGGCCGCATGGCAGCGGGCGTGTGTCGACCGTACGGAGCGTGCAGGAGGGTGTGGGATCAGCCGACCCCGTGCGGACGGTCAGCGGTGCGCCGTCCGTTCCGGTCGGCCACCTGCTCGAGGAGCCAGAGCGCGCGCTCGCGCGCCTGGGGCAGCACCGCCGGTGCGCGGCTGATCTGCTGCCGGACGCGTTCGAGGGCGACGGCGCTGGAGGGGACGACGGCGCGGAGCCGCTGGACACACTCGCCGTCACCGCAGCGGCTGTAGGCCAGGCCAATGGTGTAGGCCGCGAGCCAGCGGACGAAGGTCCGGTCCGCCCGGCGTCCGCGGTCGGAGTGGGGTGAGGAGGCCGCCTCGACGGCGCTCACGAGCCCACCTTGCGGGTCGGTACGCGCGCCGGCGCCGCCATGTCGTGGTCGACGGCTTCGAGAGCGTCCTCGACCCCGGCGACGTACGACCGTGGATCGTCGAAGACGAGAGCCTGGCGGAGCAGGCGTTGTCGGATCGCTGCCAGCATGGCCCGTCCCGGCCCCGTCCTGGACGGCGGTTGGGCAGCCGGCTCGTTGGTTCGTGCGCTCAACATGACCCCCTCTTCCCCTCTGCAGGGGTGTTCGTCGTTGACCGGTCCCTGGCCGGCCTCCGGTGGCGTTCACACGCCTCGGTGTCGTCGCGACACCGCCGGGCGTCGTTCACGTCGTCCCCTTGGACCGCCGCACCGGGGTCAAGAGTGCGACGGCTCGGTGTGCGAGAGAAGCTGCGTTCGGAGCGGGCTTTCACCCGGTCCTGCACACCGACGTGGACTGGTACGAGCGAACCATGCCGCCCGTAGTCACGCCATGCCCGACCGGCCACCTCGGGGCCACCCTTCCGGCCAGGACAACCATGGTCCTCCGCGGCCTCCGGCCACGTTAGGGGCCGTCCGGGTCGGGCACCAGCGTGCCGGCGACGATCGTGGCGCGCGACCTCCTTGAGGCGCAGGTTCCGATCGCGGCTGTAGCGCCGGAGGATCGCCAGCGCATCGTCGATCGAGCAGTCGTGGCGCCCGGCGAGGATGCCCTTGGCCTGCTCGACGACGACCCGGTGCGACAGGGCATGCTGGAGCTGCTGCGCGAGCTCGTCCGACTCGACCTGCCGCCGGCTGCTCACGACGTACGCGGTCGCGACGTTGGCGAAGACCTCGGCCACGTCGAGGGACGCCCGGTCGGGTGCGGGCTGGCCCTCGCGCCAGCAGACCATGATGGCGCCGACGTGCTCGCCGTCGACGTGCATCGGGATGCCCGGCGACGCCGCCGACGCCGGCGGCGGCCATCTGCGCGGCGAGCTCCGGCCAGGGCAGGTCCGGGCCACGCAGGTCGGTCACGATGGCCGGCCGCATGGTGTCGTAGGCGTCGTAGCACGGCCCCTGCTGCGCGTCGCGCTCGAATGCCGCGACCTCGAGGACCTCCGTCCCACAGGAGGCCACGATGTCGAGCAGGTCCTCCCCGTTGGCGAGGCACACGCCGGCCGACGAGACGCCCGTCACCTCGACGAGGGCCTGGGACAGCTCCTCGAGCGTCACCAGCACGTCGTAGTCCTCCACGAGGGCATGGGCGAACTCGGTCAGGACATCGAGCAGCCGTCGTTCGTCGACCACGGGGCACCTCCGGATGGGCCGCCAGTATGGCGAACGTGCACCATCCCGACCCTGGCCGCCGGCACGGGCACCGGTGCTGCCCTACCGTGCGCTGCCGCCCGTCCCCCTCGACACCAGGAGCAGTGCGATGCGACGCCTCCGTCGTGCCGTCACGGCACTGCTCGTCCTCGCCCTGGTGCTGCTCGCGCTGGAGCTGGCCGCGCCGCCGTGGATCACGAGCCGGATCGACGCGGCGGTCCACGACGGCACCGACGGCACGGTGACCGTGGAGTCGCGGCTGGCCGGCTTCCCGGTCCTGACCCGTCTGGCGGCCACCGGGACCCTCGGCCCCCTCGAGCTCGAGGTGACCGAGGTGGCCGGGCGGCCCGTACCGGTCGACGCGTTCAGCCTCCGCCTCGACCGCGTCGCGCTCGACCGGCGGTCGCTGCTGACCGGGGACGTGCAGGTCACCGACCTCGGACCGGGCGCCGTGACGATCCGCGAGTCGCTGCCCGGGCCGGCGTTGCAGGCCCTGCGCGCGGCCGGCGCCGCGACGGACGTGACACGAACCGAGGACGGGCTGCGCATCGACCTGCCCGTGGTCCCCGCCATCGACATCCCGCTCCCGTCGGGGCTGCTGCCCTGCACGCCCCGCCCGGAGATCGGCGACACGTCGGTGGTGCTCCGCTGTGCCTTCACCCGTGCGCCCGAGCTCCTGCAGCAGATCGTGAACCGTTCCTGATCTCCAGCAGGTGGCGCCCCACCCCGGGCGCCGACACGCGTACACGGCGGGGCGGCGCCGGCGACGGGCCCCCTGGCTAAGGTGCGTGACGGCGGCTGACGCCGGGAGTGTCGCGCGCGCCGCCGCACCTTCGGCGACCGAGGGTGTACGACCGCGACCGACGCGACCGGACGGGAACTGCACCGGCGATGGCCAACAGGGTCCGCAGCATCCGGACACGACGGCTGCTGCTGCTGAGCCTGCTCGCGTCCGTGCTGGGGATCGCCGGCGGCCTGGCCGGCTACGCGTTCCTGCGCATCATCGGGCTGATGCTCAACCTGACACTCATGCACCGGTGGGGATGGCAGCTGCCGCCACTCGACCAGGTCCATCCCGGCTGGAGCCTCATCCCCGTGGCCGCGCTGGGAGGGCTGGTGGTGGCCTTCATGGCGCGCTGGGAGCCGATGATCCGCGGGCACGGCGTACCCGAGGCGATGGACGCGGTCCTGACGAAGCGCAGCCGCATCACGCCCCGCGCCGCCTTCGCGAAGCCGGTGGCCACGGCGCTGGCCATCGGCACGGGCGCCCCCTTCGGCGCCGAGGGCCCCATCATCGTGACCGGCGGGGCGCTCGGGTCGCTCGTCGGGCAGCTCATCCCCGTCTCGCCGTCCGAGCGCAAGATCCTGCTGGCGTCCGGGGCGGCCGCAGGCATGTCGGCGATCTTCGGAGCGCCCCTCGGTGCGGTCCTGCTCGCGATCGAGCTGCTGCTGTTCGAGTTCTCGATCCGGGCGTTCGTCCCCCTGGTGATCGCCTCGGTGCTCGCCGACGAGGTGCATCTGCGGCTCATCGGGCAGGGTCCGCTGTTCAACGTCCCGCCCCAGCACGTCGGCGGGTTCGCCGCCCTGCCGTTCTTCGCGCTGCTCGGCGTCGCGAGCGGCGTCATGGCGATCGTGGTCAGCCGCGGCCTGTTCACGGCCGAGCATCTGTTCGAGCGGCTCCCGGTGCCGCGCTTCTGGCATCCGGTCGTCGGCGCCGTCGGGTTCGCACTGATCGGGATGGCCGTCCCGCGTGTGCTCGGGGTCGGCTACGACGTGGTCGGCATGACGCTGGCGGGGAAGCTGACGGCGGCGACCATGGCCGTCGTGTTCGTCGCGAAGCTGGCGGCCTGGTGGGTGGCGATGGGGTCGGGGACCTCGGGCTCCTCGCTCGCCCCGATCCTGCTGGTCGGTGCGGCCTTCGGCGGGATGGTCGGCGCGGCGCTGGAACCGGTCCTGCCGGGGTCGGGCATCACCGCCGGGGCCTTCGCGCTCGTCGGGATGGCGGCCATCTTCGGGTCCGCGGCAGGGGCGCCGTTCACGGCGATGGTGCTGGTGTTCGAGATGACGCGCGACTTCCGGATCGTGCTGCCGCTGATGCTCGCGACGGTGATCGCGACCCTCGTGTCGTCGCGGTTCCTGCAGGACACGATCATGACGCAGAAGCTGACCCGCCGCGGGCTGCGCGTCGCGACGGAGTTCCGGGTGGACCCGCTCGCACGGACCCTGGTGCGCGAGGTCATGACGCCGGTCACCGAGCCGGTGTCGTCGACGGCCACGATCGCCGACGCCCGTGAGGAGGTCCGCCGCGACGCCCGGTCCGCGTACCCGGTCGTCGACGAGGACGGCAGCTGCGTCGGCACGCTGGCGGCCGCCGCGCTCTTCGGCGACGACGTGGCGGACGGCGAGTCGGTCCTGACGGTCACCGAGCGCGACGTGCCGACGGTGCTCGCCGCGGACTCCCTCGACGAGGCGGTGGCGACCATGGTCGCCTCGCAGGCGGCCGACGTGCCCGTGATCGAGGACGGCGAGGTCGTCGGCATGTGCACCGCCCGCGACGTGCTGCGGGCCCGCGAGGTGGAGCTCGAGCGGGAGCGGGTCGAGCCCGGCTGGGTGGCCCGCATCCGCCAGCGCGGGAAGGACACCGGCCCGCCCGACGGGCAGGACTCCGGCGGCGAGCTCAGCGGAGAACGCGCAGGGTCCGCAGCCGGTTGAGGGCCGCGGCGACCTCGAACCGACGTGGCAGCGCCAGGTCGCCCGGGTAGCCGCCCCGCAGCGACTCGACCCCGCCGTCGGCGAGCACCTCGTCGAGCCGATCGAGGGCCTCGGCGAGGCTCCGCTGCCCGTCGAGGAGGCCGCCCTCGACGAGACGCACGAGGGCGGCCGCGAGCCCGGCGTTCTGGCTGCGGTCGACGAGCTGCTCGACGGCGGAGAGGTCGATGGTCTCGCTGCCGAACCCCAGCGCGTCGAGCCCGCGCGGCCGGGTCTTCACCTTCCCGCGCCGGCGCGGGTCGACGGAGTCGGGATCGGGCACGCGGGCGCGCACCGGCGGGAAGTGCCGGGCCTCCGGGACGCGACCCGGGTGGCGGCGTGCGATGGCGCGGGCCGCGTCGGTGACGACCTCGGGGACGAAGGCGTCCATCAGCACCACCCGGTCGGCCACGTCGAAGTAGTCGCCCGACCCGCCGACGACGAGCACGCTCGACACGCCGAGGTCGCGGTGCAGCGGACCGGCGAGGTCGACGAAGGGCGTCAGCGGCTCACGGTCCTTGGCGACGAGCTCCTGCATCCGGTGGTCGCGGATCATGAGGTTGGTCGCGGACGTGTCCTCGTCGACGAGCAGCAGGTGGGCGCCGACCTCGAGGGCCTCGACGATGTTGGTGGCCTGGGAGGTGGAGCCGGACGCGTTCTCGGTGGAGAAGTCGGTCGTGTCGGCGCCGGTCGGCAGGGTCCCCACGAACGCGCTGATGTCGACCCGCTCGACGCGCCGTCCGTCCTCCGCCCGGATCTTGACCGCGTCGGCGCGGGTGACGACGCGCTCCCGGCCGTCGCCGGGCACGTGGTCGTACACGCCACGCTCGAGGGCGCGCAGCAGGGTCGACTTGCCGTGGAAGCCGCCGCCGACGACGAGCGTGACGCCCTCGGCGATCCCCATCCCGGTGATCGTGCCGACGTTGGGGAGCTCCACCGCGGTCCGCAGGTCCGATGGCGCGGCGAACGGGACGGCGCCGTCGGAGAGCGGCCGGTCGTCGATCCCGGACCGGCGCGGCAGCACGGCACCGTCGGCCACGAAGGCGACGAGCCCGAGCTCGGGCAGGCGCCGGCGCAGGGTGGCGGCATCCTCGACGACCGCCACGAAGCGGCGGGCGGCCGCCTGGTCGATCGCCGCCCATCGCAGCGCGTCGTCGGCGGCGGCCGGGAGATCCTCGCAGAGCCACCGCGCGACCCGCCCGGAGCGGACGCGGCGGCGCCTGTCGGGCAGCGACACGGCGCAGCGGACGGTGACCGTGCCGTCGTCGGCGATGCGGGTCGTCGTGCGGTCGATGACCTCCTGTCCCCCGGCGTCGACCTGGAAGGGGGCGCCGGTGTCCGACAGCCGGGCGCGCAGCAGCCGGCCGAGATGGTCGGCGAGCCCGCGCCGGCGGTCGGCGTCGTCCCACAGGTCCGTCGGGAGGCCGGCCTGGCCGCCCGGCACCGCGACGGCCAGCCGGGTCGGGGGCGCGAAGGGGTCGGACTGGACCTTCTCGACCGTCAGGGTGCAGCCGGACAGCGACCAGGTGCCGGTCAGGTCCTTCCAGGCGCCGTAGCCCCTCCCGTCGATGCGCCCCAGCAGGGCGCGCAGGTCGGCCTCGTCAGCCACCGTCGCTCCTCGCGCTCGCGGTGCCCCGACGGTAGGCGAGCCCGCGCCGCGGCTGGCAGCCGCGCCGGCAGCCGCGCCGGCAGCCCCGCCGGCGGGCACCGACGGTCGGGGCGACGAGACGTATGCTCACCGTGTGCCACCGACCCGCCAGGAGCCCTCTCGTGCCCAGCCATGCCCTGCACCCCACGGAGCGCCAATGCTCCGTGCGCCCCGTGCAGGCGCACGACCTGTCGGCCCTCCTGGCGTTGAACAACACGGCCGTGCCGCACGTCAACGGGCACGACCGCGACTCGTTCGCCGCGCTGACGGCGACCGCCGCCCACGTCCTCGTCGCCGAGCGCGACGACGAGGTGGCCGGCTTCGTGGTGGCCTTTACGCCCGGCGCCGCCTACGCGAGCGCCAACTACCGCTGGTTCGCCGCCCGCCACGACGACTTCTGCTACGTCGACCGGATCGTGACGGTCCCCCGCCACCGCCGGACCGGCATCGGCGCCCGCCTGTACCGGGAGGTCGCCCGCGCGACCGACGCGCCGCTGATCACCTGCGAGGTGAACGTGCGCCCGCCCAACGACACGTCGATGGCCTTCCACGAGCGGCTCGGGTTCCGTCCCGTCGGCACCCAGGACACCGAGGGCGGCGCCAAGACGGTGCGGATGCTGGCGTGCGACCGCACCGTCCTGGCCACCGACTGAAGGAGCTGCCATGGAGCTCGTGTACACCCCGGTGATCGGGGCGTGCCTCACCATGTTCCGGGCCATGTCCTGGGACGTGCGTGTCACCGGCAGCGAGCACATCCCGGCGACCGGCCCGGCGGTGGTCGCCACCAACCACGTCGGCTACATGGACTTCATCTTCGTCGGGGCGGCCGTGCGCGAGCAGCAGCGGCGCCGGCTGCGCTTCCTCGCGAAGAAGGAGATCTTCGACCACCCGGTCGCCGGCCCCATGATGCGCTCCATGCGACACGTGCCCGTCGACCGGGGCGGCGCCGCGGCCGAGTCGCTCGCGGAGGCGGCCCGGCTGCTCGAGGAGGGAGAGCTCGTCGGGATGTTCCCGGAGGCGACGATCAGCCGGTCGTTCGTGCCGCTGCCGGGCAAGACCGGGGCCGCCCGCATGGCGATGGACGCCGGGGCGCCGCTCGTCCCCGGGGCCGTCTGGGGCAGCCAGCGCATCCTCACGAAGGGACGCCCGCGCAACCTCGAGCGCGGGGTCGTGATCACCATCGACTTCGGCCCGCCGGTCGAGTACGACCCCGACGAGGACGCCGCCGACGTGACGGACCGGCTCATGAACGCGATCGGGGGGCTCGTCTCCCGCGCCCAGGAGCGCTACCCGCAGCGTCCCGCCGGCGCCGACGACCGCTGGTGGCTGCCGGCTCACCTCGGCGGGACCGCCCCGACGCCCGAGGAGGCGCTGGCGAAGGCGAAGGCCGAGGCGGCCCGGCGGCGGGAGCGGCGGCGCGCCGGCCGCGAGGCCGAGGCCGGCGGGTAGGGCGCGGCCGTTCGGACGGGGCCGCCCCGGCACGCGTCGGCGACGCCCGGGGTCCCCTCGTGACGGACCACGAGGAGCGCACCATGGGCTACAACGAGGCGCAGATCGTCGCCGGCGAGTTCGAGGTGCCCGCCGACCAGCAGGACGCCGCCCGCCAGGCGATCGCGACGTTCGTGCGCGACCTCGGCTACCCGCACGAGATCCCGAGCCTGGCCGCGGCCCTGCGCCTGTTCGAGATCACCGTGGTGGAGGAGGACGACCGGGTCGTCGGCCTCGAGTTCGACGGACGGATCCTCTACGAGCTCGAGGACGCGTTCAAGGTGCTCGCGCCCTACGTGGAACCGGGCTCGTACCTGCACTGGCGCTCCGGGACCGGCGCCGAGTGGCGCTACCTGTTCGACGGCGACCGGATGATCACCTCGCCGAACTGAGGCGGCGCACGCGGCGAGTAGGCTGCGCCGCCGGCGCCCGACCCGCCGGCGTCCGACAGGCCGGCGCCCCACCCGCCGGTGCCCCACCGCGCCGGTGAGGAGCGATCGTGTCCGCGTCCGAGCAGGTGAGCACCCGTCGGCTCGCACGCGCCACCGCCGTCATGGCCGTCGGCACGATCGCGTCGCGAGCCACCGGCTTCCTGCGCGTCGCGGCGCTCGCGACGGCCTTCGGCGTGACCGAGAGCCGGCTCGCCGACGCCTACAACATCGCGAACGTCGCCCCGAACATCGTCTACGAGCTGGTGCTCGGCGGCGTGCTCTCCAGCGTGCTGGTGCCGCTGTTCGTCGAGACCCGGCGGCGTGACCTCGACGAGCACCGGACCGTCGTGAACACGATCACGACGCTGGCGACGCTCGTCCTGCTGGCGATCGTCGTGGTCACGGTGCTGGCCGCCCCGCTGATCGCGCACGCGCTGACGCTGCGGGCCGGCGGCGACGCGGCGGCCGTGGCGACGACCCGGGCGGCGGTCACCACGTTCCTGCGCCTGTTCATGCCCCAGGTGCTGTTCTACGGGCTGACGACGATCTGGACCGCGTACCTCAACAGCCACGAGCACTTCGCCGCGCCGATGTTCTCGCCCGTCCTGAACAACCTGACCGTGTCGGCCGTCGCGCTCGGGTTCGGGGCGGCGGTCGGCTTCCAGGCCGTGGACCTCGCGGCGATGTCGGTGGGACAGGTCTGGCTGATCGGCGGCGGGACCACGTTCGGGATCGTCGCGATGACCCTGCCGCTGTGGCCGGTCGCCCGACGGCACGGCTGGCGGTGGCGGCCCGAGCTCGCGTGGCGGCACCCGACCGTGCGGCGGATGGGGCGGCTCGGCGGGTGGGTGATCCTCTACGTCGTCATCAACCAGGTCGGCTACTACGTCGTGGTGCTGCTGACCGGCGCCGTCGACATCCGGGGGTCGTTCACCGCCTACTCCTACGCGTTCGTCTTCTTCCAGCTGCCCCACGGCATCTACGCGGTGTCGGTGATGACGGCGCTGCTGCCGACCATGTCGGCGGCCGCGTCCGACGGGGACCTCGTCGCGTTCCGGTCGCAGCTGGCACGCGGCATCCGGGTCACGGCCATGGGGATCGTGCCCGCGGCGGTCGGGCTGGCGGTCCTGTCGGAGCCGATCGTGCGGCTGCTGCTCCAGCACGGGGTGTTCAGCGCCTCCTCGACCACGCTGGTCGCCCGGACCCTGACGGCGTTCGCGATCGGGCTGACGAGCTTCAGCCTGTTCCAGCTCGCCCTGCGCGCCCACTATGCGCTGCAGGACACGCGCACACCGACGATCGTGAACCTGCTCGCCGTCGGGACGAACGTCGTCGTGGACGTGGTCGTGTTCCTGGTGCTGCCGACGCCGTGGAAGGTGCCGGGGCTGGCGCTCGGGCACGCGACGGCCTACTCGGTGGGCACGCTGCTGTTCCTGCGGCGGCTGCGCCGGCGGGTCGGTGGGCTCGAGGGGCGGCGGACGCTCGGGCAGCTCGGGCGGGTCGTGGTCGCAGCGGCCGCGACGGGCGTGGCGGCCTGGGGGCTGCAGCGGCTGATGGTGGGCGCGCTGGGTGGCGGGTCGGTGGGCGCGGCGCTGGCGCTGGCGGTGGCGGCCGGCGGCGGGGCGCTCGTGTACGTCGTGGTCGCCCGGGTCGTGGGCGTCGAGGAGCTCAGCGAGGTGGTCGGGATGCTGCGCCGGCGGGGCGGGTAGCCCGACCGAGCCGCCCCCGCCCGCGGCGCACTAGTGCGTTGAGGCACGCAGGCGTGTGCGAACGCACATCGAGCGGGGCGGGGGCGGGGCGCGGGGCGCGGGGCGCGGGACTGGCCAGGTCGACACCCCCAGTTTTCATCTCATGAGAACAAACCCGGGGGTGTCGACGTGGCCACGCGAGGGCCGGGGCCGGCGAGGTCCAGCGGGGCGTGGCGCGGCGCACATGTGCGTTGGAGTACGTCTGCATGCCCCGATGCACTTCCAGCGCCGTTGGGCCGCCCCTCGTACACCGGAGTATCGACGGCGTAGCCCGCGAGAGCGAGGAGCTACGCATGTCCATGCAGCCGATCACAACCCGCCCGCGAACGAGCCGGTACCTCGGCAACAGAGACCCGAACAACATGGAGGTCCACGACCTCCGTAACGAGAAGCCGTCCTGCCAGATCGACGAGATCATCCGCGCCGGTAATGCGGTCGTCTTCAATCCGGACTCTCTCGCCGAAGCTCATCGGTTGGGGTTCGACAATGGTGCTCACTGCATCGGCGGCTCCCACCGCTGATGCTTGAAGCGGGCGGCGCCGGTTCCGGTGCCGCCCGCGCTCGTCGGTCATGTCGTAACCCGATGCCATGATCGGCGACATGACACCCACCGCGTTCGGTAGAACCACTCCGGGCGCGATTCACACGGGGAGTAGCGCGCGATGGGGGCACCGGACCGCTGCAGGTCGCGCTGGCGTGACCATGTCGCCATGCGTCCGTCCCAACGCGGCTCCCTCGTCAACGGCTTCAGGAGACAGCGATGACGAACAGCGATGCCCTGCTCGACCGCCTCGAGCAGGCGGTCACTCTCACCGGGGACGACGCGGCAATCCGTATGCACACGGGGTACGAGCCGCAGGCCGGCCCGCAGGCCAAGGTGTTCCCGCCGACCTATCTGCCGGATGGCGACACCAAGTACCACATCGAGCAGCGATGGGGCACCGATGGCGAGCCGGTCGACGTGGTCATCCTCGACTCCATCCAGTCGCAGGCGAACCGCGCCGAGGAGGCGCTGCGCCGGGCCGCTGAGGACCTCGGGCTCCCGCAGCTCGTGATGGTCGCCGAGCTCGAACACCGCACCATCCGCATCTCGTCGCTGGACGCCCCGCACCGGTCCCGCGACGCGTACTTCATCGACAGCGAGCTCGACGGGGAGCCCTTCGACAAGACCGACATCGGACAGGCGCTGGCGCGTGTCAACGCCGGCGATGCCACCGCTGCCCTGCGCTATGCGCCGTACGACCTCATCTACGGCGTGTGGGACTCCCACCGCGGCAAGCGGATGGCGACCAAGTTCCCGCGGGTCTACACCTCCGAGATGCTCGGGTGGCACGTCCAGCGCGGGAAGCGGGCCGCGACGAAGGGCGACCCGATCAACCTCAAGGGGACGAGCGAGGTACCGCTCGACGAAGTGGCGGCCAGAGACCGAGACCGGCCAGCGCAAGAAGAAGAACGTCGAGCTGAACACGCTCGGGCACGGAATGATCCCGGGGGCCGCGCAGGACGAGGCCGGCGGCGTCTCGGTGCGTGCCATCACCCGGCAGGCGGTCCTGTCGCTCACGGGGCTCGCCCGGCTCCACTTCCCGACGGCGGACGGGAAGGACGCGGACGCGGCCGGCCGTGCCGCGCTGGCCGCCGTCGCGCTCCTCGCCGATCGGCTCGCGTTCGCCGGTGCTGGTCTCAGCCTGCGGTCCGGCAGCGACCTCGTCCGCACGTCGGACCGGCTCGAGTGGGTTCGCGCCGGTGGTGAGACGGAGCCGCTGGAGCTGAACGTGGAGGATGCGCGCGACCTGGTGAGTGCGGCCGCCGAGCGGCTGGCCAACGCCGGTCTCGGGTGGTCGGGCGAACCGGTGGTCCTCGCACCCGCGGAGCGTCTGCAGAAGGTCATCGAACAGACGTTCTACGTCCCCGAGCTCGACGCCGAGGGCTGACCGTGCTGACGATCCGCTGCACCCTGCTCCGCAACGTCTTCGAGGGCGGCGCGGCCGACGATCCCCGCAGCGCGGAATGGCCGCCGTCGTGGATGCGCCTGTTCAGCGCGCTCGTGGCCGTCGCGGAACCCGGATCGGTCGATGACGACGTGCTACGACTGCTCGAGCAGGCCCGACCGCCGGACATCCTCGCGGGCGAGCCGCTGATCTCGGCGCGGACGGCGTTCGTGCCCACCAACGCGGTGGCGGCCTCGCCGACGGGTCACACGACCATGGCAGGTCGGACGAACAGCGAGCGCGGCTGGGCCCGCTCGGCACCGAGCGAGCCCACGATCCTGTACCGCTGGCCCGACCTCTTGATCCCAGACGAGCTGGCTACGCCCCTGAGCTCGCTCTGTCGGCGGGTGCCGTACCTGGGCCGCTCGACCAGTCCCGTGCTGTGCGAGGTCTCCACGGCGGGGACCGAGGACGAACGAGAGTCGCGCGACCAGGACAGGTGGCTCCGTCCCCGGACCGTCACACAACTCGACGAGCAGTTCACCTTCACCACGTCCGTGCGGAGTCCTTTCCCGGTGCGCTCGATGCGCTGCGTGACGCCCACGAGGCGAAGTACCGCGACGGTGTCGCTGCCGATCCGTGGCAGGTCGGCCTCGGCGTCGACTACGGGGTGACGACGCCGCGGCCCGACGACACGGTGACCGAAGGTCCCTACTCGATGTTGGTCGTCCTTCGGCTCGTCGGACCGAAGATCGACGGCCGGGACGCGGCACGGGTGGCACATGCCGTCCGTCGCGCGGTCATGTCGCGGGCCAGCGAGCACCTTCCGGCGCTGCACGGACATCACGACGGCGACACCGTCCAGGTCGCGTTCCTGTCCCTACCCTTCGCGGGATTCCCAAAGGCGGACGGCCATCTGCTGGGGGTGGCGCTGGCGCTCCCCGACCTTCCGGCGTCCGAGATGGCGATCGTTCACGACGCCCTGCCACGGCCGGGGCAGACTATGGAGGTGACGGCCGGCCCGCTGGGCGTCCTGGTCCTCGAACGGCTCTCGCCGCTCGAGGCACAGCGTGAGACAAGGACGCGGTGGTCCTTGCAGCCGGACCGGTGGCGCGGTCCCTCACGGTCGTGGACCACCGTGACCCCGCTCGTGCTGGACCGGTTCCTCAAGCGCGGAGACGACCTGAAGGATGCCATTCGTCTGGCAGTGACGAACTCGCGTCTTCCCGAGCCCGCGGTCATCACCGTCTCACGGCACCCGCTGCTGGACGGCGCTCCGGACCTACGACCGCGGGACACGCTTCGCCGGCCCGAGGACCGGTCGGTCAAGCCCTACCGGCACGTGACGCTGAGGTTCCCGGAGCCCGTGGTCGGTCCCGTGGTCGTCGGGTCCATGCGGCACTACGGGCTGGGCCTGTGTGTCCCGGTGGCCGAGGAGGTGCGTCGTGGTTGAGCTGATACGGGAGGGGTTCGTCCCGTTCTTCGCCGAGGTGACGGGCGGGCTCGAGCCGTTCCCTTGGCAGGTGGACCTCGTCGAGCGGCTCATGGGCGGCAGGGTCCCGGAGGTGATCGACGTCCCCACCGGTCTGGGCAAGACCTCCATAATCCACTGCTGGGCGTATGCGGCAGCAGCGACTCTCGACGACGGTGCTCACCTCCCGCGTCGTCTCTTCTTCGTCGTCGACCGTCGCCTCGTGGTCGACGGGGCGTACGAGGCGGCCGAGGATCTCCAGCGACACCTCACTGCGCAGGACGCCGGACCCCTGACTGGGGCCGTCGCGCAGCGGCTCCAACGTCTGCATGGCGACGCGTCGCTGTCTCCGCTGACGGTGGTGCGCATGCGCGGTGGGACGACCTGGGAGTCGCGCTGGCTGCCACGCCCGGACCAGGCAGCGGTCGTGGTGGGGACGGTCGACCAGTTCGGGTCCCGGCTGCTCTTCCGCGGGTACGGCACGTCACCGCGGATGCGTCCCATTGACGCTGCGCTGACCGGCACGGACGCGTGGCTGGTCATCGACGAGGCGCATATCGCGGCGCCGCTCGTACAGACCACGTCATCGGTCGCGGCGCTGCAGCAGCTGTCCGATCCCGTGGCGCGCGTCCCGGGTCTGGCCGTTACGCAGATGTCGGCGACGACGGACGCGGCCGGTGAGGTGCTCCGCGCGGACCTCGACGAGCAGACGAGTTCGACGGCGCTCCCGCATGCTGCTGCGGTGGCACGCCGGCGGCTCGATGCGCAGAAGCCGGTGACGCTCGTGGACCTGTCGGATCTTGCGTCGGCGAGCCGCAAGACGTGGCGGCGCGCTGCCACGAAGCTCGGGGTCGAGTCTCGCCGATCTCGCGCGGACCGTCGATGCCGGCGCGCAGGTCGTCGGGGTGATCGCGAACACGATCGCGACAGCGCGCGCGGCACACGACCGGCTCGTGGCCGCCGGGGACGAGGCGCTGCTGCTGATCGGTCGCGTGCGTGCCTACGAGCGCGAGCGGCTCCTTGCGAGCGCCGCGTTCGACCGGATCCGTGCGGGCGCGCCTAGGGGTCCCGAGACGGGTCGGCTGTATGTCGTGGCCACTCAGACCATCGAGGTCGGCGCGAACCTCGACCTGGACGCGCTCGTGACCGAGTGCGCCCCGCTCTCCTCGCTGGTGCAGCGGTTCGGGCGGGTCAACCGGCTGGGCGACCGTGCAGCCTTCCGCTCCGCCGTCGTCCATGCCGGCTTTGCCCATGGCGATGACGACCCGATCTACGGGGCCGCGACGGCGGGGACCTGGGACTATCTGCTCGATCGGTACGGTCCGTCGACCGGCAGCACCGCCCGCCTGACGGGGTTCGCGTGGCCCGAGGAGCCTCATCTCGAGTTCGGCCCGCGCGCCTGTCGTGCTCTTGCCGCCGATGCGCCGGCGGAGACTCGTCCGCCGACGAGGTTCGTACCGCATCTGCTCGGTGCCCATGTCGAGCGGTGGGCGGCCACCTCGCCGGCACCCATGCCCGACCAACCCGTCGGACCGTTCCTGCACGGCGCGGAGCATGACCTGCCCCAGGTGGCGATCGCCTGGCGTGCCGCTCCACCGGCCCTGCGCGGCGACCTGGAGTCACCTCCAGCGCCTGACGAGGTCTGGTCACAATGGATCGCGCTCGCTCCGCCGGTGGAGTGGGAGTTCGTCGACGTGCCGATCTGGGAGCTACGAGGCCTGCTGGCAGGCGAGCCCTCCGCCGAGCCGACCAGCGACCTCGACACGACCGATGCCGCGACCGAGGAACCCGAGGAGTCCCCAGGCACCGACGAACCCGTCGTCGGCGTCGTGTATCGGTCACCAGCCGAACCGGTGCGGCTGGTACGAGGACCGGCCGACGTTTCCACGGGAGATCGTGTCATCCTCTCGTCGACGGTCGGGGGGCACGACCGTGGGGGCTGGACGGGAAGGCGCCGCGCCGAGGAGGACCCGCCCGTCCCGGATGTTGCAGACCTCGCACCGACACGGCGACGGCAGACACTGCGGCTGTCGGCAGCAGTGTTGGGAACGCTGCTCGACGCAAGCGACCGCCCCGGGCTGGAAGCCCTGCTCGATGAGGTGGCGGTTCTCCTCGAGGACAACGCACCGGTCGATGTCGCGACGGAGCTGCCACTTCCCGACGAGATCCGAGCCGCGCTCGGGATGAGGGCCCGGCCCTATCCGACGGACTTCCGCGACGAGCGTGGACGGCCCGTCGGGCTGCTGACCGCCCCGGTCCAGGCTGGTACGGCGCTGGACGCCATCAGTGACGACGACGCCGCGTCGACGTTTGCAACGGTCGTGCGGCAGACACTGGCGGAACACGGGGACGAGGTGGGGCGACTGGCCGGCGTGTTCGCCACCAGCCTGGGCCTGAGCGTGGACCTGCGGCGCACCGTCGAGCTGGCTGGACGGTGGCATGACCTGGGCAAGGCCGACGAGCGGTTCCAGTTGATGCTGCACGACGGCGATCCGCTGAGCACCGCGGCGGCGCGCTCGCCGTTGGCGAAGTCCGGCCGGCATCCGCGGGACCCGGTCGCCCGCCGTGCCGCGAGCGTGTCCGGCCTTCCTCGCGGCTTCCGTCACGAGGCCGTCTCGGCACGGCTGGTCGACGAGCTCGTCGCGGTCCTCGGCGAGGATCTTGGTGGCGTGGACCCGGAACTGCTGCATCATCTGGTCGCCAGCCATCACGGCCATGCCCGGCCGCTGTTGCCGCCGGTCCAGGATCCGGACGCACCACCAGTCAGAGTTCAGGTGGACGGCCACGACGTGAAGGTGGACGGTGGTGACCAGATCGACTGGACGCACCCGGCCCGGTTCGAGGAACTCACCGCCACCTACGGGCCGTGGGGGCTCGCGCTACTCGAAACGCTCGTACGACTGGCCGACATCCGCTGCTCGGAGGTGGGGCCATGACGACCCTCACGCTGCCGGGCCTGCGCGGCGACGACCCCCTGGGGTTCCTCGCCGCCATCGGACTGCTCGCCCTGTCCGACCAGCGTGCCGTGGCGCCCCTGCGCCTGCGGTGGGACGGACGCGCCACACCGGTCGCCCAGGTCGACGGACCATATGCCGACGTGGGCTCGCTGGGTGCGGCGCTTGCCGGCGTGCTGGCCGAGCTCAACGACCGTGGTGGAGTTCTGCCCGGGGTAGGGGCGGACTTCCCGCTGTCCAAGCACGGCAGCGGATCGGACCCCATGCGCATGCCACCCCACGCGATGGCGACCTTCTTCGCGCGTGCAGACGAGGCGCGGCGCACCGACGCTGATCCGTGGTTCGCTCGCTGGCTGATCTCACTGGCGGCACAGGCGGCGACGAAGAAGGCAGGAGACGTTGAGCTGACCCCGTTCTACGCGCCCACCGGCCAGATGTCGCTGCGAGCCTCCATCTTCGAGAAGACCATGGAAGCCGTAGGGGACATCGATGGCCCGGGCGACGCCCTGACGAGTTGGCGCCGGACTGCCTACGACGGGGCGAACTTCGACGACCGCGCCAAGCGCGACGCCGGCGTCACCACCTCCGGCAAGCCCGGGAACCAGGGCGCCCCGTCCCCGACCTGGCTCGCGGCAATGGCCATCCGCTTCTTCCCCCTCGTCGACGACGGCAAGCAGGCTCGCGCCGTCGGCTGGCAGCGGATCCGCATGTATGCCGGATTTACCTCGCGGTCGCTGGTCTGGCCCACGTGGGAGCCGTTCCTCGACCCGGCCGCAGTCCGAACGCTGCTCGCCCATCCGGCGCTGGAACTGGAACGCGATGGCGACCGGTCGCCGCGGCTCGGGTCTGGGGCCAGAACGACGCTTGCCGGGCTGGGCGTCTCCGCAGTGTTCGGGTCCAGCCGCCGCACGTTGCAGCAGGGGGACGGGCCGCTGGGGCCGGCGCGGCTGGTCTGGTTACGAGACGGCTAAGCCACGGACGACGGGGATGGCGACATGGAAGAGGTCCCGGCGCTGCTGCCGGCACGGATGCTCAACGAGTTCGCCTACTGCCCGCGGCTGTTCCATCTCGAATGGGTCACCGCCCAGTTCACCGACAACGACGACACCGACGAAGGACGGTTCCACCATCGACGGGTCGACCGTGAAGCCTGGGTGGCAGGATCCGGCGGCGACGATCCCCCGAAAGTCGCACGGTCGGTGCTGCTCTCCTCGGAGACCCTCGGCCTCGTCGCACGGGTAGATCTGCTCGAGTCGGACGGCGGTCGCGTCCGACCCGTCGACTACAAGCGCGGTAAGCCGGCGCCTGTCCCCGAGCAGGCGTGGGAGCCCGAACGCGTGCAGCTGTGCGCCCAGGGCCTGCTGCTTCGCGATGCCGGCTACGAGTGCGACGAGGGGGTGCTCTGGTTCGCCGGTGCGCGCCGACGCGTCACCATCCCCCTCGACGACGCATTGGTCGAGCGCACGCTGTCCCTGGTTGCCGAGGCACGTGCAGCCGCGACGCGCGACACGCCGCCCCCGCCGCTGGTGGACAGTCCGAAGTGCCCGCGCTGCTCGCTCGTGGGTCTGTGCCTGCCCGACGAGGTGAACTACCTCGCCGACCGTCGAGTCGACCGTCCTCGTCGGCTGATCCCGACCGACCAGGCCGGGCGGCCCGTCTACGTCAGCGAGCAGGGGGCGCGGGTCGGCGTGCAGCGTGGCCGGGTGACCGTCCACCACGACGGCGAGGAGATCGCATCCCTGCGGCTGCCCAACGTCAGCCAGCTGTGCCTGTACGGGAACGTCCAGGTGTCGACCCAGGCCATCCACAAGCTGCTCCAGCGTGGCATCCCGGTCGCCTTCTTCACCTACGGCGGCTGGTTCCGCGGCGTGGCCCAAGGCCTGCCATCCGGGCACGTCGAGCTGCGCCGGCGGCAGGTTGCAGCGGCGACACGCGGCGACCTGGACGCGGCGCGGCGGTTTGTGGTCGGCAAGATCGGCAACAGCCGCACGCTGCTCCGACGCAACGCCCGTGAACCCGTCGATCCGGAGCTCGACCAGCTCGGTCAGCTGCAACTGCAGGCGGGTGAAGCCAAGACCACCGCGGAGGTCCTCGGCTACGAAGGCGCCGCCGCTCGCAGCTACTTCGGCGCCTTCGACCGCATGCTCCGCCCGGAGCACCGCCTGCCGGGCGCCCCGTTCACCTTCGACGGACGGCACCGGCGACCACCGCCCGACCCGATCAACGCGTTGCTCTCCTACGTCTACTCGCTGCTGACGAAGGACCTCACCGCCGTCACCCACCTCGTCGGGTTCGACCCCTACATCGGGCTGTTCCACCGGCCCAAGTTCGGCCGGCCGGCGCTCGCCCTGGATCTCATGGAGGAGTTCCGGCCCCTCGTCGGCGACTCCGTGGTGCTCCAGGTCATCAACAACGGCGAGGTGACCGACCGCGACTTCGTCGTGCGAGCCGTCGGGGTAAATCTCACGTCCGACGGGAGACGGGCGGTGTTGCGGGCCTACGAGCGCCGCCTCGACCAGGAGCTCACCCATCCCTGGTTCGGGTACCGGGCCACCTACCGGCGGCTGATGGAGGTCCAGGCGCGGGTGCTCGGCGCCTACCTGCTGGGTGAGATCCCCAACTACGCGCCGCTGACGACGAGGTGACGACATGATCCGACGCCGCTACCTCGTCGCCTACGACATCCGCGAGGACGAACGCCTCCGCCGCATCCACGTCGTGTGTCGCTCGTGGGGTGATCCGCTGCAGTACTCGGTGTTCGTCTGCGACCTGTCACTCGGCGAGAAGGCCCGGTTCGTCGGCGACCTGCTCGCGGAGATGAACTCGGCCGTCGACTCGGTCGTGCTCGTCGATCTCGGCGAGGCACGGGGCCGCGGATCCGACTGCTTCGAGTTCCTCGGTCTGCGACCATGGGACCTGCCCACCGGCGATGCGACCGTACTGTGAAGCCTTCGAGCGCTGCGGTGATGCGGCACGGACCGGGGAGCGCTCGACAGGCGCTTGACCTGCGACAACGCGATTACGCTCCTTGAGAACTGAACAGTGCAAACGGTCGTCGAGACACAGCGCTCGAAACTCGCCGAGAAACCCCTGGTCAGACAGGGTGGAATCGGCGAGCTGTCACCGGGGCCGCGAGGCCCCGGCTCCATTGAGGCCAGGCGCCGGGTAGCCAGTCCGCCGTGCACCCGGTCACCGGGGCCGAGAGGCCCCGGCTCCATTGAGGCACTCGGTACCGCTGGACCAGGCCGCGATCGGCCGGGTCACCGGGGCCGAGAGGCCCCGGCTCCATTGAGGCGTGACCCGGTCGCGACGCCTGGCCGTCGCTGCACTGTCACCGGGGCCGCGAGGCCCCGGCTCCATTGAGGCCCGACGACTCGCTCGGCGCCGACCGGGGGCTCCGCCGTGGTCACCGGGGCCGCGAGGCCCCGGCTCCATTGAGGCGACCATGTGCCAGCTCGCGACTCGATGGCGACGGCGGTGGTCACCGGGGCCGCGAGGCCCCGGCTCCATTGAGGCTCGGCGCGCAGTCGGCCGGGACAGTCGTCGGCCGCGGTCACCGGGGCCGCGAGGCCCCGGCTCCATTGAGGCAGCACGACGTGCGTCGGGCGACGCCAGTCGCAGGCGGGTCACCGGGGCCGCGAGGCCCCGGCTCCATTGAGGCTGATGGGCCGTGCCGGCTCACGCGAGCTGTCGCGCCGCGGTCACCGGGGCCGCGAGGCCCCGGCTCCATTGAGGCGTCGCGGCGCGGGTCGACGGCGTCGAGCTGTCGCGAGTCACCGGGGCCGCGAGGCCCCGGCTCCATTGAGGCGCTCGCGCCTGACGGCGACGCGCTCGGCCGCATGTCACCGGGGCCGCGAGGCCCCGGCTCCATTGAGGCGCCGCCGGCGTCGACCACAGCCGGCGTCGTCGGGTCACCGGGGCCGCGAGGCCCCGGCTCCATTGAGGCCGATCACCTGCACGCGAACCCGAAGCGTGTCGCGTGTCACCGGGGCCGCGAGGCCCCGGCTCCATTGAGGCGCGACACCCGCCGCCGACGCGCCTCGGACGGCGTGTCACCGGGGCCGCGAGGCCCCGGCTCCATTGAGGCCTGTTGCACAGACGCGTCCGCGAGCGCGCAGTCGCCGGTCACCGGGGCCGCGAGGCCCCGGCTCCATTGAGGCGGGCGTCCGACAAGGCCGCACTGCACGACTGCGCCGCGTCACCGGGGCCGCGAGGCCCCGGCTCCATTGAGGCCGCTCCGTGACGGCGCCGGGCGACGCCATCGGTCGGGTCACCGGGGCCGCGAGGCCCCGGCTCCATTGAGGCGACGAGCACGACGACGAGCACGAGCAGCGACGCCACCGGTCACCGGGGCCGCGAGGCCCCGGCTCCATTGAGGCCCGAGCGCCCGGCGAACACCGTCGACGGCCGCGCCGGGTCACCGGGGCCGCGAGGCCCCGGCTCCATTGAGGCGATGAGCACGTCGACGACGGCGGCCACGTCGACGGCAGGTCACCGGGGCCGCGAGGCCCCGGCTCCATTGAGGCGCTGAAACTGTCGTGCCGGCGGCGTCCTCTGCGCGTGTCACCGGGGCCGCGAGGCCCCGGCTCCATTGAGGCCCGTTCACGGCTCGGCGTCGACGCCGGCCGACGTAGTCACCGGGGCCGCGAGGCCCCGGCTCCATTGAGGCGACACCCGGCTCTGACCGCCGTCTACCGTCGCCGTCACCGGGGCCGCGAGGCCCCGGCTCCATTGAGGCAAGTAGGAGGTCGCGCGGACGGCATCGCTCGCCCCAGGTCACCGGGGCCGCGAGGCCCCGGCTCCATTGAGGCGCGCCGCGAAGCGGCGGTCGTCGCAGGTGACGTCGGGTCACCGGGGCCGCGAGGCCCCGGCTCCATTGAGGCTGGCCTCGCGACATCGGGCGCGTGCGCGGGCCGTCGTCACCGGGGCCGCGAGGCCCCGGCTCCATTGAGGCGCATAACTGCTGTCGGACACGCAGGCCACTCGACCGGTCACCGGGGCCGCGAGGCCCCGGCTCCATTGAGGCCCGCGACGTCCAGCAGCCACGCTGCCGGCGACGGCAGGTCACCGGGGCCGCGAGGCCCCGGCTCCATTGAGGCTTGACATTCCGCGTCCGGTGTGTCGCGCGTCCGCGTCACCGGGGCCGCGAGGCCCCGGCTCCATTGAGGCGACGAGCTCCTCGAGCGGCCGGCGTCGCCGAGGGCGTCACCGGGGCCGCGAGGCCCCGGCTCCATTGAGGCCACTCCTCCGTCCGGTCAAGGATCGCGACACCGGGTCACCGGGGCCGCGAGGCCCCGGCTCCATTGAGGCCGGAACCGGCCGGTACTGCAGCCGCGCCTGGCGAGGTCACCGGGGCCGCGAGGCCCCGGCTCCATTGAGGCGCGCAACAGCGACGTGGCGCCGTGCTCGCAGCGCCGTGTCACCGGGGCCGCGAGGCCCCGGCTCCATTGAGGCGCGCGGTCGCAGCTCGACAGGGTCACGTCACGCTCAGAGTCACCGGGGCCGCGAGGCCCCGGCTCCATTGAGGCCAGACAGCGCCGTCGGCCCTCACGGCGCCGCCGCCCGTCACCGGGGCCGCGAGGCCCCGGCTCCATTGAGGCTTCCCGGCCGGCGGCAGCGCCGTCGACGCGTGCCGCGTCACCGGGGCCGCGAGGCCCCGGCTCCATTGAGGCGTCGCGACCGCGGCCGACGGCGGATGGTCGACGGCGTCGTCACCGGGGCCGCGAGGCCCCGGCTCCATTGAGGCGTCGACGTCGGGCCGGACCTGCGATGGCTGTCGCGATGGTCACCGGGGCCGCGAGGCCCCGGCTCCATTGAGGCGCCGCGCCCCGTCGACGCCGACTCGCCGGCGGGCCGCGTCACCGGGGCCGCGAGGCCCCGGCTCCATTGAGGCACAAGTGCCGTCCGTGCTCGCCTAAACCAGTATGCAGTCACCGGGGCCGAGAGGCCCCGGCTCCATTGAGGCCTCGCCGGACAGCCGGCGATGTCGCCGTCGCCGGGTCACCGGGGCCGAGAGGCCCCGGCTCCATTGAGGCACAGCGTGCGCGAGCCCGTCGGCGCCGACCCGGTCGGTCACCGGGGCCGAGAGGCCCCGGCTCCATTGAGGCGCTTCGCGGTCGATGTCGCGGACTGCGCGATGCCGGTCACCGGGGCCGCGAGGCCCCGGCTCCATTGAGGCCACGCCGCCGAGGCGCGATCGCGCCGGCCCGCGGTCACCGGGGCCGAGAGGCCCCGGCTCCATTGAGGCGCGCGCATCGAGGACGTCGCGTCGCGGTCGCACGTCGCTGGTCACCGGGGCCGAGAGGCCCCGGCTCCATTGAGGCGACGCGAGCGTCGATGCTGCTGGCTCGGCGGCGCTCGGCGTCACCGGGGCCGAGAGGCCCCGGCTCCATTGAGGCCCGCGCAGGTCGCCGCGGCAGCCGCTCGCGACCGGAGTCACCGGGGCCGAGAGGCCCCGGCTCCATTGAGGCCGCGAGCCGATGCCGAGCGCGACGGCCCGCGCGTGGTCACCGGGGCCGAGAGGCCCCGGCTCCATTGAGGCCTCGACGGCGGAGCCTCGCGGTCGGCCGTCGACGTCACCGGGGCCGAGAGGCCCCGGCTCCATTGAGGCACGGCGGCCTGCGCGATCGAGCCGCAGGTCGCTACCGGTCACCGGGGCCGAGAGGCCCCGGCTCCATTGAGGCATACCCGCCGCGCGATGACCGTCCGCCGGCCGCGTCACCGGGGCCGAGAGGCCCCGGCTCCATTGAGGCCGACGCGGCTCGGCACGGCCGCGCCGTCGCGCGCGTCACCGGGGCCGAGAGGCCCCGGCTCCATTGAGGCGCGGCGACGGTCATCGGCGTGGCGCGCCGACGTGGTCACCGGGGCCGAGAGGCCCCGGCTCCATTGAGGCCCGGTCGCCCGGAGCGCGCTCGACGCCGCACCGGTCACCGGGGCCGAGAGGCCCCGGCTCCATTGAGGCACGGCCCGCGGCGCATCCGCTCGACGCCGTCGTGTCACCGGGGCCGAGAGGCCCCGGCTCCATTGAGGCCGGCGACCGCGCCGGCTCGCGACGCGGTACACGGTCACCGGGGCCGAGAGGCCCCGGCTCCATTGAGGCCTCGCGCGGCTTCGGCACGTCGATCGTGCGCGGTGTCACCGGGGCCGAGAGGCCCCGGCTCCATTGAGGCCACGAGTGGAGCATCCCGCGTCCGGTCGGCACCGCGGCCGGAGCGTCACCGGGGCCGAGAGGCCCCGGCTCCATTGAGGCGCGCCGGCCGCGCCACGGCTCGAGTCACCGGGGCCGAGAGGCCCCGGCTCCATTGAGGCACTCCGTCGCGTCGAGCCACGACGTACGCCGTGTCACCGGGGCCGAGAGGCCCCGGCTCCATTGAGGCAGTCGAGATCCGCGGCTGCCGACACGGAGGGTCACCGGTCACCGGGGCCGAGAGGCCCCGGCTCCATTGAGGCGTCCCGGGCGAGGTAGTCGCCGATGATGCGTACGGGTCACCGGGGCCGAGAGGCCCCGGCTCCATTGAGGCGACCTCGCGACCGCGACCGACCTGGCCACCGACGGCGTCACCGGGGCCGAGAGGCCCCGGCTCCATTGAGGCAGGTCGTGGTCGGGCAATGTCGGCCCGTCCTCGGAGGTCACCGGGGCCGAGAGGCCCCGGTACATTGAGGTCTGCTGCGCGTCCGCGACCGGGAGTCGCGGCAACACCGCATCCGGCAACGAGGACTTCCCTGGCAGCTGACGGCTCTCAAGCCGACGGGGCCTCGCAGTCCGGCGCGGCCCATGTCCCGCGCTGGCCGCCGTGTCGGGTTAATGAGCGTCGGGGCGGCGTCGCCCGCCCCGGCGTCGTCGCCTCAGCGCCGCCCCGGCCGCCAGGCTCAGCAACGCTGCCCGCGCCACCCCGCCACCGGACCCGGTCGCCGGCAGCGTCGCAGCGGACGCCTCGTCCGAGGACGGTCCGGTCGTCGAGGGTCCGCTCGGGGCGGCGGATCCCTCCGACGGAGCGGCCCCGGGTTCGTCGTCAGATCCTGCCTGCCCGCCGGCCACGTCGGAAGCGGCAGGGCGGCAGTCCGCCTCGACGCGACGGGCGGCCGTGAGGATCCCCCCGAGGACGTGGCGCCGGAAGTCGTCGAGCTCGTAGAGGTACGCCTCGTGGCCGAGTGCCGTGTACCAGGCGCGACCGTGGCCCACGTCGTGGCACCAGCTCATCGGGTGGTCGCCCATCGTCCCGGTCTCGCCCCCGGGGAAGGTCGGCGAGTCGGGCAGGTTGCTCGTGTTCGGGTCCTGCTCGTAGGTCGACTCGTCGATGCTCAACAGCACCCGCGCGCGGCCTCGCGGGTTCGCGCGGAAGGCGTAGAACTCCTCGAGAGGCAGGTCCCACCGCTCGGGGAGGTGCGCCGCCGATGGCTCGTCGGGCGCCTCGTTGACGATCGTGCCCGACTGCTCCAGGGGATGGTTCTTGAACCAGGCGCCGGCGAGGAGCTCGCCGTAGAAGGGCCAGTCGTACTCCGTGTCGGCGGCGGAGTGGATGCCGACCCAGCCGCCGCCACGGCGCACGTAGCGCTCGAAGGCGTCCTGTTGCGAGGCATCGAGCACGTCGCCGGTCGTGCTGAGGAACACCACCGCGGCGAAGCGTGCGAGGTTGTCCGGCGTGAACGCCTTGGGGTCCTCGGTCGTCTCGACGGCGAAGCCGTTGTCCCGGCCGAGCTGCTCGATCATGAGCTTGCCGGCCTCGATCGAGTAGTGACGGAACCCGGTCGTACGCGAGTAGACCAGCACGCGGAAGGGGCCGGCGTCCGACCCCGCCCGCGCCCCGGCCGGCATGGCCCCGGCCGGCACCGCGATGCCCAGCAGCAGGGCCGTGACGAGCCCGGCGAGCGCGACCATGAGCACGCGCCTCATCGCTGCCCCTCTGCCACGTCGCTGCCACGACCACCGGCACGACCGCTGCCGCGACCACCGGCCCGACCGCCGGCGATGCCGCGCGCGATCCGCAGCGAGTTCGCCATGATCGTCAGCGTCGGATTGAAGCCGGGGAACGTCGGGAACGTCGAGGCGTCGACGACGTGGACGTTGTCGACCTCGTGCAGCCTCCCGTCCCGGTCGCACACGGTCGTGTCCGGGTCGTCGCCCATCCGGGCGGTACCCCCGATGTGGGCCGTGTACGTCATCGTCTCGCTGATAATGGCGTAGGGGATGATCGCGGCACCGATCGCGCCGGGCGAGGCCGCCGAGTACTCCTCGACCCGGGCCCCGAGCAGCAGCGCCGCGGCCTGCTCGTGACGATGGGGGCTGTAGGTGATGCGCGCCGACGGAAGGCCGTGGAAGTCCCTGACCTCCGGGTCGAGGTCGACCCGGTTGGCGGCCTGCGGCAGGTCCTCCTGGATCAGCTGCGAGCCGGCGACCCGCGCGTGCAGCGGCCCGAGGCGCATGAGCTGCTTGTGCGACGACCCGTAGCCGACGTAGCCGGCGAGCATCTGCGCCTCCTGCAGCGGCGGCACGCCGCTGCCGACCTGCACGAGCCCCGCCTTGACGTAGGGCACGCCGAGTGCGGTCACCTCCGGCCCGGTGAAGGGACCGACGAGGTCGTCGATCTCCAGCGTCGTGCTCTGGGCACGCAGCGGCTGCACGTCGTGGGGATAGAGCGCCCCGGCGAGCGTGAAGTTGTGGAACATGATGTTGCGGCCGACCTGGTCGGAGCGGTTGCCGAGCCCGTTCGGGTGCGCCCCGTTGGCGGACAGCAGCAGGAGCCGGGCCGTGTTGATCGGGCTGCCGGCGACGAGGATCACGTCGCCGCTGACCGCCTGCTGGCGCCCGTCAGCATCCAGGTAGCGGACGTGGGTGGCACGCCGGCCGTTCGGCGTGGTGTCGATGCGGTGGACGAAAGCCCGCTCGACGACCCGGACCCGGCCGGTCAGCATCGCTGGGTTCAACCACGACACGAGCGCGTCGCCGCGGGCGTTGATCGGGCAGCCGAAGCTCGAGCACAGCCCACAGGAGTTGCAGGCGGGGCGACCGTCGAACTCCGTGGAGTTGACCGCCGCCGGGTACGGGAAGGCCGTCATACCGACGCGGGCGGCACCCTCGGCGAGCAGCTGCGCGGCGTAGCCGGTCGGGTTCGGCGGCATCACGAACTGCCGGCGGTGTGGTGCCTGCTCGAGCGTGCGGGCGGGCATCCGGTCCACGTCGCCCTGGACGCCGACGTGGTACTCGACCTCGTCGTAGTAGGGCTCGAGGTCGTCGTAGGTGATGGGCCAGTCGGCGACCTGGGCCCCCTCCATGCCTCCGAGGTCCGACAGCTCGTGGAAGTCGTGCCGCCAGAAGCGCGGGAACTTCGCGTTGTAGTGCATCGAGGTGCCGCCGACCGCCGCGCCGAGCTGCCCGAGCGCCCCCGTCGCCGACCGGGCGACGCCGTTCGCGGCCTGGCGCTGGGTGCGGATCGTGTAGGGCTCGAGCAGCCCGTCGGGGAACCCCAGCGCCCGGCTGGTCTTGATCTCGTCGCTGCTGTAGGAGGTGCCGAGGCGGCTGCTCGGGACCTCGCCGAGGCCGGGGCGCAGGTTGCGCCCGCGCTCCAGCACCGTCACGGACCAGCCGTTGCGCGCCAGCTCCCAGGCGGCGGTGCTGCCCGCCGCGCCAGAGCCGATGATGACCGCCTCACCCGCCATGGCCGGCTCCCTCGGATCGTGAGGAGCTCCGACCGGCCGCGTCGAGCAGCCCGCGGACATGCTCCTGCATGCCGGTCAGCCGTCCGTCGCTGTGGGCGTGCATCCCGAGGACCGCCTCGGTGCTGGCGAGCGGGGCGAGGGCCATCAGGTCGTCGACGGTGAGGCCCGCGGGCAGCGCCGGCAGAGGGTCGTCGGAGCCGTCGCGGTGCTCGACCTGCTCCCGTGTCCAGCCGCGCGGCTGCACGTCCCCGTCCCAGCCGATGAGCTGCCAGCCGACCAGCTCCCGGTTGCCGCCGTACTCCGGAGGTCCGTACAGCAGCTCGAGCGTGTGCGGGAAGGCGACGTCCACCAGCGCGGCGACGGCCGGGTCGTCGGACGTGCGCAGGATCGCGTCGCGGGCCGGGGCGGGGAGGTCCGCGAACCCGAGCCCGTCCGGTGCGGCGGCGTCCAGGGCAGCCAGACCGTCGCGGTAGGTCCTCTGGTAGCCGGGCACCGGCCCGTTGAACTCGAGCTCGGGGCGGCCGCCGGAGCCCTCGATCCGCAGCCGCCAGGCCGTCGCCTCGTAGTCGTCGAGCGGGAGGAACTGCTCGAAGTAGTTGACCTCCGAGCCGGCACGGTCCGAGAACGGCGCCCCGGCGTAGATCCGCGGCGGGTCGACGAGGAACGCACCGAGCAGGGCGTCGATGGCCTCGGCGCAGCCGGCCGCCACGGCCCCCGGGTCGGGATCCTCGGGCGGGCCGGGCACGAACCGGTCCACGAGTGCGCGGAGCGTGGCGAGCTCGTGAGCGGTGAGGAACAGCGGACCGTCCCCGTCGACGACGACGGCGGCGCCGGCGGGATCGCCGCCCCGCCCGACCGGCACGAACACCGCGAGCCCGAGCGCCGCGGCGCCCCGCAGCACCGTTCGGCGGGTCATGCGCCGGGGGTCGTCGTTCGTCACGGTTCAGCGCTCCTGCCGGCGGGTCCCGTGGGCGTCTCGGACGGGACTTCGACACGGTCGGAGGCGATCCCTCCCCCGGTCGGCCCGGTCGCGAGACGGGTCGGCGTCGCACCCCGGGGTGTCTGTCACAGGGCCCCTGTAGGGTCTGGACCGCGTCCGGGGAGTCCACCGATCAGCGGTCGAACCCGGCGCCCGCGAGGTCCACCACGTCGACTTCTACGCGAACGGCGCCAGACCAACGTCGACAACGGCGTGACGAGCTGCACCCGTCACCACGACACCGTCCACGAGGGCGGCTGGACGCTCACCATGGACCCCGACACGGGTGCAGTCTCGGTGACGTCCCCGGACAGTCGCACCACCTACACCAGCCACCCCCACGGCGTGGTCGGCAGCGTGGGTGAGCGCGACGCACCTTGCCGTCGCTCAACGGCCGTAACGATCCTGTGCCCACACGCGGGCGCCATTCGCACACGGTCGCGCAACGTGACGCTCTGAAGCACGTTGTCGCAAGGAACGCTTGACGTCCGTGACGCCATCCGAGCAGCGTACCCGGCGCCCGGACGGGCTCACCGTCACCGGGGCGGGCGAGTCCCCAGGAGGCGCGCATGACGGCACCACGAGGTTCCCTGTCGGTGATGGCGAAGGCCACGCTCGCGCTGGCCACCCTGGTCGTGGCCGCGGTCGGCGTCACCACCGTCTCCGCAGCGTCCGGCGAGACGGACACGCTCGTGGCGTGTCAGAACGCCGCAGGGCTGCTGCGTCTCGTGCCGGACGCCAGCGCCTGCGGCAAGAACGAGACGGCGCTGCAGTGGAACGTGGTGGGTCCCCAGGGTCCCCAGGGTCCCCAGGGGCCCCAGGGTCTGCAAGGACCACAAGGGCCCGAGGGACCGGCGGGTCAGGACGGGACCGACGTGGCGGGCGAGGCATGCCCCACCGGCCAGTTCGTGACGGGCTTCGACACCGCAGGAGGACTGGTCTGTGCCGCTGCGGATGGCGGAGGAACCACCGGGGACGGTGGTACGCCACCCGCCGGCGATCAGTTCACGACCGTGACCACCGGGGTCGGTGCCTGTCTGATCACCACGGTGACCGACACGCAGACTGGATACGTCCAGACGATCGTCCTGCAAGGGCCGATCCAGGAGATCGCCGGCAACGGCGTCGACGACGACTGCGACGGACTGACCGACGAAGGCGACACAACGTCACCATGACGACCCGGCGGCAGGCCTCGCCATGACGCGCGGCGCAGCCGCCGCGGGGTTGCCCGACCGTCCGCCACACCGCCTCTCCATCGTCCGAGGGGTCGCCGACACGGCCGTGACCGTCAGGCCTGCGCGACGAGCCGGCGGGCGGCCGCGGTGCCCCGTGCGATGACCTCGTCCTGGTCGACCTTCGTCAGGTGGCCGCCGCGGGCGACCTCACGGCCGTCGCACCAGACACGCACCACGTCACGATCCTGCGCCGAGTACACGACGGTGGAGAACGGATCGTGCACCGGTGCAAGGCCGGCGCGGCTCACGTCGAGGGCGACGACATCCGCACGCTTGCCAGGCGTGAGGCTGCCGACCTCGTCGCCGAGCCCGCAGACCTGCGCCCCGCCGAGCGTCGCCGCCCGCAGCACCGTTCGAGCCGGCAGGGCGGTCGGATCGCCGCTCGTCACCTTCGCGAGCATGCTCGCCGTACGCATCTCCTCGAACATCGTCAGCTGGTTCGTCGACGCCGCCCCGTCGGTGCCGAGGCCGACCGGGACGCCGGCGGCGAGCAGCCGCTCGACCGGCGCGACACCGCTCGCGAGCATCATGTTGCTCCGCGGGTTGTGCGACACGCCGGCGCCCGCGTCGGCGAGCAGCGCGATGTCCTCGTCGTCGACCCAGACCGCGTGGGCGATCAGGCACCGTGACGTGAGCAGCCCCGCGTCGGCCGCGACCTGCACCGGGCTGGCGTGCCACTCCTCGCGGGCCTGCACGACCTCGTCCTGAGTCTCCGACAGGTGGATGTGAACGCCGACATCGAGGTCCCGGGCCGCGGCGGCGACCTCGGCGAGCATCGCCGGCGGACAGGTGTAGGGCGCGTGCGGCCCGAGCATGATCCGAACCCGACCGTCGGCCGTCCCGTCCAGACGGCGCGCCGCCTCCGCGGCACGGCGCAGCTGGCCTTCGACGGGCCCGAGGACCGCCAGCAGGCCCGCCCCCAGCACGGCGCGGGCGCCCGTCGCCTCGACCGCCGCAGCAGCCGCGTCGGTGTGGAAGTACATGTCGGCGAACGTCGTCACACCAGCGGGCAGCATCTCGGCGATCGCCAGCATCGTCCCGGCGTGGACGGCGTCGGCGTCGAGGTGACGCTCGACCGGCCAGATGTGCTCCTCGAGCCACCTCGTCAGCGGCAGGTCGTCGGCATAGCCCCGCAGCAGCGACATCGCCGCGTGGGTGTGGGCGTTCACGAAGCCGGGGAGCAGCCACCGGTCGCCGAGGTCGATGACCTCGTCGGCCCGCTCCTCGGCGGCGACCCCGCCCCGGCCCCGGACGGCGACGATCGTGCCGTCCTCGATCACGACCTCGGGCCGCTCGACCACGTCGAGGTCGGGGTCCATCGTCAGCGCGAGGGCGGCACGGATCACGGTGCGCACAGCCGGAACTCCTGGTCGCAGGCGGGAGCGGGGCCGACGGGACCGTAGCGCGCGCCGCACCGGCGACCTGCCGGCCGGCGGGGCGGCCTCACCCGGGTGAGATCCCCCGTGGCCGATGCGTCCTCACCCGGTCGGGGGCCACGGTGACGGCTCCGACCACGAAAGGTCCTGCGATGACCGAGGCCACCGAGTCCGAGTCGACCAGCGAATGAGCGGTCGGACCACCCGCCGGACAGCCACGATCCTGCTCATGGCGAAGGCGCCCGTCCCCGGACGGGTCAAGACGCGCCTGTGCCCGCCCTGCAGCCCGACCGAGGCCGCCGCGCTCGCCTGCGCCGCCCTCCAGGACACGGTGGCAGTCGTCCGCACGACGCGATACCCGCTCGTCGTCGCCCTGGACAGCGACGGGAGCGCAGGCCGACCGCGCGCCCGCGAGGTCGGCTGGCTCCCCCCGGACGTCCCGATCGTGCGGCAGCGGGGCGCCGGGCTCGCCGACCGGCTCGCGAACGCGGTCGCCACGATCGACGGACCGGTCGTCGTCATCGGAATGGACACCCCGCAGCTGACCGGCGACCTGCTCCGCCGGGCCGACGCCGGCCTGGCCGAGACCGACGCCGTGCTGGGGCTGGCCGCGGACGGCGGCTGGTGGGCGCTCGGACTGCGCCACCCGCGCGACGTGTTCCGCGGCGTGACGATGAGCACGCCGACGACCGGCACCGTCCAGCACCAGCGGCTCGTCGCGGCAGGCCTCACCGTCACGCCGCTGCCCGTCCTGCGCGACGTCGACCGCATCGAGGACGCCCACGCCGTCGCCGCGACGGCACCCCACACACGGTTCGCGCAGACGCTCGTGCAGCTCGCACCCGTGACCGCGGCGGTGCCCGCATGACCGCTCAGCTCCTCACCGCCACCGGACGCACCCTCCACCTCCCGCTGCAGCGCTGGGACGGTCCGGCCTCCCCCGGCGAGCGGCAGCTGCTCGGCCGCGCCCGGCCGCCGGTGCTGGAGGTCGGCGCCGGACCCGGACGCTTCACACGCGCACTGCTCGACGACCACGTCCCGGCGCTGGCCATCGACCGCTCGGCGCTCGCCGCCCGCCTCGCCCGCGCCCGCGGCGTCCCCCTGCTGCAGCGCTCGGTCTTCGACCCGCTGCCAGACGAGGGCAGCTGGGGAACCGTCCTGCTCGTCGACGGGACCATCGGCATCGGCGGCGACCCGGCCCGGCTGCTGACACGGATCCGGACGCTCGTCGCCACGCCGGGGTATGTGCTCGTCGAGACCGAGGCCCCCGGGGCCGGCACGGTCACCGACCGCGCCCGCGTGGTCGCCGCCGGCCGGCACGGCCCGTGGTTCCCGTGGACATGGCTCGACGCCGACGACCTGCCGCGGCTGGCCGCCGCCGCCGGCTTCCGGTTGCACGATCGCTGGACCGAGGAGGAGCGGTGGTTCGCCGAGCTGCAGACGCGGTAGCCCGCCGCAACGCGCGCTGGGCCCGGCTCGAGCCGGTGCTGCGGCACGGACCGCTGCGCGAGGGCACCTTCACGAGCCCGCTGCACCACCCGCGCGTCGCCTCGGCGCTCGGCATCGCACTCGGCGTCGCGTTCGTCACCTGCTTCCTCACCGGCTGGCTGTCACACCTCATCCAGCACCCGGCGCCATGGTTCGACTGGCCCGCACGGCCGGCCGGGCTGTACCGGATCACCCAGGGGGTCCACGTCGCCACGGGCATCGCGGCCATCCCGCTCCTGCTCGCCAAGCTGTGGGTGGTCACCCCCCGTTTCTGGTCCTGGCCGCCCGTGGCCGGCATCGCCCACGCCGTCGAACGGGTCGCGCTGATCCCGCTGGTGGGCGGCAGCCTGCTGCTGCTCGCCACGGGCGTCGTCAACATCGCCGGCTGGTACCCGTGGCGCTTCGGCTTCATCCAGGGCCACTACGCCGCCGCCTGGATCACGATCGGCGCGCTCGTCGTCCACGTCGGCGCGAAGCTGCCCACGGTCGTGACGTCGCTGCGGCGTGCGGACACGACCGCACCTGGCCGGCAGCCGCCGCCGGGCGAGACGGCGATCGGCGCCGCCGACCGGGCACGACGGGACTTCCTGGTGGCCACCGGCGCGGCCGCCGGCCTCGTCACCCTCGTCACCGTCGGCCAGACCGTCCGGCCGCTGCGGGCCCTGGCCGTGCTGGCTCCCCGCGACCCGGCGGTCGGCCCGCAGGGGTTCCCGGTCAACCGGTCCGCCGCCCGTGCCCGGGTCACCGACCTCGCCCGCGACCCGGCCTACCGTCTCGTCGTCGAGGGCGACGTCACGACGCCGCTGTCGCTGTCGCGGACCGAGCTCGCCGCGCTCCCGCAGACGACCGCGATCCTCCCCATCGCCTGCGTCGAGGGCTGGAGCGCCACCGCCTCCTGGCGCGGCGTGCCGGTCCGGGCGCTGCTCGCCGCTGCCGGCGCCCCGGCCGGCGCGAGGGTGACCGTCGAGTCGCTCGAGCCGCGCGGGCCCTACCGCCGCTCCGCGCTGACCGCCGCCCACGCCCACGACCCGGCCACCCTGCTGGCCCTGCAGGTCAACGGCGAGCCCCTCGACCTCGAGCACGGCTACCCGCTGCGGCTCATCGGCCCGAACCGCCCCGGCGTCATGAACACGAAGTGGGTCGGCCGGCTGGTGGTCCACGCATGAGGACCCCGCCGAGCCGCACCGCCGACGGCCACGGAGCCGCCCCCACCGGCGGCGCGGCGACGCCACCGTGGCACACCATCTCCTTCCTGCTCGGCCTGGCGGCAGGCGGGCCCCTCGTCGCCTACGGCGTCTGGTGGCTCGTGCACAACGCCGGGCTGACCCATCCGGTCGGATGGACCCTCACCCTCGCCGGGGCGATCGTGGCACACGACCTGGTGCTCGTCCCGGTCGTCGCGGGGGTGGGGGCACTGCTGACCCGGATCTCCCCGGCGTGGCTGCGTGTCCCGCTCCGGTCGGCGCTGGCGCTGTCGCTCGTCTGTGCGCTGCTCGCCTACCCGGCGCTCTCGGACCGGGGCCGGCGGCCGAGCAACCCGACGCTGCTCCCCCGCGACCTCGCCGTCGGGCTGGCGCTCGTCCTGGTCGCCATCTGGGTCGCGGCGCTGCTCTGGGCGCTGGCGCGCCGACAGAGGTCGCGGGCGTCGGCGCACGCCCCCACCGCACCCCGCCGCCCGATCCCCCGTCCCGGAGGTTGACCCGTGGCCACCTACCTCGTCACCGGCGGCGCCGGCTTCATCGGCAGCGCGATCGTCCGCCAGCTGTGCGACCTCGGCCACCACGTCCGGGTCCTCGACCTCCTGCTCCCCGCGGCACATCCGGACGGGGCGCCGGCGCTCGACCCACGCGCCGAGCTGCGCGTCGCCGACGTACGGGACCCCGACGCCGTCCGCGCCGCCCTGACCGGCGTCGACGGTGTGACCCACCAGGCCGGGATGGTCGGGCTCGGCGTCGACCTCGCCGACGCCCCGGACTACGTGTCCCACAACGACCTCGGCACCGCGGTGCTGCTGCGGGCCCTGCACGAGCGGAGGGTGGGCGGCCGGCTCGTGCTCGCGTCGAGCATGGTCGTGTACGGCGAGGGGCGCTACCACTGCCCACGCGACGGCGTCGTCCGGCCGGCGCCCCGGCTCACGGTCGACCTGGAGGCCGGCCGGTACGAGCCGCGCTGTCCCGCCTGCCGCGGCGACCTGGTCCCCGAGCCGGTCGGCGAGGACGCCACCACGGACCCGCGCAGCGTGTACGCCGCCACGAAGCTGCACCAGGAGCACCTGTGCCGGGCCTACGCCGCCGCGGACGGCGTGCCGTTGACGGTGCTGCGCTACCACAACGTGTACGGGCCCGGGATGCCGCCGGACACGCCCTACGCGGGCGTCGCCGCCATCTTCCGCAGCGCCATCGCGGCCGGCCGCGCCCCCGAGGTCTTCGAGGACGGCCAGCAGCGACGCGACTTCGTCCACGTCCGCGACGTGGCGCGGGCCAACGTGCTGGCGCTGACCGGGGCACGGCCCACGCCGGGCACGTTCAACGTCGCCAGCGGCGCGCCCCACACGGTCGCCGAGCTCGCCACCGCCCTGTGGGAGGCCGCCGGCGGCACCACCCCGCCGCCCCGGATCGTCGGCGGCGCCCGTGCCGGCGACGTGCGCCACGTCGTCGCCTCGCCGGCCCGCGCCCACGTCCTGCTCGGCTTCGCCGCCGAGGTGGACTTCGCGACCGGCATGGCCGAGCTCGCCACGGCGCCGCTGCGCACGGCGGCGGCCGGGTGACGGGCGCGGTCTGGCTCTGGCTCCTGGCCGCGGCGACGGTGCTGTGCGCCGCCGGCTGGTGGCGGGCGCAGCGGTGGCGCCCCCGCACGGTCGTCGTCGCCGCGCTGCTGGGCGGGGCCGCGCTCCGGCTGCTCCTCGTGCCGACGACGCCGGTCCTGTCGACGGACCTCTACCGCTACCTGTGGGACGGCCGGGTGCAGGCCGCCGGGACGAACCCGTACGCCTACCCGCCCGACGACCGGGCGCTCGCGGGACTGCGCGACGACGCCGTGTGGCGGCACGTCAACCGGCGCGGGGTGCCGACGATCTACCCGGGCGGCGCGGAGCTCGTCTTCGCCGGGACGTACCGGGCCGGCCTCACCACACCGACGGGCTGGAAGCTGCTGACGGCGCTCACCGACCTCGCGACGGTCGCTGCGCTGGTGATGCTGCTGCGCCGACACGGGGCACCGCTGCGGCACGTGCTCCTGTACGCGTGGAACCCGCTGCCCGTGCTCGCGTTCGGCCAGGCAGGCCACGTCGACGCGCTCGCGGTGCTGCCGCTCGTGCTGGCGGTCGCCGCGTGGCACGCGGACCGGCCGGGACGGGCCGGCGGGCTGCTCGGCGTCGCGGTCGCGATCAAGCTCTACCCGCTGCTGCTCGTGCCGGCGTTCCTGCGCCGGCGCGACGGCCGCTGGGCGCCGGCCACCGCGGTGGTCGCAGTCGTCGTCCCGGCGCTCGCCTACCTGCCCTACCGCGCGGTCGGCCGCCGGGTGCTCGGCTACCTCGGCGACGGCTACCTGCGCGAGGAGGGCTACGCGTCCGGACGGCGCTTCGTGCTCGCCTCGGCGGTCGGCGTGGACGGGGTGCTCCTCGCCGCCGTCGTGCTCGCCGGCCTGTCGGTGTGGGCGCTGCGGACGCGGTGGCCGGTGGAGGTCCGTGCGGCCGTCCTGCTCGGCGCGACCCTGGTCGTGACCACCCCGTACGGCTGGTATGCGACCGGGCTCGTCGCGCTCGCCGCGGCGGGCGCGCACGGGGGCCTGCCCGCGCCCCGGCGCGCGGCGCCGCTGGTGTGGCCGGCGTTCGGCGTCGGGCTGTACGCGATCTACGTGCTCGTGTTCTTCGGGATCCGGCCGGTCACGCCGACGACGATGCGGCTCGCCCTGGTGGGGGGCGTGCTCGTCGGGCTGGCGGTCGGGATCCGCTGGCGCGCACCGTGGCGGACGTCGGCCGTCTCGACGGAGCCGACGTGAACGCCCGGGTCTGCGTCGTCATGCCGGCGCTCGACGAGGCGGACGCCCTGCCGGCCGCACTCGCCGGGCGTCCGGACGGCGTCCGGGTCGTCGTGGTCGACAACGGCTCGACCGACGGCACCGCTGCGGTGGCCCACCGGCTCGGGTGCGAGGTGGTCCACGAGCCGCGGCGCGGGTTCGGCGCCGCCTGCTGGACCGGGGCGCAGCAGGCCGCGCCCGACAACGTCGTGGTGTTCGTCGACGCCGACGGGACGTTCACCTGGGACGACATCCGCCGGGTCGCCGACGCGGCTGCGGCTGACGGCGACGCGACGCTGAGCCTGTCGCGGCGCCGGCGCGACCTGCGCGAGCCCGGCGCCATGCCGTGGCACGTCGCGCTGGCCAACCGCGCGCTCGGCTGGTGGTGCGGGCGCCGGGCGGGCGTGGCGCTGCACGACCTCGGGCCGCTGCGGGCCATCCGCCGGCGCGACCTCGACCGGCTCGGGATCGTGGACCGAACCTACGGCTGGCCGCTGGAGATGGTGCTTCGGGCCGCCGATGCGGGGCTCACGCTCACGGAGGTGCCGGTGCGCTACCGGGTCCGCGCCGGCACGAGCAAGGTCACCGGCCGCCCCCTGACGACCCTGCGGGTGACCGTGAGGATGCTGGTCGTCCTCCTGCGCCTCCGGGGACGGGCAGGATGCCGAGCGCCCGGCCCCGCGTGACCGCGTCCCGGCGGTCGCACACCTCGAGCTTGCGGTAGACGGCCGCCACGTGGGTCTTCACCGTGTTGCGCGACACGTACAGCTCACGGCCGATGTCGCGCAGCGTCAGCGGGCCGGCCAGCCACCGGAGCACGACCGTCTCGCGCTCGGTGAGCGGCTCGAGCGTGTCCCGGGCGGCCGCCGAGGTCGGCGCCGGTGGTGCGCCGGGCCCGGGCGCGGCACGCGCCGGTGCGCCCCGCAGGACCTCCGCGTGGACGTAGTCGTGGACGGCACCGGGGCCTGCGGTCAGCGCGAGATGCACGAGCGCCGGCCAGCCCGCCGTCGTCTCCGCGACCCGGGCCACGCCGTGCGTCCGGCCGCCGTGTGCCGCCACGACCCGCGCCACCTCGTCGGCCGTGAACCACAGCGAGGCACCGTCGAGGCGTCGGACGACCCCGGCGCCGGCGAGCCGACGGAGCTCCGGCAGGCGCACCGGGGGGCGGCAGCCGACGAGCACCGAGCACCCGGCCGGCAGGTGCGACAGCAGCAGCGTGACCTGTGCGAGGACCCGGGGGTGTCGGCAGCGTTCCAGTCCGTCGAGCACCAGGACGACCGTCCCGCGGCCCCGCCCGAGCGCCTCGACGACGGGGGCGACGACCGCCTCGTCCGACCGGGGCGGCGTCGCCGCCCGCCCGGCCGGATGCACGCGCGAGGCGGCGGCGTCGATGCGGCCATGTTCGGCGACGGTCACGCCGGCGGCCTGCAGTGCCGCCGCGACGGCACGCCAGAACCGTCCCGGCGTGTCGTCCGAGGGCAGCAGCGAGCACCAGGCCACCGGTGCCGCGTCCGCGTCCTCGAGACCGGTCGTGCGCCCACTCGGCGAGCAGGGTGGTCCGCCCGGAGCCCGCGGGACCGGACAGGATCGTGACGGGCGTCGTCCCGGCCGCGTCCAGCCGGCACGTCAGCCGCGGGCGGTGCACGTGCCAGGGGGGCAGCGCCGGCGGTGCGAGCCGGGACGCGAGGAAGGCCGCGGCCGGGCCCGGCATGCGTCGGCCGAGGACGACGCCGCCGTCGGGGACGGCGAGCAGGCGCGTGACGGTCCCCTCGTGTGCCGCCGGGCTCCTGGTCACGTCCTGCTCCCCGTTCGCGTGATCGATGCACCGGGTGTACGCGACCGTGCGCCGACCCCGGCGCCAGGTCCGGACGCGTTCAGGGATTGTTCACGGCCGTGTAAGGACTCCGCAGGCCGTCCGGGCGCGCGCCTGGCGGGTGTCAGCCTGGCGTCCGTCCCGGCGCGAGTGGGCCGTTGGGCCCTCATCCCGGGCGGCCGTCCGCCACGACACTGCCCACAGGCACGCCGGCCACCGGCGTGCCGAGCCGACGTGGAGGAGGCGCACCATGGATCGCCGCAGCTGGGCCGAGCCGTACAAGATCAAGATGGTCGAGCCCATCACGATGACGACCCGGGAGCACCGGGAGCAGGCCATCGCCGAGGCGGGCTACAACACGTTCCTGCTGCGCTCCGAGGACGTCTACATCGACCTGCTGACCGACTCGGGCACCTCGGCGATGTCGGACCAGCAGTGGGCGGCGCTCATGGTCGGCGACGAGGCGTACGCCGGCAGCCGCAGCTTCTACCACCTGGTCGACGCGGTGCAGGAGGTCTACGGCTACCCGGAGCTCGTCCCCACCCACCAGGGCCGCGGCGCCGAGCACATCCTCAGCCAGATCCTCATCCGCCCCGGCGACACGGTCCCGGGCAACATGTACTTCACGACGACCCGGTTCCACCAGGAGTACGCCGGCGGGCGGTTCGTCAACGTCATCGTCGACGAGGCCCACGACCCGGCGTCCCTCCACCCGTTCAAGGGCAACATCGACCTCGACAAGCTGCAGGCCGTCATCGACGAGGTCGGTGCCGAACGGATCCCCTACGTCTCCTTCGAGACGAACGTGAACATGGCCGGCGGGCAGCCCGCCTCGATGGCGAACATCAAGGCCGTCCACGAGCTGTGCCGGCGCCACGGGATCCTCGTCATGCTGGACGCGACCCGGGCGCTCGAGAACGCCTGGTTCATCAAGCAGCGCGAAGCCGGCTACGAGGACCGCTCCGTCAAGGACATCCTCGCCGAGATCTGCTCGTACTCCGACGGGGCCACGGTCTCGTCGAAGAAGGACAACCTCGTCAACATCGGCGGGTTCCTCGCGCTGCGCGATCCGGAGCTGGCACGCAAGGCCCGCAGCCTGCTCGTAGCCTTCGAGGGGCTGCACACCTACGGCGGCATGTCCGGCCGTGACATGGAGGCGCTGGCGCGCGGGATCCACGAGATGGTCGCCACCGACGACCACGTCGCCGCCCGGGTCGGCCAGGTCGAGTACCTCGGCGACGCGCTCATCAAGGCCGACGTACCGATCGTGCGCCCCGTCGGCGGACACGGCATCTTCCTGGACGCGAAGGCGATCCTCCCCCACATCCCCCAGGAGCACCTCCCGGCCCAGGCCCTGACCGCAGCCCTCTACCTCGACGCCGGGGTGCGCGGTATGGAGCGCGGCATCGTGTCCGCCGGACGTGACCCGGCCACCGGCGACCACCACTACCCGAAGCTCGAGCTCGTCCGTCTCGCGATCCCCCGCCGCGTCTACACCCAGGCGCACATGGACGTGACGGCCGAGTCCGTGATCGCCGTCATGGCGGACGCCGAGTCGATCCGCGGGCTCGCGTTCACCTACGAGCCCGAGGAGCTCCGCTTCTTCCAGGCGCGGTTCCGCCCACGCTGACCCGCCCCGCGTGGCAGGCTGCCCCGGGGCGACGACCATCGAGGGGCAGCCATGCGCGCAACCACCAGGCGGCGCTGGCGCTGGACGCCGACGCTCGTGGTCGTGACCGCCGTCGCGGTCGTCGTGGGATGGTGGCTCGAGGCGCGGACCGCGACGGTGCCGACGACCCTCGCGGACGCCGTGGCCGCCTGGCACCAGGAGGGCGACGGGACCGACCTCGGCGCCGCGTCCGGCGTCTACGCGATGGACACCACCGGCCAGGAGCAGGTCGCGGTGCTCGGGGGGCTCGGCCACCAGTACCCGGCCACGACCCCCGTGCTCGTCCGCGTCGACGGGCAGGGATGCATGACCTGGCGCTGGACGCCGATCGCGGAGCGGTGGCAGGAGCGGGTGACGTGCCCCGACGCGGCCGGCGGCGGTACCCGGCTGGTGTCGATCGCGTCCCTGCACGCCTTCATGGGCCGCGAGGACCGGCGACGCTACCGCTGCGACGAGGACTCGGTGGCCCTGCCCGCCTCGCCCGTCGCCGGCGCCACGTTCAGCGCCCGGTGCACCTCGCCGTCGAGCGACCTGTCCGGCCCCGTGACGCTGACGATCGAGGGCCGGGTCGCCGAGGTGGGCACCATCGACGTCGCGGGCACGCCGCAGGCCGTGGTGCGCGTCGACGTCGAGCAGACGCTGAGCGGCGACACCACCGGGACGGCCAGCTACGTGCGCTGGCTCGACCCCGACACCGCGCTGGTGCTGCGCGAGGAGTGCCGCACCGCGACGCGGTCGAAGAGCTTCGTGGGGACCGTGACCCGGACCGAGGAGTACACGATCGCGCTGGCGCCCGGCGGCCCCTACCGCTGAACGGTGCGCATGACGACGGCCGGCCCGTTCGACGGGCCGGCCGTGTCTGCTGCGCCGGGGAGAGACGGCGCGGTCAGGCGGTCAGGGGCAGGTCGTGGTCAGGTCGTCGGGAGCTCATCCGTGCGTCAGAGGATGCCCTGCTTGATGGCCTCGGCGACGGCACCCGCGCGGTTGCGGACGCCGAGCTTGTCGTAGACCTCCTGGGCGTAGGCCTTGACGGTCCGCTCGGTGATGCCGAGCTCCTCGCCGATGTCGTTGTTCGTCATGCCCTCGGCGATGAGCTCGAGGACCTGCTGCTGACGCGGCGAGAGCGACGGGCCGATCTCGACCTCGGGAACCTCGAAGACGGTCGTCGCCTGCTCCTGCATGGCGGCGGTCGCCGGGTCCTCGACCTGTGCCTCGACGCCACCGAAGCTGAGGGTGTCACCGTGCTGCACGACGGCCGAGCCGGCGACGTCCTCGCCGTTCACCTTCGTGCCGCCGCTCGAGCCGAGGTCGGTCACGATCAGCGAGCGTCCCCGCTTCTCGATCCGGGCGTGCACACGGGAGACCTGGGGTGCGCTCAGGACGTAGGTATTGTCCTCACGCCGGCCGATCGTGCCCTCGTCCTGGTCGATGCGGATCGCCAGGCCGTCGGCGAACCGCAGCGTCGCCGTCGGCACGACACGTGCCGCCTTCTGCGGCGGGGCGACGGGGGTCGCGCGCTGGGGCGTGTTGGGGGTGGTGGCCATTCGCTGTCTCCGGTCGAGAACACGGGGATGGGAGGGATGTGTCGCGTGTGCCGCGGGGGGCGACGGTCGCCTCCAGTATCCGCTGCCCGCCGGCCACTGGCTCACCGGCAAAGGGGCGACGGCATGGACGTACGGACAGTGCGGGGTGGCCGAACGGCAGGGGTGTCGGCGGTCCGATGCGGCGATGTGGCCGCTTTGCGGCATGCTCGGGCCCATGGACCAGGACGACACCCCTCCCGCCTCCTCCTCCGCCCCCGCGACCGCGTCCGCCGCCTTCCGTGAGGGCGCCACCCGGTCGTGGCCGCTGCTGCTCGGGGTCGCCCCGTTCGGGATGATCACGGGCGTCGCCGCCATCGGGATCGGGCTCGGCCTGTGGCAGGCGGTGGGCTTCTCCGCGATCGTCGTCGCCGGCGCGTCGCAGCTCGCCGCCATGGATCTCATCGGGCGCGGCGCCCCGGCCGTGGTGGCGATCGGGACCGGTCTCGTGATCAACCTGCGGTTCCTCATGTACTCGGCGTCGCTGGCACCGCACGTGCCCGACTGGCGGCTGCGTCGCCGGGCCGTGGCCGCCTACTTCCTGACCGACCAGGCCTACGCGCTGTCGGTGTCGCGCTGGGCACGTCCCGGCGGCCGCGCGCACCGCTTCGCGTACTACCTCGGGGTGACGCTCCCGCTGTGGCTCGCCTGGCAGATCGCGACGGTCGTCGGGGCGCTCGTCGGCAACACCCTGCCACCGTCGCTGCCGCTCGGGTTCGCGGTGCCGCTGACGTTCCTCTCGCTGCTCCGGCCGAACATCACCGACCACCCGACGCTCGTCGCCGCGATCGCATCCGGGACGGTGGCGGTCGTCGGCGCCGACCTGCCCGCCAACCTCGGCATGCCGCTCGCCGCCCTGACCGGGATCGTCGCCGGGGTGGTCGCCGCGGAGACCCGGAGCCGCCGATGACCCTCGACACGACCGCCTGGATCGTCATCGGTGGCCTCGGGGTGGCGACCTACCTCGTGCGGTTCTCCTTCCTCGCGGTGGCCCACCGGCTCACCGCGCTCCCGGAGCGGATCCGTATCGCCCTGCGCATGATCCCGCCGGCAGCGCTGGCGGCCCTCGTCGCACCGGCGCTGCTGCGCCCCGAGGGCTACGTCGACCTGACGAGCCCGCGGCTGTGGGCCGGCGTGCTCGCCCTCGGGGTCGCCTGGTGGACGCGGAGCCTGCTCGCGACGATCGTCGCCGGGATGGTCGCCGTCGTGATCCTCCAGCAGCTGCTCGGCTGAGCCGGACCGTCCGGAGGCGGGCAGGAGCCGGGCCCCTCGGCGCCGAAGGCCGCAGGGAACGCCCCACCGCCTGCGAGGGAGGATCCTGTGCGACGGCGAACGCGAACCCCGTCCAGCCGGTCGACGACGGCGGCGCTGACGGCCGCCCTGCTGGCCACGACCGGGCTGGCGGCGGCACCGCGCCACCACGAGCGACCGACGGCGGCGCCGCCCCGGTGCGCCGCACCGGCGTCCCCGGACGGGCTCGAGCCGCCCTGCAACCCCTACCTCGCCCCGAGCCTGTGGTCGGCGAACCACCGCAATGCCTACGCGCAGGCGTCCTCGCCGGCCCCCGGTCCGGTCGGGCCACCGGAGCGGATCGACGTGCACCACGCCGGGGTGGTCGGCGACCCGATCGTGGTCACGTTCTCGCCCCCGTACCCGGACGGCGAGCGGGTCGTGTGGGGCTCGACGGTCGGCCCGACCGGCGAGGTGTTCAAGCTGGACCCGACGGACTTCTCGATCATCGACGAGTTCCGCCCGCAGACCGAGGGCGGCGAGGCGCCCCAGGAGGCCGGCATGTCCGGCGCCTACAACGTCCTCGACCGCGACGGGCACCTGATCGTCGGCCGCAAGCAGGCCCTGGAGGTCTACGGGGACGCCGTGCCGGGCGAGCGCACGTCCGACGTGGCACGCCTCGACCGCTTCGACCTGCCCGACGCCGCGTTCTGCCGGCCGGGCTCGGACGAGAGCCTCATCGGCATCAACATGACCTACGACGGGCACGTCGCGTTCGCGACGAGCCTCGGCAACGTCGGCGTGGTGCCCCGCGATCCGGCGACGATGGACGCCGACCACCTCGCCGTCCACCGGATCAACGGCGCCGCCTGCGACGACGCGCAGATCGGCACCGACCAGCTCGAGCAGGTCGCGAACACGATCGCCACCGACGAGGACGGCGGCATCTACGTGATCACGAGCGACGCGATGCACCGCATCGACTGGGACGGGGCGACGCTCGCCGACGCGTGGACCTCTCCCTACACCTCCGACCGCACGAGCGACGGGTCGCTCGGCCCCGGCTCCGGCGCGTCACCCACGCTGATGGGCACCCGCCCGGGCGACGACCGCTTCGTGGTGATCTACGACGACGCGCAGGTCTTCCACCTCGAGCTGCTGTGGCGCGGGAGGATCCCCGCCGACTGGGAGGGGCTGCCCGGCGAGCCGCGGCGGGTCGCCTGCAAGGTGCCGGTCGACTTCGGCCGGGACGACAGCGAGGCGTTCTCCGAGCAGTCGCCGCTCGTGCGCGGCTACGCGACGGTGCTCGTCAGCGACCGGATGCAGGCGGACCCGCTGTGGTCGCAGGTGCCGAGCCGGGCCTACGGGTGGGCACAGCTCGCCGGCGGGACCCCGGGCAACGAGCCACGGGGCGCCGCGCGGATCGACTGGGACCCGGCGACGCGGACCTGCCACACGGTGTGGGAGAACCCCGACGTGGCCATCCCCAACACGATCCCGACCATGTCCGCCGCCACGAACATGATGTACGCGGTCGGCGTGGAGAACGGCACCTGGACGCTGCTCGGGCTGGACTGGGACACCGGGAAGGTGCGGCTGTCGGTGCCGACCGCGCCGGTCCCGACCGAGAACAGCCTGTGGGCCGCCACGACCGTGGGGCCGGACGGCGCGGTCTACTCGGGCACGTTCGGCGGCGTCACCCGCTGGCAGCAGTGCGCGCCGGACGCCGAGGACTGCGGCCGCCGGCCCGGCCCTGCCGAGCACCTGGTCGGCGATCCGACCGACGACCCGGTCCCCTAGGCTGGTCCACCGGCGACGGACGATCGAAAGGCTCCCCGTGATCGAGCGTGAGGACCGCGACGGCGTCACCGTCCTGCGCCTCGATCACGGCAAGGTCAACGCGCTCGACCTCGAGCTGCTCGAGGCGATCACGGCCACGTTCACGTCGCTGGCCACCGACGGCGCCCCGCCGGTCGTGCTCACCGGCGCCGGCAGCGCGTTCTCGGCCGGGGTGGACCTGCGCCGCATCGTGGACGGCGGCGCCGACTACGTCCGCCGGTTCCTCCCGGCCCTGAGCCAGGCGTTCGAGACGACGTTCACCTACCCGGGGCCGCTCGTCGCCGCTGTGAACGGGCACGCGATCGCCGGCGGGTTCATCCTCGTCTGCGCCGCCGACCGGCGGTTCGGCGCAGACGGCGGCGCCCGGCTCGGGATCACCGAGCTGAAGGTCGGCGTGCCGTTTCCCGCCGCCGCCATGGAGGTGGTCCGGTTCGCGGTGGGCGACCCGGTCGCGCAGCGGCTGGCGATGACCGGCGACCTGCTCGACACCGCCGGTGCTGCCACGCAGGGCATCCTCGACGCCGTCGTCGCGCCGGACGAGCTCGCCACCCGGGCGGTCGACGAGGCACGTCGGCTCGGCGCGATCCCGACGACGACGTTCCGCCTCACCAAGCAGCAGCTGCGCCGGCCCACGGTGGGCCGGATCGCGGCCGACCGTCAGGCCCACGACCCGCAGGTGCTCGAGCAGTGGGCGGCGGACGAGACCGTCGCCGCCATCGAGGCGTTCATGGCCGCCACGCTGTCCCGCTCGTAGCCGCGGCCCGCCGCCCATGCCCATCCGCATGCTGGAGGACCCATGGAGTACGTGACGCTCGGCGACACCGGTCTGCAGGTGTCGCGGATCTGGCTCGGCATGATGAGCTACGGCGACCCGGCCTGGCGCGAGTGGGTGCTCGGCGAGGAGGCGGCCGAGCCCTTCGTCACACGAGCGCTCGAGCTCGGCATCAACACCTTCGACACCGCCGACATGTACTCCCGGGGCGTCAGCGAGGAGGTCACCGGCAGGTTGCTGCGGCGGCACGCCTCCCGCGAGGACGTGGTCATCGCCACGAAGGTGTTCTTCCCGACGACCGACGGACTGAACCGCAGCGGGCTGTCCCGCAAGCACGTCATGGACGCGATCGACGCGTCCCTGACGCGGCTCGGCGTCGACCACGTCGACCTCTACCAGATCCACCGGTGGGATCCCGACACCCCCATCGAGGAGACGATGGAGGCGCTGCACGAACGTCGTGCGGGCCGGCAAAGCCCGCTACATCGGCGCGTCGTCGATGTGGGCCTGGCAGTTCGCGAAGGCGCAGCACGTCGCCGACCAGCACGGCTGGACCCGGTTCGTCTCCATGCAGCCGCACTACAACCTCCTCTACCGCGAGGAGGAGCGCGAGATGCTGCCCCAGTGCCGCGACATGGGCGTGGGCGTCGTGCCGTGGAGCCCGCTCGGGCGCGGCCGGCTGGCGCGGCCGCTGGCGCAGACCCGGGACGCCGCGACGACCCGCGCACAGTCCGACGACATCGGCGACCACATGTACCGCCACGTCACCGAGTCGGACTGGACCATCGTCGAGCGCGTGCACGACCTGGCGGGTCGGATGGGCGTGTCGGCGGCGCAGGTGGCGCTGGCCTGGCTGCTCCGCCAGCCGGGGGTGACCGCGCCCATCGTCGGGGCCACGAAGATCGAACACCTCGAGACGGCGGTCGGCGCGGTCGACGTGGCGCTGTCCGACGAGGACGCCGCCTGGCTCGAGGAGCCCTACCAGCCGCATCCGATCTCCGGGCACCGGTGATCACCGCCGCGCGGCGAGGGGACCCTCACGCTCGGACGGGGACACGGCCACCTCGCCACGCCCGCTGCTGGCCCACAGGACGGTGGCGACGAGCACGGCCCACGTCGCACCGAGCAGGGCGCCGGCCAGCACGTCGGTGAGCCAGTGCGCCCCGAGATACAGCCGCGAGAGGGCGACGACCACGATCGCCGCGGCGGCGAGCGTGACCGCGGTCGTCTTCACGAGCCAGCGCAGCCCGAGGGTCGCCACAAGCAGCGCGAGCGCCGTGTAGAAGGCCGCCGTCCCGGTGGTGTGCCCGGACGGGAAGGCCTTGCCCGCCACGTCCCCGACCGCGAAGGCGGCGCCCGGACGCGGTCGGCCGACGAGCACCTTCGCGGCGTCGTAGATCCCGATCGCCCCGCCCACCGCCACCGCCAGGAAGGCGAGACCACGCCAGTCCCGCCGTCGCCACCACCACAGCAGCCCGACGATCAGGCCCAGCGACACGAGCGTCAGCGTGTCGCCCACCCAGGAGGCCAGGTGCTGCACCGTCGTCAACCACGGGTGACGGTGCGCCGCCAGGTAGCGGGTGACGACCCGGTCGAAGCCGGGGCCGGCGTGCTGCCCCGCGGGCAGAGTCAGCAGGAGCCAGCCGGCCAGCCAGGTCGCACCGATGAGGATGACCATCCACCCGACCGTCCACACCGTGGCGCCCGGAAGGACCCCCAGCCGGCCTGTCAGCCATGCGAACCGGGTCGTCAGGCCACGACGGACCCCACGGACCGTCCGGCGCAGGGACGCCCGCTCGTCACGGCCGGAGACGGCCACGGTCACGCCGACGGCCAGCACCGCCGCGAGAAGGCCGAGCGTGATGAGGACGACGGTCATGTCAGCGGACGTTCACCTCGCGGTAGCGCGCCTCCGCGAAGCAGTACAGCCCGAAGGCGAACAGGCCGACCGCGACGGCACCGAGCAGCCACGGCCCGTAGGGCTGGTTCGCGAGCCGGGACAGGGCCCCGTCCATCCCCACGGCGTCGTCGGGCTTCACCTGGAAGGCGGCGACGACCAGCAGCGCCCCGACGATCCCGTAGACCACACCGCGTCCGAGGTAGCCGACCATGCCGAATCGGCCGATCCAGCGACGCTCGCGGCGGCTCATCTCGGCCTGCTTCAGGTCGTCCTCGAAGTTGCGGGTGACACCGAGGTAGCACTGGTACGCGGCGACCCCGAGCACGATGGCGCCGCCGGCGACGACGATCCACTGCCCGCCGGGCAGGCCGAGCAGCCGGGCGGTCAGCGCCCGCGATCCCCCGGAGCCACCGGAGCCTCCGCCCGAGCCGCCGGCGCCGCCGCCGCTCCCGAGGAGGAGCTGCACGGCGTACCAGGCGAACGCGCCGTACAGCAGCGCGCGGAACAGGAAGGAGATGCGCTCGACCACCTTCGCCGCGAGGCTGTCCTTCTCGGAGCGGTGGAAGAACGTCTGTGCGAGCCGCCAGAGCGCGTACCCGGCCAGCCCGACGGCGACGGCCACCAGCAGGGCGTATCCGAAGGGCTCACCGGCGAGGGAGCGAAGGGCACCGGTCGTGCCCTGGGTCTGGCCGCCCCTGCCGAGGGCGACCTCGAGGGCGGTGATCCCGATCACGGCGTAGAGCAGCCCGCGAGCCGCGTACCCGAGCCGAGCGGCCCGCTCGAGCCACGGGCTGCGCTCGGCACGGGCCGCGGCCTGCCGGCCCGTGGACCGACCTGGGGTGTCGCTGCTGAATACCGAGCTCACGAGCGTGCTCCCTTCCTCCGGCGTCGCTACAGAACGTAGGGACGGCATGACGCATCGATGGCGAGCGCGGCGCGATCGAACGGCAGGGTCAGCGGCGCGGGGCGTTCGAACGGTCGGGAGGCCGAGGGCCGGTCGGCCGCGGTCCGCCGGCCGGGAATCACGGCGGACCTGACCGACCGCCCATGGGCGGAGCCATACCGTCGCCCCGCGCTGCTGTGACCGTAGGTATCCCTCGCACTACGCAGAGAAGGAGGAGGGACGCATGGGCACCTGGCAGATCATCGTGATCGCCGTCGTGGCCGCCGTTCTGGTCGCTGCAGTCGTCGTCGCCGTGCTGCGGACGCGCCGCCGCCGGCGGCTCCAGCAGCGGTTCGGCCCCGAGTACGACCACGTCGTCCACGACACCGAGCGGCGCGCCGACGCCGAGGCAGAGCTCCACGAGCGGCTCGAACGACGCGAAGCGCTCGACATCCGCCCGCTCAGCACGGACGAGCGTGAGCGCTACCGCGAACGCTGGCGACGCGTCCAGCACGACTTCGTGGACGCGCCCCGCGACTCGCTGACCCGCGCCGACGCGCTCATCCAGGACGTGATGCGCGACCGCGGCTACCCGGTCGAGGACTTCGAGCAGCGGGCCGCCGATCTCTCGGTCGACCACCCCGAGGTCGTCACCCACTACCGCGCCGGCCACGACGCCGTCGCCAACGGCTCGACGACCGGCACGGAGGAGCAGCGCGAGGCGATGCTGCACTTCCGCTCGCTGTTCGCCGCCCTCGTGACCGACCGCGACCAGGCCACCGAGGTGGACGTGCGCGAGCACGACACCACGGTCGGCTCCCCCACCACCAACGAGCACGACAAGGAGCGCCGATGACATCCCGACCTGTCGGATCCCAGCCACAGCGGAGCACGGAGCAGGACACCGCGACGATGGCGTCGGCCGGGTCGTCGACCGGCCACGCCGACGCGCCGGTGCTGCCACAGGCGGTCACCGCGGACCTGCGCGACCGCTGGCACACGCTGCAGACACGGTTCGTCGACGACCCGGAAGGCACCGTCGAGCAGGCCGACGACCTCGTCGCGGAGACGATCGATCGCATCACGGCCGTCTTCGAGGAGCAGCGACGTGACCTCGAGGGCCACTGGCGGCAGGGAGAGGAGGTCTCGACGGAGCAGCTACGCGAAGCGGTGCAGCGCTACCGGACCTTCTTCGAGTCGATGCTGACCGTCTGACCCTCCATGCGGTGGGCAGCGCCGGCTGGTTGGATCGCGGTGCGCATCACCCGCGACGACCGACACGGACGGGAGCACGGCCATGCCCACCGGCGACCGGCTGCCCGGCGGCAAGCTGCCCGCCGCACTGCTGGCGGACCTGCTGCGCCGGGCAGCCCGTCCCGACCCGTCCGTCGTGCTGGGTCCGATGCCCGGCGAGGATGCCGCGGCCATCCGCACGGACGCGCCGCTGCTGGTCGCGGCGACCGACCCCATCACACTCACCGGCGAGGCCCTCGGCGCCTTCGCGGTCACGGTCAACGCGAACGACGTGGCCGTGACGGGCGCCCGACCGCAGTGGTTCCTGGCGACGGTGCTGCTCCCACCGGGCACCACCCCCGACGCGGTCCGGGCCGTCTTCGACGGTCTCGTCGCGGCCCTCGACCAGCTCGACGCCACCCTCGTCGGCGGCCACACGGAGATCACCGCCGCCGTGAACCAGCCGGTCGTCGTCGGCCAGATGCTCGGTTGCACGGACCGGATCGTGCGCACCGGCGGCATGCGGCCCGGTGACGTGCTGCTGCAGGTCGGCCCTGCGCCGGTCGAGGGCGCCGCCGTGCTCGCGGCAACCGGCGCACCGGCGCTCGCCGACCTCGACCCCGACGTGCTCGATGCCGCCCGTCACGCCGCCGACGACCCCGGCATCAGCGTCGTCGATCCGGCGTTGCGGGCCGCCGCACTCGGCGCGACCGCGATGCACGACCCGACCGAGGGAGGGCTCGCCGCCGGGCTGCACGAGCTCGCCGCTGCCTCCGGCGTCGCGCTGACGATCGACCGCGACGCCGTGCGCTGGTTCCCGCCGGCGATGGCCGTGTGCGACGCGCTCGGCGCCGACCCGTGGGCCACCATCGCGTCGGGCACGCTGCTGGCGGCCTTCCCGCCGGAGCAGGCCGACACCGCACGGACGGCGCTGGCCGCACTCGGCGCCCCGGTCGCCGTGCTCGGCTCGGCGGCGGCGGGCGCGGGCGTCGTCGACACGGCGGGCGCGGCCCTCCCCCGGCCCGAGCGGGACGAGGTCGCCCGGCTGGCGGACCACGAAGGGGCGTGACCCCCAGACGTGACCCCGGCTGTTGAACGACGGTCAACAGCCGGGTGCGTGCCGCTACCCTCGGGTGCATGTGCCCGCCGTCGCCGACCACCCGAACGCGCCTGTCCGTTCCGGAGCGGCGCGCCCAGCTGCTCCGCCTCGGCGTGCAGCTCTTCTCGGCCACACCCTACGACGCGATCTCCATCGACGAGATCGCGCAGGCGGCCGGCATCTCCAAGGGGCTGCTCTACCACTACTTCGGCAGCAAGCGGGACTTCTACCTCGAGGTGGTCCGCGAGGCGGTCGACGAGCTCCTCTCGCTCACCGCACCCGATCCCGAGCTGCCCGCCGACGAGCAGCTCGTCCGCGGCCTGCACGCCTACCTCGACTACGTGCGTCGACGCCGCGAGGGGTACCTGACGGTGATGCAGGGCGGCATGGGCGCCGACCCCGAGGTGCGGGCGCTCGTCGACCGGATGCGCCAGCGGGTCGTCCAGCGGCTGCTCGACGGGCTCGGCATCGACGACCCGAGCCCGCGGCTGCTCGTGGGGCTGCGCGGCTGGATCGGTGCCCTCGAGGGCCTCGTGCTCGCCTGGCTGGAGACGACGCAGGTCGACGACGACGAGGTCGTGACCCTCGGGATCGCGACGTTCGAGGCGATGATGCTGACGCAGGAGTCGCCGGCCGGCTGAGCGCCGATCCGTCAGCTCGTCCTGGCCCGGCGCCCGTGCAACGGGACGGGGCCCTCGACCAGACGCAGGCGCACCCCCTCCGCGACACGGGTGTCGATCTCCTCCGGTGCGCCCAAGGGCCGGCCACCCGCGTCGAGGAGCAGGCGGACCGTCGGCCGGTCCGGCCGTTCCGGGTGGACGGCCGTGACGACGCCCCGGGCGCCCGGCAGCGGACCATCCGTGAGCTCCACCCAGTGGCCCAGCGGGTAGCGCGGCACGGTCGCGAACAGCAGTCCGAGGATCTCGCGGTTGAGGTGGGCGCCGGCCATACCGGCCATCAGGTCGGCCGCCACGTCGTGCGGCAGCGCCGGCCGGTAGGGCCGATCGGCGGTCAGCGCGCTGTAGACGTCCGCGACGGCGGCGACCTCGGCGAGCAGGAGGATCCGCCGCGGGTCGTAGCGGTCATCGGCGTCTCGCGGGATGCGGTTGTGGCCGACGAGCTCGCGCGGGTAGCCGGCGCCATCCTGGCGCTCGTGGTGCTGGTAGGCGACGTGCGCGGGCAGGATGCTCGCGAGCGGGAGCCGCCGCACCAGCTCGAACCCGAGGCGGGGGTGCTTCTTGACCTCGTCGAACTCCTCCGCCGTCAGGCGGCCGGGCTTGTCGAGGATCGCGACGTCGATGTAGGTCTTGCCGATGTCGTGGAGCAGGCAGCCGAGCACGAGCTCGCGGAGCTCCGGGCGCGAGAGCCCGGCGCGCGCCCCGAGCAGCGCGCCGACGGCGGCGACGTTGACGGAGTGCTGGTAGGTGTAGCCGTTGTGCGTCTTGAGGGTCTCCAGCGTCGCGACGGCGTCGTCGTCGAGCACCTCGCTGAGCAGACGCTCGACGTCGGCGAACAGGCGGTCGACGGCCGACAGCGTCGCGGCGTCGAGAGCCAGCGCCTGCTCGCCGAGGCGGGCGACGGTCGCCTCGACGCCACCGTCGTGCTCGCCGGCATCCGCGGCACGGACCACGCCCTGGAAGACGGTCGCCAGGTGCGTGGTCGCGCTCGCCCGCAAGGGGACCGAGATGATGTCGCGCACGACCACGTCGTCGGCAAGCCCGTCACGGACCTGGACCCCGGGGCGGCCGTGGCGCCGAAGTCCGGCGATGTAGGTGCCGGTCAGCCTGGCACCCGCCCGGAGCAGGACCGTCCCGTCGTCGTCGAGGACGTCCTCGCCGACGACCATGCCGGCCCGCAGGTCGTCGACAGCAAGGCGGTACACGAAGATCCTCCGTCCGTCACCCCCGTGCGAACGCCCCACGGCGCCCACATCGGCCAGGCACGGGCGAACTCAAGCGGTCGCGCGAGTCGCCGGGGACGGCCCGCCCTATCCTGAGGGTGATGGGGATCAAGCGTGCCGAGATCCGGCTCTACGGTGACCTGAACGAGCTCGCATGGGACCACGACCGGGCCGGCTGGTACCAGGTGACCTTCGACGTGCCGCGCTCGGTCAAGGACGTCATCGAGTCGCTCGGGGTGCCGCACACCGAGGTCGATCTGGTCGTCGTCGACGGTGCATCGGTGGGCTTCGACCACCTCGTCCGTGACGGGGCGCACGTGGCGGTCTACCCGCCCTTCTCGTCGCTCGCCGTCGACGCCGTCACCCGCGTCCGGCCCGATCCCCCGGCGGCCGTCCGGTTCGTGGCCGACGTGCACCTCGGCACGCTCAGCCGCTACCTGCGGCTGCTCGGCTTCGACACCTGGTACCGCAACGACACCGACGATGCCGAGCTGGCCGCCGTGTCGGTCAGCCAGGAGCGCATCCTGCTGACGCGCGACCGCGGGCTGCTGATGCGCCGCGAGGTCCGGCACGGCTACTGCCCGCGCAGCGACGACCCGGTGCTTCAGGCGATCGAGGTCGTCCGGCGCTTCACCCTGTACGGCGCCCTGTCCCCCTACACGCGCTGCCCGCGGTGCAACGGACCGCTCGTGGACGTGACGAAGGAGGAGGTGGCCGACCGGATCCCTGCCGGCACCCGCCGGACGGTCGGCCACTTCCGTCGATGCACCGACTGTGGGCAGGTGTACTGGCGCGGCGCGCACCACCACCGCATCGGGGCGCTCATCGACCGCATCGAGTCGTCCGCCCCCGACCGCGAGCGCTGACCCGGCCGAACGCCCCCGCCCCGCCGTCGTGGCCCGTCGGGGACCTCCCTACGGTCGCCTGTGGGTGCCGCGATCCGTACCCGCTCGCCCCGCAACACGCCAACGGATGGAATCCCATGCCGGCCGATGTCGAGTTCTTCTTCGATCCCGTCTGCCCCTTCTGCTGGGTCACGTCGCGCTGGGTCCGGCAGGTGCAGGGGCTCCGGGAGGGCCTGGACGTGGCCTGGCGGTTCATCTCGCTGCAGATGCTGAACGAGGACCAGGGGTACGAGGACAAGCCCGAGCGCTACCCCGAGGTGCACCACAAGGGGCTGCGCCTGCTGCGGGTCGCCGCCGCGGTCCGCGACGCCCACGGCGAGGACGCGGTCGGGCCGCTCTACGCCACGATCGGCCATCACCTGTGGGAGGTGCCGCTCGACAACGTCGACGAGGACGGCTTCGAGGCCATCCTCGAGCATCACGCCGGCCCGACGCCGATCGCCCCGATCCTCGAGGAGGCGGGCCTGCCGCCCGGCCTGGCCGACGCCGCCGACGACCCGCAGTGGGACGCGACGATCCGGCGCGACACCGAGGAGGCCCTCGAGCGCGCCGGCGGCGACGTGGGCACGCCGATCCTGTCGTTCTCGCCGCCCGACGGGCCGGCGTTCTTCGGGCCGGTCATCAGCCACGAGCCGTCGGACGAGGACGCGCTGCGCTGCTGGGACGCGGTCGTGACCCTCGCGCACTGGCCGGGGTTCGCCGAGCTCAAGCGCGGCCTGCGCCAGTTCCCCGTGACCGAGCTGACCGCCGCGATCGCCGGCCAGGAGACCGACGTCAGCTGACCGGTGTTGTCCACCCGTGCGCCGGCCGGCAGACTCGCCCGGCGGCCTCGACGCACGAAGGAGCCAGCGATGGCGATCGACCCGACCGGACAGGACCTGAAGAACCTGCTCGCCGAGGACCCGGGCGGCGCGGTGTTCATGCTGAACCTGCTGCGCTTCACGGAGGGCGGTCGCGCGAAGTACGAGGAGTACAGCCGCCACGTCGTCGGCACCTTCCTGCCCCGCTACGGCGGCGAGGTCGTCTACTCCGGCGAAGGCGGGACCCCGCTGGTCGCCGACACCGGGCAGGCGTGGGACGCCGTCGTCGTGGTGCGCTACCCGAGCCGGCAGGCCTTCCTCGACATGGTGGCCGACCCCGAGTACCAGCAGGTCACCCACCTGCGCACCGAGGCGCTCGCCGAGGCGGTCCTGCAGCCGACGGCCCCCTGGCGTCCGCGCCGCTGAGCCGGGGTCAGACCGTGAGCTCGTGACGGCCGAGGGCGCGCACGGCGACCTCCACCGCCACCGCCAGGCCGACCATGCCGGCGAACACGGCCACGTCGCCGGCGGCACTGCGTGCGATCAGCGTCGCGAGCGCCCCGAAGCAGGCGACGGCACCGAGGACCGGCAGCACACGGCCGGACGCTGCCTCCCCGGCCGACAGCCGCACGTCGGCGAGGTTCACGACGGCGAAGACGAGCAGGAAGCCAGCGCTGCCCATCGTCGAGATCCGCGTGAGGTCGAACAGGTTCGCGACGACCAGCGTGAGCCCGGCGGTGACGAGCAGGCCCTCGATCGGCTCGTTCCACACCGTGCGCTCGAGCTGGGCCGGCAGCTCCCCCGACCGGGCGATCGAGTAGGTCAGCCGTGCCGAGCCGTACAGGGTCGCGTTGATCGCCGACGCGGTCGACAGCACGGCCGCCACCGCGATGAGGGCGAACCCGGCCTGGCCGAGGGACGGCCGTGCCGCTGCGGCGAGCGCGTAGTCGCGGGCAGCGACGATGCGGTCCACCGGCAGCGCGCCCACCGACACCGCCGCGACCGCGATGTAGAGGACGATGACGAAGCCCACCGCCGTGTAGAAGGCGCGCGGCAGCGTCCGGGCCGGGTCGACGACGTCCTCGGCGCTGTTCGCGATCAGCTCGAAGCCCTCGTAGGCGAGGAAGATCACCATCCCACCGGCCACGAGCGACACCGGTGACGACCACTGCGACGGCGCCAGCCGCGCCGGCGTGACGCTCGCGACGCCGACCCCGACGAACAGCACGAGAATGGCGACCTTGACGCCGACGACGAGCCGCTCCGCACGGGCGATCACGTCCGCGCTCGCGAGGTTCAACGCCGTGATCCCGACGATCGACGCCGACAGCCAGACATGACGGAGCAGTGGCCGCATGCCCGCGGGGAAGAAGCTCGCGGCGTAGCTGCCGAAGGCCGACGCGTACAGCGAGAGCATCGCGATGTAGCTGACCCACAGCAGCACGTTCACGGCACCGGCGAACAGGCCCGGTCCGAAGGCCTCGTTCACGAACACCACCGTGCCGCCCCGGCGCGGCAACCGGCGCGTCAGCCGCACGTAGGCCCGTGCGGTGACCAGCGCCACGGCCCCGGCCAGGGCGAAGGCCACCGGCGCCCCGCCCCCGGTGATCTGCACCGACAGGCCGAGGACCGCGAAGATCCCGCCACCCACCATGCCGCCGACACCGATCGCGACGGCGCCCCACAGCCCGACTCGACGCTCGCCGTCGGTGCCCGCTGGCCCGGGCGTCACCGGCGACCGCCTAGGGCAGGCGGCCGACGTGTGCCAACGCGCAGCGCACGAGCCGGTCGTGTCCGCCGGTCATCTCGGCGGCCACGTCGGGTCCGACGACGTCCTCGACGGACAGCCAGGTGAAGTCGAGCGCGTTCTCGGGGGCCCGGCACTCCCCGTCGACCGGCACGACGTAGGCGAGGCTGACGGCATGGTGGCGGGGGTCCTGATACCCGGTGCGGCGCCCGTCGGGGAAGAACTCGGCGACGGTGAACGGCACGGGCGACGCCGGGATCTGCGGCTCGGCGTCGGCACCGAGATCCTTCGTCAGGTGCCGCCACAGCGCCTCGCGCACGGTCTCGCCGTACATGACCCGCCCGCTGACGACCGCACGGCTGATGGTGCCGTCGGCCATCGCCCGGAGCAGGAGCCCCACCCGCTCGACCTGTCCGAGATGGTCGTGGCGGACGGGGACCGCGGCGACGTACACGAGCGGGACGCGGTCTCGGACCTCGGAGAGGTCGTCCTCGGACAGCCATCCCGGGGACGTTCTCGGCAGTGTCTGGGGTGGTCATGGGCGCGTGCGCTCCTGGCCGGCATCCTGTGCAGTGTTCCATCCAGCGCGCGCACAGCCGAGCGTTCGGTGCAACCGGACGCGTTTCTGCGCGATCAGGAACAGCATGTGCCCAAAAGTGGTCGACACGGACACGTCGGAGTGGCACAACTAGAGGACGCAACACCAGCGCACTGTCCGACCCACGTCGCGAAGGAGCAACCGTGGCCCGTATCGGTCGTCCCCGCCGCCTTCTCCAGGTCGCCGTTCCGCCCGAGGTCGAGCCGCTCGTCGAGGACACCCCGACGATCGCCGACGACGAACCGGCCGAGATCACCGCGGAGGGCAGCGCGCGCGACTGACGGACGCCCGTCATGCTCGCGCTCCTCGCCATCCTGACGCTGACGGTCCTGATGACCTCGGCGCTCGCCGCGCCGCGCCGGCTGCGTGCCGCGATCTGGACCGGCCGGCTCCCCCGGCGCCTCGGGGCGCTGCCCCGCGAGGAGGTTCCGGCGCACGAGGCCCCGCGTGGCTTCAAGGCCATGCAGGTGCTGATCGCACCCGACGCGAGCGAGGCCGGGTTCGCCGGTGTCTCCGTCGGCGGCAGCTACACGGCCGACGACGCCGCCGTGTGCGTCCTCCACCGCGAGCACGACGCACCGGATCTCGCCTGCGAATGTGGCTTCTACGCCTACATGGATCGCGAGCGGGCCCGCTGGCTGCTCGGCCGACGGGTGGGCTTCGGCGGCGACGTGATCGTCCGCAGCCTGTGCGAGGTGGAGCTGCTCGGCCGTGTCGTCGAGCACGACCTCGGCTTCCGGGCGCAGCGCCAACGGGTGCTCGGCGTGAGGATCCTGCCCTGGTGCGCCGACTGTGCCGCCGTCGGGCGGCTGGTCCGGGCCACCTGCCTCGGCACCGACGGCCGGCCCGCGCTGCCCGAGCTGCCCTGGGCCCGGGAGGGCACGGCCGCCCGCGCCGGCGTGCACCCGAGCGTGCAGCGGCTGTGGGAGTGGTCGCCGCTGCGGCCCGTCTGCGAGTCGTGCGGCGACCGCCTGGGCCTCGTCGGCATCTGCCTGCGGGTCCCGGAGGTCACCGCGATGCTCGGCACCGAGGTCGGATGGCTCGACGAGGCGATCATCCCACCCGAGCGGGTGCTGGCCGTCCACGCACGCCGCTGACGCGCCCGCCCGCATGTTCGGGTGCGCATCGCCCGTCTGCTAGGTATCGCACGACCGCTGACCGCCGTACCGGAGCCCTCGACCTGGCCGCGCTCCCCACCACCCGCCTCGTCGCCCGCACCCTGCCGAACGGGCTCCCCGTGGCCCGCCGGCTGGTGCACCGGGGTCTCGACCACGTGTTCGGGCCTCCCCCTTTCGAGCCCGACGACCCGTCCGGCGACCAGGGCCTGTTCGGCCCGGGGTCGGCCACCTGGCGGATCATCGGCGAGCCGGCCGCGATCGTCGGCGGTGTCCGGGCGCTGCTCACCCAGCTGCTCCATCCCCACGCCATGGCCGGCGTCGCCGACCACTCGAGCTACCGCACCGCCCCGCTGCAGCGGCTGCGCGGCACCGCCGCCTGGGTCACGACGGCGGCCTTCGGCACGACCGAGGACGTGCTCGCGGTCTCCCGCCACGTGCGCCGCATCCATCGCCGGGTCCGCGGCGTCGCCCCGGACGGCCGGGCCTACGCGGCCGACGACCCGCAGCTGCTGACCTGGGTCTCGGTCGCGCTCACCTCGAGCTTCCTCGCGACCGACGCGGCCTACGCGCCGCGTCCCGCGTCCGCCGCCGCGGCCGACGCGTTCGTCGCCGAGCAGTCACGGGCCGCAGCCCTGCTCGACCCCCGGGTCGACCTCGACGTCCTCGAGCGGGACCTCGAGGCCCGCGCGTCCCTCCGCGCCGGCACCTTCCCGCTCCCGCTGCTCGACGACGGGGCGCTGCCCACCGATCGGGCGACGCTGCAGGCCACCCTCACCCGCTTCCGGCCGGCCCTCGGCGTCAATGCCCAGGGCCGCGAGGCGCTGCGATTCCTCGTGTTGCCCCCGATCCCCCGCCCGCTGCTCATCGGCTACCTGCCGCTGCTGGCCGGGGCCGTCACGACGCTGGACGACCACGCCTGCCGGCTGCTGCGCGTTCCCCACGACCCCGTGACACGGATGGTGGCGCGGCTGCAGGCCGAGGCGCTGCTCACGACCCTGCGCGCGGCCGCCGGCCCCTCGCCGTCGCTCGCCGCCGCACGCCACCGGGTGCGGACGGCCAGCCGCCGCTGAGACCCCGGGTCCACCGGCGGGCCAGCCGGTACCTTCAGCGGCGGTCGCCGGCCTCTGATCCGACGGCCGTCGCGGGTGCGTCGACGCGCCCGCTCACGGAGCGCGCAGCATGGAGCATCTGTCCAACCGGGCGGCGCGGGGCATCGCCCTCGCGGCGCTGACGCTCGCCTGCGTGGTCGGCCCCGCGCCGCAGGTCGTCGAAGCCTTCGAGCGGGTCTACGCCGTCGCGGTCATGGACCAGCGCACCCGCCGCCGGTCCCGCGACCGGGTCCGCGGTCCCCGGCTGGGGCCACGCGCACCGCGCGAGCGCCGGCCGATGCCGGCCCGCCCGTAGCCGCCCGAGGCGCGGCGGGACACCCGCCCGTCGCTACCGTGGGAGCCGGCCTCCTCCCTCCAGCAGCAGGTACGCGATGCAATTCCTCGACGACCGCGCCGACGGCCACGACCTGACCTATGACGACGCGTTCATGGTCCCGAACCGGTCCGCGATCGCCTCGCGCCTCGACGTGGACCTCACCACGAGCGACGGGACCGGCACCACCATCCCGATCGTCGTCGCGAACATGACCGCCGTCGCCGGCCGCCGCATGGCCGAGACCATCGCCCGCCGCGGCGGCATCGCGATCATCCCGCAGGACATCCCGACCGAGATCGTCACCGAGGTGACGGGCTGGGTGAAGGGACGGCACCTCGTCGTGGACACGCCCATCACGCTCGGCCCGAACGACACGGTCGGCGAAGCGCTGAACCTCCTTCCCAAGCGTGCCCACAACGCCGTGATCGTCGTCGCGCACGACCGCCCGGTCGGCGTGGTCACCGAGGCGGACCTGACCGAGGTGGACCGCTTCACCCAGCTCGAGCGGGTCATGTCGACCGACCTCGTCACCGTGCCCGACACGGTGGATCCCCAGGACGCCTACAACCGGCTGCACGACGCCCGCCGGCGGCTCGCGCCGGTCGTCGACGCCGACGGCTGCCTCGTGGGCATCCTCACGCGCACCGGCGCGCTGCGCTCAGCCCTCTACGACCCGGCGGTCGACGCGGACGGCCGGCTGCGCATCGGCGCGGCGCTCGGCATCAGCGGCGACGTGGCCACCCGCGCCAGGACGCTGATCGACGCCGGGGTGGACGTGCTCGTCGTCGACACGGCCCACGGCCATCAGGAACGGATGATCGAGGCGGTCGCGGCCGTGCGCGCCCTCGACCCACCGGTCCCCCTGGTGGCCGGCAACGTCGTCACGCCGGCCGGCGTCGACGACCTGATCGACGCCGGCGCGGACATCGTGAAGGTCGGGGTCGGCCCCGGCGCGATGTGCACCACCCGGATGATGACCGGGGTCGGCCGCCCGCAGCTGTCGGCCGTCATCGACTGCGCCACGCAGGCACGACAGCGGGGTGCCCACGTGTGGGCCGACGGCGGGGTCCGCCACCCCCGGGACGTGGCGCTCGCGCTGGCCGCCGGCGCGTCGAACGTCATGGTCGGCTCCTGGTTCGCCGGCACCCACGAGTCGCCCGGGGACCTCCAGCGAGACGCCGACGGCCGCCCCTACAAGGTCAGCTTCGGGATGGCGTCGGCGCGAGCGGTCGAGCAGCGGACCGCCGAGGACGAGGACCCCTTCGAGCGCGCCCGCAAGGGCCTGTTCGAGGAGGGGATCTCGTCGGCGCGCATGTACCTGGAGCCGGCCCGGCCGGGCGTCGAGGATCTGGTGGACGAGATCGTCGCCGGGCTGCGCAGCGCCTGCACCTACGCCGGCGCGTCCACGCTCGAGGAGCTCCACGAGCGTGCGGTGCTCGGTGTGCAGACCCGCTCCGGCTACACCGAGGGCCAGCCGCGGCACGTCAGCTGGTGACCACTCGGCGGACAGCCGTGGACAAACCCGCACGTCGGGCGCCCCAGCAGGTACTGTTCCCGCCCCTGAGCAGGGACGACGACGGGAGCAGAGGAGGGACGGTGGCCACCAAGACCATCATCCAGCAGGCGCGGACCCAGCTCGAAGACGAGCAGACACGCCTGCAGAGCCAGATCGGCGAGCTCGAGGAGCAGGGACGCCTCGAGACCTGGAGGGACTCGCAGCCGGACCTCGTCGACGCCGGCACGGCCGCGGTCGAACGCGAGCAGGTACAGGCCCTGGCCGACCGGGTGTCCAAGCGGCTCAAGCAGGTCGAGCGTGCGCTCGCGCGCATCGACGAGGGCACCTACGGCCTCTGCGAGGTGTGCGGGGAGGACATCGCCGAGGAACGGCTCGAGGCGCTCCCCGCCGCGACGACCTGCGTCCGGCACAGCCAGCGCTGACGCCGTCCGTGGCGGATCCAGCGTTCTGGTCGGCCAGCGAGCAGGCGCGCCGCCTCGCCGCCGGCGAGGTGTCCTCGCGTGAGCTGACCGCCGCCTACCTCGAACGGATCGAGCAGCTCGACGGGGCGCTGAACAGCTACGTCACCGTCCTCGCAGAACGGGCCATGGCCGACGCCGCGGCACGTGACGAGGCCACGGCCAGGCGCGAGGCGACCGGCCTGTTCCACGGCGTCCCCATCTCCATCAAGGACCTCCACCTCCTCGCCGGCAGCCGCACGACCTTCGGCACCGCCTCGATGGCCGACCACGTCGCGACCTTCGACGAGGAGGCGGTGGCCCGTCTGCTCGCCGCCGGCTGCGTGCCGCTGGGCAAGACCAACGTGTCGGAGCTCGGCTCGACGGGACACAGCGCCACCCGGCTGCTCGGCCCCTCGCGCAACCCGTGGGACCTGACCCGCAACGCCGGCGGGTCGTCGGGCGGTGCCGGCGCGTCGCTCGCCGCCGGCCTGTGCGCCGCCGCGCAGGGGTCGGACGGTGGCGGGTCGATCCGGCTCCCGGCGGCCGTGAACGGCGTCGTCGGCCTCAAGCCGTCCCGTGACCGGGTCAGCAACGCTCCGATGGTCGGCGACTCCCTGTTCGGGCTCACCACCCGCGGGATGCTGACCCGGACGGTGGAGGACGCCGCCGCGTTCCTGGACGTGCTCGCCGGCTACGTCGCCGGCGACCCGGGCATGGCGCCGCCGCCGGACCGCCGCTTCCGCGACGAGGTCGGCTTCCCGCCCGGACGCCTCCACATCGCGGTCAGCGAGGAGCATCTCGAGGGCTCCGGCCCCTCCCCGGCCGTCCATGCGGCGCTGGTTGCCGCGCGGACGCTTCTCGAGGAGCTGGGCCACACCTGCGTGGACGTGCATCTCGGGCTCCCGGCCACCACCGTCGACCGGTTCCTCGACGTGTGGGCGGCCGGGGTCGGCAGCCAACCCTTCGACCCGGACACGCTCGAGCCGCTCAACCGGTGGCTGGTCGAGCACAGCCGTCGCACCTCTGCCGCCGACTACGTGCGGGCCCAGTTCGACCTGCAGCTGACCGCCCGCCGGCTCGTCGAGCGGCTCCTCGACTACGACGCGCTGCTCACCCCGACGGTGATGGAGCCGGCGCTACGCAACGACCGCTACGACGACGTCGGCCCGGAGGAGCTCTTCCACGACCAGGTCGCATGGGTGGGGCTCACGCCCCTCGCCAACGTCACCGGGCAGCCCGCGATCTCGCTGCCCATGGCCATGGACGACGCCACGGGGCTGCCGATCGGCGTGCAGCTCATCGGACGGCCGTGGGACGAGTCCGGGCTGCTGCGGCTGGCTGCGGAGATCGAGGCGGCCGCGCCGTGGACCGACCGCCGCCCACCCCACGTCTAGCCGGTGTGGAGGAAGTCCCCGATGCAGTCGATGTCGGCAGGGGTCAGGCCGATCGTCGGGTCCGGCGCGATGAGCAGGTGCGGGATGTCACCGAGGACCTGCTGGCCGAGCCGGCGCAGGCTCCCGTCGGCCCCGAGCACGTCGTCGAGCCAGACGATCCGCTCCGGCCGGGTGTCCAGTCGCGCAAGCACCTCCTTCAGGCCGTCGGCCTTCAGGTCGTTGGAGCGCGGCCCGGCCGGCCCACCCGGCCACGTGACGATCGGCAGCGGGTTCCACCCGAGCGCCGGGGCGACCCACTCGTTCGCGAGGTGGTCCCACGACGTGAGCCAGGCGCGCGTCGCCGGCAGCGCCCGCAACCGCTCACCCATGCCCCGCGAGACCTGCAGCAGGTAGGGGGCGTCGTCGACGGAGGTGAAGTCCGGCCAGGCGGTGGACGGCCCCACCGGCGAGATCACCCCGTCCACGTCGATGAGCAGCAGCGGCCCACCGTCGGCCTCGAGCTCGGGGCCTTGATGGCGGACGCGTGCATCCAACGTCCGCCTCGTCCACGTCCGCCACATCGCGTCGGTCGGCCGCGGTCAATGCATGATCCCGTCGATGCGCTCCATGACCTCGTCGTCGAGCTGCTCGAGCACGTCGAGTGCGCCCATGTTGTCGTGGATCTGGTCGATGCGGCTGGCGCCGGTGATCACCGTCGACACGTTCGGGTTCGCGGCGCACCAGGCGATGGAGAGCTGCGCGAGGGTGCAGTCGAGGTCGTCGGCGACGTCCTTGAGCGAGCGGACCTTCTCGTTCGCCTGCTCGTTCGTGAGCATGTCCTTGAGCCACTCGAAGCCCTCGAGGGCGCCACGGCTGCCCTCGGGGACGCCGTCGAGGTACTTGCCGGTCAGCAGCCCGGAGGCGAGCGGGCTCCAGGTCGTCAGACCGAGGCCGATGTCCTCGTAGAGCCGCGCGTACTCCTTCTCGACCTTCCGGCGGTTGAAGAGGTTGTACTGCGGCTGCTCCATCACGGGCTTGTGCAGGTGGTGACGGTCCGCCACCTCGTAGGCGGTCCGGATCTCGTCGGCAGACCACTCGGAGGTGCCCCAGTACAGGGCCTTGCCCGACTCGATGATGTCGTGCATCGCCCAGACGGTCTCCTCGACCGGCGTGTCGGGGTCGGCGCGGTGGCAGAACAGCAGGTCGACGAAGTCGAGCCCGAACCGCTCGAGCGACCCGTCGATCGCCTGCATGAGGTACTTGCGGTTCAGGGTGTGGTTCATGTTCACGTCGTCGTGGATGCCCCAGTACAGCTTCGTGGAGACGACGTAGGACCAGCGCTCCCAGCCGAGCTTGGCGAGCGCCCGGCCCATGATGCGCTCGGACTCGCCGCCGGCGTAGGCCTCGGCGTTGTCGAAGAAGTTCACCCCGTACCCACGGGCGGTCTCGAGCGCCTCGACGGCGGCGTCGTCGTCGACCTGGTTCTTGAAGGTCACCCAGGACCCGAAGGACAGCACACTCACCTTCAGGCCGGAGCGTCCGAGGCGGCGGTAGGTCATTGCCATGGCGTGTCTCCTGGTCGGTCGACGACGAGCCTAGGGAGGCGGATCGCCGGTCGCGTCCCCGGCCGCGGACGAAGGGACCGCGCTACGGTGGCGTCGTGGGACAGTCGTGGGTTGTGGGCGCGCCGGTCGATCTCGAGACACGGGATCCCGACTTCCTGCGCCGTCAGCTCGCCATGTGGTGGCTGCTCGCCGCCGTCTACTTCCGCGCGGAGGTGGAGGGCTTCGAGAAGGTGCCGACGGGGCCGGTCATGTTCGTCGGCAACCACAGCGGCGGATCGGTGCCCATCGACTCGCTCGTGTTCCTGCTCGGGTTCGCGACCTACTTCGGTGTCGACCGGCCGCTGTACGCGCTCGGCCACGCGACCCTGACGAGCCTTCCGGGTCTCGGCCCGTTCGTCCGCAAGCTCGGCGTGGTGACCGCCGGCCCGGAGGCGGCCCGGTCGGTCTTCGGACGTGACGCGTCCGTGCTCGTCTACCCGGGCGGGGACCTCGACGTGTTCCGGCCGTGGTCGAAGCGGCACCGCATCATGTTCGGCGGCCGGACCGGGTTCCTGCGCACCGCCCACGAAGCGGGCGTCCCGATCGTGCCGGTCGTCGCCGACGGCGGTCACGACACGCTGATGATCCTCAACGACGGCCGGCGGCTCGCCCGCTGGCTGCGCGCCGACCGGATCGGGCGGCTGAAGTCGCTGCCGGTGGCCCTGGCCCTGCCCTGGGGCATCACCATCGACGCGTTCGGTCACATCCCTTTCCCGGCCAAGATCCGCATGGAGGTGCTCGACCCGATCGACCTGCACGCGCGCTACGGCGACGACCTCGATGTGGACGACGCCTACGGGTACGTCACCAGCACCATGCAGGCGGGGCTGTCCCGGCTCGCCACCCGGCGGATCCTGCCGCCCATCCTCTGAGGGGCCACGATGCACGGCGTCACGGGCAGCATCGACATCCGGCGGTCGGTCGACGACGTGTTCGCGGTGATCGACGACCCTGCCGGCTACGACCGGTTCTTCGTCGGGGTGGAGCACTGGCGCCCGCTGCGGCCACCCGGGCACGCGGTCGGCGACCGCTACCACATCATCATGCGTGGGGGTGCCGTCACGGCCGGCGCCACCGTCGAGATCACCGAGCGGGTCCCCGGCGCCGTGCTCGCCTGGCGGGCCGTGGACGGTCCTGCACACACCGGACGGTGGACGGTGACCCGGACCCCGGACGGGACGAACGTCAGCCTGGCGTTCACGCTCTCCCTGCCGGGCCTGACCCACCGCGTCGTCGAGTGGCTCGCGACGAGCATCGTCCGGCGCCACATCACGGCGGTGCTCGAATGTCTGCGCCACCGCTGCGAGTACGAGCTCCCCGCCGCCGCGGCTGGGCGGACGAGGGGGGAGGTCCCGGCAGGAGACGTCCCCGCACCCGTCGAAGGTCGTCGCTGACAGCGGACGGCGCACGATCGGGGTCCGGATGCAGACCAGCTCGGCTCGACCACGTCCCCGGGCGTCCCGGGTGGTGCTGGTGGTCGTCGCGGCGCTGACCGCCTGGATCGCGGCGCCACCGGCGGGTCCCGCGTTCGGCCGCGCCGCTGCGGCGCCGGGCGGTGACGCCTGCCTGACCACCGACCCACCGCCCTCCACGTTGCCGGCGCACGCCCTGCGCTTCGGCATCACCCCCCTGGCGGCCGGCAGCGCCGGCGCGTCCCAGCAGCAGCCGGTCCCCCACGACCCGGCCGCCGACCTCACCGCTCTGCGCCAGCTCCGCGGCCGGCAGGCCCGGGGCCGGCAGCTGGTGCTGCGTCTGAACCGGATGTTCTGGTCCGACGGCGAGGCCGGGCTCCAGCGGTTCGCGACCCTGGTGGACCGCTACGCCGCCGCCGGCTTCGACAGCGAGCTGCAGGTGCGTTACCACCCGCCGCAGGGCGAGGAAGGGGACATGGCCGCCTGGGAGTCGTACGTCCGGCGTGCCGCGGCAGTGCTCGGCGCCCGGCGCAGCGTGGTCGCTCTGACGATCACGAACGAAGCGAACATGAGCGTGTCGCCGAACACGTCCGACGGCAGCTACGAGGGCGTCGAGGAGGCGATCGTGCACGGCATCGTCGCCGCCCGGCAGACGCTGGACCGTCTGGGCCGGTCGGACGTGGCGCTCGGGTTCTCGTTCGCGTGGCGGTGGGCCCCGGACGAGGACGCCGACTTCTGGGACCGGATCGGCGAGCTCGCCACCCCCGCCTTCCGCGACGCGCTCGACTACGTCGGTCTGCAGATCTACCCGGGCCTCGTCTGGCCCCCGGCGCCGCTGCCGACCCGCTCGGCCGGACGTGAGGTCGTCGAGGCGCTCACCCTGCTGCGGCAGTGCTACCTCCCGAAGGCGGACCTCGGCCCCGAACGTCGACCTGTGGGTCACCGAGAACGGGTACGCGACGAACCTCGGCCGCGACGAGGCCCGGCAGGACGCCGACCTGCGCTCGACGCTGCGGGCCGTGCACCGCTGGTCGGGGACCCTCGGGGTCACCGACTACCGTTGGTTCAACCTGCGGGACAACCGAAGCACGGGCACCGACCTGTTCGACGCCGTGGGACTGCAGCGCGACGACGGCACCCCGAAGCCGGCGTTCTCGACGTTCGGGCGGGCGATCGCCGGGATCGGGACACTCCGTGACCACCGCACCGGGTGACAGCGACCAGCGACGGCATGCCGTGCGGCGTGCCGTCGGGGCCGGCATGGAGGTGGCGCTCGCCGTGCTGACCCTGGCGCTGCTGACCTCGCTGTCCGTCGTGGCGGGCCTGACGGCGCTGGTCCTGCCGGCCCACATGTGGGCGGCCGGGCGCGGCGGGCGGTGGCGACGCATCGGCTGGTCGGTGCTCGGGGGGACGAGCCTCGGGACCGGCGTGGCCGTCCTGGGCGTGAAGGCCGGTCTCGGCCCGGACAGCATCGCGACGACGGCCGTGTTCGCCGGCGGGGCGCTCGCCGGGTTCGCGCTCGTGCTCCGTGCGGCGGCGCTGCAGCGTCGCTGAGGCACGTCATCCCTGTCCGGCCACCACGTTGCCGTGTAGGGTGGTCGACGCGGGTGTGCGGGGCGCCTCTCGGGTGGGTGTCGCTCCCCTCGTGGACAGGAGGGCTCGAACGATGCCGGTGTTCATGGTGGAGCGTCAGTTCGCGGAGCGTCTCGAGATGACCCCCGAGATCGCTGACGAGGTCAACCGGATCAACGACGAGTCCGGGGTGCGCTGGCTGAGCTCGTTCCTGTCGGCGGACAAGCGCAAGACGTTCTGTCTTTACGAGGCCGACGACCTGGAGGCGATCCGGGCGGCCGCGGTCCGGGCAGGACTGCCCGCCGACGCGATCATGGAGCTGTCGGGCGAGCTGCGCCCGGATGGTTCGTTCGCCCCGCTGTAGCGTCGGACCCGCCTGACGACTCCCGTCGCCGTGGTTCGAGCAGCCCGTGCTCGGTCGCGTACATCGCCGCCTTGGTGCGGTTGGCGGCACCCGTCTTGCTCAGGATGCTGCGAACGTGGTTGGCAGCGGTGTTCGCGCTGATGAAGAGCCGCTCGCCGACCTCCCGGTTCGACAGGCCCTCCGCGACGAGCCGCAGCACGTCGAGCTCCCGTTCGGTCAGGCCGTCGGGCAGCGGCGGCCGGGCCCGGACCGGTGACGGCTCGGCGTCGAGGTCGCGCAGGACGCGCCGGTGCCCGATCCGTCTGGCGAGGGCGCGCGCCTCGTCGGCCAGTCCCGCCGCCGACGGCTCCCCCGCCGTCCCGGTGCGGTGTGCGAGGTGACGGCTCCAGGCCGTCAGCGTCTCGACCTGGTGCGTGAAGGCACCCATCCGCCGGTCCATCGCCAGCGCACGTTCGAAGTGCACGTCGGCGGACGGGGCGCCGAGCAGGGAGTCGAGCTGGGCCAGGTACCGGTCCGCACTGCCGAACACCGCGACGAACTGCCCGGCGATCAGGTTCGTGCCGGCGTACTCGGCGACCAGCGGCCTTAGCAGGGCCGCGGCCGCCGTGTCCTCGAGCTGGACGGCTGCCTCGGCCATGAACGCCAGCACCCCTCCCCACTGCGCGTTGACCGGTCGGTAGTCGTCGACCCGGTCGCACAGGTGGGTGAGCACCCGCGCCGCCGGCTCGTGCATCTGCAGCGCCGTGTAGAGCGCCAGCAGACCGGGCAGCCAGTGGTGGTCGAGGGACTCGGTGCCGTCGACCATGCCGCGGACCTCTTCCAGGCCCCCGCTGACGCGACGCAGCATGAACTGCTGCACGCCGTACGACCCGTCGGTCGCACCGTCGAACTCCGCGCCGAACTCGTCGAGCCATCCGGTGATGTGCTGCGCGCCCTCGAAGTCGCCGACGGAGAACCGGTGGGCGTACCGACCACAGCCCGCGACGTACCGGAAGAACGGCTGACCGCCGGAGAGCGCGAGCGCCGTCATGTCACGTTGGGCGCGAGCCCACTCCTGCTCGTCGCCCACCATGTAGCCGAAGACCGCGCGATAGAAGGCCGCCGGACCGAGGTGGTCGTCGTCGTCGAGACGAGATCCGATTGCGTGGAGCTCGACCGCACGCGCCAGGAGCTCCGGGGCCAGACGGGGGGTCATCCCCTGCCACAGGGTCGCCCCGAGGGCGTGCGCGAGCAGCGGTTCGTCACCGCTGACGCGTGCGAGCTCCAGGGCACGTTCGCCCAGGAGCCGTGCCCGCGGGGCGTCACCGGTGAAGCTGGCCGCCCGGCCCATGCTGGCCAGGGCCCGGATGTGGAGCGGGTCGTGGGGCTCCAGTGCGGCGCTCTCGACGGCCTCGGCCAGCAGCGCGAACGACGCGTGGCCGTGCGTGCCCGGACGCCAGGACGCCTCCTCGTGGCCGATGGCTGCCCGGAGCCGGGCCACGGGGTCCTCGGAGGTGGCGAGCTCCTCGTAGAGCCGCCGGGCCCTGGCGAAGTCCCCGGCGTGCACGTAGCACCGGCCGGCAGCCGACAGCAGCTCCACCCGCGACGGTCCGTCGGCCGCGTGGAGGTCTGCGGCCCGCTCGTAGAGCGTCGCCGCCTGGCCATCGGCGATGCTGCGCTCGGCCTGACGAGCGGCGAGGACGAGGTAGTGCACCGCCCTGCTGGCATACCCGAGCGCACGTGCCTGCAGGTAGTGGTGGGCCAGCTCGGCGACGATCACCGGGTCCGCCTGTCCGCCGGATCGTTCCATTGCCTCAGCGACCCGAACATGGGCGGTGGCCCGGCCGGAGGCGGACATCCGGTCCAACACTGCCTGGCGTGCCAGCGCGTGCACGAACCGGTACCGATCGCCGCGGGTCGGGTCCGCGACCAGCAGGCCAGCCCGTAGACCGAGGTCGATCCCCTCCAGCGCCGCTTCGGCTCCCAGGTCGCACGCCTGGGCCACGATCGACGGGTCGACGAGGTCACCGGCGACGGCGGCGAACTCGATCACGGTCGCGTGGTCGTCGTCCACGGCCGCGAGGCGGCGCCCGAGGGCATCCTGGATCGACCTCGGCGCCCGCGCTCGCCGGCGAGCGGACGGCGTCGAGCCCGCCCCGGGTAGCGAGGTCCTCCCAGTACTCGTGGAGGAAGAAGGGGTTGCCGCCGGTCTGGTCGCGCAGCACCGGCGCGGCCGCCCGTGCGGCGCCGGCCGTGGCCCCGGCGGCGGCCACGAGGTAGTCGGCCACGTCCTCGGTCTCGAGCCCGCCGAGGTCGAGCCGCTGGACACCGTCGAGACGGTAGAGGTCCGCCAGGGCGTAGGTGACCGCGTCGGTCCGGTCCGGCGCCGTCGTCCGGCGGGTGGCGAGGATCAGGATCCGCTCCCCCGCCGTCGACTGCACCATGTGCGTCAGCAGTGCCAGCGTCGGCTCCCCCGCCCAGTGCAGATCCTCCAGCACGAGGACGGTGGGCCGGTCCTCGGCCACCGCCAGGAACACCCGCAGCACCGCGTCGAACAGGACCGACCGGGACTCGCGGTCGCCAGCCGGCGGCTCCGCGACGTCAGGCCAGTGGCGACGGACGTGTGCGGTCAGGCGCAGCAGGGGGGCCGCGACCGGCGCCGGCACGCTGCCCAGGACGTTGGGGTCCACACCGTCGAGGACCTGCTCCAGGATGGTCACGAACGGGCGGTACGGGATGTCGAAGTCCGCACGACAGGCACCCCAGAAGACGGCGGCACCGTGCTCACGGAGGGCTCGCGCGGCCTCGGCCACCAGCCGCGTCTTGCCGACGCCCGGCTCACCGCCGACGAACACGACCTGCCGGCGGTCGTTCTCGACCGCCGCCCAAATCGACTCGAGGCGCTCGAACTCGGCCCGGCGACCGACGAAGGCTGTCGCCCCCCGAGCCGGGAGCGTCACATGTTGCGTATGGACCATCGACCGACTGTAGCCGGGTTCCTCCGCCGGCCCGATGGTCAGATCTGACCCTCTGCGACGCCTTCGCCGATTCAGCCAGATCTGGTCAGGTCGGCGGGACCCCGCCTGCGTAGCGTCCTCGGCATGCAACCGGCACGGCTGGAGGAGCAGGGATGGGCGGGACACCGGCACTGACGATCCTGGACGCGGCCCGTGGCGAGGTGGTCACGGCCCAGTCCCCCGACTACGACGAGGCACGCGCCGTCTACAACGCCATGATCGATCGTCGGCCGCTCGCGATCGTGCGAGCCGTCGACGTCGCCGACGTGCGCCTCGCGGTGACGGCGGCCCGGGAGAGCGGGCTCGACCTCGCGATCCGGGCCGGCGGCCACAGCGTCCCGGGCTTCGGCACCGTGGACGACGGCATCGTGTGCGACCTCAGCGCCATGAAGGGGATCCGGATCGACCCGGTGGCGCGTACGGCCCGGGTCCAGGGTGGCTGCACCTGGGGCGACTTCGACCACGCGGCACACAGCTTCGGCCTGGCCACCACCGGCGGGATCATCTCCACCACGGGCGTGACGGGGCTGACGCTCGGCGGCGGCATCGGCTACCTCGCCCGTGCCCACGGGCTGTCGGTCGACAACCTGCGCTCCGCCAACGTCGTGCTGGCCGACGGCCGGCTCGTCACCGCGGACGAGAAGGAGCACCCGGACCTGTTCTGGGCGCTGCGCGGCGGCGGCGGAAACTTCGGCGTGGTCACCGAGCTCGAGTTCGACCTGCACCCGGTCGACACCATCTACGGCGGCCCGATGTTCTTCGAGCTCGACGTGGCGGAGGAGCTGTTCAAGACCTACCGGGAGTGGATCGCTGCCGCCCCACGGGCCATGGGAGCCTTCCCGGCCTTCCAGATCGCCCCGCCGCTGCCCTTCGTCCCCGAGGACCGCGTCGGCGAGCCCTTCGTCCTGGTCGTGTCCTGCTTCAACGGCAGCGACGAGGAGGCCGAGTCGCTGCTCGGGGCCCTGCGCGAGGTGGGCCGCCCGGTCGCCGAGCACGTCGGCCGGATGCCCTACCCGGCGCTCAACAGCGCCTTCGACGGGCTGCTGCCGGCCGGCCTCCAGCACTACTGGAAGGCGGCCTTCCTGCCCGAGCTGACCGACGGCGCCATCGCCGTGCACGTCGAGCACGGCCCGAAGGTGCCGGCGATGCAGTCAACGATGCACCTCTACCCGATCGACGGCGCCGTCCACGACGTGCCCGTCAACGCGACCGCCTTCGCGTACCGCGACGCGGACTTCGCGCCGGTCATCGCCGGGATGTGGCCCGACGCCACCGACAACGACGCCAGCATCCGCTGGGTGCGCGAGTACCACGAGGCCCTCGAGCCGCACACCAGCGACGGCGGATACGTGAACTTCATGTCGGAGGACGACCAGGGACGGATCCGCGCCAACTACGGCCCGAACTACGACCGCCTGGCCGCCGTCAAGCAGAGCTTCGACCCCGACAACCTGTTCCACGGCAACCAGAACATCGCGCCCGCCGGAGCCTGAGACCGAGATCCGGACCACACGAGCCAAGGAGCAGCACAATGAGCTGGACCGTTACCGGAAGCTACTTCGAGGCGTGCAACTGCGAGGCGGCGTGTCCCTGCCTCGTCCTCGGCCCGCCGACCACCGGCGAGTGCACGGTGATCGTCGGCTGGCACATCGACAGCGGTGAGCACGAGGGCACGGACCTCGGTGGCCTCAACGTGGCGCTGGCGGTGAACAGCCCGGGCCACATGGCCGAGACCCCCTGGCAGGTGGCGCTCTACCTCGACGACCGGGCCTCGGAGGACCAGGCGGGGGCGCTCGGCGCGATCTTCTCGGGCGCTGCGGGCGGACACCCGGCCGTGCTGGCATCGCACATCGGCGAGGTGCTGGGCGTCGCGTCGGCGCCGATCTCGTTCGAGGTGGACGGCGACTCCCGGTCGATGACCGTCGGCGAGGCCGTCGACGTCACGGTGACCGCGATCGCCGGGCAGGCAGGCGCCCCCGTGACGATCGACAACCACCCGCTGGCCATCGCGCCGGGCAACACCGCCGTGATCGCCCGTTCGGAGCACCTGCGCGTGACCGACCACGGCTTCGAGTGGGAGCTGTCGGACCGTAGCGGCGTGTTCTCGCCCTTCACCTACGGCGCCTGACGCATGTCGGCCCTCTTCGCGCCCGCCGGCCAGGCCCGGTCGTGGCGTGTGCTCGCGGCGCTCGCCGCCGTCACCGCGCTGTGCTGGGTCTACCTGTTCGCCGTCGCGGCGGCCATGGGCTCGATGACCGCCGCGCTGGCGATGCCGATGACCTCGGCGTGGACCGCCGGCGACCTCGTCCTGATGTGGACGATGTGGACGGTGATGATGGCCGCGATGATGCTGCCGTCCGCCGCTCCGATGGTGACCGCCTACGCCACGACGATCCGCTCCCCGCGAGCGGCACTCCGCGGGTCGACACCCGCCTTCGTCGCCGGGTACGTCGCGGCCTGGAGCGGGTTCGCGCTCCTCGCCACGCTCGTCCAGTGGGCGCTGCACGACCTGGCCCTGGTCGACGCGATGGGGTCCTCGACCAGCCGGTGGCTCGGCGGGGCGGTCCTGCTCGCGTCCGGCACCTACCAGTTCACGGACCTGAAGCGGTCGATGCTGGGCAGGTGCCGGACGCCGCTCGGCTTCCTGCTCCACGCGTGGCGGGACGGCCGTCGCGGTGCGCTCGCGATGGGGCTGCACCACGGCCTGCTGTGCACCGGGTGCTGCTGGGCGCTGATGGCCCTGCTGTTCGTGCTCGGCGTCATGAACCTGTGGTGGGTCGCGCTGCTGGCGACGGTCGTGCTGGTCGAGAAGCTGACCCGCAGCCCGCGCGTGCCCCAGGTCGTCGGCGGTGTCCTCGTGCTCTGGGGCGGCATCGTCGTGGCAGGCCTGGCATGACCGCGGGCCCCGTTTCGTCGGCACCCTCGACGGCACCGACGCCTTCATCGCCCTGGTCGTCAGCGGATCGAACGCGGCGGTGTACGCCTGTGACGGCGACGGCTGGATCGCCGAGTACTTCTGGGGGCCGACCGACGACGACGCCGCGGTCGTGCTGGACAACGCCACCGGGGGCAGCGTGCGCGCCGAGCGCGTGGACGACACGTTCACCGGCACGCTCACCTTCGCCGACGGCGCGGAGCACGGCTTCACGACCGAACGCGCCGTCGGCGACGCCGGGATGTACCTCGTCGTCGGGGAGCAGGCCGTGGCCGCCAACGTCTCCGCCGGGTGGATCCTCGCCAACGACGGCTCCGAACGCGGGGCGCTCCGCCGCCGCGGGAGCTTCCGGGCCACCCCCAAATTCGATCCCGGCGGTCTGGTGCTGAAGGACGAAGGCTTCGCCATGACCAAGCTGGTCATCGGGACGAACAACATCGTCGCCCCGAACAACATCATCGCCCCGAACAACATCGTGTCCCCCAACAACATCGTGTCCCCGAACAACGTCCTCAGGATCCCGTCCCCAGGCGGACCGATCCCGATCCCGTTCCCGAACACCTCGTCGTCGACCGCCACCGGGTCGCGCTGACCGCCCACCCTCGACCCTGGTGGCGGGACTGGCCTGACCGCTGCCGCACCCCGTGCGATCGGCGGGCCGCGTCGCGGGCGGCCCGGCCGGCGGGCCGCTTCCATGGCTCCTGATCGCACGCGATCAGGAGCCCGTTCGTCATGAAGGTCACGCACTACCCGCAGTCCTGCCTCGTCCTCGGGCACGGTGGGTCGACCGAGCTGTGACCTGGACGCTGCTGACGAACGACGACGGCGTCGACAGCCCTGCCCTGATGCCCTTCGCGCGGGCCCTCGGCGCCGGCGCCGGCGCGACGGACGACGACGCCGTGCGGGTCGTGGTCCCCGACACCGAGCGCAGCTGGATCGGCAAGGCCATCACGCGCTTCGAGCCGGTGCGCACGTCTCGCGTCGCGCGTGACGGGATCGAGGTGACGACCTGCAGCGGCACCCCGTCCGACGGTGTGCAGCTCGCCGTCCACACGCTCTTCGAGGCTCCGCCGGCGCTCGTCGTGTCGGGGATCAACCTCGGCTTCAACCACGGTGCCGGGTTCCTGCTCTCGTCGGGCACGGTCGGTGCGGCCATGGAGGGCTGGATCGCCGGCGTCCCGGCCGTCGCGTTCTCGACGGGGACGATGACCGACTACGGCGCCTGGCGCCGGCATGCCCGCTCGCCCGAGGCGGCCGACGACTGGCGCCGGCTGGCGTCGCTGTGCACCGGCCTGCTCGCCGACATCCGCACGTCCGGACTGCTCGGTATCGCGGACGTCGTCACGGTGAACGTGCCGTTCGACGCGACCGCCGCCACGCCGCGCCGGGTGACCGATCTCGCCCGGGTCGGCTACGACCGGCTCTTCCGCCCGGACGGCACCGGTGGGTACGTCCACGACTTCGGCGGGGCGTTCACGCGCTTCGCACCGCTCGAGGGCACCGACGTGGACGCCGGCCAGCACGGATGGATCTCGGTGACGCCCCTGCGCATGCCGGGGTCGCCGCCCGTCGGCGACGCCATGCGCCGCGCCCTTCAGGACCCGGACGACGCGGACGGCGCGTGAGCCCGTCACGGTCCGGTCACCTGCCGGTCCGCCTCGTCGGCGCACTCGCCGCCGGGGCGGCATGGTGGGCCGCGCTGCCGCCCCGCGGCTGGTGGTGGCTCGCACTGGTCGGCGCGGGCGTGCTCGCGCTCGCGCTGGAGGATGCCCGCTGGCACGGGCGGCTGCTCGTCGGGCTCGTGGCCGGCGTCGCCTACTTCGCCCCGGCCCTGTGGTGGTCCCGCGCGCTGACGCTGCTCGGGTACGCGCTGGTCGTCCCGCTCGAGGCGCTCGCGCTCGCGGTGGCGCTCGTGCTCGTGCCCCGCCGGCGGGTGCTCCTGGGCCTGCCGGCGGCGCTGGTCGTGGCGGAGGCGGCGCAGCTGCGGTGGCCGTTCGGCGGGCTCGGCGTGTCGGTGCCGGCGCTGACCCAGGCCAGCGGGCCGCTCGCCGAGGCGGGAAGCCTCGGCGGCCCGCTGCTCGTGACCGCGCTCGTCGGAGCCGTCGGGGCGGCCGGCGCCGCGTGGCTGCGCGCGGCGCGGCGTGGCCGTCCGCTCGCCCTCCTCCCGCTGGGCGCGCTCGTGGCCGTCGCGGGGGTCGCCGCCGCCGGGTGGGGCGCCCGGCGCGCCACGACACGGACGACCGGCACGCTCGCGGCGGCGGTCGTCCAGGGCGGCCACGCCGCCGGGGACCCGGCGGCCGTCGACGACCTCGTGGCCACGACCCGTCGGCTGCCCGACGACGTGCGTCTCGTCCTCTGGCCCGAGGCCACCTTCTGGGTCGAGCGCACCGACGCGACGGATCCGATCCTGGCCCGGGTCGGCGACCTGGCCCGCACACGGCACGCGACGATCGTCGTCGGTGCCCTGCGCGCGCTCCGGCCCGGCGCCTACGTGAACCTCGCCATCGTGGTCGGGCCCGACGGTGCCGTCGACAACGTCTACACGAAGTCGCACCGTGTGCCGTTCGGGGAGTACCTGCCGGCACGCTGGCTGCTGGGCCACGTCGTCGACATGTCACGCATCGGTAACCAGGAGCAGCCCGGCGACGCCCCCGGCGTGCTGCGGACGCCCCTCGGCCGACTCGGGATCGCGATCTCCTACGAGGCCTGGTTCGCCCGCCATGTGCGCGACGCCGTCGGCCGCGGGGCCTCCCTCGTCCTGGCCCCCACGAAGGTCGACCACTTCCCCGGCGTCCAGGTGCCGCCACAGGAGGTGGCGACCGTGCGGCTGCGGGCGCTGGAGACCGGTCGCGCGGTCCTCCTCGTGTCGCAGATGGCGCAGTCGGCCGTCATCAGCCCGAGCGGCGTGGTACGGACGAGGACCCGCTACGGCGAGGACGGGTCACTGGTGGCCACCGTCCCGCTGCGTGACGGGCGCACGCCCTTCGTCCGCGTCGGCGGCGGACCCGTGCTCGTCCTCGCCGGTCTCCTGCTGCTGGCCGGCTGGTGGGACGACCGCGGCACGGCGCTGCCGGCGCTCGACGAGCCAGGCGCCGGCGAGCGCGAGGAGCGCCACGGCGGTCACCGGTAGGCCGCCGGCCACGTCGAACGGCGTCTCGCCGGCCCGCAGCGCCACGGTGCGGCTGAGCACCGCCGGCTGGTCGCCGAGCGGGGTGCGGCCGAGGACGTTGCCGGCCGGGTCGATGACCGTCGAGAAGCCGGTGGGCGACACCTGCACCACGAACCGGCCGGTCTCGATCGCGCGGAGCCGGGACGCCGCGAGCTCGTAGGCCGGGACCTGCCCGCCCGTGAACGAGGACGTGCTCGTCGGCACCAGCACGATCTGCGCGCCCCGTGCCACGGTGGCGCGCACCCGCCGGGGGAAGAACACCTCGAAGGAGATCACGACCCCGACCGTGCCGGCCGGCGTGGTCAGGACGCCCGGTTCGTGGCCCGGCACCATGTCGGACGGGACGAGGGAGAGGTCGACCACGTGCCCGAGCCAGCTGCGACCCGGGACGTACTCGGCGAACGGGACCCCGTGGACCTTGTCGTAGCGTCCGGCGATGCGCCCGTCCGGGGCGATCGCAATCGCGGCGTTCGCGAACCGGTCGTCGGGCTGCGACGCCGACACGCCGACGACGACCGTGGCGCCGAGCTCGCGGGCGAGCGACTCGAGCTCGTGGACCTTGTCGGCGTCGGCCAACGGCGCGTCGACGTGGGCGGTCGACTCGGGCAGCAGGACCAGGTCGGTGCCGTCCGGGACGCGACGCGCCGCGGCCAGCTGCAGCTGGTAGGAGCGCTCGTACGGGGTGGCGTCGATGCCGCGGTTGCCGCCGCCCTGCACGGCGGCGACCCGCACCGGACGCACCGGGTGGCCGTCCGGTGCGTACACACCCGCCAGCGCCGTACCGACGACCGCCACGACCGCGACACCGGCCACGACCCACTGCCGGCGCACCAGCGCGGCCAGCGCCAGGGCGCCGACGGCCACGGCCCCGACGAGGGCGAGCTCGCCACCGAGCCGCGCGACGGGAGCCAGCGGACCGGCGATCTGTCCGAACGCGATCCCGATCCCCGGCAGGCCGCCGAAGGGCCAGCGCGACTTCAGCACGCTGACCAGGACGAACGCCGCGGGCGCACCGACCACGGCCGCGCGGCCGGGGGGCGTGACGACGCCGACGAGGAGGAACAGCAGCGCGAGGACGAGCGCCGCGACGGCCTCCGCCACGGTCACGAGGATCGGCGCCCCGACGGCCCAGATGAACGCGAAGGCGGTGATGAACAGCGCCACCCCGCCGAGGAACCCGAGGGCCGCCCGGCGGCGCAGCGGCTGGTCCTGCAGCGCCAGGAAGAGCAGCGCGAGCCCGACCGGGCCGAGCGGCCACCAGCTGCGGGGCGGGAAGGACAGGGCGATGAGCACGCCGCCGACGACGGCGAGCAGCCAGACCGGTACGCGCGTGGAGACCATCAGCGCCAGTCAAGCGGTCCGCGGCGCCCCGCGGCCGAACGGGGCTGTCCGCCCGACCGTGCCGCGGCGCCTTCGTGGGCGGTTCACCTATCCTGCGGGCACGGGCGACGGGAGGACGGGTCATGGACCTCACCGACGAGGGGCAGCGCACGCTCGGGTGCCTCATCGAGAAGGAGCTTGCGACCCCGCAGCAGTACCCGCTGTCCATCAACGCCCTGCAGGCCGCGGTCAACCAGCGCAACAACCGCGACCCGGTCGTCGACTGGGACGAGGACGCCGTGCGGGCCGGCATCGAGGACCTCAAGCGCAACGAGCTCGTGAAGGCCGTCTACGCCCGGGGCAGCCGAACCCCGAAGTTCGCCCACCGCGCCGCCGAGCAGCTCGACCTCGACGAGGCCCAGCTGGCGGTGCTGTCCGTGCTGCTGCTGCGCGGCCCGCAGACCCCCGGGGAGCTGCGGGTCCGCACCGAGCGGCTCCACGCCTTCGCCTCGATCGAGGAGGTCGACGCCACCCTCTCACGGCTGGCCGACCACCCGCTGCTGACCATGGTGACCGTCATCCCCCGCCAGCCGGGCCAGAAGGAGGCCCGCTACGCCCACCTGCTCGGAGGCGACGACCCGCTCGACACCGCGACGGCGTCCGCCCACGACGACGACGCCGTCGACGCCCTGCGCGCCGAGGTCGAGGCGCTGCAGGCCGAGCTGGAGGGGCTGCGCGCCGAGGTGACCCGGCTGCGGCGCGAGGTCGGGGCGATCACCGGCGGGTGACGTGACGGGGTGCCCTCCCGCGCGCGTCCCGTTCGTGGTAGCACGGACACTGGCATGCAGGAGGTGGCGATGCAGCAGGTCCGAGGGGTGATCTGCGACGTCGACGGGGTGCTGCTCGTGGACGGCGCCCCGGCCCCCGGCGCGGACCGGGCGCTGCGACGCCTCCGCGAGGCCGGGCTCGGCGTCGTGCTGCTCACGAACATCACGTCGCGCCGTGCCGGGGAGGTCGCCCGCCACCTGCGCGACCGCGGGCTCGACGTGGCCGACGACGACGTGGTCACGGCGACGATGCTGACCGGCGAGCACCTGCGTCGGGAGCACCGCGGGGCCCGCTGCCTCGTCCTGAACGCCGGCTCGGGCACGGCCGACCTCGGCGACGTCGTCCGGGTGGACAGCGACCCCGAGGTCGTCGTGGTCGGCAGCCCGGGACCGGGTGCGTTCACCTGGGAGCGGCTGAGCTGCGCGTACCGGGCCGTGCTCGACGGGGCACCGCTCGTCGCGATGCACCGCAGCCTCGGCTTCCACACGGCCGAGGGGATGGTGCTCGACGGCGGCGCCTACGTCACCGGGCTCGAGCATGCGACGGCCACACCGGCGACCGTGGTCGGCAAGCCGTCACCCGACGCCTTCCGGCGGACGGCCGAGCGGATCGGGCTCGCACCGGAGCATGTCGCGATGGTCGGCGACCGGCTGCGGGTCGATGTGCTGCCGGCCCAGGAGGTCGGGATGCTCGGCGTGCTCGTCGACGCCCAGCGGCGGATGGACGCTAACCGGCTCGCGGACACGGTGGCGCCCGACGAGGGCCTCCCCCAGCGTGTGATCGAGTCGATCACCGAGCTGCCCGACCTCCTCGGCTGCTGACATACGTGCGCGGTTATCCCGCTGACGTCGGTACAGCGCCGCACGTATCTCGCGGAGCGGTCTGCACGCCATCCGGAGCCGCTCGCGCGCACGCTCGGGGGCGTGCTGGTCGGCCTGTTCGGCCGTCGCCTGCCAGGGTCGTCAGCCGACGCGGGCGAGGCGCTCCTGGAGGCGGGCGACGAAGGCCGCGGGGTCCGCGACGGTCACGGTCAGCCCCGGATGCAGGTCCACCTTCTGTCCGAGCACTCCTGCGACGGGCTCGTGGAAGCGGATGCAGGCGCCGGCCTCGGTGTTCGAACCGAACGTGAGCCCGCGGTCCGCGACGGAGACCCGTACGCCGATCGCCTTGAACCAGCGGAAGTCGCGGCTCACCTCGGTCCCCGCCACGTTGGACAGCGGGGTGTCGACGGTCCAGCGGCCGAAGCGGGCCACGAGCCGGTCGTCGTCGGTCAGCACGACGGCGTCGCGGTCCGGCCGGACCCCGAGCAGCCGCAACAACGGACGGAAGCGTGGCTCGAACGCGTAGGGGAAGCGATCCATGTCAGCGCGCCGCCAGTGCCGCGTCGATCATGTCCTCGACCTCGTCCTCTTCCTTGTCGAGGGCCGCGCTCAGCTCGCCGATGAGACGACCGCGGGCCTTGTCGTAGAGGACGCTGTCGGAGGTGGAGAGCCCACGCTCCTCGTCGCGGACGTAGAGGTCCCGCACCGCGGCGGCCACCTCGCGGACGTCGCCGGAGTTGAGCCGCGACTCGTTGCGGGCGTGCTGCTTGCGCCACGTCGCGTCGGACGACGCCGCGTCCTCACCGAGCACGGCGAGCACGTCGCCGACGTCCCCGGCGTCGATGACCGTGCGGACCCCCATCTCCTCGCACAGGTCGACGGGGACGCGCAGGGTGAGATGGTCCTTCGGCCGAGCGAGGACGATGTAGCTGATCCGTTCCCCGTCGATCTCGCGTGTCTCGACGTCGGAGACGGTCGCGACGCCGTGCTGTGGATGGACGACGGTCTGTCCGACGGTGAGGTCCATGGCACTCCCGGAGGTCGATGGACACGGGTTGGGGGACGTGGGCGGGGGGGTACGGGCGGACACACGGCCGCCATCTGTCAGCGTAGACCGTCGGCGCCGTCGGGGTCGTCCCTCACCCTGCCTGTCCGGGAACACCGCGCACCCGCGCCTCGACGAGCACCTCCTCCGCCACGGGCGCCGCGGCGGCCCGCTCGCTCGGCACGAGCCCCACTCGCGTGCGACGGTCGAGCAGGTCGTCGACGGTGAGGGCGCCCTCGTGCGCCACGGCCCATGTGAGCTCTGCCCGCAGGGTCGCGGCATCCGGCACGACGGCGGTCGAACCCTTACGCCCGCCCTCGGCCAGCACCTCGGGTGCCTCGCCCCCGTAGCGGTCCACGAGGTGACGCGGGGCGCCGATCTCGTCGAGCCGTGGCCGGGGCGCCGCCCCGACCAGCGGGAGGCGACCGGTGACGCACCGTCCGGCGGTGACGCCCGGTCGCCGGGCGATCCGGTCGACCGTGTCCTGTGCCATGCGCCGGTAGGTCGTGAGCTTGCCGCCGACGATCGTCACCAGCCCGTCCGCGCGCTCGAGCACCGCGTGTCGGCGCGACAGGTCGGCGGTCGGACCGTCGGCATCGGCGATGAGGGGTCGTAGCCCGGCGAACGACCCGATGATGTCCGCCGGCGTCAACGGGGAGGCGAACGCCTGGCTGGCGACCTCGAGGAGGAAGGTCTCGTCCGCCTCGTCGGCGACCGGCTCGTCGCTGACCGCGGTGACCGGGTCGTCGGTGAGGCCGAGGTAGACGCGCTGGCCGTCGGGCTGGGGCAGCAGGAACACGAACCGGTTGCGGGCACCCGGGACCGGCACGGTCACGGCGGCCCTCGGATACCCGAGTCGCGACGCATGGAGGACGAGGTGCGCGCCCTTCGACGGCCGCAGCCGGACCTGCGGGTCGAGGGTGTCGGCCCACACGCCCGTCGCGTTCACGACATGGCGGGCGCGCAGCCGGAAGCTGGCGCCGCCGAGCTCGTCGGTGACGGTGGCACCCGAGCCGTCCGCGTCGGCGGCCGCGCAGTAGGTCAGGATGCGGGCACCGTGCGCCGCGGCGGTGCGGGCGACGGCGACCACGAGCCGGGCATCGTCGGCGAGCTGGCCGTCCCAGTACATGACGGCGCCGCGCAGACGGTCGCGGTCGAGGGCCGGAGCGAGCAGCCCGGTCTCGGCGGCCGTGATCCAGCGCGGCCGCGGCAGCGTCCGCCGCGAGGTCCCCGCCGCCACCCGCAGGACGTCGGCGGCGAGGAAGCCCGCCCCGGTGAGGCAGGCCTCACCGACGGTGAATCCCGCGCCCGCCGGCGCGAGGAAGGCGAGCGGACGGGTGAGATGCGGGGCGGTGCGCTCCATGAGGATCCCGCGCTCGACGGCGCTCTCGTGGGCGATGCCGACCTCGCCCTTGGCGAGGTAGCGCAGGCCGCCGTGGACGAGCTTCGAGGACCACCGGCTCGTGCCGTGGGCGAGGTCGCGGCGCTCGACGAGCGCGACCGACAGACCACGGGACGCCGCGTCGAGGGCGACGCCGACGCCCGTGATGCCGCCACCGATGACGAGGACGTCGACCTCGTCGCCGGCGGCGAGCTCGTCGAGCTCGCGCCGCCGCCGCTCGGCGTTCAGCGAGGATGGCTTCACGGTCGGGGCTCCTCGTCGGGGGCGGGTCGCAGCGCCACGTCGAGGTGATGGCGCAGCTCGGCGTGGATGCGGTTCGGGTCGGACTCCGCAGCGACGATCCGGCTCGACAGCACGAAGGACTGGATGGTGAGCAGGAGCGTCAGAGCGATCGCGTCGACGTCGCCGGCGCGCACCGAGCCGTCCTGCTGGCCGTCCCGCAGCAGCGCCGCGACGAGGCCCAGTGCCTCGCGCTGCGAGGATCCGAGCCGATCGAAGACGTAGGGCAGCAGCAGGTCGGGGTCGACGTCGAGGATGCGCTCGAAGAGCGGGTGCTCGGGCAGCGTGTGCACGACCCGGACCAGGGTCTCGACGAGCCGGGCGCGTCCGGAGGGCGCCCCGTCGACGGCCTCGACCGCCCGGGCGGCGAGCGCGGCGAGCTCACGGGTGAGCAGCGCGGCGATGGCGGCGTTCACGTCGGGGAAGTGCGTGTAGAGGGTGGGGCGGGACAGCCCGGCCCGGCGGGCCACGTCGGCGAACGTGGTGCGGCGGACGCCGACGGCGAGGATGCTGGCCTCGACCGCGTCGAGGATCTCGTCGGTGCTGGAACGCTCGGCCATGGCGAGGGGTCCCGGGGTGGCTGTCCTTACACTTTATCACCTGCTGTAAAGGTGGGTGGACAGCCCCGATCCGGCCACGGCCGGGCAGGCTTCAGGCGGCGTCGACGGTTCCCGAACCGCGCCCGGCGAGCAGGGCGAGCAACCGGCGCCGGCGGGCGCGGACCTCGGGCCCGTTGAGCGGCTCCTCGCAGAGCGCGCAGAGTGCGTCCCACGCCTCCCGCGCGCTCGCGCCGGTCGTGGCCGGATCGGATGCCGGTGGCTCGGTCATGGCTCGCTTCCGTGTCGGTCATCTTCCGATGTCGGCACGTGCGGACACGACCTTCAGCGCCGGCGGGCGCACGACCGGTCGGCCGCCCCGGCGACGGGGGACGTCAGGCGAGCCGGCCGGTGATGTCCGCCACCTCGGCGCGCTCGTCGCCGGAGAGCTCCCAGCCGGCCGACGCAGCGTTGGACCGGACCTGCTCGGGCGTCGTCGCCCCGGCGATGACGGACGCGCAGACGTCGTGGGAGGCCAACCACGAGAACGCGAGCTCGAGCAGCGTGTGCCCGCGCTCGTCGGCCCAGGTCGCGAGCTTCTCGGCGGTGGCGAGCTTGTCGTCGGCGAGGAAGCGCTGGGCGCGCTCAGGCGACTGACCCGCCAGTCGACTGCCCGCCGGCGGGTCCTCGCCGCGCCGGTACTTGCCGGTCAGCACCCCCGACTCGAGCGGGAAGTACGGGAGGATCCCGAGACCGAGCTCCCGGCAGGCCGGCACCACGTCGGTCTCGGGGTCCGCGGTCAGCAGGCTCCACTGGTTCTGGGCACTCACGAACCGTGGCCCGTCGGCTCCCGAGGCGATCGCTTCGGCCTCCCGGATCTGCAGGCCCGAGAAGTTCGAGTGACCGATGGCGCGGACCGTGCCGGCCTCGACGAGCTCTCCCAGCGCACCGAGCGTCTCCTCGAGCGGGACGTCGGGATCGGGGCGGTGGAGCTGGTAGAGGTCGATGTAGTCGGTGCCGAGCCGACGCAGGCTGTCCTCGACCGCCTGGCGGACCCAGTCGGGGGACGCGCCCCCGCCGTGCTCGCCCATCGGCACGCCGAACTTCGTGGCGACGACCACGTCGTCGCGACGCCGACCGAGCGCCCGGCCGAGCAGCTGCTCGGACTGCCCCTCGCCGTACACGTCGGCGGTGTCGAAGAGGGTGATGCCCGCATCGATGGCGGCGTCGACGACGGCCTGCGTCTCGGCCGCCCCGATCCGCCGTCCCATGTTGTTGCACCCGAGCCCGACGACCGAGACCTCGAGCGGCCCGATTCTCCGCGTCTGCATGTCTGCCTCCTGCTTCCACTCCCGAGCCAAGCACGCAGGTCCCGAGCGCACCGGCTTCGACACCGTCATGCTGACCGGGGTGGGCAGCCGGCAGACATGCGCGTCGCACAGCAGCCGCCGGGCGGTCTCGGGGTGGACCGGACCCGGGAACCCGAGCTGCGCCGGCTCCACGTCCGTGTCGTCGTCCGTAGCGACCGCATCGGCGAGCACCCCGTAATGGTTGTAACGCACAACTATGTTGGTACGGTGTCGGCATGAACGATCATGCCTCCAGCCCGAACGCCCCCGGCGCCTCGGCGGGCGGCCCCGCCGTCAGCGAGGAGATCGCGCGGATCGAGGCCGCCATCACCACGCTCGTCCGCCGGACCAAGCTTCCGAACGCCCACGCGCGGATCACGCAGACGGCCGGGGTCGACGTGGACCGGGCCGGCTACATCGTGCTCAACCGCATCGGTGAATGGGAACCGCTGCGCATGTCCGAGCTCGCCGAACGGCTCAACGTCGACCTCTCCACGGTCAGCCGGCACGTCACCCGGCTGCAGCGCGACGGGTACGTCGACCGCACGACCGACCCGTCGGACCGCCGCGCGTCCCTGCTGCGTCTGTCCGACACCGGCCGGGACGCCGTCTGCCGGGTCCGCGACGCACGACGGGCCCACGTGGCCGCGCTCCTCGAGGAGTGGCCCGCCAGCGACCGCACGACCCTGGCGGCACTCCTCGACCGGCTCGTCGACACCATCATGGCGGCGGCCGACCGCGCTCACGAGGCCGAGGTGAGCGGGTGAGCGCCGAGGCGGGCGACGCCGCGGTCGTCACCGTCGACCTCGTCAAGCGCTACGGCGAGCTCACCGCGGTCGACGGGGTCTCGCTCTCGGTGACGCCGGGCGAGATCTTCGCCTTCCTCGGCCCCAACGGGGCCGGCAAGTCCACGACCATCCGGATGCTGTGCACCCTGACACGCCCGACCTCGGGACAGGCCTGGGTCGCCGGCATGGACGTCAGCCGCGACCCGCGGGCGGTCCGCCAGCGCATCGGTCTCGTCTTCCAGGACCAGACGCTCGACGTGCAGCTCACGGCCGCCGAGAACCTCCGCTTCCACGCGGCCCTCTACGACATCCCGGCGGCCGACACCGAGGCACGGATCGCCTACGCCCTCGACCTCGTCACCCTGACCGACCGCGCCGACGACCTCGTGTCCACCTTCTCGGGCGGGATGGCCCGCCGGCTCGAGATCGCCCGCGGGCTCATGCACGCCCCGACCGTGCTGTTCCTCGACGAGCCGACCGTCGGCCTCGACCCCCAGACCCGCGCCCGGATCTGGGAGGACGTGCGCCGGCTCCGCGACGACGCCGGCGTCACGATCTTCATGACGACCCACTACATGGACGAGGCCGGCTACGCCGACCGGATCGCCATCATCGACCACGGCCGGATCGTCGCCCTCGACACCCCGGCGGCGCTGCGCCGCGCCGTCGGCCAGGACACCGTGACCCTCACGACCGCCGATCCCGAGACCGCGACCGCGAACCTCACGGCGGCCGGCCACACCGCCCGCGCGACGAGCGAGGGGTGCGTCGTCTTCGTGCCCGACGGCGAGGCGGCGGTCGCCGACCTCATCGCCCACGTCGGGGTCTCGATCCGCGGCGTGCGCGTGCACCGTCCCACGCTCGACGACGTGTTCATGCACTTCACCGGCCGCGAGCTGCGCGACGAGGCACCGGCACGCAGCCCCATGGCCCGGGCGTTCGCCCGCCGCCGCTGAGCACCAGCGAGAGGGAGGGCCCCATGGCCACCAGCTCTGCCACCGCCACGCCCCCTGCCCCACGGGCGACCCCGCCCAGCCCGCGGGTCGCCTTCCGCCACGACGTGCGCGCCGCCATGATGGTGTGGCGCCGCGAGATCATCCGGTTCACCCGCACCAAGACCCGGATCGTGTCCGGGCTCGCGCAGCCGCTGCTGTTCCTGTTCGTGCTCGGCTACGGGCTGACCCCGCTCGTCGGCAACGCCGGCGGGCTCGACTTCAAGAAGTTCGTGTTCCCCGGCGTCGTCGCGATGAGCGTGCTGACCACCGCGATCTTCAGCGCGATCTCCATCGTGTGGGACCGCGAGTTCGGGTTCCTGCGCGAGATGCTCGTCGCCCCCGTCTCGCGCGGCGCCCTCGTCGTCGGCAAGGCCATCGGCGGCGCGAGCGTCGCGACGATCCAGGGCACGATCATGCTGGTGCTCGCACCGTTCGTGGGGATCCGCCTCAGCGTCGTCATGGTGATCGAGGTCCTGCTCACCTCGGCGCTCATGGCGCTCGCGCTGACCGCGTTCGGGATCTTCGTGGCCAGCCGGGTCGAGCGCATCGAGAGCTTCCAGACCGTCATGCAGCTGCTGCTGTTCCCGATGCTGTTCCTGTCCGGGGCGATGTTCCCGATCCACGGGCTGCCGACCTGGCTCGCCTTCCTGACCCGCATCAACCCCGTCACCTACGCGGTCGACCCGCTGCGGCGGATCGTGCTCGGCGCCCAGGGGCTCGGCGACGCCGCCGCGGCCCAGTTCGGGCGGGGCGTGGACCTGTTCGGCCACCTGCTGTCAGCGTCCCGACCGAGCTCGGGATCGTCGCCGTGTTCGCGGTGCTGCTGCTCTCGGCGTCGGTCGGCTCCTTCGGCCGCGCCGACTGACCAGGCCGCGTCGTGCGGCTCGCTCCGCTCCGCGCCACCGACGACCAGGCCGCCCTGTGCGTGCGGCGCACCGTGACGCCACGGCAGGCTTGACCCTCACGTGACGTCAGGTGCGAGGGTTGCCCCGGCACGACACGACAGGGACCGCACATGGCACGCACCGTCGGCGAGGTGGCACGACTGGCGAACGTCACCGTGCGCACGCTGCACCACTATGACGCGGTGGGGCTCGTGTGCCCGAGCGCGCGCACCGAGGCCGGCTACCGGCTCTACGACGACGAGGATCTCGCACGGCTGCAGCAGGTCCTGCTCTACCGCGCCCTCGGCTTCGGCCTCGACGAGATCCGTGCGCTGATGACCGCGGAGGACTTCGACCGTGGCAAGGCGCTGCACGAGCAGCGCGAGCTGCTGGCCGCCGAGGCCGACCGCCTCGACGGCATGATCCGAGCCGTCGACCGTGCCATCGACGCCCACGAGAAAGGCACGACCATGTCAGACGAGGAGATGTTCGCCGTCTTCGGCGAGGAGCAGCGCGACCTGCAGGAGGAGGCGGCCGAGCGCTGGGGCGACACCGACGCCTGGCAGCAGAGCCGGCGGCGCACCGGCGGCTACACCAGGGACGACTGGGAGGCGGTCAGGGCGGAGAGCGAGGCGGTCACCGCCCGCATCGCCGAGGTCTACCGCAGCGGCGCCGCCGCCGACAGCGAGGCAGCCATGGACGCCGTCGAGGCACACCGGCAGCAGATCAACGACCGCTTCTACGACTGCTCCCACGAGATGCACGTGCACCTGGGCGAGATGTACCTCGCCGACCCGCGGTTCACCGCGAGCTACGAGCAGCACGCCGAGGGCCTCGCCCGGTACGTCCACGACGCGATCGTGGCGAACGCCGAACGTGGCGGGGGGACAGACGGAACGAACCCCCGCCGGGGCGGGGGTTCGCGCTGATCACTCACGGCACGCGACGGGTTCTTGCGGACCCTGGTCGTACCTCAGGCGATCGTCGTGCAGATCCTGCGGGTCTCGTCTCAGAGCGGACGGACGTCGCTGGCCTGCGGGCCCTTCTGGCCCTGGGTGACCTCGAAGCTGACCCGCTGCCCCTCGTCGAGGGACTTGTAGCCCTGGACCTGGATCGCGGAGAAGTGGACGAAGAGGTCCTCGCCGCCGGACTCCGGGGTGATGAAGCCGTACCCCTTGTCGGCGTTGAACCACTTGACGGTGCCTTCTGGCATGGAGCGTTCCCTATCTGTGTTACTGCGCACGGTTGGCCGGGTAGCTCTGGAGAGTAGGAGAGCAAGACACCCCGACCGGGTGCCGCAACACGGTACACGGCTTCCGGGACGGATGGGAAGCGAAGGGAGCGTTGACTGCACGCTCCTGGAGTAGGGTCGCGCCATCATCGGAGGGGAATGCATGAAGCGACTGTCCGTGGCCGACGCGGGCTGGCTGCTCATCGAGGCGCGGGAGCGCCCGATGCACGTCGGCGGGCTCCAGCTGTTCGAGCTTCCCGAGGACGCCGGACCCGGCTACCTCCAGCAGGTCGTGCGCTCGTCCCGCCGCGAGCACGAGGTTCGGTACCCCTTCGACCGCCGTCTCGCCCGGCCCTACGGGCGTGCCGGCACCTACCACTGGGTCACCGACGACGACGTGGAGGTCGACTACCACGTGCGGCACGTGGCGCTGCCCGACCCGGGCCGGGTGCGCGAGCTGCTCGTCCTGGTGTCGCGGCTGCACGGCAACCTGCTCGACCGCCACCGTCCCCTGTGGGAGAGCTACCTCATCGAGGGGCTCGAGGGGAACCGCTTCGCCCTCTACACGAAGATCCACCACTCGATGCTCGACGGCGTCGCCGCGATGCGGCAGGTCCTGAAGGCGTTCAGCACCGACCCGACGGCGTCCGACGATCCGCCGCCCTGGGCGCAGCGACCGGGCGAGGGACGATCCGAACCGAGCCGCGGCGGGCTGCTGAGCACGGCGGCCGCGACGCTCGGCGCCGCCTTCGACGCCACCACCTCGACGCTCGGCGTCACCCGGACGCTGGCGACCCAGCTGATGCGTTCGACGATCGACGCCGCCGAGGTCGTCCCGTTCCAGGCCCCCCGCTCCATGCTGAACGTCAAGCTGACCGCCGCCCGCCGCTTCGTCGCCCAGTCCTACGACCTCGAGCGGATCCGGAGGGTCGGCAAGGCCCTCGACGCCACCATCAACGACGTGGTGCTCACCATGTGCTCGTCGGCGCTGCGTGCCTACCTGCTCGACCAGGGCGCGCTGCCCGACAAGCCGCTGATCGCGCTCGTGCCGGTCTCGTTCCGTCGCGACGACGACACCGATTCGGGCAACGCCATCAGCCTCGTGCCCGCGAACCTCGCCACCCATCTCGACGCGCCGGTCGACCGGCTGTCCATGATCCGCGAGTCGATGAACCGGGTGAAGGCGAGGCTGCGCGACATGAGCCAGACCGAGCTGCTCGAGTACGGCCTGCTCATGACGGCGCCGCTCGTGCTCGGGAACCTGACCGGCCTGTCCGGACGCGTGCGGCCCTCCTACAACGTCGTCATCTCCAACGTGCCGGGCCCCTCCCAGTCCCTGTACTGGAACGGGGCGCGGATGCAGGGCATGTACCCGCTCTCGCTGCTCACCGAGGGGTACGCCCTCAACATCACCCAGACCTCCTACGCCGGTTCGATGGAGTTCGGGATCACGGCCGACCGGCGTGCGCTCCCGAGCGTGCAGCGGCTCATCGACCATCTCGAGGACGCACTCCGCGAGCTGGAGTCGGCAGCCGGCGTCTGACCGGCCGCCGCCTGCCGGGTGCCAGGAACGCAGCGTGTACGAATGGATGCAGTCCGTGGTCGGTGGCCTGCCGTCCGACCCATCTCCTCGGCTGGCGACCACGGTCCGCTAGGTTGCACTACGAACCGTTGCGAACTGCCATCCCGGTCGCGAGGGAAGGGACGCCGGGCGTGGAGCGTCACCCGCCATCGCTGGTGCGGCTCGAGGACCCCGCCGGACACATCGCCCACCTCGATCTCGTCCGGGCCGTCGCACTGGCGGCCAACACGTCGTGGGACCCGGCTGACGCCTTCAACGTCGCCGTCCAGGCCGTCTGCGACCACACGGCCTGGCCGGTCGGGATCGCCTGGCTCGTGGAGGACGACGACGAGCAGGACTGGCTCGTCCCCCACGCCGTGCACACGGGCAACGACGAGCGGTTCGCGCCGCTCGTCGGAGCCCTCGCCCCACAGTCGGTCCATGGTGGCGGCGTCATGACCGCGCTCGTCGCCACCGCGTCGGGCGGTGCGGCGTGGCGGCTCGCCGGCAGCGACGCCCCGTTGGCGGCCGAGGCGCGCGCCTGCGGGCTCGACGCCTCGGTCGCCTTCTGCGTGATCGTCGACGGGGCCGTCCACGGGATCCTGCAGTTCCTCCTGCCCCCGCAGGTCCGACCCGAGCAGGGGCTGTTCGCGGCCATGGAGACCGTGAGCACCCAGCTCGCCCGCGTCGTCGAGCGCACAGCCACCGAGGCGGCACTCGAGGTGACCCGCGCCCAGCTGCAGGCCCTCCTCGAGCACACGACCGACGCGGTGCTGCACATCGGGCCCGACGGCACGATCGTCGCCGCCAACCCCCGGGCCGCCGCCGTCCTCGGCCGCGACCGCGCCGACCTCGTGGGGCGGCTCGCCTGGTCGGACGTACCGGACGAGATCGCCGCCACCGCGACCCTCTGGCCCTCCGCCGCCGGCGGCTTCGGCGCCGTGCTGCAGTCGCTGGCGGACACGCCGGTCCCCGCGGACCTCGACCGGATCGCCGGCGTGCAGACCCGGGAGGCGTTCCTGCGCCGCGTCAGCCGCGCACTCGCCCGGCGCGACACAGGGCCCGTCGCCGTGGCCGTCGTGGACCTCGAGCAGTTCTCGCGCGTCAACGACGCCATCGGCCCCGCCGGCGGCGACCAGACCCTGCAGGCGGTGGCGCAGCGGCTCGTGCTGGCCACCGGCGACGCCGCCCGGGTCGGTCGGGTCGGCAACGACGAGTTCGCGGTCCTGCTGGCACCGGGCGACCGCGACCGGACCACGCTCACCGACGCCGGCACCGCCCTCCTGGCGTGGCTCACCGAACCGTTCAGCGTCGGCGGCCACCGGCTGCTGCTGCGGGCGCGGGTCGGGGTCGCCGCCGACACGGCGCTGCAGGACGCCGACGCGCGCGTCGGCGACCCGTCCGGCGAGCAGCCGGCGACCACGCTGCTGCACGCCGCCGACGCGGCCCGGCGGGCCCGCGGCCCCCGACGGGTGACCGTCTTCGAGCCGAGCCTGCGCCGCCAGCGCGCGACCCATCTGACCCTCGAGACCGCACTGGGCGCGGCGCTCAGCAACGGTGGCGTCGGCATCCACTACCAGCCGGTGATCGAGCTCGAGACGGGCCGACTGTCGTGCGTCGAGGCGTTGGCCCGCTGGAACGACGGCGAGCACGGGCAGGTGCCACCCGAGCGGTTCATCGGGATCGCCGAGGAAACGGGCCTCATCCACGAGCTCGGCCGCCAGGTGCTCCGCAGCGCCTGTGAGCAGGCCGCCCGGTGGCGCGCCGAGCGGCCACAGGCGGCGTCGTTCGGCCTGGCGGTCAACCTGTCGGCGGCGCAGCTCGACGACGACGAGCTCGTCGGGGTGGTCGAGACGGCGCTCGAGGGCGCAGGGCTTCCGGCCGAGGCGCTGATCCTCGAGGTGACCGAGAGCCTGCTGAGCCAGGACGACCCGGCGGCACGCCACCGGCTGTGGGACCTGCGGGCGCTCGGGGTGCGGCTGGCCGTCGACGACTTCGGGACCGGCTACGCGTCGCTCGGCCGGCTGCGGGCCTTCCCCTTCGACGCGCTCAAGCTCGACCAGAGCTTCCTGCGCGGCGTCGTGGCGATCGACCAGGAGGTGCCGCTCGTGAGGGCCGTCACCCAGCTCGCCCGTGCCCTCGACATGAGCGTCGTGGCGGAGGGCGTGGAGACGCCGGCTCAGCTCGCCGTCGCCCTGCGCTACGGCTGCGCGGAGGCGCAGGGCTTCCTCTTCTCCCGGCCGCTGCCCGCCGACGATCTCGCGCAGCTCCTCGACGACCCGACCTGGGACACGGACCCCGGTACGGCCGGCTGATCGTCCCCGGCGTCGCCGGCCTCCGGCGCGCCGATGTCACCGGGGGATGCCACACTACGGCCGCCGCCCTGCCGCACCTGTCCCTGGAGCCCGCGTGCCGTCACCGTCCCCGACCACCCGCCCGACCGGGCCGCCAACGTCCGAGCGGGTCGCCGATCGCGCCGGCGCGCTGCTGCGCACGCTGACCGGTGACGACGCCGCCACCTTCCGCCGCGGGCAGCTCGAGGCGATCGAGGCGCTGGTCACCGACCGCGGGCGGGTGCTGGTCGTCGAGCGCACCGGCTGGGGCAAGTCCGCGGTCTACTTCATCGCGACCCGCCTGCTGCGTGATGCCGGAGCCGGCGCGACGCTGCTCGTCTCGCCCCTGCTCGCGCTGATGCGCGACCAGATCGCCGCCGCCGGCCGGATGGGCCTGCGCGCCGCGACGGTGAACTCCACGAACGTCGACGACTGGGCCAACGTCGAGCAGCGGGTCCACGCGGGCGAGATCGACCTCCTGCTCGTCTCGCCCGAGCGCATCAACCATCCCCGGTTCCGCCGCGAGGTGCTCCCCCGCCTCGTCGACGACTGCGGTCTGCTGGTGGTCGACGAGGCACACTGCATCTCCGACTGGGGGCACGACTTCCGTCCCGACTACCGCCGGATCCGCAACGTCCTCGCCCGCCTCGAACAGGACCGGTCGCAGGCGGTGCCCGTGCTCGCCTGCACCGCGACGGCGAACGACCGGGTCGTCGCCGACGTGGCGGCGCAGCTCGCGACCGGCACGTCGCGCGAGGTACGCACCATCCGGGGGCCACTCGGGCGTGACAGCCTCCGCCTCGCCGTGGTCGACCTGCGCCAGGCCGAGGAGCGCCTCGCCTGGCTCGTCGCCTTCACCCGCGAGCGCCGGCGGGCCTCGGGGCACGCCGGCATCGTCTACACGCTGACCGTCGACGACGCCGAGCACACCGCCGCGTTCCTGGCCGAGGCCGGGGTCGACGCCCACGCCTACTCGTCGCGGGTGGCGCCGGACGAGCGCACCCAGATCGAGGACCGGCTCGCGAACGACGACCTCGACGTGGTGGTCGCCACCACCGCGCTGTCCATGGGCTACGACAAGCCCGACCTCTCCTTCGTCGTCCACCTCGGCGCGCCGGGCTCCCCCGTCGCCTACTACCAGGCGATCGGCCGGGCCGGACGCAGCCTCGACGAGGCGTCGGTCGTGCTGCTGCCGACCGGGAAGGACGAGGCGATCTGGCACCACTTCGACCTCGCCGGCGTGCCGGTCAGCGACGAGGTCGACGAGGTGCTTGCGGCGCTCGACGGCGACGAGCCCACCTCGCTGCCCCGGCTCGAGCCGCGGGTCAACGTGCGCCGAAGCCGGCTCGAGCTGCTGCTGAAGATCCTCGACGTGGACGGCGCCGTCGCACGCGAGGGATCCGGATGGGTGGCCACGGGCGCGGGCTGGCAGGAGGACCGCGACCGCTACGCGCGGCTGCTGGCGGCTCGCCGTGCCGAGCACGAGGTCATGCGGGCCTACGCGGCGCCGGCGTTCGCGGGCTGCCGGATGCAGTTCCTCACGGGCCAGCTCGACGACCCGCACGCGACGCCGTGCGGGCGCTGCGACGGGTGCGGCGCCGAGGTCCCCGGGGTGGACGTCGCGGTCGACGAGGCGCTGGTGGCGCGGGCACGGCGGTCGCTGCGCGGCCGCGACGTGCTGCTCCGTCCGCGCCGGCGGTGGCCGTCGGGCCTCGATGCGCTCGGCCATCCCGACGTGCGCGGGAACCTCGGCGGCGACGAACGCCACGAGATGGGACGTGCCCTGGCGGGCGGCGACGACTCGGGCTGGGGCGCCGCGGTCGCCCGGCTGCTCGAGAACGGACCCGACGACACGGCAGCGCTCGACGAGGTCACCGAGGGGCTCGTCGACGTGCTCAAGCGCTGGGACTGGCGGGCCCGACCGACGAGCATCGTCCCCATCCCCTCCCGCACCCGCCCGGCGCTGCTCGCGGCCGTCTGCGACCGGCTCGGCGACCTCGGCCGCCTGCCGGTCGTCGAGGCGGTACGGCGCGCCGCCGACACCCCGGGCCAGTCGGCGATGGCCAACTCCGCGCACGCGGCCGCGAACGCGCTGCGCGCCTACGCCGTCGACCCGGGGGCCGCCGCTGCGATGCCGGCAGGCCCGGTGCTGCTCGTCGATCTCACGACGGACTCGGGCTGGACCCTGACGGCCGTGACCCACCGGCTGCGGCAGGTCCACCCCGACCCGGTGCTCCCCCTCGTGCTGCGCACCGCCCGCTGAACGCCCCGCCCGCCCGACGCGACCTCGGGGTCCGCAGCGACGGCGGCCGCTAGGGTCCGGCGCGACCGGAGGTCGCCATGACGCTACGCCCGCCGTTGAAGTGGCCGGGCGGCAAGACGGCCGAGCTCGACCGGATCCTGCCGCTCGTCCCGAGCGACGCAGACCGCTACCTCGAGCCGTTCGTCGGCGGCGGCGCCGTCCTCTTCGCGATGCCGCCGGAGGTTCCCGCGCTCGCGAACGACACGTCCACCGACCTGATCGACCTCTACCGGTTCGTCCGCGACCGGGACGCGGCCCTGTTCGACCTGCTCGACGGCATCGACACCTGGTGGCAGGCGATCGCGACGTTCACCGAGACCCGCGGCGGCGTGCTCGTCGACCACGTCCGCGCGGCCGGCACGGCAGGCGCGAGCCCGCCGACGAGCGCCCGGCAGTCGACGACGCTGGTCTCGGCCCTGCTCGACGACCTCGCGGCGACCGTGCCCCCGACGTGGCGTGCGCTGTCCGACTCCTTCGTCGCCCACGCGGCCCGGCTGGTCCCCGACAAGCTCGGACGCATGCGCCGGGTCGAGGAGTCCCGCGGGCAGCTGCTGCCGGTCGACGACGCCTGGCGCAACGTCGAGGGCGCGTTCAAGGCCGCCTGCTACACGGCGCTGCGGGCGGCCTACAACACCGGGCGGCTGCGGGGCGAGCGATCCGCCCGCCAGGCCGCCGCCTTCTTCTTCCTGCGCGAGTACGCGTACGCGGCGATGTTCCGCTTCAACCGGGCCGGCGAGTTCAACGTGCCCTACGGCGGCATCACCTACAACCGCAAGGACCTCAGCGCGAAGATCGACCGGCTGCGCAGCGACGGCGTCGCCCGCCGGCTGGCCAACACCCGGCTCACCTGCGAGGACTTCGCGACGTTCCTCGCACGCCACCGACCCGGCCCCGACGACTTCGTGTTCCTCGACCCGCCCTACGACAGCGACTTCAGCGACTACGACGCGACGAGCTTCACGCGTGCCGACCACGGGCGGCTGGCCGCGACGATGGCCGGGCTCGACACCCGCTTCGTGCTCGTGATCAAGTCGACGCCGGCCGTCCGCGCGCTGTACGCGGATCCACGCTGGCACGTGCTGGCGTTCGACAAGCGCTACCTGTGGACGATCAAGGAGCGCAACGACCGGCGGGCGACGCACCTGCTGATCACGAACGTCGACCCGCCGCAGCCCTCGCTCCTGTGACGGGGGGACGTGCCGCTCAGCCGACGGCGTCGACGGCAGCCGCGACCAGGTCCTGGATGCCGACCTCGTCGCCGGGGATCTCGGGCGTGAAGCCCATACGCACCACGACGAGGTCCGCCGACGGGACGATCATCACCTGCTGGCCGTCGTGGCCCGAGGCCCAGTACGCGTCGGCGGGAAGCTGCGGGAACCGCAGCGTCCCGTCGGCACGCCGGTTCAGCCACCAGAAGGCGCCGTAGGGCTCCTCCTCGGAGGTCACGTCGAGAGGCCGGGTCGAGTAGTCGATCCAGCCGTCCGGCAGCAGCCGCTGACCGTCCCACTCGCCGTCGTGCAGGAACCAGAGCCCGAACCGTGCCCAGTCACGGGGCGTCGCCCACCCGTAGGAGGAGCAGACCAGGCCGCCGGAGGCGTCCGGCTCGAGGATCGCGGAGCGCATCCCGATCGGGGCGAACACGAGCTCGCGGGGCATCGCCACCCCCATCCCGGCGGCGTCCTGGAGGATGTCGCAGACGATGTTCGTGGTCCCCGAGGAGTACTGCTGGTAGGTCCCGGGGTCGTGCGCGAGCGGCTGGGATGCCGCGAACAGCCCCATGTCCGCGCGGCGGTAGAGCATGTTCGTGATCTCGGTCCCGAGGTCGTACGTCTCGTCCCACTGCAGTCCCGACACCATGCGCAGCAGGTCGTCGAGCGTGATCGCGCCGCGCGGATCGTCGCCCGACCACATCGGCAGCAGGTGGTCGTCCTCCACGGCGATCGTCCCCTGCTTCACGAGCCGGCCGACCATCGCGTTCGTGATGCTCTTCGTCATCGACCAGCCGAGCTGGCGGGTCTCCGGCCCGAACCCGTCGGCGTACCGCTCGGCGATGATCCGCCCGCCGTGGACGATCACCACCGCCCGCGTGTTCTTCTCGCGGCCCTGCGGGTCGTCCTCGGCGAAGGCGGCGTCGAGCGCCTGCTCGAGCGCGGCCGTGTCGACGCCGGCGGGCGGCGGGTCGATGCGCTCGCCGGCAGGCCACGGCTCGTCGGCCGGTGCCGGGTCCAGCGCCGGTAGTGGCGCAAGGTCCGGCTCGGCGTCGGCCAGCGTGCACCCGAGCCCTTCGGTGAAGAAGGCCGTGGACCCGAACAGCCCGAGCACGCTGGCATGCGCCCGCCCGTGCTCGGCGTCCACGGAACATCCGCAGCACGGGTACGAGCGGGTTCGGGGGAAGGTCATCGGCCGGCGCGCCCGCCGGCCGCCCCGCGACGAGCCGCACCGCGCAGGCGTTGTGGGCGGCGTAGCCGGTACCGGTCTCGAGCATCGACCGCTCGTACCAGAGCGCCCCGGCGATCAGCGCCCCGACCACGACGACGACCCCGACGATCCACTTCCAACGGCGCGACATGACCACCCCACGACTCACCCGCCCGGTCCCCGGACGGCGGGCGCCCAGTCCGCGCCACGCCGCATTGTCGCAGACGACGCGCCGGACCCGGCGTCGGCCTGGCATCCTCGCACGACCGCACCACCCGAGAACGGGAGCCCGCATGGACCGCCTCAGCCCGCTCGACGCGTCGTTCCTCCACATCGAGGACGACGTGAACCACATGCACATCGGGTCGGTGTCGATCTTCGAGGGGCCGATCCCCCCGCGGGACGCACTCACCGCGATGATCGCCGGCAAGCTGCCGCTCGTACCCCGCTACCGGCAGCGGATCCGCGAGGTGCCCCTCACCCTCGGACGACCGGTCTGGGTCGCCGACCCGCACTTCTCGCTCGACTACCACCTGCGCTTCAGCGCCCTGCCGTCGCCGGGTGGCGTGGCACAGCTGCGCGATCTCACCAGCCGGGTGATGTCCCAGAAGCTGGATCTCACGAAGCCGCTGTGGGAGATGTGGGCCGTCGAGGGGCTCGAGGACGACCGGTGGGCGCTCGTCTCGAAGGTCCACCACGCCATGGTCGACGGCGTGTCCGGCACCGACCTGCTGGCCGTCGTGCTCGACGCCGACCCGACCGCCCAGCCGCCGGAGCCCGAGGACGACTGGGCGCCACCGCCACCGCCCTCGACGATCGGGCTGGTCGCTGCCTCCGTGCGGGACGCCGTGGTCTCCCCCTTCGAGCAGTGGCGGATCGTGCGGTCCGCCGTCCGCCGCCCCGTGAGGGCGGCACGGACGCTCGGCGAGAACGTCCGCGGGCTGACCGCGATGCGGGGGCTCGCACGCCCCGGTGCGGCCTCGTCACTCGTCGGCCCGATCGGACCGCACCGGCGCTACGCCTGGGCGCAGGCAAGCCTCGACGACGTGCGGGTCGTCCGCTCCGCACTCGGGGGGACCGTCAACGACGTGGTGCTCACGGCGATCACCGGGGGCTTCCGGGACCTGCTCCTGGCGCAGGGCGAGGACCCGACCGGCCGGTCGCTGCGCAGCCTCATCCCCGTGTCGGTCCGGCGCCCCGACGAGCGCGGGACCTACAACAACCGGGTATCGGCCATGTTCGCCGAGCTGCCCGTCTCCCTGGACGACCCCGTCGAGCGGCTGGCGTCGATCCGCACGGAGCTGCAGGGCCTCAAGGAGTCCCACCAGGCCGTCGCCGCGGAGACCCTGACCTCCCTGTCCGGCTTCGCGCCCGCGCTGCTGCTGGCGCTCGGCATGCGGGTCGCGTTCCGGTCGTTCCAGCGGCTCGGACGCGGTGCCGTCGACACCGTCACGACGAACGTGCCAGGGCCACAGCAGCCGCTGTACGCGCTCGGACGGCAGATGCTGTCGTCGTACCCGTACGTGCCGCTCGCCAGCCCCGTGCGGGTCGGCGTCGCGATCTTCTCCTACCAGGGGCAGCTGACGTTCGGGATCACCGGCGACCGCGACAGCATCGGCAACGTCGCCGTGCTCGCCGACGGCATCGAGGCGAGCCTGGCGGCGCTGGTCGACGCGGCCCGGGCGGTCACTGCGCAGTGAGCGCGCCCTGCAGGTGAGGCTTGCCCTTCGTCGCGCCGTGCAGCGCGAAGCGCCAGCCATCGCCGCGCGACTCGGAGCTGAACACGACCGTCGACGGCACGATCAGGGGCGCCTTGAACTCGGCCTCCACCGTGAACGCCTCGGGGACGCGCCCCTCGAGCGCCGCCAGGCACCGGGCCTTCGTCCACATGCCGTGGGCGATGTTGCGGGGGAACCCGAACAGCTTCGCGGTCAGCGGGTAGAGGTGGATCGGGTTGCGGTCACCCGACGCCGCGGCGTAGCGCCGACCGATGTCGCCGGGCACGCGCCAGAGCGTCTCCGGCGCGGCCAGGTCCGGCTCGACCGACGCGACCGGCGCCGGCTTCTCGGCGGCGTCGCTGCCGCCGCTGCGGCGCAGGTAGGTGCTGACGTCCTCCCAGACGGGCTCGCCGCCGACCTCGGCGGTCGCCACCATGTCGAACGCCCGTCCCTTCGGATGATCACGCAGGTTCTCGGCGCGGACCCGGAACGTCGGCGTCTCGGTGACGAGCAGCGGCCGGTGCTGCACGATCCGGTTGCGGATGTGCACGAGCCCGACCATGGGGAACGGGAACGACGGGGCGGACATGAGCTGCACCGCCATCGGGAACGCGACGACGTGCGGGTAGGTGGCCGGCACGGCGTCGCGCAGCCGGAAGCCGCAGACGCGGTCATAGGCGGCGAGGTGGTCGCGGTCGAACGACGCGTCGCCGAGCACGAGCTCGGTGTCGGGCAGGCGCTGCCCACCGCCGCCCGGCCGCACGGTGGAGAGGGCGGCGCGGGCGTACAGGCGGGACAGGTTCGGTGGCGCGGACAGCTGGGTCACGGTCATGCGGGGCTCCTCACGACGGGTGGAGCAGCGGGCGGGGCCGGCCGGGCGTCAGGCGCCGAGCAGACTCTGGCCGCACACGCGCACGACGTTGCCGTTCACCCGCGCCGACGCCGGGTTCGCGAACCAGGCGATGGTCTCGGCCACGTCGACGGGCAGGCCGCCCTGCGACAGGCTGTTCATGCGGCGGCCGGCCTCGCGGGGACCGATCGGCATCGCGGCGGTCATCTCGGTCTCGATGAACCCGGGCGCGACCGCGTTGATCGTGGCGCCCCGCGCAGCGACGGTCGGCGCGAGCGCGCGCACCATGCCGATGATCCCGGCCTTCGAGGTGGCGTAGTTCGTCTGGCCGCGGTTCCCGGCGATCCCGCTCATGGACGACACGGAGATGATGCGGCCGTTGTCGTTGAGCAGCCCCTCGAGGAGCATGTCGTTGATGCGCTCCTGGGCAGTGAGGTTGATGTCGAGGACCATGTCCCACTGGCCCTCGTTCATGCCGACGAGCGTCTTGTCGCGGGTCACGCCGGCGTTGTGGACGAACACGTCGACGCCGCCGTGCCGGTCGTTGAGGTGCGACGCGATGGTCCGCGGCGCGTCCTCGGCGGTGATGTCGACCTGGAGGGTGGAGCCGCCGATGCGGTTCGCGACCGCGGACAGCTGGTCGCCCATGGCGGGCAGGTCGAGACAGACGACGTGGGCGCCGTCACGGGCGAGGGTCTCGGCGATCGCCGCGCCGATGCCGCGGGCGGCGCCGGTGACGACGGCCACCTTGCCGGCGAGCGGCTGGTCCCAGTCGAGGGAGCCGTCGCCGGCCGCCCCCTTGGCGGTGCCGGCCGAGGCCTCGCCGGTCGTCCCCACCGCGGCGACCTGGCCGGACACGTAGGCGGAGCGCCCCGACAGGAAGAACCGCAGGGTCGACTCGAGCCCGGCCTCGGCCCCGTCGGCGACGCGGATCAGGTTGGCCGTCGAGCCGTTGCGCATCTCCTTGCCGGCAGAGCGGGTGAACCCTTCGAGCGCCCGCTGGGCCGTGGCCTCGCGTGCGTCGGTGCAGTCCTCGGGTGGCGTCCCGAGCACGAGCAGGCGGGCGCTCGAGCCCATCCGCTTCACGGTCGGGTGGAAGAACTCGTAGAGCTCGCGCAGCTGCGACGAGTCGGTGATGCCGGTCGCGTCGAAGACGAGGGCCGCGTAGCCGTCGCGGGACTCGGCGCCGTCCTCCGGCTGGACGTTGGCGTGGATCTCGTGCAGCGTCGCGAGGATCGCATCGGTCAGGCGGCCGCCCTTCGTGGCGCCGACGAGGACGGGGCCCTCGACGACGGGCTGGCCCGGCTCGTAGCGGCGGAGCGGCACGGGGGTCGGCAGCCCGAAGGTCTGCGCGAGCGGCTTGCCGACGGGCGAGTTGACGAACTGGGTGTAGAGGTCGCTCATGTCACATGTCTCCTGGCACAGCAGGCGTGGCGGGTGGGTGGCGGACGGGTCAGCGCTCGAGGATGGCGACGAGCCCGTTCCCGCCGGCGGCGCAGATCGAGATCAGCGCCCGGCCGGAGCCCTTCTCGGCCAGCAGCTTCGCGGTGGTGGCGACGATGCGCCCACCGGTCGCGGCGAACGGGTGGCCGACCGCGAGCGAGGAGCCGTTCACGTTCAGCTTCGCGGTGTCGATCGAGCCGAGCGGCGCGTCGAGCCCCAGCCGCTCCTTGCAGTAGGCCGGGTCCTCCCAGGCCTTCAGCGTGGCCAGCACGGTGGACGCGAACGCCTCGTGGATCTCGTAGTAGTCGAAGTCCTGCAGCGTCAGCCCGGCGTCGTCGAGCATGCGCGGGACCGCGTAGGCGGGTGCCATGAGCAGGCCCTCGTCGCCGTGGACGTAGTCGACCGCCGCCGACTTCGCGTAGGTCAGGTGGGCGAGGACCGGCAGCTTGCGCTCCTGCGCCCACTCGTCGGTCGCGAGCAGCACCGTCGAGGCACCGTCGGACAGCGGCGTCGAGTTGCCGGCGGTCATGGTCGCGTCGTCGCCCTTGCCGAAGACGGGCTTCAGCTTCGCGAGCGACTCCATGCTCGAGTCCGGCCGCATGTTCTGGTCACGGTCGAGGCCGAGGTAGGGCGTCAGCAGGTCGTCGAAGAACCCGCGCTCGTACGCAGCGGCGAGGTTGTGGTGGCTCGCGACGGCGAGATCGTCCTGCTCCTCGCGGCCGATCCCCCACTCGCGGGCGGTGATGGCGGCGTGCTCGCCCATCGACAGGCCCGTGCGCGGCTCGGCGTTCTGCGGGATCTCGGGGACGATCTGGTTCGGGCGCAGCTCACCGAGCAGCTTGACCCGCTCCATGGGCGTCCTGGCCCGGTTGAACTCGAGCAGGACCCGGCGCAGGTCGTCGTTCAGCGCGATGGGCGCGTCGCTGGTCGTGTCGACCCCGCCGGCGATACCGGCGTCGATCTGACCGAGCGCGATCTTGTTCGCGACGTTCAGCGTGGCCTCGAGCCCCGTGTCGCAGGCCTTCTGGATGTCGTGGGCCGGGGTGCTGGGCGCCAGCGCGCTGCCGAGCACGCACTCGCGCGTGAGGTTGAAGTCACGGGCGTGCTTGAGGACCGCGCCGGCGACGACCTCGCCCATCTCCTCGCCCTGCAGCGCGAAGCGGCTCACCAGGCCGTCGAGCGCGGCCGTCAGCATGTCCTGGTTGCTCGCCTCGGCGTAGGGGCCGTTGGAGCGTGCGAACGGGATGCGGTTGCCGCCGACGATCGCGGCCGGGCGGATGGTGGCCATACGAGGTCTCCTCGTGCAGTAGGTCGATGACGGGTCGGTCGTGCTGCCGGGTCCGGAGTGCAGGCAGGTCGGTCGTGCGGGGAAGTCGGCGGTGGCGCAGCTGGCTCCACGGCCGCGACCGCTCGCCCCATTCGTAACAGTTACCGCCGGTAACGGGCAACGCCGCAGTGCCCCCGATCGGTCACGAACCTGCCCGGGCGCGCCGTCGGACGCGCCCGAGGAGCGCCGCGAGCGCGAGCATCGCGACCGCGCCTTGCGCGGCGCCGCCGCCCGTCGTGGGCAGCGTGGCCGGGGCTGCGCTCGGCCGTCCGCCGCCGGCGGAGCCCCGGGACGGGGACGCGTCGGCGGCAGCCAGCCGGAACCGGACAGTCGTGGCACCGGCCGGCAGCGCGACGATCGCCTGCCCGTCGGCGACCTCGGCGTCCAGCGGGGCACCGTCACCGTCGACGACCTGCACGCCTTGAGGGAAGGCGCCGAGCAGCGTCACGGTCGTCGGTCCGTCGGTCGTGACCTCCACGGCGGCCGACGCGACCGCCGGGGCGGCGGTGTCGATGCGCGCCCGGTCGAGGTCGGCGGTCACCGTCGCGATGTTGGTCAGATCGAGGTGGAGCGTCGGTGCCGGCGCGGCATCCGGCACGGCGGTCCAGGTCAGCGACCGCGAGGCGTACGGCAGCGGGTCGCTGCCGCCGCCCTGGTCTCGGGCCACCTCCGGCGCGCCCTGTCCGAACGCGTCCGAGACCGCGTCGACGACGCCGGTCCCGGCGGTGTCCGCACCGTCGCGGACGGTCACGCCGGCGACCCAGTAGGCGTGGTCGGCGACGAGCCCGAGGTCCGGGTCGTCGCTCGCGGGCAGCAGCCCGAAGGACACGTGCGCCGGGTCGTGGTCGACGCGGGCGTCGCCGAGGAAGTCCCGACCGCGTCCCCACTCGTCGCGCAGCGCGAGGGCGAGGTGGTCGGACGAGAAGACGTCCTGCTCGTAGCGCAGGCCGGCATCGTCGAAGGCCTGCATGTGGGTCAGCGCGCTGGACAGCGGCACCAGCTCGTCGGCGCTGCCGTACCAGGCGAGGACCGGCACGTTGCGGAAGGAGGGGACGAGCGGGGTCGTGTCGGTCGTCGGGTCGACCGTGCCGTCGGTGTAGCCGCCGGTCTGCTCGTTGCCGGCCAGCAGCACGGCACCCTCCTCGGGCGGACCGACGACCGGGAAGGCGCGGGCGAACAGGTCGGGGTAGCGCCCGACGAGCCGGTAGGTCCCGTACCCGCCCATCGAGTAGCCGGTGATCGTGGTCGCGTCCGGGTCGAGGGCGAACATGCGGGCGACGGTGGCCCAGACCTCGAACGTGTCGAGCTCGGCGGTGTCGTGGTAGAAGCCGTCCGGCCCGCGCCCCTCGGGGGTGATCGCGATCGAGCCCCGCTCGTCCGCCAGCTCGGTGTAGGTGTGGGGCGAGGCCGCCTGGAACTGGTTGTAGTTGGCGCCCATCGAGTGCAGCACCACGGTCAGCGGCGTCGGCGTGTCGGGGTCGACGCCCTCGGGCACGTACAGGCCGTAGGGCTGGATGCGGTTCAGGAACCAGGGACGCTGGTCGGCGACACCCTCGCCGAGGTCGGTCGAGGCGACGTAGAGCCGGTCCGTGAAGCCGTGGTCGGGGACGTTCGAGCTCGTGTGGCCGGCGGCGAGGGCCCCGAAGTCGACGTCGGCGGCGAAGGCCGAGATGTCGCGGGCGGCGAGCGCCTTCGCCTGCGCGTCCTCCCGCCAGGTCCCGTAGGTCGCCGACCGTGACCCGATCGCGTCCGGCGGGGCGACACCCATCGGCTCGTCGCCGTCGGCCTCGTACCGGAAGGCGACGTTGAACACCGGCGGAGCGCTCGCGGTCGGGTCGCCGCCGGGTGCGGTCGCCGACGGCGTCGGGGCCGGCGCCACGAAGCCGCCCTGCCCGTCGGCGATCCCGGTGACCGCGTACAGCCGCCAGGCCGCCTCGCCGGGGTCGAGCACGGCGTGCGGGATCCGCAGGTCGAGCTGGTTGCGTGTGGTGTCGGTCGCGACCGTCACGGGCGTGCCGTCGAGGACGGCCTGCTCCCCGTCGGTGTAGAGCACGTGCTCGAGCCCGAGCTCGCCGAGGGAGCCGATCCCGTGGCCCCAGTCGTCGACGCCGGTGGTCGTCCGCTCGTCGGCGTCGATCCCGATGGCGACCGCCGTGGCGTCCGGCACCAGCATGGTGTTCAGGGTCACCCGGACGGCCAGCGCGTCGGCGCGGTCCTCGACCCGCAGCTCGAGGAGGTCCGCGGCGTCGTAGCCGTAGCGGTCACCGTCGGTCGGGTAGACGAGGTCGCCGGTCGGTGCCGAGAAGGGCGTGCTGGAGGTGGGCGGGCGGGTGTCCACGGCGGCGCCCACACCGGGCGGTGGCACGGTGTCGGCGCCGTGGTCGTCGTAGAGGTAGTCGGTGTAGACGAACTCGCCGTCGGTGGCGACCGCGGTCCCCGACACCATCGTCGGCGGCGCGTCCCACCCGTCCGCGTTGGACAGGACCGGGGTGGTCGCCGGCGGGGCGTACAGCGCGGCGGGGCCGGGCCGCGGCACGGGGGTCGCACCGGTCGGCGCGGCGGCGGCCGGCAGCGACGCACCCACGACGAGCGCGGCGGCGCAGGAGAGGGCGAGGGCAGGCAGCGGGTGGCGCACGTCGGTCCCCGGATCGCATGCGGAGGGTGGCTCACCGGGCACTTCGCCGTCCGTCGCACCCGTTCCTGCCGTCCGAGCGTCCGGGCGACCGACCGTGGAGGGCCGCTCGGCCCTGTCGCCGGGCACTTGGGGGACGCAACGATCGGAGGTGCGCCCGACGGCATGGCGTCAGACGGGACGGGACGGAAGGGCAGCCCATGGGGACCCGCGTCGATCTTCGAACGGCCGGCCGGGTGGCACTCGCGACCGCGGTGCTGCTGGCGCTGAGCCTCGTGCTGTTCGGCGGCGGCCCACCGTCGACGCACCCGCAGGCAGTGCTTCCGTGGTTCACGGAGCACGCGGTCCAGATCCGCGTGAGTGCCGCGCTGGGGCTCGTCGCCATGGCGGGCCTCGTCGCCTTCGCCATCGCCTTCCGTGAGGCGATGTGGGTGTTCGTCGCCGACCGGACGTGGACGACGCTCGTCGTGCTCCAGAGTGCCGCCGTGCTCGGCACGGTCGCGGTCGTGGCGGCCGGGATCGCCTGGTCGCTGGCGGACCAGGCATCCGCCGGCGCGATCGGGGCCGAGCTCGCCGGGGCCCAGTGGGCGCTCGGACGCGTGCTGTTCCGGGTGGCGAGCTGGGGACTGGCCGTCCCGCTCGCGATGGCGAGCATCGCCCTCTACCGCCAGTCGTCGGTCGGGCAGGCCGCCAGCCTGGGGTCGGCCATCGTCGTGCTCGCCCTCGTCTTCCCGGGCGCCGGTGCGGTGGGGATCTACGCCTTCTGCGGCTGGCTCGCGCTGGTCGGGGTCGCGCTGGTGCTGTCCCCGAAGCTGGAGCAGCCGCTCGTCCCGGTCCCGCACGCGTAGGTGGCGTCGCTCAGCCGGTCGTGGCCCTCTCCCGCAGCGGCTGGCGCCGCCGGACCACGTCGTAGAGGTGGTGCCACCAGTCGAGCGCGCGAGGGGTGCCGGTCCGCAGCACGACGGTGGTGCAGGGCAGCCGGTTCACGAGCACGTCCGGGAACGCACCCAGCAGGGTCCGCCGGTACATCCAGTCGCGTGACGCGCCCGCGACGAACAGGGAGTCCTCGTCGACCCGGTCGGCGAACGCGTCGATGGCCTGGTCGGCCTCGATGACCTCGGTCGTGACCTGCTCCGGGCCAGCGCCGTCGCCCATGGCGACCTCCCGGGCGTCGGCGAGGTTGTCGTCGATGCGACGCCGGTCCGCACCCTCGGTCTTCACGACGGTGAGCAGACGCAGGGGCACGCCGTGGCCGGCGGCGATGCCGGCGGCGGCACGCACGACCGCGCGGGTGCGCAGGCCGGGGCTGACCCCGACGAGCACCTCCGAGGGCACCCCGCCCTCGGGCTCGACGCCGTCCTTGACGACGTAAACGTCCTGCTCGGCGACCCGCAGCACCTCCTGGGCGACCGAACCGCGGACGCGCGTCTCGTGCACGTCGCCGTGCCACCCGATGACGAGCAGCTCGGCCTCCTCGCGCTCGGCGATGTTCACGATCGTGGAGGAGATCGCGCGGCCCACGCCGACGACGATCTGGATCGGCACGTCGTCGACCGTCTCGGCGTACTCCTGGATGGCGCGGACGGCCGGGTCCGCCTCACCGGTCCGGTCGCGCCCCTCGCGCATCGGCAGCTGCGCGGGGATCCGGACCACCGGCAGGGCAACCACCTCCGCGTCCCTCGCCCGCGCGACGGCGGTGGCCACCGACAGGATCGACGCGGCGGAGGCGGGGTTGCCGATCGCGGCGAGGACGCTCCGTCCCGACCGCGCGCCGCTCTTGTGCTCGAAGGTGACGCGCGGCTCCTCCTCGGCGGCGACGCGGGTGCGCACGTAGCCGATGAAGATCCCGACCCCCACGGCGATCCAGATGCCGGCGAACAGCCACGCCATCGGCGAGTACTGGAACAGGTAGATCGCGAGGAACGCCTGGGCCACGATGCCGATGAGGGGCACCCAGGGGTAGAACGGCATCAGGTAGCCGTAGTCGAGCCGGTCCCCGAACTCGCCCCGGATCCGGATGACGGCGTAGTTCACCTGCAGGAAGAGCAGGAGGAACATCACGTCCGCCGCCGCGGCGACGTCCTGGATGGGGATCAGCGCCACCATCGTGAGGATGATGACGCCGGTGGCGGCGAGTGCGACGTAGGGCGTCTTGAACCGCTGGTGGATCTTGCCGAAGGCGGCCGGCAGCACCTTGTCGCGCCCCATCGCGAAGGAGACGCGGGTGGACGAGTAGGTGGTGGCGTTCAGCGCGGAGATCGTCGACAGCAGACCGCCCACAAGGATGATGACGGTGCCGAAGGGGATGAAGTGGGCGGCGGCCTCGGCGAGTCCGAGCTCCTGCTTCGCCCCGAGGAACTGCCACGTCGCCTGGTTCCCGGGTGCCTGCACGGCCCCGATCGCGGTGATGGCCACCAGCACGTAGATCGGGATGACGATCATCATCGACTTGAAGATGGCGCGCGGCACGGAGCGCTGGGGGTCGCGGACCTCCTCGCCGGCCTGGACGATGATCTCATACCCCTCGAAGGCGATGAAGGTGATGCCCATCGCCACGAAGACGCTGCCGAAGCCCCTGGGGAAGAAGGGCTCGAACCGGTCCACGGACACGGCCGGGTGCCGGAAGATCGCGTAGAAGCCGAAGGCGATGAAGACGCCGATGACGGCGAGCTTGGCGAGCGTGATGATGTTGCCGGCCGCGCCGGTCTCGGAGGCGCCCCGCAGGTTGATGCCGAGGAAGGCGAGCCCGATGAGCACGCCCAGGTACTGCTCGGGGCTCATCCACAGCAGGTGCGGCAGCCCGACACCGGCGAGCTCGAGGAGCTTCGCCGCGAAGGATCCGAACCCGAGCGCGTACAGCGCCCCGGCGACGGCGTGCGAGAACCACGACATCCAGCCGGCGAGGAACCCCTGCTGGCGACCGAGGGCGTCACGCACCCAGAGGTAGCCGCCGCCGGCCTCGGGGATCGCCGACCCCAGCTCGGCGTAGACCATCGCCGTGAAGATGGTCACGACGCCGTTCAGGCCGAACGCGAGCATCAGCGAGGGGCCGGTCGTGCCGGCTGCGATCCCGGTGAGCACGAAGATGCCGGCACCGATCATGGCGCCGACGCCGATCATGGTGATGTCGAACTCGGACAGCGAGCGGGCGAGCTCGGTGTCCGCGACCTCGATGGTCGGGCGGTCCTTGCTCACTCCTCGGCCTCCGGGTCGGGGTGACTCGCCCGCTTCGGGGTCCCGACGAGTCGAACCTCGTGGTACATCCAGCCGAGCAGCAGGGCGACGCACACGAGCGTCGCCACCCCGCCGATGATCAGATCCGCGCCCATGCGGCATGCCCCTTTCACATGAGTCCGGGTCGTGGCCCCGCCCCGGACCTGCTCAGGGTTACCGACGGCGGGTTCCCGCCGCGCCCGTCCGACCGTCAGTCCGGCCGGGGTCGTGCGCACCGGCGCGGCGGGAACCCGCCGGGTCAGAGCCAGCCGCTGCGCTTGAATGCCCGGTAGAGGGTCAGGCACCCGAGCGCCATCACGACGAGCACGACGGGATAGCCCCACCGCACCTCGAGCTCGGGCATGTGGCGGAAGTTCATGCCGTAGATCGCCGCCAGCGCCGTCGGCAGCGCGGCGATCGCCACCCAGGCGGAGATGCGCCGCATGTCCTCGTTCTGGCGCAGCGAGATCTGGGCGATGTTGGCGTTGAGCACGCTGCCGAGCAGGTCCTCGAGCCCGACGACGTGGTCGGCGACCCGGACCACGTGGTCGGCCACGTCACGGAAGTAGTGGGCCAGGCCGGCGTCGATGCCACGGATCCGCCCGGCCGCGAGCAGCTCGAGGGGCTCGGCGAGCGGCCGGACCGCCCGCCGGAAGTCCTGCACCTCGCGCTTGAGCTTGTAGATCCGCTCGGCGTGGTCGTGCCGCTGCCCGGAGAAGACGGCGTCCTCGATCTCGTCGACGTCACGGTCGAGCCCGGCCGTCACGGCCGCGTACTCGTCCACGACCAGGTCGGCGATGGCGTAGAGGACCGCACCGGGCCCGAGCGCGAGCATCTCGTGGTCGTCCTCGAGCCGGCGGCGGACGTTGCCGAGCGCGCCGATCTCGCCGTGCCGGACCGTGACGACGTACCCGGCCCCGATGAACAGCATGATCTCGCCGAGGTCGACCACCTCCATCGGGTCGAGGTAGCGGGCGGTGCGCAGCACGACGAAGACGTCGTCGCCGTAGCGCTCGAGCTTCGGGCGCTGGTGGGCGTTGACTGCGTCCTCCACGGCCAGCGGATGGAGGCCGAACGCCTCGCGCACCTCGTCGAACTCCTCGTCGGTCGGCTCGTACAGACCGATCCAGGCGAACGCATCGGGCCGCCCCCGCACGGTCGCGACGACCGCGTCGAGCGGGGGCCGCTCCGCGATCCGCTCGCCCTGCTCGTAGACGGCCCAGTCGACGATCATGCCCGGGCCTTTCGTCCGCCGGATGCCGGACCATCCTAGGCGTCGGCCGGGCGCGTTCCCGGTCGACCGCGGTCGCGTCAGCCGGTGCGGGCCTGGCTGGTGTCCTCGGTGATCGGCGGCTGGCGGGTCTCGCCGAGCATCCGTCCGGCCGTCAGCGCGAGCAGGTGCTGGTAGCGGTGGCCGAGCACCTGCTGCATCAGGTGCATCGCGTACGCGTCCGCGCCGATGAAGATCCGACGCTTGCCGCGCTCGACCCCACGCACGATGGTGCGTGCCGCCGCCTCGGGCGAGGTGCGGGCGAGCACGTTGTTGAACAGGTTGCGGAACTCGGTCCGGTCACGGGTCGGCGCGACCCGGGCGTTGTTCGCGATGTTGGTCTTGATGCCGCCCGGGTGGACGACGTGGACGGTCACCGGGTGCTTCGCGATGGCCATCTCGATGGCGATCGACTCCGTGTAGCCGCGGACGCCGAACTTCGCCGCGTTGTAGGCCGACTGCATCGGCATGCCGATGATGCCGAAGATGCTGGACAGGTTGACGAGGTGCCCGTCGCCGGACTCGATGAGGTGCGGGAGGAACGCCTGCGTCCCGTGGATGACGCCTCGCAGGTTGATGTCGAGGAGCCAGGTGATGTCGTCGGTCGTCTGCTCGAGCGCGTCGGCCGTGAGCGCGACACCGGCGTTGTTGACCATCACGTGCACCTCACCGAGATCCGCGACGACCTCCTCCGCGTGCGCGAAGACGGCATCCCGGTCGGCAACGTCGAGGTGGTAGGCGCGGGCGTCGCGGCAGGCTGCGGCGGTCTCCTTGCAGCCGTCGAGGTCGATGTCCGAGAGGGCGAGCCGGCACCCCCGGGCATCGAGCTCGCGTGCGAGGGCGCGGCCGATCCCGGACGCGGCACCCGTGACGACGGCGGTCGTGTTCCTCAGTGTGGCCATGGCGTTGCTCCCGGACGGCGAGGACGTGACGTTGTTGACTGAAGTTCAACAGGAGCGTAGGGGACGCGGGACAGGGGCGAGACGTTCCGGTTGGCCCTGCACGATTGATGGGTGCGAAGAGGAACATCGCAGGAGCGGACGGAGGCACCATGAGCCGGGCCCGTCCACCCGGCTGACTGGGACGCCGGGACCGACCGCCGACCGCGGGAGCCGTGATGGCCGACCGACCTTCGAGTCCGTCGCTGCGACGCACGGTCGGCCGGCGCCCCCGGGACCTCGGCTGGATCCTCCTCAGCGCGGCCGTCGTCACCGGGTTCGCGGCGCTCGCGGCGATGACGAGCGTCACCCTGGTCGAGCAGGACGTGTTCCGGGTGTTCAACGACCTGCCGTCGTGGTGGGGCGTCGTGCTCATCCCCTACCTGATGCTCGGCTCCGCGATCGGGATCGCGCTCGCGTCCGGGCTGACCCTGTTCCTGAAACGGATGCGGCTCGGGATCGCGCTGGCCGCGTCCGGAACCCTCGGTTGGTTCGCCGCCCGGGCGGTGCTGTGGTTCATCTCACGGCCGTCGCCGACCGCGGCGCTCACCGACGTGGCGCTGCGCGGCCCGGCCGGCAGCGGACCGGCGTTCCCGTCGACCCACCTCGCGGTCGCGGCCGCCCTCGCGATCGTGGCCAGCCCCTACCTCGGCGACCGGCTCCGCCGCGTGCTGGGCTGGGCCGTGGCGGTCATGGGCGGCGCGGCCATGTTCGCCGGCCTCGCCCTGCCGATGGACGTGCTCGTCGGGGCGATGGTCGGCTGGTGGGCCGGCAGCACCACGAACCTCCTCGTCGGGGCGCCGGGCCGCAAGACCGCCCCCGAGCTCGTCGAGGACGTGCTCTCCCTCGCCGGGATCGAGACCGCCGGCATCCGCCACGTGCACGGACGGCTGTGGGGCGCCGCCGAGTTCGTCGTCACCACCGGCGACGGCCGCGACCTGAACGCCCGCGTGCTGCGCGTGGCGGGGCGGCGGGTCAGCCTCCCCTACCAGCTGCGTCGCTACCTCGCCTCGCTCGAGGTCCTCGACGAACCGTCGCTCGCCACCCCGAAGCACCAGGTCGAGCACGAGGCCTACGTCACCCTCATCGCCGAGCGGGCCGGCGTGCGCATGCCGGCCGTCGTCCTCGCACGCGAGCTGCCCGGCGACGCGGCCCTCATCGTCACCGAGCGGGTGCGGGGCGTGTCGCTCGCCGACCTGCCCGAGCGCCGGCTCACCGACGAGCTGCTCGACGACGTGTGGGCGCAGGTGGCCCTCCTCAAGAAGGCCCGGGTCGCCCACCACGCCCTGTGGCCCGGCGCCGTGATCGTCGACGAGCGCGACAACGTCTCGGGTCACCGAGTTCTCCCGCAGCCGCGCCGCCGCCAGCAACGACCGGCTCATGCAGGACATCGCGGACCTGATCACCGGCCTCAGCATGCGCGTCGGGCCGGCCCGTGCGGTCGCGTCCGCGACCCGGGTGCTGGGCCACGAGACCATGGCCGCGGCCCTGCCCTACGTGCGGCTGCTCGCCCTGCCACGCACGATCCGCCGCCCACTACGCAACCACCCCGAGGTGCTCGCCGCCCTGCGGGCGGAGATCGCCGACGTGACCGGCACCGAGGCGCCCGAGACGGGCCTGCGCATCAGCGCGAGCACCGTCATCGGGCTCGCGGTCGCCGGCGGGGCGATCTACATCCTCCTGCCGCAGATCGGCAGCTTCCAGGCGCTGCTCGGGGCGCTGCGCGGGGCGAGCTGGTCGTGGCTGTCGGTCGCCTTCGTGTCGGGCCTGCTGACCGCGCCGGCCGCCGGCCTGTCCTACTGGGGGTCGGCACGCCGGTCGCTGCCCATCATCCAGGCGTCGGCGGTGCAGCTCGCCTCGGCGTTCACGGGGCGCCTGACGCCCGCCGGGGCGGGGGGCATCGGACTCAACATGCTGTTCATGGAGCGCGCCGGCATGACCCGCCAGGAGGCCGTCTCTGCCGCGGCGCTGAACATGGCCGGCGGCGCCATCGTCCACGCGGCACTGTTCTTCATCGCCGCGGCGGTGCTCGGCCTCGGAACGCTGCGACACGGGATCGAGATCCCAACGTCCTGGCCGATCCTCGGCGCGGTGCTCGGCGTGCTCGTGGCCGCCGGACTCCTGCTGACGACCCCGTTCGGCCGGCGGCGGGTCGTCAAGCCGGCCGTCGAGGTCGGTCGGACCCTGGTCGAGACGATCCGCCGGCCGGTGCGTGCCGCCGCTCTGTTCGGCGGGTCGGCCGGCGTGACCGTCTTCAACGCCCTGGCGTTCGTCGCCACGGTCCAGGCGTTCGGCAGCGACATCTCGGCGCTGCAGGTCGCGGCCGTCTACGTCGGCGGGACGGCCATCGCGTCGGCGGCCCCCACCCCCGGCGGCCTCGGCGCGGTGGAGGCCGCGCTCGTCGCCGGCCTCACCGGGGTCGGCATGGTTTCGGAGCCGGCCGTCGCGGCGGTGCTGAGCTTCCGGCTGCTGACGTTCTGGCTGCCGATCCTGCCCGGCATGGCGACCTACCGGGTCCTGCAGCACCGCAACGTCGTCTGAGAACGTCGCCCGGAGCGAGCCCGTGGGTCCCGGCGGCGCCCCGGACGCGGCGGACCGGATTGCCCTTGTCCGCGCCCGCCCGCGGCGACCCGTGCTCGACCGCCGTCGGCGTGACCCGTCAGGTGCCGCCGCCCGGACTCCTGCGTGGCGCGCTCGAGGCGCTGCTCGCCGGGCCGACCCCCGCCGAGCAGGCGCAGGGCTACGGCGGCTGGTTCAGCGCGGCGACCGCCGGGATGCTCCGCAGCGTCCGCCTCGACGCTGGTACCGCGTACGTCGACCTCGACGCCGCCCTGGCGACCACGATCCCCAACGCGTCGACCTCGTGCGGGTCCGGTGGACTCCTCGCGCAGCTCGACCAGACGGTCCTGCAGTTCCCGACCGTCGCGCACGTCCGGTACTCGTTCGAGGGCGACGAGGCGGCCTTCTACGAGTGGCTGCAGCGCTGACCGACCTGCGGGTCGCGCCGCAGCCCGGGTTCGACCGGCTCGTCGTCGAGGTCGTGGACGACTCGATCTTCGAAGGCGACGCGGTCCTGTTCGTCGGTGTGGCGTCCGAGGTGCCCTTCCGGGTGCTGCGGCTGACCGGCCCGCCGCGGCTGGTCGTCGACCTCGCCAGGACGCACTGACCGCTCACGACGCCGGCGGCCCCGCCCACCAAGGGACGGGGCCGCCGGTCAGCGCGGCTCGGTCAGGCGTTCTCGGCTGGCTCCACGACCAGCGCGGTCAGATGCCGAACATCGTGCCGTCGGGCTTCTCGGCGTGGTTGAGGATGTGGCAGTGCCACACCCAGGTGCCCTCCTGCTCCGCGGTGATGAGCACCGTGTAGCGCTCGCCGGGCGCGACGTTGAGGGTGTCGACGTAGTAGGGCTGGGCGAGCGGGAACCCGTCCTTCGCGATGACGAGCTGGCGGTTGCCGTGGAGGTGCATCGGGTGGATCCCGAGGCCCTCGTTCATGTAGTGCATGACCATCGACTGGCCGACCTTCAGCGTGTAGGGCTTCGTCGCCGGGAACGACTTGGCGTTCAGGCTGAAGCCGATGTTGCCCGCGTCGTTGAGGATCAAGTTCGCGACCATCTCCTCCGCGGTCATGCCGGCCATGCCGTCGCTGCCGCTGACCGCCGTGTCGGCGTGGGCCTCCGCCGCCGGAGCGGCCGCCGTGGCGCCGGCCGCGGCGACGGCCGCGGCGACGGTGAGCGTGCCCGACATGCCGGCGTCCCTGATGGTGAGGTTGTGCGGGGCCTGGCCGTCGTTGGTCACCACGAGCGACCCGCCCTCGGTCACCTGGATGCTGGCCGGCGCGAACGCGAACTCGGACAGCGCGACGGCGACGGGCTCCGCCGGCGCAGCGGCGGCGGCCGCGTCCCCGCCGGTCGCGGCCGCGGCGGTGTCGTTGTTGGACAGGGCCACGCCCGCCGCGAACACGGCGACGAGCAGGGCGAGGGTGGCGATGAGCGCGATCGTTCCGAGCAGGAAGGCGCGGTCGTTGCTGGCAGGACGTGCGGCGTCAGGGGTCTCGACGGATCCCACGGGCGACTCCTCGGGTGGCGGTCGGTCGGTGGCATGGTGGCGTGATGGGCTGCGGGCGCGGGTCGGGAGCGGTCAGCCGCCGAGTTCGGCCATGATCTTGGCGCCGTACTCGAGGCCGTTCCTTGCATCGCCGCATCGTGTGCGCGACGGTGGCGCGGTCACCCTGCGTAACCATCCTCGTCGTCCATCGATGTTCGGAGTCTCCATGCACCCGCGCGGTCGCCACCGCCTACGCCCCCTGTTCCTGTCCGCCGCCGCCCTGCTCGTGCTGACCGGCTGCGGCGGATCCTCGTCGACCGGGAGCAGCACCGCCTCGACAGCCGCGACAACGTCGTCCGCAGCGACCTCGGCGTCGTCGACACCGCCGGCCACCACCGAGCCGGCGGCAAGCGCCTCCCCCGAGCCGCTGCCGTCCCCGACCTCGGCGCAGACGGCCGAGGCCGCGCCGCAGGACATGCAGTCGCTGCTGCTGACCCACGACGACCTCGGGTCCGGCTGGACCGAGATGGACGTGAACTCGAACGGCTCGGGCGGTCCGAACACGGCCGCGAACATCTGTGGCAAGGCGAGCGGCAGCATCGACTTCACCGCGGACGCGAGCGCGAGCGGCAAGGTCGGGTTCCGCAGCCAGCAGCAGCACTTCATCGTCCAGCGCGTGTCGCAGTTCTCCGGCGACGCGGCCGCGCAGGTCCTCGACGAGCTGAAGGCCGCCGGATCGGCCTGCTCGCAGTGGACCGACAGCGACGGCAACACCTACACCGTCGAGCCCCTGGACGGCCTGCCGGACCTCGGCGACCAGATGGTCGCGCTGCGGGCGAGCACGAACCAGCAGGGCATGACGCTGACGATCGACGTGGTCGGCTGGCGGCACGGGAACATCGACGACGGTGTCGCCTACTTCAGCTTCAACGCGCAGGCCGACAACCAGGAGCTCGTCTCGATCCTGCAGGCCGCGGACGCCAAGTTCGGCTGAGCCGGTCCGGCAGCGGGAGGATCGCCGCCGGGCGGTGTCGAACCCCTCGGCATGCGCACCCTGATCGCCACCGCCCTGTCCACCGCGGCCGTCGTCGTCGGTCTCGTCGCCCCGCCGGGGGCGGCGCCGGCCCGCGCGACGGTCCCGCTCGACCAGCCCGAGACGCCGCCGGCCGTCTTCCGGGTGGGCACGGCCGTCGTCGACATCACGCCCGAGCGCCCCCAGTACCTCGGCGGGTTCGGCCAGATGGAGGAACCCACCGCCGACGCCCACGACCCGCTGCAGGTCCGTGCCTTCACCGTCGACCGGGGCGGGACGGCGGTCGCCTTCGCCATCGTCGACACGCAGGGCTGGTTCGCCGGCTACCAGGAGGGCCCCTACGGCGTCACCGACGCCCGGGAGGAGGTCGCCGGCTGGCTGCAGGCCCACGGCTACCCGACCGCGACGCCCGGTCACGTCGTCGTCTCGTCGACCCACTCGCACGCGGCGCCGACGATCATGGGCATCTGGGGGCCCACCGACGTGGACTACCTCGCCCGCGTCCACGACGCGACCGTGGCAGCCATCGAGCAGGCGTTCACCACCGCACAGCCGGCGACGCTGTGGGCCGCGACGGCCAACGTCGGCGCGGTCGACGGGTCCAACGTGAGCCAGACCGACATCTACGACGGCTGGTCCGTCGACGGCAGCGCACCGGTGCTGTGGGCGCGCGATCCGGACGACGGGCACACGCTCGGGCTGTACGCGAACGTTCCCATCCACGCCGACATCGTGAACGGCAAGGACCTCCGGCTGATGAGCGCCGACCACATCGGCGTCGAGCGCGACCAGCTCGACCGTGTGCTCGGCGGGACCGCCGTCGTGGCCATGGGCACGCTCGGTCGGCAGGAGTCGATCGTGCAGGTCGGCGGGCTGGCGCAGGCCGAGCTCGTCGGCCGCTACGTCGTCGATCACCTGCTCGCGGCCATGCGTGATGCCCGGCCGATCACCGACCCGACGCTCGCGGCCGACGAGCAGCAGGTGTTCGTGCCCGGGACCAACCCCGTCCTGCTCGGGCTCATCCTCGCCCACCATGCGGCCGGGCCCGTGTGCACACCCGAGGCCTGCGCGATCGACCGCGCCGACACGCCCCCGTACCTCACCGGGACCGTGGTCGGCACCTGGATCACCGAGGTCCGGATCGGCGACCTGCTCTACGTGACCCAGCCCGGCGAGGCGTTCCCGGAGGTGTCCACCGCCATCCGGGACGCCATCGACGGACCCGGCGAGGTGCGCATCGTCGGTATGGGGCAGGACCAGCTCGGCTACTACTGGCCGCCGGAGGACGGGCCGTTCACGCAGGTCGTCAACGACTCCGACCACCTGATCTACAACACGTCGGTCGCGCTGGCCGACGAGTCCGTCGACGTGGCGGCGCTCGTCGCCGGCCGGCTCGGCTTCTCGGGCACGCCGACGCATCCGACGACGGGCGCGCAGGACCCGGCGGCCCGACGCAACCCGGGCGTGCAGTTCTTCGCCGTGCGCGACCCCGACGACGCCCACCGGGTGATCCTCGACGCGTCGGTCAACGCCGCCTACGACGGTGCCACCCTGACCGGCGGCGACCAGCCGATCGCATGGGACTACGGCGACGGGATCGACGGGCCGCTCCGGCGAGCTCTCCAGCCACCGGTTCCAGCGTCCTGGCACCTACGAGGTCACGGCGACCGTCACCGACACGCAGGGGCGGACACGGACGTGGTCGCAGCAGGTGACCGTGCCGTACGTGCGGCGCCACCCGGACGGCTCGACCGCCGGCGCGGAGGCATCCGCCGACGCGGACGGGCCGGCCGAGGTGGCCGCGTCAACGTCGCCCGCTTTCCCCGCATGAGGGGGAAACGCCGAACGTCGACGCGGCCGGTCGGCGTCGGGGTCGTGACGGCACCGCAGGCTGGACACGTCGCGGCCACCAGCACTCCGTGACCCGAGGTCGTGAACGCCTCAGACGGCCACGCCGTCGGTGAGCTGCGCGACGGCCTCGCCGACCTCGTCGGGGCTGAGAGCGAGCGTGGCGTCGCCGGCGACGAGCTCGACCTGCCGCCAGCCGGGGACGTCGGTGGCGTTGCTTCTGGCCCACGTCCACAGGCTCTCGCGCTCGGCAAGCCGTGTCGCGGCCGCCACGAACGCCGCCGCATCGGTACGCAGCGACAGGTGCATCATGTTCGTCGGCGGTGGGTCGGGCCGCAGCGCCACGCCGTCCAGATCACGCAACACGTCGGCGATCGCCCGGGCGTGGGAGACGTAGTCCGGCATGCGAGGCAGCCGCAGGTCGAGCCCTGCCATGGCCGACGCCGCCTGCGGCCACAGCGCGAAGAGCGTGCCGCCCAGCCGGTGGCGCCACGCCCGGACCTCGTCGACGACCTCGACCGGACCGGCCAGACAGCAGCCGGGCAGTGCGCCGATCCCCTTGTAGAACGAGACGTACACGGTGTCGAACAGCCCGGCGATCTCGGACGGCTGCCGACCGTAGTGCGGGGTGGACTCCCACAGCCGGGCGCCGTCGAGGTGGACCGCCGCGCCCTGCTCGCGGGCCCAGGACACCTGGGCGACAAGGTCCTCCCACGGCGGCAGCGGTCCGCCGATCTCGCGCTGCGGGAGCTCGAGGATCAGGGCGGCCAGCGGCTCGTCGATCGTGTCGAGGTCGTCCCGCCGCAGGACCCGGGTCGGGTCGCCGACGGGGCGACCGACGAGCCCGTGCACCCGCTGGTACGCCTTGTCCTCGTGCAGCTCGAGATGGCACGTGGGATGGAACGCGATCGTCCGCCGACCACGCCGGTCCGCGTGGATCCGCAGCGCCGCCTGCTGGGCCATGGTGCCGCTCGGCAGGAACACGGCCGCGGCCATCCCGAGCAGGTCGGCGATGCGCTCCTCGAGCGCAGCCACGACACCGCCCTCCCCGTACCGGTCGGGGGCGATGTCGTCGGGCAGCTCGGCCAGCACCTCGCCCGGCCCGCGTCGCCCGTGCCAGTGGAGGAACCGCGTGCACGTGTCACGCAGCGCGGGGTCGACCGTCGGCTCGTCCGTCATGCCGGCAGCCTACGCGAACCCTCGAGACCGTCCGCGGTGCCGCCGCTCACCCGTGCCGGACGGGCAGCTCCAGACGGACGTGGGCGAGGACGGCGCTGCCGGGGCGCCGGTTGCCGTGATCGAGGTACTGCTCGTTCAGCCCCTCGAGCCGCAGCAGCAGCGAGTCGCCCGGTTGCAGCTGCGTCGCGACCGCCCCGAGCCGGATCGTCCGCCAGCTGCCGACCTCCGGCAGACCGGTCCGGAAGCCGGTGACCTGGTCGTCGACGACCTCGACGCCGTGGCGGTTGCGCAACACGAGCGACACGAACCCGAGGTCGTCCGCACCGGCGGGGACCCGGAAGCGGAGCGTCGGCGTGCCGACGACGGTCATCGGCGCGGAGGCGGTGATCACCGGGACGAGCGCACCGCCGGCACCCTGCGGGACGGTGAGGGCACGCCAGTCGCGACGGACCACCTCCGAGGCCAGGGGCCAGTCGCTGCCGGTCACGCAGCCGCCCTGCTCGGTGGCGAGCAGCACCCGCGGCAACCGTTCGAGCCGCGCTCTCGCCGTGGCGTCACCGCGAAGGAACGCGTCGAAGAAGAGGAGCGACACGGCGTCGAGGTCCACGCCGGCCGTCTGCCGGGCCGTCTCGTCGCACGCCGCGTCGCCGCGTCGCCGGGTGCCACCCACCACGACGCGCTCGGGTTGGACGAGCGGGACCCGGTGGCCCTGCTGGGCGCCCACCAGCCACGCGTCGTATCCGTTGCGGCGCACCGCCCGGTAGGTGTCGACGGCCTCGTTGAGGTTGAACAGCCCGTCGGTCATCCCCTGGGTGAGCAGGGTCGGCACCGTCAGCCGGTCGGCGTAGCGCGACGGGCTGGACGCCGCGAAGCTGTCCCGGGCCGCCGGCGGCAGGCGGTTGGTGGCGAGCGTCAGCGCGAACCAGCGGTCGAGGCGCGGGTCGAGGCGCTTGTGAGGCGCCTTCTTCCCCGACACCCACAGCAGCTCCGCGTACACCTTCACCGCCCCGTTCGGCGCCAGGGAGCGGGGCAGGTCGTACCAGGCGTTCGTCGGCTCGATCGCGTCGAGGCGGTCGTCGAAGGCCTCGAGCATGAGCTGGAACCCGCCGCCGAACGACGAACCGCGCGCTCCCACCACGATGTCCTTCGGGATGCCGCTGGCGGGCTGCCGCTGCACCCAGGCGAGGTGGTCGTGGATCCAGTCGAGCACCGCGCGGTAGTCGCGGATCTCGCGGTCGGGCGACTGCCACAGGCCCGTGCCGCCGGACTGGCCGTTGCCCCGGGCGTCGATCGACACGACCCCGTAGCCGTGGTCGAGGAGGTCGGCCACCTGGTCGATCCGTCGCGCGCGGGTCTGGCTCCAGCCGTGCAGCGTGAGCACGACCGGCGTGGGGCGCGCTGCACACACCCCCGCTGGCCGGAAGATCGTGATCGCGATCGGCGTGCCGTCGAAGGAGCGGACCGACGTGTCGTCGTGCGTCGCGGCCGTGGGCGTTCCCGCCGGGCAGCGGTCCGGGACGCGGGCCGCGGCCGATCCCGGCGCGGCGCCGAGGAGCAGTCCCGCGAGGAGCAGGAAGACGTGCAGCGGCCGTGGACGCAACGGGGCGCTCCCGGAGGTCGGTCAGGACAGGGGCCTCGTGCCCCTTCGCCGGGTCCCCTCCGGGCTCCTGCGTCGCCCCCTGACCGAGCGGCCACCGACCCGGTGCAACCGCGGCCGGCCGCGCGGCGTCCAACGCCACACACGCGGTCGCGCCGGCGTACCGCGAACCGACTCTGACCCGACGCCCCCGACCCGATCGAGGACTGCCCATGCCCCGCCGTCTGCCGCTGCCCGCCCTCCTGCTCGTCGCCCTCGGCCTGCTGCTCACCGCCTGCGGCTTCGAGGTCACCTCGGCCGAGGCCAGCGGGCAGGGGCCCGCCGTCACGGAGGACGCCCGGCAGGCCCCGACCCCGCCCTCAGCGACCATCCGCACCGCGGCCGGGAGCCCGACGACGATGGCCAACGGCTCGTCGTGCTGGGGCCGCGCCTGCATCGACATGGTGGGCCCGGAGCAGCGCGACGACATCCCCGAGGTGACGGTGACGCGCGGGTCGACGATCACCTTCGCGCTCGCCTTCGACCCGGACGAGGTCACGCTGTCGTTCCCCGAGGACAACCGGACGATCGCGCTGGACAGCGAGCGCTCGCCGCGCTGGGAGGTCGACCAGGGCGGGCTCGCCGTCGTGACGGCGGTCGACCACGGCACGGGCGGCGGCGACGTGGGCTACGTGGTCCGGCTGACGCTCGACCGGTGACGAACGGGGCGACCCGGCGCCGCCTGTCCCCCGTCAGCGCAGCTCGGCGGAGGTCTTGTCCAGCAGGCGCCGCGCGATGATGAGCAGCTGGATCTGCTGGGTGCCCTCGAAGATGTCGAGGATCTTCGCGTCACGGGCCCACTTCTCGAGCAGCTCGCCCTCGCCGTAGCCGACGGCGCTGCACAGCTCGACGCACCGCAGCGCCACGTCGACGCAGGTGCGGCCGGCCTTCGCCTTCGCCATCGACGCCTCCAGCGAGTTCGGCGTCGCGTTGTCGGCCATCCAGGCCGCCTGGAGCGTCAGCAGCCGCGCCGACTCGTACTCGGCCTCCATCGCGAGGAGCGATGCCGCGGCGGCCGTCTGACCGTTCGCCGGGCGGTCCCAGTCGACGGTCACGCCCGCCTCGCCGAGCAGGCGGTGGGTCTCGTCGAGGCACGCGCGGGTGAGACCGACCGCCATCGACGCCACCAGCGGGCGCGTGTTGTCGAAGGTCTTCATCGCGCCGGCGAAGCTGCGCTTCGTGTCGATCTCGGGGCTGCCGAGCAGGTTCTCGGCCGGTACCCGGCAGTCGGTCAGCACGAACTGGGCGGTGTCGGACGCCCGGATGCCGAGCTTGTCCTCGACCCGGACGAACTCGAGGCCCGGGTTGTCGCGGTCGACCACGAAGGACTTGATCGCGGCCCGCCCCTGGGAGGGGTCCAGCGTCGCCCAGACGACGAGCAGGTCGGCACGCTCGCCGGCCGTCACGAAGATCTTCGTGCCGTTGAGCACGTACTCGTCCCCGTCCTTGACGGCGGTCGTGCGGATCGCGGCGGAGTCGGAGCCGGCGTCCGGCTCGGTGATGGCCATCGCGGCCCATTTGCCGGCGAAGCGCTTCCGCTGCTCCTCGTCGGCGACGGACGCGATCGCCGAGTTGCCGAGGCCCTGCCGGGGCATGGAGAGCAGCAGCCCCACGTCGCCACGACACAGCTCCATGATGCCGAGCGCGGTGGACATGTTGCTGCCGTTGCGGTTGCCCTGGTCGACGCCGCTGCTGTCGCGGGCGACCCCGCCGGCGCCGGCGCCGCCGAGCTCGCCGGCGTCGTCGAGTCCCTCCATCGCGGCCGCGAGCATGTCGAGCTCCTTCGGCCGCGTGTGCTCCTCACGGTCGTAGTGGCGCGAGATGGGGCGGAACACCTCGTCGGCGACCTGGCGGGCCTGCCCGACGAGGAAGGAGAACTTCTTCGGGATCTCGAGGTTGATCATCGCGTGGTCCTTGTGACGGTCGGTCGCCGGCGGGCCGGCACGGCGTGGCCGCTCAGACGAGCAGGGCACCTTCCATGACGCCGGCGGCGCGCAGGTGGCGGTACCAGCGCTCGACGGGGTGCTCCTTGACGTAGCCGTGGCCGCCGAGCAGCTGGACGCCGTCGGAGCCGATCTTCATGCCCTTGTCGGCGCACAGGGCGCGGGCGACGGCCGCCTCGCGACCGAAGGGCTCGCCCTGGTCGGCGCGGCTGGCGGCGCGGTAGGTGGCGAGCCGCATGCCCTCGAGCTCGATGGCGATGTCCGACACGGCGAAGGCCACGCCCTGCCGGTGGCTGATCGGCTCGCCGAAAGCCTCGCGCTCGTTCACGTAGGGGATGACGTAGTCGAGGACGGCCTGCCCCGTGCCGAGCGCCATCGCGCACCAGCCCAGTCGGGCACGGTGCACGGCCTCGGCGTATACGGCCGGGTCGGCGTCGCCGAGCACGGCCGAGGTGGGTACACGCACGTCGTCGAGCACCAGGTGGCCGAGGGCCGCGCCCCGCACACCCATGGCGGGCTGCGCCTCGACACCGACGCCGTCGCTGCCCGACTCGACGAGCACGAGCGCCGGCCCGCGACCGTCGAGGTCGACGGCGACGAGGAACAGCTCGGCCGACGCGGCGAGCGGCACGAGCGCCTTCTCGCCGCTGATCACGAGGTCGCCACCGTCGCGACGGGCGGTGGTCCGCAGGTCGAAGGGGTCGAACAGCGGGCGCGGCTCGAGCGTGGCCAGGGCGGCACGGGGCGGATCCTCGCCGGCGAAGGCCGTGAGATAGGTCGACTGCTGGTCCGCGTCGCCCCACAGCGCCAGGGCGGCGCTGACGGCCGCCGGGGCCATGCAGGCGACGGCGAGGCCCATGTCGCCGTGCGCGAGCGCCTCGGAGGCCAGGACGGTCGTCACCGCGGACCGCTCGTCCACCACCCCGCCGAGCTCGGTCGGGATGGAGAGCATGAGGGCCCCGAGCTCGACGCTCTGGGCGAGGACCTTGTCCGGCGGCTCGCTGGTGTCGTCGGCCTCACGGGCGGCGGGGCGCAGGCGCTCGGACGCGAAGCTGCCGAAGGCATCGACGAGCATCTGCTGCTCGTCGGTGGGGGTGAGGTCGAACAGGTCCTTGCCGCGGCCCGATGGGGACGGGCGCGCGGGGCGCGAGAGCCGCTTCGCCGCCTGCCCGAAGGCGCGGCTGGCGGTGCCGGCCGCCATCGTGCCGCGCCGGGTGGCCTGGTACACGACCCGCTCGAGCTGCTCGCGGAGGCCGATGCGGTCGATGACCTCCATGCCGGCCAGGCGCCGGAGCGTGCCGAGGGCCACGCCCATGCCGCGGTCGGTCAGGTTCATGGGAAGACCTTTTCGTCGAGGACCGGCCTGACCGCCGCGCGAGGCGGTCGCCGGGGCTGCGGGACCGGCGGGGGGACGGGGGCGGTACCGTCTGGTCACCGGTCGCGTGACAGCCCGAATGATACAGTGATCGCTGTAACGATCAACTCGGGCGCCGCGACGACGACCCTCCGCCCTGCCGACGTGGCCGACCTGCCGAGGCGGCCGTCCTGCCGTCGGTACGCGCCCCCCGGAGCACGACGATGACACGCCCGAACCGAATGACGATCGACGAGCTGTCGCAGGACTCCGGCGTGTCCAGCCGCAACATCCGCTACTACCAGACCCGGGGCCTGCTGCCGCCCCCGACCGTCGAGGGGCGCGTCGGCTACTACGACAGCCGGCACACCGACCGCCTGCGCCTCATCCAGGAGCTGCAGGCCGAGGGGCTCAACCTCCAGGCCATCTCGTGGCTGCTCGGCGGAGCGGGGGCCGTCGACTCGGACGAGGTCCGGCGGCTGAAGCGGGCGGTGCTCGACGGCTGGTCGCAGGAGGAGCCCACCGAGATCCCGGTCGCCGAGGTGGTCGAGGCCGTCGGCGAGGCAGGAGCCACCCGGGAGAGCGCGAAGCGCGCCGACGCGCTGGGGCTCATGGCCGGCGCCGAGGACCCGGACACGGTGCGGGTCCTGCTGCCGAGCGTGCTGGCCGCCGGCCGGGAGCTGCACCACGCGATGGGCGTGCCGGCGGACCGGGCCCTGGACGTGCTCGAGGTGCTGCGCGAGCACGTCGTCCCGATCGCCCAGGCCTACGTGGAGGTGTTCGACGAGGCCGTGCTGACGCCGTGGGAGGCCCGCGGCCGGCCGGCCGACGAGTGGCCGGATGTCCGCGAGGCGGTCGACCGGATCCGTCCGCTGGCCGGCGAGGCGCTGCTGGCCGTCTTCCGCCAGGCGATGACGGAGGCCGTCGCCCACCGGCTCAGCGACACCCGCGCCGCCGACGAGGCCCCGGACGACGACGCGCCGGCCGACGACCACTAATCAGCTCAGCACCCAGCGGGGACGCCGAGCGGTGCGTCACCGCGTAGCGCACGCCGAGGAACGCGCTGACCGCTGCTCGACAGCCCCATGCTGGGACGCCAGGCGCAGCTGCAGGAACGGCGGCCGTTCGGCCAGAGGAGGACGGAGGAGGACCAAGGGCGGGTGGCGAACCTTCTCCACCGATGATCGATCTTCGCCTGGCCCTCGCCACCGGCGCCCTCGGCGTCCTCGGAGCCGTGGGTGTCGCCGTCGCGTCACCGCTGGCGACCCACGCCGATGTGACCGGCCTGCGTGTGGCCGCGTCGGCGCCCCGCAGCCAGGCGGCCGCCACGCGGCTGCCCGCGCCGGCGCCGTCGCCGTCGCCGTCGACGACCTCGGAGCCCACACTCCCGTCGCCGGCGCCCACCCACCCGGCCGCACCCGTGGCGACCTCGCGCCCCGCCCTGCGGATCGAGGACGTCACCGCGCCCGATGCGCTGGCAGCGATCCGCGCCGTGACGGGCGTCCGGCACGCCGTGGCCGTGCGCGTCGGTCGCCTCGAGCTCGGTGCGGCTGCCGACACCGGCACCGGCGCTGCCGTCGACGGTTCCCGGGCGCTGACCGTCGCCGCCGTGTCACCGGCGGAGCTGCGCCCACTCGTGCCCCAGATCACCGCGGACGCGGACGCCCTGTGGGACCGGCTGGACGCGGGCGAGCTCGCCGTCGGCTTCGAGCCGGCGGAGCGGCTCGGCCTCACCCTCGGACAGCACGTCCCGATCGGCGGACGCTTCGCGGTGGACGTGCGCGTCGTCGCCTTCGCCAGCAACGGCACGCCGCCGATCGCCGACGCGGTCGTGAACCGGGCGACCGGCGCCCGGCTCGGCCTCGACACGGTCGCGCCGACGGTCCTCGTCGCGCTCGACGACGGCGCGTCGGCCGAGCAGGTGGCCGACCGGCTGCGCGAGCGCTTCGACGAGGTCACGGTGATCCCCGACCCGCGCCGGCCGCAGCCGGTCAGCGACGCGCAGCGGCGGGGCGCCGCCACCGTCTGGGACGTGCTCGCCCTCTGCGAGTCCAGCGGCGACTGGCACGCGAACACCGGCAACGGGTTCTACGGCGGGGTGCAGTTCCTGCCCGAGAGCTGGCGGATGGTGGGTGGCACCGGGATGCCACACGAGGCGAGCCGCGAGGAGCAGATCTTCCGGGCGCAGAAGCTGCTCGCGCTGCAGGGGTGGAAGGCGTGGCCGGTCTGCTCGGTGAAGCTCGGGCTGCGACCGCCACCGCCGGGCTGGCCCGACAACATCTCCTGAGCGGGGCCGTAACGCTGACCGGACGCTCCGGCTCCCCGTGGTGGGTTTCGGAAGTTCCTTCTGCATTCGATCGTCCCTGCATCCCGGATCGCGGCGTTGCTCGTCGTCGACGTAGAACCCCGCTACGACGACGACTCGCGCCTTGCCCTCCGGGCGCAGGAACGCTCTCGATGCGACGAAGGACCTCCGAAACCCACCACTAGGCTGCGGTCGAACGCGCGCGAACCGGGAGACGGAGCACCGATGGGTCTGCTCACGCCGAGCCTGCCACCCTTCGACCTGAACGAGTGGGTGGCCCTGCCCTACCGCGAGCGCCTGCGCCTCATGTGCCAGGACTGGGCGATGCAGGGCTTCGGGGCGCCGCCGGCGGTGTACGGCTTCTACGTGCTCAAGATCGGCTTCTACGTCGGCATGTGGATGCTGTTCGTGATGGTCGGCCACTCGCCGGGCGTCGGCGGCCTCGGGGACATCGCGACGTGGTGGGCGCAGCCGATCGCGTTCCAGAAGGCGGTCCTGTGGTCCCTGATGTTCGAGGGGATGGGCCTCGGCGCGGCGAGCGGGCCACTGACGGCCCGCTACTTCCCGCCCTTCGGCGGCGCCCTGTACTTCGCCCGGCCCGGCACCACACGCCTGCCCGCGTTCCCCTCGCGGGTGCCGTTGACCGCCGGCCACCGGCGCACCTGGCTCGACGTGGCGGCCTACCTCGCGCTGCTCGCGTTGACCGTGCGGGCGCTGATCGCACCGACGATCGGGACCGGCGAGGTGCTGCCGATCGTGCTGCTCCTGCCGCTCATCGGCCTGCGCGACAAGACGATCTTCCTCGCCTGCCGCTCCGAGCACTACTGGGTCACCGCGCTCGTGTTCCTGTTCCCGGACAGCCTGTTCGCCGGCTCGAAGGCCGTGCAGCTGGCCCTGTGGTGGGGCGCCGCGAGCTCGAAGCTCAACCACCACTTCCCGTCGGTCATCACCGTGATGGTGAGCAACTCCCCCGTGCTGCGCTCCAGGAAGCTGCGCCGGGCGATGTACCGCGACTACCCGGACGACATGCGCCCGTCGTGGATCGCCGCCTGGCTGGCCCACGGCGGCACCGCCATCGAGTACGGATTCCCCCTGGTGCTCGTGCTGTCCGGTGGCGGGCCGGCGACCACGATCGCGCTGGCGGTCATGTTCGCCTTCCACATGTACATCATGTCGAGCGTGCCGATGGGCGTGCCGGTCGAGTGGAACGTCTACTTCATCTACGCGGCCTTCGCGCTGTTCGGCGTGCACGCCGACGTGAGCATCCTGTCGATGTCGCCGTGGCTGGCCGCGATGCTGGTCGCGTTCCTGGTCGTCGGGCCGGTGCTCGGCAACCTGCGCCCCGACAAGATCTCGTTCCTGCCGTCGATGCGCTACTACGCCGGCAACTGGGGCACGAGCTTCTGGCTGTTCCGCAAGGGCACGATGGACAGACTCGACGACCACCTCGTCAAGACGTCGCCGATCGTGCAGAAGCAGCTGCGGATCTTCTACGACGACGTGACCGCCACCGCCCTGCTCGGCAAGGCGCTCGCGTTCCGGTCGATGCACCTGCACGGCCGGGCGCTGAACGACCTCATCGAGCGGGCCGTGGACGACGTGGAGGCCTACGAGGTCAACGACGGTGAGTGGATCGCCGGCGTGGTGGCGGGGTGGAACTTCGGTGACGGACACCTCCATCACGAGCAGCTGCTCACGGCCGTGCAGGACCAGTGCGGGTTCGCGGAGGGCGAGCTGCGCTGCATCTTCCTCGAGTCGCAGCCGATCCAGCGCCATGCCCACCACTACCGGATCGTCGACGCTGCGGCGGGGCAGCTCGAGGAGGGCCTCGTCGAGGTCCGCGGGCTGCTGGCGTCCCAACCATGGCCGGACGGCTCGCACGAGGCCACCGCCTTCGGCTCGCAGGAGCGATCATGATCGACGCTGTCGTCGTCGGCGCCGGCCCGAACGGGCTGGCGGCGGCCATCACCCTCGCCCGCGAGGGCTTCGAGGTCGCGGTCCTCGAAGCCGCCGACGAGATCGGCGGCGGCACCCGCACCCGGGAGCTGACGCTGCCCGGGCTGACCCACGACGTGTGCTCTGCGGTGCACCCCTTCGGTGCCGCGTCCCCCTTCTTCGCCTCGCTCGACCTCGCCGCCCACGGGCTCGAGTGGCGCTGGCCCGAGATCGACCTCGCGCACCCGCTCGACGGTGGCCGGGCCGCCGCGCTGGAGCGCGACCTCGACCGCACGGCCGCGGGTCTGGGTGCGGACGGCCCGGCCTGGCGACGGCTGTTCGGGCCGCTCGCCGACGGGTTCGACGACCTGGCGGAGGACCTGCTGCGCCCCATCCAGCACGTCCCGCGCCATCCGATCGTGCTCGCGCGGTTCGGGGTGCACGCGCTGCAGTCGGCCACGCTGCTGGCGCGCCGCTGGCAGTCCGACGAGGCCCGGGGCCTGTTCGGGGGCGTCGCGGCCCATGCCATCTACGCGCTCGACAGGCCGACCACGGCCGCGGTCGGGCTCATGCTGACGGCGGCAGCCCACCACGTCGGCTGGCCCGTGGCGGCCGGCGGGTCACGGTCCATCACGGATGCGATGGCGAGCGTGCTCACCTCGCTCGGCGGCACGATCACGACCGGGGTCCGCGTGTCGTCGCTGCGGGACGTACCGCCGGCGCGGGTCGTCCTGCTCGACACCTCCCCCACGGACGTGCTCACGATCGTCGGCGACCGGCTGCCGAGCCACGTGCGCAAGCAGCTCGCCGGCTACCGCTACGGCCCGGGGGTCTGCAAGGTCGACCTCGCGGTCGAGGGCGGGGTGCCGTGGGAGGCCGACGCCTGCCGGCGCGCCGGCACGGTGCACGTCGGGGGGACCATCGAGGAGATCAACGCCGGTGAGCGCAACGTCGCGAAGGGGCGGATGCCCGAGCGGCCGTTCGTGCTGGTGGCGCAGCAGTACCTCGCGGACCCGCAGCGCTCGGCCGGCGACGTGCACCCGGTGTGGGCCTACGGCCACGTGCCGAACGGCTACACGGGCGACGCCGCCGAGACGATCGTCGACCAGATCGAGCGGTTCGCGCCCGGGCTGCGCGACCGGATCGTCGGCCGGCACGTGTGGGCCCCGGCCGACCTCGCGGACTACAACCGCAACTACGTGGGCGGGGACATCGCGGCGGGCGCGAACGACCCCTGGCAGGTGCTCGTGCGCCCGCGCCTCGCCCCCGATCCGTACTTCACGGGGGCGCCGGGCGTGTTCCTGTGCTCGTCGGCGACCCCGCCGGGGCCCGGGGTGCACGGCATGTGCGGGGCGAACGCCGCCCGCTCGGCCCTGAAGGTGCTGCGGTCCTGACCGTCACTTCTCGTCGGGGCAGTGCTCGCTCTGCGTCTTCTGCTCGTCCTCGAAGAGCTTCTTGTCCACCTCGTCGAGGCTGAGTCCGAGGAACTTCAGGTCGTAGCCGCCCTTGACGACCTCCCGCACGTAGGCCGACTTGCACAGCGACGAGGCCGGGAACCCGGCGGCGGGCCCGCCCCATCGCAGGTTCGAGCCGATCACCGCCCCGACCTTCAGATGCGGGATGATGCCCTGCTCGAGGATGGAGATGGACACGACGGGGAACGCGAGCCCGAACTCGGCGTTGACGTCGAGCCCCATGCTCGCCGCGGAGTCGGCGGGCTTCGGGTCCATCTCGTCGATGGCCGTGTTCCCCGACATCGACACGTCGGTGCCCTCGTAGCTGAAGCCGGCGTCGCCCCGGTAGGTGAACGAGGACTCGGCCGTCGCCGAGGCGTTCGCCTTCGCGTCGACCTTGCCGATGACCTCCGCCGTCAGGTCGAGGGTGACGGGGATGGGGCCGACGAGCCACGTGTAGGTGAGCATGGGGACCGGCACGTCGAAGTTCACCGGCGTGACGCCGGCTCCGGCGACCGCCAGGGACAGGTGGAAGTTGCTGGCGAGCTGGTTCACGTTCACGTCGGACGACGCGAGCTCACCGTCCCCGTACTCGTTGGAGGCGACGGCCCGCAGGCTGCCGATCGTGCCCTCGCCTCGGAATGCCATCTTCGTGTCGTTGCTGCCGCCACGCGAGACGACGGTGAGGATGTCCACCGTGTCACCGTGCGCGGTGAGGCGGAACTGGTATTTGTTCCCATCCGGGGAGTCGTAGATCCACTCGACCTGGCCGGAGTCGGGCTTCCGGTTGATCTGCAGCGACGGCTCGCTGTCATCGACCGGGATGATCCGCCCGTCGGGCATCGTCATCGCGACCCGGGCGAGGTGGACGCGTCCGGACGCCGCGGACTGCACGTCGGGACCGGGCCCGGGGCCGAATCCGGGCACCGCGGCGGCGGATCCGGACCCGGACCCACCGCTCGTGGCCGTCAGGAACTGGTCGTAGTCGAACCGGATCGGCACGTCCCAGGCCACCTCGCCGTCCTGGATGGCGTCGGCGAGGCTCGCCTGCTCGGTGGTGACGGTCGTCGTGCCGTCCGCCGACGAGGTGCCGGTGATGCGGCGCAGGGCCGTGCCGGCGATCAGCAGGACCCGCCCCTCGGACAGGTCGATCCCGACCGCATCGGCGGCGCCGGTGTCGAACGTGTAGGTGCCCGAGGACGGGTCGGCGGACGTGAGCGCGTCGAGCGCGTCGCCGTCGACCACCGTCGTGTCGTTCGCGTAGGTCACGTCCCAGGTGGTCTTCCCGTCGGTCACGAGATGGCCCCGCTGGGTGTCGGTGAGCATCGCCGCAGCGCCCGCGCCACCCGAGGCGCTGCTGGCGCCGCTGCTGCCGCCCGTGCCGTCGCTCGTTCCTCCGCCCCCCGCCTGCTCGCTGCTCACGGCGCCGGCCGTCCCCTCGTCGGTCGGGCCCGGCGATCCGCCACACCCCGCAAGGAGGAGTGCCGCCACCAGGACCGACGCTGCCCACCGTCGCGTCCCGCGCCGCATCCTGTCCCTCGTGCTCGACGACACCCACACACCACCCGTTCCTGCGCAGCCGTCGGCCCAGCGAAGGACATACGGGGTGTAGGGCGCTTTCTACGCGACGTGGCCCGCGACGGCAAGGAGGTGGCTGGCTCGACGTGGCGATCCGGCCTCGGTCGGCGCTGACGGTGCTGCGGTCCTGACCGGGTCGGGCGACAGCCGGAGCTCCGGTCGTCAGGCGCTCAGGGCCGTCGCGACCGCCCGGACCAGTGCGCCCTTGTCCATGCTCGAGCGGCCGGGCACGTCGAGGGCCTGCGCGCGGGCGTACAGCTCGGCCTTCGTCCCGGCGGCCAGCGCCGCCTCGAGCCCGTCGTGGAGCAGCACGGCGACCCTGGCGAGGTCTTCCTGGAAGGCGGCGCGGGCCTCGTGGCGGTCGTCGTCGGACGGGGCGCGCAGGATCGCCGACGGGTGGACGGTCGCGGTGACGACGGTGCCCTGCGGCCCGGGGTGGATCTCGCCGCGCTGCCGGGTGACCCGGAATCCGCTGCCGAGCAGCGCCTGGCCGGCGGTGGACCCGAGGCACAGCAGCGCCCGCGCGCCGGTGGCGCCGACCTCGGCCTGCAGCCACGGCAGGCAGGACCGGATCTCGATGCGGTTCGGCTTCTCGTGGATCCGTCGCTTGCCGCGCCGCTCGGACCACTTGAAGTGCTTCACCGTGTTCGTCACGTAGATCGCGTCACGGTCGATCCCGACGGCCTCGAACCCGCGGTCGAGCTCGTCGCCGGCCGGCCCGACGAAGGGCAGCCCCTGCTGGTCCTCCTGGTCGCCGGGCTGCTCGCCGACGACGACGAGCTCGGCGTCGGCGGCGCCCTGCCCGAACACCGTCTGCGTCCCCGTCTCGTGGAGGTCGCACGCCGTGCAGCCGGCGGCCGCGGCGCGCAGCTCCTCGAGCGACGCGTCCGGCGTGATCAGGTCGGCGGCGGTTCGCTCGGGGTCGGCCATCGCCTCGCTCCTCGTCGCGGCGTCGTCCCACGACCGTAGGCACTGCCATCGCGCCGACCACGGGCGAGCGGTCAGCGGACGCCGACGACGACCGTGGCGTCGAGCCCGTCGTCGCGGACCACCCGCGGGATCAGCCCGCCACCGGCCACGAGGGCCGCGGTTCGCGCGGCCTGCTCCACGCTGGTCTCGAGCAGCAGGGCGCCGCCCGGCGCCAGCCACGCGGGCGCCCCGACGGCCACCCGCCGGTGGAGGTCGAGGCCGTCGGCGCCGCCGTCGAGCGCCGTCCGCGGCTCGTGGTCCCGCGCCTCGGGCGGCAGGGTGGCGATCGCGTCGGTGGGCACGTACGGGGCGTTGCAGACCAGCACGTCGACCCGTCCCCGGAGCCGGCCGGGCAGCGGTTCGTACAGGTCGCCGGCGTGGACCTCACCGTCGGACACCGCCGCCCCGGCGCCGGCGAGGTTTCGCCGGGCGCAGCGGACCGCGACCGGGTCGCAGTCCACCGCGTGGAGCTCGATCGCCCCGCAGGTCGCGCGCAGGGCCGCCCCGATGGCGCCCGTGCCACAGCACAGGTCGACGACGACGGCGCCGGGCGCCAGCAGGGTGGCGGCCTGCCGGACGAGCAGCTCGGTGCGCCGCCGCGGGACGAAGACGCCGGGCTCGACGGCGATCCGCAGCCCCGCGAAGGCCGCCCAGCCGACGACCTGCTCGAGGGGCGTGCCGGCCGCGCGCCGGGCGACCAGGGCCGCGAGCTCGGTGGCGCTGCGCGCCGCCGCGACGAGCACGTCGGCCTCGTCGTCGGCGAAGACGCACCCGGCGGCGCTCAGGCGGGCGGCGACGGCGGGGCGCGACAGCGCCACGGGATCGGGTGAGATGGTCACGGCGCATGCTACGGCGTCGGCGGCCCCGGTCGCCGCGCCGATGGAGCGGTCGCACCTCGCACGAGACGAAACTATTAGTTCTTCACTCACTGTTATAAACTATGATCGCCGTGCAATCCGACGCCCAGCGCCAGCCACCCGGCTCACCGACCGAACGAAAGCACCCGCCATGAACACCGTCGTCCTCGCAACCACCGCCGCCGACGCCGATGCCGTCGAGGCCGTCGAGCAGCACCACGCCGAGCTCGCCGGCGCGTTGCACGCCCGCGTCGAGGCCGTGCTGACCGCGGCCTCCCGCCCGTCCGCCAACGTCGCGGCGGCGCGTGCCGACCTCGTCGACTGGAGCCGCCGCGAGCTGCTCCCCCACGCCCGGGCGGAGGAGGAGACCCTCTACCCGGCGGCGGGCGAACTGAGCGAGGGCCGCCTGCTCGTCACCGCCATGACCGACGAGCACCGCCTCATCACCGAGACGGTCGCCGCCGTCGAGACCGCACCAGACGCGGTCCGTGCCGCGGCCGCCGCGCACACCCTCGACACGCTCTTCGCGAGCCACCTGCGCAAGGAGAACGAGCAGATCCTGCCGCTGCTCGCCGCCGCCCGCGACGTGTCGCTGGCCGCGATGCTCGAGGGGATGCACGAGATCCTCGGCGGCGACAGCCAGGACCACGGTGGGCACGGCCACAGCCACGCCGCCCACGCGCACGATGACGGAGCCGCCACGCACGCCGGCAACAGCGGCCACACCTGTGGCTGCGGCGAGACCGAGGACGACGGGTATCCCGAGCTCGACGCCCGCATCGTGCCCCACGCGATCCGGCACGCCACGATCTTCGGCGCTCTCGACGCCGTTCGGCCGGACGGTGGGCTGGTCCTGGTCGCGCCGCACGACCCGCTGCCGCTGCTCGCCCAGATCGAGCAGCGCGAGCCCGGCGCGTTCGCCGTCGACTACCTCGAGCGCGGCCCCGAGGCCTGGCGGCTGCAGTTCGTGCGGCGCAGCGCCTGACGCCACGGACCGGGTCACTCCTCGAGGGCCGGGAAGAGCGTGTCCCGGCACCAGTCGATGAACTCCTCCTGGTGCGGCCCGACGTTGTGGAGCGAGAGGTTGTCGAACCCGGCGTCGCGGTAGACCGACAGCGACTGCAGGTACTCGTCGAGGTCGTGACCCATCGGCTTGCTGCCGGTCACGTCCTCGACGCGCACCGTCTGGGTCGCCGACGAGAAGGCGGCCGGGTTCACGAGCTCGGCGTTGGCGTCCCAGTCGAGTGCGCTCTGGCGCCAGTGGTCGCGCATCAGCTCGGCGGCCTCGTCGGCGTCCTCGTGCCAGCACACGGTCGCCTGGCCGTAGACCGGGCCGGTGCCGCCAGCCTCGTGGTAGGCCTCGACGAGGTCGCTGCTCGGGCTCGTCGAGATGAGGGCCGCGCCGGCGCGGGCCGCGAGCTGCGCGGCGGTGGTACCGCCGGCCGCGATCGCGATTGGCGGCGCCTCGTCGGGCAGCGTGTACAGCTGCGCCCGGTCGACCGTGTAGAAGCGGCCGCGGTGGGTCGTCTCCTCGCCGGTGAACAGGTCGCGGATGATCCCGAGCGCCTCGTCGAACATGTCCTGTCGGGTGTCGGGGTCGGGCCACTCGCCGCCGACGACGTGCTCGTTCAGGAGCTCGCCGGTCCCGAGGCCCAGGGTGAACCCCTTCGGCGCCATCGCCGCGGTGGTCGCCGCCATCTGGGCGACGATCGCCGGGTGGTAGCGCTTCGTCGGGCAGGTCACCTGCGTCATCAGCGGCAGGTCGGTCCGGGCCGTCAGCGCACCGAGCACGGTCCAGGCGAAGGGCGCGTTGCCCTGCTCGGGCAGCCACGGGTGGAAGTGGTCCGAGATCGCGGCGTAGGTGAAGCCGGCCTCCTCGGCACGGACGGCGTTGTCGACGAGGTCGGTCGGCGGGTGTTCCTCACAGATGAGCGTGTAGCCGATGTCCACGGGGTCCTCCCGGTCGTGTGGCGGTACGTGCGACGGCTCCAGCGGACCGTCTGCCGGCGGCGTCGCCGACACGAGCCGCCCGTCCGATGGGGAGCCGCGTCTGCAGGTGTGACCGTGCGGTCAGGGGCCCGGGAACCAGCGCTTGAACGCTGCGGCTGGCTCCCGCTCGCCCGTGATCGTCAGCGTCGGCGCGTCGGCGGGGATCCGGCCCATGAGGAAGCGCACGGCGTCGCTGTCGTCCGCGGCCACGGTGGTCGTCGCCGGACCCGTCCCGTCGTCGACGGCCCAGCCGTCGGATGCGTGCTGCAGCCCCAGGGAAAAGGATCCGCCGACGACGACGACGCGGGTCCCGTCCGCCGGCCCGGGCGCGCCGGCGGCGCCCATGACCGGGAGGTAGGCCCGCAGCACGTCGAGCGTGGCGCGGACGACGTCGTCGGGCAGCGGCCGTGGCTGGCCCAGGGCGGCACGCACGTCGTCGGCGTGGATGCCGGCCTCCATGGCGAGGACCGCCTGGACGAAGGGCAGCGGGAACGCCCCGGTGGCCAGCGGCACGAGGACGCGCTCCCGGTCGAGGTCGTCGGCCGCCCGCAGCGCGTGCAGGGCCTCGAGGAGCTCGGCGACCGCCGACGCGAGCGCGTCCGGGACCATCGGCGCGTCGTCGGTCGGCAGGTGCCGACCGTCGGCCAGCATCTCGACACCCCGGCGTGCCCGGCGGACCGCCTCCGCCTCCATCGACACCCCCCAGACGAGGTGCGCACCGAGATCCGCGACGGTCCAGCCGGCGAGCCGCGTGGGCCGTCGCCAGCCGTCGGTGGTCACGTCGCCGAGCAGCCGGACAACGTCTCCCCATTCGCGCGTGAGCACGTCGAGGGTCGTGTCGAGGTGGTTCACGGGTCAGTCCTCCGCAGCTCGGACGAGGGTGTCGATGCGGGCCCGCAGGGCCGGCAGGTCGTCGGTGGTGAGCACGGTCGCGACCGCGTCCAGCAGCTCGGTGCGCTCGACCGGGTCGACCGTCGGGTTGGCGGCCAAGGCGAGGCGCGACCAGCCGCCGGCCGGCACGGCCCCGAGGCGGTCGTTCAGCCGGATGGCGTCACGCAGCGCCACGGCGGCCGCGGTCGCGTCGCCGGCGGCCTCCTCCGCGAGCGCGAGGTAGTGGTCGGCCGCACCGAGGCACAGCGCGCCCGAGCCGAGCACGATCATGTGCCCCCGCCACGGACGCAGCAGGTCGGCGATGCGCGCGGCGATCTCCGGACGGGCGGTCCGGCCGGCGGCATCCGCGAGCATCGCGAGCACGTAGGTGCGGCTCAGGTCGGCCGGCAGCGCCGCGAAGTCGTCGGCCGCGGCACGGTCCAGCAGCCGGGCGGCCCCGGCCGTGTCACCGACCCGCGCCAGCACCGAGGACATGGTGCCGAGCCACCGGACGGGGCTCTCGCGGTACTCGGCCTGAAGCGCGTCGAGCGCCCCGGCGGGGTCGCCGCGCTCGGTGAGCAGCGCCACGCGCAGCGCGGCCACGACCCGCGCCACGTCCCGGTAGTGGACGCGCTGCCCCACGACGGCGAGGTCGCCGATCGCCTCCTCGGCCGCGGCGAGGTCGCCGTGGAGCAGGGCCTGCAGCGACCGCCACATCGGCGGGTACCAGGCGTACAGCGGGCGGCCCAGCCCGGCGACGAGCCGCTCCGCTTCCTGCTGCGCCGTGGCGGCGCCGGCGGCGTCGGCGGCCTCGAGGAGGTCGACGAACTGGAGCCGCGTCCCCTCGAGGGCGGCTTCGAGGTCGCCGGACTCGCGGGCCGCGGCGACGAGCACCTTGCCCTCGTCGAGCCGGACGGGCAGGTCGTCGGGGTCCGTCAGCGCCGCGCGACGCGCGTGCACGGCCCGGGCGATGCCGGTGGCGTCGTCGGCGGTACGGGCGGCCTCGATCGCGGCGGCGCAGTCGTCGGTGCCGCCGGCGCCGTCGCCCGCGAACAGCCGCGCCCGTCCCCGGGCGCCGAGCACCCGGCCTCGCAGCGGATCCCCCGGGTCGAGGAGCGACAGTGCCCGGGTCAGCAGCCGGATGGAGGTGTCGCCGTCGAGCTCGCGGGGCAGTCGGGTGGCGAACAGCGCGTCCTCGTACCCGATCGCGGCCGTCGCGGCGCCCGGCGCGTCCGCGAGGTCGGCGGCCAGCGCCGCGGCATCGGCGAACGCGGCCATCGCTTCGTCGAGCCGGCCGGCGCGGCGCAGCGCCTCGCCGTGCAGCAGCCGTCGGCGCAGCTGCACGGGAACATCGACCGCCCCGGGGAGCGCGAAGACCTGCTCCAGGGCGCGGGCCGCACGCTCCGGTGCGCTGGCCAGCAGCCGGCTGGCGGCCGTCTCCAGCCACGTCCCGGCCTCGACGGCCAGGGCCTCCCGGTCGAGGTCGGCGGCGAGCACGGGCAGGGCGGGGGCGGTCGCGACGGCGGCCGCCAGGTGCAGGCCGACGAGCTCGGCGGGCGGGTCGGGCTGGATCGTCGCGACGAGCCACCGCGCGAACCGCAGGTGCAGCCGGGCCCGTTCGGCGCGTGGCAGGGAGGCGTAGGCGGTGTCGCGCAGCAGCGCGTGCCGGTAGGTGTAGGAGTGGCGGTCGAGGGGCTGCGGATGCGGCCCCTCGAGGAGCCCGGCGGCGTGCAGCAGCTCGAGGGCGGCGCCCGGCGATGGCACACCGAGCTCGGGCAGGGCACGGGAGGGGAAGGTGATCCCGGGGACCGAGCCGGCGTCGACCACCTCCCGGGGCGCGTCAGGCAGTCCGTCGAGCTGAGCGAGGTAGATCGCCTGGACGGTCGCCGGGATCGCGAGTCCGCCCGCCGGCTCGGCGAAGACCCAGGTGCCGTCGTCGTGCTGCTGCAGGGCGCCACGGTGCTGCCAGGACCGCAGCAGCTCCTCGACGAAGAGGGGGTTGCCGCCGGCGGCGGCGACGGCGTCCGCCAGCACCGGTGCGGGGACCACACCGGCACCGACGAGGGACTCGACGATCCGGGTCAGCTCGGCGTCGGTCAGCGGCCCGAGGTCGACCCGGAGGTCGACGGCGAGCGTCGTCCGGTCGCCGGCGGGCAGCATCGGCCGGGTCGTGGCGACCAGGAGCCGCCCGTGGGCAGGGCCCGCTTCCCGGGCGTGGTTCAGGAACGCGACGAGGTCGGGGTCGGCGTGGTGGCAGTCCTCGACGAGCCAGACCGGCGGGGCGGTCGGGGACGCGGCCGCAAGCGTGTCACACCGGCACGCCGGTCCCCTCGAGCCGCTGCGCGAACGTCGTCACGAGGCGGGTCTTGCCGGCGCCCGGAGCCCCGGCGACGAGCACCGTGAGACGACGGTCGCGCGCCTCGCCGACCGCGCGCTCGAGCCGGTGGAGCTCCTCGTCGCGACCGACGACCGTCGCCTGACGGCCGAACGGGGCCGGAGCGGACGGCGCGCTGGCGGCGCGCCGCCCGACGGCGGCCCAGGCCTCGACGCCGGCGGTCTTGCCCTTCAGCGCGAGCGCGCCCAGGGGACGCAGCACCACCGCATCCTCGACGGCGAACGCGGTGACCGGACCGACGACGACCTCCCCCGGTGTGGCCGCCGACTGCAGCCGGGCCGCCACGTTGACCGCGTCGCCGGTGAGCCGCCACTCGTCGCCGCCGTCGCGGGTGACGAGGACCTCGCCGGTGTTCACGCCCACCCGCACCCGCAGCGTGTCCGGCGCGAGACCGAGCCGGGTGGTGAGCCCTCGGACCACGTCGACGACCTCCCACCCGGCCTCGACGGCCCGGCGGGCGTCGTCGTCGCGGGCACGCACGACCCCGAAGGCCGCGACGACGGCGTCGCCGATGTACTTCTCGACCCGGCCGCCGAGTGCCTCCACGGCGTCGCGGACGCCCGCGAAGTAGCCGTCCTGGACCGCGGCGACCTCCTCGGGGTCGAGCTGCTCCGAGAGGGTCGTGAACCCGACGAGGTCGGCGAACAGCACGCTGACGACGCGCCGCTGCGCCGTTCTGCCCCGCACCGGTCCGTCGACCGCCATCCGCCTGCCCCGTGAGCGACCGGACGGTCGCGTGCGTGACCATGGTAGCCAGCGGCGCGTGTGCACCATGCGGGATGTGCTCGCTGCGCGCCCTTCCGACGCGGCGCCCCGAATCGCTTGCCGGTCCCCGCTGGGGTTGGTTCGATCCGCGTGCTCGGTGCCCGGGGGCACCGGTGAGGGCACAGGGGGTGTCGCGTGCGCATCGAGTCGTCGGTCACCTCGGTCTCGTGGATCCCGTCGGAGCTGGCCTCGGGATTCCCGGCGGCCATGTTCGAGCTGGGCGTCATGAGCGTCGACCCGCCGCTGCCGGACCGGCTCGGCGACCTCGACGACTGGGGGCGGCAGGCGCGGTTCCGCTTCGTGAACGACCTGCGGGTCTACGTCGAGGTCGACGACGACGGGCGGGTGCGCGAGGCCGGCTACCTCGGCGGCGGGATCATCGGGCGCACGAAGCTCAACGTGGGCCGCCGGTTCACCTTCCGGGCGATCCCGCTCCCCGACCGTCAGGCGCCAGCGGTGTTCGGCGGCGGCGAGGTCGTGTTCGAGCAGTCCGCCGGCGGTCGCGTCCCGCTGCCGGCGCCCCGCCGCCTCGACCGACCCCCCTACTGGCAGCTCGTCCCGCCGGTCGTGTGGACCACGCTGCGGCTGGTCGTCCGCACCGACGGCACCGCGTCCTTCGAGGTTCGGGACGCCAGCCCGTTCCCGCGCCATTGGGTGTACGACGCGGACGGGGCGCTCGCAGCCAAGGTGGGCGTCACCGACTTCGACGAGTGGTACCGGCGCGGGCCGGTGACCTCACCGTGGGGCGACGAGCGCTCGCCGGCGCTGGTCACCGCCGCCGAGACGGCGCTGGAGCGCCGCCTGGCCGACACGATCATGCGCGACGCCGGCCGCGCCCCGGTCGCGACCTACCCGGCCGGGGCCGTGCTGTGCCGCCAGGGCGAGCCGGGCGCCGAGCTGTACCTGCTCCTCGACGGCGTCGTGTCCGTCGACGTGGACGGGACGGCCGTCGCCGAGCTCGGCCCCGGGGCGGTCATCGGCGAGCGGGCGCTGCTCGAGGCGGGCGAGCGCACGGCGACCGTCACCGCGACCACGGCGGTGAAGGCCGTCGTGGTACCGGCCTCCCGGCTCGATCTCGACGCCCTGCGGGAGCTGGCCGAGGGCCACCGCCACGAGGAGACCGCCTGACCGTGGCCGGTCGCAGCAGCGACCACCAACCACGTCCGGGACCTCCGTCAGGCGCCCAGGAAGGCCATGTTCAGGGGCATGGCGGCGGCGTTGACCGCCACGAGCAGACCGACCGTGGCCCACAGCATGGGCCCGCCCCGCGGCCAGCCACGCCGCGCGACGTCGTCCCACAGCAGGCGGGTCGCCACGAGACCAGCCCCGAGGCCGAGCAGATGGGCGAGGTCCTGGAACGGGAACGCGTCGCTCGGCGGCGGGGCCGCCGCGATGGCGACCACGCCGCCTAGCAGCAGCCCCCGAACCAGCGTCAGGACGAGGACGCAGCGCAGCGCAGCCCCGCTGCCGGCGACGGCCAGCAGCGCCGCGACGAGCCACCACACGGTGAGGACGGTGACGAGCAGTCCCCAGAGGCCCTGGAGCGTCGACAGCGTCGCCCCGGCGGGTCCGAACAGCCCGAGATGCACGTCGATGAGCATGTGCCAGGTGGCCGCCACGGCGCTGAGGGCGACCCAGGGCACCCAGCGGGGCACGGTGCGGGTGGGGGTCGTCGCCGGTCCGGCGGTCCGCCGGCCGGCGGGTGTCGGGGGACCGTCCGGCTCGAGCACCAGCACGGGGATCTCCCGGTCGGTGCGCTCCTGGAAGGTCGTGAACCGGGGCTGGATGGCCAGGAGCCGCTGCCACTGCCGCTCGCGCTCGGCGCCGGTGGCGATCCGTGCGCGGACCGGAACGGACCGTCCACGGACCTGGACGCTGGCCCGCGGCTCTGCCCGCAGGTTGTGGAGCCAGGCCGGGTGCGCGTCGCGTCCGAGGTTGGAGGCCGCGACCACGAACCCATCCCCCTCGGACACATAGAGGACCGGTGTCGTCCGCGGCTGGCCGCTGCGACGGCCGGTCGTCGTGAGCAGGGCCACGGGCCGCCGGTTGCGGCCGACGGCCGCGCCGACCCGCCCGCCCGAGGTCCGGTAGAGGCCCGTGTGCACGCGGGACGAGAGCCGGTGCATCCATCGCGGCAACGGCTGCCTGGGCGCAGCGGGCACCGGCGCGTTCCGTGCCGACTCGGTCGATGCGGCCATGATGTTCCTCCGTGGTCGGGGCCGGACGCCTCCAGACGCCGCGTGACGCCTCCAGACGCCTCGTGGCGCCTCGGCAGCCTGACCGCGTCCCCGTCGAGGCCGCCATCCCCACAACGGGGGATGGTCATCCCGGTCGGCGCTCTCTAGCCTCGGGTCATGCGAACGGCGGAGGGGCTGGCACGTCGCGCGGCGTCGGTGGTGGACGCCGGGCTCGACCTCGACGGGGCGCGGCTCCGGTTCGACGACCTGCTGCACACCGCCGTCGACTTCGGGGTGGCGGCCTGGTCGACCGTGGACCCCGCCACCGAGCTCTTCACCTCCTGCGTGGTGACGGGCATGCCGCAGTCCGGCGAGGCCGCCGAGGTGGTCTTCGCCTACGAGTTCCGCGACGACGAGCCGACCACCTTCCGATCGATCGCCGCCGCCGGTCGCACGACCGCCGTGCTGAGCGTCGCGACGGACGGGGCGCTGCAGCGCGCGGCGCGCTTCCGTGAGCTCCTCGGCCCGCTGGGCGCGACGGACGAGCTGCGCGCGGTGTTCGTCGCCGACGACGTGCGGTGGGGCAACGTCGTCCTCTACCGCTCGGACGGTCGCTTCAGCCCCGACGACGTCGCCGCCGTGGAGGCGGTCGCCCCGCACGTGACGACGGCCCTGCGCCAGGCGATGCTGCGGGATGCGGCAGCCCGCCCGGAGCTGTCCCCCGACCCGCCCGGCATCCTCGTCGTCCGGCCCGACCGGCGCGTCGACGCCCTGACCGCGGCGGCGGCGCGGTGGGCGGACGCGGCCGGCCCCGACCAGCTCGACGCGGCGGCGCTCTCGGCGGCCGCGGCCCTGCGGGCGCGCCCCGAGTGGCCGGCAACGGTGTCACGGCTGCGCTGTCCGGACGGGCGCTGGCTGTCGCTGGAGGCGTCGCGCACCGCCGAGGACCCGGCCGCCGTCGCGGTGGTCGTCGGGCTCGCGCGGCCGGCGCAGGTCGCCGACGTGCTGCTGGACGCGATCGGGCTGACCCCCCGCCAGCGGGAGGTGCTCGCCCGCCTGCTCGCCGGCCGGTCGCTCATCCAGCTCGCGGGGGACCTCCGGATCTCCGAGCACACCGCCCACGACCACGTGAAGGCGATCTACCGGCAGGTCGGTGTGAGCAGCCGCTCCGAGCTCGCGGCGCTGCTGCAGCACGACCACTACGACCCACGGAAGGCAGCGAGGGTGCCGCCGAGCCCCTACGGCTGGTTCCTGGAGGGCTGACCCGACAGCCCCGAACCTGGATGTCACACCCCCTGCGTAGGTTGCCGTCACGTCGAAACGACAGCAGCGCGACGGTCTGTGGAGGAGGTGGACGTGTCGGAGCCGGTGCCGGTGTACCGGGCGGTGGCGGCGCGTCCGCCACGCTCGGGGCGTGGTCCGCGACGGCCGCATCCGCGGCTGCTGCGGCTGGTCCGTGCGGCGGGCGAGGTGGCTGGCCCGCCGGCGGTCTACGACGCCGCGGATCCCGGCCCGCCGTCCGCGTCCCCGTCCGCGTCCCCGTCCGCGTCTCCGGCCGCGCTGTCGTCGCAGCGGGTGCTGGCGGGGTTGGACACGGCGGTGGCGGCTGCTGGCGGCCTGGATCTGGATGGGCTGGACGACCGGACGCTGCTCGAGCACACGGTCGCTCTCGACGAGCAGATCACCCGGCTCCAGGCCGCCCGTGCCGCCGGGCTGCGTGCGATCGATCGGCGTCAGGCCTACCGCCACGATGCGTGCGTGACCGCGGCGTCGTGGTGGCGGATGCGCACCCGCCGCGATCCTGGTCCGGCCCGCCGCCACGCCCACACCGCGGCCCGGCTGGCCCGCTTCCCCGGCTTCGTCGCCGCGCTCGCCGCCGGCCAGATCACCCTCGACCATGCCGACACGCTGGTCCGCTTCGCGACCCCCGGCCGGCTCGACGCGCTGGCCGACCACGAGGACACCCTGCTGCGCCTGGCACGCGACGCCACCCCGAAGGATCTCGCCACGGCGTGCAGCAGGATCGCCGACGTGGTCGACCCCGACGGCGCCGGTGCCCCGCCCGGCCGCCACCCCAGACGCGAACTGTTCCACGCCCGCACGATCGACGGGCTCGGCGACCTACGCGGCCTGCTCGACCCGGTCACCGGCGAGCGGCTGAACACCCTCCTCGACGCCTTCCACACCCACGACCCGGCCGAGGTCCCCGACACCGAACGGCGCACCCCCGCCCAGGCCCGCCACGACGCGTTCGACGCCATCCTCAAGGCCGCCGAAGCCTGGGCCCAGACCAACGGCGGCCCCACCGTGCAGGGCGCCACCCCCCACGTCGGGCTGTTCATCGACCTGTACACGCTGCTCGGCCGCCCCGACCTGGCCACCCGCACCACCCGGCTCGCCTCCGGCACCCCGCTCGACCTCGCCACCGCCCTGGCGCTGCTCGCGGACGCCAAGCTCACCCCGATCCTCTCGCTGGGCCCCTACCGGCCCGTCGCGTTCGGCCGTACCCGCCGGGTCATCCCCGACTGGCTCCGCCCCGCCCTGGCGATGATCCACGCCACCTGCGCCGGCCCCGGCTGCGACCGGCCCGTCGCCTGGACCCAGGCCGCCCACAGCCACGGGGACTGGCACGCCGGCGCCGACACCGACCTCGACCACACCCTGCCGCTGTGCCCCGGCCACCACGCCCTGCTCGACCGCGCCGGCTGGCACGTCGACCACGACCCCGACACCGCCACCTGCACCTGGACCTCCCCCCACGCCACCACCCACATCACCACCCACCCACCCGACCCGTGACCGGCGTCACCGGCAGCAAGAGCACGTCGCCGACGGACCGGTCGGACACGGTGCACCGTTGCGGGCGCGGGGAGGGCCTCGCACATTGTGACGCGGAGGTGACCCATGCCGACGCTCAGTGACCGCATGCCCGAGGGGACGTTGCGCATGGGGCAGGGACCACCGCTGGTGTTCCTGCACGGCTTCGGGTCGATACCGGAGACGTATCGGCCCACGCTCGAGGCGCTGGCCACCGAGGCGACCGTCGTCGCACCCGATTGGACGCGGCTCCGCGCCGCCTGGACCCCCGCACGAGCCGCGCGCCTGGTCCGACGCACGCTGGATGCGGTATCGACCAGGGACGCGGTGGTCGTGGGGCACTCCTTCGGAGGTGCGCTGGCCGTCGAGTTCGCCGCACGGCACCCCGACCGGGTCACTCACCTGGTCCTCGTCGACTCGATCGCCCAGTCGGCGCAGCTGCTCTACGTCCGCCGGATCCTTCAGGGCGACGACACCGGTCCGTCCGACGACGAGCGGACCGACGACGAGCAGTCCGACGACGAGCGGACCGACGACGGCGGCACCAGCTCGGCCAGCAGCTTCCTGCGGACCTGGGCGCGGGCACCGGTCACCCTCACGACGGCGGCGCTCACCGCGTTCTTCACGAGCCGCGACGAAGCGATCCGTCGGGTTCGCGATGCCGGCCTGCCGTGCACCGTGCTGTGGGGACGCGGCGACACCGTCCTCGCGCCCCGCGACGGGGCACACTTCGCCGAACGGCTCGGCGCGCCGTTCCGGGCCGTCGACGTCCAGGGCGGGCCGGTGCGCCACCAGTGGCCGATCCGCCACCCCGACCTCTTCGCCGAGACGCTGCGAGAAGCGATCGCCGGATCCGTCGACACGCACGGGACCGCGGCGGACGCCTGAATGGGCGCCGGAACGCGACGACGTTCCGAACCCCCGACCTCACCCGCTGCCGGCGATGTTGATCATCCAGCTCGTGCCGAACCGGTCGACGCACATGCCGAAGCTGTCGCCCCACTCGGCGCGCTCGAGCGGCATGATCACACTGCCGCCCGCCGACAGCGCCTCCCAGTACTTCCGGAGGGCCGGCTCCTCGTCGCCGCTGAGCGACACCGAGAACGACCTCGGCGGCTCGAAGTCCATCCGGTTCGGCGTGTCGGCGGCCATGAGCACGAGCCCGTGCTCGGCCTCGAGCATCGCATGCATGACCTTGTCGCCCTCGGCCGGGTCCTCGCTGGCGCCGAACTCCGCGAACGTGTTCAGCGTCAGGTCGCCCCCGAAGACGGAGTGGTAGAACTCCATCGCCTCGCGGGCATTGTCACGGAAGCTGAGGTACGGGTTCAGTCTGACCGTCACGGCCCGCCTCCTCCACCCGCATCGCGGGCACCCATCGGTAGTGACGAACGCTTGAGCCTACGCCCGTCCGGCCGGGACCGGACCGGAAAGCGCCGAGAGCACCGGTACCGTCACCGACCGTCCCGCGCCCGCCTCCCAGAGGTGCCGTCATCATGCCGCCGTCCCCGGCCGTCCCCGGATCTTCCCCGGCCGTCCCCGGATCTTCCCCGGCCGTCCCCGGATCTTCCCCGGCCGTCCCCGGATCTTCCCCGGCCGTCCCCCCGCTCTCCATCCTCGACCTGGCCGAGGTCGGCGAGGGCGAGACCGCCGCCGACAGCCTCACCGCCACGGTGGAGCTGGCCCAGCATGCCGAACGGTGGGGCTACCGGCGCGTCTGGTACGCCGAGCACCACAACATGCGTGCCATCGCATCCGCTGCGACGAGCGTCATCATCGCTCACGTCGCCGCCCACACGTCGACCATCCGCCTCGGCTCGGGCGGGGTCATGCTCCCGAACCACGCCCCGCTCGTGATCGCCGAGCAGTTCGGCACGCTCGCGACCCTCCACCCGGGGCGCATCGACCTCGGCCTCGGCCGTGCGCCGGGGACCGACCAGCACACGCTGCGAGCCCTGCGGCGCACGCCGGCCGCCGCGGAGCACTTCCCCGACGACGTGCTCGAGCTGCAGGGCTACCTGACCGGTCACTCCCGCATCCCCGGCGTCGACGCCACACCGGGGAAGGGAACGAACGTGCCGCTCTACATCCTCGGGTCCTCGCTGTTCGGCGCCCAGCTCGCGGCCGCGCTCGGCCTGCCCTACGCCTTCGCGTCGCATTTCGCCCCGGCGGCGCTCGAGGAGGCCGTCGCCGTCTATCGGCGCCAGTTCCGCCCGTCGGCACAGCTCGACGCGCCCTACGTCATGGCCGGGGCGATGGTCATCGCCGCCGACGACGAGGACGCCGCCCGCGAGCAGCTGGCCTGGACCCGGCGGCGCCGCGCGAAGCTGCTCGTCGGACGCGGCCGCCGGCTCTCGGACGACGAGCTCGACCTCCTGCTCGACTCACCCGCCGGGGCGCGCGTCGACGAGATGCTGCGCTACGCAGCCGTCGGCACCGGAGCGCAGGTCGCCGAGCAGCTGCAGGCCTTCGCCGAGCACGCCCAGGCCGACGAGCTCATCCTCGCGTCCGGGTCACGCACGAAGACCGAGCGGCTGCGCTCCTTCGCGCTGGTCGCCGAGTCCTGCGGTCAGACGGAGACCGCCGCCAGCGAAGCGTCGGACCCCGTCTGAACCGCCGGCTCGAGACGCCCGGCTCGACGGTCACCCCACCCGGGCGGTCTCCGGCGAGCGCTCGACGACCCGCTCACGCACGTCGCGGATCCCGAGACCGATCAGGATGAACAGGATCCCGATGCCGATGGCCATCGCGGACACGCCGAACGCCAGGACGGACGTGAACAGCGACGCCTGCAGGAACGAGGCGTTCATGGCCGTGTCGCGCAGCGGGTCCTCACGGTCGAGCTGGGCGTAGGTCTTGCCGCCCGTGGCCTCGAGCGAGTGCTTGTTGATGACCCGTGCCTGGCAGTAGGCCGTGAAGGGACCAGCGACCTGACGCCCGGACAGGCAGGCGTCCTCCGACGTGGTGATCTGCTGGTCGGCGAGCGTGTTGGAGACCAGCCACCACGTGCCCCCACCGCCGAGCACGAGCAGCACGCCCAACACGATGGCAGCGATCCACGCGAAGCTCCGTGCGTCCATTCAGCCTGTCCTTGTCGTCGAGGGTTGGGGCGGACCGTAGCGGTGCGCGGCTCCTCGTGACAGGGAGGAACGTCCCGCGACGCGAGACCGACGCGCCACGCCTCCGGCCGGCTCAGCCGATGGTCCCGGCGGGGCCCACCAGCTCGCCCATCCGCTCGGCGAACTCCAGGGGATCCCGGTCGGGGACGACCTGGACCTCGGTCACGCCGAGGTCGGCGTAGTCCTCGAGGCTCGCCATGAACGCGTCGGTGTCCTGCAGCGGTGACCCGGTGACCAGAAGGGTCTTCGTGATTGCGTCGTAGTCGCGGCCCTCGTCGTCGCAGTGTCCGCGCAGCACGTCGAGCTTGTGCTCGACGACCTCCCGGCCCTGGCCGAAGAGGTTGCACGCGTCCGCGTAGCGAGCCACGAGCTTCAGGGTCTTCCGTTCGCCGCTCCCGCCGATCAGGATGGGCGGGTGGGGGTCGCTCAGCGGCTGGGGGACGCAGAGGGTCTCGGCGAGCCGGAAGTGCGTGCCCTCGTAGGGGCCGTCGTCGTCACTCCACATCTGCAGACAGATCTGGAGGGTCTCCTCCAGCCGCTCGAACCGCTCCCCCATCGGGACCACGGGGATGCCCAACGCGGCCTGCTCACGTTCGTACCAGGACGCGCCGATCCCCAGCCGCCCGCGACCCCCGGAGAGGACGTCGAGCGTCGTCATCGTCTTCGCCAGCACACCCGGGTAGCGGTACATGACCCCCGTCACGAGCATCCCGAGGGTCATCCGCTCGGTGACGCCGGCGAGGTAGCCGAGGGTCGTGTAGCCCTCGAGCATCGGCTCGTCGGCCGACATCCCGCCCATCTCCATCTGGAAGTAGTGGTCCATCACGGAGAAGGTCGCGAACCCTGCGTCCTCCGCGACCGATGCGGTCTGCGCCAGGGTCGGCGCGATCGCCGCCGGGTCGTCCGGTCGGGAGAAGATGGCGTAGTGCAGTCCGAGGTCCACGTCATGCCCCCCTGCCTCGAGGTCCGCCGTCGGTCGGCCGTTCGTGAGAAGCATAGGAGGCGGACGACGCGGCGCGTCCGACTGTTCATGCCTTGTCCGACAAGATATGCTGACGGGATGAGGACCGGTGGCATGACCGAGCAGGCGTTCTTCCTGCTGACCGCGCTCGTGGACGGGCCACTGCACGGCTACGGCATCCTCGGCGAGGTCGAGTCGCTGTCCGGCGGTCGGATCCAGCTGAAGGTCGGCACCCTGTACGGGCTGCTGGACCGGCTGACGGGTGAAGGGCTCATCGAGCCCGCACGCGAGGAGATCCATCAGGGCCGCCGGCGGCGCTACTACCGGTTGACCGAGCGTGGCCGTTTCGACCTCGCTGCGGAGGCCGAACGTCTGGCGGCGAACGCCCGGCTGGCGGTCGGGCGGCTGGATGCCGCCGGACGGCCCGCGGTGGATGGCGGTGCGTCGTGAACCGGCTCGAGCAGCGCTACCGACGGGTGCTGCGGCTCCTCCCTGACTCCTACCGGCGCGAGTGGGGGGACGAGATGGTCACCACCTTCCTCGAGCGGATGCACACCGGCGACCCCGACGAGGACGAGGAGCGCGAGCTGTTCGGCCGGCCGCCGCTGTCCGAGAGGGCGAGCGTCGTCGGGCTGGCGGTCCGGCTGCGCTTCGGCGGCGTCGAAGCGCCGCCACGGTCCTTGCTGTGGGGCCAGGCGGTCCGGCAGGCGGTCCTGGTCGGACTGCTCGTCCTGGCCGTCGGCGGTGTCTGGAACGTTCTGTTCGACCTGCTCCTGCCCTTCTGGCCGGGGGTGCCGGCCGACCTCGTGGCCTCCCTCCGTGCTCCCGGTGCGCGGTCCGGGGTGAGGTGGGCGGGCGGCCTGCTGTGGCTGGTCGCGTTCGTCACGCTCGCGTCGGGATGGCGACGTGCCGCCAAGGTCGGGGCAGGAGCGGCGTTCCTCCTCGCGATCGCGGACCAGGCGTGGCGGCTGTACCAGACGATCCGCTCGCACGAGCCGCTCGTCACCCAGCTCCCGCAATGGATCTCGCTGGCCGTCATCGCGCTGCTCGTGGCGGCGATGGGCGCCTTCCACCGTGACGCTCCCCGCGTTCGGCCCTCCCCCTGGCTGCTCGGCTTCGCCGCCGGGCTGGTGCTGACCGTCCTCGCCAACCTGGGGATGTCGCTCGGGGGGCCCGGCGACCCGCCGTGGGTCGACTGGTGGACGATCTGGTCGGTCACGCTGATCGTCGCCGCCAGCATCCACCTGTCGCGCCGATCGCCGGGGCAGCCGCAGCGGGCCGCCGCATGGGCGCTGGCAATCAGTCTGCTGGCCGGCCCCCTGCTCGTCCTCCGGCTCGGCTCGCTCGTCTACTACGGGCTCGGCTCGTCGCTGACCTGGACCTCACCCGCGCTGCTGCTCGGCTTCATCGAGGCCGGCGGCGTCCTGATCATCGGCCTGTGGGCCGGCTCCGCGGCCAGCCGGACGCTGGATGCGCTGCCCGAGGCTGGCCTGCGCTGAGACATCCCTGACGACGATCGCTCCGTACTACAGAGGAGTGTGCCGCCTCGACCGGACGGACTTGCAGCCCGCGCGGGGCGCACCCCAGACTCGTGTCTTCCACGTCTGAGGACTTCTCCGATGGCCACCCACACGCAGCCCGACGCCACGACCACCGACCCCATCGAGGTCGTCGAGGCGTTCCTCGACGCGCTCGAGCGTCTCGACATGGACGAGGCCGCCACCTATCTGGCCGACGAGGCCGTCTGGCACAACGTCCCGTTCCCCGCCGCCCGCGGCAAGGACACGGTGCTCCGTCAGCTTCGGGGCATGAGCCGCCCCCGCGACGCCGCGTTCCGCGTCGAGATGCACAACATCGCCGCGAACGGCCCGGTCGTCCTCACGGAGCGAACCGACACGCTTCGCATGGGCCCGGTCGCGGGCTCGTTCTGGGTGTGCGGAACCTTCGAGGTCCATGACGGACTGATCACACTGTGGCGCGACCGCTTCGACTTCGTGGACGTCACCGCGAAGACGGTCACCGGCACCGCCTGGAACCTGCTGTCCCGGCTCCGGGCAGCGACCGCAGGGCGCGGCTGATCCGGAGGGCTCGACTCGCCGAACTCGGGGGCCCGGCCGACACCAGCGACGTGACTCGAGAGGTGGCCACGCTGGTGGCGACCCCGGGGCGCGTGGAGACCTTCGCTCTGCTCTACGTCATCGGCTCGCTGCTGCTTGTGGGCACCGTGCTCGCCCTCGCGCACCTGGTGCGCGAGCAGCATCCGTGGCTGGCGCAGGTCGGCGGGGTCCTGGCGGTCGGCGGGATCGTGCTCGAGACCCTCAACACGGGCGCGTTCATGGCCGTGCTCGAGACGGGCAAGCTCGACGCCACGATCGCGGTCGGCACGCTCGACAAGCTGGAGTCGAACCCTGTGCTCGTCGCCGGCTTCGTCGGCTCGGTCGCGATCACGGCCGGCGTGATCGTGCTGGGCGTCGGCCTCCTGCGGGCACGGACGGCCCCGGCCTGGATCGGTGCGCTGCTGATCGTCGGGATGGTCCTGGACCTCGTCGGGAACGCAGCGATCTCCGATGTGGCCGCGACGGCCGGGATCGTCGCGATCTTCGTGGCGCTCGCCCCGCTCGGCTATCGGGTCATGACCGAGCCCGATGAAGCGTGGGCGCAGCCGACGCCGCTACCCGACCTGCGGCCGGCAGCCGGGACGCGCTGACGCTGCGACCGGGTCGGGCTATGGTCGGCGATGTCGAAGGTCTGATGGTGCCGCTTGCTCCAGAGCATGCACGTCGCGTCTACGACCGGGTCGGGAGGCTGCAGGACACCCAGGCCTTCTACGAGCGTCCCGCCACGACCGCGCTGCTCGGAGCCGGCGGGTTCGAGGCTGCCCGGAGCGTGTTCGAGCTGGGCTGCGGCACCGGTGCATTGGCTGCCGAGCTGCTGACCGACAGACTGGGCGCCGAGTCCACCTATCTCGGGGTCGACGTAAGCCCGCGGATGGTCAGGCTGGCCTCCCGGCGGCTGGCACCGTGGCGGTCACGCGCGAGCATCCGGCTGACCGACGGCCGTCCGCCCCTCGGACCCGATCCAGCAACCGTCGACCGGTTCGTCGCCACGTACGTGTTCGACCTCCTCGCCGAGGAGGACATCGCAGCGATGGTGGGCGAGGTGCGACGGCTCCTGTCACCACACGGGCGCCTGTGCGTGACCAGCATCACGGCCGGCGGCCACGGCATCCCCAGAGCCGTGTCGACGTTGTGGGGCTGGGCGGCGCGCCGGGCGCCCGCGCTGACCGGCGGCTGCCGGCCCCTCGAGCTCGACCGGTTCCTTCCCCCGACCCTCTGGGACGTGATCCTCGATGACCGGATCACTGCCTGGGGAGTGACCTCTCAGGTGCTGATCGCCCAGCCCCGGTGACCGACGGGCCGCCACGTCGGCGAGCGACACGGGTGCACCGAGAATGTCGAATACGGTCACGCTGGTTCGTGGTCATGGTGAGGGCCGGCACCGGGTCGGCCCTGTACAGCAAGGAGCACGTCATGACCCAGTACATGATGTCGGTCTGGTATCCGGCCGACGCGGTCCAGCCCGCACCGGACGAGCTGGCGACGATCTCAGCCAACGTCGAGGCTGTTCGCCAACAGCTCGTGGACGAGGGGGCCTGGGTGTTCAGCGGTGGCCTGCACGACGCGGCGACCGCGACGGTGGTGACCTCCAAGGGCGGCCGTGCGGTGACCACTGACGGCCCGTTCGTGGAGACCAAGGAGATGTTGGGTGGGTTCAGCGTGATCGAGGTCGCCGATCTCGATGTGGCCCTGGCCTGGGCAGAGCGGCTCTCGCAGGCCACGACCTGTCCGATCGAGGTCCGGCCCTTCCAGGACGGGTCCCGGACGTGACAGAACGTCTTCGGACGGCTGTCGAATTACGGGCTCGCCGTTCGTGGAGAGGGTGAGGGCCGGCACCGGGCCGGCCCCCATGACGGGAAGGCACGACCATGGCGCAGTACCTGTTGTCCGTCCACTACGTCGAGGGTCAGGCGCCCCCGGACGAGGCGACCATGCAGCAGATGTTCACCAACGTCGACGCGCTGAATCAGAAGATCAAGGCCGCCGGAGCCTGGGTGTTCGGCGGCGGGCTCGAGCAACCGCACGACGCCACGGTCGTGCGCGAGCACAACGGCGAGATCCTGACCACCGATGGACCGTTCCCGGAGGCCAAGGAGCACCTCGGCGGATTCTGGATCATCGAGGTCGCGGACCGCGACGCCGCGCTGGACTGGGCCCGGTCCGCGACACGTGCCTGCCGCGGACCGGTGGAGGTGCGCCCGTTCCAGCCCGAGCCCGAGGACGCGTGACACGCCCGGTCCGAAGCGGCGGTGCCCCGGGCGGCGACGAAGCGTCGCCGCCCGATGACGCCTCGATCGCCCAGGTGTTCCGGCGGGAGTACGGACGGGTCGTCGCCACGCTCGTCGGCGCGTTCCGCGACATCGACCTGGCCGAGGACGCCGTCCAGGAGGCCTTCCTGATCGCCAGCCGAACCTGGCATGAGCGCGGAATGCCACCCAACCCCGGTGGCTGGATCACCACCACGGCCCGCCGACGGGCCATCGACCGGATCCGGCGCGAGGCCACCCGCGACCAGCGGCAGACCGAGGCGGCACGCCTCGGCGCCGGCGACGACGAGGAGGGAGGTGCGGGCTTCATGCGCGACGACCGGCTGCGGCTGATCTTCACCTGCTGCCACCCGGCGCTTTCCACCCCGGCCCAGGTCGCCCTGACCCTGCGGCTGCTGGGCGGTCTGTCCACTCCCGAGATCGCCCGTGCCTTCCTCGTACCCGAGGCGACCCTCGCGCAGCGGATCGTGCGGGCCAAGCGCAAGATCCGCGACGCCAACATCCCCTACCGCGTCCCCGCCGACGCCGAGCTGCCCGACCGGCTGCGTGGCGTGCTCGCGGTCGTCTACCTCATCTTCAACGAGGGCCACACCGCGACCGCCGGTCAGGAGCTCGGGCGTGTGGACCTCATGGACGAGGCGATCCGGCTCGCGCGGCTGCTGGTGGCGCTCATGCCCGACGAGCCCGAGGTGGCCGGTCTGCTGGCACTGATGCTGCTGACCGCCGCTCGCCAGGCGGCCCGCACGGCACCGGACGGGTCGCTGGTGCTGCTGGCCGACCAGGACCGATCACGATGGGACGCCGGACTCGTGGCCGAGGGACAGGCGATCGTGCGCGCGTGCCTGCGACGCAACCGTCCCGGCCCCTACCAGATCCAGGCAGCCGTCAACGCCGTGCACAGCGACGCGCCCACGCCCGGCGACACCGACTGGCACCAGATCCTGGCCCTCTACGACCAGCTGTACGCGATCCTGCCCACCCCGGTGGTGGCGCTCAACCGGGCCGTGGCGCTGGCCGAGACGGAGGGTCCCGCCGCGGCCCTCGCGGTCGTCGACGGGCTCGATCTGCCCGACTACCACCCGTACCACGCGGCCCGGGCCGACCTGCTCCGCCGGATGGGCCGCGATGCCGAGGCCGCCGCCGCGTACGCCACGGCCGCGCAGCTGACGGCCAACGCCACCGAGCGGCGGTTCCTCGAAGCGCAGCGGGTCAGGCTCGCCGGTCGCTAGACGACCCGGACGGCTGGTTCGACCACGGCCTCGACACCGAGGCGTGACGCGGACGCTGCCGTAGCGCTCGCGGTCAGGCTCCAGGACTGTGGCGCGAGCCGGCCTCACCGGCCGGACGGGCAACGACGCGGGTCCCATCGGCCCTGTCCGCCGAGAGGGCCGCGTCACACAGTGGGTCGTACCCGGGACGGGGCCCGGGGTCCGTGGCATCCAAGACCGGGGCTACCCATGACGCTCGCCGCACCTTCCATTCCGGACCTGGCGGTCCGGGCCAGCCAGGTCGTCAAGGTCTACGGGGAAGGCCCCACCCGGGTCGAAGCCCTCCGGGGTGTGGACATCGACCTCCCGCGGGGTGGGTTCACCGCGATCATGGGGCCGAGCGGCTCCGGCAAGTCGACGCTGATGCACTGCCTCGCCGGCCTCGACGCGATCGACGGCGGGAGCATCTGGGTCGGCGGCCGGGACGTGTCGGCGCTGACGGACAAGCAGCGCACCCTGCTGCGCCGCGAGAAGGTCGGGTTCGTCTTCCAGGCGTTCAACCTCATCCCGAGCCTGACGGCGATCGAGAACATCACGCTGCCGCTTGCCCTCGGCGGGCACCAGCCCGACGCGGCGTGGCTCGACAAGCTCGTGACGACCACCGGCCTGGGCGATCGTCTCGGCCACACCCCGGCCGAGCTCTCCGGCGGTCAGCAGCAGCGGGTCGCCCTCGCACGCGCGCTCGTCACCCACCCCGAGATCGTGTTCGCGGACGAACCCACCGGCAACCTCGACTCGAAGACGAGCGGTGAGCTGCTCGGCTTCCTCCGCTCGATCGTGACCGAGGTCGGACAGACCATCCTCATGGTCACCCACGACGCGGTCGCCGCCTCCTACGCCGACCGGGTCGTGTTCCTGGCGGACGGGCTCGTCGTCGACGAGATGGAGGGCCCGACCGTCGCGTCCGTGCTCGAGCGGATCAAGCACCTCGAAGGCTGAGAGCGAGAGGAAGACGCCGTGTGGCGGGTCACACTCAAGGGGCTGCTCAGCCATCGTGTCCGGCTGGTGCTCACGACTCTGTCCGTCGTCCTCGGGGTGGCGTTCGTGTCGGGGACCTACGTGCTCACCGACACGATGAGCGCCGTCTTCCACGACCTGGTCCGTGGCGGTGCGGAGACCATCGACGTGCTCGTCCGCAGCGCCACGGTCGGGGGCCTCGACGCGATGGAGAGCCTTGACGCCCAGCCACAGCCGCTGCCTGAGTCCACGCTCGACGACGTGCGCGCGGTGGACGGGGTCGCGCGAGCGGAGGGAATCATCCAGGGGTACGCGCTGATCGTGCGACCCGACGGGAAGGCGATCACGCCGATGGGGCCACCGACGCTCGGCGCCGCCTGGTCGACGTGGGGTGACCGGACCGTCGAGGAAGGCGGGCGTCCCCCTGCCGGGCCGACCGACGTCGCCATCGACGCGACGACGGCCGCCCGGAACGGGCTGAACGTCGGCGACCGGGTCAACATCGTCTTCTCGGACACGCCACCGCGCCCGTTCACGATCGTCGGGCTCTCGACGGCGACGCGGGCGGAGGGCGAGAACCTCGCCGGCGCAACCCTCGCCGAGTTCGACCCGGCGACCGCTCAGGACGTCCTCGACCTCGGCGGGCAGTTCACGGCCATCAGCGTGGCCGTCGACGCCGGTACCGACCCGCAGACGGTCGTCAACCGGATCGAGGCGACGGTTCCCGGCGACGTGGACGCCATCACGTCCGCCGAGTACGCCGACGAGCTGACCGCCAACATCGACGAGTCCCTGTCGTTCCTGACGATCATCTTCGGCGTCTTCGCCGCCATCGCGCTGGTGGTCGGGGCCTTCATCATCGCCAACACGTTCTCGATCACGGTCCTGCAGCGGACCCGCGAGTTCGCGCTGCTGCGCTCGCTCGGGGCGAGCCGGCGTCAGGTCGTGGCCAGCGTCGTCGGGGAGGCCGCCATCGTCGGGCTGATGGCGTCCGTCCTCGGGGTGGTGGCCGGTCTGGGGCTGGCGACCGGGCTCAACGCGCTGCTGCGCGTCGCCGGGATGGACATGCCGTCGGGCACGCTCGTCCTGCGGCCCAGGACCGTCGTCGTCGGGCTGACCGTCGGGCTGGTGATCACGGTCGTGTCGTCGCTCCTGCCGGCACGGCGGGCGGCCGGCATCCACCCGATGGCGGCGCTACGGGACGTCGGCGTCCACGCCTACCGACCCTCGCGGCGTCGCGTGGCCGGTGGCGTGATCGCCGGTGTCGCGGCCGTCGTCCTGGTCGCCGTCGCGGCGTTCGGACACCCCGACCGTTCCGGGCTGATGCTCGGCGCCGGTGCCGTGCTCGCCCTCGCCGCGCTCGCGGCGACCGGTCCCCTGCTCACCCGTCCGGTCCTGCAGGTCCTCGGCGGTTCGGGCGCGCACCTCGGGACCGTGGGGCGCATCGCCCGCAGCAACAGCATGCGGACGCCGCGGCGGACGTGGACGACGGCCTCCGCCCTCACCGTCGGGCTGGCCCTCGTCAGCAGCGTCGCCGTGATCGGGGCATCCATGAAGGCGTCGGCCTCGGCGGCGCTCGAGGGGATCGTCCGGGCCGACGTGATCGTGTCGGCGAGCAACGCGATGACCGGCGGGGGCGTGCCTCCGGTGCTCGCCGGCCAGCTTGCCACGCTGCCGGAGGTGGGTGGTGTCTCGGCGCTGAGCCGCGGGTCGGGACGGATCGGCGATGCGTCGGCGAGCATGCTGGCGGTGGACCCGACGCAGTGGGACAAGGTCGCCGAGACCACGTTCACACAGGGCTCGATCCTCGACCTCGCCGGAGTCGGCAACGTCGCGGTCGACGCGGACCTCGCCCGCGAGCGGGGCTACGCCGTCGGCAACGTCCTCGACGCCGTCTTCCCCGCCAGCGGGCCGACCACCCTCCGGGTCGGGGCGATCTTCGAACCGGACGATCTCGTGTCCGGCTGGCTCACGTCCAACACGACCCTCCAGCAGCTGGTCCCCCAGGCAACGGACGCGGCTGTTCTGGTGGCCCGCGCCGAGGGCGTCGACGCGGACGCGGTGCTGGCGGCGGTCGAGACGATGGCCGCCGACTACCCCTCGGTGAACGTCCAGGACCAGGCCCAGTACCGCGACAGCATCGCCGGTCAGGTCGACCGGCTGCTCGCGCTCGTGACCGCGCTGCTCGGCATGGCCCTGTTCATCGCCGTCCTCGGGATCATGAACACGCTCGCGCTGTCCATCCACGAGCGCACCCACGAGATCGGGCTGCTCCGTGCCGTCGGGATGACCCGGGGCCAGGTCCGCCGGATGATCCGCTGGGAGGCGGTCACGGTCGCGCTGCTCGGCGCGTTCGTCGGTCTCGTGCTCGGGGTGCTCTTCGGATGGCTCACCACCCGCGTGTTCGCGGACCAGGGACTGACGGCGTTCGTGATGCCCTACGGGCAGCTGGTCGGCGCGGTGGTCCTGGCCGCGCTCGCGGGGGTGCTCGCCGCGGTGCTGCCGGCCCGTCGGGCGGCGCAGCTCGAACGTCCTGCGGGCGGTCACGGTGGAGTGACCGCTCCGGCCGGTCAGGGGCACGCGCCGGTGACGAGCACGTGGAACCGTGCGAGCCCGTCGGTGAGCCCGGCCCCTGTCACCGGGTCGAACGCGCCGATGGTCCCGGGCGCCTGCTCATCGATGAGTCCGGCAGCCGCGGCCGCCTCCAGGTCGGGGATGCAGGCCCACGACCGAGCGATCGTGTCGCTGGCCCGCTACGAGGATCTCGACGCCGAGGTGGTCGTCCCGGGACACGGCCGTCCCTACCGCGGCGCCCCGTCCCGTGCTGTCGCGGCGGCTCGCACCGACCTCGAGCGCCTCCGACGGTAGGGGCGGTGCTTCCGCGGAAGCGGTCGCCTGCCAGCACGGATGCTTCGGCGGAAGCGCTTCGGCGGAAGCGTCAGGCGGCGACGAGGATGTCGTCGGGGTCGGGGGGTTGGAGCCGGTCGAGCTCCTGGGCGATCACGAACAGGCAGGCGTCGTAGTCGGGCCGTTCCCCGTCCCAGCCGGAGTACAGCGCGTCGGGGCCGGGTGGGTCGAGGCCGGCGGCACGGTTTCTTGCTGCCGCGGCGTCGGGGTGGACCGTGACCGGTGGCATCACGCTGGGCACGGGGGGCCGGTCGGGGGGACGGAACTCGAGATGGCCCTTGCCGTCATGCGCGATGGTCCAGCGGTGGTCGTGCACGAACCGGTGATGCCGGCCGCACAGGGTGACGAGGTTGGCCATCGTGGACGGGCCGCCGTGCTCACGGTGGACGATGTGGTGGCAGTGCAGCCAGCGGCGGGTCTGACAGCCCGGGAACCGGCAGGTGCCCCGGTCGCGGGCCAGCACCGCCCGGCGGGTCGCGGCCGGGATCGCTTCCTCGGGTGACGAGGTGGCGGTCAGCGTGCCCGTCGGCGTCGTGGACGGCCGCCCCGATCCGCCCGTCACAGGCCAGGCGTTCCAGGGTCCGCACCGACATCGCCAGCACCCGGCCCTGTCCGGTACGTACCGGCACCGGCCGCTGCCGGCCGGCCGCGTCGTCGGGGTCGGGCAGCGTCCCGGCGTCCACGTGGTAGACGGTCAGATGCTTGTCCGCGCCCGAGCTGTCGGCCGGCAGGCCCTCGGCGGCCGCCCGGGCCGCGGCCAGCAGCACGTCCGCCCGGGCCTGCCCGATCGACAGGGCCCACGGATCCGGCCCCCGCCCACCGTCCTCGGCGCCGTCGCCGTCGGGGGCGCCGGTGCGGTCCCAGCCCACGACCCGATCCCCGTCGAGCAGCTCCCCGTCGCCGTCGGCCTGCTGGGCGGCCTTGGCGGCCTCGTGGGCCTGATCGACCGCCCGCCATGCCTGCCCGTCGATGTCGTTGGCCAGCTGCTCACCCGCGTCCACCGGCACCAGCAGGGTGACCTTCATCATCCCCTCGCCCGCGGACTCCCAGTACGCCTTGCGGCGCTCCCACGGGTCGATCCGCCGGCGGCGCTCCCCACGCAGCTGACGGGCCACCTCGGCCACGATCTTCTCCAGATGATCCCCCGTCGCGCACGACGCGAAACGCAGCAGCAGCCCCTCCAACCCCGGCTCACGCAGCCGGGTGATCGCCCGCACCTTCGAATACGACAGCTCCCCGCGGGCGAACCGTGCCGCCGTCTCCGGGAACAGCGCCAACCGCAGCGCCACACGGACATGCTCCCGCGCCGTCGGCGACGCGATCGAGCACCAGTGCGACAACCACTGTGCCGGCGTGCGCGCCCCGTCCCGGGCCCACAGCCCCCGCCGAACCACCTCCGCGACCAGCAGAAGCCAGCGGCAGGTCGCCGCCGCGACCTCCGCCGCCTGACCACGCACCGCCGCCGACAACGCCGCATCGTCGAGATCCGCGAACCGCGGATCACGCCACCCCTCCTCCATCGCCGTCAGGAACTCCTGCTCGAACGAGATCGGATCCGGCAACGCCGACCACGACTCCGGCAACAACCCCGACACCGCCTCCCACACGGCCTCCACCGACACCGACGACGAACCCTCCGACACCGACGACATAGAACAACCCTCCGGAAACACACGATCAGCGGACGCCCGAACCGTAAACGTCACCTGTGACATGGAGGTCAGGTCCGTGCAGCAGCCGGTCGCGTGTTCATGGCCGGACGGATGCTCGACGCCGGCGACGGCCGACACGAACGGGGCAGCGTTCCCCCGGCCGTCACGCCGCGGGGACGACGGCGGCGTCGGCGAACCCCGCGCTCTCCGTGGCGAGGGATCGGGCGATGTTCGCCCCTCCGAGCCGGTGGAGCAGACCCGCGCCCCGACCCTCGAGCAGCACGCGCAGCGTGAGCTGCGTCCGGCCGTCCGGCAGCGACTCGAGCTCGTGCACGCCGACCATCCGGACGCCGAGCAGGCGCGTGGCCCAGGCGAAACGGCGCGGCTCCTCGGCGACCTCCACGGTCCACACTCGCGGAGGGAGGCCCGGCTGACGCAGCCTCGCGCGGCTACCGACCACGACCGGCCCCTCATCGAGCCGCTCGACGGCCGTCACCGTCGGCGTGACCGCGGGCAGCGCCGCGAGGTCGAGCGTCAGCGCCCAGACCCGCTCGATCGGCGCGTCGATGGTGAGGGTGTCGGTGATCTCCATGGTGGCTCCCTCGGAGGCGTGGGCGGACGCCCGACGCACCTCACGCTGATGTGTACCATCTGGTACAGTCGCTGTCCAGAGTCCGGAATACGGGGACCAGACGGACGGGGTGGGTGACCGGAGGACGAGGAGCGGCATGGGCGCACGGGAGGAGCTGCTGGAACGTGTCATCGCACACGTCGCCGAGACGGGCCTGGCAGACCAGAGCCTGCGCGAGCTCGCCGCCGGGGCCGGCACCAGCCACAGGATGCTGCTCTACCACTTCGGTTCCCGCGCCGGTCTGGTGGCCGCCATCGCGGCCACGATCGAGGCGCAGCAACGCGAGACGCTCACGGCGCTGGCCCGGGAAGCCGACGGTCCGGCCGACCTGCAACGTCGGCTCTGGGCACAGGTGAGCGACCCGGCGATCGCGCCCTTCGTCCGGCTGTTCTTCGACGTGTTCGGGCTCGCGCTCGCGGGCGCCCCCGGCACCGAGGAGTTCCTCGACAACCTCGTCGAGCCCTGGCTCGCGGACGCCGAGGACGCCGCACGGGCTGTCGGTGCCCCGGCATCCCGTGACGAGCTCCGCCTCGGCGTGGCGGTGACCCGCGGTCTGCTCGTCGACGCCCTGGCGACCGGCGACGTGGCGGGTGCGTCCCGGGCCCACGAGCGCTTCATCGCGCTGTGGGAGGCGGGTCGCGCCTCGTGAGGGCGGACCCGGCAGGCGAAGCGACGATGCGCACGACGCGCAC
>CAWAMD010000006.1:0-13181 GCA_963783045.1 uncultured Nitriliruptorales bacterium
TCTCCCAAAGGACGGGGTCATCCGGCGAAGAGCCGGGCAACCGAGGGATAGAGCTCGTAGGTGAGGAAGGCGAAGACCATGACGATGAGGGCGAACCTCATCGACTCGGTTGCCTGGGCGGCGGCGGCTTCCGCGTCGGCGATCCGCTCGGCACGCAGCGTCTCGGCTCGGGCCACCAACGTCGCCCGGACCTTCGCGCCGTCCTCGTTGGCCAAGGTGAGCGCGGAGTCGAGGTCGGTCAGCTCGCGAATGCCGAAGCGGTCGCCGAGCTGGCCCAACGCGTGCCACGGCGTGGTGCCGGAGAAGCGGGCACCGTCGATCGCGTCCTGCAGGTGCGTGAAGGCCCATCCCGTCCCGATGGCCGCAGACGCCGGCAGCGCCTCCGCGTGGCCGCGGCCCGCCTGCATCGACATGGCGACGAGGTCGAGGTAGACCGACAGCGTCCTGCGGAACTCCGCCCGCCGCTTCTTGGCCTTGTCGGTGAGCTCCTGACGGGTGACCACGAGCATCGCTGCGGCGAGCACCGCGCCGGTGGCAGGACCGAACGACGAGCGGGATGCCGAGGCCGAGTGCGTTGAACAAGCCGAGGATGACGACCGGCCCGAAGAAGCCCACAAGCGCGAGCGTGGTGGTCTTGCCGACGTACTGCTCGACGGTGCCACCTGTGACGGCGAGGTCCTGGGTGAGGCCCTTGCCGTCCTTGGCCCGCCGGAGGATCTGCTCGGAGAGCCAGCCCTGCAACTTGCCGCCGATCGTCGTCGCTCTCGGCGCGCCGATCCGCTGGATGCGGGTCTCGCGTGCGCGAGCGGAATCCCAGCGGCGTACGGCGCCCGCCAGGTCGGCGCGTGGAGGAACTGCGAGTCGGTAGGCATGAAGCAACGCGGCCGCGAGGAGGCCGGCGGCGACCATGAACGGGATCATGTGCGGCCTCCGATCGGCGCGAGGTGCGGCTTGTAGGAGGCGATCTCGGTGATCTCGCGTGGCGACGTCAGGAACCTGGCTTCGACTTCCCCGTTCGACAGCGACCTCATCCTCACGAATGCGCCGATGAAGATCGCGGCAAGGATCGTCAGGACCAGCTGCCCCAATGGTGTCGAGTAGGGCTCGACCCAGCCGCGGGCGAACAGGGCCTGCAGCGCGACGAAGCCGAGCACGGCGAACGCGATTCGTTGTGCCTGCCGGCGCAGGGCGCGCCGCTCGTGCTCGACCTTGCGACGCATCTCGAGTTCGGTGCGGGACGAGGCGGCGAGTGAAGTCAGAATCCGCTCCAGTCCGCCGGCGCGCTGTCTGGCGTTGAGAGACAGTGCAGCCACCACCATGTCTGCGGCAGGGTCGTCGACGTCGTCGGCGAAGCGGGCCAGGGCCTCAGGCAGCGGCACCCGCCCGTCGAGCCGGGCAGCGAGATCGCGAACCGGTGCTCGGAGCAATGCGTGGGCGGCGCCGACAGTTGCCGGAATCGCCTGCTCCAGTCCGGCCGCGGCCGTCGCCGTGTCGCGGAGACTCTCCGTCCAGGCTGCGAGCGCCTCGATCTTCTCCAGCTGCCGCCGACCGGCACGACCGCCCCCGAACAAGCGCGGCCACAGGAGGACGACCGCCGCGGCGGCCAGGCCGGCCAAAGCCCATCGAGTGATCAGCAGCGCGACGAGTCCAGCGACCAGCGCGACGCCGAGCTGCCGGGTGCTCCTTCGATCGAAGGAGGGCCGCAGCGGAATCCTCGGCAGCGCGCTCATGCCACGCGAAAGGCGGACGATTGCCAGCAAGCCGAAGCATGCAGCCGCGACCGCAACGAGGAAGCCGAGCATCCTCATCACGACCACCCGCCCGGGTCGGGCTGCCAACCCACGGCGACAAGCTCGTCCTGAGCCCGCACCTGTACGCCGTGGCGTCGTACGACGTCGCCGTACGCATCCGGACCCCACAGCTCGTTCGTCTGGAGCTGGCCGTCGTCGCTGATCCCGGCGACTTCGCGGATCGACTCGACGATCCGCCGTTGGCCGTCTTCCCCGCGCACTCGGCGGATGAACACGACGAAGTCCAGTGCCGTCGCGACCAGCCGGACAGTCGCCTCCCACGGCAGCCGCTCGGGCGCCTGTATGGCGTACGTCGCGATCTTGTGGACGACGTCGGACGACGAGTTCGCGTGGATCGTGGACAGCGAGCCGTCGTTGCCCTGGGTCATCGCGTTGAGCATCGTGACGACCTCGTCACCCAGGACCTCTCCGACGATCACGCGGGAGGGATTCATGCGCAGCGTGTCGCGTACGAGCTCGGCCATCGTGACCGCACCGGCGCCCTCGGTGTTGGGCAGGCGCTCCTCGAAGGCGATCGCGTTGGGGTGGTGCTCGACGTCCTCGTCCAGGCCGAGCTCGAGGGATCGCTCGACGGTGAGGATGCGCTCGTCGGGACCGATCTCGGAGGCGAGCGCGCGGAGAAGGGTCGTCTTTCCGGCGCTTGTGGCGCCGGCGACCATGACGTTCTTGCGTGCCCTGACCAGCGCCGAGAGGAACTCGCCCATCTCCACGTCGATCGTCTCCAGGCCGATCAGGTCCTTGAGAGTGACCCGGGGATGGCGGTGGCGTCGGATCGAAACGACCGGCTGCTTCGTCACGGACTGGACGGCGTAGAGCCGTGAGCCATCCGGGAGCCGCAGGTTGACGCGGACGTTCGCGACGTCGAAGGCACGCGCCGAGAGTCCCTCGTGCGCGGCGAGCGTCTGGATCGTCTCGACGAGCTCCTCATCGGACCCTGCGATCGGTCGCACCTTCGCCGTCGTCCCGTCGGCGTACTCCACGTAGACGTGCTGGAAGCCGTTGATGTCGATGTTCTCGACGTTCTCGTCATCGAGCAGCGCTTGCAGGCTGCCGGCTCCGAACAGGCGCGACTCCAGCGCTTCGACGAGGTCCTGCCGCGCCTCCCATGTGACGGGCTCAGACGCCCGACTCGACGAGGTTCGACTCGTAGTCGCCGACGACCTTCTGGACGAGCGCCTTGCCGTGCTGGACCGCGTCGGGGCCGGTCAGCGCCGGGAGGTTGGCGCTCCGGCGGCGCAGGATCTCCTCCTGCCGGAGCCGTCCGAGTTCTCCCTGGAGGCGCTTGATCAGCGCGTAGTCGAGGTCGGTCATGATCCCGCCTTCGACGCGGAACCGGCAGTCGCGTGGGCTGGCGCTTTCGCGATGCGCTCGATCTGGCCGACGACTGTGCGCGCCGTGCGCATGAGCGCCGTCCGCGCCAGTCGGCCGGCGGGTTCCTCGCCCGCCTGGAGGCGTCGTACGGCGGCGGGATCGTGCGCGAGGAAGCCGGCGTCCACGAGGAACGGCCGGGCGGGCGTCTCGGCGAGGACCGCACTGAGGTCGGCGACGTCTGCTCGTCCGTGACGGCTCGTCGAGACGAGCAGCGGGAAGAGCCGGGGCGCCGTGCCCCTCATCCGCGCGAGATCGGTCGCGGCTCGAATCAGCCGCTCCCGAACCCGTACCACTGACGGCATGTCAGGTCGTGACACGACGACGACCAGGTCAGCGCGCGGCCGCGACGGCGATCGTCGCGGACGCGGCATGGAGGTGCCCGAGGTCGGCGAACACCGGCAGGGCGGCTCTGGCTGAGGGCGTCGGCCAGCGGCGCCCAGTCGCCGATGTTCGCGAACTGCTCCGCCAGGGCAGGCCCGGGGACCACCGTGCGTCGTCGAGTTGAGGACGTGGCTGTGGTTGGCCACAGCGTCCGTCCGGTCCGTGCCTCGGGAGGCGGTGACGACCGACAAGACGGTCGGGGTCTCGGGAAGGACCGACCCCTTCGGTCGGAGCCGGATCGCGAGATCGCCCCCGGCCGGGCTTGCCTCGACGACGACCGCGGGCCCGGGCCATGCCGAGGCGATCGCAAGCGCCGACGTGGTCACCCCGGGGGCGCCCTTGTCTCCGCACAGCGCGATCAACATCAGCCGTCACCCCCGATCGGCGCCTGGACCAGGGCGACGCGTCCCGCCGCGACGTACGCCGTGACCCGCTCGGCGACCGACTCCGGGACGACGAGCGCCAGGCGCGTCCCGGCTCCCTCGACGACTTCGGCCGATGCGACGGTGGCCTGCGGCGCCAGGACCGTCGGGTCGTCCAACTCCGCGGGCGAGCTCGGGTCGCCGGCAGGTGGAACGGCGAGGACCACGACCACATCGCCCGGGACCAGGCCACTCGGTGCCCGCGTGGCGTCCAGCTGCAAGCCGACCACTCGCTCGCCCGGTCCGGGGAGCGGCTTGGACGTGACCATGTCGGGCGTCAGGATCTGACCTTCCACGAGACCGACCGCGGCCGTCGACCCGATGACGGTCTGGGCATCCTCCGAGTTGATCGTCGAGTGGACTCCGGCGACCTCGACGACCTGCAAGTCGTCCTTGGCGATGACAGCCCCTGCCGGAACCGGGTGAGCGATCGCGAGGACTGCCTCCCGGTCGCTCTTCTGCTGCCAGAACCACCCGGCGAGCAGGACGGCCATGACGACGAACAGCACGGCCCCGGCCCACTGCCCGTAACGCCGGGGCACCCGTGGCAGGTCGTGTCCGAGGGACTTCGGACGGGGTTTGGTGGTGCGCGGCTGCTGGTCGGCCGACGTGCGCGACCCGGTATCAGTCGTCATCGGACCACCACCGTCTGCCGCTGGAGCACGCGCAGCGTGCTAGTTCCGGCTGGCGCGTCGACCAGCCCAAGGTCACCGCCAGTCGTCGGGCAGGCCCCTGCGCAGGTCCACGTCACCTGGTAGCGAATGGTCGCCGAGATCGCGAAGCGTCCCGTCCGGCTGGTCGACGGAGCTGGTCTCGTACGTGTAGCCGCAGGTCGTGGTCGCGGCGTCGGACATGCCCTGCTCCCATGGCTTGCCGGGGTCATAGCAGGTGATCGACGACGGTCCCAGGTTCCACACGATCTGCGAGGGCGCGGCCGTGACGGTCACGGTCGTCGCTCCTGCGTTGACGGACTTGGTGAGCGTGCGCCACTGGTCGCGGGGAACCCAGAGCCAGTTCTCGACGCCCACGTAGGTCGCCGCCGGTGGCGCGGGAGCGGTGTGTACCGTCCGCCTGCGCCAGCGGCATGAGGCCCAAGGCCGTTGGAGGCGAGTTGCTCCGGCGTCGGCGGCCCCGGCTCCTCGCCCGGTGCCGTCCAGATGATCTGGACGTTGCAGGTGGTCGACGTACCCGCGGCCTCGCAGCTCGTGCACTGCCACAGCGAGCCGTCGGTGTGGCCCTGCCAGGCGGGCGTGCCGGGCGGAGCGTCGTACGGCGCCGCGTAGCACTGGTAGCCCGACCACCAGTAGCCGTCGTTGGTCTGGCACGGCACCTGCGTGCCGTCGGACTTGTAGCACCCGGCCGGTGCCTGTCCGCCGTCTCCTGGCTCTCCGGGCTGCGCCTGGCTGCCCGGGCTCGCCGGGGTCGGTGACGACGACGCAGATGACGCCGGACCCGACGCTCACGGGATCGGTACCCGGAGGGCAGGGCGAGTCGCCCTCGGCTGCGGCCCTCGGCACCGTGACGACGAGCGGCAACAACAGCGCAGCCACCAACGTGCCGAGAGCCCGGGTCAACATGTCGAGCCCTGCTCTGCGATCCCCGAGCGCCACCGGTGCTCGCCGCGACGCTTCTCGAGCCGGACGGTGTAGACGTGCGGGTCCTTGAACTGCGGCTGGTTGACCTTCTGGCCGTTCTGCTTCACGACGCGGCCCGACTCGTCGAGGCACCTGCGGAGGACGACCACGTCTCCCTTGGGTCCGCCCAGCTCGATCGACTTCGGCTTCGTCCAGACCGTCTTGGTCGAGCCGGTGACGGTGACGTCGTTATTGGCGATCTGCGCGAGGTTGCCCCAGGCCGTCGACCAGTCGACGGCGTACCGCTGGTAGAAGCGCTTTGCGGCAACGGTCGTCTCGCCGGTGGCGTAGAACTCGTCGTTCCGCCGTGTGAACGCGTCGTACTCGGTCACGGCGGTCTCGTACGCCGCACGCTCCTGCTCGCTGTAGCCAGCGAGCTCGGGCGGCACAGAAGACGTCGGCGCCGTGGGCGCCGACGAGGTCGACGGTGGGTCTGTGGTTGGGGTCGGCGAGGCCCCTTCGTCGCTACAAGCAGCGCAAGCCACCACCAGGAAGGTCGCGAGCACGAGCCGAGATCGCAACATTCCAGGCTCCTCCGAGTTGGCGCGTGGCGATGTTGGTGCATTGACCATACGCCCGAGGCGGCCTGCTCGGACAGACTGCATCTTCCGCCACATGTGGGACACCGTCGCCTCCTCTCGGTTCCGACCCTTCAAGCGCACGAAGGTGCGCGAATGGACACGGAACCCAGCGTGAGCTCCAAGTCCGTGCGGCGGCAGCCAGCCCTCCCTTCCCCTGTGGACAACGAGTCAGGAAGCGCGGGCTGTGGAGGGCCTCGGAGTCGGGAGACGAAGGTTGGGGCGGGAGTCGTCGAGCTCGGCCATGAAGCGCTCGAGCTCGTCGCTCGGCACGCGACGGGCGCGGCCGACCTTCACCGAGCGCAGCTCGCCGCTGGACATCAGCTCGTACACCTTCGTCTGCCCGACGGACAGGCGCTCCATGACGTCGGGGATCTTCAGCAGGACGGTCTCCATCTCCATCTCCTCGGCTCCGGGACCTCCTTCAAGCGCGGTCGGCTCGGCGAGTGGACACGAATCTTGTGGAGAACGGCTGACACGACCTGGTCTCTTTGCCGCTCGGAATCGACTCATGGGAAGCCTGGTGACCCACATTGAGCGGGTGCGACCGGTGGTGGATGCGGTTCTTGCTCGTGCATGAGCTGCAAGTTGCCGGAGCGCCGCGCGGTTCTCGGCGCTCCGGCGACAAACGGCCGACGGTTACCGAATCAGGCCAGATCGGCCACCACGATTGTGTGGTTGTCGGGCTCGCCGACCTCGGCGACGGCAGCCGCGACAGCGTCGGCGACTTCCTGCGGACCTGCAGACGCGGTCAACAGCGGTGCAAGGTCGTCGACCACGGAGTGGACGCCGTCGGTCGTCAGCACGACTCGGTCGCCCGGGTGCAGGTCCACCATCGACTCGTCGGCAACGACACCTGGCACGAGCGCCCGGTTGAGCAGATTGCGGTGCTGGTGCGAGCGGGCCTCATCGGCGGTCAGTTGACCGGCTTCGACCAGCGCGGCAACGATCGTGTGGTCGTGCGTGACCTGCGAGAGCTCGCCCCCGCGTACCAGCCAGACCCGCGCGTCCCCGATGTGCGTAATCCGCGCGGTCGAACCCTCGAGCGCGACTGCGGTGAGGGTGGTGCCGGCATCGGTCAGGCTCGACAGGTCCGTACCGACATCCGCTGCGATCTCGGCCATCGCGCCCGCGAGACCGCCTGTCGCATACGCCGCCAGCGCCAGAGCGGCGACATCGTCCCGGTCGCCGAACCCGTCGGCGACGGCGATCAGTTCTGGCGTGACCAGCATTGCGTCCTGCTGCAGGTCGCGTTGACCCTGGCGATGGCTAGTGCCGAACTCTGCGCGGAGCGGCTCGGTGGTTGGGGTCATGTCGTGTACCTCGTTCCTCAACTGATTGACGAGGGTGGTGACGATGCCTCGGCGGGTCGCCGTGTCGGCCTCGACCTGGCGCCAGTACGCCTCGACCTCCGTCGCCGCCGCGGCGCCTGAGAGATCGACGACCTGCTTGATCCGGGCCAGCGGCATGCCCAGCAGCCGGAGCGTGGCCACCAGGCGCGCGCGCTCGAGCTGCGACGGCGCGTACCGGCGGTAGCCGGAGTACTGATCAACCTCCGCAGGTGGCAGCAAGCCCAGATCGTCGTACAACCTCAACGCCTTCGGCGTCAGGCCAGCATCGCGGGCAAAGTCGCCGATGGTCATGAGGGTGTTGGGTTCGGTCATCGTCTCCATCCTCCCCGGTGTCGATCACCGGTACGACGAGGCTGGTGCTTCCCGTTGGGGCAAGGTCAACAGCTCCGTTCGGACGCGAAACAAGCCGGCATGCCGGGGTGCCCAAGACGCGGACCGCGGCGCTCAACCCAGGCCGAGTTCACTCAGACCGAGTCTGGCGTCGTCGAGCCCTTTCTCGTTCTCATCGTGGTCCTCGATGCCGGTGAGATCGTTCGTGGCCAGCCGCCAGGCGAAGTACGCGCCCTGGATGGCGAAGCGAAAGCGGCGGAAGGCGTCCAACCACCGCAGCTCATCAGGCTGCAGCGGACTGTGGGGCCGGTAGGTGTCGAGGAACGCTGATGCCTGATCGGGTCCGCCCAGATACATGACGGCGGAGGCCACGTCGTACAGGACCGGGCCACGCCTCGCCCCAGACCAATCGATCAGGCCCGTGATCCCGGTGCTGTCGTCGTGGACGAATGCCTCGGGCGCCGGGTCGGTGTGTACGACGGACCAAGTCAAGCTCAGTGGATCGGTCTCGGCGCGCACGACGTCGACGGCGCGTAGGAGCCATGGATAACTCGCAACCCCCGGCAGCTGGGGCGAGAGCCAGTCCGTCATGAAGGTGGCCGCGCGCGCACCCACGGCCGGCGTCCCGAGGACGTGTACCGAGGCCAGGGTCTTTGCCATCCAGCGCTGCTCTTCGACTGTCTCGCCATCCAGTTCCCGGCCAGGGACGTGTTCGAGTAAGGCCAGACCGTGCTCGCTGACAACGAGCCGTCCGTCGGCGGTGGGCACCGGCCGACCGGTCACGATGCCGAAGTCCGCCAGCTCCCGAGCGGTCTCACAACCAGCGGCGAGTTCCGGAACCTGCTCTGCTGGGACGCGCTTGGCGACGAAGGTCGATCCGTTGTGCTCGACCGACCACGTTTCAGAGTTCATGCCGCCCCCGAGCGGCCTCACCACCGCGCCGTCGAGGGCCCAGAAATGCCGCAGCATCTCGGGCGTGATCGTCATGCGCGACACGCTCTCACGATCGAGCGCGGACTCGCCGGCCCACCGCCCGTAGGCGAGCATCTTGTGCCCGAGATCCTCACGCGTAGTCGGCGAACAACCGCCTACTGCTCCCATCGACAGTCATCAGGCCGCCGTAGGGGACGATCCATTGAGGTCGGGTGTGGCCGAAGGGTGGGCCGACCACGATGACAGCGTCGGGGTTGTAGCGGCCGACGATGGAGATCGCGGCATCCCGCTGCTCCTCGCGCTTTGCCCTGCGCTCGTCGGGGGATGGCTTGACGGTGAAGTCCGACGTCGGCGGGCGAGCAACCACCACCGCGTCAACGGCCGCAAGAAGGCCCCTCTCACCGAGGGACCTGAGGATCCAGCCGAACTCGCGGGCGGGGATCAGCTCCTCGGAGGTCTCAAGAAGCAGTACGCCGCTCCCGACCTCCGCCGGGTCGGCAGGGAACCGGCCCGCGGTGAGGATCCACTGAAGCACCTCGATGCAGCCGCCCCACGTTCGGCCAGTGACGGACTTCGCAGGTCCTGCCCAGGCCCAAGGGTCCGTCGGTTCGCGGTCACCGAACTCGCTCAGGGCTCGGGGGTCGTTCCAGTCGCGCCCGATGTCCTCGGACTCACCCGGCTCGACGAGCTCGAGGCGCCCACCGCTGAGAAGCGCAGCCCGAAGAGACTGCTCATGGATCGGGTCGACGTGCGGCCCAGGGCCGAGCTGCACCTGAGTCGAACCGCCGTAGTAACCGGCGACGCCGTTGGTCCACAGCCAGTTGAGGATGTTCGTATTGTCGCTGTAGCCAACAAACGGCTTGGGGTCGCGGCGCACGAGGTCGGCGTTCAAGTGCGGGACGACAGTGATCTGGTCCTCTCCGCCGATTACCGCGAGGACGGCGCGGATCTGAGGGTCCCCGAACGCCCCGTTCAGGTCGGCAGCGCGATCCTCGACGGAGGCGTCCAGCTTCCGGGTTGTGGGGTACTCGACAGGCACCAGCCCCGTGATCTCGGTCAGCCGCTCCATGGCCTGCTCGTGCACGGCGGGAGCAATGGCTGGCGCAGCGAACGAGGGCGAGAGCACGGCGACCTTGTCACCGGGCAGCGCCTTCGGGACCGAGACGAACTCCATGGGCATGACCTTACGGTCGCTGTCATCCGACTTTCGGGCTGGTCCGGCGAAGATCAGCAAGCGCCAGGTTGCCTCACCCACCGGCTCACACCATCGAGCGGACCGCCTTACAGCCACCCGGAACTGCCTCACAGCGGAGGTGTGAGGCAGCCATCGGAGGCCCGAGCAGAGGCGACGGTTGCTGACATCCTGCTGACATTGGCGCCCGGAAAAGCATCAGAGGCGGCCTCCGGATCTCTCCGGAAACCGCCTCTGACCTGCGAATTTACCTTTGTAGCGGGGGCAGGATTTGAACCTGCGACCTCTGGGTTATGAGCCCAGCGAGCTACCGAACTGCTCCACCCCGCGTCGGTGATACCTACCTTACGGGGTCCGCCGTCGGGCTTCCAAATCGGGACGGCGTGACGACCCTCACCGCTTGCGGCGAAGTCGCTCGCAACGGCCACATCCCCCTTCTCGTGCACGATCGTGCAGTGCAGATTCCTGCACTGTACGAACCGTGTTGGGCAGCCGCGACGTGCAGTGGGATGTCTTCCACACGCCGGTACGCCCGGTGGCGGATCCGCGGCGGCGGCGTGTCGAGAGGAGACCACCATGCACCTCCCCCACCGCAGACGCCGGGCGGCGATCGGTGTCGTCACGGCGTCGCTCGTGACCACCGCGCTCCTGTCCGGCCAGACCACGTCTTCGGCTGCGGAGCCGGCGGCCGCCTGCGACCCCTTCACGTCTGCGACCGTCGACTCCTCGGTACCGACCGCCGAGCAGGTCCTCGGCACGCCGATCGGGGAGCGTGACCTCACCACCGCGGAGTCCGACACGTACCTCCAGGCAGTCGCCGACGCCAGCCCGAAGGTGGTCGACGGCGTGCTGGCGACCTCCGTCGACGGTCGCCCGCTGCGCTACGCGGTCGTCGGGCAGGAGAAGTGGGTGTCCGCCGCCGGGCTCAAGCAGGTCAGCCGCGACGTCAACCGGCTGCGTGACCCGAAGACTCCCGAGGCCCTTGCCGCTCAGCTGGCGGAGCGCACCCCGGCCGTCCTCTGGGTCGCCGGCAACGTGCACGGCAACGAGGAGAGCGGCACCGACGCGTCGCTTCGCGTGCTCTACGAGCTGGCGGCGCGCACCGACTGCACCGCCGAGACGATCCTCGACCACGCGATCGTCGTGGTGCTGCCGACGCAGAACCCCGACGGTCGCGAGGCCGACACCCGCCGCAACTCCTACGGCTTCGACATGAACCGCGACTGGTTCGCCCGCACCCAGCCCGAGACCGACGGAAAGCTGGAGAAGCTCCGCGAGCTGCCGCCGCAGGTGTTCGTCGACGACCACGAGATGGGCTCGAGGACCTACTTCTTCCCGCCCAACGCCGACCCCGTCTACCACGAGATCGGGGAGACGCCGCTGGACTGGATCTACAACCTCTACGGCGCCGCCATGCAGCAGGCGTTCCAGCGCTTCGACATCCCCTACTTCAACGGCCGTGCCTACGACCTCTTCTACATGGGGTACGGCGACACGGTGCCGGCCACCGGCTTCAACGCAGCCGGAATGACGTTCGAAAAGCACAACGGCGACCCGACGGCGGTGCGCGTCCGCGAGCAGTACACCGCCATCTGGGCCACCCTCATGGCCGCCGGCGCCAAGGACGACCTGCTGACCGAGTGGCGCGCCGAGCACATGACGGCCTACCGGGAGGGCCTCGCGGGCGAGCTCGAGCCCAACCAGCTCTACTGGGAGGGCACGGGCATCGACAACCAGGTGCCCGACACCCCCGTCCGCCACTACTTCCTGCGCACCGACGACCCGTCGAAGGCCCGCGAGACCCAGCTGCTCGCACGGCGGCTGCAGCGGATGGACGTCGACGTCTACCGGCTGGTGCGGCCGCTGCGGGTGCCCGACTACACGCCGTACGGGCGCGCCGCGCATGAGACCGTGCTGCCGGCCGGCACGCTGTGGGTCCCGATGGCCCAGGGCCAGAAGCACTGGATCCAGGCGATGCTCAACGAGGACACCTACGTCCCGTTCCCGTACTTCTACGACGTCACCGCCTTCAGCGGTCCGCTGCTCGGCAACGTGCCGGGCGGCCGGTCAGGCGCCGAGCTGAAGCCTCAGGCGGTCGCGCTCGCCGAGCAGGCCGACATCGCTCCGGTGGCGCCGGCGGACGCGCCGCGGCTCGCGGTCTGGCAGATCTCGCAGACCTCGACGTCCTCGATCGAGTCCGCCGGCTGGCTGCGCTGGCACCTCGACCAGCGGCTCGGCGTGCAGTACGCCGACCTCACCGCCGGCCAGATTGCGGCCGGTGCGCTCGACGACGTCGACGTGCTCGTGGTCCCCACCGGGTCCGACAGCACCGCTGCCTCCGCCCTGGGGGCCGCCGGCCAGCAGACCCTCAAGGACTGGGTGGCCGCCGGCGGCACGCTCGTCACGCTGCGCGACAGCTCCCGTCTCGCGGCGCGGCTCGGGCTCACCACGGCGACGTACGCCGCGCCGACCTCCGACGTGCCCGGCTCGCTGATCCGCGTCGAGGTCGACCCCGGCAGCCCGCTCGCGGACGGGGTCGGGGACACGGCTTGGACGATGTACGAGTACGACTTCGTCTGGAACACCCCGAACGCCGCTTCCTCCCCCGTGCGCTACCCGGCGGCGGGAGACGACGACTGGTTCGTCTCGGGCTTCGCCGAGGGTGAGGAAGAGCTGCAGGGGACCACCGCCGTCGTCGACGAGGCGTACGGCGACGGCCGCGTGGTGCTGTTCGGCTTCGACCCGAACTACCGCGCCTTCACCGACGGCACCGCGAAGATCATGGACAACGCGATCCTCGGCGGCGCGGCCGAGGCACGGGGTCCGGCCGTCAGCGCGCGGCAGGCTCCGACCGTAGCCCGGTCGGTCCCGGCGGCCTCGGACCGGCTGGTGCTGACCGTCCGGCCTGGCGCCGCGGGCAAGGTGCGTGACCTCCTCGCGGGGTACGGCGCCCGGGCGGACGTCGTGCGGGCACCGGGGACGGTCAGCTACCGCGTCGACCTCGGTGGCCTGCGGACCGACGAGCACCCCTGGGCCCAGCAGCTGGCGCAGGACGTGGCCGACCTGGGCGCGCCGGTGGTGGCGATCCGGCTGCCCTGACCCCCGGAGCACAGAGAAGTGGGCCGACCGGACGAGGTGTCCGGTCGGCCCACTGATGTGTCCCGGCTGGAGCCGGTC
>CAWAMD010000007.1:0-11348 GCA_963783045.1 uncultured Nitriliruptorales bacterium
GAGATCGTCCGGATCGGCGGTCGTGTCTCCCAGGTCGTCGTCGCGCTCGGCGCCAGCCCGGACGCCTCCCGGGCCTGGCCGGACGCGCTGGTCGCCGGGAACCTGGCCGTCACCGGTCGGGCCCCGATCGTGCTCGTGCAGCCCGACGGCGTCCCGGCGGCGAGCATGGCCGCGATCCGGCGGGTGCTCGCCGGCCGGCAGGTGTGGATCACGGGCGGCGACCGTGCGGTGCATCCGGCCACCGAGCAGCAGCTGCGCGACGCCGGCTACGACGTGCGGCGGCTCGCCGGGCCCGACCGCTACGCGACGGCCGTCACCGTCGTCGAGGAGGCCCGCCGCCAGGGAGCGTCCGTCGCGCCGACCGTGCTCGCGTCCGGCCTCAACTTCCCGGACGCGCTCGTGGCCGTGCCGGTCGCCTGGAAGCTCGGCGGGGTCCTCCTGCTGGTCGACGCGACCGACCTCGATCACTCGGACGTGACGGGCGCGTGGCTGACGGTGCATCGCGACGCGGTCGACGACGCCTACCTGGCCGGTGGGGCCGGGGCGATCGCCGACCGCGTCCGGCTCCAGGTCTTCGACCGGATCCAGGACCGGCCGGCGCGCTGACGCCCCGCGAGCCACCGCGGATGCGGTGGCCGGAGGCGCTACCGTCGGGCCCATGAGCACGACACGATCCCCGGCCGCCTGGCTGCCCGCCGGACCGGAGCCTCTCGGCCTCTGGTTGGGCGCCGACGCGAGCGTGGACGACGACGGCTGGCTGTCCCGCGGGCTCGTCGCCGACCCGCACCTGCACGGGCCCCGCGGGATCCTGCAGGGCGGCCTCGCGGTCGGTGCGCTGCTGGCCGCGGCCCGGCTCGGCGACCGCTTCGACGCACCGCCGACCGCCGTCGACGCCCGCCTGCACGCCCCGACGCCGCTCGACACGCCGGTCACCGCGAGGATCCGGGCCACCGCGGCCGCCCACTACGACGCCGTGACCGTCGCGGGGGACACCACCCTGGTCGCCGGGACGGTCGAGCTGGCCGGGCACGAGCCGGCCCCGCGGGTACCGGACCTGCACGCGCTCGCGACCGTGCCGCTGCCCGCACCGCACTCCCAGGACGCCTTCCCGCACTGCTGGGTCTGTGGACCCGACAACGACGACGGGCTCCGGCTGCTGCCCGCGTGGCACACCGACGAGCAGATCGTCACCGGCTGGATCCCCGACGACGACCACGACGACGGCCGCGGCTTCGTGCACCCGGTCGTCGTCGCCGCCGTGCTCGACTGCCCCACCGTGTGGGCGTCCATGCAGCACATCCGCGCCCTGGGGTGTGTCGGCTCGCTGCTCGGCGGCTACCACGTCCAGTACTTCGCCAGCCCCCGGATCGGCGAGCCGCTGCGCACGGTCGCCCGCTTCGACAGCGCCGACGGCCGCAAGATCCGCGCCCGCTCCGCACTCGTCGACGAGGACGGCGTCGTCTACGCGACGGCGTCCGCGTTCCAGCTGGCCGTCACCGACATCCCGCGCCGCTGAGCTCGTCCGCGCCACGGGCAACCCGGCGACTAGCCGACCAGCAGCAGCCGGACGGCAGCGACGGTCAGCGCCGCGAGCAGGAGCCGGACGAAGGTCTCCTCGCTGATGCGACCGAGGACCGCCTTGCCGACGCGGTTGCCGACGATGACGGTGGCCGCCGCGAGCGCGCTCGCCGGGGCGCTGGCGAGGGTCAGCACACCGGTCAGCGCGAACACCCCCGTCTTGATGGCGTGGACGGTCCCGTTCGTTGCCGCGTTTGTGGCCGCGAAGTCGCCCTTGGTGAGCCGGCGCGCGTGCAGGTACGGGGCGCTGATGGGCCCGGCCCCGCCGACGACGGCGGACAGCCCACCGAGCACCAGACCCACCGGCAGCCCGAACCAGGCTGCGATCGGCTCCTCGGGGGCGTCGTGGACCGCCACGCCGCGGCCCCGTCGCCGCAGCCGGCGCGCCAGCTCGACCGTGACGAAGCCGAGCAGCAGCACCGCCATACCGACCTGGATCGCCCGGGCGGGCAGGTCCTTCAGCAGGAATGCGCCGAGCAGGGCCGTCGGGACGGCACCGGCGAGCACCCAGATGACCGCCTCCGCGTCGAGCCGGCGCCGGAACATCGCGACGCGGCTGGCGTTGCCGACGGCCAGCACGGGGGCGGTCAGCCCGACGACGGTGCGCGGGTCGAGGAACCCGGACAGCAGGGCGATGAGGACGATGCCACCACCGATGCCCGCCACCGTGGTGATGAGTCCGGCGACCAGGCCACCGAGCCCGGCGAGGAGCAGGAGCGGCAGGCCGGTCAGCTGCGTTCGACCAGGAACGTCTTCGCGTACCGGCCGAGGTCGTCGTTCCACTCGTTGACGACCTCGAGCCGGCCGTCCTGCCGGCGCTGGACGCGCGCCCGGCCGCTGCCGGTGACGACCTCGTGGCCGTCGGCCTTGTCGAGGTCGGCGACGAAGCGGTACGTCAGCACGTCGTCGACGAGGATGCCCGCGAGCTCTCCCTCGGTGATGTGCCCGCCGTGGTACCGGGCGATGGCGCGACGTCCCTCCTGCAGGAACCGGTAGACGAGGGTCACGCCCTCGGGGAGGCGGCTGCCCTCCATGACCTCCTCGACGGCGAAGGTCAGCCCGTGCAGGTCGTAGCCGTGCTCGTCGGCGCGGTGACGGCCGGCCTCCCAGTCGGCGCGGGTCAGCGCGTAGCCCCACTCGGCCGCGACGCTGCCGTCGGCCTGCCGGAACGAGTCGCGGTAGCGGGCCTCCATCCGGAAGCCGGCGCGTGCGAAGGCGCGCTGCATGGGGATGTGGTGCTCGTGCGTCCGACCGGTCAGCCGCTGCAGCGACGGTGTCTCGGCGAAGTGGTGGTCGGCGAGCTGGCGGAGCGCCTCACGGGCGATCCCGCGGCCGCGCGACGCCTGGCCGAGCTGGACGGTGATCTGGCCGTCGCCGCTGCGCAGCTCGGTGACGAGTGCGAACCCGCCCGGGTCGCCGTCGACGATGACGGCCCAACCCCAGCGCTCGTCGCTGGCCCACAGCCCTTCGTCGAGCTCGGCGGCGAGCTTCTCGACGTGCCACCCCTGCGCATGGGCGAGATGCGACTGCGTCGACTCGTCGACGGCGACGAGCCATGGGGCGTCCTCGGACGTCAGCATGCGAAGGTGGACCTCGGGACGCTCGAGCGTCATCGCTCAGTCCCCCCTGTGTGGATCTGCGCGGCGGTTGAAGCGCGGACGTCTGCCCACGGCAGGCCGTCGGGCAGCGGCGCCACACGTCGGATCGAGACGCGCCGGCACCGTGCACATGGTGCCAGATGACGGGCGGCCCTGCCGACGGCCGTCCGCGGCGGCGCGGGTACCCTCCGCCTCGCCGCCCGCCGCCCACCGCCCGCCGCCCCGACCCGGAGACGCTCGTGACCACGCCGCTGACCGGACGGACCGCCGCCGACCTCGCTGCGCTCGTGCGGGCGGGGGAGGCCGACCCGGTGGCGGTGGTGCGAGCCCACCTCGACCGCATCGCGGCCCGAGACCGCAGCATCGGCGCGTTCGAGGTCGTCCTTCCGGAGGCCGCCCTCGAGGAGGCGGCCGCGCTGGCCGACCGGGACGACCTCGCCGACCTCCCCCTGGCGGGGGTGCCGGTGGCGATCAAGGACGTCGTCGACGTGGCCGGGAGCCCCACCCGCTTCGGTTCGACCGCCACCTCGCCCGACCCGGCGAACCACGACGACGTCACGGTGGCCCGGCTGCGTGCGGCCGGCGCGGTCGTCGTCGGCAAGACGCGTGGCCCCGAGCTGGCGATCTGGCCGATGACGGACAACGCACGGGGCGCCGCCGTCAACCCCTGGGATCCCCGCTACGTGTCGGGTGGCTCGTCGGGTGGCAGCGCCGCGGCGGTCGCCGCCGGGATGGTGCCGATCGCGCTGGGCTCGGACGGCCTCGGCTCGATCCGCATCCCGTCGGCGGCGTGTGGCGTCTTCGGCATCAAGCCGGGGTCGGGGGTCGTGCCGCTGCACGTCTCGGGGCGCGACGAGCACTGGTACGGGATGAGCCAGTACGGGCCGATCGCCACGACGGTCACCGACGCGGCCCTCATGCTCGCCGTGCTGGCGGACCGCGACCCCGTCGAGCCGGCGCCGCCGACGGACGCCCTGTCGGTCGCCGTGTCGGTGGCGCCCCCGGCCCCCGGGGTCCTGGTCGGCCGCGAGCAGCGTCTGGCGGTGGCCGGCGCCGGCCGTGCGCTGCGGCGCGCCGGGCACCAGGTCGCCCGCGCCGCGGTGCCCTACCGGCTCGCCGACACGCTCGCCGTCACGGCCCGGTGGGTCCAGGGGGTCGCACGTGACGTTGAGGACTTCGGGCTCGACCTCGACGCCCTCGAGCCACGCACCCGCGTCCACGCCCGGCTGGGGCAGTGGTCGGCAGCGCGCTGGCCCGCCGACCCGGCGCACGCGGCGGCGTTCCGGGCGCGGCTCGCGCCCTTCTTCGCCGAGCACGACGTGCTGCTCACGCCGACGGTGGCGAGCCGCCCGCCGCGTGCGAAGGACTGGCACCGCCGGTCGTGGGCCGCGAACCTCTACGCCGCGCTCAACTACGCGCCCTTCCCGTCGCCGTGGAACCTCGCGGACATGCCCGCCGCCTCGGTACCCGCCGGGCTCGACCGGCACGGCCTGCCGCTCGCGGTGCAGGTCGTGGCTCCGCACGGCCGCGAGGAGCTCGTGCTCGCCGTCGCCGCGCAGCTCGAGCGGCTCGAGCCCTGGCAGCGCCTCGCCGTTCCCCACTGACCTGCGCGTCGCAGCGCACGCCGCGGGCGGGACGCCTCAAGTGTTGGTGTCGCCTGCCGACGGGGGAGAGGCCGCATCGGAGGAGCGTCATCGCCGCCACCACCAGCCGTGCGTCGCGTACCGGACGGGTGCGCGATGCTCGCATGCGCGGGTCGCGGCGGCTCTTCGCCCGCTTCGTGCTGCGGATGCTCGTGGCGTTCCTGCTCGTGGGCGTGGTGCTCCACCTGACGCTGACGGCCGTCGTCCGGCACCAGCAGCTGCAGTACGCCGAGTCGTACGCGCGGTTCACGACCGAGCACGTCATCGCGCCGAAGGTCACCTCGGGCGACCTGCGCCGGCCGATGCTGCCGGAGCGCTACGCCCATCTGCGCCGGGTCTTCCAGGAGGAGCTGCGCACCGGTGACGTCACCGACGTGACGGTGTGGCGGCCGGACGGCACGGTCGTGTTCTCGGAGGACTCGACGTTGATCGGCCGACGGTTCGTCGGCGTCGAGGCGAAGCTCGCCCGGGTGCTGACCCGCGGGTCGGAGACGCGCATCGGCGGGCCGCCCGCGGTCGCCGCCGCCGATCCTGCGCCGGACACGTCGGGCGGCGGGTCGGCGCTGGCGCCGGAGGTCCAGACCCTCGTGGCGGTGCCCGCCACGGCGACCACGCCCGCCTTCGTTGCCGAGGTATCCCAGGACTACGGCCCCATGCACGCCGTGGCGGTCGCGGCCCTGTGGCGGCTCGACGCCACGCTCGGACTCGGACTGCTGCTCCTGTTCGCGCTCGTCGTCCCGCTGGTGCGTCGCGCCGGACGGCAGCTGCACGCCCAGGCCGGCGAGCTGGCCGTCCACCTCGAGCGCGAGCGCGCCACCGTGGAGCGGCTGACCGAGCTCGACCGGACCAAGAGCCACATCCTGACCGCGGTGTCACACGAGCTGCGGACGCCGCTGACGGTCGTGCGGGGCGTCGCCGACCTGCTCCACCGGCACGGCGACGACCTGTCCCACGAGCATCGCGAACGGCTCGTCGACGGGCTGAACGAGCACGCCCTGCGGCTGGACCGCATGCTCGGCGACCTGCTCGACGTCGACCGGCTGTCCCGGGGGACGGTGGCGGCCCAGCGTCGTCCCACGAATCTGCGGGTGCTCGTGCGCCGGGTGGTGCGCGAGGCCGGCGTGAGCGGGCACGAGGTCCACGTCACGGTCCCCGACGATCTCGAGGTGCCCGTGGACGCCGGGCAGGTGGAGCGCATCCTCGAGAACCTGCTGCGAAACGCCGACCGGCACACGCCCGAGGACACACCCATCTGGGTGCGGGCCGAGGTGGGATCCGAGGCGACGCTGCTGGTGGTCGAGGACGCGGGGCCCGGGATCGCGGCCGACGACCGCACACGGATCTTCGAGCCCTTCGTGCACGGACCCGACGTGCCCTCCTACTCGCCGGGAACGGGCATCGGGCTGGCGCTCGTCGCCCGGCTCGCGGAGCTGCACGGTGGGCGGGCGTGGGTCGAGGAGCGCCCCGGGGGCGGAGCCTCCTTCCGGGTCCTGCTCGCCCACGCCGGCTGAGCCGCCTCGCTGACGCTGCGTGCATGTCGCTCACGGTGTGCGTTCACGGCACGGCGGCGGACGGCTCGCGGCCGCGCGGGCGCCCGGTCCGTTCGTTCCCGTCGTCCGAGCGCGCGCTCAGCGCAACGTTCGCAACCAGCAAGCAGTGGAGAAGGCTGTGGACAACCTGTGCGTAGCGGGTGGGTGTGCGGTGGAGGAGCTGGGCAAAGACCTGTGGAGACACAACATCTTGTGGTCGTACACTGGTGGGAGCCACCAGTGGTTGTGTATGGCGCCGTTCTCGACCGTGTCCCGGTACTTGCGTAGCGTCCGGTCACGCGGTTGTCTGGCCGAGCCGCTTACAGCGTTGTAATTCCACCAGCCGGACGAGAGGACCAGGCCCATGGCGGACCCGAAGACGCAGCCCGAGGAGACACTCGTGCTCGATGACCAGACCACCAGCGAGCCGCTGCACGCCGCCACGGGCAAGGGCGCGACGGGCCTGAAGCTCGGTCGCTACTTCACCCGCGAGGGCGTGGATCCCTACGACGAGCTCGCCTGGGACTCGCGTGACGCGGTCATCAAGAACTGGCGCGACGGCTCGATGTCCTTCGAGCAGCGCGGCGTCGAGTTCCCGGCGTCCTGGTCGATGAACGCGACCACGATCGTCGCCCAGAAGTACTTCCGCGGCCAGCTCGGCACCCCCGAGCGCGAGCGCTCGGTCAAGCAGATGATCGACCGGGTCGCCGACACCATCACCGGCTGGGGCATCGACGGTGGCTACTTCGCCGACGACGAGTCCGCCGAGGTCTTCAACGCTGAGCTCAAGCACCTGCTCGTCCACCAGAAGGCGGCGTTCAACTCGCCGGTCTGGTTCAACGTCGGCGTCGAGGAGACGCCGCAGTGCTCCGCCTGCTTCATCCTCTCGGTCGAGGACACGATGTCGTCCATCCTCAACTGGTACGTCGAGGAGGGGCTGATCTTCAAGGGCGGTTCCGGCGCCGGCATCAACCTCTCGCGGATCCGCTCGTCCAAGGAGCAGCTGAAGGGCGGCGGTGAGGCCTCCGGTCCGGTGTCGTTCATGCGGGGCGCCGACGCGTCGGCCGGCACGATCAAGTCGGGCGGCAAGACCCGCCGCGCCGCGAAGATGGTGATCCTCAACGTCGACCACCCCGACATCGAGGAGTTCGTCGGCACGAAGGCGCGTGAGGAGGCCAAGGTCCGCGTGCTGCGCGAGGCCGGGTTCGACATGGACCTCGACTCGCCGGACTACGCGAGCGTCCAGTACCAGAACGCGAACAACTCGGTGCGGGTCACCGACGAGTTCATGAAGGCCTACGAGGAGGATGCGTCCTACGACCTCCGCGCCGTCACGACCGGCGAGTCGATCGACCGCAAGCGGGCCCGCGGCGTGATGCGCGAGATCGCCGAGGCCGCCTGGGAGTGCGCGGACCCGGGCATGCAGTACGACACGACGATCAACCACTGGCACACGTGCCCCGAGTCGGGGCGCATCAACGGCTCGAACCCGTGCTCGGAGTACATGCACCTCGACAACTCGGCGTGCAACCTCGCGAGCCTCAACCTGAAGAAGTTCTACGACTACGAGGCCGACCGCTTCGACGTCGCGGCCTACAAGCGCGCCGTGGAGATCATCTTCTCGGCGCAGGAGATCATCGTCGGCTACTCGTCGTACCCGACCGAGCCGATCGCGAGGAACGCCGTCGCCTACCGCCAGCTCGGCATCGGCTACGCGAACCTCGGCGGGCTGCTGATGTCCATCGGCCTGCCCTACGACTCCGATGAGGGCCGTGCCTGGGCCGGGGCGCTCACCGCGATCCTGACCGGTCACGCCTACCGCACCTCCGCGGAGCTCGCGAAGGTCGTCGGCCCGTTCGAGGGCTACAAGAAGAACGAGAGCTCGATGCTGCGGGTCATGGGCCAGCATCGTGACGCGGTCGAGGACATCGACCCGCGCAAGGTGCCGACCGACGTGCTGGGTGCCGCCCGGACCGCCTGGGACGACGCGCTGGCCCTCGGTCGCAAGCACGGCTACCGCAACGCCCAGGCCTCCGTGCTGGCGCCGACCGGCACCATCGGGCTCATGATGGACTGCGACACGACCGGGGTTGAGCCCGACCTCGGGCTCGTCAAGACGAAGAAGCTCGTCGGTGGCGGCTCGATGTCGATCGTCAACCAGACCGTGCCGTCGGCGCTGGCCCGCCTCGGCTACAACAGCGAGCAGGTCGAGGCCATCGTCGCCTACATCGACGAGCACAAGACGATCCTCGGGGCGCCGGCGATCCGCGAGGAGCACATGCCGGTGTTCCAGTGCGCCATGGGGGACAACGCGATCCCCTACATGGGGCACGTGCGGATGATGGCCGCGGTGCAGCCGTTCATCTCCGGGGCGATCTCCAAGACCTGCAACATGCCCGAGGAATCGACGGTCGAGGACGTCGAGCAGCTGTACTACGACGCCTGGAAGATGGGGCTCAAGGCCATCGCGATCTACCGAGACAACTGCAAGGTCGCACAGCCGCTGAGCGTCACGAAGAAGGAGACGGCGACGGCGGCCGCTCCAGCGACGGTCCCGAGCCCGTCCGAGCAGGCCGGCATGGTCCGTCGCAAGCTGCCGAAGCAGCGCCCGAGCCAGACGATCTCGTTCCAGGTCGGCGAGGCCGACGGGTACCTGACCGCGGGGGAGTACCCGGGTGACGGGCTCGGCGAGATCTTCGTCAAGCTCGGCAAGCAGGGCTCGACCCTGTCGGGGCTGCTCGACGCCTTCGCGATCAGCGTCTCGCTGGGCCTGCAGTACGGGGTGCCGCTCGAGGCCTACGTCTCGAAGTTCATGAACATGCGCTTCGAGCCGGCCGGCATGACCGACGACACCGAGATCCGGTTCGCGACCTCGATCATCGACTACCTCGCCCGCAAGCTCGCGATCGAGTACCTGCCCTACGAGAAGCGGGAGGCCCTCGGGATCTTCACGCTCGAGGAGCGCACCGCGGCCCTCGACGCCCAGGATGCCGGGACCGCGCACGACGCCGAGGTGCCGAAGGCACCGAGCAAGGAGTCGGTGGAGACCAGCGAGGACTTCCCGCCGGTCGACACGGGCAAGGTCGTCGTCGATGTGGACGCGCCGATGTGTTACGAGTGCGGCATCAAGATGCGCCGCGCGGGCTCGTGCTACGTGTGCGAGTCGTGCGGGACGACGAGCGGCTGCTCGTGAATCTGTGGTGAAGTTGGCCAGGGGATGTCACCGGTTCGGCTAACGGTGACATCCCCGGTCAGTGTCAGAGGCCACGTTGACGCGTGACCCTGGCGAGGCACCGTTCGTACCCAGCCCTGCCAGGAGGCCGGCGTGGATCCCGCAGGATCGCAGGTGCGCTGGAACGCCGCAGCGACGGCGATGCTCGCGATCGGGCTCGGCGAGCTGGTCGCGAGCCGGCGACAGCGGTCGATCGTGGACGCCGTCGGCGGCCTGGTGGTCGACGCCGCGCCGATTCCGGTGGTGGAGGCGACGGTCCGGCTCATCGGCGAGTCGGACAAGCCGTTGATACGAGCGGGCATCGTCGCGTCCGCCGTCGCGACGACCGAGCGGGCCGCCGCCACGCTGCGCCTGGGGCCGGGTGGGTTCACGGGATGGTCCGTGGTGGCGGCGACCGCCGGGCTGGGCGCCTACCTCGCCGGGCGCCGCAGGCTCGCCGCTCGCATCGAGATGCTCGATGCCTCCGCCCCGGCCATTCCGGTCGCGCAGCCGCTGCCCGCCGCCACGGACGGCGGTGAGGACTGGGACGGCACAGCCGCGCTGTTCACGCCCCTCGAGGAGTTCTACGTCACGGACGTGAACCTCCGGCCGATCGCCGTGGACCTCGCCGACTGGCGCCTCGACGTGCGCGGTCCGAGCGGAACCGGTGGGACGCTCTCTCACGACGACCTGCTCGGCGCTCGGTGTCCGGGAGCGCGACGCGCTGCTGATCTGCGTCCACAATCGGCTCGGCTGGGACCGGCTCGGCCACCAGCGCTGGTCCGGTGTCCCCATCGGGGAGGTGCTGGCCGCTGCGGGGGTGGGTGTGCCGGACGATCCAGCGTCGTGGGACCTCGCGATGACGGCGGTGGACGGCTACTCGCAGGTGCTGCCGCTGGATCGCGCGCTCACCGACGACGCCTGGGTCGTCCTCGGAGTGGGCGGCCGCGCGCTGCCGGCCGCCCACGGCTTCCCCGCCCGCGTGATGACCCCCGGCGTGGTCGGGCAGTACAACGGGGTCAAGTGGCTTCGCGAGCTCGCGATCACGCCCCGCGAGGCTCGTACGGCGACCTGGGTGGCCCGAGGCTGGCCACGCGAGACGATCGTGCCGCCGCCGATGGCTCGGATCGACCATCCCGGCGAGGTGGGCATGCCGCCCAGGCTCCCGAGGCGCCCCGAGGTCGTGCCGCTGGATCCGTGGATCGTCGGCACGGCCTGGGCGCCGGCCCATGGCGGCGTCGAGCGGGTCGACGTGCGCGTCGACGACGGGCCGTGGCAGCGCGCGGAGCTGGCCCGGTCGCTCGGACCGGCGTCCTGGCGCCGGTGGCGGCATCGGGCGCAGCTCACGCCCGGCCGGCACGTCGTCGCGGCGCGGTGCGTCGCCGCCGACGGGACCGTGCAGGACCCTGTGCCCTCGCCGCCGTTCCCTGACGGTGCGACCGGTCACCACGCCGTCACCGTCCGAGCCGGTTGAGCGGCGACCCGCGTGCGAGCTGTCGCACAGTCGACGCGTGCGTCGGACCCGCCTAGCGTTTTGGCTCCCTCTCCTCACTCGCCCGCGATGTGGGACGCTTCGGTCCGCACGAGGCGGACGATGAACTCCTCGACCTCCGAGGGGTCGAGACCACGGTCGACGAGCGCAGCCCGGGTCCTTGGCGTAGCAGGCGACCGTGTCGCGCACGAGCTGCTCGAGCCGGTCCTCGGCCGTGTCGAGCCCCGCGAACTTGGTGGCGGCATCGTCCGGCGGCAGATGGCGAGCGGCCGTCAAGCATCGTTCGTCGTGTGCGTC
>CAWAMD010000008.1:0-263310 GCA_963783045.1 uncultured Nitriliruptorales bacterium
AGTCTTGCTGGCGTGCCGCCGACAGGAGCCACGATGCCGGGCGACGTGCCGATCCGTCACGCAGCGACGCTCGTGCTGCTGCGCGACGTCGATCCCGGGCTCGAGGTGCTCATGGTCCGCCGCAGCCGCGAGCTCGTCTTCGAGGGCGGCTCGTGGGTGTTCCCCGGCGGGCGGCTGGACCAGGCCGACTGGGAGGGCGCCGACGGGGACGAGGAGACCGCGGCACGGCGGGCCGCCGTGCGCGAGACACGGGAGGAGGCCGGACTGGTTGTCGGCCCGTCCGGGCTCGTGCCGCTCTCGCACTGGACGACGCCGCCGGGACCGCCGAGACGGTTCGCGACCTGGTTCTTCCTGGCGCGCGCCGGCGACGACCTCGTGGAGGTCGACGGCGAGGAGATCCGCGAGCACCGCTGGATGACGCCGGCGACGGCCCTCGCCGGGCTGCGTGACGGGGAGGTCCAGCTGCCGCCGCCCACCTTCGTGACCCTGACGTGGCTCGCCGACCACCCCGACGCGGCGCAGGCGCTGGCGGCTGCGGGCGACCGTGACCCGGAACGGTTCGAGCCGCGTATCGTCCGGGCCGGCGACGGGGCAGTGGCGCTCTACGCCGGTGATGCCGGCTTCGACGCCGGCGAGCCGGACGCCGTCGGTGCGCGGCACCGGCTCTGGATCACGGGCGACGGCTACCGCTACGAGCGCGACGGCGACCTGCTCGGCTGATCCGTCGTCGTGCGGCGCGGGTGGCGCGGGTGGCGTCGCCCGGCCGTGTCCCTGCGGATGACGACGCCGGCGGCCACCACGTACCAGGCGTCGGCGGTCGTGTTGAAGATGCGCTGCTCGAGGCCCACGAAGCCGGGGGCGATCCCGGCCGTGTGGATGGCGAACCCGGCCGCTGCGAGGGCGGCCAGTGCGATCGACACCAGCGCGAAGGACCGGTCATGGCCTCGGACGCGCCACGCGATCGCGACGGGCGCCGCGATGAGCGCGAGGTAGCCGGTGCCGGCCACGACCGTGTGCATGGAGTCGGTGACCGTCGTGGAGAACCCCGGGCACCCGGCCGAGCAGGGGAAGGCGACGATCATCACCGTCAGCACGCCCGAGATGCTGGCGAGCGCGGGCCCGAGGGCGCCCCGGCCAGGCAGCGCCCGGTGCAGGACGGGTCCGAAGGCCGCCAGCAGCAACCCGGTCGCCACCAGCGCCGCCAGCATCAGGGCTCGGGGGCCGGCCGGGGTCCCGCGGGCGAACAGCTCGCTGATGGCCTGCGACACCGGGTCGTACCCGGCCCGCCATGCGCCGGCCACCGCCCAGGAGGTGACGTAGACGACGACGCCGGCGGCAGCCGCCCAGGCGAGCGGTGTGGAGCAGCGGTCCACGAGGCCCCATGCGCCGTCCGCGTCGCCGTCACCGCCGGGGGAGGAGGAGCGGGACGCCGATCGGGTGGGCACGGAGCGGCAGCGTCAGTGAAGGGTCGGCGCGAGCTCGCTCACGCGCACCGCCACGTCGTCGACGAACCGGCGGATCGCCGCCTGGGCGACGTGGTGGCCGACGGCGCTGTCGAGCGCGGCCCCCACCGCTCCCAGCGGTGGCTTGTACGTGCCCACGAGGACGAGCTGCGTGTGCGGCGTGTCGATCGAGAGCGCCCGCACCTCGAGCCAGGCCTCCATCGACGGGAAGAGGGACGCGTGCTCGGACGCATGCCAGCGCAGTGGCAGACGCACGCGCAGCATCTCGAGCGGCTCGAACTCGCCGACCTCGATCTCGATGTCCTGGCCGACCTCGACGCCCCCGACCTCGACCGTGAGGCGGGAGCCGACGCGCGTCGCCTCGGCGGCGGCGCTGTCGGTGGCGGACGCCAGCACGCCGGCCGCGTCGAGGCCGAGCAGCTCGGTGACGTCGTCGAAGGCGGCGTCGACGAACGTGTAGGCGTGCAGCTCGCGCTCCACCATCGGTCCCTTCGCGTCGGTGCCCTCCCAGCGTAGACGCGGCGCCGACGCCCGCCCACGACGGCGTGCGATGGAGCATGCGTCCCACGCGGCGGACTACCCGACACCGCCGCCTCCGGCGGTGGCGGGACCGGCCGTTCGGGGGCGTGCCCAAAGGTCACCGTCGCCCAGGGACATCTGTCCGTGCGCCGGCTCGGGCCTGCGGGCATGCTCGGTGACGGCACTCCGCGGCGGCCCTGGCAGGTCCGCGTCGCGGTGTCTCACCCCTCCAGCATCGTTGGACGCCACGGTCGAACAGGAGAACGTCGCATGAATCTCGGCGGGATGGTCCGTCCGCACGAGGTCGCGTGGCTGGCTGCGCTCGCGGTCGGCTTCGCGTACTCGGCCCGGTCGGTGGCCGACTCCGTCACCGAGCTGGTCACCTCGGCCCAGGGAGATCCGGCGCTGCTCACCGCTGCGAGCCGGCGGCTGTCCGAGGCCGAGCTCGTCGAGCCGGCCCGGCAGCGACGCGCTCTGTTCCTGCTCGGCCATGCCGTGCACATGGTGACCCGGCACGGTCACGCGGACGCGGACCTGGGCACGGACGCAGGCGAGGCCGCGGACGGAGCCCCGACGACCAGGGCCTGACCCGGGGGAGCGGCCGGCTCGTCGGGAAGCGTGCGGCGCTGTCCCGCTGACGTTCGGGAGAACTCCGCACGTAGCTGCGGGGGGTCAGTCGAGCAGGAGCTTGATCGCGGCGGTGAGGCCGACGGCCAGCACGATTTCGCGGTAGACGATCGGCGGCAGGCGGCGCCCCACGTGCGCGCCGAGCTGCCCGCCGATCGTCGAGCCCACGGCGATCGCCGCCGCGGCGGGCCAGTCGACGTGCGCCATGCTGACGAACACGACGGCCGCCACCGCGTTCGCGGTGCCGGCCAGCACGTTCTTCACCGCGTTCAGGCGCTGCAGGTCGTCCGCCAGGAACATGCCGAGCAGCGCGATGAGCAGCACCCCCTGCGCCGCCCCGAAGTAGCCGCCGTACACGGCGGTCATCCCGATGAGGCCCAGCAGCAGGGGACCGCCGTGCTCGTGCACCCGCTCGCGGTGCGCGAGCCGGTCGCGCACCCACGGGCCGATCACGACGAGCAGGCACCCGAGCAGGATCAGCACGGGCACGATCGCCGCGAAGGCAGACTCCGGCAGCCGCAGCAGGAGCAGCGCCCCGGTGAGCGCGCCGACGACCTGCACGGGCAGGAGCCGCCGCAGCCGGGGTGCCTGTCCGGCGAGCTCGCGCCGGTAGCCGACGACGCCGCTGACGGCGCCCGGCAGCACGCCGAGGTTGTTCGTCACGTTCGCGGTGACCGGCGGGATCCCGAGCGCCAGCAGCGTCGGGAACGTGATCAGCGAGCCGGACCCGACGACGGTGTTGATCGTCCCGGCCGCGAGCCCCGCCGCGAACAGCGCCAGCGCGTGGAGCGCCGTCATCGCGACGGCCGGTCGGACACGGGGCTCATGCGCCCCATGCCGAGGTGACGATCGACTGGGCCTGGTCGAGCAGCCGGTCGAGATGGTCCTCGCCGAGGAAGCTCTCGGCGTAGATCTTGTACACGTCCTCGGTGCCTGACGGGCGGGCCGCGAACCAGCCGTCCTCGGTCGTCACCTTCAGCCCGCCGATCGGCGCGTCGTTGCCCGGGGCGCGGGTGAAGGTCCCCGTGATCGGTGAGCCCGCGAGCTCGCCGACGTCGAGGTCGTCGGCGGAGAGCTGCTTGAGGGCGGCCTTCTGCTCGGGCGTCGCCGGGGCGTCGACGCGCCGGTAGACGGGGGCGCCGTAGCGCTCGGTGAGCTCGGCGTAGTGCTCGGACGGGTCCTTGCCGGTGACGGCCGTGATCTCCGCGGCGAGCAGGCTCAGCAGGATCCCGTCCTTGTCGGTCGTCCACACCGCCCCGTCGCGGCGCAGGAAGGAGGCGCCGGCCGACTCCTCGCCGCCGAACGCGATCGAGGCGTCGAGCAGCCCGTCGACGAACCACTTGAACCCGACCGGCACCTCCACGAGCGAGCGCCCCGCCCCGGCGACGACCCGGTCGATGATGCTGGAGGACACAAGCGTCTTGCCGATCCCGGCGTCGGCCGGCCAGTCGGGCCGGTGCTCGAGCAGGTAGCGGATCGCGACCGCGAGGTAGTGGTTCGGGTTCATGAGCCCGCCCGTCGGCGTGACGATCCCGTGGCGGTCGGCGTCGGTGTCGTTCGCGACCGCCACGTCGAAGCGGTCCTTGAGGTCGATGAGCCCGCGCATCGCGTCCGGCGACGAGCAGTCCATCCGGATCCGCCCGTCCCAGTCGAGCGTCATGAAGCGGAAGGTCGGGTCGACCTCCTCGTTGACGACGGTGAGGTCGAGGCGGTGCTGCTCGGCGATGGCGCCGTAGTAGGCGACGCTCGCCCCGCCGAGGGGGTCGGCGCCGATCGACACACCCGCCTTCTTGATGGCCCGCAGGTCCAGCACCGAGGCGAGGTCGGTCACGTAGGCGTCGAGGAAGTCGAAGCGCGCGACCTGGTCGGAGGCGAGCGCCGCGTCGGCGTCCATGCGGCGCACGTCGCGGCACCCGTCGGCCAGCAGGGCGTTCGCGCGCTCCTCGATGGCCGAGGTGATGGTCGCGTCGGCCGGGCCGCCGTTCGGGGGGTTGTACTTGAACCCGCCGTCCTCCGGCGGGTTGTGGGAGGGGGTGATGACGACACCGTCGGCCGTGTGGTCGTAGCCGCCGCGGTTGTGTCGGACGATGGCCCGGGAGACGGCGGGCGTGGGCGTGAACCCGCCGCCGGCGTCGATGCGCACGGCGACGCCGTTCGCGGCGAACACCTCGATGGCGGTCTGCATCGCCGGCTCGGACAGGCCGTGGGTGTCGCGCCCGAGGAACAGCGGACCGCCGACGCCGGCGTCGCGCCGGTGGTCGCAGACGGCCTGGCTGACCGCGAGGATGTGGGCCTCGTTGAAGCTGCGCGACAGCGACGAGCCCCGGTGTCCCGACGTGCCGAAGGACACCTGCTGGGCGGGGTCGGACGCGTCGGGGGTCTCGTCGTAGTAGGCGGCGATCAGCGCGTCGACGTCGACGAGCATGGCGGCGTCTGGATGCTGTCCGGCGCGATCGCTGCGGCTCATGCGGGCTCCTCGTTCGCCGGCTGCCGGGAAAGCGTCACCCTACGGCCTGGCTGCCGGCCCACGCAGCCCGTCGCCGGGTGCGGTGGACAGGGGCGCCGGTGCGGCGGAGGATCGTCCGGCGGGGGGAGGGATGCGAGCGGGAAGGACCGCGATGGACACGAGCGAGCTCTACCGCCGGGCGAACGAACGTGTCGGCGGGCTGGTCGAGGCCGTGCCCGATGATGGATGGGACGCGCCGACGCCGTGCGCCGCCTGGAGCGTCCGCGACCTCGTCAACCACCTCGCCGGCGAGCAACGTTGGCTCGTCCCGCTGCTGGCCGGCGCCACCATCGAGGAGGTCGGCGACCGGTTCGACGCGGCCCACGAGGAGGCCTACCGGAGCGTGGGCGCGGTCGCCGGGCCGCCGCCGGTGGGTCCCGACGCGGATCGTCAGGGTCGGCTGCTCGCCCGCTTCGGACGGGTCGACGCCTGGACGCCGTGAGGGCTGCGTCCTGGCGGGGCGGCGCCATTTCTGATGGTCGGGAACCGAGAGCGTGGGCGCGGCGTCACACCCGGTGACCGACCCGCAGGAGGAGCCCATGCGCCGCACCGCGATCCTGGCCATCTGTAGCGTCGTGGCGGTGGCCGCCACCACGTTCGTCACCGCCAGACCCGGCGGCCAGGAAGCAGCCGCGGCCGAGCTCGAGCGGTACGGCGGATGCGACGCGCTGCACGACCGCATCGTGGCCGAGGCGATGGACCAGGTCGGCCCCTACGGGCTCGATCAGGGCGGTCCGGTCATGTACATGGAGCAGCCCGCCGTGGGCATGGCCCGGGACTCGGTCGCCATGGAGGGGACCGCCTCCGCCGGAGCTGCGTCCGCCGCGGCGCCGGCGCCGGACGCGGCCTCGTCCACGGTGTCCGCCACCGGGACGAACGTGCAGGTGGCGGGCGTCGACGAGCCCGACCAGGTCAAGCTGGCGGACGGCCTGCTCGCGGTCGTCGACGGCGCCCGGATCGTCCTCGTCGACGTGACCGCCGAGACGCCCCGTCCGGTGGCCACCATCGACCCGCCGGCGAGCCTGAAGCTCTCACCCACGGGGCTGCTCGTCGCCGGTCAGCGCCTGATCGTGCTCGGCAGCACCGGCGGCGGTCCCGTCCCCGGGCCCGCCGAATCCGCTCCCGCGGGTGCCCCGATGCGGGGCGGGGACGTGGCGGGCATCATGCCCGCCGGGCCGGCCCGCACGGCCGTCGCCGTGTACGACATCGCGACGCCGGCGTCGCCGACGCTGGTCGACCACCTCACGATCGACGGCCGCCTCCTGTCGGCGCGGCTGACAGGAGGCCGGCTGCTGCTGGCCACGAGCAACACGCCGAGCCTGCCCTTCGTCTACCCGGGCGGGGGTGGGCAGGACAGCGTCGACCGGGCCACCTCCCTCAACCGCCAGGTCGTCGCCGAGAGCACCGTCGAGCAGTGGCTCGGCCAGGTGACACTCGCCGACGGGACGACGCGGCTGCTCGCCGACTGCACCCAGGTCGGCGTGCCGACCCAGATCGACGGGTGGCAGGCGATCAGCCTCGCCGCGGTCGACCCGTCCGGTCCGCTCGGTGACATCCGGGCTGCGGGCACGTTCGGTGCCGGCCAGACCGTCTACGCGACCGCCGACCGGGTGTACGTGGCAGGGACCCGGGTGGTGCCCGACCGCATCGCGACGCTCGTGCACGCCTTCGGGACCGACGGCGCACCCTCCTACGTCGGCTCGGGCGAGGTCGAGGGTGAGCTCCTCAACCAGTTCGCCATGGACCGCTTCGAGGGACACCTGCGGGTGGCGACGACCCCGATGACGATCCAGGGTCCCGGTGGCGCCGAGATCACCGTCCTCGACGAGCGCGGCGGCAGCCTTGTCGCCGTGGGGCACCTCACCGGCCTCGGCGCCGGCGAGACCATCCGTGCCGTGCGCTACCTCGGCCCGGTCGGGTTCGTGGTGACCTTCCGGCAGACCGACCCGCTGTTCACCCTCGACCTGTCCGACCCGACCGCGCCGCAGGCGATGGGGGAGCTGAAGATCCCCGGGTACTCCGCCTACCTCCACCCGATCGCCGACGGGCTGCTGCTGGGTGTCGGTCGCTCGGCGACGGAGTCCGGGCAGGTGACCGGCCTGCAGGTCTCGCTGTTCGACACGCACGACCTGTCCGCGCCCGTTCGGCGCGGCGTCCTCCAGCTCGACGGCGGCGCGACGGCGGTCGAGTGGGACCACCACGCCTTCACCTGGATGGACGAGGCGGACGTGGCCGCGATCCCGGTGGAGGCCGGCTGGATGGCGGTCCCGATGCCCGAGCCGATGATGGAGGCGCCGCCGCCGGGTGACGCCTCCGGCACCGGTGGTGCCACCGGCGCGGGCGAGGCCGGGTCCGGGTCGACTGGTGCGGGCGTGTCGTCCTCGGCGGGCGGCAGCAGCTCGGCCGCGACGGCGACCTCGGGCGGGACCGTCGAGCCGGAGGCTCCGGCCGCGCCCCTGCCGCCCCCGGACGAGCCGACGCCCGACCGGCCGGGTATGCCGCCCCAGCAGCGGTTCGCCGGGCTGCTCCTCGTGCGGGTCACCGGGAACACCCTGACCGAGGTCGCGCGGGTCGAGGGCCCGGCCGCCGACGGCTGGTCGACGGGCTTCAGCCGCACGGTCGTGGACGGCACGACGTTCCTGGCCGTCGCACCCGGCGCGGTCTGGCGGATCAGCGCCGAGGGTGCGGTGCTCGCGAAGGCGCGCCTGGCCTGATCAGGCGGCGGACCGCCGGACGGCCGCGCCCACGACATGGTGGGCGCGGCCGTCGGTGCACCCGCGGGGGAGGGAGGTGCGGTGCTCGGGGAGCCGTCAGGCGGCCGACCCGAGCGCCACGCGGTCCCGCGGGGCGGGCTGCGGGTCGGTCGCGACGAGCTCGCTCCACTCGAGCCGGTCCGCGACCGCCCGCAGGAACCGCCGGGTCGCGACCCGGGTGATGCGGTCGCGGGCAACCCGGTCGATGCGGATGGTGGTGAGCTCGATCGCCGGGGCGCGGTGCGAGACGAGCGTGAGCCGGGTCGTCCCGGCAGCGGTGGGGTTCACGACGAGCCATGCGGTCATGGCGGGCCAGCCCGTGGTGTCCTCGTCGCCGTCCCAACGGACCTCGATGGCGCCGAGGTCGTCCGGTCCGGCCGGGCCCGCCGTGACCGTGGGGTCGGCGCCGATGTCGAGCCCGGCGGCCTGCGCGACGGCAACGACGGCCGGGCGCGCGGCGGCGGTGGCGGCCGTGGCGAGCTGCTGCGGGTCGCGCACGAGCACCTCCAGCACGCGGTAGGCCGGGCGGTCGACCTCGACGGTGGTCTGCACGTGGATGGGGATCGTCATGGTGGTTCTCCTCGTCGAGAAGAACCGTACTGCCCCATTTATACGTTAGTCAACGGTTATTTAGTCTGACCTGCCGGAGCGAGCGGGAGCAGGAGATAGCTCGGGGCCGCGGCGCGCAGCGAGAGCTCGTTGTACGCGGGGCGGAGCAGGTTGAGATGGTTCGGCGTGTCGGCGGTGTACACGTCGAGGCGGATCCGGTGGCCGGCCGCGAACGTCTTCGCCGTCGGCCAGACCTCGACGAGGTAGTCGCGGACCTCGCCGGCCGGCGGCGGGTCGAGGCTCGCCCGCGTGTGCGGGTGGAACGGGACGACCACCTCGCCGTCGACGACCTGCGACCGGTCGAGGTCGACCGCCCGATGCGAGGCGCGCAGGTAGCCCTGGGTGATGAGGGCCGCGGTGCCGTCGGGCGCCACGTCCGAGACCTTGACGACGAAGTCGGTGTCGTGCCACGGCGGCGCGACCTGATAGGCGAGGTCGTTGCCGGGCACGTCGGCACCGGACACGCCGAGTCCGGTCGTGGCCGCGTGCAGCCGGAGCAGGATGGGGCCCGTGATGGCCATCGGCTCGTCGAGCGGGGCGGTCTGGAAGGTCGGCCCGCCGCGCTCACCGTCGAGGCGCTGGTCGGTCGCGGTCTGCGGGACGCCGGCGGCGTTGTCCCAGCGCGACGGGTACTCGGCCACGCCGGTCGTCGGGTCGAACACGGAGGAGACGGCCGGCTCGTCGCGCGCCGGCGGGTCGGTCGTCAGCGAGCCGTCGGACCGCAGGTAGAAGCGGGTGTGGTCGGCCGGCGGCGGCCAGGATTCGGCCCACCGCCAGGTGCCCGTGTCGTCGTCGAGCGCGCCGGTGCCCATCTGCTCGTACAGCACGCGGTCGCGGCCGAACCAGTCCGGGCGCGGCCCGTCGGCCAGCCAGTAGTCGTACCAGTCGAGCAGCATCTGGCGGAACCGTGGGTAGGCGGTGAAGTGGGTGCCACCGTGGTTCCACGGCCCGACGATGAGGTAGTTCGGCCCGTAGGGGCAGGCGTGGTCGCTGGTGCTGGTGCTGATGCTGGTGCCGGCGTTGGTGCCGGCCGCGCAGCCGGGGGCGGAGGACCGCTCGAGGTCCAGGGCCTGCTGGAAGGTCTGCAGCTGCCCGCGGGTGAACGCGTCGAACCAGCCGGCGAGGTGCAGCGTCGGGACGTGGAGGTTCTCGATTCGCGAGAGCACCGAGGAATCCGCGTACAGCCGCTGCGCGTAGGGGGTGTCCGAATTGTCGGAGGTCCAGGTGGCGTCGGCGTACGGGTGCTCGAGGTAGGGCTTCAGCATCGCGTCGTTGCGGGTGAGGTGGTCGAGCCACGCCGACCGTCCGGCCGGGGTGTTCACGTCGGTCGGTGGCTCGGTGTAGTAGGCGGAGGTGCCACCCGACCAGATCAGCCCGAAGGACGAGATCAGCTGCCCGCCCTGGTAGACGATGTCGCGGTAGAGATCGCCGTAGGCCCGCTGCGGGGCGATCGCGACGAGGTGCTTCGGCGCCCGCGACGGCGGCAGCGACGCGGTCAGGTACTGGATGATCCCGCTGTAGGACCCGCCGAACATCCCGACCTTGTCCGTGCAGAACCCGGCGTCCTCGGCGGCCCAGTCGATGACGGCGGCGGTGTCCCACTGCTCGCGCAGCGAGAAGACGATGTCGTACTCGCCCTCGGACCCGCCCGTGCCGCGCGCGTCCACCTCGACGAGCCCGAACCCGTTGGGCGGCAGCAGCGCGGCGCCCTCGGCGGCGCGGTCCTCCTTGCGGTAGGGGGTCAGCTCGACGAGACAGGGAACCGTCGCGCTGCCGTCGGTGGGCGTGCCGGGCGGGAGGTAGACGTCCGCGGACAGGCGCACGCCGTCGTCCATGGGGATCCGCACGTCGGTCAGCACGACCGGGGCGTCGGCGGCGGTCCCGACCGGCGTCTCCCCGTCCTCGCCGCGGCCGGCGGTGGCGGACGCGGAGGGAGGCCCCGTTCCAGCCGACGCGGTCGACGTGCTGCCCGGCGGGGCGGTGGTGAGGGCCGGCGGGGCGATGCCGGTCAAGCCCAGCAGGGCGGACAGGAGGCTCACGATCAGACGCACGGCGTACCTCGCGATCGGGGCGCGGGCGGGCTTCCATCGACGCGGGAGACTTCGACGGCCGCCCGAGCGCCTCCTGCCGTCCGGGGTCCGAGGCGGTCGCCCGTCGGTAGAGTCGGCGGCCGATGGCTGCCACCGCGACGACCGGCTGGGCCGCCCGTGCGCGGGCGGCCCTGACGCGTGTCGACGACCGACTGTTCCGCCGGGTCGCCCGCACCGATCACGGCCCGTTCGACACGGTGCTGCGGGCCGCGAGCCGCGCCACGGACTACTCCGCGCTCTGGGTCGTGACGGCCGGCGTGCTGGCCGGGTTCGGCGGTCCGCGCGGCCGGCGGGCCGCCGCCCGGGGATGGCTCGCGATCGCCGTCCACTCCGCCGTGCTCAACCAGCCGATCAAGCGCCTCGTGGGCCGGGAGCGCCCCGACCTCGACCTGGTACCGCTGGACCGGCATCCGGCGACGACCACGACCACGCACGCGTTCCCGTCGGGGCACACCGGCTCGGCGGTGGCGTTCACCGTCGCGGCGGGGCGGGTGTGGCCGGCGCTGACCGTGCCGTGCGCCGCGGTCGCCGCGGCCGTGGGCTACTCCCGGATCCATGCCGGCATGCACCATCCGAGCGACGTGGTCGCCGGGGCGCTGACCGGCGCGGTGGCGGGCCGGGCCGCCGGCGCCGTGGCGTCCCGATGGCTGAGCCCGCGGCGGCCGGGCACGGGGTGACGGAGACCGTGACGACGCCCGCCGGTCAGACGACGGTGCGGCCGCCGTTGGCCGTCAGCGTCTGCCCGGTGAGGAAGCGCGCCCCGTCGGAGGCGAGAAAGACGACCACGTCGGCGATCTCCTCGGGTGTCCCCATCCGCGCGAGCGGCACCTGCTGCGTGTAGGACTCGCGCACCGTGTCCGGCACGTCCGCGTGCCGCTCGACGGGCACGAACCCCGGCGCGACGCAGTTCACCGTGATCCCGTCCGGGCCGAGCTCCTGGGCCCAGGCGCGGGTCAGGCCCACCAGGGCCGCCTTCGCCGTGGCGTAGGCGGACATGCCGGTCTCGGGCCGCGCCACGACCTCGCTGCCGATGTTCACGATGCGTCCCCGACCGGCGCGCCGCATGCCGGGCAGCACGGCCCGGCCGACGTGCACCGGCGCGGCGACGGCGAAGCGCAGCTGCGCGAGGTGGGTCTCCCAGTCGGTGTCGTCGACCGGCGTTGCGGGCTGGGGCCCGGTTGCGTTGTTCACGAGCACGTCGACGGGACCGACGCGCTCCTCGGCTGCGGCGACGAGCGCGGCGGCGGCGTCCGGGTCGGTCACGTCGGCCTGGACGGCGGTGGCCCGACCGCCCGCCGCGCTGATGTCCGCGACGGTCGCGTCGGCCGGAGCCTGCCGGTGGGCATAGTTGACGACGACCGCGGCGCCAGCGTCGGCCAGCGCGATGGACATGGCCCGTCCGAGGCCGACCGAGCCCCCGGTGACGATGGCGACGCGGCCGGCGAGCTCGGCGGGCATGGGTTCCTCGACGCTGACGGGACGCAGGTCCTGCGACCCTACTGTCCGCCCCAGGCGTCGTCCTGGCCTACGGTGCGGGGCGATCGTCGCTGGTCCGGAGGGGAGACCCGTGTCGCGTCACCGGCATCCGTACCTCCGTGCGAGCGGCCCGATCGCGCTCGCTCACCGGGGCGGCGACCTCGATGGCCTCGAGAACTCGCTCGCCGCCTTCACCCGCGCGGTCGAGCTCGGCTACCGGTGGCTCGAGACCGACCTGCACGCCACCGCCGACGGCGTGCTCGTCGCGTTCCACGACGACACGCTGGACCGCAGCACCGACCGGCGCGGGCCCATCGCGACGCAGTCGTGGGACGCCGTGTCGCAGGCACGGATCGGCGGCCGGGAGCCCATCCCGCGCCTCGACGAGCTGCTCGAGGCCTGGCCCGCGATCCGGTGGAACCTCGACGCCAAGGAGGACGCGGTCGTCGGGCCACTCGTCGAGGTGCTGCGGCGACCCGGCGTCACCGAGCGGGTGTGCGTCGGGTCCTTCGACGACGGACGGCTCACGACGCTGCGGCGGGCCGTCGGACCCGGGCTGTGCACCTCCGCGGCGCCCGGCGAGGTGCGCCGGCTGCGGATCGCCTCGTGGCTGGGGGTGCTGGGACGGTGTGTGCCGGTCGGTGCCGACTGCCTGCAGATCCCGATCGAGCACGATGGGCACCGTCTCGTCGACGCTCGCATGGTCGCCCACGCCCACGGCCGCGGGATGCCGGTCCACGTCTGGACCGTGAACGGCGCCGCCGAGATGGAGCGACTGCTCGACCTCGGCGTCGACGGGATCATCACCGACCGGCTCGAGCTTGCCCGCGAGGTGCTGCGCCGGCGGGGCGACTGGCCGCCGCAGTGAACGTCGCGGTCGCCGGGTCGGCAATCGCCCGGGGTCCGCGGCACCGACCCCGGGGCGTCCCGGTCAGCTCGGGCGTCGCACCGCGGCCAGCAGCCCGTTCCCCCCGGGCTGACCAGCCGGCTTCGCCGTGACCGGCGGGATGGCCGCGGTCTCGAGGTGCTCGCGGTCGTGGCGACGCTGGGCGGCAACCTGGGCGAGTCGATCGACCACGGAGGGCATCGTCGCGGCGAGCCAGGCCCAGCTGCGGTTGTTCACCCGCTCGACGTGCTGGCGGAGCCGGGAGAGCTGGAACACCTCACCATCGAGCCGCCACACCGTGGGGCGGTGGCCGGTGCCCGCGGCCACGATCCCCTCGAGCTCGCTGGCGGTCAGGCAACCGATGTGCGGCGGGTACAGCGACGACCCGCCCGGGTAGCCGGACTCGTCGGGGGTCGACAGGACCAGCAGCCCGCCGGGCTCCACGCGGTCGAAGAGCGCCGCGACGAACTCCTCCTGCTCGTCGTAGGCGACGTGCTCGATGACCTCCATGCCGGTGACGAGCGCGGCGGGCGGAAGGTCGGCCGGCACGTGACCGGTGGCGCGCGGCTCGAAGGCACGTGCGGCGACCGCGATGGCGTCGACGTGCACGTCGCAGACCTGGAGGTGGCTGCCGAGGTGGTCGGCCATCCACGCACCGAGCGCCGCGGTCCCGCAGCCCACGTCGGTCACGCCGCCGCCGTCCGCGCCGAGCTGCCGGGCGACCGACGCCGCCGCGAGGTAGTTCGCGACGTGGCGCACGAGCGAGGTGAGCGACGGCCAGGAGCCGACGTCGCCCCCGGCCTCGTTGAGGAACACGTCCTCGCGGTGCTGGTGCACCCGGTCGAGGTAGTGGCCGGCCTCGCGGACCGCCTCGGCGAGGCGGTCGAACCGGGGCGTGGGCAGCACGCGGTCCGGCGCTCCCGCGGGAGCGCCGACCCCGCCAGCCCGATCGGCCCGATCGGCCCGATCGGCCCGGTGTCGGTCGTCCGTTGGTCTCGTCGGCATGGGCGGAGGCTATCGGAGGCGCCCCGGGGCGCCGCGCCGATGTCCTGCTCGCCCGCGTTCCGCGTCCGGCGTTCTGCGTTCCGCGTTCCCCCTGCCTCACTCACTCTCTTCTTTCAGTCCTCCCTTCGTGTCCGATGTCACAGCACCCTCGTACCCTGCGCCGACCGCACGCCCGGAGGACGACCACATGCGCACCGGAACCGCCGACCTGCCGCTGCACGGTGGCCGCGCCCCCCGCTGGCTCTTTCAGCGGATGGTGGCGTTGGCGCGGGAGATGTCCCTCGCCATCGTGGCCGAGGAAGGTCCCCACGGTGTGCTCCGCCGTCTTGCGGACCCGTACTGGTTCCAGGCCTTCGGGTGCGTGCTCGGCTTCGACTGGCACTCGAGCGGCCTGACCACGACGACCTGCGGGGCCCTGAAGGAGGCGCTGCGGGACATCCCGGACCTCGGCCTGACCGTGGCCGGCGGGAAGGGGAAGACCTCGCGAAAGACCCCGCAGGAGATCGAGAGCGCGTGCATGCACAACGGCGCCGACGCGGTGCGGCTCGTGCGGGCGAGTCGGCTCTCCGCGAAGGTCGACTCAGCCGCCGTCCAGGACGGGTTCCAGCTCTACCACCACACGTTCGTCTTCGCGGACGACGGGTCCTGGGTCGTGGTGCAGCAGGGCATGAACGACGGCACGGGCATGGCTCGGCGCTACCACTGGTTCGAGCCCACCCGGTTCGACACCGATCCGCACGCTGCCGTGGTCTCGGCCGGGCGGCGCGGCGAGGTGCTCAACCTGGTCGCCGGCGAGGGGGAGGCGAACCGGCATGTCACGACCACGGTCGCCCGGGACCGGACGCCGGCGTCGCTCGTGGCCGAGATCACACGGATGCGCGAGCTGCGCATGCCCCGCCGGCACGAGCTCCGGCTCGCGGACCTGCACCCCGACCGGCTCGAGCGGGTGCTGCTACCCGCCTACGAGCGCCAGCCCGAGGACTTCCTCGCCCTCCTCGAGACCCGGGGGATCGGTGCGAAGGGGCTGCGAGCCCTGGCGCTCGTCGCCGAGCTGACCTACGGCGAGCCCGTGTCGGTGCGCGACCCCGCCTCCTACGCGTTCGCCCACGGCGGCAAGGACGGCACACCCTTCGAGGTCGACCGGGTCACCTACGACCACACGATCGCGTCGCTGCGCCGGTCGCTCGCCGACGCGCGGCTGGGGCGCGACGATCGCGTCGCGGCGATGAAGCGGCTGGCCCGGCTCGAGCGGCTCGTCGGCGCCTGACCGTCCGCTGGCTCCGCGCGGGGCGCCGAGCCCGGGGGCACGTGCGTGGCGGGCACGCGTCTGGCGGGCACGCGGGGCGCCGGCGCATGCCGTACGTGGCGAAGCCTGCGAAGGGAATCTTCCGTTGCTCGGCATCCGACGGCCTCTCGGGCCGCGTTACCGGCTGACGGTCTTTGCGATCGTCGCGTCGTCTTCCGTCGGCGACTCTCAGCCGAATGGTTCGTTCGGCTCTCGCGTTCCGCAGCGCAGGCTCCGCTAGGAACGATCCTTGCAGACGCCGATCGGCCCGGCCATCCCCCGGATGGGTCATCTTCGGTGTTGACGGCGGGCTGGCCCGCGCCGCCCCGCCCCGGCCTCGCTTCGCCCGGAAACCGCGAGATGTCACGGGCTCCGGGAGGAGGCGCAACCGCGGACAGGTCGCGGGCCGCACCGTCCCCGTCGCAGCGCCCTACGGTGCGAGCCGGAGCGATCGCCCCGGAGGTGCCCGCCATGACCACCGCATCGCAGCAGGATCCAGACCGGCTCGACGACACGCGCGACGAGGCGCTGCGCACGGACATCCGCATCCTCGGGGGGCTGCTGGGCGAGTCGATCGTCCGCCAGGAGGGGCAGGAGCTCCTCGACCTCGTCGAGCAGGTGCGCGGCCTCGCCAAGGACGCCCGCTCCGAGCCGCGGCCGGACCCGGCCGACATCGAGCCGCGGCCGGACCCGGCCGACATCGAGCCGCGGCCGGACCCGGCCGACGAGCTGGCCGACCTGCTCGAGCACCTCGACCTCATCACGACGATCAAGCTCGTGCGGGCCTTCAACACCTACTTCTACCTCGCCAACGTCGCCGAGCAGGTCCACCGCGTCGACGAGCTCGCCGCCCGCGCCCAGACCCGCGGGGCGCTCCACCGGACGATCGACCGGCTCGTCGAGGCGGACCTCGACACCGACGTGGTGCGCGACGTGCTGTCCCGCCTCGAGCTGCGCCCCGTCTTCACCGCCCATCCGACCGAGGCGTCCCGCCGCTCGATCCTGCGCAAGATGCGCACGGTCGCGCAGCTCCTCGAGGAGCGCAACGACCCGCGCGTCTCCGGGGACGAGCAGCACCGCATCGAGCGCCGTCTGGCGGAGGTGGTCGACCTGCTGTGGCAGACCGACGAGCTGCGGCTCGACCGCCCCGACCCGGTCGACGAGGCACGGGCGGTCATCTACTACTTCGACGAGCTGTTCAGCCGCGTCGTCCCCGACCTCTTCGACGAGGTCGCCGCCGAGGCCGGCCGCCTCGGGATCGAGCTGGAGCCCGCCCAGGTCCCCATCCGCTTCGGCACCTGGGTCGGCGGCGACCGTGACGGCAACCCGAACGTCACCCCGGAGGTGACCCGCCGCACCCTGCAGGTGCAGGCCGACCACGCGCTGCGGGACCTGCTCGGTGCGGTCGAGTCCCTGGCCAGCGAGCTGTCCACCTCCATCCGCATCGTCGGCGTCAGCGACGAGCTGCGCGCCTCGCTCGCCGAGGACCGCGAGCGGCTCCCGGGCGTCTACGAGCGGTTCCAGCACCTCAACCGCGAGGAGCCCTACCGGCTGAAGTGCGCCTACATCCACGAGCGGCTGACCCGCACCCGCCAGCGGATCGTCGAGCACCGCACCCCGGGGCCCGAGGAGTACACGGACGCCGACGAGCTGCTCGACGAGCTGCGCCCGATGCACGCGTCGCTGTGCGCCCACCGCGGGGCGCTGATCGCGAACGGCAGCCTGGCCCGGCTCGTCCGGCTCGTCGCGGCGTTCCGGTTCCACCTCGCGACCATGGACGTGCGCGAGCACGCCAGCAAGCACCACGAGCTGCTCGGCGCCCTCTACGACCGGCTCGGACAGGACCCGCCCTACGGCGAGCTCGACGCCGCCGGCCGCGCCGACCTGCTCGCCCGCGAGCTCGAGGGACGCCGCCCGCTGGCCCCGCCCACCGTCTCGCTGGACGAGGGACCGGCGCGCACGCTCGCGACGTTCCACACGATCCGGGAGATGCTCGACGGCTCGGGTGCCGACGTGATCGAGTCGTACATCGTGTCGATGACCCGGGAGATCGACGACCTGCTCGCCCCGGTGGTCCTCGCCCGTGAGGCGGGGCTCGTCGACCTGCACACCGGGGTGGCCCGCATCGGGTTCGTGCCGCTGCTCGAGACGCCGCGCGAGCTCGCGATCGCGGGGGACTTCCTCGACCAGCTGCTCGCGTGCGGCCCCTACCGCGAGCTGGTCCGGCTGCGCGGCGAGCGCCAGGAGGTGATGCTCGGCTACTCGGACTCGTCGAAGATGGGCGGCATCACCACCTCCAACTGGCAGCTGCACCGTGCACAGCGTCGGCTCGTCGAGGTCGCCGACAAGCACGGGGTCCGGCTGCGGATCTTCCACGGCCGGGGCGGCAGCGTCGGGCGCGGTGGCGGTCCGACGAACGAGGCGATCCTGGCCCAGCCACCCGGCGCGGTCGACGGCGAGATCAAGATCACCGAGCAGGGCGAGGTCATCGCCGACAAGTACGGCCTGCCGGGGCTCGCGCGCGGCAACCTCGAGCTCACCCTCGCCGCGACGCTCGAGGCCTCGCTGCTCCACCGCGAGCCGGTCAACCCGCCCGCGTCGCTGCAGCGCTGGAACGACGCGATCGAGGTCGTCTCGCAGGCGGCCTACGACGCCTACCGCGCGTTCGTCGAGACCGACGGGTTCGGCGAGTACTTCCGGGCGTCGACGCCGGTCAGCGAGATGGCGGCCCTGAACATCGGCTCGCGCCCCTCCAGCCGCGGCGGGTCGACCGACCTCGAGGACCTCCGCGCGATCCCGTGGGTGTTCGGCTGGACGCAGTCCCGCCAGATCGTGCCCGGCTGGTTCGGCGTCGGCAGCGGCCTGGCGGCGGCCCGCGAGCAGGGGCTCGGCGACGTGCTCGACGAGATGTACCGCGACTGGCAGTTCATGCGGACGTTCCTGTCGAACGTCGAGATGACGCTCGCGAAGACGGACCTCGACATCGCGCGGCGGTACGTGAGTCGGCTCGTCCCCGAGCCGCTGCGCCACGTCTTCGACCAGGTCGCCGCCGAGTACGAGCGCACGGTCGGCGAGGTGCTGCGGCTGACGGGCGAGGACGACCTGCTCGACTGGCACCCGGTCCTGAAGCGCACGCTCGCCGTCCGTGACGCCTACCTCGACCCGCTGAGCTTCCTCCAGGTGGCGCTGCTCGCCCGCGACCGCGAGGCGGAGGCCCCCGAGCCGCGGCTGCGGCGCGCGCTGCTGCTCACGATGAACGGGATCGCCGCCGGCCTGCGCAACACCGGCTGAGGCCCGCGCGGGCGGCGGTGGACGGGCGGCGTCACCGGCCGGGTCGGTCCCCTCGGGCGCAGGCCCCCGTCGGCCACGCGGTAGCGTTCCGCTGCCGGGTGAGCGCGCAGGATGCCGGTCGTGCCACACCGGCGGAGGGTCAGTCGTGAAGGTGTCTCCAGCCAGCATGGTGCGCTCGGTCACGCACGCCGGGGCGTTCGTGCAGAACGCCCTGGAGGTCGCGCGCTTCGGGGGGCTGCGCACCGGCGAGGAGCCGGCCCCCTACGAGGTCGTCGCCGAGGACCGCGTCCACCGCCTGCGTCGCTACTTCCCCGGGCGTGGCGCGCCGGGGGAGCGTCCGGCGGTGCTGCTCGTGCCGCCGATGATGCTGGCCGCCGAGGTCTACGACGTGTCGCCGGCGGTGTCGGCGGTCCGGCAGCTCGACGCCCACGGGGTCGAGCCGTGGGTCGTCGACTTCGGCGCCCCCGAGAAGGTCGAGGGCGGCCTCACCCGCACCCTGGCCGACCACGTCCTGGCCGTGAGCCGGGCCGTGGACACCGCGATCGCCGCGACCGGCCGCGACGTGCACCTCGGCGGGTACTCGCAGGGCGGCATGTTCTGCTACCAGGCGGCCGCCTACCGCCGCTCCGAGGGCCTGAAGACCCTCGTGACCTTCGGCAGCCCGGTCGACACCCACGGAGCGGTCCCGTTCGGGCTGCCGCAGGACGTGGTCACGAAGGCGGTCGCCGGGCTCGCGGAGGCGCTGTTCGCCCAGCGGGCCCTGCCGGCCTGGGTGAGCCGGACCGGATTCAAGCTCCTGGACCCGGCCAAGGCGGTCCGTCAGCGCATCGACTTCCTGCTCCAGCTCCACAACCGCGAGGCCCTGCTCGAGCGCGAGGGCCAGCGCCGCTTCCTCGAGGCCGAGGGCTGGGTGGCGTGGCCCGGGCCGGCCCTCGCCGAGTTCGCCGAGCAGTTCGTGGGTCACAACCGGATGCTCTCCGGCGGCTTCGAGATCGACGACCGCATGGTCACGCTCGCGGACGTGACCTGTCCGGTGCTGGCGTTCGTCGGCGAGGTGGACGAGATCGCGCCGGCCCCGACGGTCCGGGCGGTCCGGCGTGCCGCGCCCCGGGCCGACATCTGGGAGGTGAGCCTGCGCGCCGGCCACTTCGGCCTCGTGGTCGGCAGCAAGTCGCGCGAGGTCACCTGGCCGACCGTGGCCGAGTGGTGCCGCTGGCAGGACGGGGAGGCCGACCGTCCCGGCGGCGATCGTGCGGCTCGAGGAACGACCGGAGGAGGAGGGCGGCCGCGCCGCTCCACTCGACCTCGGGTACGGCGTCGAGCTCGTCGCCAACGTCGGCGTGGGCGCCGCCCGGTCCGTCGCGTCGGCCGTCACCGAGGGCGCCCGCTCCCTGCGTGAGCTGGCCGGCGAGGCCGCCGAGCAGCTCCCGCGGCTCGTCCGGCTCGAGCGGGTGACCCGCGAGACCCGCATCTCCCTCGGCCTCCTCCTCGACGAGCAGGCCGAGCGGGCGCCCGACGACACGTTCTTCCTGTTCGAGGCGCGCGGCTACAGCTACGCGGCGGCGAGCCGTCGCATCGACAACGTCGTGCGCGGACTGCTGTCCGTCGGGGTCCGCCAGGGCGAGCACATCGGGGTGCTGATGCGCACCCGCCCGTCCGCGCTGGCGCTCGTGGCGGCCCTGAGCCGGATCGGGGCCGTCGCCGTCCTGCTCCGCCCCGACGGCGAGCTGGCCCGCGAGTGCGAGCTCGGCCAGGTCGGCCGGATCGTCACCGACCCCGACCACGCCCCCGCCATCGTCGCGGCGACCGAGCTTCCCGTGCTCGTCCTCGGCGGCGGCGGCGCGCCCCGTGAGCTCGTGTCGGGCGTCCTCGACATGGAGCGCATCGACCCGGACGCCGTGCACGTGCCCGGCTGGTACGTGGCGAACCCCGGCCGCGCCGAGGACCTCGCCTTCGTCCTGTTCACCGGCAGCGGCGCACGGACGCGGGCGAACCGGATCACGAACCGTCGCTGGTCGCTGTCCGCCTTCGGGACCGCGTCGGCGGCCGCGCTGACGCCGGGCGACACCGTGTACGGGATCACGCCGATCCACCACCCGTCCGGGCTCCTGACGGGCATCGGCGGGGCCGTCGCCGGCGGGGCGCGGCTCGCCCTGGCCCCACGCTTCGACCCGGCGACGTTCTGGGAGGAGGTCCGCCGGTACGGCGTGACGGTCGTCACCTACACGTGGGCGATGGCGGGCGAGCTCGTCGCCGCGCCCCCCGACCCGGCGGAGCGCCACCACCCGATCCGCCTGTTCGTCGGGTCGGGCATGCCGGCGGGGCTGTGGCGCCGGGTCCGCGAGCGCTTCGCGCCGGCGCACGTCCTCGAGTTCTACGCGTCCACCGAGGGGGAGGCCGTGCTCGGCAACCTCGCCGACGAGAAGGTGGGCGCGAAGGGGTGGCCGATCCCCGGCAGCGCCCGCGTCGCGCTCGCGCGGTACGAGCCGGTGAGCGGCCGGCTCGTCGAGGGGCCCGACGGCTTCGTCCAGCGGGCCGGGCCGGGCGAGATCGGGATGCTGCTCGCGGAGGTCGACCGTGAGCGCGGGGCGCTGTTCACGAGCCCGCTGCGGGGCGTGTTCGCGACCGGCGACGCGTGGCTGAAGACCGGGGACCTGTTCCGATGCGACGACGACGGCGACTTCTGGCTCGTCGACAGCGCGACGGGCGTGGTTCACACCGACGACGGCGTCGTGTTCTCCGTGCCGATCGTCACGGCGCTCGAGCAGCTGCCCGGCGTCGCCCTGGCGGTTGCCTACGGGCTGCCGACCGACGAGGGACGCGAGGTGGCGGTCGGCGCGGTGACGCTGCGGCGGGGCGGCCGGCTGGCGGCCGACGACCTCGGGGCGGTGCTCGAGTCGCTCCCGCCCGGGCAGCGGCCCGGCCTCGTGCGGGTCGTCGGCGAGATCCCGCTCACGACCTGGTACCGGCCGCGCACCGAGCCGCTGCGCCGGCAGGGCGTGCCGAAGCCCAGCCGCAACCGTCCGGTGTTCGTCCGCGACGGCGACCGGTACGTGCCGCTGGACGAGGACGCCCGCGCCGCCCTTCGGTCGCGGATCGCGGCGGCGGGCTGACCCGGACGGTCAACGACGGCCGCGGATCGTCGGCGGCGGGCTGACCGGGACGGTCAACGACGGCCGATGCTGACCTCGGGCAGCGAGCGTGCCACCGGCACCCCGACGGCCCCGAGCGCGGCGAGGAAGCCGAGCGCCGCCTTCACGCCGAGGGTCGCGATCGCCGCGCTGATGCCGCCGGTGACGAGCAGCAGCACGCCCATCGCCGTGTTCGACACGGCCACGTAGTCCGTGCGCCGGTTGCCCTCGGCGAGGTCGACGACGTAGGTCTTGCGGCCGATCCGCGAGCCGGTGTGCGTCAGCGCCAGCAGGAAGTAGGTGAGCGGGTACAGCCAACGGGTCTGGGCGACCGCCGTGACCGCCGTGACCGCGAGCAGGCCGACCACGATCAGGGACGAGACCCCGGCGGCCGCCATGATGACGGTCTTCGACGAGCGGTCCGCGTAGCGCCCCCACAGGCGGCCGCCGACGAGCGAGGCGAGGCCCTGGGCGATCACGAAGGGACCGAGCGCACCGAAGCCGCTGCCGGTGGCCTGTGTCGCGAGCGTCACCACGAAGGGCGGCGTCAGCGCCGAGACGAGCAGCAGCGTGCGGGCGACGACGAACCGGCGGAACGGCGGGTCGTCACGCAGGAGCCCGATGGCGTGACCGATCGCGCCGGTCTCGAGGGAGGTGTCGTGCTCGCCGGCGGGCTCGGCGAGCGAGGCGAACACCGCGGCGCCGAGCACCCACATGAGCGCCGCCCCGGCCAGCAGCCACGCGAACACGCCGGCGTTGGCCTGCTGGCCGCCGAAGACCCGGATCGCGATCCCGACGGTGATGGCGACGAGCCCAGAGGTCAGCGTGGCGGCGCCGGTGATCTGGCCGCGCTTGCCCTTCGCGACCGTGCGACCGAGCACGTCCTTCGAGGAGATCGACGACAGCGACCGCGAGAGCGCGAACACGGCCAGCGCGCCGAGGATCGCCCAGCCGGCGACCGCTCCCGACGCGGTTGCGGCCACGAGGGCCATCGCCGCCACCGCGATCGTCTGCCCGGCCGCCCCGGCCACCCACACCCACTTGCGGCGGGGCATCCGCCGGACGAGCGGCACGAGTGCCGCCTGGGGGAGCAGCGAGCCGGACTCGCGGACCGGCACGAGCATGCCCGTGAGGCCGGCCGGGGCGGACAGCGCCGTCAGCAGCCAGGTCAGCACCGTCTTCGGGTCGACGACCCGGTCGCCGATCTTCTGCAGCGTCATCGCGCCGACGAGTCGGACGGCGTTGCCGGGCATGTTCCGGCACGCCGACTCGGGGAGGTCACCGCAGCCGTGGTCGTCGTCCTCGTTCACGAGCACGCCGTAGAGGCGGCGCACCGCCGGGGACGCGGTGCCGTCCCGGGTGGTCGGGGAGTCGGTGGAGGAAGTCGCCATACCCCGACCCTACGACGCGGAGCGACGCGCGTGCGGGGCCACCGTGACCGCACGGTCGACGCACGAGTGCGCTGCGGGGTCCGCGTGCGTCCTCGAACGCACTAGTGCGCTGCGGCACGCGTGCGTGCTCCAACGCACTTCGAGCGGTGCGCCCGCCGGCGCACTAGTGCGCTGCGGCACGCGTGCGTGCTCGAACGCACTAGTGCGTCGGGGTCCGCGTGCGTGCTCGAACGCACTAGTGCGTCGGGGTCCGCGTGCGTGCTCGAACGCACTAGTGCGTCGGGGTCCGCGGTCAGGCCGGCGACGTTGCCGGGGCGGTGCGGCGGACCGGGCCGACGGTCAGCAGCCGGCCGAGCGCCCGACGTCCGACCGCGTCGGTGTGGGCGCCGTCGTGCCAGGCGACCTCGCCGCCGACGAGCACGTCGGTCACGACACCCTCGGGCCGGTTGACCATCTGCTCGTGCGCGAACTCCTCGCGGTGGACGAGCTCGATCGTCTCCTCCGGCGCCCAGGCGGCCAGCGCATCGGGGTCGACGACCACCACGTCGGCGCGGGCGTCGAGATCGAGCGTGCCGACGCCGAGGCCGAAGAACCGCGCCGGCTCGCTCGTGAGACGGCGGACCTGCGCGGCGACCTGCCGCAGCCCGTCCTCGGCGGCGAGCTTCAGACCCCGCAGGTTCGCGTCGTAGAACGCCATGTTCGTCAGATGCGCGCCCGAGTCGTTGAAGCCCGGCAGCAGCTTCGGGTCGAACAGGGCACGACGCACCTTGTCGGGGTCCCGGTTGGCGGACACGGTCCACCACCGCAGCGACGTGTCGTACTCCCGGAACACGTGAACGAGGAAGTCGGCCTCGTCGACACCGTGGGGGATCCGCGCGAACGCGTCCTTCTCCTCGGGGTCGCGGGCGCCCTCGCCGTGCTGCTGCCAGTGCAGCGCCCGGCGATGGACGGCACCGAGCGACTCGCCGTCCCAGGCGGCGACCGGCGTGGTGCCGTCGACGACCATGTCGTCGAGGTCGCGGGTGATCGCGTAGTCCTCGATGCGCCACCGGCGGCGCAGCGACGCCAGCGACCGGCCGTGCTTGCCGTCCATCCACATCGCACGGAAGGCGGCCTGCCAGTCGGGGTCGTCGAGGATGGCGCGACGGGCGTCGGCGTCCTCGAGGTCGGGCTCGTTCAGGCGGCGCAGCTCCGGGATCTCCTCGAAGAGTGGCGTGATCGGCCCGTCGCCCCAGGTCGTGAAGGGGGCGGCGAGCGCCTGCATGCGGAAGTCGCCGGCGACGGCCTTCGAGTTCAGCAGCGCCGTGAGGAAGCGGCCGAGTGGCAGCAGCGTCCGGTTCGTGTGGATGTCGAGCGCCGCGACCGCGGTCGTCTTCAGGGGGCGACCGTGCAACCGCCCCGACGACAGCAGGAAGGTCCGCAGCGTCTCGAGCGGGTCGTCCTTCGGCGGCGTCGCCTGCCAGACGCGCCCCCAGCGCCGGACCACGTCGGTGAGCCGGCGCAGCTCCTCGCGACTCGTCCACTGTGACGGGATCTTCGTCCGCCGGTTCGGGTCGTTCGCGAGGTAGTGGAACGGGAGTGCGTCGGTGGAGAACCCGGCGTAGCCCTCGCGCATGGCCTGATCGACGATCGCGGCCATCCGGACGATCTCCTCCTCGTCCGGGTCGCGGCGGATCGAGTCGGCCATCCCCATGACCTCGATGCGCAGCATCGAGTGGGGAACCATCGGCACGACGTTGATGCCGAGCGGCAGGCCGGCGAGGTGGTCGAGGTAGCCGGCGGTCGAGTCCCAGTCCACGGCGTCGACCGTGGCCTGCAGGACGTGCTTCGGGATGTTCTCGACCCGGGCGAAGCAGTCGACGATCGGGTTCGCGCCGGCGCGCAGCTGCGCCCCGAAGGCGAGCCCGAGGCTGCAGTTCGACATCACGGCGGTGGTCGTGCCGTGGCGGACGGCTTCGGGCAGGCCCGGTGCGAGCTCGACCTCGAGGTCGAAGTGGGTGTGGATGTCGAGGAGCCCGGGCATGACCCACCGGCCCTGCGCATCGACCACCTGGGCCGCCTCGTCGCGGGGGAGGTCGACGCCGCGGGCGACGATCCGGTCACCGGTGATCGCGAGGTCCTGGAGACGGGGCGGGCCACCGTGTCCGTCGAAGACGAGCCCGCCGGCGATCAGGAGGTCCCAGGTCATCGTGTCTCCTCGTGAGGGGTCGTGGGCCGGTTGCCGGCCGTTGGCTGCGGCAGGCCGCCACGGCAGGCGGGCCACCATGGCACGCAGCCGTCACGGCAGTGTGGCTGCCAGCGGGCGAGAACGGGAGTGGCGCCGGCGTGCGTCCCCCTCCGGACACACGCCGGCGCCGGCTGGCTCTCCCCGGCGCCGCGGTCCTACCGCGGTGCAGAGACGGACTTCGTTGTCGAAGTGCCACATTCCTTCATGCACACGGACCAACGTTGCTCCGATTCCGTTGTGGAGAAGCAACAATGGCGCGGCAGGGAATCGTGGTGGGTGACGTGCTCGCCGGTATGACCGCGGGACAGCAGGCGGTGTGGGCACGGGTCGGCGGGGTCCTGGCCGGACGGGACGTGCCCGTGGGCCTGCTCGTGTCGGTCGTCGCGCGCCAGCAGGGCATGGTTTCGACGAGGTCCGACGCGAGATGGTGCCCGTGTCACGTCACCGGATCGGTGCGGACTCGTGCCGGGTGCTTCGACCGAGGACCGCGTACAGGGGGCAGAAGCCGACGGCCGCGGTCAGCGCCATGAGCGCCGCCACGACCCAGAACCCGATCGCCGGGCCGGTCGTCGGCCCGAGCACGAACGCCAGGACGATCGCGCCGAGCGCCACGAGCGCTCGCACGGCACGGTCGGTGGTCCCCATGTTGAGCGTCATTGCGGTGATCCTTCGCGGGTGCCCGCGTCGCGGCGTCCGAGGACGACGGGCGCGGTGTGCTGGACGGTGGACGGAGCCGGACGGTCAGCCCAATTCAACACGGCCGCCGTCGTGTTCGTTCCCGCGGGCGGTGCCCGACCCGGTCCCGCCTGGTCCGGCATCGCCCCAGAGTGCGTGGCGAAGACCGGACGCCCGCGCCACCCGCCGGGTGACCGCGACGCGGATCGCGGCCTCGTCACCGACGATCGTCGCCCGCCGACGCCCGCGGGTGACGGCCGTGTAGACGAGCTCGCGCGTCAGCAGCTTCGACGACGCCTCGGGCAGCACGACGATCACGTCGTCGAACTGCGATCCCTGGCTCTTGTGGATCGTCATGGCGTGGACGGTCTCGAGGGCGGTGAGGCGGTTCGGGCTGAGCAGTCGCGGTGGGTGCTCGTCGCCGGCGTCGAACGCAACCCGGACGCCGTCGTCGGTGGCGACCACCACGCCAACGTCGCCGTTGTAGACGCCGAGCTGGTGGTCGTTCTGGGTGACGAGCACGGGCCGGCCGACATACCAGCGGTCGGTCGGGTCGAACCCGTCGAACGTCGGCGGTGAGCCATCCCTCGATGAGCGGCACCCAGCGCTCCACACCGTGGGGGCCGCGCCGGTGGGCGCACAGGACGCGCAGGGTCCCGAGCCCGTCGAGCGCCCCGCGCGGGTCGCCCGCGGCCGCGGCCGTGAACACGGCGCGGCCGGCGGCCACGACGGCGGCCCGGACGGGGGCGAGGGTGGCCGACGGGGACGCATCGGGTCGAACGCCGCTGCCCACCACGTCGCTGCCCGCCACGTCGCCGTCCGTCGCGATCCACGCGACGTCCGCGTGGCCGCCCCGGAGCACCCGCAGGGCGGCATCCGCGTCGCCGCGCTGGATGGCGCCGGCGAGCGTCGCGATCCCCGCGTCGGCGCGGAAGCGGTGCACCCGGTCGAGCACGACGATGGCGTCGCCGATCCCCGGCGCGTCCGACGGTGCGCGGGACGCGTCGGCGGCGGGTGCGCCGGGCAGGTCGTCGGGGACGATGGCTGCGAGGGACTCGCGGGCGGGGACGCTGAGCGCCGGCCCGCGGGCGGCGGGGCCGACGATGTCGCCGAGCACCGCCCCGGCCTCGACCGACGCGAGCTGCTCGGGGTCGCCGACGAGCACGAGCCGGGCGTCGGCCCGGACGGCGTCGAGCAGCTTCGCCATCAGCGACAGCGACACCATCGAGGTCTCGTCGATCACGACCACGTCATGGGGGAGCGGCGTCGCCCGGTCGTGTCGGAACCGGGTCGAGCTGCCGGGCCGGGAACCGAGCAGGCGATGGATGGTCGATGCCTCGAGCGTGTCGAGCCGGGCCCGGGCGTCGGCGTCGACGTCGAGGGCGACGGCGGCCTGTCGCAGCGACTCCTCGAGCCGCGCGGCCGCCTTGCCCGTCGGGGCCGCGAGCGCGATCCGCAGCGGCGGCCGGCCGGTGTGGCGCTGATGCTCGTCGAGCACCGCCAGCAGGCGGGCGATCGTGTGGGTCTTGCCCGTCCCCGGTCCGCCCGCGACCACCGTCAGGCGGCGTCGTGCGGCGCTCGCCACAGCCAGCCGCTGACGGTCCGGTCCCACCGACGGCAGGAACCGGTCGATCATGGCCCGCAGCGCCGCGGCGTCCACCGGGAACGGCGGCGCCGCCGCACGCGTCCGGAGCTCGTCGATCACCTGCCGCTCGTAGCGCCAGTAGCGGTCGAGGTACAGGCGGGTGCCGTCGAGGCGCAGCGGCCGGTCGGCGGCCGTCGCGTCCTCGACGGCGACCAGGGGACTGTGGGCCAGCCGTTCGGGCCATGCGCCCGGGTCGGGCCAGGCGAGCGCATCGACGGCGGCGGGATCCTCGTCGTCGGCCACGACCGTGTCGCGGACGCTCGCCAGGTCGGCGCAGACGTGCCCGAGACGCGGTGCCCGCACCGCGAGGGCGGCCGCCAGGAGGACCTCGTCGCGGCGTTCCCCGACGAGCCGGCCGGTCGTCGTCGCGGTGTGCACGTCCGCGGGCGCGAGCACTCCGGCACGGTTGAAGGGGCCGAGCAGGCCCGGCGCGGCGAGCACCAGCCCCGCATCGTGGTCGTCGCCGTCGAGCGGGCCGTCGAGCGGGGCGGGTGCGTCGGACGTGGTGCGCGCGTCGGACGTGGTGCGCGCGGCGGACGCGGCGGGTGCGTCGGACGTGGCGGGTGCGTCGGACGTGGCGGGGGGATCCGCCGGAGCGGCCGTCGTGGGGGCGCCGGCACGCGGCGTGATCGTTCCCACGTCGTCGGGCAGCGGCAGGCTCGGCTGTAACGCGCCGGTGCCCGGCCCGTTCGTCCCGTCCGATCGGCGGCGTGGTCGGGGACTCATGCGACCACCCCCTGTCCGTCGAGCAGGTCGCTGACCGCGACGACGAGCCCGGCGGGCGGCCGCCACGTGAACACGCCGCACGGCTGGCCGTCCACCGTGGGCACGTCGGGTCCGGTCATGCCGCGCAGGAACAGGTAGCCGGCGCCGCCGAGATGGGTCGCCGGGTCGTAGCCGCCGGGCACGTCGAGCCGCCAGCGCAGGAACCGGTGCAGCGCCACGAGGTACAGCAGCGCCTGGAGCGGGTAGTGGTGATGGACCATCGCCTCGACCAGCGCCGCCGGCCGGTAGTCCCACGCGGTGAGCGGCTCGCCCCAGGTCCCGAGCCGGTTCGTCTTGTGGTCGACCACGACGAACCGGGGCGCGTCGGCCGGGCCGGTGCGCAGCACGAGGTCGATGCTGCCGGTGAGGTAGCCCCGCACGTCGTGCCGGAACGGCGCCGCCGCCAGCGTCGCCCCGTACCCGGCCAGCGGGTCGTCCGCCGGCAGCCAGCGGTCGACGAGGGCGCCGATGCCAGCCACGGTCACCGGCGGCGTCGCGGCGGCGCGACCGCCGGGGTCGTCCGCACCGACCAGCGGGAGCTCGAAGTCCAGCTCGTTCAGCCGATCCGCCGGGCCGAAGCGCGTCAGCGGCCGGTCGCCGCTCAGCGCCCCGAGCGGGGTGGTGACGGCGGCCTCCAGCCCGGCGAGGGTCGTGTCGCGGTCGCCAACGTCAACGCGCCACCGGTCGAGCTGCTCGGCGAGGACCCGGTCGAGCTCGCCGGCCAGGTCCTCCGCGGCGAAGTCGGTCGTCTCGAGGACCGCGTGGACGAGGGTGCCGACCTCGGGGCCGGCGGGCATGGCGCCGAGGGGGCACGGCACGGCCCGCAGCGTCGCCTCGTGGTCGTCCCGTGCCTGACCGCCGGCAGCGCCCGTCGCGCCACCGGTTCCCGGGGCGTCAGCGTCGGTCGCCGCCGGCGGGGTGACCGGCGTGAGCGACGACTCGTCGTCGACGGTGCGGGTCGCCGGCTCGCTGCCGACCCGGGCGTCGTGGGCGGCCGGGGCGGTCAGCCGGCTGTAGGACGTGCGGTGCCATGCCGTGTCGAGCGGCCGGTCGAACACGGCGGCGGACAGGGCCGCGGGCGGGGTGCCACGGCCGCCCCACGCCGTGGGGGTGATCCGCGCCGGCGTGGTCTCGACGGCGATCGTGCCCCCGGCGCGGGCGGCGAGCTGCCCGAGCCGCTCGACGGTGGCGTCGTCGGGGGGCGCGCCGCCGGCCGTGCAGGGCTTGATCGGCCCGCCATTGCGCCGGCAGAACAGCGTGCGGGCCAGCGGGGACTTGTCCGCATGCTGGACGGGAGCCCACCAGACGATCGCCTGGTGCTTCGCGCGTGTCAGGGCCACGTAGAGGAGGCGGAGCTGCTCGCCGGCGCGCTCCCGCTCGGCGGCGCTGCGGTGGTCGGCGAACCCGCCCCACCCGGTCCCGCCGACGTCGACGGTCCGGCGCATGCCGTGCTCGTCGTCGTGGAACACGGGGGCGGCCTCCCAGCGGCCGCCGCTCGACCACAGGTACGGACAGAGCACGACCGGGAACTCGAGCCCCTTGCTGCGGTGGATCGTGAGGATCTGGACGGCCTCCTCGTCGGACTCGAGGCGGCGGGCCTGCTCGTCGGGCGCGATGTCCTCGACCTCCGCCATGCGTTCGCGCAGCCAGCCGGCCAGCGCGGTCGGGCCGAGCTGCTCGCCGACCGCGGCCGCGTGCAGCAGCTCGCCGATGTGCTCGATGTCGGTCAGGAACCGCTCGCCGTCCGGACGGGCCAGCAGCCGCGCTGGCAGCCGACGCTGGAGCGAGATCGTCCGCAGCAGCGAGGCGACGCCGTGGTCGCGCAGGACCGCCGCCCAGGCATGGAGCCGGTCGTGGAGGCGGTCGGTGGCCTCGTCGTCGGCGTCCGCGACCTCCTCGCCGGTCCAGCCGACGAACGCGGTGAGCGCGACGGCACGGAGACGCGAGGGATGCGACGGTCGCTCCAGCGCCTCGAGCAGACGGCGCCACTCGGCCGCGGCCGGGGTGGCGAACACGCTGCCGACCCCGTTGATGATGGCCGGGACCCGCAGGTCGAGCAGGGTGCGGTGGACCAGCGCCGCGTCGCGGTTCGTCGGGACCAGGACGGCGATGTCGCGTGGCTCGAGCAGCCGGGAGCCGTGCCCGTCGCCGGTCAGCCGCGTCGGCGCGTCGAGCAGCGCGATGATCTCGGCGGCGAGGTCGTCGGCGATGTGGCGGCGGGCGGCTCCGGCCTCGAGGAAGCGCCCCTTGCTGGTCGTGCGCACCTCGGCGTCACGGCGCACCACACGCAACCGGAGCGCCGACGGGGACGGGGCGCCGTCGAGTCCGGCGTGCTCGTGACCCGGCGCCGGCCGTACCGGCCGGTAGCCGATGCGCTCGTCGCCGAACCGGGCACCGTCGAAGAGGGCGTCGTAGGCCCGCAGCAAGGGAGCGTCCGACCGCCAGTTCGTCGCCAGGGTGGCCCGCTCGGCGGCGGCCCCGGCCGCGTCGAGGTAGGCGAAGACGTCGGCGCCCCGGAATGCGTAGATGGCCTGCTTCGGGTCACCGATGAGGACCAGGGCGCGGGCCGGGTCGCGGGCCGCCGGCCCGTCGTCGAAGGCGGACGCGAGGATGCGCCACTGGATGGGGTCGGTGTCCTGGAACTCGTCGATCAGCGCGACCTTGTAGCGCTCCCGCAGCGTCGCCCGGGCCGCCGGGCCGCGGTCGGGATCGGTCAGCGTGTCGGCCAGCCGGGTGAGCAGGTCGTCGTAGCTGAGCAGCCCGCGGCGCCGCTTGCGCCGGTCGACCTCGGCCCGGATCCGTCGGGCCAGGCGGGCGCGGACGGCCGCCTGCGGATCCGACACGTCGTCGTCGGGGACGAGCACCGCGTCGGGGTTGCCGACCACCTGCTCGGCGATGGCGGCGAGGTCGCGCCGGGACACGGGGGCCAGGTCGCCGTCGGCATGGAAGGTGGCGACGAGCAGGTCGTCGACGACCGCGTCGATCACGTCGCGGACGTCCTCCAGCAGGGAGGCGTCGCGGTCGACGTCCCCGGCGACGCCCAGGCCGGTCAGCACGTGCTGGCAGAAGCCGTGGATGGTCGCGACGGTGGCGGCGTCGAACTCGGCGAGCGCCGCCGCGACGTTGCCGGCCCGCGACGCCACGGTGGTCTCGTCCGCGTCGGCGAGCAGGGCCGCGACCTGGTCGTCGTGGACCGCCGGCGCGCCGGCGAGCACCGCCTCGAGGTGGCTGCCGGCGGTGACCAGCCGCCGGCGCACGCGGTCGCGCAGCTCGGCGGTGGCCGCCCGGGTGAAGGTCACGACCAGCAGCTCGGGCAGCCGGCAGCGCCCCTCGGCGACGTAGCGGGTGACGAGCCCGGCGATCGTGTAGGTCTTGCCCGTGCCGGCGCTGGCCTCCAGCACGGTCGTCCCGACCGGCAGGGAGCCGGTCAGGCTGAACTCGGGCACGGTGTGCGCGCTCACGACTCGTCGGTCTCCTCGTGCTCGAGGACCGGCCCCCACAGATGGCGGGCGTAGCGCCCGAAGCGCCCGGCCCCGTCGTCGTCCGCGGTCAGGTCGTCCGCGGTCAGGCCGTCCGCGGTCAGGTCGTCCGCGGTGGGGTCGTCCGCGGTGGGGTCGTCCGCGGCGGCCTCCTGCTCCAGCAGGTCGGCGAAAGGCACGTCGTAGCCCAGCACGAGCGTGTGCTCGGGGTCGTCCCGCTCGCCCGGGTAGCGGCCGCCCTCCCAGACCTTCATGGCGTCCCCGTAGGCGTCGCCGCCCGCCATCACGGCGTCGGCCCAGGCTGCGGTCGTCGCGCAGTAGAGGGGGAGCGGCTCGCGCATCCCGCGGTCGTAGCAGTCGAGGAGCCGGCTGAGCGCCGCCAGCGCGGCCCGTCGCCGACCGTCCGGGTCGCCGGCCAGCGACGGCAGGATCGCCACGGCAGCCGTCCGCGTCCGCTGGCGTGCCCGCCCCGCCGTGATCGCCCGCCATGGCCGGTCCGGTGCGGCGGCCGTGGCGGCCAGCAGCTGCGCCCAGGCCGCCAGCCGGTGCTTGGCGCCGAGCCGCGCGTACCGGACCGCCACGATGGCCGAGGTGGCGACCGTCGGGACCGTGCCGGTGAGCCGCCGCCCGTCGGGGAGCAGGAGGTCGACGTCCAGCAGCTCGCGTGGCCCCTCCGGCGCGCCGTGCTCGCGGACCAGCGCGAGGAGGGTGTCGACCGTGCCGCGTATCTCGGTGAGCGACGGGTCGGCCAGCGCCCCTGGCGGCAGTGTTCCGCGGGCGCGCTCGACGGCGATCCACCGGGCGGGATCGCCGCCGGACGCGATCGCCTCGAGCAGCCCCTGGCCGACGGCGTAGCGGGCGAGCGGGGTCAGCTCCACGGGGAGCGCGTCGCCCGGGTCCTCGCCGTCGGACGGGAACGCGACCTGGAGCCGGCGGCGCAGGAACGCCTTCACCGGGTGCTGCAGGAAGGCGACGAGGTCGTCGACCTCGACGCTGTCGGTGGCGAGGGGTGGCAGTGGCCCGCTCAGGAACGGACGGCGGGGACGGCGCTCGCCGAGCAGCGCCGTCGCGCCGGCCAGCGCCGAGCCGTCGAAGCCGAAGGGGCCGGCCACGCCGAGGCGTCCCGGCGTGAAGTTGTGCGGGTCGAACGCCTGCAGTGGGTGCTCGACGTGGATCCGGGACCCAACGTCTCCCGGCGTCGGGTCCACGCCGTGGACCTCGGTCGCGTCGGTCGCGTCGGTCGCGTCGGTCGCGTCGGTCGCGTCGGTCGCGTCGACACGCACGGTGCGCTCGGCGACGTCGAGCAGCTCGCCGATGGGGACGGCCGGCGGTCGTGGCTCGTTCGTGCGCTCGTCCCGGCCGGTGTAGGTGATGACGAGGTGGTCGGTCGCGGCGAGCAGCGCGTCGAGGAGGAGCTGGCGGTCCTCCGTTCGCGGGTCGCGGTCCCCGACGTGCGGGTCCAGCCCCACGAGGTCGTCGCCGTCGCCACCGGTGCGGCGAGGGAAGGCCTCGTCGTCCATCCCGAGCAGGCACACGACGCGGTGGGGGACCGACCGCATCGGGACGAGGGTGCAGACGGTCAGGTCGCCGGTCCGGTGGTTCGCGCGGCTCGGCCGCCCTCGCAGCCGGTCGTCGAGGAGCCGACGGGCCTCGGGCAGGTCGAGCGGGATCGGGCTCGGGCCGTCGGCGTCGGTCGCCTGGCCGACGAGGTCGTCGAGGAGGTGATGGAGCTGCACCCGCCGCCACCGGTCCGCGTCGGCGGTCGCGGTGAGCTGGTCGACGCCGTCGAGCAGCGCCTCGCGCCAGGCCGCCACCGGCTGAGGACGGGCGAGACGGTCGAGCACACCCGTCAGGCGGGTCACGAGCTCGGTGAGCCGGCCGGCGAGGTCAACGTCGCCTCCCTCCACGTCGTCGAACGGGGCGGCACCGCCGACGAGGCGCAGATCCTCGTCGGCCATCGTGACACCGAGCAGCAGCCGATCGAGACCGGCACGCCACGTGTTCTCCGCGATGCCCTCGAGCCCGTACGCGGCCCGGTGCGCGTCGTCGACGCCCCAGCGGATCCCCACGTCGGCGACCCAGTGCTCGACCCGCGCCAGCGCGTCGTCGTCGAAGCGGAAGCGCCGCCGGACCGGCTCGCGACCGGCGAGGTCGAGGACCGCCGACGCCTCGACCCGGCCGTCGGCGAGCTCGAGCAGGGTCGCGACCACCTGCAGCAGGGGGTTGGTCTGCCGGATCGAGCGGTCCGCCAGCCGCACCCGCAGGTCGGGCAGCCCGTCGTGGCCGGCGGCCCCCGGGTCGTCGGCGCCGGCGACGGCGTCCGCACCGAAGACCGCCTCGATGATCGGCGCGAACGTCTCGATGTCGGGGCACATGACGACGACGTCGCGGGGCTCGAGGTCCGGGTCGTCGGCCAGCAGGTGGAGGATGGCGTCCCGCAGGACCTCGACCTGGCGGGTGCGTCCGTGGCATGCATGGACCTGGAGGCTGCGGTCGTCGGCCGCCAGGTGTGGGCGCAGGTCGGGGCCGGTGGCCGTGGGCGGCCCGGGTGGCCGCCGGTCGGCACGGATGTCGGCCTGGATGGTCGCCAGCAGCGTCGTCGCCGGCTCGTCGCCCGCCGCGCCTGCCGTGCCTGCCGTGCCTGCCGTGCCCGCCGGGCTGGGCGCGCCTGTCGCGGCGTCCGGGCGGGCGTGGGCCGTGACGACGACCTGCATCTCGCGGGCGTCACGACCCCACGAGCGGAGCAGCGGATGGCTGGGCAGCTCGCGCGTCGGGTCGTCCTCCCGGCGCAGCGACGTGATGCCGTCGGCCGGCAGCGCTGCCGCGACCTGGTCCCACAGCGCCGCCGAGGGGTGCAGCAGGAACAGGTGGGCGTCCCGGGTCTCGGCGAGCGCGGCGAGCACCTCGATGTAGCTGGCCGGCAGCGCGGTCAGCCCGAACAGGGAGAAGCGGTCCGGCAGCTGGGGCACCGCCCGCCCGTCGCGGAGGCGATCGACCGCGTCGCCCAGCCGGGCTGCCGGTCCCGCGACGGGGAGGCGCTCGGTCAGCCGGCACAGCAGCCGCGGCTGCCAGCGGTGCCCGGCCGGCAGCGGGCGCCCCTGCGCGTCGACCTCCTGCCCCGCCGTCCAGGCGCGCAGCATGGCCGGTCGGTGCACGGCATACCGGTCGAGCAGGTCCGCGGCGTGGCGGGCGGCCGTGAACCGGCGCGCCCCGCGCTCCTCGCCGCCCCCGACGGCGGACAGGTGGGCCCGCAGCGTCCCGAGGCCGGGATCGTCGTCGTCGAGGACCGCCAGGACGTGCCAGACGAGCCGGTCGGGACGCCAGGGGTCATGGTCGGGATCGGCCAGCCCGCCGGCCGCCGCGAGCGCGTTGCCGACGAGCGTCCCGGGGAACGGGAACGCCACGTTGGCGCACACGCCGTCGTGCCGCCCGACGCCGGCGCCCAGACGCAGCGACAGCTGCTGCGCCACCCACCGCTCGAAGCCGCGCGAGTGGACGGCGACGACGTTCTGGGGTGAACGGGTCCGTCGGTGGCTCGGCCAGCACCTCGGCCAGCTGCGCGACGAGCCGGTCGGCACGGTCGGCCCGGTGGACATGCAGCACGCGGTTCTTCCCCGTCTCGTGACTCACAGCGGCGGCTTCCTGGCGGTCGTGCGCGTCACGGCGCCCGCCGATGGGAACGGGCGCCAGTGTGCCGCGGACCTGTGACGTCCCGGTGCGCCACGACGCCGGACGCGACGTGACCGACGCTGGGCGCGCACGGTAGCGGCGCAGGGTGACCGCCGGGCACGGCCGACGCAGGGGGCACGGCGAGGGGTTCTGGGTAGGAATCCTCCGAGGTGTCCGGACGATTTCGACCCAGGTGGGCACCCCGGAGGGTTCTGGGTAGGAATCCTCCGAGGTGTCCGGACGATTTCGACCCAGGATGCCCTGTGGGGGCCGGGGGCCGAGGGGGCGGGCTGAGGTCGAGGTGCGGCGGCGCGGGACGGGCAGGTCGGATACCTCTTTGCGCGGGGGTCCACATGCCGGCTGCGGGCGCCGTACCCTGTCGCTGCTTCTGCTGACCCCCTCCAGACGGAGCCACCGCATGCCGGACGCGCTGCGCGCCCGGCGACCAGCCACGCTCGGCGGGCCGCGACCCCTGCAGCCCGCCGTCCGTCGGTTGTTCGTCGGATTCCTCTTCCTGACGCTCGTCGTCGAGCTGCTCGAGTGGGTCGACGCGTCGACGCCGCTCTGGCCGCATCGGACCGTCGCGCTCGTGAGTCTGCTGGCCGTGGGCGTCTGGGCCTCGTGGCTGTGGCGATCGGAGCGGGTGTCGGCGCTCGCCGACGCGGTCGCTGTGCTCGCGCTCGTCGGCACCGCATGGGGGCTGGGACGGACCGGCGCCATGCTGGCCATGCTCATCGGCGTGCTCGAGCTGCGTGCCCTGTACGGCTCACGGAGCTCGGTGTCCTGGTTCACGCTCGCCACGCTCGGGGCGCACGCGGCGGCGACCGTCAGCCTGGACGGGGTCGCCGGGCTGGCCGACATCGGGATGCTGACGGTCGGGGCGGGCTCGATCGCCATCGCGCTCGTGATGCGCCGCCTCGGCGAAGCCATGGCCCGTCACGACCGGGCCGCCGCCTGGGACGCGATCATGACCGAGGGGGCGGCCGCCCTGCTCGCGGCGACGACCGACACGGAGGTCGGCGACGTCGTCCACGCCGCGCTGACCGACATCCTCACCCCGGTCGCCGGGGCCTTCGGCGGGTTCTGGCGCGGTGACGCCGAGATGCTCGTCTGCGCCACGTGCGCCGGTGCGGTCCCCGACGGCTTCCCGCGACGGACCAACCTGACCGACCTCCCACCGGCGGCACGCGAGCAGCTGCTCGGCGGCGCCACCGTCCTCCTCGCCGGCCCTGACGCCGGTGCGCTGGGGGCACCCGAGAGCGACCCCGTCCCGGCGCTGCACCTCGTACCCGTCGTCTGGGGTGGGGCGTTCCGCGGCATGCTGGCCGTCGCGGCACCGGGCGGGCTGCACCACGACCTGCAGGCGACGGTGCGACGCATGGCGACCGACGTGGCGCTGTGCAGCGAGCGCATCTACAGCGAGCGTCGCTTCCGGCTCCTGGCCGAGGCGAGCCGGGACGGCAGCTACCTCCTGCAGCTCCGGCCCGTCGTCGAGTTCCAGTACGTCAACCCGGCGGTCGAGCAGCTGTTCGGGATGGCGGCCGAGGGTCTGTATGCCGACGCGTCCCTGTGGGAGGAGCTCATCCACCCAGACGACCGTGGGATCCTGCACGTCATGCGCGGCCGCAACGACGTGCTCGACCTGCCGGTCCAGCTGCGCGCGCGCGGCGCGGACGGCGGGTGGCGCTGGATCGAGGTCGTCGAGGCACCCGTCGCCGGCGACGGGCGGGTCCAGGTCGTCCAGGGCATCGTCCGGGACGTGACGCGCCAGCGCGAGCAGGAGCTGGCGCTCCGTGCCGCGCTGGCTCAGCAGCGGCGTGCCGCCGAGAGCCTGCGCCACGTGGACGAGATGAAGAGCGCCTTCCTGCAGGCGGTCTCCCACGAGCTGCGAACCCCCCTGACCGCGGTCGTGGGCGGGGCCCGGACCCTCGAGGAGCGCAGCGACGAGCTGGAGGAGGGTGAGGGCCGCGCGCTGCTCGGCATGGTCGTGCGCAACGCCGGGCGGCTCCAGCGCCTGCTGAGCGACCTCCTCGACGTCGATCGGCTCTCACGGGGGATCGTGGTACCGCAGCGGGCGCTCGTCGACGTCACCGCACTCGCCCTGCACGTCGTCGAGACCTTCGAGGACAACGCCGACGCGGTCACCGTCACCGGCGGCGAGACCCAGGCGTATCTCGACGGACCGAAGATCGAGCGGATCGTCGACAACCTCGTTCGGAACGCGCTGCGCCACACGCCGGCCGGGACGGCCGTCACCGTGAACGTGGAGCCGCTCGGCCGGCTCGGCGCCCGGCTCGTCGTGGAGGATCACGGTCCCGGGATCCCCGACGCCATCAAACCGACGATCTTCGAGCCGTTCGTCCAGGGAACCGCGGCCAGCCGCGCGCCGTCGCCGGGCACCGGAATCGGGCTGGCGCTGGTGCACCGGATCGCCGAGATGCACGGCGGTCACGTGCTCGTCGAGGACCGGCCTGGAGGCGGGGCGCGGTTCGTGGTCGACCTGCCGGGAACGTCACCGCAGGAGGCGGCCACATCGGCGGCTGACGACGGTGACGAGGTGGGGCGCGCCGCGGTGGTGGTACGTCCTCCGGCGCGTCTGACGCGGACGGACGCGGCGAAGCCGGGGACGGCGGGACCGCAGCCGGCGCGACGGCGCCTCGCGGCCGAGGATCGTGCGCCGGTGGCCGACTGAGCCGCCGCGAGGGTCCGTGCCGTCAGACCGCGGGTGGGCGCTGGCCGGCGCGGACCTCCTTGCAGGTCGGGCACACTGCGTAGCGCGACGGGTCCCGCGTCGGCACCCACACCTTGCCACACAGGGCGCGGACCGGCGTTCCTTCGACGTAGGCCTCGATCAGACCCTGCTTGCGGACGTAATGGGCGAAGCGGTCGTGCTCGCCGTCACCGGCGACCGGCTGGGGGCGCACGTCCGGCGTGGTCGGGCTGATCTGTGGTGCCGCCGTCGGCATGCGGGCTCCCTGGTCGCGGGCTGGTGTGCCGGCAGGCAGCGTATGGGCTCGGTGCAAGCCCCGGGAAGACGGGACAACACCGTTGGACGGGGCGTGATCAGACAGTTCGGACATCGCGCGGACGGCCGGGATGGGTGCCGCAGGCGCGTCTACCGGCCGTCCGCCGGGGGCCTCGCGATCGAACAGCCACATGATCGCGAACACGGCGAGTCCGCCCCGCAGGGCCACGTCAGCGAGGTTGAAGACCCCCGGGATCGGCCACACGACCATGTAGTCGACCACCCTCCCGGCGAGCAGCCGATCGATCGTGTTCGCCGCCCCACCTCCGATCGCGACCCACAGCCACCTCCACCCGGGCGGGCGACGGCACCAGGCCCACTGCACGATCCAGGCCAGCAGCACGACGCCGAGCGCCCCGAGCATCCGGGCGGAGCCAGGGAGCCGGCCGAGCGACGCTCCCGTGTTGATCGCGTACTCGAGCTGCACACGCGGCAGCAGGGTCACGTGCGGCTGGACGGCACGAGCCCACGCCTTGAGCAGCTCGTCCGCCACCAGGACGCCGAGGGCGATGGAGGGCCCCGCCCAGGCCTCACGCCGGGGCGTCGAGACCCGGCGCATTGGGCATCCTTCTCGGCGGGATCGCGGACCGACGGCGCACGGTAGCGTCGTGGCGACGAGGAGCCCGACATGCGTGCCATCCAGATCACCTCCTTCGGTGGTCCCGAGGTCCTGACCCCGACCGACCTGCCCGACCCCGAGCCCCGAGGGGACCAGGTCCTCGTCGAGGTGACGCGCGCCGGGGTGAACTACGCCGACACCCACCAGGCGGAGAACTCCTACCTGGCGCCCCAGGAGCTGCCCCTGGTCCCGGGCGCCGAGGTTGCCGGCACCACGGCCGACGGCCGGCGGGTCGTCGCGCTGACGGGCGGCGGAGGCTACGCGCAGCGCGCCGTGGCGGAGCGCTCGGCCACCTTCGACGTGCCCGACGGCGTCGACGACGGGCAGGCGCTGGCCCTCGTCCTGCAGGGCCTGACGGCCTACCACCTGCTGCGCACCGCGGCGCAGGTGCGCGAGGGGGAGAGCGTCGTCGTCCATGCGGCGGCGGGAGGCGTCGGCACGATCGCGGTGCAGCTCGCGAAGCGGTTCGGTGCGGGCCGGGTCATCGGGTCGGCGTCCAGCGACGAGAAGCGCCAGCTCGCGACCGAGCTCGGTGCCGACAGGGTCGTCGACTCGCGGGCGGCGGACATGCGCACCGCCCTCCGCGACGCGAACGGAGGTGCCCCGGTCGACGTGGTGCTCGACATGACCGGTGGCGCGACCACCGACGGCAGCCTGCGCGCACTCGCGCCCTTCGGCCGGCTCGTGTTCTACGGCATGGCCAGCAGACAGGCGCCGTCGGCGGTCGACCCGGCCGCGCTCATGCGCTCGAGCCGTGGCGTCATCGGCTTCTGGCTCGCGCACTGCATGGCCGACCCGGCCCGCTACCTCGCCGGCCCGATGGCTCAGCTGCTCGCCTGGACCGCCGCCGGCGAGCTCCGTCCGGTCGTCGGCGACACCTATCCGCTGTCACAGGCGGCGCAGGCCCACCGGGATCTGCGGGCGCGGGTGACGAAGGGAAAGGCCCTGCTCGACCCGTCGCGGCTAGTGCATCTGTCGTAGCGGGTCACGTCGACGAGAGCACGCCGGTCATGCAGGGACCGCTAGACGACAGGCAGCCACGACCGCGATGGCGATCCGGTACCACCCGAAGACCGCGAGGCTGTGCCGGCGCAGGTAGTCGACCATCCACTCGACGGCGAGCACCGCGGCACCGAGCGCGGCGAGGAACCCGATCACCGGTGCGACGACGCCGAAGCTGTCGACGATCACCGAGCCCTTGTCCAGCGCCTCGTAGGCGGTGGCGGCACCGAGGGTCACCAGCCCGAGCAGGAAGCTGTACTCGACCGCGGCCTCCATCGTCGCGCCGATCGCCAGCGCCGCGATGATGGTCACGAGCGATCGGCTCACCCCCGGCCACAGCGCCAGGACCTGCGCGAACCCGATGATCAGCCCGAAGCGGAGCGTGAACCCCTCCATCGCCACGGTGCCGCGCCCCGAGCCCCAGCGCACCCAGGCGAGGATGCCGAGCCCGCCGACGAACCAGGCGAGCGCGACGGGCCAGATCCCGAAGAGGTGGTTCTTGATCGGCTTCTCGAGCAGGAGCCCGATGACCGCCGCCGGCACGAACCCGGCGACGAGCACTCCGAGCAGCCGCCGGCCCGTCCCCGTCTCGTCACGTCCGACGAGCCCGGCCAGCATCGTGACGATCCGCCGCCAGAACAGACCGGCCACCGCGACGATCGCCCCGGCCTGGATCACGATCGCGTAGGCGTCGGCCGCGTCCTTCGTCGCCGAGGTCGTGCCGACGCCCAGCAGCCGTGACACGACGGTGAGGTGGCCGGTGGAGCTGACCGGCAGGTACTCGGTCAGGCCCTCGACGACCCCGAGCACGAACGCCTTGATCCCGGACAGGCCGGGATGGTGCGCCTGGGTCGCACCGATCGCGAGCGCGACCAGGGCGAGGGTGGTGGCGACGAGGAGGTTGCGCCGCGACGTGGCGGACGCGGGGGCGTCGCCGGTGGTCGTCGCGGCGTCGGAGCGCGGGGCGGGAGCGGACACGACGCCGCCTTTCCGGGCCGGGGACGCCGCAGGCTACTCCCGTCGCGCCCCGCGTCTGCACAAGGCGGAGGGGCCGGACGAACCCGGCCCCTCCGCTCCCCCCGGCTTCCCGTGGGCGGTCGTGTGTGCGGCTCAGCGCCGCTGCTTCGCCTCCTTGCGGTCCCGGCCGTAGACCTGGACCTCGGCGATGCGCACGGTGGTGCCGTTCGACCCGATCAGCGGCCCGGCGTCGCCCTCGTCGCAGTCGGTGGCGTTGCGCGGGTCGTTGTCCTGCTCACCCTGGAAGTCCGGGCCGCCCGTGCACTGGCTGTCGGTGACGACGATGCGCAGGTGCGTCGCGTGGACCTCGTGGTCCAGCGTGAACGGCCGGAGGGTGAGGTCGGGGACGCGCGGGCGTGGCTTGTGGCCGTCGAAGGCATCCGGGGCGGAGGTGTAGACGGTGGAGAACCCGTCGGCGGACGAGCAGTCGGCGCCGGTGGTCGCGTCACAGGCCTGCAGCTCGAAGGAGCGCAGCGCCGTGAAGCGGTTCTGGCTGCCGCTGTCCTCCTCGTCGCCGGTGTCGGGCCGCAGCATCGCGGACACGTCCACCTCGGCCACGGTCTGCGCGTCGTCGCCGGCCAGGTCGATCGTGACCTGCTTGCCCTTCACCCCGTCGAGCGACGCCCAGTTGGTCGACTCGGTGTCGTCGGCGATCTCGTCGAGGTTCACGCCGTCGCCGGTGACGGTCGCCCCGTTGCTGATCGACGCGAGGTTGCGCCGCAGCGGCACGGTCAGGGTGACGCCCTTGTCCTTCTTCGCGTCCTTCGCGTCGAGGGTGGCCGTGACCCGGGTGAGCCCGTAGCCGGGTGCCTGGATCACGAACTCGTAGGTGCCGGGTACGAGGTCGGCGGTGTCGGTCAGCTCGGTCTCGGGATCGGTGTCCGCGATCGGGGACACGCGGGCCTCGAACCGGCCGACGTAGACCTGGGCGTCGCTGATCGGCGTGTGCTTGTCGGCCTGCGGGGCGAAGGTCACGCTGACGTTGCGCGAGGTCTTCGACGCGAACGACGGGGTCGGCTGGTCGTCGTCGGTCGTGTCGCTCGCAGCGCCCTGGCCGAGGCCACCCTTCGCGAACGCGTCCCAGAGGGTGTCCTGGTTCGCGCCGTCGAAGCGCAGCAGGTCGGCGGCCAGCATCGCGTCGCGCGCGTCCACCATGGACACGTCCGGCGGCATCAGCAGCCAGGCGTCGTAGACGAGCTGGATCCAGCGGCGGTTGCCGGGGCACTGGTCGGCGGGAAGCTCCCCGTCGGCGCAGCGCTCCTGCAGGGCCTGGTCGGTGGACGGGAACGGTGCGTCGTAGGCGTCGACCAGCGCCTGGCGGACACCGAACTGGATGCCGTTCCAGATCTCGCCGTCGGCGTGGACCTCGGGGCCGGTCAGGTCGTAGCCCATGTCGGAGTAGTTGAGCGGGTTCGTGTCCAGCGGCCAGTTGCGGATCCCGGCCTCCTTGTCGCCGGTCACGTAGGCGCCGGCCGACCACGGGTTCTCGTCGGCGGTCGGCACGAGCCCGTAGGCGTGCAGGTACTCGAGGGCGTCGAGGTCGGACCACGACTCGCCCATCGACCCGGCCTGCAGCCCGGTCAGCCCGGCGTCCGGGCCCCCGACCATCCGGTTGGAGATGGCGTGGGTGTACTCGTGGCCGACGACGGACATGTCGAGGTCGCCGTCGACGCAGGGCGAGTAGAAGATCCCGGCGATGGGCTGCCACAGGTACATGTTCGTGATGCCCGGGATGCCGTCCTGGAGCGTGAGCTGGTTGGCGTTGTCGCGGCCGCCGAAGGTCGGCCAGCCCCCGGTGGCGCCACCGGCCTGCACGTTGCCGACCTCGAGGTCGTCCTCACGCCCGACCGGGTACGGACCCGGCTGGGTGTTGCCGTAGTTCGAGGCCTGCATGTTGTAGTTCTGCTCGGTGAAGCCGAGGCGGTAGGCGAAGTCGTGCATCGAGTTGTGCGCCTTGAACAGGTTCACCGCGGCGGCGTCGGCGTCGTTGCGGGACGGCGAGGCGAACGAGGACGGGTCGCACTTCGACTCGTTCCACTGGTTGGTCCAGGGGAAGTCGTAGCGGCGGTCGGGCGCCGGCGGTGAGTAGTTCTCGCCGGGCGTGATCGCGCCGGCGGCGACGGTGTCGGGGGCGAACCAGGCGACGGCCGACTTCGCGGCGTTGCCGATCGTGGTGAACGTCGGCAGGCCCGTGTGGGGGTCGACGTCCCAGGGGGCGCGGGCGGCGTCGTTGCGCACCTCGCGGTCGCAGCCGGGCAGCGGCACGCCGTCGACGCTGGACTCCCAGCACCACAGCTCGCGGGTGTCGGTCGGCGAGTGGTCGACGGGCGGGTTGGCAGGGAAGACCGACCACATCGGCGGGTAGGGCATGCCGCTCGCGCCGACCGGGCTGACCGCGTAGGTGCCCGCGTAGTCGAACGGCTCGGCGGTGGCGTCGTAGGCGCACACCTGCGCGGCGTAGGTGCCGGGATCGATGACCGACGGGGCGTAGTGGACGGCCTCGGGGCTGTACAGCGAGTCGAAGGTGGCCACGACCTCGCCGTCGTGGACGAGGTTCACGATGATGTCGTCGGCGGGGACGTTCGCGCTGGCGGCCACGTCGATCGACTTCGCGTCGGGACCGACCTCGAACTCGTGGTTCGGACCGCAGGCGCCGTTCTGGCCCGTGGTGCCCTGGAAGGCGCCACCGTCGGGAGCGGCGAGGTAGTCGACGCGGTTGCGGCGCACGAGGACCTCACCGGTGACGGCGTCGACGAGGTGGGTCACCGCCAGAGGAGCCGCGAGACCGGGCGAGTTGTCGAGGACGACGGTCTCGAAGACCGGGCGGACCGAGCCGTCGGCGAGCGGCAGCGCCCGCAGTCGGGCGCGCTGCGGCTGCGCGTACCCGTCGACCCGCAGGACCTGCCAGCCCCCCTTGGTGACCGGCGCGGCGATGTCGGCGGCCGCCACCGGTCGGCCCACGTCGGCGGCGGCGATGCGCCACGCCGCGACGGGCGACAGGGTGGCGGCGGGCGGGGTCGCGCCGTCGCCGGCGATGGAGGAGGACACGTAGGCGATCCGGCCGTCGGACACGCCGATGGCGGCCATGCCGTCCTCGGCGGGGGTCAGGTCGCCGAAGCGCTGGCGGAAGAGCACGACGTGGGCGCCGGAGTCGCCCAGCGGCGAGTCGTTGATCACCTCGAGGTTGGCGAGCCCGGCCTCGGAGAGGCGGAACAGCGCGCGGTTGTCCGACAGGAACTGCCGCGCGGCGGCGACCGGGTCGCCGGTCAGCCCCGTGGCGAGCCAGCCGTCCGGGTTGAACAGCGAGTGCGGGGTCGCGAAGCGGTTCCAGCGCACGTCGGCGTGCAGGCGCTCCGCGATGGCCTGCTGCTCGGCGGTCGGTGCCAGCTGCCCGGTGCGCGCGTCCACGTCCTGGATGGTGCCCGACTCGCCCTGGAAGCCGACGGTGGCGACCGACGCGGTCGTCGCAGACGTGGGGAACGCGGCGGCGGTGAGGCCCACCACCGCGACGATCGCGGCCAGGAGGACCGTCGCGCGCCGTCGGCCGTGCGTAGCCGTCCCGCGGCGGCCTGGGGGACTGGCATGGGGTGCCGCTGCCATGGGTGGTCTCCTCGTGGTCTGGCCCGGTCGGGCGGATGGCTCGGGGCACGCTTCGGCACCGGCACGGGGAAGTCCTCCCTCGGCCCGGGACCCGCGAGAGACCGGTGCGATGAACGCACGGCCGCAGGAGTCCGCCCCGCAGGTCTGGAAGCGTGGTCCACTGCTACTGTCCGGCGCGGATCCACCGAGGAGCGTGGCCACGTGACGACGCCCGAGCAGGTCGCCGCTCGCCCGGCGACGGAGCCATCCCGCCCCGTCGCAGCGCGTGCCGTCCTCGTGGCACTCCTCGCGGGCGCGATCCTCGTCGTCGGCGGGCTGGCGGCCGTGCTCACGGCGCCGGCGACCACCTATCAGTCCGCCGCCACCCTGGCCATCGACCAGCCCAAGGGGATCGCGGCCTCCGCCGACGCCGGGGTGATCGAGAAGCTCAGCCGGCTGCGGTTCAAGTACCGCGGGCTCGTGGGCACGCAGGCCTTCGCCCGTGGGATGCCCGGCGCGTCCGGAACGGGCGGGTCGGGGTCGGACGGGTCGGGGTCGGGCGGGTCGGGGTCGGGCGGGTCCGGGCTCGGCGGGACGCTGTTCGCGACGGTCGACCCGTCGTCGCTGCTCATGCAGGTCGGGGCGCGCGGGGCCGACCCGACGACCGTGAGGACCCTGGCACAGGCCGCCGCGACGCATCTCGTGGACTACGCGGCGCAGGAGCAGGAGCGGGCGGGCGTCCCGCCGGAGCAGCGCTTCGTCTTCCAGGTCGTCACCGACGCGCCGGCGGCCCACGGGCTCGGGTCGTCGGCACGGCGATGGGGTGCGGTCGCCGCCATCCTCGGTGCGCTCGTCCTCGCCGGCGCGGGCGGCACCTGGCTGCTCCTGCGGCGGCGGTGAGGCGTGCCGGCGGCCGGCGTCGTCGTGCTCGCGGCCGCGCTGGCGGCCGTCGCCGCGTTCGCGCCGCTGCGGTGGGGGTTCGCCGCGCTCGTGGGCACGGTGCTGCTCGTCCCCGCGACGCTGGTGGTCCCGAACGGGTTCACGCCCGTGCCCACCGTCGGCCGGGTCGTGCTGGTCGCAGGGGCCCTGGCGCTGGCCGTCCGCACCTGGCGCGGTGACGTCCCCGCAGGCACCTGGGCCCCGACGCGGGTCCACGTCGCCCTCGGCGCGTTCCTCGCGGTGGCGCTGCTCGTCGGGGTGGGCGCCGCCGCCCCGACCGCCTCGCTGGCCACGTCGGTGCTGACCTGGCTCGACCTGGTCGAGCAGGCCGCCTTCTTCGTCGTGGCACTGGCCTGGATCCGGGCCCTCGGCGACCTCCGGGAGGTGGCGCGGCTGGTGACCGGGGTGCTGCTCGTCGTGGCGCTCGTGGCCGTCGTGGAGCATCTCACCGGCCGCAGCTGGGGCGCCTGGCTGTTCGCGGGCGTGCCGGCCCAGCAGGGCACGAACGCCGCGACGGCGCTGGGCGTCCGGGCCGGCCAGGTGCGGGTGCGGGCGGGGGCGGAGTTCGCCCTCGAGTACGCCTGGGTCGCGGTGGCCCTGCTGCCGCTGGCCGCGGTGGCCGCGACGAGGCTGCGCCGCCGGTGGCGATGGCCGGCGACGGTGGTGCTCGTGGGGCTGCCGGTGCTGAGCATCTACTGGTCGTTCACACGCAGCGCCGCCGTCGGGCTGGTGCTCGTCCTGCTCGTGGCGGCGCTGGCCGCGCGTGATCGCCCGCTGGGCGTGCTCGCCGGGATCGCCGTCGTCGCCGTGTCGGCCCTGCTGCTCGTCGTGCCGTCGACGCTGCACGCGCTGTCCTTCGCCGTCGACCGCGGCGCGATCAACGTCCGGTTCGAGCGGCTGCCGGCCATCCTCGGGCTCGTCGCCTCACGCCCGTGGACCGGGCTGGGGCTCGGCGGGCTCGACGCGGCCGGCTTCCCGACGACCGACTCGAGCTTCCTGCTCGCGTACGCCGACCTCGGAGTGACGGGAGCGGCGACGCTCGTCGCGATGCTCCTGGTCGCGCTCGCCGGGGCGGGGGCCGCGGTCCTCGGCGGCAGGGGGACGCCCCGTCGGGTCGGCGCCGCCGCCGTCGCCGGCGCGGCTGCCCTCGTCATCGGCGCGGTCACCTTCGACGCGTTCTCGGTGCTCGGGGCGGCCCGCGTCTTCTGGCTGCTCGTCGCGCTCGGCGTGGTGGCCGGCGAGCAGGTCCGCGGCCGGACACGGCGTGCAGTCTTCGTGCCGCGCCGGCTCGTCTGGCCGCTTGCGCTCGCCGTCGTCGGCGGGCTCGCGGCCCTGCTGGCTCCCGTCCACGTGGCACGATCCTTCGCGTTCGCGACGCTGTCGGCCCGTGACGAGGCGGTGGCCTACGACCCCGTCTCGGTCGGGCAGACGCTCATCCACACGACGTGCGGGGCGGCGTCGGCCGTGACGGCCGAGCATGCCGGTGCCACCGTCAGCTGCCGAGACCGGCACGACGCGGCCGGCGTCGGCATGCTTCGCGTCGCCGCGCCGTCACCTGCGGCGCTCGAGAGCACGGTGACGGCGATCGTGCACACGGTGCGGACGACGACGCCGGTCACGGGCCTGACCCTGCTGCCCGAGGCACCGCCGGGACGTGGACGGCCGACGCTGCTGGCCACGGCGCCCCTGTGGCTGTTCGTCCTGGGCCTGCTCGCGCTGCTCTGGCCGACGCGTCCGCCACGGCCCGGGACCGCCGCGGCCCGTCGCTCACGCCTCGGCGGCGATCGGCAGAATCCGACGCCGGGAACGGCGGATCGGCGGCTGCCCGCCCGTTAGTCTCCTCGACCGCGGGAGCCGGGCACGGCCACGGCACCTCGTCGCGTCCACGATCAAGGAGACGACCATCCGTCTGTTCCGCCACGCGCTGCCACCCTCCGTCCGCGTCGCGGGAGCCGGGGCGGCGCTCGCGCTCCTCCTCGCCGGCTGCGGCGGCGGGAGCCCGGCGTCGGCCGACGCGTCGGCCAGCGCCTCCGGGGCCGCCGCGTCCGCCGGCGCGTCCGCTGGCGCGTCCGAGACTGCCAGTCCGGCCACGGCCGACAGCGGCGAGAGCGCGCCGGCCGCCGGCGACACCGAGCAGGCCGCCGCCGGCTGCCCCCTGACCGCGGAGCAGGTCTCGGACATCGTCGGCACCGCGATGGAGCAGACCGCCACCAACGAGGTCGCGAACAACGGGTTCAGCTGCGTGTACGAGGTCCCGGACGAGCTCCACCCCTCGGCCGGCTCGGCGTGGGGCGACTGGGACGGCACCGAGGAGTCGGCACAGCACTCCGCCGACATCAACTCGAGCCACTTCGGCGACCCGGTGGCGCAGCCCGACCTCGGCGAGGTCGCGTTCCTCTGGGACCAGCCGGACATCCCCCGGTCGGTGCTGCTGGTCTTCGCCGACGGCCGCTACTACACGGAGACGATCTCGGGCCCCGACACCACCGACGCGCGCCGCGGCATGCTCACGCAGATGTTCGAGCAGGCCTCCTCCTGACGCGACCGGATGTGTGAAGGGTTGCCCCGACGAGAGCGGGACAACCCTTCACATATCGGTCCGGGCGAGCGCCGCCACCCGGGCGAGCGCCGCCACCCGGGCGCGGGCGGCCACCTCCGGGGCGTGCGTCGCGGCGGCGGCCGACCGGGCCCGTGCCGCCCGGTCGGCCCGGCCGGCCGGGTCCGCGAGCGCCGCGACGAGCGTGTCCGCCAGCGCGGTGGCGCGGCCGTCGCGCACGGCCCACACCGCGTCGCCGGGAACCCCGATCCCCTCGATGCCTGCGGGCGTGGTGACGACCGGAAGTCCTGCGGCGGCCGCCTCGAGCACCTTGACCTTCGGGCCGCTCGTCGCGGGGCAGGGGAACGCCAGGACGGCGGCCCGTGACAGAACCTCCCGGCTGTCCGCGACCGCGCCCCGCAGCTGGACGCCGGCGAGCGTGCCGACGGCGAGGGAGCCGCGACCGGCCAGGACCAGCCGGGCCGACGGAAGCCGGGCGTGCACGGACGGCCACGCGTCGAGCAGCCGCCCGGCGGCCACCCGGTTCGGCGCCCAGCGCCAGTCGGCGAGCAGCACGGCCACCGGCGCGTCGACCGGCGCCAGCGCCTCCGCCGGGATCGGCCACGCCACCGGGACCACGGCCGCCCGGCGCGCCGGCAGCGCCGCCGCCACCCGGCCGCTGTAGGTCAGCGTCGTCGCGGCGCGGCGCGCCGTCCGGCGGTCCGCGCGGGCGTCCTGGAGGTCCTTCGCCCGCCACGAGCCCAGCGCCTGCCGGTCGAGCACCGTCGCATAGTGGATCGTCACGGCCGGCGCCGGGCAGCGGGCCACCGCCGCGAACGAGAGCGGATCGTCCGCCACGCACACGTCGGCGGCCGGCAGCAGCCCGGCCAGGCGGACGCTGTCGGCCCGGGGACGCACGAGCGCACGCGCCCGCGTGCGCCACGCCGGCTCGGCGGGGACCGGCTGCCATCGGCACCAGTCCGGCAGGGGGCCGCGGGGACCGACCGGGTCCCAGCTGACCACCGCAACGGTGTGGCCGGTCGCACGCAGCCCGGTCACGGTCGCATGGAGCACCCGTCCGGCGGCGGTGCCGGCGGGATCGGGCAGATGCCGGCTGACGATCGTGATCCTCACGGGCCGTCACGGTCGACGGGCCGTCACCGGTCGGCAGGCCGTCATCCGTCGGCAGGCGGTCATCCGGGCGTGGCGCGGAGCGGGCCACGACGAGCTCCTGCCAGAGTGCCTCGACCCGTCCGGCGCTCGCCTCCCAGGTGAACTCCCGCTCGACGCGGACACGAGCCGCGGCGCCGAGGGCGGCGGCCGTCCCTGGCTCGGTCAGCAGGCGCACGACCGCAGCGGCCAGGTCCTCGGCACGGCTGGCCTCCACGACCCCGGCGGCGTGACCGATCCCGGCCAGCGCCAGGGGCGTGGCCACGACCGGCCGGCCGGCCGCCATCGCCTCCAGGATCTTGTTGCGCAGCCCGGTCCCGCGGCGGATCGGTGCCACGTAGACGGCACATCGCTCCAGCCACGGGCGCACGTCGGGCACGGTGCCGGTCACCTCCACACCGGGGCCCGCGAGCCGCTGCACCGCCGGCGGTGGGTCCCGGCCGATGAGCAGCACACGCACGTCCGGGATCCGCTCGCGCACCAGGGGCAGCACCTGCTCGACGAGGACGCGGGCCGCGTCGACGTTGGCCTCGGCCTCGAACGCGCCGTGGAACCCGACGACCGGCTCGGCGGGCGCCGCGGGCGGGGTCGGGCCGGCCACCACCCCGTTGGGGACCACCTCGACGCGGGCGTCGGGGATCCGCCCGGCGAGCCAGTCCCGGTCGTGCGGGGCGACGACGACGACGGCGTCGCAGTGCGGGTAGTGGCGCCGCTCGTGGGCGTCGACGCGTCGCCGCTCGCCGGCCTCGAGGACCCGCCGCCACGCCGGCAGCGCCCGGTTGCCGAGGTTGCGGGCCCAGGGGTCCACGGCGACGTGCAGCGTGGGGCGGCCGGCCGCTGCCGCGCGGGGCCACAGGGCCGCCGTGCCCCATCCGAACAGGTGCACGAGGTCGGCGCCCGCAGCGAGCTCGCGGTCGAGCGCCGCGACGAGCCCGGGGCGGGCCACGTAGGACACGTGGGCGGGCTCGCCCGACCGGCGCGCCCGCAGCCGCCGGCGCGCGTGGTCGAGGGCACGGGGACCGGCGGGCGGGAACGCCTCCAGTCCCACGGACTCGGGTAGCGTGCCGCCGCGGCCGCCCGTCGGAGGCTCGGGGGTCAGCACCGTCAGGTCGTGGCGAGGGGCCAGCACCCGGAGATGGTGATGCAGCACGAGGCAGGCTCCATCGGAGATCCGGGTCGGATCCCAGGCACTCACGACGACGACGCGCATGGGCGGGACGCTAGCGACCCCGGGGTCACGATCGTGGTACCGACACGCGACCGGCCGGACCGCCTCGCGACCGTGCTCGATGCTCTGGCAGCGTGCCGCCGGCCGCACGACGCGATCGTGGTCGTTGACTCGGCGTCGCGGACGCCGGTCCCGGCCGGTGCGACCGCACGCGTCGATGCGGCGATCGTCCGCTGCGCGGTCCCCGGCGCCTCGCGTGCCCGGAACGCCGGCTGGCACAGCGCGCGTACCCCGATCGTCGCGTTCGTCGACGACGACTGCGTGCCCGCGCCCGGATGGGTTGCCGCGCTGGCCGCCGCCTTCGCCGACCCGGGCGTGGCGTTCGCCATCGGCCGGGTCACGGCGGCGCCGGGTGAGCTCCCGCTGTCGGTGCTCGACGAGCCCGCCCCGCGACGCCTGACGGGGCGCACGCCGATGGACCGGCTGGGCAGCTCGTGCAACCTCGCCGTCCGACGCGACGTGCTGGCGGCGCTCGGCGGGTTCGACGAGGTGCTCGGTGCCGGCGCACCGCTGCGGGCCAGCGAGGACAAGGACCTGCAGTGGCGGATCCTCGACGCCGGCTGGGAGGGCCGCTACGTCCCGACCGCCCACGTCGTCCACGCCTCGGGCCGATCCCGCCGGGCGGCCCTGCGGGTGTGGGCGGCGTACGGGATGGGGGAGGGGGCGCTCGCCGCCAAGCTCCAGCGGCTCGACGGCGGCCGCGCGCCGACCCCGCGGTCGCTGCTGGCCGACGCGCTCGCCCGGACCGGCCGCGACCTGCGCGCCGGCTACCGCTTCGGGGTGCTGGCCGGGCTCTGCCGGGCCGGCGGGGTCGTGGCCGGCGCCCGTGCCGCCCGCCGCTACCGGGTCGTCGACGGACGGTTCGTCCCGTGACGGCGCCGCTGGTCGTCAACGGCCGCTTCCTCGCCGCACGGGTGACCGGGCTGCACCGGACCGCCCGGTCGCTGCTCGACGCCGCCCGCCTCGACGCGGACGTCTACGCCCCGCCGGGGACGGACGACCCACGGGTGACCGCGCGGCTGCCGGCACCGCCGGGCCGGGCCGGCGGGCACGTGTTCGAGCAGGTCGTGCTCCCGGCTGCCGCCCGCGGCCGGCCGATCCTGTCGCTGACGAACACGGCCCCGCTGGCGAGCGCACGCGGGCTCGTGATGATCCACGACCTCGCGCCGCTCGTCGGCCCGCAGTGGTTCGCCCGGTCGATGGTCCTCTACCTCCAGCTCGTCCTGGCTGCGGCACGCCGGGCCGAGCACGTGCTCACGGTCTCGGCGGCCGTCGCCGACGAGCTGACCGCCGCCGGCGTGCGCGCGCCCGTGACGGTGGTCCGCCCCGCCGTCGACCCGTCGTTCGGGCCGGCCCCCGCCGACGCGGTGGCGGCCCTTCGCACCCGGCTCGGGCTCGACGGGCCCTACCTGCTGCTCGTCGGCTGGGCCGATCCACGGAAGGATCTCGCCACCGCCCTCGCCGCGCACCGACGGGCGCTGGCCGGACGCGACCACCGGCTGGTGCTGGTCGGCACGCCCCACCCCGTGTTCGCGCCGGTCGCCCGCCCGTCCGACGCGAGCGTCGTCCACGCCGGCTACGTCGACGACGCCCGCCTGCGGGCGCTGCTGACCGGCGCCGCCGCGCTCGTCTACCCGTCGCGGTACGAGGGGTTCGGTCTGCCGCCGCTGGAGGCATGGGCCTGCGGGACGCCGGCGCTCGTCGCGGACATCCCGTCCCTGCGCGAGTCCACCGAGGGCCGGGCCGGCGCCTACCTGCCGCCGGGCGACGCGGCGGCCTGGTCCGAGGCGATGGTCGCCGCGCTCGACGGCGAGCTGGCCGTCCCGCAGCCAACGGCCTGGAGGTGGGCCGACGCGGCCGCCCGGCTCCGCGCGACGCTCCCCGCCGGCGCGTGACCCGCCGCCCCGAGCCGGTGCCCGGTGGTCAGTCGCGGGCGGTGGCGAGCTGCTCCATCACGTCGTCGATGCGGTCGACGAAGCGGTCCCAGGAGTAGGCGAGGGCCCGGTGGCGGGCTTCGTGCCGCATGCCGGTCAGCTTGTCCGGGTCGGCGTCGAGCTCGACGAGCTTGCCCGCGAACGCCTCGGGGTCGTCGGGCAGCAGCCAGCCGGACTCGCCGTCGACGATGGTCTCGCGCGCCCCGCCGGCGTCCACGGCCAGGACCGGGGCGCCCGAGGCCATCGCCTCCAGCGGCACGATCCCGAAGTCCTCGTTGCGGGGTGTGAACACGACCGCCTGGCAGGTCCGGTACAGGTGCATGAGCCGCTCGTCGCTCGGGTCGTGCTCGAACGAGATCGGCAGGTCGCCGGCGCGTCGCGCCAGCTCGGCGGCGTAGTCGCGCGACTTCTCGTCGACGGCGCCGGCGACGACCAGCCGGGAGCGGCTTCCCCGGGCGTGGGCGGTCCGCATCGCCTCGACCGCGAGCTCGACGTTCTTCTGCCACATGATGCGCCCCGCGACGAGGAAGAACGGCTCGCGGACCTGGCCGGTGTCGCGGTAGCGGGTGACGTCCACGCCGGGGTGGAGCAGCTCCACCCGTTCGGGACGCATGAGCCGCGCCTGGTGGATTCGCCGGCGGGTCTCCTGGCTGTTCGCGAAGACATGGTCGAAGCGGCGCCACATCCACCGGTCGACCGCCGAGAACCCGGGTCCGAGCACCTTCAGGGCGGTACGCAGGGACGGGTTCCGGGCCTCGAGCACCTGGCGGTTCACGGGGTCGTGCAGGATCTTCAGGGGGGTGTGGCAGTAGGCGGCGACCGGCCCGTCCCAGCCGCGCAGGATGAGGTCGCCGAGCCCCTCCGAGGACACGAGCAGCCCCCGGGCGCCGGCGTCCGGCAGCCGGGTGCCGGCGATGCGGCGGGCCGCCTCGGCGATGCGGGGCAGGCGCCGCTCGACCGAGACGCCCGGCTCGAGCTGACGGATGTCGTAGTCGGCCATCTCGGGATAGGTGGCGTCCGGGGCGAAGTGGTGGGTCCACACGGTCCAGTCGTGCCGCGACCGGCCGAGCAGCTCGAGGATCGAGCGCTCGATCCCGCTCGTGAGGTAGATCCAGGGGTGGTAGAGCGCGAACCTCATCGCGGTGCCTTTCGGCTCGGTGCGTCGTCGTGGTCACGGTCGCGCAGGTCGATGTCGAGCGTGTCGCGGCCGGTTCGGTGGTCGCGGCCGGCGTGGTGGTCGCGGCCGGCCCGCTCGGCGCCGAGCAGGGCCCTGAGCACGCCGACGGCCATGCCGGCCAGGCGCACGGTGACGGTGAGGACGCCGAACTGGTAGCCGCCGGCGAGGTCGCCCAGCAGTGCGCGCAGCCCTCCGTGCCATACGTCCTGACGCACCAGCCCGGCGGCGCGGCGACGGTCGTGGCGGGCCACCCGCACCAGCCGCACGCCGGCACCCTTGCCGTAGCCCCAGTCGAGGCGCAGCAGCTCCCGCCGGCTGCGCCACTGCTCATGGTGGGCGAGCGCGTCGGGCGAGAACCATCCGACGTGCCCGGAGGCGATGAGCCGGTCGAAGAGGTCGAGGTCCTCCGCGGCAGACGACCAGGTCCCCGGTCCGAGCTCCTCGTCGAAGCCGCCGATCTCGACGAGCGCGCTCCGCCGCACGAGGAGGTTGCAGCTCGCGCCGAAGGCCCCGCCCGTCGCGGCGTCGATCCTGGTCGGCTCGGTGAGCGTCGTCACGGCGACCGGCCGCTCGGCGCCGGCCTGTGCCGGTGGCACCTCCACCCGACCCGTGACGAAGGACGCGGCACTCGAGGTGAGGGCAGCGACGAGCCGGTCGGCCCACTGCGGGCTCACCCGCACGTCGTCGTCGACGAAGGCCACGAGCTCGTGCGTGGCGTGCTGCCAGCCGAGGTTGCGCGCCCGGGAGGCACCGGGCCGGGACGCCTGCACGAGGCGGGCGTCGTAGCGTGCCGCGACCGCGGCGGTGGCGGGCGTGCGGGACGCCGAGTCGACCACGATGACCTCGTCGGTCCGGTCGAGCGCGGTTGCGAGGCTCGCCAGACATCCGTCGAGGTGGTCGGGACGGTCGCGGGTCGGCACCACCACCGTCACCGCTCGCCGGACGGTCGCCGCCACCGGGTCGAGAGCGACCGCCGTCGCCTCGGCCTCCTCGCCGCGTCGGGCCCTGCTGTCAGCCATGGCGTGCCACCTCCCGGTAGAGCGACCGGATCCGTGCCACCACCCGGTCGCGGTCGTGGGTGCGTCGGGCGGCGATCTGGCCGTTGGTGCCGAGCCGCGTCGCAAGCGCGTCGTCGGTCAGCAGCCGGTCGAGCGTGTCGCCCAACGCTTCCACCGAGAACGGTACGACGGGAATGCCGCAGCCGAGGTGGTTGACGAGACCGACGGCGCCGGGATCCTCGGCCACGACGACGGGGCGGCCGTGCATCGCCGCCTCCGCGATCACCAGCGGCGCACCCTCCGGTCGCAGGCCCGGGCGGGACGGTGCCGCGACGATCCGGGCCCGGGCGAACAGGTCCGCGACCTCCGCCTGCGGGAGCCTGCCATGGACGACGATCCGGTCGTCGCCGGCGGCCGCGAGCGCCTCGAGGTGGGGCTGCTCGGGGCCGGCCCCGGCGAGGTGCAGCCGCGCATCGGGATGGCGGTCGGCGATGGTCAGGAAGGCCTCGGCCAGCGCGACGGGGCCCTTGTCCGCGGTCAGACGGCCCGCGAAGACCACATCACGGGCGCGCGCCACCGGGAGGCCGTCCTCCGTCGCCGGCGGGACCGGCGCCGGGACGTGGGCGACGCGCGGGAACCGCGCCCGGCGCAGCCCCTCGGCGAGCCCCGCGGACACGGCGATGGCGAGGTCCACCCGCCGTCGCGCGACCCGGCGGTCCAGCGGGGCCTTCACCCAGCGGTCGACCTGCTGGCGTGGGCCGCGCAGGTTCCCGTCGGCGATCCCGAGGAGCCGGTGGTCGTGCACGGTCAGCACGGTCGGGACCGACGGCGGGGCGCCGAGCACGGAGACGGACAGCTCGCGGAGCACGTTGTGATGATGGACGACGTCGGCGCCGAACGCCCGGGCGCGGGCTGCCACGGCGCGGCGGGCGGCGGGATCCCAGAGGTCGAGCACCTTGCCGGCGCCGCGGTGGGTGACCTCGCCGGCGAAGACCTCGACGGCGTCGCCAGCGGCCTCGAGCCCCTCCGCGAGATGGGTCAGGTACACCTCCGCGCCCGATCCTGGGCCCGGTGGGAGGTCGTTCACGAGGAGGACTCTCACATCCGCTCTGATCTCCGAGGCGTCTAGGGTCCCGGCCCACGTGGTCCGTCGATGGTCCCAACGACTGAGAGCCGCCGCGGATACTGGTCGACGGTCGACGATGGAGGGGAGGCGATCGATGGACGGACGCGGTGAGGACCCCAGCGCGGCTGCGCCCGTGCCGAGCGTCACGGTCGTCGTGCCGACCTTCCGGCGTCGGGCCCGGCTCGCCCGGCTGCTGCGGGCGCTGGAGGCCCAGACCCTGCCGGCGGAGCGGTTCTCGGTGGTCGTCGTCGACGATGCGTCCGACGACGGGACGGCTGCGATGCTGCGCACGTACGCGTCGACGTCCCCGATGCGGCTGACCGTCTGCCGACAGCCGCGCAACCGTGGTCCCGCGGCGGCACGCAACCGTGGCCTGGCCGAGGCGACCGCCCCGGTGGTGGCCTTCACCGACGACGACTGCGTGCCGGACCGGCACTGGCTGGAGGCGGGCCTGACGGCGCTGGCGGCCGGCGACGGGGCGCGGGCCGGGGTCGCTGGTCGCACGGTGCCCGCTGCCGACCAGCCCGAGGGGCCGTTCTCGCGGACGCTGCGTGTGGACGACGCCCGGTTCATGCAGACGTGCAACGTCTTCTACCGGCGGGACGTGCTGGCTACGGTCGACGGGTTCGACGAGCGGCTGCGCACCGGCGAGGACACCGACCTCGGGCTGCGTGTCCGTGCCGCCGGCCACGAGGTGGCGTTCTCGCCGGATGCGCTCGTCGTCCACGACGTGCGGCCCTCCGACCTGCGGGCCGCACTGCGGGACGCCGCCCGCTGGGTCGACCTCCCCGCGGTCGTGCGGCGCCATCCCGGCGTGCGGCGCGACTACCTCACCGCCGGGCTGTTCTGGAAGCCGACCCACCCGCCGGCGATGCTCGCCGCAGCGGGATCGGCGGCGGCGGTGCTCGCGGCGGGTCGCTGGTCACGTGGGACGCGGGTGGGGGTCAGCGTCCTGGCGCTCCTGCCGTGGCTGCGCCGGCGCTGGGTCGTCCAGCCGCTGGCGGCCGGTCGCGCCGCGCGCGCCCGCGCGCTGCCCGGCGCCCTGGCCGTGGACCTCGCCGAGGTCGCCACCATGGTGCGCGGCTCGGTGCGCCACCGCACCCTCGTCCTCTGATTCGCGCGCGATCTCGCCACGGTCGGCGGCGCCGGGGTTGCGGGTCAGCGGTCGGCGTCGGGCTTCTCGAGACGCCGGTTGGCCGCCAGGTGGACCCGTCGACCGTCGATCTGCACGCGCGGCTCGAGGTCGACGACGCCGTGGCCGCGGCTGGTCGCGACGACGTAGCAGAGCTCGGGCTCGGAGGTGCCGAGCATGACCTCGCCGTCGCCGTCGTAGATCCCGGCCCGCACCGAGTAGGTGCCGGCCAGCAGCCGGTTCGTCAGCGAGATGGTGGCGTCGAGCGGCCGGTCGGGCCCGTGCCGCCCCGCGTACTCGCCGGGCTGTGTCTGCATCGTGAACACGGCCGCCTGCCCCGGCAGGGAGACGAGCAGCCCGACCAGGGGATCGGTGACCTCGCGGTCGAACTCGGCCCGGATCCTGACCTGGATCGTGCCGCCGGTGGCGAAGTGGCGGGTCGGGCCGTCGGCGTCGCCGAGCTGGACGGTGACGGCAGCGCCACCCCCGAACCGTGGCTGGGTGCCCTCCTCGAGCAGCGCCTCCACCTTCGAGCCGCGGGACTCCTCGTCGCGCTGCATGACCTCGTGGTAGGCGCCGAGCGCCGCGTCCACGTCCCCGTCGAACACGACGCGTCCGTGGTCGAGCACGATCGCACGGGGCGCCAGGCGGCTCAGCATCTGCAGGTTGTGGGTGACGACCACGATCGTGGTGCCGCGCTCCTGGATGTCGCGCATCCGGTCGTTGCACTTGAGCTGGAAGGCGAGGTCGCCGACGGCGAGGATCTCGTCGAGCACGAAGATGTCGGGCTCGGTGTGGATGGCGACCGCGAAGGCGAGCCGGAGGAACATCCCGGACGAGTAGAACTTCACCGGCGTGTCGATGAAGGACTCGATCTCCGAGAAGGCGACGATGTCGTCGAACCGCTCGGCGACCTGCGCGCGCGTCATCCCGAGGAGCCGGCCGTTGACGAACACGTTCTCGCGTCCGGTCAGCTCCGAGTTGAACCCGACGCCGATGCCGATGAGCGGGGCCACCCGCCCGTTGACGCGGACCCGTCCCTCGGTCGGCGCCGACACGCCCGACAGCAGACGCAGCAGCGTCGTCTTGCCGGACCCGTTGCGGCCGATGATGCCGAGCGTCTCGCCGCGCTCGGCGGTGAACGACACGTCCTTGAGCGCCCACAGGTCCTGGGCGGTGCGCCGACGGTGCGGCTGCAGGAGCCGCTTGACGAGCAGCGACTCCTCCTCGTACTGGCGGTAGCGCTTGCCGGCCGACTCGAGCACGATCGCGTGCCGTGGGCCGTCGTCCCCCGTCGGCTCGCCGTTCGCCGCCGTCACAGGCGGTCCACCGCGATGCGCTCGTGGCGGCGGAACGCGAGCAGCGCCGCCACGAGGAGCACGACCGTCCACGCCGCCGTGGCCACGAGGGGCCAGGCGAGCCCGCCGTCGACCTGCCGCAGCACGCACCAGCGCACCAGCTGCACGAGCCCCGTCATCGGGTTCGCCACCACGAACGGTTTGAACTGCGGCGCCCGGTCGACGAGCGTGAGCGGGTAGATCACCGGTGTCGCGTAGAAGAGGACCATCATCGCGGCCGACACGATGTAGCGGGTGTCACGGAAGTAGACGTGGAGCAGCGCCCCGATCGCCGCGATCGAGTAGACGAGCAGCCCCGCCCACAGCATCGCCGCCGGGAGCAGCAGCGCCGGCCAGCCGATCCCGGCCCCGAACCCCACCGCCAGCGCCAGCACGACCACGAGCGAGATCGCCAGGGACACGAGGTTCGACACGACCGACACGGCCGGCAGGATCAGCCGCGGGAAGTAGATGCGGCCGGCCAGCGCCCCGGTCTCCACGATGGCCACCGACCCGCTGGTCAGCGACCCGTTCAGGTAGGCCCAGGTCGTGATCCCGGCGATGACGAACACCGGGTACGGCACATCGGTCTGGATCCGCACGAAGCGGGTGAACACGACCGCCATGACCGCGCCCTGCAGCATCGGCAGGAACACGCTCCACGCGAGGCCGAGGGAGGCGCTGCGGTAGCGGGCGCGGTAGTCCTGGCTCGCGAGCATCGGCAGCAGCCGCCAGTGCGCGGCCAGGTCGCGCAGCAGCGTGCCGACGGGCGTCGCCTCGCCGCGGAGGTCGAGGACCGCCGTCGAGCCGCTCTCGGGACGGGAGGGGGACACCGAAGCTCCTGCGCCGTGCGTGGACGAACGCCGGTCGGCCGACCGGCTGCGGGCATGGTCGCACCTGCGCGCGGCGCTAGGGTAGGCGAGCCGCCGCGCGCTCCTGCGAACGCTTCGGACCCCAAGGAGGCCGGCATCCGCGTCCTGTTCACCCATCCCTGGTTCTGGCCGCACGTCCGCCGCGGCGCCGAGCGGGAGATCCACGACCTCGGGACGGGGCTCGCCGCCCGGGGCCACGCCGTCCGGCTCGTCACCACGACCCCGACGGGCGTCACCCGCCACGAGCGCGTGGACGGGGTCGACGTCCGCTACGTGCGGACGCCCGTGCCCCGACCGCTCGCCCGGCGTGGCCTGACGACCGAGACCGCGTTCGCCGGCGTCGCCGCCGCCGCAGCGCTCGCCTCACGGGCCGACGTCGTCCATGCGTTCCTGTACGGCGACGGGTACGGCGCCGGGCAGGCACGGCGGCTGCGCGACCGGCCGCTCGTGCTCAAGCTGACCGGCACGGTCCTGCCCGAGCGGATCGCCGCCCTTCCGATCGACGACCGGATGTTCCGCAGCGCGCTGCACGCCGCGGACGAGGTGTGGTGCAACTCGGCCTTCGCCCGCGACCAGATGGCCGGCTTCGGTGTGCCGATGCAGATCGTCCCCGCCGGCATCGACACGAGCCTGTTCCGCCCCGTCGCGCCGCGCTGGCCGGACCCGACCGTGCTCGTCGCCTCCGCGCCGACCGAACCCCGCAAGCGGCTCGTCGACCTGTTCGACGCCTGGCCCGAGGTCGTCGCGGCATGCCCGGACGCCCGGCTGCGCTGTGCCGGCGCGGCACCCACCGGCCTGCGGACGTCGCTCCTCGACCGGCTGCCCGCCCCGGTCCGCGGCACCGTGCGCTTCCTCGGCAGCTGCGACACGCCGACGCTCGTCGCCGAGTACGCCGCCGCCTGGGCCTGTGCCGCGCCGGCCGTCCACGAGGCGCTCGGGCTCACCACGCTCGAGGCGATGGCCTGCGGGACGCCCGTCGCCGGCGCCGACTCCGGCGCGACGTCCGAGCTCGTCACCGAGGGAGCGACCGGCACGCTGTTCGCACCGGCCGACCCCACCGCCGCGGCGGACGCGATCCTGCGGGCGATCGAGCTGGGCCGGGACCCGGCCACCGCCACCCGCTGCCGGGAGGCGGCCGACGCCTACGCCTGGGGACCGATCGTCGCGCAGGTGGAGGCCCGCTACCGCACGCTCGTCGCCGGCCGGTCCGGCGGGGGCGGCACGCGCGTCGCGAGGAGACGCCCATGACCGAACCGGTCCACGAGACGCTCTACGAGCTGTTCGAGCGCCTGCGCGCCCAGAACACCGACCCGGCGGCGGCGCCGTTCGACCCCGCCACGAGCCCGCTGCACCGGCGCGCCGTCTTCCTCGTCGGCGCGCCGCGCAGCGGGACGACCTGGCTCCACCAGCTGCTCGCGACCCATCCCGACGTGGCCACCGCCGGGGAGTCGCACCTGTTCTGCGAGGGCCTCGGCGAGCTGCTCACCAACCACGACGATCCCGACCCGTACATGAAGCTCGACACGTGGGTCGGCCGTGGCGAGCTCGTGACGCTGATACGTGGGCTCGTCGACGGGCTGTTCCTGCGGATGCAGGCACGGGCGCGGGCGGGCGCCACCCGTGTCCTCGACAAGACCCCGAACCACGTCCCGCACGCCGCCCGGCTCGCCGAGGTCTACCCGGACGCGGCCTTCGTCCACATCATCCGCGACGGGCGCGACGCGGCAGCCTCGGCGCAGGACCTGTGGAGCTTCGACGAGTCCTGGCGCACGCACGGACGGGTCGCGGCCCGGTGGCGCGAGGCCGTCGTCGACGTGCGCACCCACCTCGCCGGCCGGTGGTACCACGAGGTCCGCTACGAGGATCTGGTCGCCGACACGCCGCACCACCTCGCCGCCATCCTCCGCCACCTCGAGCTCGAGCACGACGACACCTTCGTGACCGAGGCGGCGTCGTTCGGCAGGACCCCGGTCAACGTCCGGCCGTCGCGCAGCGAGGTCGGGATCCGCAAGTGGGGTGACCTCGACCACGACCTCGAGCGCGAGATCGTCGTCGCTGCCGGCGACCTGCTCGTCGAGCTCGGCTACCTCGACCCGGACGAGCGCGACGCGATCCTCGCGCGGCGCGCGACGGGGCGCGGTCGGGAGGCGCTCGACGCGGTCGGTCAGGTCGCGAAGGAGGTCGCCGGCCGGGTCCGCGGAGCGCTCCGACCGGCACGGGCGCCGACGTTCCGCACAGGTCCGCGACGTGGCCCGCCGGCTCGCCCAGGCCGCGCTCGGCGACGACCCGGACGTGCTGCGGATGGTGCTGGCCGCGGACGCCGTGCTCGTCGAGTCCGACGGCCTTCGGTCCGCCGGGCGTCCGGCCGTCGCCGAGCGGCTCACGACGCTCGTGCGCGGCGGGCGCCTCGTGGCGCTCGACGCCGACGCGACGGCGGCCGCGGTGCGCTACGTCGATGCGACCGACCGGCACGTCCTGCACACCTGCACGGTCGCCGACGGCGTGGTCGTCCGTATCGAGGTCGCGACGTGAGCGAGCCGGGCACGGGCAGGGCGAGCACGACGCTGCGGCTGGCCGTCCTCGCCGACACGCACCTGCGCAGCGACTGGCCGAAGCGCCGCCTGCCGCCGCGGGTCCTGGACCTCGTCGCGGGAGCCGACACGATCCTGCATGCCGGCGACGTGCTCGAGCGGCGCCACCTCGACGACCTGCGCCGGCACGCCCCGCTGCATGCCGTGCGGGGCAACAACGACCGCGACCTGCACGACCTCCCGGAGACGCTGCGGGTCACCATCGCCGGCGTCCGGATCGGCATGATCCACGACAGCGGGCCGGCCCGCGGTCGCGCGGCCCGGCTCCACCAGCGGTTCCCCGACGCCGACGTGGTCGTCTTCGGCCACAGCCACATCCCGGTCAACGAGCACGGCGTGGCCGGGCAGCTCCTGTTCAACCCGGGGTCACCGACCGAGCGTCGCCGCCAGCCACACCCGACGGCCGGCATCCTGGAGCTGGCCGGGGGGCGCGTCACCCTGGCGGAGATCGTCCGGGTGGACTGAGCGGGCGTACCCGGCGCACGTGCTCAGAGCACGTCGAGCAGCTCGGCGAGCGCATCCACGGCGACGGCGCCCCACAGCCAGCGCCGCGCCGCTGGGTCGTGCCGTGCCCGTCGGGTCGTGGCGGCCCACCACCGGTCACCGAGGATCGTGCGTGTCGGGCCACCGGGGCGGCAGACCGCCCGGATGGCCGCGTCGAGCGGCGCGATGTCCGTCCGCACGGGCCGTCCGGGCAGGCCGGGGCGCGACCGCCGCAGGCGCTGCCAGCCCTGCGCCAAACGTCCGGGAGGCGGCGGCAGGACGACCGCCCGGCGTGCGAGGGAGCGCAGGTCCACGCCGTCGGCGGCGAGCGCCGCGTCGAACAGGCTGCCACCGAGCCGCTCGTCGTCGGGGGCGTCGAGCAGCGCACGGACCACAGCCGGTCCCGTGTAGGCGGCGACGACCCCGTGCACCCCCGCGACCGGTCGGGCCCTGCCGAGCCACTTCCGCGTGCGGCCGCGGGCATGCAGCACGTCGAGGGGGTGCCGCCCCGCCAGCCGGCTCTCGTCGACGGTGGCGGCGACCCGGGCCCACAGGTCCGCGGCCGCGCGGGGCGACATGGCGCTGGCCCGGCCCTCGGCCATGACCCGCACCGGGTCGGCCGGGGCGTGCGTGCGGTAGACCGCCCGGCCGATCTCGCCGCCGGAGCCGGCGAGCCAGAGCGCCCCGGCCGTCGGCCACCGAAGCGCCGGGCCCATGAGGTTCCATGGCGTGTCGGCTCCGTCGGTCCACCGGGTGCCGACCGGCACACGCGCGAGCGACCAGGTGTCGTCCGGGGCGCTGCCGACGAGCCGGTGCGACCACCCGAGCCGTGTGGCCACGGCCGCGGCGCCCTGCGCGTCGGGGAGGCGCTCGCCGCCGATCGTGAACGTCGGCAGCCCGCGTCCGGCGCCCGCCAGCACGCTGGCGACGAGCAGGCTGTCGCGGCCGGCCGTCATCGCGAGCGTGGCGCCGTCGACCGCGACGACGGGCAGGAGGCTGCGCGCCAGCGTGTCGCGCAGGCTCGCGGGCGTCGTCGGCGGGCCCGGCGCGAGACGGTCGGCGACCGGCCACCAGATGCCCTCGGTGTGGCGATCGCGGGTGAGGTCGACGACGCTCGCCTCGGGCAGCGTCCGGACCCCGTCGAGCAGGCTGTCGTCGCCGAAGACGAACTCGAACGTCACCCGCTCGGGCACGTGGGCCGGCGCGAGCCGTAATGGTGCGTCGGCCGCCACCGCGGCCGCGAGCTCGCGCGTCGCCCAGGCGTCCCGGTGCGGGCCGCCTGCATGGGCGAGTGTCTGGACGAGGTCGGGTGCGGTCACGAGGCGAGCCCCGTCGTCGCCGATGCGGGCGACCACGTGGCGGCCGAGGAGCGCGTGACCGGGCTGCGGCCGGTCGAGCAGGCGCCGGAGGTCCGCCGGGCCGGCGCTCCCGTCCGCGCCGAGAGCCACGCCCCACACGAGCACGTCGGGCAGCGGTTCGGTCGGGGGTGCGGGCTCGACGGTGATCACGCCGGCCCGGCCGTCGGCCGTCGCCCGCACGCGGGCGCCGGTCCGCTCGCCGAGGACGGGCCGGTAGCAGTCGAGGAGCCGGCCCGCGACCCGCTCGAGCCAGCCCGGCTCGGGACGGGTGGTGTGGACCGCGACGAGCACGGTCCCCTCGGCCAGCCGGGCCGGCGTCGGGTCGGTCACCGGGCCAGCCACGCGTCGACCTCGTCGGCGAGCAGCTGCGCGACCGCCCGGTGGCCGGCGGCGGACAGGTGCATCCCGTCCGGGGTGGCCACGTCCGTGCCGAGTGCGGCTGCGACCTGCGAGACGCGGACCAGCCGGACCTCGTCGTCGGCGTAGGTGGCGACGAGGTCGGCGAGCACCCGGTTGTACCGGTCGACCCGTGCCTGCAGCCCGGGCATCCAGTGGGTGAGCCGCGGTCCCGCGGGCAGGATGTCGAGCACGAGCACGAGCGGGCGGACCTCGGTGCGGACCATGTCGACGACATGGGCCAGCTCCCGCCGGAACCGGCCCGGCGACAGCCGGGACGTGCGCGCCCCCACCCGCGGGTGCGCCCACCGCTGCCAGGCGCGAAGCGTCCGCCAGGCCGTGGGCGCGAGGCGGCGCCGGTACTCCCGTGACAGCGCGCTGCCGCCCACGTCCCAGGTGGTGAGATGGCGTGCGAGCCACGTCGGCAGCACCCGTCCCTGGCACTCCGCCATGCCGTACACGAGCACCAGCACGTCGGGGAAGACGTTGCGGACGGCCGGCTCGTAGCGCCGGCGAAGGTCACGGATGGTGCCGAACCACTGTCCCCGGACGGTGCCGACCGCCGGCACGCCCCGCCGGCGCAGCTCCCGCGGCAGCAGCTCGCCGAAGGTGGCCTCGTCGCGGCTGCGGCGGGGCGGCACCATCATGAACGTCACCGACGAGCCGGCGACGAGCAGCCGCAGGGGATCCTCGGCGGTCGGGCGCGGGACGCCGGTCACCTCACCGGTCACGACGCCGCTTCCCCGGCCTCACCCGACGGGCCGGCGGCGCGGTCACCGTCGGTCGCGCCGACCGCCGGGTCCGCGTCGGCCCAGGGCAGGCGCAGCGGGCGCGTCGACGCGGGCACCCCGGATGCGAGGTGGCCGTCGGGCACGCTCCCGATGACGACCGAGTTCGCGCCGACGACACAGTGGTCACCCACGCGGGCGTTGCGGGTCAGGGTCGCCTTCGAGGCGAGCCAGCTGTTGCGGCCGACCGTGACGGACCCGGGACGGACCGAGTGGTAGAAGTGCTCGTCGGGGTCGGCCACGTAGTGGCTCGAGTCGGCGATCGTCACGTACTCGCTCGCCGAGGCCATCCGGTCCAGCACCACCTCGCGGTTGCAGTGGACGACGCACCCCCAGCCGAGGATGTTCTCGCCGACGAGGTGCAGCGCCCCGGCGACGTTCAGGACGGTGTCACGACGCAGCTCGCAGTCGGCGCCCAGCCGCACCGACCCGCCCTTGAGCTGCACGAGCACCCGCGGGCCGATCCGCACGCGCGGCCCGATGTGGAGGCGGTTGCGGCTCTCCGGTTCGAGGGTCACCCGCGTGCTCGGGTGGATGCGGGCGTCACCGGCCACGTCGAGGTCCAGCGCCGCCCGTGCCCAGCGGGCCTGCAGCTGCAGCCGACGCACGAACACGGCCCGTCGCCAGCGCCACGTCCGCGCCAGCAGCGAAGGCTCCCACTCCTTGACGGCCCAGAGGAGGCGCTTGACCAGCCGCAGCATCGATCCTCGTCTCCCGGCGCTCAGGCCCGCAGCCGCGACTGCGTCCACAGCCGCGGCAGCCCCGCCCGTCGGCGACGGCGTGCCGTCCGCCGTCTGCGGCGGCGCTGCACCGTGTGACGCTTCACGTGCTTCCCATCCTCGCGGGCCCGGCCGTGCTTCTCGTCATCCCGTACGCAAGCAGGTCCATCCTCACAGCACCACCGTCCGCTCGCGAATCGTGCCTGCGACGAGCCCGACGCCGACGGCCACGTCGAAGGCGAGCCCGGCCGCGGCGTCCCCGAGGCCGGCGAGGCCGTCGCGCTGTGGCCGGTGCCGCCACAGCAGGGGCAGGGCCAGCGCGGCCGCCGCCGGCCGTCGGGCGGCGACGGCGACCGTCGCGCCGGTGAGCGCGGCCAGAGTCGCGGCGCTGCGCGGCCGCAGGAAGAACCGGTGCCACAGCAGCGCGTCGCGCATCTCGGGGAAGCGTCGCACGAGCGCGTTCCAGTTCCGGTAGCCCCACCCGCGGCGCAGGTGCCAGAACGGCCCCGGGTAGGTCACGTCGTGGGCGACGACCGCCGTGGGCGCGTACCGGCCCGCCCCGCCACGGCGGCGCACCCGCCAGCCGGCGACCGTGTCCTCACCGAAGAACCCGATGTCCTCACCGAAGCCGCCGGCCGCCTGCAGCACGTCCGTGCGGTAGGCGATGTTGCAGGCCTCGTAGAGATCGGTGAAGCGCTCGATGTGCTGGGTCGCCGCCCACCGGCCGGCGACCGGCGCCGCCGGCACGGTGCGGCCCTGGGCCACGTCCACGTCCACGCCGTCGCGCAGGGTCGCCAGCAGCTCGCTCGCCCAGTCCGGCGCGGGCACACAGTCCGAGTCGGTGAACGCGATCACCGGCGCCCGGGCGTCGGCGAGGGCGGCGTTGCGGGCCCGCCCGACGCTGCCCGCGACCCGGTGCACCCGCGTCGGCACCGGAGCCCGGCCGGCCCGCTCGACCAGCAGCGCATGCGTGCCGTCCGTCGAGCCGTTGTCGACGAGGACGACCTCCCGGTGGGCGGGGCCGCGCAGCGCGTCGATCCCGTCGAGGCAGCGGCGCATGGCGTCGTGGCGGTCCTTGACGACCACGGCGACGGTGACCTGCGGCTGGCTCACGGGTGCCTCCCCGCGCTCGCGTACACCTGCTCGAGCCGGGGCACGATCGCCGTGTCCCAGTCGTAGCGGGCCGCCACGGCCCGGCAGGCGGCCGCCGTGTCGGGCGTCCCGGCGAGGTCGAGCGCCCGCTCGATCGCGGCCGCCAACCCGTCGGCGGTCGCCGGCGCCGCCGATCCGACCGTGTCGTCGACGATCTCGGTCGGACCGCCGCCGTCGGCGAGGACGACGGCGGGCGTGCCGCTGGCCAGCGACTCGATCACGACCATCCCGAAGGACTCGGCCCGCGCCGGCAGCACCGTCGCCCACGCCTGCGCGTAGGCGTCGACGAGCTCGCCGGGCCCGGCGAGCCGGCAGCGCGTGACGGCGTCGCGCGCGGCCGGTGGGGCGGCGGCGAGGGTGGCCGACGGGTCACCCGGGCCGAGGAGCCACAGCTGAAGCGCCGGGTGGCGTCGCCGGAGACGGGCGGTCGCGTCGAGCAGGAGCGGCAGGTTCTTGCGCCCGGTGTCGAGGCTGCCGGCGTACAGCAGCGCCGGGACGGGGGAGCGCGCGGCGGCGGGCCGGTAGTCGGCGAGCCGGACGCCCGGCGGCACGACCACCGGATCGCGGCCGAAGTCGCGCCGCAGATACCCGCCGGCGGCCTCGGACACGCAGACGTAGGCGCCGACGTGGTCGACGACGTAGCGGTGCAACGACGCGTCGGCCCGGCGCCCGCGGGACGCCGCCGCCGGGAACCCGTGATCGGTGAAGACGGTCGCGAGCCCCCGGCGGGCCCGGCCCGTCAGCGCCGCCGCGGCCGCGTCGGCGGTGCTCGTCGCGTGCCACACGTCGGCCCGGGCCATCCCGAGCCGGGGCAGTGACTGCAGCCCGAAGGCGGCCTGGTCGGCGAGGTCCCCGAACCGTCGCGGCGCCAGCCGCCGGCGCGGCACCCGGCGGACCGGCACGCCGAGCACCCGGTCGTGCCCGGGGCGCCGGCCGGTCGTGAGCACGCGCACGTCGTGGCCGGCCCGCACCAGGGCAGCGGCGAGCTCGTGGAGGTAGCGCTCGCCGCCGCGGCGCACGTCGGGCCAGCCGTAGACGGAGCTCAGCGCGATCCGCACCGTCGGGTCCAGGGTCGGGGGAGGGCAGGGTCGGTCCTAGTATGAACGCCTCATCGCCGCTTCAGTGACGCGAGGAGGGCTGGTGCAGCGACCGACGGTGCTGCACGTCGCCCGCGACTGGGTGCGCCCCTCCGAGGGGTTCGTCGCCAACGTCGTGCGCACGACCACCGCCACCCGGGCCGTCGTCGCGTGCGGGCAGCGCTGGCCGGGCAGCCCGGCAGACACCGTCGGCGCGCCGGTCGTGGCGCTCGGCAGCCTCGCCGACCCCGACGGGCCGGTCGGTCGCCGCCTGCCCCCCGCAGCGCGCCGCCGCGCCCTGCGGGCCGGGCTCGCCGCGGTCGCGGTCGCCCGGCGCGCCGACGTGCTCCACGCACATCTGGGCTACTGGGCGGCGCACGTGGAGGCGGTCGCGCGCCGGCTCGGGCGACCCTGGGCCGTGTCCCTGCACGGACACGACCTGCTCGTGCAGGCCCGCGACGAGCCCGAGCTGCTGGCGGCCGTCCGGCGGGCTCCGCTCGTCGTCGTCCCCTCGCGGTTCCTCGCCGACGCCGCGATCGCTCGGGGCGTCCCGCCGGCCGCCGTGCGGGTCATCCCGGCAGGGCTCGACCTCGCCGGCCTGCCCTTCCGCGAGCGTCGACCCGACGACGACGGCCGTGTCGTCGTCGCCTTCGCCGGCCGGTTCGTGGCCAAGAAGGGCGTGGACGACGCCGTGGCGGTGCTCGCCGCGCTCGCGGCCGAGCGCCCGCAGGTCCACGTCCGGTTCATCGGAACCGGTCCGCTCGAGGCGCGGATGCGCGAGGCCTGCGCCAGCAGCGGGCTCGACGCCGAGTGGGTCGACGGTGCCCCGACCGGGGCGCTGCGGCAGGCGCTGGCCGACACGCACCTGCTGCTCACGCCGAGCCGCACCGCCGCCGACGGCGACGCGGAGACCCTCGGGCTCGTGAACCTCGAGGCCCAGGCGTGCGGCATCCCGGTGGTCACCACCCGGCACGGCGGGATCCCCGAGGCGGTCGCGCCCGACGGTGCCGTCCTCGTCGACGAGGGCGACCGGGACGCCATGCTGGCCGCGCTCCGCGGGCTCGTCGACGCGCCCCATCGCTGGTCGGCGCTGGGCCGTGCCGGCCGCCGGCACGTCGCCCTGGAGTTCGAGCTCGGCGCGCGCGTCGCCGACCTCGAGGACCAGTACCGCGCCCTGGCCGCGACCGGGCGGCCGGGCCCGGATCCGCCGGCGCCTCGCGACGCCTTCCCGGACGTGTCGGTGGTCATGGTGACCCACGACCGGCGTCGGCTCGTCGCGGCCGCCCTCGACGCGCTCGCGGCGCAGACCTACCCGCGCGAGCACCTGCAGGTGGTCGTCGTCGACAACGGGACGACCGACGGGACGAGCGCCGACCTCGCCGCGCGGGCGGACCTGCCGCTGCACCTCGTCCACAGCACCGCGAACGACCCGTCGTCCGTCGCCCGCAACCGCGCCCTCGCGGTCGCGACCGGCCAGGTCATCGCCTTCACCGACGACGACTGCCGCCCGGTGCCGACGTGGATCGAGGCGCTGGTGGCCGGGCTGCGGGTCGGCGTGGACGTGGTGCAGGGACGCACCGGCGCCGACCCGGGGCAACCGCTCGAGCCGCTCAGCCGCACCCAGTGGACGCCGGCCGAGTACGGGCTGTACGAGACGGCGAACATGGCCTACACCCGCCGGATCCTCGAGTCGGTCGCGACCCCGGCGGGACCCTTCGACGAGGAGTGGGCCCTCGAGGTCGCCCGCATCCTCGGCCGCCGGCACGAGCGCTACCCCTTCGGCGAGGACACCGACCTGGCCTGGCGGGCGAAGCGCGCCGGGGCCGTCAGCCGGTTCGCCGCCACCGCCGTCGTCCACCACGAGGTCTTCCCGCCGGACGTGTCGCTGCTGCTGCACCGCGCCCGCGGCGTCGCGGCGTTCCCGGCGCTCGTGCGCCGCCTGCCCGAGCTGCGCGCCGCGTTCCTGTGGCGAGGGATCTTCCTCGGCTCGCACCACGCGGCCACGGCCCTGGCCGCCGTCGGTGTGACGGCGGCGCTGGCGGGTCGTCGGCGCGGGCTCGCGCTGGCCGTGCCCTACCTGTGGCAGGCGCTGCGACCGACCCGCCCCGGCCGCCGGGCCCGCGCCCGGGCCCTGCCCGTCGTGGTCGCCCGCGACGCCGTGGAGCTCGGGGCTGCCGCCGCCGGCTCGGTGCGGGCCCGCACCCTCGTCCTGTAGCGGCGCCCCCGTCCACGGTCAGGGCTCCCAGGCGTCGGGCAGCACCCGCCCGAGGCGCTGCGCCAGACGGGCGTTGTCGGCCGCGAACGAGGCACGGAGCCGGGCCGCGAGCGCAGCGTCGATCGGGGGGTAGCCGCCGCGCCGGTTGGCCGCGGCGACCCGGCGCCCCAGCCCCGCGGGCCACCGCTGCGACCGCAGCACCCGCAGCAGCCGCGACACGGCATGGGACCGCGGCGCCGCGCCGACGTTCGCCGTCCGGTCTTCAGGGGTGCGCGGGGCGACGCCGATGTGCCGGCACACCGTCGCGAAGGTGTCCGCGGGGTCGCGCCGCAGGTCGTCGGCCAGCACGACGAGGAGCTGATCGGCGGCGAACCGGGCGTCGACCGCATCCAGGCGGTCCGCGTACCGGCCGAGCCCGAGATAGGCATGGACCAGGTCACGGGACGTGGCGCGCTCGAGCGGCGGCCCTGCCCGCTCGGCGTCCAGGGCCCGGGTGAACGAGCGCGGCTCGATCCCCATGCCGCGGTTGAACCAGTAGTGCGACCAGGCCCGGGCGACCGGCTCACGCAGGATGGCGACGAGACGCACGTCGGGCACGAGCGCCCGGATCCGGTCCAGCGCGACGTCGAGGTACAGGTACGCGGGCGTCGCCTCGCCGCGGCGCTGTCCGGGGGTCGCCGCGGCGAAGCAGGACCGGTACCAGTCCTCGCCGCGGTCGTGGTGGAGGTTGAAGAAGCGCACCTCCTTGCCGGCGGCCACGAACACGTCGGGGTGCACGGCCAGCCAGTCCGCGAGGGTGGTCGTGCCCGACTTCGGTGCGCCGATGACCAGGAAGTCGGGCAGCCCCGCAGGCGTGGCCATGTGTTCGTCGCCTTTGCGCTCGGTCGGGGCGGTCGCCGAGGTCGGCGCCGGGTGGCAGCCAGCGGCCGGAGGGACCGGCCGCACGCGAAGGGCCCCGGGGTGGGTCCCTAGCATGCCCGAGGCGCCGGCGACCGCCGAGGAGGGTCGGATGTCCGCCGCTGACCGCCCCACGTCCCGTCACCGCGCCTCCGTGCGCGGCGTCGTCGCGGTCGTGGTCGCCTCCGTCCTCGCGCTGCTGGTCGGCCTCGTCCCGGCCACTGCCGCGCAGGCGGGCGACGCCGAGCCGCACGACCCGGCCCCGCAGGTCGAGAACGCGGCGCTGCGGATCGTGCTCGACAGCACCGCCGACGAGACCACGCTCGTGCTCCGCCCCGGCGCGGTCATCGCGTCGCATCCGGTGTCGGTCACACCGGGAGCGCGGCTGACGCGGGTACCCGGCGGCTGGCGGTTGCAGCGGCCGCTCGGACGAGCCCGGGCCGTCATCGACACGGTCTACCGCGAGACGGCCGGAGCCGACGAGATCGCGGTCACGCTCGCGACGTCCGATCGCGGCCGGGCCCGGGTCGACATCGTCAACCGCAACGGCGATCCCCACCCGGTGGCCACGGTCACCACCGACGAACCGGGCCCGGCCGTCGGGACCGTGCGCCGGCCCCGGGCGGACGTCTTCGGCTCCGTGCCCCTGCGCCTGCCGCATGCCGACGCACGACCGCTCGTGCTCGCCTTCTACTACCCGTGGTTCGACGACTACGACGACGGCCGGCTGGCCGACCGACCGGCGACGCCGCGCAGCACCCGCGTGCCCACCGACGTCGGCGCGATGACCCGCCAGGCGCGTGCCCACGGCATCGACGGGTTCGTCGTGTCGTGGGCCGGCGAGGAGGCCGACGGCGAGGGGTTCGACACCGCCCTGCGCGCCGCCGAGCGTGCCGGTCAGACCGTGACCGGCTATCTGGAGGTCGGGCGGGCGGCCGCTGCCGGAGGCCCCGACGAGCTCGTCGCCCGGCGGGTCCGTCACTGGCTCGCACAGCTGCTCGACCGTGCGTCGAGCCCGGCCTTCCTGCGGTCGGACGGCGTGCCGGTGGTGTTCGTCTACGGGATGGGACGCGTGTCGCCGGTCGCCTGGCAGGCCATCCTCGACGACCTGACCCGCACCGGGCATCCCGTGCGGCTCGTCGGCGACGCGGACAGCGACGACTACGCCGCGGTGGCCTGGGGCGAGCACCAGTTCACCGCACTGGGATCGCCGGCCGCCCGGGGCCGGTTCGCCCGGGACACGGCAGCTCGAGCCCGCGCACGCGTGGTCGTGGACCCGACCGCCCATCCCCGTCTCTACGCCGCCACGGTCGCGCCGGGCTACGACGACCGCGGCATCCGCTCCGGGAACCCCGTCGTGCCGCGTGGCGCGGCGGGGGAGCGCTACACCGCGACCTGGGAGGCGGCGCTCAGTGCCGATCCCGACTGGGTCCTCGTCAACTCCTGGAACGAGTGGTTCGAGGGCACGGCGGTCGAGCCCGGCGTGACGGCCGGTGACCGGTCGCTGCGCCAGACCGCGCGGTCGGCCGGGCCGTGGAAGGCCGGCGAGCGCGACCGCTGGGTCCAGCCGCCGCCCGCGCCCGGACCGGGTGTGATCGGCGGCCTGCATGCTGTCGTCGGGCGTGCGCTCAGCGCGTCGATCGGCCGCTGACCGACGATCGCGGAAGCCAGAGCCTGTCGCGTCCGTTCGGAACGTCATACCATGACGCAAGGCGTAGTCACACTGGGTCACATGGACGGGCCGGGAGGTCACCCACTCCCGGGAACGCTACCGATCGTGACCTCGAGCTCACTACGTCGTTGGTGTCGCCGCAGCGCAGACAGATCGTGAACCGCGGTGGCGCCGGACCACCTTTGGGGGGAACAGCCACATGTACACCGATCACCGAACCATCCGCCGCCCGTTCTCGTCGGCGCGGTCCCTGGCCCTCGTCGTGCTCCTGGCGATGGCGCTGATCGGCGCACTCGTGCCCAGCGCCGACGCCTCGACCTCGACGGGCGGGCCCGATGTCGTCGCGGCGCACCTGAGGGTCAGTCTCGACACGACCTCCGACTGGACCCAGGTCCGGTTCTCACCCGGCACCATCGTGACGCGCCAGACGTTGCACGCCACCGACGGGGCCGAGGTGGTCCCGATCGCCGACGGGATCAAGGTCGAGCCGACGACGGGGCGTGCCCGCGTCGTGGTCGACCTCGTCTTCCTCGAGGCCACCGGGGAGCGCAGCTTCACCATCGGTGTCGACAAGGGATACGCCGGCGAGACCGTGGTCCGGGTCGAGAACCGCAACGCGAAGCCCGACACGGCCGCGAGGATCGTCGACGATATCCACAGCACCTCGGACCCGTCGAACCACACGCAGGTCACGGTCGGACGCGACAAGCTGCTCTCCACGCACCGTCTCGACCTGCCGACGACGGGGGTCCCGAAGCAGGTTCTGGCCTTCTACTACCCGTGGTTCACCGACTACAGCGACCTGACCCTCACCGATCGGCCGTCCGACCCGCGCAGCACCGCCGACGCGCAGGGCGTGCTGTCGATGACGCGGCAGGCACGCTCGCACGGGATCGACGGGTTCGTCGTGTCCTGGGCCGGCGACGCCGCGGACGGCAACGGCTTCGACCTGGCGCTGCAGGCGGCCGAGGCGACCGACGGGGTCGTGACCGGATACCTCGAGACGCGCCGTGCCCGGCCCGACAGCGGTGACGAGGGCGCGTTCGCCTGGACCGTCTACGTGTGGCTCCACCAGCTGCTCACCCGCGCCGACAGCCCGGCGTTCCTGCGGGCCGACGGCGTGCCGGTGGTCTTCGCCTACGAGATGGGTCTGCTGCCGCCGGCACGGTGGCAGAAGATCGAGCAGCTGCTCGCCAACGACGGGCTGCCCGTCCGGATCGTCGGCGACACCAACAGCGACGCCTTCTCGTCCGTGCAGTGGGGCGCCCACCAGTACACCGCCACCGGCGCACCGCGTCAGCGCGAGCAGTACGCCCGTGCCACGGCCGTGCGCATGCGCGCGCCGGCGCTCCTCGACAAGCACGCCGAGCCGCGGCTCTTCGCGGCCACGGTGTCGCCCGGCTACGACGACCACCTGATCCGCGACGGCAACCCGATCGTCGAGCGTGGCGTCGGCGGCGCCCGCTACAACAAGACGTGGGACGCGGCGCTGACCGCGAACCCCGACTGGGTGCTCATCACCTCCTGGAACGAGTGGTACGAGGGCACCAGCGTCGAGCCGAGCGTCATCTACGGCGACACGGCGCTGACGCAGACCGCCCAGCGGTCCGCCGACTGGAAGCACTGACCGCCGCCGCACGCTGACGGGGCGTGCGCGTCACGTCCCGTCACACGGGGTAGCGCTCAGCCGCGCCCCGTCAGCTTGCCCACGACACGCGCCGCCATCGCGAGCGCGTGCACGTGGGCGACCTGTCGCCGACGCGCCGGGGGGCCGTCGGCGGCAAGGTCCTCGACGACCCGGCCGAGCGGGATCCGCACGGCCGGGTCGTCGAGCCCCGCCGGCCAGTCGCCCCGGTCCGCGAGCACCCGCCAGCCGGCGCCGAGCCGGCGGTGCAGCCGCCAGGTCGCGCGGGCCGTTCGCCGTGTCGGGTGGGCGACCACGGCGTCGGGCGCGTAGACGAGCCGGAACCCGGCCGCACGTGCGCGGCGGCACCACTCCAGGTCGCCGCTCGAGCGCAGCGACGCGTCGAAGCCGCCGATGCGGTCGACGACCTCGCGGCGCGCCAGCAGGTTCACGGTGGCCGCGAACCCCTGGTGGACGACGTGCTCCTCCTGGTCGAGGTAGAGCGCCGCGTCGTAGCGCGACCACATCGTCGGTCGCGGCCCCGTCAGCGCCACCACCGCCCCGCCCACGAGGTCGGCGCCGGCGTCGATCGCCTCCACCCCGCGGGCCAGCCAGTCGCTGGCAGGCACACCGTCGGCGTCCGTGAACGCGAGCACGTCGCCGCGGGCGGCCGCGATGCCCGCGTTGCGGGCCGCGTAGGATCCGCGACGCGGCTCGTGGACGACCTGCGACACGGCAGGATGCGCGGCGGCCAGCGCGTCGCTGCCGTCGGTCGAGCCGTTGTCGACGACGATCACCTCGTGGGAGGGACCGACCTGACGCCCGAGCGCGGTGAGGCAGGCGCCGAGTGACCGCGCCCCGTCACGAACCGGGACGACCACGGTCACCAGCAGTCGATCGCTCACGGTCCGCGAGTCTAGAGCCGGCCGGCGCGCCGACCGTCACGCTCGTGCTGCCCACCTTCCGGCGGCCTGCGCGGCTCCGCCTGGCGCTCGCGGGCGTCGCGGCCCAGAGCGGTGTCGCGGACCTCGAGGTCGTCGTCGTCGACAACGATCCGGCGTCCACCGCCCGCGCGGTCGTCGAGTCCGCGCCGCTGCCGGCGCGCTACCTGGTCGAGCCGCGCTCCGGTGCCGTGCACGCCCGCAACACCGGTATCGAGGCCGCCCGCGGGGAGGTGGTCGTCCTCCTCGACGACGACGTGGTGCCGCGGGAGGGGTGGCTGGCCGCGCTGCTCGCCCCGATCGTCGGCGGGGACGCCGATGCGACCGGCGGCCGCGTCGTCCTCGACCCGGCGGTGGCGCGCCCGCGGTGGTTCGACGAGCCCGTCGTCGGCCAGTATCTCACGAACGTGGACCTCGGCCCTGGGCCGCGCCTGCTCGGCGGCGACGAGTTCGTCGTCACCGCGAACGCCGCGTTCCGGCGTGAGCTGCTGGTGGCCGTGGGCGGCTTCGCGACGAACCTCGGGCCACGCGGCACGACGCAGCTCGTCAACGACGACGTGCGTCTCGTCCGCGACGTGCAGCGGCACGGCGGGCGGGTCTGGTGGGTGCCGGACGCCGTGGTCGAGCACGAGCTGCCGGCGTCCCGGCTCCGGCCGCGCTGGGTCCTGAGGCGCGCCTACCTGCAGGGCCGCTCCGACTGGCTGCTGGACGAGGCCGACCTGCGGCGTCGACGCGGCAACGGCGTCCGGGTCGCGGCGTCGTGGCTGTTTGGGGAGCTGGCCGCACGCGGGACGGAGGGGCTGACGCGCCCCGACGTGGCGTTCCACGCGGCCTGCGACGTGGCGCGCAGCGTCGGTCGGGTACGCCAGGGGATGACCTGGTGGCTGCGGGAGCGGGGCGCCCCCACGGCCTCGTGACGGTCGCTGCGGGTCAGGCCGCCAGCTCGTCGGCGAGCGTCCCGTGGGCGCGGAGGCGACCACGCAGCAGCCGGACCGGCACGGCGTCCACGGTGACCGGACCGCCGACGTGGAGGACCCAGCGCACCGTGCGCCACAGGATCCACAGGTCGAGCCCGAGCGTCTGGCCGCGCAGGTAGCAGAGGTCGTACTCGGGGGACTCGTGGATGAGGCGGTCGCAGTCCGCGCCGATCTGCCACAGCCCCGTGCAGCCCGGGCGGACCGCGATCCGCGCCTGCGCGAAGGAGGCCGGCATCCGCTCGTGCATGAACGACATCTCGGGCCGTGGCCCGACCAGCGACATGATCCCGAGCGGGACGAGGAAGAGCTGCGGCAGCTCGTCGAGATGGCACGCACGCAGCCAGCGGCAGACGGCCGGTGCGGCGACCGGGCTGATCGCGTACTTGTCCGCGTAGCGGGGCGTGCTGGGCGGCAGCGTTCGCAGCTTCACCATCCGGAACGTCACGCCGTCGCGACCGACGCGCTCCTGCACGAAGAACGGGGAGCTGCGCAGGGCGGCTGCCGTGACGATCGCCAGCAGCACCACCAGCGGCAGGGCCAGGACGGCCAGGGCCGCGCCGAGAACGAGGTCGAGCGCGCGCTTGATCATGCGGGCTCCCGCAATGTGTGAGTGGCTCCACCCCCGTCCAACGAGCGAGGACGATAGGGGATACGGGTCGCACATAACTAGTCACATCGTGCCATGGTCCCCCTGGTGTACGCACCGTGCATGCCCGCTGACCCAGAGCGCACGTCCAGCGGGGGCCGGCACGCCAGGACGGACGCCCCGACAGGATCGGGACGGCCAGGATCAGTCGCGGTGGCGCAGCCGGCGGGCGGCCTGGTGCATGGCGCGCCGGGAGGTGGTCAACGCCTCGCCGGCGAGCTCCTCCACCTCGGCGATCGTGACCGTCTGGATCCAGCCGGCGGCCCGCAGCGTCACCGTCAGGGCCGCGCCGGTCAGCGACACGATCCCGATCGCCGCAAGGATCACGACCGGACGCGGGAACGAGAGCGCGAAGAACGTACTCGCCATGGGGACGACGAACGCGAGCCCGAAGGTGACGACCACGCCGCCGACGACCAGACGACGCAGCCGCGTCGGCGGCCGGCACACCAGGACGAGCGCGAAGACCCCGATCGACCCGAGGACCATGGTGGCCACCGTCTGGCTGTCGGCCAGCGACGAGCCCTCCTGGTGCGCGAGCCAGTAGGCGCCGAAGGTCGCCGCCGCCGCGACCGTGCCCACGGGCAGGGCGAAGCGCAGCACCCGGCCGATGAACCCCCGGCGGTACCGGCGTGTCGTCGGCTCGAGCGCGAGGAAGAACGCGGGGATGCCGATGGTGGCCGAACCCACGAGGGTGAGGTGGCGCGGCAGGAACGGGAAGACGAGCCCCCAGACACCGACGGCGACCACGAGCAGGAACGCGTAGACGGTCTTCGTCACGAACAGGTTCGCGACCCGCTCGATGTTCGCCGTGACGCGTCGCCCTTCGGCAACGACCGTCGGCAGCTGCTCGAAGCGACCGTCGAGCAGCACGAGCTGCGCCACGGAACGGGTCGCGTCCGCGCCGGATCCCATCGCGATGCCGAGGTCGGCGTCCTTGAGGGCCAGCACGTCGTTCACGCCGTCGCCCGTCATCGCCACCACGTGGCCCCGGGACTGGAGCGCCGCCACCATCGAGCGCTTCTGCTGCGGAGTGACCCGTCCGAAGACCGTGCCCTCCTCCATCCGGTCGGCGAGCGCTGCCGCGTCGTCGGGCAGCGTGCGGCCGTCGACCACCCGGTCGGCGTCCGGGAGCCCGGCCTGTGCCGCGATGGCGGCGACCGTGCGTGGATGGTCGCCCGAGATGACCTTCGCGGCGACCCCCTGGCTCGCGAACCAGGCGAGGGTGTCGGCGGCATCGGCCCGCACGACGTCGCCGAGCACGACGAGCGCGAGCGGCCGGAGCCCGCCGGCGGTCGGGTCCAGATCCCCGTCGACCGCGGCGAGCAGCAGGACGCGGTGTCCGGCGTCCGTCGCGTCGTCGGCGCGCCGGCGCAGGTCGGTGTCGCCCGGCGCGAGCGCGTCCGGGGCCCCGAGGAGGAAGCCGCCGTGGCTGACGAAGCGCACGCCGCCGTAGGCGCGCTGGGACGAGAACGCGCGGGTCTCGACGACGATCCAGTCCTCCGGCGGGGGGTAGGCGGCGGCGACGGCGCGCAGGGTGGCGTTGGGGGCCGGGTCCGCGGCGGCGACGGCGCCGAGCACGGTCGGCACCTCGGCCGCGTGCGCGTCGTCCAGCACGGCGAGGTCGCGGACGACGAGCCGACCCTCGGTGAGCGTCCCGGTCTTGTCGAAGCACAGGACGTCGACGCGGGCGAGCACCTCGACCGCCGGAAGCTCACGGACGAGCACCTTCCGTCGGGCCAGGCGCAGCCCCCCGACGGCGAACGCGACCGAGGTCAGCAGCACGAGCCCCTGCGGGATCATCGCAACGCTGCCGGCGACGGCGCCGGCCACCGCGGCACGCCAGCCGGGCGTCGCCGACCACTGGCTCCAGGCGAGCAGCGGGATGGTGGGGACCAGCAGCCAGGAGATGGCGCGCAGCAGCCAGTCGATGCCGGCCATCAGGTCCGAGGAGACGAGCGTGAACTCGCGGGCCTCGGCGGACAGCTTGGCGGCGAAGGCCTGCTGGCCGACGCGCACGGCCCTGACCCACCCGGTCCCCGCGACGACGAAGCTGCCCGACAGGCACTCCTCGCCGGCCGCCTTGGCGACGGGGTCGGCCTCGCCGGTCAGCAGCGACTCGTCGACCTCCAGGCCGCGCGACTCCAGCACCACCGCGTCGACGACGACCTGGTCGCCCGGTTCGCACAGCAGCACGTCGTCGCGGACGACGGCGTCCACCGCGACCTCCTGGAGGCTGCCGGCCCGCAGCACCCGGGCGCGCGGGGCCGTGAGCAGCGCGAGCCGGTCGAGGGCCCGCTTCGCCCGCACCTCCTGGATGATGCCGATCGCCGCGTTCACGACCATGACGAGCCCGAAGAGGGCGTCCTGGACCGGGGCCACGAGCAGGATGATGACGAGCAGGACGGTGAGGAGGACGTTGAACCTCGTCACCACGTTCGCCCGGACGATCTCGCCCACGGTGCGGGTCGCGCCGTGCGGCACCGTGTTGACGAGCCCCAGCCGTACGCGCTCCGCCACCTCGTCGGGGGACAGCCCGGCCATCGGGGCGGGGGCGTCCCGGGCGGTGGCCGAGGTCGCTGCGGCCGGTTCGGTCATGTCGTGCTCGTCGGACGGGACGGCGGCGGCAACGTCGCCACGATCGCTCACGCTCGATCATTCCACGCACCGGTGACACCTGCACATGGGCAGGCGCCCCTGGTGTGCCGTCCACCCGGCGCGACCGTGCGGCGTCGGCAGGCCGCCACGCGGAGTCCACACCGGAGGGAGGTCGGAGGAATACCATGGGTCGAGCAGTCCGACGGCGGGAGACCTCATGACCTCGGTTGAGCACGGCCTCGCGGCGGACCTCGAACACGAGATCCACGAGCAGCCAGCCGCGCTCGCGCGCTTCCTCGACGCCGAGGCGGACCACGCCGACGAGATCGCGAAGAAGATCCATCCCGAGGACATCCGCTACGTCGTCATCGCCGGTCGCGGCTCCTCCGACAACGCCGCCCGGTACGCGCAGTACCTCTTCGGGGCGGAGCGCCGCCTGCCCGTCGCGCTCGCGACGCCGTCGCTGTTCACCCGCTACGGGACCGCCCCGCGGCTCGACGGCGCGCTCGTCATCGCCGTGTCGCAGTCGGGGCGCTCGCACGAACGTCGTGGAGGTGGTCACCGAGGCCCGTCGGCAGGGACGCCCGACCGTCGCGATCACGAACACGCCCGACTCCCCGCTCGGTGAGGCCGTCGAGCACGTCCTCTCGCTGCACGCCGGCGAGGAGAAGGCACCGACGGCGACGAAGACCTACAGCTGCTCGCTCGCGGCCTTCGCGCTGCTCTCGGCCGCACTCGATCGCGACGAATCGCTTCGCGAGGAGCTGTTCCGCCTGCCGGACGTCCTGGCGGAGACGCTCGGACAGGCCGAGGCCTACCGGCAGGCGGCCGACGCGTTCTCGGCCGTTCCGCGCACCTCGGTCATCGGGCGCGGGTTCAACCTCGCCACGGCGCACGAGATCGCGCTCAAGCTGACGGCGCTGACCCACACCGCCGGGCAGTCCTACTCGGCGGCCGACCTCATCACCGGTCCCGTGGCGGTCGCCGGCGATGGCCCGGTCGTGCTCGTGGCGCCGAGCGGTCGGGTGCTCTCCGACGTGGTGGACCTCATCCCGCGTCTGCGCCCGCGCTTCCGGTCGCTCGCGACCATCTCCGACGTGCCCGAGGTGCTCGACGAGGCGGACGTGGCCCTGCCGCTACCGCGGGGGGTGCGTGAGTGGCTCTCGCCGATCACGGCCGTCCTCCCCGGCCAGCTGCTGGCGCTCGAGGTGGCACGACAGCAGGGGACCGTCGACGCCTGCTAGACCGTCGTCGACGGCCGGCGCGGCCGTCAGCGGGCGAGCCGCCGGCGGAGCATCCGCGGGACGGCACGCGCCCCCGTGACGGGCGTGAACCGGTCGGCCGCGGCGGTCAGGGCGGCATCCTCGTCGTCGGTGAGCGCGAGGTCCATGGCCGCGACGTTCGACTCGAGCTGCCCGACCGAGGACGCACCCGGGATGGCGCAGACGTTCGGCCGGCGGATCACCCAGGCCAGCGCCACCTGCGCCGGCGCGACCTGGTGTCCCGCCGCGACCTCGCGGAGCGTGTCGAGCAGGGGCGCGGCCCGCGCGAGGTTGTCCGGCAGGAACAGCGGGTTGCCCTGCCGCACGGCACCCGACGGCGGGTGCTCGGCGTCGTACCTGGCGGCGAGCAGCCCCTGCGCGAGGGGGCTGTAGGCGATCACGATCCGGGCCTCGGCCTGCGCCCAGGGCAGGACCCGCCGCTCGGGTCGACGGTCCACGAGCGAGTAGCGCACCTGGTTCGACAGGACCCGGCCGCCGAGCGCCTGCTCGGCCCGCTGCCACCGGTCGAGCGAGTAGTTGGAGACGCCGACCTCGCCGACGATGCCGACCTGCTTCAGGCGCCGCATCCCCTCCATCGTCACGGAGTCACGGACGAGCGGGTTCGGCTGGTGGACCTGGTAGAGGTCGAGGGTGCGCACGCCGAGCCGACGCGCCGACGCGAGACCGCGCTGCTCGACGATCGGAGGCAGCGGCAGCACGGGCATGAGCTTCGTGGCGACGAAGGCCTCGTCGCGGCGGTCGCCGAGCGCGTCGCCGAGGATGCGCTCGCTGCGGCCGAAGCCGTACATCTCGGCGGTGTCGAACAGCGTGACCCCGAGGTCGAGGGCGTGGCGGACGATGTCGCGGGCCGTGTGGCGGGCGTATTCGTCGCCGTAGCCCCACTCGCGCGAGCCGAACTGCCAGGTGCCGAGACCGATGCGGGTCATGCGGCGGGCACCGTCGACGTCGAGGAAGCGTGAGGTCTCGCTCATCGGATGGCCTTCGTGGCGAATGGCGTGCCGGGCGACGCACCTGCGGCGCCCCGCGGTGTCCTCACGGTAGCCGCCGTGCGCACCGTCGACCGGCGCGGCTCCTATGCTCGCGGCCGACCGCAACGTGAAAGGCGACCATGTCCATGCCACCTGCCGACTGGTACCCGGACCCGGTCGGGCGGCATCAGCTGCGCTACTGGGACGGCCAGCGCTGGACCGAGCACGTCGCCGACCATGGCGACGCGTCCGTCGACCCGCTGCCCGGCGCGACGACGACCACGGAGACCGACGCCGCCCAGGCCGACCGGACCGGCGCCGCCCAGGCCGACGGGACCGGCGCCGCGCCGGCTGGTGAGACGATCGCCGCGGGATCGGCGAGCGTGCAGACGGAGGCCACGGGGGCCGAGGACGCGCCCGACGCCTCGCCCGCCGCGGCCGGCCGCGAGACCGGCGTCGCGACCGGGTCCGCATCTCCGGCGCGGTCCACCGTCGCCGCGGCCGCGGGGACGCTGCGGGGTGACCTGCTGCTGGGCGGGCACCGCCCGGCGACCGGCCCGCGGGTGCGCCGGCAGAACCCGACCATGCTGGCCGTCAGCGTCGAGCAGGACGTGCTGGTCCGGCCGGGCAGCGTCGTGGCGACGACGGGTGAGGTCCGGGTCGCACCCGCCGAGTCGAGCGAGCCGACCCTCTGGCGCTGTCGTGGCGCCGGGGAGGTGTTCGTCGCGCAGGACGGAGGAGAGGTCCACGTGCTCTGGCTCGAGGGGGCCGGCCTCGTCGTCGACCCCGGCCACCTGCTCGCCGTCGACGCGTCGCTGCAACGCTCCGCCGCGCACGGTAGCCGTACCGGGGTCGCGCTGCAGGGCGACGGCTGGGTGGCCGTTCTCACCCGCGGTACCCCCGTGGTGCTCGACGTGTCACCGGGTACCCGCGTTGCGGCCGGCGCCGTCGTCGCCTGGAGTCCCACGGCCACGATGCGCGAGGAGCCGATGCTCGACGGCGGTGGCGGAGCGGACGCACTGGCCCTCTCCGGTGACGGTGTCGTGGTCGTCGAGGCGCACCCGGCGTCATGAGCGTCGACACGCCCGCGCTGCGGGCCCTCGTGTCTGCGGGCGTCCCCCACGAGGTGCACACGTTCGCGCGTCCCCGTAGCGTCGAGGAGTCGGCGGCTCGGCAGGGCATCGCGCCGGCTGCGCTCGTCAAGACCCTCGTGGTGCGCCGGGCCGCGGACGACTACCTGTTCGTCCTCGTCCCGGGCGACCGCGCCATCGACTGGCCGAAGCTGCGCGGCCACCTCGGTATCTCGCGCATGACGCTGCCCGACGCCGAGGAGGCCCGCGAGGCCACCGGCTACGAGCGGGGCACGATCACCCCCTTCGGAGCGACGCACGCGTGGCCCGTGGTCGCCGACCGCTCCCTGCGCGACCACGCAACCGTCGGGATCGGCGGCGGCGCCCACGGGGTGGCCGTGCACCTGGCCGTCACCGACCTGCTCGTGGTGCTCGACGCCGACGTGGCCGACGTGACGAAGCCGGCCACGGACCGGTAGCGGCGAGGCGACCGCTACGAGCGGTCGAAGGTCGCGTCGGTGGCGTCCGGGGCGCGGTCCTCCGCGGCGGCGTTGCGGATCGGCCGCGTCCGGCTCCAGTCGACGAAGCCCCGGAACGGCCCGTCGAGGGGCGTCCCGACGGCACGCCACGGCACGACGAACGTGATGGTGGCCCCGTCCACGCGGAGCGAGCCCGGGTAGGCGACGAACCCGTCGGGCGTCTGGAGGTAGGCGAACCAGCCGTCGGCGCCGCCATCGGCGTAGAGCTGGTAGGTGCTCTCGCCGCCGTCCCGGCGCAGCAGGTCGACCCCGATGCCGATCACCTCGCCGTCCGCCGGCGACGTCGGCAGTGGACCACCCACCTCGAGGGTGGCCCGGGCGTGCTCACCATCGTCCTCGATCGTCACCCGGCGCAGGTCTGCGTAGGCCGGTGCTTCGAGCCCCTGGTCGCGCGCCGCGTCGGATGCGGCGCCGACCGTGCGGAAGCGCGGCAGCGGTGGCGAGGGCGACGGCGGCAGGGGGCCGCTGGAGGCCGCGCCCGCCGTGGTGGGAGTCGTGCGGCCCGCCGTGGTGGGAGTCGACCGGTCAGGGCTCGCGGTGGCAGCCCCGGTCGGCGCGGGCGGCGTGGGCGCGGGCGGCGTGGGCGTGCTCGTCGCCGGCATCGAGCCGGGTGGCGGGGGGGACTCGACGATCGTCGCGGCGACCCCGAGCGTCGGGGCGCGCGTCGGCGACGCCACCGGCCTCTCGGGCGCTGCGCAGGCCGTGGCGGCGAGGAGGCTCACCACGAGCAGGGCGTTGCGGCGCGTGCGGCGTCGGATACCGACGACCCCACGCGGACGAGCCCGGCGCATGACGCGCCGGGCCCGCCGGTGCTGGCCGGGCGGGATCAGCTGCCGGCCGTCGTCTGGTCGGGCTTGCTCTCGGCGCCGTTGCCCATGTCGTGGGGCACCTCGACCGTCACGTCGCCCGAGCAGCTCCGCGTGCCGCCCATGTCGCTCGCTTCGGCATGGATCGTGTAGGTGCGCCCGTCCCCGCGACCGGAGCGCTCCGCGCGGATCTCGTGGTGGGTGTCGACCGGCGACGCTCCGCTGTCGTGGGCCAGGAACGGTGACGCGTCGTTGATGGTGTGGCCCGCTCCCTGCTCCTCGGGCTGGTCGCTCGAGCCGTCGCTCGGCTCGAAGTCGCCGAGGTACTCGTCGTGGGTGACGGCGGTGGTGAGGTCGATGTCCGTGAGCCCGTTGTTCGTCGCCTCGATGGTCACCGGGGAGTACTTGTGGTTCGGCGGCCACAGGGTCTGGCCGCCGATGAAGGCGACGACCAGATCGCCGTTGCTGCAGACCGTCTCGTTCGTCTGAGCCTTCCCGATCGATCCAGGTTTCGGGCGTCACACCCAGGCAGGCAGGCCGTCCCGCCGCCGGCGGGCGTCCATGAGCGCGTCGACGGTGACCTGCGCCGCCTCGGCGTGGCAGGCCTCGCCGCCGTGGAACTGGTCGGGTCCGAAGTGCTCGGGAGGCTGGTGGGGGAGCAGGGAGAAGGGCACGCCGACCTCGTCGGCCGCACGTGCCTGGGCGGCGGCCACCCAGCGGCTGGCGACACTCACGAGGCGCCGGGTCGGCCAGGGAAGCGCCGGGGAGTCGCCGAGGTCGGGTGCGCCACCGAGGGCGACCTCCGCGTCGGGGACCGTCGTCCGGACGCCGACGAGCAGCGCGCGCGTGTCCGCCTCGACCTGCGCGGGCCGTTGCCAGCCGAGGGCGTCGTTGGCCCCCACCGAGATGACGACCACGTCGGGACGGAGCGTCGGCAGCAGCGGGACCTGCTCGTCGAGGACGTGGCGGATGCGTCGACCGCGCTTGGCAAGGGAGGTGACGCGGATGGGGCGACCGGTGATCTCGGCCAGCCGGAACCCCACCTGGTGGGGGAAGGCCAGGGTCGGGTCAGCGAGGCCGAATCCGGCGGTCGTCGAATCTCCGAGCGTCACCACGTGCAGGGGGTCCGCGTCGCTGTCGCCGCTGCTGATCACGGCGTCGTGTCGCAGGTCGTGGTCGTGCTCCTGCGCGGTGGCACGCATGCGGAGCACGACGGTGGCGTTGTGCCCGGCGAGACCGGCCAGGGCGAGGCCGGCCAGCCGAGCCGTGCGGCGGAGGATGCGCATGGCTGTCCTGGCGGTGTGAGGGGGCGATCTACGACCAGCCATGATGCCGCACGGTGGCGTGCGCTGCAGCCGATGGGCTAGTGCGGACGGAGGAGGATCCGGTGGCGGCCGGGGTCGAGGGTGAGCCGGACCCGACCGGCGGTCCAGGCGCCGTTGACCGCGACGCCGTCCACCGCCACCAACGTCGGGCGGGCCACGCCCGGGACGGTGAGGGTGACGCGGCCGTCGGTCGTGACGGTCCCGACCACCGGTCCGGCGAGGTCGAGCCGCATGCCCTGCGCGTCGAGGGAGACCGTCGCGACGTTCGTGAGGGTCGCGCGGAAGCCGTTGCGGATCGGCTGTGCCTCCGGGGCGGCCCACGCCTGGCCGTGGCGCACGTAGGGGGTCGACTGCCCCGGCGGTGAGGCGGCACCGGCCTCGGGGGACAGCACGCCCGGTTCGGTCCCGGGGACCGCCTCGGCGACGGCGTCGACCAGCCCGAAGACGTTCGGGTCGGCCGGATCGCCGTCGCGGACCCGGATGTCGTCGACCCACCACGCGCCGTCGGGTCGGAAGTCGAACGTGGCACCGCCGGTGCGGACGGTGTTGAGCGCGCGGACGAGGGCCGGCACCACCTTGTAGGTGACGTGGCGCGGGTCGGCCGGGCGGGTGAAGCGGTCCAGGTAGGCGGCCCCGTCGGCCCACTCGTCGACGATCGCCTGGGAGTAGTGCTCGTAGCCGAGCAGGGTGGTGAGGCGGTACCGGTAGCCGAGGTCGCGCAGCCGCAGCGCCTGTCGCTGGACGCCCGTGATGGGGACGAGCTCGTCGTCCGAGCCATGGTCGATGGCGACCGGGAGGTGCCGGCCGTTCTCGAGGATCCGGTAGGTCAGCTGCGCGTTCGCGTCCCCCTCGTTCGCGTCCTGGAAGCACTGGCCCGACCGACAGGTGGCCGGCCCCTCGCCTGTCCACATGCCCTGCGTGAGCGCACCGGACTGAGCGAACCCGGCGGCGAACCGGTCGGGGTAGAGCAGCCCGAGCAGCCAGGTTCCGTACCCACCCATCGAGTAGCCGGACAGATAGCGCCGTGCCGGGTCGATGCGGAAGGTCGCCTCGACGTCGTCGTACACCTCCCAGAAGTCCTGATGAGCGCGTCCGACGTACCAGTTCGAGGTGCCCCGTCCGTGGGGGGTGACGACGAGGTCGCCGCGCTCCTCGCCGAGCTCGGTGAGCAGCCGTGGCGTCCACGCGCCGCCCGAGTGCCCCTTGCCGCCGCGGTAGTGGAGCCAGTAGGTCAGCGGGGTGGCCTGCGTCGGGTCGAAGCCGCTGGGGACGAAGAGTCCGTAGTACTGCCAGATCGTCTCCTCCGGCTCCTCGCGGGAGATGTTCTCGCCGGAGCGGAACTCGCGCTCGTGGTAGCCGGGGCCGGGGGACACCCGCTCGGAGGCGCCCGCGCGCAGGTCCGCGAGCGCGATGGTGGCCGTGAACCCGTCCACGACGCCGTCGTGGAGGGCGAGCGCCTGCGACTGCTCGTTGTACACGCCCGCGACCGGCTCGTCGTGACGCTCGGCGACGTTGGCCGGCACGAGGCCGTCCCCGTCGCGCCGGCCGGCGACCACGGCGACACGGAGCGTGTCGTCCTCGGTGAGCAGGGCCGCGGGCAGGCGCGCTTCGAGCGCGTTGCGCCAGTCGCTCGCGTCGACGGCGACGCGGATGTCGGAGCTCGTGGCGCGGTCCCGTGACAGGTCGCGGACGCGCGCACCGTCCTCGGTGAGGAGGATGGCGAGATCCGCGCGGCGCGTGGTCAGCCCCGTGCCGAACCCGACGGCCACGGGCGGATGGTCGGCGCCGTCCCGGTCGGCCAGGAGGAGGACGCCGAGCGCGGACGGGTCGGTGAGCACGCTCGTGCGGGCGAGCAGGTCGACGTGGTCGCCCGCCGCGGCCCACCGGACCTGCGTGAGGTCGGCCACGTCGCGACCGTCGACGTCGCCGTAGTGGTCCGGCGCACCGGCCGGTCGGGGCGCGTCGAACTGCTCGCCGAGTGCCTGGAACAGCTGGTCGAGCCGCCGCGTCCGCGACTCCTGGTCGGCGACGGGCCCGAGGACGGCGAGGCGCTGGGCGTCGTCGCCGTCGTCGGCGCCCCAGGCGTCGGCGAGGAAGTCGCTGTAGATGTGCTCGCCGGCGTCGAGGCGCGACGTGCCACCGATGCGTGACGGCGTCCCGATCCAGTCGTCCACCCGCCCGTCGATCACCTTGACCGACGGGCGACGTGCCGGCGCGGGGCGGCGGACGAGCGTCCCGCGGGCCAGCGTCTCCGACAGCAGCGGCCCGCGGTCGGGGACGCCGTCGGGGACGACCGCTCCTGCGGGCGCCGCGGCGGTCGCGACGAGGCAGGCGCACAGGGCGAGACCGACGGTGGCGGGGCGTCGGCGGGACGGACGGGGCATACCGGCAACCTTCGGGGTCGTGAGGGCCGACGCGGGTCGTGACTGGCTGGTTCGACACTGGCTGGTTTCGACGCACGCCCCGTCGTCCCCTGCCCCCTGTGGACGCCGGGACCTTTGCGGTGGATGACGGGACCGTGACGGATGTCCCGGGTGTCCACAGCCGTACGTCCAGAAACGGGCAGAGCCGGGCAGAACCGTGTCAGGAACCGCCTTCCGGCCGGGAACCGTCCAGCGTTCGCGCACCGGGCGCGACCGCTCCCGCGTGTGGCCTGTGGACGACGGACCGCCGGAAGACCGTCGCCCGGGCAGCTGTGGAACCGACGTCGGCCGCACGGCGTCACACCGGACGACGGCCGCAACCACCCGCGATCACACCACCTCGAAGGAGCACCACCATGAGACGTTCGCTGCTCGCTCTGCTCGTCGGTGCCGCCCTCGTGCTCACCGCATGCGGCGGCGCCGATCCCGGCGGGAGCGCGGACGCCGGCTCCGCGGCGACCGGCGCGCTGGCGCTCGCGCAGACCGCCGGCAGCGGCGACGGCGCGCCCGCCCCGGGGATCACCGTCAGCGGTGTCGGCCGGGTCACGGGCACGCCGGACACCCTCACCGCGACGGTCGGCGTCGAGGTGTCCCGCGACACCGTCCAGGCCGCCCTCGACGACGCGAACGCGGCGGCCGAGAAGGTCATCGCGGCCGTGCAGCAGGCGGGCGTCGCGAAGGACGACATCCAGACCCGCGACTTCGGTATCGACCCCCGCTACGAGCAGCGCGCGCCCGAGCAGCCGCCGGTCATCACCGGCTACACCGTCCGCAACCTCCTCGAGGTCAAGGTGCGCGCGCTCGACAGCGCCGGCGCGGTCCTGCAGGCCGCCGCGCAGGCCGGGGGTGACGCCACCCGGGTCCACGGCGTCACCTTCTCGCTCGAGGACAACGAGGCCCTGCTGGAGTCCGCGCGCAAGGAGGCGTTCGCGGACGCGAAGCAGAAGGCCGAGCAGTACGCGTCGCTGTCCGGCCGCGGGCTCGGGGCGCTGGTGAGCGTGTCCGAGACGGTCGCGTCGCCGCCCACGCCGCAGCCCTACCTCGACACGGCCGGCGGCTCGATGGCCAGGGCCGCGGTTCCCATCCAGGCCGGTCAGCAGGAGGTCAGCGTCCAGGTGACGGCGGTCTGGTCCATGCAGTAGCCGGGTGGCCCCTCCTAGCGTCGGGGCGAGCACGGCTCGCCCCGACACGAACGAGGCGCCACCCATGAGCGCGATCAGCGACCGCACGCGGACCACCGAAGCGCGCCAGCACTTCTTCGGCGAGAACGCCGTCGACGAAGAGACGGGCGAGATCCGTCCGGACGCGGTCGTGCTGTCCTGGTTCGGTGTGGCCGGCTTCGCGCTGGCCGCCGGGGGCCGGGTGCTGCTGCTCGATGCCTGGATCCCGCGGGGGCTCGCCCGCTCGCAGGTGCCCGCCACCGTGGAGGATCTCGTCGCCCTCGCCCCCGACGCGCTGCTGATCGGTCATGGCCACTTCGACCACGCCGCCGACGCGGCGACGATCCTGAAGCGGACCGACGCGACGCTCGTGGCCGCCCCCGAGACGAGCATCCGGCTGCGCAGCGCCGTCGGGCGGCGACGGCTGTCCGTCGTCGCTGCCGTGCCGGCGGGCGCCGAACCCGGCGCGCGCGCGGATCACGAGCCGTTCGACGGTGTGGCCATCACCGCGGTGCGCCACATCCACTCCCGGCTGGTGCGTCCCGAGGCGCAGCTGCGCCGGGTGATCGCCACGCCTGATCCGTGGCCGCTGGTGCGTCGGCCGGCGCGGCTGCGTGACCTGGGCCACCTTGGTCGCCACCTGCTCGACGAGGCCGGTCCGAGCGTCCTCTACCAGGTGCGCGCCGGCGGTGTCTCGATCACGTGGCACGACACGACCGGGCCGCTGCCGGAGCGGGCGCCGGCCGTGCTCGAGACCCTTGCCGGCCTCCCCCCGACCGACGTGCAGGTGCCGGCGCTCATGGGGTTCAACCAGCTGAGCAACGGCTTCCGCGACGTGCGGCGCTACGTCGAGGCCGTGGCGCCTCGCGAGCTCGTCCCGTGCCATCACGACCACTGGCTGCCGCCGCTGACGGCGCCCGGCGACCGGTACGCCGCGCCGCTCGAGGCGGAGCTCGACGAGGTGACCGGCCGCCGGCCGCTCGTGCGGTTCCTGGCGGACCCGGCCGACTACGTCACGCCGATCACGCTCGCGGGCGCGTCGGCGTGACGGCGGCTGCGCGCGGCTACCGGAGGCCGAGCTTTCGGCTGCAGGCCGGCCAGGCCGCCCAGCCCTGGTCCGCCAGCACGCGCTTGGCGACCAGGATCTGCTGCGTGCGTGTGGCCTGGTAGGCGTGGTTCGGGTAGCCGGCGGGCTTGTGGGCGTCCCAGGTCGAGGGGTGGAACTGCAGGCCGCCTTCGAAGGTCCCGGCGGTCGACGCCCAGTCGCCGCCGGACTCGCAGCGGGCCAGTCGGTCCCAGACCGACCCGTTGCTGACCGCCGGTGCCGACCGCACCGCCGGCTTCGGCTCGGGCTTCGGGGGTGGGGGAGGAGGTGGCGGACCCGGGTGGGCGCTGAGCTCGGCCGGGTCCGCGTTCGCGACGATGGCGTCCTTGATCGCCGGGATGTCGTTGCGCGGCGGGGCGGGACCGAGCACCGGTCGCACCGCGCCGACCGCCGCCGCGCGAACGCGTGCGGGGGGTGGCGACGAGTCGACGGTGGTCGCGAGGCCGGCCACGCCGGCGGTGACCGTGCCGGCCGCGGCGAGCGCGACCAGCGGAGACGCAAGACGGAAGCGCATGAGGAACTCCGTGTTGGCGGGAGGGGAGCGGTCGAACGACCGCGTGATCCGAAGACAGGCCATGAGATGAGGGAGGGGGATGGCCTGCCGCGTGTGCGGAGTGCGGGTGGGGCGCGTCGGCCCCGGGCTGTCTCAACGGATCCTGCCCGGCCGTGTTCCGGAACACCACCCCTGGTGTTGCTGCTGTTGCCTGGTGTGCACATCGGGCCGGTCGTGACGTGCGTTGGCCGCGCAGCGTGACCGAGTTGCGCGGCTGCCGCGCACCAAACCGGGAGAGACGCGCGGCCGTCAGCCGTCCGCGATCGGTCGGTGGACCGGCGCCGACGCCCCGGCGCCGGCCCGGCCCGGCGGGGACCGTAGGCTTGCCCGCGACCCGGAGATGCCCATGACCGCTTCCCTCCCGCCGGCCCCCCGGGCTGATGCGACCCTGCCCACCGCGTCCGTCCGCCGGGCGCGGCGGTGACCCAGACGGACACCCGTGCCGGCGGTGGCCGCACCCGCCGCGGCTGGCTCCATCCGACGATCCTGCGCGCCGCCGTGCTGGCGGTGGCGGCGGGCTATGGCCAGTTCGCGCTGACGACCGTCCTCGGTGATGTCGCGGTCGCGTTCGGGGAGACGGCGTCGACCTCCCATCTCGACGTGGGACTGCAGGCCACGACCCTCGGGATCGGGCTGGCGGTCATCCGCCTCGCGGCGATCTTTGCGCTGCCGGCGACGGCCGTCGCCGATCGCCATGGCCGGCGCCGGCCCGTCCTCACCTTCGCGGCCACCGGGCTCGTCTGCACGGTCGCGGCCGCGGCCGCCCCGGGGTACTGGTGGCTCGTGGGCATCGCGGCCCTGTCGCGTCCCCTGCTGTCGGCGACGAACGCGATCGCCCACGTCATCGCCGCGGAGGAGACCACGTCGGCCGATCGGGCGAAGGGGCTCGCCGTGGTGCAGGCCTCGTACGCGATCGGCGCGGGCATCGTCTCGGTCGTCCACGGCCTGGCCGGCGACGTCCTCGGGTTCCGCGGCGTCTTCGCCATCGCTGCGTTGCCGCTGCTCGCGCTGCCGCTGGTCGCTCGCGGGCTCGAGGAGCCGGCTCTCTACACCAGCCACGGCACCTCGGCCATCCGTCGTCCCGCCTTCGGGATGGTGCGACCGGAGCTGCGGGGCCGCCTCGCGCTCGTCGCGCTGCTCGCGGGGCTCATGTCGGTCGTGACCGGTCCCGCGTTCACCTACCTCTTCGTGATGGGCGAGGTGACCCTCGGCGCGTCCCGTGCGGTCATGGCCGGGCTGGTCGTGGCGGCCGGCCCGATCGGGCTCGTGGGGCTGCTCGTCGGTCGCTGGGCCGCCGACCGGCTGGGGCGACGGGTGACGGCCGCGATCACGATGGCGGCGACCGCCGGGGCGTCCACGGTGGCCTACACCGGCACCTTCGTCGCCCTCACGGCGGGATACCTCGCCACCGCCATGGTCGCCGGCGCCTTCGGGCCGGCCGGCGGGGCGCTGCTCACCGAGGTCTTCCCGACCGACGCGCGTGCGACCGCCAGCGGGTGGACGGCCGCGGCCGGCGTCGTCGGCGCCGTGGTCGGTCTCGGCCTCTTCGGGTTCCTCGGCCAGGCGATGGGCAGCTTCGGTACCGCCGGCGCGATCCTGTGGCTGCCGGTCGTGCCGCTGACCGCCCTGTACGCGCTGCTGCCTGAGACCCGCGGTCACGAGCTCGACGAGCCCATCGTCACCCCCACCTGACGACCCCGACCCCCCGGACCGCCGCGCGGCCTCTCCGCAAGCCGTGAGGTTTCGCGGTTTGCGGGACGCGGCGCCGCGCGGTCAGCGCGTGACGAGCTGCAGGACCAGCGCCAGGAAGCGGCGCGCGGCGTCGGTGTCACGCAGGGCGAGGTCGGCGCGGGTGGGGCGGTCGTCGTCCTCGCCGCGCACCACCACGCCGATGCCTCGCAGCGCCCCGTGCAGCGCGGCGAACCCGTCCTCGTCGGTGACGTCGTCGCCCACGTAGATCGGGGCGGTCGTGTCGGGGTCGAGCCCGAGCACCTCGGCCAGGAACTCCAGCGCCCGGCCCTTGTCCCAGTCCACGTCGGGGCGCAGCTCGAAGATCTTCTTCCCGCCGGTCAGCCGCAGGTCCTCGTGGCCGGCGACCTCCTGACGTACGGCGGTCTCGACGGCGTCCACGTCGTCGTCGGCGACCTGCCGGTAGTGCACGGCGAGTGCGAACCGCTTGCGCTCGAGCCGGGCGCCCTCCACCGCCGCGAGCGTGTCGGTGAGGCCGGCCTCCGCCGCGTCGAGCGAGTCGAGGAACGCCCGGCCCTTCTCGTGGCGCGAGCCGTCGGGGGCGCGCAGGTCGAAGCCGTGGCTGCCCGCGTACCAGATGCCGTCGATGCCGACCATGGCGGCCACGTCGTCGAGGTCGCGGCCGCTGACGACGGCCACGGGCACCCGGTCGCGCAGGTCCTCGATCACGGCCCGGGTCTCGGCGGACAGCGTGGCGTCGGCGGGGTCCTCGACGATCGGGGTCAGGGTGCCGTCGTAGTCCAGGAACACGGCGGGGCGCCGCCCGGCGAGGCGCGTCTCGAGCGCCCCGTCGGCGAGCGCGTCGGGCAGGTCTGCCAGGGCGACCTCGTCGTCCGGACCGCGGTCGTCCCCGGCGGTCACGCCTCCACCTCCAGCTCACCGAGGTCGCTGACGACGACGTCGGCGCCGCCCGTGCGCAGGTCGTCGGGATGGCCGGTGCGGTCGACCCCGACCACGAGCGCGAACCCGCCGTCGCGTCCTGCCTGGACACCGGCGATGGCGTCCTCGACCACGGCGGCCCGATCGGCCGGCACGCCGAGCCGCTCGGCGGCGACCAGGAACACGTCCGGCGCCGGCTTGCCGGCGAAGCCGAGCGCCTGCTGGTCGGTGCCGTCGACCTTGGCGTCGAAGAGCTCGAGCACCCGGGCGGCGCGCAGCACCGCCTCGGCGTTGCGGCTGGCCGAGATGATGGCCGTGGCGAAGCCGGCGTCACGAAGGTCGTGCAGGAGGTCGACGGAGGTCCGGAACGGGGCGACGCCGTCCTCCTTCAGGGTCGCCAGGAAGAAGCCGTTCTTGCGGTTGCCGAGCCCGCGGACCGTCTCGCGGTCCGCGGGGTCGTCGGTGTCGCCCTCGGGAAGCTCGATCCCGCGCGAGGTCAGGAAGCGGCGCACGCCGTCGTAGCGGGGCATCCCGTCGACGTAGCGGCGATAGTCGTCCTGGGTGAACGGCGCGAAGGTGTCGTCGTCGCCGCGACTCACACGCGCTCGCAGGTAGCCGTCGAACAGGCGCTTCCAGGCGCCGAAGTGGACGGCGGCGGTGTCGGTGATCACGCCGTCCATGTCGAAGATCACGGCGTCGAGCGCGCCGCGTGCGAGCACCGGGAGCATGTGCGGGTTCCTGCCGGTCGAGCGGTCACGGGCGCGGTCGGCGCCCCGGTCCACCCTACTGGCGGGCGCCACCCGTTCCCCCCGGCCGCACTCCCGGGTCGACCCGGCCCGAGCCATCCCCACGGGCGGCCGCGGCGTACACACCCCGGGCCATCGTGGAGGTCGCGGCGTCGCGAAGGTGCGCGAAGACCTCGCCGTGTGCGTCCGCGACCGCGCCGTCATCGGGCGCGGCCAGACGGGCGAGCTCGGCGAGGTGGCCGGCCAGCCGCAGCTCACCGTCGGCGAGAAGCGACCGGGCGCGCTCGACGAGCCGCGACGCCCCGCCGGCCAGCGCCGCGAGCTCGGACGCCAGGGCGGCCTCCGGCGCCGGCTTCAGCGTGGCCGGGTTCCCGTCGTGCCAGCCGCCGTAGCGACGCCAGATGGTGTGGAGGATGAACTCCGGCTCATCGTAGACGGGCTGGAGGTACGGGCGGTCGAGGAGATGGGCGGGTACCCGCACGCCGTGGAGCACCTCGTCGAGACGGGCGCCGGCATTCATCAGCGCGAGCGCCTGCTCGACCAGCGACTCGAGCAGCGCGGCCGTGTCCTCGAGGGCCTGCCGGACCCGGTCGGCGCCGGCGATCGGGACGCCGTGGCCGGGCAGCAGCAGCTCGGCGCCGAGCGCCGTCATCTCCCGCAGCGCCCGTGCCCACTCGTCGGGGTAGCGCTGGACCTTCTGGGGGTTGCCCGCGTTGGGGACGGCCCAGATGAACAGGTCACCGGGGCACAGCACCCGCCGTTCGCCGATCCACGTCCAGGTGTGGTCGTCGGTCTCGCCGCGGGCGTGGGTGAGCGTCAGCGTGGTGTCCCCGACCGCCACCGTGTGCGTGTCGCGGTAGAGCGTGTCGGGCTCGCGGTAGGTCGTCGGCCACGTGAACGACTCGTCGAAGCCGAACTGCCGCCGGTTGATGGCGGTGTTCCAGCCCGCGGTGCGCCGGTAGCGGGCGAAGCGTGCCGGCATCGCCTCGTGGCCGACGACGTCGACGCCCGGGTGGCCGGCGTCGGCGGCCTCAACGTCGAAGGGACCGATCCCGAAGACGTGGTCGATGTGGCCGTGGGAGAACACGGCGGTCTGCAGCGGCGCCGGGCTGAAGCGGCGGACCTGGGCGTGGACGTGTGCGGCCGTCGGCTCGGGGCCCGAGTCGACCAGCGCCAGGGCATCGCCGGTGCGGATCACCGTGACGTTGCTCATGACCGACAGGAACCCGACGCCGTCGGCGACCTCCTCGAGCTCGGTGAAGCGCTGCAGCGGGTGGTGCTCCGTGACCGACGCCTCGCCCCGCCACAGCCGGTCGGCCAGGTCCAGGATGCTCTCGCTGCTCATCGCCCCTCCTCCGCGGCGTCGCGTGCCTCGTCGGTCAGCAGGCCGAGCGTCACGATCCGGTCGCCCTCCTCGAGCACGGCCCGCAGCTCCTCGTCGTCGAGTCGGAGGCGGTCGGGGCGCTCGTGCAGCGAGATGACCCCGGTCCACGCGCCCCAGAGGAACCGCGCCGTGCGCCGGGGATCGACGGGGCGGAGCGTCCCGGCGGCCACCCCGTCCGCGATGATGCCCGCCAGCCCGTCGTTGAGCTCCTCACCCCGGCGGGCGAGGCGCTCGGCGGGCCCGGACAGCTCGCCCTCCGCCGCGAGCCCCACCGGGGGGAGGCCGAGCAGGCGGAAGTGGCCCGGGTGCTCGAGCGAGAAGCGCAGGTAGGCCTGCCCGGCGGCTCGCAGCGCCCCACCCGGCCCGTCGGCCTCCTCGATCGCCGGGCGCAGGTACGACTCCTCGAGCGTCAGCGCCCGGTCCACGACCGCGAGGTAGCACCCGAGCTTGCTGCCGAAGTGGGTGTACAGCGAGCCGATCGCCACGTCGGCGCGCTCGGCGATCTCCTCCACCCGGGCGCCGTGGTAGCCGTGCGACACGAACACGGCCTCGGCCGCGTCGAGGATCGCGGTCGTCGTGCGCGCCTTGCGGCGCTCGGTGCGCGAGAGGCTGGTCGTGTGTCCCACGGGTGCTCCTCCGGGGGCGGGCGGCGCTTCGCCGATCATAACGACATTCATAGTTGAAAGTCGTTATAGTCCTTCCGCCCGTCGGGAGGATTTCCCTGCCATTCCGACGAACTAGTCACCAGGCGACGGGCTCGACCGCGGCGTCGCCGAGGACCACAGTCGACAGCGGCGTCTTGGGAGAGGGGACGCCGCTCGGACCGAGGGAGACGGTCGTGCGAAGGTCGGGGTTCAGCCTGTACACGCCATTGCTCGTCGTCGTGCTCGTGCAGGCGGTGATCATCACCGTGGCACCGTCGCGGGCGCCGGCCGGCGGGCCGGGGACGACGGCGGGCGGTTCGCCGCGCCGGCGGGGACGGCCGGCGGCACGACGGGGGCGGGGACGGTCGCCGCGCCCACGGCCACCGGTGTCCCCGCTGGCGGTGCCAGCGGGACGGCGGCGACGGGCACGGCTCCCGCCAGCGGCGCGGGTGCCGGCGCTGGCGCGTCGGCCCCGACGAACGGCGGCTCGGGTGCGACGGCCGGCGGTGGGGGAGCGTCGGCCGGCAGCGGCGCCGCCGCCGGCCAGACGGCCCCGTCCGACGGCGGGTCCGCGCCCCCGTCGTCGGGCAGCACCGCCGCCGCGGCGCAGGGCGACACGAGCCACTGCACGAAGGACGGGCGGCAGCACGACGTGGTCTTCCACGCACCGCCCTGCGCGCCGCGGTGGCCCGACGGCGCCGACAACGGCGGCGCCACCGCCCCGGGCGTGACGGCGGACACGGTCAAGGTCCTGCTGTTCCGCGAGAACAAGAACGAGCAGGTCACCCTCCTGCTCAACAAGTACAAGCTGCGCGCCACCAAGGAGGAGGACGCGGCCTTCATGGACGCGGCCGAGCGGTACCTCAACAAGTACGACGAGTTCTACGGCCGGACAATCGACCTCGTCCTGTTCGACGCGGCGAACTGTCCGGAGACCCCACCCGACGTGCCCGCCTGCCGCGCCGAGGCCCAGCGCGCGATCAAGGAGCACCACCCGTTCGCGGTCATCTGGCCGACGCCCAACTACCCGTCCGTGTTCGACGAGTTCGCGAAGGCCGGCGTCATCACGCTGGGCGGATGGCACTTCGACAACGCCTACTTCGCCGGACGGCGGCCCTACCGCTGGGACGTCTTCATGGACGGCACCCGCAGCGCCCAGGGCATCGGCGAGTACTACTGCAACAAGCTCGCGAAGAAGCCGGCGACCCACGCGGGGCGGATCATCCACCCGTCCTTCCCGAACGGCGGCAACCGGGACCTGACCCCGCGCAAGCTCGGGATCGTCGTGCAGGAGACACCGGCCAACCAGCCCACCGGCGAGCTGCTCAAGCAGATCGTTGCGAGGTGCGACGACAGCGAGCCGGTGCTGACCACCTACGTCTCCGACATCGAGCGGGCCCAGCAGCAGTCCGCAGCCATCACCCAGGCGCTCATCGACGCGCAGGTGACCACGGTGGTGTGCATGTGCGATCCGATCGCCCCGATCTTCCAGATGCAGAGCCAGTCCAGCAGCAACTACTACCCGGAGATCCTCCTGCCCGGCCTGGGCCTGCTCGACTACGACCTGCTCGGCCGGCTCTACGACAAACGCCAGATGGCGCATGCCTTCGGGCCGAGCCACCTGCAGGTCCCCGTCGACCACAGCGACTCCGACGCCTCGCTGATGTGGCGGTCGGCGGGCGAGTCCGGCGACGCCTGCGACTCGTGCAACCTGAACGCCTCGTACTTCAACCTCATCGGCGCGATGATCCAGGTCGCCGGGCCCCAGCTCACCCCCGCGAACGTCGAGGCGGGGATGCTGAACCTCGAGGACCGCGGCGGCTGGGAGCAGACGGGCCACAACCCGCACTACATCCTGGCGAGCTTCGGGGCGGACGACTACACGCTGGTCTCCGACCTCAAGGAGGTCTACTGGTCCGAGTCGGCCGTGTCGAAGGTCGACGGGAACCCCGGCGCCTACGTCGCCACCGACGACGGGCGGCGCTACCGGCTCGGTGAGATCCCGACGGACTTCACCGTCCCGGTCCCGGGGAGCTGACGGCCATGGCAGCCATGACCGCCGTCGCCGACCGCGTCCGAGCGCGGCTGCGCCTGCCCGCCGCCGTCCGGGCCGTCCTCGACCACCCGGTCGCCGGGCCCGTCGTCAAGGTCGCGCTCGGCTACCTGGTGCTCGTCGAGGGGCTCGTGCAGGCCGTCCTCGGCCGCATCGACCTGCCGCTCGTCACCATCCCGTGGCTCGAGATCGGCACCCGCGCCACCCCGATCCCGCGCGGCGTGTTCGTGGTCGGGGCCGTGGTCGGGACCCTGTACGGCCTCATCGGGATGGGGCTGATCCTCGTCCACCGCGCCAACCGGATCCTGAACTTCGCGCAGGCGCAGCTCGGCGCCGTCCCGGCGATCGCGGCGCTGCTGCTCATGCTGCGCAAGGGCGTGCCCTACGTCCTGGCGATCCCGATCGCGCTCGTCGGCGGGGCGCTGCTCGGCGGGGTCGTGGAGGTCGGCGTCGTCCGCCGGTTCCAGCGTGCGTCGCGGCTGGTGCTCACCGTGGCGACCGTGGGCGTCGGGCTCCTCCTGCTCGTCCTCGAGTTCGCCGTGAAGCGCGCCATCAGCGGCGACCTGCTCGTCGCCGAGCGGATCCCGACCCCGTTCAGCGGGTTCTCCTTCGGGATCGGGCCGGTCACCCTCCACGGCGACCACGTGGTGACCGTCGTCGTCGCCACCGCGGCGATCATCGGGCTCGTGGCGTTCTTCCGGACGACCAACGTCGGGATCGCGGTGCGTGCCGCTGCCGAGAACCGCGACCGTGCCGCGCTGCTCGGCATCCCCGTCGACCGGGTGTCCACCGTCGTGTGGATCCTCGCCGGGGCGCTGTCGGCCGCCGGGGTGTTCCTTCGCGCGCCGCTGGTCGGCATGCCGCTGTCCGGGTTCGTCGGCCCCTTCTTCCTGCTGTACGGGCTGACGGCCGCGGTCATGGCGCGGATGGAGAGCCTGCCGGGCGCGCTCGTCGCCGGCATGTTCGTGGGCATCGTCGACTTCTCGGCCGTCTACGCCACCCGGCGCTCCTCGCTCGCCACGGCAGCGATGCTGGTCGTCATCCTCGCCGCGCTGCTGGCCCAGCGGGCGCGGCTGTCGCGGGCCGAGGAGGCCGGCGCGACCTCCTGGGAGGTGGTGCGCGAGCTGCGCCCCGTCCCGATCGAGCTGCGCCGCCTGCGTGAGGTGGTCTGGGCCCGCCGTGCCGTCGTCGCCCTCGTCGCCGCCTTCGCGCTCGGCCTCCCGTGGCTCGTCGGCGACCTGCGCACGCCCTTCGCCACCACGGGGCTCGTCTACGCCATGGTCGGCGTGTCGCTCGTGGTGCTGTCCGGCTGGGCCGGCCAGATCAGCCTCGGGCAGTTCGCCATCGCCGGCATCGGCGCGGCGGTGGCCGGGGGGCTCGCCGCGAACCACGGGTGGGACTTCTTCGGTGCCGTGTTCACCGCCGCGATCGTGGGGGCGGCCGTGGCCGTGCTCATCGGCCTGCCGGCCCTGCGCATCCAGGGCCTGTACCTCGCGGTGACCACCCTCGCGTTCGCGTTCACGGTCGAGAGCTTCGTGCTGCGCCGCGAGTACTTCGCCTGGCTGCTGCCCGGCGACTTCCAGTTCGTCGAGCCGCCGGTGCTCTACGGCCGGCTCGACCTGAACACCACCAGCGAGGTGGCCGGGATCACGGTGCCGCCATCCGCCAAGCTCTACCTCGTCACGCTCGCGTTCCTGCTGCTCGCCCTGGCGATGGCGGCGTCGTTCCGGCGCTACCGGTCGGGACGGGTGGTGATCGCCGTGCGCGACAACCGCCGGCTCGCCCAGGCCTTCGGCGTCAGCCCGGCCGCCACCCGCCTGTCGGCCTTCGCGATCGCCGGGTTCATCGCCGGACTCGCCGGCGCCCTCTTCGTATACGCGCAGGGCGCCGTCGACCCCGGGACCTACAGCCCGGCACGGTCCATCGAGCTGTTCGTCGCCACCGTCCTCGGCGGCATCGGGTCGCTCTCGGGCGCCGTGCTCGGGGCGCTGTTCCTGCAGAGCTTCGCCCTGTTCGGCCTGCGGGACATCCCCGGGTGGGGCGAGCTGCTGTCGCTGCTCGGCACCTCGCTCGGCGTGCTGGTCGTGCTCTACCTGGCACCGGGCGGCCTGGCCGAGCTGCTGTGGCGCGCCCGGGACGCGGTCCTGCGCCGGGTGGCCGCCCGACGCGGGATCGTCGTGCCGAGCCTCGTCGCCGACCTGCGCACCGACGAGCGCGAGGCCGACGCCGCCGTGCTCGACACCGCGGGCAGGGCGCACCTGCCCGCGGCAGCGGGGAGCGGACACGATGCCGGTGACGCGCCGGCCGGTGCGCCCGCCGACGCGTCGGCCGGGGCGGTGTCCGACGCCGCCGGGGTGGCCGCGTCCACCGCGCCCGGGGAGGTGCCCTCGTGAGGGCCCGCCTGAACCGCATCGTCGGGGGCGCCGCCGCGACCCCGCTGCTCGTCCTGTTCGGCCTCAACCTCGTCGACGAGTTCGACCGGGTCGCGTTCGCGGCACTCAGCCCCGAGATCCGCGACGCGTTCCACCTCTCCGACGCCGCCATCGGGGGCATCGGCGCCGTCGCCGGCGGGCTCATCCTGCTCGCGGCCCTGCCGATCGGCGTGCTCGCCGACCGGTGGCCGCGCGTGCGCATCGGGGTCGTCGCCGCCCTGCTGTGGTCCACGATGAGCGTGCTCACCGGCGTCGTGCCGACCGTGGCGCTGCTGTTCGTCGTGCGGCTGCTGTCCGGCTTCGGTCGGGTCGCCAACGAGGTCGTCCACCCGAGCCTGCTGACCGACTACTACGACAAGCAGGCCCTGCCGCGGGTGTTCCAGGTCCACCGGCTCGCGAACCCGCTGTCGGCCGCCTCCGGGATCCTCGCCGGCGGCATCGCCGCAGCCATCGGCTGGCGCTGGGCCTTCTGGCTCCTCTCGATCCCCACCTTCCTGCTGCTGGCCGGGCTCGCGCGGCTGCGCGAACCCGAGCGCGGCGCCTCCCTCGACGCCGACCTCGCCGCCGACGCCGCGGCGGCGACCCCGGTGCCCTTCGGCGAGGCGCGTCGGCAGCTCTTCGCCGTCCCGACGCTGCGGCGGCTGTGGGCCGGCTCGTTCTTCAACGGCGCCGCGATCGTGGCGACGCCGCAGCTGCTGGCCCTCTTCTACGAGGACGTGTACGGCTACGGGCCGCTCGGCCGCGGCTTCGCGACGTTCCTGTTCGGGTTCGGGACGGTCGTCGGCCTCTTCATCGGCGGCGCGATCGCCGACCGGGCGAGCAGGGAGGGCGACACGCCACGCCTGGCCGTCCTGACCGGCGCGTCCGGGATCGAGGTCGCGGCCGGGATGCTGCTCATGGCCCTGGCGCCGTGGTCGTGGGCGTCGCTCGTGGCCGTGTTCCTCTTCTCGCTCGGGATCGGCAGCTACCAGCCCGGCTACTTCCCGCTCGTCGGCCTGGTCGCGCCGCCGCGCGTGCGCTCGCAGTCCTACGCCTACGCGATCGTCTTCCTCACCGTCGGGGCGTTCCTGTCGGTCATCCTGTACTCGGTCGGGGACGCGAGCGGCTACCGGCTGGCCTTCGGGCTGCTGGCCGGCTCCGTCGCCGTGGCCGGTGCAATCGGGTGGTCGTCGAAGGTGTTCGTCCGGCGTGACATCGCGCAGGCCGAGGCGACGCTCGCCGCCATCCGTGACCTGCGCGAGCACCGCGAGCGCGGCGATGCCGCCCTGCTCACCTGCCGCGGCGTCGAGGTCGCCTACGGCCAGGTGCAGGTCCTCTTCGGTGTCGACCTCGAGGTCGACCCGGGCGAGATCGTCGCGCTGCTCGGCACGAACGGCGCCGGCAAGTCCACCCTGCTCAAGGCCGTCAGCGGCCTCGTGGACCCGGTCGGCGGGACCATCCTGTTCGACGGGCAGGACATCACCCACGCCGACGCCCGGCAGGCCGCGGCCGCCGGGATCGTGCAGGTCCCCGGCGGCAAGGCCGTCTTCCCGAGCCTGTCGATCGACGAGCACCTGCGCCTCGCCGGGTGGCGCGAGGACGAGCCCGACCGGCTGCGTGCCGCGACCGAGCGGGTCTTCGGCCTCTTCCCCGTGCTGCGCGACCGGCGCAGCCAGCCGGCCGGCAACCTCTCCGGCGGTGAGCAGCAGATGCTGGCCCTCGGCATGGCGCTGCTCGCCCGGCCGCGGCTGCTCATCATCGACGAGCTGTCGCTCGGGCTCGCCCCGGCGATCGTCGGAGCGCTCCTCGACGTGGTCCGCACGATCCGCGACGAGGGCACCGCCGTGCTCGTCGTCGAGCAGTCCGTCAACGTCGCCCTGACCATCGCGGACCGGGCCACGTTCCTCGAGAAGGGCGAGGTCCGCTTCGACGGCGACGCCACCGACCTGCTCGAACGCGAGGACGTGCTGCGCAGCGTGTTCCTCGCCTCCGCCGCCGACGCGGCCGAGGCGGACGCCGACACCGGTGCGGTGGGCACCGACGCCACCGTCGACCTCGCCGTCACGGCACCCACCGGACCCACCGGCGGCGAGGAAGGGGTCATCGACGCGGACGTGCTCGTCGTCGAGGACGTCGTCAAGCGCTTCGGCGGGATCCACGCCGTCGACGGTGCCTCCCTGCGGCTCGCCGAGGGCGAGATCCTCGGGATCATCGGACCGAACGGCGCCGGCAAGACCACCCTGTTCGACCTCATCTCCGGCTACCTCCCCGTCGACGAGGGGCGGGTGCTGCTCGACGGCGCGGACGTGACCGGGCTGTCCGCCCACGACCGTGCCTGGGCCGGCCTCGGTCGCTCGTTCCAGGACGCCCGGCTGGTGCCCTCGCTGTCGGTGGCCGAGAACCTCGCCATCGGGCTCGAGCGCCACCTGCCCTGGCGGGACCACCTCGCCTCCACCCTGCGGCTGCCGGCGATCGTGCGCGGCGAGGAGGACGTTGCCTACAGCGTCGGCGACCTCGTCGACCTGCTCGGGCTCGGTGCCTACCGGGACAAGCTCGTCCGGGAGCTGTCGACCGGCACCCGACGGGTCGTCGACCTCGGGATGGTGATCGCCCACGCCCCGCGGGTGCTGCTGCTCGACGAGCCGTCGTCCGGGATCGCGCAGCGCGAGACCGAGGCGCTCGGCCCGCTGCTGAAGCGGATCCAGCGCGAGACCGGGTGCGCCCTGCTCGTCATCGAGCACGACATGCCGCTGATCACGGGCATCTCGGACCGGCTGGTCGCCATGGAGCTCGGCCGGCCGATCGCGGAAGGGACGCCCGACGCCGTCGTGTCCGACCCGCGGGTCGTGGCGTCCTACCTCGGTGACGACACGGCAGCGGTCCACCGCTCCGGCGACCAGGAGGCGACGGCATGAGGTGGACGGTCCGGTTCCTCGCGGTGCTGGTGGCCGTGGCGGTGGTCGTGCTGCCCGGTGCGGGCCGCCCGGCCGCGGCGGCGCGCGAGGAGCAGCACGGGTGGTGGTGGCGCAGCCAGTCGGGGCTGCTCGGCGTCGACGTACCGCCGCCCGCCGGTCCCGACGACGGGCTGGTCGTCGAGCAGTCGGTCGACGGGCCGAGCGCGCTGGCAGCCGTGCGCTTCGGCCTGGACGCGGGGGAGGGGGACCCGGTGCTGACCCTGCCGGTGACGAGCGGGGCGGTGGGAGCGATCGGTGTGGACGCTTGCCCGGCGGCGAGCTTCTGGGATCCGGCACAGGCCGGACGCTGGGACGCCGCCCCGCGCTACGACTGCGAGGCAGGACGTGCGGCCGGCGAGCCGAACGACGCCGGCGACGCCTGGACGTTCGCGCTCGGACCACTGGTCCGCGACGGGACGCTCGACGTGGTGCTCGTGCCGAGCGGTGAGGGCGCCGGGCGGATCGGCTTCGCGGCACCCGACGACGCGGCGCTGGCCAGCGCTCCCGCCGAGGAGGATGGCGGGGGCGGGTCGGGCGGGTCGGGCGGGGTCACCCCGCCACCTCCGCCGTCGACCACCGGGCCGTCGAGCGCCGGGTTCTCTCCCGGCGGGGGAGCCACGTCCGGTGACGCCCCGCCGCCGACCTTCGGTCAGGCCCCACCGCCCACGACCGGCGCCCCCACGGCCGTAGCCGCGCCGCAGGTGGCCCCGCCGGCCTCGGCAGGCACCGGGACGCCGCTCGTCGCGGCGCCGGACGTGGCGGCGTCGGCCGGGACGCGCGGGACGGAGGGACTCGGCACCTGGCAGGTCGCCGCGCTGTCGGTGCTGGCGAGCTGGGTCGCGTTCGACCTGTTCAGCCGCCGGGGTGCCTGGTCGCCGGCGATGACGAGCGCCGGTGCCGTCGGTGGTCTGGGACGTTTCCGGCGGCGGCGCGACTCGGCACCGGTGCCGCTTCGATGAGGGGCGATCGCCACCGGACGCGGGGACGACCGGTTGCGAAGATTCGCACCCGCCGGGCTCGCGGCGTGCGACCGCGTGGCGTGACGCCCGCGCTGCGTGCGCACCCCCGTCCGTCGGGCCATGCCGACGACGCCTGTCATCGCCCGAACGGCCGCTCAAGACCCGATACCGCGGCGACGGATCGGACACTACCGCCGTCCGGACAGCGGCCCTGCTTGCATCAGTGAATGAGATGCATATGGTGTGTCACTGCAACGTGCGGGTCCCGCCGCCCCCTGAGGGACCCATGAAGCGACTGGGACAACGGTCTCGCGACCACGCATCGATGGACGCTCCACCGACGCGACGGGCGAGACCGGCGGCTCGACCGACGGTCCCGACCGCGACCCGCAACGTCCGCTGAGAACCGGAGGAGGTGGTCCGACAGTCCGGACCGACATACGGTCCCGGCTGCGTCGTGTCGACCCAACTGACCTCTGATCACGAACCATCCACCCCGGAGCTCAGCATGCGAGCTCCCGACCAGCGTGACGGCGGTGCCATGTGGCGCTTCGTCCGCGAGTTCGGGGGACTCGAGCTCAACACCGGCTACGCCTACGTGATCTTCGGTGCGCACTTCACCGACACGTCGATCGTGGCGTACGACCGGGACGGCGACCTCGCCGGTTTCGTTCTCGGGTACCGACCGCCGACCCACCCGGACGCCCTGTTCGTCTGGCAGGTCGGGGTCTCACCGAAGCACCGCGGCCAGGGCATCGCCCGTCGGCTGCTGCTGTCGATGCTCGAGCGGGATGTCCTGAAGGATGTCCACTACCTGGAGGCCACCGTCACCCCGTCGAACGCGGCGTCCCAGCGGCTCTTCCGCTCGGTGGCACGCCAGCTCGGTACCTCCTGCGAGGAGAAACCCTTCCTCGGTGCCGACCTGTTCGGCGAAGACGGGCATGAGGCGGAAGACCTCTTCCGCATCGGCCCCTTCTAGACCGTCGCCGGACCGTCCGGCGGCGCTCGCCCTTGGCCGTGCTCAGCACCTGAGCGCGTCCTGCCCTGTCCGACACCATGAGGGATGTCATACCGTGAACAGCATCTTCAAGCACGAGTCCGAAGTCCGTTCCTACTCCCGGTCCTGGCCGACCGTCTTCGACCGCGCCAGCGGCCACACGCTCATCGACGAGGAAGGTCGGCGCTTCATCGACTTCTTCGCCGGCGCCGGCGTGATGAACTACGGCCACAACAACCCGGTCATCGGCAAGGCCCTGCTCGACTACCTGTCGACCGACAAGATCGTCCATGCGCTCGACAAGGCGACCGTGGCCAAGCGCACCTTCCTCGAGACCTTCCACGACGTGATCCTCGAGCCGCGCGGCCTCGACTACAAGGTCATGTTCCCGGGCCCGACGGGCACGAACGCCGTCGAGGCCGCCCTGAAGCTGGCCCGCAAGGTCACCGGTCGCGAGACGATCGTCGGCTTCACGAACGCCTTCCACGGCATGACGCTCGGCTCGCTGTCGGTGTCCGGGAACGCCATGAAGCGTGACGGTGCCGGCATCGCCCTCCACGCCGGGGTGAACCTGCCCTACGACGGCTACATGGGCGCCGACGCGGACACGATCGAGTACTTCGCGCACCTCCTCGAGGACGGCGGCAGCGGCTTCGAGAAGCCTGCGGCCGTCATCGTCGAGACCGTGCAGGCCGAGGGCGGGATGCAGACCGCGTCCTTCGGCTGGCTGCAGCGCCTGGAAGCGCTCTGCCACGAGCACGAGATCCTGCTGATCGTCGACGACATCCAGGTCGGCAACGGGCGTACCGGCACCTTCTTCAGCTTCGAGAAGGCCGGCATCACCCCCGACATCGTGACCCTGTCGAAGTCGCTGTCCGGCTACGGCCTCCCGTTCGCGGTCACCATCTTCAAGCGCGAGCTCGACGTGTGGCTCCCCGGTGAGCACAACGGGACCTTCCGCGGCTTCAACCCCGCGATGGTCACCGCCACCGAGACGCTGAACACGTACTGGCGCGACGAGGAGTTCTCCAAGGAGATCGACGCGAAGGCTGCGCTGGTCACCGAGGTGCTCGACGACCTCGTGACGAGCTACCCGGAGCTCGAGGGCGAGCGTCGCGGCCGCGGCCTCATCCAGGGGGTCGCCTGCAAGCCCGGCATCGCCGAGAAGGTCGTCACGCACGCGTTCGAGCGCGGGCTGATCGTCGAGACCTCGGGTGCCGACAGCGAGGTCATCAAGCTCCTGCCGCCGCTGACGATCGACGAGGACGCGCTCATCGCCGGGCTCTTCGCCCTCGACGAGGCCATCACGGCCGCGCTCGACGTCGACCGTCGCGAGACGCTCATCCGGCGTAAGACCGAGCGCCTCGCTGCCTGAGCGGCGACGATCGTCGCCATCGTCGGCCGGGCCAGCGCCCCGCGCGCTGGCCCGGGCCGACGCCGGCGCATCGTCCCTGCCGGCCATCGGACCGGCTGGCACCTCGCACCATCGTGTCATCCGAACCATGCCAAGGAGCACGCACATGAAGATCCGCCGCCTCGAGGACCTCGAGGGCACGGATGCCGACGTTCAGGCCGAGACCTGGAAGTCGCGCCGGTTCATCCTCGCCGACGACAAGGTGGGGTTCTCGTTCAACGACACCGTCCTGTACGCCGGCACCACGACGACCATGTGGTACCGGCACCACATCGAGTCCGTCTACTGCATCGAGGGTGAGGGAACGCTCACGAACCTCGAGACCGACGAGGTGCACGAGATCCGTCCGGGCACCCTCTACCTGCTCGACGGCCACGAGCGCCACGAGCTGCACGCCACGACCGACCTGCGGATGATGTGCGTCTTCAATCCGCCGCTCACCGGGAAGGAGACGCACCAGGCCGACGGGTCGTACCCGCTGCTCAGCGCCGACGACGACAGACCGGAGGCCGTCTGAATGCGACCTGAGGTCACCGATCGCTACCCGTCCCGTCTCGCCGCCGAACCGTCCCTGCTGCAACGCCAGGATCCGGTCGTGCACGGCACCGCAGACGACGGTCCGCTGAGTGCCGACGAGCTCGCCACCTTCGACGCGAAGGGCTTCCTCCTGCTCGAGGACGTCTTCTCGCCCGCCGAGGTCGCGCGGATGCGCGAGGAGCTGCTGCGCCTGTCCTCTGAGGACGTGATCAAGCGCAGCGAGCGGACGATCGTCGAGCCCGAGTCGGACGAGGTCCGCTCCGTGTTCGAGATCCAGCGGGTCAGCGACCTGTTCGCCGACGTGGCGGGGGATCCGCGCGTGGCCGACGCGGCGCGTCAGGTTCTCGGCTCCAACGTCTACCTGCACCAGACGCGGGTGAACTTCAAGCCCGGCTACCGCGGCAAGGAGTTCTACTGGCACTCGGACTTCGAGACCTGGCACGTCGAGGACGGCATGCCGGCGCCCCGTGCGGTCAGCGCGTCGATCACGTTGACCGACAACTCGCCGCAGAACGGGCCGCTGATGATCATGCCCGGCTCGCACCGGACCTTCGTGTCGTGCGTCGGCGAGACGCCGGACGACCACTACAAGGCGTCGCTCAAGCAGCAGCGGTTCGGCATCCCGGACGACAAGACGCTCCTCATGCTCGCCGAGCGGCACGGCATCGAGGCGATCCTCGGTGACCCCGGGTCCGTGATCCTCTTCGACTCCAACTGCATGCACGGGTCCAACGGGAACATCACCCCGTACCCGCGCAGCAATGCATTCCTCGTCTACAACAGCGTGGAGAACGCGCTGGTCGAGCCCTTCGGCCCCGACCAGGCGCGCCCCGGCTTCATCGCCAACCGCGACGCCACGCCGTTGCGCAGACGCCACTAGTCCCTCGGACAGGGACGACGCCCCGGGCCAGGTGCCCGGGGCGTTGGCGTGTCCCGAGACCCGGCGCGGGGAGCCGGGCGGGAGCGCCGCGTCAGCCGCCGACCTCGATGATCGTCTTCACGTCCTGCGCCGCCGAGCGCTTGCCGTATGCGTCGGCGAAGTCGTCCAGCGGGACGCGCGAGGTGACGAGCCGCTCGACCCACGATCGGTCGGCGGCCTGCAGCGACGCCGCGGCGGCCTCGTAGTGGCGCCGGTTCGCGTTCACCGACCCGAACACCACGTCGTTCTCGAGGACCAGCTCACGGGCGATCGACCCGGCCGGCACCTGCAGCGGCCTGCCGCCCGACGAGACGCCCGTCAGACACACGATCGCGTCCTGCGCCGAATGCTGCATGGCGTCGAACACGAGCGAGGGGACGCCGGTGCACTCGATGATCACGTCCGCGTCCCGGCAGGCCGCCACCATGTCGCCGGTGTGGTAGTGGGCACCGAGCGCCGCGACCAGCTCGGGCTTCGGCCCGTCCTCGACCCGGTCGAGCACGTGCACCTCGAGCCCCCGCTGCGCACCGAGCAGCGCCGCCAGCAGCCCGATCGGTCCGGCGCCCGTGACGAGCACCCGCCGGGGCAGCCAGCGGGCGCGGTGACCGATCGCGTCGATGTGCTCCCAGGCCTTGGCGACCACGCTGGTCGGCTCCACGAGGACGCCGAGGGTGCCGAGGGCCGCCGGGACGGGCACGGCGAACGCAGGCTCGATGCGAAACCGCTCCGACAGGTAGCCGTCACGGCCCTTGATGCCGCGCTCCGTGTAGCGGCCGTTGCGGCACATGTCCCACTCGCCGACCGCGCAGTTCGGGCAGGGGACCGGATCGGGCCGGCGCACGATGCCGACCACGAGGTCGTCCGCCGACAGCCGCGAGTCCGCCGGCGCCTCGAGCACCCGGCCGAGCGACTCGTGCCCGATGACCATCCGCTCGCGCCCCGGAGGTGCCTCGCCGTGGTGCCCCGCGATGATCTCAACGTCGGTGCCGCAGACGCCGACGGCGAGCGTCTCGACGAGGACGTCGCCGTCGCCGGGCGGCGGCTCGTCGACCTCCTCCAGAGCGACCGAGTCGGGCTGGCGGGGGGCCACGGTGACGGCGCGCATGGTGACTCCTTTCGGCTCAGCGGGCGATGCCGGCGATCCGCTGCCGCTCGTCGTCGGTGAGCGCCAGGTCGAGCGCGGCGAGGTTCGACTCGCGGTGCCGGTCGCTCGCCGCCTTCGGGATGACGGCGGTGTTCGGCTGGTCGAGCAGCCAGCGCAGCGCCACCTGGGCCGGCGTCGCGTCGTGGGCGTCGGCGATCTCCTGGAGGGTCGCGTCCCGGGTGACCCGGCCCTTGGCCAGCGGCGAGTAGGCGGTGACGAGCAGGTCGTGCTCCGCTGCGAACGCGACGAGCGCATCCTGGGGCTTGAAGGGGTTGAACTCGACCTGGTCGGCGACGATCGTGGCGTGCTCCATCGCCTCGCGCAGCAGGTCGACCGGGAAGTTGCTCACGCCGAGGTGGGTTGCGTGGCCCTGCTCCTGGGCCTCGCGCATCGCGCCGAGGGTCTCGCCGAGCGGCACGCCGCGGGAGGAGGGCCAGTGGATGAGCAGGAGGTCGACGGGCCCGAGCGCGTCGACGCTGGACTGCACCGTTCGATGCACCGAGGCGGCGTCGAGGCTGCCGGGCGGGATCTTGGTGACGAGGAAGATCTCGTCGCGCGCGACGCCGGCGTCGCGGATCCCCGCGCCCACCTCGTCCTCGTTGCCGTACATGGCGGCCGTGTCGATGTGCCGGTAGCCGACCTCGAGGGCATGCCGGACGCCGTCCCGGGCCTGGTGGCCGTCGAGGCGCCACGTCCCGAACCCGAGGGCGGGGACGTGCACCGACTGCACGTCGACGTATTCCATGGGTGCTCCTCCGGCCGGCTGCAGCGACGCACACTAGGCGGCCCGCTGCGGTGGCGAGGTGGCAGGGCCCGCCGTGTCGGTCACGGCCGGCCCCACCGACCGGCTAGCCTCCGGCGGCACACGGGACCTGGAGGAGCCGCAATGCGCGCCGCCGTCGTGCACGCCGTCGGGCAGGGCATCGAACGTCCGCGACGACGTGTCGCTGGTGGCCGTCGGCGCCGGTCAGGTGCGGGTGCGCCTCCACGCCACCGGCGTGTGCCACTCGGACCTGTCGGCGATGACCGGCACGTTGCCGATGCCGACCCCTCTCGTCCTCGGGCACGAAGGGGCCGGCGAGGTCGTCGAGCTCGGGGCCGGCGTCACCGGGCTCCAGGTCGGCGACCACGTCGTCGTGGCGTGGGTGCCACCGTGCGGCCACTGCCGTGCCTGCCTGCGCGGCGAGGCCTACCTCTGCCAGGAGCGCCCCGCCGAGGCAGCGCGCCGGGCCAACTTCCGTCTCGGCGACGAGCCGATCTACGGCTTCATGGGCACGGGCACGTTCGCCGAGGAGGCCGTCCTCCCGAGCGAGGCGGTCATCCCCATCCCGGCCGACGTGCCGTTCGACGTGGCGGCGATCGTCGGCTGCGGCGTCACGACCGGCGTCGGCGCCGTCCTGAACACGGCGAAGGCGCGCCCCGGTGACCGCATCGCGGTGATCGGCTGCGGCGGGGTCGGCATCGCGGCCATCCAGGGCGCGGTCCTCGCCGGGGCGTCGGTCGTCCTCGCCGTCGACCCGGTCGAGGCGAAGCACGAATGGGCCCGGCGGTTCGGCGCCACCCACGCGGTCGTCCCCGACGACCTCGGGGAGGCACGGCGCGAGCTCACGGCCGGCGAGGGCTTCGACCACGTGATCGAGGCGGTCGGGCGGTCCGCGACCATCCGCCAGGCGTGGGACGCCACCCGGCGCGGCGGCACCACGGTCGTCGTCGGTGCCGGCGCCACGACCGACCTCGTCGAGCTGTCCGCCTTCGAGCTCTTCTTCATGGGGCGCACGCTCGTCGGCTCGGTCTACGGCAGCGCCGACGTGCGTCGCGAGTTCCCGAGGCTCCTCGAGCTGTGGCGCGCCGGCCGGCTCGAGCTCGAGGAGATGATCACCGAGCACCGCACCCTCGACGAGGCGGACGCGGCCTTCACCGCCATGCAGGAGGGGCGCGTCATCCGGCAGGTGATCCGGTTCTGACCGCCTCCGACTGTCCGTTCTGCGCCATCGTCGCGGCCGGTGGCGACGACGTGCTCGTCTACGAGTCGCAGGAGGTGGCGGCGTTCCTGGACCGCCGCCCCGTGTTCCACGGCCACACGCTGGTCGTTCCCCGCGACCACCACCGCACGCTCGCGGACCTGCCCGGCGAGCTCGCCGCGCCGCTGCTCGAGGCCGTGCAGACGGTCATGGCGGCGCTCGAGGCGGTCGTGGGGGCCGAGGGCACCTTCGTGGCGGCGAACAACCGCATCAGCCAGAGCGTCGACCACCTGCACGTCCACGTGGTCCCGCGTCGACACAAGGACGGGTTGCGCGGCTTCTTCTGGCCGAGGCATCCCTATGCCAGCGACGCGGAGCGGCAGGCGCTGCAGCAACGCCTGCGCGGGGCCGTGGCGACGCATAGACGCCGGTGAGCGGGGGCGGCCGCATCGGACCCACGCGGCCGAGGCCCTTCGACTCTGTCCGGCATGGCCAGCCACGGGAATGCTGCACCGGACACGTGGAGGAGGACGGCATGGGAGCGCTCGGTACCGCGCGAGTCGTCATCGAGAGCAGAGACAGCGCGTCGGCGGCCGCGACCGCGTCGACCCTGCAGGCCCGGGGCTACGACTCGGTCGTCTGCGCGGGGCCCGGGGGCCGCGACGGATGCCCGCTGGTGTCCGAGGGACGCTGCGAGCTGATCGAGGACGCCGACGTCACGTACTTCGACCTCGACCTCGACGACGCGGACGAGCGTGCCGTGCTCGAATCGATGCGCGCCAGCTACCCGCAGATGCCCGTCGTCGTGGAGGTGCCGAACAGCGTGGCGCTGCGTCACGCATCCCTGCTGGCCGGCTGCCACGTCGTGCTGCCGTACTCGGCGGAGCGCCTCGAGCAGGCGATCGAGGCGGCAACCCGCGGCGCCGTGACCACCTGAGCCCCAGCCACCGGGCACCTACGGGTTCGGCGCCTCCCTGCGCTCGCTGCGCTGCTCCATCGGCCCGCCCTCCGCGACGGACAGGTTCGCGGCGGAGTTCACCAGACCGATGTGCGAGAACGCCTGCGGGAAGTTGCCGATGAGACGGCCGGCTGCCGTGTCGTACTCCTCCGCGAGCAGGCCCACGTCGTTGCGCAGCCCGAGGAGCCGCTCGAAGCGCTCCTCGGCCTCGCGCCGCCGGCCGATCTGGGCCAGCGCGTCCACCATCCAGAAGCTGCACAGCAGGAACGCGCCCTCGCCCTCGCCGAGCCCGTCATCGCTCTCGCCAACGTCGTAGCGCAGCACGAAGCCGTCCCCGACCGAGAGCGTGCGGTCGATCGCGTCGATGGTGCTGACGACGCGCTCGTCGTCGGGCGGGAGGAAGCCCACCTGCGGGATGAGCAGCAGGCTCGCATCGAGCGCCTTGCTGTCGTAGGCCTGCGTGAAGGCGCCGAGCTCGGCGTCGTACCCCTCGCGGCAGACCTCGTCGTGGACCTCGTCGCGTAGCCGCTTCCAGCGGTCGACGGGGCCGTCGAGGCCGGTCTGCTCGACGGCCTTCACGGCGCGGTCGAAGGCCACCCACGCCATCACCCGGGAGTGGGTGAAGTGCTGCAGGTCCCCGCGCACCTCCCAGATGCCGTTGTCGGGCTCGTGCCAGTGCGACTCGAGGTGATCGAGCAGGACACGCTGGAGATCCCAGGCCGGCTCGTCGGGGTGGAGGCCGGCCCGGCGGGCGTGATGCATGGCGTCCATGACCTCGCCGTAGACGTCGAGCTGCAGCTGGCCGTGGGCGGCGTTGCCGACCCGCACGGGGCGCGAGTCCTCGTACCCGGTGAGCCAGGGCAGCTCGAGCTCGGGGAGGCGTCGCTCGCCGGCGATCCCGTAGAGGATCTGCACCTTGCTCGGGTCGCCGGCGACCGTGCGCAGCAGCCAGTCCCGCCAGGCCTCGGCCTCGTCGCGGTAGCCGGCCGACGTCAGCGCGTAGAGCGTGAAGGTCGCGTCCCGCAACCAGGTGTAGCGGTAGTCCCAGTTCCTCTCCCCGCCGAGGCGCTCGGGAAGCGAGGTGGTCGGGGCGGCGACGATCGCGCCGGTGGGCGCGTAGGTGAGGGCCTTGAGGGTGATGAGGGATCGCTGCACCGCGTCCGCCCACTTGCCGTTGTAGGTGCTGCGCTCCGTCCATTCCCGCCACCAGCGGGTGGTCTGGTCGAGCGTGTCGAAGGGATCGACCGTCTCGGGCGGCGCCTGGTGGGAGGGATGCCAGGTGAGGACGAAGGGCACCTGGTCACCTTCGCCGACGGTGAACTCGGCGGTGGTGCGGTGGTCCTCCCCGCGGGGCTCCACGGGCGTGGCGAGCACGAGCGCGTCGGGGCCTGCCACGAACCGGGTGAGGTCGTCGCGGTGGGTGACCCAGGGCACGATCCAGCCGTAGTCGAAGCGCACCCGGAGGTCCATCCTGACGGGTACCCGCCCCTCGACGCCCTCGACGATCCGCACGAGGTCCGGGAGGTGGCCGCGTCCGCTCCCGGTGCCCCGGGGCGGCATGAAGTCGATGAGGCGGATCGTCCCGTCGGCGCTCGTCAGCTCCGTCTCGAGGATCAGGGTCCCGGGGCGGTAGCGGCGCCGGGTGCGCGTGACCTCCCCGGCCGGCGCGATCCGCCACCGCCCGTTCTCGTCGTCGCCGAGCAGGGCGGCGAAGCAGGCGCCGGAGTCGAACCGGGGCATGCAGAGCCAGTCGATGGCGCCGTCGTCGGCGACCAGCGCGACCGTCTCGCTGTCGCCGACCAGCCCGTAGCGCTCGAGGGGAAGGCTCATCGTCCCGGCACTCCTCGTCGGTCGGTGTCGCAGCCAGAACCTACGGGAGTGCCACGGTGGGTGCACGTGTCCCTGCCATGCGTCGGGACGGTCGGTGGGTACGGTCATTGCCCCCGCCCCGCCCGTCCAGCCCCTGTCCGGAGCGTCGCGTGTCCACCACCGAGCCGGCATCGCTCGGACGCCGCCTGCAGGCGTTCGGGCGACGCCATCCCCTGACGCCGATCGCCGTCGGCGTCGTGCTCTACAGCACCGGCCCGGTGTTCGTGCGTGCCTCGTCGGTGTCGGGGCCGGTCTTCTCGTTCTGGCGCCTCTGGTTCGGCGCCGCCACCTTCGTGCTGGCGGCCGTGATCCACCGTCGGGTGACGGGCGAGCGCCCGGATCTGGCGGCCTGGCGAACGGCCGGGCTCGCGGGGATCGCGTTCGGGGCGCACCAGCTGCTGCTGTTCTCGGCGCTCAAGGCCACGTCGGTCGTGGACGTGACGCTCGTCAACACGCTCTCGCCGATCGTCACCGGGCTGCTCGCCGTTCCCATGTTCGCCGAGCGGCCGGGGCCGGCCTTCCGCGCGTGGTCGCTGCTCGCGATGGTCGGCGCGGCGGTCGTCGTCGCGGGCGCCTCGGCGGGGCCTGAGGGCAGCCCGGTCGGCATGGTGCTCGCGCTCGGCAACGTGTTCGCGTTCGCGCTCTTCTTCCTCCTGTCGAAGCGCAGCCGCGACCACATGAGCGTCGTCCCGTTCCTGGCCGGCGTCTTCACCGTCGCGGCCGTGTTCGTGTCCGGCTACATCACGCTCGTGGGGGAGCACGTCACGACCGCGCACCAGCTCGACCTCGTCTACGCCGCCGCGGTGGCCGTCGGCCCCGGCGCCTTCGGCCACTTCGCCATGACCTGGCCGCTGCAGTGGGTGCCGGCGAACGTGCCGCCGGTCATGCGTCTCGGGATCCCCGTCCTCGCGGCCACCTGGGCGTGGTGGCTGCTCGGCGAGCAGATCGGCGTCATCCACCTCGTCGGCGGGGCCGTCACGATGGCGGGCGTGGCCGGGGCGGTGCTCTCGCCCTCCGGCCGACGCTTCATCACCGCCGAGGCCACGGCCGACGAGGAAGCCTGACCGTTGCCGTCGCGAGCGCCAGCGGCGATGATGAGGGCAGGGTCCCGCCGAAGGAGGAGCTGTGACGAGGTACGACACGGTCTGGGCGGTGCTGCCCGATGACGACGAGGCACGGTCGGCGACCCGCGACCTGACCGAGCACGGGATCGTCGCGAGCGCCGTGCATCTGAGCCATCCCGCGCCGGGACGCTATCCGGTCGCCGAGGAGGGGCTGCACGGCGAGGCACACGCTGCCGCACGCGGGGCCCTGATCGGCGCCCTCGTCGGGGCGGTGGCCGGTCTGCTCATGACGTGGTCGCTGTCCGACCTCGTGGCGCTCGGGGTCACCGGGTTCGCGGTCGGCGCCTTCGCCTGGGCAGGGTTCGGCGCGCTCGCCGGCGGCATGTGGGGCATGCAGCAGCACGCCGAGGACGGTGACGCGGACCAGCGGTGGCTCGAGCTGTCGTCGGACGCCCCGATGCCGCTCGTCGAGGTGCACGACGAGCACGTCACCTACCGGGCGCACCGGATCCTCGAGCGGCACGGGGCGGTGTTCCTCGACACGCCGGAGCCGGCCGGGCGGCGCTAGCCGGCTGTCTCCCGAGCGCCCGGCAGCGGGCTCAGGCCACCTGGCCGCGGACGCCGGCGTCGGTGACGACCGGGAGGCCGGCGCCGGCCCAGCTCTGCATGCCGCCGTCCACGTTGAGGGCGTCGTAGCCGAGGCGGCGCAGCATCGTCGCGGCGTGGCCGGCGCGCTGGCCCGAGCGGCACACCACGAGGACCCGCCGGCTGCGGTCGAGCACCCGGTGCAGCTCGGGGGCCGAGTCGAGGGGGACGTGTACGGCGTCGGGGGCGTGGCCCGACGCCCATTCGTAGGATTCGCGCACGTCCACGAGGCTGGCGCCGTCGCGGACCATGCGGTGGGCTTCCTGCGGGGGGACGGTGGGGGCGGGGGCGGTGCTGCGGACCACTCGGGGGCTCCTTCTCGATCGGCTGTCGGGACGGGCCCGAGACGACCCGTCACGACACAGAGCAATATACCCCCAGGGGTATATTCCCGCGACGGCGTCGCGAGGGCATCGCGACGGCATCGCGACGGCATCGCGTCGCGCCGCGCGTCACGGCACGAGCAGAACCTTGCCCTTGGTCTGACGGCCCTCGATGTAGCGGTGCGCATCGGCTGCCTCGGTGAGCGGGAAGCGGCGGTCGATGCGGACGTGCAGGTCGCCCGACGCGACCATGCCGAAGACGTCCCGGGCGCGTCCGAGCAGCTCCTCACGCCCCGCGATGTAGTGCCCGAGGCTCGGACGCGTCACGTACAGCGATCCCTTGGTGTTCAGCGTCTGCAGGTCGACCGGCGGGACGGCGCCGCTGGACTGCCCGAAGAGCACGAGCATCCCGCGTGCCCGCAGGCAGTCGAGGCTCTGGTCGAACGTGTCGCGGCCGACCGAGTCGTACACGACGTCGACGCCACGGCTCGCGGTCAGCTCCCGCACGGCCGCGACGAGGTCGGTCTCGGTGTAGCGCACGACCTCGTCGCAGCCGGCCTCGTAGGCGAGGCGTTCCTTCTCCTCGGTGGAGACCGTGCCGATGACCCGGGCACCCCGCTCCTTCGCGAGCTGGACCAGGAGGTGACCGACACCGCCGGACGCCGCCAGCACGAGGGTCCAGTCCCCACCGTGCAGGGGATAGGTGCTGTGGCTGAGGTAGTGCGCGGTCATGCCCTGCAGCATCAGGGCGGCGGCGACCTCGGGGTCGATCGCGTCCGGGACCTCCACCAGCCGCGCCGCGGGGACGACCACCTGTTCGGCGTAGGCGCCCAGGACGCCGGTGAAGGCCACCCGGTCGCCGACCTCGACGGACGTGACGTCCTCGCCGACGGCGTCGACGGTGCCGGCCGCCTCCTGTCCGAGGGCGACGGGGAGCTCGAGCGGGTAGGCGCCCGAGCGCTGGTAGGTGTCGATGAAGTTCAGCCCGGCGGCAGCGACGCGTACCCGTGCCTCACCCGGACCCGGCTCCGGCACGTCGACCTCGTCGACCCGCAGCACCTCGGGGCCACCGGTCTCGTGCACGCGGACGGCTTGCATGTCGGTCTCCTCGTCGCTCGGGCCCGATGCAACCACGCGCGCCGACCGGGCGCCATGCCGGCGCGACGGCGACGCACGACGGAGTGGAGCATAGAACCTGAAGACGTTGTTTCTACTATCGACTGGAGATAAAGTCTGCGGCATCGCTCCGGAGGACCACGTTGCCGCCCACCGCGCCCGCCACCGTCCGTCGCCGCCGTCTGCTGCTCGCGCCGGCCGGTCTCGCCATGCTCACCGGGATGTGGGCCGGGCTCGCGCGCCTCGGCTGGGCGCTGCCGGGCGCGAGCAGCGGATCGGTCCGCAGCCACGGGGTGCTCATGGTGCTCGGCCTGCTCGGCACCCTCGTGGCGCTCGAGCGCGCGGTCGCCTTCCGCCACGCCTGGACCTACAGCGCGCCGGTCCTCGCGGGCGCCGGGGCGCTGTGGCTCTCCCTCGGCCTGCCCGCCCGACCGGCGGCGCTGCTGCTGACGCTCGCCGGCGTCGCGCTCACCGCCGTCGAAGCGAACGGCTGGCGCCAGCAGCCCTCGCTGCATCTCGGAATCGAGGTGGCGGGCGCCGCGTGCTGGGCCGTGGCCGCCGGCTGGTGGCTGGCCGGCGCCTCGATCCCGGCCGTCGTTCCGTGGCTGGCTGCGTTCCTCCTCCTGACGATCGTCGGCGAGCGGGTCGAGCTGTCGCGGCTCGTCGCCCCGCCCGCTGCGGCACGGGCCGCGCTCGTCGTCGCCGTCGCGGTCTTCCTCGGCGGGGTGGCGCTGAGCGGGTTCGACCGGCCGGCCGGGTTCCGGGTCACGGCGGTCGCGCTCGTGGCCCTGGCCCTCTGGCTGCTGCGCTACGACCTCGCGCGTCGCACGGTCCATCGCGAGGGGCTGCCGCGCTTCGTCGCCATCTGCCTGCTCGCCGGCTTCGGGTGGATGCTCGTCGCCGGCGCGCTGTGGTTCGGGGTGCCGCCGGGCGCGGGCCTGCACTACGACGCGATGCTGCACGCCCTGTTCCTCGGCTTCGTCATGTCGATGGTGTTCGGGCACGCGCCGGTGATCCTGCCCGCGGTGCTCCGGGTGACGCTGCCGTTCCGCCGCGTCTTCTACGTGCACGTCGTGCTGCTGCACGTCTCGCTCGCCGTCCGCATCGCCGGCGACCTCGCCGCTGTCGGCTGGCTGCGCGCGGCCGGTGCGGTCGGCAACGTGACCGCGATCCTCTGGTTCGTGGCGGCAAGCGTCGTGACGGTCCGCCGCGCCGGGGCGTCGCAGCGTGCGACGGTCGCCGGCAGGGGCGATCCCCCCGGCACAACGTCCCTCTCGGCGACGACGCCCACGACGACGCCGACGGGCTCGCCGTCCCGCGCTGCCGCCGGCGGGTAGCCCCGGGACGCTACTGTCGCTGCCGGGCGGTCGGCGGCGAGGGACGAGATGGCAGACGGACGACGCATCCGCGGGTGGCGCAAGATCGCCGCCGCGACCTGGAGGCACCCGTCCGATCCGCAGATCTACGGCGACCTGGAGATCGACGCGACCGCGCTGCTCGCGTACCTCGAGGAGGTGCGGACAGCGACCGGCGTGAAGCTGACGCTCACCCATCTGGTGGGCAAGGGCATCGCCCATGCGCTCGGCGAGAACCCGGATCTCAACGGCCGCCTGCACCGGGGCCGCTTCGTCCTGCGCGAGAGCGCCGACGTCTTCTTCATCGTCTCCGCCGAGCAGGGCAGCGAGCTGACCGGCGTGAAGGTCGTCGGCGCGCAGGACAAGTCCGTGGTGGCGATCGCGGAGGAGCTCGCGGCCCGCACCGCCCGCATCCATGCCGGCGAGGACGAGGACGTTGGCCGCACCAAGACGATGCTGGCGCGGGTGCCCCCACGGGCCCTGAAGCTCGCGATGCGCGCCGCGGCATGGCTCACCGTGGACCTGGACCTCCACCTGCCTCGCCTGGGGCTGCCGCGGCAGACCTTCGGGTCCGCGCTCGTGAGCTCGGTCGGCATGTTCGGGATCCGGCACGCCTATGCGCCGCTGTCGCCCTACTACCGGGTGCCGTTCCTCGTCCTCGTCGGCGAGGTGACCGAGCGGGCGGTCGTCGTGGACGGCGAGATCGTCGCCCGGCCCATGGTGACGGTCACCGCCACGCTCGACCACCGCTACCTCGACGGCTTCCACGCGGCCCGGCTCGCCCGCAGCCTCGAGACCTACCTGGCCGACCCGGCCGCGTTCGAGCCGCCGCTCGCTGCTGGCGTCACGGCCGACCCTCAGGCGGGCGCGACCCGGTAGCCCTCCTGGTCCGCGGTCACGACGACGCCCTCTCCCTTGCCGAGCGGACCGACGATCGTGCCGGTCAGCCCGAAGACCGCCGCCTCGTTCGTGGGGCTGTGGCCCACGACCAGCGCGCGGCCGCCGTCGGGGAGGCGATCCAGGATCCGCTGCAGGCCCGCGGCGAGCCGCGCCCCGTCCTCGGCGACGAGGTCCGGGTCGGCCTCCCGGAGCTGCGCGAGCTCCGCGCTGCCCGCGGCCTCGTAGGCCTCCTTCCAGCGGCCCTCCTGGTCGGAACGCACACCGGCCTCCACCAGGACGCCGTGCGACACGCGCAACCCGGTCGCGGCGATGAAGCACGCCGCTGTCTGCGTGGCTCGCTGTGCGCCCGAGGACACGACGAGGTCGTAGCGGCCGGCGAGATCACGGCCGATCTCCAGCGCTGCGGCGACGCCCTCGTCGCTGAGCACGTCCCCGTCGTTGTCGGTGTGCCGGCGGATCTCGAGTCGCTTCGCCACGGTCGCCCTTTCGGTCGGGAGCGCTGCCGACGACGGTGGGGGATGTCGCGGCCGGGACTCGGCGTCCGCCCCCGTCCGTCTGTCCGTGCGGTACCCCCACCCGCACCCCATAGGTTGGCGTGAGCCCGGCGACAGGGAGACACTGTGACGCACCACCAGCACGAGGGTGGCGAGGAGCATCATCACGACGCGCTCGTCCACGATCACGACCACTGGCACGTGACCCACAACTACATGCCGGATCGCGGTGACTTCGAGCACCACTTCTGGCAGCACGGCCACGAGCACGACCACCCGGCCGTGACCCACACGCACGTCCCGCACCAGGACTTCGACGCGGAGCACGCCAACGAGTCGCACGACCACGACCACGGCGAGCCCGTGAAGGAGCGCACCCCGAAGGGCGGCACGGCTGCCGCCGGCGCCCGCCAGACCGCCAAGAAGACGACGGCCAAGAAGGCGGCGAAGAAGACCGCCAAGAAGACGGCGAAGAAGGCCACGAAGAAGTCCACCGGCTGACCGCCAGCCGCCAGCGCATGACGACGGGGCGCCGATCGCGGCGCCCCGTCGCCATGCGCTCGTTGCCGCGGCTCAGCCTCGTTGCCGCGGCTCAGCCTCGTTGCCGCGGCTCAGGCCGGATAGACCTGGCTGACGTAGTCGCCCATCATGCGTGAGGCCACGAAGCGCGGACCGTTGGTCCTGAGCGACGCCTTCACCCGGGCGACCCACCGGTGCGGGATCCCGTCCTCGTCCCGGTCGTGGAACAGCGGGACGACCTCGTGCTCGAGCAGGTCGTAGAGGCGATCGGCGTCGCGTGCGTCCTGCGCCCCGTGGTCGTGATCGACGTTGCCGGGGATCGCCCAGCCGTTGATGCCGTCGTAGGCCTCCGCCCACCAGCCGTCGAGCACGCTCAGGTGCAGGCCGCCGTTGAGGATGGACTTCATCCCGCTGGTGCCGCTGGCCTCCAGCGGCGGACGGGGCACGTTCACCCACACGTCGCAGCCCGAGACCAGCATCTTCGCGATGCCGATGTCGTAGTCCTCGAGGAACGCGACGCGGCTGGCCACCGGTGGGGCACCCTTGAGGGCGAACGTGCCCTGCAGCACGCCCTTCGCGGCGTCGTCCATCGGGTGGGCCTTGCCGGCGAACAGGAACTGGGTCGGCAGCGGCTCCTCGAGCAGCTTGATGGCCCGCTGCGCGTCCCTGGTCAGCAGGTGCAGCCGCTTGTACTGCGCCATCCGGCGGGCGAACCCGATCGTGAACACGTCGGGGGACAGGCTCGTCGCAGCCGCTTCGACGTAGGTCAGCTCCTCGCCGCGGGCCAGACGGTCGGTGGCGCTCCGGTCGCGCACGAACTCGACCAGCCGGCGGCGAAGCTCGTTGCGTGCCTCCCACAGCTCGGCGTCCGGGATGTCGTCGATGCCGCGCCACACCGCGGGGTCGTGGCCGCGCTCGGCCCAGCCGTCCTCGAGGTAGCGGTCGAGCAGCGAACGCATCGGCGCCGCCATCCACGTCGGCAGGTGGACCCCGTTCGTGACGTGCTCGATCGGCACGTCGTCGGCGCTGCCGTGGAAGAGTGGCTGCCACATGGACCGTGCCACCTCGCCGTGGCGGCGGCTGACCGCGTTCGCGTGGCGGCTGAGCCGCAGGGCGAGCGGGGTCATCCCGGAGGGCTCGTCATGGTCGTTCGGGTTGATGCGGCCGAGCCCCAGGAAGGTCTCCCGGTCGGTTCGCAGGCGCTCCGGGAGGTCACGGAAGATGTCCATGACACGGCTGGGGTCGTACGCCTCGTTCCCCGCAGCGACGGGGGTGTGGGTCGTGAACACCATCCGCTGGCGGGCACGGCGCGTCGCCGTGTCGAAGCTGTGCCCGCTGCGGACGTTGGCCGAGGCCAGCTCGAGCGCCGCGAGCGCCGGGTGCCCTTCGTTGAGGTGGACGACGCCGGGGTCGATCCCGAGGGCCTGCAGCGCACGGATGCTGCCGATGCCGAGCGCCGCGTACTGCGCGAGCCGGATGTCACGGTTCCCGTCGTAGAGCCGGCTCGTGACCCAGCGCTGCACGGCGTCGTTCTCGGGCCGGTCCGCGTCGAGCAGGAACAGTGGCACGCGGCCGACCTGCACCCGCCAGACCTGCAGGACCGTCTCGCGGCCCCAGAGCCTCACCGACACCGTGATCGGGTGCCCGTCGCCGTCGCGGACCAGGGCGGCCGGGAGCAGGTCCGTGTCGGTGTCGATCCAGTACTCGTGCTGCCAGCCCGAGCGGTCGACGCGCTGGTGGAAGTAGCCGCGGCGGTAGAGCAGACCCACGGCGACCATCGGCAGCGCCCGATCGGACGCCTCCTTCAGGATGTCGCCGGCGAGGATCCCGAGACCGCCGGAGTAGATCGGGAGTGACTCGTGCACACCGAACTCGGCGCACAGGAACGCGACCGGCCGGTCGGTGTCGAGATCCGACGCGAAGTCGCGCGACAGATCCGCGTCGAGCGCGTCGATCTGCGTGTCCAACTGCCGCAGGAGGTCCGGGTCGCCGGCGGCGCGCTCGAGGTCGCTCGGGGCCGCCTCCACGAGCAGACGCACCGGGTTCCGGTCGCCCGTCGCCCAGCGATCGGGGGCCACCCTCGCGAACAGGTCGTCGCCGCCGGTCCACGACCAGCGGTAGTTGTAGGCGAGCCGCGCCAGCGGCCGCAGGGGCTCCGGCAGGCGGGCCGCGAGCTGACCGACGGCCTGCTGCAGGCCGGTCGTGCCGTTTCCGTACGGGAGTGGCTTGTCCACGTCCATGCTCCTGGCAGGGGCGGCGTGCGGGTAGAGGAGGGTGGCGTCGTTCGCACCGTAGCGGGCCGCGATCGGATCGCGGCCAGGTGGCATCGTCGTCGTCCGACCGGATGTCCAGCGTCCGGGCGACCACGCCGTGACGCCGCAGGGCTGCGGCACGGACACGTCCGAACGCCACGCGGGTGCACCGACCCGTACGCCGGTCGGCCCGTACCGCGCCCGCGACCGCACGCGAGCCGACATGGTGGAGGCGACGACACGGAGGAGACACGATGATCTGGTGGTTGTTGATCGTTGCCCTGATCGTGGGTGGCGCCGTCTGGGCCGGCTACCGCGTGATGGGGACCAAGCCCACCGAGCCCCGCCCCGAGGCGCAGGGCGAGAAGACCGGTGAGCCCCACCGGGCGGAGTCCCGCCCCCGCTCACCGTGACGAGATGGGGGTTCAGGGTCACCCCGGCCCGGTCCGTCCCCGACCGCAACCCTGCACGCGGACAGGTCGGGGGCGCCGCCAGAGCCCGGTGTGCGCCCCTAGCATCGTGAGCACCGAGGTTTCCGAGCCGCAGAGAGGGACGCATGGGCCTCAACATCAAGGACCTCAAGATCTCGAGCCCCGCCTTCGGGTGGGGACAGCGGATCCCTGACAAGCATTCGCACGAGCACGACGACATCTCGCCGGAGCTGCAGTTCTCCGGCGTCCCCGACGGGACGCGCTCGCTGGCGGTCATCTGCCACGACCCGGACGCTCCGCTGCCGTTCGGCTTCACCCACTGGGTCGTCTACGGCATACCGGCGGACGCGAACGGGATCCCCGAAGGTGGTGGCGACGCCCACACCCAGGGCGCGACCGACTTCGGCGGCCAGCAGTACGGGGGCCCCCTGCCGCCCGAGGGCCATGGCGACCATCACTACTACTTCTGGGTGTACGCGCTCGACACCGAGGTCGACGACGGGCCCGGCCTGAGCCGCCGCGAGTTCCTCGACACCTACGGGGACAACATCATCGAGCAGAACCGGCTGGTCGGCACCTACTCCCGCTGAGCCGACCGCATGACCGCGTCGTCGCGTCGCCGCGTCGCCGCGTCGCCGTGCCGCCGCCTCGCCGCCTCGCCGTGCCGCCGCCTCGCCGCGTCGCCGCGTCGCCGCCTCGCCGCCTCGCCGCGTCGCCGCGTCGCACCGCTGCCCACGTCGACACCCCCCGGTTTCCCCGCATACGGGGAATCCGGGGGGTGTCGATCTGGTCCGGGCGGCGGGACTAGCGGGCGGGTCGGGCTCGACGCGCTGTCGCGCTACATCGGCGGCGTCCCGTGGAAGCCGGCCTGCAGCAGCTCGACGAGCTCGGCGATCATGGGCATGCGCGGGTTGGTCCGCAGGCTCGGGTCGGTGAAGGCCGCCCGGGCCAGGTCGGGGATCGCCGCCTCGAACGCCGCCTCGTCGACCCCGGCGTCCTTCAGCGTCCGTGGCAGGTGCACCTCGTCGAGGAGCACCTCGACCCGGTCGAAGAGCCGTCCCCGGCGCGCCGCGTCGTCGCGCCCACCCAGGATGATCCAGCCCACCTGCGCGTACTTGTCCGGCGCCACGTAGCTGCCGTAGCCCGGCGCCGGCATGAACTTCGACGGCATAGAGGCGTTGTAGCGCATCACATGAGGCAGGAAGATCGCGTTGGCGCGTCCGTGCGGGATCCCGAACCGAGCCCCGACGGCATGCGCCAGCGCGTGGTTCACGCCGACGAACGCGTTCGAGAACGCGAGGCCGGCGAGGGTCGCCGCGTTCGCCATCATCGTGCGCGCCTCGAGGTCCGAGCCGTCGGCCACGGCCCGCGGCAGTGCCTCGAGGATCAGACGCACCGCCTGCACGCAGAAGGCGTCGGTGAACGGCGACGCGAAGATGGACACGGCCGCCTCGAGCGCGTGGGTCAGCGCGTCGATGCCCGTGTCCGCGGTCACCGCCGGCGGCATCGAGATGGTCAGCTCCGGCTCGACGATCGCCATGTCCGGCACGAGCGAGTAGTCGACCAGCGTCGCCTTGCGGTCGCCCATCGTGATGACCGCGGCCGGCGAGACCTCCGACCCCGTGCCGGCCGTGGTCGGGATGGCCACGAGCCGGACCGTGTGCGCGATCGTCGGGTACCGGGCGACGCGCTTGCGCGGGTCGAGGAACGGCAGGGACAGCTCGGCGAGGTCGAGCTCCGGGTGCTCGTGGAAGAGGCGCATCGCCTTCGCCGCGTCGAGCACCGACCCACCACCGACGGCGACGATCACGTCGGGGCGGACCCGCTCGAGGACGTCCACGCCGGCGCGGATGACCGCCTCGTCGGGCTCGGGCACCACGTCGGCGAAGACGCGGACGCTGGTGGCTCGCAGGTAGTCGCGAACCTGGTCGGTCACGCCGCGGGCGTCGTTGACGGCGTCGGTGACGATGACGGCGGTGCGGGCCTCCACCTCGCGCAGGTTCGTGAGGGCCCCCGGGTTGAAGTAGGTGTCGGAGGGCACCCGGAACCACTGCGGGGGGCTCTTGCGCCGGGACACCGTCTTGACGTTGAGCAGCTGCCGGTAGTTGACGTTCTCGGTGGTCAGCGACCCGCCCCAGGTCCCGCAGCCGAGCGAGAACGTCGGGGTCAGGCTGTTGTAGACCCCGCCGAGCGCCCCCACCGCGGTCGGGGCGTTCACGAGGATCCGGCCGGTGCGCACGGCGGTGGCGAAGCGGGTGACGACCGCGTCGTCACGGGCGTACACGGCGGAGGTGTGACCGAGCCCCCCGTGCTCGGTGACGAGGACGGAGGCCGCGACGCCGTGGTCCACGTCGGGGGAGCGGACCAGCCCGAGCACCGGCATCAGCTTCTCGCGGACGAGCGGATGGGCTCCGAGGGCATCGAGGTCGCTCGGCAGCGGCACCAGCAGGACCTTCGTCGCGGCCGGCACGTCGATGCCGGCGGCCGCGGCCAGGACCGGCGCCGGCCGGCCCAGCGCCTCGAGGTTCACGGTGTCGGCGCACCCGAAGGCGTACTCGGCCAGCCGCATCGTCTCGGCCTCGTCGAGGAGGTGGCCGCCCATGCGGGTCAGCTCGGCGACGAAGCGGTCGTAGACGGGTTCGTCGACGACGGCGGTCTGCTCGGCGGGACAGATCACCGACGCGTCGAAGGTCTTGGAGATCAGCAGGTCGACGACCGCCATCGCGATGTCGGCGGTCCGGTGGACGTACACGGGGGCGTTGCCCGGCCCGACGCTGATGGCGGGCTTCCCGGCCTCGTTGGTGGCCTTCACGACTCCGGGACCGCCGGTGGTCCAGATCAGGTCGATGTCGGGGTGGTGGAACAGGTACTGGGTCACCTCGCGCGGCCGGTCGTCGAGCACCTGGAGTGCGCCCGGGGGCAGCCCGGCCGCCTCGCCGGCCACCCGCAGCACCTCCGCGGCCTGGGTCGCCGACCGGGTCGCGTAGGGTGACGGGCGGAACAGGATCGCATTGCGGGTCTTGGCCGCCACGATCGCCTTGAACAGCACCGTCGAGGTGGGGTTCGTCAGCGGCGTGATGGCCATGACCACGCCGATCGGCTCGGCGACCCACTCGATGCCACGCTCGATGTCGTGGTCGATGACGCCGACGGTGGGCTTGTCCTTGAGGTAGTCGTAGAGGAACTCCGTCGCCACGTAGTTCTTGACGACCTTGTCCTCGACGACGCCCACGCCCGTCTCGGAGAGGGCCACCTCGGCGAGGTCGACGGCGGCGTCGAGGCCCGCGATCGTCATCGCCCAGACGATCCGGTCGACGGCCTCCTGGTCGAGCCGGCGGAAGGCGTCCGCGGCCTCGCGGGCGGACGCCACGGCCGTGTCGATCGCGTCGCAGCGTTCGTCGCCGACGGTCGCGGCGGCCCGGGAGCGCCAGTCCGTGTCCGCAAGGGATGGTTCCACGACGGCCATGTCGCATCTCTCCCGCAGCAGGTGTCGATGCGACCGTAGAGACGACGGGGGGGACCGCCCAGGGCCCATCGGCTCGCGGAGCGCCGACGGGTGGCCCAGCGTCGGGGTCGCCACGGTCCTGGCGTCGCCGGCGGTGTCCGCCCTAGTGCTGGCAGCGGCCGGTGCCGGGGTGTGGCTGCTCGTCGAGCAGCCCACGGACCTCCGACGACGCGAGCGCGTAGGCGGTGCTCGCCCGGTCGGGGGAGATCGCGAACACGACTCCGAGCACCTTTCCCGACGCATCGATGACCGGTGATCCCGAGTCTCCCTGCGCCAGCCGGGCCGAGAGGAAGAGCACCTGCCGCCGGGTCGTGTCCTGCCCGTAGATGTCCCGGCCGACCGCGGTACGCTGCTGCTCGACGTGGACGGGGGAGACCTTGGGCGTGTTCTGGCCGCCCGGGTAGCCGATCGTGGCGCCGTCCACCCCGGCCTCGGCGTCGGTGAGGGCCAGGGGCTGCTGCCCGAGGGAGGGCACGTGCAGGACCGCCAGGTCGCGGTTGTCGTCGAAGTTGGTCACCTCGGCGGGCAGGACCTTGCCGTCGGGCCGCCGGACCTGCACCTTGTCGGCGCCGGCGACGACGTGGGCGTTCGTGACGACCGTGTCGGCGTCGAGGGCGAACCCGCTGCCCTCGTAGCGGGCGCCACAGCCGCGGGACTCGACGTTGACCGTGGAGGCGGTGACGGCCTGGACGACGTCCTGGGGGACCGGGATCTCGGAGGGCGGCGGGCCGGTGTCGGGAGCCGGGCGCAGGTCGGCGAAGACCTCGGGGAACCGGCTGTCCTCGACGAGCCGACCGATGGCCTGCAGCGGGTCGGGCGGGGACGGCGACACGCTGCGGACCCAGGCCACGATCGCCGACCCCCGCACCTGCCGGGAGACGAAGCCGGGCACGGACGCCGCGGCCGGCAGCAGGAACCACAGGACGAGCAGGATCCCGAAGGCGCCGGCGGCCACCCCGCCGATGCGATCCAGCGGGCGCAGGGGCGTGGCGTGGATGACCCGTCGCAGGCGGTAGCCGACCAGGTCCCCGAGGGACGCCCCGAGCGAGATCGACAGCATGAGCACGCCGAGTCCGAGCAGCAGCCGCAGCGTGGCGGAGCCGGCCTCGAACCAGCCGAGGACCGCAGGGACCGCCCAGATCGACAGGGCGATCCCGGCGGCGACCCCCACCCACGACGCGCCGCGTGCGACGAGCCCCATGCGGTAGCCGCCGATGGCGGCGATCACCAGCGCGGCGAGGAGGGTGAGGTCGAGCAGGTTCATGGGCTGCGACCCTAATACGGGCCGGGCCCGACGGAGCATCTGCCACCATGGTCACCCGCAGGAGGAACCGTCATGCACGTGATCGGCCGTGTCGTGGTCCGTGGCCTCGTGGCCGGGGTGCTCGCCCTGGGCGCGGTCGGCTGCGGCGGGGGCGGGTCGCCGCCCCTGGACCTCGGCTCCGGTTCGGCGGCCCTGTCGGTCACCTCGTCCGCCGTCGGCGACGGCGGCAGCCTGCCGTCACGCTTCACCTGCAGCGGTGAGGGGGCGGTCCCCGACCTGTCCTGGCAGGGCCCGGCCGACGGCGCCGCCGGGTACGTGCTGACCGTCGAGGACCCGGATGCGCCCGGGAGGACCTTCGTGCACTGGACGGTCGCGGACATCCCGGCGACGACCACCCGGCTGACGGGGCGCGAGCTGCCCTCGGGCGCGGTCGAGGGCACGAACGGGTTCGGCGACACGGGCTGGGGCGCGCCGTGCCCGCCTGCGGGTGACGACGCCCACCACTACCGGTTCACCGTCTACGCGGTCGACACGTCGCTGGATCTGCAGCCGGGCTTCGCACCCGCAACGCTGCAGGACGCGGTACAGGGGCACGTCGTCGGGCAGGGTGCGCTGACGGCGACGTTCGCGCGGAGCGGCTGACCCGGTCCGCGACGCTCTCAGAGATACTGTCCGGTGCTGGATCCGCCGCCGCGCTGCTGGCGCATCTGCTGGAGCTGGTGCTGCGCGGACGCCTGCTGGCTCATGATGCTGGCCTGGATGCCCTGGAACAGGCCTTGCAGCCAGCCGGCGAGCTGCGCCTGGGCGACCCGCAGCTCGGGGCCGCTCGGTGCCGAGTCCTCCGTCGACAGGTGGAGGTCGTCGAGCTCGGAGCGCAGGTCCTCGGAGACGAGGTCGCGCAGCGCGTCGACGGCCTGGTTGTGGATGCCGGTCAGCCGTTCGCGGGCCGCCTCGTCGAGCTCGGTGGCCTCGACCTCGTTCAGCAGCGAGCGGGTCATGTGCGCGATGCGCAGCAGCTTGTCCGGATGCTCGATCTGGGTGTCGGCATCCGTCGAGCGGACGACCTCGACGGCGCTGCCGGCGTCGGGTGCGCCCTCGCCGTCGACGGTGGGGGTGCTCGCGGTGTCCTGGTCTGCCGTCATGCTCGTCCCAACGAAGGTCGGTGGGTGGTGGGTGGCCGTGTTGTGTGCTCGCTATCACCGAACCGCCCGGCGGGGGCTCGCGCACCCCCCGGGCACCGACGGACGATCGTGAGCGGTGCCGGCGCCGGTGTCACCATGGCCGGCGTGCCCGGGCTGCACCACGCCTGCTCGGGGCGCTGCGCACCATCGGCGACCGTGACGTGAAGGGACGATGTGGTGGGGGCGAGCCGTCAGGAGCGGACCCGGCTGTCGAAGCGGCTGTCGTACCACCTCCGCCACCGGCCGGAGGCGCTCGGGATCGCCCTCGACCGCGGTGGCTGGGTGGCGCTCGACGACCTCGTCGCGGCGCTCGGCGGCGGCGGGCGCGCCGTCACGCGCGCCGCCATCGAGGAGGTGGTGCGCACGAGCGGCAAGCAGCGCTTCGAGCTGTCGGCCGACGGCCGGCGCATCCGCGCCCGGTACGGCCACAGCGTGCCCGTGGACCTCGGCCACCGGCCGGCGACGCCGCCGGACATCCTGTACCACGGCACCGCGGCGTCGCGTGTGGACACCATCCTGACGGAGGGGCTGCGCCCCATGGGGCGCCGCCAGGTCCACCTCTCGGCCGACATCGCGACCGCGCGACAGGTGGGTGCCCGTCACGGGACACCGGTCGTGCTCACGGTCGACGCGGGCGCCATGGCCGCCGACGGGTACACGCTGGTTCCCGCGACCGACGCCGTGTGGCTCGTCGACGAGGTGCCGGCCCGCTACCTGCGTCGCTGAGGGATCCCGCCGACGACCGCGTCCGTGACCGGCACGTAGTGGCGCGGGGCGAGGTTGTCGTCGATCGGGAGCACGGCATGGGTCCGGCCGCGCTGCTGCGCCACGAACAGCGCCGGATCGTTCACGTCCGCGACGGCGAGGGTCCGGATGCCGCGCTCGATCGCGGCACCGGCCATGCCGTGGTCGCCGACGACGAGGTCGGGGCTCGTGTCCGCCGCGTCGAGCATGGCCTCGGCGTAGTCGCTGAGGTGTGTGTGCACGAGGTCGCCGCCCGTCCACACGCACGCGACGCCGTCGACGAAGCGCACGCCGTGGAGGGCCGGGTCACGCAGCCACCGGTCGTCCATCGGCGTCACCACCTGGCAGCCGGCGGTCCGCAGCGCCCGGGCGATGGCGCCGTAGTGTGCGAGCAGGCCCGTCGGGTGGCCGGTCGCCAGGAGCACCCGGCAGGGGGACGCCGCCACGTCGGACAGGACGGCGCGGTGCTGCTCGATGGCGGCGATGGTCGCGTCGGGGTCGATCCAGCCCGGCGCCTCGTCATCGCCGACGACCGCGTCGGGGCCACACACGGCGCTGACCGCCTCGATCGCATCGGCCTGGCTGGTGTCGTGCCAGTCGGACAGCCCGAAGGTGTAGTCCGGGTTCCCGTCGGCGAGCTTCCCGCAGTTGGCGCGCGTGTGGCCGGGGCTGGTCGCCACGGCCCCGGCGAGCCCGGTGGCGGTCAGGTGTGCCCGCAGCTCCACGGTCGTCACGGTGCCTCCTCGACGCTGCAGGTCGAGGCTAGTGGGCGTGGGGCGCGCGCCGTTCGGGTGGCCGCGCGGTCGGTCCTCGTCAGCCGGCGCGGCCGGCGCTCGGGTGACGGCGCTTGGCGGCTTCGATGCGGGCCACCAGGGCACGGTCGAGCCCGTCGGCCAGTGCCTGCAGCAGCGTCGCCGCGTCGGTGTGGGCGGCGGCGTCCTCCGCATCCGCCTCCCCGCGAAAGACGAGCACGCCGTTGTCGTTGCGCACGCGGAGGCCGACGCGGCCCGTGCGCACGCGGCCGGTCCGGGAGACCCAGCGCAGCGACCGCCACCAGGTGTCGCCCTTCTCGACGACGGGACCGGCCGTGCACCACGCGCCGTCGCGGGCACCGGGGAGCCAGGACGCCAGGGGCTCGGCGAACAGGTCGGGCGTCGCGAACGCGGTGCGCTCGAGCGGCAGGAATGCCGTGATCGTCATGGTGTGCCCTTCTCCACGGTGCACTGTGAAGATACGGCCTCCGACGCCGCGGGGCGGCCGTTGCGGCGGGGCGAATGTCCCGACCTCGGGGCGGAACGTCCCGGTCCGGCCGGGACGGTGCCCCCCAGCGGTCTCACCGCGCGTCGGGCGGCACGGGATCGTCGGCGGTGCCCACGTCTCCCGTGTCGGCGTCGGCGGGGACCTGTGGCCCGCCGGTCGGCGGCTCATCGACACCGTGAGGCTCCTCCTGGCGGGCTCGTTGCATGGCGCGGCGGAACCAGCGTGCGACGGGCACGTCGGTGGAGGAGTGCGCCACGATGGACAGACCGACCACGAGCGCCACGGTGTGGAAGACGAGCACCCCGTTGGTGATGCCGGACTGCAGCACGAAGAGCCCGTAGACGACCGACGCGAAGCCGCGCGGACCGAACCACGCCGCCGCGACCCGCTCGCGCCAGTCGAGGTCACTCCCGGCGAGCGAGATCTCGATCGCCGCGGGGCGGACCGCGAGCAGCACGAGGACCGCGAAGGCGTAGGTGCCGAGCGGCAGCCGCGACAGCTCCGACGGCGAGATGAGCATGCCGAACAGCAGCAGCGCGAGGAGCTTGAGCAGCTCGGTCACGCTCTCGCCGAACTCGCTGAACGTGGAGCGGACCTCCGGGCCGACCGTCGCGGTGGTCGTCCCGGCCGCGAACGCTGCGAGGAACAGGTTGCCATGGAGGGTGCGGGTCGTCGCGAACACGAGCAGGCCCACCCCGAACCCGAGCAGTGGCTGGTAGCGGCTCGCGATCGCGAAGGCGCGCTGCCGGCTCAGCCACACGACGGCCCATGGGATCGCCACGCCGAGGGCGATGCCGATCGCGATCTCGATGGCGACGGTGCCCCCCTGGCTGCCCTCGTGGCCGCCGGCGATCGCCAGGAACCCGAGCACCGCGGGGAGTGCGATGCCGTCGTTGAGCCCGGACTCGACCCCGAGCAGCCGCCGCAGGCGCAGGGGGACCGACTCGTGGCCCAGGATGGCATTCGCGAGGACCGGATCGGTCGGTGCCAGGACGGACCCGATGAGGAAGGACTCGGCCCAGGACAGACCGACGAGGTAGCGGGCGAGCACCGCCATCCCGATCACGGTGAGCGGCATTCCGAACAGCAGCGCCCGACCCGGCAGCCGCCAGACCTCGAGCAGGTCGCGCCATCCGACCTGCATGGCGTCGGTGAACAGCACGGCATAGAGGGTGACCTCGACGAGCGTGCTGACCGACGGCTCGGTCGGGCGCACGTTGAGGATCCCCGTGGCTCCGAGCAGGATCCCGGCACCGAGGAAGACCACGGCCATCGACAGCACGCTGCGGCGGGCGAGCTCGGACAGCAGCAGCGCCACGACGAGCGTGACGGCGAAGGCGAGGGTTACGAGCATGGGTGTCCGAAGGCTACGCCGCCTGCGTCACGGTGGTGTTGTTCTCGAGCAGCACGGGGTCGGGCGTCATGATGTCTCGGACCGGAACACGCGTTCGGGTGCTGGCCGCCCCGCCCCGTCGGCCGGGGACGATTGCGGGGGGTGGTCCGACGCCCGTGCGGCGGCTCGGATCAGGGGCGCCGGCGGCGAGCGACCACCGTCGCCGCGGCGATGCCGCCGAAGATGGCCGCGAACACGAGCAGCTGCCAGGGGCTGCCCGGCGCCCGCTGTTCGCCGGCGGGCGTCGCTGCGGCCTGCGGCGTGGCGCCGGCACCGGCGTCCGGAGATGGTGACGGCGCCGCGGCAGCGGGCGGCGGTGTCGCGGAGGACGGGGCGGCCGTCGCTGTGGCGGACGGGGCGGCCGTCGGCGTGGCGGACGGGACAGCAGTGGCCGTGGCGGTCGGCTCGGTCGGCGTCGGGGTGTTCGTGGTCGGGGAACCCGAGGTGGCCGGCGGCGCCCCGTTCGGCGAGGGCCGGGGGGACGGGCGAGCGGAGGCCGGTGGGGGTGTCGGCGTCGAGGGCTCGCCAGCCGGGCTCGGCGGGGTGGTCGGCGACGTGGTCGGCGTCGGGCGGTCGGCCGCCGCGTCGGCGCAGATCCGGTCGAAGCCGGTGGCCGGGGGCGTCGCGCCCTCGCCGCCCCAGGCCCACCCGTCGACGTCCCCGTCGGCGACCGTGCGCTGCTCGGCGCCGCGCTGGGCGCGCGACCATCCGCCCCCCGACGACCCCGTCGCGTAGTTCCAGTAGCGGTTGGGATCGCAGAAGCAGTCGTCGGCCGGACATCCCGTGCCGCGCAGCGCGCACACCGCCGTGCCGATCGAGGTCTGCGAGAACACCGGGTCGACGCCCCCCGCCTGCTCGTCCGCGAGCCGGAGCAGCTGGATCCCGTCGATCGAGTCCTGCGTGAAGGACACGCAGTAGGACCGCGAGCCGCTGCCGGTGTCGATGACCACGCCGGCGTGGTTGGGCGATGCGGCGACGGCCGGGCTCGTCGCGCCCGCGGGCAGCAGTGCCGGACTGAGCAGGGCGGCGAGCACCGTCAGCAGACCGGCGGCGAGGGCGAGGGTGGGGGAGCGCAGGAGCATGGGGCGCGCATGGTGCCACACGGGCGTCCGGCCGCCCCACCCGGCCGCGCCCCCTGCGGTCGGTGCCGGTGCGGGTGACGGACCCGCGACCGGGCTGGCAGGATGCCGGCCATCCGCGGCCACCGACACGGGAACGGGCACCACGTTGGACATGCAGCTGGCAGGACGCACGGCGCTGGTCACCGGATCGAGCTCGGGTATCGGTGCGGTGGTCGCCGAGCAGCTCGCCGCCGAAGGCGCCCGCGTGCTCGTTCACGGTCGCCGGCTGGAGCCGACCGAGGAGCAGGCCGGGCGCATCCGCGCCGCCGGCGGGGACGCGAGCGCCGTGCACGGTGACCTCGCCAGCGTCGAGGCGACCGACGCGATGCTCGCCGCCGCGTGCGACCTCGGCCCCGTCGACATCCTGGTCGCCAACGCCGGCCCCTTCGGGGAGCACTCCTTCGCGCAGGCCACCGACGACGACTGGCGACGGGCCTACGAGGCCAACGTCCTGTCGGTGGTCCGCTGCGTGAGGGCACTCCTCCCGGCGATGTGCGAGCGGGGCTGGGGCCGCATCGTCACGATCGGCACCCGCGGTGCGGTTGCTCCGCTGGCCAACATGGTCGAGTACTCGGCGGCGAAGGCGGCCGTCGTGAACCTGACCGGCAGCCTCACGAAGGAGCTCGCCGGCACGGGCGTGACCGCCAACACGGTCAGCCCCGGCGTCATCCTGACCCCCGGCATGCGCCAGATGTTCCGCCAGCGTGCCGAGGCCGCGGGGGACGACCGCCCCTGGGAGGAGCTCGAGGCGGCCATCGCCCACGGGTACGCGGCCAACCCGGCGGGGCGCCTCGGCCGCCCCGAGGACATCGCCAACGCCGTCGTGTTCCTCGCGAGCCCGCGAGCCGGCTACGTGAACGGCGCCACGCTGCGGGTCGACGGTGGCATCACCGGCACGGTCAATCCCTGAGGAACGCCTCGAGCCGCTCGACGAGACCGCGGGCACCGACGAACACGGGTGTGCGCTCGTGGATGTCGGCCGGGACCACGTCGAGCAGCGGACCGGTCCCGTTCGAGCCGCGGCCGCCCGCTTGCTCGGCGAGGAAGGCCAGCGGCGCGGCCTCGTACAGCAGCCGCAGCTTCCCGCCGGGCTGGTCGACGGTGCCGGGATAGCCGAAGATCCCCCCGTGGAGCAGGTTGCGGTGGAAGTCGGCGACGGCCGACCCGATGTAGCGCTGCGAGAGGTGCGGCGGGCCGTCGCCGTCCACCCAGGCCAGGAACCGCTGCACCCCCGGCGCCCAGGGTGATGAGGTGGCCAGGTTGAAGCTCAGATACGCCGGCGTCTCGGGGAACCGCAGATCCGACCACGTGAGGAGGAACTCGCCGACCTCCGGGTCCAGCGTGAAGGCGTGGACGCCGTCGCCCGTGCTGTAGACGAGCATGGTCGAGGTCCCGTACAGCAGGTAGCCCGCGGCGGCGAGGTCCCGCCCCGGCCGTAGCCAGTCGGTCGGACCCGGCGGGGTGGTCGCGTCGCTGCGGTGGAAGACGCCGAAGATGGTGCCGATGCTGACGTTCGCATCGATGTTCGAGGAGCCGTCGAGCGGGTCGTAGGCCACGATGTAGGGCCCGCCGTCGTCGAGGACGGTGACCTCTGGCTGCTCCTCGGAGATCAGTGCACACACCCGGCCGCCCGGCCCGAGCAGCCCGGCGACCGCCTCGTCGGCGTAGACGTCGAGGTTCTGCTGCTCCTCGCCCTGCACGTTGGTCACACCCGACCGCCCGAGCAGGTCGGTCAGCCCGGCCCGCCGCGTCCGGCTCGCGATGAGCTTGCCGGCCAGCGCCAGGTCGTAGAGCAGCCCGGTCAGCTCACCCGTCGCGTGGGGCGGCTGCCGGTCGGCCAGGAACCGCTCGATGGTGACGAGCCGGTCCGGGGCCCGTCCACCGACGGCGGGAGCGGGTGGGTCGGGGTCGTTGACGCTCATCGCGATTGCCTCCGTGGGCGACGGCCTCGTCGGGCCGGCGGACGCCCGCCGACGGTGCGGGGAGCGCGCCGTCGAGCGCACCCGGCGAGCATAGGTGGGACGGTGCCGGCGCCGACTGTTGCAGCCGGCCGTGATGCGGTGGTCTCATCGAGCGAGGACCGGGGAGGCTGCGCCATGGGTGCAACCCGAACCGCACAACAGGCCATCGAGCGCGCCTCGGCGGCGGACCTCGGGCAGCTGGCCTCCGACGCCGGGTCGGTCCCGAACCAGGTCGGGGCGCTCCTGCTGATCGCCGACGACGGCACGTTCGACGCTGCTGCGGCGTGCGCGGTCATCGGCGAGCGGATCGCGTCGGTCCCTCGGCTGCGCCAGCGTCTGGTCGCGGCGCCACCCGGCGGGGGCGCCCCGCTGTGGGTCGACGATCCGGCGTTCCGCCTCGAGGATCACGTCACCGTGCGCCGATGCCCGGCCCCGGGCGACGAGGAGGCGCTGCTCGTGCTGACGGCCGCGCAGCTGACGGCGCCGCTGCCCCGCTCCCGTCCACTGTGGGCCGCCACGCTGGTGACCGGTCTCGCTGGCGGCCACGTCGGGCTCGTCGTCGTCTTCCATCACGTGCTGGCGGACGGGATCGGCGGGCTCGCCGTTCTCGCCCACCTCGTGGACGGCATCCCGGCGACCGGGCCGGCGAGACCGTTCCCTGTGCCGCCGCCGAGCCGCTCCGAGCTCCGACGGGACGCATGGCACCGCCGGCTCGCGGCCCTGCGTGGGCTTGCTGGACGGCTCAGCGGTCTGCGTGCGGCCGTGCGGGAGCTGGGCGGCCGCCCGGCGGTCGCGCCGCGGTGCTCCCTGAACCGCCCCACCGGTCCCCGGCGTCGTCTGGCGGTCGTGACCACGGACCTCGCCGCCGTCCGCGAGGCGGCGCACCGCCAGGGCGCCACGGTGAACGACCTCCTGCTGACGGCGATCAGCGGTGCGCTGGCGAGCCTGCTGCACCGGCGCGGGGAGGACGTTCGACCGGATCGTGGCCACGATGCTCGTGGCGGCTCGGGCGGCGACCAGCGTCAGCGACCTCGGCAACGCAGCGGGCGTCGTTCCCGTCGCGCTGCCGACCCTCGGGCCGCCCGACGACCGGTTGCGCGCCACGGCCGCGGTCACCCGTGCCGGCAAGCAGCAGACCCGGGGGGCCTCGGCACCGCTGCTCGGCGCCGGCCTGCGGGTCCTGGCGCGTCTCGGGCTGCTGCACTGGTTCATCGACCGGCAGCGCATGGTGCACACGTTCGTCACCAACCTCCGCGGCCCCGACGTGCACCTGCGCTTCGCGGGCCGTCAGGTGACCGAGATCGTCCCGCTGTCGCTCGCGACCGGCAACGTCACGGTCGCCTTCGCGGCGCTGTCCTATGTCGGCACGCTGGCGGTCACGATCGTCGCGGACCCCGACCACCACCCCGACCTCCCGGTGCTCGTGGAGGCCCTCACCGCGAGCCTCTCGGAGCTGACAGACGGTCGGGCGGACGCCTCCCTCCGTCCCGCCGCGCGCGCATGAGGTCCCCGGTCGCACACCCGGCCGAACGGACGGTGAGCGGCCGCGTGTCGCCGTCCGTCCGCGGGTGCGCCACGCGCCGGCTCCCCGCGGGGACACCCGTACGGTCGATCGCACGCCGCCAGGAACCCAGGAGGACACGCGTGAGCCAGAGACAGGTCACCGAAGCCGAGTCCCGTGAGGTCGCCGAGCAGGCCCGGCAGCAGTCGTGGGACAAGCCGAGCTTCGCGAAGGAGCTCTTCCTCGGTCGCTTCGACCTCGAGCTCGTCCACCCCTTCCCGACGCCCGACGAGGAGGAACGGCGCAAGGGCGAGGCGTTCCTGGAGCGGCTGGAGCAGTTCCTGCGCGACAACGTCGACCCGCTGCAGATCGAGCGCGATGCGCGGATCCCCGACGACGTCATCGAGGGCCTCAAGGACCTCGGGGCCCTCGGGATGAAGATCCCGGAGGAGTACGGGGGGCTCGGCCTGTCGGTCCTCTACTACAACCGGGCGCTCATGCTCGCCGGGACCTGGCACGCGTCGATCAGCACGCTGCTGAGCGCCCACCAGTCCATCGGGGTGCCGCAGCCGCTCATGCTGTTCGGCTCCGAGGCGCAGAAGCAGGAGTTCCTGCCCCGGGTCGCGCGGCACGACATCAGCGCGTTCCTGCTCACGGAGCCGGACGTTGGCTCCGACCCGGCGCGTATGCACGCCACGGCCACGCCGACCGACGACGGCGAGGCGTACCTGCTCAACGGCACGAAGCTGTGGACCACCAACGGCGTGATCGCCGACCTGCTCGTGGTCATGGCCGACGTGCCGGCATCCGACGGGCACCGGGGAGGCGTCTCGGCGTTCGTCGTCGAGGCCGACAGTCCCGGGATCACCGTCGAGCAGCGCAACGCCTTCATGGGGCTGCGCGGCATCGAGAACGGGGTCACCCGCTTCACGGACGTCCGGGTGCCCGCGAGCAACATCATCGGGAAGGAGGGCATGGGGCTCAAGATCGCCCTGCAGACCCTGAACACCGGGCGTCTCGCCCTGCCGTCCATCTGCGCCGGCGCGGCGAAGTGGGCCCTGAAGATCTCGCGCGAGTGGGCGAACGAGCGTGTGCAGTGGGGCCAGCCCATCGGCAAGCACGAGGCCGTGGCGGCGCAGGTCGCCGACATCGCCGGGCTCGCCTTCGGCATCGAGGCCGTGCTCGAGCTCTCCAGCGTGCTGGCCGACGAGAAGCGCAACGACATCCGCATCGAGGCGGCGATCGCGAAGCTGTACGGCTCCGAGATGGGCTGGCGGGTCCTCGACGAGCTCGTCCAGATCCGGGGGGGCCGCGGCTTCGAGACCGCCGAATCCCTGCAGCGGCGTGGCGAGCGGCCGGTCCCGGCCGAGCAGTTCCTGCGCGACATGCGGATCAACCGCATCTTCGAGGGCTCGTCCGAGATCATGCGCCTGCTGATCGCCCGCGAGGCCGTCGACGAGCACCTGTCGGTGGCGGGCGACATCATCGACCCGGACGCCGACCTCGGCGACAAGGCGAAGGCCGCGGCGCAGGCGACCGCGTTCTACGCCCGCTGGCTCCCCACGCTCGTCGCCGGCCGCGGGAACACGCCGACCGCCTACGGCGACGAGTTCGGCAGCCTCGCGGAGCACCTGCGCTTCGTCGAGCGCGCCTCGCGGCGCATGGCCCGCAACACCTTCGCGGGGATGTCCCGCTGGCAGGCCGCGATGGAGTCCAAGCAGCTCTTCCTCGGCCGGATCGTCGACATCGGCGCCGAGCTGTACGCCATGAGCGCCGCCTGCGTGTACGCCCGTCACCTGACGGATCAGGGGCGCGCCGACGGGCAGAGCGTGCGCGACCTCGCCGACCACTTCTGCCGCGGCGCCCGGCGGCGCGTCGAGGCCCTGTTCGAGCGGCTCTGGGACAACGACGACGAGGCGGACTACGCGATCGCGCAACGCGTCCTCGACGGTGAGTTCACCTGGGCCGAGGCCGGCATCATGGACCCCTCCGGTGACGGGCCGATGATCGGCCAGCCGCCGGAGCGCGAGATCGACGTCCGTGACCTCGACCGCGAGGACCGGTCGATCGACGCGCCCCAGCCGGCCGAGGGCCGCTGACCGGCGGCGCCCTGTGGATCCCCGAGGTGGGGCGCACCGATCCGGTGCGCCCCACCTCGTCATAGCCACCCCGTCCGGGGCGAGCTGCTCACGGCTGCCGAGCTGGTCCCGTCGCGCTCTGCCCTGGCGCGGTTACGGAGCTCGCTGCGACAGCCATCGGCAGGGGGTGATCAGCCCATGAGGACTAGACCGACGTAGTCATCGGGGTGAGCGTCCCGCGCACGGTTGGGCCCACGTCCCGGGTTCGGTGGCTCACCCGACGGCGCGGAGGAACCGTGCCGCGACCGGCGCGGCGACGCCGCCACCGGAGGATCCCTCATCGAACATGACCGCGAAGGCGAGCCGGTCCGTGCCCTCCGGCTGCGGCGCCTGGAACCCGACGAACCAGGCGTGGGTGGGCAGCGGGTCGCCCGTCCCGAACTCGGCGGTGCCGGTCTTGCCGGCCACTCCGTCCGGAACCCCGGCACCCGCCGCGGTGCCGATGCGCGGCACCTCCTGCATCATCGTGGTGATCTTCGGCGCCTCGTCCGCGATGGAGCTCGGCTGCCCGTCCTGCTGCCCGCCGGTGACCATGACCGGTGGCTTCCAGGCGCCGCTCGCGATGGCTGCGGCGACGCTGGCCATGTGCACCGGGGTGGCCTCGACCCGGGCCTGCCCGATCGCGGCGGCCGCGCGCTCGGCGAGGTCCTTCGGTGTCGGGTAGCTCGCGACCGTCTTGCCGAGCGGCAGCGTGTAGCCGCTGTTGAACCCGAGCGTCTCGGCCGCGTCCTGGAGGGCGTGCTCGGGCAGATCCGCCGCGACCTGGACGAACGCCGTGTTGCAGGACTCGTAGAAGGCCTTCGTGAACGGGATGTCCCCGAGGACCTCCCCCTGGTAGTTGCTGAACCAGCGACCGTGGATGCGGACCTTCGCCGGGCACGAGATGGTCGTGTCGGGAGTCACGCCGTTGCGCAGCGCCGCCAGGGTGGTGACGATCTTGAAGGTCGATCCGGGCGCGTAGCGGCCGCCGAGGGCCCGGTCGAACCCGCTCGCCGGCCGGTTCACGACCGCCCGGATCTCGCTCGTGTCGGCGTCGAGCACGACCATGGCCGAGTTCGGGCTGCCCGCCGGCAGGGCTGCCTCGGCCGTGCGCTGCAGGTCGAGGTCGAACGTCGTGTGCAGCGGCTTCGGGTCGGTCCCGTCGAAGTGCTGCAGCTCCTCCACCGGGTCGCCGCTCGCGTCGCTGATGAGCTGCACGGCACCGGACGGGGAACCGGCGAGCTGGCGTTCGTACACGCGCTGCAGGCCGCTGAGACCGACCGTGTCGCCTTTCTCGTACGGGGCCCCGAGCTCGTCGAGCTGTTCGGCGGTGATCTCGCCGACCCGTCCGACGAGGTTGCCGAGCGTGGTGCCGGCCGTCTCGATCGGGGTGCCGTCGCGATCGAGGATCGGGGCGCGGTCCGGCCAGGTGCTCGTGAGCGCGAGGTGCGTGTCCGCGGTCAGCTTCGGATGGACCACCGACGGTGACCAGTCGACCTGCCAGGCGTCGTCGGGCGTCCGCCGCATCGGGATGGTCCCGTCGTAGGTCCAGCGTCCGAGGCTTCCGAGCTCCACCGTCGCCTCGAAGGGGGCGCTGGCGCCGGCGTCGACGCGCTCGGGGTCGGTCAGCTGGGCGTCGCCGGCCGTCACCGTCAGCCCCTTGGCGTGCAGCTGCTCGGTGGTCGCCCGGTACGTGTCGGCGAGGTCTGGCGGGTTGCCGGCCATCGTCGCCATGCTCGTGTAGTCGCCGGACTGCCAGGCGGACACGAACTGCGACGCGAGCTGCGCGGCGTCCTGTCGGGCGCGCTCACGGGCGGCGGCCTCGCGCTGCTGCCACCACTGGTAGCCGCCGAACGCCCCGCCGACCACGACGGCCAGCAGCACGACGGCGAGCAGGAGCTTGCGCACGGGGGATCCTTTCCGGGCGGCGCGGGAGCCGGTGTCTCAGCGGGGTGGCCAGGGATGGTCGGCGCTACCGAGCATCCGGCGGAAGAGCTGTGCGTTCGCCGGCGCCCGGGTCGCGCCGTCGTTGTTGAAGAACGCGAACCCGTCCATGCCGTCGTCGGCGGCTGCTGCCAGTGCCTGGGCGAAGGGTGTCAGCTCCTCCGCCGAGTAGTCGTGGGAGAAGCCGCCCTCGAGGCCATGGAACCGCGCGTAGACGAGGTCGCCCGTCCGGGTCCGGTTCGCCGGCATCTGCAGCGACGATACCCAGACGTGGGTGGCCCGGTGACGATCCAGCACCGCGAAGGTCGCGTCGTCCACCCACGACGGGTGCCGGAACTCGACCGCGTGACGGACGCCGCTGCCGCCGAGCTCCCGCGGCACCAGGTGCAGGAAGTCGTCGAGCAGCGGCAGGTCGCGCTCGAGCGTGGGCGGCAGCTGCCAGAGGATCATGGCCAGGTAGGTCTTGAGCGGCGCGACCCGCTCCAGGTAGGTGGCCACCTCCTGCTCGCAGTCGGCCAGCCGACGGATGTGGGTGATCAGCCGGCTTCCCTTCGCGACGTACCGGAATCGGTCGGGCGCCTCGTCGTGCCACTTCGTGATCGTCGTCGCTCGCGGCAGCCGGTAGAAGGTGTAGTTGATCTCGACCGTCGGAAAGACGCTGCGGTAGTGGGCGCTCCAGCGCGACCGGGGGACCTCGTCCGGGTAGAAGGTGCCGTCCCAGTGGTCGTAGGACCAACCGCTCGTCCCGACCCGGATGGTGCCGGTCATGGCGCCCTCTCTGTGGTGGCGGTGCTCGAGGTCCCCTCACGCGGGGTGGCCGTGGAGAGGGATACCGGGGCGGGGGATCGGCTGAGGACGTCCGATCGGGAGGAATGCGGTCCTGCGGGTGCGTCCCTCGCGACGTTTATCGTGGGAAGGGGAACGGCCGTGGCGTGGATCGACGTGGTGCAGGGATCGCCGTCCGGCCGGGGCAGCCGCGAGGAGGGGAGCATGGCAGCAGCGACGTTCCGGGATCGCCGCGACGCCGGACGCCGACTGGCCGACGAGGTGGCGCGCCTGCGCCTCGACGACCCGCTGGTGCTCGGTCTGCCGCGCGGTGGGGTGCCCGTGGCCGCGGAGGTGGCGGAACGGTTGGGTGCGCCGCTCGACGTGCTCCTGGTGCGCAAGGTGGGGGCTCCGGGCAATCCCGAGTACGGCCTCGGGGCGGTCGGCGAGGGCGGGGTCGAGATCCTCCACGACGAGGCGATGCGCCGGCTCGCGGTCGACCGCCACGACCTCGAGCCCACGATCGAGCGGGAGCGCCGGGAGCTCGAGCAGCGGCTGCAGCGCTGGCGGGGCAGCACCCGGTCGCTCACCGCGAGCGGCCGGACGGTGGTGCTCGTCGACGACGGCATCGCGACCGGCGTCTCGGCGACCGCGGCGATCCAGGTGCTGCGGCACGTCGGCGTCGCCACCCTCGTCCTCGCCGTTCCCGTCGCACCCCCCGAGACGGTGCATCGGATGCGCCGCGAGGTGGACGAGCTCGTCGCCCTCGAGACCCCCCGCGACTTCATGGCGGTCGGGACCTTCTACGACGACTTCCGCCAGGTCACCGACGACGAGGTGACGCAGCTGCTGGCCGCCGCCCACGACCGACAGGAGCAGACGTGACCGACCAGACCGGGCCGCCGAGCGGCCCGCCGCTGACCATCCGGCTCGTGGACGCAGCGCTCGAGGGCAACCTCACCGTGCCCGCCGACGCCACCGGTCTGGTGGTCTTCGCCCACGGCAGCGGCAGCAGCCGGCTCAGCCCCCGCAACCGGGCCGTCGCGCGGCTGCTCAACGGGGCCGGACTCGCGACCCTCCTGTTCGACCTGCTCGACGAGACCGAGAGCCTCGACCGCGACAACGTCTTCGACATCGAGCTTCTCGGCCACCGTCTGTGGCAGGTGATCGACTGGACCCGCGACCGCGACGAGATGGCCGGGCTGCCCGTGGGCCTGTTCGGCGCCAGCACGGGCGCTGCGGCTGCGCTCGAGGCGGCCGTGGATCGGGCCGACGTGGTGCGTGCCGTCGTCTCCCGTGGTGGTCGACCGGACCTTGCGGCCCGGCTCGCCGAGGTGCGTGCGCCGGTGCTCCTGATCGTCGGCGGGGACGACCGCGCCGTCCTCGAGATGAACCGTGGTGCCGCGCGCCACCTGGAGGCCCCGAACGAGATCACCGTGGTGCCGGGCGCCGGGCACCTGTTCGAGGGTCCCGGCCAGCTCGAGGAGGTCGCCGCACACGCCCGCGACTGGTTCCTCGCCAACCTGACGGCCTGACGGATGTCGCGCCTCTGGCCCGTCCTGGTCGCGCTGCTGCTCCTCGTCGGCTGCAGCCGGTCGACCCCTGTGCCCGGACCGGGGCCCACGCAGGGCTCCCCGTCGGCCGGTCCGGCGACGGGGTCGTCCGCGCCGACCGCCGTCCCCGACGCGACACCGCCGACACCGCCGGCGAACGGACCGAGTCCGACGCCCACCGGCGCCCCGTCGCCGGCCACCTCCCCGTCGCCGGCGGCCGCCGCGCCCGTCCTGCGTGGCACCTGGGTCCAGCTCTTCTCCGACACGCTCAAGACGCCGGGCGGCGTCGACGCGATGCTGGAGGCCGCCGACGCCGCACACGTGAACACGGTCATCGCCGAGGTCGTCCGCCGCCAGGACGCCTACTACACGTCGTCGGTGCTGCCCCGGAGCACGGACACGGACCTGGCGGCCGGCTTCGATCCGCTCGCGCGACTCGTCGACGGCGCGCACGCCCGCGGCATGGCCCTCGAAGCCTGGGTGCCGCTCATGCCGACCTACCACCACGTCTACGACGACCTGCCGCACCCGTCGGGCTGGGTCTACACCGAGCACGGGCCGAACGCCCCGGTCGAGCAGCGGTGGGTCACCCGGATGGCCGACGGCACCTGGGACGACCATCTCGACCCCGGTGTCCCGGCGGCCCGCGACCACCTGGTGGCCATGGTCACCGAGATCGCGAGACGCTACGACGTGGACGCCGTGCACCTCGACTACCTGCGCTACACCGACCAGGCGGCCGGCTACAACCCGGCCGCGCTCGCGGCCTTCCGCGCCGACACGGGGCGCGAGGACACGCCGTCGCCCACCGATCCGCAGTTCTCGGACTGGCGACGCGAGCAGACCCGCTCGCTGCTCGAGCGCATCCGGGCGTCCGTCCACGACGCCGCGCCGCACACCGCCGTCACCGCGGCCGTGATCGCCCAGGGCGAGGGTCCCCACGCCGGACGACCGTTCACCGCGACGCGTGCCTACGCCGAGTACTACCAGGACTGGCCCTCGTGGGTCCGCGACGGGCTGCTCGACGCGGCGATGCCGATGGACTACTTCGACGCGCGGACCCACCAGGCATGGTTCGACCAGTGGGCCGCCTTCGCCGGCGCCGTCGCGCAGCAGGCGACGAGTCCGGTCGCGCTGGGGATCGGGGCGTGGCTCAACCGGCCGGAGGACGGGCTGGCGCAGATGGCGACGGGGCTGGAGCAGACCGACGGCGCGGTCGTCTACTCGTACCAGCAGAACGCGGAGTCCGAGCCCTACGACGCGCTGCTCGGCCGGCTGCGGACGACCCTGTGGAAGACCCCGGCGCCGCCGCCCGACCTCGCGCCCTAGTCGACGACGCCCGGCGCGCCGGCCTCGCGCAGTGCGGCGCGGATCGCCTCGGCCGCGCGGTCGAGGTCGGCGGGATCGGGGTCGCTCGCGGCATTCGCGAAGTCGAGGTCCTGCACGCTCCAGATCGGCACGACGTGGAGGTGGCAGTGCGGGACGTCGAGTCCGGCGAGCACGAGGCCGATCCGCTTCGGCTGGAACGCCGCCGTCTGCGCCTCACCGATCTGGCGGGCCACGTCGTTGCAGTGGTTCCACGTCGCTCGGGGCACGTCCAGCCAGTGGTCGATCTCCTCCCGGGGCACCACCAGCGTGTGGCCGTCACGGAGCGGGTTGATCGACAGGAACGCGACGCAGGTGTCGTCGCGCCACACGAAGCGACCGGGGACCTCACCCTCGATGATCTTCGTGAAGATGGTGCTCACGTCGTCTCCGTCCGCCTCGCTGCCGGCTCATGTGGGCCACGCTACCAAGGCCCTACGCGGCGGCCGCCGGCGCCTTGCCGAGGCCGTCGAGCTTCGTCGGCAACCCGAACGCACGGGCCTTCCGCCGGACGACCTCCACGTCGGCGTCGAGCGCGTCGCCGGCCTCGCAGCCCATGACGACGAGGGCCGCCTGCCGACGGATCGCGTACAGGTGCTCCTCCTTGCCGTAGCGGCGCACCTCCTTGGCGAGGGTGTCGAGGAGCCCGAGCAGGTAGATCGCGACGAGCGGGAAGTTGGCCCCCGACATGCGCAGCCGGCCGACCGCGGTCGCCATGAGCTGGTCCTGCCCGAGCTCCTCGGGGCGCAGCATCCGGGCGCCGCCGTCGAGCCGGTAGGCCAGCGGCGGCTCGTCGTGGCCGTAGAGGGCGCACATGACCGTGCCGAGGTGGACGATGACCTCGTAGGCGGTCGACGAGTCCGGCGACGCGACGGCGAGGGCCTGCTCGCCCACGTCGACGAGCTGGCGGAACCCGAACTCGAGATCCTCCGTGCGCGAGCGTGAGTGGCCGAGCGCGACCGCGCTGCGGATCGCGCGATGGGTGCGCTCGTCCGCCGCGGTGTGGGGCCACACCGTGGCGATGGGCGTACCGGCGACGACGAACTCGCCCACCCGCTGCTCGAGACGGACGGTCGCCCCGGACGGCAGCGACGACAGGATCGCCGCGTCGTCGACGCGTCGGACCCACCCGGAGTCGGGGGCGAGGATCTCCTCGCCGGGCTCGTCGGGTGGCGTCGGGTCCGCCTCCGCCATCTCGGGGGCGTTCGGATACACGTCCGCGATCGTGCGCTGGAGGTCGTCCGCCATGCGCCGGACGACGCGCCCGACCTCGAGGCTGTCGACGCTGGCGTGCACGGACACGAGGATGACGAGCATCGTGCCGAGCGCGGCTCCGACCCCGAGCAGCGTGGAGATCTGCGGCACGTCGGCGACCGTCCCGGCGACGGGCACGCCGCGGAAGACGACGACGATGTACGCGACCGCCCCGAGCATGAGCGCCATGACCCACTGCTGGAAGCGGTCGTCGAGGAAGCGTGCGAGCAGCCGGGGCGAGAACTCGTTCGAGATGAGCTGCACGACGAGGGACCGCAGCCAGAACGTCAGCACGGCGATGCTGAGCAGCGCACCGGCGAGCGTGGCCAGCATCGTCCGCGCCGGTCCCGGTGAGAACCGGATCATGGCCGGGACGCCGGCGCCGGGGACGGCCCGGTCGAGCATGAGCGTCAGGGCACCCGCGACGCCGGACACGACGACGAGCAGGAATGGCCGGCTGACCTGGCGTGCGGCACCCACGAGCTTGTGACGTAGGCCCCGGTCCGCACTGATCGACATCGTGTCTGTACCTCCAACGTCACCGTGCGTCGCGAGCCGGCCGGGCGCGACCGGCGGGGGTGTCCGTGCGGTCGGTGCAGCGCGGGCGGGCTGGACGGCGGGACGTGACGGCACCGCGTGCCGGCCGGGCAAGAGCGGCCCGCCGGGCTCGGCGGCGGCCCGAGATCACCGGTCGGGCGTTGGCGGCTCCTGCGTGCGGGCACGGGAGGGTGCGACCCGCGGCGGCTCGCCGGGCTGCTTCGGGTAGTGCGGTGGCCACGGGGCGTCGCCGAGTCCGCGCTCCTCGTCGGCGGCCACCCGCTCGAGGGCGGGGGAGAGGTCGTGGGCCGTGCCGTCGAGCGGCGCGTGGAGGTCGCCGACCTCCTCCCAGCGGCGGGCGAACCCGTCGAGCGTCATCGCGGCCGGATCGAGCACGAAGAGCTCGTCCCAGGCGAAGGGGGTGGAGACCAGCCCGGTGGGGCGCACGCTGTAGGCGCTGGCGATGGTCTTGTCGCGGGCCATCTGGTTGAAGTCGAGGAAGACTCCGTGGCGCTCCTCCTTCCACCACGCGGTCGTCGCCTCGTCGGTCCGGCGGGTCACCTCGCGGGCGATGGCGAGCACGGCGCGACGGACCTGGTGGAACGTCCAGCGCGGCGCGATCCGAACGTACACGTGGATCCCGCGGGACCCGGAGGTCTTCGGGAACCCGACGAGCCCGTCCTCGGCGAGCACGTCACGCACCACCGCGGCGACCCGACGGACGGCGTCGAAGGCGATGCCGGGCGTGGGGTCGAGGTCGATCCGGAGCTCGTCGGGGTGGTCGATGTCGTCGGCCCGCACGGGCCAGGGGTTCAGGTCGATGCAGTTGAGCTGCACCATCCGCACGAGGTCGGCCTCCGTTCGCGGTACCCACATCGGGCCCGGTCGGGCCGACGCGAACCGCACCGTGACGGTCTCCACCTCGTCGGACGGCTTCGTCCGGCGCAGGTAGAACGGCTTGCCGGTCACGCCGTCGGGCCAGCGCTTGAGGTTGCATGGGCGGCCCTCGACGGCACGGACGGCCCCCGGTGCGCAGCGCAGATAGTGGTCGACGAGGTCGCGCTTCGTCCAGCCCTGCGTCGGGAACAGGACCTTGTCGGGATGGCTGACGCGGACCTGCTGGCCGGCCACCGTGACGACGGTGGCCTCCTCGCGGCTCACCGGGCCACCAGCGATGCGACGGCGTCACCGACGGGCACGTCGCCGGTCACGACCTCGAACACGTGCCCGGCGGTCGCCGGCTCGTGCAGGCAGGCGGCGCAGACGGCCGCCACGTCCGCGCGCGGGATCTCGGCGCGGGGGACGTGCCGTGCGAGGGTGACGGTGCCGGTGCCCTCGGCGTCCGTCAGCCGGCCCGGTCGCACGACCGTCCAGGCCAGGTCGCTGGCCATCAGCGCACGGTCGGCGCGGGCCTTCGCCCGCAGATAGACGCTGAAGACCGCGTCGTCCTGCGGCGGGTCGTCGGTGCCCATCGCGCTCACCATGACGTAGCGGTCGGTCCCGGCGCGCTGCGCCGCCTCGACGAGCGCGGCCGCGGCGCCGTAGTCGACCGTCTCCTTGCGTTCCGCGCCGCTGTCGGGGCCGGCGCCCGCCGCGAAGACGACAGCGTCCGCATCAGCGATCACGTCGGCGAGATCGGCCGGTGTGGCCTGCTCGAGATCGAGGACGACCGCCTCGGCGCCGGCGGCCTGCAGGTCGCCGGACTGCCCGGGGTCGCGGATGATCCCGCGGACCTGGTCGCCGCGCTCGGCGAGCTGGCGGGTGAGGTGGAGCGCGACCTGGCCGTGACCGCCGGCGATGACGATGTGCACGGGTGTCCTCCTGGTGGACGCCGTCAGCGCCTGCTGACGGATGGTGGGCGGTGGGCGGGCGTCTACAGCGTCAGCCCGGCGGCGACGGTGGCGCCGAGCTCCCAGCAGGCGTCGAGGTCCTGGCGGGTCGGCTCACCGACGATCTCCACGGGCTCGCGGACGCGGGTCCAGTCGAGCCCGGTCGCGATCGACTCGACGGCGCGCACGGCACCGGTCGTGTCGCTGTTGCCGTGGACGAAGAGGGCGTAGGGGCGCTTGCGCGTCTCCTCGAGGCACGGGTAGTAGATCTGGTCGAAGAAGTGCTTGAGCGCACCCGACATGTAGCCGATGTTGGCCGGCGTGCCGAGCAGGTATCCGTCGGCCCGCAGCACGTCGATCGGGGTCGCGGCCAGCGCTGGCCGCGTGACCACCTCCACCCCCTCGATCGCCTCGTTCGTGGCGCCCTCGACGACCGCGTCGTAGAGGGACGCGCAGGTCGGCGACGGCGTGTGGTGGACGATCAGCAGCGTGGGCATGCCGTGCAGGCTGGCGCGCCGCCGAGGACGATGCAACCCGTCGTCGTCGCGGCGACCGTCGGGCCGGGCCCTACTCCGCGCCGGCGGGGGCCGGACGGAGCACGACGCGGGCCCCGTTGCGTCGCGCCGTGAGGACGAAGAGCACCGTGGAGGCGCCGATGGCGGCCACGGTGATCCCGAGCGACGCGAGGCCGCGCGTCCACACGAACGCGCCGGTCGACTGGACGGACAGCAGCCACACGCTGCTCAGCGCGTTGCCGAACAGGGCGACCGCCCACAGCAGCGTGATCCGCTCGAACACGGTCGCGAACCACGAGTGGCCGACCCACGACTGCGGGAGCGGCACGAAGTCGAGCGCGAGCTTGTGGGCCAGCGGGTGGCGCAGCGGGACCGACACGAGGAACGCCAGCGAGAGCGCCACCGTGCCGATGGCCGGCTGGAGGAAGTAGAGGAAGACCGAGCCGGTCGCCAGCGCGATGACGGCACGGACGGTGAGCACGACGGCCGCCAGCACGACGGTGCCGGGGATGTTTCCTTCGCGTGCCCGCAGCCCCATCGCCGCGTAGAGCGCGACGGTGGAGGCCACGATCGCCGCGGTGGTCCCGACGAGCGTGAACGCGAGCCAGAAGGCGACCGTCGGGACGACGGTGCCGAGCACCACGGCCGGCGCGGCGTGACGCGCGAGGTCGCGGAACGAGGGGAGGTGGAAGGCGTCGGGCATGGGAGGGTTCCGTCCGGGCCGCAGGTACCAGCAAGGCGCTCTCGTCAGGACATATCGGCAGCGCACGCGGTGACTTCAACGAACGGACGGACAGGCGGTGACGAGCGCGACGCCGGTGCGGTGGGCGGACGTCGGCCGGCCGCCGGGCGGTCGGGGCGCACGGCGACCGCGGTGTCGTCGAGGACGTCGAGGAGGCGGCGTCGGTCGACGCCGCCTCCTCGCGGTCGTGCCGGGCGGTCCGCAGCCGCACCGGCGCCGCTGGTCAGTTCATCATCGCCTGGCGGGCTTCCTCACGAGCGAGGTACTCGGTCAGGCGGGTGTGCAGCTTCGCGGCGGTCAGCTCCGCCTGCGGGTGGTGGCCCTCCTGCCGGGCGATCCAGATCGGCTTCAGCTCGCCCTCCCACGTGGCGGTCTTGTCGATCGTGATGTGCCAGCCGGGGAACTCGCTCTCGAGCCAGTCGACGACGGCGGTGTCGTCGGCGTTGCGGGGACCGGGGGCCACGCGCTGCGGCTTCTCGAACTCGGTGGTGTCGTGACGGTTGGTCACCGTGTCCTCCTGGGGGGTCGCAGACGGCTCTCTGTCTCGTGGTGTCGTGATCGCGGGAGTCTCGGGTCGGGGTCGAGGGGTCGAGGGGTCGAGGGGGCGTGAGGATGTGGGCTTTCCTGTCCCGGGCAACGCCCACGACGGAGCGGGTCATCCGTCCGCCCTTCCAGCGTGCCTGAGGCGCACGGTCGAAGCCTCGGTCACCCGGACGGGAAAGACCGCACGGGGCGCACCCGTTCGGCGCGGCCACCGTCGAAGGTACGACACGGCGCCAGCGGCGTGTGTGAGGAGGTGCTTCCGGGCTGGGCACGAGTGAGGGTGCGTGCTGGGCACGACGGATGATCCGGGTGGCCGACGGGACGCGGGCGCCAGGTTCGGGGGCGATCGGACGGCCCGCAATGTGCACGGCCGGCGCCGGCTGCCGTACCGTTGTCTCGTCTGGTGGCCGGTCGGACGGGTTTCACGGGAATTGAGCCCGGAATCCCGGCCGGGGAGGGCGGCACGAGCCCGGGCCCCAGGCATCGTCGAACGACCAGCGAGGGGTGGAACGTGCGCGAGTACGCGACGACGGGCGAGGTCACGCTCGAGCCGAACGACCATCTGGTGCAGCCATTGATCGCGCACGCCGAAGCGACTCCGGCGCGACCGCTGCTCGCCTACCGTGCCGGCGATCGGTTCGTCGAGGTGTCGGCCGCGGACGTCCTCGAGCGGGTCCGCGCCCTGGCCAAGGGCCTCATCGGACTCGGCATCGAGAAGGGCGACCGTGTCGCGCTGATGTCCGGGAGCCGTCTCGAGTGGCCGCTGCTCGACTACGCGATCCTCACCGCCGGTGGCGTGACGGTGCCGATCTACGAGACCTCGTCGTCCGAGCAGATCGAGTGGATCATCAGCGACTCGGGTGCGGTCGGCGCGTTCTTCGAGAACGCCGAGCTGAAGGCCGAGTACGACGAGGTGTCGGCCGAGCTGTCGCACTGCCAGCACGTCTCCGTCATCGACGAGGGGCTCGACGGCCTCCTCACAGCTGGCGAGTCCGTCACGACCGAGCAGCTCGACGAGCGCCTCGGGTCGGTCACCGTGGACGACCTCGCCACCATCATCTACACGTCCGGCACGACCGGCCGCCCGAAGGGGTGCCTGCTCACGCACGGCAACCTGCGGTGGGACGTGGTGAACACCGCGCGGGTCATCGGCGACCTGCTGCAGGGCGACGACTCGCAGCTGCTCTTCCTGCCGCTCGCGCACGCCTTCGCGAAGATCCTCATGCTCGCGAGCATCGAGCAGGGCGTCAAGGTGGGCATCGCCACGAGTCCGCACCACCTCATGGAGGAGATGCCCCTCTTCCGCCCGACCTACATCGCGGCGGTCCCGCGCATCTTCGAGAAGGTCTACTCGGGCGCACAGCAGAAGGCGCAGGCCGACGGCAAGGGCGGGATCTTCGACAAGGCAGCCGACGTGGCCATCGAGTGGTCGCAGCAGGAGCAGGCCGGGGGCGCATCGCTCAAGAACAAGCTTCTCCACGCGATCTTCGATCGGCTCGTCTACACGCGGCTGCGTGAGGCCTTCGGCGGGAAGCTGCGCGCCGCCACGTCGGGCGGCGGTCCGCTCGGGCCGCGCCTGGGACACTTCTTCCACGGGATCGGCGTGGACATCTACGAGGGGTACGGCCTGACCGAGACCAGCCCGGTGCTGACCGCCAACCGACCGAACCACTGGAAGATCGGGACGGTCGGCCAGCCCATCCCCGGCACGACGATCAAGATCGCCGATGACGGCGAGATCCTCGGCAAGGGCGGCCAGATCTTCCAGGGTTACCACGAGAACGAGGACGCCACCCGCGAGGCCATCGACGACGACGGGTTCTTCCACACCGGCGATCTCGGCGAGCTCGACGACGACGGCTACCTGAAGATCACCGGCCGCAAGAAGGAGATGATCGTCACGGCCGCCGGCAAGAACGTCGCGCCGGCCGTGCTCGAGGAGCGGGCGAAGTCGCACACGCTCGTGAGCCAGGTCATGGTCATCGGCGACAACCGGCGGTTCATCTCGGCCCTCGTCACCATCGACGAGGACGCGTTCCCCCAGTGGGCCTCGCAGCACGGCAAGGCGGGCAAGTCCGTCGCGGACCTCACCGACGACCCCGAGCTGCGCAGCGCGATCCAGGAGGCGATCGACCACGCCAACAAGGCGGTGTCCCGCGCCGAGTCGATCCGCGAGTTCGTCATCCTCCCGCAGGACTTCTCGATCGAGTCGGGGGAGCTGACGCCGACGCTCAAGATGAAGCGCAAGGTCGTGCACGACCACTACGCCGAGCAGATCGAGTCCATCTACGGCTGACGCACGTCACGTCCGAGCCCGGTCGCCTGCGCGGCCGGGCTCCGGCGTACGTAGTGCAGAGCCTGCGAGCGGTCTTCCCGTCCCGGCGCTGTCCGGGAGCAGGTCTGGCGGGCGCCGCTTGTTCCGGTCCTTCGCTTCCGGTCGGTCCCCGGCGTCTTCTTCGCCGGAGAGTCTGCTCGGCGTCCGCGCGCTCCAGCAGGCTCTGCACTCGTAGTCTGCCCGACCCGCTCGGCGCTGGGAAGAGCGCGCGACCTGATCGCCTACCGGCGAACGCTGTGCGCGCGGTCCGCCGCTCGGGCGCGGCGGGCACCGCGACGGCCCGAGCGGGTACCCTCTCCTGCTCACGCGGCAGGCGACCGCGCCCGGCGCCGATGCCGGGTCGTCACGCCGGACACCCCCGGGACGCCTCCCCGGACACCCCTTCGAAGCCGGACCCGAAAGGACGACCTTGGACCGTCGCGACCACGCGGCCGCACGGCTCCCCGGTCGTCTGCAGCTGACCTTCCTCCCGGGCCGCGTCGCACCGGCCGGTGGGAGCCTCGCCCTGTGGGGCAGCGACGACATCGCAGCGGCGGCGACGCGCCTCGGCCTGCCGACCGGTGAAGCCGGGACGCTGCTGACCGTCCTGCCGGGCGACGACGGACGACCCGAGCCCGCCGACGTTCCGGCCCGGCTCGTGCCCGTGCTGCCGGCGGTGCGGGCCCTGGCCACCCTGCCGGCTGGCGACGAGTGGCCCGGCTGGGAACGGCCCTCCGCCAGCGTGCTGGCCTGGAGCGCCGCCGCGAAGCTGGCCCTCGAGGTGGTGGCCGGCGGTCGGCTGCTGCCGTCGCTGCGCGCCGGCGAGCGTGGCAACGTGGCGACGGCCCTGTGGCGGGGGATCGCCCCGTCGGACGGCCGGCTGGCGATGCTCGCCGACGCGCTGCCGCCTGCTGCGCACGCGCTGCGTCGCGGCGAGACCGGGGCCGTGCTGTGGGCTGCCGACGCCCTGCTGCGCGAGTTCCTCGACGCCGTCGCCGACGCCTGCGCACGGGAAGGGCGTCGGCCCGAGCTGGACCCGCGCCGGCGTGGGCCACGGCGCCCGTGGCCCGAGATGTGGGCCGCCGCGCTCGAGGGCAGCGACCCGACCGTGGAGCACCTGCGTCTGCCGGGCGAGGACCTCGCCGACGAGATCGAGGCGTGGGCCTCGCCGCTGCTCGGGCACGACGACCGCGGTGTCGCCCGGCTCGCGGTGCGGCTGCTCCCGCCACCGGCCGGATCCTCCAGCCGCGGGCCGGCCACCACCGGACCGACCGAGCTCGAGGCCGCCGACGGTCCCTGGGAGCTCGTCTTCCTGCTCCAGGCCGTCGGCGGGGAGGCGAGCATCCGCGCCGCGGAGGTCTGGGACCATCCGGGCGGCATCGTCGAGCTCGGCGACCGCCGCGTCGACGACCCGCAGGACACGCTCGTGCGTGGGCTGGCCGCCGCGGCACGCCTGTTCACGCCCATCGACCGGGCGCTCTCGCAGTCGCGACCGGTCGGCCTCGAGCTGACCGCGGCGGAGGTGGCTGCCTTCCTCGGCGAGGGCGCCGACGCGCTGCGCGAGGCCGGGATCGGCGTGCAGGTCCCGCCCGAGCTGCGCCACGCGCAGGAGAAGCGGTTGCGGGCGCGGGTTCGGATCGGCGCCTCGACCGACACGGACGCCGGGGGTCGCGACGTGTCGAGCTTCACGCTGGCGGACCTCACCTCCTTCCGCTACGAGATCGCCCTCGGCGACGACACCCTCTCGGAGGACGAGTTCGCCGAGATCGTCGCGAGCAACCAGCCGCTGGTGCGGTGGCGGGGCCAGTGGGTGCGCATCGACCGGGACGAGGCCGACCGTCTCGCGGAGCTCCACGGGGTCACCGGCACCCTCTCGATCACCGAGGCGCTCGCCGCTGCCCTGTCCGGGCAGCGCGACACCGACGACTTCGGCTGGGTCGAGACGGTCGCCGCCGGCGACGTCGCCGCGCTCATCGACCGGCTGCGCGGGGTGGAGGCGCCCGACGAGGCACGCATCGTCGGGATCGAGGGGGACCTGAGGCCCTATCAGGAGCGCGGGGTCGCCTGGCTGCAGCGGCTCTCGGAGCACGGCATGGGAGGCGTGCTCGCCGACGAGATGGGGCTCGGCAAGACGCTCATGGCGATCGCCGTGCTCACCGCCAGGCCGTCGGACCGTCCGCACCTCGTCGTCTGCCCCACCTCGGTCGTGGGCAACTGGGAGCGCGAGGTCGCGCGGTTCGCGCCGGGCCTGCCGGTCATCCGCCACCACGGTCCCGAGCGGGCGAACACGCGTCGTGCGTTCAAGCCGGGCCATGTCGTCGTGACGACCTACGCGCTGCTGCGCCGTGACATCGGGATGCTCGAGGACGTGCGCTGGGACGTCGTCGTGTTCGACGAGGCGCAGCAGATCAAGAACGCCTCCTCGAAGGGGGCACGGGCCGCGCGGGCGCTCGAAGCCCGCACGCGCGTGGCCATGACCGGTACCCCGATCGAGAACCGCCTCTCCGAGCTCTGGGCGATCGTGGACGTGACCAATCCGGGGCTCCTCGGGTCGCAACGGGCCTTCAACGAGCGCTACGCCGTGCCGATCGAGCGCTGGCGCGATCAGGAGGCGGCCACCCGTCTGAAGCGGTTGATCGCCCCGTTCGTGATGCGCCGGCTGAAGTCCGACCCGGACGTGGCCGTCGAGCTGCCGCCGAAGCAGGAGATCACGGTCCACTGCTCGCTCACGCGGGAGCAGGCCAGCCTGTACCAGGCGGCCGTGGACGAGGCCTTCAGCGGCAAGGGGCTCGGCACCACGACCTTCGAGCGGCGGGGTCGGATCCTCGCGCTGCTGACGGCGCTGAAGCAGATCTGCAACCACCCGGCCCAGTACCTGCGCGAGGGCGGACGCCTCGCCGGTCGCTCCGGCAAGCTCGCGCGTGCAACGGAGATCCTCGGCGAGATCGTCGACTCCGGCGACCGCGCGCTGGTCTTCACGCAGTTCCGGAAGATGGGCGACCTCCTCGTCGACCACTTCGGGGCGGCGCTCGACCTGCCGGAGGTTCCGTTCCTGCACGGCGGCGTGCCGGCGTCCGGCCGCGACCGGATGGTCGCCCGGTTCCAGGAGGACGACGACGCGCCACCGCTGCTGATCGTCTCGCTGCGGGCCGGCGGGACCGGCCTCAACCTCACCCGGGCCACCGAGGTCGTCCATTTCGATCGCTGGTGGAACCCGGCCGTGGAGGCGCAGGCGACCGACCGGGTGCACCGGATCGGGCAGACCCGCCCCGTCACGGTCCACCAGCTCGTCACGGCCGGGACCATCGAGGACCGGATCGCCGAGCTGCTCGACCAGAAGAAGGCGCTCGCCGATGCCGTGGTCGGCGAGGGCGAGGCATGGATCACCGAGCTCGGCGACGACGAGCTCCGGGAGCTCCTCGCGCTGAGCCGGGACGACATCGAGGACGAGGACGACGCGGCATGACGGTCGACCAGGGACGCGTGCGCTGGGGCGACGTGTGGCTACAGGCCGTCGGCGCCGGGTCGTCCTGGCTCGAGCGGGGACGACACGGTCGGCGCAGCGTCGACGGGCTGCAGGTCGAGCCGGGACGCATCACCGCACGCGTGCGAGACGGCCGGAGCCGCCCCCACCGGGTGACGATCACCGTGCCGACGCTCGACCGCGAGGCCTGGGACGCCGTCGTGGCGGCGCTCGCCGACGAGCTGCGGTTCACCGCACGGCTGCTCGAAGGGGAGCTGCCCACCGACATCACCGACGTGGCGGCCGGCGTGGGCGTGCAGCTCGTGCCGAGCAGCGACGAGATCGAGAGCAGCTGCACCTGCGGTGGCCGTCGCTGCCGGCACCTGGCTGCCGTCCACCACGCCGTCGCGGCGGCGCTCGACGTGGAGCCGTTCGGCCTGCTGCGCCTGCGGGGCCGCGACCGGGACCAGCTGCTCGTCTCGCTGCGCGCCACCCGGTCGCGGGCCCCGGCCGCCGACGCGCCGGCGGCGCCGGGTGAGCTCCGGCTCGAGGACCTCGCCGGCGTGGACCTCTTCGCGGCGCGTGGGGACATCGACGCCGTGCGGCTGCACCCGGTCCGTGCCGAGGAGCCGGGCGCGCTCCTGCTGCGCCTCGGCGATCCACCCGGCGTCGACGACCCGGTCGCGATCGAGGCGATCATGGCCCGGGCCGTCGACACGGCGTGGAAGCTCGCCGCCGGCGCCGGCACGCAGGCCGCCGACGAGGAGGTCCTGCTCGCCGAGCTGCGTGCGCAGCGGACGGGGACCGCCGCATCCGTGGCGGAGGGCATCGGCTGGGACACCGAGCGCACCCGCGAGGAGCTCGATCGGCTCTTCGAGGAGGGGACGGTCATGCGCACGGGCAAGGGCGACCGGACGAAGTACCGCGCCTGAGGCCCCGCCGGCGTAGGTTCGCTCGGCTGCAGGCCGCCGGCGTCACGCCCGACCCGAGGGTCAGGCGGGAGCGTTGCCCTGGGCCGTGCGGCGCGTCTGGTCGGCCTCGAGCAGGGACGCCGGGACGTCGACGTGCCGGGCGCGGAAGAACTCGCCCAGCCCCTTGGCCTGCGGGTCGGGGCGGGTCGAGGAGGACACGCCCTCGCCGAGGAGCCCGACGATGACGACGTTGACGGCCCGGAGGTTCGGTAGCTCGTAGCGCTCGATCGGCAGGGCGGCGGCCTCCGGCAGCAGCGCACGGACACGCTCCTCGGTGAGGAACTCGGCGAGCCACGCGTAGCCCTCGTCGCTGCGGGCCCAGAAGCCCACGTTCGCGTTCCCGCCCTTGTCGCCGGAACGTGCCCCGATGATCGTGCCGAGCGGCACGTGGCGCGTCTCGCCGGCGGGGACCTCCGGCACGGCGACCGGCGACGGGGTGACGTCGATCTCGGCGTCGGCGCGGCTCTGCACGATCGCGACCCGTTCGCCGTCGGGGGTGACCACGGTCTCGCTGACCACGTCCTTGCTGACGAGCGCCGGCCAGTAGATGCCGAACGGCGAGGCGTCCTCCGGCAGGGAGGTCATGGTGAAGCCCGGGTAGGACGACAGGGCGAGCTCGACGGCCATGCTCGCGAACGCCCGGCGGCCGATCGTCGCCGCGTCCATGTCCTTCACGGTCACCTGCAGGTGGGCGGTCGCCTCCTCGTTGTGGTCCGCGTCGGTCACGTCGTGGCGGATCAGGCGCATGTCGACCTGGTCGAGCGCGGCGAGGTCGAGCCGCTCGGCGATGGTGCGCTGCACCAGCTCGGCCTTCGCGTCGATGTCCAGGCCCGTCAGCACGAACGTCATGCTGTTGCGAAACCCACCGAGGGTGTTGATGCACACCTTCAGGTCGTCGGGCGCCGGTTCGCCACGCACGCCGGTGATACGCACGCGGTCGGGCCCGTCGTCGGCGAGCTGGATCGTGTCGAACCGGGCGACCACGTCGGCGTTCGGGTAGCGGGGGCCGGCGATCTCGTAGAGCAGCTGCGCCGTCACCGTGCCGACCGACACGAGCCCGCCGCTGTCCGGATGCTTCGTGATGACACTCGAGCCGTCGGGACGCAGCTCGGCGATCGGGAACCCGGGATGGGTCAGCCCCGGCACCTCGCGGAAGAACGCGTAGTTGCCGCCCGTCGCCTGCGCCCCGCACTCGATCACGTGACCGGCGACGACGGCGCCGGCGAGCGCGTCCCAGTCGTCACGTGCCCACCCGAAGCGCCAGGCGGCCGGGCCGACGACCAGCGAGGCGTCGGTCACCCGCGGGCAGACCACCACGTCGGCGCCGGCGTCGAGCGCGGCCGCGATGCCCCAGCCCCCGAGGTACGCGTTGGCGGTCAGCGGCGGCATCGTCGACTCGGACAGCGGGCGTCCCGTGTCGAGGTGGGTCAGGTCGTGCCCGGCGGCCTGCAGGTCGTCGAGGCGGGGGAGCAGGTCGTCGCCCTCGATGTGGGCGATCCGGGTGTCGACGCCGAGCTCGACGGCCAGCTCCCGCAACCTCGCCGCGAGACCGGCCGGGTTGAGCCCACCGGCGTTGACGACGATCTTCACGCCGCGGTCCATGGCGAGGGCGAGGGTGTCCTTCATCTGACGGAGGAACGTCTTCGCGTACCCGGCGTCGGGATCCTTCTGCTTCCCACGCCAGAGGATCAGCATGGTCAGCTCGGCGAGGTAGTCGCCGGTGAGCACGTCGATCGGACCGCCTTCGAGCATCTCGCGGGGCGCGTCGAACCGGTCGCCGTAGAAGCCGGAGGCGTTGGCGATGCGGAGCACGTCGTCGGACACCGGGATCTCCCTCGTCGGCGCGGGCGTGTCGGCCGTCGGATGGAACGGATCAGACAATATCGTTCCGGTGCCCGCCGACGCACGCCGCGGCACGGCTCCGCCGCCGGGCGGTGAAGGTCGGGCCGTTTGTCCAGCATGCTGGACGTTCCGCCCGAGTTGAGCAACGCCGGCGGGGCTGTGAGGTCGGCGGGGGCCGGTGGCTCAGGGACGCAGGTCGTAGCGGTCCAGGCCGCGCTCGAGCTCCTCCCAGCTCATCTGCGTCTCCTGCGCGTCGCCGCGCTCCTCGCGCCCCGCCCAGCGGAAGAAGATGACCGCGATGACGATCCAGAGGAAGAACCCGCCGCCGATCTTCATGAGCAGCCCGGCGATCCGCTGGTCACCGACCACGTCGTAGCCGAGCCACACCGGCGGGGCGAGCTCGTACAGGCGGTACATCGGGAAGGTCGAGAACGTCAGGAACGACGCCGGGAGCGTCGGGACGAGCGACTGGCCGAAGAGGTAGAGCATCCGCTGCGGGTCGCGGATCGGTGGCAGCTCGGCCAGCGGGGACAGCACCGGCCACCACATGAGCAGCCCGGCGGTGACCCACGCCATGTCCATCGCGAAGGAGCCGATCTGGGACACCTTCACGGTGTCGACGACCATCGGCAGGTGCGTGACGACGAGCACGAGGTTGAACGCGATCATCCCGAAGGGCCACGAGAGCACGATCTTGGCGACGGGACGCACGCGCGGGTGCCCGACGGTCCGGCGCAGCAGCCACGGCGGGGTGCCGAGCAGCAGCAGTGGCGTGACGACGAAGCTGATGAGCAGGAAGCGGACCATCGCGACGCTCGCGAGGTAGCCCGCACCGAGCGGTCCGAGCGGCCAGTCGGTGATGGCGGCGAACAGCAGCAGGCCGGCGGCGAACTGCAGGGCGCGGCGGGTCTGCAGCCGGTGGCGGACCACCGAGCCACCCGACCGACGGTCGTGGCGGTGCCAGAAGACGTAGACGCCTCCGGCGAGCAGGACGAGCAGCCAGACCCCGATGTAGGGCGTGTAGATCCAGCGCCACGGGCCGCCGGAGCCACCCGAGCACCAGAAGCTGACCGCCAGCGGGGCTACGAGGGCGTCGGCCATGGGTCGCCTTTCGCGATCTTCGGCAGGTCGTGCGCCCATGCGGACTCGCGCACGCCGAAGGGGTAGACCATCTGCGAGAGCCCCTGCGCGTTGAACGCGATCACCTGCGCCGGATGGCCGACGGTATAGCCGCCGCCGGGAAGGGGGTCCTCCTTGACCGGCGCGGCGAGACCGAGCCCGGTGATCGCCCCCTCGATCGTGCCGATCGGGCCGGTCAGCCCGACGAACCCGGAGTTGAAGTTCCCGAGGAACTCGGCGAGCCGCTGCGGCGTGTCGCGGTCGGGGTCGGCCGTGACGAACACGACGTTCAGGTCGACGCCGGCCTCGAGGCCGGTGACCTCCATCGCCCGGGCGATGTTGGCCATGTGCACCGGGCAGATGTCGGGGCAGTGGGTGTAGCCGAAGAACAGGAGCGTCGGCGTGCCGGCCGTTCGCTCGCGCAGGTCGTAGGACGCGCCCGTCGTGTCGGTGAGGGTCACGTCGGGCATGGTGACCGGCCGGGTCAGGCCGATGCCGCGCCACGGGCCCTCGGTCGCCGCCTGCGGCGCCTGCAGCGCCGCCGTCGAGGAGGTGGCACCGGTTCCGCAGCCGCCGGCGAGCAGGGCGACGACGGCCAGGAGCAGGACCGCCGCGCGGCCGCGACCGTGGACCCGGTGGGCATGCGTGCGCATCGTCAGCCCTCGTCGTGCATCGTGTCGCCCATCGTGTTGCCGTCCATCAGGGAGCGGACCGTGACCTCGACCGGGATACGCCCGTCGGGCCCGAGGTCGAGCTCGAGCCGGACCTGCTCGCCGGCGGTCGGCTGGCGGTGCAGGTCCCGGAGCATGAGGTGGGTGGCGCCCGGCTGGAGGATCTCGTGGCCTCCAGCGGGGATCACGAGTCCGTCCTCGAGGGGGCGCATGGCGGTGCGGCCGTTCTCGGTGACCGTCTCGTGGACCTCGACGGTACCGGCGAGGTCGGTGGTCCCGCCGACGAGGCGCACGGGGTGCGCGCCGTCGTTGGTGATCGTGAGGAAGACGCGGGCGACGTCCGGGCTCGACGGGACCGGCATCCACGCGTCGGAGACGGTGACGGCGGTGGTGGAGGCGGAGGTGGCGCCGGCGGCGGCCGGCGCCTGCTGGGCCGCGGCGGGGTCCGTGGCGGCCGAGTCGTCGGTGCCGGCGCAGCCGGCGAGCAGCGCCGCGCCGAGCGTGAGGGCCAGCAGCAGGCGGAGGTAGCGGGATTCGCGCATGGCAGCCCCGATCGGGCGGCGGGAGGGTGGAGTCGGGCCGGCGGGGGAGGGACCCGCCGGCCCGACGATGGTGCCGCGGCCTGCTCGCGACCGCGAAACCGGGGTGAGCGTCAGGCGACGGCTTCGGCGTCCTCGGTCGCCCCCGTCCAGGCGTCGTAGCCACCCAGCAGGTCGGACACGTCGGCGAAGCCGTGGGACCGCAGGTAGCTCGCGCCGATCATGGAGCGGTAGCCGCCGGCGCAGTAGACGACGGTCGGCCTGTCCGGGTCGAGCTCGCCGAGCCGGTCCTTCAGCTCGAACAGCGGGATGGTGACCGCGTTGTCGATGGTCCCGAGCGCGGTCTCGCCGGGCTGGCGGATGTCCAGGATCACGAGGTCGCTGACGCTGTCGCTGCGCTCCTCGAGCTGCGTGACGGTCAGCCGGGTTTGGCGGCCGACCACGTCCTCGTGCTCGACGAAGGCTCGGATGGGATCGGCGAGGTAGCCGACGACGTTGTCGAAGCCGATGCGGCCCATCCGGATCTTGGCCTCGAGCTCGGTGCCGCCGTCGGCCACGAGCACCATCGGGGTGTCGTGGTCGAGCACGCTGCCGGCGTACTCGGCGAAGCGGCCGTCGGCACCGATGTTGACGGACCCGACGAGGTGGCCGGCGGCGAAGTCGGCGCGCTCCCGCACGTCCAGGACGACGGCGCCGGCGCGCTGGCGCTCGAGCACCTCGTCGAGGGACAGCGCGGCCGGCGGCTCGGTCTCCGCGAGCAGGTCGCGCTGCTTGCGGTTCTGCGCCGCGTCGTAGGCGAAGTAGGCCGGGGCGGTCGACTGGCCCTCGGTCACGACGCTCACGAAGGCGGCCTCGTCGGCGGCCTTGAGGGCGTAGTTGGTGGCGCGCTGCTCGCCGATGGTGGACTGCGTCTCGGTGGAGAGGTTCTTGCCGCAGGCGGAGCCGGCGCCGTGGGCAGGGAACACGCGGGTCGCGTCGGGCAGGGTCAGCAGCTGGTCGTGGATCGAGTGGTAGAGCTTCGTCGCCAGGTCGTCCGCCGTGATGCCGACCGACGAGAGCAGGTCGGGGCGGCCGACGTCACCGATGAACAGCGTGTCGCCGGTCAGCACGCCGTAGGGCGCCTCGTCGTCGGCGTGCTCGTAGACGACGACGCTGATGGACTCGGGGGTGTGGCCGGGCGTGGACCGGATCTCGAGCGTCACGTCACCGAGGTCGATCCGCTCGCCGTCGGCCAGGCGCCGGATGGTGAACTCGGGATCGGCGGCCTCGCCGAAGCCGATCGCGGCACCGGTCGCCTCGGCGAGCTCGAGGTGGCCGGACAGGAAGTCGGCGTGGAAGTGCGTCTCGATGACGAGCTCGATCTGCAGGCCGTTGGCGTCCGCGTCGTCGAGGTACTCCTGGATGTCCCGGCGCGGGTCGACCACGACGGCGCGACCGGTCGTCTCGTCGCCGATGAGGTAGGAGGCCTGCGAGAGGCAGTCGAGGTAGTACTGGGTGAAGATCACAGGTGGCGCTCCATCGTCGGGGGCGGTCGGACCGCAGCCGCGGACGGCTGCGACCTCGGGGCGTCGCAAGGGTCCAACGACTCGTACCCCCCCGGGTATTCCGACCCGGTCTGGTCGCCGTCCGGCGCGGGTCTCGCCGCCCCCCCGACCCCGTGACATCTCGCGGTTTCCGGCGGGCGGGACACATTCACCTACTGTGCAGCCGACGCCGACCGGAGCACGCTTCATGGCAGGACTGTTCGACATCGACGGCAAGGTGGCGCTCGTCACCGGGGGGTCCCGCGGGATCGGCCGCATGATCGCCGAGGGGTTCGTGGATGCGGGGGCCCGCGTCTACATCTCGTCGCGCAAGGCCGACGTGCTGCAGGAGGTCGCCGACGAGCTGTCGCAACGCGGCACCTGCGTTGCCCTGCCCGCCGACCTGTCGACCCAGGAGGGCTGTGAGGAGCTCGCCGCCGCGCTCACGAGCCGCGAGGAGAGGCTCGACATCCTGGTCAACAACGCCGGTGCCACGTGGGGTGCCCCCATCGAGGAGTACCCCGACTCGGCGTGGGACAAGGTCCTCGGTCTCAACGTGAAGGGGATCTTCCACCTCACGCGTGCGCTGCTCGGTCCGCTGCGCGCCAGCGCCACCCACGAGGACCCGGCCCGCGTCATCAACGTCGGGTCGATCGACGGCATCCGGGTGCCCATGCTCGAGACCTACGCCTACTCGTCGGCGAAGGCGGCGGTGCATCAGCTGACCCGTCACCTCGCGAAGCGGCTCGCCGCCGAGCACATCACCGTGAACGCGGTCGCGCCGGGACCGTTCCCGAGCAAGATGATGGCGGCCACCCTCGACGCCTTCCACGACGAGATCGTGGCCGAGACGCCGCTGTCGCGGATCGGCGAGCCCGAGGACATGGCCGGCGTGGCCATCTACCTGGCGTCGCGCGCCGGCGCGTACCTGACCGGGGCGGTCATCCCGGTCGACGGCGGGATCTCCACGACCGCCTGATCTCCACGACCGCCTGCCCTCCCCGGCCGCACCGTCCGCCGCCCCCGAACAAGAGAGTCGGCGCGGCCGTCCGCCTCTGGGGGAATGGCGGACGGCCGCGCCGTGGGCGCTGCGGTGGGGCGACCGCAGCGCCTGCCGGGGGCTCGGAGGGGGTCCCCGGCAGGGGCAGGCTGGTGGGCGCTAGCCGTTCGTGCCGTTGGACGTGGGCTGGGTCCCGAGCGTCACCTGCACGTCGGTCTTGTCGCCGTTGCGGACGACGTGGAGGGTGACCTGGTCACCGGGGGCGTGGCGCTGCACCAGACCGGCGAGCTCCGGCATGGACTTCACGTGCCTGGTCGTCGAGCCCGACGATGATGTCGCCACGCTGGAGACCGGCCTTCTCGGCGGGGGTTCCCTGGCCGACCTGGGCGACCACGGCCCCCTGCTCGATGGAGAGCCCGTAGAGCTGTGCCACGTCGGGGTCGACGGTCTCCCCGGCGATGCCGAGGAAGGCGTGCTGGACGGAGCCGTGCTGGATGAGCTGGTCGGCGACGTGCCGTGCGGTGTCGATCGGGATCGCGAAGCCGATGCCGCTGTTGGCGCCGCTCGGTGAGACGATCGCGGTGTTGATGGCCATGACCTCGGCCTTGCCGTCGACGAGCGCGCCACCCGAGTTCCCGGGGTTGATCGCCGCGTCGGTCTGGATCATGTCGACGAGCGGTGAGTTGGCGCCGCTCAGGGTGCGGTTGAGGGCGCTGATGACACCCGAGGTGACGGTGCCCTCGAGGCCGAAGGGCGAGCCGATCGCGACCGCCAGGTCACCGACCTTCGGTTCCTGGGTCGCGAAGGCGGGGACGGGGAGGTTGGTCGCGTCGATCTTGATCACGGCGATGTCGGCGGTCGGGTCGACCCCGACCACCTTGCCGGCGTGCCGCGACCCGGAGGGCAGGGTCACGTTGACCTGCTGTGCACCCTCGGCCACGTGGGCGTTCGTGATGATGTAGCCGTCCTTCGTGTAGATGACGCCCGAGCCGGTGCCGCTGCCCTGCAGGCCCTGGACGTTGATCTGGACGACGGACGGGCTGACCTGGGACGCGATGGCGGTGACCAGGGAGCCGCTGGACTCCAGCGACTGGGCCTGGCCGTTCCCGGCCGTGTCCGGTGCCTGCGCCGTGGCCGCGGTCTGGGGTGCCGGGGCGGGGCTGCTGGCCCGGCTGACCGGGATGGCCACGGCTGCGGCCGCGATGGCGGCCGTGGCCGCCACCGCCAGGTACTGGCGGACGCCGAGGGAGGGAGACGGCGTCGCACCAGCGTCCTGGGCGGCGGGCGGCGGCGGTGGCGGTACGTCGCCGCCGACGTCGGAGGCCTCCGGACCGTAGGGCATCCGCCGCGTGGTGCCCCACGAGCTGTCCGTGACGGTCGTGTCGCCGGCCCAGCCGTCCCCCGCGTGCTCCTGGCGATCGACCGTCGGGCGCTCCTGCGTGGTCACGCTGCCGTCGGGCGGGGGCGCAGCGTCGTCCCGGCGGGACGGATCGGGCACATGCTGATCGGGAGAGAACTGGTCGCTCACAAGTGGCCTCCTGCGGTCCTCCGGGTGAGGGTCCGTCGTTGGAGGCGACGGTACGAAGGGGCCGGTCAGGGCTCGCCCGGCCGCCGGTAAAGAGCAGGTCAAGTCACGTCAAGACTCCTCTGCGGGGTTCGGCGTACGCCGGTCGAACGGACGGGGAGCGTTACGCTGCCGCGGGTGGCCAGACGTGGGTTGCCAGAACGTCGAGCGCGTGAGGACCGATGGTGAGCGGCACGGACCCGGCCGCCGGCGGGCCGACGATCCTCCTCGTCGAGGACGACGACGGCATCGCGCGGCCGCTCGCGGGCGCGCTGCGCAACAGCGGCTACCTCGTCGACCGGGTGGCGACGGGCCGCGACGCACTGGCGCGGGTGTCGAGCACGCACACCGCCGCCGTGGTGCTCGACCTCGGGCTGCCCGACATGGACGGGATCGAGGTCTGCCGACGCCTGAGGGAGCGCCACGGGGCGGAGCTGCCGATCCTCGTGCTCACCGCACGGACCGGCGAGGCGGACGTCGTCGTCGGTCTCGACGCGGGCGCGGACGACTACGTCACGAAGCCCTTCCGGCTCGCCGAGCTGCAGGCGCGGCTGCGGGCGCTGCTTCGTCGCAGCGCCGCCGGCACCGAGGCGAGCGACACCGTGGTCGTCCAGGATGTGCGCGTCGAGGCCGGCCCCCGGCGTGCCTGGGCCGGCGACCGGGAGCTCGAGCTCACCCCGAAGGAGTTCGACCTGCTGCTGCTGCTCGCCGAGGAGGCGGGGACGGTCGTCACCCGCGACGAGATCATGCGGCGGGTGTGGGACACGACCTGGTACGGGTCGACGAAGACGCTCGACATGCACGTGTCCTCCCTGCGTCGCAAGCTCGGCGACGACCCGTCGGACCCCCGTTACATCGCGACCGTGCGGGGCGTGGGCCTACGGTTCGAGACCGGTGCGGGCACGTGAGACGGCGGCTGCTCGTCGCCTTCGTCGCCGTGCTCGCCGCGGCGCTGGTGGCGTTCGCCGTGCCGCTCGCCGTCGCCGTCCGCGGGCTGCTCGTCAGCCGTGCTCTCGACTCGCTGCAGGGGTCGGTCGAGCAGACGGCGGTGTTCATCGACGAGACCGCACGGACCTGTCCGGAGGTGCAGCTCCGGCTCGCGGTCGCGTCGCGCAGCCAGAACCTCGTGCTCACGCTGTTCACCCGTGACGGCACGCCCTGGGTCACCACCGGGCAGGACGCGCCGCCGGCCGGGCGGACGGTCGCCACGGCCGCGACCGGACGCGCCGGCCGTGCGCACGTTCACGAGCAGCTCGTGGTCGCGGTGCCGCTCAGCACGGCCGTGTGCCCGACCCGACTCGTCCTGCAGGGCGTGCGCCCCGACGAGGCCGCGTCGCGCTCCATCATCGACGCCTGGGCGGCGCTGGGACTCGTCGGTGCCGGCGTGCTCGCACTCGGTGTCGGGGCGGCGACGCTGCTCGGCCGGCGCCTGTCCGGCCCCTTCGAGGACCTCGCCGCGTCGGCTCGCCGGCTCGGCGACGGTGACTTCAGCGCCCGCGCGCCCCGGAGCGGTCTCCCGGAGGCCGACGCCATCGCGGCCGCCCTCGACGCCACGGCGGACCGGCTCGGTCGGGCCATCCAGCGCGGCAGCGCCTTCACCGCTGACGCCTCCCACCAGCTGCGGACCCCGCTGACGGCCCTCCGGCTCCAGCTGGAGGCGCTGGAGGCCTCGGGCGCCGACCCGACCCCGATCGGCGACGCGTTGGCGGAGGCCGACCGGCTCGAGCGCACGATCGACGAGCTCGTGGCCCTCACGCGGCTCGACGTGGCCGAGCGCGAGGTGGCCCCGGTCTCGCTCGTCACCTCACGGCTCGCCGCGTGGCAGTCGCTGGCGGCCGAGCAGGGTCGCGCGCTCCGTGTCGAGGAGCTCCCGTGCCCCGCCGTGCGGGTGCGGCCGGGCGCGATCGGACAGGCGCTCCAGGTGCTCCTCGACAACGCGCTCGAACACGGCCGGGGCGACGTGACGGTCCGCGTGGGGCCGTCCCTGCCCGACGGCGAGCTTCCCGGCGGGGTCCGGCTCTGCGTCCTCGACGAGGGGCCGGGGATCCCGGCGATGGCGGCGGCGGCCCCACCCGGCCGCGATCGCGGCGTGTCGACGATGCCGCTGACGGGCGGACGGGGTCTCGGGCTCGCCCGGTCGCTGGTGGAGGGGGAGGGAGGACGGCTCGTGCTCGAGGGGTCGGCCGCCGGCACCCGCGCCTGCATCGTCCTGCCGGCCGCCGGTGGCCGCTGACGCGTCGGGTCCGGGACACCGCCGGGGCGCTGAGGCGTCGGGTCAGGGACGCCGCCGGGGGCGCCACAGGGGCGGGAACCGCCAGGAGAGGGTGTGCTCGCGGCGGGCCATCTCCCGGAACGCGCGCCCCGCCGGGGTCTCCGGGAGCGATTCTCCCTCGCCAGGGATGCGCAGGTCGACCCGCCAGACGCCGTCCTCGTCGAGCGACCGCTGCGCCCCGAGGTGGTCGAACACCTCGAGCATGGCGGCGTTCTCGGCCAGCACGTAGTTGCGGAACACCGTGATCCCGTTGCGCTGCGCCGTCCGGGCGAGCAGCCCCAGCAGGATCGTGCCGAGACCACGGCCCGCGTAGGCGTCGAGGACCGTGACGGCTGCCTCGGCGACGTGGGGCTCCTCGGTGAGCCGGACGTAGCGGGCCACGCCCATCCCCGGCCGCTCGGGATGGTCGAGGTCGAGCGCGACCCAGGCCATGTGGTCGGCGTAGTCGATCTCGGTGAGGTAGCGCAGCTGGCGCTCCGAGAGCGCCACGACGGGCGCGTGGAACCGCAGATAGCGGGACCGTGGCGACAGCCAGTTCATGCCCTCGGCGAGGCGCTCGCGGTCGTCCGGTTGGATCGGACGCAGCAGCACCTGCGTGTTGTCGCGCAGACGAAGCTCGAAGGCCTCGTCGGCCGGCTCGCGCCCGGTCGGCGACACCCCGCACTCCTTCGGCTGCTCCAGGTGATCAGCCTACCGACGTCGATCCCGGGGCCCTCGGAAGGTCCCGTGTGCCGCGGTGGCCGCAGGTCTCAGGCGCGCGCGACGGCGTCGACCGCGGCGCGGCGGACCATCGGCAGGAGCGCGAGCAGCGCGGTCGCGGCGCCGAGCGCGAAGGTCGGCAGCGCGCCCGCCACCGCGTACATCGCGCTCGCCACCAGCGGCCCCACGGTCTGCCCGACCCGCGATGCGCTGACGAGCATGGCGACCACGGCGCCCCGGCTGCTCGCGGGAGCGGCGCCGGCGGCCATGTCCTGCAGGCTCGGGACGATGCAGCCCTCGCCGAGGCCGAACAGCAGCGCCCCGACGAGGAGGACCGGCAGGGACGGGGCGAGCGCGATCGTCGCCAGGGCGACGGTGATCAGCCCGGCGCCGAGCGGGAGCAGCCGCCGCCGGCCGAGCCGGGCGGTCAGGCGGCCGAGGTTCGATGCGGTGGTGGTGGAGCCGACGGCGGGCAGACCGATGATCGCCCCGCGCCACGCCGGCGCCAGGCCGAAGGCCTGCTCGATGTGAATCGGCAGCACGGTCAGCATGAAGCCGAAGATGAGCGAGAAGATGACCAGCATGGCGGCGAGCACGGCGACGACCACCGGGTCGCGGATGTAGGGGAGCGCCTCGGTGACCTGGTCGCGGACGCTCTGCTCGCGCCGCACGGACCGCGGTATCCCGACCGCCACGCCGACGGCGGTCAGCACCGCCACCGGGTAGACGAGGAAGGGCGTCCGCCAGCTGCCCACGTCGGCCAGCACGCCGCCGAGGGCCGGGAACAGCGCGAGGCACACCGTGAGGATCGCCGCGTTGCGGCCGATGAGCCGCGCCCTGTCGGTGCCTTCCCAGTGGTCGCCGATCAGCACGATCGCGAGGTTGATGAGCCCGGCGGAACCGGCACCCTGCACGAAGCGGAGGACCACCATCATCCACAGCGAGCCGGCGAACGAGGCGGCGCCGCCGGCGATCCCGAACACCACGAGGCAGGGGACGAGCACCTCGCGGCGCCCGTAGCGGTCCGCGAGGACCCCGATGACGGGAGCCAGCACGATGCCGGGCAGCGTCGCGGCGGCGACGAGCAGCCCCGCGTAGCCGCTGGACACGCCGAGCCCGTCGAGGATGTCGGGGATGGACGCCGTGATGAGCGTGTTGACCGTGATGCCGGTCACCGTGATCGCGATGATGACCGGGAGCGAGGGACGCGACGTCCGATCGGCGGCGCGGGTCACCGGACGGCCCTGGGCCGCGCGGGGCGGTGGGGGACCTCGTCCCTCGCTGGCTCGTGTCGTTCGGCCCTCCTGTCGCGTCGCGCCACCTCGTACCGTCGGAAGGAGAGAGGCTGACGTTCGGCCGTGAGGCGAGGAGGTCGGTGACCATGATCCTCGGTATCCGCATGACAGACCCGGTCGGGGCGCTCATCAGCGGTGATCCGGTCAACGTCCTGCCCAACACCACGCTGCGCGGCGCGGCCGGCGTGCTCCACGAGGAGCTCGTGGGGGCGCTCGTCGTCGAGGACGCGAACGGGGTCCGGGGGATCGTCAGCGAGCGCGACATCGTCCGTGCCCTGGCCGAGGGGGCCGATCCCGACGACACGCGCGTCCTCGACGTCATGGCCGAGGACGTGCTGGCCGTCGATGCCGGCACGGGGGTGGCCGACGCCGCGCGGGCGATGGCCGACAACGAGGTGCGCCACCTGGTGGTGATGCGAGGCGACACCCTCGTCGGCGTCGTGTCCATGCGCGACGTGCTGGCCGTGGTGCTCACCGAGCGGGAGCAGGATCTGCCGACCGGCAGCCCGATGCCCGCCGCGAGCGCGCCGGCCGCGCCCGTCGCCGGACTGCATCACGCCGCCGGGTAGGCGGCGGGCACGTCCACACCGGCGTCGCGGAGCCGTCGGCCGATCGCACGCTTCGTCGCGGGGGCCAGCGCGCCGCCGCGGCGGATCCGGGACGACGCGATGACGCCCCGTTGGCGCCAGGCCTCCTTGCGGACGGCCAGGCCGACCGTGCCGGGCATCGCCTCGAGCCGCAGGTAGGCGGCCATGCGCAGGTAGGTGTCGTGGGCGCCGGTGGCGTCGTCGCGGGCGGCTGCCGTGACCGTTCGCACGAGCAGCTCCGGCGTCGCGAGACCGGTCATGCTGCCGACGGCGCCGACCTCGAGCTCCTCGAGGAGGGTGAGCGCGGACAGGCCCCCGAACGCCGGCGGCCCCCCGGCGTCCACCAGGGCGGCGACGAGGTCCGGGGTCGGCGGTGACTCGGCCTTCACCGCGGCCGCCCGGGCCGCGACGACCACCCGGACGACCTCCTCGTGGGGGACCCGGACACCGCTGGCAGCGGGGTGGTGCTGTGCGACGACGGGGACTCCGAGGTCGCAGAGCCGGGCGAGCAGCCCGGTGCGCTCCTCCTCGGTGCCGGCAGCCAGACCGGCGAGCAGGAGGTCCGCGCCGAGGTCGAGCGCCGCTCGGGCGGCCGGGAGCTGGCCCTCACCGGGAGCCCCCAGTCCGACGACGACCGGCAGCCCGGCGCCGGCCTTGTGGACGGTCGTGACCACCCGGCGGCGCTCGTCCGCGTCGAGGGTGTCGACCTCGCCCATGACGCCGAGCACGATCAGTCCCGACACGCCGGCGCGCCCGTACGCGTCGACGACGTCGGCCAGACCCCCGAGGTCGAGGGAGCCGTCGTCGTGGAAGACGGTGGGGACCACCGCGTGGACGCCATCCATGGGGTCAGCCTACTGGCGGCCCTGTGACGCGCGTTCCTTCCACGTCCCGGGATCCCTGCGTGCCCGTCACGCCGATGTTCACACTTCCGTAAGCCTTCCCTGCCATGCTGTGCGCTGCAGGCGGCGCGACGCGCAGCCGGCAACGCCGAGGAGGTCTCCGTGCGATCCGTCCGTCACGTGCTCGCCGGGCTCCTGGCCGTGGCCGTGGCGCTCGGCGTGTCCGAGCTGCTCGCCGGCCTCGTGTCGGGCGTGCCCTCGCTCGTGACCGCGGTCGGGTCGGCCCTGATCCCGCTGTTCCCCGCGCCCGTGGTGGAGTTCGCGAAGACCACGTTCGGCACGTCCGACAAGGCCGCGCTCACGATCGGGACGGTCGTCATCGCGCTGCTCGTCGGCGGTGGCCTCGGCCTCGTGGCACGCCGCGACCGCGGCACGGCCGCGAGCGTTGTCGCGGCCTTCGGGCTGCTCGGGGTCCTCGCCGCCTCCCGGTCGGCGGGCGTGTCGCTCGCCCTGGTCGTCGTCACAACGTCGGTCGCCGTCGCCGCCGGCATCGCCACCCTCTGGTCGCTGACCCGGGTGGCGGGCGAGGCCGGAGCCGACGCCGCCGGGCCGGCGACGACCGGCGCCGTGCCGGGCGGGTCGGCGTCCGCCGACGATGCGCGGCGGCAGTTCCTGGCCATCGCCGGGGTGGCCACCGCGGGGGCCCTCGGCACGGCCGTCGTCGGACGCTGGCTGGCCGGCGCCCGCCGGGGCGGCGCCCCGGCGTCGCTGACCCTTCCCTCACCGGTCCGCGCGGCGCCCTCGCCGGCCCCGACGCAGGCGTTCGCGGCGATCGACGGGCTCACGCCGCTGGTCGTCCCCAACGACCGCTTCTACCGCATCGACACCGCGCTCGTGCCGCCGCGAGTGGACGCGTCCACCTGGACGCTGCGGGTCACCGGCATGGTCGACCGGGAGGTGACGCTCACCTACGACGACCTGCTCGCCATGACGCTCGTCGAGGGCTACGTCACCCTGGCGTGCGTCTCCAACGAGGTCGGCGGCAACCTCGTCGGCAACGCCAGGTGGCGGGGCGTGCCGCTGCGCGACGTGCTCGATCTGGCCGGGGTGCAGGACGGCGCCACGCAGATCGTCGGGCGGTCCGTGGACGGCTTCACGGTGGGGTTCCCGACCGAGGTCGGGCTCGACGGGCGCCTGGCGATGGTGGCGGTCGGCATGAACGGCGAGCCGCTGCCGGTGGCGCACGGCTACCCGGCGCGGCTCATCGTGCCGGGCCTGTACGGCTACGTGTCCGCGACGAAGTGGCTCCGTGAGATCGAGCTGACGACGCTCGACGCCTTCGACGCGTACTGGGTCCCGCGCGGCTGGGCGAAGCAGGCCCCGATCAAGACGCAGTCGCGGATCGACGTGCCGCGCAACGGCTCGCGGGTGACCGGGCCGACCGTCGTGGCAGGCGTCGCCTGGTCACCCCACCGCGGCGTGCGGCGGGTGGAGCTGCGGGTCGACGACGGGCCGTGGGAGCCGTGCGAGCTCACGGCGCCGCTGTCGAAGGACGCGTGGGTCCAGTGGAAGCACACCGTCTCCCTGTCGCACGGGTCCCACCGCCTCGAGGTCCGCGCGACCGACGGGAGTGGCGACCCCCAGACGGCGCAGCCCGCACCGCCGGCCCCCGACGGGGCGACCGGCCACCACACGGTCGAGGTGTTCGGCACCTGAGCCGACGGTCCCCGGACGCTAGGCTCGCGCACAGCCGCTCAGCCGCTCAGCCGGTCGCCTCCTGTGGTGCACGCGGTGGCCGGCGCCGGCGGGGGGAGCGGGCCGTGGCCACGAAGACCCCGAGGAGGACCAGGGGCGCGCCCGCCCAGAACAGCATCGCAGGCAGCTCGGCGAGCAGCACCCACGCGAGCAGCGTCGCGCCGACGGGCTCGGCCAGGACCACGATGGACACGACGGTCGGTGTCACCGTGGACAGCAGCGTGTTGAACACCGTGTGGCCGAGCAGCTGTGGGCCGACGACGAGCCCGAGGATGGCGAGCCACGCCGTGCCGGAGAACCCCACGAGCGGCGTGCGTGTCGCAACGCTGACCACGAGCAGGAGGAGCGCCGCCCAGGCGTACACGATCGAGGAGTAGACGGTCGCGGGCACGTCCCGCCGGGCGACCCGGCCGAGCAGCAGGTAGCCGGTCACCGCGAGCGCCCCGCCGAACGCCAGCGCGTCACCGGCGACGGCGCGGGCCCCGAGGCTGACGTCGGCGGCGTCGCCCAACCCGATCAGCAGGGCGCCGGCGATCGTGATCGCCATGCCCGTCCAGGTGCGGCGGTTCGTGCGCTCCCCGAGGAAGCGCCACGCCCCGAGCGCCACGAAGATGGGAGACATCGTCACGAGCGTGACCGAGGACGCGACCGTGGTCAGCTCGAGGGACGAGAGCCAGAGCGCGAAGTGGGCGCCGAGAAACAGGCCGGAGGCGGCCAGCTGGCGCATCCGGGGGGCGGTGACGGCGGGGGCGCGACGGCGGTGCCGCCATGCCAGGGGTGCGAGGGCGATCGCCCCGCCGGTCGTGCGCCAGAAGGCGATCGCGAGCGGTGCCGCGTCACGCAGGGCCACCCGGATCAGGATGGCCGACGTGGACACGGCGAGCACGCCGACGACGAGTCCTGCGGCGACCGCGGGGCGCGAGTAGGTGGTCAGCGGTCGTCTCCCGGGCGTGGCCCGGGGAGGCTACCGGCGACCGATCGGTGCGGAGCGCGCCGCCGGGGCGCGCTCCGGTCAGGGGGTGATCTTGGCGCCTCCGAGCTCGGTGCGGCCGTACATGCCGATCAGCTCGCCCCAGGCGAGCACACCGTTGAGCTGCAGTCGGTTGCGCAGCTCCTCGGCGCTGAAGCCGTTGTCGAGGGCGAGGTGCTCGTTCACGGCGATGAGCCGGAACACGTAGCGGTGCATCGCCGAGCCGTGCGGCGGGCAGGGGCCCCGGTACCCGACCACCCCGAAGTCGTTGGTCCCCTCGCTCGTGTGGTCGGGGATCTCGCCGGCGGCGAGCTCGGTGCGGTTCGGGTCGATCCCGGCCAGCATCCAGTGGACGAAGGTCTCCTGGGAGTCGTCCGGGTCCTCGCAGACGAGCACGAGCTCGGCGGTCTCGTCGGGCACGCCCCGCCACTTCAGGGGCGGCGAGACGTTGCGCTCGTCACAGGTGTGCATGCGCTGCATGACCTCGCCGTCCGCGAAGTCGTCGCTCGCAAGGGTGATGGCCTGGGGCGTCCCCTTGGCCACCGCGGATGGAACGGCGTCTGCCATGTTTCCTCATCGTGGTCGCGTTCGGTGCCGATCGTCGATGACGGCGTCGGCATCTGCCACGCGGCCGCCCCGCGGATCGGACAGGGCGCGGCCGGTCGGTGCCCCCATGTCGGATGCGAGGTGCGTCGTGCGTGCTCGCTTCGCTCCGCGCCACCGACGATCGGATGGGCGTGGCGGCGCCCGGGAGGGCCGCCGCCGGCCAACCGCTCGGCCGCCCGTCAGCCGCCGACGATGTGCTCGTAGTGCTCGAGCACCCGGATCACGTACAGCTGGGTCTCGACGATGTCCGGGACCCGGTTTCCGGCCCGCTGCACGCGTCCGGGGCCGGCGTTGTAGGCGGCGAGGCCGAGGTCGACGCGGTGGAACCGGTCGATCATGGCTCGCAGGAAGCGGGCACCGCCCACGAGGTTCTGCAGGGGGTCGTGCGGGTCCACGCCGAGCCCGGCGGCCGTGTCGGGCATGAGCTGAGCGAGCCCCACCGCGCCGACGCGGGAGACCGCCGTCGGCGTGAAGTCGGACTCGGTCCACACGAGCGCCGCCATCAGCCGGCCGTCGACGCCCGCGGCCGCGGCCGCGGCGTTGATGGCCGCCGCCCAGGGGCGCCCGCGGGCCGGGAGGCGGACGGCCCAGTCGGGCGTGGGGCCGTCGAACGGGATGGATGCCATGTCGACGACGGCCGCGTCCAGCCGGCGCTGCATCGCGGCCACACGGTCCTGCAACTGCTGGACGAGCACCGCGGTCGCGACCCGGTCGGCGGCCACCCGGTCGAGGACCGTCTGGCGGTCGGCGCGCTCCGCCGCGATGGTGTCGACGAGCCGCTGCTGTTGTGTCTGCAGGCCGGCGATCCGCTGCTGCTGGCGCTGTGCGGCGCGCTGCTCGGTGACCGCTGCGGCGCGCAGCCGGGCGACCTCGCGGCGGGCGACGGTCGCGTCGCGGGTGAGGGCCTTCGTGTCCTGCACGAGGGAGCGCTGGTCGTCGAGAAGCGTCGCGACGGTCCGGATCGCCACGGTCGCCTCGTGGAAGTCCGACGCGCTGATCAGGCCGTGCAGCAGGAGCGTCTCGTGGGTCGTGCCGCCGTGCATGTACGCGTCGGCGACCTCGTCGTCGAGGCGGCGCCGGGATGCCTCCCAGGCCGCGAGCCGGGCGTCGAGGTCGCCGTCGGCCACCGCCAGGCGTGCGGCTGCCTCGCGCTCACGGGCCCGTGCGTCCCGGAGCGCCTGCTCCGCTGCGGTGCGCTGCTCGTCGAGGGCGGCGAGGGAGGCGGTGGCGCGGGCGAGCCCGGCGTCGGCGGCGGACACGGCGTTCTTGGCCGCCTGCAACCGCGCTTCGATGTCAGCGAGGTCGTGCTGGGTCGCCTCGAGCTGCTGGCGCGCCCGGCCGATGCCGCTGTCGGCGACCGCCGCCGGGGGCGGGCCCACGAGCGTGCCGAGCGCGGCCACGACGACGCCGGCCGCGACCAGCGCGGCCGTGCGCGAGCGCGAACGTGGCACGCGGCCTCCCGACGATGGCTCTCCCCGTCCTATCGGCCGTCGCCGCCCGCGACCTGAGCCTCACGCCTCCCATGTTGTGTGCGGGGTTGTCCCGCTCTGGTGGGTACAGGTCCGCACATATCCCGGACGGACGTGGGGAGGAGTCCGGCACGCGACCGGCGAAGCACACCGCGACCCCCAACGCTCCCGCGAGGACGACCCGTGCTGCCCTCCCACCCGCTCGCCCGCCGTCGCGTCGGTCGCGTCGGTCGCGTCGGTCGCGTCGGTCGCGTCGGTCGCCCCGTCGCCGCGGCCGCCGCCGCGGCGCTCTGCCTCGGTGCCCTGTCCTCGGCGGCGGCGCCGGCACGCGCCGCCGGTGGCGAGGGCACGCCGGCCGACTCCGCGGTCCCGCCGACCGCGCATCAGGCGTTGACCGTGCTGCCGCCCGGGAACTCGATGTTCTACCCCGTCGACGGGCAGGCGAAGGGGACGGCGACCGGTAACCCCGGCGACTTCGGCCCGCACGTCGACGACCAGCGCGAGATGTACTGGAGCTACGAGTTCAAGGACGGCGGGTTCCACGCGGACGGGACACCGCAGGAACCGCGCGCGGGTGTCCGCGTCTACTGGGACGACTACGGCGTCCCGACCATCGTCGGGGACACCGGCGAGGACGTGTGGTTCGGGGCGGGCTATGCGGTGGCGCAGCTGCGGCTCTTCCTCATCGACGCCGTCCGGCGGACCGCGCGGGGCACGATGGCCGAGCTCACCGGACCCGCGGCCGTCCCGGCCGACATCCAGCAGCGGACCCTGACCTACTCCGAGGACGAGTACCGGGCCATGCTCGACCGGCTCGGACCCGACGGGCGCGAGGCCGTCGTCGGATACGCCGACGGGGTCAACGCCTGGATCGACGAGGTCATGGCGGACCCGTCGAAGATGCCGTCCGAGTACGGCGTCCTGAGCACGGTGCCGCAGAAGCTCACGCCGACCGACGTGCTCGCCGCCGGGGTGCTCATCACGCGGACGGTCGCGTCCGAGGGCGGCAACGAGTTCGAGAACGTCAAGGCGCTCCGCGCGCTCGAGGACGCCTTCGGCACGCAGGCCGGCCGCGGGATCTTCCGCGACCTCGTCTGGCAGGAGGACGCGAAGGCCACGGTGACCATCCCGCGCAGCGAGGGCACCTTCTCGAGCCAGCCCACACCGCCCGGTGGTCGTACCGCCGTCTTCGAGGCGATGGCGGACTGGGCGGACACGTTGCCGCTGTCGCTGGCGGACGGGCCGGGGACCGGGGCGGCGCCCGCACCCGCCGCGACCGACGTGCCGGCGTCGGCGGGCGCGAGCGCGACCGACGCGGAGCCGACGGCGGGCGCGACCTCGGCCGCGCAGGAGTCGGTGGCGCAGGCCCTCGAGGAGTTCCGCGCCCAGCTGTCGGGCGGCTCGTTCATGGCCGCCGTCGCACCGAAGAAGACCGCCGACGGCCACGCGCTGCTCGTGTCGGAGCCCCAGCTCGGCTACAACCCGACCCTGCTCGTGGAGCTCGAGGTCCACGGGGCCGGCTACGACGCCCGGGGCGTGTCGGTCCCGGGGCTCCCGACCGTCGGGATCGGCTACACCGACACGGTCGCCTGGGCGCTGACGACCGGCAACTCGAAGACCATCGACTCCTACGTCGAGACGGTGCGCACCGCGGCCGACGGCACCCGCCAGTACCGCCACGACGGCGCCTGGCACGACATGGACTGTCGCACCGAGACCGTGCGCTACCGCCAGGCCGTCGAGGGCGTGCCGATCGGGCCGGCCGCGTTCAGCGAGGACGTGCCGATCTGCCGCACCGTCCACGGTCCGCTCGTCGCGACGAGCGACGACGGCTCGATGGCCCGCTCCGTGCAGTACGCCATGTGGAACCACGAGATCGACACGGTCGAAGGCATCCTCGACTGGAACCGGGCGAAGAACCTCGACGACTTCGCCGCCGCGATGCGCAAGGTCACCTGGAACGAGAACACCGGATACGCGGACGCCGACGGCCACATCGCGTTCTGGCACCCGGGCCGCTACCCGCGCCGGAACGCCGCCACCGACCAGCGGTTCCCCATCCCGGGCACCGGCGAGTACGACAACGACGGCTACCTCCCGTTCGACGAGATGCCGCACATGGTCGATCCGGCGCAGGGCTACCTCGCCAACTGGAACACGAAGCCGGCCCACGGCTGGCTCGACGGCGTCGGTATCGGGTACACGAGCTACCCCGCCGGGCGCGGGCAGCGGGTCACGACGATCCTCGACCAGCTGGCCGCCCGCGACGACTGGACCTTCGAGGGGCTGCGCGCCCTCGACCGGGAGACCTCCCGGCGCGACGCGCGGGCACGCGCGTTCCTGCCGCTGCTCCTCGATCTGCGCCACCGGCCCGGTCTGTCCGGACGGCAGCGCGCGGCGCTCGACGTGCTGGCCGGCTGGGACCGATCGTTCAACGACGGGCTGTCGGACGACGGCACCACCGTCGGTGCGGCGCCGACCATCTTCGACGCGACGCTCGAGGCGCTCTACGGCGAGCTGTTCGGCGACCTGCATCTCGACACCTACGACCTGGTCGCGCGGCAGCGCAACCTCGGTCGGCACCACTTCGACATGGGTCCCGTGGACAACCTCGCGCTGCGGATCCTCGAGCCGTCCGCCTCGTCGCTGACGCCGTCGCGTGACTACACCGGCGGACGCACGCGTGACGAGGTCCTGGAGGCGGCGCTGGCGTCCGCCCTGGACGGGCTGGCCCGTGACCAGGGCGACGACGTGACCGCCTACCGTTCGGGCCTCCCGCAGGAGGCGGTCTGCAGCCCGACGGGTGGCATCGTCGGCCCGTGCGTGCAGATGCCCTTCGTCGAGCGCGGCACCTGGATCCACCTCGTCGGCTTCACCGACGGTCCGGGGCGCCCCGGACCGGGCGACGTGCCCGCCGGTCACGGTTCGGACGCGACGTCCGCCGGGACGGTGGCGACGGCCGGGACCCCGCTGCCGACCACGGGCGGCGGGCTCGCCTCGATGCTGTGGGGTCTGGCGGCGCTCGCCGGCGCCGGCGTTACTGCTCGACCTGGGCGCCGGCGGTGTCGATGAGACCCTGGAGCCGGTTCGCGCGCGAGGGATGGCGCAGCTTCGCGAGCGTCTTCTTCTCGATCTGGCGGATGCGCTCCCGGGTGACGCCGTAGCGCTCCCCGATCTCCTCGAGGGTGTGGCACTCACCGTCGAGCAGGCCGAACCGCATCATGAGCACGCCCCGTTCCCGGTCCTCGAGGCTGTCGAGTGCGTCGCTCAGCTCGAGGCGCGTGAGCACGAAGGCGGCGGCGAGCTCGGGGTCGATCGCGTCCTCGTCGGGGACCAGCTCGCCGATGGTGGTGTCGCCGTCCTCGCCGACGGGCCGATCGAGCGAGGCGATGTCGCGGCCGGCCAACCGGATCTCACGGAGCCGGGTGAGGTCGAGACCGAGCGACTCGGCGAGCTCCTCGTCCGAGGGGTCGCGACCGAGCTGCTGGACGAGATCGAGCTCCGAACGGCGGATCTTGGACACCATCTCGTGCACGTGGACCGGCAGGCGCACCGCGCGGGACTTGTTCGCCGTCCCCCGGGTCAGGGCCTGGCGGATCCACCACGTCGCGTAGGTCGAGAACTTGTAGCCCTTCGTGTGGTCGAACTTCTCGACCCCGCGGATGAGCCCGAGGTTGCCCTCCTGGATGAGCTCGAGGAGGGACAGGCCACGGCCGAGGTAGCGCCGGGCCACCGACACGACGAGCCGGAGGTTGGCGCAGATCATCCGCTCCTGCGCCCCCGCCCCGTTGGCCGCGACGACCCGGAGGCGGGCCCGCCGCTCCGGGGTGAAGGGAGCGCCGCTCTCGAGCAGCGCCTGCGCGGCGCGGCCGGCCTGGTCACGCTTGGCGAGGTCGACCTCCTCCTCGGGCGTGAGCAGCGCCACCTGACCGATGGCGTTCAGGTACTGCCGCACCGAGTCGGTCGACGCCGTGAGCGGGATGGCCGGCGGCGGGGGCGCGTCGTCGCTCAGGTCGTCGACGACGACCATCCCGGTGTCACGGGCCGCCTGGCTGACGTCCTCGATCCAGGCGTCCCCGTCGTTCAGGGGGTCGTGGAGGTGGTGGAGCTCCGAGAGCAGGACGTAGCCGCGGCCCGCGCCCCGCTGGAACAGCTCGCGAAGGCCCTCCTTGCGCGATACCAGCTCAGCGGCTTCCACTCGCGTACGGCTCCCTCGCCCGACTGCCCCTGCCGGTGGACGACCGGGGTCGTCCGGCCGCAACCGTACCGTCGGCGTTCCGATCATGACGGCAAGTTTCGAACGGACCCCGATTCCCCGAGCCACATCGCTGATGGTCGCGTCAGCGCTCGTCGTCGATCGTCAGGCTCAGCTCCAGCCAGCGCTCCTCGACGCCGGCGAGCTCCTCCTCGACGCCGGCGAGCTCTCCGTCGAGGTCTGCCGCGGCTTCGTAGTCGGCACCGACGGCGGCGAGCGCCCGGTGCAGCTCCTCGCGGCGCCCCGCGAGCCGGTCCATGCGCTGCTCGAGCGACCGCAGCGTCCGGCGTGCCTCCTGACGCTCGCGGTTCTCCTGCGCCGATCGGCTCGCCCCGCCGTCGCCGGTCCCCGCACGGGCGGCCCGCTGCCGACGCTCCTGCTCGGCGGCGCGGTACCGGTCCCAGTCGAGGTGCCGGGTGACCCGCCCGCCGGGCGCCACCGCGTACAGGCCGTCGGTCAGCCGGTCGAGGACGTAGCGGTCGTGGCTGGCGACGATGACCGTGCCGCCGAACCCGTCGAGGTGGTCCTCGAGCACGTTCAGCGTGTCGAGGTCGAGGTCGTTCGTCGGCTCGTCGAGCACGAGCACGTTCGGGGCGGCCACGAGCATGTGCAGGAGCGCGAGCCGGCGGCGCTCCCCGCCGGACAGCCGCGCGACCGACGCCTGCTGCAGCGACGCGTCGAAGCCGAACCGCTCGGCGAGCCGGTGCGCGGCGAGCCGCTCGCCGTTGGCCAGCGGGATCCACTCGGCGATCGCGGTGATGGTGTCGAGAACCCGCGTGTCGGACGGCGGGACGGACGCCTCCTGCTCATAGACCCCGAACTCGACCGTCTGCCCGACCTTCACCTGCCCGGCATCGGGCTCGAGCTGGCCGGTCATGACGTGCAGCAGCGTCGTCTTCCCGGCGCCGTTCGGCCCGACGACGCCGACGCGGTCACCCGGCCCGAGACCGAGCGACACGTCACGGAGGACGACGTGCTCCCCGTAGGCGAGCGAGACCTCCTCGAGGTCGAGCACGTCCGACCCGAGCCGCCGGCGCCCGGTCCCGAGGTTGAGCTGCACCGGCTCGTCGTCGCGTCCGGCGTCCTGGAGCGCGGCGACCTGGTCGAGCCGGAACTTCGGCTTGCTCGAGCGGGCCTTCGGGCCGCGCCGCAGCCAGGCGATCTCCTTGCGCAGCAGGTTCTGCCGGCGCCGTTCGCGCCGCTCGGCCAACGCCTGGCGCTCCGCGCGGGCCTCGAGCACCGTCGAGTAGGTCCCCTCGTGCCAGTACACCCGCTGCTCGTCGATCTCGATCATCCGGTTCGTGAGCCGCTCGAGGAAGTAGCGGTCGTGGGTGACCATGAGCACCCCGCCGGCCCGCAGCCGCAGCTGCTCCTCGAGCCAGTCGATCGTGTCGACGTCGAGGTGGTTCGTCGGCTCGTCCAGGATCAGCAGGTCCGAGTCGGGCAGCAGCGCGCCCGCCAGCGCCGCACGCCGGCGCTGTCCTCCCGACAGCCGGCCGACCGGGGCGGCCGGGTCGAGGCCGAGCACGTCGAGCATGGCCTCGGCCTCGTGCTCCCGGACGGTCCGGTCGGCGCCGAGCGCCACCTCGATCGCGGGCACGTCCGGGTTCGGCCGTGGGTCCTGCGCGAGGAACGCCAGCCGTGCCTGACGGTTCCAGACCACCTCGCCGGCGTCGGGCTCCTCGCGACCGGCGAGGAGCGCGAGCAGGGTCGTCTTCCCGGAGCCGTTCGGACCGACGATGCCGACGTGGTCCTCCGTGGACAGGCCGAAGCTGACCTCCGAGAACAGGGTCCTGCCCTCGTAGCCCTTCGCGAGACCGGAGACGCTGAGCACATGCATGCGCGGCAGGGTAGGAGCAACGGCGCCCTCGGTACCGTGCCGGGGTGTCCGCATGCCCCTGAGGAGGTGCCGATGCCGCCGCCCGCCGTCACCGTCGTCTACGTGCTCGCGGCCGGACGTCCGCTGCTCGTCATCGACGTGGGGGCTGACGGGCAGGACGGCCGGGGCGCGCTGACCGCCGCCGGCGATCCGGTCGCGTGGTCCTTCCTCGACCGCGGCTTCAAGCTGCTGCCCGGGTTCTTCGAGGTGACGCTGCCCGAGGAGACCGACCTGCAGCTCACCGTCCGGGACGGACGGCTCGCGCTGGTGGCTCCCGGCGACCACGTCGTCACCGCGGCGCCGCTCGACGACGTGCCGACGGAATGGCTCGACGCCTGCCGCGACGAGTCGGCGGCGATCGTCATGGTGGGCCGCGGGACGGGCGCCGCCGACGCGCCCACGCCGCTCGAGGCGACCCGCGCCGTCCACGCCGCGGCGAAGGCCGCACGGGTGATCGGCGGCGTGGTGCCCCTCACCGCCTGACCGGCTGCGGCGCCGGGTTACCCTCCCGCCATGATCACCCTCGCGAACGTGGCGAAGGCCCACGGTGCCGATCCCCTCTTCCGTGACGTCGGGCTCCAGCTCGTCCCGGGACGTCGCGTCGCGCTCGTCGGCGGGAACGGCGCCGGCAAGACGACGCTGCTCGAGATCGTCGTCGGACGACAGCAGGCCGACACGGGCGAGGTGAGCCGCGCCCGGGACGTGCGTGTCGGCTACCTCCCGCAGGAGCCGCCGCTCGTCCGCGACGGCACGGTGCTCGAGGAGGTCCTGCGTGGGGCGGCCCACGTCCTCGAGCTGCAGGACCGGCTCCGCGAGCTCGAGGAGCGCATCGCCGGCTCGAACGGGTCCGACGAGGCGCTGCTGACCGAGTACGGAACGCTCCAGCACCGCTTCGAGCAGCTCGGCGGGTTCCGTATCGAGGCCGAGGCGCAGCGCGTCATGGCCGGCCTCGGGTTCGACCCCGACGACGGCGGCCGGCAGCTGCGTGAGCTCTCGGGTGGCTGGCTGATGCGGGTGGCGCTCGCCCGGCTGCTGCTGTCGCGGCCCGATCTGCTCGTGCTCGACGAGCCGACGAACCACCTCGACATCGAGTCCATCGAGTGGCTCGAGCAGACGCTGCGGGCGCACGAGGGTGCCGTGCTGTTCGTCAGCCACGACCGCGACTTCATCGACGGGGTCGCCGATCGGATCGTGGAGCTGTCCGCCGGCGCCGCCACCGAGTACGTCGTCGACGGCTTCGCGGACTTCATCGCCCAGCGCGAGCAGCGACTCGAGCAGCTCCGGGCCGCGGCCCGTCAGCAGCAGCGCGAGATCGCCGCGACCGAGCAGTTCATCGAGCGGTTCCGCTACAAGGCGACGAAGGCCCGGCAGGTGCAGAGCCGGATCAAGGCCCTCGACCGCGTCGACCGGGTCGAGGTCCCCGACGACAAGCAGACGAGCGCGCGGTTCGCCTTCCCCCCGCCACGGCGCTCGGGGCGGGTCGTTGCCGAGCTCACCGACGTGCACCTGTCCTTCGGCGAGCGGCACGTCTACCGGGGGCTCGACCTCGTCATCGAGCGCGGCGAGAAGATCGCCGTCGTCGGCCCGAACGGCGCCGGCAAGTCGACGCTGCTCAAGCTGCTCACCGGACACCTGGAGGCCGATGCCGGCGACGTGGCCATCGGCCACAACGTGGACCGTGCCTACTTCGCGCAGCACCAGGTGGACGCCCTCGACCTCGACCGGACCGTGCTGGCCGAGTTCTCCAGCGGCCTGGGGGAGGAGCACCGCGGGAAGAACGTGCGCAGCATGCTCGGGTCCTTCGGCTTCCCCGGTGACGCGCCGGACCGCACGGTGCGCTCCTGCTCCGGTGGCGAACGGACGCGGCTCGCCCTTGCGAAGCTCATGGCGCACCCCGTCAACCTGCTGTGCCTCGACGAGCCGACGAACCACCTCGACATCGCCAGCCGCGACCTGCTCGAGGACGCGCTGACCGCCTACCCCGGCACGATCGTGATGGTCACCCACGACCGCCACGTCATCCGCGGCGTCGCCGACCGCATCCTCGAGGTGCGCGACGGGCACGCACGCCTGTTCCCCGGGGACTGGGAGGACTACCTCGACCGCACCGCTGGTGGCGACGATCGGGCCGCACCCGACCGTCCGGCGCCCCTGCCGGCGCGCGAGCCCGACGAGAAGACCCGCAAGCGCCGGGAGGCGGACCTGCGCAACCGCCTCTACCGCGAGACGAAGGACCTGCGCGCCGAGGTGGAACGGATCGAGTCCGTGCTCGAGCGTACGGAGGCGGAGGTCGCGGATCTGACCCGGGCGCTGGCGGAGCCCGGCGTCTACGACGACAACGACCGGGTGAAGAACCTCGTCGCCGCGCATCAGGACGCCAAGACCCGCGCCGCCGACCTCATGAGCCGCTGGGAGGAGGCGCAGCTGGCGCTGGAGCAGGCGACCGAGCGGGTCGAGTCCGAGTTCGCGAGCTGACCATGCCGATGAACGACGGAGTCCCGACTTCTCCACTTCAACCCTCCTCCCTTCCTCCACCTTGTGGCTATCCCCCTCCCCTCCTATGCAGGTCGGCCGCTTCGACGTGCTCGACCCGCGCCTCCGGAGGCCTGGTCCGCTCGCCGCCCGACGCCGCGAACCCGGATTCCCCCCGTCCGAGCGGACGGTGATCAGGACGCCATGACCGGGTGTTTCGGACGTGCCCTCGCCCGTCCGTCCCGCAAATCGGTTGACTTGTCGTGATGTGCCGTAACCCTGGGTGGTGCCGATCGTTAGGACCTGTGGACGCCGAGAATCGGCGCCCGCGGGATCAGGGGAGGTACCAGGTGGATCGCAAGCGACTGTTGACCGTGCTGAGCGGCGTCGTGCTGACGCTCGGGGTGGCCGCCGGGCCGGCGAGCGCCCAGGTCGTGTCGGGCAGCGGCCTGCAGACGACCACCGACACGGTCACCCAGACGACCACGCAGACGACCGACGCGGTCGCGACAGCGAGCCCGACCCAGGTCGTGAGCGAGACGACGCAGCAGGTCACCGACCTGGTGTCGCCCTCGCCGTCCCCGTCGCCCTCGCCGTCGCCGTCCCCCTCGCCGTCGAGCACGAGCAGCGGCACGACCGTCGGCGTTCCGGGCGTCGGTGACGTGACCGTCTCGACCGACCAGCAGGACAAGTCGGCGAGCGTCGAGGTCTCCTCACCGGACAGCAGCTCCACCACGGTGACCGCCGACGCCGACGAGCCCTCCGTGGGCGCCACCACCGACGACGGCAGCGGTGGCGGTCAGACCGTTGGCTCGGACCAGGTCACCGAGCAGCTGCCGTCGGGCACGGGTGGCAGCGGCTCCGGCTCGTCGGGTAGCACCGACTCCGGTTCCTCGAAGGTCCCCTACGCCTCGAGCGGCAGCGGGTTCACGACGGCCGAGAGCAGCCGCCCCGAACCCGTCTTCGCGAGTGGGTCGCGGTGGGGTGTGAACCGGTTCCCGACCTCGTACTACCAGGCGGGTAACGCTGGCTTCGTCAGCTACGGCACGCCCGAGGCTCCGCAGATCGCCCCCGCACAGCCCGGCGAGCTCGCGCCCCAGGTGGCGGGCCCCGAGGAGACGGTCCTGGCCCTACCCGCCTCGGTCGGCCAGCCCGACCCGGTGAACGTGCCGACCATGCTGAAGATCCTCGCGGCGCTGTGCGTCGCCGGGGCGGCCGGCACCTGGCAGCTCGTGCGCAGCCGCCTCAACGAGCTCGCCTGACCCCTCCCATCCCGCGATCCCGCGTGGGGACCCGGCCGATCGGCCGGGTCCCCGCTCGTCTCGTCGCCCTGTCGCCGCGATCGTCCGTCAGATCGATTGGCATCGCCCGCGCCGGATGCGCGACAGTGGGAATCAGCGACAGCTGCGCAGCGCTGCGGCGCCCCATCGCCCTGCGTCGGGGCGCGATCCTCCTCCTCGCCGGAAAGGCACACGAGTCATGACCGAACTCCGCGACGCCTACTACATCGACGGCGTGCGTCTGCCCATCGGCCGCGCGAAGGACACCGGCTACTACGCCAAGACCCGTGCCGACGACATGTCGGTCCGTGCCATCCGCGCCCTCATGGAGCGTCACCCCGGCCTCCCCGGCGACCGCATCGACGACGTTGCGTGGGCCGCCACCGCGCAGGTCGGCGACCAGGGCCTGACTCTCGGCCGGTCGCTCGCCATCCTGGCCGGTCTCGGCAACCAGGTCCCGGGCTACGCGATCGACCGGATGTGCGCCGGCGCGCTCACCGCGGTGGTCAACGCGGCGAACGCGATCCGCGTCGGCGCACAGGACCTCGTGCTCGCCGGCGGGGTCGAGCACATGGGCCACCACCCGATGGGCGCCGAGGTCGACCCGAACCCGCGCTTCCTCGCCGACAACCTCGTGGACCAGTCCGCGCTCGTCATGGGCCAGACGGCCGAGAACCTCCACGACCGCGTGCCCGAGGTGTCGCGCCGGCGCGCCGACGAGTTCGCCGTCATCTCGCAGGAGCGCACCGCGAAGGCGCAGGCCAACGGCGACTTCGACGACCATGTGATCCCGATGACCGTCTGGACCGACGAGGGCTGGAAGGTCGTCAGCGTCGACGAGCACCCGCGTCCCGGCACCTCCATCGAGGACGTTGAGAAGCTCTCGTCCCCCTTCCGTCCCGGCGGTCGGGTCACGGCCGGCAACAGCGCCGGCCTGAACGACGGCGCCGGCGGCATCCTGCTCGCGAGCCCCCAGGCCGTCGACGAGCACGGCCTGACCCCGACGATGAAGATCGTCGACTACGCCTTCGTGGGCGTGGAGCCCGAGACGATGGGCTACGGCCCGATCCCGGCCACCGACAAGCTGCTGGCCAAGACGGGGCTCACGCTCGACGACGTGGACGTGGTCGAGATGAACGAGGCCTTCGCCGTGCAGTGCGTCGCCTTCCTCGACCACTTCGGGCTCCCGCTCGACTCCGACAAGGTCAACCCCTACGGCGGCGCGATCGCCATGGGCCACCCGCTCGCGTTCTCCGGTGCCCGCCTGGCGATGCAGCTCGCCCACTACTTCACCAGCCACCCCGAGGCGACGACCGGCATCACGACCATGTGCATCGGTCTGGGCATGGGCGCGTCCGTCCTGTGGGAGCGCGCCTGACCGCACACGCCCGACGCCCCACCCGCCCCGCATCCGCACACGCGTACGGAGGACCCGCCAGCCATGGCCGACCTGCAGACCAAGTTCAAGCTGACCTACTACCAGAGCCAGAAGGCCGGCCGCATCGCCGTCATGACGATGGACAACGGCCACGACTACACGAAGCCCAACGTCTTCGGTGAGGGGGCCCTGCGCTCCCTCGAGGAGGCACTCGACGAGCTCGAGTCGCAGAGCGACGTCAAGGGCATGCTGCTGACCGGCAAGCAGTTCATCTTCGCCGTCGGCGCCGACACCGCCGAGTTCGAGGGCATCGAGCCCGACACGGTGCGCGAGGCCATCCAGACCGGCCACCGGCTCTTCAAGCGAATCCAGAACCTGCCGTACCCGACGCTGGCGGCCATCAACGGGGCCTGCATGGGCGGCGGGCTCGAGATCGCCCTCCACTGCGACTACCGGACCATCTCGACCGGGGCCAGCGCCATCGCGTTCCCCGAGGTCTTCCTCTCGATCCTGCCGGGCTGGGGCGGCACCCAGCTGACGCCGCGGCTCATCGGCGGGCCGAAGGCGCTCGAGGTCATCGTCGCCAACGCCCTGAACAACAACAAGGTCCTCAAGCCGAAGCAGGCGTTCGAGCTCGGCTTCGGTGACCGGTTCATAGACTCGGCCGGCTTCCTCGACGACTCACGGGCGTTCCTCGAGGCGATCGTCGCCGGCGAGGAGACGGTCGAGCGTGACGTTGATCCGGCCGCCGGTCTCGACGAGGCGCTCCAGAACACCCGCGCCTTCGTGGACAACAAGGTCCACGGCGCGACCCAGTCACCGTACAAGGCCATCGACGCGATCGAGTTCGCCGCCCGCGGCGGAGACCTCGACGAGGGCCGGCAGCTCGAGATCGACGCGATGACGGAGCTGCTCCCGGCCCGGCAGGCCCAGGCCGCGATCTACGCCTTCAACCTCACGCAGCGGCGCGTCAAGAAGCAGCCGTGGAAGCCCGACGCCGAACCGCGCCCCATCAAGAAGATGGCGGTCGTGGGCTCGGGCCTGATGGGCGCGCAGATCGGCACGCTCTTCCTGCAGCGCTACGAGGTGCCGCTCGTCATGAAGGACATCGACGACGGCGTCCTGGCCACCGCGCGTGAGCACATCGAGGGTGAGCTCGACAAGCGTGTGCAGCGCGGCCGCATGAACCAGGGCAAGGCCGACTTCCTGAAGTCCCTCGTCACCTACACGACCGACTACGAGCCGGTCGCCGGCGCGGACTTCGCGATCGAGGCCGTGCTCGAGAAGATGGGCCTGAAGAAGCAGATCTTCGCGGACCTCGAGGAGGTCCTCGACGACGACGCCGTGCTCGCGACGAACACGTCGTCGCTGTCGGTCAAGGAGATGGCGTCCGACCTCGCCCACCCGGAGCGGGTCGTCGGCTTCCACTTCTTCAACCCGATCAGCGTCATGCAGTTCCTCGAGATCGTCCGCCCCGACACCGCCTCCGACGAGGCCATCGCCACGGCCTTCGCGGTCGCGAAGAAGATCAGGAAGTCCGCGGTGCAGTGCGCCGACACGCCGGCGTTCATCCTCAACCGCATGCTGACCCGCTTCAACGGCGCCGGCATCGAGGCGCTGCGACACGGCAACGACTTCGCCGAGATCGACGAGGCCTACAAGCAGCTCGGCCTGCCGATGGGCCCCTTCGAGCTGTTCGGCTTCGTCGGCATCAAGGTGGCGTTCCACACCGCCGAGACGCTGCACGACGCCTTCCCGGACCGCTTCGAGCTCGATCAGAACTTCGCCCGGGTCGCCGACCTCGACGTCGACGGGATCTACGACTTCGCGAGCGGCGGCGAGCCGTACGCCGAGGTCCGCGACGCCGTCGAGGTCGACGAGGGCACGACGAAGCTCACCCAGGAGGAGATCCAGCAGCACGCGCTGGAGGCCGCCGCAGAGGAGGCCCGGATCATGGTCGACGAGGCGGTCGTCGCCGACGCCCGCGACATCGACACCGGGTTCCTGCTCGGGGCCGGGTTCCCGTTCTTCATGGGCGGGCTGTGCAGGTACCTGGACCAGGTCGGCGTGAGCGAGAAGGTCTCCGGCAGGGTGCTGGTGGGCGACAAGGACAACGCCTTCTAGGCATGTTCTCCCGGACGGGCGACGGGTCCGGTTGCCGGTCGGACCGGGTCCCTCGCCCCGTCGGCGAGGGGCCGACGGTCCCGGTATGTGCGTGAGCGCACGCCGTCGGTCACGATCGCACTGGTCGCTCCGTGAAGGACGACGCTACGGTGCCGTCGGCTGCGAGGGAGGTGCGCCATGTCGGTGCCGAACGCGTCCTACTCGATCACGATGCGGGTCCGGCTGGACCCGGAGGATCCGCGCGCCCTCGGGCGGGTGACCACGGCCATCGGTGAGGCCGACGGTGCGGTGACCGCCGTCGACTTCGTCGAGACCGGCGGGGGACGGCTCACCGTGGACATCACGGTCAACGCCGCCGACGCCCACCACGGTGAGGAGATCACCGAAGCCGTGCGCGGCGTGGACGGCGCCAACGTGCACCGGGTCAGCGACCGCACCTTCCTGCTGCACCTCGGCGGCAAGCTCGAGGTGACCTCGACCGTGCCGCTACGGACCCGCGACGACCTCTCGATGGCCTACACGCCGGGCGTCGCCCGCGTGTGCATGGCGATCGCCGACCAGCCCGACGACGCGCGGCGGCTCACGATCAAGGGCAACACCGTCGCGATCGTGACCGACGGCTCGGCCGTCCTCGGACTCGGCAACATCGGCCCCGGCGCGGCGCTGCCCGTCATGGAGGGCAAGGCGGTGCTGTTCAAGCAGTTCGCCGGCGTGGACGCCTGGCCGGTGTGCCTCGACACGCAGGACACCGAGGAGATCATCCGGATCGTCGAAGCGATCGCGCCGGTCTACGGCGGCATCAACCTCGAGGACATCGCCGCCCCACGCTGCTTCGAGATCGAGGAGCGGCTGCGCGCCTCGCTCGATATCCCCGTCTTCCACGATGACCAGCACGGCACGGCGATCGTCGTCCTGGCCGCCCTCACGAACGCGCTGCGGCTCGTGGGCAAGAAGATGGACGAGATCACCGTCGCCATGGCCGGCGCGGGCGCCGCCGGGGTGGCGATCACGAAGCTGCTCATGGCCGAGGGCGTCCGCGACATCGTCGTGAGCGACCGCAAGGGCATCATCCATCCCGGCCGCGACGGGCTGGACGTGTCGAAGTCGTGGCTCGCCGAGCACACGACACCGGGGGAGCGGCGCGGCACGGTCACCGACGCGCTGAAGGGGGCCGACGTGTTCATCGGCGTCAGTGGCCCGAACCTGTTCCCGGCCGAGGCGCTGGCTGCCATGAACGACGACGCCATCGTGTTCGCACTCGCCAACCCCGACCCCGAGGTCGACCCCGGGGGCGCGCGCGAGTACGCCGCCGTCGTGGCGACCGGACGCAGCGACGAGCCGAACCAGATCAACAACGTGCTGGCGTTCCCGGGCATCTTCCGCGGGGCGCTCGACGCGCGGGCACGCAACATCACCGAGGAGATGAAGGTCGCCGCGGCGCGGGCCATCGCCCATGTCGTCACCGACGACGAGCTGCACCCCACCTACATCATCCCGAGCGTCTTCAACACCCAGGTCGCGCCGGCGGTGGCCGACGCGGTCCGCCAGGTCGCCGAGCGCGAGCAGGCCGCCCAGGAGGCCCCGTCGCCCTGACCCCCTCCGCGCCCGCCCCGCCCGACCCCGCCCCGCCCGACCCCGCCCCGCCCTCCGCGCCCGACCCCGTCCCGCCCTCCGCGCCCGACCCCGTCCCGCCTGACCCGCCCGACCCCGTCCGGCCTCGGGTTGTGTGCGGACCTATCCCGCTGAGGTCGGGATAACCCCGCACGCTTTCCGGGACGTGGGCGACTCAGCGGAGGGTCGGCAGCATGCCGAGCGCGCCGAGGGTGGCGCGCTGCTGCTCGAGCATCGTGGCGATCCGCGTGACGACGAGCTTGGGGGTGCGGCGGACGTGGTCGGGGGTGAACCGGCGGAAGCGCCACAGGCTGTCCTCGAGGCGTGCCTGGCGGTCGAGGTCGTAGGTCTTCTCGTTCTGGTTGCCGTGGTAGGCGATGGTGTCCATCTCGGCGGCGGCGAGCAGGTCGGGCCAGGCGAGGTCGGGGCGTGCGCGCACGCGGCCGGTGGCGTCGATGATCTCGAAGTTGGGCACGGGGCGGGGGAGGTCGGAGTCGAGGACGAGCTCGAGCAGGGCCACCTCGTCGTTGGAATCGGTGCGTGCGACCGTGGGGTCGGTGGTCTCGATGATCTGGCGCAGCAGGACGGCGCCGGTGACCTTGCCGGCGTCGGTCAGGGCGGTGAGCAGGTCGTCGCCGGTGACCCCGCGGCGCAGCGCGTCGGCGACCAGCGCCCGTAGCCAGGCCTCGTGCCGGTACCGGGCGCACTGCACGACCGTGCGCGCCAGCGTCGCCACCGTGTACCCGCCGACGGTCACGGTGTGCTCGGTGGTCAGGGACCGGCTGCGGTGGACCGCGATGCCGACGTGGGCCCATCGGGGCTGGAATCCATAGGGAACCTCGACCCGGACGGGGGCGCGCCACTGGGTGCGGCCGATCCCGTGGATGGTGGCGGCCGTGCCGTGTGACAGCACGGCGTCGTCGCAGGTCCCGAGCAGTGCCACCCAGGCCAGCTGCTGTGGTGTGGGCGCCACTGCTCCGACGGTGAGCACGCGCGGGATGGGGCGCTTCCACAGGCCGGTGTGCACCCGATGATCGATCGCATGGTCCGTGAAGCCGCTGGCACGTGCTTCGCCCCGCGTGAACACCCCGCCGCGGGGTTGGGCGATTCGGTTGAGGTTCTCGTCAGGAGTCATGCCGGCATGGTCGGCGAGCTGCACCTCGTTCCTCACACCCGGATCGGCCCGATCTGTGGATGACGACCCCTCACGATACGTGCGGACCTATACGCATCTGAGCGCGATAGGTCCGCACGAGAACCGGTCCCTCACGATACGTGCGGACTTATACGCATCTGAGCGGGATAGGTCCGCACGTATCCCCGGGGGCGCGGCGCAGCGAGAGGCCCGGGCGACGTGCCCGGGCCTCGGCGTGTGATCGGAAGCTGCGGGTCAGCGCTCGCCGAAGGGGACGTAGTCGCGCTCGCCCTCGCCGACGTAGAGCTGGCGGGGACGGGCGATCGCCTGCTCCTGGTCCTCGAGGTTCTCCTGCCACTGGGCGAGCCACCCGGGGATGCGTCCGATGGCGAAGAGCACCGGGAACATGTCCGTCGGGAAGCCCATCGCCTGGTAGATGATCCCGGAGTAGAAGTCGACGTTCGGGTACAGCTTCTTGTTGACGAAGAAGTCGTCCTCGAGGGCGATCTTCTCGAGCTCCAGCGCGATGTCGAGCAGCGGGTTCTTCCCGGTGACCTCGAACACCTCGTGGGCCAGGGTGCGGATGACCTTCGCGCGTGGGTCGTAGTTCTTGTACACGCGGTGACCGAAGCCCATCAGGCGGAACTCGCCCTTCTTGACGCGCTCGACGTACTCCGGGACGTTGTCGACCGACCCGATCTCCTCGAGCATGCCGAGCACGGCCTCGTTGGCGCCGCCGTGCTTCGGGCCGTACAGCGCGGCGACCGCGCCGGCCGCCGCGGAGTACGGGTCGGCGTCGGAGGAGGACACGACCCGCATCGTCGTCGCCGAGCAGTTCTGCTCGTGGTCGGCGTGGAGCAGGAACAGCGTGTCCATCGCCTTCTCGAGGATGGGGTTCGGCTCGAACTTCAGCTCGGTCGTCTTCCACATCATGTTGAGGAAGTTGCCGGCGAAGCTGAGGTCGTTGTCCGGGTAGGCGTAGCGGAAGCCGATCGAGTGCCGGTGGGCGAACGCCGCCAGCGTCGGGAACTTCGCGATGAGCCGCACGATCTGCTTGTGCCGGTTGTCCGGATCGTGGATCTGCTTCGCCTCGGGGTAGAAGGTCGACAGCGCGCCGACGGTGCCCACGAGGATCCCCATCGGGTGGGCATCGTGGTGGAACCCGTCGATGAACTTCTTGATCGACTCGTGGATGAACGTGTGGTGCGTGACCTCGTGCACCCACTGGTCGTACTGCTCCTTCGTGGGCAGCTCACCGTGGATCAGCAGGTACGAGACCTCGAGGAAGTTCGAGTGCTCGGCGAGCTGGTCGATCGGGTACCCGCGGTAGCGCAGGATCCCCTTCTCGCCGTCGATGAACGTGATCTCGCTGCGGCACGACGCGGTGTTCTTGAACCCCGGGTCGTACGACAGGAGCCCGAAGTCGTCCTCCGCGACCCTGATCTGCCGCAAATCCATGGCGCGGATCGCGCCCTCCGTCACCGGGACCTCGTAGGTCTGCCCCGTGCGGTTGTCGGTGATGGTGAGCGTGTCCTTGTTCTGGTCGCCCATCGGACAAATCTCCTGACTCGGCTCGAGACGGCACCGTAGTCGCCTTCTGGGGGCAACGCGCGGCCGGCCCACGATCGTCCGGCGGTCGGCCGTCAGAAGCCGGGTCTCAGTCGGGAAAGGCCCCGCAACGTGTGGGGCCTTCGGCTCTTGCGTCGAGGCGTCGGTCGGTTCCCGAACGATCGTGACGGGCGGGCGGGACCGGGCCCGGGGCCCGACCATACTGGCCACGCGGAGCACGACAACGCGCACCAGGAAGGAGCGCTCGTGAGCGACCAGGACAAGTTCGAGGAGCCAGGCGGGGACCGTCTGGATGCGGCGACGAAGGCCGCCGATGCCGTCGACGCGCGCCAGCCGGCGGACGGCGGCCCCGAGCCGACGCCCGAGGAAGAGGAGGCCGCCGAGCGTGCAGCGCCGGCCGACGAGCACGTCGCCGAGTCCTACGAGGACCAGCTCGAGCGGTCGGCCGACCTCGAGGGGGAAGGCCGCATCGAGGTGGCCAACGACCCCAGCTGACCGTCCACCGAGCACACACCGAGCACACACACCAAGCACACACCGAGCACGCGACGAGCACACGACGAGGGGGAGCCGCGACGGCTCCCCCTCGTCGTGTCGTGCGGTCGTGTCCGCTCAGCAGTCGCGGTCGGCGGCCCCGTCGGTCGCCTGGCCCGCACGGTCGGTGGCGGCCGCGATGCGCTCGAGGGCGGTGACGAGGATCCGTGCCTCCTCGTCGTCGAGGTGGGAGGCGAAGTGCTCGGCCACCCCGCGCAGGTGGGTCGGGGCACTGGACCGGAGCGTCGCGATTCCCTCGTCCGTCAGACGGGCGTAGGTGCCCCGGCGGTCGAGCTCGCAGGGCCGGCGCGCCACCAGCCCCGCCTGCTCCATGCGGTCGATCAGACGGGTCAACCCGCTCTTGGACAGCAGCACCGCGTCGGCGAGCTCCTGCATGCGCAGCTCGTGCCCGTCGGCCTCCACGAGCTGCACGAGCACGTCGTACCACGCCAGCGGCAGGTCCCGCTCCTCGCGCAGCTCCCGCTCGAGCCGCTCGGTGACCGTCGCGTGCGCCTCGAGGAATGCCCGCCACGCGCGCAGGCGCTGCGCGTCGATGGTCTCAGAGGCGTGCGAGCGGCGATTCATACGCGTCGAGGCTACCCGGCGGCGCCGCAGGACGAAGGACGCTCCGCGCACAGTGCCGACCTTCGGACAGGGGAGTCCGTCCAGGTTGTCGAATCTGTCGGATGTGAGTCCGCAACCCGCCACATTCCGTGACGGACCGGCGTAGGTTCCCTCCTCGCCCTCGTCCCGGGACGGCACAGGTCGCCGTGGCGCCCGAAGGAGACGTTCGATGACATCACCCTGGTCCCAAGGCCGCCGGCTGCACGCCGGCACGGTCGCGGTCGTGGTCGCCGCCGTCGTGGTGGCCCTGCTGCCGGGCACCGGCCCCGCGCCCGGTTCCGACACCACGTCGGTCGCGTCGGCGGGCCTCGGGGACGCCGACGTCGCCGACTGCCCACCCGGCTACGTGTCCCTGGACGCGTACCTCGCCGAGGAACGGGCGATGGAGCGCCTGCTGCCCGCAGAGGAGGCGGCGCGCGAGGCCGAGGAGGCCGAGCGCGAGGCAGAGGAGGCCGAGGAGTCCGGCGGCGGCTGCGTCGCCGAGAAGCGGCCGGAGGGCTTCACGGAGCTCGCGCTGGCCGCCCGCGACCACGCGTCGCCGCGGCTCGCGCCGACCGGCAACGTGGATCCGGCCGCGTTCTCGGCCGCCCTCGGCCAGCGCCAGCAGCTGGCCACCACCGGCCAGCTGAAGGGCACGAGCGGCAACGCGACCCAGTACGGCCGGGGACCGCTGGTCGTCGACGACGAGCGCTACGGACCCTCGAGCCTCGGGCTCGTGAACAACAGCGGCCGCACCGACGATCTCGAGTTCGACGAGGACCACAACCGCCTCTTCGCCGCCGTCGGCAGCGGCGGCGTGTGGATGTCCGAGGACCTCGGGGACACCTGGAAGAACATCGGCGACACGATGCCGAGCACGGTCGTCGGCTCGGTCGCGTGGTCGAAGGCGAACGGCGGCACGCTCATCGCCGTGTCCGGTGACCCGACGTTCGGCGGCATCTCGGGCTACCCGGGCTTCGGCGCCTTCTACACGACCGATCTGGGCGCGACGTGGCACAAGGCGACGGGCGTTCCCGACGGTGCCCTCGGGTTCCGCGTGGCGGTCGACCCCTCGAACGAGTCTCACGTCTTCGTCGCCACCCAGCTCGGGCTCTTCCGCTCGCTCGACGCCGGCCGCAGCTTCGCGAACGTCAACCTCGACACCGGCGCCTGCAAGGGCGTCACGGACACCAAGGCCCACCCCGAGTGCCTGCTCGCCAACGTCGTCACCGACGTCGTCGTCCAGCAGACCGGCGGTGCCACCGACGTGACGGCGCCGAAGGTCGTGGCGGCGGTCGGCTGGCGCGGCGGCAACCACAAGAACGCCGACGGGACCGTGCAGGCGCCGGCGAACGGCATCTACGTCTCCGACAAGGGCGGCGCGCCGGGCAGCTTCACGCGCACGACCGGGTCGTCGACGAGCGGCTTCACCCCCCAGGACCAGATCGGCCGCATCGAGATGGGCGCGGCCCGGGGGCCCGACCAGGACCACAGCTACCTGTACGCGATGGTCCAGGATGCGCAGGCGCTCAACGGCGCCGGCTGCGCCGTCCTCGACGCACCCGTCGACTGCAGCCCGCAGGGCGCCCCGACCGGTGTCAACACCGTCCTCGACGGCGTCTACGTGTCGAGCGACTTCGGGACCTCGTGGACGAAGATCGCCTCGGCGTCGACGTTCCAGGACCCGACGGCCGGCTCCGCACTGACCGGCACCGCCTCGGCGCTGGGGTATCAGCCCGGCGTCCAGGCCTGGTACAACCAGTTCGTGCTGCCCGACCCCACGCAGCAGGTCGGCGGCGTCCCGACGCGGCTCGTGCTCGGCCTCGAGGAGGTCTGGGAGAACGAGACCAGCCAGCTGCCCGTCGTCGCACCCACGAAGTTCAAGGTGATCGGCCGCTACTTCGGCGGCGAGACGTGCCTCTTCCTGAACCCCGGGCTGCCGGCGTGCCCCACGAACCGGCCGCCGACGAACACGACGACGACCCACCCGGACCAGCACTCGATCGTCTACATCCCGCGCTCGGACGGTGGTGTGTCGCTGTTCGTCGGCAACGACGGCGGCGTGTTCCGCCAGGACGTGGCCGCGGGCGAGGACTTCGACAACACGAAGTGGGGCGGCGGGGCCGTCCAGGGCTTCCAGACGCTGCTGCCGTACCACGCCGAGATGGCGCGTGACGGCGTCGTGTGGTTCGGCCTCCAGGACAACGGGTCCGGGAAGATCGTGCCGAAGGAGGGCTACAAGCAGTACGAGACCTTCGGCGGTGACGGCTTCTACTCGGCCGTCGACCCGAACAACTCCGACATCGCCTACACCGAGACGCCCGCCGCCGCCATGACCGTCACCACCGACGGCGGCAAGTCGTCGACGGCGATGGCCCCGCCGGCCGACGGCGGCCCCTACCGGTTCAGCAACCCGTTCGTGATGGACCCGAACGATGCGCTGCACCTCATGACCGCCGGGTCGAAGGTCTACGAGACGACGTTCGGTCCGGGCACGACGACGCCGTCGGGCAGCGACCCGCAGCCGTCGGACTGGAAGGAGGTCTTCGACCTCGGCACCCAGCAGCACCCGGCTGACCCGGACGCCGAGCCGACCGACAGCGACCCGATCAACCAGATGTCGGCGCTCGACCTCGAGCGCAACGCCGCCTACGTCGGGTTCTGCGGCGTGTGCGACATCCTCAACGCGACTGCGCCGTTCCGCAACGGCATCGCCACGAACGTCGGCGGTGACAAGCCGATGAACGCCGGCACCGGTGACGGGTGGCATGTCGCCGCGGCCAAGGGGCTGCCGAACCGGTTCATCACCGGGGTCGCCATCGACCCCCAGGACGTGCGCACCGTGTACGTCACCCTCGGCGGCTACAGCCGCAAGTGGGTCGGCCCCGGCGAGCTCCAGGACGACAACAGCAACGTCGGCTCCGGGCACGTCTTCCGGTCCAAGGACGCCGGCGAGACCTTCGTCGACATCAGCGGTGACCTGCCCGACGCCCCGGCCGTCTCGGTCGCGCTGCGCGGCAGCCAGGTCATCGTCGGGACCGACGTGGGCGTGTTCTCGACCGACGCGACCGGCGCGCCGCGCTGGGCCGCCCTCGACGGGCTGCCGCCGACCCCGGTCGGCAACGTCAGCATGAAGCCGCACGACCCGAACCTCCTCACGGTCGCGCTGTTCGGCCGGGGCGTGTGGACCTACGCCTTCGACGGCAAGCGTCCCGTCGTCGAGCAGCACCGGGTCGCCGGGTCCAACCGGCTCGTGACCGCGGTGCAGGCCTCCCGTGAGCAGCATCCGCGGGCCGACACGGTGGTCATCGCCCGGGCCGACAACTACGCGGATGCGCTGGCAGGCGCCCCGCTCGCCTGGTGGAAGGACGCCCCGATCCTGCTGAGCTACCGCGGCGGGTTGGACGGCGGCACGAAGGCCGAGGTCCAGCGCCTGCACGCACGCACCGCCTACGTGCTCGGTGGCTCGGCCGCCCTGTCGTCCCAGGTCGAGGCCGACCTGAAGGCCGCCGGGGTCACCACGATCCACCGGGTGGCCGGCAGCAGCCGGTTCGAGACCGCGGCGAAGATCGGCGCGATGCTGCCGAACAAGACGCACGCCTACGTGGTCAAGGGCGCGGACGCCGACCCGTCGCAGGGCTGGGCGGACGCGCTGGCGGTCGGGCCGCTCGCGGCCGAGCAGGGTCGGCCGATCCTGCTCGTCACGACGGACACCCTGCCGGCGCAGACCAGCGCGGCGCTCGACTCGCTCGGCGTCGAGGACGTGACCTTCGTCGGTGGCGAGGCCGCCATCGGCAAGGCCGTCCGTGACGCCGTCGAGAAGAAGGACATCGCCACGAAGTCGATCGCCGGCACGAACCGGTTCGACACGGCCGCCAAGGTGGCCGAGGTCGCGCAGGCCGCCGGACTGACCGACTTCCGGATGTGGCTCGCCACGGGCAGCACGTTCCCGGACGCGCTGGCCGCCGGGCCCACCATCGCGGCCAACGGCGGCACCCTCCTGCTGGTGCCGACCGACGACCTCGACCACGCGCCCGACGCGAAGGCGTTCCTCGTCGACCACGTGCGGGACATCGAGGGCGTGCGCTATCTCGGTGGGAGCGCGGCGATCTCCGACAAGGTCGTCTCCCAGGTCGGCGCCATCATCAAGGCGGGTCCGCAGCCCGAGCCGCCACCCCCGCCGCTGAAGGGCAAGACGCTCGCCGGGCCGTTCACGTTCGACACGGGCGCCGACGGCTGGACCACCACCAGCTCCGACGGCGCCACGATGTGGCGGACCCAGCCGCCGGGCGACAGCTCGCCGCAGGCGTTCACCGTCGCTCCCTACAACAACGAGGCGGTCGCGGCGCTGACCTCGCCGGGGATGGACTTCCCGGGTGGGTCGGTGAAGCTGTCCTGGACCCAGAAGGTGAACACCGAGGACGGGTTCGACTTCCTGACGGTCGAGTGGTCGTCGGACGGCGAGACCTACCACGGACTCGGCGGCTTCTCCGGCATGAACGCGGACTACCCGCTGTTCACGGCCCAGGAGAAGTCCTTCGTCGCCCCGAAGGGGAAGCTGTTCATCCGGTTCCGACTGTCCAGCGACCAGCTGGTCAACGGCGAGGGGGCGGCCGTGGACAACGTCAAGATCGAGTACTGACGCTGACCGACCCACGTGCGCCGGCGCCCCGTGCGCCGGCGCACGTGGGTGGCGATGCACCGGCGGCTGGCTCAAGACTCGACCGGCGGCGGTCGATACGCGTGGCGGGAGTGAACCTCGGAGGGCTGGATGTCTCGTGTGCCGCGCGGCGCCGCCGATGCAGGCGCTGCGGGGACCGTGGCGCGGGCGGCGGGCGGCGGCACGGGCACCGCGCCGGTGAGCGCAGCGGGCGCCGTGGAGGCGTCCGACGGCGCGCAGGCCAGTACGCTCGCGGCCCTGCGTGAGCTGCTGGCCGAAGGCGTCGGGGCGCTGTCCGTGTGCGACGCGACGGCCGTCCTCACCCGCGTGTCGCGACGGGTTCTCGACACCCAGCATGCCGTGGCCTACCTCGCTGACGGGGCGGGACGGATCGGGGAGATCATCACGGTCGGCGTCGAGCCGCACATGGCCGCGACCCTGCATCGCCTGCTCATGGGACGCGACGGCGATCAGGTGCCGCTCTGGCGCAGGCGTCTGCACGGGGAGGCGCACCCGGTCCTCGTGGTGGACGACGCCCACGCGAGCGACCTCATCCCGCGGGAGATCGTCGACGCCATCAGCCTGCGCTCCTACATCGCGTTCCCGGTCCTCGCTGCCGGCGGTGACGTGCTCGGCGGCGTGGTGTGCAGCCACGCCGACCGGGTCCGGCACTGGCGGGAGGATGAGCGCGACGCCGTCCGGCAGCTCGCCCTCGAGGGCTCGCTGATCATCGAGAACGCCGCCCTGCGTGAGGCCGACGAGCGGCGTCTCGCAGCGGTCACCGAGCAGGCGCTCACCGACCCGCTCACGGGGCTCGCGAACCGGACGCGACTGTTCGACCGGATCGAGCAGGCCGCCGCGGCGGGCAGCGGCACCGACCACGTCGTCGGGGTCGTGTTCATCGACATCGACGACTTCAAGCACGTCAACGACATGTACGGGCACGCGGCGGGGGACCGGGTCCTCGTGACGGTGGCTGACCAGCTCCGGGGCTGCGTGCGCGACGAGGACACCGTGGCGCGCTTCGCCGGCGACGAGTTCGTGGTCCTGCTCCACCAGACCACCGAGGCCGAGGCGCACGCGGCGGCGCAGCGGATCGCCGGTCGGCTCACCCCGCTGCGCGTCCGGCTGACCGAGGGCCATGCCACCGAGCGGGTGGTGACCCTCGAGCTGACGGCGAGCATCGGCATCGCGGTGATGGACGGCGGGTCGTTGCCGCCCGAGGTCCTCGTCCGCCAGGCCGACCAGGCGATGTACCGCGCGAAGCGCACGGGCCACGCGGTCGCCGCCTTCCATGCATCCACGGACGGGCCGACGCTGGCACGCGACCAGCTCGAGCGCGAGCTGCGCACGGGCATCCAGCGGAACGAGCTCCGGCTCGTCTACCAGCCGATCCTCGACCTCGAGGCCGAGCAGATCGCCGGCGTCGAGGCGCTCGTGCGGTGGGAGCACCCGCGTCTCGGGCTGCTGCCGCCCGGCCGGTTCCTGCCGATGGCGGAGGAGACCGGCCTGATCGTGCCGCTCGGCCGGTGGGTGCTGGACGCCGCCTGCCGCCAGCTGGCGGCGTGGGACGCCGCGCGGCTCGGATCACCTCCGGTGACGATGAGCGTCAACGTCTCGGCGAGGCAGCTGCGCCGCGGCGACGCCTACATCCGTGAGCTGACCGACGTGCTGGAGGCAACCGGCGTGGACCCGGCACGGCTCGTGCTGGAGATCACCGAGACGGCGCTGCTCCCGGACCTCGAGGCGCCGGCGCTCCTCGGCCGGATCCGCGACGCCGGGGTCCGTTCGGCGCTCGACGACTTCGGCATCGGCTACTCGTCGCTGCGCTCGCTGCAGCGTCTCCCGATCGAGATCATCAAGATCGACCGCAGCTTCGTCGGGGCCATGCTCCAGGACCCGGGCAGCAAGGTGCTCGTGTCCGCGATGACGGCGCTGGGTGCGACGCTGGGGCTTCGCGTGATCGCCGAGGGCATCGAGACGCCGGAGCAGCTCGAGATGCTGCGTGGGCTGGCGTGTCCGTTCGGGCAGGGCTACCTCTTCGCCCGTCCGATGCCGGCAGAGGCCGTCGCGGCGCTGCTCACGACCGTCACGTCGGAGGCCTGAGCAGGCGGCCCTCCATCCCGCCGGCCACCGTCAGAACCTGTCCGGTCACGTGCCCGGCGGCCGTGGGGGAGAGCAGCCAGGCGATGGCCCGCGCGACGTCGTGGGTCGTGGCGACCTTCTGCAGGGGCATCGTCGCGGTGATGCGGGCGACGGCCTGCTCGTCGAGGCTGTCGACGGTCATCGGGGAGACCGTCCACCCCGGCGCGACGACGTTCACCCGGGCCGCCGGGTGCAGCCGGACGATCTCGTTCTTGACGGAGCGCAGGAGGCCGATCCCGATGCCGGCCTTCGCCGCGGCGTAGTCGGCGTGGCCCGCCTCGCCGAACTCGCCGGCCGTCGAGCCGACCATGACCACCGACGGGGCCTCGAGGTCGCGATGGTCGACGAGGTGGCGCAGGAAGGCGCGGACGGTGAGGAACGTGGCCGTCAGGTTCGCGTCGATCGTGGCACGCCACCGCTGCACCGGCATGGTCCAGACCGGCTCGTCCCCGGCAGGCCAGATGCCGGCGTTGGCGACGACCGCGTCGAGCCGACCGAGCCGGCCCGCCGCCCGCGCCACGAGCGCGTTCGCGTCGTCCTCGTCGGTCAGATCCGCGCCGAGCGCCACCCCGCCGATCTCGTCGGCGAGGTCCTGCGCGGCGGCACGGTTGCGGTGGTAGTGGACGGCCACGCTGGCGCCGGCGTCCGCGAGCAGCCGGGCGGTCGCGCCGCCGATCCCGCCCGATCCGCCGGTCACGAGGACACCGGCGTCCGTCAACCCGAGATCCACGCGTCGTCCTCCCTGAACCTCGCCCGGTGCGCTGATCACGTTCGGTGTTTCCGACAGCGCGCAGCGTATTGGTGTCACCCTAGCGGGGCAGCGGCTGGCAGCCCGGGCAGAGGTACGTCACTCGGGGCGGGGTCCCGAGATCCGCGGCGACGACGGTCGTGCCGCAGCGGCGGCACGCCTCACCGGCCCGGCCGTAGACCCAGAGGCTGCCCGGTGGCGCGCCGGGCACCGTCGTGCGGGGCATCCCGCCGAGGTTGTTGCGCAGGAGGTCGGCGGCCGTCGCCAGCAGGGCCCGGCGCTCCTCGGGGGGCACCGCGGCGAGCGGTGTGGCCGGATGGCGCCCGTGGAGGAAGCACACCTCGGACTTGTAGACGTTGCCGATCCCGCTGGCGACGCGCTGGTCGAGCAGGACGTCCGCGAGGGGCGCCTGCGTGTCGGAGCGCTCCATGCGGGTCAGCGCGTCGTCGAGGTCGGGCGTCGGCAGGCACAGGTCGGGGCCGAGCCGACGCAGGGACGGGTGTCGGGCGACCGCCGGTGCGTCGAGGACCTCCACCACGGGCGCGAAGAAGCACACCGCGACGGCGCCGTCGACCGCGATGACGGCCCGCGCGCCGCTGCGGGGCCGCCGCCATCGCTGGCCCGGCGCGTACACGTGCCACATGCCGGTCATGCGCAGATGGGTGTGGACGATCAGCCCGTCCGAGAAGTGCACCAGCAGGTGCTTGCCGCGTGCCTCGACGGCCTCCACCTGGCTGCCGACCCGCGGCAGGGTGCCGGCGACACGTGGCAGCTCGATGGCGGTGACCGTCCTGCCGGCCAGCGCGGAGCGCAACGACGCGGCCGTGCGGTGGATCGTGTCGCCCTCGGGCATCGTCGCTCGCTGGTCCGGCGCCCGCCGAGACTACGACCCCGCCACCACGACGCACAGGTGTGCCCCAACGCGAGCGGCCCCCGGCAGGTCGCCGGGGGCCGCGCGTGAAACGGTGGTGCCTACAGGTCGTAGGGGCGCAGGGTGCTGCGGCCGTTCTCCTTGGCGCGTGCGCCGGCGGCCTTCAGGATCTCGTGCACCTTGTCGTTGAGTGCATCGGGCAGGCTGCCGTCCATGCGGAGCTCCAGGCCTTTGACGGCCTCCTTGACCTTGCTCTGCACGACGAGGGACTCTGCCATGTGTTCTGCTCCTTGTTGGAAACGGTCGGCCGCAGACTAGGTCGCCAGACCGCTCAGTCACAGCACCCGCCCCCGCGGAAACGGCCTCCAGGGGTGGTTTTCGTGCGATCGGCGCACGACTCGGGGGGTCGGTGGTGCACCGTGCGGGCAGTCCGGGGCGCCGCACGGCCTCGCCGCGGCGCCGAACGTCGCCGCTGCATCGCGCCGTCGTCAGCGGCCGCAGGGACCCGGCAGCGGCCGGTTAGCCACGGAGGGTGAGGCCACGATAACCATCTGTGAATCCAGCGGCGCGCAGCGCGTCGGCCACGGGTGTCTCGTGCACGTCGGTGCCGTCGACCCGCGCGATCTCGAGCTTGCGGATGCGTCCTGACTTCACGAGCCGCACGAGTTCCTCGGTCCACCTCCCGTTGGTCGGGGTCGTCGCGAAGGTCGCGAGGCTCCGACCACCCCGTTCGACGTATACCGCCGGGATGCCATCGAGCAGCGCGAGGAAGGCGCCGGCCTGCCGCGCGGGGCGCCCCTCGCTGGGCGGCCACGCCAGGGCGGCGCCGTAGGGCTGGGCCGGATCGCTCGCTGCGAGCGTGAGCGCCGCCGGCTCGTCGGCCGGCTCGCGCAGAGCCCGGAGCCGGTCGATCGCGCCCGGCGCGGCGAACTGGGCGCCGCCGAGCCCCTCGACGAAGTAGCCGCGACGGATGCGCCCGGTCTCCTCCATGAGCTTCAGCACCGGGTAGACCCCGGCGAAGCCGCCCGGCACACCTTCGCCACGGGCCGCCTCGGCGGTGAGGACCCCGTACCGCTCGAGGAGCTGCTCGGCCCGGGCGTGGGCGATCTCGGTGGGGCCCGGCGACGGCGCCAGCAGCGGCGCCACCAGCGACCAGCGCCCCTGCGCCGACGGCGGACCGACGCGACGCAGCCGTCCGGGCCGTGGGCGCGCACGCCGGGACGCCGCTGCGGCCCGAGGCCGCCCATGGAGCAGCGCACGCACCGGCGCCAGGGTGTCGTTGGTGACCTCGCCGGCCCAGACGAGGTCCCACAGCGACTCGAGCACCGCCTGCTGGTCGGACGCGCCCGCGGCGGCGAGGACGTCGGGCCAGAAGGAGGCGCCGGCGGCGGCGAGGTGGGTACGGATGGCGTCGTGCAGCGCGCCGGACGGTGCCTCGTCGGGAGGCGGCGGGGCGAGCAGCGACACCTGATCACGGAAGCACAGGACCAGACGCCCGTCGCTGGCACCGAGTGGCTCCGCGCCGACCCAGACGACCTCCCCGGCGGCGAGCAGCTGATCGAGGTCGGCCTCTCGGTAGCCGGCCACCCGCGCCGGCAGGACCTCGGTCTCGAGGACCGAGGCGGGGATCGGCGCGCCCTGCAGCTGCGCGACCGCCTCGACCACGGCGTCGACGCCCCGCCGGCCGTCGCCGATCCCGTGCCAGGCCGGAAGGAAGCGTCCGAGCGTCGCCGGGTCGACCGGCTCGACCTCGCGGCGCAGGGCCGCGAGGGACCGACGGCGCAGGCGTCGGAGCACGTCGACGTCGCACCACTCCCGCTCGATGCCGTCCGGCCGGAACTCCCCGAGCACGACACGGTCGTCCTCGAGCAGCTGCTCGAGCACCGTGGCGACGCGGGGCGTCGGGATGCCGAGACGGACGGCGACGTGCTGGGCGTGGAAGGGGCCGTGTGTGCGCGCGTAGCGGGCGACGAGGTCGTCGAGCGGCCGGTCGACCGGCTCGGTGAAGGCGGCCGGGAGTCCCGGTGGGAGCGCGACCCCGAGGGCGTCGCGAAGGCGCGCGGCGTCCTCGGCGGCCGCGTACCGGTCCTCGTCGGCGACACGGACGGCGATCGCCCGGCGGTCGGCGACGAGCTGGTCGACCCAGGCGGTGGCGTCCCCGGTGCAGCGGGCAGCCAGCTCCGCGGGCGTGAGGTCGCCGAGCCGACGCAGCAGGTCGTGGCACTCGTCGACGTCGCGTGCCTGTCGGCCGTCGGTGAGCAGCTGCAGCTCGAGCTCGAGATCGGCGAGCACCGCCGGGTCGATGAGCTCGCGCAGCTCGTCCCCGCCGAGCAGCTCACGCAGCAGCTCGCGGTCCAGCGCCAGGGCGGCTGCGCGCCGCTCCGCCAGCGGAGCGTCGTACTCGTACATGTAGGTGCCGACCCAGGCGAACAGCAGCGACTGGGCGAACGGGGAGGCATGGGCGGTGTCGACGGGCACCACCCGGATGGTGCGTGCCCGCAGGTCGGTGAGCAACGCCTTCAGCGCCGGCAGGTCGAAGACGTCCTGGAGGCACTCACGGGTCGCCTCGAGCGTGATCGGGAAGCTCGGGTACTTCGCCGCGACCTGGAGCAGGCTCGCCGCCCGCTGCCGTTGCTGCCACAGGGCGGTGCGCTGACCGGGGCGCCGCCGGGGGAGGAGCAGGGCCCGTCCGGCCGCCTCGCGGAACACGGTCGTGAACAGCGCGGTGCCGGCGAGCTGGCCGACCACGAGCTCCTCGACCGCGTCGGGGTCGATCAGCAGCTCGTCCACCGGGACCTGCTCGACGGCCTCCTGCAGGCGCAGCACGATGCCGTCGTCGGACCACAGCAGCTCGGCGTCGATGCCCTGTGCCTGCAGCCGCGCTTCGATCGCCATCGCCCACGGTGCGTGGACCCGGGCCCCGTAGGGGGAGTGGATGCAGACGCGCCAGTCACCGATCTCGTCGCGGAACCGCTCGACGAGGATGGTGCGATCGTCGGGCAGCGCCCCGGTCGCCTCGACCTGCTCGTCGAGGTAGGCGAGCAGGTTGCGGGCCGCCCACTCGTCGAGGCTGGCCTGCGCGACGAGGGAGGCCACCGCCGCGTCGGTGTCGGCGAGCGCCGCGGCGCGTGTCTCGCGGAGGAACGTCCCGAGCGCCCGCCCGAGCTCGGCCGGCCGTCCGGGACCGTCCCCGTGCCAGAACGGCATCTTCCCGGGCTGCCCGGGCGCCGGGACGACGACGACCCGCTCGTGGGTGATGTCCTCGATCCGCCACGTGGACGCGCCGAGCACGAAGGTCTCGCCCACACGGGACTCGTGGACCATCTCCTCGTCCAGCTCGCCGACGCGCGTGCCCTCGGGCGTGAACACGCCGAACAGGCCCCGGTCGGGGATCGTGCCCGGGTTGGTCACGGCCAGCCGCTGGGCGCCGCCGCGCCCCCGGATGGTCCCGGCCACCCGGTCCCACACGATGCGGGGCCGCAGCTCGGAGAACTCGTCGGACGGGTAGCGGCCGGCGAGCAGGTCGAGGACGGCGTGCAGCACGTCCTCGGACAGGTCGGCGAAGGGAGCGGCACGCCGCACGAGCCGCGCGAGGTCGTCGACCTGCCAGGTGTCCATCGCCGCCATGGCGACGACCTGCTGGGCGAGGACGTCGAGGGGGTTGCGCGGGTAGCGGGTCGCCTCGATCAGGCCCCGCTGCATGCGGTCGACGACGACGGCGGTCTCGACCAGGTCGCCGCGGTACTTCGGGAAGATACGACCGCGCGACGGCTCGCCGACCTGGTGGCCGGCCCGGCCGATGCGCTGCAGGCCGCGGCTGACCGATCCGGGCGACTCGACCTGCACGACGAGGTCGACGGCACCCATGTCGATCCCGAGCTCCAGCGACGAGGTGGCCACGAGCCCACGCAGACGTCCGGCCTTCAGCGCGTCCTCGATGGTGAGCCGCCGCTCCCGCGAGAGCGACCCGTGGTGCGCCATGACGAGCTCGTCGACGGGCTCGGCCGCGAGCTCCGTCATCACGGTCGGGTCGCTCGGGTCGAGCCCGGCCGCCCGTGCCCGCTCGAGCCGGACCCGGCTCGCGTGCAGCTCGTTGAGACGGGCGGCCAGTCGCTCGGCGAGCCGTCGGGCGTTCACGAAGATGAGCGTCGAGCGGTGCCCGAGGACGAGGTCGAGCAGCCGCGGATGGACCGCGGGCCAGATGGACTTGCGGGTCGGTCCGGCGGCGGCCGAGCCGGACAGCGGCACGTCCTCGACGACGGAGCCGAGGTCGCTCATGTCCTCGATCGGGACGACGACCTCGATGTCGAGCTCCTTGCGGATGCCGGCGTCGACGATCGTGACCCGACGAGGGGTGTCCCCGGTCTGTCCGCCGAGGAAGCGGGCGATCTCGTCGAGCGGGCGCTGCGTGGCCGATAGCGCGATCCGCTGCGGCGGACGGTCGGTGATGGCTTCCAGCCGCTCGAGCGAGAGGGCGAGGTGCGCGCCCCGCTTCGTCGGTGCGAGGGCGTGGATCTCGTCGACGATGACCGTGTCGATGCCGCGCAGCGTCTCCCGGGCCTTGCTCGTCAGCAGCAGGAACAGCGACTCCGGGGTCGTGATCAGGATGTCGGGCGGGGTGCGGGCCATCCGGGCGCGCTCGCTCGGTGGGGTGTCGCCGGTGCGCACCCCGACGGTCGGCTCGTGAACCTCGACGCCCCGGCGTTCGGCGGCCAGACGGATGCCCTTCAGCGGCGCGCGCAGGTTCTTGTCGACGTCGACGGCGAGGGCCCGCAGCGGCGAGATGTAGAGGGTGCGCAGCCGTCGTTCGCGCGGCGGTTGCGGGCTCGTCATGAGCCGGTCGATCGTCCACAGGAAGGCGGTGAGCGTCTTGCCCGAGCCCGTGGGCGCGAGGATGAGCGTGTGGTCGCCGTCCGCGATCGCCGGCCAGCCCTGAGCCTGGGCAGGCGTCGGCGCCGCGAACGTGGTCTCGAACCACGTGCGGACCGGATCGGAGAACCGCGCGAGGACGTTGTCGGACACGCCGGTGACGGTACCGCCCGCCTCCGACACGGCCGCCCGCCCGCAGCACCGGCCCCTCCCGCCCCTCCCGGCCTCGGCTCCTCCCGGCCTCGGCTCCTCCCGGCCCCGACCCGACCTGGGTAGAAATCGTCCGAGACGTCCGGACGATTCCTACCCAAGACGTCCGGCCGGCTCGACCTGGGTAGAAATCGTCCGAGACGTTCAGAGGATTTCTACCCAGGACGCCGGCGAGGAGGCGGGCGTGCGGGCGTGCGGGCGTGGCGGGGGGCGTGGGGGCGACGGCGGGGTCAGCCGCGGGCGCCGCCGGTGAAGTTCCAGGCCCCGAGCCGCACCGACGGTGCGATGACGAGGCCGGCACCCATCTCCGAGTCGGCGAACCGGTCGTCGTCGCCGACACCGAGGATCGCGCCCGGGGACAGCGCCTCGACGAACGACTGCGTGAACCGGAGGTTGCCCACGGCTCCGATCACCTCGCCGTCCTCGATCCGGAAGGTGCCGTTGCGTGTCAGCCCCGTGACGACCTGCGTCTTCGGGTCGAGGATCCGGCAGTAGTGGAACTGGGTGACGAGCAGCCCGCGCTCGACGCCGGCGACGAGGTCGGCGGGCGATGCCTCGCCGCCCGAGACCACGAGGTTCGTCGGGAAGGCCCCGAAGGAGGCGCCGCCCGGGACGGCGTGCCCGGTGCTCGCGCTCCCGGCGCGCCGGGCGGTCCGCCGATCGTGTGCCAGCGCCCGGGTGACCCCGTCGGTGACGAGGTCGAGCTGCCGCTTCGGCGTTCCCTCGGCGTCGAACGGCAGACCGATCGCGCGCGTGTCCAGCGGGTCGTCGCGCAGGGTGAATGCCGCGTCGAACTGCTGCTCGCCGACCGCGGCGAAGGACTGTCCCTCGATGGCCGACTTCGCGTTGAACCCGTGGGCGGCGAGGAACGACACGATCGTCGCGACGCACTCGGGGCCGAGCACGACCTCGTAGCGACCCGGGTCGAGGTCGACGAACTCCTCGGACCGTCGTGCCCGGTCGGCCGCGAGCGTCCCGGCCCGGTCGGCGTCGAGGTCCGCGAAGCGGCGGGAGGTCTGGTGGGCCGACCCGGCGGACCCGCTGGTCTGCTGGATCCCGTCCAGCGTCGCCCGGGTGGAGCGGCCCACCGACCGCTGCCCTGCCGAGTTCGCGAACGCCACCTCGTCGGTCTGCGTGTCGCAGTAGCCGGCGGCCCGCAGCTCCGGTGCCGCTCCGACGAAGAAGGCGACCAGGTCGGCGCGGTCCTCCGGCGTGGCGTCGGCCGTGGTGTCGTCGTGATGGTCGAGGTCGGGGACCGGTGCCGGTGGCGCCAGGCCGGGCCAGTGCGGGTCCACGGGCTGCAGCCGTGCCGCGGCGAGCGTCGCGTCGACGAACCGGGCCAGGTCGTGCTCGTCCACGCGGGTCGTGGCGGCGCTCGTCACCCGCCCGTCGACCGAGACGGTCAGCGTGACCCGGAGGGTGTTCTCACCGACGTGCTGATGGACGAAGGAGTTCGCGAACCGGGTCAGCCCGTGTCGCAGCCGGTGGACACGCACCTGCGACTCCGCACGGTCACCGACGAGGGCGACGACCCGGTCGGCGATTGCCTGCAGGGCGTCCGTCGTCATCCTCAACCCCTCACGCCGACGCGGACGTTGCGGAAGCGTGCGGGCGCCGCCGGATGGCCGGTGTGGCCGACCTGCATCGGCTGGCCCTTCCCGCAGTTGGGCACACCCCACGGCACCCAGCCGTCCCAGCCCGCCTCGTCGGCGCCGCGTCCGGCGAGCATGTCCAGCGACCCCCAGAACTGCGGGGTGATGCCCGTGTAGGTCGGGTTGCGGAGCATGCGGCCGCGCCGGCCGCCCTTGATCTCCCACGCGATCTCGGTGCCGAACTGGAAGTTGAGCCGCTTGTCGTCGATGGACCACGAGCGGTTCGTGGCCATGAGGATCCCGTCGTCGGTCGCCTCGATGATCTCCTCCAGCGTGTGCGGCCCGGGTGTGAGACCGATGTTGGTCATGCGCACCATCGGGATGCGGTTGAAGCCGTCGGCGCGGACCATGCCACCGGGCTCGAGTCCGGCCAGGTGGGCCGTGTCCCGCCCGGAGAGCACGCCGACCCAGCGGCCCTCCCGCACGATGTCGACGCGGCGGGCGGGCGTCCCCTCGTCGTCGAAGGCCCAGGTCGACAGGGCGCCGGGGATGGTGGCATCGGCGACGACGTTCATCAGGTCGCTGCCGTAGCGAAGCTCGCCGAGCCGGGACAGGTCGAGGAAGGAGGTGCCCGCGAACGCCGCCTCCCAGCCGAGGATCCGATCGAGCTCGACGGCATGGCCGACCGACTCGTGGATCTGCAGGGCGACCTGGCTGCCCTCGAGCACCACGTCCGTCGTCCCGGCCGGGCACTCCGGGGCGATCAGCAGCGCCACGGCCTCCTCGGCGACCCGGGCGGTGTGTGCCGGCAGGTCGAAGCTGCGGACGACCTCGTAGCCGCCGGTCGCGAAGTGGCCGAACGACTGCGGGTACGAGCGACGCTGCGTCTCGTGCTCCCCGATGGCGGTGGCGTCCATCCCGCCGCCGGACTCGATGATCCGCTGGTGGATGCGGTGGCCCTGGCTCGACACGAACCACTTCCGGGTCTCCCAGAACGCGAGCGTGGCGGTGGCCAGGGCGACGCCCTCGACGCCCGCCATGTCGGCGGTGACGGCCACGACGAGGTCGGCCTTCTCCGACAGCGGGACGTTGAACGGGTTCTCGACGTGCGGTGTCTCGTAGCTCGCCGACACGACCGGCACGTCGGCCAGCACGAGGTCCGGCCCCGGCACCTTGGCCGACGCGTGCGCGGTGGTGGCCGCCTGCTCGCCGGCGCGCCGGGCCGCGCCGGCCGTCAGGTCGCTCGTCGCCGCGAACCCCCACGACGACCCGATCAGCGCCCGCACGCCCACACCGAGCGACTCGTCCTGCCGGACGTCCTCGATCGCTCCGTCACGGGCCCGCAGCGACTCCTGTCGGGTGGCCACGACGCGCGCGTCGGCGTAGCGCGCACCCGCGGCGAGGGCCGCCTCCACCGCCGCCGTCGCGGGGTCGAACATCGCGTCGTCGGCCACCCGGTCCTCCCGTGCTCCCGCGTTCGCGTGGGGCGGCAGGCTACCCGTCCCTCCGTCCGCGGTCCGGTCGCGGCGTGGATCCGAACGGGACCTGGAAGGTCCCGCGGCCATCGCGAAGATCGACGAGGGGCGAGGAGTCCGATGAGTACCGCCGTCCTGCTGTTCACCCGCGACCTGCGGGTCCACGACCACCCGGCGCTTCGCGCGGCGGCGGCAGGCGCGGACGCGGTCGTCCCGTTGTTCGTGCTCGACGAGGCGGTGCTCGGCTCGTCCTTCACCGCGCCGAACCGGGCGGGCTTCCTCCTCGAGAGCCTCGCCGCGCTGCGCACCTCGCTGCGCTCGCGCGGCGGCGACCTGGTCGTGCGTCGCGGTGACGTGGCCGAGGTCGTGGCCAGGATCGCCGATGCGGTGGACGCCACGACCCTCCACCTCTCCGCCGACGTGTCGGCGTACGCCGCCCGCCGGCTCGAACGACTGCACGCGCGGCTCGATCCGCAGGGCGTACGGGTCGTCGAGCACCCCGGGGTCACGATCGTCCCACCCGGCGCGCTCACGCCCTCGGGCGGCGGGGACCACTACCGGGTCTTCACGCCGTACTGGCGGGTGTGGGAGCCGGTCCACCGCGACCGCGTCGTGCTCGCACCGCCGGCGCGGCTCCGGGTCCCGGACGGCGTCGACCCGGGCCGCCTCCCGTCGCTGGAGGAGCTGGCGGCGGGGGAGCGCTCGCCTGCGGTGGCCCGCGGCGGCGAGCGGGCAGGCCGCGAGCGCCTCGCGGCCTTCCTGGAGGACGGCGACGCCGCCGGTGACCGCGATCACGGCACCGGCATGGCGGCGTACGCCGTCGGGCACGACGACCTCGCCGGCGACCGCACCTCGCGCCTGTCGCCCTACCTCCACCTCGGCTGCCTGTCCCCGCGGGAGATCGCCGACCGGCTCGACCTGCGGCGGCGCGGGCACGAGCCCTTCCTGCGCCAGCTGTGCTGGCGCGACTTCCACCACCAGGTGACTGCCGCCCACCGGACCATGCCGAGCGAGGCCTACCGTCCCCGCGACGACACCTGGCGCGACGATCCGGAGGCCCTCGCCGCCTGGCAGGAGGGGCGTACCGGCGTCCCGATCGTCGACGCGGGCATGCGCCAGCTCCGCCGCGAGGGATGGATGCACAACCGCGCCCGGCTGATCGTCGCGTCCTTCCTCGTCAAGGACTGCTCCGTGGACTGGCGGCTCGGCGCCCAGCACTTCTTCCGCTGGCTCGTCGACGGGGACATCGCCAACAACGCCGCGAACTGGCAGTGGGTCGCCGGCACCGGCACGGACACGCGGCCGAACCGGATCCTCAACCCGGTCGCCCAGAGCCGGCGTCACGATCCCGACGGCGTCTACATCCGCCGCCACGTGCCGGAGCTGGCCGACCTCGGGGCCCCGGCGATCCACGCGCCCTGGGAGCTGCCCGCCGCCGCGCGCGACCAGCTCGACTACCCGCCCCCGCTCGTGGATCACGACGCGGCGCGCCGGCGGTTCCTCGCGTCACGCGGTGCCGCGTAGGCTCGGGCACGCCAGGCCAGTCGCCCCGCCAGCTCTCCCCGGAGGTACCCATGCAGCTCGACAGCCGTACCGCGATCGTCACCGGCGGCGCGTCGGGACTCGGCAACGCCACCGCCCGCCGCCTGCACGAGGCCGGGGCGAACGTCGTGATCGTCGACCTGCCGAGCTCCGACGGCGAGGCGCGCGCCGGCGAGCTCGGGGAGCGAGCCGCCTTCGCCGCGACCGACGTGTCCGACGCCGACCAGGTCGCCTCGGCCGTCGAGCTGGCGAGCAGGCGCTTCGGCGGGTTGCACGTGGCCGTGAACTGCGCGGGCATCGCCTGGGCGCAGCGCACGGCGAGCAGCAGGGGACCCCACGACCCCGACGCGTTCCGCAAGGTCGTCGAGGTCAACCTCATCGGCACGTTCAACGTCATGCGGCTGGCCGCGCAGGCCATGCTCGATCACGACCCGGACGAGGACGGCGAGCGGGGCGTCATCGTCAACACGGCGTCCATCGCCGCGTTCGACGGACAGATCGGTCAGCTCGCCTACGCCGCGTCCAAGGGCGGGGTGGTGAGCATGACCCTGCCAGCCGCGCGCGACCTCGCGCGGGAGGCCGTCCGGGTCGTCACCATCGCCCCCGGCACCTTCGACACGCCCATGCTCGCCGGGCTGCCCGAGGAGTCGCGTCAGGCGCTGGCTGACGAGATCCCACATCCCCACCGGCTCGGTGACCCGGCCGAGTTCGGGCTGCTCGTCCGCCAGATCGTCGAGAACTCCTACCTCAACGGCGAGGTCATCCGCCTCGACGGTGCCCTGCGCATGAAGCCCCGCTGAGGCAGGAGAACGCGCCCCGGACGTTCGAAGAGTGTTGTGGGCGGGGCAGCCGGGTTCCCGGTGCATGCCCGCCCACACCCTCTCGTTCGGGGACATCACATGCATCCCACCTTGCGCACGATCGCGGGCGCCGGCCTGACAGCCGCCCTCACCGTCTCGGTCGCCTGGGCGTCCGCCGGTCTCGCGCCGGTGGCCCACCACGGCGACGACCTCGCCACCGGCCGGTCGACGGTGCTCACGGACGCGGCGCCGTCCGAACCGGCCGCGCCGAGCGCCCCGACGGTGGCGGGCGCCGACGCTGCCTCGGCCACCACGAGGGCCACGGCGATGCCCGGCGCCGGCGAGGTGCTGGCCGGCGCCGCGAAGGTCTCGATCACCCCGCGGCCCGCCGACTACGACGGAACGTGGGAGACCGATCACGACGCCTGCGCGACGCTCTCCGAGAGCGAGTTCCAGCGGCTGGCCGGCAACCCCGGCGACGCGGCCCACCTCGCCGACGTTGGCTCGCCCTGGCCCGAGAACCCGAACTGCATCTACATGGGGGGCTTCGGGATCGGCCCGATGAACCCGGTGTCGTCCTTCGACCCGGTCCGCGGCCTGTGGGTGCGTGCCTTCGCGGTCCGGGACGCCGACGGGGACACCGCGGTGCTCACCGTCCTCGATGGCGAGGGCTACTTCTGGGACTACGCGAGCAAGTGTGACGACTGCGGCATCGAGCAGCTCAGCGCCCGGCTCGGGCAGAAGCTCGGGATCGACCCGGCCGGGATCGTCATCGCCGCCACGCATTCGCATGCCGGCCCGGACTTCATCGGCGGCTGGGGCTTCGTGCCCGACTGGTACATGCAGCAGGTCGCCGACAGCATCGAGCAGGCGGTCACCGACGCCGTCGGGGCGCTGCGCCCGGCCGTGCTCGAGGTCGGCGAGCAGCGAGCCCGCCCCTACAACCACGAGCGGCGCGACACCTACCACTCCGCCGAGGAGCAGCAGCTGACCTGGCTGCGGGCGCTCGCGATCGGCCGCAACCACAAGCCCGACCCCGACGACGTCATCGCGACCATCGGCGCCTACGCCGCCCACCCCACCACCCGGGGCACGAACGACGGCGTCGCGGACGCCGACTGGCCCGGCGTCTTCGAGCAGCGGCTCGAGCAGCGCTTCGGCGGCGTCGGGCTGCACTTCATGACCGGGCTCGGCAACATGTCGGCCTCCGGCTCCACCGAGGACGTGGGGACCGCGCTCGCGGACCTCGTCCCCGACCCCGGCGCGGGACACCGCCTCACCGACACCGATCTCCGCGCCACCCGCACCACCTGGCGGCAGCCGGCGACGAACGTGCCGCTCACCGCGCTGGCCGTCCCCGGCTTCTTCGACCACCAGTTCGACCCCGTCCCGGCGAGCGTGCGCACCGGCCCGAAGCCCGACACCGCCCCGTGCGCGTCGTCGTCCCCGTACTCGGTCAGCGTGCCGGCCGCCGCGATCCGGATCGGGCAGGACTTCGCGCTGACCACGGCCCCCGGCGAGGTGTTCAGCAACTTCTCGAACACCGTGAAGGAGAAGTCGGGCGCCCTGGTCACGATGCCGCTCGGGCAGGCGAACGACGCGCTCGGCTACATGCCGCAGAGCTTCGAGCTGAACCCGGTGGGACAGCAGGGGCTCGGGTTCGCCGTCTCGGGGTATCTCGTCGTCAACTACGAGGACTCGTACTCGATCGACCGCTGCTTCGGGGACATGGCGCTCGAGACGACGCTGGGGCTGCTCCACGACCTGTCGTGAGATGGCCCCGGCGCGCCACGGAACAGCCCGATCCGGCCACGCAGGGTCACGGCCACGGACCTGCCAAGTAGGCTGCGACCGTTCCTGACGACCGCGGGAAGGCGCAGTGTGGGTGACGACGGCGACGGCCGGCCGTCCCGCCGAGCCAGTGCCTCCGAGCTCACCGGCGAGCTGCCGGCGTTCGTCCGCGACGCCCTCGACGAGCAGCCGCCCAGCCGGCTCGATGGGGAGGACGCGGAGACGATCGAGGCGCTCACCGACCTCGGCGTCCCCGACGAACAGGCCCGCGACGCCGTCGTCCAGGGGCGCGTGCCGCTCGTGCTCACCCAGCAGCTGCTCGGCGAGCGCCCCCGCTACGACCTCGACACGCTCGCGTCGAAGGCCGGCGTGCCGGCCGACGTCCTGGTGCAGGTCCGCGTGGCCATGGGGCTCCCCGTCGTGGACGGGTACGGCCGCACCGACCTGCAGTGGGCGAAGCTCATCGGCCGGCTCCTGTCGATCCTGCCGCCCGAGTCGGTCGTGCGCAGTGCCCGTGGGCGTGGGAACGCGGTGGCGTCGATCGCCATGAACGACCTGTCGACCATCCGTGACGAGCTCGTGCTCCCGATGCGGCGGGCCGGCGCCGACGACCTGACCGTCGCCGTGGCGCTTGCCGAGACCGCACGGGAGCTCGCGCCGATCGCCGAGAAGCTGATGGTCACCGACTACCTGCTGCACCTGCAGCGCGTGATCGGCTCGGAGGTCGCCGCCATCGCCGCGCGCGGCGACGCGCAGGAGATCGAGCTCGCCGTCGGGTTCGTGGACGTTGTCGGTTACACGGCGCTGTCCGCGCGCATCGATCCCGAGGGTCTCGACCAGATCCTGGACCTCTTCGAGCAGCGCGTCATCCGGGTCGTCGCCGACGGTGACGGCGTCAGCGTCGTGAAGTACCTCGGGGACGCCGCCATGTTCGTCGCGCCCGACCCCGTGACGCTCGCTCGCACGATGCTGGAGCTGACCAACGAGGCCGACGGGCTCGAGGACGCACCGCTTCGCGGAGGGATGTCCTTCGGTGCCACGCTCGTGCGGGAGGGCGACTACGTCGGGCCGACCGTCAACATGGCGGCGCGGCTCACGGACATCGCGCGGCCCTGGAGCCTGCTCGCCGCCGAGGAGATCGTCGACGATCTCGCCGGCGCCTTCTCGGTGAAGCGGATCCTGCCGACGCGCATCCGCGGCGTCGGCCTGCGCCGTCCGCTCGTCGTGCGCGAGCACGACGAGGAGTCCTAGGGGTAGCCAATCGCTCAGGGTTGCTGACGCGCACGTCGACGTTCGAATGGAGTCCGACCGCGCGTTTCCCTAGCCTTCCTCCTTGCCTGCGGGGACGGGGGTCCCGCGCACCGTCCGGCGCCGAGCGAGTGAGACCACGATGAGTCGCCGTCCCCCACGACGCGCCGTGTCGATCGTCTCGTTGCCGACGGTCCTCGCCGTGCTCGTGGCCGGCCTCGCCGTCGAGGCGACCTCGGCTGCCCCGGCCGAGGCGAGCGAGCGTGCCGACGTGCCGCCGGCGACGATCCGCGTCTGCCGCGACCGGTACGGCGGCGGTGCGACCGAGGACGTCCCCTTCAAGGACTACGTGCGCACGGTCCTCGCGAGCGAGTTCCCGTCGTCGTGGCCCGTGGCGACGCTGCGCGCCGGCGCGGTCGCGGTCAGGTCCTACGCCTGGTGGCACGTGCTCCACCCCTACAGCAGCCGGTGCGCGCTGACCGACTCCACCCGCCACCAGAAGTACGACCCGAACGATCGCTGGAACCCGCCGACGGCGAAGACGAACGCCGCCGTGGACGCGACCTGGGGGACGCGACTCGTCGACCGATCGACGGGCACGATCGCCTACGCCCAGTACTGCAGTGGCAGCGCCTGCAACCGCTTCCCGCCCGGCAAGCACATCAACCAGTGGGACGCGAAGGCGGAGGGCGACGCCGGCTGGAGCTACCAGCGGATCCTCGAGCACGCCTACCGGAACATGCCGCCGCAGCTCGACGACTGGCGCGCCGGCTTCGCGTTCACCCTCGACGGCACGAGCCCCTACGCGCTGTCCGACTCGCTCCAGGTGAAGGCCACCGCCCGGGGCGTCCCGCCCGGTGACCCCCGGGCGTCGGCCGACCTCTATGCCGTCTGCACCATGGACGGCACCCACGCCATCCAGCACGTCGCGAGCGCCCCGGTCGCCGACGACGGCGGCGCCGCCCGCGCGACGTTCGACCAGACCGGCCCGATCGGTCGCTGCACCGAGGACGAGATCCCGGTCGCCGCCGTGCTCCGCGTCAACGGCTACGCCGTCGGGTCCGGTGAGGGGCAGGTGTGGCGACCGTGGGTGTCGGCGTCGTCCCGCGAGGTGCAGCGCATCGCCGACACGGACCGGCCCGTCGACGGGACGGTCCGGATCTCGCAGCGTCTCTTCGCCGACGCGGGCGCGACGATCGACGCGCCACCGGCCCTGTCGGTGCCCTCGCCGAACGCCGAACCGACACCCGCGCCCTCGGTCACGTCGGCCGCTGACACGACGCCGACCCTCGCGGACGCGGCGGACGTCGTCGCGGACCCAGCCCCTGCACCGACCGCGGACGCGACGGACCCGGCCGCCACCGGCACGGCGGCCGACCAGCGCGACGTGCGCGGCCGTCGGGCCGCACGTGCGGTCGTGCTCGCACGATCCGACGCCTTCCCCGACGCCCTGTCCGCGACCGGGCTCGCCGGTCCGGACGCGCCGATCCTGCTGACACCCGGCGGCCCCGACGCGCATCTCGACCCGACCGTCCGGCAGGAGATCGACCGGCTCCTCGATGCGGGCGGGCTCGTCCATGTCGTCGGGGGACCGAACGCGATCAGCGACGCCGTCGTCACCGAGCTGCGCGACGCCGGGTACCGCGTCTCCCGGCACGGCGGCACCACGCGGATCGAGACCGCGCTGGCCGTGGCGGACGCCGTCCGCGCCGACGGCGGCGACATGTCGACGGCGCTCGTCGCCCGCGCGTACCCCGACAGCAGCGCTGGCTGGGCAGACGCCGTGACGGCCGGAGCCTACGCGGCGTCGCTGCGTCATCCGATGCTGCTGACGGCCCCGGACCGGCTCGACCCGCGCACGGAGTCGTACCTCGAGGATGCGTCCCACGGGGTCGAGGAGGTCGTGCTCCTCGGCGGCCCGTCGGCCATCGCCGCCGACGCCGAGCAGCGGCTCGCCCCGATGCGCGTCGACCGCGTCGCCGGCAAGAGCCGCGACGACACGGCCGTCGCCGTCGTCGACGAGCTCTGGTCCCGCGGCGACGCCCCCGACGTGCAGCGGGCCCTGATCATCGACGGCTTCGGCAACGGCGACTGGCCCTTCGCGCTCGCGGCGTCCGTGTACGCCGCCAACCTCGGGGCCCCCGAGCTGGTCGTGACCACCCTGGTGCCGCGCAGCACGACGGGGCGCTGGCTCGACGGACAGGAGGGCCTGCCGGTCGTCGTCGTCGGGGGAGACGGCGTCGTGCGGCCACGGATCGACCGCGACGTCTCGGGCAGTCAGTGAGCACGTAGTATCTCCCGACACGCCCGCGGCGGAGGGGACCACGATGGGCACGGGGCACGGAGAGAGGCTCAGCACGCTCGATGCGGCGTTCCTGAACATGGAGTCGCCGACGCTGCCGATGCACGTCGGCGGACTGTTCGTCTTCGAGTATCCCGACGGGGGAGAGCTCGACTTCGCACGCTTCCTCGCGCTGGTCCGCTCGCGGCTCCACCTCGTGCCTCGCTACCGCCAGAAGCTCGCGTTCGCCCCGTTCAACCTCGGCAACCCCGCCTGGGTCGACGACCCGCAGTTCGACCTGTCGTACCACGTCCGGCACGCGGCGCTGCCGAAGCCCGGGACGATCCAGCAGCTCACCGAGTACAGCGCCCGCATCCTGTCGCGGCAGCTCGACCGCGACCGTCCCCTGTGGGAGCTCTATGTCATCGAGGGCCTCGAGGACGGACGGTTCGCGATCCTCGGCAAGAACCACCACGCGATGATCGACGGGCTGGCCGGCATCGACATCGCGACGGTCATGCTCGACTTCGCGCCGGACGCGTCGGCCGAGATCCCGGCTCCCGAGCCGTGGGAGCCGGCCCCTGCCCCGGCCGGCCACGAGCTGGCCTTCTCGACGGTCACCGACCTGCTGTCGAGCCCGGCGACGGCCGTGGAGGCTGCCCGGTCCGTGCTCGCCAACCCCCTCTCCTCGGCGGGGCGGGCGGTCGAGGTCGGTCGCGCGGTCGCCTCCGTGGCGAGCCGCAACCTGGTCCGTCCGGCACCGCGGAGCCCGCTGAACCGTCCCCCGGGCGTCCACCGTCGCTTCGCCATCCAGCGCCTGCCGCTCGACGAGGTGAAGCGGATCAAGAACACCTACTCGACCACGGTGAACGACGTGGTGCTGGCCCTCACGGCCGACGCCACCGGTCGCTATCTGCGCTCGCGGGGGACGGAGACGGACGGCATGTGGCTGCGGGCCATGGTCCCCGTGTCGGTGCGGGCCAAGGGCGAGGCGCACGCGCTCGGCAACCGGGTCGTGTCGGTCTTCGTCAACCTGCCGATGTTCGAGATGGACGCCGTCGAGCGGCTGCGGATCTGCCAGGACGCGATGGGCCAGGTCAAACAGAGCCACCACGCGGTCGGCGCCGGGTTCCTCATCGGCATGTCCCAGTTCGCCCCGCCGACGATCCACGCCATGGCATCGCGTGCCGCGGTGCGGGCACGGCTGTTCAACTTCCTCGTCACGAACGTGCCCGGACCGCAGATCCCGATCTACTGCCTCGGTGGCCGCCTGATGGGTGCCTTCCCGTTCACGCCACTGGCGGCGACGCACGCCTACGCCGTCGGGCTCACCTCGATCGACGGGTGGCTGAACTTCGGCTTCACCGCCGACTGGGACACCCTGCCGGACATCGAGAACGCCACCGGATTCCTGAAGGACTCGCTGGAAGAGCTGGGGCAGAACGCCGACGCCGCCGGCGCCCGGCACGAGCTCGGGAGGAAGCGGACACCGCGGGTCGTCGCGTCGGCAGCATCCGACGGACCCGCCGACGACGACACCACGGTGCCGGCGGGTGCGGGCGTTCGCGACGAGGGGTCCTGAGGATGGCCGGTGGTCTCGGGACGGCCGTGCGACTGCGGGTGCGTCGGCTGCGGCCCGATGCCGTCCTGCCGCGCTATGCACATCCGGGCGACGCCGGGCTGGACCTGGCGGCCGCCGAGGCGGTCACGCTCGCGCCGGGGCAGCGCGTCGCCGTCTCGACCGGGCTCGCCGTCGCGGTGCCGGACGGGTGGGTCGGGCTCGTGCACCCACGCTCCGGGCTGGCGCTGCGGCAGGGGCTCACCGTGGTCAACGCGCCGGGGACGGTCGACGCCGGCTACCGCGGCGAGCTCAAGGTGCTGCTGGTCAACCTCGGTGACGATCCGGTCAAGATCGAGCAGGGCGACCGGATCGCGCAGCTGCTCCTGCAGGAGGTCGCCCACGCCGAGGTGGTCGAGGTGGACGAGCTCGACGCGACCGTCCGCGGGGCGGGTGGTTTCGGCTCGACCGGGGTCGCGGACCGCCGCTGACCGCGAGGTGCTGGGTCGGTTCTGGGGGCTCGGTGGAGCACCGCGCGTCACGCGCCGGAGCCGGCTGCGGCGGTTTGCCCGTCCAGAGGGTGCTGGCTACGCTGCGGGCCGCACGCGGACGTGGCTCAGTTGGTAGAGCACCACCTTGCCAAGGTGGGGGTCGCGGGTTCGAATCCCGTCGTCCGCTCTACGCAGAACCGGCCCCAGCGGCCGGTTTTCTGCATTCTGAGCCACTTCTGGCATGACACCCTCCTCATCTCTCCACGGAAGGTAGCGGCGGGTTCCGGATGGATCCGGCATCCTTCCGCAGGCTTGTTGGGGGAATCTTGGGGGAGAAGCGCGCGATCCCCCTGGCTGGGCAACTCCGGATGTGCTCAGGTAGCGGCCGAGTGGGACGGTGGAGGTTGTCAGGCGCCACGTGAGTTGAGGACGTTCTCTGGAGCTGGGACTGCTGGCGAGCCTGTGACCGGCGGTTCTGCGTCAGCGACATGTGGGAGTCGTCGGCCCGTGCGGCGCGGTCGACCATCCGGGCGTGGGTGCCGTAGCGGGCTTCCTTCGGCGGGGTGTCGCGCATCAGACGTGCCCGGACTGGTTGCATCGGCACCGGCACGGCCCTCGTTCTCCCGGTTAGATCCAGACGCAGGGACCGCAGACCAGACCTCACTGACGAAGGCGCCCATGTTCGGGCGCCGTCGTCCTACCAGCCTCGCATGAAGTGTCGGCGGGCGCCTCCCCTCTCCGCTCCGTTTGCCACTTCCATCGAGGCTCTGAGGCGAGGCCGGGTGCGCCCATCGCCGTGGTGGTGCGCGGCCGGCCGGTCGGCCGCGGAAACGCATAACCGTCTCTGGCCGATGAGCGCGCCGACCGCGAAGGAGGCCACGTCAGTCAGCGCGGTAACCCCGAACGGGGTGCCGAGCCGAACACCCGTTCTAGGGAACCGCAGTCGCTACCCGGTGTTGTCGCAGGCAATTTGTACTCTCGCGCCATGGCGAGATGCACGGCACCTGTTGAAGGCCACCGCACAGCGAGCGGTGCGGCGAACTGTCCCGCGTGCCGCGGGGGATACGGGCGACGTCGCTCCTACTCCTCGTACACCCCGACCCCGCGCCCCTCGTACGGCGGCAGGTCCTCGGGCGGCAGCGGCGGTGGATCGTCTGGCGGCGGCGGGACGACACGGCGACTGCGCGGCGGTCGGGGGACCGTGTCGTACTCGCCCAGCGAGTGGCGCACGTTCAAGCCGGCGGCCCGCAAGGCCGAGGCGATCGCGCAGAAGTATCCCGATCGGCGCGACCTGTTCCTCTGCCACGCGTGGGACGACCGGGAGAGCTCCGCGAAGGACCTGTTCGACCGGCTGTCTCGTAGTGGCGCATCCGTGTGGTTCAGCGAGACCGAGGTTGCCCTCGGCAAGTCGCTGATGCGCGAGATCGACAAGGGCCTGCGGATGTCCCGCATCGGCATCGTTCTCGTGACGCCGGCGATGCTCCGGAGCCTTGAGAACGGGGGCATCGCCGACAAGGAACTCTCGGCGCTTCTCCGAACCGACCGCGTGATCCCGGTCGCTCACGGCGTTACGTTCGAGGAAATCGCCGACGTGAGCCCATTGCTCGCGGCCCGGTCTGGTCTGACGATCGACGAGGCCCTGACCATGCAGGACGCCGCGCAGAAGGTCGCTGCATCGGCCGTGTTGCAGGGCGACGAGACCGCAGTCGGGACCTCCAGCAGGGACTGGTAGCCGGGAGGCTGCCTCTTCCTCCTCCGGGACGCGACGGGCCAGCAGGTGGGCTTGTGTCAAGCCTCACCGATAGCTGCCGAGTGCCGAGACGGAGATCGACGCATGTGACCCGCGCGGCAGCCGTGGTTGTCGCGCGCCGGTAATCGTCCTCGCGGCGCGCGTAACCGCCCCTCGGATCGGCTCGAGTTAATGGCGCCTGCTACGAGTAGATCTCTTCGAGGAAGGCTGCCGGCGTGACGATCCCGATCCCCTCGACGACCTGAAGGTCGAGCAGGTCGGTGTCGCCGGTGGCGGTGACGTTGGCGCCGGCGGCGGCCGCGATGGCGGCTTCCAAGACCCGGTTGTCGTCGGGGTCACGAACCAGGTCGCGGGGTCATCGTCGGGCGGGCACCTCAACCGAGCCCGGAAACCCACGTGTTGCGTTGTCTGCCCACCGCGGCGGGCCAAGCACAAGGGCGTGGTCGAAAGCGCCATTCACTTCCTGACCCAGCGGTGGTGGCGCACCGCGGAGGCGTCGACTAGACGAAGAACCCGTAGGGGCCCGGCGTCTCCCCCCGTTCGCGGCGTGGCAGGTAGTGATCGGTGAGCAGCCGCGCCGCCAGCTCGCCCCGCGACCCCACCCCTGCTTTCTCGTAGATCGACTTGAGGTGGTCGTTCACGGTGTGGAGAGACAGGTCCAACGCCGCTGCGATGCGTCTGCTGGTCTCGCCCCGTACGGCGGCGGTCGCCACCTCGCGCTCCCGCTCGGTGAGCCCGTAGCTGTGCATGATGGTGTCGGCGAGGCGGGCCGGACGCGGCCGCTCGACGACCACGGAGAACTCGCCGTCCCGGCCCTTGACCGGCATCCCGTGGAACGCAACGGGGCCCGCGTCCCCGACCACGACCGACGACACCGGACCGCCAGTGCGGACGGCGGCGACGACGCTCCGCAGCACCTGTCCCACCTGCTCGTCGCGCAACTCGTCGAGGTACCGCTCGGCCGCGGCGGTGGTCGTGACCACGTCGCCCTCCTCGGTCGTGTTGATGTGTCCCGGGGGGGCATCCATAGACGCGGACTCGACGGCGGCGCGAAGGAACACCTGGCGGTAGAGGTCGGCGAGGACCGGGGACAGCCGACGGGCGAGGTCGACGACGCGGGCATCGAACGCCGGTGGCTCGCGGCGGTAGCAGGTGACGACGCCCCACACGGCGTCCGCGCGGCGCAGGACGATCCGCAGCTCGTCGTGCACGCCTGACGGGGCGAGCACCTCGTCGTAGCGCTGAACCACGCCGACCGGGTCCCCGACGTCCAGGCGGAGCGCCCCGACTGGCTGCTCGTCGCGCACGAGCGCGAAGTAGCTGTTGGGGTCACCAGAGCCCCATTCGAGCTCGAACAGCCGGACCTCACGAGCGGGGTCGAACCTCTCCCCACCCGGCGGCGGGACGTCCCATCGGGCGCGGCAGTCGGTCATCAACAGCGTGGCGGGATCGACCGCAGCCCAGATCGCCACGTCGAACCCGATGGCCCGCCGCAACTCGCGATCCGCGAGCGTCACGACGTCGTCAAGGCCCAGAGGGCGCCGCAGGAGGCGTGTCACCGCCTCGACCGTCCCGTCCATGTCGCCGCAGGCTACCCCCCAGGACTGGGGATGGCCAGCGACGGCGCTGTCGAGCACCGTGGCAGCGTCACCGAACGGAGAGGACCCATGCAGACCACGAACGTCGACGCGTACCACCTCGGCCCTGACGCCGCGCTCGAAGTGCTCGAAGGCATGGGGGTGCGGATGCGCTGGCTCGCTCGATCGGAGGAGACCTCGGGGAGGTTCAACCTGGCGGTGTACACCGCCCCGCCGCGGTTCCCCGGCCCGGGACTCCACGCTCACCCCGCGCACGACGAGATCTTCTACGTCCTCGACGGCGAACTGCGCATCCAGGTCGGCGACGAGCAGACCACCCTCCCGGCGGGCTCCTTCGCGTTCGGACCCCGCGGCACCCCCCACACCTTCGCGAACCACACGCACGAGCCGACGCGCTATCTCTTCGGGTTCGTCCCCGGCGGGATGGAGGAGATGTTCCGCGAGATGATGGCCTACATCAACGAGTCGTCACCCGCGATCGACCCTCAGAAGCTCGGCCGAATCAACGCAGAACACGGTGTCGAGCTGCTCGGGCCACCGATGCCGGTGCCGGAGTGACCGAGCCGTCCCAAGATGGGTCGCCGACCTTTCCGTCCGGGCCGGGTCACGCCGCGTTGGCGACCGGCGACCGACGAAGTAGCTCCTGCCGCGAGAGCGCTATGGGCGGATCAGTGCTCCCCGAACCCGAAGCACCTGGACCCGCCCGAAGCGGGGACTTCCCAGCGGGTGTGGGCGACCGTGAACGTCGCGGCGCGACGGTTGGGTCTGACCGACCGGGCGGGACGGTGGGCGACCTCCGCCGAAGCGGTTTCCCGCGCGTAGTCGTCCGCGCGCGACCGCGCGCGACGGTGGGTCAGCGGTTGTCCGCACCCGCTGTCGGGTAGCCGGGGCGCATTGCTGCGCCCCGGCCCCCACAGAACCGTGCGTGCCCGTCGCCGGGCACACGGCTCAAGCAAGCCCTGGTGGTTCGCAGGCGGTCAGAAGTGCTGGTCCTGCCTGCGATGCCGTGAAGATCCTGTGCCGCAGACGCCGTACGTCGTCCTCGACCGTCCGCCAATCGATCGACTGCCAGTCGAGGGCTTGGTCCTCTGGTCCGTTCACCACCACACCGTCCGCCCCGGAAGGCGGCGGTGCGGCGGCGTCCAACTTGTCCATCGGTTCCAGCGTCGTTGTCACGTTCGCTCCACAGGCTCACCTGACCCTGTCAGCACCCTTTCGGGTCGAGCATCAGCCCGTATCCGGCCAGTTATCCGAGTCCCCGTCGGTGGATGCCGACGTGTGCGGGCCTTCGGTTTCCTGTCGCCTTTCGGCGTACCGGCGTTCGCTTCTGGGTCATCCTGTCCCGCTGAGGGCCGGATTGGGCCTTCCTTGCGGTCGGCTTACCGGCACGCCGACGGCGTGCCGGACCTCAACGGGGTTTCCACGTTCCGCACACACGAGATGCGACCGGCGCGGACGCCCCCTTCACGCCGACAACAGCGGTGTTCCAACGGCCCAGGAACCGTCCCCGGGCGGCCGCTCGCCGCCTTCCAACGGCACGGTTGCTACCACCCCGCTACTGCTTCCATCCGGCGAGGCTCGGGGTAACGACGCATCAACAGGGGTTCACTTGCGTTCGTCCGTCCGGCCTTCCCCTCGCCTGTAGCCCCTGGGATGAACAGGGCCCCTTAGGCTTGAACCCTTCAGCTTCGCACCCCGCCGTTGCCAGCGACGCACGTCCGGGCGGGGACAGGCCACGGAACACTGGCCCGGAACTACACACCCGACATCAAGTCGACCTCCATTCCTGTGTGTTCACTCGTGATGTGCGACCTCGTGTCGCACCGGAAGTCCCCGCTACCGGCGGGCCCGGGCCTCGAAGCGCCGCCCACAACGCGCAGGCCGACGGGCTGACCGCATCGACCCGTATCGAGCCCTGTCTATGTAAAGCCCGGGTTTCGAGGCCGGCGCGGGCGCAGCGGGGCGTGGCCCGCTGCCAGGTGACGACGGACTCGTTGGGGCGTACGGTGGGCTGGTCCGGGGAAGTGACTGGAAGAGATTCCCCGGGGTCCAGCAGCCTGTATCGCGCGAACCGAGCGCGACGCTGTAACGGCGCGGACCGGCCGGTCACCGGCGAGCTGCCTGGATCGCGTTCTTGCGATCGGCCGGCGCGCCTATGGTGCGCTTCTTGCCCGGCCACGACAGGGGTCATCATGTTCCGCTCCGCGGCAGCGTGTGGGAGGACCCATTGAGTCCCGAGGTCTCTGGACACGGGGACGTTGACGTTGCGCAGTGCCGGCCGTGGCGGGAGCTCGAGGTCGACGGTGGCCACGGTCGCGTGATCGGCGTTGCGGAGTTCGGTGCCGAGGATGGTGCTGCCGTGATGTGGTGCCACGGGGGGCCGGGCAGCCGCCTCGAACCAGGACACGCCAGCGTGGAGGCCCGACGCGCCGGTCTACGTCTGGTCGGCGTGGATCGGCCGGGGTACGGGCGTTCGACGCCGATGCCTGGACGTTGCATCGCCGACGGTGTCGATGACCTGCTGCGGGTCGCCGACGCGCTCCAGCTCGATCGCGTGTTCACGGTGGGCGTCTCGACTGGCGGAGCGCATGCACTGGGGCTGGCCGCTCGCTCCCCCGAGCGGGTGGCGGGGGTCGTGGCCTGTTGCGCCGTCACGGACGCGGCGTACGCAGCGGGGCGGGAACGTCTCAGCGAGAGTCACGTGGCCGCGGTCTGGGATGCCGCCGACCGTGACGCCGCGCTGCGGGCGGCGGAGGCGGCCTACGGACCCCACGGCGAGGGGCTGCTCGGTGGGGCGATGCAGGAGGTGCTCTCGGCGCGGGATGCGGAGCTGTTCCGTGACGCCGTCTGGGTCGGCTGGGAGATGGAGCAGTGGCCGCAGATGTTCGCCCACGGCGTCGTCGGCTACACCGACGACCGTCGAGCCGACGGTCGGGGCTGGGAGGAGATCGACCTCGCGGCGATCCGGTGTCCTGTGACGGTCCTGCACGGTCGCCAGGACATGCTCGTCGATCCGATCCACGCCGAGCACACGGCCAGAGTCGTGCCCGGTGCGACCCTCGAGCTGCTAGACGGTCACGGTCACTTCAGCATCCACACGCAGATCGTCCCGGCGCTGGTCCGGCTGGCCGCGCGGCCCCCTTGCCCATCGTGACGCGCGGTGGAGTCGATGACGCTAGGAGGGCCCGCGCCCGGTAGTAGCGAGCCTGCTCCGCCAGGAGGCGGTCCAACTCACGCTGATCCACCACCCCTGCTGCCTGACCACGGCGCCATCAGCCGGTGGCCCTTATGGATGCTCACCCGCCGCGCATGGGTGCCACAAGGTTCGCGCAACCACTGCGGAACGCGGTACTGCGGGCGAACTATCGATCTCGTCAGGATGGTGTGCCGCGGGCGAAAGACCGACGTAGTCGGTCTTTCGTCGCTCTGTACGCCCGGCATGGGCGATCGTTTCCGAGGTGGAAGTCCTCGGGGTTGGGAGGTGATGCCCGACCGAGCTGATGGCAACTGCGGCATCGTGAGGTGTCGTGGGAAGGAAGCCGGAGGCGAGACCTTGGACCTGACGAACAGGAATCGCATAGGAGGCACGTCGACCTGGGTGAGCCAGCAAAGGATGGTGAGCCCGTCATCGCCTACGGGTGCGGCGTGTAGATGCGGCAGGGGTCAAGGGACAGCGGTCGTTCTTATCCGGGGAGGCCTGTCGGGGTGTCGGCGCGGAAGCGGCGACGACCATCGCGGGGACGTGGTGGTGCGTCCGGCAGGAGTCAGCAGAGGCCGTAGTACCAGCGGGGGTCTCGACACCTACGCGTCAGGAGGGACGCGGGCTGGGAAGGGCCGAACGTCATGCCGAGAGGATGAGTGTGGTGGCTGGTGGCGGTCGCGTTGAGCGCAGCCAACCCGCGTCAGCGGGTCATCTGCAGGAGCAGACGGTGAGACCGTCGGTGCCTGTGGGTGGGCGTAGCGGCCGTCCGGCGCCGTCCGAGTCGTCATCTCAGCCGCAAGGCCGGGTCGATGGCCTGTGGGAGCAGGTGCTCTCGAGGGCCAACCTGACCCGGGCGTTACGACGCGTCGAGCGCAACGGCGGCGCGCCCGGTGTCGATGGAGTCACCACGGAACAGTTCCGGGGGTGGCTCAACGACCACTGGGGGCAGGTCCGAGAGGCGCTGGACGCGGGGACATACAGGCCGTCACCCGTCCGGCGGGTCGAGATCCCCAAGCCCGATGGTGGTGTGCGGCTGTTGGGTGTCCCCACGGTGCTGGACCGGCTGGTCCAGCAGGCCATCGCGCAGGTGTTGGAGCCGATCTTCGATCCGGGGTTCTCGCAGCACAGCTACGGGTTCCGTCCGGGTCGGAGCGCCCATCAGGCCGTCGAAGCCGCTCGTGGCTTTCTCGAGGACGGCTACCGGTGGGTGGTCGACGTTGATCTGGAGCAGTTCTTCGACCGGGTCAACCACGACAAGCTCATGCACCGCGTCGCACGTCGGGTGGCCGACAAGCGGCTGCTCCGGCTCATCCGGGCCTATATCGAGGCCGGAGTCATGGTCGACGGCGTCCGACAGCCCACGGCACAGGGCACCCCGCAGGGGTCGCCGCTGTCGCCGTTGCTGTCGAACATCATGCTCGACGACCTTGACCGTGAGCTGGAGGGCCGTGGCCACCGGTTCGTGCGCTACGCCGACGACGTCCGCGTCTTCGTGCGCAGCGAGCGGGCCGCCCACCGTGTCCTCGACGGTGTCACCGACATCGTGGAGGGCCGGTTGAAGTTGAAGGTCAACCGCGACAAGTCCAGCATCGCCACCATCTCGATGGCGGGGCTGCTGGGGTTTGGGTTCTACGTCGCCGCGGGCGGCAAGGTCAGGCTCCGGGTCGCACCCAAGGCGTGGAAACGCCTGAAGATGCGGCTCAAGCAGCTGACCCGCCGCAACTGGGGGATCTCGATGGCCTCCCGGATCGCACGGCTGAACCAGTTCATCGCGGGATGGTGCGCCTACTTCGGGATCGCAGACGGACGCAAACGGTTCGAAGCGATCGACGAGTGGCTACGCCGACGGTTGCGCGCCGTGCGCTGGACGCAGTGGAAACGGGTCCGTACCCGCATCCGCGAACTCCTCGCGCTGGGCCTGCCGTTCGACCGCGCCTTCGCCATCGGCGCCACGAGCCGCGGCACTTGGCTGATCGCCGGGACCGCGCTCAACAGCGCCCTGCCCAACCGCTACTGGCACGACGAGCTCGGCCTGCAAGGACTCGCCCACCACTGGCACCGTCGTCGAGGTGCCTGACGAACCGCCGTATGCGGACCCGCACGTACGGTGGTGTGGGAGGGGCCGGGGAGAGCCCGGCCCCTACCCGATTTTGCATGTTCGTCGTGATGGGCAGAGCCGGGTGCTCGTCAGTGGTCGGCGCTCGGCGCGGCATCCTGCATGTCGTTGAGGGGTAGTTGAACCGGCCGTTTCGATGTTTCGGCTGTGAGGGACTGTGCATGGGAAGACCTGTGGTGGTCGGGCTTTACGTGGCAGTCCTGGTCGCCGTGGTGGTCGGTGTCGATGTCCTCGTCTTCCGAAACCACTTCTGGGAACGGCTGGCGGCCAACATCGGCATCGTTCTCGTGTTCCTCGCCTTCTACTTCAGGTTCCTGCGGCATAGATAGTGGCGTTCGCCGTGCCGACTGCCTCATGCAGGTGCGGCCGAACGCTCGTGCAGGCTTCGATCCTGCCGTGGCAGCGCGTTGGTGACGTGTGCGCCGACGCGCCGCGGTGCTCGGTTCGCGTGAAAGGCGGACAGGGTAAACGCGGGCCCACACGTGGGCCTTGAGCATCGTCGTCGTCCCGTGTCAGCGGATGCTGGTGGACGTGGGGTCACTCGGGTTGGTTGCCGCTGGTGGGTCGTGCCGATAGGTGGTGGGCGCGGATGGCGGCGGGCAGCAGCGCGAGGGCGAGGGCTTCGATGGCGACGACGAGCACGATGAGCGCGGTGACGTTGCGGTCGTAGAGGAACCCGATGGCGGTGTCGCCAGCGAGTGACGCAGCGCCGTAGGCCGCGGTGAAGATGCCGTAGGCAGTGGCCCGGCGGGCGGCGGGGGCGAGGTCGGCGACGGCGGCACGCAGGACGCTCTCGTGCAGACCCATGGCCGCACCCCATGTGGCCGCACCGACCCAGACCCACACCGTCGAGCGGGAGAACGCGGCTGCGGGAACGGCGGCGGCCAGCAGCGGCAGCACGACCAGGGTGGACAGTCCACGGCGGTCGTAGATCCGTCCGGCGGCCAGTGCGACCACGGCGTCGACGGCCATGGCCAGCGCGTACAGCAACGGCACCTGTCCGGCGGCGAGCAGCCCGCCGGTCTCGGCGTGGAAGGAGGCCAGGGCGAACGGGACCAGACCGGTGACGGCCAGAGCGGTGAAGGCGAGGTAGCGCCAGAACGTCCCGCCCAGCTGCCGCGGCGTACCGGAGCTCCTCCCACCGGCCGTGACGTGTTCGCTGGTCTGGTAGGCGAGCGGGTCCGGGACGGCACGGCGGAGCCAGCTCAGCACGCCGAGACTCAGGACCGCCGGAACGGCGAGCACCGCGAAGCCGGCGTGGAACCCGCCGGTGTGTGCGACCGCCACGGCGACCAGCAGCGGACCGAGCACGGCACCGGTCTGGTCGAGCGCCTCGTGGACGGCGAACGCCCAACCGGTTCCGATCTGCTGGCCGGCTCCGGCGAGCATGGTGTCCCGGGCCGGGGTGCGCACGGCCTTGCCGAGCCGCTCGGTCAGGTAGAGGCCGACCGCGACTCCCAGGTGGCCGGTGGCGGCCAGCAGCGGCACCGACACGAGGGTGAGGGTGTAGCCGGCGATCGTGAACGCCCAGAAGCGGCGGGTGCGGTCGGCCGCCGGTCCGGCTGCCAGTCGGAAGACGAGTGCGGTTGCCTCACCCGCGCCCGCGACGAGACCCACCGTGGTGCCCGACGCCCCGAGCGTGCCGAGGTACGGACCGATGATGCTGCGTCCGCCCTCGTACACGAAGTCGGCCAGCAGACTGACCACACCGAAGACGAGCACGAACCGCAGCGGAGCCAGCGGCACACCGCGACCCGACCGTGTCACGTGACACCGCCGTCATCAGGCTGGCCCGGATGCCGGACACGGACGGTTGGGTTCACGGGGTGCCTGCAGGTCGCCGCGGGAGGCTCGCGATCATACGGAAGCCGCCTCCCGGGATCGCGAGGGGTGCCGCTTCGGCGAAGGTGGCTTATGGGCTGGTCCTGGTGAGGGCGGGGATCGTGGCAGTGGCCGGGTCGGCGGCGTGGCCGAGGGCTGGTAGGCCAAAGGCCTGTTCGATGGATCCCAACAGGGAGTAGTGGGTGTAGGGGGTGTCATCGTGCTGTGGACCCTGGATCCGGGGTCCGGCGACGATGGTCGCGATGTGCCCGCCGGCCGCGAGTCCGCCGCAGCAGCCCTGGTTGTCGGTGCCCTCGTCGAAGGTGACCACGATCCGTAGGTCGGCCTGCCACGCGGGCGAACTGCGGATGCGCGCGTACAGTTCGCGCAGCCAGCTGTCCGCGGCGGCGATGGAGCCGTCGTGCATGTCATGCTCGACGTTGGGGACGACCAGCGAGAAGCGGGGCAGGACGTTGTCGGCCGCATCCTGAGCGAGCTGGTCCATGGGGACGACGTTCGCGCAACGGCCGGGGTCGGTGCGCACGTCGTCGAAGTAGAGAAAGGGGTCGTGGCGGATGACGTAGCTTCCGGCGCGGGCATCGGTGGCACACGGGGCGGGGAGGTCCTCCATGTAGCCCTTCCAGGACAGGCCGGCATGGTCGAGCTGGTCGACGAGGTTGCGAGCGTCGATGGTGCAATCGGTGCAGTCGGTCGTGATCCCGAACGTGTCACCGCCAAGCAGCGACAGGTAGTTGGGCAGCGAGGGGTGGGCGACCCCGTAGGACGAGGTCAGCAGCACCCCCTGGTCGGCCAGCTGCCCGATGAACGGGGCGGCACCGGAACCGATGATCTGGCCGAGGTCCTTGTTCTCCTCCACGATCACGAGGATGCGGGCGCCGTTGTCCCTCGTGACCGGCGGGGCAGAGGCCACGGGGCCTGGCGCGGTGGCGGATGTCGGTGGTGTGTGTCGCACGGTCGGTGTTCTGCCGCTGGACGCGGCCCCGGCGAAGGGCTGATCGGCCCCCCGGCGCGGACTGCTGACACATCCGGCCAGGACGAGCATGACGAGTGTCGCCGGAACCGGCCGTCGCATCAGCCATCTCCGTCCAGTCGATACGGGGCGGCCGCCAGCAAGCCGTGAGCCCACGCACAGCGGCCCGACCCGCCGCCGAGAAGCCGGCCTGCGTGCGTACCTACCTGCTCCGTTCGTACTCACAGGAGGGTGACGATCAGGATGACCGCGACCACGGCGATCGCGATGCGGTACCAGCCGAAGATGGCGAGGCTGTGGCGGCGCAGGTACTCGACCATCCACTCCACCGCGAGGACCGCGGCGCCCAGCGCCGCGAGGAACCCGATGACCGGGGCGACGACCCCGAAGGAGTCCACGATCAGCGAGCCCTGCTTGAGCGCCTCGTAGCCGGTGGCCGCGCCGAGGGTGACCAGCCCGAGCAGGAAGCTGAACTCGACGGCGGCCGACATGGTCGCGCCGATCGCGAGCGCGGCGATGATCGTGACGAGCGAGCGGGACACGCCCGGCCACAGCGCGAGCACCTGGGCGAGCCCGATGATGACGCCCGCCCGGACCGTCAGTCCCTGGATCGGCACCTCGCCGCGGCCGCGTCCCCAGCGCACCCAGGCGAGGATCCCGAGCCCGCCGAGGGCCCAGGCGAGCGCGACCGGCCAGATCCCGAACAGGTGGTTCTTGATGGGGTTCTCGAGCAGCAGCCCGACCACCGCGGCCGGCAGGAAGCCGGCGATCAGCACGGCGAGCAGGTGGCGGCCTTCGCCGGTCTCGTCACGGCCGACCAGGCCGGCGAGCATGGTGACGATCCGGCGCCAGAACAGCCCGGCGACCGCGACGATCGCGCCGGCCTGGATGACGATCGAGTAGGCGTCGGCCGCGTCCTTGGTCGCCGACGTGGTGCCGACGCCCAGCAGCCGCGAGACGACGGTCAGGTGCCCGGTCGAGCTGACCGGCAGGTACTCGGTGAGCCCCTCGACCACGCCGAGCACGAACGCCTTGATGCCGGACAGGCCCGGATGGTGGGCCTGGGTCGCACCGATGGCCAGGGCCAGCAGCCCGAGCACGGTCGCGACCAGGAGGTTGCGGCGCGGGAGCCTGGGGCTGCGACGGGCAGGTGCGCGGTCGGCTTCGGCGTTGGGTGCGAGCGGCACGACATCACCTTCCAGCGGTACGAGGGGCGCGAGTCGGGCACGGCAGACGACGGATGTGCACCAACACTCGAAGGGAAGTAAGGTTTACCTTACCTAACCGCCTGATCGGGAAAGAGTTCGGATGTCGCAGGGACAACTGCTGGTGCTTGGCGCCATCGCAGGAGGCACCATCTTTCTGGGCCTGCCCGTGGGCCGGCTGCGCAATCCCGCACCCCGGTTGCGTGCCGTGCTCAACGCTGTCGCCATCGGCGTGCTGGTCTTCCTGGTCGTCGACGTGCTGGGGCACGCCAACGAAGCCGTGGAGGAGGCGCTGACGGGCGCGACCGGAGGCACGGCCAGCTGGGGCCGGTTCGCCCTGGTGGCGGGCGTGTTCGCCGTCGGGGTCGCGGCCGGGCTGGTCGGGCTCGTCTACTACGACCGCTGGATGCGCAGCCGCGGCGAGCGACTGCGGTTCGGTCCTGGGGCCGCCCATCAGGCCGAGCTGACCCGCCCGCGCCTGGCGACCGGGAACCCGGGCCGCCGTCTGGCGGTGATGATCGCGGTGGGTATCGGGCTGCACAACCTCTCCGAAGGTCTGGCGATCGGGCAGTCGGCGGCTACCGGCGACGTCAGCCTCGCCCTGCTGCTGATCATCGGGTTCGGGCTGCACAACGCCACCGAAGGGTTCGGGATCGTGGCTCCTCTGACGGGCGAGGACGCCACGCCCTCCTGGGGGTTTCTCGCCGTGATGGGCCTCATCGGTGGCGGACCGACCTTCGTGGGCACGCTGATCGGCCAGTGGGTCGTCAACGAGGTCGCGTTCGTGGCGTTCCTCGCCCTGGCCGCCGGCTCGATCCTCTACGTCGTGATCCAGCTGCTGCGTGTCGCGGCGAAGCAGGGCTACCCGGTGGCAGTGACCTGGGGCATCTTCGCCGGCCTCGCGATCGGCTTCGCGACCGACTACGTGCTCGTGGCGGCCGGACTGTAGCCACGACACGTGCTCGGCCGCCTGCCGCTCTCAGCGGTCTCTCAGGTTGCGGTAGCGAGACTGTCCGCCCGGACACGTCAACGAAGAAGGTGACCATGGCCTCGACCGCGACCGTCGACCGTCGACGAGCGTGACCGTGTCCCTGCGAACACGCGTGGCGCTGATCGTGGCCGTGCTGGGTCTGGCCGCGGTGGCGACCGTCGCGGCCTGGCAGTTGTGGCGATCCGCCCCCGTGGTTCCCGCGGGCCTCGCGCCTCCGGCAGCCGCTGCAGGTCCGTCCTCGCCCCCGGGGGCACCATCGCAGCTGCTCGCTGCCGGCGACATCGCCGACTGCGGGGGCGGAGCGGCAGCGACGGCGGCGCTGCTACGGCGTCACGACGGTGTGGTTGCGCCCATCGGTGATCTGGCCTACCCGGAAGGGTCAGCGTCGTCGTTCCAGCGCTGCTACGACCCCACCTGGGGGCCGTTTCGGACCCGGACGCGACCGGCGCAGGGAAACCACGACGTGCTCACCGCGGGAGCCGGCGGCTACTACGGCTTCTTCGGATCCCTGGCCGGGCCTGACCCGCAGGGCTACTACAGCTACGACCTGGGGGCCTGGCACGTCGTGGTCCTCAACTCCAACTGCGCCCAGGTCGGTGGCTGCGGCCCGGGCAGCCCTCAGGTCGGCTGGCTACACGAAGACCTGGGGCACACCACCACGGGGAACATCCTGGCCTACTGGCACCATCCGCGGTTCTCGACCGGAATGCACGGCGACGATGGGGCTATGGCGACCTTCTGGCGCGTCCTGTCCGATGCCGGCGCAGATGTCGTGCTCAACGGCCACGACCACGACTACGAGCGGTTCGTTCCCCTGGCTTCCGACGGCAGCCCGGCACCGAATGGGATCCGGGAGTTCGTGGTGGGCACCGGCGGGGCACCCTTGCGTGCCTTCACCGCGCCGTGGCGGGCCACCGACGCCTACCGGCAGCACGACCAGCACGGCATCCTGCAGCTCGACCTGCGTGCCTGCGGCTACAGCTGGGCGTTCCTGCCGGCCAGCGGCGACGCGCCGCTGGATCGGGGGCAGGCCAACGGGACCTGCTGACCGGACCCGCCGGTACGCGTCGGTCGTTCTCAGCCGTCTCTCAGCCAGCCGATGGGAGACTCCGACCGGCACACCGACCAGCGACGAAGGTCGGCGACCGCCATGGATGACGGCACGACCGACAGCCGGGCCGGGCGATCCCGTTTCGGAACGTCCCGACCCTGGTGGCTCTGGGCTGTCTGCTGTCGTTGACCGCTTGCGGGCCAAGCCCGGCCGTCTCGGTGTCGCCCACCCCGCGTCCCGCATCCTCGTCGCCGACCGCCAACGCCAGCCCCAGCCCGTCGAGCAGCGTGACTGCGGCCTCTCCGGCAGCGTCACAGCCATCGCCGACCCGGCCCGCGGCGACGAGCACGCCGGACCTGGCGTGGCTCTCGCCCGCCCGGGGGCCCGGCCATCTCGCCTCAGGGTCCCAGCCCGGTGTGCTCCCTGCCCCGGTGCTGATCGCCGATCGCGGCAACAACCGGCTCATCGTGGTCGACCCGACCGGCCATGTCCGCTGGCAGTTTCCCCGGCCGGGCGACCTGCGGCCAGGCCAGACCTTCAAGGTGCCCGACGACGCCTTCTTCACTCCCGACGGCCGACAGATCGTCGCCACCGAGGAGGACGACTACGTCGTCTCGCTCATCGATATCGCCAGCCACCGGATCGTGTGGCGCTACGGCACCCCCGGCGTGCACGGCAGCGGCGACAACCATCTGTGGAACCCGGACGACGCGCTCATGCTCACCAACGGTGACGTGCTGATCCCCGACATCAAGAACTGCCGGCTGCTCGTGGTGGCGGTGGGCAGCCACACACCGAAGCAGACCCTGGGCTCAGCCGTCCGTCCGTGCCAGCATGCCCCTCCCGACCGGTTCGGCAGCCCGAACGGGGCCTTCCCGATGACCAACGGGCATCTGCTGGTCACCGAGATCAACGGCGACTGGATCTCCGAGATCGACCTGACTGGCCACGTCTACCACGCGACGCACGCCCCCGGGATGACCTACCCGTCGGACACCAACGAGGTCCGGCCGGGCGTCTACCTGACCGCCGACTACCGCCGCCCAGGCACGGTCGAGACCTTCGACGCGCAGGGTCGGCTGCTGTGGCGCTATCGGCCGTCAGGTTCCCACGCGCTGAACAAACCATCGCTGGCACGGCCACTACCCAACGGTGACGTCATCCTCAACGACGACTACAACCACCGTGTGATCGTCGTCAACCCGTCGACGAACCGGATCGTCTGGCAGTACGGACATCTGGGACATCCTGGCAGCGCGCCCGGATATCTGCGGATCCCCGACGGGCTCGACCTGCTGCCGCTCCACGCGCTGCTTTCCCGACCAGCAATCTGAGCGGTTACGCCCCGATCCGGTCGTCGGCGACGGACGCAGCTCGCCGCTCGAGGCGGTCATCGAGGGGAGCGAGACGGGTGCGCTCACCGTAGCGTCGCTGCAGAGCAGCCCCCAGCAGGGCGTCAGCAAACGCCGGGTTCTTGGGGAGCACAGGCCCGTGGAGGTAGGTGCCATACACGTGATGGGTGACTGCACCCTCGTCGCCACTGTGTCCGTCGTTGCCGTGACCGGTGACGACGGTCCCGAGGGGCTGCTGCTCGGGATCGAGGCGGGTGAGTCCACTGTGGTTCTCGAACCCGACGACACGTCCGAGCTCGGGGCTGTCGACCACGATGTTGCCGACGAGGCGCTGGTCAGAAGCCACCGTTCGGGTTTCGAAGATCCCGATGCCGGGAAGCTGGTCGTCGTTGGCGGTGATGAACACACGTCCGAACAGCTGGTAGGTGCCGCACACGGCGAGCATCGGCATCCCGTCGGCGGCGGCCTGCCGCAGCGCCGGGGCATGCCGTTGGAGGTCGTCAGCGACGACGAGTTGGCCACGGTCCTGTCCGCCGCCCCCGAACACGAGATCGACGTTGGAGAGGTCGATCTCGGCGCCGACCCGGACCTCACGGACGGTCAGGTCGATGTCGCGCCATCTGGCGCGTTGCACGAGAGCGACCACGTTCCCGTGGTCGCCGTAGATCGACATCTCGTCGGGGTACAGGTGGGCGAGCGTCAGCATGCGTGTCATGCGGTGAGCTCCGCGAGTTCGGTCCGGTCCTCGAGCGCCTCCCGCAGCTCGAGTATGGCTGTGTAGGTCGCCAGCACGTAGGCGGTCTCGCCCACGGGCGTCTGGCCGACGACCCGGTCGATCGCGGTGTGCAGGTCGGGTTCGATAGCGGCGCTGATACCGGCGTACTTGAGCCGGAGCGCCATGTCTGCCGCCCGGGCACCGCTGGTGACGATCCGGTGGCCCTGCGAGGCGAGGGCTTCCACGGCGGTGTCCCACAGCCAGGACACGTCACGTCCGTCGGCGTCGTGGTCGTTGATGGCGACCAGCACCGACGCCCCCCATTGGGTGAGCAGGAAGGTCCGCATCGTCTGGTTGAAGCCGGTGGGGTTCTTGACGAGCAGCAGGGTGAGCGTGCGCCCGTCGAGCGTGACCTGCTCTGCACGGCCGAAGGCGGCATCGACCGTTGCGATGGCAGCGGTGCGAGCGGCGCCCCGGAATCCCAGGAGGTCGGTCGCGGCGAGGGCGGCTACGGCGTTGTAGGCGTTGTACAGCCCGGGCAGGCTGAGCTCGAGCCGCTGCCGGCCCTGCATGCTCGAGACCTGTACGGCGGCACCGGAGGTGCCCTTGGACGCGTATCGGGTCACCGCCACGTCCGGGGACGGCCGGGCGACGTGGCCGTCGGGGCAGCGCCAGTGACCGAGATGGCCGAAGAACACGCGCCGGTAGGTCAGCCTGGCGTGACAGACCGGGCAGTGGGCGGTCTCGGCGGTGTGGCCGGCCGGGACAGGCGGCGTCTGGGCGTGATCGACCCCGAAGTAGCGGACCGGCCCGTTCGCGCGGGCGGCGAGACCGGCGACCAGCGGGTCGTCGGCGTTGAGCAGCACCGTGGCGCCGCAGGCGGCGATCCCGTCGCCGATCAGCCGTGCCGTACGGTCGAGTTCGCCATAGCGGTCGAGCTGGTCGCGGAACAGGTTGAGCACGACGATGAGCTGCGGCTGTAGCGCGGCGGCGACCGAGGGAAGGGCCGCCTCGTCGACCTCGAACAGCCCCAGAGCGTCCGGCAGGCGTCCGCGCCAGTCGGCCCGCGCGATCAGGCTCGAGACGATCCCTCGGGTGAGGTTGGAGCCACCGGCGTTGCGCAGCAGTTGGCCGCCGGCGTTGCTCACGCCCTCGGCCATCATCTTGGAGGTCGTCGTCTTGCCGTTGGTGCCGGTCACCAGCACCACGTCGCCGTGCAGCCGAGCACCGAGCCTGACCAGCACCTGCGGGTCGAGCCGCTCGGCCACCAGCCCCGGGGCCGCCGAGCCGGCCCCACGCCCCAGCAGCCGGGAGAGCACCGACACGAGCTTGGCGAGCAGCACCGTGACCACCAACGGCAGCCGGGCACCCGCGCCTGGTGACGTGCTGGACGCGGTAGGTGGCACGTCGGTGTGCGGCATGCTCGGCCTCCTACGGTCGGGTCGGCGGCAACGGCGAGAACACCTCGCTGTGCAGGGTGTCCCCTGCCTGCTGTGGGAACGCTGAGGGCGGCCGGACGGGAGTAGGTGGCGAGCCGTGGCGCGGCAGGTTCGGCGTCTCAGCGGTCTCACAGGCCCGGTCGGGCACCCTGTCCGGTATCGCCGACACTGGCGGCGCGACACCTCAACGAGGAGGAAGACATGGGTTTCGAGCGACGCTGGCTGCTGGCCGGTGCCACGGTGCTGGTGCTGGGGGCGGCCGCTACGGGAACGGCGCTGGCAAGAACGGGGGCCAACACGTCAGGAGAGTCCCAGCAGGTTCAGACCGACGCTGGCCAGAACGTCCGGGCACCAAGACGCCGGGTCCGCAGAGACCGTCGAGACCGGCGCAAAGGGTGAGACCGGCGAGGTCGGCGACAAGGAGGCGACCGACGAGCAGGACGCCGGCCAAGCCGACGAGCAGGAGAAGGACAGCACAGCCGGCGACGAGAACGACGGTGTCGACCACCAGAACGAAGGTGACGAGGGCGACCACGCCGACGAACCTTCAGGCAGCAGCAACCAGGTCTGACGCCCACACGCGACCGGCCGCTCCGGCGTCCATGGCCGTGTGAGGCGGCGGACGCCGGAGCGGCCGCTACCGTCGGCGTTCGGAGGGGCTGATGCACGTGCTGGTGGTCGAGGACGAGACGCGGCTGGCCAAGGCCATCGCACGTGGGCTGGAGGATCACGGGTTCGTGGTCGAGGTCGCCCACGACGGCCGCACCGGCTACTGGCTGGCCCGGCAGCGGGACTTCGACGTGGTCGTGCTCGACATCATGCTGCCTGAGCTCAACGGCTACAACGTCTGCAAGCAGCTGCGCGAGGACGGGGTGTGGACCCCGATCCTGATGCTGACCGCCAAGGATGGCGAGTACGACGAAGCCGACGCGCTCGATCTCGGTGCGGACGACTACCTGCGCAAGCCGTTCTCGTACGTCGTGCTCATCGCACGGCTCAACGCGCTGGTGCGCCGCGGCGCACCCGAACGGCCTGCCCAGCTCGTCGTCGGCGACCTGGTCCTGGACCCGGGAACGGCCACGGTCCGCCGTGGCGACACCGACATCGAACTCACCCCACGCGAGTTCGCGCTGCTGCGCTTCCTGATGCGTCACGCGGGCCAGACCCGTTCGAAGTACGACATCCTCGACCACGTCTGGGGCGCCGACTTCGACCGCGACCCGAACGTCGTGGAGGTCTATGTCGGCTATCTGCGCCGCAAGATCGACCGGCCGTTCGGCACCGACACGATCGAGACGGTCCGCGGGCACGGCTACCTCGTCCCCACCCACACCGCTGATGCGTAGGCAGCCGCTGCGGTTGACCCTGCGTGCGCGGATGGTGCTGGTCGCGACCATCCTGGTGACCGTCATCCTCGTGCTGGGCGGGCTCGTGCTCGTCTCGGGGCTGCGCAGACTGCTGACCCACAACGCGCTCGAGTCGGCACAGGTGCGAGCGCAGGACCTGGCGTCGTTCGCCGCCGATGGTGAGCTGCCGGACCCGATCCCGATCACCAGTGACGAGCAGGCCCTGGTGCAGGTCGTCGCCGGTGGCCGGGTGGTGGGCGCCAGCGGCAACATCGCCGGCGAGGATCCACTCCCCGTTCCGGTGCCGCCGGTCGGTGCGGTGCGTGTCGACGCGACCGGCCGCCGCCTGCCCATCGGTGAGGACGACCGGTTTGCGCTGGTCGCACTCGGTACCCGTACCCGGTCCGGCCCCGGGGCGGTGTACGTCGGGATCTCGCTCGACGAGATCGACGACACGGTCGCGGCCGCCCTGCGCGTCGGCGAGATCGTCCTGCCTGCGCTCGTGGTGCTGCTCTCGGCGGCGATGTGGCTGGTCGTCGGCCGCACGTTGCGGCCGATCGACACCATCCGGGCCGAGGCGGACGAGATCGGTGGGGATGTCCTCGGACGGCGCGTGCCCGAGCCGGCGACGGGCGACGAGGTGGCCCGGCTGGCACACACCCTCAACGGGATGCTCTCGCGCATCGAGAACAGCGTCGCGCGTCAGCGCCGTTTCGTCGGCGACGCTGCACACGAGCTTCGCAGCCCCATCGCGAGCCTGCGCACACAGCTCGAGACCTCCCGTGCGGCTCGCCAGCCGGTCGACTGGGACGAGCTGTCCGCCGACCTGCTGGCCGAGACGCTGAGGATGCAGCGGTTGACGGATCAGCTGCTGCTGCTGGCCCGGCTCGATGCCGCCGAGCTGATCGGACACGTCACCGAGGTCGACCTGGACGAACTGGTTGTGCAGGCCGCCGAGGCACAGCGCGGCGTGCGGCAGGTCACCATCGACCTGCATGAGGTCCAGCCCGTGCGGATCGGCGGTGAGCCGCTGCTGCTCTCGCAGGTGGTCCGCAACCTGATCGACAACGCCGCCCGTCACGCTGCAACCCGGGTGCGTGTGGCGTTGCGCAAGGACGGGGACGAGGCCGTGCTCGCGGTGGACGACGACGGCGCCGGGATCCCCCCGGACCGCCGCGACGAGGTCTTCGCCCGTTTCACCCGGCTCAGCGAGGCGCGTGAACGTGACGCGGGCGGTGCCGGGCTCGGCCTCGCGATCGTCGCCGACATCCTCGCCGCCCACGGGGGGACGGTGTCGGTCGGCGCGGCGCCCGTCTTGGGTGGAGCCCGGTTCACGGTGCGGCTCCCGGGTCGTTGATCGACCGCGTGGGCGGCAGGACGTTGCGGCGGTGGCCGGATAAGGCGACGGCCGGTCATCCGTCTCGCAGGATCGCGGGCGAGCTTCGTGAGGCGGCGCGGATCACCAGGCGGGCGGTGACCGCGGTGGCCAGCCCAGCGACGGCTATGACGGCGGCGAGGTAGCTCCATGGGATGGCCATGGACGACGGCGGTGGGTCGAACACGCCGCTGAGGACCTTGATGAGCATCTCGGAGAGTGCGAGACCGCCGACGCTGCCGGCCACCAGGGCACCGAAGGCGACCACGGCCGCTTCGGTCTGGACGAACCCGGCAAGCTGACGTCGGCGGGCACCGAGCGCGGAAAGGATCGCGAAGAAGCGGCGTCGCTCGGCCAGACCGAGTCCGAGCACCAGGCCGCTGGCAGCGGCGGCCAGCAGGAACGCGAACGAGAGCTCGACCTTGGTCAGTCCGCTGAGGTCGACGGCGGTCAGGCTGGAGCCGATGAGCCGCCGGGTGTGGCCGATGGCGGTGATCGAGGCTTTGCTGCCCAGCTTGTTGCGAAGTGCCGTGGCGACACGGTCCGGCGGGGTCGAGCCGGTGTCGACGAGGAACGACCCCACGGCGTTGTTCCCGGTCTGACGTGCGACGTAGTCGGCGTTGGCGACGACGAAGCTGTCGCTGGGTGCGGTGGGGAACTCCTTGGCGATGCCTGCGTAGGTGAACGTGACGGGAGTGAACTGCTTGGTGCGTCCGTTCTGGAGCCGCAGGGTGAGATGGTCGCCCTTGTGGAGCTGGAAGTCGCGGACAGTCTCGGCACTCACGAGGACCCGATCCGGATGGGCTTGCAGCTCGTGCATCAGGGAACGGACGGAGCCGCCCTGGACGTAGGCGTCCTGGAGTCTGGTGGCGTCGACGATCGTGCTGGGTCGCACGCCGTAGAGGTCCTGCAGGTCGGCGCCGACATACACGAAGCGGTGCTGGATCGGCTCGACCGATCGGACGCCGGGCGTGGCGGCGATCTGGTCGGCCGCCTGGGGTCCGACGCTGACGCCTGGCGACTCGGTCACGGTCACGTCTGCGCCGTTGGTCAGCAGCGCGTCGACCCGGGCCTGCTGCTGGTAGGTGGCGTTGAACACCGCGGTGGACATCGCGAAGATGAGAGCGAGCGCGGCCAGCACCAGGCTGCGTGCGAGCAGGCGGCGCTGCCGGGTCGTCGCCGACGCCACGGCGGTGGACAGCGGGCCCAGACGGCGCCCGACCACGCGGCCCAGCACCCCTCGGCCGTGTCGGAGCCCGGCCGTGGTGACGCGCCAGGTCAGCAACGCGACACCGGCCCACAGCAGGGCGGGCCCGGCGAAGGTCCAGTAGTCGACGGAGATCTTCGGGGTGCCCTCGGGCGCCAGGACGAGCTGGTAGCCACTGCGGCTGGTCAGCCAGAACACGATCCCGGCCGCGGCCAGCAGCCACATGTCGAGCCCCGCGCGCATCCACCGGGGCGCACGTCCGGGGCGCGTCAGCTCCCGTCGGGCGCCGGTCACGGTCGTCTCCCGGGCGTCGCGCCAGGCCGGGTAGGCGACGCTGACGCCCGCGACCAGCAGGCCCGCAGCAGCCGCGCCGGCCTGCCACACGATCGCCGCCGTGGTTGACGACAGCGCGGACGTCCCGAAGACGGTACGGCCGATGAGCTGTCCGGCGAGCAGGCCGGCGATGCTGCCGGCCGTGCCGACCGTCAGTGCTTCGGCGAGGCCTACGACGACGAGCTGGCGGGTGGTGGCCCCGCGGGTGCGGAGGAGGGCCTGCTCGCGCCGGCGGCGGTCGGCGCCGGCGGCTGCGACCGCGATGGTGAGCAGGCAGGCCAGTACGGCACCGGGAAGCCCGAGGAACAGGAACAGGATCTGGGCGTACAGCGCGTCTTCACGGGCGGAGCCCAGGGTTGCCGCGAGGTTGTCGCCGACCTGGCCGGAACCGGCCAGCTGGGCCTCGAGGTTGTTCGCCTTGCCAGTCACGTCGGTGTAGGCAGCGGCCGGGTCCGAGGGCAGGTCGTGGGCGAGCTCAGCGTGGACCTGCAGGTAGACGCTGGTCGGAGAGGCGGCGGCGACGGGGTTGTAGAGGTGGTGCCAGCGGGGGGCGGGCAGCAGGACGACGTTGTCCGGCGGCGCCGTCGGCTGGGCGCCGGGTGGCGCCCCGACGTCCTGGAAGAGCGAGTCGGCCTGGGGAAGGTCGACGACCCCGTCGACGGTGACCTGGGCGGTGCTGGCGTCGGGGAGCCGGATCGTGATGCGGTCACCGGGCGTCACCCGCAGGTTGGCGGCGGTCTGCTGGGCGACCAGCACGCCGTTGTCGGCGCCGCTGAGCGTCCGCAACTCCTGGGGGAACGCGCTGCGGTATCCGCTGGGCAGCCCGAGGACGAACCCGGGCCCCGTGGTCTGGGTGGTGCCGCCGGTGGTGGCGGTGAACCCGGCGGTGTGCCCGTAGCCGACCGGCAGGGCGGTGGTGACGTCCTGACGGCGGCGGACGCTGTCGAGCACGGTCGCCAGGTCGCCGCCAGGTTGGACCTGCACCTGCCAGTCAACGGCGACCCGAGCGATCGAGCGGCGGGTCATCGTGGCCTTCGACGAGGACAGGAAGGTCCCCAGGCTGGCGAGCAGCGCGACGGTGACCGCGATCCCGAGAGCCGTCGCGGCGAGGCGGCCGAGCCGTCGCGCGGCCAGGCCCCGCAGCCAGGTCAGGCTGATCATGGCCGGCCTCCCAGTCCGCCTTCGACGGTTGCGTGGGGGGCGATCAGCGTGCCGTCGTGCATCTCCCACTGTTCGTCCAACGCGCCGGCCACGACCGGGTCGTGGGTCGCCACGACCAGTGCCGCGCCGGTGCGTCGTGCAGCCGCGGTCAGGGCGTCGACGACGATGCCAGCCATGCGATGGTCGAGCTGGCCGGTGGGTTCGTCGGCGAGGATCAGCACGGGCTCACCGACCAGTGCCCGGGCGACCGCGACCCGCTGCGCCTGCCCGCCGGACAGCTCGGAGGGCAGCTTGCCGGCCAGGTCGCCGATGCGGACCGCGTCGAGTGACCGCTGGGCAGCGACGCTGGCCTGCTCGGCGGGCACGCCGGCAAGCAGCAACGGCATGGCGGTGTTCTCGAGCACGTCGAGCGGAGCGAGCAGACTCGGTGCCTGAAACACGATGCCGACCGGACCTGGACGCAGCGCCGACACGTCGCCGATACCGGGCCAGTCCGCGCTGCCCACCGTCGGTCGCTGTAGACCAGCGATCACATGGAGCAGCGTCGACTTGCCGGACCCCGACGGGCCGACCAGCGCCAGTCGTGCCCCAGGTCCGATCTCGCAGCTGGTGCTGTGCAACGCCACCACGGCCGCGGAACCGGCCCCGAAGGTCCGTCCGAACGTCCCGGCAGCGTGCGACCGGCGTGGCGCTCATGCGACCACCTTCCCGTCGTCGAGATGGATCCGCCGGTCGGCCGCGTCGGCCACGGCGGGACTGTGGCTGACGATCACAATGGCGGCCCCGTGCTCGGCGTGGCTTCGCAGCAGCGCCAGGATCTGCGCCTCGGTCGCCCCGTCGAGCTCGCCGGTGGGTTCGTCGGCCAGGAGCACGATCGGGTCGTTGGCAAGGGCGACCGCGAGTCCGGCGCGGGCGAGCTCACCACCCGAGAGCTCGCCAGGGGTCGCGTCGCCGCGCCGGGCCAGCCCGAGATCCGCGCACAGCTCCGTCACGGTGCGTCGGCTGGGCCGATCGTCGACCAGGTGCCGGGCCACCACGATGTTCTGCACGAGCGTGAGATGCCCGATCAGGTTGCCGCTCTGGTAGAGCACACCGATGTGAGCCGCCCGCAGCGCGGCACGTTCGGGTTCGGGACGACGCGAAAGCCGCCGGCCGACCACGCTGACCGTGCCACCGTCGGGATCATCGAGTCCTGCGAGACAGGCCATCAAGGTCGACTTGCCCGAACCCGACGGTCCGGTCACGGCCAGGATCTCTCCGGCCGCCACCTGCAGGGAGACGCCCTGCAGCGCCAGAACCTCCTCGTCGCCCGCGTGGTAGAAGCGGTAGAGCCGGTCGGCGTGCAGCGGCACCGGATCGCCGGTCGACTCGTTCACTGCCATGAGAACGAGTCCGTCACGGTCCGCCACGGGTCGACGTTGTCGGCACCCTTCGGGCCCGAGAGCGTGATGATGGCCTCGGTCCCGTTTCGGTAGAACTCGTACCGTTCGACAGCTTCACGCACGGTCTTGCCGGTCACCTGGCTGGGCGCTCCGTCGCGCAGGTAGCGGATCTCCACCGCGGTACCTGCCGAACGGTCCACGGTGGTCACGTCCTGGACCGCGACGTTGGTCTGGTCGGCCTTGATGGCCGGGACCTCGTCGGACTTGGCAGAAGCCACGGTCGGAGCCGAGGACGCGGACGTGGACGAGAGCCGGACGGTGTTGAGCTTGTCCGTGAAGGTCACCGCACCACCGCCCGAGGAGCGCGCCCAGCCCTCGGGGACCTTGACCGTGTAGCCCCCAGGGTCGTAGGTGTAGGACACGAACGCCTGGTTGTCGGGGATGTCCCCTGGCGGGTTGACCTCAGTGGCGCCAGTGTCCGGCGTGGACGACACCGTCGCCTGACCGACCGAGGACGACTGGACTCCGGCGGAACCGCAGGCCGCCAGACCCACCGCGAGCGTGGCGGCCAGCAGCGCACTGCTCGTACGCGAGATTCGATCCATGGGTTGGGTCTCCTGACTCGAAACGTCTGGCCTCGACGCTACGGACGGCTCCTCACCGCCGGCTCCGCAGCAGGTAAGCGTCAGGTGAAACCTGCACGGGCCGGGCAGCTGGCCACCCCGCGGCTGCTTAGGCTCCCGGTATGGACACGCCACGCCTGCTGATCGTCGAGGACGACGACGAAATCGGAGAGGCCCTACGGGAAATCCTTACCGGACAGGGCTACAACGTCGTCTGGGAACATGACGGTCGGGGGGCCTTGTCGAACGCGGCCGGATTCGAACCCGACCTCGTGGTGCTCGACCTCGGACTGCCCGACCTCGACGGGATCGAGGTGTGTCGCCGCCTGCGACGCCACCATCCCGCCACCGTCATCCTGATCCTCACGGCCCGCCGCGAAGAGGTCGACGCCGTGCTCGGGCTCGACGCCGGCGCGGACGACTTCGTCACCAAGCCCTTCCGGCTCGCCGAGCTGCTCGCCCGCGTCCGGGCCCACCTCCGCCGCGTCGAGCAGCCCAGCGACGACATCCTCGAGATCGGTCCACTCGCCGTCGACCGTGCCGCCCGCCGGGTGACCCTCAACGGCGAGGAGATCGACCTGCGCCCCAAGGAATACGAGGTCCTCGAGCTGCTTGCCGAGCGGGCCGGCCGGGCGGTGACACGTGAGCAGCTGATGCAGCAGGTATGGGCCACCGACTGGATGGGGTCGTCCAAGACCCTCGACGTGCACATCTCGTCGCTGCGGGCCAAGCTCGGCGACATGGCCGACCAGATCGTCACCCTGCGAGGTGTCGGCTACCGGCTCGAGGCGCCATGACCCGCCGCACCCTTGTCGTCATCGTGGCCGTGGCCGCCGTCGCCGTGCTCCTCTTCGCCCTCCCGTTGGCCTACGAGGTCGCCCGGGTCGACCATGCCGGCGCGGTGCTCACCCTCGAACGCGACGCAACCCGCGGTGCACTGCAGGTGCCCGCCGACTACCTCTCCAGCGGCGACCCGGTCGAGCTGCCCGCCACCGGTGCCGGCACCCGTCTCGCGCTCTACGCACCGGACGCCACACGCGTCGTCGGCAGCGGCCCCGGACGTCTCGAACCTGTCGCCACTGGAGCACTGAAGGGCAGCGTCACCGACCTCACCGAACACGGCGAGATCATCGTCGTCGTCCCCGTCACCGTCAACGAACGGGTCATCGGAGCCATCCGAGCCGCCAGCCCCCTCGCCGACCTACGCACCGCCACCCTCCATCGCTGGCTACTGATGGGCGCCCTCGGGCTCGGCGCGATCGCCGTCGCCGCGCTCGTCGGCTGGCGTCAAGCACGGCGTCTCACTGCCCCCGTGGCCAGCCTCGCCGACGCCGCCCGCCGCCTCGGCGAAGGCGACTTCGGTGCCCGCGCCCAACCCGCCGGGATCCCCGAACTCGACCGTGCCGCCCACTCCCTCAACGAAACCGCCGCACGTCTCGACGCGCTCGTCTCCCGCGAACGTGCGTTCACGGCCGACGCCTCCCACCAACTCGCCACTCCGTTGACCCGGCTACGGCTGGCCCTCGAACGAGCCGAGCAGGCAACCGACCCTCACGACCAACTCCGGCGGGCCCTGCACCACGCGGACGCTCTCGAGGACACCATGGACGACCTTCTCGCCCTCGCCCGAGACGTGCACGAGAGCCGCGAACCGCTCGATGTCGCCGGCGTCCTCGACGAGCTCACCGCCGACTGGCACGGCCAACTCGCTCAACACGGGCGTCCGCTACGTGTGACCGCCGACCCAGATCTGCCCGTCGCCGTGGCGTCGCGCGCCGCCGTTCGACAGATCCTCGAGGTCCTGATCGCCAACGCCGCCCAGCACGGCACTGGCACCGTCGGCGTGCACGCGCGGGCCGCCGGACACGGCATCGCCATCAACGTCTCGGACACCGGACGGGCTGTCCTCGACGACGCCGTCTTCACCCGCCGATCGACCGGCGCTCAAGGCACCGGCATCGGGCTCGCGCTGGCCCGCTCGCTCGCCCACGCCGAAGGCGGCCGACTCGTACTCAGCCGCCCCGGCCCAGGCCCGACATTCACACTGCTGCTCCCGGGGGAGTGACTGGCCCAACAGCGGCTCCAGGCTCGATCACCCGACCGGCAAACCGAGCTCGTCGCCGACACCCGTCTCGGTACTTCGCGTCCGCCAGCCCTGCCTACGGCGTGCGGTACTTGCGGCGCAAGACCGTAGTCCGCCGGGGGCGGTCAACTTCTTCTGGACGGAACGTACGTGTCCGTCGAGGAGGAGCATCCCATGGAACCGGTGAACGTCGCCGTGGACGGTCAGACACAGCGGCTGGTCGAGGAGTTCGTCGCGGGTCTGGTGTCACCGCGCACCCGGGTCAACTACGCGCCGGTGCTGCGCGCCTGGTGCGTGTGGCTCGACGGCCAGGGCAAGGACGCGGTCGGTGCCGGTCGTGGGGACGTGGAGGCCTACGTCCGTCGGCTCGAGACGGCCGGCTACGCGACCAGCACGATCGGCCAGAAGCTGACGGTGATCTCCAGCTTCTCCCGCTGGTGTGTCCGTGAGGGACATCTGACGGCCAACCCGGTCGCCGGCGCCCGCTGGCCGGCCCGCTCGACCGTGTCGACGACCCAGGCGCTGAGCCGTCACGAGCTGACCGACTGGCTCGATGCCGCCGAAGCCTGCGGCGGCTACCGCTACGCCACTGCCTGTCTGCTCGCCTTCAACGGGCTACGCGTCGGCGAACTCTGCGCTGCCGACGTGGGCGATCTCGGTGAGCAGACCTGGCACCACGTCCTGCATCTGCGTGCCGAGACGACCAAAGGGAACAAGCCGGCGACCGTGGCGCTCTCGCCCCGCACGATGCAGGCCATCGACCGGGCGCTGGACGGCCGCCAGGCCGGACCGTTGCTGTGCAACACCTACGGCCGGCGGATGACCGTCTACAACGTCGGCTACCTCGTAAGGGTGTTGTGCCGCCAGATCGGGGTGACCAAGCGGATCACCCCGCACAGCCTGCGGCACTCGGCGATCACGATCGCGCTGGACGCCGGGGTGAGCCTGCGTCATGTGCAGGACTTCGCCCGCCATGAGGACCCGCGCACCACGCGCCGCTACGACCGTGCCCGCGGCCAGCTCAACCGGCACGCCACCTACACCACCCAGTACCTCGCCGGCGGATGAACCGGATCGGGCGGACCATCAGTTCGGGTACGTGGAGGGCCGTGTCCTTACGGATGCGGCGTGCCGGACGACGTCGAACGGTGGGTGGCGCGGCGGCCGTGAGGAGGTGGGCGAGGTGGGGGTGCTCGTGCTGGCGCACAGCACCGGCCGGGCGGCGACGGGGCTGCCGCTGTGGATCGTGCTCGCCGTGACCGCGGCGGCGACCGCGGGGGCCGCGGCCGCCGAGCGGTCGACGCCGCTCGAGCGTGGCTGGCCCGCTGACGGCGCGCGTGGGCGGCGGGACCGGCCTCGGGCCGGGTCGTGGGCTGGCCGGGTGGCGCCGCTGGTCGGTGGGGTGCTGCTGGCCGCGCCGCTGCTGGCGGCGGAGCTCGGTCCGGTCGATCGGGCGGCGAACCCGGCGGCGACCTGGGTTTTCCTGCTCGGGTGGGCCGGGTTCGTGCCGTCGACGCTGCTGCTCGGGCCGTGGTGGGCGACGGTGGATCCGCTCCGGCCCATCGGGGTGGCGCTGCACCGTGCGCTCAACCGTCACGGCGGCGGGCTGACCGCGGAGATCGGACCACACGTGGGCGGGTGGATCGCCGCGGGGACGTTGCTGATGCTGGCGTGGGTGCGGATCGTCTCGGGTGTGGCGAGTGCACCGGCCACGGTCGCGGTGACCGTGCTGGCGTTCGCGTTCGTGCAGGTGTGTGGTGGGATGTGGTTCGGTGCGAGCTGGCACGACCGGGCGGATCCGCTCGTGCTGCTCTCGCGTGCGCTCGGAAGCCTTGCGCCGCTCGGACGGCGGTGGGCTGGTGCGGTGCCGGTCGAGGCGGCGTCGGTGCTGTGGGCGGCGCTGGGGGCCACCCTGTTCGACGCCGGGGTGGCGGTGTTCGTCCACGAGGACATGACGATCGGTCACTCGACCGGCTGGGTGCTTGTGGTGGGCACGTGCGGGATGCTGGTGGCCGTCGCGATCCCGGCGCTGCTGTCGTGGGGGGTGCGGGCCGTGGCAGGGCCGGCGGTGCGCCGGGCCGGCCGTCGTGCGCTGGCGGCGGGGGTCGGCGGGTTCGCGACGCTGCATGCGATCTCGCTGCTGGCGCTGGACGGTCGCCTGTGGTTCGTCTCGCGTCTGGACGGGTTCGGGGACGCGTCCGCCCCGTTCACCTACGTCGAGGGCCGCATCGGTGAGGGGCTGGGCACCCCGGTGGCGCTGCTGCAGGCGACGCTGGTGCTGGCCGTGGCGCTGGCCGTCACGCGGCTGGTGGTGCCCGTCGCCCCGGCCGGGTGGCGGCGTGTGGCCGTCACGGTCCTGGTCGTGGTGCTGTCGGCCGGGGCGGTCGTGGTCTTCGTTGGGAGCTGACGGCCTGACGTACGTGGCAGTCTGGCTATGGGGTGGATGCGGGCGGCTCGTCGCGGGGGCGGTCGGCGAGCACCCGTTCGACCTCGCCGGCCAGCCCGTGGACGTCGACCGGACGGGCCACGACCGCGTCGAAGGCGCCGCGAGCCGTGGGGCCGGCCGGCGCGTCCAGGGATCCGCTGATCGCGACGATCGCCGTCTGGCTCAGCTCGGGGTCGTCACGCACGTGCTCGGCCAGGGAGGGTGTGCCGTCGTCGCCGGGCACGTCTGTGCGGACCACGATCGCGTGCGGCCGCCAGTTGTGGGCGATGGCCCATCCCTCTGTGGCGTCGGCGACGGTGGCCACGACGTACCCGTCGACGGTCAGGACCGACTCGATCAGCGGGAGGAGCGCCGGGTCTTGGCCGACGAGCAGCACCCGCGGGCCGTCCCCGGCTGGCGGGAGGTACGGCGCCGGCTGCATGCCGGTCGAGTGGCGGCGGCGACGGACTCGGAAGATCTCGCCGCCGACCAGGGCGACCGAACCGAGGAGCGCGAGCACCCAGACCACGGTGCGGTGCCAGTCGTGGCCTCCGGCGCCACTGGCGCCGACCGCCGCCCCGTCGATCGGGTGGTCGACGCTGACCTGTCCGGCGGGTCCGTCGATGACGATGTGCAGCTGCCAGCGGCTGACGCCGGGGTCGGGGATGACGACCTGGTATTGGTTCCCGAAGCTGGTGGCCTGGGTGGGTCCCACGGTGTGGGGACCGGAGGTGGCGGTGACGGTGACCTCGGCGCCGTCGACGGGCAGCTGCCGGGTGGCGTCACGCAGGAAGAACCCGTAGAGGATGGCCTGCCCGTCGGTGCGGGTGATGACCCGGTCGTGAGCCTCGATCTGGTAGCCACCCACGGTGGCCTGGTAGACGATCCTCCCGCCGTGCGCGAACGCCGGCGCGGCGCCCAGCGCCAGCAGCAGCAGCGCGACGGACGCGGCTGCGACGGTGCGGGTGGCGGTACGGGCGGGGGTCATGTCAGCGCGTCGTCGCGGCTGGCCAGCAGCGGGAACGAGCGCTGGGAGCGGGGCGGGATCAGGTAGTTGGCCCGGTGGGTGACGAACATGAACTCCTTGATGCCGTTGTTGACCCGCGGGCCGACGGCCGGGTTGCGTTCGGTCGCGTTGGCGGCGTTCATCGCCTCGCGGGTGGCCACGAAGTCGTCGATGTCGCGCTGCAGGCACACGAAGTGCAGCCCGGCCTGACCGTCGTCGACGGTGTTGAAGTCGCGCCGCAAGATGATCGGCCGGTCGTTGCGGCGGGCCTGCGCGGAGGCCTGCAGGTGGCCGACCACACCCTGGTCGGCCGACGCGTCGATCTGGTCGACGTGCGGGTCCGCGTCGTTGCCGATCTTGGCGACCTCGCTCGCCGAGGTCTGCGGGGCGAACATCCGGTGGGCCCGCTGGTCGTCGTCGAGCAGCTGATACCAGGAGTCGAGCCGCAGCCGCATCCGGCTGACGTGCATGGTGGTGCCGCCGGCCAGCGGCCCGGACTCGATGGTCACGTCGTCCTCGGTGGCCTGGTTCTTGCGGAACCCGGACGTGAACCCCATGAACAGCGGCGCGTCGGCAGCGACCGGGTGAGAGGACGGGATCCCGCCGGTGTCCTGATGGGCGGCCGGGATGCCGGGCCCCATGAACCCGGTGCGGGTCTCACGCCAGGACAGTGCCCCGTCCAGCGACGGGATCGTCTCGGCCAGCGGCCCGCCGTCGCCACGCAGCGCATCCTCGAGGTCGGCCAGCCGCCCGTTATCGTCGGCGACCGCGTGGATGCACACGTCGAAGTCGTCGATGGTCGGGGTCTCGAACGACGACATCGCGGTCGCCCGCGGGACCGGTGGCGGACCGTCGGTGTGGTCGGCGAAGTAGCCCGGGCCCCATCCGATGGTGAACAGCACACCGTCCGGCGCCCAGGCGAACCGGCGCTCGACCGCCCGCAGGGCCGCTTCGACCTGGCGGACCTGACGTTCGGCCGGTGCCGGCCACGTCGAAGAACCACAGCCGGTGGTAGGGCGGCATGACGACGTTCCCGTGGCCGTCGAGGGGCAGCGCGTCGTTCCAGGCATGCTGCCGTCCAGGACGCACCGGCGCGTCACCGAGGACGACCGGCGCGGGCGCACCCAGCCAGCGGGCGCCGACGGCCGCCGCCCCGGCGGCGGCCGATGCGATGCCGCCGGTCAGCAGCTGCCGGCGCGAGATGCGGGCCACCTCAGCCCTTCCAGTCGATGTCCGTCTCGAAGGTGTGGGGCTCGAGCCACTTGTCCGCATACTCGGGGTGGCGGGCCGCCTGGGGCGGGCCGATCTGCAGCGACACGTGGTAGGTCCCCGGGCCGGGCAGCGGCACGTTGATGCCGTAGTGGGTGCCCATCGACCGGGAGATCATCGGCCACAGCCGCTCATCGAACACCGTCTTCCCGTCGGTGTCGGTGATCGTGGCCCACACGGTGGCGTACGGGATCCGCTCCCCGGTCTGGGCGTCGGCCAGGACCGCCATCAGGTGCATGCTGTCGTCCGGGGAGGGCATCACCTTCTTGGTCCCGTCGCCCTGCATCAGCGTGAACGTCGCCGGTGGGGCGGAGGCCAACTCGATGCGCATCCCCTCCCACTCGGTCTTGGCCAGCGGGGTCATCATCATCCCCGACGCACCCATCGCCCCGTCCGGGGACGCCCCCGCGCTCGGCATCGCCATCCCACCGGACGACGCCGCCGCGGCCGGCTCCGCCCCCGACGCCCCACCGCTGCTGCCGCCGCAGCCGGCTAGCGCCAGCGACGCGGCGGCGGCCAGCACGAGCACGCCAGATCGTGTCGGTCTCGGCATCACAGACCTCCTTGCCGGCCTGCCAGCGCACCGGGTGCGGGAGAGCAGCGAGGCGCCAGGGGCGGCGGGCGCCGGCAGGCGATACCTGCGGGGGCGGTCGGCAGACGCGGTCAGGGAACCACCGCCGCCCCCTGCCGACAAACCGGCACGCGCTTGCGCAACCGGCGGCAGACGGTTGCCACCGTCGTGCCCGCCGCCCGTACCCTCGGGCGACGACGTGTGGCGAACAAGGAGATCCCATGCGGCCCGTCCCGACCCGTGCGGCGGCCGCCGTCGGACTCGTCGCCGTCGCGCTCTTCGGCACCGGTTGTGGCGGCAGCAGCCCGTCCCAGACCGCGTCGCCACCCGGCGCGACGGCAGCAAACGGCCCGGCGTCCTCGTCTCCATCCACGGTCCCGAGCGGCACACAGACGATCGCGGTCACCGTGACGGGCGGCCAGCCCCAGGGCGGCGTCCGCCACGTCCACGTCCCGCTGGGCACCCCCGTGGAGGTGACGGTCAAGGCGGACGTGTCCGACGAGGTCCACGTGCACGGGTTCGACCTGCACGCCGACGTGTCGCCCGACCAGCCGGCAACCCTCACCTTCACCGCCGACCAGCCCGGAAACTTCGAAGTCGAACTCGAGCAGCACGCCAGCACCCTGGTCGTACTCGAGATCGGCGCCTGAGCCGGAACCTCGTCGTCACCCGCGCCGCTTGGCCCGACGAACCCCCTGAGACGAACCTCCCCTGAGTCGAACCCTCCGCTGAGTCGAACCGCCCCCGGATGAACCGCCACCCGTGAAGCGTCGCTCCCGTGTCCGCGCCGTCGGGCTGACCGTCCTCGTCCTGCTGCTGGTCGTCGTGCCGGCGGCGGGCGCGTTCGCGCACGCCTCGTTCGTGTCGGCGACCCCGGCACCCGGGGCCGGGATGCCCCAGGGACCCGACCAGATCGTCATGCGCTTCTCCGAGCCGCTGGTGCGCGGCCCGTCACGCATCCGCGTGATCGACGCGACCGGCGACGAGGTCACCAAAGGCGACACGCTGCCCGTCGAGGGCGACGCCAAGGCGATGCGCCGCAAGCTGGCGATCCTCCCACCCGGGATCTACACGGTCCGCTGGACCACCGTCTCCCCGATCGACGGCCACACGCTCAAGGGCAGCTACAAGTTCGCCGTGGGGGCCACGACCGTCGGCGACGCGACCCTGCAGGCCGGCCCGGTCGACTCCGAAGGGTGGCTGGGCCTGGCCGGCCGCTACATCGCGCTGACCGGCCTCGGGCTCTGGCTCGGGTTCGCGCTCCTCGACCCCATCCTGGCCCGCCACGAGGTGGCCGGCCGGGCCCGCAGGCTCGTGCCCCGGTGGGCCCCAGTGGCGGTGGCGGTCGGAACGCTCGCCGCGCTGGTGTCCACCGCGCTCGTGTCCACCGGCAGCCTGTCCGGGCTCGGGGCGATCAGCTACGGCAGCCGCTCGGGGCTGCTGCGGCTGGCCTCCGCCGGGATCGCGCTCGTCGGTGTCGCCGCGGCGCGGCGTCGGCCGGTGGCGCTCGGGCTCGCAACCGTGGCGGTGGTGCTCGAAGCGGCCTCCGGGCACGCCGGCGCGTCGGCCACCCCCGTGGTGGCGATCCCGATGTTCGCGATCCACCTCGGTGCCGTGGGCGTGTGGGGGGCGGCGATCACCGCCGCGCTGACCTCGCGCGGCCGGATCCGTGAGGCGCTCACGGCCGTCGCCCCGGCGGCGATCGGGGCCGGGATCGCGGTCGCGCTGACCGGCGCCGGCGCGGCAACCCTGGAGCTGACCGGGTTCGCGGATCTGCTCGGCACCGCCTACGGCAAGGTCGTCACGGCGAAGATCGTCGGCATCCTCGTCGTCGCCGCCCTCGGCGCCGCCCACCACCTGCGCCGCCGCCACGGCGACCACAGCCCACCGCGGCTGCGTCGCCCCGTCGCCGGCGAGCTGGCCGCGATCGCCGTCGTGATCGGGCTGGCGACCGCGCTGGTCGGCTTCCCCAACCCACCCGCCAACGTCAACGACCACGACACCAGCGGCGGGGTCCAGTCCGCCCTCGACGCCGCCGCCGCCAAGCCCGCCCTCTCGCTCGCACAGGCCTCCGGCCCCTACATCGTCGGGCTCACCCTCACCCACCGACACCGGGGCGGGTCGGCGTGCTCGTCCAGCTGCTCGCCGTCGAGGCCGGCGACGCCCCCCGCGACGCCACCTTCACCGCCGCCGGACCGGGCGGCGCCCACGAGCAGGTCGACCTCCAGAGCTGCGGGTCGGCATGCTTCAACGGCGAGGCCACCCTCGACGCGACCGGCGACTGGACCATCGACGTGTCGGTGGCCACCAACCGCGGCGACGCGACCCTGTCCACCACCGTGCCGCTACCCGCCGCCGACGGCACCACAACGTTCGCCGCGATGCTGAAGGCGATGAACCAGGTCTCCTCCGTGCAGGTCCACGAGACCCTGCGGCCAACCGCGACAGCCGACCCGATCGTCTCCGAGTACTCCTTCGCCGCACCGGACGAGATGCGCTGGGAGGTCGTCTCCGGCGGCTCCACCCGCATCGCGCTCGGCGACACCGGCTACGTCACCACCGGCAACGACAACGAGGGCTGGAAGACGTACCCGTGGCCCGGCGACGGGTTCAGCTGGCCGTCCGGGTTCTACCGCTCCTTCTTCACCGGCGCCCGCGCCTTCCGGATCGTCGGCCACGAGACCGTGGACGGCCACCCCGCCGACGTGCTCACCATGGTCCAGCCCGACTACCCGGCCTGGTATCGCATCTGGATCGACACCGACACCCACCGGATCCTCGAGCTGCAGATGCGGGCGACCCAGCACATCATGAACCAGACCTACAGCCACTACGACACCCCCGTCGACATCCACCCGCCCGCCGACGCCACCCCCGCCACCACGAGCCAGGGCAGCTGAGCCGTCTGTGCACCGGGCCGCCCTGTCGGCAAGGATCTACCATGGACCACCCCCGCCCCTCCCGCACACCACACCGCGCCGTCGGCGCGGCACTGGCGCTTGTCGCCGTGCTCGCCGCCGGCTGCGGCGGTGCCACCTCCTCCACCGCCGCCCTGGCCGCCGGCGGCCTACCCACCGCCGGTCCCTGGCGGGGCGTGAGCCTCACCAAGCCGGTCGAGATCCCCGACGTGACCCTGACCGACACGACCGGCGCCACCTACGACCTACGCGCCAAGACGGCGGGCACGCCCACCCTGCTGTTCTTCGGCTACACGAACTGCCCCGACGAATGCCCCGTCACCATGGCCCAGATCGCCCATGCGATCGACGTCACCGGTCTCGAGGTCGGTGTCGACCTCAACGTCGTGTTCGTCACCGTCGACCCGACCCGCGACACCCCCGACCAGCTCGCCAGCTTCCTCGACAACTTCAACCACCGGTTCGTCGGGCTCACCGGCCCCATCGACACCATCAAACAGGCCATCGACCAGCTCGGCATGGCCACCCCCGTCGAGGAGGACACCCTGCCCGGCGGCGGCTACACCATCGGCCACCCCGCCCAGGTCATCGCCTTCAACGCCGACGGCATCTCCCAGATGGTCTACCCCTTCGGGGTCCGCCAAGCCGCCTGGGCCCACGACCTCCCCAAGATCGCCGACGGCGCGCCCTGGCCCACCACAACCGGCTGACCCCGGCACACGTACACCGCCCAGCACCACAGCACATGCCCAGGCAGACCCCCGGTACTTCGCGCCTGCAGCTATCCCGAACGGAGTGCGATACTCGCGGCGAAGTACCCGGTGCGTTGTGAGCGCTCCTCTGCTCGAACACCGGCCCAATGTCCACGGTCGCCAATTCGCGGCTCGCGTGGCGCGACCGAACTCACGGCTCGCCGTTCGGAAACTGCACGCAGGTGCGCGCATGCTGCTTTCGCGTGAAGTCAGGTCTCAGTGAGACGGACTCGGCACCACGGCGTCGCTCCGCCGTCGCCGGTGAGCGTGTGTGCCACGGATCCCGCGTTGACGGTGTGGGTGCCAGAAACCCGATCGTGGGGGTCATGCGGCCGTCTTGCACTCGTTTATGAGTCCGTCGCAGCGGGGGAGGCGGCTGACCTCGGCGGTCGGTGAGGGGATCTCGTCGTCGTGGCGCGGCGGGGCTGTCGGCGCCCTTTGCTGAAGCGCCCGGTGGGGCCGATGGGCGTTGTAGTGCTCGAGGTAGTCGGTGAGCAGCCGCTGCAGTTGGCGTTGGTTCCAGATGATGGTCCGGTCGAGCAGTTCTCGGCGCAGGGTGCCGATCCAGCGTTCCGCGAAGGCGTTGGCCACGGGCGTCCGGACCGGGGTCTTGAGGACCTTGATGCCTTCGGTGCGGAACACCTCGTCGAACGAGCGGGTGAACTGGCTGCCGCGATCTCGCACCAACGCCTTGGCGTTGGACAATTTCTCGCTGTGCGTCAAGAACAGGTTGCGTGCGGCCTGGACGGTCCCCGCCGCGGTCGGGTTCGTCGTGATCCCGGCCAGCGTCACCTCGCGGGTCGTGACGTCGATGAAGAACAGGACGTAGATGCGGCGAGCAGTGCGGTGTCGATGTGGGCGAAGTCGCACGCGAGCGCGGCTTGGGAGCGCAGCAGCTGCGACCACGTAGTCGACGTGCGGGTCGGCGACGGGTCGATGCCGGCGTCCTTGAGGATCTGCCAGACCGTGGATGCTCCGATGGTGTGGTCGAGTCCGACGAGCTCGCCGTGGATCCGTCGGTAGCCCCAGGTTGGGTTCTCCCTCGCCATGCGCACGGCGAGTCTGCGCACGCCCTTGGCGATGGGGGGGCGACCGGCCGGTCGGTGGGGTCGGGTCCGGTGGCGTGCGATGCGGCGGCGGTGCCAGCCAAGCAACGTGTCGGGTGTGACCAGCCAGTCGGCCCTACGGGCACGGGGGAGTGCGGCGGCGATGGCGCCGAGCAGGCTGCGGTCGGCCTGGTGAACCTTGGCCGATCGAGTTGACGTTGGAGCACGGCCAGCTGGTGGCCCAGGACGACGATCTCGAGGTCCTTGTCACGGCCGGACCGGGCGAGCAAGGCCACGAGGGCGACGAGGAGTCGGTACAGCACGCGACGCATCAGACTCCTGGGAGCGGGAGCCGGGCAGTGAACCCGAAACGATCCCCGCGCTCAGGCGGCCACAGGTTGCTCGATGAACTGCGGGTGCTGTTGTGATCGGCGGCCCGACGCGCCGTCCGGGTCCGGTCACACACGCGCGCTTCGAACCTGGCTACTCCTCCCACTGCAGGCCGTGCAGGATCATCGCTTCGGTGAGGGCTGGGCTGTTGAGATCGGCGCCGGCCGGTGGTGCGACGGGTTCGATCAGCGGCAGGTCGTTGGCAGACTCGAAGAGCGCGTAGCAGGTGGTCGGGGTGCCGTAGCGCGACGGATACTGGATCGCGTCGGCGTCGGCGTGCAGGCGCAGTTCGCGGGCGATGGCCTGGGTGAGGTGACGGTGCTGGCCGGTGGCGACCGACAGGTCCAGATCGTCGATCTGTACCGCCTCGAGCATCCGGCGCAGGGTGGGGCGGAGGTCGAGCCAGCGCAGCGTGTCGGCGGCGGCGAGGTCGGCGACGCGGGCCATGACCTTGGCGTGACCGATCCTGCGGGTGGCCAGCCACGCCAGCGAGACGGTCCCCGCCGGCATCGGGGCGGCGTCGCCAGGTTCTTCGACGATCTCGTCGAGGGCGGCCTGGGTCTCGGGGTGGGTGCGGAAGCGGCCCAGCACCTCGACCCATGCGCCGTGCTCGTCGCCGGCGGTGTACAGGGTGCGCCACAGGTGGTCGGGGTCGTCGAACCTGCCGGCCCAGGTCTGGTGCTGCACCGGGACGAATGCGAGCGGATCCGGTTTGCGGCCGGACCCGGACGACGTCGATGCCGGCGCGTTGCTCGACCCGTGGTTGGACGTCGGTCACTGGACGACGAAACGCCGTGCCGACTGCAGCACGCGGCGCAGGTCGTCCTCGTCCTCAGCATGGCGCAGCAGCCACAGCGGTGACTGGTCGTCCAGCATCGGATCCATGCCCTGAATCCACGACTGGACCGTCTGCGCGTCGAAGGCTGCCTCGACGATCTTGGCGACCTGGGCCGCAGCACGCAGACGTGCCTGGGTGGCCGCCGCGGGCTCGCGCAGGCCTTCGGCCCACTCGCGTGTCGCCCGGGTCTCACGCACATCGCCGACCAGCGCCGTCAAACGGGGGGTGAGCACCCCGCGCAGGTAGCCCACGATCTCCGTCAGGGGGGCACGGGCGACCCAGTCGTGGGCCTGGAGCTCAATCCGACGTTCCTCGACAACAGCCATGGTCACACCTTAAATCACAGGCAGATCACAGCTGAGAGTACAGGCTGACGGCGGTCCGCGTCGAGAGCGCCGCCCGTTCGTGTTCCGCGTTCAGGTCAGTTCGCTGATCTCGAACAGGTGGCCGTCGGGATCCCGAAAGAAGGCTCGGATCTCGCCTCCGCGATCAACGGGCTCAGTCAGGAACGCTGCGCCCCTGCCACCGAGGAGCTCGTACGTCTCCCAGCAGTCCTCAACACGGAAGATCAGCTCGGCGCTTACCCGGTCCGGCTCGGTCGGGGGCGCGAAGGTGACTGTCGGCTTGTCAGGCGTCGGATCGCCACCGTGGACCAGCAAGAGCCAGTTCCCGAGCAGCTCCAGTACAACCGACGTGCCGTATTGCCCGTAGACCGAGGCATCGAGGACGTCGACATACCAGTCTCGGCTGACGTCGGTGTCATCAACAACGAGCAGGTGCGTAAGCGCTGACGCGGAGAACCGGTCCATCTTCTCGACGCTAGACGAAGCGAGCTATGGGCGGGTGGGCGAAGGGGTAGCCGCGCAGCCGCGCGCACGGAGCCACGGCTTTCGTGCGGTGTAACGCCGCTACGCATGGGCCGGTCGGAGCCGACACGCGAGTGGACTGCCGTCCTAGGTGGCGAGCCGCTCCACCGTGACCGGTGACGGCGGCGACGAGGTCGAAGTTCTTGTCGAGGTGGAGCACGATGAGGCCGGCCAGCTCGGCAGTGGCGGCGACGAGGAGGTCCGCTACGGCAGCGGCACGGTGCTGACCCCGGTCGGCCAGCAGCGCCTGGACCTCGACGGCGCGGTCCTCGATCGCCGGCGTGAGGTACCCGACCGGCATGGACGCCACCGGAGGCCGTCGCCGAGTCGCTTGGCACGGGCGTCGAGGGCGGCAACAACGTCGTCGGGGACGTCTCGGATGAGCAGGTCGGGCATCAGTTGCTCCTCGCGCTATCACATGAGCGGACTGGCCACCCCAACAACCGGGCCCGTTCCAAGGCGGTTGTTGGCGTGTCCTCCGAGACGTAGCGCTCGAACGCCCGAACTACCGCACTCCGTTTCCGGTGTCCGAGTCAAACCTCTGGCGCGAAGTGGCGGTAACGGACGATCTCGTTGAAGCCCATTCGGCGGTAGACGGGTTGGCCCATGGGGCTGGCTTGCAGCACTCCGACTGAGCAGCCGGCTTCGGATCCAGCCCGCAGGACCTGCCAGCTGACGGCCTCGCCGAGGCCGCGACGCCTGAACGTTTCCCGGACCGCGATCGCGTACACGCCAGCGACATGGCCAGTTCGCAGTAGCTGACCGCAGGCCACCGCGCCGCCGTCGACGTAGCCGACGAACCACCGGATCCGTGGGTCCTCGAGCATCGAAGCGGGAACCAGCGCTCGAGCGGAGTCCAGGGGCAGGCCGAACGCCTCCGCGGTGACCGAAGCAACGTCTTCCAGCTGCGAAGCGTCGCTGACAGGAACGATCTCGGCGCAAGAAGACTGGTCTGGTCGGTCGTCGAGCTGGGTCAACGCCATGCCCGGCGTCGCGCCCTCGCTCAGCACGAGCCCTGCTCCGTCGGCGAACTCGCGGAGATCATCGACCAGGGATTCGGGAACCGTCACCCAGAACGGCAGCTCACGGCCGGAGATCCATCTGACTGCTGCCGCCATCTCCGCGGGCTCGGGCGGCTGGAAGACGAACACCTGGTTGAACAGGGGGATGGGGACGCCAGCTGAGGCAGCCGCCACCGTGCCGAACCGTCTCGCCTGGCCTCCCTCCACGTGGTCCGTCACAACCTCCAAGCAAGCGACCCAGTTGCTGTTCGCGTCGGATAACACATCACGCTTCACGGAAACTCCTCCGGGGGAACATCTCCAGGCCTGAACGTAGAGCGAGGAGGCTTCTCGGGAGGTCAGGCGTCTCGGGTGACGTCGATCTGTCGCAGGAGGCGATCCGCCTGGCCCGACGACTGGATGCCGTGATCGGACATCCGAAGGCGGCCGGACTGCTGGCGTCGATGCTGCTCCACCACGCCCGACGACCTGCGCGCACGCACCTTCACGAGATCGCCCGAGACAGACATCGTGCTGCGGACCGGTATGCCGCTGACGCCCACCGGGAGACGTCGATCCCCGAACGCGACCACCTCACCTGCCAGTCGGCAAGCACGAACCGGCAGGCTGAGGGTGGCTGTCAGTCGCGCAGGGCGTAGGTGAGCACCGCGTTGCCCGCGGGCGTGGTGATGCTGTCCACGAGCCGGAGCCGCGCGAGCGGGACACTCGAGTCGAACAGCCGGGGCGGCCCTCGCCGGTGACCACCGGATGGACCGTCAGGGTCCCGGAACCGAGCACGCCAGGACCACGATGACCAGTCACGACACCTTCCTCAAGGCCTGGGTCGCCGCCGAACGCGACGGGGACACCGCCACGACCGATCGACTCCTCACGGACGACTTCCTCGCAATCGGACCCCTCGGGTTCGCGCTGGACAGGCCCGCCTGGCTGCGCCGCCCCGCCGACGGCCTGGCGTACGACGAGGTCAGCCTGAGCGAGACGACGACCCGCACCTACGGCGGCACACGCGGTGACCGTGGGCTGATGGAACGTCAGCGGGTCCGCGCACGGCCACCCCGTACCGGAAGCCACACGCCACCTTGATCGCCGTGCGCGAGGACGGCCAGTGGCGTTTGGCCGGCATCCACTTCGCCTTCGTCGCGGGCCAGCACCACCCCCGTTTCCAGGACACCACCGTCGAGCTCCTACGAATGTTCGCCCTGCTCTTCGGTATCCCACTCAGCTTCCTGGCCCTGCTCACCGGCATCGGGCCGGCCCCGGGCAGCCGATGGGGGCTGTTCCGCTACGCCTGGGTCATCGCCAAGCTCATGCCGATCGTCAGCGTGATCGTGGTCGGCGCGGTCGTCTACCGGCCACTGCTGTTCGGTAGCGGGACCAGCGATGTGGCGCTGGTTGCCGGAGCATCCTGGAGGGTCGCCACCCTCACGGTGGGCACCGCCTTCTCGGTCTTCAAGTCAGGAGCGCGCCTCGGCTCCGATCGTGACGGGTCGTGAGGGCGGTGATCGGGACGGCGCCGATGATGCTC
>CAWAMD010000009.1:0-464674 GCA_963783045.1 uncultured Nitriliruptorales bacterium
AGTACGGGGTGCAGCGGGGCGACACGCTCTGGGACGTTGCCGATCGGCTCCTCGGCGACGGCATGCGGTGGCGCGAGATCCGCGACCTCAACATCGGCCGTCAGCAGCCCGACGGCACGACGATCGGCGCGGATACCGAGGACCTCCGCCCAGGCTGGGTGCTCGCCGTGCCCGGCAGTGACATGGCCCAGTCGGCACCGCGATCGGCGGAGACGCTGCGAGCGGAGGCCGAGGTCGAGCGGGTCGTCGTCGAGCGCGGCGACACGCTCTGGGACCTGGCTGACGAGCACCTCGACGATCCCTACCGCTGGCCCGAGATCTACGAGGAGAACCGCGGCGACCCGCAACCCGGCGGACACACGTTGACCGACCCGGACCTGATCCAGCCGGGTTGGGAACTCGATCTTCCACACGAGGGAGAAGCGACACCCGCTGAAGTTGCCGATCCGCCAGAGCTGGCGGGGGTGCCGGGGGGCGAGTCGGCACTCGCTGAGGCTTCACCGGACGCGGAGGGCGTCGAATCCGCCGACGTAGGTGAAGCTCGCGACCACGAGGCGGTCGCGGAACCGGGCCCACGGCCGCCGGTCACCGCCGAGCCGGCGGTACCCATTGGTCCAACCGAAGCGGAGCCAGCCGCGCGGGAAGTCCAGCCGACGGAGGACGCCGAAGACGGCGACATCGCACTCTTGCCGATCGCAGCCGCCAGCACGCTTGCGGCCGGGCTCGTCCTCACCCTCGACCGCATACGCCGGGCGCGGCTGCGTCGCCGGGCGCCGAACCACCGCATCCCGTTGCCTACCGGTGACGACGCGGCGGCGGAGCAGCGCATGCGCGCCCACGCCGATCCGGATGCCGATCGCCTTCTCAACCTCGTCCTGCGTGAGCTGTCGGGCCACTACGCGGACCACCGCCCCGGCCCTCCCGTCGTGCTGATCAGCCGCGGTCCCGCCGACGTCGCCGTTCACCTCGACGCCGCGGCCGACGCTGCGCCTGAAGGATGGGAACGCCACGACCACGATCAGACGTGGAGCCGGCACCGCCCAGCCAGCCTCGACACGATGGATGTTCACCTCGGCACGCCGTCGCGCTTCCCCGCCCTCGTGACCGTGGGGTCCGTGCCGGGAGGCCGTGTCGGCCTCCTCAACCTGGCCCACACGGGATGCCTCCACCTCTGCGGTGATGACGCCCGAGCGCGCCGACTGCTGGCTACCTGGGCGCTGGAACTCGCCACGACGCCGCGTGTCGACGCGCTCGATGTGATCACGGTGGGCATCGACGGACTTCCCGACGGCCTCGAGCGGCTCACGAGCCTTGCCGACTCTGATCAGCTTCGCGAGGTACTCGCGCAGCCGCACACGAACGGCAAGACCAACCTGCCCCGCACCGTCATCCTCGCCGCCGGGCTACCCGCCGAGGTCAGCGTTCTGCTGCGCACGACGAGCGAACTCCGCGGCGATCTCGTCGCCGTCGTGAGCGGCCTCAACCCGAGGAACGGCAACTGGACGCTCAACATCGACGGGAGCGGCAGGGCACGCCTGGAACCCGAAGACATCACGTTCGACCTACTCGACCTCGGCCCCGAGGCCGCACCACTGACCGCCAAGCTCATCGACCAGGCGCTCCACGACCCTGAGCAGCTCGTCCAGCTGCCCGACGACGAGCCGACGACGATCGATCTCGCAGACGACCCGACGGACCAAGAGGTACCCGCCCCTGTCGAGACCCTGGACGAGGAACCCGAAACCGAGGTCCGCGTGCTCGGCCCGGTCGAGCTCCTCGGAGCCGTTGAGCCGTTCCGCACGAACAAGACGATCGAGCTGATCGTCTACCTCGCTCTCCACCGCACTGGGGCCGACGCCGACACCCTGCTCGAGGCGCTGTGGCCCGAGCAGGAGCCGCGCCCTGCTCGGCTCTACACGGAGGCCTCCCGCGCCCGGAAGTCTCTCGGCGCCGCCGACAGCGGGTCACCGCACTTCCCCGACGCCGAGCTCCGCCGCTACCGACTCGCCGACTCGGTGGCCCTCGACTACGAGCGCTTCACCGCCGCAGTCGCTGCTGCGCGCCGGGACCCGGCCAACGCCGTCGACCACCTGCGCCGCGCACTGATGTTGGTCCGCGGGGTTCCGCTCTCGGCGACCGCGACCGAGTACGCGTGGGCGACGAACGAGGTCTACTCCCTCACACAGGAGGTCGTCGACGCCGCCCACGACCTCGCCCAGCTATGCCTCGCCGCCGAGCGCTACGACGACGCCATCTGGGCCGCCGAGCGCGGCCTGCTCGCCGATCCGCTCGCCGAGATCCTCGTCCGTGACCTCATGGAAGCCGCCGCGGCGACCGGCAACACCTCCCGCGTCCACGCCGCCATGACCCGCCTCCGCCGGGCAGTGGCCGAGAACGGCGACGCCAACGACGCCGACGACTGGCTCCATGCCGAGACTGTCAGACTGTTCGATGACCTCGTCAGCGGACGCGCCAGCTCCTCATCGAGCCACGGCGAACAGGTCCGTGCTGGTGGGGCGAACTGACGCTTCGAGAGGTCCGGTGCACTATGCTCCCCACCTGTAAACTTTCGTGTAAGGTTTGAGCATGGACGATCACCGCCAGCGGCCTGCTCTTGACTTGGCCGACAACCCGATCGTGTTCGCCCTCGGGCAGATGGTCATCTCGCCCGTGCTCCAGATGGCTAACTATGTCCCCACCATCCAGGAGCGATTGCGAAAGACGGGTCTGCCGGGCTTCTCTCAGGTAGACGGGCACACGGTCCAGTTCGGCCGTGAGGTTGAGGTCATTGCCGATACACGCTGGGTCTTCACGGACCGGGAGAAGACCACGGGGGTGGTTCTACATCCGAACTTCATCGTGCTCGAACAGACGAAGTACGTGTCTTTCGATGAGTTCGTGGCTCGAATCGAGGAGGTCGCCGGCGTAGTCCGCGAGGTCATCGATGTGGACTTCGCCGAACGTCTCGGCTTCCGCCGTGTAAATTCGCTGGAGGCTCCGGAGGGTGGGTTGTCACTCCAGGGCTTCGTTCGGGAGGGTCTTCGGGGCCTTGACCCCCATGACCTACAGGTCGAATCCCTCGAGGCACAACTGGAGGAGCGCGGCGCGACTCCTGCTGGCCAGATCATCGTTCGACTTACCAAGCCATCGCCGGGACCTGGATTGCCCCCGGATCTCATGACGACTGTGCTGAACCACCGGGGACCGCGACCAGAGTCAGAGTCGGCACTTCTCGAGATTGACCACTACACCGTTGGGAGGCGCGACTTCGATCCGTCGGAACTCGTGGACGCCTTCTGGGAACTCCACAACTACAGCGACCTCGCCTTCCGTGCGGCGGTCACCGAAGAAGCGCTCCAGCACTGGAGTGGACGATGACAGAAACAACGACAGCGTGGCAGGGAACCTCGTCGGTCTCACCGTGGGGAGAGCGCGTGTCGTCCGGTTCGGCCGCGAGCGCGCGATCGACCGGCTTTGAGTGGCTGCAGGCCGACCGCCTTCGTGGACGGAGCTCCACGACTCCGGAGCGACTGCTTGTGATCATCCAGGGCGGTCGCGCACAGGCTCCATGGGAGTTGTCGGTCGACAGGCTTCGTACGGTGGTCACATCCCCGTCGACCGGAGTGAGCCCGGAGCAGGCGGCCGCGCGACAGTTGCCCACCGTGTCTGCGATGTTGGCTTCGATCAGGACCGCCTTCTCGCTGAACGTCACCCAGCTCGCTCAGGTTCTACGCGTTGAGCGGCCGACGGTGTATTCGTGGGTGCGTGATCAGGCATCGCCTCGCGACGAGAATTTGCGGCGAATGTCGACGATCAGCAGACTCGCGGAGCGATGGGTCGCGGCGGCAGGGTGCCCTATGGATCCAGTGCATCACCACGATCCGGTTACAGACGCGATGTCACTTCTCGAGTTGCTTGCGGACGAGCCATTGCGGACGCACGTGATCGGCGAGCATCTTGAACGCCTAGGACAGGGCGTCGAGGCACCAACGTCTAGGAAGGGGCGCAGTGGGCGGCGTGCAGCGGAGCGCTTGGGGATCGAGTTCCCCTCCGGCCGGGACCCCGAGCGCGTGTCGTTTGAGACAGGGCAGCGCCCGGTCCGCGAGTAGGGAGCCGGCGTGCCTGAGACCGATTCTGCGCGCTGGCTCCAAGGCGACACCGTGCCCGACGCCGCGGTCGCCCACTTTGTCGATGACGGGGTCCTCGAGGAGTCGTGGGGTAGCGGCTGGGTCGTTGTCGCTTCGCACTCGTGCGACGTTGGCGCACGCGACTTCGAGGCAGAGCCGCTAGCCGAGATCCTGCTGCTCAAGAAGTTGGAGTCCGAGGCCAAGGACGGCAACTACATGTGGGGCAAGAACCCCCGGCGACTCCAGCTTGAGGTGGAACTCGCGGGCCGCGTAGTTCTGCTCGAAGCCGACATGCGGAACCGAGCTTGGGTTGATCGGTCGCAGTTGCTGGGCTACGCCCCTGACGCTGAACGGCGACTTCCTACCGAGCATCGTCGGGCGCTAGCTCGATGGATGGGCATGCGCTACTGGCGTGAAGCACTCCCGGATCGATTCAACGAGAGACTTCGGCCAGTCTGGAGTGCTGTCCGCAAGGCGGGGAAGGGCGGGGGAGGCTCACTGTTAGCACGGCTCTTCGTGGCACTCCACACCGAAGAGGAACTGGCCGACGGGGACAGTTACCGGCTTGCGCTCCGAGGGGTCATGGAGGTCGAAGACTACGACGACGTGAAGAAGCTGCGTACCGCCAATGAGGCGTTGCAGGAGATCGTCCGCCTAATTGCCACATGTGACGACATCGAGGTCGTCGACTGGGAAGTCATCTCCATGGCGGATATGTCGCTGGACGACCTGAAGCTGTTCAAGGCGTGGGGCGACTTCGACGATCTGAGTCTGCGGGACGATGAGGGCCGGCTGGCGCCCGACGGCGGGTGAGACCCGCCCAGCCTCTACCTCACCGGCTGGTCTCTCGATGAGTGCCAGATGAGTGCCGAGATTTCCGAGACGCGCCGGACTGACGCGGGATGGGAGGGGATGGGCTTGTCGCGTTTCCGCAGGTCAGCGGCATGTTCTGGGGTCGGCTGGCCCGGGGTGGGATGAGCTCTTCGGGGCTCATAACCCGGAGGTCGCAGGTTCAAATCCTGCCCCCGCTACTAGCAGAACCCCCGAATCCGGGGGTTGTCTGCCGTTTGTACGCCCGGCATGGGCGATCGTTTCCGAGGTGGAAGTCCTCGGGGTTGGGAGGTGATGCCCGACCGAGCTGAAGGCAACTGCGGCATCGTGAGGTGTCGTGGGAAGGAAGCCGGAGGCGAGACCTTGGACCTGACGAACAGGAATCGCATAGGACGCACGTCGACCTGGGTGTCTCCCCGCAACCACAGTCGCAGGACCTCTCTGATCTCGATCATGGTCACCTCTCGGTAGCTCACACGCCCTCCGTGGACACGGCAGGCGCGAACTGAACTCCTCAGGCGACCGGCAACCCCGCAGGTGGTCCCATCACTGGCAACCAGGTGGTCCCATCCCCCTGGCAGAACCCCTCGCCAGGTGGTCCCATGCTCGTGGCGAGTGACAACATGGTCTCTGCCGGAGCATTCCTCTTCGTCGTCGTTCAGCTGCAGAGCACCCACGGCTACCAACCCGCCGCAGCCGGCGCAGCCCTGATACCGCTGTACGTCGACATGCTGATTGGCTCACCCTTGGCGGGCAAGATCGCAGACAAGATCGGAGCCCGCGTCCTTGTGGTTGCCGGTCTCTGCTTTCTCGCCGCCGGCGGGGTCGCCCTTGGCGATGGGGGAACGTCCCGCAGGTCGGTGCGGTCGGGTCCAGTGACGTGGGATCCGTTGGCGGTGCCAGCGCAGGAGCCTGTCCGGCTTGACCAGCCAGCCCGCGCGTCGGGCACGGGGGAGGGCGGCCGCGACCGCGCCGGGCAGGGAGCGGTCCGCCTCGTTCAGGGTCGGACGGTCGATCTGGCGTTGGAGGACGGTCAACTGGTGGCGCAGGAAGACGATCTCGATCGAGGTCCTTGTCACGACCCGAGCGAACGAGCATTGTCACCAGGGTGGCGAGAAGCCGATACCGGACGCGGTACATCACGCTCCAACAGCGGGAACCGGGCAGTGGACACCACACGATCGGGTTTCCGGCACGCACAGGTCTCCCGCCCGCACAGGTGTCAGGACGCCCCCGGGTAGTATGATTTGGTCATACTCGCCCTGGAGGGTGTCCATGTCGGTCAAGAAGGTCGCTGTCACGCTGCCCGAGGAGCTGTTCGACATGGTCGAGCGCCTGCGGGACATTGAGCACCGTTCCCGCTCCGACGTCTTCCAGGATGCGCTGCGTCGCTACTTCGGCGAACCGGTGTACGAGCCGACCGAGGATGAGCGGCGGCTGCTCGACGAGGCCCTCACCGACCTGGAGGCACATCCGGATGCGGTGCGATCGTGGGACGAGGTCAGGGCCGAGATCTGGTCGGAATAGTGGATCTGGTTCTCACGCCCGCCGCGGTCGCTGACCTGCGTGCGAGCCGCGAGTACTACGACGCGGCCGAGGCTGGTCTCAGTGACCGGTTCCTGGTCTCGTTGGACGAGCTGTTCGCCCGGCTCGAGGCGTTCCCGCGAAGTGCTCCGCCCGTCGCCGGCTACGAGGATGTTCGGCGTGCGGTTGTCCGCGGCTTTCCTTTCGTGGTGTTCTACCGAGCCGGGGTGGATCGACTCGTGGTTGTGCGAGTGCTGCATGCGGCGCGAGCGGATGCTGATCGGCCCGCCGGACTCGACTGACCTCGCCGGCTCCGTAGACGCATGCTGTCGTCACACCCCGGAACGTCGTCGACGTGCGGGTCGGGGCGGGGTCGATGCCGGCGTCCTTGAGGATCTGCCAGACGGTTGAGGCGCCGATGGTGTGGCCTAGTCCGACGAGTTCGCCGTGGATGCGGCGGTAGCCTCAGGTCGGGTTGTCCCTCGCCATCCGCTGGGTGAGGCGGCGCACGCCTGCCGCGAGCGGTGGCCGTCCGGCAGGTCGGTGGGGGCGGGTCCAGTAACGGGCGATGCGTTGGCGGTGCCAGCGCAGCAGCGTGTCGGGGGTGACCAGCCAGCCGTCGCGGCGGGCCCGCGGCAGTGCGGCCGCGATGGCGCCGAGCAGGGTCCGGTCGGACTCGGCCAACGCGGGGCGGTCGTGGTGACGTTGCAGCACGGCCAACTGGTGGCGTAGCACGACGATCTCGAGGTCCTTGGCACGGCCGGAGCGGACGAGCAACCCGACGAGGGTGACGAGGAGGCGGTACAGGACGCGGTGCATCGGACTCCTGGCAGGGGAAGCAGGGCAGTGAACCTGACACCACCGGGTCTCCGGCACCTACACGGGCTCACCGAGACCCCTTGGCCCGTCATCTTGAAGTTCTGCATACAGGCAGGCCATGTGTGCGTACGATACTCTAGACCTGTCGCGAGGGTGGTCGAGGTCGTGGAGTTGCTGGCTGGGTTGCCGCCGGTGTTCCGGTGGTCGGACGCTCGTGATGCCGGGATGTCCGACCCTGCCCTGTACGGGCTCGTGGCCGAAGGTCGTCTGGAGCGTCTCAGCCATGGCCTGTACCGGCGTACCGACGTGGACGTGTTCGACCTGAACCTTGTGGTGGTGGCGGCGGCGCAGCCGCGTGCGACGATCTGTCTGACCTCGGCGCTGGCCCGGCATGACCTGACCGATCAGATCCCGGCACGGATCGACGTGGCCCTGCCTCGCGGGACACGCCGGCCGACGTTGGACTCTCCGGTGCAGTGGCACCACTTCGCCGCAGGCACGTTCGGGCTCGGCCGGACCGTGGTCGGGCTGGACGCCGGTTTCGAGATCGGGCTGTACTCGCCCGAGCGGTCGATCGTGGATGCCTACCGGCTGCGGCACCTCGAGGGCGACGAGCTCGGACGCGAAGCGCTCAAGACCTGGCTGGGACGGCGCGGATCGCAACCGTCCAAGCTCCTCGATCTCGCGGCGTCGTTCCCCAAGGCGCTGGGGCGGCTGCGTGAGGACCTGCGGGTGCTGCTGTGACGGAGGATGCGAAGGCCGATGACGCGAAGGTCGTGGACGTCGGGCGTCGCCGGCATCTGGACCTACAGGCGGTCGCTCGTCGCGATGGTCGCAACACCCAGGAGCTGTTGACGATGTTCGGACTCGAAGGGCTGCTCGCCCGCCTGGCGCAGACCGAGCACGCCGAGCGGTTGGTACTCAAGGGTGGGATGCTGCTGGCTGTGTTCGACCAGCGTCGTCCGACCCGTGACCTGGACATGCACGCCGAACAGCTCGCCAACGACCTCGATGTGATCCGCGACTTGGCCATCGAGGTCGCCCGGGTGCCGCTCGACGACGGGCTCGTGTTCGACCTCGACAGCGTGACGGCAGAAGCGATCCGCGAGGACGACGACTACCAGGGAGTTCGGGTCTCGATCGCCGCGACGCTGCACACCGCCAAGCTGCTTCCCAAGGTCGACATCAACGTCGGCGACCCGGTCTGGCCCGCGCCGCAACCAGTGGAGCTGCCCCGACTGCTCGGTGGCGAGCCCCTGCGCCTGCGCGGCTACCCCTGCTCGTCGCCGGCGCGATCGCCAGCACCGTGATCGCCCGCACGGAGCACGCCCCCGTCGACTGGCCCGGCGCCGGGCACCTCGCCGCCGGCCTGGCGGCAGGCTGGTTCGTGCTGGTCGTGTGGGCGGCCATCGGGGTCCTGCTCGCCACTCTCACCCGGGGTACGGCCATGGCGATCGGCGTCGGGGTCGTCTACGCGCTGGTCATCGAGGGGATCCTGTCCACCATCGCGAACGAGGTCTCCTGGCTGACGGGCACGGTCGAGTTCTTCCTCCGTGCCAACGCCTACTCGCTGGCCGCGGCGGTCGGGGTGCCCACCGCCGCTCTGGGCGACAACGGACCCGGGTCCTTCTCCGGCCCCTTCGTCGGTGCCGGTCAGGCGATCGCCGTCCTCGCCACCTACGCCACCGTGGCCACCTGGACGCTGCAAAGACGGGACATCAGCTGAACCAGGTCGCGGCAGGAGATCGGGGACCTCCTCTCGGTCCGCGGGCCGTCCGCCAGGTGCGGCCGGACGGGCTCCCTCGGTTCACGAGTCCGTGTGAAGGCGCCTGAGTTCGTCGCGCTCGGACAGCGTCCGCCGTCGCCGGGCTCGATAGACCAGCCCGGCCAGCTCGTCGAGGACCACGCCGGTGAGCAGCGCCCCCAGGATCACCGCGATCAGCGGCGTCGAATACGACCAGCTCAGGAACTCGATCGTGGTGCGTTCGGTGTTCTGGGCGGCCAGGATGATGATGCTGACCGCCAACAGCACACCGACGAGGAGCCCCCAGAACAGGCCGGTTCCGATGAAGACGCGTTCCTTCTTCGGAGCCGGAGCCGACTCCGGCTTCGTGGTGGACTCGGGCGTGGATGGCACAGCCTGCCCTTCCGGATCGACGTGGTTCATGGTCGCATCTCTTCGCCGCTACTGCACCGCCAGACTGATGGGCGGCCCGTAGGGGCCGGGAGCGCGCGGTGGGCGGGGTGGCCGCGTTCGCTCCCCGACGGAGCCGAGGGAAGCGGCCGAGGACGCTCAGCACGATCACGATGCGAATGATCCGACCGGGCGTGCCCGGACCGTGCTCCCTGGGTGTCAGGAGCTACTCCTTGTCGGAGACCTTCTCGATGACCTCGTCGACCGTGTCGTGGACCGCATCGGCCGCGTCGTCGGTCTTGTTCTCGAGGCTGCCGACACGCTCGTCGCTCTTTCCTTTCCGCTGGAGCTTCTTGTCGCCGGTTATGGCGCCAATGGCCTGCTTGACGCGGCCTTTGGCCCTTTTCGTGTTTCCGCCCATCTGGGCCTCCTTCGTTCCTACTTCGAGTATCCCTTGCGGATGCTCCCGCCGCTCTCCGAGTCGTCACCCCGTGCGTTCTCGGCGGTCCGTTCCAGGAATGCGACGGGCTCGAAACGAGCCGGTTGGTCGGGCAGTTCCTCTTCGAGCAGCCGTGCGCGTCCAGGAGACCCTCCGGCACCGCGCCGTACGACACACAGACATGGGGCCATGACTTCAGCGTCACGAGTGGGCCACCGTGCCCTGGTCGCCTTTGCGAGGGCGGCGGACACTGGCAGCGTGGTGAGCCTGCCAGGAGATGAGCTCATGCGTGCGAGCACCCGGTCGAAGGTCCTGTGGGCGTCGTGGATGGCCGGAGGTGGCCTGACGGCGTCGCTGATCGTCTGGCTCCTGACGGACAGCGTCGTCTGGGCGTTGGTCGCGCTGCTGGCATCGGGCCCGGTGCTCAACGCCGTCGGGCAGATGTTCGTACAGCCGGCGCAGGCGGTCCGCAACGCTGCGCGAGAGCGCAGGAGCCCGGTGACGACACGGCGGCACCGGCCGTAGGGTCGTCAGGCTGGCGTGCCACGCCCGGTCGACCCGTCCCGGAAACGAGCCGCCCCGTGTCTGGTTCGTGACCATCGACGCCGCCGGCCGCACCTGGAGGTGGGCACCGTGAAGCATCCGATGATGACGGCGACCGGCGTGGCCGCAATGGGCGGGTACGCGGCGCTCCAGTGGCTGGGCCACCCACGCGATCACGATCGACGCGCCGCCGGAGCACGTCTGGCCGTGGCTGGTCCAGATGGGCTGTTCGCCTTCCGCAGCCGCATGAGCGCCGGCCCGTGGTGGGTGACCGCGGGACTGCTCGGGTTCATCGTCCCGGCCGACTTCGTGATGTCGCGTCAGATGCTCCACGGCGTGAAGGCCAGGGCGGAGCGCACGACCGCCGAGGAGGTCGCCGCCGCGCGACCGCCGACGCCCTCAGATCACGTGCGCAGTGCGTGACCCCGAACGGGTGCCGGCAAGATCGTCGATCGCCTGTCGCAGACCGCCGACGAACACGTCGAGATCGGTGCCGTGGTCGGCGTCGGCGACGACGGTGATGTTGAACTGACCGTTGTAGGACAGCGCGCCCACGCCGGTCGTCAGGTTGCCCAGGATCGGGACGATCGGGAACATCTCGACGATACGGGCGCCGGCCATGGACAGCGGCATCGGTGCGCCGGGCACGTTCGCGACGTACGCGTTGCTCATCCGCTGGTGCGCTGCCAGACGGACGAAGGTCATCGAGGAAGCCGGTCGTCCGGCCCATGTCGGGCCGGGGCGCCTTCGCGACGGTGGGGTTCGTGTCGCTGGCCGTGCTCCCGGGTGACGTGCCCGGGGGTTGTTCGGGACACCGCAGCCCGTCTCCGGCCGGTGAAGAACCCGCCGCACCCCGGCGGTCGTGCGAAGGATCGACGATGCCACCTGCCACCGTGCTGGGCTCACGGTCGACTGCAGCGGAGCCGGGTTCCAGCAGGCGCCGAAGGCCCGTCGTGTACATCGTGGGCGGACTGGCCGCGGTGCTCGCGACGGGTTGGCTCTCGCTCCGGTTCGAGCCCGCGCCGCTTCCCGATGCGCCGATCACGGCGGGGAACCTCGTCGACGTGCCGTTGCCCGACGGTCTGCCTGCGCCGGTCGATCGGTTCTACCGCACGTTGTACGGCGACCGGGTACCGGTCGTGCACAGCGCCGTCATCAGCGGTCGGGGTCGCATGCGTGTCGCGGGGATCACCTTCCCGGCCAGGTTCCGGTTCAGCCACCTCACGGGCCAGGCTTACCGCCACTCCATCGAGCTGACCGCGTTCGGCAAGGGGTTGGTGACAGTCGACGAGTGGTTCATCGACGGGCACGCGCGGCTCGACCTGCCGTTCGGGGTCAGCGAGGGACCCAACGTCGACCAGGGCGCCAACCTCGCGCTGTGGGCCGAAGCCGTCTGGATGCCCTCGGTGTGGGTCACCGACCCGCGCACACGCTGGGACCCGGTCGACGACACCGCCGCCCGACTGACGGTCCCGTTCGGCGGGGAGGACGAGACCTTCACCGTGCACTTCGACCCGGACACCGGCCTCCTCGAGAGCATGGAGTCGCTGCGCTTCAAGGCAGAGGACGACGTGACAAAGACCGGCTGGCTCAACGAGGCGTTCCAGTGGGACAACGTCGACGGTCACCCGGTGCCGCTCCGCGCCGCCGTGACGTGGGCCGACGAAGGATCTGCGTGGGCCGACCTACGAACCGAACAGGTCGTCTACAACGCCAACGTCAGCGACTACGTCGCGGAGGCGGCCATCGCCTCAGGCGAACTCGGGCGGCACTCCGCCGGTGGCGATCGGTCCCCAGTCGTCGATCGTGACCGCGATCGCGACCTTTGAGCGGTCACGCATCGCCTGCCGGTACTCGTCCCAGTCGGGGTGCTCGCCGGCCGCCGCCCGGTAGTAGTCGACCAGCAGCTCGACACCGGCTTCGCCGTCCAGGACCTCGCCCGTGCCGTGGACCTGGACCCACGGCCCGCCGAAGTCGTCGCTCAGCACGACGACGGAGCAGGCGTCGTCCCGTCGCAGGTTCCGGGTCTTCGCCCGCGTCGGGTAGGAGGAGATCAGCAGCCGCCCGTCGGGGCTGAGCGCCCCGGTCACGGGCGAGGCCTGTGGCCGACCGTCGCGGCGGCGGGTCAGAAGCACGAGGTTCCGGCGTGGCCGGATGAACTCCTCGAGGTCCTGTCGGTCGACCCGGCGCTGCTCGGCGACCTGCATGACGTATCCCTGTCGTCGACGTCGTTCCCTGCGGGCGATTCTACGGTCGCCGTGGGTGCGTCCGCGCCCATGAGAAGCGTGGGGACGGCTGCGGATCTGCCGGCGGGTCCATCGGCTCTGGCCGCGACGGCGTGGCGGGAGCAGGGTGGTCAGTGTTGCCGCCGCACGTGGCCGGACCGGCACACGAGTCTGCCCTGCGGACGGTGTCCGAGCAGGAGGACGGTCGTGACCGTCATGCAGGCGCCCGAGCCCGGCTTCGATGAGCTCCCCGTCGACGAGACGCTGACCCGGTTGGGAACGAGCGAGCGGGGGCTCTCGCCCGCCGAGGTGCAGTCCCGCCTCGCCGAGCACGGCCCGAACGAGATCACCGAGCAGCACCGCGTCGGGTTGCTGCGGGAGCTGGCCGGGTTCTTCTGGGGCCCGATCCCGTGGATGATCGAGGTCGCCGCGATCCTCTCGGGCGCGCTGGGACGGATCGAGGACCTGGCGGTCATCCTCACCCTGCTCGTCGTCAACGCCGGCGTCGGCTTCTGGGAGCAGCATCGCGCTCAGTCGGCGATCGATGCGCTGAAGGAGCAGCTCGCCCCGGACGCGCGCGTCTGCCGCGATGGGACCTGGTCGACGGTGGACGCCCGCGACCTCGTGCCAGGTGACCTGATCGCCCTGCGGCTCGGGCAGATCGTGCCGGCCGACGCCAAGCTCGTCGACCGTGCGCATCTCGGGCTCGACGAGTCGGCGCTGACCGGCGAGTCCCTGCCGGTCGACCGGACCCGGGGCGGCATGGTGTTCTCCGGGACGGCGGTCAAGACCGGCGAGTCCCGGGGCGTCGTCGTCGCCACCGGCGGTGGCACCCGGTTCGCTCGCACGGCCCAGCTGGTCGAGGAGGCCGAGCGGACCTCCCACTATCGACAGATGGTCTTCAGGATCGCGCGGTTCCTCATCGCGCTCACGGCCGTGCTGGCGCTCGCGATCATCGCCGACGCGGTCGTGCGGGGCGAGCCGGTCTCGGAGGCGATCCTGTTCGCGCTCGTCCTGACGATTGCGTCGATCCCGGTCGCGCTCCCGGCCGTGCTGACGGTCACGATGGCCATCGGCGCGCACCGCCTCGCGGGCATGCAGGCCATCGTCTCGCAGCTCGACGCGATCGAGGAGATGGCCTCTCTCGACGTGCTCTGCTCCGACAAGACGGGCACCCTCACGAAGAACCAGCTCACCCTGCAGACCGTCCGCACGATCGGCGCGGTCGCCGTCGACGAGGTCGTCCTCGGTGCGGCCCTGACCTGCGAGGACGACACCGACGACCCGATCGATCGAGCGGTGCTCGCCGCGTTGGCTGCTCCCGACGCGCTGGACGGCTACCGGATCGAGGAGTTCCGTCCGTTCGACCCGGATCGCAAGTACGCGGACGCCGACGTGTCCGGTCCCGACGGGATGTCCTTCACCGCCGCCAAGGGCGCCCCGCAGGTCATCGCGGAGCTCGTCGGCGCGCCGGACGAGGTCGCTGCACAGGTCGCCGCCGCCGTCGAGGAGTTCGCCGGCGAGGGCGACCGTGCTCTCGGCGTGGCGCGCTGTGACCAGGGAGGCGACTGGCGCTACCTCGGTGTCCTCGCGCTGCTCGACCCGCCGCGTGACGACGCAGCCGAGGAGATCGCCCGGCAGCGCGACCACGGGCTGGCGGTCAAGATGCTCACCGGCGACCACCTCGACATCGCCCGCACGATCGCGCACCGGCTTGGGCTCGGCGCCGACATCCGGGCCGCGGACGACGTGTTCGACACCCGCGGCGACGGTGACCACGCGCGCGTGCTCGTCGACGACCTGGACGAGATCGACGGCTTCGCGCAGGTCACCCCTGAGCACAAGTTCGCCATCGTGCGCCATCTCCAGCAGTCCGGACACCGTGTCGGGATGACCGGTGACGGGGTGAACGACGCGCCGGCGCTCAAGCAGGCCGACACCGGCATCGCGGTGTCCGGCGCGACCCAGGCCGCCCGGGCCGCGGCCGCGCTCGTGCTCACCGCCCCGGGGCTGTCCGCGATCACGGGCGCGATCGAGGAGGCCCGACGCATCTTCGCCCGGATGTCCTCCTACGCGACGTTCCGGGTGGCCGAGACCGCCCGGGTCCTGCTCTTCGTGGCCGCCAGCATCCTGGTGTTCGCGACGTTCCCGGTGACGCCGCTGCAGATCGTGCTGCTCGTGATCATGAACGACATCCCGATCATGACGATCGCCTACGACAACGTCCGCACCGCCGAGCAGCCCGTGCGCTTCGAGATGGGCAAGATCCTCACCGTCGCCTCGGTCCTGGGCGTGGTCGGCGTCGCGTTCTCGTTCGGGCTGTTCTTCCTGGCGCACGTCGTGTGGGACATGCCGGTGGGGCAGGTGCAGACCCTGCTCTTCCTCAAGCTGCTCGTCGCCGGACACCTGACGATCTACCTGACGCGCAACGACGGCCCCTTCTGGTCGCGCCCGCTCCCGAACGTCAGGCTGGTGATCGCCGCCGAGACGACCCAGGTGCTCGGGACGCTGCTGGCGGTGTACGGCTGGCTCGTCGAGCCGATCGGCTGGCGCTGGGCCGGAGTCGTCTGGGGCTTCTCGATCGCGGCCTTCCTCACGAACGCGGGCGCGAAGTGGCTCACCTACCGGTTCCTCGCGCGCCACACCGGCGTGAACCCGTTCCAGCTACGCCGCGTCCCCGAGCGCTGAGCCATCCACCTCGCGGACAGGCACCAGCAGATCCCGGCCACGCGCCGGTCCGGCCCCGGGCCCATGGTTCGCAGGACTATCCTCGTGGGGTCGGGCGTGAGGGGCTCGCGTCCGACGACGGGTACCCGCACGCGGCCGCGCCCAGCGGCGGTGAGGCAGCCGTCGAGAGGCGCTGCACATGCCGATCACGATCGTGTCCGCCGAGGACAGCTACCTCGTGCGCGAGGGCACGCGGCTGCTGCTGGAGGCGCAGGACGACCTGACGCTGCTGGCCTCGGTGGGGACCTACGAGGCGCTGCTGGCGGCGGTCGAGGAGCACACCCCTGACGTGGTGCTCACGGACATCCGGATGCCACCGACCGGCACCGACGAGGGCATTCGGGCCGCCGAACAGCTCGCCATGAGCCATCCCGACGTGGGCGTGGTCGTGGTCAGCCAGTACGCCGAACCCGAGTACGCGCTGCGGCTCCTCGACGGCGGGGCGCGGGGGCGCGCGTACCTCCTCAAGGAGCGCATCGGCGACGTCCGCGAGCTGCGGCACGCGATCGTCGAGGCCGCCTCCGGCGGGACGGTGCTCGACCCCATCGTCGTGGACGCCCTGGTCTCGGCCCGGCGACGCAAGCGGGAGTCGCCGCTGGATCGGCTCACGCCCCGCGAGCTCGAGGTCCTCGAGCTCGTCGCGGGCGGGGCGACGAACGGCGCCGTCGCCGCCGAGCTGGGGCTCAGCGACAAGGGCGTCGAGAAGCACATCAACGGCATCTTCACGAAGCTCGACCTGCGCCCCGACGACACGGACGTGCACCGTCGGGTCCGGGCGGTGCTGCTCTACCTGTCCGAGGCCGGCGGTTGAACGGCCGCCGTGACCTGCGCTGACGCCGCGGCGTCCACGGGTACCCGTCCGGCGACCGTCGTACCGGCGCCGGGTGCCGACCTCACGTTGAGCTCGCCCCCGAGGCCGTCGACGCGGTCGCGCATGTTCGTGAGCCCGGCGCCGGGCGACGCTCCGGCGTCGGCGACGAAGCCCGCCCCGTCGTCGGCCACCGCGAAGTCGAGGTGCGCGCCGGCCCGCCGGAACGTCACGGTGAGCGACGACGCGTCGGCGTGCTTCGTCGCGTTCTGCATCGCCTCGAGGCAGCAGAAGTAGACGGCAGTCTCAACGTCGCGGTCGAGCCGACCCAGGCCGTCGCCGTCGACACGGACGTGCAACGGGACGAGGCGTGCGTGGGCCTGCACCGCCGCCACGAGCCCCTGCTCGGCGAGGATCGGCGGGTACAGACCGCGGGCCAGGGCCCGCAGCGACCGGATCGCCTCGTCCGTGCGGCGGCTCGCCTCGCCGAGGGCCCCACGGACCCGGGCGGCGTCCTGTTGGTCGGCGAAGGTCTCCGCCAGCCCGAGCGCGAGCCGCAACGCCAGCAGCTCCTGCTGTGCCCCGTCGTGGATGTCGCGCTCCAGCGCCCGCCGCGCCTCCTCCTGGGCCGTCACGATCCGACGGCGCGAGGTCCGCAGATCCTCGATCCGCCGCTCGAGATCACGGGTGAGCGCCGAGGCACGCAGCACCGGGCCCAGCGTCCCGGCAACCCGCGAGAGCAGCCACTCGTCGCCCGGCGTGAAGCGGTCCTCACGATCGGCGAGCAGGCGGAGCTCCCCGAGCACCTCGCCCTCATGGGTGACCGGGACCGCCTGTACCGCCGGGGCAGGCGGCGGGACCCCCGCCGCGACCGCGAGGCTCGCGTCGTGCGACCGGATCTCGGCAGCCACCGCGCCGGTGCCGTCCACCAGCACCGCGGCGACCCGCTGCAACACCTCGTCGGTGGACGCCGCGCCGCCGAGATGCTCCCCGACGGTGGCGAGCACCTCGTCCGGCGCCGCGCGCGCCCCGGTGACGGCACGCCGTGCCCAGCGCTGCACCCGCCGGCGGACCGGGTCGAACGACACGGCGATCAGCGCCGTCGCCAGCACGGAGGTCCACAGCGAGCCGGGAGACCCGACGAGGAGCCCCAGCCCCGCGACCAGCGCGGCGTAGCCGACCGTGACGAACCCACCCAGCACGGTCACGACGACGGCCCGGCTCATCGCGACCTCAACGTCGAAGAGGCGATGGCGGGCCACGGTCGCGCCGACCGTCAGCACGAACACGACGATGATCGGGACGTTCACGAGCGCCCAGACGGCCTGCCACGGCCACAGCAGGACCATCGACGCGACGGTCAGGGACCCGGCGATGACGACCGGGCGGACCTGGGCCCGCACGAGTGGCGTGCTGGTCCGGAGCCGCACGACGAGCGAGGCGACCGTGGCCAGAGCGGCGCCGCCGAGCAGGGGCAGACCGATGGCGGTCAGCAACGCACCGACCGGGTCCCCGAGCCCGGGGCCGTTGCGGTCCACGAGGTAGGGCGACCACGGGCGGTTGCCCCAGGCGTAGCCGGCGACGGCGAGAGCGATCCCGGCCGTGGCGGCCCACGTCACGGGGCGCCAGCGCCGAGACGGCAGCTGACCGTCCGGGAAGTAGACGAGCGCGAACGTGAGCACCATCCCGGCCGAGATGATCCACACCCAGGAGCTACCCCACAGCGGCCACATCAGGGTGGGCGGGATGTCACGCAGGGCGATCGTGCCGTTGTTCAGCGCGGCCCATGCCGCCGGGTATTGGTCCCCGACGGCGTATGCCGCGGCGACCAGGCCCGTGTGCACGGCCCCCGCCATCGCTGACACGTAGAACATCCAGGCGGCGCGGTTGCGGGGCTGGCGACGCAGCGCGGCCGCCATGACGGTCGTGCCGACGAGCCCGACCGGACCGTTGTGGAGCAGCCAGCCGTCGAACATCTCCGCGAGGCCGTCGCCGCGCGCCACGAACGACGCGAAGGATGCGACCACGAGCAGGCCGGCGATCACCGCGCCGGCGGTGGTGAACCGCGTCACGCGCGGAGCGCTCGATGTCCGGGCCGTCTCGCTCACCCGCGCAGTGTGGCCGCTCACGGCGACGCAGGGAAGGGGGTGCTCCCTGCCACGGGGTGGGGACGTCCCTACCGCACGTCGGCACGCCTGCCCGGTCGGCGGCCGTCGCGCGCCGGCAGAGGCTGGACGCACCACGACCTGGAGGGTTGTCATGGAACCTGTATCCCCCGTCGTCCCGATGACGGCTGCCCCGTCAACCGCCATCCCGAGCCGTGCGCGCCGTCTGCTGCTGCGCGCGTCGTTCGCGGCCGTCGGCATGGACCTGCTGCTCATGGTGATCATCCAGCAGGTGATCCCCCCGCTGGCCGTGTTCGCGGTCCTGACGGTGGTGGCGGTCCTGGCGCTGCGCTGGTGGCCGGCGCCGCTGGCCGGCGTGCTCGCGCTGCTGGCCGTCGTCGCCCTGGTCGGCGGCGCGACCCACCTCGTGTCGGGGATCACCCACCCGTCGGACGTCGCGAGCTTCGTCTGGGCGGCGGTGTCGGCCGGCGGCCGCCTGACCGCCGTCGCGGCCGCCGGGCTGCTGCTGCGCGACGCCGATGGTGCGGCGCGGATCCTCGGTCGGGTGGCGCTCGCCGGCGTCGTCGCGGCCGTCGTGACGGCGGGCGTGGCCCGCGCCCGCGTGTCGTCCGACGTGGCGGAGCCCGGCAACGTCCCCGTCGCGGCGAAGAACACGACCTACCCGGCCACGATCGCGGTCACGTCCGGACAGACGCTGTTCCTCGACAACGAGGACGAGTGGCGACACACGTTCACCGTGGAGGGCACCGCCGTGAACGTCGACCTGCCGCCGACCGCCGACCGGCGCGTCGACATCGACCTGCCGCCCGGCACCTACGTCGTGCGCTGCACCATCCCGGGCCACGAGAACATGACGAGCACGCTGGAGGTGCGCTGATGATCGACGCCGAGCGCTACACCGCCGCCGAGGCGAGGCTGTTCGCCGCCGCCGGCGCGACCCCCACCCAACACCGGGTCCATCTCGACCGGCTGGACGTCGACGTGCGCGTCCAGGAGGTCGGCGAAGGCGCCCCGGCCCTGTTCCTCCACGGCGGCCCGAACGCCGGATCCACCTGGGCATTCCTGGCGGCGCGGGTCGCCGGCCTGCGGTGCCTGCTGCTCGACCGTCCCGGGACGGGCCTGAGCGACCCGCTGTCGCGGCCCCTGTCGCCGGACCGGGCCGGCACGTACGCGGAGCTGCTCGCCGTCGACGTGCTCGACGCGTTCGGCGTCGAGCGGGCGCACCTGGTCGGCTCGTCCTTCGGCGGCTGGGTGGCGCTGCGATCCGCCGCGGCCCATCCCGACCGGGTCGACCGCATGGTCCAGCTCGGCTGTCCCGCCTTCGCTCCGGGCTTCCGGGTCCCGACGTTCATGCGGGCTCTCATGGTCCCCGGGGTCCGGCAGCTGCTGCACGCGCTGCCACCCATCGAACGCATGGGGGACGTCACCCTGAAGCAGATCGGGCATGGCGCGAGCCTCGCCGCCGGTCGGATCCCGCAGGTCTTCTTCGACTGGTACCTGGCGATGCAGCAGCACACCGACACGTTCCGCAACGAGGGCGACATGATCGCGCGGGCCGGCACGGTGTTCGGCGGATTCGACCGGCGGCTCGTGCTGACGGACGACCAGCTCGCCGCGGTGCGCTGCCCGACCTGGTTCCTGTGGGGCCGAGACGACCCGTTCGGAGGCTCTGAGGCTGCCCGCCGTACGGTCGCCGCCGTTCCCGGCGCGCAGCTCGAGCTGCGCGCCGACAGCGGGCACCTACCGTGGCTCGACGACGTGGACCACGCCGCGCGGGTGGTCACCCGCTTCCTCGCCGAGCGGGTGCCCGTGTCCTGAACGTCCGGGTCACCGGCGAGGCCGGCGACCGACCGTCCCACCACCCATCGGATCTGCCGGCGGGCCACCGCCCTGGCCGCGGTGGCGCCGCCGGTCCACGGTGGTCGGGTGTCGCCCGCCCCGGACAACTCGGCTCTTACCCTGCTCGGCGCCGAGGCGCATACTGCGAGAGGGGCGTTGCCCCCGCTGGGTCCGAGCGGCCCCTTCGGCACGACGGCAGACCATGGGTCCGTCGCTGGCTCCCGGGAGGAGGCAGGAGGTCCGTGGAAGGCGAACGGCGGTTCCGCGTGTTCGTCACGGGACAGAGCTGGCGGTCCCAGCGTGTGGTGCGGGCCCTGCACGAGCTGTGTGCCGCGCACGGGGTCGTCGAGTACGCGGTCGAGATCGTGGACGTGTCCCAGGACGGGCAGGCGGCGGAGGAGAACCGGATTCTGGCGCTGCCCATGGTGATGCGGGTGGCGCCCGAGCCCGTGGTCCGGGTGGTCGGCGACCTGAGCGACGGCGCGGTGGCCGCCAACGTCCTCGGCATCGCCGAAGGCCCGGTGCGGACACGCTCCTCCCCGACGGAAGGACGGCGGCCATGACCACGGCGACCGAGGTGCTGCCGCTCGACCGACTGCCGACGGGAATCCCGGGCGTGGACGCGATCTGCAGCGGGGGGCTGCCGATCGGTCGCAACACGCTCGTCTGCGGCGTGGCCGGCGCCGGCAAGACCGTGTTCGCCATGCAGTTCCTGGCGGAGGGGATCCGTCAGTACGGCGAGGCGGGGGTGTTCGTCACCCTCGGCGAGCCGCCGCGCGACATCCGTCGGAACGCGGCCGCCCTCGGGTTCGACGTGTCGGGTTGGGAGCGCGAAGGCTCCTGGCGGTTCGTGGATGCCAGCCCGGAGGGCGGGGACGACATCGTCGCCGGAAGCTTCGACTTCTCCGGGCTGACCTCACGGATCCTCGAAGCCGTGGGGCGCATCGGCGCGACGCGGGTGGCGATCGACTCGGTCAGCGTCGCGTTCATGCGGTTCGGAGACGTGACCCTGGTACGCGCCGCTCTGCAGGGGATGCTGGCGGCGCTCAAAGACGCGCACGTCACCGCGGTGCTGACCGCCGAGGGAAGTGAGGGCGAGCTGAGCCAGCTCCACCTGCGCATCGGCGAGCACGCGACCGACAGCATCATCCGTCTGGAGTACCGGCTGGTCGGCGAGAAGCGGCGCCGCACGATCGAAGCGGCGAAGATCCGGGGTGGCGGCCACCGCAGCGGGCCCTATCCCTTCACCGTGCGGCCGGTCGACGGCATCGTGGCCGTCCCCCTCGGGGGTGTCGAGCTGACCCAGACGGTGGGAGACGACCGCGTGTCCACCGGTGACCCGGTCATCGACGAGATGTGTGGCGGCGGCTTCTTCCGCGACTCTGTCGTGCTCGTGTCCGGAGCGACGGGAACGGGCAAGTCGTTGGTGGCGGCCACGTTCCTGGCCGGCGGGCTCGCGGGCGGGGACCGGGCGCTGTTCCTCGGGTTCGAGGAGAGCGCCGGTCAGGTGCTCCGCAACGCACGCAACTGGAGCCGCGATCTCGGCGAGGCCGTGTCGGACGGGCGGCTGCGGATCCTCTGCCGCTACCCGGAGTCGCTGTCGATCGAGGAGCACCTCGTCGACATCGTGCGCGAGATGGAAACCCTCCGACCGCAGCGGCTGGTGCTCGACAGCCTGACGGCCCTGGAGCGGATCGCGGGGCCGCAGGCGTTCCGGGAGTTCGTCATGGCTCTGACCGGGCTCGTCAAGGAGCGGCAGATCACGGGGCTGTACACGGCGGCGACCGAGCTGTTCGGCGGCCAGCATCCCACCGGCGCGGAGGTCTCGGTGCTGTCGGACTGCATCATCATGCTCCGCTACGCCGAGTCGGACGCCGACCTCATGCGGGTGGTCGGCGTGCTCAAGATGCGGGGCTCGTCCCACGACCGGCACCTGCGCCAGTTCACGATCGACAGCGAAGGGATGCACGTCGGTGCGCCGTTGGCCGGGCTCGGCGGCATCCTCACGGCCGTTCCTCGGGGCCCCGTGTCCTCAGAAGACCACGGAGACTGGCGCCGGTGAGCGGCACATCCACCCCCGTCGAGCAGCTGGCCAAGCTGCTGACCACGACGCCCGACGGTCTGCTCGTCGTCGACATGGTGGGCTACATCCGGTACGCGAACCCGGCGGCTCACGAGCTGTTCGGGCGCAAGCCGGGGGCCCTCTCCGGTGAGCCCTTCGGCCTTCCCCACGTGGCGGGCGTCCGCGACATCCAGCTGGTCCAGCGGGACGGAGGCCTCCGGACCGTCGAGATGCGTGCCGTGTCAACGTCGTGGGGCGGCGAGCCGGTCTGGGTGCTCACACTCCGCGACGCCACGGAGCAGCGGCTGCGCGAGGAGGAGCTGCGGAGCATGCTGACCGCCAGCAGCGAGCTCACGTCAGAGCTCACCCACGAGCTGGCCACACCCCTGACGGTCATCATCGGGCTCACCGACGTGCTCGAGACGCGATGGGAGGAGCTCAGCGAGCCGCAGCGCCGCGACCTGAACCGCCGCGTCGGTGCCCAGGCCAGACGACTGCACCGCATGATCCAGCGGATGCTCCTGGCCGGACGCGATACGGCACCGGCTCCGGGGGCAGCCCCGGGACCCGTCGACCTCTGGGAGGTCGCCCTCTCGCACCTCGCGGACCTCGGGGTGTCCAACGTCGAGATCGACTGCCCTCAGTCCCTGCAGGTGCTGGCAGACCCGTCCCACGTCGACGAGATCGTGATGAACCTGGTCGAGAACGCGACGAAGTACGGCGAGCCACCGATCACCGTGCGCGCCCGGCGGACGGGCGCCATGGTGGAGCTGGCGGTCTGCGACCACGGGGCGGGCGTGCCGGAGACGTTCGTCCCGCACCTCTTCGAGCGCCACTCGCGCGCCGAGACGACGCTTCGCCAGCGCAGCGGCGTGGGGCTCGGTCTGTACATCGTCGCCAAGCTGGCCCGCGCCAGCGGGGGCGACGTGCGGTACCAGCCCAACCGACCGCACGGTGCCTGCTTCGTCGTCAGGCTCCCCGCGGTGTGACGGGCCGGATCTCCTGTGCTTCGCGGGGTTCGGGTTGGCGCCGTGGTGGTCGTCGGCCAGTCGCTCGGCGGCACAGGGTTGCTCAGTCGGTCGGTCCGGCGTCCCCGGTGATGAACTTGACCACGTTCACGATCACCGCGATCGCCGTCCCGACGATCCCGACGACAAGGGCCACCCGCGCGAGCCACGACCAGTCGGTCGCGTAGCCGGCGAAGTCGAACGGGAAGACGGCCAGCATCCTGGCGCTGACGGCCATCCCGAACGCGGCCGTGACCAGGTCGCCGGCCGCTCGGAAGCGGCCGCGGTCGCGGACGAGGAAGCCGGCGTTGACCACCATGCCGACGACGAGCGAGACCGCGAGCAGGGGGAGCACGTGGGCGAAGTCGTCCGTCAGGAAGCGGGGCCACTGCCAGTCGAGGAGCTGGTAGGCCGCCCACAGCATGACGGCGTTCACGGCGATGCCGATCACGTATCCGAACCGTCGAGCGGCGGTCGGGCGCCGGGTCGCGGTCCCGGGGGCGGGTGCGAGCGTCGAGGTCATGGAGCCGTCCTGTGCCGGTGTTCCCAGCCAATCCGGCTGCCGGGTCCGCGGCCAGTGCGCAAGGTCCCGGTCCCGTGACCCGGCAGTCCTTCCGGCAGCCGCTCCCATTTTCCCTGTTGTCACCGGGCGGACGGGGATTCCGGCGATGGCTGCGGCACGATCGACACATGGAGCAGGACACCACGGCCACGCCCCCGATGCCCGACGACCATCCGGTCGCCGTGCGGCTTCGGGCGTGGCAGCAGCGGCTCGCATCCGGCGAGGTTCCTTTCGACCTGCTCGCCGGCCGCGCCTGAGCTGATCGTCTCTGCCGGGGTCGGATCGTGACCCGGCGGCGCGGGCCGCTGACAGTGCGCCCACTGTCAAACGTGACGCGCATGTCGTGCAGTCAACGCACGAATACCGGCGGATCGGGCGATGCCTGTGACATCGACATTGATATCGGTGTCAATTATGGCGAGAACGGACACGAGCGACGAACCCCGCGACCCGACGTGAGGAGGACTGCGTGGGTGCTCCCGCACCGAATCCGTCCCGGCTGCCAGGCAACACCAAGCGCCACCACCGCCCCCAGGCTGCGACAAGCGACCCGACCTCCCGCCCCGCGGGGGAGTCGGCGCGCGCCGAGTTCGAGCGTTTCTACCGCGCCGAGGTCGACCGACTCGTCGCCTGGCTGCGCCGTCGCACCGGTGACGCCGGCGCCGGCGACGACCTCGCCGCCGAGACCTTCGCCCGGGCCTTCGGCGGGTGGGACTCCTACCGCGGCGACGGCTCACGTCGGTCCTGGCTGTGGCGGATCGCCCGCAACACCTTCGCGAACTGGGTCCGCGACCGGGTCCGGCACCCGACCGTCCCCGACAACGTCCCGCCCGCCGACCCCGCCGACGGGGCGGACATCGCCCTCCAGCAGCGCGCGGCCGTCTGGGAGCTGCTCGCCCACGTCGACGGTGAGCGTGCCCGAACCGCCATCTACCTCCGCTACGTCGAGGGCCGGAGCGCCGACGAGGTCGCCGACGCGCTGGACATGACCGCGACCGCCGTCCGCACCCTCACCCACCGGTCCCTGCAGCACCTCCGCGCGCACCTCGAGGAGCACGCATGAGCATCGCCTTCCTCTTCCCCGGCCAGGGCTCCCACCAGCCCGGCATGGCGGCCGCATGGGACGGCCACCCGGCCGGCCGGCGGTTCGCCGAGATCGGCGCGCTGACGGGCATGGACCTGACCGCCCTCGCCGACGATCCCGAGGCCTGCGCGGCCACGGCCGTCGCCCAGCCGGCCCTGTTCGCCGCCTCCATGGCCAGCCTCGAGGCGCTGCGTGCCGCCGGGGTCACCGCGGACGTCGTCGCCGGACACAGCCTCGGGGAGGTCGGTGCCGCGGTCGCCGCCGGCGCGCTGCACCCCAGCGACGGCGCGCAGCTCGTCACCGAGCGGGGGCGCGCCATGGGCCTCGCGTGCGCGGCCTCACCGGGAACCATGGCCGCCGTCCTCCGACTGCCCGTCGACGAGCTCGCCGGCCTCGTCCGTCGTGTCCCCAACGTCCACGTCGCGAACGACAACGCGCCCGGTCAGGTCGTGGTGTCGGGCACCGAGGTGGCCGTCGGCCGGCTGACGGAGCTGGCCCGCGCCGCCGGTGGTCGCGTGCTGCCTCTCCCCGTCGAAGGCGCCTTCCACTCGCCGGCGATGACACCGGCCTGCGCCCACCTCGAGACGCTGCTGCGCACGGTCGAGGTCCGGGACCCGCAGATCCCGCTCGTCTCGGGCACGACCGGGGACGAGTGCCGCAGCGCCGCGGAGGTCCGGCGTGCGCTCGTGGACGGCGTGCTCGCGCCGGTGCGGTGGCGGGCCGTCCAGGAGCGGCTCGTGGCGCTCGGCGCCGAGCTGCTCGTCGAGGTCGGCCCCGGGACCGTCCTGCGCGGGCTCGCCCGGCGCACGGTGCCCGACGTGACCGCGGTCAGCGCCGGCGCACCCGACGACATCGGGGCGGTCGCCGAGCTCGTCCGCGCCACCCGCCGCACCGCCATCTCCGCCTGAACCCCTTCCTGCGAACCGAAAGCCACCGACCATGATCGTCATCCCCGCCTGCGCGGTCGTCACCGCGCCCACCGACGGCCGCGTGCACCGGGTCGCCTCGACCGACACGCCGGTCCGCCGTGGCGACGTGGTCGCGGCGCTCGACGGCCCGTCCGGACGCACCGAGCTCCGCGCCCCCACGTCGGGACTCGTCGGCGGCCCGCTCGCCAACGTCGCCCAGTCCGTCGTCGCCGGGGAGGGGGTCCTGTGGCTGTCGCGCCCCTGACCGCCACCGCCGTCCTGCCGCCGGCCACGGGCAGGCTGCCCGTCGCCCTCGCCGGACTCGGGGCGCACCTGCCCCGCCGGGTCGTGACGAACGACGACCTCGCCGCCGTGCTCGACACCTCCGACGAGTGGATCGCGATGCGCACCGGAATCCGGGCCCGTCACGTCGCGGAGCCGGCCGACGCCACGTCGGACCTCGCGACGACGGCGGCACGCGCGGCCCTCGACGACGCCGGAATGGTCGCGACCGACCTCGGAGCCGTCGTCGTCGCAACCACCACACCCGACCACCCGATCCCGGGGACCGCGCCGAGCGTGGCCGCGGCACTCGGGGTGCAGGTGCCGGCCTTCGACCTCAACGCCGCCTGCAGCGGGTTCGTGTACGGGCTGCGGGTCGCCGGCGGACTGGTGGCGACCGGGATCGGGCCCGTGCTCCTCGCCGGCGCCGAGACCCTGACCCGGGTCGTCGACCCCGAGGACCGCTCCACGGCCGTGCTGTTCGGCGACGGTGCCGGCGCGGTCGTGCTGGCCGCCGACGGCGACGCCGAGCTCGGCCCGTTCGACCTCGGCGCCGACGGCGACGCACGCGAGCTGCTGTGGTGCCCTGCGGGCGGCACCCGCACCCCCTCGACGGCGGATGCCGTCGCGACGGGCGACCACTTCCTGACGATGCGCGGCCCCGAGGTCTACCGCGCCGCCGTCACGGCCATGGTGCGCTCCGCCGGCCGCGTGCTCGACGACGCCGCGATCGGCATCGACAACGTCGACCTGTTCGTCGGCCACCAGGCCAACGCGCGGATCCTCGACGCCGTCGCCTCGCGCCTCGGCATCGCCGGCGACCGCGTGCACGTGACCGTGGACCGGCACGGCAACACCTCCGCGGCGTCGATCCCGCTGGCACTGGCTGACGCACGCGCCGCCGGCCGGCTGCACCCGGGCGACCGCGTGCTGCTCACCGCCTTCGGGGCGGGCCTGACCTGGGGCTCGTGCCTGCTGACCTGGACGCCCTCGACCGGAGCAGACCGTCCATGACCGAACGCGCCACCACCCCCGACCGCGTCGCGCTCGTCACCGGCGGGTCCGGCGGCATCGGCGCCGCCAGCTGCCGGCAGCTCGCCGCCGACGGCGCCTGCGTCCTCGTCGGCTACCGGTCCGGCGCCCAGGCCGCTGCGGCCGTCGCCGACTCCTGCGACGGCAAGGCCGAGCCGATCCACATCGACGTGACCGACGAGGACAGCGTCGCCGCGGCGATCGACCGCGCCGGCGACCTCGGCACCCTCGCGGTGCTCGTGAACAACGCCGGCATCGCCGAGGACGACCTGCTGCTGCGGCTCGACCCGGAGCGCTTCGACCGCAGCCTCCAGGTCAACCTGCGGGGCGCCTACCTCACCTCCCGCGCGGCGCTCCGCCCGATGCTGCGCGCCCGCGGCGGCCGGATCGTCAACGTCACCAGCGTCGTCGCCCTGCGCGGCAACGCCGGCCAGACCGCCTACGCCGCCGCGAAGGCCGGGCTGATCGGCTTCACGAAGTCGCTGGCCCGCGAGGTCGCCCGCAAGGGCATCACCGTCAACGCGGTCGCGCCCGGGTACGTCGAGACCGCGATGACCGCGGAGCTCGGCGACGAGGCCCGTGCACGCCTGGTCGACCTCGCGCCGCTCGGCCGCCCGGTCACGCCCGACGAGGTCGCCGCCGCCATCGGCTTCCTGGCCTCCCCGGCGGCCGGCGCGATCACCGGCACGGTCCTGCCCGTCGACGGCGGGGCAGCCATCTGACCGACCACAGCCCCGCGACCCGCGCGGTCGCGGTCGGACCGGCCAACGCCGGATCACCCGGGCGCCGGCACAGCCGCCGCCCACACCACCAGCAGCACCACTCCATGAAGGAGCCACCCATGGCAGACACCTACACCACCGTCAGCAGCATCCTCACCGGGACGTTCGGGGTCCCCGCCGACGACCTCGGCCGGGACGTGACCTTCGAGTCGCTCGGCCTCGACTCCCTCGACCTCGTCGAGCTCACCCTCGTCATCGAGGAGGAGACCGGCATCAAGATCGAGGACGAGGAGCTCGAGGACGTGCGCACCATCGGCGACGCCGCCGACGCCATCGACGAGAAGCAGAAGGCCCTGGCATGACCCAGCCGACCGGCACGACCCACGAGCCGATCGTCGTCACCGGCCTCGGCCTGATCACGCCCGCCGGGCGTGGCGTGGCCGAGGCCTGGCAGGGCGTGCTCGCCGGCAAGGCGACCGCCCGCCACGACGCGACGCTCGAGGACGCCGGCACCCCGGTCACCATCGCGTGCCGGGTGCCCGACTTCGACGCCGACGCCGAGCTCGGCCGCGGCGCGTCGCGCCGGCTCGACCGGTTCACCCACCTCGCCGTGCTCGCGGCCGAGGAGGCCGTCGCCGGCGCCGGGATCGGTGGCGGCGAGGCGATCGGCTCCGGGGCGGTGGATCCCGACCGGCTCGGTGTCCTGTTCGGCACCGGGATCGGCGGTGCCGAGACCTGGGCCAGCGAGTACCCGAACTACCTGGAGCGCGGCCCTGGACGCGTCAGCCCGCTGTTCGTCCCGAAGATGCTCTCGAACACGGCCGCCGGGACCGTCGCGATCCGCACCGGCGCCCGCGGCCCGAACATGACCGTCAACACGGCGTGCGCCGCCGGGGCGTCGGCGATCCACGTCGCCCGCGACCTGCTGCGCTCCGGCGCCGCCGACGTGATGCTCGCCGGCGGGGTCGAGGCCGGGATCACCGGGCTCTCCGTGTCCGCCTTCGCGCAGATGGGCGCCCTGTCCCGCAACCCCGACCCGTCGAGCGCCTCGCGTCCCTTCGACGTGGAGCGCGACGGGTTCGTGATGGGGGAGGGCGCCGGGGTGCTCGTCCTCGAGCGCCTCTCCGACGCCCTCGCCCGTGGCGCGCAGCCGCTGGCCGTCGTCGCCGGCGCCGGCGCCTCCGCCGATGCCCATCACGCCACCGCCCCGCCCGAGGACGGCGCGGGCGCGGTGCTCGCCATGCGGCGGGCGCTGGCCGACGCCGGGCTGCACCCGGGCGACGTGGACCACGTCAACGCCCACGGCACGTCGACGCCGCTGAACGACGCGGCCGAGGCCCGCGCCATCCGCGCCGTGTTCGGCGCCGACGCCGACCGGGTCGCGGTCGCCTCGACGAAGGGCGTGACCGGGCACCTCCTCGGCGCCGCCGGCGCGGTCGAGGCGGCGTTCGCGGTGCTCGCGCTGCGCGACGGGCTCGTCCCGCCGACCGCCGGGCTCCGCGACCTCGACCCGGAGATCGACTGCAACGTCGTCCGCGACGCGCCCCGCGAGGTGCCGCTGCGAGCCGTGATGTCCAACTCGTTCGGCTTCGGGGGCCAGAACGCCTCCCTGGTCCTCACCACCACCCCCTGACCCCCGCCCGCCCCCTGACCCCCGCGATTCGTGAACGATTCACCCGGGAAAACCCGGGTGAATCGTTCACAAATCCTGACGCGTACCGCCGTGGAGGTTGCATGAGCGCCCTGTCCGCCGAGTCACCCGCCCTCGACCCGTCCGCCCTCCAGCCGGGCGACGGGGCGCGGGCCCGGCTCGCACGCCTGCTCGATGCCGGCTCGTTCGTGGAGCTCGGCTCGCAGCGCCGTCATCGCGCGGCCGGCTTCGGCCTCGAGTCGCGCCGACCCGACGGGGACGGCGTCGTCGCCGGCGCCGGTCGGATCGACGAGCGCCCCGTCAACGTCTACGCCCAGGACCGCCGGGTGCTCGGCGGGTCGCTCGGCGAGGCGCACGCCGACAAGGTCGCCCGCACCATCGAGGCGGCCGGCCGCGGCGGGGTGCCGGTCATCGGGATCAACGACTCCGGCGGCGCCCGGATCCAGGAGGGCGTCGCCGCCCTCGACGGGTACGGGCACGTGTTCCGCGCGAACGTCGCCGCGTCGGGCAGGGTCCCGCAGCTCGCGCTGATCCTCGGGCCGTGCGCCGGCGGGGCGACCTACTCGCCGGCGCTCATGGACGTCACGATCATGACCGAGGACGCCTATCTGTTCCTCACCGGGCCGCGCGTCGTGAAGGCCGTCACCGGCGAGGAGGTCGACGCCCGGACGCTCGGCGGCCCCGAGGTGCACGCCGGCCGGTCCGGCGTCGCCCACTTCGTCGCCCGCGACGACGACCACGCCTTCGCGATCGCGCGCGACCTGCTCGGCTACCTGCCGTCCTCGTCGTCGGAGGCACCGCCGGTCGCCGCGCGTGAGGACCCACCCGCCGTCGACCTGCGCGACCTCGTCCCCGCCGACGGGCGCCAGCCCTATGACGTCCGTGACGTCATCCGGGGCATCGCCGACGGCGGCGAGTTCCTCGAGCTGCAGGAGCGCTGGGCCCGCAACCTCGTCGTCGGGTTCGCCCGCATCGACGGCCGCACCGTCGGGGTCGTCGCGAACCAGGCGAGGTGGCTCGCCGGGGTGCTCGACCTCACCGCGTCCGAGAAGGGTGCGCGGTTCGTGCGGTTCTGCGACGCGTTCGGGATCCCGCTCGTCGTGCTCGTCGACGTGCCCGGGTTCCTGCCCGGCACCGCCCAGGAGTCGGGCGGGGCGATCCGCAAGGGCGCGAAGCTGCTGCACGCCTTCGCGTCGGCGACCGTCCCGCGGGTCTCGGTCGTCCTGCGCAAGGCGTTCGGCGGCGCCTACATCGTCATGAACTCGCGCAGCCTCGGGGCGGACGCGGTGCTGGCCTGGCCCGACGCCGAGCTCGCCGTCATGGGGGCCGAGGGAGCCGCCGACATCATCTTCCGCAAGCAGCTGGCCGCCGAGCCCGACCGCCGCGAGGAGCTGGTGGACAGCTACCGGCGCGACGCGATGCACGTCGACCTCGCCGCCCGCCGCGGCAGCGTCGACGAGGTCATCGACCCGGCCGACACCCGCCAGGCCCTGGCCACGATCCTCGCGTCGCTACGCGGGGCCCGGGAGCCCGGGTTCGTCCACGACAACCTGCCCCAGTGACCGGCGAGTGAGGTCCGCGATGTCCGCCCAGCCCGCACCACCCCCGCCCGAGCCCCTCGGGCACCCGGACCCGGTCCCCGTGCCGGACACGGTCGTGCCCGACACGGTGGTGCCCGGGGCGCGGTCCCTCGCCCGGCGGGTGATGCGGCCGCTGCTGCGGGCCTGGCTGCGGCTCGACGCGACCGGCACCGCACACGTGCCAGCCACCGGCCCCGTGATCATCGCCTCGACCCACGCGTCGCATGCCGACTCGATCGCACTCGGGTCCTGGCTGCCCCGCCCCGTCTACTTCCTCGGGGACCTGCGGCTGACCCGCGTCCCGGTCCTCGGACCGTGGCTGCCACGGCTCGGCATGGTGCCGGTCCGCCGCGGCGAGGGGGACACCGACGCGCTCGACCGGCTCACCGCCCTGCTCGGTGACGGGCAGGCCGTCGTCGTGTTCCCCGAGGGATCGCGCACGCGCGACGGGGCGGTCCACCGGCCGCGCAGCGGCGTCTCCCGGCTCGCGGCGCAGCTGCAGGTCCCGGTCGTGCCCGCCGCGGTCGTCGGGACCTACGCGGTCTGGCCCACCGGCTCGCGGCCACGGCTGCGGGGCGGCAAGGCCTCCCTGCGCTTCGCCCCGCCGCTCGCACCCCCCGACGACACGCCGGCATCCCGGCGCGCGTTCAACCTCACCCTGCACGAAACGCTCGTCGCCCTGTCCGGCGCCCCGCGTGCCGACACGTTCTCGCCCGCCCACGGCGGCGACGACCCCGAGGAGGCATCCCGATGCTGACCGACGACCTGCTCACCGGCGCGCTCGACGCGCTGACGCCGCCCGTCGGCACCCGCGTCGGCTGCGACGTGGTCGACATCGCCCGACTCAGCACCGTCATCGACCGCCGCCTCGGGTTCCTCCAGCGGGTCTTCACGCCCCGCGAGCTCGCCGACGCGAGACGCGACGGCGCCTGGCACGGCTCACCGACGGAGCGAGCCCGCCTCGCCGCCCGATTCGCCGCCAAGGAGGCGACCCGCAAGGCGCTGCGCGACCGGCGGCTGCCGTTCCACGCCACCGAGGTCCGCACCCGCCCCGACGGGTCCCCGCAGCTGCTGCTGCACGGCTGGCCCGCCCCGGCCACCGTGTCGCTCGCCCACGACGCCGGCGTCGCCATCGCGGTCGTCCTCTACCGGACCGACACCCATCCCGCCGCCGGCCCGACCCACACCGGCGCACCGATCACCCTTCCCGATGACGCGCTCGTCACCGCCTAGGAGGCCCCCATGCTGCTCGACGGCAAGACGCTGCTCATCACCGGCGTGCTCGACCCGCGCTCGATCGCGTTCCACGTCGCGAGGCTCGCCCAGGAGCAGGGCGCCGAGATCCTGCTGACCGGGTTCGGCCGCGGCCGCCGGCTCACCGAGCGCGCGGCCGCCCGACTGCCGGACCCGCCCGACGTGCTCGAGCTGGACGTCACGAACGAGCAGGACCTGTCCAACGTCGCGAAGGAGGTCGCCGACCGCTTCGGCGCCCTCGACGGCGTCCTGCACGCGGTCGCGTTCGCGCCCGGGACCTGCCTCGGCGGCGGGTTCCTCGACGCCCCGTGGGAGGACGTGGCGACCGCGGTGCAGGTCTCGACGTACTCGCTGGCGGCGCTCGGCCGGCACCTCGCCGACCTGCTCGCCGAGCGCAAGGGCGCGATCGTCGGGCTCGACTTCGACGCGACCGTCGCCTGGCCCGGCTACGACTGGATGGGCGTCGCGAAGGCCGGGCTCGAGTCTGCCGCCCGCTACCTCGCCCGCGACCTCGGACCGCGCGGCATCCGGGTGAACCTGGTCGCGGCCGGTCCGCTGCACACGATGGCGGCTCGCAGCATCGACGGGTTCGGCGGGTTCGAGCAGGTCTGGCAGGAGCGCGCCCCGCTCGGCTGGGACCTGCGCGACCCGGAGCCGGTCGCCCGCACCGTCTGCGCGCTGTTGAGCGACTGGACCCCTGGCATCACCGGTGAGATCGTCCACGTCGACGGGGGCGTGCACGCGCTCGGGGCCGGGGTGCCGGCCCGCTGACCCGCCGCGGCGACCAGAACGACGGACCCCGATACGCCGGCATGCCGACCTTTCGGGGTCCGTCGATAGGACCGCCCGTACGTCACCACTCGCTGAGCTTCCAGATCTCCGGGTTGGGACGCCCCTGCTCCCCGACCTGGGCGAACACCTGCACCGCCTGCTTCAGCAGATCCATGGCGCGGGCCTCGTCGCCGCCGCGGTGGGCGAGGTCCGCGAGGTTGTTGAGCAGCGCCGCCTCCCGGTGCCGGTCGCCGAGCTGCGTGCACCGCTCCAGCGCGCGGGTGAGCAGCTCGTCCGCCCGCGGCTCGTCGCCGGCGTCGGCCACGGTGAGCGCGAGGTTGTTCCAGGCGGCGATGGCGGCCGAAGGGTCCGGCAGCGTGCCCGCGACGGCCGCGGCCCGCTCGAGATGTGACTGGGCGCCGCGCACGTCACCGTGCCGGCGGGCCACGATCCCCGCCAGGTTGCGCGCCTGTGCGATCGCCTCCAGCTGGCCGCTCTCCTCGGCGACCGTCAGGGCGCGGCGTGCCACGGTCGCCGCTGCGTCGATCGCGCCGACCCGCAGCTCGAGGAGCCCGAGCTCGGCGAGCAGCCGCGCCGCGGTGGGCGTCGAGCGTCCGCCGGTGAACTCCAGCCCCGTCTCCAGGTGGGCGCGTGCCGCCTCCCACCGGCCGCGGCGCATGAGCAGCGCCCCGAGCTCGCGCTCGATGTCGGCGAGCTCGTCACGGTCGGGCTCGTGGGCGGCCGCCACCTCGAGGTGCTCGAGCGCGGTGTGGTAGTTGCCGGCCAGCGACTCGAGGCGGGCCAGCCGTCGGTGCACGGTCGCCAGCAGCTCGGGCAGCCCACCGCCGAGCGCCTGCTGGTAGTGCTCGCGGGCCTCGGCGTGGGCGAACACGGCCAGGGCATGGTCGCCGGCGCGGAGCCACCACTGCACGGCCTCGGTGTCGCGCCCGGCGCGATGGGCGTGCTCGGCGATCGTCGGGGCCAGGGCCATGCCACCGGTCCGCTGGGTATCGGCGGTCAGCGTCTCGGCGACGCGGGCGTGGAGAAGCCGCCGCCGTGCCGGACCGGTGCGCTCGTAGGCGACGGCCCGGAGCTTGTCATGGCTGAACGCGAAGGTGCCGGGATCGCCCGCGGACACGCGGAACAGGCCCCGGGCGACGAGCTCGTCGATGCCGGCGACCGTCTCCTCCTCGCTGCGGCCGGCGATGCGGGCGAGCAGCGCGTGGTCGAACCCGTGGCCCACGACCGCGGCAGCCGACACGATCTGCGTCGCCGCGGGATCGAGGTCCTGGAGCCGGCGACGCAGCAGCTCGCGGACCCCGGCGGGCAGCGGCCACTCGTCGTGGGCGCCGCCGCCGTCGGTGGCGAGCCACCGCAGGTACTCGACGACGGCGAGCGCCAGCCCCTCGGACTCGGCGTGCAGCCGAGCAGCGATGGCCGGCGCGTCCTCCCCGAGCGTGGCCCGGCAGAGCTGCGCCACCGTCGTGGCGTCGAGGCGGCCGAGCGTCACCACCAGGCCGGTGTCCGACGCCCGGACCTGATCGACGAGCGATCGGGTCCGGTGGGTGGGCGGCAGGTCTTCCGGGCGCCAGGTGACCACGACCCGCAGGCCGGTCGTCGCGCTCCGGCGCAGCAGCTGGCCGAGCAGCTCCAGCGTCGTGTCGTCGGCGTTGTGCACGTCCTCGAGGATGATGACGCGGCTCGTGTCCGTCGGTCCGGCAGCGAGGTCGAGCGCCTCGACGACGGTGGAGAGGAACTGCGGCCGCGCCCCGGGGGCGTCGAGCGGCGGCGGGTCGCCGACGACGTCGCGACCGCCGAGGAGGTCGGGCAGCAGCCGGGCGAGATCCTGGCGCTGGCGCGCCGGGAGCGAGGCGAGCCGCGCGGCGACGTTGCGGCGTCGGTGCGCGGCCTGCAGAAGGTCGGCGACGGGCTCGAGGACCCGTGCGGGATCGTCGGCGTGGCAGGCGGCGGCGAGGACCGGCACGTCGTCGCGGTGGAGCAGGGCCTCGACCTCCTCGACGAAGCGGGTCTTGCCGACGCCCGCCTCGCCGGCCACGACCACCATGGCACCGGGCGCGGCGAGGGCATCGCGGACGCTCGCGAGCTCGCCGTCCCGGCCGAGGAAGGGCAGCTCGCCCGCCTGCGGCGTTCGGGGACGTGGCCGCGGTGCGGGCGCGGGAGCCGGCTGCGCGGGTGCCTGGCCACGGGCGAGCTGCCCATCGACGATGCCCTCGTAGCAGCGCACCGTGGCGGGCAGCGGCGGGACGCCGAGCTCGCGGTCGAGCACGGCCACGCACTCCCGGAAGACCCGGATGGCGTCGGTCCGTTCCCCCCGCCGCGCGTGGACGAGCATCCGCCGGCGGAACGCCGCCTCGTTGAGCGTGTCCGTGACCGACCATCGCTCGGCGTGCAGCAGTGCCGCGTCGAGGTCGCCGGCCGCCGCCTCGGTCTGACTGAGACGGTCGAGGGACTCGCAGAGCTGGCGTCGATAGCTCTCGGCGTGCTCGTCGCGCCAGTCCTCGAAGGGCGGCTCGCGGACGGTGAAGTCCTCGAGGAAGTCCCCCCGGTGCAGGGCCACGACCTCGTTCAGGGCGGTGACGCACGCCGAGCACGTGGCGGCGCGCGGATGCCTGTGGGTCTGGAGCCCGTCGAGCAGCGCCGCCACGTGGTGTACGTCGACGGCAGCGTCGCGCTCGTCGAGGCACACGTTCTGCCGATCTGCATCGAGCCGACCGTCGAGGCCCCGGTTGAGCACGCTGAGCGTACGGCGCAGCGCGCTGCGAGCCCGCTGCTCGTCGCTGTCGCTCCACAGCAGCGTGGCCAGCCGCGCTCGGGTCTGCCGCCCGTCCTCGGCGACGACGGCGAGGATCGCCGACGCCTTGCGGGTGTCGACCTCCAGCGGCTGCCCGTCGACCGTGACGCGCAGCGGCCCGAGCAGCTCGACGACCAGACCGTCCAGGTCCGTTCTCCCCCTGCGGTGAACCAGCGGATGATACGCCCGCCGGGTCGTTCCGGACCCCGGTTCGTAACGGTTTCCGTAACGGTGTCGCGGCAGCATCGCCATCCGAGCGGACGGAGGGCGAGCGGCGGTGACGGTTCCCGGCCACACCGCGCCAGCGGCCCGGTTCGGCGCGCCCACGCGCGGGCGCCGACGGGCCGGCGTGCCCGTGGCGGCGCTCCTGATCGCCACGCTGGTGGCAGCGGTGCTCAGCGTCACGAGCAGAGCGGTCGCGAGCGAGCTGACGATCGACGACCTCCTGTGGACGGCGGGCTTCGCCATGTTCGCGACGGTGGGGACCGTCATCGTGCGCCGGCGTCCGGGTCACCGGGTCGGGTGGGTGTTCCTCGCGGTCGGTGTCCTCGGCGGAATCGCGGACGCGGGGACGAGCTACGCGCTGCTGGGGGCGCAGCGCCCGCTCCCGCTCGTCGGGTTCAGCTCGTGGCTCGGCAGCTGGCTCTGGGCGCCGCCGCTGGGCGGCTTCGTCGTGGGGCTCATGTGGTTTCCCAACGGCCATGCGCTCAACCGCTGGTGGGACGCTGTGGCGTGGGTCAGCGCGGGGCTCACCTTCCTCGTGGGGGCCATCGAAGCCGTCGCGATGTGGTCGGTGCGCGGCCCGCTGCTCGCACTGCTCGGCACGGACCACGACCAGGTCGCCCATTCCTGGGCTCTCACCGTCGTGGCCGCCGTCTTCCCGCTCTACATGGTGACGGCGCTCGTCGCGATGGCATCGCAGGTCAGCCGCTACCGGCGGTCCACCGGTATCGAGAGACAGCAGCTCAAGTGGCTGGCGTTCTATGCGTGCATCGCCTTTCCTGCCCTCGTCCTCAACGACGACCGGATCAGCTCGGGCGCCTTCCACACGGTCACGCAGATCCTGAGCGCCCCGATGTGGATCGCGGTCGCCGCCGGGCTCGCGATCCTGCGCTACCGCCTGTACGACATCGACCGGATCATCAGCCGGACGGTGTCCTACGCCATCGTGATCGCGGTGCTGGTGGGGGTGTACGCGGCCGGCGTGCTCGGGTTCGGGGCGGTTGGCCGTGCGGTGACCGGGGAGTCGGGCGACCTCGTGGTGGCCGTCTCCACCCTGCTCGTGGCGGCGGCGTTCCGGCCGGTCGTGACGCGGGTCCGGGCGCTGGTGGACCGGCGGTTCAACCGGGCCGGCGTGGACGCCGCGCTGGCAGCCGAGGCGTTCCGGGCCCGGCTGCGCGACGAGGTCGAGCTCGACACCGTGCTCGCCGACCTCTCCACCACCGTGCACCGGACGCTGGCACCCTCCCTCGTTGCGGTTATGACCCTCGACGGCCCCGCACAGCCAGGAGACCTCGCATGAGCAGCCGCCCGAGATCCGGCCCCGCCGCGACGGTAATCGTGGCCGTGACGCTCGCCGTCACCGTCGTGTCGGTGGTCGTCCGGCTCAACGCACCGCCGGTCGCCGCCACGGACGTCTCCACCACCGTCTCGGACGTGTTCTGGATCCTCGGCTGGGCCGCCTTCGCGGTTGTTGGCGGGCTGATCGTGCGCCGCCACCCCGGTCACCTGGTCGGGTGGCTGTTCATCGGCATCGGCGTTCTCGGAGCCGTCGCCTACCTCGCGAGCGCCTATGCCATGCTCGGCACCGCGCGGCCGCTGGTCGGGGCGGACGCGGCCGCCTGGGTTGGCATCGTGACCTGGGCGCCGCCACTGGGTCTGTGCATCATGGCCATCGCGCTGTTCCCCACGGGAAAGCCGCTCGGACGGTGGTGGGGGAGGATCGCGGCGACCGGCACCAGCGTGTCGTTCGTCATCGCGCTCTCCAACGCGTTTGCCGTCTGGCCGCTGCGAAGCGCCGACCTGGCACTTCCCGGTGCCGACGAGCAGATCCACGCCTGGTCGATCCCCATCATCAACGTGCTGTGGCCCCTCGCCATGCTGACGGCGGTCGTGTCCATGTTCTCGCTGTTCGTGCGGTTTCGGCGATCCACCGGTATCGAGCGCCAGCAGCTCAAGTGGCTCGCCCTCTACGTGGCGATCGCGATGCCCGCGATCGTCCTGAGCGAGACCGTCTTCCGTGAGGGAATCGCGCAGGTCGTGGTGAACACCATCGACGCTCCGGCCTGGCTGGGGGTCATCGCGGGGCTGGCGATCCTGCGCTACCGGCTGTACGACATCGACCGGATCATCAGCCGGACGCTGGCCTACGCGGTGGTGGTGGCGGTGCTCGTCGGGGTGTACGCGGCGGGGGTGCTCGGGCTCGGGGCGGTCGCGCGGGCGGTGACCGGCGAGTCGGGCGACCTGGTGGTGGCGGTCTCCACGCTGCTCGTCGCGGCGGCGTTCCGGCCGGTCGCCTCACGGGTCCGGGCGGTGGTCGACCGGCGGTTCAACCGGGCCAGCGTCGACGCCGCGCATGCCGCGGAGGCGTTCCGCGCGCGGCTGCGCGACGAGGTCGACCTCGACACCGTCCTGGGCGACCTGCGCGCCACCGTTCACCGCACGCTCGCGCCGAACGTGATCTCGGTCGTCACCCTGGACGCGGCTGCAGCGCGGGCCGGGGGCGACCGATGAGCCGGACGGCGCGCCGCTGGGGTGAGCACCACTCCGGCGTCCTGGGGATCCTCCTCGTCGTCGTGTTCCTCGGCGGCATGACCACCCACCAGTGGCTCGTGCTGCACACGCCGGGCTTCGACGGGTCGGCCTGGGGTGGGATCGAGATCCTCCTCGGGTTCTTCGCTACGCGCTCGTCGGCGCGCTGCTCGTCTGGAAGCGGCCGCGGCACCCCATCGGCTGGCTGCTGAGCACCGTGAGCGTGTCCATCGCCGTGCTGCCCACGCTCGAGGCGTACACGGCGTGGCAGGTGGTCACCACCGGCCACGCCGGCGCGCTGGCGACGCTCGGCGTGTGGATCAACGAGTGGGACTGGCTGCCGCTGCTCGTGCTCGGGATCGTCATCGTGCCGCTGCTCTTCCCCGACGGGCACCTGCCGTCCCGCCGATGGCGGTGGCTCGTCGGCGTGGTGCTGCTCGGACTCGTCCTCGTCTCGATCCCGTCGATGCTGACCCCGACGCTGACCGGCCAGGACATCGACTACACGGTGGCCAACCCGATCGGGGTGACGGGCATCGGCTGGGCGCAGGCGGTCGGCAACATCGCCTTCCTCGTCCTCTCGATCATTCCCGGCGTGTTCGGGACCATCGCGAGCCTCGTCGTGCGCTTCCGGCGCTCGCCCGGCGTGGAGCGCCAGCAGCTCAAGTGGCTCTTCCTCGCCGTCGGGATGACACCGCTGATCGCCGTGAGCGGGGTGCCGGTGATCGGCGCCGTGCTCTTCGGGCTCACGCTCGCCGCAGTCCCCGCGGCGATCGGGATCGCGATCCTGCGCTACCGGCTCTACGACATCGACCGGATCGTCAGCCGCACGCTGGCGTACGCGATCGTGGTGGCGGTGCTGGTCGGGGTGTACGCGGCGGGGGTGCTCGGGCTCGGGGCGGTTGCCCGCGCGGTCACGGGGGAGTCCGGGGACCTGGTGGTGGCGGTCTCGACGCTGCTCGTCGCCGCCGTGTTCCGGCCGGTCGCCTCCCGGGTACGCCGCGTGGTGGACCGTCGCTTCAATCGGGCCAGCGTGGACGCGGTCCTGGCCGCCGAGGCGTTCCGGCAGCGGCTGCGTGACGAGGTCGACCTCGACACGGTCCTGACGGACCTCGGCGCCACCGTCCAGCGCACCCTGGCGCCGGCGAGCGTCGCCATCACGACCGTCGCCCTCGACCGGGACGCGCCGTAACGGTCCCCGGGATGGCGACCTTCGTCGCGTTCGCCCTCGCCCTACCCGTCGTGTTCCCGTCGTGACGTCGGCGCCGCGACGGTGAGCTGAGTGGTCCGTTTCGGAAGTTCCTTCTGCATTCGATCGTCCCTGCATCCCGGATGGCGGCGTTGCTCGTCGTCGACGTAGAACCCCGCTACGACGACGACTCGCGCCTTGCCCTCCGGGCGCAGGAACGCTCTCGATGCGACAAAGGACCTCCGAAACAGACCACTACCGACGACGCTGCTCGCGCGACCGGTAGGAGTGGACCTCCGCCCCGACGGCCCGCGCCAGCGCCTCGACGCCGCTGCGCATGACAACGTCGTGGTTCCACACCAGCACGGGGCGTCCGACGACGGCCAGCACGTTCATCCAGCGCCGTGTCGTCGTCACCGACCAGTCGGCCCGGACGGCGGTGGCGCCCTCGGTCGTCGCCGTCCACCGGGGTGAGCTCCCACACCCCGGTCCCCTCCAGGTCGCCCCGTGCGCGCCACTCGATCACCTGTGGGCGGACGGCGCGGACCGTCTCCATCCGCCAGTGCAGGACGTAGGGCAGCCGCGCCCGGACGCTCGCGTCGTAGCGCGCCCCGACCCCGTCCGTGTCCCCCGGTGTGACGAGGTCGACGCCACGGACGTACCGCCACTGCCGCAGCCAGGGTCCCGGCGCCAGCACGGCGTCGAACACCGCCTCCGGAGGAGCGGTGAGCAGGCACGTCGTCACGAAGTGGTAGTCGGCCATGCCGGTGAACCGGCCCCTTCCTCGTCGCGGTCGAGCGGACAGCATGCCGTGGGCCACAGGGGGGATGCGAGCGGCTGGGATACCGACGAGCGCACGGGGCGACGGACGCCGTGAGCGAGCACGTTTCCGCGGCTCGTAACGATGTCGGAACGGTCCGGGCGTATACAGACATCGTGGAAGGAGGGCATCCGTGACGATCACCGAACCGGAGACCCGCCGGGGCACGCCGTTCCGCCGCTGGCGGCGCCCGACCTCGCGAGAGGAGCGGCGAGCCCGCCGGGTCGAGAGCGCGTCCGAGCCCGCCGCGCCCGATGCCTCGCCCGCGATCGACATCCCACCGAACGACCCGTGCCTCGCCTACTTCCAGGGTCACCCGGAACCGGTGGACCTGGACGCCCTCAAGCTCGACACGCCGGGAGTCCGCCTGCTGCGTGCGGCCGGCGTGAAGCTCGTCGTGCCGCTGGTGACCCAGGGCGAGCTCATCGGCCTGCTGAACCTCGGCCCGCGACTGTCCGAGCAGGAGTACTCGGCGGACGACCGCAAGCTGCTCGAGAACCTCGCCGGGCAGGCCGCCCCGGCGCTGAGGGTCGCCCAGCTGGTCAAGGAGCAGGAGGTCGAGGTCCGGCGCCGCGAGCGCTACGAGCAGGAGCTGCACGTCGCCCAGCTGATCCAGCAGAACTTCCTGCCGAAGGAGCTGCCCGAGCATGCGGGCTGGGCGCTCAACGCCTTCTACCGCCCCGCGCGAGAGGTCGGCGGCGACTTCTACGACTTCATCGAGCTCGACGACGGCCGGCTCGGCGTGGTCGTCGGCAACGTCACCGACAAGGGAGTCCCGGCCGCGCTCGTGATGGCATCGACGCGGAGCGTCCTTCGCGCCTCGGCACAGCGGCTGCGCGAGCCCGGTGCCGTGCTCCGCCGGGTCAACGACCAGCTCTGCCCGGACATGCCGCCGAAGATGTTCGTGACCTGTCTGTACGGGGTCCTCGACCTCGCGACCGGGTCCTTCCGGTTCGCCAATGCGGGGCACAACCTGCCGTGCGTCCAGACACCGGACGGCGCCTACGAAGCACGCGCCACCGGGATGCCGCTCGGGCTGCTGCCCGGCATGGCGTACGAGGAGAACGAGATCGTCATCGGGCCGGGCCAGTCGGCGCTGCTCTACAGCGATGCGCTGCCCGAGGCACACGGTCCGGACGGCGAGATGTACGGCTTCCCGCGGGTGGTCACCACGGTCGGTGACCGCGCCCGCGACGGCGAGCTGATCGACCGCGTGATGACCGACCTCCACGGCTACACCGGCCCGGGATGGATCCAGGAGGACGACATCACGCTCGTCACCCTGCGCCGGTCGTCCCAGATTCCCGCGGAACCCCAGCCGCAGGAGTCGCCCGACGGCGAGGTCGTCGCCGAGTTCTCCGTGGCGAGCGCGCCGGGCAACGAGCGCCAGGTCATGGAGGTCGTCGCCGAGGCCGTACGCGACATCGTCCCCGAGCATCGCATCGAGAGCCTCAAGACGGCCGTCGCCGAAGCGACGATGAACGCGATCGAGCACGGCAACCGCAACGACGCGACGTTGCGCGTGGAGGTCCGTGTCTGGATGCGCGAGGGGGCCCTCATCGTGCGCGTCACCGACCAGGGTGGCGGTGGACCGCTGCCCGAGAGCCCGGACCTGCCGGACATCGACGCGAAGCTCCGTGGGGAGCAGAGCCCGCGGGGCTGGGGCCTGTTCCTCATCCGAAACATGGTGGACGACATGCACGTCTACACCGACGACGAGCACCACGTCATCGAGCTCGTCGTCCGGCTGGAAGGAGAGGGTGATGGGTCCATTCGCAGCTGAGGTCCGCGGACATGCGGGCGTCGCCGTGCTCGATCTCAAAGGGCAGCTCGACGGCACGGCCGACGCCGCCCTGCAGCAGGCGTACGAGAACGCCGTCACGGCCGACGTGACGTCGCTGCTGCTGAACTTCGAGGACGTGACCTACATCAACTCGACCGGCATCGCCCTGATCGTGGGGGTGCTGGGCAAGGCACGTGGACGCCAGATCCCGGTGCTCGTCTGCGGGCTGTCGGATCACTACAAGCACATCTTCGAGATCACGCGGCTCGCGGACTTCATGCGCTTCTTCCCCGACGAGGATGCCGCCGTCGTCGGGGCCACGCCGGTTGCCTGACACGCGAGAGGAACGAACCCCCATGGAACAGCTCGCAACGCCCCAGGTCCGCGAGGCCGCCCCTGGCGTGCGGATCATCGACATCGACGGCGACGTGACCCCGGCCTCGGAGCCGGCGCTCATGGACGCGTTCACGGCAGCCAGCGCCGACGGGGCACGGGCGATCCTGCTCGACTTCGAGGGCCTCGACTACATGAACAGTGGCGGGATCGGCCTGCTCGTGACGCTGCTCGTGCGGGCGCAGCGGGCGCACCAGGCGCTGCTCGCGTTCGGGCTGTCGGACCACTACCGGCAGATCTTCGAGCTCACACGGCTCGACGACGCGATCGGCATCCACGCCACCGAGGAGGAGGCCGTGGCCGCAGCCACCGGCTGATCACCGGATCCCTGCCGCGCCCGGCCATCCCGGGAGGGGAGCGGAGGCCGACGCCGTGCCACCACGGCGTCGGCCTCCGGAACGTCGGCGCCCCGTAACGATCCCGGAACGCGCCGGGCGTATGAAACGGGGGAGATCCCGCGACACAGGAGCGGACCATGAGCACCGACACACCGATCCCCACCTCGGACCCGGACCCGACCCAGCCGTCGGAGCCGATCGCGCCGACGACCCGACCGCGGGGGGTCTGGGCGACGCCCCGCACCCACCTCAACGTCGCCTCGCGTGAGGGTGGCGATGCCGGCAACGTCAACGGCCGCCGGCTGTCGGGCCCGATCCAGGGCTTCGGCCGGCTGTGGCAGAAGACGTACCGGGTCCGCCTCGACGACATCGAGACCACGCCCGAGCACGTCGTCGCCGAGTGGAAGGCCCACTACGGCGAGTTCTGGCCCAAGGGCAACCGCTTCTCCGCCCCGCTCAGCGGCCTGCAGCCGGGGGAGGTCGCGCTCATCAGCGGGCGTGCCGGCGGGCTCACGCTGTCGACCGGGGTCCTGGTCCTGTACGCCGACGACGTGTCGTTCAGCTTCCTCACCCCCGAGGGGCACCCGTTCGCCGGGATGATCACCTTCTCGGCGGCCGAGGAGGAGGGCGTCACGACCGCCCAGGTGCAGCTGCTCATCCGGGCGCACGACCCCCTCGTCGAGCTCGGCATGGTCTTCGGCGGCGCCCGCAAGGAGGACCGGATCTGGCAGCACACCCTGCGCAGCCTCGCCACACACCTGACCAGCGCCGCGGACGTGACGACCACCATCGTGTGCGTCGACAAGAAGCGGCAGTGGAAGCGGTTCGGGAACCTCCGTCACGACGCCGTCTTCTACACGCTGACCCGGCCGTTCCGGCGGCACCCGTCGGACTCGTAACGCCCCGGTAACGGGCGACCGGAAGGTGGAGCCCGAGGCCCGGCCGGATCGGCGGCACGGGCCAACGGCGAGAACAGGAGGGAACATCATGGCTGCCACGGCGCTCACCGAATCGCCCCGACTGCGGGCGCGTGCCGTCCACACACGGCTCGGGGTTCTCGGCCTCGGGCTCATGGCCGGGACCGGCCTGCTGATGCTGGTGATCAGCATCGTGACGGGCCTGGACGAAACCGGCTTCATCGCGGCGGTCACCGTGCTGCCGGCGATCGCGGCGGTGCTGGTCTGGCGCTTCGGCACCTGGGCGCGGGCCGTCGGAATCGTCGTCACGCTGCTGGTCGGCATGGCCACGTTCTGGATGGCCTTCGGCCTCGGCCAGCCGGAGAGCATCGCCGACTTCCTCCCGGGCGTCACGATGCCGATCGGTATCGTCCTGTCGCTGGTCGGCAACATCAGCGCGATCGTGCAGGGCCGGCGCGGCAACGTCGCGGTGGAGCCCACCCGGGGCGAGCGGCGGGCGGAGCTGGTCGTCGCGGCGCTGGTGGTGGCGGCCGCAGCCGTCTCGGGCGGCCTGACGTTCTTCGGCGGCAACGCCTCGGTCGCCGTGCCCGACGACGCGACCTCGGTCGGCATGCAGAGGTTCGCGTTCACCCCGGGGGACCTGACCGTCACGGCCGGCGGGACGCTGGCGGTCCACAACAGCGACGCCTTCGTCCACGACGTGACGATCCCCGCGCTGGGAATCCAGGAGACGGTGCTGCCCGGGCGCACCGTGCTGGTCCCCGTCAGCGGCGACGCCGGCGGCTACACGTTCTACTGCTCGCTGCACGCCGACGTGAACGAGCCCGACCCGGTGAAGGCGGGCATGGCAGGGCACCTCACCATCACCCGGTGAGCGCCCCTGCGGGAGGGGGACGGCGGTCGGGGCTACCCGGCCGCCGTCGGCTTGACGGCCAGCACGTCACACTCGGCCTTGAGCAGGATGTCCTGCGCGTTCGAGCCGAGGATCAGCTTGCCCACCGGCGACCGGCGGCGGACGCCGATGACGATGAGGTCGGCGTGCTCCTCCTGCGCGGCCTCGATGATGTCCTCGGCCGGCGTCTGGCCACGCACGTAGTCCTTGATCTCGAAGTCGATGCCTGACTCCTCGAGCTGGCGCTCGACCTTCTCGAGCTCCTCGCGGTAGGTCAGCACCTGGTCCATCTCGTCGCGCTCGCCTCCCCGCATGGAGTGCACGACAAGCAGCGAGGCGTTGCGGAGCTTCGCTTCTTCTACCGCCCGGTCCAGCGCGGCCCGCCCTTCGGCGGAGCGCAGGAACCCCGCGACGATCTTCATCTCATGCCCTTCGTCCCGACCCGGATCCCCTCGTGACAAGCCTAGGCGGACGTCGGCCGGTGAGACGGACGTTTCGGCCGGTCTGTGACGACTGCCGCGCGGTTCGGGCGAGATCCGTCACATGCGCCCGGTCGCCTCCGATAGGGTCGGCGCGCAGCCTGCCAGCAGTCGGCGGGCCCGGTCCGGCGCGGCGATCCCGCGTGGCCGGTCGATCGGCTGCGCGCGCCCCGGCGCTCGGGCAGGATGCAGGGACCCTCCGCCGCAGGGAGCAGTTGCACGAGCAGTGCAGGTGGACGGGTGCACCGTGCCAGCACGGGCGGGCCGGACGATCCCGGCTCGAGCCCCAGACACGAAGGAGCGGGAGACGTGGCAGACGGCACCGTCGATCCGACCGACCTCCTCCCTCCGGACGAGCCCGTCCATCTCCTGGACCCCGACGGGACGCTCCACGAGGACGCCGACCACCCCCTCGACCTGAAGGACGAGCAGCTTCGCGAGCTGTACCGGCTGATGGTCGTCACGCGGCGGGTCGACCGGGAGGCGATCAACCTCCAGCGGCAGGGGCAGCTCGGCGTCTACGCGTCGTGTCTCGGCCAGGAGGCTGCCCAGGTGGGCAGCGCCTACGCGCTCAACGACCGGGACTGGATCTTCCCGTCGTACCGTGAGATGGGCGCCGCCATCGTGCGGGGCGTCGACCCGGGCACGCTGCTGCACCTCTTCCGCGGCACGTGGCTGTCCGACCACGATCCGTACGAGCACGGCTTCGGGCTGTACGCGATCCCGATCGGCACGCAGGCACTGCACGCGACCGGGTTCGCGATGGGCGCGAAGTTCGACGGCAAGCAGATCGCCACGATCGTCTACTTCGGCGACGGCGGCACTTCGGAGGGCGACCCGCAGGAGGCGATGAACTTCGGCGCCGTGTTCCAGGCGCCGGTCGTCTACTTCGTGCAGAACAACCAGTACGCGATCTCGGTGCCGCTGTCGAAGCAGACGCACGCGCCGACGCTCGCGCACAAGGCGGTCGGCTACGGGATGCCCGGCTACCGCTGCGACGGCAACGACGTGCTGGCGACCTACGCCGTGACCCGGAAGGCGGTCGAGCGCGCCCGGGCGGGCGAGGGGCCGGCGATGATCGAGGCGCTGACCTACCGCATGGAGGCGCACACGACCTCGGACGACCCGACCCGGTACCGCACCCAGGAGGAGCTCGACGAGGCGGCGAAGACCGACCCGATCGCACGGATGAAGAACTTCCTGATGAGGCGGGACCTGTACGACGACGATCTCGAGGAGGCCGTCGACGAGGAGTCGAAGGCCCTCGCGCAGCGGATGCGCGACGAGATCTACGACGCCCCACACGGGGACCCGATGGAGCTCTTCGAGCACGTGTACACCGACCCCCGGGGCCACTTCCTCCATCAGCGCGAGCAGCTGGAGACCGAGATCGAGGGGGGTGGGGCCTGATGGCGGTCACCATGGCGCAGGCCATCAACAAGGCGCTGCACGACGCGATGGAGGCGGACGACCGGGTGCTCGTGCTCGGCGAGGACGTGGGTCGCCTGGGCGGTGTCTTCCGGGTCACCGACAAGCTCCAGGAGCGCTTCGGCGAGCAGCGCTGCATCGACACCCCGCTCGCCGAGTCGGGCATCATCGGAACCTCGATCGGCCTGGCCATCTACGGGTACCGCCCCGTGCCCGAGATGCAGTTCGACGGCTTCACCTACCCGGCGTTCGAGCAGATCGTCAGCCACCTCGCGAAGATGCGGAACCGCTCCCGCGGCCGGCTGACGCTGCCGGTGACGGTGAGGATCCCCTACGGCGGCGGGATCGGGGCGGTCGAGCACCACTCGGAGTCGCCGGAGTCCTACTGGGTCCACACGGCCGGCTTGAAGGTGTTCACGCCCGGCAACCCGGCCGACGCCTACTCGATGATGCGCGAGGCGATCGCGTGTGACGACCCGGTCATCTTCCTCGAGCCCAAGCGCCGCTACTGGATGAAGTCGGACGTCGCGCTGCCGGTGGAGACCGAGCCGGCCCGCCGCGCGGTCGTGCGCACCGAGGGCACCGACGCGACGGTGATCGCCTACGGCCCGATGGTGAAGACGGCCCTCGATGCTGCGGAGGCGGGCGCCGAGGAGGGCTTCAGCCTCGAGGTCGTCGACATGCGCTCGCTGAACCCGCTCGACGAGGAGACGATCCTCGCCAGCGTCGAGAAGACGGGCCGGGCGATCGTCGTGCACGAGGCCGGCCGCACGCTCGGCATCGGTGCGGAGGTCGCGGCCCGCATCCAGGAGTTCGCCTTCTACCACCTCGAGGCGCCCGTCCTGCGAGCCACCGGGTTCGATACGCCCTATCCGCCGGCGAAGCTCGAGGAGTACTGGCTGCCCGACGTTCGACCGGATCCTCGACCTCGTCGAGCGTTCGCTGACCTACTGACCGCAGCGGCCGGTGTCGCTGGGCGATGCCGAGCCGTCGCGGGACCCCGGCACCCGCAACGGAGGACGCACCACCGTGGCCGACATCCGTGACTTCCTGCTTCCCGACCTCGGCGAGGGCCTCGAGGAGGGCGAGATCGTCGAGTGGCTCGTGGACGTGGGCGACCACGTCGAGCTGAACCAGGAGATCGTCGAGGTCGAGACCGCGAAGGCGGTGGTGGCGGTGCCGTGCCCCTTCGCCGGGACGGTGAAGGAGAAGTTCGGCGACCCCGGCGAGACGCTCGAGGTCGGCCAGCCGCTGTGCCGCATCGAGGTGGAGGCCGTGGCGTCCGAGGGGGCGCTGGCCGATGCGGCGGCGTCGGCCACCGCGGCCGACGCGGGGACGGGCCCGGGGACCGACACGGCCGGGGCCGGCGCGGCGCCGCCGACGGCCGCCGGCAGCGAGCCGGCGGGCAAGGGGTCCGGGCTCGACGCCGACGAGGAGCCGCAGCCGCTGGTCGGCTACGGACAGTCGAAGGGCCCGGCACGCCGCCGCCGTGGCCGCCAAGCGGCCGCTGCTTCGGCGGAAGCGCCGGCCGCTGCTTCCGCGGAAGCGCCTCGCCGCGTCCGGGAACGGGCAGCAGCAGGCGCCGCCGACGGGCAAGCCGCTGGCGAAGCCGCCCGTCCGCAAGCTCGCGAAGGATCTCGGGGTCGACCTCGCCGACGTGATGCCGGGATCCGGGCCGGACGGGATCATCACCCGTGACGACGTTCGTGCCGCGGCGCAGGCCGCCGAGGCGGCCCGGGCCCCGGCCGCCGGCCGGACCGCGGCCGCCGCGGGTGCGCCCGCCGCCCCCGCGCCGACGTTGAGCGCGGCCGGCGCCGGCGAGAAGGCCGTCCCCGGATTCCGCGGCTGGTCACCTGGCGACGTGGTGCCGATCACCGGCATCCGCAAGCGCATCGTCGAGAAGATGGAGACCTCCCGCCGGGACATCCCCGAGGCGACCTGCTCGCGCGAGGCCGACCTGACCGACCTGTGGGAGCTGCGCAAGGCGCTGACGGCGCAGGCCCGCGACGACGGCTTCGACGTCAAGATCACCCCGTTCGCGCTCGTCATGCGTGCGGCCGTCCTCGCGCTGCGCCGCTTCCCGACACTCAACGCCCGGATCGACCGGGACGCCGGCGAGATCCGGCTGCTCGAGCACATCAATCTCGGCTTCGCCGCCGACACCGACCGCGGCCTCGTCGTCCCGAACGTCAAGGACGCGCACACGAAGTCGACGCTGCAGCTCGCCATGGAGCTGCAGGCGCTCGCCGGCAAGGCCCGCGACGGATCGTTGACGCCGGCCGAGCTGACCGGCGGGACCTTCACGGTGAACAACTACGGCGCCTTCGGCAACGACCACGGCGACCCGGTGATCAACCATCCCGAGGCGGGCATCCTCGGGATCGGCGCGATCCGGGAACGCCCGTGGGTCGTCGACGGCGAGCTCGCCGTCCGTCGCGTCGCCACGTTCACGCTCGCCTTCGATCACCGGGTCTGCGACGGCGGCGAGGCGGGACGCTTCGTCACCTACGTCGCCGACCTGTGCGAGCAGCCGTCCCGGATGCTCCTGCACGCCTGACAGGGCGCGCCCGCCAGATGCCACAGAAAGGCAACGCACCGATGGCCCACGACATCGTCGTCGTCGGAGGCGGTCCCGGCGGCTACGGCGTCGCGTTCCGCGCCGCTGCGCGCGGGCTCAACGTCGCCCTGGTCGAGTCCGACAAGGTCGGCGGCACCTGCCTGCACCGCGGCTGCATCCCGTCGAAGGCGATCCTGCACGTCGCCGAGGTCCTCGAGGAGGTCCACCGCGCCGAGGACCTCGGCCTGGACGTGACGTTCAACGGGCTGAAGGGCGACAACCTCGACGCGTTCCGGAACCACGTCGTCGACAGCATGTACAAGGGGCTGGCGCTGCTCGCGAAGCAGCGAACGACCCTCTACGAGGGCCGCGGCCGGATCCTCGAGCCCGGCGTCGTGGAGGTCACCGACGCCGACGGCGCGAGCCAGCGGGTCGAGGGGCGCCACGTCGTCGTCGCGACCGGATCGCTGCCGCGGTCGCTGCCCGGGGTGGAGGTCGACGGGCAGGTCGTGCAGACCTCCGACCATGCGCTGCGCTTCCGCGAGGCACCCCGCCGGGCGACGATCATCGGTGCCGGGGCGATCGGCATGGAGTTCGCCTCCATGTGGCATCCGATGGGCACCGAGGTGACGGTCGTCGAGGCGCTCGACCGTGCCCTGCCGCTCGAGGACGTCGACTCGTCGAAGGCGATCGAGCGTTCCTTCAAGAAGAAGGGCATCACGGTGCTCACGGGCGCCAGGGTCCAGGGGGTCGATCGGGCGGGTGACGCCGCCACGGTGACGGTCGCGGCCGGGGACGAGGAGACACGGCTCGAGGCCGACGTGGTGCTCGTCGCCATCGGCCGGGGACCGAACACCGCCGACGTCGGCGCGGCCGAGCTCGGGATCCTCGACGACCGCGGCTACGTCGTCGCCGACGACTACGGCCGCACCGCGGTCGACGGCGTCTGGGCGGTCGGGGACGTGCTGCCCACGCTCGCCCTGGCCCACGCCGGGTTCGCCGAGGGGTTCGTGGTCGCCGACACCATCGCCGATGTGTGGACCACCCCGGTCGACTACGCCCAGGTCCCGCGGGTGACCTACTGCCACCCGGAGGTCGCGTCGGTCGGCCTGACCGAGGCCGCCGCCGTCGAGCGCTACGGCACCGATGGCGTCCGCAGCCACACGATCACGATGCGGGCGAACGCGAAGGGGATCATCCACGGTGGCGAGGGCTTCGTGAAGGTGGTCGCCGAGGCCGGCGACGACGGCGAGACCCTCGGGGTCCACATCGTCGGGGCGCGCGCCACCGACCTCATCGCCGAGGCCACCCTGGCGACGGACTGGGGGGCGCTGCCGAGCGAGGTCGCCGCCATCACCCACGCCCACCCGACGCTGTACGAGACGATCGGCGAGGCGTTCATGGCGCTGGCCGGCGTGCCGTTCCACGGCCACTGACGCCCCCGCGGACGCCGTCTCGTCCGCGAATGTCGCCTGCCACGTCGACACCCACGGGTTTGTTCTCATGAGAACAAAACAGGGGGTCTCGACGTGGCACGCTCCACCCGCAGGGGGAGGGGGAGGTTCGTCCTGCGCGCCGACGCGAGGTGCGCGACCGTGCGGCGGCGATCGTGCTGGCCTTCGACCACGGCCTCGTGCTCCCGGGCGCCTGAGGTCAGACGATCACGCCGACGTTGTCCAGCCGCGGGCGCGCCAGGTCCTCGTACTCCCGCCACGCCGCCGCGAGCCGGTCCACGGCCTCGACGAGCACCTCCGGCGGATGACCGAAGGGTAGGCGCAGCCAGCCGCGGTGCCGGGCGGTGACCGAGCTGGCCGTGCCGGGCGTGACCCCGACGCCGTGCCGCGCGGCGATCGGCGCGAGGTCCAGGCTCGACGCCCCACCGAGGTGCGTCCACACGCACAGCCCGCCCTGGGGCTCCTCCCAGGTCCAGCCGGGCAGCTGCCGGGCGACCGCATCGGTCAACGCGTCGTAGCGCCGGCGCATCTCGGCACGGCGGTGCGCGGCGATCTCGTCGCCGTGCTCGAGCAGCTGCGCGGCCACCGCCTGGGAGATGGCCGGCGTCCCGAGGTCGTCGACGACCTTCAGGCGCAGCAGGCGCCCGAGCATCGGCCCGGTGGCCCGGATCCAGCCGATCCGCAGACCGCCCCACAGCGACTTGCTCAGCGAGCCGACCGTCAGCACGGCCGGGCCGTCCCCCAGGTACGTCGCCAGTGGCGGCGGTGGGGCGGTGTCCAGCCAGCTCTCGGCGAGGGTCAGGTCGTCGATGAGCACCGTGTCGGCACCGTCGAGCGCGTCGGCGACGAGCCGGCGACCCGCGTGCGGCAGGATCCGCCCCGTCGGGTTGTGCACGCTCGGGACCAGGTAGACGAGCCGGGGCGCATACCGCTCCACCTGCCGGCGCAGCGCGGCGGGATCCGCCCCGTGCGCCGACATGCCGACCGGCACGATCCTGGCCTCCGCAGCATGGAAGACGTCGACCGCGCCGGGGTACGTCAGCTCCTCGGCGAGGACCACGTCGCCGCTGCCGATGATCAGCTGGGTCGCGAGCGAGATGGCCTGCTGGCCGCCCGTGGTGATCATCAGCTGGCCGGCCGTGGTCGGCAGGCCCAGGTGGTCGGTGAGGTGGCGGGCGAGCGCCTCGCGCAGCGCCGGGAGCCCCGCCGGGTGGTAGCCGTGCCCGGCCAGGAGCGCATCGTGCTGGTCGGGACGGAACGTGAGCGCGTCCGCGGGAAGATCCTCGACGCCGACCCAGTAGGCGCCGCGCAGGTCGATGGCGTCGTTCTCGAGGTCGAAGAGCCCCCGGAAGATCCCGTCACGGGGCAGCACCGAGGCGACGCGTGCCTCCCGGGATCCGAGCGTCGGAACGTCGCGCCCCCCGACCACCGTGCCGCTGCCGTGCCGCGTGTGGACGCGGTTTCGCTCACGCAGCAGCTCGTAGGCACGGACGACCGTGCCGCGGCTGACGCGCAGAGCGGTGGCGAGCTGACGCTCGGCCGGCAGGCGGATCCCGGCCGGCAGCTCGCCCCGCACGACGAGCCCCTCGAGCGCGTCGGCGAGCGTCTCGTAGAGGGGACCGACCGCGTCGTCCCACCCGTCGAGGAGGTCCGTGAGCTCGTGCACCTGCATCCGGCGTCCATCCTGCGAGGGCTGGTGCGATCCTACCCGCCTGCCGCACCCTGGTGGTCCAGTCGGTGGGGAGTGGACCAGGATGTCGCGGCGGCGCCTCGGTTCCGGTGTTCCGGCCTCTGAACGGCCGTCGCTTCGGACCACATCGGGGAACAGTGGACCATACCTGTCGGTATCCGACCGCCGACCATGGTGGGCAACGACCTTCTTCGATTGGATTGGACCATGCGATTGGACTCCGCCGACTCGTCGGCCTCCGTCCTCGCGCCCGCCCCCCGCGCGAGCGGGGGCGTGGCGACGATCTCCGTACCTGCCGTCCGCGATGCCGACGCCGTCCTGCACGAGGTGCTGCTCGCCGCCGCCGCGTCCGACGAGCTCAGGCGGCGCCAGGCCCCGCTCACCGAGCGCGTCGACGCCGCGCGCACGCTCTTCCTGCTCACCGACGAGCTCGTCGACCTGCGCCGTGCCGAGGCGCACGCCCAGGGGCGGTGGTGCTGATGTTCGTGGTCCACTGCGACGAGTGTGAGGCCCGCACGCTGATCTTCCCCGAGCAGGTGGAGGGCATGGCCGACGACGGCGCCGGCCGGATCGTGGTCGCCTACCACTGCAGCCGCGGCCACCATGGCCTGCTCGTGACCGGCCGGGGTGCGGCGACGGCCGCGCACGAGGAGGCTCGCGAGCCCGCCACGGTCGGCTGCTGATCCTCCCTCAGCCTCCGCCGGGTTCGGACCCGGCGGCCACCAGCAGCTCCACGAGCCGGGTGAGCAGCCGCCCGGCTTCCGTCTCGGTGGGCTCGGCCAGGCTCATGATGGTCAGCCCGTCGCCGGCGGCGATCAGCAGCCGGGTCAGATCCTCGACGGGCACCCTCGGGGCGCGTCGAAGGTCGGCGAGGTGCTGCTCGAGCAGCTCGGTGACGCGGGCGCGGATGTCGCGCTGTCGCTGTGCCATGTGGGCGCGCACGTCCTCGTTGCGCGCCGCGTAGAGCAGGAACTCCGTCTCCAGCAGCAGCCAGTCGCGGTCGAAGACCGTCATCTTCGCGTGGCGCTGGCCCACGAGCTCGGCGCGCTGCGCGGGTTCCGCCTGGGCGAGCACCTCCGCGAGCGTGTCGACCGCCTGGGCCAGGTGCCGGTCGATCAGGGCGAGGAAGAGCTGCTCCTTGCTGTCGAAGTTCGAGTACACGGCGCCCTTCGTGTAACCCGCGGCCTCGGCGACCTCGTCGACCGACGTGCCGTGGTAGCCCTTGCGTGCGAACACGCCGGCGGCGGCTTCGAGCAGCTGCACACGGGTGCGCTCACGCTGCTCCTCGCGACTGAGTCGTGTCATCGGCGTCGTCGCTCCTGGCCGGGACCGGTCGGATTCGCGGGTGCATCGTACTAGCAGGTATTCGGATACCCGACGGTTTGTCCGCGCAGGGGTCCGCGGGTAGGTTCGCCGTCGCACGGCCGGGGCCGGATGTCCGGTCCCGGCCGCACCATGTTCTGCGCCCCTGTCGCGGGGCGCCGCGGCCGCCGACGTAACTCGGCCGGCCTCCAGGCGTTGAGTGCGGCGACGCGGTCGTTCGTTGTCCGGGAAGGAACGGACGGTCCGGATCGCGAAGTCCACGAGTGATACCCGCGGGTATCTCGCCGCGCCCGTACCGCTGGAGGATCCACGCATGTGGCAATCACGTGACCGGTTGCTGGCCGGGATGTTCGCCGTGCAGCTCGTGGCAGCCATCGTCTTCGGTCTCATCGTGATGACCGGGCTGTCCTCGAACGAGCCGGCGCAGGTCGCCGCATCCGCCGCTGGACAGGGCGGCGCGACCACCGGCGGGTCGACCGCCGGCAGCGCGGGCGGCGCCGGCACCACGACGACGACCACCGGCGCCGATGCGCAGGCCGGGACCGCCGGCGGGACCGGGAGCGCGACGGCCCCCACCGACGGCGCCCCGGGGACCTCCGCCGACCAGACCGCCCCGGCGGACGCGGGCGGCTCCGAGCAGGCCGGCGCTCCGACCGGTCAGCAGGGCGGCGCCCAGCCGGCCGACCAGCAGCAGGCCACCGGCGGGCCCGGCACCCGGACGGGCGTGACCGACGACTCCGTGCTCGTCGGCTCGCTCGTCACCCAGACCGGCGCCATCAACTTCCGCTCGTCCGCCCAGGCCACGAAGGCCTACATCGACATGGTCAACGAGCAGGGTGGGGTCAACGGCCGCACGATCAAGCTGATGCTCCGTGACGACGGCCTCGACGAGAACAAGGGCCAGCAGGCCGTCCAGGAGATGATCGACGCGGGTGTCTTCTCCTTCGTCGCGTTCAACGCGCCGCTGACCGAGCAGTCGGTCCTCCCGGTCCTCGACAAGCACAAGATGCCGCTCATCGGCGCCTTCGCGATCAAGCCGCACCCGCTCGGCTACATGTTCTCCGGCCCGTACGAGACCTACGGCAAGGTCGGCGGCGACATGCTCGCCAAGCAGGGCGTGAAGACGCCGGGCCTGATCTTCGTGTCCAACCAGAACGAGGACACCGACTCCACGATCATCGAGTCGTGGAAGCAGGGCCTGAAGCAGCACGGGATCACGCTCGACGACCGCAACATCCACGCCGTCGACGTGACGAAGGCCTCCTTCGACAACGTCGTCATCTCGCTGCGGTCCAACGGTGTCGACGGGATCGGGACGATCCTGGACGCCACCGCCATGGTCCGCCTCCAGCAGTCCATGAACCGTGCCGCCTACCACCCGACCCACGTCTCCTCACCCTTCGGCGGCGACCCGGCCGTGCTCGACAACCCCAACGTCGGCGACTCGTTCGAGGGCACCTTCGTCCTGTCCGACGTGAACTTCCTCGGCAGCAACACGCCCGAGGAGAAGCTCTACGAGCAGCAGGTGACCCGCCGCTTCGGCAACAGGGCCGAGCTCAACTGGGCCGGTCAGCTCGGCTGGCTCGGCACGAAGATGTTCGTCGAGGCCCTCAAGCGCACCGGCGCCGACCCCACCCGCGAGAAGCTCCTGGACGTCATGAACTCGTTCAAGAACTTCGACACGGGCATGACGACGCCGCTCACGTTCACGTCCGACCCGATGACCCATGCGCAGGCCAACCACTGCATGAAGGTCGGCAAGGTCGTCAACCACAAGGTCACCCAGGTGCAGGACTGGTCCTGCCCGAAGCTGACCATCAACAAGATGTGACCGCCGACCACCGCACCACGCAGACGACGAGGAGCAAGGCGCAGACATGGGCGTGACGCAGGCGATCGGGCTGGCGCTCGGCGGCATCCCCCTCGGCGCCATGTACGCGCTGCAGGCGATGGGCATCGTGCTCATCTACAAGACCTCGGGGGTCTTCAACTTCGCCCAGGGCGCCATCGGGATGATGGCCGCGTTCGTCGCGAGCTGGGCCGGCATCTCTCTCGGGCTGCCCGCCGGCGTGGCGGTGGTCGTCGCGCTGGTCGTCGGCGCCGCGCTCGGCGTGCTCATCGAGCGGCTCACGATCCGCCCCGTCGAGGGGACCCTCCAGCGCACCATCGTCACCCTCGGCTGGCTCCTCGGGCTCCAGGGGTTCGCCCAGCTGCTGTTCGGCACCGGCGCCGGCCGGCAGTTCCTCACGCCGTTCCCGCAGCGCCCCGCCTTCAGCATCTCGGGCCTCTACGTCGCCTACGGTTGGGACCAGCTGGCGGTCGTCGCGATCGCCGTCGGCGTGGCCGTCGGGCTCGGCATCTTCTTCCGCACCCGGGCGTTCGGCGTTGCCATGCGGGCCGTCGCCGATGCTCCCGAGGGCGCGAGCCTCCTCGGCGTCGACGTGAACCGCGTGACCGTCGTCTCGTGGGCGCTCGGGGCCGGCATGGCCGCGCTGTCCGGCGTGCTCGTCACCCCGCTGCTCGCCACGCTCGACACCGTCGGGCTCGTCATCTTCACCATCCAGGCGCTCGCTGCCGCGCTCGTCGGCCGGCTCACCTCGCTGCCGCGCACCTTCCTCGGTGGGCTCGCGCTCGGGATGTCCCAGCCGGTCCTGCGGTCGCTGTTCCACCTCGGCGCCGGCAGCAACGAGCTGATCGCTCTGCTCTTCGTCCTCGGAGCCCTCCTGCTCTACAAGCGCGGCGGGCGGGGCGACTCGGGCGGGGGCGGCCTCGCGCCCGTGGCGCTGCACCCGATGCCGCGTGGCCGGCTCGCCGCCTGGTCGGTCGGGGCGATCGTCACCTTCGGGCTGCTGCAGGCCTTCGTGTTCGACCCGGGAACCTTCTCGCGCAGCGTCGCCGTGACGTTCATCTGGGCCCTCGGGGTGCTCTCGCTCGTGCTGCTGTCCGGCGTCGCAGGGCAGGTCTCGCTCGCCCAGGCGGCCTTCATGGGGGTCGGCGGATACGGGGCGGCCATCGCGATCGGGCTCGGCGTGCCGTTCCCCCTCGCGCTGCTCGCCGGCGGCGCCCTCGCCGCCTTCGCGGCCGCCCTCGTCGGGATCCCGGCGTTGCGCCTGCGCGGACTCGAGCTCGCCATCGCGACCCTGTCCGTGGCGTTCGCCGCCGACCGCTTCTTCTTCCAGTCGTTCGAGCCGCTCGTCGGCCCCGACCGTCGCCGGCCACTGCCACGCCCCGGCTGGGCGGACCACCTCGTCACCGTCCACGGCATCCAGATCACCGACTGGCGCCCCTATGCGCTGCTCGCGATCGCCGTGTTCGTGCTCGCCGCCTGGTGGGTCGCGTCCCTGCGGCGTGGCCGGACCGGCGCCGCCTTCACCGCCCTGCGCTCCTCGGAGGCAGCGACCTCGGCCATGGGGTTCTCGGTGACGGCCGTGAAGCTGAAGGGGTTCGCGCTGTCCGGCTTCGTGGCCGGCCTCGGCGGGGCGCTGTTCGGTGGACTCGGCGAGCTCGCGGGCAACACCGCCTTCGGGTTCGACCGCTCCATCACCCTGCTCGCCTACGCGGTCATCGCCGGCATCGGCTCGGTTCCCGGCGCGGTCGTCGGGGGCTTCATCGTGGTGCTCTCGTCCCTCGACTTCGGTGGGGGCGGGGGACAGGTCGCCACCGACACCGGGACGGCGATCGTCACCATCCTCACCGCCGTCGCCCTCATCCTCGTGCTCGTCCTCGCGCCCCGCGGGCTCGCCGGCATGGTGACCTCCGTGCGCGAGCGCCTCGCCCGGGCGCGCGGCCGTCGTACGGACGACACCCGCCCCGGGTCGGGCGGCGCCGGCCCGGACGTCGCCGTCGCCGACGACACCGCCGAGATCCTCGTGTCCACCGGCGGGGAGGGAGCCTGACATGGCCACGCTCGAGCTGAAGGACATCGTCGTGCGCTTCGGCGGGATCACCGCCGTGGACGGCCTCTCGCTGAAGGTGCACGCCGGCGAGATCGTCGGCCTCATCGGACCGAACGGCGCCGGCAAGACCGTCACGTTCAACGTGATCACGGGGTTGCAGAGGCCCGACGAGGGGACCGTGCTGCTCGACGGCCAGGAGGTCACGGCCGCACCGCCCCACGTCCGTACCGCGATGGGGCTCGGCCGCACCTTCCAGATCGTGCAGCTGTTCTCGGGCATGTCCGTGCGCGAGAACCTCATGGTCGCCGGCCACCGCTTCACCCGGTCCGGTGCGATCGCGGACGCGCTGCGGCTGCCGGCCCGCCGCCGCGCGCTCGCCCAGGCCGGCGAGCGCGCCGACGCCATCCTCGAGTTCCTCGACCTGCGCCACCTCGCCGACGTACCCGCGGACCAGCTGCCCATCGGCCAGTCACGGCTCGTCGAGCTCGCCCGCGCCCTGACGCTGCGCCCGAAGGTGCTGCTCCTCGACGAGCCCGCCAGCGGCCTCGACCCGGGCGAGACCGCCGACTTCGCCCGCCTCCTCGGCCGCATCCGCGGGGTGATCGGCTGCGGGATGCTGCTCGTCGAGCACGACATGTCGGTCGTCATGCCGCTCTCCGACCACGTCTACGCGATGAACTTCGGGCGGCCGCTCGCCGACGGAACGCCCGCCCACGTGCGCCGGCACCCGGCCGTCCTCGAGTCGTACCTGGGCTCCAGCGCCGAGCCCGGCGACACGAGGAGCGCCGAGCCCGGCGACACGAGCCGCGCCGAGCCCGGCGACACGAGCACCGCCGAGTCCGGCGAGGAGGACGCAGCATGACGGACAGCATCCTCACGGTCGACGGCGTCACCGTCTCCTACGGGGCGGTCGTCGCCCTGCGCGACGTGTCGCTCAAGGTGGAGGAGGGAGCCACATGCGCCATCCTGGGCGCGAACGGAGCCGGCAAGACCAGCCTGCTGCGAGCCATCACCGGCCTCGAGCCCGTCCGGTCCGGGACCATCCACGTCCGTGGTGAGGAGGTGACCGGCGACAAGCCGCACGAGATCGCCCGGCGCGGGGTCGCCCACGTCCCCGACAACCGCGGGATCTTCCCGTCGCTGAGCGTCGGCGACAACCTGCGGATGGGGCTCTACGGCGCGGGGCGGGACGGCACCGCCGACGGCCGCGCAGCCCTCGCCAACGTCTACGAGCTGTTCCCCATCCTCGAGGAGCGCACCGACCAGGCGGCCGGCAACCTGTCGGGCGGGCAGCAGCAGATGCTGACCATCGGGCGGGCCCTCCTCCAGGACCCGGCGCTGCTGCTGCTCGACGAGATGTCGATGGGACTCGCCCCGTCCATCGTCGACGACCTCTTCGACGTGGTGCGTCGGCTGCAGGAGCGGGGGATCACGGTCGTGCTCGTCGAGCAGTTCGTCGGCCAGGCCATGGGCGTCGCCCACCAGGTCGCCGTCCTCGAGCAGGGCCGGATCGTCGCGCAGGGGACGCCGGCCGAGCTCGCCGGCGACGAGCTCGCCGCCGCCTACCTCGGTGCCGGCGACGACGACATCGAGGTCGACGAGGTCCCGCCGCCACCGGCGCACGTGCAGGAGACCATGCGGACCCGCCTCGGACCGGCGGAGGTCCGCCGCCTCGAGCGGCTGGCCGCCGAGCGGGGCGTGAGCGTCGAGCAGATGCTCGCCGAGGCGGCCCGGACCCTGCTCACCACGGAGGACGAAGCATGAGGCGCACGAGCCGACCGGGTGGACGCTGGGTCCGCACGCTGCTCGCCGGGGTCGCGCTGACGCCGGCGCTGGTGGCGGCGCTCGTGATCCGCCCCGCCCCCGCCCATGGGGCCGACGCCGTCTTCGGTCTCTATGCGCTGACGATGAACGCCTCGGGTGCGTCGCTCGCCGGGGACATCGGCGCCGGCGGTGGGCTCGCCGCCCTCGACGGCGGCGTGCCCTATGTCGACGGCCGGCTCGACTCGTCACCGTCCGGTGCCGTGCGCGCTGCGGCCGTCCAGCCGGGCGCGCTCGTCCAGACCGTCGCCGGCCAGGTCAACGGCGGCGCCGGCCAGGAGGTCGTGTCGGTGCCGATGGCCGAGGCCAACTACCCCGGTCAGCCGAAGGCCAACGGCGACATCGCCGGCAGCCAGCAGGCCGGTCCCCTCACGGTGAGCGGGCTGACCGCCCGGGCGACGGCCGACCAGCAGGCGATGTCCGGTACCGCGGCGGTCACCGACGAGCAGCTCGCCGGCGGTGGCGGTGGCGCCGCGAGCCCGGCGGCCACGGCGCTGACCGCAGGGCTGCAGGCGCTCGCCGCCGAGTTCCCGACCGCGGTGACCGCGGCGGACGACGGAGCTGGCGACGCGCTCCTCCGGCTCCAGGGCGCGACGGCCACCGGCAGCGCCAGCGCCGACCCGGGCGCGGGCACCCTGCATGCCGTGGCGACGAGCACGGTCGGCCGGGCCAGCATCCTCGGCCAGATCAACGTCCGTGACGTGGTCGGCAGCGTGACCGTCAACGTCGAGGACGGCGCGCGGACCGCCACCGGCGGCACGACCCTCGGAGGCATCACCATCGGCGGCGTGCCAGTGACCGTCTCCGATCAGGGTGTGAGCGTCCAGGAGACCCCGCTCCTGCCCGGCCAGCAGCTCTCGGACCTCAACGACCAGCTCAACACGGTGCTCGAGAACGCCGGGGTCACGCTCCAGCTCCTCGCGCCGCGCAAGGACACCGGCAAGGGCGAGGACGGGGCCGGGCACGCCGCCGCCGACTCGGGCGGACTGCGTGTCACGATCGCGTCCGCCGCCACGCCCCAGGCGGGGCTGCCCGGCAACCACCTCACGATCATGCTCGGCGTGGCGACCGTCACCGCGGCCGACGAGCCGCCGATCGCCGCCGCCCCGCCCACCACGTTCGACAGCGGCGACCTCGGCACGTCAACGGTGGGCACGACCGACGCTGCGGGCAGCCAGAGCTTCCCGGACCTGACCACCGGGAGCGCGCCCGCGATCGCGGCACCGGCGGACACGGCTCCGACCGTGGCCGCCCCGGACGTGGCGCCGCCAGCCGGCGCCGGTTCCCCACCGATCGTCATGGTGGCGGGCCGGCAGGTGTCGGCGAAGGTCACGCTGGCCGCGTTCGGCGGCTGGCAGCTGCTGTCGCTGAGCATCTGCACGCTCGCCGCCTACGCCCTGCGAGGAGGACGCTCCCATGTCGCTGCCTGACCGTGTGACGAAGCTCGCCAGTCGGGTCGTCCCCGGCGGCCACGCGACCGCGATCAGCACCTCCTGCTGGGTGTGTGCGACGACCTACCGACCGACGCTGACCGGTGGTGAATGCCCGGTGTGCGGTCGGCCCACCGATGGTCTGCCCGCGTCGGCACTGCCGTCGAGCCTCGACCCCGACACCCGCGTCACGCTGCTGGTCGTTGCCGCGATGGCCGCCAACCTGCTCATCCTGGCCGTCCTCGCCGGCCTCTACCTCACGACCTGACGGCGCGGCCTGCCTCGAGTCTGCTGACCGGATGTGCCTCCCGGACGGCAGAGAGCCCACCGCCTTGTGCGGTGGGCTCTCTCTTGTCCGGCCGCGGTGGCGCTTGGTCGCCGGCGCGGCTGGCTACGGACCGGTCCTCAGGCGCTCCGGCGCACCGGGCTGTGTGCAGCAAAGGTGCGCAGCACACCGGTCATGCAGCGTGGACAGCAGAACACGAAGACGCCGTCGTCCATCTCGACTCGTTCAGCGTCGTCGTTCGCCTGACACATCGGGCACAACATCGGTCCGTTCCGGTTCGCCTACCAGGGGCAGTCCTCACCGTACGCATCTGCCGTGACGCCGCGTATGGACATTCGACACCCGGTGTCACGCGCCAATGGGCGTGGTCGTTCGTCGCCGGGGACCCCGTTCGGTCCGGTTCGGGCGGATCGTCGGCACGCCGTGCACGACGCCGGGCCCTGGACGAGGCCTACGGCATCGACAGGACCGTGAGCGCTCCCTGCGTGAGTGCCGGGTCTCCGCAGACCGTGCAGTGCTGATGGGACTCGTCCGCGGGGGCTGCGGCAACGTCCGTCCGACCCGTGGTCGCGACGGGGAGACGCACACAGAACCGTGCGCCCCCACCAGGCCGGTCGTCCACCCAGCAGCCGCCCGCGTGCAGCGTCGTGAAGCCCTGCACCAGCGCCAGTCCGATCCCGGTGCCCGGCGATGGTGCGTGCGCCGCCTCGTGGCCCTGCTGGAACGGCCGGAAGATCTCGGCCTTGAGGTCGTCCGGGATCCCGGGGCCGTCGTCTTCGACGACCAGCAGCACCGTGTCTCCCTCGTCCTCGACGGCGAGCGTGATGGTGGTCCCGTCGGGCGTGTGCCGGTAGGCGTTGGCCAGCAGGTTCTCGAGGATCCGCTGGACCTTCGCCGCGTCGACCTCGGCGACCAGGGGCTCGTCGAGGATGAGCACGCGGTGGCCGTTCGGTGGGAGCTGGATCGCGACCGTGCGGAGAAGGGCTCCGAGGTCCGTGGGGCGACGGTCGGCCGTCAGCACGCCGCGCGCCAGACGGTCAACGTCCAGCAGGTCGTCGACGAGACGACCCAGTCGATGACTGGCGTGGACCATGCGCCGGGCGAGCTCGTGCAGCTGCGCCCCGGGGAGGTCGCCGGCGTGCCGCTCGAGCGTCAGCGAGTAGCCGACGAGCAACGTCAGCGGCGTGCGCAGCTCGTGCGAGAGCGCCTGCAGGAAGCCCGCCTTCATCTCGTCCAGCGCGCGGAGCCGCTCGGTCGCGGCCCGCTCACGGTCGAGCGCGGCCTGCAGCGACGCCTCGGCACGCTTGTGGTGGCTGATGTCCTGGACGGTGCCCTGCACTGCCACGAGGGTGCCGTCCGGCGCGTGGATCCCGACGGCCATGGGGGACAGCCACCGCCAGTTGCCGTCGGCGTCGAGCCACCGGATCTCGACGGGGCCGTCGAGCTCGTCGGGCGCGTTGCGCAGTTCGAGGAAGCGCTCGAGGTCGTCGGGGTGGACCCGCTCGAGCGCGAGGTCCGGGTTCGCGTAGTACGCGTCGGCGCTGAAGCCCGTCGCCTGCTCCATGCCGGCGTTCACGAACTCGAAGCCACGCTCGGGCTGCAGGCGAAGCACGTACGCGCCGTTCGGGAGGCTCACGGCCAGGCGCCGGAAGCGTTCCCCCGACTCCACGAGCTCCGCGGAGGACCGCCGGGCGTGCTGGGCCTGGAGGTGCACGATGAACGTCACCAGGGTCCAGATTCCGATGTTGGTGACGAACCTGGCGGCGTAGCCAGCGGTTGTGGCGCTCGGGTCGTAGAGCAGAGGCAGCGCCGCCAACGCGGCGACGTAGGCCGACTCGAGGAGCAGCCGGGGCGTGGTCCAGATGACGGCCGTGATCACCAGGATCACGAGGAACAGCGGCTGGTAGAGGCTCTCCGCACCGCCGCTTCCGGCCACCAGCAGGGCGACCGTCGGTGGCGCCAGAGCACCGACGCTCCAGTCCGCGACCCCGGCCAGCCGCTGCGTCGCCGAGAGGCCGATGATGAGCGCCAGCAGCCCGACCGAGGCGGCGATCATCGGCGTGCTGGGAGTCTCGGGCTGGCGGAGGAAGAGCGTCACGACGACGAGCGCGACGGCGAGACCGGCGCCGACGACGCGCAGGCAACGTCGACTCGACGCCGGGGCGACCTGTGTGCTCGGTCGGCCCGGCTCGGTACCGGTGCTGCTGGCTGTCTTCTCCACGAAGCGCCCCCAAGGGTGGTCCCGGCCCTTCATCGGCCAGCCGATTCGGGACTTGCGTGGCCGGTGTCTCCCCAGGTGGTGGCCTCGACGGGACGACGGTGACCTTGCGCTCTTGCCCTTCCTGAGGGGAGGGACGTTCGGTCCTTCATGTCGGGACCAATGGTCCTGCAACGGGCAGTCCTCGATCCGATGACCCCAGAGCCTTCACCACCCACCCACCACCTCGGAGGCTCCCATGAACACTGCCCTCGTGTCCTCACGGCCTCGTGCCGTCCGCCTCGTCGCCGCAATGGTCTTCGCGTTGCTGCTGGCGGCCACCACCTACGCCCTCGCTGCGTCGAACACCGTCCCCGACGGAAAGGCCGGCGCCGGCGCCGGCCAGATCAGTGGCTACAACGTGTCCGGCGTGCACTACTCACTGAACGCCGCCGACCCGAACGCGATCGACAGCGTCGAGTTCGTCCTGGACACGCCGGCCACCGGCGCCACCGTCCAGGTGCAGCTGCAGTCGGCAAGCGGTACCTGGTTCGCCTGTTCGGCCATGGACGTCACGGTCACCTGCCCAGTCAACGGCGCGGTGTCCGTGTCGCAGGCCGACCAGCTGACCGTCGTCGCGACCGACTGATCCCGCGATGGTCACCCGCTCCAAGCTCGGGCGGGCGGTCCACCTCCTCGCCATGACGGCCGCGGTGCTCTGCGTCGCGGCCGGCTGGCGGATCCTCGGGCCGACCGCACTCGGTGGCACCGTCACCTACCTCGTGCCCGACGGTCAGAGCATGCTGCCGACCCTGACCCACGACGACCTCGTCGTCGTCCGGCCGCAAGAGTCGTACGGCCCGGGCCAGGTCGTCGCCTACCGCAGCGAGGTCATGCATCAGCCGATCGTGCACCGGATCGCCGGTGTCGAGGACGGCCGGTACGTGATGCAGGGCGACAACAACTCCTGGGTCGACCCGGACCGTCCCGACGCCCGCGAGGTGATCGGTGCGGTCTGGTACGTCGTGCCGGGCGCCGGCGGGGTTCTCCGGCGGCTGTCGTCACCGAAGGTCGCGGCCGTGATCGCCCTCGCGGTCGGCTTCCTGGCGGCCGGCGGACTGGCCGTCCTGTGGACGCCGGTCCCCGAGGGTCCGGCCGAGCCGGAGCCTGTGTGATGCGCCGCCGTGTCGCCGCTCTGGTGGCCGCCGGCGTGCTCCTCGCGTGGAGGGGGAGCACGCCGGCGTTCGCCGCCCCGTCGTTCGTACCGCACTCTCACGCGGGTCGGCAGGCGACGCCGCTCCAGGCGGCGCAGTTCGCACCGGACGCCTGCGGGCCCAGCGCGCTGACGGCCATCACCGGTGGTTCGGGAAACGTGGCCGGTCGGCAGGGCAACGACCTGCTGTTGGGCAGCGCGTTCGACGACCACCTCGTCGGCGGGCCGGGAGCGGACTGCCTCGTCGCCGGAGCGGGCGACGACGACCTCAACGGCGGCGCCGGCAACGACGTGTGCATCGGCGGCCCTGGCACGGACACGTTCGTGGGCTGCGAGGTCGTCATCGACGAGCTCTGATGCGCGCGACGGGTGGCGGCGCTTCGGCTGGTGGCGACACTCGGCAGCCTCGACGGGCTCACCGAGGGGCTTCCGGACCTCGTGCAGATCGCTGACTCGAACTCACCCGCCGGAGCTCGAAATCGTCGAGCTGATGTGGAACGGCGTGCTCGCCGACCGCGACCTCGCCGAGCAGCTGCACATCTCGCCGTCGACGGCGGCGACCCACGTGCGCGACATCCTGCGCGAGACGGGGATGCGCTCCCGGCGCGAGATCCTCTGGCCGCGGCGACGGAGTTCCGGGGCGAGGAGGCGTCGCGAGCCGCGGTCACGAGGAAGTTCGACGCGAACCGTGCAAGTCCCCGCCGCCCGTGCCGATGGACGCGCTCGCCGGTGAACAACCACCGGCACCGGTCCCCGGATGGACCGGACATGGGGATACAGACACGGAGGTCGAAGACCCATGCGAATCAACCAGAACATCGCGGCGTTCAACGCGTACCGCAACCTGAGCGCCACCAACACGGCCATGGGCAAGTCCCTCGAGAAGCTGTCCAGCGGCTTCCGCATCAACCGCGCCGCTGACGACGCGGCCGGCCTCGCATCAGCGAGGGTCTGCGCGTCGCAGGTCGGCGGCCTGAAGGTCGCCACGCGCAACGCGCAGGACGGCATCTCCGTCGTGCAGACCGCGGAGGGTGCGCTCAGCGAGGTCCACTGCATCCTGCAGCGCATGCGTGACCTCGCGGTGCAGGCATCGACCGGTCGCAACGAGGACGACGCCGGAGCCGCAAGCAGACGGAGGCTGACCAGCTCAAGCAGGAGCTGACCCGCATCGCGAGCCACGACCAAGTTCGGCGAGTCCAGAAGCTCCTCGACGGCCAGTCCGCCGAGCTGACGGGCGCAACGTTACAGGTGGGAGCCGCGGCGACGGATGGCGACCTCCACGTTCAACCTCGCGGGCGCCATCGACGGTGCGACGGTGGACGGAGCTGTCACGGTGGCCTCCGGTACGTACAACACTGCCGGGGTATACCAGACTGCCCTCCAGACCGCGATCGACGACCGACTGACTTCCGATGACGCGGCCGCCGGCTCCGTGCAGGCGCGGGTCACCGACCAGGGCGGTGCGTGTGGAGCGTCGAGCGTCCAGCTCGAAGCTGGCGAACGGTGAGACCTTCGCGGATTCGGCGGTCGCCAACACGAATTCGAAGCGGGACGTTGACAGCGCTCGGCGAACGACACGGCCTTCACCTTCCAGATCGGAGCAAACACCGGGGAAGACTGTGGACGTCACCTTCAATGGCGTTTCCTCGACCATCCTCGGCACGAACGCGCTCAACCTGGTCGAACGGGGCCTCATCGGCGATCAGCACGATCGATACGGCGAATCGGGACCGTGTCGGACAACCGGGCCAACCTCGGCGCGGTCCAGAACCGGCTCGAGCACACGATCGCGAACATGTCGGTCGCGCACGGAGAACCTCGTCGGCGTCCGAGTCCCGCATCCGTGACACCGACATGGCCGAGGAGATGGTGCAATTCACCCGCAACCAGATCCTGCCGCAGGCCGGCACCGCCATGCTGGCACAGGCCAACCAGATGCCGCAGTCGGTCCTCTCGCTCCTCCGGTAGTCCAACGGGGCGTGACCTGACCGTCCGAGGTGCTGGCCTCCCCGCGGGGAGGCCAGCACCCGTTTCCCAGGAGACGTGACATGGCGCAGTCGATGTTCAACATCGGGGGGATCGCCTCCGGGCTCGACACGGAGTCGATCATCAGCCAGCTGATGTCGATCGAACGTCAGCCGGTCACGAACCTCCAGAACAAGCAGGCGCGTCTCAAGGCCGTCGACGACGCCTGGGGCCAGATCAACACGAAGCTGTCGTCGCTTCGGGATGCCATCGACGGGCTGGACCGTGCCAACGACTTCACGAACCTCTGGTCGACCACCTCCTCGAACACCTCCGCCGTCAACGCCAGTGTGAGCGGCACGCCGAGCCCCGGGAGTGTGTCCTTCACGGTCGACAAGCTCGCGAGCGCCCAGCAGATGACGAGTACGACCCAGTTCGCGAGCGCGGACGCGCTCGTCGGCGGAGGAAGCACCTTCACTGTCAGCACCAGCGGCGGGACGCAGCTCGGCAGTGTCGCGCTCGACGCCACGACGACCCTCACTGATCTCGCATCCCAGGTGGATGCGATGGACGGCGTCCGGGCGCAGGTCGTCAAGGCAGGCACGGGCGACTATCGCCTCGTGCTGTCGGCCGAATCGACCGGCAGCGACGGTGCCTTCACGATCTCGTCGGGCAACGCTGCATTCGACGTCACCGACCCGAGCGACCCGGCCACCGATTGGATCACGACACCCGCGGTCGATGCCCAGGTGACCATGGGTGGGCTCGCGATCAAACGCTCGTCGAACACGATCACCGACCTGATCGACGGCGTGACGCTCGACCTCAATGCGGAGTCCACGACCCCGGTCACGGTCAGCACCACGCGCGACGTGGACGGGGTCGTCAAGAAGGTCAAGGCGCTCGTCGACGCGGCCAATGGGGTGATCGGCAAGGTCGCCGACCTGACCAGCTACGACGCCGACACGAAGAAGGCCGGGACCCTCAATGGCGACAGCACGGCTCGCCAGATCGCCAGGCAGCTGCGCGACGCCATCACGACCCAGTTCTCCAGCCTCGGCAGCACCTACGACTACGCCGGCTCCGTCGGCATTCACCTCGAGCGTGACGGCACCGTCTCGCTCGACGAGTCGGCGCTGCGGGACGCGCTCGACGATGACTTCGACGCGGTCACGGACCTGTTCACCCGCACCGGCAGCTCCGCGAACGCGAACCTGAGCTACGTCTACGCGACCGACACGACGGTCCAGGGGATCTACTCCGTCGCCGTGACGAAGGCCGCAGACGCCGCCCGTGCCACGAGCACCGGGTACACGGCGCCGGCGGCCGGCACCACGACCGACTTCACGATCGTGGCTGGCGGGACCAACGTGAACGTCAGCATCACGGACGCGGAAACCACCGCCGCGGACGCCGCTGCCAAGATCCAGGGGGCGCTGGATGCGCAGGGTGTCACCACGATCCAGGCCGGCGTCGACGCCAGCGGCAACCTGACCCTCGCCGAGACCCGGTACGGCAGCGTCTACTCGTTCACCGTCACCGACACGTCGGCGACGCCCACCAACGACTTCGGCCTCGCCGGCACCTACACAGGAACCGACGTTGAGGCCACGATCGGCGGAAACGCCGCCACCGGCTCGGGGCAGTACCTGACGGGCACGGCCGGGGACACCGAGGGACTGCAGGTGAAGGCCGACGCCACAGCCGGGACGTTCACCGCGGACTTCGACTACTCGGCGGGCCTCGGAGGGACGTTCTCGCGCCTGGTGTCGACGATGGAAGGCTCGACCGGAAGCATCCAGCGCCAGCGCGACTCCGCGAAGAGCCAGATCGACGGGTACCAGGATCAGATCGACTCATACGACGTCCGCCTGCAGCAGCGAGAGCTCACCCTGCGCAAGCAGTTCACTGCCATGGAGACCGCGTTGCAGACCCTGCAGTCGCAGGGCAACTGGATGGCCCAGCAGATCAGTGGACTCTCGGCGAACAGCGCCAAGTAGGCGCTGAAACACTGCGTCCCGCGGCCGATACCTGACCCCGAACGACACGGACGTTGCTCGGATGAAAGGCCAGGGATGTACGCCACCCAGTCCAACCCGTATCAGCAGCAAGCCGTCACGACCGCCACGCCGGCACAGCTGCTGATCATGCTCTTCGACCGGGCGCTCGTCGCCATCGGTCGCGTCCAGACCGTCGAGGACCCGAGGGCGCCAGCGGGGATCGCCGTCCTCAACGACGAGCTGCAGCTCGCCCAGGACATCCTCACCGAGCTGCAGCTCACCCTCGATCACGAGGTCGGCGGCGAGATCGCCGCGAACCTCGACGCGCTCTACGCGTTCTGCGTCGGCCAGCTCGTCCAGGCGAACATCACGAAGGACCTCGACGGTCTGTCGAGCGTCGCCAGCATCCTGACCGAGCTGCGCAACACCTTCGAGGAGGCCTCTCGGCTCCAGCTCGCCGCGTCGGCGGCCAGCGCATGACCGCCTGGACGCCTCTGCTCGACGCCTACGAGGCGTCCATCGCCGCCGTCGAGCACGACCTGGTAAGTGACGACCCCGCCGCCGTGGCTCGCCAGCCCTGGACGCCGCCGCCGGCCCCGGGGTTCGCCCCGAGCCCCGACGAGCTCGTCCGCTACCGGGCCCTCGCGCGCCGCGACGACGTTGTCCGCCACCGGCTCGCGGAGCGGATGCGGGCGCTGGCCGACGGGCTCGCCGAGACCCGGCGTCAGCGCGCGGCCGGCCGTGCCTACCGCCGGGTCTGATCCCGACAACGCCAAAGCCGGTCACGATGAGTTCTCGCCCGACCACTTAACGTCACCGTCCCGGCGCCGATGTGCAGCGCCGACAACCCAGCACGGACTCACCGACGATCACGGAGGATCGACGCGGCCTCGGCCGCGCAGATCCTCCGTTTTCGTGTTGGCCCGATGCCGGGAAGGAGACGCACCGATGAGTGGACTGCAGATCGGCGGCGCGGCGATGGCCGCGGCGGAGCGTGCCCTGGACGGGCTCGCCGTCCGTGCCGACGTACGCGCCGACAACGTCGCCAACCTCAACACGCCGGCCTACCGCGCCAAGCGCGTCGACTTCGAGTCCTCGCTCCGTGCCGCCATCGGTCGTGGCGACCCCGCGACCGCCGACACGCCGGCCGTCGTGCCGGGAGCCGGCATCCCCGACGCCACGGGGAACACGGTCGACCTCGAGGAGGAGCTCGTCGGCATGACGAAGGACAACCTCACGCGCGACGCGATGGTGGCCAGCTTCAACTACAAGATCGGCCTGCTGCGCACCGTCATCGGAGGCCGCTGATGAGCCTGTTCTCCGCCATCGACGTCGGCCGCACCGGCCTCGGCTTCTCCCACTACTGGCTCGACACGATCGCCCACAACATCGCGAACGTGAACACGACGCGCCCCACGGACCAGGATCCGTTCCGCGCCATCCGTGTCGTCGCCCAGCCTCTCGGTGCCGAGCCCTACGCCGCGACCGGCTCCGGCGTGGCTGTCCGCGAGATCGTGCGCACCGACGCGGAGGCGCCCCTCGTTCACGACCCGGACAACCCGATGGCGGACGCCGACGGGATGGTCCAGGGCGCCGCGGTCGACCTCGGCACCGAGATGACCGACCTCATCCTGGCCAACCGCACCTACCAGGCCAACCTGCGCACCGTCGAGACGGCGCGCGAGGCCTACCAGTCCGCCCTCCGACTCGGGCAGCGCTGACATGCCGATCTCGCCGCTCCCACCCGTCGGCGCCACCCCGCCGACCCGTCCGGCGACGCCCGCTGCGGGCGCGCCGGCCCCCGGCTTCGCCGACACCGTCAAGCAGGGACTCGAGGGCGTCTCGGGGCTCGAGAAGACCGCCGACCAGCTCACGCAGCAGGTGGCCGCCGGCGAGTCGGTCCCGATCCACGAGCTGATGACCGCCACCGCGAAGGCGTCGGTCGGCGTCGAGATGCTCACCCAGGTCCGCAACCGGGCCGTCGAGGCCTACCAGGAGATCATGCGGCTGCAGGTCTGAGCGACCTGTCGCCCTCGTCAGGGGACGTGACCGTTGGACATCCGCGAGAGGCTCACGAGCTTCGTGCAGGGCCTGCCCGTGGCTCACCGCGCCGGGCTGGTGACCGCCGCCGTGGCGCTGCTGATGCTGGTCGTCGTGTTCGGCCGCTGGCTCACCACGCCGAGCTACACCGTCCTGTACTCCGGGCTGGCCGAGAAGGACGTGGCCGCGGCCGTCGACGAGCTCGAGACCCTCGGCGTCCCCTACGAGCTGGCGTCCGGCGGCACCTCCATCCTGGTCCCGCGCGACCAGCTCTACGCCACCCGCGCCTCGCTGGCCGAGGCCGGCGTCGCCGGGCATGCCAGCCCGGCCGGGTACGAGCTGCTCGACAACCAGGGCCTGTCCATCTCGGACTTCCGCCAGCACGTCGACTACCGACGGGCGCTGGAGGGCGAGCTCGCGAAGACGCTGCTCGCGATGGACGGGATCGCCGAGGCCCAGGTCCATCTCGTCATCCCCGAGCAGCAGGTCTTCACCGACCAGCAGCAGCCGGCCACGGCGTCGGTGCTCGTCACGACGAGGCGACAGCTGTCCGCCTCCGAGGTGGACGCGATCACGTTCCTCGTCGCCTCTGCGGTCGAAGGTCTCGAGCCCGACCAGATCACCGTCGCCGACTCGTCCGGCACGGTCCTGCACGCCCCGGGCGACGTGGCGGGCGGTAGCCAGCTCGCGAGCCGTCAGCTGCGCCAGACCCGCGAGTTCGAGCAGGCACTCGCCAGCGACATCGGCACGCTGCTGACGAAGGCGACCGGCAGCCCCGCGTCGGTCGTCGTCCGTGCCTCGCTCGATTTCGACCAGGCCGAGACGCAGACCGAGTCCTACGACAAGGACTCCCAGGTCGCCGTGCGCGAGCAGACGACGACCGAGACCTACAAGGGCACCGGCGTCCTGCCCGGCGGCACCGTCGGCGTCGACGGCGGCCCGGTCCCGAACGGCACCCAGGACGGCGACTACCAGCGCGACCAGGCCACCCGTGAGTACGGGGTCGACAAGGTCACGTCGCACACGGTGCGCGCGCCCGGCACGGTCCAGAAGCTGTCCGTCGCGATCGTCATGGACGACGGCAGCCTGACCGGTACGACCGTGCCGAAGGACAGCGAGGTCCAGCAGCTCGTGGCCGCCGCGGTGGGGCTCGACCAGACGCGGGGCGACACGATCGCCGTCTCGCGCGTGCCCATGCCGAAGCCCGAGGACACGCCGGCGGTCGGGGGACCCTCGATGCTCGACCGGGTTCCGCAGTTCACCGGGGTGCTCGTGCTGCTGCTGGCGGCGGGCGCGCTGTTCCTCATGACCCGTCAGCGCGTCACCGTGACTGCCGTCGAGCGGCTGCGTCGCCAGCCCGCCGGGGCGATGTCCCCGCCGGTCGCCACCCACCTCGCCGCGAGCGGCGAATGGGAGGTCGAGGAGCCACGCGACGGGCTCAAGGAGGACGTTGTCGAGCTCGTCCGCGGGCAGCCGGAGGAGATCGCCGCGCTGCTCCGAGGGTGGCTCGCGGACCGCCGCGGCAGCTGAGGAGGGGGAAGCCGATGCATGACGTGGCCGAGCGGAGCACGGACGAGCTCACGCGCGCCCAGAAGGCCGCCGTCGTCCTGCTCACCGTCGGGACGGAGAACGCCGCGCAGGTGCTCAGGCACCTCTCCGAGACCGAGGTCGAGCAGGTCACCTTCGAGATCGCGACGATGCGCAAGCTGGCGCCGGAGGACCTCGCCGCGGTCCTCAACGAGTTCCGGGCCGAAGCCGAGGCGCAGCGCCACCTCGTCACCGGCGGCGAGCATCTCGCCCGTGAGCTGCTGCGCCGCGTCCACGGCGCCGAGGCCGACAAGATCGTCGATCGGCTCCTCGCCTCGGTGCAGACGGCACCGTTCCACTTCCTTCGCCTCTACGAGCCGGGCGAGGTCGTCCAGCACCTGCGCGACGAGCACCCGCAGACGATCGCGCTCGTGCTCGCCCACCTACCGACGCGGTTCGCCGCGCAGCTGCTCGCCGGCTTCGAAGCCGCACTGCAGGCCGACATCGCCCGGCGGGTCGCCATCCTCGACCGCACGTCCCCGGAGGTGATCGCCCAGGTCGAGGTGGCGCTGCAGCAGCGGCTCGGAACGGTCGAACGGCGTGGCACGACGATCGGCCGGGGCGGGATCAAGGAGCTCGCCACCATCCTCAACCAGTCGGACCGCACGACCGAGCGGGCCATCCTCGGAGAGCTCGAGACGACCGACCCGGAGCTCGCCGAAGAGGTCCGGGCGCTCATGTTCGTCTTCGAGGACATCGTGACCCTCGACGACCGCGCCGTGCAGGAGGTCCTGCGCCACGTCGACGTGAAGCGCCTCGCCATGGCGCTCAAGGGCGTGCCCCAGGCCGTGAACGAGATCATCACCCGCAACATGTCCGAGCGGGCGCGCGAGAACCTGCTGGAGGAGATCGAGCTGCTCGGTGCCGTGCGGATCCGCGAGGTCGAGGAGGCCCAGACCGAGATCGTCCGTCAGATCCGGCTCCTCGACGAGCAGGGCACGATCGTGATCGCTCGCGCGGGGGAGGGCGAGTTCGTTGAGTAGGGTCCTGCACGCTCCCGCGCTCGACGCCACGCCCCAGGCGATGGCGTCACCGTCCCTCGCCCTCGACCCCGTGGCCCGTGCGGCGGTCGAGCAGGCCGCGGCCGAGGCCCACGCCCGTGGCCGACGAGAGGGCGCGGCCGAGGCACAGCATGCCGCCGCCGACGCCCTCGCACGCGCCACGGCGGCGCTGCGACCGGCCCTCGACGCCCTGCGCGAGGAGCTGTCCCGGCTCCGCGACGCACGGGTCGACGCCGACGCCACCCTCGCGCTCGCCATCGCCGAGGCGATCCTCGGACGCGAGCCCGCTCCCGACGCCCCTGCGCTGGCCGTCCACCTCGCCGCGGTGCTCGCCCAGGTCGACGACCCGTCGCCCGTCATCCACGTCCACCCGGACGACCGGGCGACGGTGGCCGAGCTCCTCGCGGCCGGTGGCGATCGGGCCGAGGTCGTGTCCGACTCCGCGCTGGCGCCTGGCGAGGCCCGTATCGTCGGCTCCTTCGCCCGCGCGACCATCAGCCGTCCGGCCGCCCTGGCTGCGGTCCGGGACGCGCTGCTCGGCGCCGACGCCGACGACGCCTCGGGGAACGAGACCGTCGATGGCTGACCTCGCCGGCGTCCTCCCCTTCCACGTGTCCGGTGCCGTCACCGGCGTCCTCGGACACGAGATCACCCTCCGCGGCCTGCGGCTCGCCGTCGGGGACGGCGTGACCATCCACACTCGCGCTGGCGGGCTGCCCGCCGAGGTGGTCGCCGTGGGCGAGCGCGGCGCCGCTGCGCTCGTCTACGCGGGCACCGCCGGGATCGCCCGCGGCGACCGGGTGACGTTGCGCAGTGGAGGCCTCGCGGCCCGGATCGGTCCCGGGCTGCTCGGTCGCGTCGTCGACGCCCTCGGTCGGCCCGTCGACGGCGGCCCACCCGTCGCCGGAACACGGGTGACCGTGGACGCCGCCGCCCCCGCCGCCATGTCCCGCCGCCGTATCGACACGCCGCTTCCGGTCGGGGTGCGCCTCATCGACACGCTGTGCACCGTGGGACGGGGCCAGCGCATGGGCATCTTCGCCGGCAGCGGCGTCGGCAAGTCCACCCTCCTCGGCATGATGGTCCGCGGAACCACCGCCGACGTGTCGGTGATCGCGCTGGTCGGCGAGCGCGGCCGGGAGGTCCGTGAGTTCGTGGAGGACGACCTCGGTCCCGAGGGGCTTGCCCGCAGCGTGGTGGTCGTCGCCACCTCCGACGAACCCCCGCTCGTGCGGCTGCGGGCCGGCCTGCTCGCCACCCGGATCGCCGAGTGGTTCGCCGACCGGGGCGACGACGTGCTGCTCACGATGGACTCGCTGACCCGACTCGCGATGGCTCAGCGCGACGTGGGGCTCGCCGCAGGGGAGCCGCCGACCGCCCGCGGCTACACCCCGTCGGTGTTCACCATGCTGCCACGGCTGCTGGAGCGGGCCGGCCCGCGGGCCACGGGCACCGTGACCGCCTTCTACACGGTGCTCGTCGAAGGCGACGACATGAACGACCCCATCGCCGACGCCGCGCGATCGATCCTCGACGGTCACCTCGTGCTGGACCGCCGACTCACCACGACGGGCCGCTACCCGCCCATCGACCCGCTGGCCAGCCTGAGCAGGCTCGCGTCCAAGATCGTCCCGTCGGACCGGGCCGCCGCGGCCACCGCCGTCCGCAGTGCGCTGGCCGCCGCCGAGGAGGTCCGCGACCTCGTCGAGGTCGGCGCCTACGTCGCCGGCACGAACCCGGAGGCCGACCTCGGGCTTGCACTCAAGCCCGACATCGTCGAGTTCCTCCGTCAGCCGGCCGACGACCGGGCAACCTTCGACGACGCATGGGCGGGCCTCGGCGCTCTCGCGGCCCGGGCCGGCGTCGCCTCCGAACCGGCAGCGGAGCCGGCCCCATGAGGCGCGGGATCCGCACCGTCCAGCGTGTCCGCGAGCTCGTCGAGCAGCAGGCCCTCGGCGCGCTCGCCGTCGCCGAGCGTGAGGTCCGCGTGCGCGACGCCGATCTCGCCCGTGCCCGCGCCGCGCACCGTGCGCGGCCCCGGCCGTCGGTGGCGGATGCGTCTGCTCTGCGGCTCGAGCGGCTCGCGGGGATCGCCAGCCTGGAGCGGGTCGAGTCCGCCGATGCAGAGCTGGCCGCGAGTCGGCTGCAGCGCGATCGCGCCACCGAGCTCCGGATCGCCGCGAGCATCGCGCGCCGGAGCCTCGACCGGCTCGTCGAACGGATCGAGGCGCGCGAGGCCCTGGACGCGCAGACGGCGACCCAGCGTGCAGCCGACGAGCTGGCCCTCCTGCAGCGTCGCCGGGACGACGACCGATGACCGTGTCCTCGGTCGCCGCCGTCCAGGCCCGGATCGCCGAGATCCAGGCGCGGTTCGCGCCGACTTCGTCGACTCCCGACGCCGGGGCCGCCGTGTGGCAGCAGCTGTCCGCTGCGTCCACCTCACCGGCCGCGCCGAGGTCGCGGGCCGGTGGCACCGCCTTCACCTCGATGGCCGCCGCCGGGACGCCGTCGCCGCTGCAGGCCCCGGACCCGGCGTGGGCCCGTGGCCTGCCGGCGGCCGGGCAGCCCTGGGCCCCCGCGATCGGCGAGGCCGCCGAGCGCCACGGTCTCGACCCGCGGCTGCTCGCCTCGCTCGTCTGGACCGAGTCGGACTTCCAGCCCGACGCGGTCTCCCGCGCCGGCGCGATCGGGCTCGCGCAGCTCATGCCCGGCACCGCCGCCGGGCTCGGTGTCGACCCGCACGACCCCGCTGCCAACCTCGACGGTGGCGCCCGTTACCTGCGCGAGCAGCTCGACCGGTTCGGTCGGGTCGACCTCGCTCTCGCTGCCTACAACGCCGGTCCGGGCCGCGTGGCCCAGGCCGGCGGCGTCCCGCACATCGCCGAGACCCAGGCCTACGTGCGCCGGGTCCTGTCCCACCTCGAGTCGCTGACATGACGCTCTCCATCGAACCGTCGACGGTCGCCGACCTGCTCGCCACCGGGGCCGGCGCCAGTGCCCCCGGAACGACCCGGGACCTCACCGGCCCCGGGGACGGCGCGACCTCCTTCGCGGCGATGCTCGCGGCCGCGCTCGGCGGTGTCCCACCGACGCCACCGCCGGTGATCGCCGCGTCCGGATCCGGCCCGACCGTGCCCGCCACGGCCGCGACCGCCACGGCCGGGGGCACGGCGGTCGGATCACCCTCCTCCGAGATCCCGCCACGGGCCGGGGACGCGTCGCCCGACGCCGCGCCGTCCACGGGTGGGGACGAGGGCGGTGCCGTCGCCGTGGCGACGGGTGGCACCGTCTCGGGGCCGGTCGCCGAGTCGGCCCTGCGTCCGGACGCCACGGCTGCGCCGGTGGCGACCCCGCCGACGTCCGAGACCGCGACGGGCGTCGCCACCACGCACCGCGACGAGCCGTCCGTCGATGGCGTACCTCCTGGCGACCTGCCCGTCTCGGATGCGCACGGAACGTCACGGCCCGGACGACGAGACACGCCGGCGGGTGCCACGACCCCGGCGCCGGCACCCGCTCCCGCCGACACGTCCGGCGCTGGCACGACCACCACCGCGCCGTCGACGCCGACCGACGCGTCGGCTCCGGCGCCACCCGGGCCCTCGCCCACGCCCCCGACCGTCGCTGCGCAGGCCGACCCGCTGACCCGTGTCGGCGACCCGTCGTCGGCTGCGTCACCCGCGGAGTCGCCCTCCGAGCGCAGCACGGCCGACGCGCGTCTCGTCACCGTGCCGCAGGCGGGGCACGTGGGCACGGGCTGGCACACGGATGCCATGGTCCCGACGCCCGGCACGACCGCCTCGAGCCTCGCCACCCGCATCCGCGACACGGTCGAGCAGCTCCGGGACGCCGCGCCGCCGCGTCACGTCACCCTGGACCTCGGTGACCTCCGTCTCTCGGTCAGCCTCCGCGGCTCGACCGTGCACGTCGTCTTCCACGGCGAGGCGCCCCCGCAGACCGCGGGCTGGACGCAGGAGGTCTCGACGGCGCTCGCGGACCGTGGCCTGCAGCTGTCCACGGGGACGGGCGACCAGCCGCAGCAGCGAGGGCAGCAGACGCCCGACGAGCCGTCACCACGCACCGCCGACTCCCGGCCGGCCCCGCGCCGGTCGCCCGCGGGCCTCCACCTCTGAGCAACAGGAGCCACCCTCATGTCGATCAACCCACTCGCCGCGACCTCGGCGACCGCTGCCGGTCAGGTCTCCAGCGGCAGCGCTCTGCAGAGCCTCGGCGCCGACGGGTTCCTCCAGCTGCTCGTCGCGCAGCTGCGCTACCAGAACCCGATGAGCCCGAGCGACCCGAACGCCATGCTCCAGCAGACCTCCCAGCTGGCCCAGGTCGAGACCCTCGACGCCGTGGCCGACACCCAGCGCCAGCTGCTCACCCTCCAGCAGACGGCGATCGCCGCGGGTCTCATCGGCCGGGAGGTGACCGCCGTCGGCTCCGAGGGCAGCCCGCTGACCGGCGTCGTCGACTCGGTCCGCTTCAGCGAGGACGGCCCGCTGCTGATCGTCGACGGCAACGAGATCCCGCTCGCGCTGGCCACCGAGCTGCGCGCGGCGCCCTGACCGGACCCGCACCCGGCGGGGCCACGTGCCCGGCCGGGCGGCACACGACCACCCGAAGCGAACCCGAAGCGAACCCGAAGCACCAGGACCACCCGAAGCACCAGGACGAACCCACCAGGCCACGGACGGCCGGACCACGACAGGAGCACCAGATGCTGCGCTCGATGTTCTCCGCCGTCTCCGGACTGCGGGCCCACCAGACCATGATGGACGTTGTCGGCAACAACGTCGCCAACGTCAACACGACCGGATACAAGTCCTCGCGTGCCACGTTCCGTGAGACCATCACCCAGGCGCTGCGCGGCGGTGGTGCGCCCATCGCCGGAGGCGCGGCACAGAACGCCGCCGGGGGGGTGAACCCGATGCAGCTCGGACTGGGCGTGGCGGTCGCCGCCACCGACGGGGTGTTCACCCAGGGGGCAACCCAGGTGACCGGGCGGGGGACCGACCTCGCGATCCAGGGTGACGGCTTCTTCGTCGTCCAGGACGCCACCGGGCAGGCACGCTTCACGCGGGCCGGCGCCTTGAGCTTCGACGCCACCGGCAACCTCGTCGGACCGGGCGGCGAGCTCGTGCTGGGCCTTCCCGATCCGACGACCCCCCCGACCGACGCGACCGGGCTCCAGATCGTCAACGTGCCCCCCGGCGACTACACCGGGGTGACGGTCGGTCCCGATGGGGTCATCCGGGGGAAGAACACGACCACGAACACCATCGAGGACATCGCCTACCTGGCGCTGGCCGGCTTCACGAACGCCAACGGCCTCGAGCGGGTCGGCAACAGCCTCTTCGCCGAAAGCGCCAACTCGGGGGCGCTCACGCTCGGCGCTCCCGGCGGGGATCTCGGGACGCTGCAGACGGGCACGCTCGAGATGTCGAACGTCGATCTCGCCCAGGAGTTCACGAACCTCATCATCGCCCAGCGCGGGTTCCAGGCGAATGCCCGCACCATCACGGCGAGCGACGAGATGCTGCAGGACCTCGTCAACCTCAAGCGGTAGACGCGGCCGGATGCGGCCGGCCACCCACCGGCCGCGCCGGCACGCCCCGGTCCGCTCGGACCTCCGTTCGGCACCGGTTAACTCGCTCCCGTGCGGGCCGATGCTCCGGTCGATGGCCGATGGGCGCACGGATGCGCGGGACGGCCCGGCACATGGAGGTGCGCGGTGATTTCTCGTTCACCGGCTTCGTGGCGAGCCGATGTACCTGAACCCCGACCTCATCGAGAGTGTCGAGGCCATCCCCGACACCGTCCTCACGCTGGTCGACGGACGCAAGGCCCTCGTCACCGAGGACCCCTTCGAGATCGTCGACAGCATCCGAACCTTCCGTGCATCGGTGCTCGTCCGGGCCGACGAGCTGCTCGGCGACGGCGCTCGCCACCTCCGACTCCTGGTGAACCCTGCTCGCCCGACCGTCGCCGGCCACGACGAGTCGGAGGAGTAGCGGTGGATCCACTCTTCATCGGCGGCCTGGTTCTGTCCCTCCTCGGGATCATCGTCGCCACCCTCATCGACGGGAACTCGTTCGGTCCTCTGATCGGACCGTCCTCCTTCGTCCTGGTCTTCGTCGGGTCCGTCGGCGCCTCGGTGATGGCGTATCGCACGAAGGAGCTCGGACAGCTGCCGAAGGCCGCCGCACGGGCGTTCACCGGCGCACCTCCGGACCTGGACGAGAGCATCACGCAGCTCGCCTCGCTCTCGGAGGTCGCCCGCAAGGAGGGCATGCTCGCGCTCGAGACCCGACTCGACGGTGTGGAGGATCCGTTCCTGCGCCGGGGACTGCAGCTGCTCGTCGACGGGATGGACGCGGACCAGGTCCAGGGGCTGCTCGAGATCGACATCGCCGCCGTCGACGAGCGGCACAAGACACCGATCGGCTTCTTCAAGGCACTCGGCGGCTACGCCCCGACCTTCGGGATGATGGGGACGGTCATCGGCCTCATCAACATGCTCGGCAACCTGGACAGCCCGGAGCAGCTCGGGGTCGGCATGTCGCTCGCACTCCTCACGACGCTCTACGGCGTCTTCCTGGCCAACCTCGTCTTCCTGCCGCTCGCCAGCCGGCTCGAGCGTCTCAACGAGCAGGAGCTGGCGGCCCGCGACGTCGTGCTCGACGGGATCCTGGCCCTGCAGGCGGGGACGAGCCCACGGATGCTCGTGGAGCGCCTCGAGACGTACCTCCCACCCGAGCGCCGGGTCGGTTACACGGAGCGGATGGACGCCATCCGCACGGCGCCCGCGGCCCTCGGGGAGGCAGCCTGATGCGTGGGAAGTCCTCGGGGCGTTTCACGCCGAGACGACAGAGCGCCGGGGACGACGGCGGGGAGCGCTGGCTGACCACCTACGGCGACGCGATCACGCTGCTCCTGGCCTTCTTCGTCATGCTGTACGCGATGTCGGAGGTGAGCGTCGAGAAGTTCGAGGCGTTCGTCGCCGGCCTCCGGGTGCCGTTCCACAACGAAGCCACCGCGAACTCGCTGCTTCCCCCCGGGTCGAGTCTCGTCGGGGACGCCGGCGTGAGCGCCGAGACCGAGGGGCCGGTCACCCCGGTCACCCCGCCGCTGACGCCGGAGGCCGTCGTGCCGCCCGCGGCCACCGGCGGCCCTGCGAAGGACATGACGCAGCTCCGGCGCATCGAGGCAGACGTGCGGGAGACCCTCGACCGCAAGGACCTGTCGTCGGTGGCCAGCTACCGCTACGACCATCGCGGGCTCGCCGTGAGCCTCGGCACGGACGACGTCCTGTTCGCCACCGGCTCGACCGTCATCAGCCCCCTCGGGCGCGAGGTCGTCGCCGCGGTCGCCCAGGTCCTGGAGCGCTACCCGAACGACATCGTCGTCGAGGGCCACACCGACGACGTGCCGCTCGACCGCGGCGGCTACACGAACTGGAACCTGTCGACGGACCGGGCCGTCGCCGTGCTCGAGATGCTCATCGACGACTTCGGGCTCGACCCGAACCGGCTCGGCGCCACCGGCTACGGCGAACACCGTCCCATCGCTGCCAACGACACCCCCGCCCACCGTGCCCGAAACCGACGGGTCGACGTGCTCGTCGTCGCCCAGGAGAAGCAGTCCGATGGCTGAGCAGGTCCTCGTCACCGACGCCGAGGCGGTCACCGAGCGGCGCAGCAGGAAGAAGCTGGTGATCGGTCTCGTCCTCCTCCTCGTCCTCGGCGGGGTGGCGGCGGCCGCCCTGACGGGCATGCTGCCGGGCACGGGCGTCGACGGCGACGTGGCAGCGGCGCCCGCCCCGCCGGTCGAGGGCGCCGTGGTCGACGTGGCCGACATGACCGCGAGCGTCGGCGGTGACCAGCCGGGCTACGTGCGCTTCGGCTTCGCCGCCGTGCTGGTCCAGGACGCAGACCAGGCCGCCGTCAGCAGCCGGTTCGCCCTCCTGAAGGACGCGGCGCTGACCGAGATCAGCCAGACCTCGCTGTCGGCGTTGCGCACCCCGGAAGGCATCGACGCGCTGCGGGCGGCCCTGACCGCCCGCGCACACGGCATCTATCCCGATGGGGAGGTGCTGCGGATCGTGCTCACCGACCTCCTCATCCAGTAGACGGCGGGGCGCCCCGTGGGGACACGGATCGGTCGCGACCGCTTCAGAAGCGTCCCCGCCCGCCGATGACCCCCGTTCGGAGGCGGCCGCACGACCGGCTGCCACGGAAGGCAGACGAGGTGGCGGTCATCACGCCGACGGCAGCAGCGGGCGGTCACGCCCCGCTCATGTCGCGCGTCGACTTCCGCCGGCCGAGCGGCTTCACGCGCGACGCCGTCCGCAACCTCGCCGCCGTCCACGAGCTGCTCACGAGGCGGGTCGCAACCGGATGGGGCGCGCAGCTCCGAGCCGTCGTCCAGCTCGAGGAGGTGGGCATCGACCAGGTGACCTACCAGGAGTACCTGGCGTCGATGCCGACTCCGAACACGCTCGCGCTGGTCGAGCTCCCGCCCCTTCCCGCCCCGGTCATCGTGGAGCTCAACACCCAGCTCTCACTCACCCTCGTGGACCGACTGCTCGGCGGTCGGGGCACCAACGTCGTCCAGCTGTCCACCGTGCGGCGACTCACGGATGTCGAGACGGCGCTGCTGAGCCATCTCATGACGCACGTGACGGGGGGCCTCGCCGAGGCGCTCGCCCCGGCCATCGCCGAGCCGCCGCGGCTGCTCGGGATCGAGTACAACCCCCAGCTCGTCCAGGTCGCGGCCCCCTCCGACCGTGTCGTGCTGCTCACCTATCGGCTGGGGATCACCCAGGGGCTCACCGCCGAGGGACTGCTGACGGTCTGCTACCCGTCGGCGACCGCCACCCCAGTGCTCGAGGCGGTCGGCGGCCAGCCGCACCAGGGCGACCGGTCCGACGACATCGCGTCGGCTCCGGACACGAGCCTCGTCGCTCGGCTCGAGGACGTCCCCGTCGACCTGCGCGTCGGCCTCGCGCCGTCGCGGGTCGGCGCGGCGGATCTCGAAGCGCTGCGAGTGGGCGACGTGCTGCGTCTCGACCACCGGGTCGGGCAGCCGATCATCGTCAGCGCCGGCGGCACCCCGGTCGCGCACGGTCACGTCGGGCGCCACGGTGCCCGTCTCGCCGTCCAGCTCGGCGCCGCGCCGGACACCGCCTCCGGTGACGGCGCCTTCGTCGCAACACCACCCGGAGGAGCACCATGACCCCGAACCCGACCGGCGAGTCACCCGCCGTCGCGCGCGCCGCCTACCCCGACCTCGGCGGCGGGACCGGGCCGGCGCCCATCGCCGCGCCGCTCGACCGGCTCGCCGGCGTCGAGCTCACCGTCGCCGTGGAGCTCGGCCGCGCCCGCATGCGGATGCGCGAGCTGCTGCATATGGGGGAGGGCAGCGTCGTCGATCTCGACCGCAGCCCCGATGCGCCGGTGGACATCCTCGTCAACGGCAGCCTGATCGCCCGCGGCGAGGTCGTCGTCGTCGGTGACGAGCTCGGTGTCCGGATCACCGAGTTCCTCCAGGGACAGGCCTGAGCATGGGTCCGGGGATCGGCCTTGCCACCTTCGCCCGGATCCTGCCGGCGCTGACCGTCCTGGTCGCGGTGCTGCTCGGCCTGCGCTGGTGGATGCAGCGCGGCCATGGCGGGCGACCGGGTCTGCGGGTGCTCACCCGTGCGACCGTGACCCGGAACACCGTCGTCGCCGTCGTCGAGGTCGACGGGCGACGCTTCCTCGTCGGCGGGGGAGATCAGCGTCTCGCCCTGCTCGCCGAGCTCGGCGACGAGACCCTCCACGCCGGAGAGAGCGCCGATGCCGGCGACGACCTGATGGCGCTTCCCGGATGGGAGCGCTCCACCGCGAGGCCACGGACCGGCCTTCTCGACCAGCTACGCGCCTGGACGGTGCGCAGCCATGTCCGAAGGCCGGTCCGTGGTACCCCACTGCGCTGACGCCCGCCCGCTCCGGCGTCGTTCCCGGCACGGATCGCTTGCGGCTGCCCTGCTCGCCGCTGTCGTCCTTGCGGTCGTCGGGGGCCACGCGTCGGCGCGTGCCGCCCCGATGGCGCTTCTCGCGCAGGCTGCGCCCGCCGCGGCGCCAATCGCCGAACCGGACGCTCCCGTTCCCGCGGCCCCGGCCGAGGTGGTCTCGCCGTCGACGGTGACGGTCCCCGCGGTCCCCGACGTTCGGATCAGCGTTGACGGCGGCGAGGGGCTGAGCCGCACGGTCGTGATCCTGCTCCTGCTGACCGTCGGTGCGATCGCTCCGAGCATCCTGCTGCTGATGACGACCTTCACCCGCTTCGTCGTCGTGCTCGGCATCACCAAGAACGCCCTGGGCCTGCAGACGGTGCCTCCCTCCCAGGTGCTGGTCGGACTCGCGCTGTTCCTCAGCCTGTTCTCCATGCGTCCGGTGCTCGCGCAGATCAACCAGGACGCCGTGCAGCCCTACCTCGCCGGCCAGATCGAGCAGGGTGAGGCCTTCAGCGCAGGGTTCGCACCGATCCGCGCGTTCATGCTCGGCCAGACCCGGGACGACGACCTCGACCTGTTCGTCCGGCTTTCCGGCGACGCGAAACCTGCCAGCCCGGACGAGATCGCCACGACGACGCTCATCCCCGCCTTCGTCGTCTCCGAGCTGCGAACCGCGTTCACCATCGGGTTCGTCATCTTCATCCCCTTCCTGATCATCGACCTGGTGGTCGCCTCGGTGCTCATGTCGATGGGCATGATGATGCTTCCGCCCGCGTTCGTCTCGCTCCCGCTCAAGCTGCTGCTGTTCGTCCTCGTCAACGGGTGGGCGCTGATCGCCGGGTCGCTCATCGGCTCCGTCACCGGCACCGGCCCCTGAGAGGTGCATCCGTGACCGACACCGAGGTGCTGAAGATCGTCGCCGACGCGCTCGTGATCGCGGCGAAGCTCGCCGCACCGATCCTGATCGTGGCGCTGGCCATCGGCGTGCTCGTCTCGCTGTTCCAGGCCATCACGCAGGTGCAGGAGATGACGCTCTCCTTCGTGCCGAAGCTGATCGGTGTCGCGCTCGTGATCCTCGTCACCGGCAACTGGATGCTGCGTGAGCTCGTGACCTGGGTGCAGGCGCTGTGGCAGTCCATCCCGACGCTGCTGTAGGAGGAGGCTATGCCCGAGCTCGGCCTCCATCTCAACGTCGCATGGGCGCTCGGGGCCGTCCTCGCCATGACCCGGGTCGCCGCCTTCATGCTCGCGACCCCGACCCTCGCGAAGCTCGTCCCCGTCCCCGGGCGGCTCGCGTTCGTCATCGTGACCAGCATGTTCCTCGCGACCCCCGTGACCGGTCTCGCGACCGTTCCGGCCCTGGCGGGGCAGGCCGTCGTCAACGTCGTCGTCGGTGGTGCGCTCGGCTTTCTCACCGGCCTGCTCTTCCATCTCTTCACGGTCGCCGGCGGCCTCGTCGACATCACCTCCAGCCTCTCGGTCGCCAGCATCTTCGACCCGATGAGCGGCGAGCGGAGCGCCGTCTTCGGGCGACTCTTCCATCTGACCGCACTGGCGCTCTTCGTCATCGCCGGCGGCCTGGGCGTGCTCGTCGCCGGGCTCGCCGCGAGCGTCCGCGCCGTGCCACTCGACGGTGTGCCGCATCTGGGGGGGTGGCTCGCGCAGCTGGCTGTCGAGGTCACCGCCCGGCTCATGGTGGTGGGGCTCGAGGTGGCCTTCCCGGTCGTCGCCGTCCTCTTCCTCACCGACATGGTGCTCGGCGTCGCCGCTCGCTTCGCTCCCCAGGCCAACGTGTTCCTGGTCGGGCTGCCGCTGAAGGTGCTCGTGGCGCTCGCGACCGTGTCGGCGAGCGTGCTCATCTTCCCGCAGGCCGTCGACGGCTACCTCACCTTCGTGCAGGACACCTTCGCACAGGTGCTGCGCGGACTCGCCGGCTGACCGCTTGATCCGGCGACCTCCCGGCCGATGACGGGGTCGGGCACGGAAGCGCCGACCACGGACAGGCCACGGACCGGCCGGTCATCCGACGGATGTCATGCATGACCTCCGCGGGTCAGACCGCATCGGGAGCGATCGTTGGGCCGGTTCGACGACAAGACGGAGAAGGCCACGCCGCGGCGCCGGCGCGAGGCCCGTCGTGAGGGCACGGTCGCGCGAAGCCAGGAGGTCGCCACGGCCACCTCGCTGCTGGCCCTCCTGATGACGGTCCGCGTCCTCGGGGAGCACGGCATGCAGGTCGCGGCGCTCGAGACCCGCGCCCTGCTCGGTACCCCACTCACCGACGGGGCGCTGCCCACGGCCCGGATCGGCAGCAGCGCGCTGCACCTCCTGCTCGTCCTCGCCGGTCCCTTTCTCGCTGCCTCCTTCGCCGTCGCGCTCGTCGCCGGGTTCGCCCAGGTCGGCTTCCACGCCGCCCCGAAGGCGCTGAAGCCCAAGCTGTCCAACCTCAGCCCGAAGAAGGGGCTGCAACGGTTCTCGCCGGCGATGGCCGGTTGGGAGCTCGCCCGCACGGCCCTCAAGCTCGGTCTGCTCGCGGCCGTCGTGTGGACGCCGCTTTCGGCCTGGGCCGACAACGCCGACCGCGCGCGATCGCTGGATCAGGGGATCGGCGACCTGCTCGGGCAGGTGTGGACCGTGCTGGTGCGGGCCATGCTTCTCGCCGTCCTCATCGCGGCGGCGGACTACGCGTGGAACCGGTACCGCACCGAGAAGCAGCTCAAGATGAGCAAGCAGGATCTCCGGCAGGAGCACAAGGACAGCGAGGGCGACCCCCACGTCAAGTCGCATCGCCGGCGGCGGCAGCTCGAGCTGTCCCGCAACCGGATGCTGGGTCAGGTCGCGACGGCCAACGTCGTCGTGACCAACCCGACCCACCTCGCCGTGGCCCTGCGCTACGGCGTCGGCGACGCCGCACCCCGCGTCGTCGCGAAGGGGGCGGACCGCGTCGCCCTGCGGATCCGCCGTGAGGCCGCTCGCCACGGGGTTCCGATCACCGAGAACAAGCCGCTGGCCCGGGCCCTCTACCGGCAGGTGAGGGTCGACGGCTACGTACCCGGTGCGCTCTACGAGGCCGTCGCGGTCGTGCTCGCCGTCGCTTACCGACGCAGCGGACGGCTCCCTGCGGGTCTTGCGGAGTCGCGCGCATGAGCACCACCACCACCACCACCACCACCGTGCCGCGTCGCGCAGGAAGGGCCCGCCTGTCGCAGGTCGGCCTGCCGCTCCTGCTCGTCGGGGCCGTGATGACCATGGTCATCCCGCTTCCGCCGGTGCTCCTCGACGTGCTCCTCGCGGCCAACATCACGCTGGCGGTCGTGGTCGTGCTGGCGGTGCTCACCCTGCGCGACACGCTCGACCTGTCGGCGTTCCCGTCGCTGCTGCTGATCGCGACGCTCATGAGGCTGGCGCTCAACGTGTCGTCGACACGGCTGATCCTTCTCGACGGGTACGCCGGCAAGGTGATCGAGACCTTCGGGAACTTCGTGGTCGGCGGGTCGGTGATCGTCGGACTCGTGGTCTTCCTGATCCTCGTGGTGATCCAGTTCGTGGTGATCACCTCGGGTGCCGGACGTGTCGCCGAGGTCGCGGCCCGGTTCGCCCTCGACGCGATGCCCGGCAAGCAGATGGCCATCGACGCCGACCTGGCCGCTGGCCTGATCGACGAGCAGGATGCCCGGCGTCGCCGGACCCGGCTCGCCCAGGAATCAGACTTCTACGGTGCGATGGACGGCGCCAGCAAGTTCGTGAAGGGCGACGCGATCGCGGGCATCGTCATCGTCGTCATCAACCTGCTCGGCGGCTTTGCGATCGGGGTCGTCTCCGCGCACATGTCGCTGTCGCAGGCGATGTCGACCTACTCGCTGCTGACCGTCGGTGACGGGCTGGTCAGCCAGATCCCCGCCCTGCTCCTGTCGGTCTCCACCGGCCTGCTGGTCGCCCGGGTCGGTGACGACGAGAACGGCCTGGGATCCCAGCTCGGCCGTCAGCTGCTGCGCAACGCGCAGGCGCTGAAGATCGCCGGCGGGGTCGTCGGCGGGATGGCGCTGCTGCCGGGTCTGCCCAAGATCCCCTTCCTGCTCCTTGGCGTCTCGCTCTTCGTCATCTCCGGACGGGTCGGGGCCGTCGCCGACGAGGCCGGGGACGCGACGGAGGACACGCCGACGGTCCGCACCCACCCCGACGATCCCGAGGCCCTCATCGGGCGGATGCGCGTGGAGCCGATCGAGCTGCACCTCGCCTACGACGTCCTCGATCTCGTCGACCCGGCCCGTGGCGGGGACCTCCTCGAACGGGTCCGGGCCCTTCGCGGGGAGATCGCGACGGAGCTCGGCATCGTCATGCCACTGGTGCGCACCCGGGACGACGTGAGCCTCCCGCCCGAGCACTACCGGATCCTGCTGCACGGGGTCGAGGTGGCCACGGGTCGGGCGCCACGCGACCGGGTGCTGGCGTTGCCGGCCGGAGAGGGCGTCGGACTCGGTGGCATCCCGTCGGAGCAGACGGTCGAGCCGGTGTTCGGGCTCACCGCCTACTGGGTGCCCGCGGAGGCGAAGGCGGCCGCTGCCGCGACGGGGGCGACCGTCGTCGACCGCTCGTCCGTGGTCGTCACGCACCTCGCGGAGACGGTGCGCGCCCACGCCGCCGGGCTGCTCTCGCGCCAGCAGGTCCAGCAGCTCGTGGAGGCGCTGCGGTTCGACGAGCCGCTGCTCGCCAACGACGTCGGCACCGAATCCCTCCCGGTGGGCCTGCTGCACGGCGTGCTGCGGTCGCTCCTCGAAGAGCGGGTGTCGGTGCGTGACCTCGCCCGCATCATCGACGCCGTGGCGGCCGCCGCCCGCGACACCCGCAACCTCGAGCAGCTCGCGAGTGCCGCGCGGGTTGCCGTCGGGTCCGCCATCGTCGCGCGGATCGCGCCGGACCGACGGCTCGGCGCCCTCACCCTCGCTCCCGAGCTGGAGTCGCATCTGCACCAGGCCCTCCGCGACATCGACGGCACGATGCACCTCGTCGTCGACCCGACCAGCGTCGCGACCGTGACCGAGCAGGCGACGGCCGCGCTCGCCCGGGCGGAACCTGACCGCCCCGTCGCCATCGTCTGCGGGCAGCTGCTGCGCGGCCCCCTCCACCGGCTCCTCGGCTCGGCCGGCCTCGATGTCCCCGTGCTCGCCTACCCGGAGCTGCCCTCCCACCTCGACGTGATCCCGATCGGAGTGATCGATGACCACCACGACTCATGAGCAACGCGTGCCCGTCCTCGACGACGGGGGACCGGCGGGGCAGGTGTTCGAGGCGGCGACCGCCGAGGAGGCCCTGGCGGAGGTGACCGCCGCGCTCGGCGCCGATGCGGAGATCCTCGAGGCCACGAAGACCCTGCGCGGCGGCTTCAAGGGCTTCTTCGCCCGCGAGGTCGTCCAGCTCACGGCGCGTCGACGCCCCGGCGTGTCCGCGCCTTCCTCCGAGGACGACCTGGCGCGATCGTTCGTCCCGGTCGATCCTCACGCCGCCCCCGCGACACCCGGGGAAGCCGGCAGCGCAATGGAACGCATGCTCGCGCAGCTGGCGGCGACGGAGGAGGAGCGCGAGACCACCTTCGGCGACGTGCTTCGCGAGCGGCTCGCCGACGAGCTGCCCCCACCGGCGTCTACGGCGCCCGCATGGCGCGGTGCGGCTCCCGGCGCTCCGGACTGGAGTGTGGGTAACCTGCTCCGGCTCGGGCTTCCGGAGCTCGTCGTCGCACCGTGCCGGACGCTCGACCCCGGTGACGACCTCGCCTGGATCGGCGCGATCGCCGACGCGGTGGCGACCCTGTGCCGGCCGCTGCCCGCCGGTGACGTGGCACTCGTCGGTCCTCGTGCCCATCGCCTCGGCGATGCGCTCGGGATCCGGTCGGCGGTGCCGCCGGAGCCCCTGCCGCGGCTCGGCCACGTCGCGGTCCGGATGACCGGTGCCGACCGCGACCAGGCATGGCTCGCCGGGCAGCGTGCCCACCGCTGGGTCCACCTCGTCATCGGCGGTGTCGGCTGGCGATTCCTTCTGCTGGCCGAACCGTTCGCGGTGTCCTGGGTCGGCCCGGAGGCGCTGCCCGACGCGTTGCGGTGCGCCGCCGAGCTCGGGCTCGTCCTCGGCTACGGGATGGCCCGGCGCTCGGACGTGCGGCGGGCGGATCCCGTGGACGTCGCCCTGGCCGTCCGCGACCTGGTGCCGCGGCGATGAGCCGCGGACCGCTGCGACGACTGATCGGCGCGCTCGGACTCGGGGCGCTCGTCCCGACCAGCCTGATGCTGACCGGCGGCTCCATCACCGTCACCGACGCGGCCCTTCGGGCCGGAGCCACGCTGCTCGGGGCCCTCGTGGTCGGGCGGCTCGCCGACCGGTCCCTCGGGCGTCTCATCGTCGCCTACGAGCAGTCCCAGGACGCCGCCGCCCCGCCCGGGGATGCGTCGGCCTCCCATACCCCCGACGACACCGCCCAGACGAGCGACATGCCACGACGGAGGATCAACGACCGATGAGCGCCGCCACCACCGCCACCACCTGGATCAGCTCCCCGTTGGTGCGTCAGCCGATCTTCGACCGCGACCTTCACGTCGTCGCACACGAGCTCACCCATCGGGCCGTGGCACTCACGGGCGACATCCGCGCGACGGCTTCGGTCATCGTGGACGGGATCGTCGGCGTCGGCCTGGACCGGCTGACCGACGGACTGCCGGCACTCCTGCCCCTCCCACGGAACCTGCTCATCAGCGGCCAGCTCGAACGGCTGAGCCCGGTCCCGCTCTGGCTCGGCATCGGGAGCGACGTGGACGACCAGCCGGCGGTACGTGCGGCGCTCACGGCGCTGCGGGAGGAGGGCCACACGATCGTGCTGCTCGGAGCTGCCACCGCGGATTCGCGCTGGCCGCTGCTCGACACCGTGGACCTCGTGTCCGTGGACGTCGGCCGTATCGACGGCACGGCCCGCAGAGGGCTGCTCGCCCGGCTGTCCGGCGCGCCGGTCAGATGCCTGGCCTCGTCCATCGACCGGCCACAGCTGGCGGACGAGGTCGTCGCCGAGGGATGCGACTACCTCCAGGGCACGTTCTTCATGCGGCCGCGTGAGGTCGTCGGCCGCGTACCGCGTCATGTGACCGCCAACCGCGTACAGCTCCTCGAGGCCGTCGCCGACGGCGATCTCGACCTCGAACGCGTCGAGGACCTGATCCGTCGGGATGTCCAGCTCGCCGACCGGTTCCTGCGCTACGTCAACGCGGCGGCGTTCGGCGTCCGCGGCCACATCGACTCGATCCGGCACGCACTCCTGATGCTCGGGACGGATCGCGTGCGGCGGTGGATCACCCTCGTCGTGCTGGCGGGAAGCACCGACTCGAAGCCCGACCAGCTGTTCGTGACCGCGAGCGTGCGGGCCCAGCTCTGCGAGTCCATCGGCGAGCGGGCAGGGCTCGGACACCGCCGGCTCGACCTCTTCATGGTCGGCATGTTCTCCCTCCTCGACGCCGTGCTCGACGCCCCGTTGGAGGAGGCCATCGAGGGCCTGCCCCTGGCGCCCGACGCCCGGGACGCGTTGCTCGGCGCGGACAACGAGCTCGCCATGATCCTCGACGCGGTCGTGGCCCTGCAGGAAGGTGACTGGGACCGGCTCGAGCATGCGCTCGGCGTCCTGTCCCTGCCGGAGGACGCGGTCGCCACGCCCTATCTCCAGGCGGTCAGCGGGACGTTGGGCCTCTGGTAGTCCATCCGCCTGCGCCCACCCCTTCAGTCGGTCGCCTCCGGACCGATGTTCCACCGGGGCCCGCCGCACCACGCCTGGCGGCCAGGGGAAGCGACGATGGTGGCGGAGGAGCGCAAGACGGCGTCCGGCGACGAAGGGCTCGAGCCTGGCGCCGAAGACGAACGGCGCGTTCGCGTCGCCGTGGCCATCAGTGCAGCCGTCGTCGTCGCTCTCGGGGTGACGGCCGCGCTCACCGTCCCTCGGTGGCGCCTCGCCGGGGCCGTCGCCGTCCTCGCCGCCGCCGTGATGGTTCCCCTGTCGCGCTCGGGGATCGACCGCCGGGTGATGGACACGGTCGGCGGGATCCTCGGCGCCGCGACCAACGGCGTGCTCGTGGCCCTGACCGGCGGGAGCAGCAGCGTGTTCCTGCCGCTGTTCGGCATCGGCCCGGTGATGGGCGCCACCGTGCCCCTGCCGCCGTGGCAGATCGCCGTCAACATGGTGCTCGCCGTCCTCGGCCTCCTCTCGCCCTACCTCTACGAGCAGCCACCGTTCGGGTTCCCGCTCCTCGTCGTGGGCCACATCGCCATGTGGAGCGTCGCCGCCGTTGCCGTCTTCCTCGTCGTCCGTCGCCTCGAGCGACAGCGGTCCCGACTGCAGGAGGTCGACCAGGCGCGGACGCTCTTCCTGCGCGCCATCTCCCACGAGCTGCGCACACCCCTCACGCTGATCCGCGGTGCGACCGACGTGCTCGTCGCCCACGACACGGAGCTGCCGGTCGATGCCAGGCGGGAGCTGCTCGGAGCCCTGCACCGCCAGGCCGGACGGCTGGACACGCTGCTCCGTGACCTGCTCGATGTGGACCGGTTGGAGCGGGGCGCCGCGGTCGTCGATCTCGTCCCGCTGCGGCTCGACGCGCTCGTGCGCGAGCTCGTCCCGCATCTCGACACGAACCACCACGACCTCGAGCTCGGACCGCTCGCGTCCGTGGAGATCGCCGGCGACCGGGCGAAGCTCGAGCGCGTCGTCGAGAACCTCGTGGTCAACGCCGTCAAGCACACGCCCTCGGGCTGCCGCATCCGCGTGTCCGTGGAGCAGTCCGTGTCCTCGGGCCTCATCGTCGTCGAGGACGACGGGCCCGGCGTCCCGGTGGCGCTGAGAACAGCGGTCTTCCGACCGTTCGTGCAGGCGCCCGATCAGGCTCGGTCGGCGTCGCCGGGCACAGGAGTGGGGCTGAGCCTCGTGAAGGAGTTCGTCTCCCTGCACGGGGGCGAGGTGACGCTCGACGCGAGCGGGCTCCTCGGCGGCGCCCGGTTCACGGTGTGTCTGCCGCGGCGAGGTGACGACGTCGACCACTGAAGCGGCCGCTGTTCCGGTCGATAGCACGCGCGGATCCAGACGACGGACGGTGGGAGACCGATGGGCGAGCTCGACGAGATCGTCAGCGAGTTCCTGATCGAGAGCTACGAGAACCTCGACGCCTACGACCGCGACATGCTCGTGCTCGAGCAGCGGCCCGACGACGGCGCGGTGCTCTCCAGCGTCTTCCGGACCGTCCACACCATCAAGGGAACGTGCGGCTTCCTCGGCTTCTCGCGGCTCGAGGCGCTCGCTCATGTCGGCGAGAACCTCCTCGGGCGCCTCCGGGACGGCGTGCTGCACGTCACGCCCGACATCGCCAGCGCGCTGCTCGCGATGGGGGACGCGATCCGGTCCACCCTGGAGGCGATCGAGGCGACGGGCGAGGAACACGACGACGACCAGACGGCCCTGATCGCGAACCTCGAGCAGCTCGCGAGCGGCGAGACCACGCCGCCGTCGTCGGACGGGACGGAGACGGCCACCGGTGACGCGCACCGGGCCGGCGACGAGGACGACCGCGTCGGACACCTGCTCGTCGAGCGCGGCGCCACCGACGACGAGGCCGTCCTCTTCGCGGCAGCCGAGCAGCAGCTCGGCGACGACCGCCGTATCGGCGAGATCCTGACCGAGGACGCCGGTGTCGACCCCGAGGAGGTGACGGGCGCACTGTCCGAGCAGGCCGCGGCCCGCGGGACGGTGGCGGACGCGACCATCCGGGTCGACGTCGGGTTGCTCGACGGGCTGATGAACCTCGTCGGCGAGCTCGTGCTCGTGCGCAACCAGATCGTCCAGCTCACCGGCACCGACGTGCTCGACGCCTCGATGCTCGGCGCATCACAGCGGCTCAACCTGATCACCACCGAGCTGCAGGAAGGGGTCATGAAGACCCGCATGCAGCCGATCGGGAACCTGTGGGGCAAGATCCCGCGGGTCGTGCGCGACCTGTCCCTGGCGTCCGGTAAGCAGGTCCGGGTCGACAGGTCGGGCGAGGAGACCGAGCTCGACAAGTCGTTGCTCGAGGCCATCAAGGACCCGCTGACCCACCTGGTGCGCAACGCCGTCGACCACGGCATCGAGACGCCCGAGGTTCGGCAGGCCGCCGACAAGCCGGCGGAGGGCGTGCTGCGACTGCGCGCCTACCACGAGGGCGGGCAGGTCAACATCGAGATCGGCGACGACGGCGCCGGCATCGACGTGGAGCGGGTGAAGGCCAAGGCCGTCCAGCGTGACCTCGTCACCCGCGAACGAGCCGCGTCCATGGGCGAGCGCGAGGCGCTCTCACTCATCTTCCTCCCCGGCTTCTCCACCGCCGAGACGGTCACCAACGTCTCCGGACGCGGCGTCGGCATGGACGTCGTCAAGACGAACATCGAGAAGATCGGTGGCACGGTCGACATCGCGACCGAACGTGGCCGCGGCACGACCTTCAAGGTCAAGATCCCGCTCACGCTCGCGATCATCCCTGCGCTGGTCGTCTCCACCGGCGGACAGCGCTACGCGATCCCGCAGGTCAACCTCGTCGAGCTGGTCCGTCTCGAGGGTGAGCAGGCCCGGCGCGGTATCGAGGAGATCCACGGCGCCCCTGTCTACCGACTGCGCGGGCACCTGCTGCCGCTCGTCCACCTCGACCGGGAGCTCGGCACGGCCAGCACCCGGGCCGACGACGCCGTCAACATCGTCGTCCTGCAGGCCGACGGGCGCACCTTCGGACTCGTCGTCGACCACGTCAACGACACCGAGGAGATCGTCGTCAAGCCGCTCGGTGCCCACCTGAAGGGGATCGCGGTGCTCGCGGGAGCGACGATCATGGGGGACGGGCGGGTCGCGCTGATCCTCGACGTGCTGGGTCTCGCGCAGCGCGCCCGGGTGCTCACCGAGTCGCAGGGTCGCTCGACCGTCGACGCCGCGCTGGCCGCCGGTCTCGCCCACGACGACGAGGACACCGAGCGTCTGCTCATCGTCGCATTCGGCGCGGGCCGGCAGATCGCCATCCCGCTGTCGCAGATCTCGCGGCTCGAGGAGTTTCCCGCCACCGCGGTCGAGCACGCCGGTCATCAGGAGGTCGTGCGCTACCGCGGCAGGATCCTGCCGCTCGTACGCCTGACGAGCCTGCTCGGCGGGGCGACGTCCGGGGCGGACGACATGATCCAGGTCGTCGTCTACGAGCGGGACGGCCTCCAGGTCGGCTTCGTCGTCGACCGCGTGCTCGACATCGTCGACGAGCGCGTCGACCTCCAGTCCCGCGGCAGCGGCGGCATCCAGGGATCCGCCGTCATCCAGGGGCACGTCACCGACGTGGTCGACGTGTCCGCCGTCATCGACATGGCGAACGTCAACATCTTCGTCGGGAGCTGAGCAACGATGGCAACGACCACCGCACTGCAGCTGTGCACCTTCCGTGTCGGGCCCCTCCACCTGGGGGTGGATGTGACCGAGGTCCAGGAGGTGCTGCGCTACCAGGAGACGACCTTCGTGCCTCTGGCACCGGAGGTCGTCACGGGGCTGATCAACCTGCGCGGCCAGATCGTCACCGCCATCGATCTGCGGCGCCGGCTGGAGCTGCCGCCGCTGCCCGACGACCAGCATCCGATGAACGTCGTCGTTCGCCGGTACGAGGACGCGGTATGCCTGCTCGTCGACGCGATCGGCGATGTCGTCGAGCCCGACGACACCACCTTCGAACCGCCCCCCGAGACGGTGACCGGCCTCGCCCGGGAGCTGATCCGGGGGGCCTACAAGCTCGACGAGGGGCTGCTGTTGCTCCTCGACACCGAACGTGCACTCGAGATCGGGGCGGTCTGAGCGCCCATCGTCCACCGACCGTTGACCCGCGATGCGGGTTCGGGAACCAAAGGAAGACTCGCATGAGCATCGCAGTCGAGGAGCTGGCGGAGCACCGGCCACCGCCACCGTCCCATATGAACGGCAACGGGCACCGGCCCGACCGGAACTCAACGGCCGTCGTGCCGGCGCGGAAGCGGTCGGCCGGGAGCTGGTTCCGCAACCGCGGGCTGGCGACGAAGATCCTCGTCGCGCCGATCGTCGCCACGTTGGCCATGGTCGTCATCGGGTTCACGGGGTCGGCCAACGTCGGCAGCATGGCCGGCGAGGTCGACACCATGTACGACCAGGGGGTCGTACCGATCCAGGAGCTGGCGACGGTGCGCTCGTCGTTCCTGCGCGCGAGGGTGGCGGTCCTCTACCACCTGCTGGCGACGGACGCCGCCGGTAGGCAGCAGCGTGAGCAGGACCTCGCCGCCGCGGACAGCGAGCTGCGCAAGGCGCTCGAGTCGTACAAGCCGATCGCAGCGGAGGGGACGGCCGAGGATCTCAAGACGCTCGAGGACGGCTGGTCGCAGTACTACGACGGCGTCCAGCGCGACATCCTGCCGCTGAGCCGGCGCGACGACGTCTGCCGGTGCCATGGCGAAGGCCGGTGAGTATGCCGCGCTTTCGAAGCAGGCGGAGCAGGGCATCGACAGTCTGCTCGAGGCCGAGAAGGCCGACGCGGTCTCCCGCCGTGACCAGGCCAACGCGACGGCGAGCTCGTCGCGGACGCAGACGCTGGCCGTCATGGCTGCGGCGGTCGCGCTGGCGATCGTCCTGGCGCTGTGGATCTCACGCCTGATCGTGAGGCCGTTGAAGGAGACGGTGGAGGATCTGGAGCGGGTGGCCGAGGGTGATCTGACGGTGGACGTATCGGCGGAGTCGACCGACGAGGTCGGTCAGATGCGGACGGCGTTGGGGCGCACGCTGGGGCAGGTGCGTGAGGCGATCGGGGCGTTCGGTTCGAACGCGGAGGTGCTGTCGTCGTCGAGTGAGGAGCTCTCGGCGGTGTCGCATCAGATGGCGTCGAATGCGGAGGAGACCGCGAACCAGTCGAACGTGGTGGCGGCCGCCTCGGAGCAGGTGTCGTCGAACATCGCGACGGTGGCGACCGGGTCGGAGGAGATGTCGGCGTCGATCAAGGAGATCGCGAAGAACGCCAACGGTGCGGCGCAGGTCGCCACCGAGGGGATGGCGATGGCTGAGGCGACCAACGCCACGGTCGCCAAGCTGTCGACCTCGTCGGTGGAGATCGGTGAGGTGATCGCCACGATCACCTCGATCGCGGAGCAGACCAACCTGCTGGCGCTGAACGCGACGATCGAGGCGGCGCGTGCCGGTGAGGCCGGCAAGGGGTTCGCGATCGTGGCGAACGAGGTCAAGGAGCTGGCCAAGGAGACCTCGGCAGCGACCGAGGAGATCAGCTCGCGGATCGAGACGATCCAGTCGGACGCGTCGGAGGCGGTGGCGGCGATCGGTCAGATTGTGGAGCTCATCGGCAAGATCAATGATGCGCAGTCCACGATCGCCTCCGCGGTCGAGGAGCAGACGGCGACCACGAACGAGATCGGTCGCAACGTGACCGAGGCGGCCGGCGGGTCGGGCGAGATCGCCCGCAACGTCGCCAGCGTGGCCGAGGCGGCCGCGTCGACGGCGTCGGGGGCGACCCAGACCCAGCAGGCCGCCGAGGAGCTCGCCCGCCTGGCGATGGAGCTCCAGCGGCTCGTCAACCAGTTCACCTACTGACCGAGCGCAGCGCGACCCCGGTCGGCACGGACCCCCTCCCGGACCGGCCGGACCTCGCCGAGGCCCCGCACACGCGGGGCCTCGGCATCTCTCCCGGCGAGTGGGTGCTGCCGTCGTCGCCTGCTCGACATCCGAGGGCCAGGCGCGTCGCCGGCGGTGGGTGGGCGAACCGCTCGGCCGCGGCCGCGGCCGAGGAGCAACGGCGACCACCAACCAGATCGGTCGCAACGTGACCGACGCGGCCGGCGGGTCGGGCGAGCTCGCCCGCCTGGCGATGGAGCTCCAGCGGCTCGTCGACCAGTTCACCTACTGACCCACTCGCGACATGTGCCCTGCACCAGGCGCACGGAGACGCCCCGACCGCTGAAACCGCGTACACCCAGGTCGATCCGGAGCCGACCGATCGGGGAAGGGCTCGAGATGGACACGGGGTTGATCGCGGACGTGGTGGTCGGGCGGCAGGCCATCTTCGACGCTGCCAACGAGGTCGTCGCCTACGAGCTGCTCTATCGGGCCTGGGACGGGACGTGCAACGTCGCGTCGGTGGGCGGCGTCCGGGCAACGGCGCACGTGCTGGTCAGCGGTGTCTTCGGCCTCGGGCTCGACCGGTTGAGCGGCGGGCGCCCCGTCTTCGTCAACGTCCCCACGCAGCTGCTGCTCAGCGGTGACGTGCTGGACGTGGTGCCCCGAGACGTGGTCGTCGAGGTCCTCGAGGACGTGCCCGACCGCGACAACGTCCGTGCCTCGTTACAGACGCTGCGACGACACGGCTACCGGATGGCCCTGGACGACGTAGTCGCCGACGACGACCGGATGGGGCTCTTCCCGCTGGTGGACGTGGTAAAGATCGACATGATGGCGACCTCGGCGGGCCAACGTCGCTCGCTCGTCCACGACGTGCGCCGGGCCGGGGCGGAGGTGCTCTTCGAAAAGGTCGAGACGCCCGAAGACGCCCGCGAGGCGCGGCAGCTGGGCGTCAGCCTCCTTCAGGGCTACTACTTCGCGCGACCAGACCTGCTCCGCGGCCGCACGGTCCGTGTGCTCCAGCCGTCGCACGTCAGACTCCTCGCCGAGCTGGGACGGCCAGAGCTGAATCTCGAGGCCGTCGAGGCGCTCCTGCGAGGGGACGTGTACCTGGCGGAGCGGTTCATCGTGTTCTGCAACGCAGCCGCCTTCGGCTGGAGAACGAGGATCACGTCGGTCCGGCACGCCCTCGTCCTGCTGGGTGACGCGTCGATCCGACGCTGGCTCTCGCTGGTCATCCTGGCGACGGCTGCGGGTGGGAAGCCGGGCGAGCTGACGGTGGTCGCCGCCTGCCGCGGCCGCTTCTGTGAGATCGTCGGGCGGGCCGTCGGGCTCGGCACGCGCTCCTTCGACCTCGTCCTTCTCGGCATGTTCTCGATCCTGGACGCGGTTCTCGACGAACCCATGGCCGAGGCCATCGCGGGCCTCCCCTTGGCTCCGGACGTGTGCGACGCGCTTCTGGGAGAGCCCGGGACCCTGCGTTCCGTCCTGGAGCTCGCGCTCGCCTGGGAGCGTGGCGACGACACCGGCCTCGAAACCCATCTCCGGGCGCTCGGCGTCAGCCTGCAGACCGCCCAGCAGGCGTACCTGGAGTCCCTGCGAGCGGGGAATGCGCTGGTCGCCTGACCGCCGGCGTCGAGACTCCTGAAACGGGCACCGCCGGTGCCGATAGAGGCGGCGACACCACGACGGCAGCACGGCTGCATCAGGGGGCGACATGGCAACGATCCGCGCGCTCGTCGTGGACGACTCTCGAGCGACCCGGGCGATCCTGCGACGCTTCCTCGCCGAGCTCGGGTTCGAGGTTCTCGAGGCGGGCGATGGTCACGAGGGGAGCGCGGTGCTCACGGAGGTCGGCTGCCTGGACCTTGCGCTCGTGGACTGGAACATGCCGGAGGTCGACGGGATCGCCTTCGTGCGGTGGGTGCGGGCGGACCCCGGTCTCGCGTCGATGCGGGTGGTGATGGTCACGACGGAGAGCGAGACCTCGCGCGTCGTCGAGGCCCTCGAAGCGGGTGCCGACGAGTACGTGATGAAGCCCTTCACCATCGGGGCGCTGCGCGAGAAGCTGGAGCTGCTCGGTCTGGTGGTCGTGCCGTGACCCCCGTCCGGGTCCTGGTGGTCGACGACTCGGTCGTCGTGCGCCGCATCGTCGCCGACGCCCTCGCGGCGTCGCCCGGGATCGAGGTGGTAGGCACCGCCGCGAACGGGAAGATCGCTCTGGCGAAGCTCGACCAGGTCAGCCCGGACCTCGTGACCCTGGACGTCGAGATGCCCGAGATGGACGGGCTGGAGACGCTTGCCGAGATACGCCGCCGGCGCCCACGGCTGCCCGTCGTCATGTTCAGCACCCGAACCGAGCGGGGTGCCGCCATCACGATCGATGCGCTGTCCCGCGGCGCGAGCGACTACGTCACCAAGCCGGCGAACGTCGGTGGGGTGACGGCGGCGATCGAGGCCGTCCGCGAGGAGCTCGTCCCGAAGATCATGCTGCTCTGTCCCCGGATGAGCCCCACCGTCGCGGCGAGGGCCGATGCGCGGCCAAGGGCCGCCATCGGGGCGGCGGCACCACGGCGGGCGGTCACCATCCCTCCGCGCATCCTCGCCATCGGCGCGTCCACCGGGGGGCCGAACGCGCTGACGGAGGTTCTGCAGGGGCTGGCCCCCGACCTCGGTGTGCCCGTCGTCATCGTCCAGCACATGCCCCCCCTGTTCACCGCCCTGCTGGCCGAGCGACTCACCAAGGTCTCGGCGTTGTCGGTCTCCGAGGGTGTCTCCGGGGCCCGGCTCGAGCCGGGGCACGTCTGGGTCGCACCAGGCAGCCATCACATGGCCGTCGAACGCCACGGTGAGGACGTGCGGTTGCGCATCCATGACGGGCCTCCGGAGAACTCCTGCCGTCCGGCCGTGGACGTGCTGTTCCGGTCGGTCGCCGCCGCCTACTCAGGCGCCGCGCTGGCCGTCGTGCTGACGGGCATGGGCGAGGACGGCCTACGAGGGGCGCGCGAGCTCCATACCGCGGGAGCCCACCTGCTCGCGCAGGACGAGGCGACGAGCGTCGTGTGGGGCATGCCCGGTGCCGTCGCTCGCGCGGGGATCGTGGACCGGATCCTCCCACTCGGGGCGATCGCGGGCGAGATCACCCGGCGTCTGGCGGCCGTCCCGGCCGGAGGGCGACGATGACCGACTCGCTTGCGCCGGGCGACCTGGCCTTCGTCGCCGACCTCGTTCGCCGCCAGTCGGCGAACGTCCTCGACGCGACCAAGGGCTACCTCGTCGAGGCCCGCCTGACGCCGGTCGCGCGGGAGCGCGGGTTCGCGTCGGTTTCGACGCTGATCGCGGAGCTGCGCGCCAGCCGGCACGGCCCCCTCCACGAGCTCGTCGTCGACCGCATGACGACGAACGAGACCTCGTTCTTCCGTGACGTGCGTCCGTTCACCGTCCTCGAGCGGCACGTGCTGCCCGAGCTGATCGAGCGCCGCGCCGCCCAGCGCTCACTGACGATCTGGAGCGCCGCCTGCTCGAGCGGTCAGGAGCCGTACACCATCGCCATGCTGCTGCGGGACCGCTTCCCGCAGGTCGTGCGTGACTGGAACGTGCGCATCGTCGCGAGCGATCTCTCGTCCGCCATGCTGGCTCGGGCCGCGGCGGGGCGCTTCTCTCAGCTGGAGGTCAACCGGGGCCTTCCGGCGCCGATGCTCGTCCGCTACTTCAGCCGCGTGGGGACCGAGTGGCAGATCAGCGACGAGATCCGCCAGATGATCGAGTTCCGCGCCATCAACCTCGTCCAGCCGTGGCCGTTTCTGCCCATGCTCGACGTGGTGTTCCTGCGCAACGTCCTCATCTACGTCGACGTGCCGACGAAGCAGGTCGTGCTCGACCGCGTGCGGCAGGTCCTGCGTCCCGACGGCTCCCTCTTCCTGGGGGCGGCCGAGACCACCCTGAACCTCGACGACCGCTTCGAGCGCTGCAGCCAGGAACAGAACGTCCTACTACCGGCCCCTGCGACAAGGAGCATGACGATGGGGATCAGCACACACGACGTGAGACAGATCACCGAGGAGATCTTCGCGGCCGTTCTCGGGCTCGCGGTCCTGCCGGGCGGTGTCGAGCCGCCGGAGGGGGGCCGCGTCGTGACGGGGATGGTGCAGATCACGGGGGACTGGCGGGGGGCCGTCGCGATCGAGCTCGTCGAACCGCTCGCTCGTCGCGCCACCGCGATCATGTTCGGGATGGACGAGACCGAGGTCACCGCCGCCGACATTCGGGACACGGTCGGCGAGATCGCGAACATGAGCGGCGGGAACGTCAAGTCGCTGGTCGGCGGCTCGTGCCAGCTGTCGCTCCCCTCGGTCACCGAGGGCGTCGAGTACGAGGTGTCCGTCCCCGGAGCCCGGGTCACCCAGGTCCTGGGGTTCCGGTGCGGCGACGAGCTCCTGCGGGTCTCGATCCTCGAGCAACGGTGAGCAGCTGTTCCTGAACTTCATCCGACGTTGGCCGATCAACAGATCAGACGGGCGACCCGAGCGAGACGGAAGAGTTTCATGAAGATCCTTGTCGTGGATGACAGCCGTGCCATGCGGATGATCGTGAAGCGCGCCCTCGGCAGCATCGATCGCTACCGGGACGCCACGATCCTCGAGGCAGCCGACGGTGGCGAGGCGCTCGAGCTCATTGCGGCGGAGCAGCCCGACGTGGTGCTCTCCGACTGGAACATGCCGGAGGTCACGGGTATCCAGCTGCTGCAGTCCCTGCGGGAACGCGGCCTCGGGTTGACGTTCGGGTTCGTGACCTCCGAGTCGACCCCCGAGATGTATGACCAGGCGTTGGCGAACGGGGCGCGGTTCCTGGTCAGCAAGCCCTTCACCGCCGAGACGTTGGAGCGTGCCCTGGCGACGGCATCCTGAGCCGACCATGACCGCCCTGTGCCCGATCCCGCCGCGAGCCTCCGTCCGCGACCTCCTCGCAGACCTGCTGGGTCATCGCGTTGCTGTCGAGGACGCCGACGGACACCTCCTCGACGCGCAGCGTCCGTCGTACGCCGCGGTCTACCGCCGTGACGAAGGCACCGCAGCAGCGGCCGGAATCTTCGACCTCGCGCTCGCCGGGGCCGCCGGTGCCGCGCTCGGGATGGTGTCGCCGGCCAGCGCCGTGACACAGCTCGGGGAGCTCGGACGGCTCGACGGCGACCTCCTCGAGTTCTTCCAGGAGGTCAGCAACGTCCTGGCGAAGCTCCTCAACAGCCCGACGACGCCACACGTCGTCATGCGCGAGATCCATGCCGTTCCGGGCGAGGTCCCGCGGGACGTTGCGGACGTCGTGCTCACGCCGATGGGACGGGTCGACTACCGCGTCGAGATCAACGGCTTCGCGCCTGGTGTCCTCACGCTGCTGGTCGCCTGACACGCCTGCGGGTTGCAGACGTGCGACCGGCTGCGGGCCGTCACGCGGCGCCGTGCAGCCCCGCGCGTGTCTGACCCAGCAGTCGTGCCGCGGGCTCCACCAGGTCCGGGTCGAGGCGCGTCCCGCCCATGGCCAGCAGCTCGTCCACGCCGCCACCGCCGCCGACGACGATCTCCTCGAGCGCGTGCGCCGTCGCCAGCAGCCGCGCGGTGAACGGGATCGCTTCGCCGTGGAGACCGTCCGGGAAACCTGTCCCGTCCCAGTGCTCGTGCTGGGCCCGAACGGTGGCCGCGACCGCGTCGCCTGCCGAGGCCCGGAGCGCGGACCATCCACGGATCGGGTGGGAGCGGTAGGCCTCGAGCAGCTCGCCGTCCAGCCCCCCGGGTCCGTCCATCGCCTCCACCGGCAGCGCGATCTTGCCCAGGTCGTGCATCCGGGCCGCGAGCTCGATCCCGACCCGGACCGCGCTTTCGACGCCCAGGTCGTGAGCGAGCTGTGCCGCGTAGGTGGCGACCCGCGCGCCGTGCCCTTGGCCGAAGCGGGTGCGCTGCTCCACGTGGTCGATGATGCGGGTGTCCGTCTCGAGCTCGGTGGCAGCCGACGCGCCGACCGACAGGGTGTCGGCGCCGAGGACCCGTCGAGCGGGGTCGGCGACGGCCACCTGCAGGGCACGTTGCGCGAGCTCGCGCAGCATCGCCGCGTCCGTGGCGACCTCGGATCCCGCGTGGCCGACGGCCACCTCGAGCGGGTGGCTGTCCCCGGCGGTGTAGGTAGCGGCCACCCGCTGGAGCGCCGCGCCGAGCCGCTCGGCCTGGTTCGGGGTCAGGGTGGTGCCCACCACGGCGAACTCGTCCGGGGTGATGGCGAACAGCTCGGTGTCCAGCGCGCCGGCGATCTGCCGGAACTGTGCGGCGAGCCGGCGGCGCAGCAGGGCGGAGGCGTCGACGCCGATCCGGTCATGCACCGTCGCGAGGCGCGGCAGTCGCACGAAGACGACCCGCGGCACGTCGCCGGTGGAGACCACCTCGTCCACGTACTCCTCGAAGCGGCTGCCGTCGAGGAGCCCGGTCGCCGGGTCGCGTCCCGTCCCCGACGTGCCTCGACCCACGGCGTGGCCGTAGTTGCGGGCGTAGGCATCGACGAGGCCGGCATCGTGCCCCTCCCCATCGAGCAGGGCGACGAGCGCCGCCTCGTTGCCCTCCGCCAGGGCGGCCGTGCCGCCGCTGCGCATGACGTCCACGGCGAGGGTCTCCCCGCCGGTGTGTGCGAGGACGACGAGCGGGCACCGGATGGTCGAGAAGGCCGCGAGATGCTGACGGAGGTCGCTGCGTCCCAGACGTGTCGACACCAGGACGGCGGCCGCCTCCGCTACACGTTCCGGATCGTCGGTCACCTCGAAGGCGCCGGTCTCCGTGAGCCGGCGGAGGGACACCTCCGGCAGTCCGACAGCGAGGACGAGTCCGGTTTCCTCGCGGGAGGGACGACGTGGGGTCCCGATGCGATCGACGTGGACGAACGCCGGACCCCCCTCGGGTTCCGTCGTGTCTTCCGCCGCCTCCGCGTCCACGGTGCCGATCACCTCACGTCCGGCAGGGCAGGGATGCCCCCGCCACGGTCACCATCGGCCGCCCGCCCCGGGAATGAAGGACACGATCAGGCGAGCTGACCGGTCGGCACCCCTGCGGTGTCCGCCGCGTCGAGCCGCGTCCGCCAGGTGCTGTGTGCGGCCATCTCCGCGACGAAGGCGGCGCGACGGCGAACACCCGGCGCGCTCGCCGGGACCGTCTCGACGCCGTCGAACTGCTGACCGAAGTACGCCTGCATGGCATGTAGCGCCTCGGCGCGGATCTGTGACACACGCGCCTCCGTGACGCCCATCGATGCGGCGATGTCCCGGAAGAGCTCCCCGCCGTAGAAGTGACGCTCGAGGACCTCCCGCTGCGTGTCCGGCAGGAGGCGCAGGGCCGTGCGCAGCGTTCCCACGAGCTCGCGGTGCTCGAGGTGGTCCTCCGGCGACCGGTCACGCGCGTCGTCGGCCACCAGGTCCTGGAGCTGGCCGCTCTCGCCCACGCGCTGCTCGAGGTGCAGGAGCGAGGACGTCGCGGCATCGCGTCGGAGGGTGTCGAGCTCCTCGACGGTCATCGCCAGCGCCTCGGCGAGCTGTTCGCGGGACGGCTCCTCCCCGTTGGTCTGGCCGAGCTCGTGGGCACGCTCGTTGACGGCTCGCATCGTGCGACGCAGGCGGCGGGTGGCCCAGTCGATCGAGCGCGTCGCGTCGATCATGGCTCCGCGGATCCGCCGGATGGCGAAGCTCGGGAACGGCACGCCGGTCGCAGGATCGAACCGGCGCGACGCCTCGACGAGCCCGTGCGCCCCGGCGCTCCACAGCTCGCCGCGGTCGGCGTGCTGGGGCAGTCGCGCACTGAGCTGGTGCAGCACGTGGGAGACCAGGTAGAGGTGCTCCGTGCAGAGTGCGTTCGGGTCGAGATCCGTTTCGGTCGGCTCACCGCTGGTGGCTTGGCCGTTGCCCATGAGTGTCCCCGCTGTCACGTCCACGTCGGTCGAGGGGTGTGGCCTCGACCCGACATGCCTCGACCGTGCGGGGCCCCGGGTGCATACCGCCGTGAGGGGATTCGGCTACCTGCGAGGGTGGGTTCCGACGTACCGTTTCGGGACCAGCCTGCGTACCGACGGCGCTGTAGCCCGCCTACCGGCTGGCGAGTAGTCCGCCAGGTAGTCCGCTGTGAGGGGCACCGGCCGTGTGCTCCCGCTCCGGACTCGCCCGGAGATCGGCACGGTCGTCAGCGTGACAACGGGTTCGCGTCATGGAGTCCGTAGAGCGCACACGTCGACCGCGGGGGTGGCGGCATCCGCGGGTGTGGTCGGGGCACGAGGGAGGAAGGCCCGGGCAGGACGGACCTGCGGGAGCGCACCGATGCGATGCTCGACATGCAACGGTCCCGGGCGGTCTCGGGTCGTGCGCGTCGATTGGCGCGCAGGACCCGAGACGCCTGAACCCGCCCCGCTCGCGATCAGCTGTCAGCGGTCACCGGTCACGAGCCGTGGAGCGCGTGGCTCCTGGTCGCCAGCACGAGGAGCTGGCGCCGGCTACGGAAGCCGGTCTTGCGCAGGATGTTGCGCACATGGGTCGCGGCCGTCGCCGGCGCGATGAAGAGGCGCTCGGCGATCTCGCCGTCGGAGGAGAAGCCAGCGGCGATGAGGTCGATGACCTCGCGCTCACGCGCGGTGAGGTTCACGGCCTCGAGGACGGTGTGATCCGGGGCCCCGGCCGGTCCGTAGTCCACGAGGACAGCAAGCAGGCGATGGTTTCGCTCCAGGTCCACGCGGAGACGGTAGAGGCGCCGCCAGGCGAGGGACACCATGCTCGTCGCGGCGGCGCCGACCACCACCTCGACCAGGACCTCCGCTGTCGAGGGGACTGCCCACTCGAGCAGCAGCTGGACGAGCGCCAGGACGACGAACGCGGCGGTCACCAGGCTCATGCTGAGGACGACCCATGCGAGGTCGATCACGGGTGCCGTGTCCGTTTCCCTCGCGACCCGAACGGCACGCAGCGCGAGCCCCACGAGCAGGGCGAGGAACAGCGAGAGCGTGGCGACCAGTGCGAGTGTGAGCATTCCTTCGACCCCCCGAGCCCTCCACGAGCCCCTTCGGTCCTGCTGACGAGCGTCTCCGGGCAGCTACCCGCTGCCGGGTACGTCGTCCCGTCGCGCGGTGACCTTGCGTAGTCGAGATACAACAGTGCGTGGCGCGAACGGCCCCCAGTCAAAGGTCCCGGCATCACCGGGACCAAGGGCCCTGGGAGCTGGCCCGGAAGGTCGAGGTGCCAACCGGGCACAACCGTTAACTGCGCGTCGCCCCGGCCGATGATCGCGGACATGCAGATCGACCCCACGACCGTCTCCGTGCGCCAAGCCCCCGAGGTGGGGGCGGCAGCGCCGGCAGCGGGATCGTTCCCGTCCCTGCTCCACCAGTCGATGCGTGCCTCATCCTTCCGGGTGACGACGTTCGGCGAGATGGTGGCGGCGCAGACAGGACACGCGTCCCGCTCGGACGGTGCCGCCGGTCCGAACCACGGGGACGGGGTGGCGTCCCTCGGACCGGCGGCACCGTCCCCCTCCCCGGCGGGACGGCCGGCCGCGCTGGCGTGGGTCACGCCGGTGACGCCGGCTCGGGTCAGCTCCTCCTTCGGGATGCGCCGTCACCCGGTCACGGGCGTGGAGCGGATGCACGATGGGATGGACCTTGCGGCGCCCACCGGCACGTCCGTCCGCGCGGCAGCCCCCGGCACCGTCACCTTCGCGGGGCGGCGCGGCGGGTACGGCCTGCTCGTCATCGTGGACCACGGCGATGGGATGGAGACCCGGTACGCCCACCAGTCCCGGCTCGACGTACAGCCGGGGGACACGGTGGGAGCCGGCGACCAGCTCGGAGCTGTCGGGGCAACTGGCCTGGCGACCGGGCCGCATCTGCACTTCGAGCTGCGACGGAACGGGACGCCCGTCGACCCGGCGCCCCTGCTGGAGGTTGGCGCATGAACGAGTTCGACCGCCTCGTCTCCCTCCTCGAGGAGGAGTCCCGCCTCGCCGACCGCATGGTGATGCGTCTGCGGACCCTCGACCTGCACCTGGCGACGGGGGAGGCCCGGTTCCTGGGGCGGTTGTCCGACGAGATCGACGAGCTGGCCATCACGTTGGGGGAGCTCGAGATCGCCCGGACGTTCGCCGCCGCCGAGCTCGCCGACCGCGTCGGCATCGCACCGGACCACGCGTCGCTCGGCCAGCTGATCTCGACCCTCGGCGACCAGGAGGCAGGACGGCTCGGCATCGTCGGTGCACGTCTGCGGGATGCCGTGGGGGAGGCCGACGCCCTCCGTCAGGGGCTGCTGTCGGCCGCGCCGGCGGCGACTGGCACCCTCACCGAGCGCATCCGTCGACTCGAGCTCGTCGGGATGGGCTACGCCTCGCCATCGGCGCGCTGACCGGCGTCCGGACGCAGCGGCGGTGGCTTCGGCCGTCCGCCCTGGAGATCCTGCACGCGCCGGCCGGCAGAAGAGGCGGGTCGGGAGGTCGGTCGCCCGCCGAGCAGGTCGCTCGCCCGGCGTGCGCCCGCGACGGCCTGGGCATTCTCGCGCTCGATCTCACGGAACACCTCTTCGCGGTAGACCTGCACGCTGCGCGGGGCGTCGATCCCGAGCCGGATCTGGTCGCCGCGCACCTCCACCACCGTCACGGTGATCTCGTTCCCGATGACGATCGACTCGCCCGGCTTGCGGGTCAGTACGAGCATGCGGCTGTCAGCTTTCCGGGTGGGGGACCGCAGCGCGGACGGGCAGCGAACGATCCCGCAGCACCACCTGGCGGCCCACGAGCGTCTGCACGTTCACGATGAAGGGTCCCAGCAGGTTGACGTAGAGCTGCTCGTCCTCCTCGTCCGCCGTGACCGAGCAGAAGACGACGGCATCGTCGGCCTCCTCCAGCTCGAGGTCGAGGCGGTCCTGCTCGGGGATCTCCGGGCTGTAGTCGGGGAAGAAGAGCCAGGGCGCGCTGACCACCATCGACAGGTCCGGGTCGTCGACGCACTGCAGGAGCTGGAAGGTCCCGTCGTCGGTGAGGTCGCCGAGCACGAACCGGTGGGCCTGCGGGAAGCCCGGGATGCCGTCCGGGAACCGCAGGACCTGGACGTCCTGCTCCGTGGCGTCGTCGAGAGTGGTCATGCTGACACGAACCCCTGGTCGCCCGGAGCCTAACGGAGGAACTGGACGAGCGATGGAGGCAGCGCCCGTCCGAGCGCGCCCAGCGTGGCCTCGTAGGCCATCTGCTGGGTCTGCACGTCCATGATCGCCTCGGCCACGTCGACGTCCTCGACGTTCCGACAGCTCCGTGCGTACGGCCTGCTTGGCGTCCTGGACGCGCTGCACCGCGGACTCCACCTGGTTCGTCGTGGCGCCGACGGTCGCCTGGGCACCGCTGATGGTGGCCAGCGCCCCGTCGATGCCTGCCAGCCCGTCGGTGATGCCGGCCCCGTCGCCACTCGCCAGGGCACTCGCGAGCTTGTCGAGCTCGCTGAAGACGTTGGTGTTCGGATCGGCCGGGTCGAGGCCGAAGGCGGCGGCGGCCGTGACGTTGATGGTCACCGTCTCGGTGTCGCTGATCCGCCGCTTGACCGCCTGGCCGGCGGCCAGCTGCCAGCCGGTGGGCGGCACCGCGTTGGGATCGGGCCGGCTGACGGCGTCGCCCTCACCGAACCCGCCGAAGAGGGGGCGGCCGCGGTAGCGGCTGTTGGCGATTCCGAGAAGCTCCTCGCGGATCTGGGTGACCTCGGTGGCGAGGGCGTCGCGGCCGGCGCCGGACAGGTTGCTCCCTCCCCGCACGGCGAGATCGCGGGCGCGCTGGAGCCGTTCGACCGCGCTCTGCAGCTTGCTGTCCGTCACGTCCAGCCAGGCTCTCGCGTCCCCGGCGTTGCGTAGCTCCTGGTCTCGCGAGCGCAGCTCCGAGCGGAGCAGCAGGGCGCGGCTCGCGGCGCCGGGATCGTCTGACGGTGCCAGCCGCTGCCGACCGGTCGCCAGGCGGGACTGTGCCCGCTCGAAGGCCGACATGCGCGTCCGCAGTCGCTCGAGCGACCCGGCCACGAGCATCTCGTTGGTCACGCGCATGGTCGCCGTCCCTCCGTCATCGTCCGACGAGTCCGGTGCGGTTGACGAGAACGTCCAGCGCCTCGTCCACCGCCGTCATGATCCGGCTGGCCGCCTCCAGCGAGCGCTGGTAGCGGACCATCTGGACCATCTCCTCGTCGATGCTCACGCCGTGGGCCGACTCGCGGGCGCGGTCGGCGGCCTGCCGCAGCTCGTCCGCCGCGGTCGACTGCCGCTGGGCATTCTGCACCGCCCCGCCGATGCTCGTGACCAGGGTCCGTGCCTGCGCGTCGAGGGTCGAGCCCGTCGCATCGGCCATGCCGCGCAGGGCGGCCAGCGCCAGCGCATTGTCGCCGTCGTGCACGTCTCCCGACGGGCCGGCGGCGGCGATGGTGGCTCCGGTGAGTCCCGGAGCGATCGCCAGGTCGGACGCCCCGGTGCCGGTCAGCAGGTCGCCGCCGGGGGACGTGGTCCCGGTCGCGTCCTGGTACGAGCCCTGCCGGTGCTGGGCGTTCAACGTGTTCATCACCTGGGCCGCCAGGGTGTCCAGCTGTGCCCGGAGCCCCGGCAGATCCGCCCGCAGGAATGTCGTGGTCGCCCCGAGCTCACCGGTGATCCCGCCCGTGCCAGGGCTGACGTCGATCGTCTGCGCGCCGCCGGCCTCACGCACGAGGACCCGGTCGTCGGGGGGCGTCGCGGTCGTGTCGATGGAGACCGTGCCGGCCTCCGCGCCACGCACCAGGGTGGCTCCGCCGACGGTGACCGTGACCGTTCCGTCCGGGACGAACGCTCCCGCGGCATCGGTGGACCCGCCCACCGTGGGGGTGGCGCCGGTGAGCTCCGCAAGCCGGTCCAGCGCGCGGTCGCGGGCGTCGTACACGTCGTTCGGGACCGTGCCGCCCGCCGCACGCAGGACGCGGTCGTTGATCTGCGCGACCTGCCGCGCAAGCGAGTTGACCTCGCTGAGGTCGGCGTTCCTGCGGGTCCTGGTATCGGTCTCCAGCTGGTTCCAGCCGCGGGAGACCGAGCGGAAACGGCCCGTCAGCGAGTCCAGGGCGCTCATGACCTGCTGCCGGGTGGCGGGGTTGGCGGGGTCGTTGGCGAGATCCTCGAAGGCATCCCAGATGCCGTTGAGTGCGTCGGTCACGCCGGCGTCGGGCTCGCCGGTCACCGTCTCGGCGCGCCGGAGCAGGTCGGTCCGCAGGTCGTGGAACGCGGCGTCGCTGCTGGTCGTGCGCACACGCGCATCGAGGAACGCGTCTCGCAGGCGGGCGATGAGCGCCACGTCGACGCCGGTGCCCATGGGGCCGACCGCCGAGTCGTAGGTCGGACGCTCGCTCAGCTCGACGCGTTGCCGGGTGTAGCCGGGGGTGTTGACGTTGGCGACGTTGTTGGTGGTCACGTCGAGGCCGAACTGGCCCGCTCGGATGGCGGTGAGGGCGGTGCTCAGCGAGACGAAGTTGCTCATGTCACAGCGTCTCGTCGAGCCGCCGCGTCGCGTGCGCACCGACGCGTTCGTGGCCCCGCGCGTCGTAGCCACCGGTGGACGTGTCGGCGTTGAAGGCGGCGATGGTCCGACTCACCTCTGACAGCGCGGCGGAGGCCAGGGAGCGGTTCGCCGCCGCGACGCGGTCGATCTCGTCGCTCATCTGGAGGAAGGTGGCCCGATGGTCCGCGAAGACGGACCGGTACGGCTCGGGGGACCGCGTCGCGAGCCACTCCAGGGACAGCTTGTCCTCGTCGATGCCCGTGTCTGCCGCGATCTCCTCGATCGCCGTCCTGCGGGCGTTCTCGGCGTCGCGCAACCCGTGCAGCACCTGGTCGATCTCGCTGAGGGCGGCGGGGACGAAGCGGCGCTCGTCGCTGGCGAGGAGGAGCTTCGCCGAGATCAGCTTGAAGAGCAGGAACTCGACGAGCCGCCGTTCGACCCACAGGGTCTCGGCGAGATGATTGAGTTGCTCCGCTCCGATGCCAGCCATGGGCGGGACATCGGCCCGCCCGACCGACGGTTAAGTGGTGCGTGCAGCGACCGCAGCGGTATCACCGCCTAGCGTGGTGGTCCTCGGGCCGCTGGCAGAGCGAGGAGGGCAGCGTGGCGGATGACGGGCGCCACCTCGAGGTCGACGGGCGCGACGTGCGCGTCACGAGCCCGGACAAGCCCTACTTCCCTGAGGCCGGGTTCACGAAGGGTGACCTCGTCGACTACTACCTCGCGGTCGCCGACGCGCTGATGCCCCACTGCCTCGACCGGCCGCTCAACCTCGAGCGGTTCCCGAACGGGGTCGGCGGGACGCGGTTCGTGCAGAAGCGGGTGCCGGACAAGCGGCCGGGCTGGCTGCGGACGATGGAGGTCACCTTCGGGTCGGGGCGCACCGCCGAGGAGCTGTGCCCGGCGAGCCTCGCCGACGTGCTCTGGTCGGTGAACCTCGGCTGCATCAGCGTGCACCCGTGGGCCGTCCGCGTCGGCGACACCGAGCGCCCCGACGAGCTCCGTATCGACCTCGACCCGCAGCCCGGCGTCGACTTCGCGGTGGTCCGCCGTGTCACGCAGGCCGTGGGGGAGCTGCTGGCCGAGCACGGCGTGGTCGGCTACCCGAAGACCTCCGGGTCGCGGGGGATGCACGTGATCTGCCCGATAGAGCCGGAGGGCTACGTCGACGTGCGCCGTGCGGCGGTCGCGGTCGCCCGCGAGGTCGAGCGGCGGCTGCCCGCGCACGCCACCGCCTCCTGGTGGAAGGAGGAGCGGGGCGACCGCGTCTTCCTCGACTACAACCAGAACCTGTGGGACCGGACCATGGCCTGCGCGTACAGCGTCCGGCCGACGCCAGATGCCCGAGTGTCCGCGCCGGTGACCTGGGACGAGGTGGCCGACGTCGAACCGGCCGACCTCACCCTCGCCACCGTGCCGGCCCGACTGCGCGAGATCGGGGACCTGACCGCCGGCATGGACGGCGAGCGACGCTCGATCGACGGGCTGCTCGGGCTGGCGGCCGCCGACGAGGCCGCCGGCCTGCCCGACCTGCCGCTGCCACCGCACTTCCCGAAGTTCGCGAACGAGCCGAAGCGGGTACCGCCGAGCCGCGCCGCCGACCGCGACTGACCCGGCCCTGCCGCCCGCCCGCGACTGACCCGGCCCTGCCGCCCGCCCGCGACTGACCCGGCCCTGCCGCCCGCCCCGTCGTCCTGGGTCGATTTCCTCCGGACAGCTCGGAGGATTCCTACCCAGGTCGACCGGGGACGGGCTTCTGGGTCGATTTCCTCCGGACAGCTCGGAGGATTCCTACCCAAGACGTGGGGCGGGGTGACGGCAGTCGGCGGCAGGACGCCGTCGCGCTGTCCGGGGCGCGCCCGTCAGGCGCCGGCGCCGCCGACGACCAGATCCACGAGCCGGGACGGCAGGTCCTCGGTGATCGGCATGCCGGTCACCAGCAGCCGCAGGTAGAACGGCGCGATGAGCATGTCCAGGACCAGGTCGGGGTCGGTGTCCGCGGCGATCTGACCGTTGTCGATCCCCTGCTGCACGACCCGCCGGCCGAACGCGCGCCGGTCGGAGAAGAACTGGTCGCGCAGCCGCTCGAGGAGGTCGGGGTCCTCGTGGGCCTCCATGAGGATGCCCGCCATGGCGCCGGCGACCGGCTCCACGACCATCGAGCAGCGCAGGTGCTCGAGCATCCCGACGAGGTCCGCGCGCACGTCGCCTGACAGCGGCGGTGTGTTGCGCTCGATGTGGTCGGTCATCGTGGCGACGACGACCTCGGCCTTCGACGGCCACCGGCGGTAGATCGTCGGCTTGCCGACGCCGGCGCGCTCGGCGATGGCGGCCATGGTCAGCCCGGCGTAGCCGCACTCGGACAGCAGGGCGGAGGTGGCGTCGAGGATCGCACGCCGCGCCTCGGCGCTGCGTGGGCGCCCGGCGCGGCGTGCGATCTCGGTGTCGTTCATGTCGGCTCAGGCCTCCACGCCGGCGGGGACGAGGTCGTCGTCGGGACCGCCGTCCCCGTCGCCTCCCTCGCCACCGTCGGACGCGGTGTCGTCGTCGGCCCACTCGGCACCGGCCGGGCGCGTCTCATGGGCCGGGAGGAAGATCCCGGCCACGAGCGCCCCGAGCACCGCGATGCCGGCGGCGACGTAGACGGCCAGGTCCATCGCCTCGACGAAGGCGCTGCGTGCCGTGGCAGCGAGCTGGCTGGCCAGCGCCGGCGGCACCTCCTTCGCCACCTGCAGCGCGGCACCCACCGAGTCGCTGACCGCCGCGGCGGCCTGCGCCGGAAGCTGCGCGGCGATCGCTGCGACGGCGCTCGTGTAGTGCGAGGCGACCAGCGACCCGAGGATCGCGACGCCGAGCGCCCCGCCGACCTGCCGGGTCGTGTCGTTGACCGCGGACCCGACGCCGGCCTTGGCCAGCGGCAGCGATCCCATGATCGACTCGGTGGCGGGCGCCATCACGAAGCCCATGCCGAGCCCGAGGACGGCGAGCCGCCACAGCAGGTCCGGGTAGGTCGTGTCGACGGTCAGCCCGGCGAACAGCACCAGGGACACGGCGACGACCACGAGCCCGGTCGTGACGACGATCTTCGTGCCGACCTTCTCGACGACCCGGGCCGAGGTCGGGGCGGCGACGGCCATGACGAGCGCCACCGGGGCGAGCCGCGCGCCGGCCTGGAGCGGCGAGTAGCCGAGCACGAACTGGAAGTACTGGGTGAGCACGAACATCGAGCCGAACATCGCGAAGAACACCATCGTGATCGCGATGCTGGCCGCGGTGAACCGCGGGTTCTCGAAGAACCGCACGTCGAGCATCGGGTACTCGGTGTGCAGCTCCCAGAACACGAAGAAGGCAAGGATCGCGACGGCCACACCGAACAGCGCGAGCGTCCAGGGGTCGGCCCAGCCGTGGTTCGGGGCCTCGATGATGCCGTAGACCAGGGTGGCCAGCCCGGCGATCGACAGGACGACGCCGACCGGGTCGAGGGGCGATGCCTTCGGGTCCTTCGAGGTCGGCACGAGGAGCCGGCCACCGACGAGCCCGGCGATCACGATCGGGACGTTGATGAGGAAGACCGAGCCCCACCAGAAGTGCTCGAGGAGCCAGCCGCCGACGAGCGGACCGAAGGCGATCCCGGCGCCGGACACGCCGGCCCAGATCCCGATGGCGCGGCCGCGCTCGTCGGGGGGGAAGATGTTCGTGATGATCGACAGGGTCGAGGGCATGATCAGCGCGCCGCCGATGCCCATGACGGCCCGGGCGCTGATGAGCTGGTTCGCCGATCCGGAGAAGGCGGCGACGATGGACATGATGCCGAAGATGCCGAGGCCGAGGGACAGCGCGCCGCGTCGGCCGAACCGGTCGCCGAGCGCGCCCATCGTCAGCAGCAGGCCGGCGAAGACGACGACGTAGGCGTCGACCATCCACTGCAGCTGGCTGGCGGAGGCGTCGAGCTCGCGGACCAGCGTGGGCAGCGCGACGTTCAGGATCGTGTTGTCGAGGGCGATGATGAGCAGGCTGGTGGTCAGGACCAGCAGGGCCCACCAGCGGCGCTCGTACGGCGCCTTGTGGTGCGTGGTGGCTTCCATGCATGACTCGTTTCGGTGAGGGCGGAGCGGTGACGTTCGCTCGTCGTCGCGGCGGCAGAGGGCGAGGGGCGGTCGTGCGCTGGGCGAGGGCTGCGTCTGGTGGCCGGTTCCGGCGGGCAACCCGCTATCGTTACGTTCCGTACCGTAACGTTATCCCACGTGCGGCCGCATCCTGCAACCCGCCGCTCGTGCGCCGGCCGCGCTGACACAGGGCGGTGGGTCGTCGGCTAGGGTGCGTCGTCCCGATCTCGCCGGTCGCCGGCGACCGTCCCCGCCCGGGGGGAAGGTGGAGGAGGTGGGTAGCAACGACACGGTGCAGCCCCGGATCCGCGTCCTGATCTGCGACGACGTGGCGGACTTCCGGATGCTGCTGCGGCGGCTGCTGGAGCGGGACGGCCGGTTCGAGGTCGTCGGCGAGGCCGACGACGCCACCGATGCCGTCGACCGCGCGGGAGCCCTCGAACCCGATGTCGTGCTCGTCGACCTGCGCCTGCACGGGCTCAGCGACGAGCGCATGCTGCTCGAGCTCGCGAGCGTCGCCCCCCACTGCATGGTGGCCGTCCTCTCGGCGCGCTCGCCCGAGGAGGAGGAGGCCGGTGCCCGGCGCGCCGGGGCGTTCGCCTTCTACGAGAAGCGCATGCTCGGTGACGGGCTGCTCCGCTACCTCGTCGACGACTGGGCGCTGTTCCAGCGCGCGCTGGAAGGCGAGGACGTCGTCGCGCCCTCGGCGGTGAGCCGCCGCCGCTGACGGCTCGCTGTGCGGCCGAGCACGTCGGGGCGCCGGGGGGCGGCCGGGCGCCGAGCGATCAGGTGCCTGGTTGTCGCCGCCGCAGCGGGTGGTCGACGGGGGTCTCGACGAGGACGAGCGCGACCCCGTCCGGATCGTGGACCGTCGCTTCGACGAGCCCCCACGGCTTGCGTTCCGGGGGGTCGCTGATCGTGACGCCCCGCGAGGTCAGCTCGTCGCAGGCGGCGGCGACGTCCTGGACCTGCAGCCACAGCCGCAGGCCGGCGGGCGGCGGGTCGTCGTCGTCGCACTCGGTGATCTCGAGGTAGCCGCCACCGAGGAAGAACACGACCCCGCCGTTGCCGTCCTCGCCCCAGTCGCGGTAGCGCACGAGCCCGAGCCGGCGCTCGTAGAAATCGAGGGCGGCGTCCATGTCGGCGCTGCGCAGCAGGACCCGGCTCTGCAGCACCTGCACCATGCCGCTCCCGTCGCTCGTGGCGTCCGACGCCGATCCTAGTCGCCCCAGGACGGCACCGGCCACGGGCAGGCAGCATGCGTTCAGCGCAACCCGCCGTGCGCCCCTGCCACGCTCGGAACGTCCGCATTTGCCTGGGACCGCCCGGCCCTCCACACTCGCGGCCCCATGAGTGAGACGACCCCCGCTTCGCGAAGCCGGCGTACCGCCGGCCGTCCGCTCGTGCGTCTCGAGGCCCTCGTCGTGGGCCTCTTCCTGCTTCTTCTCATCCTTTGACGCCGCGGCGCCGTCCTGCCCCACCACGACGGCGACCGCGGAGAACCTCCCATCGGGGACGAGGAGCACACGGATGAGCAGCCGCGCCCGCGGCAGGAACGAGCAGGATCATGGGGAAACCCGTAGACATCGGACAGTCGGCAGCCTTCGGCGATGACGTCGTCATCTTCGACACGACGCTCCGCGACGGCGAGCAGTCGCCCGGCATCTCGCTGGACGCGCGCGAGAAGGTCGAGATCGCCGAGCAGCTCGCCCGCCTGAACGTCAACATCATCGAGGCCGGCTTCCCGGCCGCGTCGGGCGGCGACTTCGACGCCGTCAAGGCCGTCGCCGAGGAGGTCGGAAACGCGCCGATCGACGGCGGCGACCGCGAGCCGCCGGTCATCGCCGCCCTGGCCCGCGCGAACGAAGCCGACATCGAGCGCGCCGCGAAGTCGCTCGCGCCGGCGCGCCGGCACCGCATCCACACCTTCCTGTCCACCTCGGAGATCCACCGCGTCCACATGCTGCGGTCGGCCTCCGAGGAGGACATCATCGACCAGGCCGTGCGTGCCGTGGAGCACGCCCGCACCTTCACCAACGACGTCGAGTTCAGCCCGCAGGACGCGACCCGCACCGACTTCGAGTTCCTCGTCGACATCGTCGCGGCCGCGGTCGAGGCCGGCGCGACGACGGTGAACATCCCCGACACGGTCGGCTACGCGCTGCCGCACGACTTCGGTGGCTGGATCAAGACGCTGCACGAGCGGATCCCCGGTATCCGCGAGAACGGCGTGGTCATCTCGGTGCACTGCCACAACGACCTGGGACTGGCCGTGGCCAACTCGCTGGAGGCCGTGCGCAACGGTGCCCGCCAGGTCGAGGTCGCCGTCAACGGCATCGGCGAGCGCGCCGGCAACTGCTCGCTCGAGGAGGTGGCGATGGCCATCCGCACCCGTGCCGACCTGCTCGGCGTGGGGCACCGGCTGCACACCCCCGAGCTGACCCGCACGAGCCGGCTCGTCTCCTCGCTGACCGGCTACTCCGTGCAGCGCAACAAGGCCGTGGTCGGCAACAACGCGTTCGCGCACGAGTCCGGAATCCACCAGCACGGCGTGCTGCAGGAGCGGCTGACCTACGAGATCATGCGATCCGAGGACGTCGGGGCGGACGGGTCGCAGATCGTGCTCGGCAAGCACTCCGGCCGGCACGCCTTCCGCAAGGCGGTCGAGGAGATCGGCTTCGAGCTGACCGACGACGAGTTCGCGAACGCGTTCCGTCGCTTCAAGCTGCTCGCGGACCGCAAGGGGATCGTGAGCACGAAGGACGTGGAGGCGCTCATCATCGCCGAGACCCACGTCAAGGAGGCCGACGAGTACGAGCTCGTCTCCCTCGACGTCTCCGGCGGCACCGACGTGCCCCCGCACGCGGCCGTCAAGGTCCGCGTGGGGACTGACGACACCGTGACCGAGGCGGAGTCCTCGGGAGACGGCATGGTCGACGCAGCCTGCGACGCGATCCGTCGCGCGGTCGGCCGGGACGAGGTCACCCTCATCTCGTTCCAGGTGGCGGCGGTCACCGAGGGCATCGACGCCCTCGGCGAGGTGACCGTCCAGGTGGAGGTGGACGACGGCGCGCGGTTCACTGGCCGCGGCGTGTCCACCGACATCGTCGAGGCGAGCGCGCGGGCGTACATCGATGCCCTGAACCGCTCCCGCCGGATCCAGCACCGCTCCGAGGAGTTCCGGCCGTGACCCGGCCGACACCCGCGGTGCCCCGCCCGACACGAACCCGCCTGAACACGAAGCGAGCACGACGATGACGACGATCAGGTTGAACGTTCCCCCCGACCACACGCCCGAGGAGGAGGCCGAGCTCGTGGCACGGGTCGCCGCCTCCTACACCGAGTCGACGGGCGAGACCGACGTGAACGTCGAGATCAACAAGCCCGACGAGGTCGACTACCAGGCGGTCAGCGACCGCACACAGGTCTCCTCCCGCTGGGCTGGCTGACCCCGACGTGACCCGGGCCGTCCGGCGCGGCGGCCCGGTCCGGCGCGTGACGCGGCGACGTGGGTCCGGCGGCAACGGGCGGTCGTCGCCCTCGCGCGCCGTACCCTGCGCCACCGCGCGCAGAAAGCAGCCCGACGTGGGCGACGACGACGAGACGAAGAGGTGGACGTGAGCCGGCCGAGAACGATCATCGAGAAGGTGTGGGACCGCCACGTCGTCCGCGCGGCGGACGGCGAGGCCCCGGACCTGCTGTACGTGGACCTGCACCTCGTGCACGAGGTGACCTCCCCCCAGGCCTTCGAGGGGCTGCGGCTCGCCGGTCGCTCGGTGCGCCGGCCCGACCTCACGCTGGCCACGATGGACCACAACGTCCCCACCGACCCGCGGCAGGTCGCCGGCGCGCTCCCGCTGACCGACGAGATGTCGCGGGCCCAGATGGAGGCGCTGCGTCGCAACTGCGAGGAGTTCGGGATCACCCTGTTCCCGATGGGCGCGCGCAACCAGGGGATCGTCCACATCATCGGACCCGAGCTCGGCGTGACCCAGCCGGGCATGGTGATCGTCTGCGGCGACTCGCATACGGCGACCCACGGGGCGTTCGGGTCGCTCGCCTTCGGCATCGGCACGTCCGAGGTCGAGCACGTGCTCGCCACCCAGACACTGCCGCAGCGGATGCCGAAGACGCTCGCGGTCGAGGTCCACGGGCCGCGCCCCGTCGGCACGACCGCCAAGGACCTCATCCTCCACGTCCTGAACCGGCTCGGGACCGCCGGCGGGGCCGGCCACGTCATCGAGTACCGGGGCGAGGCCATCCGGGACCTCTCGATGGAGGAGCGGATGACGGTCTGCAACATGTCGATCGAGGGCGGCGCCCGCGCCGGGCTGATCGCCCCCGACGAGACCACGTTCGCCTACCTGAAGGACCGGCCGTACGCCCCGAAGGGCGAGGCGTGGGAGCAGGCGCTCGCGGACTGGCGCGAGCTGTCCACGGACGAGGGGGCGACCTTCGACAAGGTGCTCGACATCGACGCCTCCGAGATCGTTCCCTACGTCACCTGGGGCACGACCCCGGCGCAGTCGGTCCCGGTCACCGGGCACGTCCCGACCCTCGCCGAGGCCCCCGACGACCAGACCCGCCGACAGTGGGAGCGCGCGCTCGACTACATGGGGCTGTCCGGCGGCGAGGCCGTGACCGACCTCGCGGTCGACAAGGTCTTCATCGGCTCGTGCACGAACGGGCGCCTGTCCGACCTGCGGGCGGTCGCCGAGGTCGTGAAGGGCCGCACCGTGGCCGACGGGGTCGAGGCCATGGTCGTGCCCGGCTCGGGCCTCGTGAAGGAGGCGGCCGAGGCCGAGGGGCTGCACGAGATCCTCATCGCCGCGGGCTTCGACTGGCGCGCGCCGGGCTGCTCGATGTGCCTCGGGATGAACCCCGACCAGCTCGAGCCGGGCGAGCGGTGCGCCTCGACCTCCAACCGCAACTTCGAGGGCCGGCAGGGCTTCCAGGGTCGCACCCACCTGGTCTCGCCCGCGATGGCCGCCGCGGCCGCGCTGACCGGCCGCTTCGCCAACGTCCGGGAGGTCGTGGCCTGATGGAACCCGTTCGCACCGTCACCGGAACCCTCTGCCCGATCGACGCGACCGACGTCGACACGGACCAGATCATCCCGAAGCAGTTCCTCAAGCGCGTCGAGCGCACCGGCTTCGGACCCTTCGCCTTCTACGAGTGGCGCTACGACGAGGACGGGAACCCGAACCCCGAGTTCCCGATGAACCAGCCGCAGCACGCCGGCGCGCGCATCCTGCTCGCCGGACCGAACTTCGGGTGTGGCTCGTCCCGGGAGCATGCGCCCTGGGCCCTCGACGACGCCGGGTTCGACGCGGTCATCGCGCCGTCCTTCGCCGACATCTTCCGGTCGAACTGCGCGAAGGTCGGGCTGCTCACGGTCGAGCTGACGCCCGAGGAGGTCCGCGCGCTCTTCGACCGCGTGGGCGACGACCCGTCCCTCGAGGTCACGGTCGACCTCGAGCAGCAGGCCGTGACGGCTCCGGGCTTCGAGGCACGGTTCGACATCGATCCCCACACGAAGCACTGCCTGCTCGAAGGGCTCGACGACATCGCCCTCACCCTGCAGCACCAGGACGACATCGACCGGTTCGAGGGCGCCCGGCCCGGGTACCGCCCGCGGGTGGTCGCCTGAGCACCACCGGGGGGCGCACCCGCGCGGCGGTCCTGCTGACCGCCGTGGTCGCCGCTCTCGCGGGCTGTGTCGCCGGCGCCCCGACGGCGACCGACACGGCCGCCGGCGCGTCGACGGCCCCGGTCCGTGCGACCGCCAGCCCGCATGCCCCGCGGCCCACACCGACCGCGTCGCCTCCGGGCACGCCCGCGAACCGGTCGCCGGCCGTCGCCGGGCCGCGGCGCCCCGGCTTCGACTGGGAGGAGCTCGACGCCGGGACGACCGGCCTCGCGGCCTACCCGGTGGGCCCGGGCGGGACGCTCGGGTCCCCTCAGCTGCCGCATGTCGGACGGTGGGACGGCCGCCTGCAGTCGGACCGGACGCTCCATCTGCGGCTCTGGCACCTCTTCGAGGACGTGGCGCCCGACCCCTGGCAGGGGATGGTGACCGAGTACGTCGTCGCGACCGACGGCGTGGACGGGACGCTCGCGTCGATCGGACCGATCGACGCCGCCGCCCGGACCTGGTCGCTGCAGGTGGACCCGGCCGACGCCGGCAACGAGGACGACCTGGAGGACACGTTGGTCCACGAGGTCGGGCACCTGGTGACGCTCGGTCCTGACCAGGTCGACGGGGCCGACGGCGGGTTCGACACGTTGGTGCAGGCCCTGGACGCCTGCGGCCGTGAGGCCGTCGAGGAGGGCTGCCTGCGCGCCGGGTCGTACCTCGACGCGTTCATGCGGCGGTTCTGGTCGCCCGAGCGTCTGTCCGAGCTCGAGGACGCCCTGGCCATCGAGGACGACGACGCCCGCGACGCGGCACTGCTCGACTTCTACGACCGCCACGAGGACGAGTTCGTCACCGACTACGCGGCCGTGCACCCCACCGAGGACATCGCGGAGAGCTGGGCCACCTACGTGCTCTACGAGATCGACGACGGCAACGAGCTCTGGAAGCGCAAGGTCCGGTTCTTCGACGCCTATCCCGAGCTGGTCGCGGCCCGCCAGGAGATCTGGGACGCCCTGGACCTCCAGTAGCGCCCACGTTCGCACTCATCCGTCGCGTCGGTCGGTCCGGCCCCCTGGTCTGGTCATATCGGGCCATGGAGAAACCCCCCGGGTTGGGACGCGCACGGGACGGCGATGGGACGCCCCACCCGTAAGGTCGCGAGCATGTTGACGACCTTCGTGCTCCGTCTCGTCCCGGCCGCGCTGGCCGAGGGACGCCCTGTCGGCATCGTCGAGGAGGTGGGGACCGGCCGTCGAGGAGCGGTCCGTGACCTCGACGAGCTGCTCGCCTTCCTGCTCGCTGACGACCAGCTGACCGTCGATCTCACGGCCGAGCCGGTAGCGGCCGACCCGACGGGTGACCGACGGCCGGGACCTCGGGCACCCGTAGGCCATCGGGCGGCCCGGGCGGCCACCCCTCGTGGCGGCGCAGCGTCACCCTTGCTGCACGGTGCGTTGCAGGCGCCCGCTGGCGAACACGCTCCGTGCGCACACTCGGGCAGAATGGACGGTGGCAGGGGGCCCTCACAGGCTACGACCGCTATGCTTCGTCGGTCGATCTCTGCCATTTCTGGGGGGCGGTGAGGACGTCTGGCCACACTGCGTGAGCTGCTCGAGGCGGCCGAGGCGCGCACGTTCACCGGGCGCCGCCGGGAGCTCGACGTCTTCGAGTCGTGGCTCGACGACCCGCCCGCACCACCGATCCTGAACGTCATCGGCCGCGGAGGCGTGGGCAAGACCGCCCTCGTCCGCCGCTTCGAGGCTCGCGCCCGGGACCGGGGACGGGACGTCGTCTACCTCGACGGCCACGTCCTGCCGCCCCATCGCGAGGACTTCCTCGCGGCACTCGGCGGCACGCTCGACGCGGTCGTCGACGACCTCAACCGTCGGCTGCCGCTCGTGATCATCGACACCTTCGAGGAGATCGCCGCGATCACCCGCTTTCTCCTCGAGCAGCTCTTCCCCCGGCTCGACAGCCGTCTGCGCCTCGTCGTCGCCGGCCGGCATCCGCTCGTCGGTCCCCAGTTCGGCTCGCAGTCCGGGTCGCTGCCGTGGAGCCAGCTCGTCCGGACCCTCCCGCTCGCCGCGTTCAGCGCTCGCGAGGCCCGCGAGTATCTCTCGCAGCGAGGGATCCGCGACGGTCAGGTCCACGGGCTCGTCCAGGCGACCCGACGGCACCCGCTCGCGCTCTCGTTGGCGGCCGACCTCGCGGTCCAGCTCGGCGACGTGGACCTCGGCCGGCACGGCGACTGGCAGCTGACCCTGCGCACGGTCGCGGAGCGCCTGCTGCGCGATGCCGCCGACCCGCACCTGCGGCGGCTGCTCGAGGCCGCGGCCGTCGTGCGCCAGTTCGACGCCGACGTGCTCGAGGCCCTGACGGATCCCGTGGCGGTCGCGGCGGCCTTCGACCGGCTGTGCGAGCTCTCGGTCGTCCGTCCGTCCGAGACGGGGCTCCGCCTCCACGACGACGTGCGTCGGATCCTCGTCGACGATCTGCGGTGGCGGCACCCCGAGCGACACGACGCGCTGCGGCATGCGGCGCTCGTCTACTGGCGCGACAAGATGACCGGCGCGACCGGCCCTGACCGCGACCGGTTCCTCAACGAGCGGCTGTTCCTGTGGGAGCACGCCCTCATCCAGGCCACCATGTACGAGGAGGACGCCCCCGGGGACATCTGGTTGGAGCACCTGCGTGACACCGACCCCGAAGCCTGGATCGCCTTCTGGGAGGAGCATGCGGGTCGCGAGCTGACGCCGGGCGGTGGCAGACCCATCGAGGATCTCGACACCACCGAGCTCCGCCGCCTCCTCACCCATCCCTTCGTCACCGTCATGATGGCGCGCCACCGCGACGGGGAGCCGCTCGCCGTGGGGCCGGTCATGACCGTCGACGCGGCGTCCCGCCCGTTGCTGCCCGACCACGTCGGTGCGCTGGTCGACGGCCTCGTGGCCTGCGGCGAGCTTCGTCTCGACGGGGGCGACGCGTCCGCCGAGCCGTGGGAAGACCATGTCACCTGGCTCGGTCCGATCGTCGCGGCGGCCCCGCCCGGCGGCCTCGGCGGCGCCGCGCGTCTCGCCCAGTGGTGCGCCGCCCGCTTCATCCGGGGCGGCACCTTCCTGGTGTCCACCCGCGTCGCGTCGTTCGCCGGGATCATGGAGGCCTTCGGCTTCCAGGAGCCGGTCTGCGGCAGCGGCGACGAGCACGACGCCCGCTGGCTGATGCTCCGTCTCGACCCGGCCGACGCCGAAGCGTGGCTCGAGCGGATCACCGCCATGGTGGCCCGGGATCCGGTCGACCCGCCGGCCGCCGTCGACCTGCCCGAGGATGTCCCGGACGCCACGCCGTCGAGCCGCCCAGAGGCCACCCCGGTGACCGATCCGGACACGCCCGTGACGGCGGGTGAGGCCACCGCCCCGCGCTCGACCATCACGGTGCTCGGCTCGTTCTCCCTGGTGGAGGGCGGGGCGGAGACCCCGGTGCCCCCGGGTCTGCCCGCGCAGCTGCTCAAGCTCGTGGCCGTGTCGGGCGGCAAGATCCACGCCGAGGAGGCGGCCGAGACCCTGTGGCCCGATGCTGCTCAGGGACGCGGGCGCACACGGCTGCGCAACGTCCTGAGCCGGCTGCGGGAGACCGTCGGACCGGTCATCGTGCGGGACGGCGAGACGATCGGTCTGGCCGAGGGCATCGAGGTCGATGCCATCGAGTTCGAGTCGCTGGCCCGGCAGGCCGTCGCGCAGGGGGCGACGGCCCAGGGTGCGCAGACGGCGCGTGCCGCGATGGACCTCTACCAGGGTGACCTGCTTCCCGCCGACCCTTACGAGGCGTGGGTGGTCACGAACCGGGAGGTCCTCCGCCGGCTGCTCATCCGCTGCCTCGATGTCGTCGCCGAGGCCAGCGTCGCGTCCGGTGACCTCGACGAGGCGCTGGCGGCGCTCGACCGCAGCCTCGAGCTCGAGCCGTACGACGAGGACCGGTACATCCGCGCGGCGACGCTGCTCCGCAGTCGCGGTCAGCAGGGGTCCGCACGCGCGATGCTCCGCCGCTGCCGTCGTCGGCTGGGAGAGCTGGACCTCCCGGCCTCGGCCGCCTTCCAGCGGCTCGCGGCCGAGCTGCAGGTGTCGGTGGACTGACGCGCTCTCGCGTCAGTAGCCGAGCGCCACGTCGACGGGTCCGACCAGCGGCTCACCGGCGGCGTAGCGGCGGACGTTCTCGCGGACGCGCTGGGAGAGCAGCGGCACCGCCATCGCCGGCGTGTTGCCGACGTGCGGGCTGACGAGCACGTCCTCCCGGTCCCACAGCGGATGCCCCTCGGGCAGCGGCTCGGGGTCGGTCACATCGAGTGCCGCGCCGGCGAGTGGCCCGTGCTCCAGCGCGGCGAGGAGGTCGTCGGTGACGACGTGCTCACCACGGGCGACGTTGACGAGCCAGGCGCCGTCGGCGAGTCGGCCGAGCACGTCGGCGTCCACGACCCCTCGCGTCTCCCTCGTCAGCGCGAGCGCCAGGACGAGCAGGTCGGCGCCGTCCACGGCCGCGTGCAGGCGGTCGGGACCGACCACCGAGGCAGCACCCTCCATGGCGGCGGGGTGGCGGCGCACCACCCGCACCTCGCAGCCGAACGGACCGAGCAGCCGCAGCAGCGACGTGGCGATGGCCCCGCCGCCGAGGATCGTCACCCTGGCGCCGAGCAGGTTGGTGCCGGCCGGATCGGTCCAGCGGCGCGCGCGTGCGTAGCCGTGGAGGTGGCGCATCCCGGCCAGGGCGAGTGCGAGCGCGTGCTCGGCCACCGGCTCGGCGTAGACACCCTTCCCGCAGGTCCACACGTGGGCGTCGTCGAGCACCGGGACGAAGGGTTCGATGCCGGCCCACGGCAGCTGCACCCATCGGATGCCGGGATGCTGCGCGAGGGTGTCGGCCAGGGCGTCGGCGCCGCTGCTGTCCGTCCAGACCAGCGCCTCCGCGTCGGCAGGGGGCACGATCCGACCGCCGCCGGCCCGCACGGCGTCCGCCAGCCAGGGACGGCGCTCGGCGGGGACCACGGCGCAGCGGACCGTCCGGGGGACCTGCGGCATGGCGGCGTCGTCGGACACGTCACGGACTCCTCTCGGTCGGCGCCGCCGGCCCCCGGCCCCGGCCGGGGCAAGGCGGCGTGACAGGGACTCTCGGCCACGCTACCTGCACGCTGCGTGGGAATGGGTGGGATAGCGTCCCGCTCGAACGCACCTCGCCGCGACCGGGACCACCGTGAACGAACGACCGATCGGGGTGTTCGACAGCGGCCTGGGCGGCCTCACGGTCTTCCAGGCCATGGCCGACCTGCTGCCGCACGAGCATCTCATCTACCTCGGGGACACGGCTCGCTATCCCTACGGCGACAAGTCCCGCGAGGTGCTGCAGGCCTACGCCCTGCAGATCACGGACTTCCTCGTGGCCGAGGGCGTGAAGATGGTGGTCGTCGCCTGCAACTCCGCGACGGCCGCCGCGCTCGAACTCCTCCAGGAGCGCTACCCGATCCCGGTCATCGGCGTCGTCGAGCCGGGGGTGCGCGCGGCGCTTCAGGCCACGCGCAGCGGTCGCGTCGGCGTCATCGGCACCGAGATGACCGCCGTGTCCCGAATCTACGAGCGCACCTCCGGTCGGCTGCGCACCGGGCTGGACATGACGGTCCAGGCGTGTCCCGGCTTCGTCGAGCTGGTCGAGTCGGGCGAGACCCGCAGCCGGCGCGCGAAGGCCGTCGTGGCCGAGCGGCTCGTCCCGCTCGCCGGCGAGGACATCGACACGCTCGTGCTCGGGTGCACCCACTATCCGCTGCTCGCGCGGACCATCAGCGAGGCACTCGGCCGCGACGTGACGCTCGTCTCCAGCGCCGACGAGACCGCCTTCGAGGTCCGCCGCATCATGGAGTCGACCGGCTGGGGCCGTGACCGGCGCACGGCCGGGTCCCGCCGCTTCTTCACCACGGGCGATCCGGCGCGCTTCCGCCAGCTCGGGCAGCGGTTCCTCGGCACGCCGCTCGCCGACGTGCGTGCTCACCACTGGGAGCCGGCCTCCGCCGCCAGCTGACCCACTCCCTCTCTCGGCGCACTAGTGCGTTCAGGCACGCACGCGTGCTTCAACGCACTAGTGCGCGCGGGCACGCACGCGTGCTTCAACGCACTAGTGCGCGCGGGCACGCACGCGTGCTTCAACGCACTAGTGCGCGCGGGCCGCTGCCACGTCGACGGCGAGCAGACGCTCGCGCAGCGCAGCGTCACCAGCGGCGTCGATCGCGGTCCACGCCATCGCCACCGCCCCGTCGAGCACCGCCCGGTCCGCCGACGGGGCCGCGCAGGCGGCCGCGAACTCCGGCTGGTGGTTCACCGCGTCGCCGGCGTCCACGGCGACCATGGGATGGATCGTCGGCATGACCAGCGACACGTTCGCCATGTCGGTCGAGCCCACCATCTGCTGCGTCTCGACGTCCAGGTCGTCGAACGCGCGTCCGAGCGCCTGGGCGTTGCGGATGTAGAGGGCCGCCAGGTCGTGGTCGGCCCGGAACTCCGAGTAGGCCGGCGTCGGCTCCTCGATGCGGAGCTCGCAGCCGGTGGCGAGCGCCCCCGCCTCGAAGCAGCGGTAGACGCGGGGCTTCAGCGCCGCGAGCCGCTCGAGGGTGGCGGCGCGCACGTACCACTCGCCGGCGGTGCGCTCGGGCACGATGTTCGGTGCATCGCCACCGTCGGTCACGATGCCGTGCACCCGGTCGCTCGGGTCGAGGTGCTGACGCAGGAGCCCGACGGCGACCTGCGCGACGGTCAGCGCGTCGGCGGCGTTCACGCCCCGCTGCGGGAACATGGAGGCGTGGGCGGACCGGCCCGTGTAGTGGACCTGGAAGGGCTGGACGGCGAGCGTCCCCATGGCCGGCAGCTCCCACGGCGCCGGGTGGACCATCATCGCGAGATGGCAGCCGTCGAACGCGCCGTGGTCGAGGAGGTGGACCTTGCCGCCGCCGCTCTCCTCGGCCGGCGTGCCGAGCACGCGGACCCGGAGGCCGACCTCGTCGGCGACCGCGGCGAGCGCCAGCCCGGCCCCCACGGCCGCCGCCGCGATGACGTTGTGTCCGCAGGCGTGGCCGATCCCCGGCAGCGCGTCGTACTCGGCGCACACGGCGACGGTGAGCGGCCCGCTGCCCGCCTCGGCCACGAACGCGGTCGGCATGTCGGCCACCCCGGTCGTGACCGCGAACCCGCCGCCGGCCAGCAGCTCGGCGGTCCAGTGGGCGGCCTGGACCTCGGCGAAGGCGATCTCCGGGTTGGCATGGATGCGATGGCTGAGGTCGACCAGCTGGTCGCCGACCGCCTCGACCGTTGCCTGTGCCTGTGCGCGGGGCTCCATCCGCCTCCTTCCGACGGCCGAACGCTACCGGCGTCGCCGCGCCTCCGGAGCGTCCGACGTCGATGCGCGGCCGCCCGGGGCGAGCATCTACCGTTGCCGGCATGGCCACCCCGCTCCGCGCCGTCGTCTTCGACCTCATGGACACCGTCGTCCGCGACCCGTACCGGGAGGCCCTCGAGGCGGCCACCGGTCTGCCGCTGCGGGAGCTCTTCCGGCGCCGGGACGCCGGCGCGTACCCGGCCTTCGAGCGGGGGGAGCTGTCCGAGGCCGAGTACTGGTCCGTGTACGAGGACGCCGGGCTCGAGGTGGACGTGGACGTTTTCCACGACGCCCGCCGCAGTGGCTACGCCTGGCTGCCCGGCATGCGGGAGCTGCTCGACGACCTGGGCGGCATGGTCCTGCGCGTCGCGGCCTCGAACTACCCGCTGTGGATCGAGGAGCTCGCCGACGGGCTGCTGATCGGCCGCTTCGAGCGGGTCCTCGCCAGCCACCACCTCGGGGTCCGCAAGCCCGACGAGACCTTCTACCGGGAGCTGCTCGCCGAGCTCGGGCTGCCCGCCGCTGCGGCGCTCTTCGTCGACGATCGGGAGGACAACGTCGTCGCTGCCCACAGCGTCGGCATGCGGGCACACCGGTTCGTCGATGCCGACGATCTCCGGGCGCGCCTGAGGGACGAGGGCCTCGAGGTCTGAGCAGCCCCGGCGAGCGCAGGCCCGGGCGGTGCGGGCGCGCGGGCGGTGCGGGCGCCCGGGCGGTGCGGGCGCGTGGCTACGCCGCGACGACGGCGGTCCGGGCGAGCCGGTCGTGCATGCCCCGACGATCGGGCGCCATCACGGTCGAGGTGATCGCGAGCAGCAGCAGGAAGGTCATGAGCGGGCCGGCAGCGAGCACGGGGACGAGGAACCCGAGGAACAGCCACCCCTTGCGCACGAGCGCCGCGACGGCGCCCACGTGCCGGTCTGGCTCCGCGTCCTCGCCGAGCAGCCGGACCACCCGCAACCCGAACAGGCGCTTGCCCGGCGTCCGTCCCGTGAACCCTTCGAAGGCCACGAAGTAGCCGATGCCGACGACCGCCAGGCTGGGCCGCAACCAGCCCGGGACCGGCTGGTCGGCGCCGCCGGCCACGATGTAGCCGATCGTCAGCATCGCCCCGGCCACGAGGAAGAGGTCGACGAGCACGGCCGCGATCCGCCGCCCGGTCCGGGCGGGCTCCCACGTCCCGGGTGCGGCGTCCGTCATGCTGCGTTCAGCACGATCGTGCCGGCCATCCGGTCGTGGAACCCCTCGCCGCGTGCGTCCGACAAGATGGTGATCACGATCACGATCACGACCACGACCTCGGCCAGGCTCCCGAGGACCCCCACGATGCCGAGCAGCAGCCACCAGTTGCGCCGCATCGCCGCGTCGGCGTCCATCGGCTGGCCGTCGACCCGCACGACGTGCATCTGCAGCACCTGCTTGCCGACGGTCTGGCCCCGGGTTCCCTCCATCCACACGAAGTAGCCGAAGTGCGCGGCGGCGACGATCAGGCTGCTGACGAACGGGCCGCGCCACAGGCCGAACGTCCCGACGACCGCCCCCACCGGGAGCCCGACCAGCAGCCCATCGAGCAGGCGGGCCAGGAACCGCTTGCCGAGCCCGGGCAGCTCCGCGTCCGCCGCGGACGGTCCACCGCCGGGATAGCCACCGTACGGCGGCGGGGGTGGGGGAGGCTGCTGATCGCTCATCGACGGCCCTGACGACAGCGAGGAGGCGCCGGACCTGCCGACCGGCGTCGAGCCACGCTACCGGCCGGCGCCTGCGCCCGTGGACGCCCGGGAAGCGGAGCCCGCGCCGGTGCACCGTTAGGATGCCCGGCCACCGCATGCCGAGGCGCCGTCGGTGTCGCGGAGCGCAGCACGCGGACACGATCGAGGAGATCCCATGCCCACGCACCGGATCGCCGTACTCGGCGGCGACGGCATCGGCCCCGAGGTGGTCGCCGAAGGGCTGAAGGTGCTCGACGCGCTCGAGCCGGTCGAGGGCTTCGCGACCGAACGGGTCGACTACGACCTCGGCGGGCGCCGCTACCTGCGCACCGGCGAGGTCCTCTCGGACGAGACGCTCGAGGAGCTGCGAAGGTTCGACGCCATCTACCTCGGCGCCGTCGGGACCCCCGACGTGCCACCCGGTGTCATCGAGCGCGGCCTGCTCCTGAAGCTGCGCTTCACCTTCGACCAGTACGTGAACCTGCGACCGGTCAAGCTCTATCCCGGCATCACCTCGCCCGTCGCCGGACTGACGCCCGAGCGCTGCGACTTCGTGGTCGTGCGCGAGAACACCGAGGGCGTCTACGCCGGTGCCGGTGGCACCCTCTACCAGGGCACGCCGCAGGAGGTCGCGACCCAGGAGTCGGTGAACACCCGCCACGGCGTCGAGCGTGTCCTGCGCTACGCCTTCGAGCAGGCCCGCTCCCGCGACGGGCGGCTCACCCTGGTGCACAAGACGAACGTGCTCACCCACGCCGGCGGCCTGTGGTCACGGACCTTCGCGGAGGTCGGGGACGCCGACTTCCCCGACGTCGAGCGTGAGTACGTCCACGTCGACGCGGCCTGCCTGTACTTCGTGACCCAGCCCGAGCGCTTCGACGTGGTCGTGACCGAGAACCTGTTCGGCGACATCATCACCGACCTCGGCGCCGCCATCCAGGGCGGGATGGGCCTCGCGGCGTCAGGCAACATCGACCCGACCCGGCGTGCGCCCTCGATGTTCGAGCCGGTGCACGGCTCGGCGCCGGACATCGCCGGGTCCGGCACGGCGGACCCGACGGCGGCCGTGATGAGCGTCGGCATGATGCTCGCCTTCCTCGGCGAGACGTCGGCCGCCGGCCGGGTGGACCGTGCGGTCGCCGGATGGCTCGCCGAGCGTGCGGGCACGGACGGGAGCGGTCTGGGATACTCGACGGCCGAGGCGGGCGATCGACTGGCCGAGCTGGCGAGCCGATAACTGCGCGGATCCAGGAACGGGAGACGACACCGATGCCCTTCCCCAAGGCCGAGAAGATCTGGATGAACGGCGAGCTCGTCGACTGGGACGAGGCCCGCGTCCACGTCCTCACGCCGACGCTGCACTACGGCTACGGCGTCTTCGAGGGGATCCGCGCCTACGCGACCGACCGCGGGCCGGCCGTGTTCCAGCTCGACGCGCACGTCGCGGCGGATGCTGAAGCTCCGCGAAGATCTACCCGCCGCTCGACGACATCCCCTACGGCCACGACGACATCGTCGCCGCCATCGTCGAGACCATCCGCGTGAACGGGCACGAGGACGGCTGCTACATCCGCCCGACGATCTTCCTCGACTACGGCGAGATCGGCCTCAACCCGCTGCCGTCGAAGCCGGTGCTGGCCATCGCCACCTGGGAGTGGGGCGCCTACCTCGGCGAGGATGCGCTCGTCAACGGCGTGAAGGTCACCTTCAGCTCCTTCCGGCGCATCGGCAAGAACACCATCCCGCCGGCGGGCAAGGCCAACGGCCAGTACCTGAACAGCTCGCTCGCGAAGGTCGAGGCGCTGCGGGCCGGCTACGACGAGGCGATCATGCTGTCCGAGGACGGCTACATCGCCGAGGGCACCGGCGAGAACGTCTTCGTGATCGCGGACGGCGTGCTGCTCACCCCGCCGCTGCACGACGGTCCGCTCGGCGGCGTCACCCGCTCGAGCGTCATCCAGATCGCCCGTGACCTCGGCGTCGAGGTGGTCGAGCAGTCGCTCGTGCGCACCGACCTCTACCTCGCCGACGAGGCGTTCCTGACCGGCACCGCGGCCGAGCTCACCCCGATCCGCGAGGTGGACGGCCGCGAGATCGGCAAGCGCGGACCGATCACCGAGAAGATCCAGACCACCTTCATGGACGCCGTGCGCGGCCGGCTGGACCAGTACAAGGACTGGCTCACCTACGTCTACGAGTAGCCGAGCGGTCGGGGAAGGAGAACCCCCGCGGGTACCCTGGCGACCCGGACTCGACGCGAGGAGGACGGGTGCCCAGCTGGCAGGCGAGGATCGCACGGCAGCTGTTCGTCGCGGCGCTGCGGCTGCGGGGCGAGATGCCGACGCTCGACGAGGACGCACCCCCGGAGCGGCTCGCGAAGCTCGCGCAGGCAGCCCGGGACGACTTCGAGCGGCTCGCGAAGTACACCCGGCTACCGGCCTCGACGACGGTCGAGACGGTCGCCGAGGGGCGCGTCAGCGGCGAATGGATCAACAGTCGCCGCGCCGAGCACGGCCGGGCCGTCATGCACGTGCACGGCGGCGGCTACGTGCTGGGATCGCCACGGACCCATCGGGGTCTGGCGAACGGGCTGTCGCTCGTCGCTCGGGCCCGGGTCTTCATGCCCGAGTACCGGCTCGCACCCGAGCACACGTACCCGGCGGCACTCGAGGACGTCCTGGCCGCGTACCGGTGGCTGCTCACCCAGCCGGGCGTGACACCGTCCCGCCTCGCCGTGTCCGGAGACTCGGCCGGGGGAGGCCTGGCGCTGTCCCTGCTGGTGGCGCTGCGTGAGGCCGGCGACCCGCTGCCGGCGTGCTACGTCGGCTTCTCTCCCTGGACCGACCTGTCCGCGACCGGGCCGAGCGTGCACGAGCTCGACGCGGCCGATCCCTGGCTCAGCTCGCACCTGCTGCTGCCGGTCGGACGCAGCTACGCGGGGGATGCCGGTGTCCACGACCCGGGCGTCTCGCCGCTGTTCGCCGACCTGAAGGGCCTGCCGCCGATGCTCGTGCACGCCGGCAGCGACGAGATCCTGCTCGACGACACCCGCCGGCTGGTGCACCGCGCGCGGGAGGCCGGCGTCGACGCCTCCTACGGGGTCTTCCACGGCCTGTGGCACGTGTTCCAGGCCTTCCCCGGGCTGCCCGAGTCCAAGGCGGCCATGCGCGAGATCGGCGGCTTCATCCGTCGTCACACGGACCGCTCGGTCGCGCGCGCCTGACGGCTCACGCACTAGCGTGGAGGAAAGCGATGCAGGAGACGCCGGTGCAGCCGCGAGACGCAGACAGGAGCCTCAACGTGAGCAACGTGTACAAGAAGATCGAGCTCGTCGGTTCGAGCCGCGAAGGCGTGGACGACGCCATCCGCAGCGCCATCGAGAAGGCCAGCACCTCGATGCGGAACCTGGACTGGTTCGAGGTCAAGGAGATCCGTGGCTGGATCAAGGACGGGCAGCCGCAGCACACGCAGGTCACGTTGCAGGTCGGCTTCCGGCTCGAGGAAGACCCCGAGGACGCCTGAGCATGTGCGCGCAGCGTCCTGCGAGCGCCCCACGCGCAGTGGTCGATGGTGAGCGGATACTCACGCATCGTAGTTCAGTGAGCGGCCCCGCGGCTGCGAATTCGGTCGTACCGGGCGTTTCGCCGCCCATGGGCTGACTCCATCGAGCCAGATTCAACCGCGGAGGGTCACGCTGCGACGATGCCGGCGCGGCTAGCACACCCCGCGGGCCACGGACAATCGGCCCCCTTCGTTTGACCGGTGGCCAAACCTGCCGAACTCTACCCCTGAGACTGTCGAGCGCGATCACGGGGGTGAAGGATGGAGGGCGGTGGGCGATAGCCACCCCGACGGCACGGTCGTCTCCGAGACGCCCCTGCCTGGTACGAGGTTTCCGACCGGTCCGTCGACGCGGGCACGCGTCCGCGCGGACGGCAAGCATCTCGCCCGAGCGGGTGTCCCGTTCCGGGTCCGGGGGGTGACCTACGGCAGCTTCCTGCCCCGTCCGGACGGAAGCGCTTTCCCGGCGCCCGCGCGGGTGGAGCGGGATCTTCAGCTGATGGCGGCGGCCGGCTGCAACACCCTGCGCGTCTACACCGTCCCCCCGCCCGACCTGCTCGACGTGGCCGACGCGCTCGGCCTCCAGGTCATCGTCGGCCTCGACTACGACGACTGGCGCATGGCGACCGGCGTGGGGCGCCGGGTGAATACAGCCGTCCTCGACGCGGGCCGGCGTTCGCTCGACCTGGCGATGGAGCGATGTCGCGAGCGGAGCAGCGTGCTCGCCGTCGCCGTCGGCAACGAGGTCCCCGCGGACGTCGTCCGGCTCCACGGGCGGGGAGCGGTCGAGGACGTGCTGTCCCGTCTCGTCGAGGACGTCCACCACGCCGACCCGTCGATGCTGGTCACCTACGGCAACTACCCGACGACCGAGTTCCTGCAGCCGCACGGGCAGGACCTGTGGTCCTTCAACGTGTTCCTCGAGGACGCCGACAAGCTGCAGGCATACCTGCGTCGCCTGCAGGTCGTGGCGGGGGACCGGCCGGTGCTGCTCTCCGAGGTGGGGCTGGCGGCCGAGGTCCACGGCGAGGGCGCGCAGGCGCGGCTGCTGGAGGAGCAGCTGCGCGTCGTCGACGAGGTCGGGCTCGCCGGTGCCACGGTGTTCTCGTGGACCGACGAGTGGGGCGTGGCCGGCGAGTCGGTCGAGGGCTGGGGCTTCGGGATCACCGACGCGGAGCGGCGTCCGAAGGCGGGGCTCGAGGTCGTGTCGGCGTGGGCCCGGCGTCCCCTGTCGGGGCTGCGCGAGCGGTGGCCGCGGGTCAGCGTCGTCGTCTGCGCCTACGACGAGGAGCGCACGATCGGGGAGTGCCTGGCGTCGCTGGAGGCCTGTGACTACCCCGACCTCGAGGTGCTCATGTGCGACGACGGGTCGAGGGACGCGACCCTCGCGATCGCACGCCGGTTCCCGTTCCGGGTGCTCGAGCTGCCGCACGGGGGTCTGTCGGCGGCCCGGAACGCCGGACTGGCGGCGGCGACGGGCGAGATCGTCGCCTATCTCGACGCCGACGCGTACTGCCACCCGTCCTGGCCCTACCACCTCGCCCTGTCGCTGGAGGATCCCGCCATCGACGCGACCGGTGGGCCGAACCTGCCGGTGCCGGTCGCCGGGCTCGCGGAGCGGGCGGTCGCGGCCAGCCCCGGGGCGCCGCTCGAGGTGCTCGTCTCCCACGACCGCGCCGAGCACGTGCCCGGCTGCAACATGGCGTTCCGTCGCTCGGCGCTCGTCGGGATCGGCGGCTTCGACGTCGCCTACACCGCGGCCGGCGACGACGTGGACGTGTGCTGGAAGCTGCTCGACCGCGGACGTGGTATCGGCTTCGCGCCGGCGGCGCAGATCCGCCACCACCGGCGCAGCACCGTCCGGGGCTACCTGAAGCAGCAGCGCGGCTACGGGCGGGCCGAGAAGATGCTCTCCGGGCCGCACCGGCACCGCTTCAACCGGCTCGGGCAGGCGCGCTGGGGCGGCGTGATCTACGGCGGGGCGCTGCAGCGGCTGCTGCGGCCTGTCGTCTACCACGGGGCCATGGGGTCGGCGCCCTACCAGGGCGTCGTCCGGCACCGCGGCGAGCTCACGTTCGCGTGGGTCGGGGCGCTGCTGCCGGTGGCGGCGCCGCTGCTCGTCCTCGGTGCGCTGCTGGGGCTGTTCCCGGCGGCGCGCGTCGCCGGGCTCGCGCTTGCGGCAGCGGCCCTGCTCCTGCCGGTGCTGTACGGGGTGATGGTGGCTGCCGCCGTGGTCCCCGACCGCGGTGAGCCGCGGCCGCTCGCGTTCCGGGCGCTGGTCGCCTGGATGCACGTCGCGCAGCCGTTCGTGCGGACCTGGACCCGGCTGCGCACCGAGCCGCTGCCGCGGCGGATGGAGGCGCCGTCGGGGTGGACGGGTGAGCGGTTCGACTGGCTGCGGCGTCTGCAGCGGACGATGGAGGCGGCGGGCTGCCACGTCCGCGCCGGCGGGCCGCACGACGCGTGGGACCTCGAGGCGTCCGTGGGGCCGCTGCTGCGTGCCCGGGTCGCGACCGCCGTGACCTGGGCCTGGGTCCCGCACCACCGGGTGTCGTGGCGTTCGAGCCCGCTCGCGATGGTCGGGGCGCTGGCCGCGCTGGGCGCCGGCGCGTTCTCGGCGTCGGCAGCGATCGCGACGGTGACGCTGCTGGCGGTCGCGTCCGCGGCGGAGCTGGTCATCGTGGGCCGCCGGGTTCGTCGGGCGCTCGACGTGACCACCGACGGGGCGCGGACGTGACGAGACGACGGGGCGGTGCCGCCGCAGCAGAGGCGGACGCTGGCGCGGTCGGTCGGACCTACACCGACGGGGAGCTCGTCCGCCGGCTCCTCCAGCAGGCGAGGCCCCAGCGGTGGTGGCTGCTCCTCCTCCTGCTGCTCGATCTCGTCTCGGCGCCGCTGTACCTGCTGAGCCCGCTGCCGCTGAAGCTGGCGATCGACAGCGTGATCGGGCACCAGCCGCTGCCGGGCTTCCTCATGGCCGTCATGCCGGCTGGCGCGTCGGACTCGACCGCCATGCAGGTCCTGGCGATCGCAGCGCTCCAGGTGCTGATCGTGCTGCTCCTCCAGGTGCAGACGATCGCGTCGCTCGTGGTGCAGAAGCGCACCGGCGAGCAGATGACGATCGGGCTCCGCGCCCGGCTGTTCCGGCACATCCAGCGGCTGTCGTTCTCCTTCCTCGACAACCGCGGGACCGCGGACTCGATCTACCGCGTCCAGTACGACACGCCGGCCATCGAGTGGCTGACGAGCTACGGGTTGATCCCGCTCGCGGGGGCCGTCGTCACGCTGATCTCGATGATGTACGTGACCGCTCGGATCGATGTGCGCATCGCCCTCGTGGTCGCAGCCGTCGCCCCGGCGATCCTGGTGCTCATGCGGGGCTACAAGAGCCGGATGCGCGGGCGGTACCGGGAGGCCAAGGAGCTGGAGAGCTCCGCACTCCACGTCGTCCAGGAGACCCTCGGCGCGTTCCGCGTGGTGAAGGTCTTCGGACGCGAGCAGGAGCACAGCACCCGCTTCGAGCAACAGTCGCAGGCGAGCATGCGTGCCCAGGTCTGGCTGGCCGCGGCCGAGGGCGTCTACGGCATGAGCGTCCAGATGGTCACCGGGGTGGGGACCGCCGTGGTGCTCTACCTCGGCACGACCAGCGTCCTCAGCGGAACGCTGAGCGTGGGTGATCTCACCCTGATCATGGCGTACCTGGCGCGCCTCTTCGCGCCGCTGCAGACGATCAGCAAGATCTCCGCGAGCCTGCAGGGCTACCTCGCGAGCGCGCAGCGGGTCTTCGAGGTCCTCGACGAGCTGCCAGACGTTGCTGACCGTCCCGGCGCCCGTCGGGTCGATCGGGTCGACGGGCGTATCGACGCGCGCGGCCTCGGCTTCGCCTACCACGGTGAGGACCGGGTGCTCAGCGACGTGTCGCTGGCGATCCGCCCAGGGGCGCGCGTCGGCATCTTCGGACCGACCGGTGCGGGGAAGACCACGCTGCTCAGCCTGCTCATGCGCGTCTACGACCCGACGGAGGGCGAGGTGCTCCTCGACGGCGACGACGTGCGCGACCTCAAGCTCGCCGACCTGCGCGAGCAGTTCGCCGTCGTGCTGCAGGACTCCGTCCTGTTCTCGGCGTCGGTCGCCGAGAACATCGCGTACGGGCGCCCGGGCGCAACGCAGGCCGAGGTCGAGGCCGCGGCCAGGGCCGCCGGGGCCCACGCATTCATCACGGCACTGCCGGACGCCTACGACACGCTCGTCGGTGAGCGTGGGATGCGGATGTCGGGCGGCGAGCGTCAGCGGATCGCCCTCGCCCGCGCCTTCCTCAAGGACACCCCCATCCTCGTGCTCGACGAGCCGACGAGCTCCGTGGACGTGAAGACCGAGGCGGCCATCATGGAGGCCATGGGGAGGCTCATGGAGGGGCGCACCACGTTCATGATCGCCCACCGGCTCTCCACGCTCGACGTGTGTGACACCTTCGTGCACGTCGAGGACGGGACCGCGCTCCAGGTCGACCGCTCAGCCGTGGGTTCCCTCTCGTTGGAGAGCGCGCTCGTCGGCGGGGGACACGAGACACACGGTGCCGAAGGCTCGCCCGGTGCCGCAGGTCTTTCCCGGGTGAGCCCGAGCTCGCCGGGCAGCACGGGGCATGCGGACGTCTTCGTGTCGAGCGTCGGGGAGGCGATCGAACGTGTCACCGGCCAGCGGGCCGGCTTCGTCGACCGTCGGCCCGACCCCTACGACACGCCAGGGCGAACGGAGCTGCTCGACTGGCAGGTGGGAGACGAGCAGTGGCAGGTCCGCGCGGTCTTCCACGCCGACGATCGCGGGCGTGGCGGCGAGCCGTATGCAGCGCATGTGCTTCGGCGGGTCGTGTCCGCCGGCAGACTGCCCGCCCTCACCTATCTCGACACGCTGACCGTTCCCGGCGGTGCCTGGGTGCTGGCGCGCCAGCCCGCAGATGCCTGGCGGCTCAGCGAGCTGGCCACGGTCGAAGCCATGGAGTCCGCCACCCGCTGGCTCGCCACCTTCCACCGGTTGCACGAGTTCACGCTGGCGCGGGACATGCCGGACCTGCGTCGGTTCCGCCTCGATGACTACGTGGGCTGGGCCCGCCGTGCCGAGTCTGCGGCAGCAGCATCCGACACCGGGTGGTTGGCGGGGGTCTGCCGCCGGTTCGCGGAGACCGCCGATTTCCTGCTGGAGCCGCCCCTGACCGCCATCCTGGACAACGCGTATCCGGGCAATCTTCTCGTTGCCGAGGGGCGCGTCTATCCCGTCGATCTCGGCGACGCGGCTGTCGGGGCCGGGGAGCTGGACCTCGGCGAGCTGCTGGACGGCTGGCCGACGGAGGTGGTCGAGCGGTGCCGCCGGCTGTACCGGCGGGTGCGCTGGCCCGACGGGCCGGCCGAGCTGCACGAGGTACGGCTCGATCTTGCCCGGGCCGCCCTGCACCTGCGGTGGCTGGGGAATGGGACGAGCCGCACGGAGGCGTCCTGGCGCCTCGAAGACCTGCACGCCGTCGCCGGACGGATCGGGCTGCGATGAGTCGAGCGATGACGATCGCCCTCGTCTCGGCTGCGTACCCGCCGGAGACCGCCAACGGGGGAACGTCCACGCAAGCGCACGCCAAGGCGCACGGTCTCGCCGAGCTCGGCCACCACGTCCACGTCGTCTCGAGGAGCACGGACGGGAAGCGACGGACGACGCAGGACGGTCCGGTGACCGTCCACCGGGTGCCCGGGGCCGACCCGCGGCTGACCGTTGCCACCGAGATCGCCCGGTGGGTCACCGACAGCGTGGAGGTCGCGGCGGGGATCGAGCGGCTGCACGGCGAGGTGGCCCTCGACATCGTCGACCTCGCCGAGTGGGCATCGGAGGGGTTCGTCCACCTGCTCAACCGCGCGGACTGGCAGAGCATCCCCACGGTCGTCCAGCTCCACGGCCCCCTGGCGATGCTGACGGAGACCATCGGCTGGCCGGAGCCGGGAAGCCCCCTCGAGCGCGTCGGTCGCGTGATGGAAGGGGAGTGCCTTCGTCTTGCCGATGCCGTGTATGCGTCGAGCCGGCTCTCGGCGCAGTGGTGCGCCAAGGCCTACGGCCTACCGCTCGACGACGTTCCTGTCTGGCATTGCGGCGTCGACACGGCGCGCTTCCATCCCGAGGCGGCTCCGCGTGATCCCGGGCCGATGGTCGTCTTCGTGGGGCGTCTTGCCCCGAGCAAGGGGATCGACGACCTGCTCGAGGCGGCCCTGGCGTTGGCGCGACGGCATCCGCGACTCCGGCTGCGCCTCATCGGTGGTGGGGAGCCAGGCTATGTCCAGTCACTCCACGAGCGGGCGGGGGCGGCGGGCCACCCGGCGTTGGTCGAGACGCCGGGGCCCGTCGCGAACGAGGAGTTGCCTGCCCAGCTCGCCGCGGCCACCGTCTTCGCGGCGCCCTCCTGGTTCGAGGGCGGCCCGGGGCTGGTCTATCTCGAGGCCATGGCGTGTGGCCTGCCGGTCGTCGCCTCGGATGGCAGTGGCGCCTCCGAGGTCGTCACCCACGGCCAGACGGGCCTCCTCGTCGCTCCTCACGACGTGGCCGCGCTCGTCGCCGAGGTCGATCGGCTGCTGACGGACGACGCCGAGGCCACGAGACTCGGCACGGCGGCGCGCGCTGCGGTGGTCGCACATCACGACCGGCAGCATCGGATGCCATGGCTCGAAGGGTTCTACACCGACGTGGTCGACCGGTTCCGGACATGACGGTGACCACGCGGCAGGACCTTCGTGCCCGAGTCGTACGGTCGTTCGACGATCCGAGCCTCGACCGGTCGCTGTGGACCCGGCTGCTGGCGACCGGTCCGTCCGACGTGGTCTTCCTCACGTGGGAATGGCAGCGGGCCTGGTGGAACTCGTTCGGACGGGGCGAGCTGCTCCTCACCGTGGTCGAGCGCGACGGCCGGCCGGTCGCAATCGCCCCGTGGTTCGCCGATGGCGGCATGCTGTTCCTCGTCGGCTCGGGTGGCTCCGACCAGCTCGACCTCATCGGGGACGTGCAGGATCCCGCCGTCGTCGCGACGGCCATCGAGGCGGCATCGCGCGAGGTCGCCGGCTTCGTCGGCGTCCGCCTCTACCACGTGCCGGACACGTCGCCGACGCTCTCCACGATCCCACGAGCCGCGCGGCACCTCGGGCTGGTCGCCGTCGACGAAGGAGGGATCGCTGCGCCGCTGCTGCGGCTCGACTCCGATGGGCACGCGGGGCGCGAGGCAGCCGACCGCACGAGCCTTCGACGCCATGCGCGCTGGTTCGAGCGGGAGGGTGATTGCCGGATCCGGCACCTCACCACGGCCGAGGAGATCGAGCCGTACCTCGACCGTTTCTTCGATCAGCACGTGCGTCGCTGGGAACAGACCGAGGCGCCCAGTCTGTTCCTCGACGGGCAGCAGCGCCGTTTCTACCGCCGCCTGGTGGTGGCGGGCAGCGCAGCGCGATGGCTTCGTTTCACCGTGGTCGAGTGGAACGACGAGATGGTCGCCGCGCACCTCGGCACTCACTACGCGGGGCGGTACCTCTGGTACAAGCCGACCTTCGAGGTGAGGCTGGCACGCCGTTCACCAGGAGAGGTGCTGCTCCGCAGCCTGTTCCTCGCCGCGGTCGACGAAGGCGCCTCGGTGTTCGACTTCGGGATTGGCGACGAGGCGTTCAAGCACCGGTTCGCCTCGGACGTGGCGCACGTCAGCACGGTCGGGCTCTACCCGCCGGAGGTGGTCAACACTCGAGAAGGAGCCCGTCGTGGCCTACCTGCTTCCTGATGCGGTCTTCTTTCATCTCCCGAAGACGGGCGGGCAATGGGTCGCATCCGCACTGCACCGCGCGGGGGTCGTGGAGGGCGCCGTCGGCACCATCCACGCGAGCCCCGACGAGGTCGCGGACGAGCCGGCGGTCCTGCGGCGGTCGATTCGCTTCGTGTTCGTCCGCCACCCCCTCGCCTGGTATCGCTCCATGTGGGCACACAGGCGTGATGAGAACTGGGAGCCGATTGACGACCCCGACTGGTTCTCTCCGCGATGGATCGTGGAGTGGGGAGCCTTCACCGACGCCGCACGAGCGCCGACCTTCGACGGGTTCGTCCGCAATTGCGTCGAGGCATATCCGTCCGGCTTCCTCGCCAGCCTTTATCGGGCTTACACCGACGGCTGCACACATGTCGGTCACTACGAGTCGCTGCAGGATGACCTCGTAAGGACCCTGCGCGAGTCCGGTCTGGAGGTTGATTTCAGCACGATTGCGGCGACCCCCGAACGCAACGTCCGTGGATCGACGCCGGCGCGCCAGTGCGAGGCCCGGTACACGCCTAGGCTCGAACGTCTCCTTCTGGACGCCGAGTCGGAGGTGCTCGAGCGGTACTCGTACGGGCGCGTGAGGACATGAGGAGCGTGCTGGTCGTCAGCCCCCACCCGGATGACGAGTCGGTGGGGTGCGGGGGCACGCTCCGCGAGCACGTGTTGGGTGGGGACGAGGTCCGAATCGTCTTCCTGACCTCGGGGGAACGGGGCATCCCCCACCTCGGACCGAACCAGGCCGGCGTGGTTCGGGAAGCTGAGGCAGCACGGGCGGCGAGTATCCTGGGGATCAGCGAGTTCGAGTTCTGGAGGGCCCCGGACGGCGAACTGCGCGTGACGGCGTCACTCGTGGACCGTCTGTCCTGCGCCATCGACGACCAGTCCGCGGACGTCGTCTACGTGACTCATCCCGACGAGTCGCACGCGGATCATCGCGCGGCGGCTCGTATCGTCGTCCGAGCCGTGAGCCGGTGCAGCCGCCCGCCCCTGGTGCGGTTCTTCGAGGTGTGGACCCCTTTGGCCCGGATGGACGCGATCGTCGACATCAGCGAACGGATTGAGGAAAAGATGGCCGCGATCCGGGCACATGCGAGCCAGGGCCAGCTGATGGCCTTCGACGCCGCTTTCCTCGGCCTGAGCCGGTATCGCGGCGAGATGCACTCCTGGCCGGGTGGCCCCTACGCAGAGGTCTTCTCGGAGCTGCCCACAGGACTTCCGACGCCCACCGACCGCGAGGCTTCGTCATGATGGGCCCGCCCGCGCTGTTCGTTGTTTTCACAACGCAGCGAAGCGGATCGACGTGGCTGATCGACATGCTCGACAGCCATCCGTCCCTGCGCTGCCACGGAGAACTCTTCCTGCAGGACGGGCGCGGCGTGCCGCCGTGGGGGGCACGAGGGATGCGGTTCTTCGAGGATCCCGACCGCAGGGCGGTCGGAGATCGGCGCTTGGTAGTCTCGACGTACCTGGACGATCTGCTGTCCATCGGGCCGCGTGTCCAGGCCTGCGGCTTCAAGCTCATGTACGGCCAGGCGGGTGCTTACCCGGAGATAATTCCCGAGCTCGCCCGTCGCAGAGCGGTCGTGGTCCACCTGACCCGACGGAACCTGCTTGACGTGGTGCTGTCCCGTGAGGTGGCCTGGGCAAACGACCGGTACCACGCCACCTCAACGAGCCACCACACGCCCGTGACACTGGATGCGACCTCGCTGCCCGCTCGGCTGGATGACTTGGCCCGCGAGATCGAGTCCGGGCGTCGACGACTCGAGGCGACCGGGCTGGATGCCGTCGAGGTCGGCTACGAGGAGCTGTGCCAGTCCCGCGGGCCGATCCGGCGAATCCTGTCACGACTCGGTGTCGACGACGCGCAACCGCTGGACAGCCGGTTGAAGAAGCTCATCCCCAGTCGGCGCGCCGCCATCGCGAACACCGACGAAGTCGTGGCCGCGCTGCGCGGAACCCACCACGAGTGGATGCTCGACACGAGGGCGTCGGGGGTGGCCGGCGCATGACCTCCGTCGTGATGGGGACGAGTACGACGGATCCGGTGCGCGCTGGCGCCTGGAGGGGCGTATGCCACACGCGCAGGATCCGTCCTCAGAGGCCGGCGAGCCGCGGATGACGGAGTCGCTCCGTGTCCTCGTGTGCGGCATGGTGGGGATGTATCCCGTCGGTGGCGTGGCCTTCGACTATCTGCAGTACGTGGTCGGGTTGGAGCAGCTCGGACACGAGGTTCTCTACCACGAGAACACCTGGACGTGGCCGTACGATCCTGTGCGACGCACCCGGACCGACGACCCCGCATACTCGGCGCAATTCCTGGGCGACTTCTTCGCTCGTTACGTGCACCGCCCTTCGACACGGTGGCACTACCAACACCTGCGCGACAACCACTTGGGGATGGGTGAGGACGAGTTCCGTCGCTGGATACGAGGCGCAAACGTCGTGCTCAACATCAGTGGCGCAACGCCGTTGCCGGAAGGATTGCCACCTTCCTGCCGGACGATCTTCGTCGACACCGACCCCGGGTACAACCAGATCTTGCTCAGCGAGTACCAGCCGTGGGCACAGAATCTCGACGGCTGGCGTGAGGTCGTGGATAGCCACACGCACCACGCCACGTACGCGGAGAACCTGCCGAGGGGCACCTCTCTTGTCCCGGATCTCGGGCTGTCGTGGTTGCCGACGCGGATGCCCGTGGTGCTCGATCTCTGGCAACGGCTGGCTGTCGGTCGTTCGAAGACCTGGACCACGATTATGACCTGGAATGCCTTTCCCGGCCCCCTGCGCTACCGCGGTCACGAGTATGGCAGCAAGGACATCGAGTTTCAGCGGATCATCGATGTGCCAAGGGACGTCGACCTGCCGCTCGAGGTCGCAGTCGGAGGGACGACAGCGCCCGTTCGAGAGCTGCAACAGCACGGGTGGCGCGTGGTGGACGCCCCCACCGTGACCCGAACCGCCGGCGACTACGTCGACTACCTCTGCAGGTCCCGCGGCGAGTTCTCGGTCGCAAAGAATGTGTACGTGGAGATGAAGACGGGCTGGTTCAGCTGTCGGTCGGCGTGCTACCTGGCTGGCGGGCGACCGGCCGTGGTGCAGGACACCGGCTTCGCGGAGATCCTTGACGTTGACGCAGGTCTGCTGAGCTTCTCCGACGCCGAGGAAGCCATGGCCGCGCTAGAGCTCGTCGAGCATGACTACGACGCCCACTGCCTCGCTGCGCGTGAGGTCGGGCGCGAGTACTTCGGTGCTGACTACGTGCTGCAGCATCTGCTCGATGCGCTCTGATTTGGTGAGGGCAGCGACGCATTTCGCCGCCTGATCGTCGGAGGAGGCGGGGCCGGCTTCATGTGTCGAGCTGGGCGTCGGCGACGCGCCCCGTTGGACACGCGCCCCGCGGGATGGCACCCTTGCGCGCACATCGCACCACCCGAGGGATGATGCCCACCGACATGCGCGCCACCGCCGGCCACGCCGGCGCCTTCGGCCTGCGCGGCATCATCATTATTGGCATGCTCCCGTAGCACGGCGACGCCGGGCTGCGGGAGCGGGCCCGGCGCACGTCTTCCGGGCTTGCTGCCACACCCGGCGTCCTGACGGCAAGGACACCCGTGAGTGACGCCCCGCTCCCGCCGGCATCGACCGCCGCCGGACTCGCTCTGTACGACACGACCCTGCGCGACGGCACCCAGCGTGAGGGCATCAGCCTGTCGGTCGACGACAAGCTCCGTGTCGCCCGTCACATGGACGCGCTCGGCGTCCACTACATCGAGGGCGGCTGGCCCGGGGCGAACCCGAAGGACACCGAGTTCTTCAAGCGGGCCGCCGGCGGTGCGCTGCAGACCAACGCCACGCTCGTCGCCTTCGGGATGACCCGCGGCGCCGGCAAGGCCGCCGACGAGGACCCGCTGCTGCAGGCGCTCGTGGACGCCGAGACGGATGTCATCTGCCTCGTGGGCAAGTCCTGGGGCTACCACGTCGACGAGGCGTTGAAGACCTCCCGCGCCGAGAACCTCGCCATGGTCACGGACTCGGTCCGCTACCTCCGCGAGCTCGGCAAGCGCGTCTTCTTCGACGCCGAGCACTTCTTCGACGGCTTCTCCCGCGACCGCGACTACGCCCGCGACGTCGTCCGCGCCGCGGCGGAGGCCGGCGCCGAGTCGGTGGTCCTCTGCGACACGAACGGCGGCGCGATGCCCTGGGACGTCGCCGCGATCGTCAAGGAGTTCGTCGACACCCTCGACTGCGAGGTCGGCCTGCACTTCCACGACGACGGCGGCTGCGCCGTCGCGAACTCGCTGCTCGGGATCGAGGCCGGCGCCCGCCAGGTCCAGGGCACCGCGAACGGGCTGGGGGAGCGCTGCGGGAACGCCAACCTCTTCACGATCCTCGCCGACGCGCAGCTCAAGCGCGGCCTCGAGCTCGTCAGCCCCGACCAGCTCGAGCGCCTCACCGACGTGAGCCACGCCGTCGCCGAGCTCGTCAACGAAGCCACCCCGTCGATGCAGCCGTACGTCGGCCACACCGCCTTCGCCCACAAGGCCGGCCTCCACGCGTCCGCACTGGCCAAGGCGCCGGACATGTACCAGCACATCGATCCGGCCGATGTCGGCAACAGCCAGCGGCTCGTGGTCAGCGAGCTGTCGGGCCGCTCCAACATCGTGCTCAAGGCGAAGGAGTTCGGCCTCGAGATCACCAGCGAGCAGGCCGCCGCCGTCCTCGCGGAGGTCAAGCGCCGCGAGCAGCACGGCTGGACCTACGAGGCCGCCGACGCCTCCTTCGAGCTGCTCCTGCGCCGTATCACCGGCCTGCTCGCTCCCGACGAGGAGCCGTTCCACTCCCAGCACTACCGCGTGTCGGTCGGCGGCGGGCGTGGACGCGCGGCGGCCGGTGCCGCCCCCCAGGACCCGGAAGGGCCGGCCGAGGCGATCCTCTCCGTGCTCGTCGACGACGCCCGCCGTCTCGGCGCCGGTGAAGGCAACGGCCCCGTCGACGCGCTCGACCACGCCTTCCGCAACGCCGTGAACGGCACGTGGCCGCAGCTCGACGAGGTCCACCTCTCCGACTACAAGGTCCGCATCCTCGAGGCCTCGCACGGCACGGACGCCGTCACCCGGGTGCTCGTCACGAGCACCGACGGCCAGGACGTTCTGGGATACGGTCGGCGTCCATCCGAACATCGTCGAGGCCTCCTGGCTCGCGCTCTCCGACGCGTACACCCACGCGATTCTGCGGCCGGGCTGGGCCTGACATCCCACGCCCATCCACACGTCGAGGTCGCACGTCATGGCACGTATCGTCCGCTTCGCCACGGAGGAAGGCCCCCGCTACGGCATCGTCGAGGGGACTGAGGTCGCGGTCATCGAGCCGCACCCCTTCGCGGCCCACCACCCGACCGGCGAGCGGTTCCCCATCGAGGGGCTGCGGCTGCTCGCCCCGGTCATCCCCTCGAAGATCGTGTGCGTGGGCCGCAACTACCGCGAGCACGCCGAGGAGCTCGGCCATGAGGTCCCGACCGAACCGGTCCTCTTCCTCAAGCCGTCCTCGGCGGTCATCGGGCCCGGCGAGCCGATCCGCTACCCGACGCGCCACTCCCAGGAGGTCCACCACGAGGCCGAGCTGGCCATCGTCATCGGCGCGCTGCTGTCCGAGGTGACCCCCGACGAGGCCGCCCTCGGCATCTACGGCTTCACCGCCGCGAACGACGTGACCGCCCGCGACCTCCAGCGCCGGGGCGCCGGCTGGACGCGTTCGAAGGGATGGGACTCGTTCTGCCCGCTGGGACCGGCCATCGCCACCGACATCGATCCCGCTGATGTCGGGATCCGCTGCCTGGTGGACGGCGAGGTGCGGCAGGACGGCACGACCGCCGACCTGATCTTCGACGTGCCAACGCTCGTGTCCTACATCTCCCAGATCATGACGCTGCTGCCCGCGGACGTGATACTGACGGGCACGCCGGCCGGCGTCGGCCCGATCCTGCCGGGACAGACGGTGCGCGTCGAGGTGGAGGGCGTCGGTGTCCTCGAGAACCCCGTCGTCGACCGACAGCAGGCCCGCCCCGACCGCTGACCCGCCGCAGGAGAGGAGACCGCACCGCATGGAGATCTGGCACAACCCGCGCTGCTCGAAGAGCCGTGCCGCCCTGAGCATCCTCGAGGAGGCCGGCGTCGACCCGACGGTCCGTCGCTACCTCGACGACCCGCCGACGGTCGAGGAGCTCGACCAGACCCTGACACGGCTCGGCAAGGAGCCATGGGACATCGCCCGCCTGCAGGAGGCCGAGGCGAAGGAGCTCGGCCTGCGTGGCTGGGAGCACGACCGGCAGCGCTGGCTGCACGCCCTCGTCGATCATCCCAAGCTCATCGAGCGCCCGATCATCATCGACGGTGACCGGGCCGTGCTCGGCCGCCCGCCAGAGGACGTGCGCACGCTGCTGTGATCCGAGGCGCCCGGACAACGAAAAGGGACGGCGCATTCGCCGTCCCTTCTCGTTGCCACCGCCCCCAGCGGTGTCAGGCTGTGCTGCTCAGGACCGCCCCCGGTCCCTTGGCGGGACCTCGGTCCCGCGGTGTGCGCATGATGTCGGTTCTGCCCGCTCGGAACAGGGGCCGAACGGCCCGATCCGGTCGGGACCTTCGGCGTCCCCCGCCTCGCGAGCCCGCGAGATCGACGAGTTGCCGCACGCTTCGGGGGGTATGCGATCATCGGGCGTCCCCGCTGTCCCGGAAGGTCGTCGTGTCCACCGCTGTGATCCCCAACGTGCTGGCCGCCCGCTACGCCTCGGACGCCATGGTCGAACGCTGGTCGCCGCGGGCGAAGGTCGTCGCCGAGCGCCGCTTCTGGATCGCGGTGCTGCGTGCCCAGCGTGACCTCGGCGTGTCGGTGCCGGACGAGGTGATCGCCGACTACGAGGCCGTCGTCGAGGACGTGGATCTCGACCGCATCGCCACGCGCGAACGTGTCACGCGCCACGACGTGAAGGCCCGGATCGAGGAGTTCTGTGCTCTCGCCGGCCACGAGCACATCCACAAGGGGATGACCTCCCGCGACCTCACGGAGAACGTCGAGCAGCTCCAGGTGCGCGACTCGCTCCTGCTGGTCCGCGATCGCGTCGTCGCGGCCCTCGCCCGCCTCGCCGAGCTCGCCGCCGCCCACCGCGAGACCGTGCTCACCGGCCGGACCCACAACGTGCCGGCGCAGGCCACGACGCTCGGCAAGCGCTTCGCGAACGCCGGCGAGGAGCTCTACCAGGCCTACCGGCGCATCGACGATCTCCTCGACCGCTACCCGCTGCGGGGCATCAAGGGTCCGGTCGGCACACAGCAGGACCAGCTCGACCTGCTCGGCTCCGACGACGACGTCGACGCGCTCGAGAGCGCCGTCGCCCGCCACCTCGGGTTCACCGCCACGCTCACGAACGTCGGTCAGGTCTACCCGCGCTCGCTCGACCTCGACGTGGTCGCGGCCCTCGCGCAGGTGGCGTCCGGTCCGTCCAGCCTCGCCACCACGATCCGGCTCATGGCCGGCCAGGAGCTCGCCACCGAGGGCTTCAAGCCCGGGCAGGTCGGCTCCTCCGCGATGCCGCACAAGATGAACAGCCGGTCGTGCGAGCGGATCAGCGGCTTCGCGGCCATCCTCGCCGGCTACGTGACGATGGCCTCGGGCCTCGCCGGCAACCAGTGGAACGAGGGAGACGTGTCGTGCTCGGTCGTGCGGCGGGTCATGCTGCCCGACGCCTTCTTCGCGATCGACGGGCTGTTCGAGACCTTCCTGACCGTCCTCGACGAGTTCGGCGCCTACCCGGCCGTGATCGCCCGGGAGCTCGACCGCTACCTGCCCTTCCTCGCGACCACGAAGGTGCTCATGGCCGCCGTCCGCGCCGGTGTCGGACGCGAGACCGCCCACGAGGCCATCAAGGAGCATGCCGTCGCCGTGGCCCTCGCCATGCGCGAGCAGGGTGCCGAGCGCAACGACCTCGTCGACCGCCTCGCCGCCGACGCACGCCTCCCCCTCGAGCGCGATCAGGTGCAGGGCCTGCTCGACGAGCCACTGGCCTTCGTCGGTGCGGCGCGTGAGCAGGTCGATCGCTTCGTCGCCACCGTGGAAGGCGTCGTGGCCGCCCATCCCGACGCGGCCGCGTACCGTCCCGGCGCCATCCTCTGATCTCTGCGAAGCCCCGCGCCGCCCCGTGCCGCCCCCGCACCGCCCACCGTCCAGCCGGAGCCTCATCGTGACCCCGTCCGATCTTCCGCCCCGTGTCCGGATCGCACCCGCCCCGTCGGGGTTCCTCCACGTCGGCAGCGTCCGCACCGCCCTCTACAACTGGCTGTACGCCCGCCACCAGGGCGGCCGGTTCGTCTTCCGGATCGAGGACACGGACAAGAACCGTGCGACCGACGAGTCCGTGCAGTCCATGCTCGACGCGATGAGCTGGGTCGGGCTCGACTGGGACGAGGGGCTGCGCGTCGACGGCCCCTACGGCCCCTACCGCCAGTCCGAGCGCGCTGCGCTGTACGCCGAGGTGGCCCGCCGGCTCGAGGCGGTCCCCGGCGTCACCTACCGCGACTACCGCACCAGCGACGAGCTCGAACGTCTGGCGCGAGGAGCGCCGCGCCGCCGGCCTGCCACCGACCGTCAAGGCGGCGGCCTACACCCCCTCCGACGAGCAGCTCGCCTCCTACGAGCGTGAGGCACGCCCCTACTCCCTGCGCGTGCGCACCCCCGACGAGGGGAGCGTCACCATCCACGACCTCGTCCGTGGCGACGTCACCTGGGACTGGGCGACGATCAGCGACCCGGTCGTCGTCCGCTCCGACGGCAGCGCCACCTACCCGCTGGCCAACACGGTCGACGACGTGTCGCAGGGCATCACGCTGGTGTGTCGGGGTGAGGACCTGCTCCCGGTCACCCCGCTCCAGCACTACCTCTACGGGCTGCTGACGACCGACGGCCTGATCGACGCCGCGCTGGAGGAGGTCGGCTTCCCGGCGCGCGGCGAGGGGTGGACGCACCCCTCCTCGTTCGCCCACCTGTCGATGATCGTGGGCGAGGACCGCAAGCCGCTCTCGAAGCGGCACGGCTCCGTCGCGATCCAGGAGTTCGCGCGCAAGGGCTACCTCCACGAGACGCTCGTCAACTACCTGGCCCTGCTCGGCTGGTCGTCGCGTGACGGCCAGGAGCGCTTCGAGGTGGGCGAGCTCATCGAACGCTTCTCCTTCGAGCAGGTCGGCAAGACCGCCGCCTTCTTCGACGTGGACAAGCTCACCGCGTTCAACGGGGAGCGCATCCGGGCACTCGACGCAGAGCAGCTCGCCCGCCGCCTCGTCCCCTTCCTCGACGGCACCTACGGGCCCTCGATCATCGGCACGCCGCCGAGCGACGAGGAGATGGCGACGCTGCGGGGGCTCGTCCCGATCATCCAGGAGCGCATGCAGCGCCTCGACGAGGTCCAGACCTACGCCCCGGCGTTCTTCGCCGACGAGATCGAGCTCGACCCGGCGGCCGTCAAGAAGGTCCTGCGCAAGGCCAACGCACCCGAGGCACTCGAGGCGGCGCACACGGCGCTGGAGGCGCTCTCGTCCTGGGACGCCGACGCGATCGAGGGAGCGCTTCGGCCCCTCGCCGACCAGCTCGGGACCGGGTTCGGCAAGGTCGCCCAGCCGATCCGCGTCGCCGTGTCCGGGACCTCGGTCAGCCCGCCGCTGTTCGAGTCGCTGGAGCTCATCGACAAGGACGTCGTGCTCGCCCGCATCGACGCTGCGATCCCGGTCGCCCGTGAGGCCCAGCAGGCGTCGTGAGCACCGAGTCGCCACCGTTCCGCGCGCTATGCGGACGGGGGCGTCGGCCCGTTTCGCGCCCCGCACAGCCCGCCTCTACCCTCGCCGCCCCGGAACGGATGGCACCCTGGACGCGTTTCGCTTCACGCGGAGCCGATTGTTACCATCCTGACCGCCCTTCGGGGGTGGTGTAATTGGCAACACAGCGGGTTCTGGTCCCGTCGTTGAGGGTTCGAGTCCTTCCCCCCGAGCTGCCGGCGCCCTCGCGCGTCCGGTTCTTTCCGGACCTCCCATAATCGATCTCATCTCTCGGCCCCGTCGTCTAGCGGCCTAGGACGCCGCCCTCTCAAGGCGGTAACGCCGGTTCAAATCCGGTCGGGGCTACCACACGCGAGAACCCGTGGCATCGCGCCGCGGGTTCTCGTGCGTACGCGGTTTCCGGGGCCGGCCGGCGCAGCGCTGCTACGGGGATCCGCGGGCGTGCCGACCGGCGACCGCGCGCAGCACGGTCGCCAGCACCGTCACGTGGGAATGCTCGAGGTCTCGCGTCGCGGTCAGCAGCGTCACGCGCTCGCCGCCGACCGCCAGCGCCGCGAGCTCCTCGAGCACGGCCGCCGCCTGCGGCGCCTCCAGCTCGTCGCGGTACCGCGTCGCGAACTCCTCGAAACGGGACGGCTCGTGCCCGTACCAGCGGCGCAGCTCGGTGCTCGGCGCCACCGCCTTCGCCCACCGGTCGAGCGCCGCATCCTCCTTGCGCACGCCCCGCGGCCAGAGCCGGTCGACGAGCACCCGACGGCCGTCGTCGTCCGCCGGCGGATCGTAGACGCGACGGACGTGGACGCGGTCCGAGGGGTCAGCAGGCATGTCGCCACGGTAGCCGCGCCCCACTACCGTCCGGCCCGGAGGGGAACATGGGAGACGTGAGCAGCAGACCGGAGGACGCCGAGGTCGCGCAGGATCTCGACGGCGCGGACAGCGCGGACGGCGCGGACGACACCGTCGACCTCTCGGGCCGCGACCCGGACTTCATCCGGGCCAACCTGCCGGCCTGGTGGCTGATCTCGACGCTCTACCACCGTGCGGAGATCAACGGCTTCGACCGCGTGCCCGACGGGCCGGTCCTGTTCGTCGGCAACCACTCCGGCGGGAACATGACCCCCGACAGCGGCGTGTTCCTCCTCGGCTTCAACACCTACTTCGGTGTCGAGCGCCCCATCTACGCGCTGGCGCACCGGCTCGTGGCCGCCGCCCCGGTCATCGGCCGCTACCTGCGTCGGCTCGGCGTGGTCGCGGCGAGCCAGAAGGCAGCCCGCCACGTCCTGGCCGAGGGCGCCTCCGTCCTCGTCTACCCCGGCGGCGACGTTGAGACGCACCGGCCGTGGACGGCACGGCACGAGATCCGCTTCGACGGCCGCAAGGGGTTCATCCGGCTCGCCGCCGAGGCCGGGGTGCCGATCGTGCCCGTGGTCGCCGACGGTGGGCACGACACGTTCTTCGTCCTCACCGACGGCCGGCGGCTGGCCAAGACACTGCGCCTCGATCGACTGGGCCGTCTGAAGGTGCTGCCGATCTCTCTTGCGCTGCCGTGGGGCATCAACGTCGGGGACTTCCTCGGTCACCTTCCCCTCCCGACGAAGATCCGCGTCGAGGTCCTCGAGCCCATCGACGTGGTCGAGCGTTTCGGTGACGATCCCGACCTCGACGAGGCCTACGCCGAGATCACGAGCCTCATGGAGACGGCGCTGCTGCGCCTGGCGTCGGAGCGGAAGATGGGCGCGCTGCGATGATCACCGTCGAACGCAGCATCGCCGTCCGGCGCCCGCAGAGCGCCGTGTTCGACATCCTCGCCGAGATGGACCGCTATCCCGACTTCTTCGTCGGCATCACCCGGTGGGAGTCGCTCGGATCGGTGCGCCACGGCGTCGGCGACCGCTTCCGGGTGCTCATGTCGGTCGGGTCCATCGAGGCCGGCGGCACCGTGCGCGTCACCGCGTGGACCGACCAGCGGACCATCGCCTGGACCGGCGAGACCGGCATCCGCCAGCAGGGCAGCTGGCTGCTGCGACCCGCCGCGCAGGGCACCGAGGTGACCGTGCGGCTCGGTTTCGACCTCGCCGGTCCCCTCGGTGGGATCGTGGAGCGCATCGCGAGCATCACGATCGGCCGCAAGCTCGACGCGACCCTCTCGGCGCTGCGCCATCTCACGGAGTATCCGACGGATCGCACCGCCCGCGAGCTCCCCGCCAGCGGCTGAGCAGGCCTCAGTCGCCGCGCAGGAAGCGGTGCAGCCGGTCGTGCGCTCGGACGAGGGCGTCGACGGGCACGTACTCGCCCCGCTGGTGCGCCTGTCCGCCCAGCCCCGGGCCGTAGTTCACCGCCGGCACGCCCCGCTCGGCGAAGCGCGCCACGTCCGTCCACGCCTGCTTCGCGCTCACGGGCGCCCGGACAGCCGCGACGAACCGCTCCACCAGGGGTGAATCCAGCGACGGCGGGGCGGGTGGTGCCCGATCCACGATCGCGATCGATGCGCGGTCGTCGACGAGCACGCGCAGCTCCTGCTCGGCGGCGGCGAGGTCGCGGGTGGGCGCGAACCGGAAGTTGAGGTTCACGATGAAGCGGCCCGGGATGACGTTGCGGGCGTTGTCCGTCCACGCCTGGGTGGCGCTGAACACGTCGTGGTAGGTGATCCCGCCCACGTCCACGGGCCGGGGTGCGAGCTCGTGGAGCTCCGCGAGGAACGCGCCCGCCTTCGTCAGGGCGTTCTCGCCGTGCCAGGGACGTGCGGAGTGTGCCTGGTGGCCGCGAAACGTCAGGACGGCGTGCAGCCCGCCGACGCAGCCGGCCTGGATCTCGCCGTCGGTCGGCTCGAGGATGACGGCGAGCTCCGCGCGGGTCAGCCAGTCGACCTCGTCGAGCACCCGCGTCAGCTCGTTCTCGTCGGCCGGTCCCTCCTCGCGGGCGTAGAGCACGAGCACGACCTGGTAGGGGGAGGCGTCACGCAGCGCCGCGTCCTCCACCAGGGACATCGCGACGACGTTGCCGCCCTTCATGTCCGACGCCCCGCGGCCGACCACGACCTCGCCGCTGGTTCTCGTCTCGCGCCCCGGCGTCTCGTCGTCCTCGGTCGGCGGCACCACGTCGAGGTGCCCGACCAGCGCGACGACCGGCCGGTCGTCCGACGGCGCGCCGACGACGAGGCTGTCGCCCACGCGGGTGACCGGCAGGCCGAGCCCCCGTTCGCGGCGTTCCACCGCGTCGGCCAGGGGAGCCTCGTCACGGGTGACCCGCATCTCGGCGAGCTGGTCGAGCAGCCGCGCCACCAGGTCCTCGCGGATGTCGTCCACCGCTGCTCCGATCCTGCCGCGTGCCGCCCGACCCGCCCCGCCACCCGCCGAGGGGCGCCAGCGCGACCTCGCCTCCTAGACCTGGACGCTGAACTCGCGCAGGGCGTCGTTCAACGAGGTCTTCTTGTCGGTGGATTCCTTGCGCTGCCCGATGATGAGCGCCGCCGGCAGCTGGTAGGTGCCGGCCGGGAACTCCTTCGGCCGGGTGCCAGGCACGACGACCGACCTGGTGGGGACGTGCCCGCGGTACTCGACCGGCTCGTCGCCGGTGACGTCGATGATCGGGGTCGAGGAGGTGATGACGGTGTTCGCGCCGATCACCACGTCCTCCTCGAGCCATGCCCCCTCGACCACCACGGCGCGCGAGCCGATGAAGCAGCCGTCCTCGATGATGACGGGACGCGCCCCGGCGGGCTCAAGGACGCCGCCGATGCCGACACCGCCGGCCAGGTGGACGTTGCGGCCGATCTGGGCACAGGATCCCACGGTGGCCCACGTGTCGACCATCGTGCCCGAGCCCACCCACGCGCCGACGTTCACGTAGCTCGGCATCATGATCACGCCGGACTCGAGGAAGGCGCTGTAGCGGGCGGTCGCCGGCGGCACCACCCGGACGCCCTGCTCGGCGTAGCCGGTCTTGAGCGGCACCTTGTCGTGGTACTCGTACGGCCCGACCTCGTAGGTCTCCATCTGTGCCTGCCGGAAGAACAGGACGATGGCCTGCTTCGCCCAGGCGTTCACGTCCCACTCGCCGGTCTCGGGATTCTTCTCGGCGATCCGCAGCTCCCCGCGGTCGAGGCGGGCCAGCGTCTCGGCGACCGCCTGACGGGCCTCGTCGGTGCGCCAGCCGTCGTCGGTCGCTGCCGCCCGCTCGATGGCGGCTCGAAGGTCGTCACTCACGGTCGGTCCTTGCCGTCGCGATCGGGTCCGCCCCTGCGCGGGCGGGGAGGGTGGTGTGGGATCCGGGCTCGCGGGCCGAGCCCTGGCGGCCGAGCGTAGGCCAGTGTCCGCCGGGCGATCGACTCGTCGGTTGTCGAGGGGCCGTCGGCTACCGTCCCGCCCATGAATCAGCCCCCCGAGACCACGCGGCCCCGCGGCACCGCCGAGCCGGCCGGCCGTCCCGACCCGCTCGGTGACCCGGTCGCCGACGACCCGGCGATCGTCGGGCGTCCGAGCCACGCCCGGGAGGAGCACCGCCACGGGCCCGGCGCACTCGTCACCACCTACGCCAGCGGCTTCCTCATGGGCTCCGCGGACCTCGTGCCCGGCGTGTCGGGCGGGACGGTCGCCCTCGTCCTCGGGATCTACGAGCGGCTGGTCGCCAACATCCGGCAGGGCGCCCGCGCGGTCAGCCTGCTGCTGCGCGCCGACCTGTCCAACACGGGCCGGGCGCTGCGTCACGTCGAGTGGGGGTTCCTGGTCGCGCTGCTCGGCGGCGTCCTGACGGCGGTCGTCACGCTCGCGAGCGGCCTCAAGCATCTGCTGGAGACCCAGCCCGTCCACCTGTCGGCCGCGTTCTTCGGGCTGATCATCGGCTCGGTCGTCGTCGCCTCCGCCGAGCTCGAGGAGCGCTCGGCACGGACCGGCACCATCATGGTCCTCAGCGCCGTGGCGACCTTCCTGCTGCTCGGCCTGCGCAGCGGTCACGTGACCGACCCGTCGCTCGTCGTGGTGTTCGCCAGCGGCGCGTTGGCCGTGTGCGCCATGATCCTGCCGGGCATCTCCGGGTCGTTCATCCTGCTGATGATCGGCATGTACGAGGGGGTCCTCGACGCGGTCGACGCACGCGACCTCCTCACCGTCGCCGTGTTCGCCGTCGGGGCGGCGATCGGGCTGGGCAGCTTCTCGACGTTCCTGAACTGGCTGCTGCGCCGCCACCGCGAGACGGTGCTCGCCGTGCTGATCGGGCTCATGGCCGGGTCGCTGCGGGTGCTGTGGCCCTGGCCGTCCGGTCCGGACGGGGTCGGCGACACCCGGCTGGGCGCGCCGGTCGCCGGCGATCTCGGCGTCGCGGTCGTCCTGGCCGTCGCCGCCGCGCTGGTCGTGGTGGCCATCGCCGCGCTGGCCCGCCGCGCCACCGCGACGACCGCACCCCCGGCGGACGCACTAGCCCGATCCGGGCAGCCGGCCCGCCTCGATGGCGTCCCCCCACTGCGCGACCGCGTGCCGGCACTCGTCGACCGTCGGGACGAGCGCCAGCCGCAGCCACCCCTCGCCGGCCGGCCCGAACGAGCGCCCCGGCGTCGCGATGATCCGCTCGCGCAGCAGCGCCTCGGCGTAGGCGGCGTCGTCCCCGTCTGGCGCCGCGAACCAGACGTAGAAGGTCGCCTCGCTGCCGGACACGGCCAGGCCGGCCTGCTCCAGGAATGCCAGCACCACCGCACGCTTGGCGGCGAAGACGGCCCGGCGGTCGTCGACGTGGTCCTGGTCGTTCCACGCCGCCGTGGCGGCCACCTGCACGAAGTCCTGCGGGGCGGTGCCGATGTTCGGGCGCAGCAGGCGCAGCCGGTCGATCAGCGCCGGGTCGCCGACCATCGCACCGGAGCGGTAGCCCGTCATACCCGAGCGCTTCGACAGCGACACGAACGCCAGCACACCACCGAGATCACCGTCGCACGCCTCGAGCAGCGACGGGGCGGGCTCGTCGAACCAGATCTCCTGGTAGCACTCGTCGGAGCACAGCAGGAGGTCGTGCTCGCGGGCCACGGCGAGCTGCCGGCGGTAATAGTCGAGGTCCGCGGTCGCGCCGGTCGGGTTGTGCGGGTAGTTGACCCAGGCGATGGCCGCGCGATCCAGCCGTGCCGGCTCCAGCTCCGAGAGCTCCAGCCGCCAGCCGCGGTCGGCCGTCAGTCCCACGGGGTCGGATTCCCCGCCGGCGAACAGCGCCCCACGGCCGTAGACGGGGTAGCCCGGGTCGCCCCACAGGACGTGCCGCCGCGCCCCGTGCGGGTCGATGACGGCCAGCGGGAGGTGGAAGATCGCCTCCTTGCTGCCCGCGCTCGGCAGCACGTGACGGTCGGGGTCGACCCTGACCCCGTGCCGGCGCTCGAGCCAGCCGGCGACGGCCTGCCGCAGCGTGCGCTGGCCGGCGGCGGTGGGGTAGCGGCTGACCGGCCCCACCGCCTCGATCAGCGCCTGGCGGATGAACGAGGGCGTCGGCTCGTCGGGGTCGCCGATCGAGAAGTCGTAGAGGCGGTGTCCGTCGCCACGCATCTCGGCGGCGAGATCCTGGAGCCGCGCGAGCGGGTAGCCGCCGAGCGCGTCGAGAGCGGGGTTCGTCGTCGTCATGCCGGCGAGGCTACTCGCCGACCGTCCCGTCGATCCGCTCGCGCAGGATGTCGGCGTGCCCGGCGTGACGCGCCGTCTCGGCGAGCATGTGGACGAGGATCCAGCGCAGCGTCGTGTCCGACCGGGCCGCCTGCTGCTGGAGGCTCGTCGTGTCGGCGACGATCTCGTTCGAGCGGCGGATCGCCCGCCGGTAGAGCGCCAGCAGCTCCTCGACGGTCTCGTCCTCGGCGACGGTGAAGTCCTCCTCCGGCTCCCCGCTGCGCCACGGCACGTCCTGCGTCTGTCCCGCGAACGTGACCTCGAACCACCAGTGCTCGACCCACGCCAGGTGCTTCACGATGCCGAGGAGGCTCGTTTCCGACGCCACGATCGAGCGCACCGCCGCCTCGCGGTCGAGGTCCTCGACCTTCATGACGATGGCTTCGCGCAGGTAGTTGAGCTGGGCCACGAGGGTGTCGCGCTCGCTCGCGGTGCGTGGCACCTCCGCGCGGGGCGGGGTCGGTCTGGTCTCGCGCGGGGTCGGCACGGTCTCCCTCCGGGCGGCGTGGGGCGTGCGAGCGTACTGGCCGGCCCGGCGGCCTCGGTAGGCTCAGCCCCATGCCCGACCGCAACACCGTCCTCGTCCGCGTGTCCGGACACGATCATCCCGGCATCACCGCCGGGCTCCTCGGCGTCCTCGCGACCGCCGACGTCGAGGTGTACGACATGGAGCAGGTCGTCACCCGCGAGCGGCTGACCCTCGACCTGCTCATCGCCGTGCCACGCGGCCGCGACGTGCTCAAGGAGCTGCTGTTCTTCGGCTGGGAGCAGGGCGTCCAGGTCGACTTCGAGGTGGTCGAGGACTACAACGCGGCCCCGGCCCACCACCGACGGTTCGTGGTCAGCGTGATGGGGCAGCAGCTCACGCCCGCCGCGCTCGCCGGCGTGGCCCGGGCCATCGCCGACGGTGGCGGCAACATCGACCGGATCGGCCGGCTCTCGCGCTACCCGGTGGTCAGCTACGAGCTGCTCGTCGTCGACGGCGACCTCGACGTGATGCGCGCCGCCCTGGTCGCCACCTCCCGCGAGCAGGCGATCGACATCGCGATCCAGCGCGAGAGTCTCGAGCGGCGCGCGAAGCGGCTCGTCGTCATGGACGTGGACTCCACCCTCATCCAGGACGAGGTCATCGAGCTGCTCGCGGCCGAGGCCGACTGCCTCGACGAGATCCATGCCATCACCGAGCGTGCCATGGCGGGCGAGCTCGACTTCGAGGCCTCCCTGCGCGAGCGGGTCCGCCGACTCGCCGGTCTGGAGGAGGCGGCGATCGACCGGGTCCGCGAGCGGATGCAGCTGACCCCCGGAGCCCGAACCTTCGTGCGGACGCTGAAGCGGCTCGGCTACACGGTGGCGATCGTGAGCGGCGGGTTCACCGCCTTCACCGACACGCTCAAGGAGCGGCTCGGGATCGACCACGCCTACGCGAACGAGCTCGAGATCCGCGACGGGCGGCTGACGGGTGAGCTCGTCGGACCGATCGTCGACCGGGAGCGCAAGGCTGCGGTGCTGACGGAGGTGGCCGCGGCCGAGCGGATCCCGGTCGAGCAGACCGTGGCGATCGGCGACGGCGCGAACGACCTCGCCATGCTCGGGGTGGCCGGGCTCGGGATCGCCTTCAACGCGAAGCCCGTCGTCCGCGACGCGGCCGACACGGCCGTGTCCGTGCCCTACCTGGACGCGATCCTGTTCCTCCTCGGCATCCGCCGAGACGAGGTCGAGGAGGCCGACGAGGCCGACCCGAGCGTCGACACGAGCGCCCGGATCCCGGTGCCGGGCACCCCGCCGCTCTAGCCGGTGGGGTCTGGCATGACCAGCTTCTCGTAGACGTCCATGCGCCGGGTGACGCGCATCCCGGCGCGCCGGTAGAGCCGCGCCGCCCCCTCCTCGGTGATGTCGTCGACCTGCAGCCCGACGTGCTGTATCCCACGGCCGTGGAAGGCGACGAAGGCCGTCCGCAGCAGCGCGAGGGCGATGCCGCGTCCCCGCCAGACCGGACGGACACCGAGGTCGTGGACGTAGCCGAGGTCGGGGTGCTCCGGCAGCCCGAGCCGGCAGAGCGCCGCGCCGACCACCTGGTCACCGGCCTCCGCGAGGAACCACAGGTCCGGGTCGAAGTCCTCGACGCGGCCGATCTCGTTCGCGCGCCACTCGTCGAGCTCGCGCGGCTGGTAGCCCCAGAAGTCGCTGAACGCGTCCTCCATGGCGGCCCACACCGCCTCGTCGTCCAGGCCCGGCAGGAACCGGCGGATCTCCACGCCCTCGGGTGCCTGTGGCGCGGGGAGCGGCTGCTGCAGGTCGATGCGCATGTGCAGGAAGTGGCGGGCCGGCACGAACCCGCTCGCCACGTAGAACGCGCGGGCGCGCTCGTCCTCGTTGGCCGTGGACGTCCGCAGCACGACGACGCCCTCGCCGGCGCGGGCGGCGGCGCGCTCGGCGCGACCTTCGGCGCGGGCCAGCAGGAACGTCGCGATGCCGTTGCCGGTCGCGTCGGGGTGCACCCGCCCCTCGAGATAGAGGTCCAGGTCCCCGGTCCAGGGGTCGCGATCCTCGTGGAAGAACGCGTACCCGGACAGGAGCCCGTCGGCGATCCGCTCGACGAGCAGGGCGTCGTCGAACCGGTCGTCGGCGAGCCACCAGCTCCGCACGTCGTCCACGGTGTGCCGCACCGTCCCGAGCCGGTCGCGGTCACACGCCGCGTAGAGCGACGCGACCGCCGCGAGGTCGTCCCAGGTCGGTCGTCGGACGCCGAACCCGGACGGTGGGGCAGGACGCTGGTCCATTCGGGATCGTCCGCGCAGAAGGGCTCTGAGCAACTACCCTACGTCGCGGAAGCACGCGAGGATGCGTTCGGTGCGGTCGGGGGATGGGGTGGCGTCCATGGTGGGCAGTGACTCGGGCCCCGGCGAGGATCAGGGCGGCGATGCCGGCATGATGGACGCCGACGACTTCCTCGCGTTCACGTCCGACCTGAAGGCGGTCCACGAGCAGGTCGACACGGCCGACGTGACGGCCGGCCAGCGCTCGCGGTGGCAGCGGCGCCTGGTGCGCATCACCGACGGCGCGACGCAGGATCTCACCCGGGCGGGGGATCAGCTACGGCGGCTGCGGCACGAGGTCGAGCGGTTCCTGCGCCGCTGACGGCGGCTATCCTCGGCCACCGTTCGTGACCCGCGCCGGTCAGCGCGCGAGTACCCCGATCGACGGAGGCGTCGTGTCACGTGTCACCGTGTACCACCTCACCCCACCGCGGCGGCTGCCGCTGATCGAGGAGGAGGGCCTGCGCACCCGGGCGGACCTGTCCGACCGGCTCGGTCCTCCCGGGGAGCTCGACCAGGTGGCGCCTGGCCGGTACGCCCATGGCAAGCGGGTGTCCGCGTATCTCGACCGCGACCATGCCGTGACCCACGTCGGCGAGCTCGGCGGGGGCCTCGTCTCGTTCACGGTCGACCCCGGCAAGGCGCTCGGCGTCCCCGGCAGCGCGATCGCCGAGGGGCCCGCCGCCTACTGGGAGCAGGCCAGGCCGTTGGCCGAGTGGGGCGACGATGCTCCCGACGACCTCGAGGTGCACCAGAACGTGCCGGTGCGGGCGAAGTTCCTCACCATCCACGCCCCGCTCGTCGGCGAGGAGGAGCTCGCGGAGTACGCGCCGCTCGTCGATGCGGTCGCCGACGAGGACCGGCTGTCCGCCAAGGCGCTCATGCACCTCGCGGTCATCGCGGGCGCAGAGGACTTCGCCTCTCCCGCCTTCACGGCCGCCTGCGCGCTCGCCTGGCGCGACGAGCCGGACCCGGACGGCCTCATCCGCGAGCTCGTCGAGACCGACCCCGACAAGGTCGCCAGCGCCGCGCTGGCCGAGTACGGGGTCGTCGCACCCGACGCGACGAACGAGCTGCGCGAGGTGCTCGAGACGACCCGCCAGTGGGCGGACGAGAACGGTGTCGAGCACGGCCGGGCGCTCTTCGCCCGCACGGCACTCGTGCTGGAGGAGCTGCCCTCGAACCTGTAGGGCTGCGGCCGACCTGTCGGTCCGCGACCGACCGCCTGACCCGACGCAAAGGACACGTCCCATGGCCACCGACGCCGACGTGATCGTGGTGGGGGGTGGGCTCGCCGGGCTCGTCGCCACCGCCGAGCTCGCGGACCGTGGCCGGCGCGTCATCGTCCTCGAGCAGGAGCCGGAGCAGTCGCTCGGCGGGCAGGCGTTCTGGTCGTTCGGCGGGCTGTTCTTCGTCGACTCGCCCGAGCAGCGACGCATGCGGATCCGTGACTCGCACGAGCTCGCGCTGCAGGACTGGATGGGTACGGCCGGCTTCGACCGGGACGAGGACCACTGGCCGAGGAAGTGGGCCGAGGCCTACGTCGACTTCGCCGCCGGCGAGAAGCGCGCGTGGCTCCATGCCCAGGGGGTGCGGTTCTTCCCGATCGTGGGCTGGGCCGAGCGGGGCGGCTACCTCGCCGACGGCCACGGCAACTCCGTCCCGCGCTTCCACATCACCTGGGGGACCGGTCCGGGTCTGCTCGAGCCGTTCATCCGGCGGGTGCGGGAGGCGGAGCGCCGCGGGCTCGTCGAGCTCCGGTTCCGCCACCGCGTCGACGGGCTGACCGTCACCGGCGGCGAGGTCGACGGGGTCACCGGCACCATCCTCGAGCCGAGCGACGTGGCCCGCGGGCAGCGCTCGTCCCGGGACGCGGTCGGTGACTTCTCCCTGAGCGCGCAGGCCGTGATCGTCACCGCCGGCGGGATCGGCGGCGACTTCGACCTCGTCCGACGCAACTGGCCCGAGCGGATGGGCACCCCGCCGCAGCGCCTGCTGTCCGGCGTGCCCCACCACGTCGACGGACGGATGCTGTCGATCACCGAGGCCGCCGGCGGCAACGTCATCAACCTCGACCGCATGTGGCACTACACCGAGGGCATCGAGAACTGGAACAAGATCTGGCCCCACCACGGCATCCGGATCCTGCCCGGCCCGTCGTCGCTGTGGCTCGACGCGACCGGCAAGCGGCTGCCCGTGCCCTACTTCCCCGGCTTCGACACGCTCGGGACGCTGCAGCACATCATGCAGACCGGGCACGAGCACACCTGGTTCGTGCTCACCCAGAAGATCATCGAGCGCGAGTTCGCCCTGTCGGGCTCCGAGCAGAACCCGGACCTGACCGGCAAGGACTGGCGGCTGCTCTCCCGCCGGCTGCTCCCGGGCGCGACGGGGCCGGTCGAGCGTTTCAAGGAGCACGGGGCCGACTTCGTCGTCGCCGACCGGCTCGACGCGCTCGTGCGCGGCATGAACGCGATCACCGACGAGCCGCTGCTCGACCTGGCCACCGTCGAGCGCGAGATCCGGGCACGCGACCGCGAGATCGCCAACCCCTTCTCGAAGGACCTGCAGGTCGTCGCCATGCAGGGGGCACGGCGCTACCTCGGCGACCGGCTGATCCGGGTGGCCACGCCGCACCGGCTGCTCGACCCGTCGGCGGGACCGCTCATCGCGGTGCGGCTGAACATCCTCACCCGCAAGACGCTCGGGGGCCTCGAGACCGACCTGCAGGGCCGCGTGCTGCAGTCGTCGGGCGAGCCGCTGCCGGGTGTGTACGCCGCCGGCGAGGTCGCCGGGTTCGGCGGCGGTGGGGTCCACGGCTACCGCTCGCTCGAGGGGACCTTCCTCGGCGGCTGCCTGTTCTCGGGGCGTGCCGCCGGGCGTGCCGCCGCCGCCGACGTGGCCTGATCAGCCCCCGCTCTCCCGGCACCGCGGCTCCCCACGCCCGGCGCCCGCTCTCCCCGCGACGACGGACCTGGGTAGAAATCCTCCGACCTGTCCGGACGATTTCGACCCAGAGACGTCCGGGCGGTCATTCTGGGTCGATTTCCTCCGAGGTGCTCGGAGGATTTCTACCCAGGACGTCGGCCAGCGCGCGCGTCCGCCACCGCCCGCGAGCCCGCCGAGTCCCGCGCCGCGCCGCGCCGGGTCGCGTCCGCCACCGCCCGCGCGTCCGCCGAGCCCCGCGCCGCGCCGCGTCCGAGGCAGGGCGCGCCGTGCGCTCTACAGGCTGACGAGGTTGACGTTCGTGACGCGCGGCTCGCCCTGCGCGTCCTCCTCGACCTCGAAGCGGATCCGCTGCCCGACCCGCAGCTCGCGCAGTCCCGACGCGGCGAACGCTTCGCGGTCCAGCGGGAGCTCGGTGAGGGAATCGTCGAGCACGATCCCCGCCTTGGCCTCCGGATCGAAGGTCTTCACGGTGCCCTGCGGCATCCCCACTCCTGTCCCTGCCACGGTCGTTCGGGCAGGATAGCCCCGGTGGCGCCGACCGACGTCGGGGGCCACGGTCCCCGCACGGCGCGATCGCACCCACACTGGGATCGACGGCGACCGAAGGGCCACCGATGGCGAACGACCACGACCGACGAGGCGGAACGCAGATGGCTGAGGAGCGCGAGGAGAGCAGGGCAGCAGGCGCAGCAGGCACAGCGCACCGAGGCGGGCACCGAGCAGACCGCCGGGGCGACGGAACGTGCGGAGTCGACGCCGTTCACCCAGCAGTTCGGCAGGATCGCCCTGGCCGTCGTCGCGATCCTGTTCGGCATCTTCGCGGCCTTCAACGCGCAGTACGTGAGCTTCGACTGGATCTTCGGCGGAACCCAGGTGACGATGCAGAACGGTGAGCGCCTCAGCGGCGGCGTACCGCTCATCATCCTGATGGTCGCGTCGTTCGCCGCCGGCGGGATCGTCGGCTGGCTCGCCACCTGGCGCCGCACGCGCCGCTGACGCCACGCGAGCCGGGGCGCCGCCCGCGCCCGCGGACGGCGCACCGACCGGCGTTAGGCTGCCTCCATCGCGACAGGAGGCACGGTGGACACGACGGCGCTCGTCCGGCTGCTCGTCGCCGCCGCGCTCACAGCGGTCATCGGCGTGGACCGCGAGCTGCGGTCCAAGCCGGCCGGGCTCCGCACGAACATCGTCGTCGGGATCGCCACGGCGACCTTCGCCTACACCGGGATGGCGCTGTTCGACGGCGGTGATCCGACGCGCGTCGCAGCCCAGGTCGTGTCGGGCATCGGCTTCCTCGGCGGTGGCGCGATCTTCGCCGCCGGCGGCAAGCCCCACGGCCTCACGACCGCGGCGGCGCTGTGGAGCTCCGCGGCGATCGGGCTCGCGGCCGGCGTCGGCTCCTACGGGACGGCGGTGGCGCTGGTCATCGTGACGCTGCTGGCCCTCTGGCCTCTCGACCTCGTCGCCGAGCGGATCCTCGCGCCCCGGGTGCGCCGTGACGTGCGCGTGCACCTGGTGACCGTGGACGTGGGCACCCTCGAGCAGGTCCAGCAGGCGGTCGCCGAGCATGCCCTGCAGCTGCGACGCCTCGAGCTCCACGACCTGCGCGAGGGGCTCGGTGTCGAACTGGTGGTGACCGGCCGCCACCAGCCGATCGCCGAGCTGATCGACGAGCTCCGCACGATGGGCGGCGTCCAGGCCATCGCGCAGGAGGCCTTCGAGCACTTCACGGCGTGACCGGGACGGGCGCGCCGTCCCCGCTGACGATCGGCCTACCCGGCATCCTCGAGGCGGGCATGCATCGCCTGCAGGAACGCGGCGGTCGTCGGCCCCACCTGCTCCGTGGTGAGGGCCCGCAGGTCCTCGACCGTGTCCACGTCGTGCGAGAACCCCGGCGTGTGCACGGTCGTCGCCGTCACGCGGGCACGGTGCGCGAGGCGGATGTGGCGCACGGCCGACTCGTTCCCGTAGGCCGTGCGGATCACGCCGGGCGGTTGACGAAGCAGCGCGCCGGTCCCACCGTCCTCCGTCGCCGCGACGACCACCTGCGCGTCGGTCTCGAGCACGGTCACGACGTCCTGCGGCTGCAGGCGCGGCAGATCGGCCATGACGACGAGCAGCGACCCGACGACGCCGAGCCGGGACGCCGATGCACGCAGGGCACCGTTGAGGCCACGAGCAGACGGCGGATCGCGCGCGACGTCGAGGCCGAGCGAGCGCGCTGCCGCGGCCGCCGACGGCCCGGACGCAGCCACCACCACCCGGTCGACCGGCGCCGCCCGCAGCGCCGCGACCACGTCGGCAAGCATGGCGGTGGACAGGGCCGCGCGCTCGGTGCGGGTCAGCCCCGAGGCGAGGCGGGTCTTGCCCGTGCCGGGGGAGCGGACCGGCACGAGCGCGACGACGGGAGCGCGGGCGAGCGGCATGGAGGTCAGCCTACTGCTCCGCTGCCCCGTGCCCGTGGATGGCCCACCCGTGCCGGACAGGCGATACGGTCCATCGCCGAGCGACGGAGGGGAGTTCGTTCGTGGAGCAGATCGCCGTCATGGGTGCCGGGTCATGGGGCACCGCGTTCGCCATGCTGTGTCGCGACGCCGGCCAGCGCGCCGTCGTGTGGGCACGGCGACGTGAGGTCGCGGACGAGATCAACACCGATCACCGCAACCAGGCCTACCTCCCCGACATCGACCTGCCGCCCGAGGTCGTCGCCACCGACGACCCGCAGGAGGCGCTCGCCGGCGCGTCGTTCGTCGTGATCGCCGTCCCGTCGATCGGTGCGGAGGAGCAGCTGACCCGCTGGGGGGCCGACATCCCGGCGGACGCCACGCTGGTGAGCCTCATCAAGGGTGTGGACACCCGCAGCATGCGCTTCGGCAGCCAGGTCGTCGCCGAGGCCCTCGACTGCGACCCGGACCGCGTCGTCGCGGTGAGCGGCCCGAACCTGGCTCGCGAGTGCGCCCAGCGGCTCCCCGGGGCGACGGTCGCGGCGAGCCCCGACCTCGAACGGGCGGCCGCCGTTCAGCAGGCCGTCATGGCGCCCTACTTCCGGGTCTACACGAACCCGGACAAGGTCGGTGTCGAGATCGGCGGCGCGGTCAAGAACGTCATCGCGCTCGCCGCCGGCATCGCCGAAGGGATGGGCTTCGGCGACAACACGAAGGCGATGGTGATCACCCGCGGTCTCGCCGAGATGCAGCGGCTCGGCGTCGCCCTCGGCGGGGACGCGCTCACGTTCTCGGGGCTCGCGGGGGTCGGCGACCTCGTCGCGACCTGCACCTCCCCGAAGTCGCGCAACCGCACCGTCGGCGAGCAGCTCGGTCGGGGCCGGTCCATCGACGAGGTCACCGGGACCATGAACATGGTGGCGGAGGGCGTGAAGTCGTCGCTGGCCATCCACGAGCTCGCCCGGGACAACAACGTCGAGATGCCGATCACCGCGGGGATGGTCAAGGTCGTCCACGAAGGGCTCGATCCGCGCATCATGGTCAAGGAGCTCATGTCGCGCACCGCCAAGCCCGAGCTCTACGGCATGGACGCCTGACGGGGCCTGCCCTGCCCACGCTGCGTGGATCCGGCTCTACGGTGACGGGCCGACGAGGAGGTCCATGTGCAGCAGCAGGTCGGCAGCATCGGCGTCTGGGCGAGCCAGCTGGCGCTCCGCCCCGCGGCGGAGGTCCGCAGCGCCGCCGCCCGGATCGAGGAGCTCGGCTACGGGACGATCTGGGTCGGCGAGGCCGACGGGCGTGAGGCCCTGACCCACGCGGGCCTCCTGCTCGCATCGACCGAGCGGATCACGGTCGCGACCGGCATCGCGAACCTGTGGGCACGCGACGCCCAGGCGATGATCAACGCCGCCCGCACGCTCGGCGAGGCCTACGGCGGCCGCTTCGTGCTCGGAATCGGCGCGAGCCACACCCCGCTCGTCGCCCGGCGCGGCCACGACTACCGCAAGCCCTACTCGGCGACGGTCACCTACCTCGATGCCATGGACCGGGCCACCTACACGTCGCCGGCTCCGACCCACGACCCGGACCGGGTGCTCGCGGCGCTCGGACCGAAGATGCTCGCCCTGGCGCGTGACCGGGCCGACGGGGCGCACACGTTCTTCGTGCCGACGGCCCACACCCGCCGTGCCCGCGAGATCCTCGGTGACGGCCCGCTGCTCGCACCCGAGCAGGCGCTCGTCGTCGCACGTGACCGCGACGAGGCCCGTGAGCTCGCGGGCAGCCATGTCGCGAAGTACCTCGACCTGCCGAACTACCGGCGCAACCTCGAGCGGTTCGACTACGGCCGGCAGGACACCGCGACCGGCGGCAGCGACCGGCTCTTCGACGACCTGATCGGCTGGGGCGGCATCGACGATCTCGCCGCCCGCGTCCGCGAGCAGCAGGAGGCCGGTGCCGACCACGTCGCCGCGCACGTCCTGACCGAGTCGGCCGAGCGCCTCCCGCTCGACGAGCTGACGAAGCTCGCCGAGGCGCTCGGCCTCACGGCCTGAACGTCACTCGAACGAGATCCCGAGCGCCTCGACGATCTTGCCGGTCTGCTCCATGACGCCGTTCGTGAACTCGGCGAAGGTGCCGAGCTCGTCCATCTGCTCGGCCTTGTCGGCCACGTCGTCGGGGGACGGCACGTCGTCGAACGTGACGCCCTGGCCCTCGACGATGGCCACGCGGGCCATGTAGCCGCCGCCGACGGAGTAGACGCGACCGGACTCGGTGCACTCCTCGGACACGAGGTAGCCGACGAGGGGGGAGACGTACTCGGGCTCGAGCTTCTCGAGCAGCTGCGGCGGCATGATGTCCTCGGTCATCCGCGACGCGGCCACCGGCGCGATCGCGTTCGCGTTGATCCCGTACTTCTTGCCCTCGATCGCGAGCGTGCGCGTCAGCCCGACCAGCCCGAGCTTCGCCGCGGAGTAGTTCGACTGGCCGAAGTTGCCGTACAGGCCCGACCCGGACGTGGTGTTCACGATCCGGCCGTAGCCCTGCTCCTTCAGGTGCGGCCAGGCGGCCTTGGACACGTGGAACCCGCCGTAGAGGTGCACCTTCAGGACCATGTCGAGCTGCTCGGGCGCGAGCTTCGCGAAGGAGACGTCGCGCAGGATGCCGGCGTTGTTCACGACGATGTCGACCCGACCGAACGCGTCGAGCGCGGTCTGGATGATCGCCTCGCCGCCCTCCCAGGTGTGCACGCCGTCGTAGTTGGCGACGGCCTCGCCGCCCGATTCCTTGATCTCGTCGACGACGTTGTCGGCCATCTCGGAGCCGCCGCCCTCGCCGGCGCGCGTGCCACCGAGATCGTTCACGACGACCTTCGCCCCGCGGCTCGCCAGCAGCAGCGCGTGGCTGCGCCCCAGCCCGCCGCCGGCGCCGGTGACGACGGCCACCCGGCCTTCGTAGTTGATCTGTGCCACGGTGATCTCTCCCTCGTGGGCCCGTTGAGAACGTCGAACGCGGGACGTGTCCCGCTCGTCCAGGCAGGCTAGTGCGTGCTACCGGGCGCGCTCACATCGTCACCGGGGGGCCACCGGTAGGCTGCGGCCGTCGACGAGGAGCCTGCCAACGGTGACGAAGAAGCGCGTGCTGATCCTGTACGGGGGCCGCTCCAGCGAGCACCAGGTGTCGTGCCTGTCCGCACGCTCCGTGCTGGGCGTCATCGACCGCGACCGCTACGAGGTCATACCGGTCGGCATCACCCGGGAGGGACGCTGGGTGCGCACCGACGGCGAGATCGCTCCCGAGCCCGGCCAGGCCCTGCCCGAGGTGGTCGACGCCGGCCCGACCGTGGCGATCGTGCGCGGACGCAGCGGCCCGGTTCTCGTCGAGTTCACCGGCGACGGCCACGAGGAGCTCGGTCCCGTCGACGTGGCCTTCCCGGTGCTCCACGGCCCGTATGGCGAGGACGGCACCGTTCAGGGGCTGCTCGCCACCGTCGGCGTGCCCTACGTCGGCGCCAACGTCACCGCCTCGTCGGTCGGCGTCGACAAGCGCGCCATGAAGAACGCCTTCAAGGCCCGTGGGCTGCCGCAGTACCCCTACCTGCCGGTCCGTCGCGAACGCTACGAGGCCGAGCGCGGCGCCCTGCTCGACGAGATCGAGGGCGTGCTGACCTACCCGATCTTCACGAAGCCTGCCCGTCAGGGCTCATCGATCGGGATCACGAAGGCCCACGACCGTGACGAGCTCGTCGAGGGCCTCGAGGAGGCCTTCACCTTCGACCGGGTGACGATCGTCGAGCAGGGGCTCGACGGTCCCCGCGAGCTCGAGGTCGGCGTGCTCGGCAACGACCAGATCGAGGTCACCGCACCCGGCGAGATCCGGCCGGCGCACGAGTTCTACGACTTCGAGGCGAAGTACCTCGACGAGTCCGAGCTCGTCGTCCCCGCCAACGTCCCCGAGGACGTGGCGAAGCGGCTCGACGAGATCGCCCGGCAGGCCTACCTCGCGATCGGCTGCCGCGGCATGGCCCGCATCGACTTCTTCCTCGACGGCGACGGCGAGGTCTGGCTCAACGAGATCAACACCATCCCGGGGTTCACGCCCAACTCGATGTTCCCACGGCTGTGGGATGCCGAGGGCCTCGCGTACCCGGCGCTCGTCGACCGGCTGCTCGACCTCGCGCTCGAGGCCGCCCAGAGCGACGCGAACTTCGCCCCGTAGCAACGCGGGCTACGCGGGCGTGCTCGCATCGCTGCGCGCCACCGACGGTCACGCCGCCTTCAGAGCTGCACGACCGGGCAGGTCAGCGTCCGGGCGATGCCTTCGATCGCCTGGATCTTGGAGACCACCATCTTGCCGAGCTCGTCGACGTTGGACGCCTCGGCGCGCACGATCACGTCGTAGGGGCCGGTCACGTCGTCGGCAGCGACGACGCCCGGGATGACCTTCGCGGCCCCGGCGACGTCGGCGGCGCGCCCGACCTCGGTCTGGATGAGGATGTAGGCCTGGACCACGTGTCCCTCCTGTCCGCGTGGAACGCGCCGCGGGCGCGCGTCTCGGTGGCGCGAAGCGGAGCGGGACGCACACGTGTCTCGACTCGGCTCGGCTCGGCCAGCCTAGTGCCGGCGGGCAGGGCCGGGCGTGGGATCCGTAGCGTGCGGCTGGTTGACTGCGGGGCGCGGAAGGAGCGCACGTGGTCGGAGAGTTCACGCTGCTGGCGGCAATCCGTCCGCTGCTGGACGGCGACGGAGCCGGTGTCCCGCTGGGCGTCGACGACGACGCGGCCGTGGCCGACATCGGCGGCGTCGGCGTGGCCATGGCGCTCGACACGGTCGTGGAGGACGTCCACTTCGATCTCGCGATCTCGGACCTGTCCGACGTCGGCTGGAAGGCCGTCGCGGTCAACGTCAGCGACCTGGCGGCGATCGGCGCGCTCCCGAGTGCCGTGCTGGTCTCCCTGCAGCGTCCGCGCGGCTTCGACGTCGACGAGGCCACGGCCCTCTACCAAGGGTTGCGTGAGGCTGCCGACCGGTGGGACTGCCGGCTGCTCGGGGGCGACACCGTCTCGTCGCCGACCCTGGCCGTGTCGGTGACCGTGCTCGGCCGGCCGGTCGACGACGCCCACCTGCTGCGGCGCGACGGCGCCCGTCCCGGCGATCTCGTGGTCGTCGTCGGGCCGCTCGGCCTCGCCGCCGCCGGGCTCGCGCTGCGCCGTGCCGGCGCCGACGACCTGCTCGAGCAGCATCCGTCGCTGCTCGCGGCCCACCGGCGTCCGCAGGCCATGCTGGAGGCGGCCCCCGCGCTGGTGGCCGCCCGGGTGCACAGCGCCATCGACATCAGCGACGGGCTCGGCCGCGACCTCGGCCACGTCGCCGAGGCGTCCGGCGTCGGCATCCGCATCGATGCGGGCCGGCTCGCCCCGGACCCGGGTGTGGCCGCGGCCGGCGAGCGGCTGGACACCGACCCGCTCGAGCTCGTCGTCGGGGGTGGCGAGGACTTCGCGCTGGCCTGCACGCTGCCTGCCGACGATCTGCCGCGCCTGCAGGACGAGCTCGAGGGTCAGCAGCACACCGCCCGTGTGGTCGGCGAGGTCGTGGCTGGCGACGGCGTCGCCCTCTACGGGATCGGCGAGGACCGGGACGTGGCCGCCAGTGGATGGGAGCACGCATGACGAACGACGCGACGGGACCCGGCGGCGGCGTACGGCCGCACCGCGCGCTGACGATCGCCGGCTCGGACTCGGGTGGCGGGGCCGGCATCCAGGCGGACCTGAAGACCTTCGAGGCCCTCGGGGTCTACGGGATGAGCGTCATCACGGCGCTGACCGCCCAGAACACCCTCGGCGTGCAGGCCGTCCACGAGGTGCCGATCTCGTTCGTGAAGGCGCAGCTGGACAGCGTCGCCGGCGACATCGGTGTGGACGCGGCCAAGACCGGCATGCTGTCGTCGGCCGCGATCATCGAGACCGTCGCCGCCGGCGTCCGCGAGCACGGCATCGACCGGCTCGTCGTCGATCCCGTCGCCGCCTCGAAGCACGGCGACGCGCTCCTGCGCTCCGACGCCGTCGACGCGCTGAAGCGCCAGATCATCCCGCTGTCGCTCGTCGTCACCCCGAACGTCGGCGAGGTCGAGCTGCTCACCGGCGTGGTGGTCCGCTCGGTCGCCGACATGCCGGCGGCCGCTGCTGCGTTCAACGAGCTCGGGGCGCGCTGGGTCGTCGTCAAGGGCGGCCATCTGCCCGGGAACGAGGACGCCGTCGACCTGCTCAGCGACGGCGAGACCACGATCGAGATCCGCAGCGAGCGGCTCGCCACCCGCGACACGCACGGCACGGGGTGCACGTTCAGTGCCGCCATCGCCGCGGGGCTCGCCGCGGGCGCCGACGTGGTCGACGCGGTCCACGCCGCCAAGGACTACCTCACCGGGGCGCTGCGCCGTGGGGTGCGCATCGGCGAGGGGATCGGCCCGGTCGACCACGGCTGGCAGCGCCGCACCTGACGTCGGCCCGAGCTGCGGTCGTGAGCCGGTGAAGGTCGGGCGAAACGTCCAGCATGCTGGACGATCGGCCCGAGTTGCGGTCGTGAGCCGGTGAAGGTCGGGCGAAACGTCCAGCATGTTGGACGATCGGCCCGAGTTGGCGTGTGCGGTGAGGCCCGGACATGCAGGAGCCGGGCCCGAGGGCCCGGCTCGTCGGTCACGCGCGACGGGGCGCCGTCGCCGTCAGCTGGGGTTCTTCACCGGGGGACGACGCACCTTGCCCGCCTTCAGGCAGGAGGTGCAGACGTTCATCCGCTGCGTCCGGCCGTCCTTGAAGACCTTCAGCCGCTGGATGTTCGGGCTCCACCGCTTGCTGGAACGGCGGTGCGAGTGGCTCACCTGCTTGCCGAACCAGGGGCCCTTGCCACAGATCTCGCAGTGGGACGCCATCGGGTTGCTCCAAGTCGGCCGGTGCGTGGGGACGGTGCTGCCGCCGCGAACGTGCGGCAGTCGGTGACGCAGCCGGGGGACGGGTACATGAGGGCCGCCCACAGGGGGCGGCCGAGGTCGCGGGGAAGCGTACCAGCAGCTGTCCGCGACCGCGACCCGCCACGCCGGCTGCCGCGCGGGCCGCCCCGACGGCCTCGGCGCGCTCCCGTGTCCTTTCGGACCCCACCCCGCCTGCACACGGCCGCGGCGCTGACCCAACCTGGAAATCACGCGACGACGAAGGACCCTTCATGCAGCGACGCACGCTCGGATCGGACGGCCTCGAGGTCTCGGCCCTCGGGCTCGGGTGCATGGGGATGTCCGAGTTCTACGGGACGCCCGACGACCAGCAGGCCATCGAGGTGATCCATCGGGCGCTCGACCTCGGCGTGACCTTCCTCGACACCGCCGACATGTACGGGCCGTTCACGAACGAGAAGCTCGTCGGCCGGGCCATCGCCGACCGCCGCGACGAGGTGGTCCTCGCGACGAAGTTCGGCAACGAGCGCCGTGAGGACGGGTCCATGGTGGGCGTGAACGGCCGTCCCGAGTACGTGCGCGATGCCTGCGACGCGAGCCTCGCACGGCTCGGCGTCGACCACATCGACCTCTACTACCAGCACCGGGTCGATGCGGACGTGCCCGTCGAGGAGACCTGGGGCGCGATGTCCGAGCTCGTCGCGGCCGGCAAGGTGCGCCGGCTCGGCATCTCGGAGGCGGCCCCGGACACGATCCGGCGCGCGCATGCGACCCACACGGTCACCGCGCTGCAGACCGAGTACTCGCTGTGGAGCCGCTTCCCGGAGGACGAGATCCTCGCCACCGTGCGGGAGCTCGGCATCGGGTTCGTCGCGTACTCGCCCCTCGGTCGCGGCTTCCTGACCGGCCGCTACCAGTCGCCGGAGGACTTCGAGGAAGGCGACTACCGGCGTCACTCGCCCCGCTTCCAGGGCGAGAACTTCCAGCGCAACCTCGAGCTCGTCCACGAGATCGAGCGGCTCGCCGACGACAAGGGCACCACGCCGTCCCAGCTCGCGCTCGCGTGGGTGCTGCACCAGGGTGAGGACATCGTCCCGATCCCCGGCACGAAGCACGTGGACTACCTCGAGCAGAACGTGGCGGCGTCGGACATCACCCTGACCGACGACGAGCTCGACCGCATCGACGAGATCGCGCCGAAGGGCGTCGCCGCCGGCGACCGCTACCCGGACATGTCGACCGTGAACCGGTAGCGACCGGCGACCCCGGACCGTCGGCGGGGGCGCGCCGCGTCGCCGCCGGTGGCCCGCCCGCGGCGGTCAGCCCTCGTCGCGGCTCGAGCGCCGGCGCCGCACCAGGCGGGAGAACCGGCGTCCCGTCGAGGCGACCGCCCGCGCCCCGTAGGCGGGTGTCTTCAGCACGTGCCCGAGGACCCGGACGGTCCGGATGTCACCGAGCGCCGCGCGGCGCCGGCGCGCCTCCTCCTCGTTTCGCCGCCCGATCCAGCCGCGTGAGCGGAACCAGGTCAGCTGTCCGACGACGATGAGGACGAAGCTCGCCCACATGGTGGGGTAGGCCCAGCGCCAGTCGAGCTCGGGGATGTAGGCGAAGTTCGTGCCGTAGATCCCGGCGATGACCGAGATCGGGAGCAGGAGCGCCGAGATCATCGTCAGCGTCGTCAGCATGTCGTTGAGGTTGTCGTCGAGCGCGGAACGGTAGCTGTCCATCGCGTTGTCGAGGAGCTGCTGGTAGGACTGGGACAGCTCCGCGACCCGGAACAGGTGGTCGTAGAGGTCGCGGAACAGGACGCGGTCCGCGTCGGCCAGCAGGCCGATCGGGTCGCGGCCGAGGCGGCGGATCACCTCGGACTGGGGGACGGCCGCCCGACGCAGCTGGATGAGGTCGCGCTGCAGCCCGTAGATCTCGCGGCGGGTCTCCTCGGTCGGTTCGGTGAGGATGTCCTCCTCCACGTAGTCGAGGCGCCGGTCGATCATGTCGAGCACGGGCACGATCACGTCGTTCATCAGGTCGAGCAGGCGGTGCAGCAGCAGGACGGGCCGCCCGATCCGTGCCTCCGCGCCGGCGTCCACGCGCTCCCGCACGATGCGCACCGACGACAGCGGCTCGCGGTGGAAGGTCAGCAGCAGACCCTCCTTCATCACCACGTCGAGCTCACGGGTGGTGATCTCCACCAGCTCGTCGTCGACGGCGAGCCCGTGGACGACGAGGAGGAACTGGTCCGCCCGGACGTCGACCTTCGGCAGGTGCCGGTCCTCGCGCATGTCCTCGATCGCCAGGGGGTCGATCGCCAGGGCCGGGTCGTCGAGCACCGCCTCCTCGGCATCGGTGGGGGACTCGAGGTCGATCCACACGTACCCGGGCTCGCCCAGTGCCGCGTCGAGGTCGTCGGGGTCGACCGGACGGACGCGGTCCTCGTGGACCTGCCGGATGGTCAGCACCCGGGGCCTCCTTGGCTCGATGCCCGCCGATGCCCGCCGATGCTAGGGGAACCCCGTCCACCTGCTGCCCCGAGCGGGCAGGGCAGACTGGCCCTGCTGGCTACGATGGGGTGCAGGCTGTCCCGCCGGGCGGGGCCGGGCAGCCGGCGGCGCACGCGGTCCGCCGGCATCCAGTGCCGCCCGCCGAGGCCGTCAGCGCACCGCCACCATCCATCCGCGGATCCGCCCACCGACACGTGCCCGCCGCGCACGTCCCATCGATCGAGGAGTCCCCAGTGCCGGACAGCACTGCGCCGACGCTGTCGCCCGGCGAGCTCGCGTCGCTGCTCGACCGCGTGCACCGCACGCTGTCGCGACGTCGCGAGGAGATCGACGAGCTCAACGTGTTCCCGGTCCCGGACGGGGACACGGGGACGAACATGGTGCACACGGTGCGCGCCGTCGTGGACGCGCTCGACCAGGGCAACCCGAACGGCGACCTCTCCCGGGTCATCTCCCGATCCGCCATGCGCGGGGCACGGGGAAACTCGGGGGTCATCCTCTCCCAGGTCCTGCGGGCGCTCGCCGATGCGGTGGTCGAGGCGGGCACGCTGGACGCCGACGCGTTCGCCGACATGCTCGAGCGGGCGAAGGAGCTCAGCTACGGCGCCGTCGCGAACCCGGTCGAGGGCACGGTGCTGACCGCGATCGCCGCCGCCGCGTCCTCGGCCCGGTCCGCGGCCGACGACGGGGTCGAGCTGACCGCCGCGGCGGAGCGCGTCCGCGACGACGTGCGCGACGCCGTGGTCGCCACGCAGGACCAGCTCGACGAGCTGCGTGACGCCGGCGTCGTGGACGCCGGGGCGCGGGGCTTCGAGGTCGTCGTCGACGCGATCCTCGCGCACCTCACCGGCGAGGACCAGGACGCCGGCGACGGCGAGGCCGACCGGCCTTCCCCGCACATCGAGCGTGGCCGTCAGCCCGTCGCCCAGCGCGAGAGCGGCTCGGGCGAGTACCGCTTCGAGGTCCAGTACCTCCTCGACGCCGGCGACGGCGAGGACGACGACGATGTCGCCGCGGATCTCCGCGACAAGCTGCGCCAGCTCGGCGACTCGATCGTCGTCGTGTCGTCGGGCGGACTGCTGAGCGTCCACGTCCACACGAACGACGTCGGCGCGGCGATCGAGGCGGGGATCGACCTCGGTCGTCCGTCCCGGATCGAGGTCACCTACTTCGCGGAGCAGATGAACCACCGCGACGGGTCGGCTCCCGGGGACGACGCCGAGGCGGCCGACCGGGCGGCGACGGGCGATGGTGAGGAGCCGGGCGATCCCGCCAGCGAGCTCGCGTGCGTCGTGGTCCTGCCGGGCGGCCCGCTGCACGATCTGGCACGCGAGCACGGTGCGACGGTCGTCGCCGGCACCTCGGGCGAGCTGCCCTCCGTCGACGAGCTCCTCGCCGCGGTGCCCCGCGCCCGCGCACGCCAGGTCGTGCTGCTCCCCGGCCACCGCAACGTCGTCCCGACGGCGACGCAGGCGCGCACCCTGCTCGACGAGGAGGACGGCCCCTCCCTGGTCGTGATCGAGTCGGCCACGTCTGCGCCGGCCGTCCTCGCCGCCCTGGCGGTGTTCGACGCCGACGGTGACGCCGACACCGTCGTCGAGGACATGCGGCACGCCGCGGTCGAGTGCGCCTCCGGCGAGGTCGTGGCCGCGATCCGGGACGCGTCGACGCCGATCGGTGACGTGTCGCAGGGACAGCTGCTCGCCGTCGCCGACGGGGACGTGGTGGGTGTCAGCGACGACGCGCTCGACGCGCTCGAGCAGGTCGCCGACGCGTGCGGCGCCCGCGAGGCGGAGGCCATCATGCTCCTCGTCGGCGCCGACGTGGACGACGACGAGGCCGACAGCGCCCGACGACGGCTCGAGGAGCTCGCCCCCGACGCAGAGGTCGAGGTCGTGTTCGGTGGTCAGCGCCCCGCCCGCTACCTCCTCGGCGTCGAATGACGGTCCGGCTCGACGACCCGGTCGACGTTGTCGACGGCGTCGGTCCACGCACGGCCGGCACGCTGCGCAGCGCCCTGGACATCGTGACCGTCCGCGACCTGCTCGAGCACTACCCCCGCCGCTACGACGACCTCGGGGAGGTGGTGGATCTCTCGCAGGTCCGGGTCGGCGAGACCGCCACCCTCGTCGGCACGGTCAGCGCATGGTCGCACCGGCGCATCAGCCGTCCGCGGCGGCGGACGCTGCAGATCAGCGAGGCGACCGTCGACACGGCCGGCGGCGCACAGTTCCGGCTCACGTTCTTCAACCAGCAGTGGCGCGAGCGGTCGCTGCCTGCAGGCACCGTCGGTGCCTTCAGTGGGAAGATCGAGTCGTACAGGAAGACCCTGAAGATCACCATGCCGGAGATCCAGGTCCTCGGCGGGGACGGGGAGGACGGGTCGGCGTCCCATCGGCGGCTGGTGCCCGTCTACCCGGCCACCGAGAAGACGCCGACGTGGAAGCTCGGCCGGTGGGTCGAGGCAGCCCTCGGCGATCTGCCACCCGTCGCCGACTACCTGCCCGACCCGCTGCGGGACCACCACGGGCTGCTGCCGCTCGACGATGCCGTGCGTGCCATCCACCTGCCCGAGGACCGCGCCGACGCCACGGCCGGCCGTACCCGGCTCGTGTTCGACGAGCTGTTCACCCTCCAGGTCGGCCTCCAGTGGCGGCGAGCCCGACTCGAGGCCGAGCTCGCCGGGCTCGACAACGGTCCGGTCGCCGGCGGCTGGGCCGACCGGTACCTCGCCAGCCTCCCCTTCGCGCCGACCGGTGCGCAGGAGAAGGCCTTCACCGAGATCGGCGAGGACCTCGCCGGCGAGCGGCCGATGCACCGGCTCCTGCAGGGCGACGTGGGCGCCGGGAAGACCCTCGTCGCGGTCTGGTCGATGCTCTGCGCCGTCGACAACGGCCGGCAGGCCGCGCTCATGGTCCCGACCGAGGTGCTCGCCGAGCAGCACCACCGCACGCTCACCGAGCAGCTGGCACCGCTGGGCGTGAACGTGCTCGACGGGCTGCGCGTCGAGCTGCTCACGTCGTCGTCCACCACCGCGCAGCGGCGCCGCATCCTCGGCGAGCTGCTGTCCGGCCAGGTCGACCTCGTCGTCGGCACCCACGCGCTGCTCGAGGAAGGGGTCCGGTTCGCCGACCTCGGCCTCGTCGTCATCGACGAGCAGCACCGCTTCGGCGTGGCCCAGCGGCTCAAGCTCAAGGAGAAGGGCAGCGCCCCGACCGACACGGGCTCACCGATCATGCCCGACGTCCTCGTCATGACGGCGACGCCGATTCCCCGCTCCCTGGCGCTGACCTACTACGGGGACCTCGACGTCACGGTGCTCGACGAGATGCCGCCCGGCCGCAAGCCCATCGTCACCCAGCTGATCACGCCGGACCAGGCCGAGCGTCGGGCCCGCCTCGAGGCATTCATCGCGGAGCAGGCCGCCGCCGGCTACCAGACCTACGTCGTGTGCCCGCTGGTGGAGGAGTCCGAGGAGCTCGCCGCCCGCTCGGCGACCGAGGAGCACGCCCGCCTGTCGGACGCGCTGCCCGATCTGCGCGTCGGCCTCGTCCACGGGCGGATGAAGGCCGACGAGAAGGAGGCGGCGATGACCGCCTTCCGCAGCGGCGGCACCGACGTGCTCGTCGCCACGACCGTCATCGAGGTCGGCGTCGACGTACCGAACGCGACCGTCATGATCATCGAGGACGCCGAGCGGTTCGGGATCAGCCAGCTGCATCAGCTGCGCGGCCGGGTCGGGCGCGGCGGCGAGCGGTCCTACTGCGTGCTGTTCGCCGGCTGGTCGGGTGACGAGCTGAGCGACGAGGCGCGCCAGCGGCTCGACGCGGTCGCGACCACCCTCGACGGGTTCGAGCTGGCCGACAAGGACCTCGAGATCCGGGGCGAAGGGCAGCTCTTCGGCCGGCGCCAGTCGGGCATGCCCGACCTGAAGCTCGCCCGCCTGCAGCGCGACCTGCCGATGATCGCCCGTACCCGCACGGCCGCGACGCGGCTCATAGCCGAGGATCCCCACCTGGCCGACCCGGCCCATGCGACGATCCGGGCGGAGGTCGTGCGGCGCTACCGGGGCGGCCTCGAGGAGCTCGAGGCGCTCGCGAGCGGCTGACCGCGACCGACCTCGGCGCAGACCACACCGGAAAGGACGGCCATGCCGGACGCAGCGACACCCCCCGTGGCCGCAGGACATCCCGTGACCGTCCGCCGGCCCACCGGCCGGCGGGTCGACGGTCGGGAGGTGGCGGCATGAGGGTCGTCGCGGGCACGGCGAAGGGCCGTCGTCTCACCGCGCCCCGCGGCGAGCGGACCCGACCCACGGCCGACCGGGTGAAGGAGGCGCTCTTCTCGAGCCTGCAGCCGCGGCTGCCCGGCGCCCGCGTGCTGGACTGCTACGCAGGCTCGGGGGCGCTCGGCATCGAGGCGCTCTCGCGCGGCGCCGCGCATGCCACGTTCGTCGAGCAGGGGCGGCGGGCGCTCGATGCCCTGCGTCAGAACCTCGAGGTGACCGACCTCGGCGGGCGCGCCAGCGTCGTCGCGGGGGACGTGGGCCAGGTCCTGCGCGACGCCCCGCCCGGTGCCCCGTTCAACGTCGTCTGCTGCGACCCGCCCTACGCGATCGACCCGGACGTGCTGGCGGGCGTTCTCGCCGCGCTCGTCGACCACCTCGCGCCCGATGCGATCGTCACCATCGAGGCCGATCGCCGCGCACCCGACCCCGCGTGGCCGCAGGGCATGCTCGCGGACCGCACGCGCCGCTACGGTGACACCGTCCTCCATGTCGCCCGCGCCACGTCCACGCCTGGCACCGACGGCGAGCCGCCTGCGACGACGTGACGGGCGACGACCTCGACAGGAGCGATCGATGAGCGTGACCGCGGTCTGCCCGGGCAGCTTCGACCCGATCACGATGGGCCACGTCGACATCATCGAGCGGGCCGCGACACGCTTCGACCACGTCATCGTCGCGGTGCTGCGCAACCCCGGAAAGACCCCGGTGTTCACCGTCGAGGAGCGCATGGACCTCATCGCCGAGACGACCTCGGAGCTCGACAACGTCAGCGTCGACAGCTTCACCGGACTGCTCGTCAACTTCTGCCGCGCCCGGGACATCCGCGTCATCGTCAAGGGGCTCCGCGCGGTCAGCGACTTCGAGTACGAGCTGCAGATGGCGCAGATGAACCAGCGCATGGGGGACGTCGAGACCCTGTTCATGACCACCAGCCCGGAGTACTCCTACCTGTCGAGCTCCCTCGTCAAGGAGGTGGCGCGGTTCGGTGGGCCGCTCGACGGTGTGGTCCCCGAGCGGATCGCCGAGCGACTCCGCGAGCACTACCGGACCGCATGACCGCCCGACCGTCGGGCCGGAGGTACGCTCCCGCCCACGGCATGTCCGGGGGCCGATCGGTCCCGAACGAGAAGGCACGTCCCCGATGTCCGAATCCGACCGCCCGCTGCGTGGTGACGTGCACCACGACTTCGAGGCCCGCCTCCACCTGCTCGAGCGGATGGTCGCCGAGGCCAAGGCCGTGCCGCTGTCCGCGTCGATCATGCTCAACCGGGCGGAGATCGACGGCCTGATCGCGGACATGCAGGCGTCCCTGCCCGACGAGCTCCGTCAGGCCCGGTGGATCCTCAAGGAGCGCGACGAGATCATCGAGCGGGCACGGCACGAGGCGGCGCGGCTGCTCGACGAGGCCCGCGACGAGCGCGCCCGGCTGGTGGCCAAGACCGAGGTGGTCCAGGGTGCCAACCGCGAGGCCGACCGCATCGTCGACGAGGCCATGGAGCACGGACGGCGCATCCGCCTGGAGGCCGAGGACTACGTCGACGCGAAGCTCGCCAACTTCGAGGTGGTCCTCAACAAGACCCTGACGGCCGTCGAGCGGGGCCGCGAGAAGCTACGCGGCCAGCTCGACACCGAGGGCCTGGTCAGCGATCTCGACGACGAGGAGCCCTGATCTCGCCGCGATGAGCGGTGGGCGCGCGTCGTGTGCGCCAGACGCGTGAGGGCTCCTGTGATACGATCCTTGGCTGCACTGCAAGCACGTGCGCCGTCCTCGCTCTGTACCCCCACGCCCATGATCGCCGCCGAGCGCGGCGACGTGCAGCGGCGCCCGCTGCTCCTCGACCCTGGAAGGATCCGACCGTGCGTGTTCCGGTGACCGACCTCGTCGGCCGCCCGGGGGAGACCCGCGCCTACAACCGGACGTTGACCCGCGACGAGGCGGGGACCGTCAGCTGGGGGCCGGCGGACGACGCCCTCAGCAGCCCGATCGACGTCGACCTCCACCTCGACTCCGTGGTCGAGGGCATCCTCGTGCGCGGGGCTCTCACCTTCGAGCTGCAGCTGCCCTGCGCCCGCTGCCTCGAGCCGCAGACCGAGACCCACCACGTCCAGGTGGCGGAGTTGTTCGAGGACCCGGCCAAGCGTGACAATGACGACGAGGCCGATCCCGGGTACGAGATCATCGACGACCGCACGGCGATCGACCTCGAGGTGCTGCTTCGCGACGCCGTGCTCATGGACCTGCCAGTTCGGACCCTGTGCCGAGCCGACTGCCAGGGCCTGTGCCCCACCTGCGGCGCCAACCGCAACGAGACCGACTGCGGGCACCGTCCCGAGGACGAGCCGGACCCGCGGTGGGCGAAGCTGGCCGAGCTGGATCTGCCGCCGGCCTGACCTGCCCCAGCCACCCCGTTCTTTCCCACCACCGATACCGCGAAGGAGCCCACGATGGCCGTCCCGAAACGGAAGATGAGTCGCTCGCGGACCCGACACCGCAAGGCCCAGTGGTACAAGCTGCGCAAGCCCGCCACGTCCACCTGCCCGCGCTGCAAGTCGTTCGTGCGTCCGCACACCGTCTGCGGCGAATGCGGCACCTACGCCGGGAAGACGGTGCTCGAGGTCGACTAGTGCCCACGCGCGTCGCCATCAACGTCGTCGGCGGCGACGGCCCGCTGCCGGCGGTCGTCGCCGGTGCTGCGCGGACCGCCGCGGTCCGCCGTGACCTCCACCTCGTGCTGTGTGGACCGTCCGACGCTGTCCTCGCCGCCATCGAGGCGAGCGGGGAGTCGCTCACTGCCCGCCTGGAGATCCGGGACGCACCGACCGTGATCGGTCCGGACGACGATCCCCAGGTCGCCGTCCGCGGGCGGCCCGGTGCGAGCATCCGGGTGGCGGTGCGTGCGCTCCACGACGGGGAGGTCGACGCGGTCTGCTCCGCCGGTCCGCTCGCGGCCACGGTGGCCGCCGGCCAGTTTCTGCTGCCGCGACTGCCGGGACTGCGCCGACCCGCGGTGGCGGTACCGCTGCAGGTCGAGGGGCAGGCGCTCGTCGTCGTCGACGCCGGAGCCGCCGAGAGCGCACCGGCCGGTGCACTCGTGCGGTTCGCCGAGCTCGGTGTGGGCGTCGCACGACGCGACGGGGTCGGCGCGCCCCGGGTCGGGGTCCTCGCGCCGCTCGGAGCCGCCGGCCGCGTCACCGCGGAGCTCGCGGCGCTGTTCACGGCCGCCGAGGTCCCCGGGTTCGTCGGGGCCGTCACCGCCCGCGAGGCGCTCGGCGGCGCCGTCGACGTGCTCGCGACGGCCGGGAGCCAGGGGCGCCTGATCGTCGACGTGGTCCGTGCGCTGACGGGGGCGGCCACCGGACATCTCGGCGTGCTGGTCGGCCTGGACGCGACCGTTGCCACCCTCGAGCCGGACGTGGACGTGGGCGTGGCCGCGGCCGCCATCGCCCACGTGGCCAACCTCGCCGCCAGCGCAGCCGCCGCGGGCTCGCCCCCGGCGGGGTCCTCGCAGGAACGGGGGACGACATGACCGCGGTCAGCGACGCCGCCGCGACCGGCCCCGCCGCGCTCGCGGAGCGCCTCGGGGTCCACCTGAACGACCCCGGTCTCTTCGAGCTCGCCCTCACCCACCGCTCCTACGCCTTCGAGCAGGGCGGGCTCGACACGAACGAGCGGCTCGAGTTCCTCGGCGACGCCGTGCTGGCGCTCGTGGTGACCGACGAGATCTTCCACGCTCACCTCGACTCGGCGGAGGGACGGCTCGCGAAGCTGCGGGCGGCCGCCGTGAAGACCGCGACACTGGCGGCGGTCGCGCGCGAGATCGGACTCGGCGCGTTCGTGCGGCTCGGCAAGGGCGAGACGGCCTCCGGGGGCGCCGACAAGGACTCGATCCTCGCGGACACCCTCGAGGCCGTCATCGGGGCCTACTACCTCGACCGCGGGTTCCTCGACGCCTACGACCTCGTCCAGCGGCTGTTCGCCGACCGTCTCGAGTCGCTCGCCGGGCGGGGCGCGGCGCTGGACTACAAGACGAGCCTGCAGGAGCTCGTCGCCTCGCGCTTCGAGCAGCTGCCGATCTACCAGGTCAGCGACGAGGGGCCCGACCACCAGAAGACCTTCACCGCCACCGTGGCGGTGAACCACCGGACCGTGGGGCGCGGGCAGGGAGGCAGCAAGAAGCAGGCGGAGCAGCGGGCCGCGAAGGAGGCCTACGAGATCCTCGTGTCCGAGGACGGGGAGGGCTGACCGCCCGGACACCCCGCGCGTCCGCCGACGCGGTTCGTCGAGCGCACCGGTCCGCCACCACCGAGGACCAACCCGGCGCACCGACGTCACACGGCCGACGTGACATCAGACAATTCGACCACGTTCGATCAACGACCGTCCCGATGCGAGGGACGAGACGACACCGGCCCGTCCGGTGACAGGAGGACCACCGTGCTGGAGCTGCCCGAAGTCGAGGTTCTGCGCAAGGATCTCGAGAAAGAGGTCGTCGGCAAGCGCGTCAAGGAGGTGATCATCTCCACCGCGAGCATCGTCAGGCCGTTCCACCACACGCGCCCCGAGCTCGTGGAGGCGCTCGAGGGACGCAAGATCGAGGGCGCCCGCCGGCGCGGGAAGATGGTCTTCCTCGACCTCGACGAGGGCATGACGTGGGTCATCGACCCCGGCGCCACCTCGTCCCTGCACCGCGAGACCGCGAACGAGCCCGCCGGTGACGACACGCACATGATCGTGTCGTTCACGATCGGCGGCGCCATCCACGTCTCCGACCCGAACAAGGAGCCGTCGGCCAGCACCGGCGTCGTCCCCACCGATGAGGCACTCGAGCAGGCCGGCATCCAGCCGGACGCGCTCGACCCGCTCGACGACAACCCGACCTGGATGGACTTCGGACAGCGCCTGCACGACGCCGCGAAGCCCCTGCGGTCGGTGCTGACGGACGGGGACACGATCGTCGGGCTCGGGGACGTCTACGCGGACGAGATCCTGTGGGAGTCGGGGCTGCGTCACGACCGGGCGTCCGCTTCGCTGTCGACCCAGGAGGTCCGCCGGCTCTACCGCGCGATGCAGGAGGTCATCCACGCGGCCATCAAGCAGCGCGGTTCGAGCCTCGACGAGGTGGAGCACGAGGTCGCCGTGGACGAGGAGGGCGAGGCCGCCGAGCACCTGAAGGTGTTCGGTCGGGAGGGCCTGCCCTGCTTCCGCTGCCGCCAGCCGATCCTGCGGACGCGCATCAAGAAGGGCGTCTACACCTACCACTGCGAGCAGTGCATGATCTGACGGTGTCCGACGGTGGCCGCCTCGCGGCGGTCACCGCGGGTGCCCCACCTACCGTGGGTGGTGCTGCCGACCGAGGAGCAGGCGATGGCCGACGCCGAGCGCGACGACCGCACGATCGCACGCCACCTGATGGTCGCCGGACGCGTGCAGGGCGTCTTCTTCCGTGACTCGACGCGGCAGCAGGCACAACGCCGTGGCGTGCGGGGCTGGGTGCGCAACACCGCGGACGGATCCGTCGAGACATGGCTCGAGGGCGCTCCTGAGGACGTGGACGCGGTTCAGCGCTGGATCCGCGAGGGTGGACCGTCGGCCGCTTCGGTCGACCAGGTCGACGCGACGGAGGAGGAACCGGCCGGTCACGACGGATTCTCGGTCCGGCGGTGACGGGCCGGTCCTCTCGGACCACTCTGGACGGGCCGGTCAAGCCTGAGGTAGGATCAGATCCGTCACTGCGACCCGCATGCGACGCCCACGCGAGGCTGCAGCAATGCCGACCGCTGGGCATGGTCCTCGCCTCACCGTGAGGCGCCGACCGGGTCCGGTGGCGCTCACCCGGCACCGGTCGAGCACCTGCCCGAGCGTCGGACCAGCACTCGGACCTGTCGGGAACTGGGAGTCGAGACCGAAACGGGTGAGCACCGACCTTGAACATCGTCGGTGGCGAGCTGACCGCGGCCGAGCCGCGCACTCGCCGACCGCACCACCGATCACCACGTGACCGAGCCGGTCAGGAGGGAACGACGGATGGGTAAGGCCCTCATGGGGACGTACGCCACGCCACGGAGCATCGAGCTGCTCGAGGAGGTCCGCGCTCTTCGCGAGCGTGTGGCCCAGCTGGAGCGTGCACTCGCGGACGCCGAGCAGGCGGCCGAGCGACGGGAGCCCGCCGTGGTGACGATCGAGGATGCGTCCGAGGCCGTGTCGGTCGCCGAGCGCGAGCGGACGCCTGTGCAGGCCTGAGGCCGAGGGAACACCGACGAGCGGGCCCCGAACGGGCCCGCTTCGCCGTGTTCGGGGGCTCATGACGCTAGGCTCGGGGCCGCTTTCCCCACGTGACTTCCCCACGCGACCTTCCCCAACGACTTCCGCCAGCAGCCCCGCGACCATGGGTTCCGCGAGGACGTGCCCGCAGGCAGGTCCGAAGGAGACGACGTCCGTGTTCCTCAAGTCCCTCACGATCAGGGGCTTCAAGTCCTTCGCCGACAAGACGGTGCTCAACGTCGAGCCCGGCATCACGGTCATCGTCGGACCGAACGGCTCGGGCAAGTCCAACGTCGTCGACGCCCTCGCATGGGTGCTCGGCACGCACTCGGCCAAGAAGGTCCGTGGTGGCACGATGTCCAACGTCATCTTCGCCGGCTCGCCGACCCGTCGGGCTCTCGGCCAGGCCAGCGTCGAGATCGTCATCGACAACTCGCAGGGCCAGCTCGGGACTGCGGGGATCGGCACCTCCGGGTCGGCGCAGCAGTTCAGCGAGGTCCGGGTCGCCCGCACGATCTACGCGAGCGGCGAGAACGTGTACGAGATCAACGGCGAGGACGTCCGCGCCCTCGACGTGCAGGAGCTGCTCAGCGACACCGGCCTCGGCCGTGAGCTGCACACGATCGTCGGTCAGGGGCAGCTCGACGAGATCCTGAACGCCAAGCCGGAGGAGCGGCGCAAGTTCATCGAGGAGGCGGCCGGCATCCTCAAGCACCGTCGCCGCCGTGAGCGGGCGCTGCGCAAGCTCGACCAGGTCGACGCCCACATCGAGAAGCTCACGAGCGTCCTGCGCGAGCTGAGGCGTCAGCTGCGGCCGCTCGAGCGTCAGGCCGAGGCTGCCAACCGCTACACGGCCCTGCAGTCGGACCTGCGCGAGGTCCAGGTCCAGATCGCCGCGCACGACCTCGCGCGTCTGCGGGCCCGCTGGGAGCGCGACGCCGCCGGGGACTCCGACGCCGCGACCCGCCAGCAGGAGGCCGAGGAGGCCGTCGCGGCCCAGCGGGCCCGCGCCACCGAGGTCGAGGAGTCGCTCGGGCGCATGTCGCCGCAGGCCGAGAAGGCACAGTCGACCTACTACCGGCTCTCCTCGCTGCTCGAGCGGCTGAAGGGGACCGCGGACCTCATCGACGCGAAGCGCCGCCACCTCGTCGAGTACGTCGAGGAGCCGCTCGCCGGCCGGCCGCCCGACGAGCTGCGGGCCCAGGCCCAGCGGCTCCAGGCGACCCGAGAGGAGCGGCAGCACGAGCGCGAGGACGCCCGAACGACCCTCGAGGAGGCCATGGCGGCCCGTCGGGCGGCCGAGCAGGATCGCCGCGCCCATGAGGCCGAGGTCCAGGCCGAGGCACGTCGTCGCGCCGAGCAGCGCGAGCGCGTGCTGCGCTGGGAGGGCGAGATCTCGGCGCTGCGGGGCGCCATCGCCACGACCGAGGCCGAGCTCGGCCGGGTGACCGCCCAGCTCGGTGGGCTCGACGACCGGGTCGCGGAGGCCGATGCGGCCGTCGACAAGGTGCAGGACACCATCCAGCGGCTCGACGCCCGCGAGGTCGAGCTGACCGCCACGCTCGAGTCGGCCGAGGCGCTCGTCGAGCAGGCCCAGGGACAGGTCGACCAGCTCGCGGCCCGCCAGGGCGAGCTCGAGCGGGAGCGCTCGTCGCAGGAGGCGCGGGCCGAGGCGCTGCGTGCCGCGCTGGCGAACACCGACGACGGCACCGCCGCACTGCTCGACGCCGACCTCGACGGGGTGCTCGGGCCGGTGGCCGGCTACGTCCGCGTGGAGGCCGCCGCGGACGCCGCCGTGGCCGCCGCGCTCGGACCGCTCGGCGAGGCCGTGGTCGTCGCCAGCCCGGAGGGCGCCCGCCGGGCGGTCGCGTGGCTGCGCGAGCGCGCAGCCGGCAGCGCCGTCGTCCTCGCCGCCCGTTCCCACGAGGCCCCGGCACCCACGCTCGCCGACGACGCGCGTCAGCAGCTCGCAGCTGCCGGCGCCATCCCCGTGGGCGACCACCTCGCGCCCCGCGACGGCGAGACGGCCGCACAGGTCGTCGACGCGCTGCGGGGCGCCCTGGCGCACACGTGGGTGGTCGCCGACTGGGACGCCGCCGTGCTGCTGCACGGCCGACACCCCGGGCTGACCTTCGTCACCGCGCACGGCGACGTGGCCGGCCCCCGGGGCTACGCCGGCGGGCAGGCACCCGAGCAGTCGGCCGTCCTGACCGCCACCGCCGCCGAGGACGCCGAGCATCGCGTCGCGCAGCTCGACACCGAGCTCGCGGCGGTCCGCGGGTCGCTCGACGAGGCGACGGGCGTGCTCGCCGATCGCCGCACGCAGCTGGCGGCCGCCACCGAGCGGATCAACGAGTCCGACGCGCAGATCACCGCGGCGGCCGAGCAGCTCGCCCGGCTCAACAAGGAGCTGCACTCGCTCGCGAACCAGCGCGAGATCGTCGCCGCGCAGGCCACCGAGCTGGGCGAGGTCCTCGAGCGCGACCGCGCGGCCCTGTCCGAGATGAACGCCCGCGGCCCCGACGTGGACGACCCCGAGCCGGTGGACGACGGGCCCGACGAGGTCGCCGTCGAGCTCGACGAGCAGGTCGAGCGTGCCCGTGAGGCCGAGCTCGATGCCCGCGTCGTCCTCGAGCGGATCACCGAGCAGGTCCGCCACCTCGAGCTCCAGGCCGACGAGCTCCATCGCGAAGCCGACGAGGTCGAGCACGCGCTCGCCGAGGCCGCCCGCCGCCGGGAGCTGCGCCGACAGGGGATCGTCCGCTGCGGCGAGCTCGCCGCCCTCTGCCAGGTGGCCGTCGACGGACTGACCGCCTCGATCACCGAGGCCCAGCAGACCCGCGACCGCCTCCAGGGCGACATGGCCGAGGACCGCCGCCGCCTCACCGAGATCCGCGAGCGGCTGTCCACGCTGACCGTCGAGCTCGACGAGCTGAAGGAGGCGCGTCACGCCGCCGACCTGCGACGCTCCGAGCTGCGCCACGAGCTCGAGACCGTCGTCAACCGCTGCCGCGACGAGTTCGGTCTCTCCGTCGAGGATGTGGCCGCCGAGCATCCCGACGCCGAGGGCTACGACCGGGCCGAGCTCGGCGAGCGCGAGGACGTGCTCGTGCGCAAGCTCGGCCTGCTCGGGCGGGTGAACCCGCTCGCGCTCGAGGAGTTCAAGGCCCTCGAGGAGCGGCACAAGTTCCTGTCCGGCCAGCTCGACGACCTGCGCAGCTCGAAGCGCGACCTGCAGCAGGTCGTCGAGGCGGTCGACCGCAAGATCGAGCAGGTCTTCGCCGACGCCTTCGCCGACGTGTCGCGCGAGTTCGACCAGACCTTCGCGACCGTGTTCCCCGGCGGGCACGGGCGTCTGGTGCTCACCGACCCGGACGACATGCTCACGACGGGCATCGAGGTCGAGGCACGGCCGCCCGGCAAGAAGGTGACCCGGCTGTCGCTGCTGAGCGGCGGCGAGCGGTCGCTGACGGTGCTCGCCTTCGTGTTCGCCATCTTCCGGGCCCGGCCCTCGCCGTTCTACGTGCTCGACGAGGTGGACGCCGCACTCGACGACGTGAACCTGCAGCGGCTGCTGAAGGTCATCCGGTCGTTCAAGGGGGCCTCGCAGATCATCATGGTGACCCACCAGAAGCGGTCGATGGAGGTCGCCGACATGCTCTACGGGATCACGATGGCACCCGACGCGGTCACCAAGGTGGTCGCCGACCGTCTCGCGGACGACGAGGTGGCCGAGGCGCTCGTCGAGGCCGGCTCAACCGCCGGCCCGCCGGCCGGGTGAGCTGCCGCTGATCCGCCGCGGACGTCCACCCTCGGCCCCGATGACGCTGCAGCGGCACGGTACGTTGCGGGACTGACGTACCGGCGCTCTCGATCTCGCGTCGGCATCCCCATCTGCTGGTCGAGGCACCCGATGGAAATCATCATCCTGTCGATCATCGTCGGCGTGGCGCTCATCGTGCTCGTCGCGGGTCTCGTCGTGTCGGGTCGCCGGCGCGGCGGCGCCGGGACGCTCGAGCGACCCACCACGACGACGGCCCCGCCCGAGGCGCCGCCCCGCGAGGCCGAGGCGCCGCCGGAGGCCCGGGCACCCGCCGCCGAGGCCCCGCCCGCGCCCCCCGAGGCGCCGCCCGCTCCGCCGGTCGAGGAGCTCACGCTCGGCGAACGGTTCCGCCGTCGTCTGTCGCGCACCCGCAACGTCTTCGGGACCTCGGTCGCGGAGCTCTTCGGCCGTGGCGTCTCCGAGGATGCCTGGGAGGGCCTCGAGGAGGCCCTGATCACCGCCGACGTTGGCGTGCAGGCGACGCTGGAGATCGTCGAGGAGCTGCGCCGGCGGGTCCGTGAGGAAGGCGTGACCGACGGCCCGCGCGTCGTGGCGCTGCTCAAGCAGGAGCTGCGCAAGGCGCTCGGCGACCCGGACCGTGAGCTCGCCCGCGCCGCCGACGACGAACCGACCGTCTGGCTCGTCACCGGGGTCAACGGGACCGGCAAGACCACCACCATCGGCAAGCTCGCCGCGGTCGAGGAGCGCGAGGGCCGGGCCGCGGTCCTGGCCGCCGCCGACACCTTCCGCGCCGCGGCGGCGGAGCAGCTCGGTCTCTGGGCGGAGCGCACCGGCGCCCGCCTGGTCCGCAAGGAGGAGGGCGCCGACCCGGCATCGGTCGCCTACGACGGCTACATGGCGGCGAAGGCCACGGACGCGGACCTGCTCATCATCGACACCGCCGGACGCCTCCACAACAAGCGGGAGCTCATGGACGAGCTGTCGAAGGTCAAGCGCGTCGTCGAGAAGCAGGCCGGCCCGCTCGAGGAGACGCTGCTGGTGCTCGACGCCACGACGGGGCAGAACGGCATCGCCCAGGCGCGGGCGTTCACCGAGGCCGTCGACGTGACCGGCGTCGTGCTCACGAAGCTCGACGGCTCCTCCAAGGGCGGGATCGTCGTCGCGGTGCAGCGCGAGCTCGGTCTGCCGGTGAAGCTCGTCGGGCTCGGCGAGGACGTCGACGACCTCGCCCACTTCGACCCGGACGCGTTCGTCGAGGGGCTGTTCGCCGACCTCGACCCGGTGTAGCGGCAGGGGCACGCCAGGGGAGCCGTCGGGGCCTCCCCGCTACCCTGCGTCCCGGATCGTCGCAGCCCCCGTGTCACTGACCTGAAGGCCGCAACCGTGTTCGACGCCCTCTCCGAACGTCTCGAGTCCGCCCTCGACCGCGTGCGCGGCCGCGGCCGGCTGGACGAGAAGACGGTCGACGCCACCCTGCGCGAGATCCGCCTCGCCCTGCTCGAGGCCGACGTCAACTTCAAGGTCGTGAAGCAGTTCGTCGGGCGGCTCAAGGAGACCCTCGTCGGCGAGGAGGTCAACAAGGCCCTCAACCCCTCGCAGACCGTCATCAAGGCCGTCCACGACCAGCTCGAGCAGGCGCTCGGCGGCACGACCGCCCCGCTCGACCTCGGCTCCGGCAAGCCGTCCGTGATCATGCTCGCGGGCCTGCAGGGCTCCGGCAAGACCACCGCCGCCGGCAAGCTCGCCGCCTACCTGAAGAAGAAGGGCCGCAACCCGATGCTGGTCGCCTGCGACCTGCAGCGGCCCGCTGCCGTCGAGCAGCTGCGCGTCAACGCGAAGAAGGCGGGCGTGCACGTCTACGCGCCGGTCACCTCGGGCGACCCGGTCCCCGTGGCACGCGACTCGATCGGCAAGGCCCGCGAGACCGGCTGCGACGTCGTCATCGTCGACACGGCGGGGCGCCTGCACATCGACGAGGAGCTCATGCAGCAGGCGGCCGACATCCGTCGGGTCGTCGACGCGCACGAGACCCTGTTCGTCATCGACTCGATGATCGGACAGGAGGCCGTCAACGTCGCGAAGTCGTTCCACGACGTGGTCGGCTTCGACGGGGTGGTGCTCACGAAGCTCGACGGTGACGCGCGTGGCGGCGCCGCCCTGTCGGTCCGCGAGGTCACGGGCGCGCCGATCAAGTTCGCGTCGGTGGGCGAGAAGCTCGACGAGTTCGAGCAGTTCCACCCCGACCGCATGGCCGGTCGGATCCTCGGCATGGGCGACGTGATGACGCTCATCGAGAAGGCCGAAGAGACCTACACCGAGGAGGAGGCCGCACAGGCCGAGGAGGCGCTGCTCTCCGGGCAGTTCACCCTCGAGGACTTCCTCGACCAGATGCAGATGCTCAAGAAGATGGGGCCGCTCAAGGGCCTGCTCAACATGATGCCCGGGCTGGGCAACCAGCTGAAGGACATCGACATCGACGACAAGCAGGTCGGCCGCATCGAGGCGATCATCCGCGGCATGACCCCCGAGGAGCGGCGCGACCCGAAGGTCCTCAACGGCTCCCGGCGCAAGCGCATCGCCCGGGGATCCGGCGTGACCGTCACGGAGATCAACCGCCTGGTCAAGCAGTTCCAGGAGGCCCAGAAGCTCATGAAGTCGGTCTCGAAGATGGCCGGCATGCAGGGCGGAGGCCCCGGCGGGAAGCGCAAGGGCAAGCCGAAGGGTGGCGTGCGCGGCCAGATGGCACAGGCCAAGGCGCTGAAGCAGCTGCAGCAGTCCGGCCAGCTCCCCGGCGGCATGGGTGGCGCCGGCGGCGGCATGGGCGGCTTCCCCGGCCTGAAGCCCGCCCCGCCGAAGGGCAAGAAGAAGGACTGACCCCTCCCCCCACGGAAACGTGCGGAGTTATCCCGCCCTCGTGGGTACAACGCCGCACACATCTCGGCGCGCGCAGGATACGTGCGGAGTTATCCCGCTCTCGTGGGTACAACGCCGCACACATCTCTCGGGTCGCTGTCGCGAGCCTGCGCGGCTACCCTGCTCCCCGGCCGGTCTCGAGGTCCGCCTCCTGACCGCACCTGCACCACGACCACGGCCGACCTCCGCCCCGCCGCCCGTCCCACCCACCACTGAAGGGACGGTCCGTGGGGTACGGGCCGGCCATCATCCCGCCGCGGCGACGCGCCCGGCGACGTTTCCAGGAGATCACGTCCATGGCTGTCAAGCTGCGTCTGCGCCGCGAGGGCACGAAGAAGAAGCCGCACTACCGGGTCGTCGCGGCCGACTCCCGCTCCCCGCGCAACGGCCGCTTCATCGAGATCATCGGCGAGTACCACCCGATGGCCGAGCCCTCCGACATCAAGATCGACTCCGAGCGTGCGCTGCACTGGCTGCGCAACGGCGCCAAGCCGACCAGCGCGGTCGAGAAGCTGCTCCGCATCGCGGGCGTCTGGGAGGAGTTCAAGCCGGGCGACGCGCCGAAGCGCGATCGCAGTGCAGACAGCAGCGGCCCGAAGCCGTCGAAGAAGGCCAGGGCGAAGGCAGAGGCCGCCGCCCAGACCGGCACCGCGCCCGCGAGCGGCAACGCGTCGGGTGAGGAGGCGTCCGAGTGAAGGCCGAGGCCGTCCTCGAATACGTCGCGAAGCAGCTCGTCGACCACCCCGACGACGTCGAGGTCGTGGTCGTCGAGGGGGGACGCAACGTCACCCTCGAGCTCCACGTCAACGACGACGATCTGGGCAAGGTGATCGGCAAGCGGGGGCGCACCGCCAAGGCGCTGCGCACCCTCGTCAAGGCCGCCGCCTCACTCGACGACGAGAACGTCAACGTCGAGATCGTCGATTAGGGTCGTCGTGGGCTGCGCCGTGCGTGCTCGCTCCGCTCCGCGCCACCGGCTCGTTCGGGGCGCCGTGCGTGCTCGCTCCGCTCCGCGCCACCGGCTCGTTCGGGGCGCCGTGCGTGCTCGCTCCGCTCCGCGCCACCGGCTCGTTCGGGGCGCCGTGCGTGCTCGCTCCGCTCCGCGCCACCGGCGACTCCGTGACTGAGCAGGTGCTCGTCGGGCGGATCGTCAAGCCCCATGGCATCCGTGGCGAGGTGGTGGTCGTCGTCCTCAGCGACGTGCCCGACCGGTTCGCCCCGGGCACGGTCCACACCGTGCGCGACCGGTCGCTGGTGGTCACGACCTCGCGCCCCCACCAGGGGCGGCTGCTCGTCGCCTTCGAGGGCATCGGCGACCGCACGGCGGCGGAGGCCCTGCGCGGCGCCGAGCTCTACGCCCCGCCGGCCGACGTGTCCGAGAGCGAGACCTACTACGCCCACGAGCTCGCGGGCATGCAGGTCGTCCACGCCGACGGCACCGACCTCGGCACGGTCGTCGACCTCATCGACCTTCCTCCGGCCGCCGGCTACGACCTGCTCGAGGTCGAGCGTGCCGACGGGACGCGCTGGCTGCTGCCCGCCGTCGACGAGTACGTCGAGGTCGCCGTCGACGAGGCCGGCAGCGAGCGGCTCGTCCTCGTCGACCCTCCCGAGGGTCTCGTCGAGCCGGACCGCGCCGAGCCGACCGGCGAGGAGTCGGGATGAGGATCGACATCGTCACGATCTTCCCGGAGTACTTCGTCGGGCCGCTCACCACGTCGCTGATCGGCAAGGCGGTCGAGGCCGGGACCCTCGACCTGCGCACCCACGACCTGCGTGACTGGACCACCGACCGGCACCGCACCGTCGACGATGCGCCGTACGGGGGTGGCGCCGGGATGGTCATGCGAGCCGACGTGTGGTTCCGGGCGGCCGAGGACGTATGGAACGACGTGATCCCGGCTCCCGACCCGCCGGCGGTCGCCGGCGGACCGCGGCCCCGGACGATCCTGCTGACGCCCCGGGGGCGCCCGCTGGACCAGTCGCTGGCCCGGCAGCTGGCGGCCGAGGAGCGGCTCGTGCTCGCCTGCGGCCGCTACGAGGGCATCGACGAGCGGGTCCACGACGCGGTGGCGACCGACGAGATCTCGATCGGGGACTACGTGCTCGCCGGCGGGGAGGCCGCCGCGGTCGTCCTCGTCGAGGCGGTCTCGCGCCTCGTCCCCGGCGTCCTCGGCAACGAGGCGTCGGCACAGGACGAGTCCTTCAGCCGCGGGCTCCTCGAGTACCCGCAGTACACCCGCCCCGCGCAGATCCGCGGCATGGAGGTTCCGCCGATCCTCACCTCCGGCGACCACGGGGCGGTGGCGGCCTGGCGGCACGAGCAGGCGCTGGCGCTCACCCGCCGACGCCGGCCCGACCTCCTCGGGGACCCGGTCACCGGTGAGCCGACCGACGACGGTCGAGGGGCGACGTCGACCGACTGACATCGCACATGGACGCGGCGTCGTTTGACCGTCCCACCTGCGGCGCCGTACTATCCGCGCCTGCAGCGCACGCTGGCCCCACTCGCGCGCACGGGTTCTGCCCGCGGCTCTCTGGGCGGACACGTAAAGGAGTCCCCTCCAGTCCCGCCGGGACGCCTCCGTGGTCGTTTCCGGCCGACCGATTTCGCGCGGTGGCCGTGTCGGCTCAGCGGCGCCCCGGATCTCCAACGCGCCCGAATGCCCGACGGCTGCTCGCCGACCGACGCGAGCCGCAGCCCCCCGACGGTCCACGAACGCAGGCCACACGGAACGCCGGCCCCACGCCGACCCACGAACGCAGGATGGAACGATGAACAAGGTTGACATCGTCGAGCAGTCGTACCTGCGGGACGACATCCCCGAGTTCTGGCCGGGGGACTCCGTCAAGGTCCACGTGAAGGTCACCGAGGGTGGCCGCTCGCGGATCCAGGTCTTCGAGGGCGTGGTGCTGCGCCGCCAGGGCGGCGGCGTACGCGAGACCTTCACCGTGCGCAAGGTCAGCTTCGGCGTCGGCGTCGAGCGGACCTTCCCCGTGCACAGCCCGGTGATCGACCAGATCGAGGTCCTGCGCCGCGGCGCCGTCCGTCGCGCGAAGCTCTACTACCTGCGCGATCGGGTGGGCAAGAAGGCGCGTATCCGGGAGAAGCGAGAGAACGTCAGGTGACGCTGCGCGCCTCCGGCGTGCCGCCGTGCACATCGTCGCGGCGACACGCATAGCCTCACGGAGACGTGATGAGCGACCTCGATCCCGACCGCGACCCCGCCGCCGCCCGACCGGGCGTCGACGAGGCGCGCTCGGCACCCGCCGGTCCCTCCGGGAACGACCGCGCCCCGGGCGACGCGTCGGCCAGCCAGGCACCACCAGAGGCCGCCGCGTCCGAGGACACGGCGGCGGGGGAGGGTGCGACGACTCCGCCCCGTGCGTCGGACTCCGGTGGCGGTGCCGGCTCGGTCGGGGCGTTCTTCCGGGAGCTGCCCGTCCTGCTCCTCGTCGCCTTCGTGCTGGCGTTCCTGCTGCGCACCTTCGTCGTCCAGGTCTTCTACATCCCGTCGAGCTCCATGGAGCCGACGCTGCAGGTCCACGACCGGATGATCGTCGAGAAGATCACCTACCGCTTCCGCGAGCCGCGCCGCGGGGAGGTCGTCGTCTTCGAGGGCGAGGAGGGGCCACCGGAGCCCGCCAACGAGTCCTGGATCACCAAGGTCGCGCGCGGCGCCGGTCAGTTCCTCGGGGTCGTCCCGGCCAACGCCCGGGACTTCGTCAAGCGTGTCATCGGACTGCCGGGGGACCGCATCGTCATCCGGGAGGGCGTGGTCTACGTCAACGGCACGAAGCTCGACGAGCCCTACGTCGTGAACGAGGACACCCGCTCGCAGGGCCCCTATGTCGTCCCCGAGGGCAAGCTGTTCTTCCTCGGTGACAACCGGCCGAACTCGTCCGACTCGCGGTTCCCGCGGCTCGGTTACGTCGACGAGTCGAAGCTGGTCGGCCGCGCCATCGCCATCATCTGGCCGCCGAGTCACATGGGTGCGCTGCGCAAGGCCGAGTACGCCGACATCCCGCCGCCGGACCAGGCGCCGGCCGAGGAGGAGCCCTCGGCGTCGGCGACCGCGGAGTCCAGCGCGCCGGCGCCGGTGGAGCAGCGCCCGGCGGCCTGATCGCCACGCGGGTCAGTCGCGGTCGGGGCCGCGGTGCTCGACGGGCACGTCGTCGGCCTGCGCGTCCCAGGCGAACGACGCGTCACCCTCGCCGTCGAACAGACACAGCTGGTTGCGCGCCGCGATCGGCGCCCACGAGTGGCGGTGCAGCTCGCAGGGGCCGTGCTCGTCGAGCGCCCGGACGTGGTCCGGGCTCGGGTAGCCCTTGTTGGAGGCGAAGGCGTACGGCGGGTGATCGGGGTCCGCGGTGACCATGAGGTCGTCCCGGGTCACCTTCGCGACGATCGAGGCCGCGGCGATCGAGGCGCTGTACGCATCGCCGGACACGATACAGCGGTTGTCGGTGCCGTACCCGGCGAGGAAGTCCCAGTTCCCGTCGAGCAGCAGCACGTCGGGACGCACCGCGAGGGCGTCGACCGCCCGGCGGGCCGCCAGCCGCATGGCCGGGCTCATCCCGAGCTCGTCGATCTCCTCGTTGGTCGCGTGACCGATCCCGATCCCGAGCGCGAAGCCGTGGAGCCGGGCCGCGAGCTCCGCGCGGCGCTGCGGGTCCAGCATCTTCGAGTCCCGCAGCTTGTACATCCGCCGATCCGACGGCAGGACGACCGCGGCGTAGGTCACGGGGCCTGCCCACGCGCCCCGGCCGACCTCGTCGACGCCGGCGACGACCGCCCCGTCGTCCCAGTAGGACCGCTCGACCTTGATACCGGGGACGTCGGGGAGGCGGCGCACCCTGCCGCTGGCGGTGCGCTTGACGTTGCGACGCTGGTTCACGGGAAGTCCCACGGCGCGAACGTATCGAAGCGACTGCCGGAAGCGGCGGTCGCGGTCTCCCGGTGCACGCGGGGATACCGTCGCGTCGCTGTCCACCGCGCCCGGCGCGGCAGGGGTTGCGCCCCGGCGCGGGAGCCCGGACCCTGTCCCGGCAGCCCTATCCTTCGCAGCGACCGCCGCTCGGCTCCACGCCGACTCACCCCCGAGGGACGATGAACCCCGACGACCTCGACGCCTACGAGACCGACCTCGAGCTCGCGCTCTACCGCGAGTACCGCGACGTCGTGCGCATGTTCCGCTACGTGGTCGAGACCGAGCGCCGCTTCTACCTCACGAACGAGGTGGACGTGGCGACGCACGGCGAGGACCGCGGTGAGGTGTATTTCGAGCTCCACCTGCGGGACGCCTGGGTCTGGGACATGTACCGCCCGGCCCGGTTCGTGAAGGACGTACGGGTCCTGACGTTCCGCAACGTCAACGTCGAGGAGCTCCAGCACGACGACGACGGTATGCCGCCGTTCATGGAGCGCTGACATGGGGTTCAACGCCACCCGCCGCTACCGGGACGACAAGCGCACCGATCTGTGGCTGCTCGTCGTCGGCATCGTCGTGATCCTGCTCGCCGTGCTGTGGGGTGCGGGCGTCATCGGCTGACGCGCCGCCCGTCCACAGCAGCCGCGCCACCGCCGGGCGGACGACCGGGCGGAGCGCCGTAGTGTCGGCCGCATGAGCCGACACACACGCACCGATCTCGTCATTCCGCGTCCGGATCCCGACGGCGACCGCCGTCGGGCGCTGGGCCAGGCCGGCGAGGCGCTCGCGGTGCGTCACCTCGTCGACGACGACGGGTTGGAGATCCTGGCGACGAACTGGCGGGTCACCAAGGGGGAGGTCCGCGGTGAGCTCGATGTCGTCGCCGTCGATGCCGCGACCGGGAGCCTCGTCGTCTGCGAGGTGAAGACCCGTCGCGGCACCGGGTTCGGCGGACCGCTCGCCGCGGTGACGCCGCGCAAGCAGGCGAAGATCCGGGCTCTGACCCTCGCGTTCCTGCGTCAGGCCGGCATGCGCTACCGCCACATCCGCTTCGACGTGGTCGCGGTCCTGTTGCCCGACGGCCGCGCCGGCACGCTCGACCACCTCGAAGGGGTCTTCTGATGCTGGCCGAGATGGGAGCCGTGGCGTTGCTCGGACTCGATGCCCGGCCCGTCCGCGTCGAGTGCTCGGCCGGTTCCGGCCTGCCGGGCATGCGGGTCGTCGGCCTGCCCGACGCCGCCGTCCGGGAGGCCGCCGACCGCGTCAAGATCGGCATCCAGCGCTCGGGACTCGACTGGCCGGACGGGCGCGTCGTCGCGAACCTGTCGCCGGCCGCGCTCCCCAAGGCCGGCGCCGGGTTCGACCTGCCGCTGGCCGTCGGGGTCCTCGCGGCGACCAAACAAATTCCGCTCGCCGCGCTCGCCGGCTGCTACGCGGTGGGCGAGCTGGGCCTCGACGGGTCCGTACGTCCCGTCCCGGGCATCCTGCCGATCGCCAGTGCCGCCCGGGACCTCGGCGCGCGGCGGCTGTTGGTGCCCGACGCGGCCGGTCCCGAGGCCGCGCTCGCCAGCGGACTCGACGTGATCCCGGTCGCCGACCTGCGCGAGGTCGTGTCGGTCCTCCGCGGGAAGAGCGCCCCGCGTGCGGTCGACGAGGTGCCGCCGCTCGACCGCGACACCGGCCCCGACCTGGTCGAGGTCCGTGGGCAGCCGGTCGCCCGGCGGGCCCTCGAGATCGCGGCCGCCGGCGGCCACCACCTCCTGCTGGCCGGGCCGCCGGGCTGTGGCAAGTCGATGCTGGCACGTCGCCTGCCCGGCATCCTGCCGCCGCTCAGCATCGGCGAAGCGCTCGAGGTGGCCGCAGTGCACTCGGTCGCCGGGGAGCGGCCACCCGACGCGCCCCTCTGCCTGCGCCCGCCGTTCCGCGACCCCCACCAGACCACCTCGGTCGCCGGGCTCGTCGGTGGGGGCAGCGGGGTGGCCCGGCCCGGGGAGCTCAGCCTCGCCCATCGCGGGGTGCTGTTCCTCGACGAGCTTCTCGAGGTGCCGCGGTGGATCCTCGACGCCCTGCGCCAGCCCCTCGAGACCGGGACCGTCTCGATCGTCCGGTCGCGCGCGTCCGTCCGCTACCCGTCGCGGGTCCTGCTCGTCGCGGCCGCGAACCCGTGCCCCTGCGGCAACCTCGGGGTGCCGGGTGTCATCTGCAGGTGCCGGCCGGACCAGATCGAGCGCTACCGCGCCCGGCTGTCCGGACCGCTCCTCGACCGCATCGACGTGCAGGTCGAGCTCCGCCCGGTGGCGCGCGAGCAGCTGCTCGGCGCCCCGGACGGCGAGTCCACGGCCACCGTGGCCGCGCGGGTCGCGGCCGCCCGGCAGCGATCGTCCGAGCGGTGGGGGGAGGGGGTCCTGGCCCGCGATGTGGACGCAGAGCGACTGCGGGCGACCACACGCCGCGAGGCGCTGCGGACGCTTGCCGGCGCGGTCGCCGGGCTCGGGCTCTCGGCGCGCAGCTTCGACCGCTGCCTGCGTGTGGCGCGCACCATCGCCGACCTCGGCGGTGACGAGCAGGTGGGTCGTGACCACATCGAGGAGGCGGTCGCGTACCGGCTCCCCGACGCGGTGCTGTCGTGACGGCCCGTCGCGCCCACGACGGCTGGGACGCGGTCGCCGCGCCGGGGACCGACCCGGTGCTGCTGGCGCGGACCGTGGCGTGGCTGCTCGGTCCCCGGCACACCGCCACCCGGCTGCTGAAGCAGGCGGTCGCCGCGGGGGCCGAGGATCCCGCCGAGGCGCTGCCGGGGCTCGTCGGCGACCCGGGCCCGGCGGCGCTGGAGCTCGCGGGCGGCATCGGTGCGCAGTGGCATCGCCTCGGTGTCCGGGTGGCGCTGGTCGGCGATCCCGCCTACCCGCACCGGCTCGCCGCGGGCTGGCCGCACACCGGCGGACCGGTGCTGCTGGCCTGGCGCGGTCCGGCCGCGGGCATCGGCGAGCGGCCCGCGGTGGCACTCGTCGGCGCCCGGCGGGCCACCGCCTACGGCACCGGCGTCGCCGCGTGGCTGGCCGAGGCAGCGAGCGACGCCGGCGTGCTCGTCGTCAGCGGTGGGGCCGTCGGGGTCGACGCGGCTGCCCACGGTGCGGCGCTACCCGCTCAGGGCGGCACCGCGGTCGTCCTCGGCTGCGGTCACGGGGTCGCCTACCCCCGTCGGCACGCGGCACCCGGCGGGCTGTTCGACCGCGTGCTCGACCGCGGCGGCTGGATCGCGAGCGAGCTCCTTCCGGAGGTCGCGCCGACGCCACCCCGTGTCCGCGAGCGAAACCGCATCGTCGCCGGGCTGTCGGACGTGGTGGTCGTGGTCGAGGGTGGCCGACGGTCGGGCTCGCTGATCACCGCGGCTGCGGCGGCCGACCGTGGCGTGACCGTCATGGCCGTGCCCGGCGACGTGCGCCGGCCCGGGTCGGCGGCACCCCACCGGCTGCTCGCGGAGGGCGCTGCGCCGTGCACGAGTCCCGACGACCTGCTCGCGGCGCTCGGCCGGGCCCGGACCGACGGCCCCGGAGCACCCGACTCCCGGGACGCGCCCGCCGCCGCCACGTCCACGCTGCCCGCCGCCGTCCACGCCGTGCTCGCGGAGCGCTGGCCGCGGCCGATCCGCAGCGAGGCGTTGGCCGAGATGGCTGGTATCGCCGCCCCGACGCTGCTCGCCGCGCTCACCCGGGCACGCATCGCCGGGGAGATCGCCGAGAGCATGGAGGGCGTCCGCCTCGTCCGAGCGCCGTCGTGACCGGGCCAGCACACGCCGCGACGGAAAGCTCAGTGGGGGCCGACGCGCGGATCCTCCTGGTTGGCGACCTTCAGCGTCGGCGCCCACATCTCGTCGAGGAACTGCCCGATCTCGCCGCCGATCCGGCGGGGGAAGGTCCGCGCCTCGAGCACCGACCAGGCGCGGACCAGCCGGCAGATCGGCAGCTCGGTCGCCAGGGCCTCGGCGTCGTTCATGGGGTGCAGCAGATCGCCGGAGTGCCCGATCACCAGCGACGGGATCGTGAGCTGCTCCCGCGCGCGTGCCGGGGGACAGCCGGGTCCGACGAACAGGCCGTGCAGCACGGCGGCGAGCTCGCGTGGGTCGCTCGACGCGAGGTTCATGAACGAGTCGAAGGGGTGGTAGCCCGTCCGCGGCAACGCCCGCAGCAGCCGGCTCCCCGGCCGGAGCGCCCGCTCGCCGTACCGCAGCGCCAGCAGCATGGGGAAGAACGCGGCCACGGCCGCCACCGCGCCCCGCTCGAGGACCGGCATCTCGAGCACCATCGCCCGCACGCGCTCAGGGTGCGTCGCGGCGACCTGCAACGCGACGTTCGCGCCCAGCGACACGCCGCCGATCACCGCCTCGTCGAGGTCGAGATGGTCGAGGAGCGCGACGACCTGATCGGAGTAGAACTCGAGCCGGTGGGCGTAGGCATGCGTCGGTCGGTCGCTGCGCCCGTGCCCGAGGAGCTCGGGGAGCACGACCCGGTGCCCGCGGTCGGCGAGCAGGGCGGCGATCGTCCGGTTGAGTGCCGCGTCGAGCATGAGTCCGTGGAGGAAGAGGAAGACGCGCGGCCCCTCGCCATGCGTCTCGTAGGTCAGGGTGTCGCCCTGGAACTCGAAGCGGTCGACCACGGCCACGGGGGTCCCCATCCTCTCGGCGCTCGTCCGCCGCCACCGAGCCGGCTGCCGGACGATCACCGCAGCCTAGTGTCGACCAGGCATGCTCCGGGCGGGCACCCGGACATCGTGATGGGCGGCCGCGACGGCGCTCAGGGCCGGGCGCTTGGGACCGCGGCAGGCGTCAGGGTCCTTGACAGGCCCGACGGCCGCCCCGACGCTCGCCCTCATGACCGCCTCCCGACCACCCGGCGACCCGCCCGCCTCGGACACCGGCACGGGCGACCCGCCGTCCGAGGAGTCCACGGGCCTCCCGCCGGCCTGGGCGGAGACGATCGCCGCGTTCGCACGCCACGTGGGTGCCGACCGCGGCCGCAGTCCGAACACCGTCGCGGCGTACCGGCGCGACACGGCCGGCTTCGCCGAGTTCTGCGTCGCGAACGGGGTCGACCATCCCGACGAGGTGCGTCTCGGGCTGCTGCGCCGCTACCTCGCGCATCTCGCCGAACGGGGCTACGCCCGGTCCACCGCCGCGCGGCGGGCCAGCAGCCTTCGCAGCTTCTTCGCCTTCCTGGCCCGCGAGGGGTACGTCCACGAGGATCCTGCCCAGCTGCTCGCCACCCCGAAGCAGGGACGGTCGCTGCCACGGGTGCTGCGTGTGGACCAGGTCGTGGCGCTGCTCACCACGCCCGACGTCGGGACGCCGGTCGGTACCCGGGACCGCGTGCTCCTCGAGCTGCTGTACGCCACGGGCGCCCGGGTGTCGGAGGCCTGCGGGCTCGACCTGCGCGCCGTCGACCTCGACGACGGGCTCGTGCGGCTGCACGGCAAGGGGGACAGGACACGCCTCGTCCCGCTCGGCGAGCCGGCCGCCGACGCCCTGCGGGCCTACCTCGGCGGCGGCCGGCCCGTGCTCAGCCGCCGGTCGCCGGTCACGACCGATGCGCTGCTGCTCAACACCCGCGGGGCCCGGCTCGGCGTCCGCGATGCCCGCACGGTGGTCACCGACACGGCCCGGCAGGCCGGGCTGGGACACGTCACGCCCCACACGCTGCGCCACACCTACGCGACCCACCTGCTCGAGGGGGGCGCCGACATGCGCAGCGTCCAGGAGCTGCTCGGGCACGCGTCGCTCGCGACGACCCAGCGCTACACGCACCTCACCCGTGGACGGCTCGTCGAGATCTACCAGCGTGCGCATCCGCGGGGGACAAAGCGACGAGGTGGCCGGTCCGCCGGTTAGGATGACCCCCGGCCACGCTCGGTGGCCCGGGATGAGGCGTGCAAGGAGGTTCGGTGGATCCGGAGGTGCGGGCACTGTGGGACCGCTACCGGGCGACGGGCGACACCGAAGCCCGTGAGCAGCTCATTCTCCAGTACTCGCCGCTCGTGAAGTACGTCGCCGGTCGTGTCGGGGTGGGCATGCCGAGCAACGTCGAGCACGCCGACCTCGTGTCCTACGGCATCTTCGGGCTGATGGACGCCATCGAGAAGTTCGACCCCGAGAAGGGGTACAAGTTCGAGACCTACGCCATCACCCGGATCCGTGGCGCGATCATCGACGAGCTGCGCTCCATCGACTGGGTCCCGCGGTCGGTGCGCTCGAAGGCCCGCCGCATCGAGCAGGCCATCCACCGGCTCGAGGGGCAGCTGCAGCGCACCCCCACGGACGAGGAGCTCGCGGCCGAGCTCGACATCAGCGAGGACGATCTCGCCGACATGCTCTCCCAGGTGTCGCTGACGTCCATGGTGGCGCTCGACGAGGCGTTCGACCTCGGCGGTGGCGACCACATCTCCCTCGTCGACACGCTGCAGGACGCGAACACGGTCCAGCCCGAGGACAACATCGACGAGAAGGAGACGCGACGGCTCCTTCGTGAGGCGATCGGCCGCCTGTCCGAGCGGGAGCAGACGGTCATCGCGCTCTACTACTTCGAGGGGCTCACCCTGGCGCAGATCGGCGACATCCTCGGTGTGACCGAGTCGCGCGTCTGCCAGATCCACACGAAGTCCGTGCTGAGCCTCCGGAGCAAGCTGCTGGACCGCATCCGCGGCTGACGACGGGCCGCCGCGGTCCACGTCGTCCTCCACAGCGCGCCGATGCCTGCTCGGGGCAGCGGGTCGTCGGGCGCCTACGGTCACCGTCGTCGTGCCGGGGGCGGACCGGACGAAGGCTGCCGCGTGTCCCCGATTCTGCCTGCTGCACGCCCTCTGCTGCTCGCCGTGCTCGTCCTCGTGGCGATGCTCGTGCCGACCGGAAGCGCCGCGGCGTCCCCCGGGCTCTCGCCCGGCGCGTCGAACGGCTCGGCCGGCGCCCACGCGCCGCCGCGCGACGCGGACCGGGCGTCCTCCGCCGTGTACCGGCTGCCGGTGGACGGGCGCGTGGTCGCACCGTTCGACGCGCCGCGGACCCGGTTCGGGGCCGGCCACCGTGGCGTGGACCTCGCCGCGGCACCGGGCACCCCGGTGCACGCCGCGGGCGCCGGTGTCGTCGCATTCGCGGGCAGCGTGGCCGGGGCACCGTGGGTGACCATCGCCCACCCCGACGGGCTGCGCACCAGCTACGGCGTGCTGCGCGACGTGCAGGTCCGGGCCGGTCAGGCCGTGGCGGCCGGAGACGTCCTCGGCCGCGCGGCCGGGCGCGCCCACCCCGGCGACGCCGGCGGCGGCCTCCACGTCGCCGTCCGCGACCGCAGCGGCACCTATCTCGATCCGCTCGACCTCCTCGGCGGCCGGTGGGTCCCGGCGCTGACGGGCGCGGGCGCCTGGACCACCCGGGCCGAGCCCTCGGTCCCACACTACGCCCCGTGGGACGGACGCCACCACCTCGGACTCGTCCCGGGCTCGCCCGTCGCCACGCACCCCGGCTGGGTCTTCGCGCCGAACCCGAACCACGTCATCGGGGTGGCGGGGCTCGGCAGCGCCACGGGCCAGCATCCGATCGAGCTGACCGACCTCGGCTACGCCGCTCAGGACATCACCTACCTCTCCTATGCCGGCCGCGGGGGATCCGGCGCCGCCGACGACCCGTCCCGCGACCAGGCGCGCTACGGGCCCTCCGACACGTGGCGCGGCGTCGCGGCCGCGGCGGAGAAGCTCCGGGACCAGCTGCGTGCCCAGTGGCGGCGGTCACCCGGCCAGGCCGTCGACCTGGTGGGCCACTCCATGGGCGGGGTCGTGGTCGCCTACTACCTGCTGGTCCTGCACGACCCCACCGACCCGACCCTGCCACCGATCGGGCACGTCGCCACGATCGCGTCGCCGCTCGAGGGCGCCGACCTGGCTCGCGCGATCGTCGAGGCGCGCAAGAGCCCGGCGGCGCGGGTCGGCCTGGACCTGCTCAGTGCGGCCATCCCGGACCACGACGCCGGCTCGCGGGCGGTGTCCGACCTCGCCGTCGGCTCCGGGCTGGTCCGCGACCTCGCCGGCGCCTGGACGGCGGCGCGGGCCCATCCCTTACGGGGGCCGCTCGCGACGGGCACCCGCGTATTCACGTTCGGCGGCTCGCGCGACCCCGTCGTCCCCGAGCGCCGCAGCGACCTGCCCGGCGCCGACCACGTCGTCCTGCCCGGCGCACACGACAGTGTTCGCCGTACCGAGGCCGCACGCATCGCCCTGCGTGCCTTCCTCGCCGACCGCGACGTACCCGGCGAGGCCGGCGGCGCCGGACACTGGATGTCGTACCCGCTCGGCTGGGCCGAGCAGGCCCTCGGCCGCACGCTGCGCGACGCAGGCGATGCGCTGACCGACCTCGTGCGCAGCGTGCCGGTGCCCGCTCTGCCCTGATTCCGACGGCCTGACCGCACCGACCGCTGCCCGGCTTCGCCGCCGCGACGGCTGCGTTCGGCGCTGACGGGCGTGTGGACGCCCGCCCGAGCGGCGGATACCCTCCCGAGACGGCCCGCGGCAGCGGGCCGTCTCGTCGGATCGAGGGCTCGGCAGCACCAACGCAGGCAGAACGTCGCCGGTTGGGCACCGACCATCCATCCGAATCCACTCCGCAGGACCAAATTCACACGTCTGCCGACGGGTGGCCCCGGTGCCCGCGAGCGTGACATCACGCTCGGGGTGGGTCGTCCCGGATGACGCGGACGGAGGCCCAACCGAACACAAAGGACATCAACGTGGCTGTCGTCACCATGCGCCAGCTGCTGGAGGCTGGCGTCCACTTCGGACACCAGACCCGGCGCTGGAACCCCAAGATGCGTCGCTTCATCTACGGCGAGCGCAACGGGATCTACGTCATCGACATCCGTCAGACCGTGGGGTACATCGAGAAGGCCTACACCTTCACGCGTGACCTCGTGGCCAAGGGCGGCACCGTGCTGTTCGTCGGCACGAAGAAGCAGGCCCAGGAGACCATCCAGTGGCAGGCCCAGCGGGTGGGCATGCCGTACGTCACCGAGCGCTGGATGGGCGGCATGCTCACGAACTTCCAGACGATCAAGGGTCGCATCGGCCGGCTCAAGGAGCTGGAGGCGATGGAGCAGGCCGGCACCTTCGAGCTGCTGCCGAAGAAGGAGGTCCTGCAGCTGCAGCGCGAGCACGAGAAGCTGCAGACCAACCTCGGCGGCATCCGCGAGATGCAGAAGCTGCCGGACGCCGTCTGGGTCGTCGACACGGTGATCGAGGAGATCGCCGTCCGCGAGGCCAACCGGCTCCACATCCCGGTCATCGCCGTCCTCGACACGAACTGCGATCCGGACCTCGTCCAGTTCCCGATCCCGGGCAACGACGACGCCATCCGTTCGTCCGCGCTGCTGACGCGCATCGTCGCCGACGCCTGCGCCGACGGGCTGCTGCTGCGCGCCTCCCGTTCGCCCGACGAGGAGCTGCGCGTGCAGGCGATGCAGGCTGCGTCCTCGGCCGGTGGCGGCCTCGAGGTCAGCGAGCCGAAGGCCGAGTGGGAGATCGAGCTCGAGCGGCAGCGCGCCGCCGAGCAGGCCGCCCAGGCCGCTGGCGGCGAGGCTGCCCCCGAGCAGCCCGCCCAGGCCCCCGAGCAGCCGGCCCAGACCACCGAGCAGCCGGCCCAGACCACCGAGACCCCGCAGGCCCCCGCTGAGCCGGCCCCGCCCGCCCAGGCGGACCAGCAGCCTCCGGCCGAGACCGAGACCGCGCAGCAGCCCGAGCAGCAGTAGCCGGCTGCCGGGACGCACGCGCCCGCCCGACCACACCGTCGAGGAGAACCACCAGTGGCCAGCATCTCCGCTGCCGACGTCAAGAAGCTCCGCGAGCTCACCGACGCGCCCATGATGGCGTGCAAGAAGGCCCTCGAGGACGCCGACGGCGACCTCGAGAAGGCCGCCGACCTCGTTCGCGAGCGCACGGGCGCCAAGATGGACGCCCGCGCCGCCGAGCGCACGGCCTCCGAGGGCTTGGTCTACAGCTACCTGCACGCGCCGTCGCCGGGGCTTCCCCCGAAGGTCGGCGTCATGATCCAGCTGCACTGCGAGACGGACTTCGTCGCCAAGGGCGACAGGTTCCAGCAGCTCGCGAAGGATCTGTCGATGCACATCGCGGCCATGAAGCCGCTCGTCGTGTCGGGTGACCAGGTCGACCAGGCGATGCTCGACAAGGAGCGCGAGTTCGCCCGCAAGCAGGCGATCGACGAGGGCAAGCCCGAGAACATCGTCGAGCGGATCGTCGAGGGCAAGCTGCGCAAGTTCAACGAGGAGAACGTGCTGCTCGACCAGCCGTTCGTCAAGGACGACAGCAAGACGGTCGCCGACCTGATCAGCGATGTCCAGGGTGTCCTGGGCGAGAAGATCGAGGTGAAGCGCTTCGCGCGCTTCGAGGTCGGCGCCTAGCACGGCGAACGGGCCGCCCCACGGGGCGGCCCGTTCATGTCACCCCTCCCCGTGCTGGGCTAGCATCGCCGTCGGGCCTGGGGACGATCGAACGTCAGGGGAGCGGCTCGTGAGCTCGAGGAAGCCACTGCAGCGGATCCTGCTCAAGCTGTCCGGGGAGGCGTTCTCCGAGCCGAAGCTGGGCGGCGGGATCTCCACCGAGATCGTCGCGCGGATCGCCGAGGAGATCGTCGAGCTCAAGGAGACCGACGGCACCGAGGTCGCCATCGTCGTCGGCGGCGGCAACATCTTCCGGGGTGCGTCGCCCGCCGCGGCCGGCATGGACCGCTCCAGCGCCGACCACATGGGCATGCTGGCGACCGTCATCAACGCCCTCGCCCTGCAGGACGCCATCGAGAAGGCCGGCGTCGAGACGCGGGTGCAGACCGCGATCGCCATGCAGGAGCTCGCCGAGCCCTACATCCGACGCCGGGCGATGCGCCACCTCGAGAAGGGGCGCGTGGTCATCTTCGCGGCCGGGCTCGGCGCCCCCTACTTCACGACCGACACGACGGCGGCGCAGCGCGCGCTGGAGATCGGCGCCGACGCCATCCTGAAGGGCACCCAGGTGGACGGCGTCTACGATGCCGACCCCAAGACCACGCCCGGAGCGACCCGCTTCGACGAGATCGACTTCCTCGATGTCCTCAACCGCGGCCTGAAGGTGATGGACGCAACCGCCATCTCGCTGTGCATGGACAACAAGCTGCCGATCGTCGTGTTCGAGCTGCTCAAGGAAGGCAACATCCGTCGGGTGGTCCGTGGCGAGCCGGTCGGCACACTGGTGACCGCCGGCGGCGACGGCTGACACACGCGGCAACCGACCGCCAGACACAAAGGCATGGACGATGACCCTGGAGGAGATCCTCGACGACGCGAACAGTCGCATGGATCAGGCCGTCGAGAAGGTGTCCGAGGACTTCGCGACGATCCGGACCGGCCGGGCGAACCCGCAGATCCTCAACAAGCTGACGGTCGACTACTACGGGAACCCGACGCCGCTCAACCAGCTCGCGAACTTCTCGGTGCCCGAGCCGCGGATGCTCATCATCAACCCGTACGACAAGGGCAGCGTCTCCGACGTCGAGAAGGCGATCCGCGACTCCGACCTCGGCCTGAACCCGGCCAGCGACGGCGGCATCATCCGCTGTGTCTTCCCGGAGCTCACCGAGGAGCGCCGCCGCGACTACATCAAGCTCGCGAAGCAGTACGCCGAGGACGGCAAGATCGCGGTGCGAAACGTCCGTCGTCACGCCCGTGACGGCATGCAGCAGCTCGAGGACGACGGCGACGTCGGCCAGGACGAGCACGAGCGTCAGGCCAAGAAGCTCGAGGACCTGACCGCGAAGCACGTCCACCGGATCGACGAGCTGCTCGAGCAGAAGGAGCAGGACCTTCTCGAGGTCTGACGGGCGCCGACGCACGGCGGCGAACGTGGCCGCCGCGCCCTCTTTCGTGCACCGTGTCGTCGTGTCGGAGATCGAGTGGCCGTGACTGAGCAGGCGCAGATGCCCTCGGACGACGGTGCGTCGTCCGAGGGCTCGCCGGCCGGCCGCGGCCGGGCGGGGCGTGACCTGCCCATCGCCATCGCCTCCGGCCTGACGCTGGCCGGGATCTTCCTCGGGTCGCTGTTCTGGCACCCGGCGGCGTTCACGGCGGTCGTGACGGTCCTCGTCGTCATCGCCGTCATCGAGGTCGGCCGCGTGCTCGCGGGACTCGGGCTCGGGCTGTCGGTTCCGGTCGTGCTCGTCGCCAGCCTCACCATGCTGGCGGGTGCCTACCGCGCCGGGCCGACCGGTCAGGTCGTCGGCGTCCTGGTGCTCTTCCTCGGTGCCGTGTTCTGGCAGCTCGCCGACGCGGAGCGCGAGGGGGTCGTGCGCACCGTCGCCAACACCATGCTCATCGGCCTGTGGGTCGGCTTCCTGGCCAGCTACGCGATCCTCCTCGTGCTGCGCGACCAGGGAGGCGATATCGGGACCCTCGCCGTCATCGGCGGTGCCGTCTTCACCGACATCGGGGCGTATGCCGCCGGAAGCCTGTTCGGCCGTCACCCCATCGCGCCCCGGGTCAGTCCGAAGAAGACCTGGGAGGGGCTCGTCGGCGGTCTGCTGACGGCGGCCATCCTCGCCGCGATCGTCCTGCCGCTGATCGGGGACCTCTTCAGCGTCGTCAGCGCCGTGGTGGTCGCGATGGTCGTCGGCCTGGCCGGCTTCCTCGGCGACCTGACCGAGTCGATGTTCAAGCGCGATCTCGGCATCAAGGACCTCGGTGCGCTCATCCCGGGGCACGGGGGTGTGCTCGACCGCGTCGACGGGATCCTCCTCGCGCTCCCCGTCGGCTACTACGCCCTGCTGGTCCTCGACGCGCTCCGACGCTGAGCATCCCCGGCCGGTGCCGGGGCCGTACCCTGGAGCCGACGACCCGGCCTCGCGCCACCGCCCTCCCCGACGACCAAGCGCCTGGATACCCGTGCTGCCCGACGACCGCGCACTCGACCCCTACGACCTGTCGCGTGACGACCTCGCCGCGCTCCTGACGGAGCTCGGCCAGCCGTCCTACCGGGCCGCACAGGTGTTCGAGTGGCTGGTGAAGGGGGTCGACGACCCCCACGCGATGACGAACCTGCCGAAGGAGCTGCGCGCCCGGCTCGCGGAGCGGTTCGCCGCCGCCCGCCCGGAGCTCGTCGCCCACCGGGTCGCCGACGACGGCCACACCCACAAGCTGCTGCTGCGCTTCCCCGACGGCGAGTCCATCGAGACCGTCCTGATGCTCTACCCGTCGGGCGAGGGGACCGGGGCGGCGCGGGCGACCGTCTGCATCTCCACCCAGGCCGGGTGCGCGATGGGCTGCCCGTTCTGCGCGACCGGTCAGGCCGGGTTCCGGCGACAGCTCACCACCGGGGAGGTCGTGCGCCAGGTCGTCGTCGCCGACGCCGCGCTGCGGTCCGGGCACCTCGGCCAGCACGCCGTCCCCGGCGACGTGCCCGACCATGTCACGAACGTCGTCTACATGGGCATGGGCGAGCCGCTGGCCAACCTCGACGCGACGCTCGGCTCCGTCCGGTGGCTGCACGACCCCGATGGCTTCGACCTCGGCGCCCGGCACATCACCGTCTCGACCGTCGGCCTGGTGCCCGGCATCCGTCGGCTCGCCGACGAGGGCCTGCCGCTGACGCTCGCCCTCAGCCTCCACGCGGCCAACGACCGGCTGCGTGACGACCTCGTCCCCCCGAACCGGCAGCACCCGATCGCGGCGCTCGTCGAGGCCGCCGAGGCATACCGCCGGACGACCAACCGCCGGGTCACGCTCGAGTGGGTGCTCATCGGGGAGGTCAACGACCACACCGACGACGCCGAGGAGCTGGCCGCCATCGCGCGGCGGCTGCGCGCCCACGTCAACGTCATCCCGATGAACCCGACGCCGGGCGTCGTCTGGCAGGAGCCGAGCCGTACCCGGACCGACCGGTTCATGGCGGTCCTCGCCGATCACGGGGCGAACGCCACCCTGCGCGACACACGCGGGCGTGACGCCGACGCGGCCTGCGGTCAGCTGCTCGCCACCTACACGCTCGGCGACGGCCGGCGCCTGCCCGCCGCCGTCGGCGCGGCCGAGCGCGTCGGCGCCGCCCGCCTGCCCGCCGCAGGAGCATGACCATGATCCGACGCGTCGTCGTCCTCGGCTCCACGGGCTCGATCGGGACCCAGGCCCTCGACGTGCTCCGCGCCCACCCCGATCGCTTCCAGCTCGTCGGGCTGGCCGCCGGGTCCGATGTCGATACGATCGCGGCCCAGGCACGGGAGTTCGGTGTCGCCGACGTGGCGCTCGGCGATCCGGCGGCTGCGGCGCGGCTGCGCGATGCGCTGCCGGAGGCGAAGGTCCGCGACGGGATGCCCGGGGTCGCCGAGATCGCCAGCCTGCCGGACGCCGACCTCGTGCTGAACGGCATCACCGGCGCCCGAGGGCTCGGCTCGACGCTCGCGGCCCTCGAGGCCGGCCATCCGGTGGCGCTCGCCAACAAGGAGAGCCTCATCGTCGGCGGCGACCTCGTCGTCGCGGCGGCCGAGCGCGCCGGCGGACGCGACCGCATGCTCATCCCTGTGGACTCCGAGCACTCGGCCGTCGCCCAGTGCCTGCGTGGCGGCCGGCGCGAGGAGGTTGCCAGGCTCGTGCTCACGGCCTCCGGCGGGCCTTTCCGTGGCCGGACCCGCGACGACCTGAAGGACGTGACCGCCGCCGACGCGCTGAGCCACCCGACCTGGGACATGGGCCCGGTCATCACCGTCAACTCGGCAACGCTCATGAACAAGGGTCTCGAGCTCATCGAGGCCCACGAGCTGTTCGACATCGGCTGGGACCGCCTCGACGTGGTCGTCCACCCGCAGTCGATCGTCCACTCCATGGTCGAGTTCCGCGACGGATCGACGCTCGCCCAGCTCTCGCCGCCGGACATGCGACTGCCGATCCAGCTCGCGCTCGGCTGGCCCGATCGGCTTCCGCACGCCCACGTCGCCATGGACTGGACCCGGGCGCAGGAGCTCACCTTCGAGCCGGCGGACCCGGACACGTTCCGGGCGCTGACCCTCGCGGCGGAGGCCGGACGTCGCCGCGGGACGTACCCTGGCGTCCTCAACGCTGCGAACGAGATTGCGGTGCACGCCTTCCTCGACGGGCGCCTGACGTTCCTGGACATCGCCGCGGTGGTCGAGTCCGTGCTCGACGAGCACTCAACGGACGACCCGGGAACGCCGACAACACTGGACGACGTTCTCCATGCTGACGGGTGGGCCCGCCAACGGGCCGCCCGCATCGTGGAACGTCACGGCTGACGCAGGGAGTCCCATGGGAAGCACGGTCGCGGTCGTGCTCTTCGTCGTCGGCGTGATCGTCGCGATCATGATCCACGAGTGGGGGCACTTCTTCACCGCCCGGCGGTTCGGGATGCGGGCGGATCGCTTCTTCCTCGGCTTCGGACCGACGCTGTGGTCGACCCGTCGCGGCGAGACCGAGTACGGCGTCAAGCTCCTGCCCGCCGGCGGGTTCGTGCGGATCAAGGGCATGTCGCCGGACGACGAGCGCCTCGCCCCGGTCGCCGACGCGGTGCTCGACCCGGACGCCCTGTCGGAGGACCGCCGCGTGCTGGCCGAGGCCAGCGGCGGCGACGTGATGACCCAGCCGGCGCTGACGGCCCGGGCCTGGGAGCGGCTCCACGCCGAGCTGCGCCGTCGAGGCACGCCTGCGGCCATGACCGACCGCATCGTCGAGCGAACGCGCAACAACCTCTCCCCTGACGACACGGCCACCGAGGCCCGGCTGCGGCTGACCGAGGTGCTCGTCACCGAGGTCCCCGAGACCGGGCGGGTCGGCGACCTCCACCACCGCCTGCTCAAGGGCGACGAGGGCCGGTTCTTCGCCGACCGTCCGGCCTGGCAGCGCGCCATCGTGCTGGGCGCCGGGTCGGGCATGCACTTCGTCCAGGCGATCGTCCTGCTGTTCGTCGGCTTCCTGCTGTTCGGCCAGACGGTCTACGTGGCGCGTGTCGACTCCTTCACGCAGGGCTCCGCGGCCCAGGCGGCCGGCCTGCAGGTCGGTGACCAGATCGTGGCCATCGGCGACACGCGCATCGACGAGTTCGACCAGGCCCGTCAGATCATCGAGGGCCACCCGGGCGCTCCGCTGAAGCTCACGGTCGAGCGGGGCGACCGGACGCTGACCCTGACCGCGACCCCCAAGCCGGCGACCGACGAGCAGACGGGCCAGACCATCGGCCGGCTCGGCTTCTACCCGACGGTGACGGCCGAGCCGCTCCCGGTCGGCGACGCGCTGTACGAGACGTTCGTCGGACCCGGCAGCATCCCGTCACAGACCGGCCAGACGGTCGTCGCGCTGGGCCGGGTCTTCGGGCCGGAGGGCATCGGACGCATCTTCTCCCAGGTGTCCGGCGAGGCACCCCGGGACACGTCCACGGGCGCGGTCTCGATCGTCGGCGCGGCCGGCGCCGCCGGGCAGGGCACCGCCCAGATCGGACCGCTGTTCCTGTTCGCGATCCTCGCGTCGATCAACGTGTTCGTCGGGATCTTCAACCTGGTGCCGCTCCCGCCGCTCGATGGCGGGCATCTGGCCGTGCTGGGGATCGAGTCGGGGGTGAACGCGGTGCGCCGTCGGCGCGGCCGCGAGCCGGACTTCACGATCGACCCCCGCGCGATCGCGACGGTCGCCGTGCCGGTGCTCGTGCTGCTCATCACGGTGGGCGCGGCCCTCATGTGGCTCGACGTGACGAACCCGATCAGCTTGCAGTAGGTCCAACGACCGTACGGCCGCCGCTCGTCGGGGACCTTCGGCCCGGAAGCTGCGCCGCCTCGATCGGGTCGTAGAGGCACCGAGCGGGGGCGACTCAGAGCCGTGCGCCTGTGGGTCCTTTCCGCCGCCGGACTGAGCGACCGGCCCAAGGCAGTAGGAGCCCCTGTCGTCGCCGTGCCGCGCCTCCGGAATGTGCCCGACCGGCGTCTCGCGCTATTCGCGGTGAGCCGCGATGTGCGGCCGCTTGCGTGGTCACGCCGCCCCAAGGGGCGTCACGCGATAGCCCGACGTGAGCGCACCGAACTCGAGGGCGGCGAGCAGATCGTCACGTTCCAGATCGGGGTAGTCCTCGAGGATCTCCTCGATCGTCATACCCGACGCCAACAGCTCGAGGAGCGTCTCGACCGGATAGCGAAGCCCGCGAACCGTTGGCCTGCCGTGGCAGATGGCCGGGTCCGTCGTGATCCGATCGAGGCGCGTCATGGGGGCAGGATACTGCCGCGTCAGCCTTCGGACATGATGGACGGTCGTTCGACTACGGGACAACCACTGCCACGCATCATGGTCGGGCGCGGGATGCCCCGCGCCCGTCCGTTCATGGTCATGACCGACGGGTCACCGGTACCTTCGGCCGCGAACGCGTCCGGCGAGACCCCGCTCGAAAGCGTGCTCGTGGCCACCTCCCTCCCCATCCTGAGCTCCGACCCGCAGGCGACGCCTGAGTCGTCGGGACCGACGCGTCGGGCCTCCCGGCAGATCCACGTCGGGCCGGTCGCGGTCGGCGGCGACGCACCGGTGAGCGTCCAGACGATGACGGTCACCCCGACCCACGACGTGAACGCGACGCTGCAGGCGATCGCGGCCGTGCAGGCCGCCGGCGCCGACCTGGTGCGCGTCGCCGTGCCGCGTCGCGAGGACGCCGACGCGCTCGCGGAGATCGCCGAGCACGCCCGGATCCCCGTCATCGCCGACATCCACTTCCAGTGGAAGTACGCGGTCGCCGCGATCGAGGCCGGCTGCGCCGGCGTGCGGATCAACCCGGGCAACATCAAGAAGCACGACAAGGTCAAGCTCATCGGCGACCTCGCGAACGACGCCGGCGTCGCCATCCGCATCGGGGTCAACGGCGGTTCGCTCGAGCAGGAGGTCCTCGACCGGCACGGCGGACCGACGCCCGAGGCGATGGTCGAGTCCGCCCTGAACGAGGTGCGCCTCCTCGAGGACGTGGACTTCTTCAACACGAAGATCTCGGTGAAGCACTCGGACCCGTGGGTGATGATCCAGACCTACCGGCTGCTCGCCGAGCGCTGCGACTACCCGCTGCACCTCGGGGTCACCGAGGCCGGCCCGAAGTTCACCGGCTCGGTGAAGTCGGCGATCGGGATCGGCACGCTGCTCGCCGAGGGCATCGGCGACACGATCCGGGTGTCGCTGTCCGCCGACCCGATCGAGGAGGTGAAGGTCGGCATCCAGATCCTCGAGTCGCTGCATCTGCGCGCCCCGGGCCTCAACGTCGTGTCGTGCCCGTCCTGCGGGCGCGCCCAGGTCGACGTGTGGAAGCTCGCCGAGGACGTGCAGGCCGGCCTCGAGCACCTCGGTGACGTGCCGCTGCGGGTCGCCGTCATGGGCTGCGTCGTGAACGGCCCCGGGGAGGCACGCGAGGCCGACATCGGCGTCGCGGCCGGCAACGGCAAGGGCCAGATCATCAAGAAGGGCGAGACGATCGCGACCGTCCGTGAGGAGGACATCGTCGAGGCGATCGTCCACTTCGCCACCGAGATGGCCGACGAGCTCACGGCCGAGCGAGGCCCCGGCCAGCCGAGCGTGCACGCCTGATCGTCACTCCTGCCGGCATGAGGGAGCGGCCATCGTGACGACGCCGTTCGAGCTGCGGGGCCGCACCGCCCTCGTCACCGGCGCCTCCGGGGGGATCGGCGCCGCGGTGGCGGAACGGCTCGCCGAGCGCGGGGCGGCGGTGCTCGTGCTCAACGGTCGGGATCCTGCAGCGCTCGCCGCCGTGGCCGACCGGTGCCGGGCGCGGGGCGCCCGGGTGGCCGTCGTCGCTGCGGACCTCGGCGACGCCGCCGGCCGACGGGACGTGCTCGACGCCGCCGCCGGCGTCGGGAGCGAGGTCGACGTGCTGGTCAACGCGGCCGGGCTACCACGCCGCCTGCACGCGACCCGGCTGCGTCAGGAGGACGTTGAGGAGACGATCGCGGTGAACTACCTCGCCGCCACGGCCCTCACGCTCGCGCTCCTCCCGGGGATGCTGGACCGCGCCGACGGACGGATCGTGAACATCGGATCGCTCGCCGGGCGGGTGCCGCCGCCCCGCGAGGCGGCCTACGCGGCGTCCAAGCATGCGCTGGCCGCGTTCACGGACTGCCTCGCGCCGGACCTCGCCGGGACGGGCGTCGCCATCCACCTCGTCAGCCCCGCCGTCGTCGACACCGGCCTGTGGCGCCGCGAGGGACAGGAACCGGCGGCGGTGCGGGGCAGCGACGGGGTGCCGCCCTCGCGGGTCGCCGACGCGGTGCTGCGGCTGCTCGACCGGGGCGGCTACGAGGCCTACGTGCCGGGCCGGTACCGGCTCACCTTCCCGGTCCGGGCCGTGCTGGGGCGGTGGTTCCTGCAGGCCGCGGCCGCCTTCGACCGTCGGGGGCGATGACGGCCGAAGGCGACGGCGTCACCGCCGCAGCCAGGCGAGGCCGAGCACGCCGGGCCCCGTGTGGACGGTCATGGCCGGACTGAACGGCACCACCGACACGGGGCCCTCGAGCTGGGCGGCGAGGGCCGCCGCGTCCTCGTCCCGCCCGGCGTGCATGACGACGGTCTCGGCCGCCTCGTGTCCGCCGCCGTCGCGCCACAGCGTGAGGAGCTGATCCATCGCCCCGCCCGCGTGGCGGGGGATCGCGACCGGGCTCACGGTCCCGCCGGCGAGCCGGAAGACGGGCTGCACCCCGCGGCGGGACGCCACCGAGAACGTGTTCGAGGGCACCCGCCCGCCGCGGGTGAGATGCTCGACCGAGTCGAGCGTGGCGACGAGCTCGACGCGCGCCGCCGCCGCGACGGCGACGCGGGCGGCCGACCGGGCGTCGAGTCCCTCGGCCATCCTCGTCGCCGTCTCCTGCGTCACCAGTCCGTGTCCGGCGGCGGCCGTGCGGACATCGACGACCTCGACCGGGACGCTCGCGTGGCGTGCCGCCACCTGGGCGTTGCGGTGCATGACGGTGAACTCGGCGGCCGGCGTGAGGATCAGCGCCTGCTCGGCGCCGGCGCGCTCGACCGCGAGGAGGTAGTCGCCCGGCGAGGGCGGGCAGGTCTTGACGGCGTCCCCTCGTCTCAGCGCCGCGACGATGCGTTCGCGGGCCGTCGGGCCGTCTTCGAACTCCTCGCCGAGGAAACGGATACGGAGGGGGGCCACCGCCACGTCGAGCCCGTCGAGACTGGGGACGCAGGCGCTGGAGTCGGTGATGAGGACCGTCCGCGTGGCCTCATCCTTTCGTGATGGGATCGGCATGGTGCTGCGTCACCAGGGTGCGTAACATTCAGGCAGCTGACCGAGTGGTTCTGGTGTCTGAACGTACAGTCTTCACCATGTCCGAGCTCGTGGCGCGGACAGAGGTCCCACGCGCCACGATCCACAGCTACGTGCGCCGTGGGCTCCTGCCGGCGCCGGAGAAGGCCGCCCGGAACCGCTTCCTCTACGACGCCCGGCATGTGCGTGCCGTTGAGCTGATCCGACTCCTGCGTGAGCGCCGCGGGCTGTCCCTGGACGACGTTGCCGCGGTCCTGCCCGAGCTGCTCGGCGAGGATGCCGACCAGGCGTTCCATCCCGACATGCTGGAGAACGCACTCGGGCTCCGGCTCGAGCAGGCCGGTCGGCGCTCACCGCGGGACCGCCTCGTGCGCGCCGGTCAGGAGCTGCTGCGCCAGCGCGGGCTCGCGGACACGAACATCGAGGAGCTGTGCCGCCACGCCGGGATGGCGAAGGGCTCCTTCTATCAGCACTTCTCGGCGAAGGAGGAGCTGCTGTTCGCCGCCGCCGGCGCGGTGGTCGAGGACGCGCTGGCCGACCTGGAGGTCGTCACCGACGCCGCCGGCCGCCTCGATCGCGACGCGACGGCGGCGTCGCTCGCAGCCGCCCTGGGTGATCGGCTCCCGCTCCTGCTCGAGCTCACGAACGGTGCCCTGCGCCGGCTCGAGGGCTACCCCCAGGCGCTCGCCTCGCTGCGTGGGCGGATGGTCAAGGGCCTGCGCGAGGCGGCGGCGGACGCCGGCGACGACCTCGACGACCGCGAGGCGCTGCGGCTCTCGCGCGAGGCCGTCGCCGACGTGATCCGCAGCGCGCTGCACGCGGTCGCGACGGGCGCAGAGGACGAGGTCCCTGGCGCCTGACCGTCAACGCGCGGGAAGGTTGCGGTGGGGCGGACCCCCACCGACGCGTAGCTGCCCGTCCGGGACCGGGGTCTGGTTGTCTCGGCACGGCATGTTGATGAGCGTGTCGCAGGCCGGCCGCGGGGTCGTGACGTGGGGGCGGGCGATCCGTCCGAAGACCAGCCGCGCCGGCGTGTCGGGGCCGAGATGGATGGTGTGCACGGCCGGGCCCGGGTCGAACGCGAGCTGTCGGAAGCCGGTGAAGCCGACCGGCGACTCGACGGTGACCCGCAGCGACGAGCCGGCCCGGAACACGTGGTCGACGGGCCAGATCTCGATCCGCAGCGGCGTGGGCTGTCCGGGCACCAGCGGCTCGGCGTCGGCGGCGAGGTGCGTGTGCACCGGCAGGGTCGGCGTCGAACGCCGCTCGTCGAGCTTCCGGTGCGACGCGCGGAGCCAGCCGCGCTGCACGTACAGCTCCTGGTCGTCGGGGCGGACCTCGGTCAGCGAGACCTGCAGGTCGGCGTCGGTCGAGGTCGACGACACCACGAGGTCGAGGCTCAGCGGACCGTCGACCTGCAGGTCGTTCGCCAGCGGGGGCGTCGTGAACGACACCGCCCCGTTCGGCGGGACGGGCACCTTGTAGGCCTCGCTGTAGACCTCCGGGTTCACGCCCGCGCCGACGTCGATGCCGACGGGCATGCTCGGCGCCGGCAGCGGCGCGTCGAGGTCGAGGCTGCCCGTGTCGGTTGCCGGCGACCGGCGCAGGCTGCCGTCGAGCTGCGGGTACAGGGTGGTGCGCACGGTCGGCACCGGGTAGGTGCCGTAGGTGTCGAGCGCGTCGAAGGACGCGTCGCCCTTGCGCACGTCCCGGGCGATCTGCACCGCCGGTGCGTCGAAGTCGTCCGCGGTGCCGCCACGGAGGAAGTGCTCGAGGAAGCGCAGGCTGAGGTCCTGGTTCCACTTGCTGCCGGCGAACCCGATGTGGTCGCCGTTCGACGCGACGATCCAGCGGTGGTCGGGGTCGAGGAACCGGTAGGCGTGCATCGCACGCGAGCCGAGCTGCTCGTCCTGCCACGCGGTGTAGACGAGGGTCGGGGCCTCGATCGCCGCGAGGTCCTCGGGCTGCAGGAAGTCGGTGTAGCGGTCGAGGCTGTCGATGTAGGGGTGGGTCGCGGCCTGCACGCCGGTGATGTCGGTCGGGTCGTTCTGGAACGGCATCGCGGCGGCGCAGGCCGTGTCGCCCTCGCCGGCGACCTCCTCGAGGCCGTACAGCGTCCCGTACTTCTGCAGGCCGGTCCACACGGTGCTGAAGGTCGCGTTCCAGATGCCGCCCGGGTAGGCGACGTTGCGGTAGAGGTCGACGACCGGCACGTCGGCGATGACGGCCTTCAGCGCCGGCGGCTGCTGCACGGCGGTGACGAGCGCGCCGATCGCCGGGTACGAGACGCCGGCCATGGCCACGTTCCCGTCGTTCCACGGCTGCCGCGAGATCCAGTCGATGACCTCGGCGCCGTCGCGCCCCCACTGGGTCGTGAACGGGTGGAAGGTCCCCTCCGAGCAGCCGGTGCCACGCATGCTCACGCCGAGGACCGCGATGCCGGCGCCGACGACCCGGTCGACCATCTTCCCGAAGGTGCCGTCCTTCGGGTTGTTGCCGTTGTTGTAGCCGGCGTACTGGACGACGGCGGGGAACGGCCCGTCGCCGTCGGGCAGCAGCAGCGAGTAACGCAGGTGCGTGCCGTCGCTGAGCTCGAGGTAGCCCTGCGACTCGGTCGCGGCCCGTGCGGGCGCTGGCGGGGCGGCCACCACCGCGATCAGGGGCAGCAGCAGCGCGGTGATCAGGATCACTGGCAGCGAGGGACGGCGGGCAGCGTGGCGCACGGGAGGGCTCCGGGACGGCGGCGACGCGTACGGCATTCGACGCGGGGGCCCGGGGCTCCTGCCGACGGCTGGCCGGCCCGGGTCAGGCGCCGGGAGTCATGTCGCCGGCGAACATCCGGCGCGGCTCGATGCGCCACGCGACCGGCAACGGGTCCCACTCGTCCCAGCCCGTGCCGTAGTGCAAGCGGCCGTGGAAGAGGAACCCGTCGACCGGACCGGTCAGCGGACGCCCGTCGGCGGTGACGGTGGCGACCACGAGCACGACCATGCCCTGCAGCCGATCGATGACGGCCTCGGCCGACAGGCGCCGGTCGTCGGTGTGGATGCTGCGCAGATGACCGCCGGCGCCGGCGTGGCTCGTGTCGAGCAGCTCCTGCAGCCACACGATCTCGGCGTCCGCCTCCTGCACGGCGGTCAGCCCCCGCCGTCGCCGGCGGACGCGCGCCGCTGGGCCAGCAGCATCGCCACGATCGGGCTGGGCTCGGAGGGCTGCCAGTCGCGGTACGCCTGCTTCCAGGGCACCGGCCATGCCACGTCGATGTCGACGCGGGTGCCGGCGGACGGGGCGCCGGCGAGCACGGTCAGGGCCGTGGACAGCACCCGCCGGTGCAGCGCGCGGTCGCCGGCGAGACCGAACGGGTGCCCGTAAGGGAACTCGACGCCGACGACCCGCGGGGCGCCGATGCGCTGGGCCACGTCCGGCATCATCGTCACGATGACGGTGGGGATGCCGGCCTCCTCGATCCAACGTGCCAGCACGGGCACGTTCACGCAGCAGTCCGGTCAGACCGGCGCGAGCACGACGCCGTCGGAGCGCAGATCCTGGAGCCGGTCGACGATGCCGGGCAGCGCCTGCTCCCGCCAGCGATCCAGCGCGTCGTCGTCGCGTCCCTGGAACCCCATGACCGCCAGGTGCGCGTCGGTCGCGCCGGCCACCCAGCCGTCCGTCACGAGGTCGTCGAGGGTGCGCGACGGGAGCGCCACGTCGTGGTCGTCCTCGATGTCGCGCGGGTTGATGTGCAGGTGGCAGACCCCGAGGTCGTCCGCGCCATGAGGGATGACCCGGAAGGTGGGATCGCCCCAGTTCGGGTTTGCCCGCTCGCGGTCGAGGTCGAAGGGCTCCTGCTCGCCGTTCACGTGCAGCCCCGCCGACGACAGCAGGGTGACGTGTGCGTCGGCGAGCCGCGGCTCGAACGGCGCCCAGACCGGCGACGTGTCGTCGATCGGCGTCCAGGACTCGAACAGCGGCCGGAAGCTGCGGGGCAGGAACGCGTAGCTGTCGATCGCCATGCTGGCTCTCCCGGACGCACGGACCCTCGCTTGCGAGCCTACCGCCGTGCCTCCTCGTCGCGTCGGCCCGGCGGCTCGACACCGCGGAGGTAGGCGTCGATCGACGCGGCGGCGCGCTTCCCGTCTCCCATCGCCAGGATCACGGTGGCCGACCCGCGGACGATGTCGCCGCCGGCGAACACGCCGGGGATCGAGGTGTGTCCGTGCTCGTCGACCTCGAGGTAGCCCCAGCGGTTGACGGCCAGCTCGGGTGCGGTCTCGGTCAGCAGCGGGTTCGCCCGGGTCCCGAGGGCCACGATCACCAGGTCGCACTCGACGACGAACTCGGAGCCTTCGACGGGCACGGGGCGCCGGCGACCGGAGTCGTCCGGTTCGCCGAGCTCGGTGCGCAGACATTCCAGGCCGCGCACCCAGCCGTCCTCGTCACCGAGGATCCGCACCGGGGCCGCGTGGAACTGGAACCGGACGCCCTCGTCCTCGGCGTGATGGACCTCCTCCGCACGCGCCGGCAGCTCGTCACGGGAGCGGCGGTAGACGATGACCGCGTCGTCGGTGCCCAGCCGTCGGGCGGTCCGCACGGCGTCCATGGCGACGTTGCCGCCGCCGACCACGGCGACCCGGCCGGCGCGCAGCACGGGTGTGTCCGCGTCGTCGCGGTAGGCACCCATGAGGTTGACCCGCGTGAGGTACTCGTTCGCCGAGTAGACGCCCTTCAGGTTCTCGCCGGGGATGTCCATGAACATCGGCAGGCCGGCGCCGACCGCGATGAACACGGCGTCGAAGTCGACGCGCAGGTCGGCCAGCGTGTAGGTGCGTCCGATGATCGCGTTCGGCTCGATGGTCACGCCCCGCGCGACGAGCCGGGCCACCTCCTGCTCGACGATCGACGTCGGCAGCCGGAACTCCGGGATCCCGTAGACCAGCACGCCACCGGGCGTGTGGAACGCCTCGAAGACCGTGACCGCGTGCCCGTAGGAGGCGAGCTCGCCGGCGGCGGTCAGGCCGCCCGGCCCGGACCCCACGACCGCGACGCGCCTGCCCGACGGGGTGGGGGAGGGGGTGGCCAGCTCGTCGGCGTGCCCGGCCGCCCAGTCGGCGACGTAGCGCTCGAGGTAGCCGATCGCCACCGGGGCGCCGGGGACCCCGCGGACGGGACGGCCGCGAGGGCAGGCACCCTCGCACTGCGTCTCCTGTGGGCAGACGCGCCCGGTGACGCAGGGCAGGGCGTTGTCGGCCAGCAGCGACTCGGCCGCCCCCTTCAGGTCGCCGAGTGCCAGGCGGTCGACGAAGCCCGGGATGTCGACCGACACGGGGCATCCGGCGATGCACTTCGCGTGCTTGCAGAGCAGGCAGCGCTGCGCCTCGAGCTGCGCCAGCTCGGCGGTCAGCCCGAGGTTCACCTCGGTGAAGTCGCGGGACCGTGCGTCGGCGGCCCCCTCCGGCATGGTCTGCCGGTCGATCGCCATGCGCTCCTTCGTCGAGAGCCGGCCGCTGCGGTCGGCCCCGCCCCCGCCGTCTCGTCGGGTGGTCCGTGGCTCAGCCATCGCGCGCCCCCGCCAGCGCGGCGCCGGCGCCCTGCTGCTCCAGCGCCCGCTGCTCCATGGCCCGGTAGGTGGTCAGCCGGTCGGCGAGCTCGGCGAAGTCGACGGCGTGGCCGTCGAACTCCGGCCCGTCGACGCAGGCGAAGCGCGTGACCCCGTCGACGGTCACCCGACAGCCGCCGCACATCCCCGTGCCGTCGACCATGATCGAGTTCACCGACACGACGGTGCGGACGCCCGATGGCCGCGTCAGCTCGGCGCAGGCACGCATCATCGGGACCGGTCCGACCGCGTACACCGCGTCGACCGGCCCGGCCGCGAGCACGTCCGCGAGCGCGTCGGTGACGAGGCCACGCCGGCCCGCCGACCCGTCGTCGGTGCACACGATCACCTCACCGACCGCGCGCAGCTCGTCCGCGAGGATCACCAGGGGCGCCGACCGGCCGCCGACGATCGAGGTGACCCGCACGCCGTCCGCTGCCAGCGCCCGGGCGATCGGGGAGACGACCGCGGTGCCGACACCGCCCCCGACGCACACCGCGTGACCGGACGTGATCAGCGCCGTCGGTCGACCGAGCGGTCCCGCCACGTCGTGGATCGCGTCGCCGGCGGCGAGCGCGACGAGGTCGAGCGTGGACTTGCCGACCGCCTGGACCACGAGCGTGATCGTGCCGGCGTCGGGATCGGCGTCGGCGATGGTCAGCGGGATGCGCTCGGCGCCGGGGCCGAGCCGCACGATGACGAACTGGCCGGGCCGGCGCACGGTCGCGACCCGCGGCGCGTCGACGACGAGGCGCGTCACGTTCGGTGACAGCCGCTCGGTGGTCCGGATGAGGTGCATGGCCGGAGTCTCGCGCGTGGCGAGGGCGACGACAGGTTCCGATGGTCCCGGCGCCGGCAGGACGATCAGAACGGCAGCGGACGGTGGGGTGCCGTGGTGACGCAATGCCATCCCTCCATGACGACGCTCGGTAACATGCCGCCGGGCGTTTCGGCGATGAAGAAGGCGTTGCCGGCGTCCGGACGCTGGGTCCCTCACCGGCGGAGCGCCCGCCGCGTGGATGCCCCGGAGGCATGACACACGTGGACACCCCCTCCCACGCCGACGAGACGCTCGACGCCCTTCTGCTGCAGCGGGAGCACGAGGACGCGCGCACGATCGAGCTGCTGCGTCGCCTGAAGGCCGACGGACGCGAGCGCAGCAGCCTCGTCGACCAGCTCGCCGATCAGCTCGAGCGCAACCTCGAGGAGCGCCAGACCGCGGAGGAGGAGCTCCGCGCCATGACGACGCGCCTCGAGGCGACCAACGCGGAGCTGCGTGAGCAGCGCCGCCGCGACCGCGAGCTCTTCGAGCACGCGCCGGTCGCCTACCTGCTGACCGACGGCAACGGTGTGATCCGCGACTGCAACCACCTCGCGGGCCGATGGCTCGGTGCCGATCCGACGCGGCTGACCGGTCGCCCCCTCGTCAGCTACGTGGACCATCGGGACCGCGCGACGCTGCGCGCCTGGATCGCCGCCTTCGAGCGCGGCGGCGAGATCGACGGCGCCACGCTCCGGATCCGGTCTCGCGACGGTGCGACGCAGGTCGCGCGGGCGGCCGTGTCGGTCACCCGCGCCGCCGACGGGACGGTCCGGTCACTGCGCTGGGTGCTGGTCGCCGCGCGGCTCGACCGCGCCGACGACGCCGGACCGGCCCGCGTGCGTGCCACGCTGCCGCTCCGCGTCGCCATCATGCACCGCGACGACCTCTACGTGCACGGGCTCCGGGCCCTGCTGACCGCCAGCCTCGGTGTGGACGTGCAGGTGACGACCGCCGCCGATCCCGGCGACGTCGACGAGCTCGTCGACGCACGTCCCGATGTGCTCCTGCTCGAGATCGTCGACGATGGTCTCGGGGCGCTGCAGGCCGTCCGGCAGGCCCATCCCGACCTGACCGTGCTGGCCTGCGTGCGCGACGACCGCCAGACCCAGCTCGCCGCCCTGGCCGCTGGAGCCGACAGCGTCGTCTCCTCGTCGACGACCCCCAACGAGCTCCTCGGGCCGCTGCTCGCCACCGCCCAGCGGTGGGTCACCATGCCGCGCCACATCGCCGACCGGGTGCTCGGCCACGCGCTGTTGCAGCAGCGCGCGCTCCAGCATCTCGACGACGCGCAGCGACACCTGTTGCGCCGGCTCACCGAAGGGGCGACCATCGCCGAGCTCGCCGGCGAGCTGAACCTGTCCCAGCGCACCGTCAAGCGGCGGCTGTCCGACCTCTACCGGGTGCTCGACGTCGAGAACCGCGCCGCCGCGATCGCGCTCGCGGGCCCGATCGCCCACGACGCGCCCGCGAGCGACGGGCACCGCCCGCGGACGCGCACGGTCCTGGTTCCGGTGGGACGCCTGATCGAGCCCTCCTCCGACTGAGCGGGGCCGGCGAGCCGGGGCAGCCGCCCGGATACGTGCGGAGTTCTCCCAACGTCAGCGGGACAGGTGCGCACGTATCCGACGTGCAACGGTGAGTCCGGGCCCGAAACGGTCGCAGTAACTACGGTTTGATCTCGGCCGGCTCGCCGGATCGCCACCCGTCGTGTGCACTTCGCCGCATGAGCTTCGCATTCCCGGTCAGCCTCAACGTCGCCGGACGACGCTGTGTCGTCGTCGGCGGCGGTTCCCTCGCCGACGACAAGGCACGGTCGCTCGCGGCTGCCGGCGCCGTCGTGGTCGCCGTGCCGGCCGACGCCTACCAGGAGCACATGCTCGACGGTGCGTTCCTCGTGATCAGCACCGGTGAGGACGACACCGATCCGGCCGCGCTGGCGGCCGCGGCACGTGCCCGGGGCGCGCTCGTGAACGTCATGGACGACATCCTGCACTGCGACTTCGCGTTCCCCGCCATCGTCCGCCGCGGGGACGTACAGGTCGCCATCTCGACGGGTGGCGGCGCGCCCGCCCTGGCCGGGGCGCTGCGCCGCCGGCTCGATGCCACGCTGCCGTCCGGGCTCGGCGTCCTCGCCGACGCCATGAGGCGGGCACGCGAGGCCGCGCTGCCCCGGCAGGTCCCGTTCGCCGAGTGGGCCGCGCGCTGGCGCGCCGTCGTCGACGACCTCGACGACCTGCTGGCGCTGGCCGACGACGGACACACCGACGCGATCCAGGAACGCATCCTCGCAGCCGTGAGGGGGGAGACGGCATGACCTACGACCCACTGGGCGGTCCCGCGGCGGCACGCGGCAGCGTGGCGCTGGTGGGCGCCGGCCCCGGCGACCCGAACCTGTGCACCCTGCGGGGCGCACGGCTGCTGTCGACCTGCACCTTCGTCGCGTACGACCGGCTCGCGCCCCGTGAGCTGCTCGACCTCGTCCCGGCCGAGGCGGTCCGGATCCAGGTCGGCAAGCGGCCCGGCGGCACCTCCTGGCGTCAGGTCGAGATCGAGCAGCTGCTCACCTCGGCGGCCCGTGACGGCCACGCCGTCGTCCGGCTCAAGGGCGGCGACCCGTTCGTCTTCGGCCGCGGCGGCGAGGAGGCGGCAGCGTGCGTCGCGGCCGGCATCGGCGTCGAGATCGTGCCGGGCATCACCTCGGCCGTCGCGGCCCCGGCCGCCGCCAACATCCCCGTGACCCACCGGGGGCTCGCCACCGGGTTCGCCGTCGTCACCGGCCACGAGGACCCGACGAAGCCCGCCGCACAGAACGACTGGGCGGCGCTGGCGGCCTTCCCCGGCACGCTCGTGGTCCTCATGGGCGTCGGCAACGTCGCCGACATCGTCGACCGGCTCGTCGTCAACGGCCGGGACCCGGCCACCCCCGCGGCCGCGGTTCGCTGGGGCACCACCGCCCTCCAGGAGGTCGTCGAGGCGCCGCTGTCCGACCTGCCCGCCGCCATCGCACGCCACGGCCTGCGGTCCCCGGCAACGCTCGTCATCGGCGACGTGGTCGCCATGCGCACCGTCCTCGCCACCGAGCCGGCGCTCGTGGGCGCCGCCTGAACGCCAGCATCCGGAAAGGTCCACCATGGTCAGCCGCGTCCCCGTCCGCCGGCGTCGCCCCCGCGAGGAGGCGACGTGGGAGCTCGTGCGCAAGCGCAACTCGATCGAGCGCCTCAAGGAGGAGAAGTTCCCCCTGAACATCGTCGACGAGCTGCCGCAGCTCATCGCGATGGGCTACGAGGCGGTGCCGGAGGAGGACATCGTCCGCCTCAACTGGTGGGGGTTGACCCACGACAAGCCGAAGACCGGCACCTTCATGGTGCGGATCAAGGTGCCCGGTGGGTTGCTCGCGCCCGACCAGCTGCGGGGGGTCGGCAGGATCGCGCAGGAGTGGGGCCGTGACTACGGCGAGCTCACGACCCGCCAGGGCCTGCAGCTGCACTGGGTCCGCCTCGACGAGCTGCCGGCGGTGCTCGACGCCGTCCGCGCCACCGGGCTGACCACGACCGGGGGGGAGGGCGACACGGTCCGCAACATCACCGGCTGCCCGGTCGCCGGGATCGGCGGCGAGGAGCTGTTCGACGTGCGGCCCACCATCGCGGCGGTCGCCGAGCACTTCACCGGCAACCCCGAGTACTCCAACCTGCCGCGCAAGCACAAGTACACGATCAGCGCCTGCCCGGCGCAGTGCAACGCCCCCGAGATCAGCAACGTCGCGCTGATCGGCGTCATCAAGGACGGCCGGGAGGGGTACGCGCTGACGGTCGGCGGCGGCCTGTCGAACACCCCCCGGATCGCCCGCGACCTCGGCGTGTTCGTCCCCGTCGACGAGGCCGTGGAGGTGCTGGCGGCCGTCACCGACGCCTGGCAGCACGACCTGCGCTACCGGGTGAGCCGCGCGAAGGCACGCATCAAGTTCATGGTCGACGACCTCGGCGCCGACGGGATGCGCGCCCGGGTCGAGGAGCGCCTCGGCCGGCGGCTCGAGGACCACCCCGCCCCCGACCCCGTGCCGGGCGGCGACCACCTCGGTGTCCACCGCCAGGGCGACGACGAGCACCTCTACGCCGGCTTCTCCATCCCGATGGGCTGGATGAGCGGCACCCAGATGATCGCGGTCGCCGACCTCGTCGAGGAGATCGGCGGCGACATCCGCCTCACCCGGCAGCAGGACCTCATCGTCGGGGACATCCACGTCGGCCGGCTCGGACGCCTGGTGGAGGGCATGCGGGAGGTCGGCTTCCCGATCAACCGCAACAAGGTGTACGGCAACTCGATCGCCTGCACGAGCCACCGGTTCTGCAACTACTCGGTCGCCGAGACGAAGGGGAAGCTCGACGAGGTCCTCGCCGAGCTCGACACCCGCTACGGCGAGGCGATCGAGGACCTCAAGATCTACATGGACGGCTGCCCGCACTCGTGCGCCCACCACTGGGTCGGCGACATCGGGCTGCAGGGCACGACCGCGCCCGACCCGGCCAGCGGCACGCGGGTCGAGGCCTACGACGTGAGCCTGCGCGGCGGGCTCGGCACGAAGGCGGCGATCGGCACCACGGTCCTGCGCCGGGTCGTCACCGACGACCTCGTCGGCGTCCTCGACCGGCTCGTCGGCGCCTGGCTCAGCGAGCAGGCGGCCCGCAACGGCGACGGCGCCGGCCGGGGCTTCCGCGACTTCTGCGACGAGCACAGCGACGACGAGCTTCGGGCCCTCGGCCTCGGAGAGATCGGCACCGACGACGTGGTCGGAGACACCGGTCACGACCTGGCCGTCGTGCGCGTCCCCGGGACCCTGCTGCACCTCGCCGACGGGGTCGACGAGATCGAGGTCGCCCCGGCGACCGTCCGCGAGATCCTGGCACGCCTGCACGCGAGCTACCCGCGGCTGACCGCCGAGCTGCTGCGCGAGGACGGCAGCGTGAACCCCGTCCTCAACCTCTACGTCGGCGAGGACGACATCCGCTCGCTCGGCGGCCTCGACGCCGCCGTCGACGCCGGCGAGGAGCTGCTGATCCTCCCCGCCCTCGCCGGCGGCTGAGCCGCCCGTCCCGGCCGTCGCCGACCACCCAAACGGAGCACCAATGTCATCGTCAACCGCAGTCCGCGAGCCCGTCACCTTCGACGACCTCGAGATCGGCGAGATCGCCGTCGAGCTCGACGACTGGTGGCCCGACGAGGTCATCGAGTGGGGCCTCGACACCTTCGACGACCACGTCGCGATCGTCACGTCGTTCCAGGCCGACGGGATGGCCATCATCGACATGGCCTACCGGATCCGCCCGGACATCCGGGTGGTGACCGTCGACACCGGCCGCCTGCCGCAGGCCACCCTCGACTTCGTCGAGCAGGTCCGGGCCCACTACCCGCAGGCCAGCATCGAGGTGGAGACCCCGGACGCCGACGAGGTCGACGCGATGGTGGACCGCCACGGGCTCGACCTCTTCCGTGACGGTGTGGACAAGCGCCTGACGTGCTGCCAGATCCGCAAGGTCCGGCCGCTGCTGCGGGCACTCGAGGGACTCGACGCCTGGTTCACCGGGCTGCGGCGCGACCAGTGGGCGTCCCGCGCCGCCATCCGCAAGGTCGAGCTCGACCACGACCACGACGGGATCGTGAAGATCAACCCGCTCGCGGACTGGTCGAAGGAGGAGGTCTGGGACTATCTGCGCGACAACGACGTGCCGGTCCACCCCCTCTACGCCCAGGGCTACACCAGCCTCGGCTGCGCCCCCTGCACCCGCCCCATCCGTGACGGCGAGGACGACCGTGCCGGCCGCTGGTGGTGGGAGTCGAACGCGCCGAAGGAGTGCGGCATGCACTGCCCGATCGAGACCGGCGGGTTCGAGCACGAGGTCCACGCGATCCTCGGAGCCGCGCATGACGAGTGACACGACCACGACCGCCGCGTCGCTGGCCCTGGACGCGGAGGAGGCCGACTACGTCGCTCGCGAGGTGGCGGCCTTCCTGCCGGCGCTGAACGGGCCGCGGCGCGAGCGCTACGAGGCGCTGGCCACCGCCGTCCGTGCCGGTGAGGTCGGCGCCGACCTCCTGCCCGCGCTCGAGTCGCTGCTCGAGATGGCGCTGCAGACTGCGCGGGCCCGCCAGCTCTACCGCGCCGAGGGCGAGCGGGTGCTGACGAGCCTGTACCGCCGTACGCCCGGCGGTCGTGAGCTCAGCAGCCACCTCGCGGAGGTGAACACCGCACTGGGCACGCTGCAGGGCCAGCCCATCGAGGACGTGTCGGTGCGGATGCGCACCCTCGGGCACTTCACGATCACGATCACGACCGGCAGCGCGAAGATCACGCTCGCCGCGCGGCCCGACAGCGTCGACGTGGAAGCGGTCGGCGTCGGCCCCGCCTAGCCGCGCGGGCGTAGACGGCACCGAGGAGCAGCACCAGCGCGCCGTACACGCCCGCCGGTGCGGCCGCCCGGGGGCCGAACGCCGCCGTCGCCGTCCCGGCGGCCACCGCGAAGTCGCGCATCGCGATGCTGAGCCGGACGGCGTGCGCCGCCGGCGGCGGCGCACCCAGCGCCAGGGCCGCGCCCAGCAGCAGGCTCCCGGCGGCGAACACCGCCGCGGCGAGGACGGTGCTGGCCAGGGCCGGGCCCACCTCGATCTGGGACGCGACGAGCCAGACCAGGACGACGACCGCGGCGACCGACACCGGCCGGGCGAACGGCTCGAGCCGCACGCCGGCGCGGCTCCGCCGGACGACCAGCCCGACGAGCAGCGGGATCCCGACGACCACCAGGAGCGTCACGAGCACGCTGCCGGCCGGTGCCCCGCCCGCGGCGCTCGTGAGCCCGGCGAGGATCGGACCGGCCGCGAGCACGGTGGCGATCGCGCTCAGCACGAGGATGCCGGCGGTGATGCTCGCGCTGCCCCCGGCCATCGTCGTGATCGCCACCGCCGCGACCTCCGTCGGCGCGACCCCGAGCGCGACGACCCCGTCGCGCAGTGGCCCGGCCGGTGCGAGGTGACCGGCCGCCCAGGCGAGCACCGGCAGGACCACGAGGCCGGCGACCGCCGCGGCGGTGATCCGTCCGGCGGCCGACCGGGCCGCCCGCAGCACCCGGGGACCGAGGGACAGGCCGCTTGCGAGCACGAGCAGCGCGAGCACCACGTCGATCCCGTGCTCGTCCGCCACGCTGCGGCCCGCTGACGGCGCCACCATCCCGACCGCCGCGGCGACGACCACGAGCCACGGCAGCGCGCGCTCGCTCACGTCGCCTCCCGGATCCGTCCGGCGCCGAGGCTACGACCTCGCCCGGTCAGCGGCTCGCCGCCGGTGTACGGTGCGAACGCCGGCGTCACCGTGCGCCGCCCGTTGTCGCGGTGCGCCGCCGGTCGCGGAGGGAAGGCGACCAGCCCTCGAGGGGTGATGAGCACGTCCGACCTGGTCGAGCGTGGCCGCGAGGCCTTCGCACGCGACGCGTGGCGTGAGGCCTACGAGGCATGGTCGGCAGCCGACCGTGACACGACGCTGCCGGCCGAGGACCTCGAGCGGTTCGCCGTCGCGGCCTACCTCGTCGGCCGCGACACCGAGCGCATGACGCTGATGGAGCGGGCGCACACGGCCTACCTCGATCGGGACGAGCACCGCGCGGCCGCGCGCGTCGCCTTCTGGCTCGGGATGGGGCTGATGGACCGCGGCGAACCGGCCCGCGGCGGGGGCTGGCTGGCCCGCGCCGGCCGGCTGCTCGAGGGTCAGGCCGCGTGCCCCGAGCTCGGCTACCTCCGCGTGCCGGCGGGGCTCCAGGCGCTCGGTGCGGGGCGCGCCGAGGAGGCCGCGGCGAGCTTCCGTGACGCGGTCGCCGTCGGCGAGCGATTCGGTGACGCGGATCTCACGGCGTTGGGCCGGCTCGGGCTCGGCCAGTCCCTCGTTCGCCTCGGACACAACGAGGACGGCATGGCGCTGTTCGACGAGGCCATGGTCGCCGTCGAGGCCGGCGAGGTGTCGCCGGTCCCGGCGGGGATCATCTACTGCGCGGTCATCTCCGTGTGCCAGGCCGTCTTCGACCTGCACCGGGCCCAGGAGTGGACCGGAGCGCTCGCCGCGTGGTGCGACGCCCACCCCGACCTGGTGCCCTACCGGGGGCAGTGCCTCGTCCACCGTGCCGAGATCCTCGAGCTCCACGGCGACTGGAGCGGCGCCCTCGCCGAGGCCCGCCGGGCGAGCGAGCGGCTCGCCGACCCGCCCGGGCAGCCGGCGATCGGGGCCGCGTACTACCGGCAGGGTGAGCTCCACCGTCTTCGGGGTGACGCGGGGGAGGCCGAGGAGGCCTACCGGATGGCGAGCCGGTGCGGGCACCCGCCCCAGCCCGGCCTGGCCCAGCTGCGGGTCGCGCAGGGGCAGCCCGACGTGGCCGCCGCGGCGATCCGGCGCGCCCTCGAGGAGGAGCACGACCCGGCCCGCCGCGCCCGGCTCCTGCCGGCCGCCGTGGAGGTGTCGCTGGCCGCGGACGACCTCCCGGCGGCGCGGTCGGCCGCGGACGAGCTGGAGGCGATCGCCCGTCGGCTCGACGTCCCGCTCCTGCGTGCCGTCGCCGCACACGTCGGCGGTGCGGTGGCCCTCGCCGGTGGCGCTGCGGCCGACGCCCTCGAACCGCTGCGCGCTGCCTGGCGTGCGTGGCAGGAGCTCGACGCTCCTTTCGAGGCCGCCCGGGTCCGGGTGCTGGTCGGCCTCGCCTGCCGGGAGCTCGGCGACGACGACGGTGCCGGGCTCGAGCTCGACGCCGCGCGGGCGACCTTCCGGGCCCTGGGCGCCGAGCCCGAGCTCGCCCGTCTCGACGAGCTCGAGGGCGGCGCGGCGGGTGGGGCCGGTGGGCCCGGTGGGACCGGCGACACCGCCGGGCTGACCGGACGTGAGGTCGAGGTGCTGCGTCTGGTGGCCAGCGGCAAGAGCAACCGGGCCATCGCCGACGAGCTCGTCATCAGCGAGCACACCGTCGCCCGGCACGTGCAGAACATCTTCGCGAAGCTCGCCGTCGGCTCCCGCACGGCCGCCGCGGCCTACGCCTACGAGCACCACCTGCTGTGAGCGACGTGGTCAAGGATCACCACGTCCGTGCCCGGCGACAATGGTGAGGACCGGCGAAGTCGCCGGCAGCGCCCGTCCGTAGCGTTCTTCTCGTTGGTGGAGCCGTCCCCGAGGAGAGCGCGATGGAGCAGCGAGGAAACGCGACGCAGTGGGTCGAGACGATCGTGGTCGGGGGTGGTCAGGCCGGGCTGTCGGTCGGTCATCACCTCGCCCGGCGCGGGCGGGATTTCCTGATCCTCGACGCGAACGACCGCATCGGCGACGTGTGGCGGCAGCGGTGGGACTCGCTGCGGCTGTTCACGCCGGCGCGCTACGACGGGCTGGACGGTCTGCCCTTCCCGGCGCCGCCGGACACGTTCCCGACGAAGGACGAGATGGCCGACTACCTCGAGGGCTACGCCCGGCACTTCGACCTGCCGGTGCGAACGGGAACACGCGTCGACCGCCTGACCCGGGTGGACGGCCACTACGTCCTCACCGCCGGCGACCAGCGGTTCGAGGCAGCCAATGTCGTCGTCGCCATCGGAACCTTCCAGCGTCCGAAGACGCCGTCCTTCGCCACAGAGCTCACCCCCGACACCACACAGCTGCACTCGAGCGAGTACCGCAACCCGGACCAGCTGGCGGCCGGCGACGTCCTGCTCGTCGGCGCCGGCAACTCCGGCGCCGAGATCGCCGTCGAGCTGGCTCGCCACGGCCACCACGTCGCCATGGCCGGACGCGACACCGGTCGGATCCCCTTCCGCATCGACGGGTGGTTCGGCCGCCACGTCGGGGTGCGACTGGTGCTCAAGGGCGTGTTCAGCCACGTGCTGACGGTCGATACGCCGCTGGGTCGCCGGGTGCGGCCGACCGTCCTGGCCCACGGCGGCCCGCTGATCCGGGTCAAGAAGAAGGACCTCGCCGCTGCCGGCGTCGAGCGGGTGGGTCGGGTCGCCGGCGTGCAGGACGGGCGGCCGGTCCTGACCGACGGCCGCGTGCTGGACGTGGCGAACGTGATCTGGTGCACGGGGTTCCATCCCGGCTTCTCCTGGATCGAGCTGCCGATCCACGGCGAGCACGAGCCGACGCACGAGGCCGGGATCGTGCCGGACCACCCCGGGCTCTACTTCGTCGGCCTGCACTTCCTGCGGGCGCTGTCCTCGGAGATGGTCCACGGTGTCGGCCGGGACGCGGACCGCATCGCCGGCCATCTCGACGAGCGGATGCGTGAACGGGAGGCCGCGCACCCGCCCGTCCCGGGCGGGACGGTTGCAGCGTGGCTGCCCGACGGCGGCAGGTCGGACCTCCCGGCCTGACCGGCAAACCGCGAGATGTCACGGGCTTCGGGGGCCGGGCCCGGCGCGGGAGGGCGCCGAACCAGCGTGCGCCCCGGCGATCCCGGGCTCGGGCGAGTCAGCGGGTTCCGGTCTGCAGGACGACCGCGTGGATCTGGCCCGTGCCGTCCTGGTCGACGTAGAGGTCGATCGCGAACCAGCGGTCGCAGCTGCCGTCGGCTCCGGGCGCGACCTGGACCGACAGGCGGGTGAGGTCGGCGAACGCCTCAGGGGCCACCGGCATCGGGCCGCCACACGACGGTCGCTGGCCGACGGTGAGGACGAGGGAGTCGGCGTCGGCGGTCGCCAGGAGGTCGAGTGGCGAAGGGCCGTCCGTGAGCTGCCAGCCGTCCGGGGTGCGCAGCGCGTCCGCGGAGCGGGTCTCGGTCGCCCCGCCCGAGGTGCCCAGCGTGACCTGCGGGGCGAGCGGCAGCGCGGCGAGGTTCGCGTCCGTCGGCTCCCGGGCCGCGTCCACGAGCGCCTTCAAGATGGCATCTTGGCCGAGGCTGGCCGACGGCGCCTGCAGCACCCAGACGTTCGCCCGGGCCATGCCGACCGTGCTGTCGACGACGTGGACCCCGGGAGCGAGGTAGCTGCTGACCGGCAGGTCGAGGACGACCCGCTCGCCGGGCGCGACGCGGAACCGGTAGCCGCCGAGGTCCGCGGTCACCGTCTCGCCGGCCTGCCGCCAGACCGCGGTGCCGTTGACGAAGGCGATCCGCTGGCCGGGCAGCACCTGCAGGCAGCGGGGCTGCGGCACGTCGGGGCCGACCGTGATCGTGGCGGTCCCGTCCGGTGCCCCGTCGGTCCCGCAGACCGGCGCTGCCGGGCCGCCGGCCTCAGCGGCCTGCACGTCGCCCGGGGTGGGTCGGGCCAGGATCTGGCCGGTGACCGCCTCGGCGGCGGGCGGCGAGGTCGACGGTCGGGTCGTGGGCTCGGTCGCCGGCGCCGTCGCTCCACCGCTGGGCGGCGCGAGCGGGTCGATCTCGACCGCCGGGCCCGGCCGCAGGGTGACGACAGCCACCGCGACAGCCGCGGCCACACCGAGCGCGCCCAGCCCGGTTGCCACCCGCGTGCGACGGGTGCGGCGGCGTGCCCGCCGACGCAGCCCGTCGATGTCCGGCGTGTCCAGCGAGTCCGGGTCGGGGCGGGAGTCGCGGATCCGGTCGGTGAGCTCAGGCATGGTCGGTGACCTCCTCGTCGGCCAGGGACGGGTCGTGCCCGAGCCGCGCGAGGGCCCGGTGGGTGAGCGCCTTGACGGTGCCCTGCGGGCACGCCATGACCTCGGCGGTCTCGGCCACCGACAGCTGCTCGTAGTAGCGCAGGATCACGGCGGTCCGCTGGCGGGGCGGCAGCGCGGACACGGCTGCCCGGATCGTCAGCGTCTCGGCCGTCGCCGGCGGTGACTCGTCGGACGGGGTGGCCCCGTGACGGCGGTAGGCGCGCCGCTCGGCGAACTGTCGGCGCAGCCAGGAGTTGCCCACGTTGAGGGCGACCCGGGTCAGCCAGGCCTCCGGCCGGTCGATGTCCGGCCAGCGCTGGCACAGCCGCACGAGGGCGTCCTGGGCGAGCTCCTCCGCGACCCGCTGGTCGCCCACCCGCAGGGCAAGCAGGCCCACGAGCCGCGGGAACTGGCTGCGGCACAGGGTGTCCAGCACGTCGGCGTCGCCACCCGTCACGTCACCTCCTCGTCTCGGCTCTCACCACAGGTGTCGCACGAGCGCCCCGAAAGGTTGCACCGATCGTGCCTCTCCCGTGCGCCACGCCGCGTCAGGCCGCCGGACGGGTCAGTCGGTCACGGACGGCGTCTGCGTCGATCCCGAGGTCGGCGAGCAGGTGCGCCACCGGGTCCGGTCGGACCCGCTCGAGCAGTCCGAGCATCAGGTGACGGCTGGTGACGCGGCGCGCCCCCTCGCTACGCGTGGCGAGCAGCGCGTGGCGGAGTGCCTCGCGGGCACCCGAGGTGAAGGGGGGACGGCGTCGGCCGCTGACCGGCGTCGCGAGCGGCAGGTCCGTCGTGTCGATGCCGATGGCGGCCAGCGCCTGCCGGTCGAGCCGATCGAGCGCCTCGCGAACCTCGTCGCGGCCTACGCCGAGCGTCTCCGCGAGCGCCCCGTCGGGCTGGTGCAGCAGGGCGAGCAGGAGGTGCTCCGTGCCGATGCGGGCGTCCCCGCGTCGGCGCGCCTCCTCGGCCCCCAGCGCGAGCACACGCCGCCGCGCGTCCCGGTCGAGATGCTCGAACATCAGGACACGACCGTCGCGTACTTCGCGTGCACCGACTGCCGGGAGACGCCCAGGGCATCCCCGATCTGCTCCCAGGACCAGCCGTGCTCGCGCGCCAGCTGGACGTGGGTGGCCTCGACCTGCTCCGCCAACCGACGCAGGGCGACGGCGGCCCGCAGCCCCAGGTCCGGGTCGTCGGATCGGACGTTGGTCATCAGGTCGCTGCTCATGGTGTCAGACTAGATTGACAACCAGCCTCTGTCAATCCTGACTGACAGTCAAGGCGATGATGTGGCCGCATCGGGGCGTGAGGCACAGCGGACGCACACGCCGGTGCCCGGCCGCGCGAGCAGCCGCTCGAAGGGGATCGTCCGCCCGCACCGGACGCACCGCCCGTAGGTGCCCGCCCGAAGGCCGTCGAGTGCCTTCTCGAGCATCGCCTGTCGGTGCCGCGCGTCGTCGAGCAGGGCGGCGACCTGGGCGCGTTCGAAGGCGGTGGTCGACCCTTCCGGGTCGTGCTCGTCGTCGGGGGCGTCGCGGGCCACCGCCTCGGCGATCCGCTGGAAGTCCCGCTCGAGGCCGGCGACACGTGCGGCGGTCCGCTTGCTCGCCGCTCGAAGGACGCCGTCGAGCTCGGCACGCTCCGCGTCCGTCAGATCCACCGGGTCCCGGTCGTGTCCGCCGCTCACGGTGGCCAGGATGGCATCCTCGGTCCGTGCCGCGCAACGTCGCTTCGGGGGCGAATGCCAGGCACCGTCGGCGGAGCGGCGCCCCGGCCGGTGAACCGGCCGGGGCGCCTGGGGGACGCGCGGTCTCAGCCGCGGACGGTCTCGGGGCCGTCGGGAAGCTCCACGGTGACCGCGGTCACCCGGTAGCCCGCGCCGGCGTCGTCGAGCTCGACGGTCATGCGTCCGAGCACGTAGTCCTCGGTCAGCATCATCGACTCGCTGCCGCGCCGGCCGACGCGGACGTCCGCGCCGAGCTCGTCCTCGGGGGTCCCGAGCAGCGCCCGGGCTTCGTCACGGGCCTGCACGACCCACTCGTCGTCGCCGGCGGTGTCGTCCCAGGGCTGCTGGGACTCGGGGCTGCCGGCGAGGACGGTCCCGCCCGCAGCGGTGTCGTCCCAGGGCTGCTGGGACTCGGGGCTGCCAGCGAGGACGGTTCCGCCCGCCGCGCCGCCGTTCTGTGCGGCGCGGGCAGCGGCGTTCGCGCCGCCGACCGCGCTGGCGGCGGCGAAGGCGAGTCCCACGACGAGGGTGAGGCTCGGGATGGTGAGGGAGCGGCGCATGGTGTCGGTTCTCCGGTGGCGGGCGGCTCCTGTGCCGCCGTTCACCGCGTCAGACGCCGTCCTGCGTGTCGCGGTTCCCGGTTCGGGGCAGCGTGGCCCGGGCCAGCGCCGCCCCTGATGCGAGGCTCTGAGTCCACCCGACGCCCCCGGGGCCCGGGGGGCAGGGCACACGGGTCGCCCCGGCCCGGACCTCCCGACGTGCGCCGGCCGTCGCCCGCGGCGCCGGCCGTCGCCCGCGCGACCGGACACGGTCGGACCCGCGGCCGGCCGCCCGCCTGCGCCACACTGAGATGCGTTCGATCACGTCCAACCGAGGAGAGCACATGCGTGCCGTGGCCATCGACGAGTACGGCGGCCCCGAGGTCCTGCAGGTCCGCGAGGTCGACGACCCCAAGGTCGGCCCCGACTACGTCCTCGTCCGGGCCCACGCCGCGAGCATCAACCCCGTCGACTACAAGATCGTCGCCGGCAAGCTTGACGCCGCCTTCCCGGTCCAGTGGCCCCTGATCCCGGGCTGGGACGTGGCCGGCGAGGTGGTCGGCACCGGCCCCGCCGTCCGCCACGTCGAGGAGGGCCAGCAGGTCTACGGCTACGTCCGCAAGGACCTCGTCGGAACCGGGTCCTGGGCCGAGCTCGTCGCTGTACCGGCCCGCTCCGTCGCGCCGGCACCCGGCGCGATCGACCCGGTCGCGGCGGGCTGCCTCCCGCTGGCCGGCCTGACCGCGTGGCAGTCCCTCGTCGAGGAGCTCGAGGTGGGCACGGGGGACACGCTCCTGATCCACGGTGCGACCGGCGGCGTCGGCCACCTCGCCACCCAGATCGCCGTGGCCCGCGGCGCCCGCGTCATCGGGACGTGCAGCGAGCCGAACCACGACTTCCTCCGCGAGCTCGGCGGGGAGCCGGTGACCTACGGCGACGGGCTCGTCGACCGGGTACGCGAGCTCGCCCCTGACGGCGTCGACGCGGCCGCCGACTTCGCCGGCCAGGGCGCGATGGACGCCAGCGAGGCGCTGGTCCGCACGCCGGGACGGGTCGTGAGCATCGTGGACGCCCAGGCCACCAAGGAGCGCGGCGGTACCTACGTGTTCGTGCGCCCCGACGTGTCGCAGCTGAACGCCCTGGCGGCGCTCGTCGACGCCGGCGACCTGACGCCGCACGTGCAGTCGGTGCACGACCTCGACGACGTCGAGGCGGCGGTCACGGAGGCGAGCGAGGGCAGCGTGCGCGGCAAGGTCGTCCTGCGCATGGCGTGACACCGGGCTGCCGTGTCGACATCCGACGGTCCGCGCCGCTGTGGGATACCTTTAGTAGTGAGATAAAGGTTTCCGCCAAAGGCCGTCCCGTGTGCGAGTACTGCACCTGCCGCGTCCAACCCTCGATCGCCCGCTTCGGTGAGGAGCACGAGGAGATCGACGCGCTGGCCGCCGACCTGCGGCACGCCCATGCCCACGGCGATCGCGCGCGGGTCGTCACCCTCGCCCGCGACATCGTCGCGCGGCTCGGCCCGCACGTCATGCGGGAGGAGCGCGGCCTGTTCCCGGAGCTGGCGGCCTCGGGGGCCCTTGAAGCCGTCACCGCGCTCGAGGAGGACCACGCGGCGCTCGACGCCGTCTTCGCGGCAGTCGCCGCCGACGACCCGAGCCCCGAGCTGTGGCAGGCGATCCCGGCCGCCGTCGACCGTCTCGGCGACCACATCTGGCGGGAGGAGTACGACCTCTTCCCGGCGGCGATCCAGCTCCTCGACCCGTGGGCCTGGGAGCGCGTCGAGGCCAGCAGTGCGGACGAGCCCACGCCGGTGGCCGCGTCCTGACCGCGCCGGCCGCCTCCTGGGGGCGCGTCACCCGGCCGACGCAGCCTCGCGGGTCGGCGTCGGCGCGGCCGTCGGGTCGAACCCCGGGCGGATCGCGGTACGCGTCCGCAGCCGCCAGATGGCGAGCACGCCGGCGACCGCGATGGCGGCGCCGGCGATCCATGACACGGCCGGCGACGTGGCGGCCGCGAGTGGGATGAGCGTCACCTGCGCCCCGATGTTGGTCGCGTGCCCCGCCATGGACATGGCGGACACCACGGTGGTGCGCTGGTCGTCGCCGACGCGGTCGTGCGTCATCTCGGAATGGAGCGGGAACCAGGCACCGTTCGCGAGGTAGGTCAGCAGGAACACCGCGGTGAACCCGGCGAGGTGACCGGTGAGCGCCAGCCCGATCTGGGCCGCCGCCATGACGGCCACGAGCACGACCACCGCACGTCCGGCGTACACGCCGAACCACCGGCCGACGCGCGGGGCGAGGGCCGAGCCGAGGCCGGCGGCCGCGAAGATGCCGGCGCCCAGCAGGCCCAGCCAGAGCGTCGGGTTCGGCGTCGCGAGGAGGTGGGTCACCTTCGGCTGCCAGAGCACCTCGGTCACCACGAGGGGGACGGTGCCGGCCGCCATCGCGACCGCCAGCCGTGTCACCTCGGCGGAGCGACCGACGGTGCGCAGCCCCTCGCGCAGCACCTGGGGGGTGCGCCGGGCCTCGCGTCGTAGGCGCGCCCAGGCGCGGTGTCCGTCGGGATCCACGACGGGCTCGAGGAGGATCAGCACGGCCACGAAGAAGACGAACGTCGCCGCCAGCGCCACGGCCACCGGGATCGTGAGCGGATCGGCGTGCAGCGGCCCGGCCAGCAGCCGACCGGCGACACCGGCCGTGATGCGCGCCGATCGCCAGTGCCAGCGCCTCGGCGATGCCGGCCCGCGAGAGCCCGACACGGATGTCTGCGTCGGCGTCGACGCGCCGGACGGCGGTCACGTACCAGGCCTCCAGCGGCCCCGACGCGAGCGCCCGTCCCACACCGAGGAACACGGCGGCGAGGAAGACCAGCCCCAGCCCGGGTGCGGCGATGAGCAGCAGGCTGGTCGCGGCCAGGTTGGCCACCGTCGCGGTCGCCATGACCGGACGGGCGCCGAGCGTGTCGGCGAGGCCGCCGGTCGGGAGCTCCAGCACGACCGTCGTCGCGCTGTAGACGGCGAGCAGCAACCCGACCTGGCCGAGCCCGAGCCCACGGTCCTGCAGGAGCACGACCAGGATGGGGGCGATCGGCCCGACCCCCAGCCAGCGCAGGCCCGTCAGCAGGACGAAGCGCCGGCGCAGCGCGGTCGTGTCCTTGATCATGAGAGGTCCACCTCGCGAGCCGGGAAGGCGCGCAGGACCACCACGACGCGCTCGGTCGGACCATCGGTCGAGGCGCTGTCGCGCTCGTCGGCGCGTGCCGCGTGACGCCGCACGACGCCGGCGAGCTCCTCCGTGAGCGCGGTGAGCTCGTCGGGCGCGAGCCGCAGCTGCCAGTCGGAGGCGTCCGCGGCCTCCCGCCAGGCGAGGGAGTACGTGTCGGCGTCATCGAGCCAGCGGTCGTAGAGGCGGTCGTGGAAGGCGGCGGCGCTGCCCTGTAGCCATCGCAGGCGCTCCTGGGCGACGGGGTCGTCCCGGAACGAGCGTGGGTCGATGTGGGTGCCATGGTGGCGTGCGCGCCAGAAGCGCTGCCGGGCGGTCCCGAGCGCGGCGTCCTCGTCGACCATGCCCGCGTCCGCGAGCACGCGCAGGTGGTAGGAGGTCTGTCCCGAGTTCGTCCCGAACCGCTCGGCGAGCGCGGTGGCGGTGGACGGCCCGTCGCTGCGCAGCGCGGCGAGCAGCCGCATCCGAAGCGGATGCGCGAGGGCCTTCAGCCCGGCCGCATCGAGCTCGATGGTGTCGGAGGAGTGTGTCGCCATGGCCGCTCCGGACGCGGTGGGGGGGGAGAACCTCGTCGCTACAATACAAGACTATCTTTGCAAAGAAAAGTGTGCAAGTGCAGAGGGGCTCGCATGCGCCGGTCCAGGGGACGGGGCCGGGCGGTGGCCCGGCCGACGGCGGTGGCTGCGGCGTGCACCGACGCCGCGCAACCGGATACTCGACGCGGCGTCACGTCCATCGAGTCGAGGGGTCCGGGATGCTGCAAGCGGCGTGGTGGGGGTTCGTGGGTGGGGCCTCGTTGCTCATCGGGGCGGTCGTCGGGATCGTCGCCAACCCACGCCAGCGGATCATCGGCTGGGTGATGGCGTTCGGGGCCGGGGTCTTGATCAGTGCGCTGGCCTTCGAGCTCACCCAGGAGGCGTTCCGCCAGGGTGGGCTCGCGGCGACGGGCACCGGCCTCGCCCTCGGCGCGCTCGCCTTCTTCCTCGGTGACCGCGCCGTCGACCGAGCCGGCGGTGACCACCGCAAGCGCTCGGGCGGCGAGCAGGAGGGAGGCTCGGGCACCGCCATCCTGCTGGGCGCCGTCATGGATGGCATCCCCGAGTCCGCAGCCATCGGCGTGAGCCTGCTCGCCGGCGGGTCGGTCGGCGTTCCGGTCCTCGCGGGGGTCTTCCTGTCCAACCTCCCGGAGTCGATGGCGGCGGCCACCGGCCTGCGGCGGGCCGGTCACTCGCGCGGCTACATCCTCGGGACCTGGTTCGCGGTGGTGGCCGTGTCCACGGTCGCCGCCGCCGTCGGTTACGCCGTGCTGGGCAGCGCGTCGCCCGCTGCCGTGGCCGCCATCCAGGCGTTTGCTGCCGGCGCCGTGCTCACGATGCTCGCCGACACGATGATGCCGGAGGCCTTCGAGCACGGCGGCGACGTGGTCGGGTTGCTCACCGTGCTCGGCTTCGCGCTCGCGTTCAGCCTGTCGGCGCTGGGCTGACGAGGGCCGCGATCCCCGACCGCCGGATCGACGCCTTTCTGTTCGACGGCTCGCGACGGCAGTCGACGCGAGGTCGGACACCCTTGTCGACGCCCCGCCGTCGTGCGATCGTGACCGGGTGACCCATCCGCGGAGGCGACCATGGCCGACACGCTGACACCGACGCCATCCTTCGACGATCCGGACGTGCGGGGTCGATCTCCGCACGGCGACCCGTAACGATCGCGCCCGCGAGCGGCCGGCTGCTCGCGGCGCTCGGCGTGGCCACGCTCGTGGCACTGGTCGGCATGGCCGGGTTCGTCGCGGTGGGCATGCCGGCGGGGGAGTCGCCAGCGGCCCAGGTCGCGGCGCTCGCCGCAGGCGGGACGGCCGTGTACCGGTGGGGGTTCGTGTTCGCGATCGTCCTGAACCTGTCGCTCGTGGCGATGGTCGTGACGCTGCTGCACGCGCTGGCGGCATGGCGCGGGCTGCGGGCCACCGACGTGATCGGCGGTGCGCTGATGGTCGTCTACCTGCCGCTGACCCTCGCGGCCTACGCCACGCAGCTCACGGTCCTGCCGGCGCTGCTCGAGGAGGACCCGGCGGCCGCCGCGACCTGGCTCTTCGGGGCGGCCGCGGCGGTGCCGACCGTGCTCGACTACCTCGGGTACGCGGTGTGGGGGATCGGCGCCGTCGTCGTCGCCGTCGACCTCGTCCGCCGGCCCGGCCGCCTGGCCGCGATCGGGTGGCTCCTGGCTGCCGCGGGCACGACGAGCGTTGCCGGGTTCGTGGGGCTGGCTGCCGGCAGCGGCGTTGCGACCGCCCTCACCGCGGTCGGCGGCGCACTCATCGCCCCGCTCGCCGGGGTCATCGCGTGGTACGGGCTCCAGGCCTACACGTCCGTGCGGACTCGGGCCGCGATGGGCGGTGAGTCGTAGGCGGGGGACGACCAGGGCCAGCGCCGAGCCTCGGCCGATCGGCCCGCGGCCGCAGCCGGCCGGTGTGACCCACCGGACAGGTGAAGCCGACCTGCGCCGTCACGTCCGTGCCTGCCTGGCCGCACGGCCGCTCCCGGCGGTCGCCCCGGGTCGGTACCCGTGCCTCATGCCGCAACAGGACGCGCAGGAGCTGACCGTCACACGGGCGCTGCCCGTGGTCGCGAAGCTGCCTGCGGACTCGACCTCCGACGACCACGCGGCCGCGGTCGGGCTCGTCTACGTCAGCGACGACGAGCCCGGCATCACCCGCGTGCCGTGGGGCCGGGGGTTCACGTACCGGTATCCCGACGGTGAGACCGTCCCGCGTGACCATCCCGACCGCCGGCGTGCCGAGGAGCTCGCCATCCCGCCCGCCTGGACCGACGTGTGGATCTGCCAGGATCCCAAGGGTCACATCCAGGCCACCGGTCGTGACGACGCCGGTCGCAAGCAGTACCGCTATCACCCGCGCTGGCGGGGTGTACGGGACGCGACGAAGTTCCACCGGATGCAGGCGTTCGCCGCCGCGCTGCCCCGTATCCGGGATGCCGTCGACCGACATCTGCGCAAGCGGCGGGTGACCCGGGAGAAGATGCTGGCGCTCGTCGTCGCCCTGCTCGACGAGACCCTCATCCGGATCGGCAGCGACAGCTACGCGCGCACGACCGGTGCCCACGGGCTGACCACCCTCGAGGAGAGCCACGTCGACATCCACGGCAGCCGCGTGGCGTTCTCGTTCCCCGGCAAGTCCGGGCAGGAGCGCGAGATCGAGCTGCGACACCCGCGTCTGGCCCGGCAGCTGCTGCGCTGCGAGGAGATCCCCGGCCAGCGCCTGTTCTCGTACGAGCACGACGACGGCTGGCACGCCGTCCACTCCGACGCGGTCAACGACTACCTCCGTCAGGTCGGTGGCGACGACCTCACCGCCAAGGACTTCCGGACCTGGGGCGGCACGGTCGTGGCGGCCGCCGCCCTGCGTGAGGCGGGCCCACCGGCGGACGCCAGGCAGGCCGACGCGAACGTCCTCGAGGCGATCGACGCGGCCGCGGCGCGGCTCGGCAACACCCGCGCCGTCGCACGCAGCAGCTACGTCGACCCGCGGGTCCCGAAGGCCTACCGCTTCGACCGGTTCGACGAGGCCTGGGACGACGACGAGGACACGGTCGACCGGCTCACCCCGGCCGAGCGTGCCGTCGAGCGGATCCTCGCGCTGGACCTGCCGCCGTCCGCAGAGCTCGAGCAACGACGGGGCGCCTAGGCAGCCACGCAGGGCCTCGGACGCGTCGGCCTACCCCGTCCGTGCCCTCGCCTAACGCTCCTTCCGGCAGTGATCGTCGCGCGGCGGTGGCCCGGGGCGCGGTCGTAGCGTCGGTCAGTGCGTGTCCGACGTGACGGGGCGCCATCGGGCGCCCCGCCCACCCGCCAAGGAGGCAGCATGGCGTTCAACCCGCTGGAGGAGTCCGGCATCCCCCTCGACGACCAGCTCCGCAACTGGTCCGAGCTCAACATCGACCCCTACGACAAGCGCGAGGTCCATCCCTACACCCGCACGCGGGTGATCATGATGAACGGGATCGAGGTCGAGTCGATCCTCTTCAGCCACCAGTTCGCCCGCCACACCGACGACGTGGACCTCAAGCGTGACCTGGCCCGCAACCGTCGGATCGACCAGCAGCAGCAGAAGGTCGTCAACGGGTTGAACCCCGGCGACCAGACGCCGCTGGAGACGACGATCGGCTACGAGCAGGTCGCGGTCGACCTGACCGCATGGCTGGCGCGGAACGAGCCCGACCCGAACCTCAAGCAGGCCCTGGACTTCGCGCTGCTCGAGGACTTCGACCACCTCTACCGCTACGCGAACCTGTACGAGCTGATCGACGGCCGGCACGCCGAGGAGCTGACCGGGCAGCTGACCGAGATCATGCCGGGCCGCCCGACGATCGAGGAGCACCGCCACCCCTACGACGACGTGCGGCCCCACTACGACTCCCACACCGTCGACCCGCTGTCGCGACTCCACGTGATGACGATCGTGTCCGGCGAGCAGCAGACGATGAACTTCTACATGAACCACGGCACCGACTGGATGGAGCCGGTTGCGCGCGGGCTGTACGCCGAGATCGCCGAGATCGAGGAGCAGCACGTCACCCACTACGAGTCGCTGATCGACCCGCTCGACTCGTGGCTCCAGCAGTGGGTGTTCCACGAGTACAACGAGGTCTACGCCTACTGGTCGATGATGCAGCAGGAGGTCGACGAGCGGATCAAGCAGGTCTGGGAGCTGCACTGCAACTTCGAGATCGGGCAGCTGCAGGTCGCCGCCGACTACCTGCGCCGCTACCAGGGCCAGGAAGCGGCCGAGATCCTGCCGTCCTCGCTCCCGGACACGCCGATCACCTTCGAGACGAACAAGGACTACGTTCGCCAGCTCCTCGACGAGCAGGTGAGCTGGCGTACCGACGGGCTCGTGTACGTCACCGACGAGCTGGCCAGCGACCACCGCTCCCGCCGCTACCAGGACACGGTCAACGAGGGCGGCGCGCCGAGCCGGGAGGTCATCGACCTCAACGCCAGCAAGCAGGGGCGCGAGTACCGCGACGAGACCGAGGGTGAGCACCCGGTCATCGACCTGCGCGACCCCGCGCACGCCGACCGCTGAGAGGAGCCGACATGACGACGACCATGGTCACTGCCGAGCAGGGCGCCACCACGAGGTCCGAGGAGATGGTGTACGTCCCACCGTCGCGCGAGCACCGGGCATCGGACGTGGGCGGGCCGCTCGCCGACGCGGGCTTGAACGCCCCGTTCGTGTTCGACTTCCTCTCGGCCATGCTCGCCCACGAGATGGGCGGCCTCCAGCTCTACCGCTCGGTCGCCGGTCGCACGAACAACCCGCTGCTCAAGCGGCAGTACGAGGAGTTCGGGTCCGAGACCGAGCACCACATCGAGGTGCTCGAGTCACTCGTCGGCGCGCTCGACGGCAACCCGAAGTACGTGAGCCCGGCGGCGCGCGCGACGGAGAAGTCGGGGACCTCCCTGATCGAGTCGACGTTCCTGCTGTCGGGCTCGCTCGACATCATGACCCGCGAGCTCGTCATGCTCGAGGCGGTCATGCTCGCCGAGAGCAAGGACCGGTCGAACTGGCAGACCCTCGCCGCCATCAGCGACGAGCTGGCCGACGGGGACGCGAAGACCGCGGTCGCCCGGGCGGTCGGTGAGGTGCTGCCCGACGAGGACGAGCACCTCGGCTGGGCACAGGACATGCGCACGAAGCTCGTGACGCTCCAGGCGTCCAGCGAGGCGATGGCGACCGCCGGCGCGAAGGCCGAGGAGCTCGTCGAGACCGTCCGCGGCTGGTTCTCCTAGCCCCAGCCTGTCCGAGGGGACGAACGGCGCGTCGGGTCCAACGGCGCGCCGTTCGTCGTGTCGGCCGAGACGCCGATCAGGCGCTGCGGACCAGCGAGTCCCGCTCCATCTTCGCGCGCATCCGGTCGAGCGCCCGCCGCAGCAGGCGGGAGACATGCATCTGGGACACGCCGATCTCCGCGGCGATCTGGCGCTGCGAGTAGCCGTCGTAGAAGCGCAGCCGGAGCATGTGCCGGTCGCGGTCGTCGAGCCCCTCAGCCAGCTGACGCAGCAGCAGTGACCGCTCGACGCTCTGGACTCCACCGTCGGTCGTCAGGCGGCGGGCTGCCTCGGCGACGGGCTCCCCGGACCGCGCGGGGAGGACATCCTGGGGACGCTGCGCCGCCACGGCTCGAAGGACCTCGTCCGCCTCCTCGCGCGTGATCCCGCAGACCGCGGCGAGCTCGATCCGGTCCGGTAGACGGCCCTCGCGTCGCTCGAACTCCGCGATCGTCGACCAGTGTCGGTTCACCTGCTGCTTCACCCGTCGCGGGATGTGCAGACGCCAGCAGTGATCCCGGAAGTAGTGGCGGACCTCGCCCAGCACGATGGGCGTGGCGAAGACGCGGAAGGCGACGCCACGCTCGGGATCGAACCGCTCGATCGCCTTCACGAGGCCGACGCCGGCGACCTGGTGGACATCGTCGAGGGGTTCCGACCCGGCGCGGTAGGAACGGACGAGCTGTCGGGCCCACGGCAGGTAGTCGTGCACGAGCGCGTCACGAAGGGCACGGTCACGCGTCGTCGCGTAGCGGCGAAGTCGCTGCTGGTTCCAGTCGCCGACGGATGGCTCGTCCGTGCCCATGCCGTCACGCCCGTCGCGCGTCGGCGCGCCGCGCGGGGCGATCCGCGCAATCCTCGGCATACGGTCGCGATCGTTCATTCGTCGGTCCCCTTGGAGCCTGCTGGCTGGCACCTGGGTGCCAGCACGCCGCCGTCGATGCCCACTGTAGGAAGCGGCCGACGTTCCGATCGTCTGGCGAGCGAAGCCGCAGACTGCGCCCTAGAGGCGTATGCGCGCCCAGATTCGGGCATACCGGCCTCTTCCTGCTGGCGGACGGGGTCGCGCGGAGATTGGCACCCTGGGGCCGCACCATGGCGCGGTCACCGAGAGGTCGTGGTGCCTGTCCGTGCGTGAGCAGGCGGCCCCGCGCCGCGAGCGGCCCCCCACCGACGCACGTCCGGGCCCCCGGGGTCGATCGTGGCCCGTCCGATGCGCCACGTGGGCCACGTTCACGTCCCGAGACGCTTCCTACCGTGGGCGGCACGAGGTGAGCACGACCTCGCCCGAAACTCTCCCGCCCCGTACTCGATCCAGAAGGGGAACCATGAGAGCCCACAAGATCCGTCGTACCGTCGTCGCGACTGCGATGGCCGGTGCGCTCGCCCTCGCCGGCGCCGCCTGCAGCGGTGGTGGCAGCAATGGCGTGACCAGCAACCAGTCGGAGGGCACCACCTCCACGTCCACCACGGGCACCAGCACCTCCGGCACGTCCGCGTCCGAGTCCAGCACCGCGGGCACCAGCACGAGCACCGCGAGCCCGAGCGCGACGGCGACCGCCTCGCCGTCCGCGAGCAGCTGACGACGCAAGGCTTCACCCGGAGGGAGCGGCCTCAGCGGCCGCTCCCTCCGGTGCGTACGGACCGCGTGCCGGCGCCGGTCAGTCGCCCACGACCTGAGCGGCCACGAAGGCCTCGATGTGCCCGGTCAGCGCGTCCGGGTGGCTGTAGTTCACCGTGTGCGCCGCCCCGGGCACCTCGACGAAGGTGCCGCGTGGCGTCCCGGCGGCGAGCCGCTCGCGCCAGCCGCGCGGCGCGATCGGGTCCTGCTGCCCGCGGACGATCAGCACGGGTCGCTCCACCTCGGCAAGGTGCTCCTCGATCGGGTCCTCGAGTGCCGCGGCGAACGTGGCGACCGGCCGGCGGAGGCCGCAGTCGGCGTAGTCGCGTGCGAGCACCAGGCTCAGCGATGGTGGCTCGTGCAGCGAGTTGCGCAGCCACCGCGTCGACTGGCCGAGCCAGCTGCGGGCGGTCGAGTCCATCGTGGGTCCGACCAGGACCAGCCCGGCGACGGCGCGGCGGCGGGCGGCGAGCGCCGCGATGATCTGGCAGCCGAGCGAGTTCGCCACGAGCAGCGGCCGGTCGACGTGGGCGGCATCGAGCCAGCCGGCGAGGGCATCGGCCAGCCCGATGATGTCCAGTGCCTGCTCTGGCTTCGAGCTGCGGCCGAACCCCGGCAGGTCGACGGCGGTGGCGGTCCGGTGTCGGCTGAGCGCTCGGACCGTCGGCACGAGGTAGCGGCTCGACACGCCGAGACCGTGCACGAGCACGGCGTCGGGATAGGGGCCGTGCGGCGACCGGCTCGCTGCCGGGCTCTGCGTCCGGGCGTGCATGCGGTGGCCGTCGACCACCAGCCAGCGACGGTTGGTCATGGCGTGATCTCCTCGAGCGTGACGCCGTGGGACGGGCCGGCCTCGCGCAGCAGGGCCTCTGCCTCGTCGACCGACAGCGGCGGAGGCGGCGGAGCGTCGTCGGTGTGCGAGGCGAGATCGGCCGAGGTCCGCGCGAACGTCGCGAAGTCGGCGGGGTAGGCGTCCGGGTCGACGCCGACGAGCGAGCCGTGACGGGCCCGCTCGATCAGCGACCGCCAGCGGTCGATGCTGGCGACGCCGACGGACTCGATGCCGTGCGAGAAGAGGGTGAGCAGCGCCTCGTCGTAGTCGTCGTGCGCGTCGAGGTGCTTCTCGAGCGTCCGCGCCGACCCCTCCACGTTGAAGGTGAGCCACAGCGGCACCGCCCGGTGGGCGAGTGCCCGGTAGGGGTCGGTGAGCACGAACGTCTCGGCCAGCAGTCGCCGCTGTGGCGCCCCGATCCGGTCGTACCAGCGCCGGTGCGCGTCCGCGACGGCGAGGCTCAGCTGCTCGGGATCGGTGTAGGAGACGCGCACGACCCGGCGCCCGGCACGGGCGGCCGTGTCGACCACGTCGTCGAGCAGCGCCGTCTCGAATCCCCACTCGGCCTCGGGAGCGGTGCTGTCGGCCTCCGGTGGGTCCCACCGCGTGCGTCGCGATGACTCACGCGCCAGAAACCGGGCGACCCGCGGGCTGCCGCGGAGGTACTCCTCGGGCTCGAGGCCGCCCACGGCCCCGTGCTGGAAGACATGTCGTTCGCCGACCCGCGTGACGGGCCAGGTCAGCCGACAGTCGAGGACGTAGACGGTCGCGTCCGGTGTCAGCCGGTCGGTGACGAACTGGCGGTAGGCCTGGGGCAGCCGGCGGCCCTTGACGCGGAAGTACGTCATGTGCCGAACCATCAGCCGGTCCTGGTTCGGGTCGTGCATGTGGTGCAGCTGCAGGTCCGTCTGGCGGCGCAGGAGCCGGGGCGCGTGCCGGACACCGAAGGCGAACGCCGCCGACGGGTCGTCCGGGTCTCCGTGGCGGCGCACGGGGATCAGGAACGTCTGGGGCAGCCAGGGAGCGCGCATCGCGGCACCGAGGTGGGCCGCCGCGCCGTTGGACGCACCGATGAAGGCCGCCGGGTACCGGCCCCGCGGGTACCGACGGGTCACCCACCGGCCGAACTGCGACCAGGAGACCGCGTCGAGGTCCTCGGGCGATATCGCCTCGGCCCAGCCGCCCCACGAGTAGATGCGCCGGCGCAGGGCCGCAGGGCCGAGGTCGGAGGCTCGAACGGGGAGCGCCCGAAGGCGCGACTGGCCGAGACGGTCGAACCCGTGTCCGTCGAGGCTCGCCGCGAGCGCGCGGAGCAGCCCGGAGGCCGAGTCGAAATCGGCGACGTACTGCACGCTCGGCTCCTCCCGACGGGGCGATCACGGGCCAGCCATGAGGGTGGGGCAGGGGGGTGGCTGCCCGGCGGCCCATGCCTGGCCGTCCGCACGTACCCGGTGGGATGCGGGTGACAGGAAGGGAAGTGGGCCGGGTCCGATCGGGGCGAGGCCCCCCGTCCGTGCGGGGCGGCGCGCGGCGCGCCCGCGGGTGGATGCCCACGGTGGAGACATGCCCGCTTCGCACTCGACGTGAGGAATGCCATGGATGTCCTGAACCGACGCTTCGCCGGGATGCTGGCGCTGCTGACGGCGCTGATCCACACGGCCGAGCTGAACCCCACCTTCAAGGAGGGATCGATGTGGCTCGGCACGCTGTTCATCGTCGGCATCGCCGCGACGGCCTATGCCGGCGTGCGCCTGTTCCAGCGTGACGACGCGATCGCCTGGCTGATCGGTGGGCTGACCGTGGCCGGGATGATCACCGGCTACTTCCTGAGCCGGACCATCGGCTTCCCCGGCATGCCCCACGAGTGGGAGGTCCTCGGCAACGCGTCCATCGCGATCGAGGCGCTCTACCTCGGTGGCATGCTGCTGCAGCCGATGCTGTCCTCCCGGACGGAGGACACCGATGATCGCGTGCGCCGCGAGCGGACCCACGCCGGCACGCGCACCACGGGCGAGCTTCCGGCCCACGGCTGAAGCACGCACGACCAGCGACCACGAGCGGGCGGCGCGACCACGCGCCGCCCGCCGTCACGCGGACGCAGACCCGGCCAGCCTGGTCCGGCCGAGGGCACCCCCTCGATTACGCTCGCCCGCGTGCTGCCTGCGACCGTCGTCACCCGCTACGTCACGCCCTTGCGCGAGGGCGGGTCGCTGCCGGGCCTGTGCGAGGCCGAGGACCTCGGCACCTACGTCGTGAAGTTCCACGGCGCCGGGCAGGGCCCCAAGGTTCTCGTCGCCGAGGTCATCGTCGGCGAGCTGGCGCGCCGGCTCGGCATCCGCGTCCCGGACCTGAAGGCCATCGAGCTGGACGCCGCGATCGGGCGTCGGGAGCCGGACCCGGAGGTGCAGGAGCTGCTGGTGCGAAGCGCCGGGCTCAACCTCGCGGTCGACTTCCTGCCGGGCGCCGTCGGATACGACGGGGTCGGCTTCGACGTGGATCGCGACCTCGCCGCCCGGATCCTCTGGCTCGACGCGTACGTCGCCAACGTCGACCGCACCTGGCGCAACCCGAACCTGCTGTGGTGGCACCGGCACCTGTGGGCCATCGACCACGGAGCGGCGCTCTACTTCCACCATGCCTGGACGGACCCGGCACGGTTCGCATCGCAGGACTACGACGCCAGCGGTCACGTCCTGCTCGCCATCGCCGGTGACGTGACCGGTGACGTGGACGCGGCCCTGGCTGCCGAGGTCACCGACGACCTCCTGCGCGAGGTCGTCGCGCTCGTGCCAGACCCGTGGCTGGCGGACGATCCGGCGCACCGGTCGGTCGCCGCGGCCCGTGACGCCTACGTCGCCTTCCTGCAGGCCCGGCTCGCCGACCGGTCCGCGTGGCTGCCGGCGGTCGCACCGTGAGCCGGCGCCCCTTCGAGTACTGCCTGCTGCGCGCCGTGCCCCGCGTCGACCGGGGCGAGCGGATCAACATCGGCGTCGTCGTGTACTGCCAGCAGGACGGCTACCTGGCGACGCGCACCCACCTCGACACCGTCCGCCTGCAGGCTCTCGACCCGGCGGTCGACGTGGCCGCCGTCGCGGCAGCGCTGGCCGCCGTCGAGGCGCTCTGCCGCGGCGAGGCCACGGCGGGACCGCTGGCCGGCGAGGCGCCCGGCGTCCGGTTCCGGTGGCTGGCGGCGCCCCGCTCCACCGTCGTGCAGCCGAGTCCGGTCCACGGCGGCCTGACCGACGATCCGGTGGCCGACCTCGACCGCATCTTCGTGGAGCTCGTCCGCTGACCGGGCCCGTCGGTCCCCGGTCCGCCGCACGGGGCGCCACACTCGTGCCATGACCGACGCGCTCGACCGCTACCGCCAGCTCCGTGACTTCGCCGCGACGCCCGAGCCCGCCGGCGATCTTCCGCCTGCACCCGACGCGGCCGCCGACCGGTTCGTGATCCAACAGCACGACGCGACCCGGCTGCACTGGGACCTGCGCCTCGAGCGCGACGGCGTCCTGGCGTCCTGGGCGCTCCCGCGCGGGCTGCCCTGGTCGCCGGGCGACAACCGGATGGCCGTGCACACCGAGGACCACCCCCTCGAGTACCTCACCTTCCACGGCGCGATCCCGACCGGCCAGTACGGGGCCGGCGCCATGACGATCTGGGACCGGGGCTCCTACGAGGTCCACACGTTCACCGATGACAAGGTGACGGTCACGCTGCACGGCTCACGTGTCGAGGGCACCTACGCCCTGTTCCCGCTGGGGCGGGAGCGCGACTGGATGATCCACCGGATGGACCCGCCGCAGGATCCCACGCGCCGGCCGCTCCCTGCCGACCTGCGCCCCATGCGGCCGGTTCCCGGCACGCTGCCGGAGGACCCCGGTGCGTGGGCCTTCGAGATCCGGTGGGTGGGCCAGCGGGCGCTCGTCAGCAACGACGCCGGTCGTGTCACCATCACCGGGGAGGACGGAAGGGACCTCGGGCCGGCGTTCCCGGAGCTGCGGCGCATCGGCCGTGCCCTGGCCGCCGTCGAGACCGTGCTCGACGCGGTCGTCGTCGGCGTCGACCGCGGTGGCCGTCCGCAGACCGATCGATCCCGGGTCGAGCGCCGCCTGGCCGCCGAGAGCGACTCGCAGGCCCGCCGGCTGGCCGAGGACCGCCCGGTGGCCGCGATGATCGTCGACCTGCTGTGGCTGGAGGGGCATGCGACCACCGGGTTGACCTACGACGACCGCCGGCGGCTGCTCGGCGAGCTCGGTCTCCAGGGGCCGGCCTGGCAGGTCCCCTCGCGGCATGTGGGGGAGGGCGCGGCCCTGCTCGAGGTCGCACGGGCGCAGGGGCTGCCGGGCCTGGTGGCGAAGCGTCGCGCCTCGACCTACCACCCGGGCGAGGCCGTCGACGACTGGCGGCAGGTCGACGGATAGTCGCGGCGTGGGTCGACGGATAGTCGCGGCGGTGGCTCAGCTGCCGTCGTACTCGTAGTACTGCTCGGGGACGGGCGGGGCGCTGCGGTAGTGGATGACCCGGGACATGCCGACGGGTGCTCCCTTCCAGCCGCTCTCGTGCGCGTTGGTGGTGTGGTGGGGGATGTGGCAGTGCAGCAGCCAGTTTCCGGGGTTGGTCGCGTCGAACTCGATCTCGTAGAAGTCGCCGGGCGCGACGTTCTGCACCGTCTCCTCGGACCGGGCCGTCGTGGGGACCGGATGGCCGTTCTTCGACACGACGGTGATGTCGTGTCCGTGCAGGTGGATGGGGTGGGACTGGTTCGATGCGTTGTACAGCCGGACGCGCACCCGGTCGCCCTCGTCCACGGTGATGGGCTCCTCGGCGGCGTCACCGGTCTTGCCGTTCATCGTGTGGTACATCCAGTGCGGTGGGAACGGGTCGACGAGCTGGCCGTTCTCCTCGAAGCTGAACTCCTGCAGGACGATGACGACGTCGTCGTCGACGTGCCGGCTCGCTGGCTCGCTGCGAGGCAGCACGACGAGCACGCCGACCAGCCCCCGCAGCTCCTGGACCGCCCCGTCGGTGTGCGCGTGGTAGGCGAAGGTGCCCGCGTGTCCGGGCGTGAACGCGTAGGGGTACGTCTCGCCTGGTTCGACGAGGTCGACCTGGGTGATCCCCGCGACGCCGTCCTCGTCGTTGGGGGCGTGGGCACCGTGGAAGTGCAGGGTCGTCGGGACCTCCAGGTCGTTCGTCAGCTCCACCCGGATCGGCTCGCCTTCGTAGGCGACGAGCGTCGGGCCGGGTGTCGACCCGTCGTACCCCCACACGGTGGCCCGCTGCTTGGGGAAGTGGGCGATCTGCTGGGTGACGGCCCGGGCGTCGAGCCGGAAGACCCGCACGCCGTCCTCGACGGTGCCGGTCGTCGTCGGGCGGCTCGGGGTGGTTGGCACGGTCGGCGCCACCGGGGTGGCGGTGTCGTGCGAAGAGCTGGCGGCACTGACGCCGATCGTCGCGACGAGCAGGAAGCCCGCCAGCAGGAGCGGCGTCCAGCGGCGAAGTTTCACCTGGTCCTCCGGGGGTCGCGCGATGTCCCCTGGGACCTTCCACGTGTGCGCGGCGCGGTCCTGCTTTGCGCCCCGTTCGCACGGGCGGGGCCGGGACCGGATCGGCCCGGCCGTCCTCGCAAGGGGACGACCGGGCCGAGTCGACGTGCCGCGGCGTGACTGCGGCCCGAGACGCGTCGCGCTCGGGCCGGCCGGGGCGATCAGTAATAGTGCGGACGCCCACCGACGGCGCGACCCATGGCACCGAGAATCCACAGGATGACGCCGATGACGAGCAGGATCGCGCCGATCGTCCACAGGATGCCGATGCCGGTGAAGAACCCGATGACGAGCAGGATGACGCCGAGGGTGATCATCTGATCTCCTTCAGTCGGTTGCGGCGTCTGACCACCGTGCGCCCCACGGCCGGGGCGTGGCTCACGCTTTTACGTCCGGTAGTCCGTGGTAGACGTTGCGTGAGGACGAGTGGACAGGGCGGGAGTGCTCCGGCGGCCACGGCCCAGTCGACCGGCGGGCCGGGAACGGTCCAGCGGCGGCCGGCTCCGGGCCCCCCGACCCTGGCGGCGGGCGTCGGCCCCCGGAACCATGGGTGCGCAGGTGTGACCGCAGGGGAGCGCCGAGGTGACCGTCGCCGCAGAGCTGGCCGGATCGACCGACGCACACCGACCGGGGGACCGGGCGGCGGAAGCCGTGCCCCTGCCCGCCGCGGTGGCCGAGACGCACTGTGCCACCGTCTTCTTCGTGGGCGATCGGGCCTACAAGCTCAAGAAGCCCGTGTCGCTCGGCTTCCTGGACTTCTCCACCCGGGAGGCGCGCGAGGACGCCTGCCGTCGGGAGGTCGCGCTGAACCGCCGACTGGCGCCCGACGTGTACCTGGGGGTCCTCGACGTGCTCGACCCCGAGGGCCAGGTCACCGACCACCTCGTCGCCATGCGCCGCATGCCTGACGAGCGCCGGTTGAGCACCCTCCTCGAGCGCGGCGAGGACGTGGGCGACTGTCTGCGTGCCATCGCCCGGCGCATCGCGGCCCTGCACGCGGCGGTCGAGACCTCCGTCACCCGTTCTGACATCGCGGCCATGGCCACGCGCGACGCCGTGCGCCGCAACTGGCGGGACAACCTCGACACGATCGTCCGCAGCGTCCCGCAGCTCGTCCCCGCGCGGGAGTTCGCGGAGGTCCGGTGGCTCGCGGAGCGGTACCTCGCCGGCCGTCAGCCCCTCTTCGACGAGCGCATCACCACCGGCATGGTCCGCGACGGGCACGGCGACCTGCTGGCCGAGGACGTCTTCTGCCTCCCCGACGGGCCGCGGATCCTCGACTGCCTCGAGTTCGACGACCGCTACCGGTTCGAGGACGTCCTGCTCGACGTGGCGTTCCTCGCGATGGACCTCGAGCGGCTCGGCAGGCCCGCGGAGGGCCGGCGCTTCCTCGAGTGGTACATCGAGTTCGGCGGTGAGCACCACCCGCCCTCCCTCATCGACCACTACATCGCCTACCGCGCGCACGTGCGGACGAAGGTCGCCTGTCTGCGCGCAGCCCAGGGCAGTGCCCCGGCCGCCGAGGAGGCGCGGGTGCTGCACCGCCTCGCCCGCGACCCACCTCGAGCGGGCCCGCGTCGTCCTGCTGCTCGTCGGCGGGCTCCCAGGAACGGGGAAGTCGACCGTCGCGAGCGGGCTGTCGGACCGGCTCGGCTACGCGCTGCTGCGCTCGGACGAGATCCGCAAGGACCTGGCGGGACTCCCGCACACCGCCGATGCCCGTGCGGCCTACGGCGAGGGCCTCTACCGGCCCGATGCGATCGCTGCGGTCTACGAGGAGATGCTCTCCCGGGCGCGCCGGCTCCTGGGCCAGGGCTGGTCCGTCCTGCTCGACGCCTCCTGGGCCTCGGCCGCCGAGCGGCGGGCCGCCGCGGACGTCGCGGTCGCTGCCGACGCCGACCTCGTCCAGCTCCACTGCGAGAGCCCGCTGGAGGTGGCCGACGCACGGCTCGCCGCCCGCCGGCGGGAACCGGACGCATCCGACGCCACCCCCGAGGTGCTGCAGGCGATGGCCCGACGGGTCGACCCATGGCCACTGGCGTGGCGGGTGACCACCGACGCGCCGATCGACGAGGTGCTGGCGCAGGCCGAACGCGCGGTCGCCGAGCAGCTGAGCCGCGGGCTGATGGCCGCGTTCCCCGACCGCGAGGCATCGCCATCTGCGACACACTAACGTCACGCGCCGTCGGAGAGCTCCATGTCCCACCACATCGAGCACTACCAGTTCATCGACCGTCCATGGAACGCCCTGCGGGAGGTCGTCTCCCGGGACGCGACGCGCCTGCTCGCCCGGGCCAACGACCGCACCGTGTGGCACGTCGACCAGCTCACCCGTCGTCTGAGCTCCGAGGTCGGCGGCGTCGAGGTGGGCAAGGAGGCGCTCATCAACGTCGGCGACGCCGAGCGCGTCGACGACCGGCACGTGCGGATTCCCCTGCACTGGGAAGCCGCCTCGCAGGCGGCCCTGTTCCCGACCATGGACGCGACCCTCGAGCTGATCGGGTCGTCGAGCTTCCTGCCGGAGCGGACGAAGGTCCTGTTCACCGGCGAGTACGAGCCGCCGCTCGGCGCGGTCGGCGACGCAGTCGACGACGCAGCGCTGCACCGCGTCGCGGAGGACGCCGTCGCCCGGTTCGTCGCCGAGATCGCCGCGGACATCGAGGAGTCGGCGGGCTGAGGGAGGTCGCTCGAGCGGCGGGTGGGCTCGTGGCATGACTAGTGCGCCGCGGCTGATCCCGATGTCGGGAGGCGCCCCGAAGCGTCCGCCCGGGGCGACGAATCGGATGCAACGGCGCGAGTCGGACCCCGTGACGGGCCGTGAATGACCACGCGAAAGATGGCTGTGATGGACGCTGTTCGCCTGGTCGTGGACGACCGGCCGTGGCTGCCGACGCCTTGAGGGCCACCGCAGCCTTCCGGGAGGGAACCTGATGAAGCGTCTTGCTTTCGCCGTCGTCACCGCCGTCACCCTGTTCGGGGTGGTCTTCGGTCTCGCGGCCAGTCTGGGTGTCACCGCCAACGACATGGGCGCCGGCAGCTCGACGGTCAGCGCCTGCGATCCGAACATCACCGTCTCCTTCGGTCTGGTCACCGGCAGCGTCACGGACATCGGAGCGGTGACGGTCGGCGACATCGACCCGGCCTGCTCCGGCCAGACCGTGCTGGTGCAGCTGCTCGACGGGACGGGCGCCGTCCTCGCCAACGAGACGGCCACGATCGCCACGCTGACCGCCGTCGGCAGCCAGGCGGTGCCACTGACGACCCCCGTCGCGGCCGCCGCGGTCACGAGCACGGACGTGACCATCTACCAGTCGTGATCTCGGCGCGGTGGCGGTTCGCGGGCACGGTCGCGATCGTCGCCGCGTTCGTCGGCGCCTGGTACCTGACGCTCGCGCCGGCGAGCATCGGCGGCCCGCTCACGCCGGTGCTCGTCCGCGGGGTCAGCATGGAGCCGACGTACCACGCCGGCGATCTCGTGTTGTGCTTCCGTCGTGGCGCGCCGGCGCCCGGCGAGATCGTCGCCTTCCGGGTGCCGACGGGGCAGCTCGTCATCCACCGGGTCGTGTCGCTCGACGGCGACCGGGTGCGCACCCGCGGAGACAACGTCGCGCACGAGGACCCGTGGCCGACCACCACGGCGGACGTCGCCGGACGCGCCCGGCTGCGGATCCCCGGCGTCGGCCAGCTGATGGCGCGGCTGCGTCAGCCGGTCGCCCTGGCGGCGATGTCCGGGCTGCTCGGCTTCTGGCTCGTCCTGGGCGCCCCCGAGGAGTGGTTCGCGGCGGAGCGGCCACGGACGCGTGGTCTGCGCCGCGCTCGACCGGGGGTGTCGCGTGTCCTGCTGGTCGCCGGGTTGGCGCTGGCGCTGGGCGTCCGGCCCTCCGGTGGGCTCGCCGCTTCGCTGACGGTCGCTGCCGGACAGATCGGGGCGTGGCGCGTGCCCGCCGCCACCACGCCGACCTACCCGATCACCCCCGCGCCCGGGTGCAACCCCAGGCGTCCCCGGTGCCCGTGACCGGCGCTCGCGGCGCCGGATCAGCCAGTCGTGGTGGCGGGTGACGCGTCGGCGTGGCTGCCGGCGACGCCGGAGCCGTGGTCGCGGGGGTCGCTGCGCCGCCCGGCGACGCCGTGCCGCCCGGCGACAGCGGTCGCAGGCGTCCCCGCCACCATCGCGGATCGGCTGGTCGCGCAGCGAGGCCATCATCCCGGTCAGCACCTGCTGGCGCTGCTCGAACTCGGCCGCGGACCCGAACGTGGCGGCGACGAGCACGCCGCAGCCCTCCAGGTTGACCACGAAGCGAAGGACCCTCGCGCCCTCCGGCACCGCCGAGCGCTGGGTCGCCCGGCCCTGGATCTCGAGCGCCGCCTGACCCGCGATGGCCACGGGGCGCGTGGTGGCGTCGGTGAGCTCGCTCGACGCCTCGCGGACGGCCTTGTCGAAGAGGAGCCCCGGGTACGGCGTCAGGGTGATGGCGTGCAGAGCCGGTTCCGGTGATGGGGCGGCGCCTGCGGTGGTCGGGCGTGCCGAGCCGCTGCCTGTGGCGGTGTCGCCGGTGTCCGACGGATCGAACGCGCTGCACGGGATGTCGGTGGTCGTGACGACCTGCCAGTCCGACGGGTAGTCGACGCCCACGACCTCGTTCTCGCATCGCTGCGCCGAGGTGAACGGAGTCCCGGGCACGTCGTCGAGCCCGACGAGCGTGGTCGCGTCGGGGGGCGTCGTTGCGCTGCAGGCGGCACCGAGGAGTGCGAGGGCGAGCAGCGTCGCGAGTCGGCGCAATCGGTCTCCATTGAGCGTGGCGTCGGCGTCACAGACTGTCATCCCGTCCGCGGACAGGAAAGCAGCCTGCCCCCGCCGAAAGGGGCGTGGCTTTTCCCCGGACGCCAGGGTGCGCCCGCGCCGCGTCCGCTTACGCGCCCGTGGTGCCCTCGTCGAGGATGCCGGCGCCACGCTCGACGAGCACGCCGAGCGTCCGCACCAGGAACGAGGCCATGGCGTCGCGGCGCATCTCACCGGCCGGGTCGAACTCGCCCTCGGTGCGGCCCGCGGTGATGCCCGCGCCGGCGAGGCGGTCGATGTCGGGCTCGTGGGAGCTGCCGTCGTCGTCGACGAACCAGTCGGTTCCGGCGCCGGACAGCGGAGCGCCGAGCCGGTACTCGAGGGCCCGGACGAGGAACGACGCCATCTGCGCCCGGTTGACGGGCGTCCCCGGCGCGACGTGGTCCTCGCTGACGCCCTGGATGATCCCGACGGACGCGAGCTGGTTGATGGCGAGCTCGTGGACGGAGCCGTCGTCGTCGACGAACCTGTCCTGGGGAGCCGCGGGAAGCTCGCCGCCGGACGCCTCGATGAGCCGTGCGAGCATCGTGGCCATGGCCGCGCGGGTGACCGTCCCGGCTGGCGCGAAGGAGGTGCCGTCGATCCCGTTCACGATGCCGAAGGCGGCGGCACAGTCAACGTCGTCACGGTGGATCGAGGTGGCCGTGTCCTCGAACGATCCGTCCGTGCCTGCGGGGCAGAGCCCGCTCACGTCGAGGGGCTTGAGGTGCCCGAGCTTCCGGCCCTTGCTGCGGTCGGGGCCCGGCGACGGAGAGGCTGAGGCCGTCGGATCGTCGGGGGAGGTGCCGCTGTCGGGCGAGGTCGTGGCCTCGGGCGAGACCGTGGGCTCCGGCGAGGTCGTGGGCTCGGGCGAGGTCGTGGGCTCGGTCGTGACCCCGGGATCCGGTGTCGGCTCGGGGGCCGGAGCGGCGTCGGGGGTGGCTTCCCCGATGAAGCGCTGGTAGTCGGCCAGCGTGGCCTTCGTGCCACCCGCGAAGAGGTCCGACTCGGTCATCCAGAGCAGACCGGCCATCCCGAGCTCACGCACCCGGTCGAAGCAGGTCTGCATGGCGGTCAGGTCGCCGCCCCCGGTGTTCTCGCCGATGACGGGCATGCCGAGCGGCTTCGCGATGCGGGTGATGTAGTGCGCGGGGCTCTCGTAGATCGGGTCGTCCGCCGTGTGGTAGGGGGCGTCGAGCCAGGTGGCGGACACGATGACGCCGCCGATCGCCGCGAGCGCCGGGAACTGGCGGGCCCAGTCCAGCCCCTGCTGCATCGTCTGGCGCTTCTCCGCGCGGGACGTCCCGTCGAGTCCGGCGTCGGCCGTCTCGGCCACCTCGCCGGGCCGGATACCCCACGAGCCGAGCTGCACGGTGATCTTCGAGGACGGGAACGCCGCCCGGTAGCCCTTCACGAGCCACGTGCCGTAGTCCGCGAGCGACCCGAGGTAGAAGTCGAGGAACGCCGCCGCACGGGCGCCGCCGGCATCACCGGGGCGGAAGTCGGGGACCGGCGAGGCCGCCAGCGCGTTCGCGTCGAAGGCCCAGTACGAGTTGCTGTGTCCGTTGAAGAACGGTTCGGGGTAGCGCAGCTCCGAGTAGATCAGCCCGCTCGCACGCACGCCGTAGAAGTCGAGGCCGGCGAGGTCGCGCCCGAGGCGGCTGATGTAGGCCGCCTGAGCCGCGCGCACGTTCTGGTTGAAGACGGCGTTGGGGACGTTGGCGCCCATGCCGCCTTCGAAGACGTCGCCGTACTGGTTCACGAACCGCGTCGCGCCGCCCACGTCGAAGACCCAGTCGGGCGCGTACTGCAGGCCCGGGTCGAGGATGACGCGGTAGCCGGCCTGGTGCAGCGCCTGGTACCGGCTGCGCACCTCGTCGAGGTAGGTGGACGAGAACGTCCCCTGGCTCGGCTCGTAGAGGTCCCATCCGATCTCGAGGGAGGCGACGCTCACCCCCGCCGCCGTCACCGCGTCAGCACGGCTCGCGTCGGGCTGCAGGACGCCGAACCACGGCACGGTCGTCGGCTCTGCGGCGGCTGCGCGGGACATCGGAACGGCAAGACCGATCATGCTGAGCACCGCCAGCAGCGTAAGCCAGCGGGCGCGTCCGGGCATGCGAAGGAGAACCCCCACGATGAAGCCCCTCGTGTCAGGCGGTCCGCCGCCGCACTCGTGAGCTGGATGCGCGGGCGACAGGCGGTGCGTTCGGGCGTGTCACTGGAGGCTTCGACCGAACGGCCACGGTCCTTTAACCCAGAGTGCTTAAGCGTGCACTCTCCGTATTTCAGTGTCACGGGGTGCCGGACTGTCCGTGACGACGGCACCACTGCGCGCTTGGCACGCGGTACGGTCGCGACACGACCCTGGGGGATCTGTGGAACGGACGGACGGTGGCCGCCGGATACTGCTGCTGAGCAGTCACCCGCTCGACGGGCCCGATGGCGCCGACCGTCGGATCGCACTCTCGGTGGCGCGTCACGTGCCCGGCCACTTCACGTGGTTCGGCAGGTTGGGGGGCCGGGTTGAACCGGGCCTCGAGGAGCACCGCCGCGTCGCGGTGCTCTCACCGTCAGGCCAGCCCGGCACGCTCGAGCGTCTGCAGATCGCCGGACGCGCCGCGCTGCTCGAGCCGGGCGTCGACCTGGTGCATGCGATCTTCAGCGTCGGGCGGTACTTCGCCACCTACGCCAATGCCCGGCACGCGCTGCCGGCCGCGCGGCGCCGCCCCGTCCTGCACACCGTGCCGGGGGTGGTCGACCCGACCTACGTGGAGCGTGGCCAGCCCCTCGGCACGACCGTCGTCTTCTCGCGCACCGCGGCCCGGGACCTGCAGGCCGCCGGCTGGGAGGACGTGCGCGTGGTGCCGCCCGGCATCGACCTCGACCGGTGGACGCCCTGGCCGCGGGGCGCCGAGGACGACCGGCCGGTGGTGCTCTTCTCGGGTCACGCCGATGCGGGCGCCGGACTCGAGGACGCCATCGACGCGGCCGCCGAGGTGCAGCGCCGCGGGCAGCCGATCGAGCTGGTCCTGGCCCTGCGCCCCCGGCCCGGGTCGAGCGTCCATCTGACGGCCCGCCGGGTGCTCGCGGCAACGCGGGCCCGTGGGCTCGACCGGGTCCGCATCCACGGGGTCGTCGACGACGTCGCCGGGCTGGTACGGCGTGCCGACGTGGTGCTGCTGCTCTCGCGCCGGCTGGCGGGCAAGGCCACGGTGCCGCTCACCCTCCTGCAGGCCATGGCGTCACGCCGGCCGGTCCTCACCGCCGACATCGCGGAGCTGCGCGAGCTCGGGGACGGGGTCCTGCGAGTCCCGCCAGGAGACGCGCGGGCGGCCGCGACGGCACTCATCGCCCTGCTGACCGACGATGCGGCGTGGGAGAAGCAGGCGCGGCGTGGCGAGGAGCTCGTCGAGAAGGAGTACGGGCTCGACCGGATGCTCGAGCGCTACTCGACGCTCTACGACGAGCTGCTGCGCGACGCGGTCGCCACGGGCGCGACGGGTGGGAGCTCGTAGAGCCGTAGCGCCCCGACGCTGCGTCCGCGGTCCTCGAAGACGATCGTGGCGTTCTCGTCGAGCCAGGAACGCAACCGCGGTGACGCGTCGTTCGTGGCGGTTGCGATCAACAGGTACCCGACCCGCCGCCGCTCGACGTCGGCGAGGTCACGGACCGGGATGGGGTGCTGCTCGTCGAGCAGGAACGTCGCGAGGCTCGAGGTGGTGCCCACCCGAGCGCCGACCGGGACGGCCTGGGACAGGTAGCCCCGCAGCTGGCGGTAGCTCATGTCGGGCGTCGTGTGGACCCGCACCCAGGCGGAGAAACTGAAGGCGACGAAGGCCACGAGGCCGACCGCCGCGAGCGGGCGCGCCCAGCGGCCGAGGTCCCAGCGCTCCTGCACCACCTGCGTGGCCATCAGCACGACGAGCAGCCCGGAAGGGACGACGAGGAAGTAGAAGACCTGCTCCTCGAGGGTCCCGCGAGCGACCGTGTAGAGGGCCATGAGGTAGGTGCTCGCCGACCAGACGGCGACCCAGCGCTGGGCCCGATCACCCCGCCACAGCAGATACAGCGTGGCCGGCACGCCGATCGCGATCAGCACGTAGGTCATGCCGAAGATGTCGAGCCGCGCGACGATGCGGCCCAGGAACGATCCGCCGCCAGGTGCGTTGAAGCCGGTCAGCTGCACCTCACCGAGGAACCGCTGCAGCCCCGTGAGCTTCGCGTCCGTGAACAGCTGCCAGCGCCCGGTGGCGACCACCCACAGCGGGTAGGGGGCGTACACCACGGCCGCCGTGGCGAGCGTCACGAGTGACGTGCGCCACCGCACGAGGCCGAGGAACGGCGCGACGAGGAGCGGGACCACGAACAGGATCCCCGTCGGTTCCTTCGTCAACAGGGCCACGCCGAACAGCACGCCCGCGGCCACGGCTCGACGCACGGTCAGCTCGCCGCGCCTGCGCAGGCTGCCGACGACGACGAGCTCTGCCCCGAGCAGCGCGGCCATGGCCGCCGTCTCGATGAGGACCCGGCTGTTGATCCGGATGATGAACGGGTCGAGCGCGAAGAGCATCGCGGAGAAGGCCGCGACCCGTCGGCCCGCCATCCGCTCGACGAGGCGCCACAGGAGCACCAGGGTCACGCCGGCCAGCACCACGTTGACCGGACGGGTGAGCATCACCGTGTGGACGATGTCACCGGCCGGGCGCAGCACGCCGAGGTAGCCGGCGAGCAGGACGAAGAAGCCGGGGGGGTGGAGGAAGAACGGGCTGCCGTACAGCAGGAGGTCGTGCTGGGACAGGATGCTCTGGCCGAGCCGCGTGTAGGTGATCTCGTCGACGAAGATGCCGTAGGACGAGAACAGGTGGAACCCGCGCAGCGCGATGGCGACCGCGGCGAGCGAGGCGGGCAGCCACCAGGTCCGTGCGAACGCGCCGAGCCGCTCCCGGACGGTCGGGCGGGGCAGCGGCAGCGCGATCGCGTCGTCCGGTGGGGCCTCGCGCCGGGGGTGCCGGCGCGACGGCCGTCGCGGTGGTCCCGGTCACGGCGTCGAGGTAGACGGCCTCCTGGCGGTCTGCCAGGTCGTCCCAGTCGAAGCGGCGGACTCCGCGCCGACCGATCTGGCCCATCGCGGTGAGCCACTGCGGGTCCTCGAGCATCTCGGCCAGCAGCGCCGCGTAGGTCGCCACGTCGAACGGCTCGACGAGGTAGCCGCCACCGACGGGGATGACCTCCCGCAGCGGGGGCAGGTCGAAGGCGAGGACGGGCGTCGAGCACGCGAGCGCCTCGGCGGCGACGATCCCGAAGGTCTCGAAGCGGGACGGCATCGCCACGAGGGCGGCGGAGGCGAGCAGCTCCCACTTGTCGTCGCCGGACACCCGGCCGACGAAGTCCACCCGGTCCTCGATGCCGAGCCGGCGTGCCTGGCGCGCCAGCACGTCGCGGTCGGGGCCGTCGCCGGCCAGGATCAGCCGCCCCTCGACGCGGTCTGCGATGCGGGCGTAGGCGTCGAGGAGCATGTCGACGCCCTTCTGGGCCTGCTCCAGCCGGCCGAGGAACACCACGTCGGTGCCGGTCCGTGGCTCGACGTCGAAGGCCCGGGCGTCGACGCCGTTCGGCACGACGGTGATCTCGGCGTCCGCGTTCCCGGCCCGAAGCTGGTGGCCCATGGCCTCCGACACGGTCACGAACGAGTCGTAGAGGCGGACCCCCGTGCGCTCCACGGCGGAGAACGGGAGCTTGTACTGGCGTGACTTCTCGCGCGCGTTCAGCCACTGCACGACCGCGACGACGGGGTGCCCGAGCCACAGCGGTGACCACGCGCTCGAGATGGGGGCCCCGAAGTCCTCGACGACCAGGTCGGCATCGCGATAGCGGCGGGCCGCGACCGGCAGCGCGAGGAAGTAGGTGATGATGCTGCCGAAGCGCCCGAGCGGCAGCCCGATGTGGACGTACTCGACGCCGTCCTCGATGCGGTCCTCGGCGCCACGCCACGTCGCCGTGAGCACCGTCACGGCATGGGTGTCGGCGAGCCGCCGGTTGATCTCGTGGGTGCGCAGCGACCCCCCGCCGGCGCCGGGCCGGCGCGGGTCCTCGTAGCCGAGATGCAGGATGCGCAGCCCGCCCGGCGTCGGTCGGCCTTGCCGGGCGATCCGGTCGCGGGCGGGTGGGCGTCCGAGGGCGCTCAGCGTCGTGAGGCCGACGACGGGCATGGACACGGCCATCCACGCGATCGGATGGTCGTGGAGGAGGACGAGCGCGACGCCGAAGGGCGCCCATGCGAGCAGGGCGGGGGACAGGCGCAAGGCCGCCCGCCAGATCCGGGACGCCTCGCGGGTCACGAGCAGCGCGGCCCCGAGCGAGCCGACGACCGAGCCGGCCGCGAAGCCCACGATCCCGCCGAGCCGCCAGCCGACGAGGAGCGCCGCTGCGTGCCAGACGACGCCGACCGCCTGGGCACGGACGCTGCGGGCGTAGGAGCCGCGCGCCTGGAAGAAGGTCGTGAGCAGGTTCACGAGCCCGATGAACGCGCCCGTCGCGGCGGTGTAGGGCAGCAGGTCCGCGATGCGGTCGTAGGCGCTCGGGAACATGATGGACAGCAGCGCGTGCGGCATCGTCGCCAGTGTGATCGTGACGGGGACCACGAGCGCGGCGTACAGCCGCGTCGAGGTGCGCACGAGATCGCTGAACGACGTGCGGGCGCGGCTGAGCAGCGGGAAGGCGACCATGGACACGGCGCCGGCGAGGAAGAGCGGGGCCCGGGCCAGGATCATGCTCACCTGGTAGGAGGCCGCCGACGCGGTGGCGATCGGCAGTACCGCGACGAGCACGTGGTCGAGGCTCGCGAGCACCGCGACGAAGCCCTGGACGCCGACGACCCCCCGGGTGCTCAGCCACAGGTCACGGCCGCGCAGGGCATGCCACGACGGCCGCAGGTCGTGGCGCATGAGGAACAGCCCCACGACGGCCACGACGGCGCCACCGACCACGAAGCCGCTCAGGGCGCCGGTGACGCCGCCGCCGATGAGGACGAGCCCGACGCCGGCGGCGACCTTGGCCACGACCTCGGTGACGCGCATCCCGGCCATGAGCCGGAAGCGCTCCTCGCCCTGGAGCCACCCGATGGTGGTGGACGAGATGAAGATCGCGAGCGCACCGAGCGCGATCATCCCGGTCGTCGGCGCGTCGGCGAACCCGCGCGAGACGGCGCCGATGGCGATCGCGCCGACGATCCCCTGGGCGAGGTTGGCGGCGAGCGCGAACCAGACGACCTCGCGGCGGCGTTGCACGTCGTCGCCGGCGCGGGCGAGCCACTTCGCGATGACCCACGGGACCGACGCCGAGGACACGGTGCCGACGACGAGGAGCAGGGCCTGACCGGCGGCGAAGGCCTCGTAGCCACCGACATGCAGCAGCCGGGTGAGGAACAGCGAGTAGACGTAGTTGACGAGGCCCACCACGACCGTCGAGGCGGTGAGCCACCGGCTGCCCCGGACCAGGCTCGACGTGGGCTCGTCACGCTGCTCGACCGGGGGAGCCTGCGGCGCGTCGACCTGGCTCATCCGGCTGCCGCCTGCTCATCGAGCCGGGTGCGTGCCCGACCCTCCGGGCCCGTCAGGCGGTCGTGGGGCGTGGCGACGGTGAACGTGACGGGAACACGTATGCCGAGTCGGCGCAGGGTCCGGGTCGCCTCCGCTTCGTCGGAGCCGTGGAGCATGACGGTGAACGCGTCGCCGTCGCGGGTGAACCGGTCGGTGACCCGGAGCTCGTCGTCGAGGGCCGCCGAGATCCGTGCGCCCTCTCCGGGGGCGACATCGAAGCGGGCGACGACGGCGAGGTTGCCAGGCCGGCGACGGTCGGCCCGCCGCAGCCGGCGGGCGCGTTCGATCTCGCTGCGCAGGACCGCGGCGAGCTGGGCGGCGCTGTCGTCCCAGCGGAACCGACCGGCCCAGCGCCGGCAGCGCCCGGCCCACTCGGCGGCACGGTCTGCGTCGGCGAGCTCTTCGAAGGCCCGGTGGATGGTCGCGGTGAGCGTGTCACCCGGCCGCACCAGCCAGCCGGTGTCGCGGTCGACGATGGCGTCGCGCAGGCCGGGGACCTCGTAGGCGACGCCGGGGGTGCCGACGCTGTTCGCCTCCAGGATGGTCAGTCCCCAGCCCTCGCGCTCGGAGGGCAGGACGGTCAGCCAGGCACGCGAGAGGAGGGTGGCGCGCATCTCGTCGCTGACCCGGCCGTGAAGGTGGACGATGTCGTCGACACCGCGCTTGACCGCGTGGTCGCGCAGCGCCTGCCGCGCCGGTCCCTCCCCGGCGATGTCCACGCGCAGGTCGGGCCAGCGCGCCCGCAGCTGCTCCGCGGCGTCGATCAGCCGCTCGAGCCGCTTCTGCGGGACGAGCCGTGTGACCGTGGCGATGGTCGGAGTCGGGCTGCGCAGTGCGCTCCGGGGGATCGCGTCGACCCCGTTCGGGACGACGAAGATGGGGCCGGTGAAGCGCAGCTGCTGCCGGATGGCGGTCCGCGTCGACGGGCTGACCGCCACGACCGGTCGGTCGCCGTAGACGGCGCGGGACACCGGTCCTTCGAGCACGCGTCCGACCGCGCTGACCGCCGGTGGGAAGTGGTGGCGGAACTGCTGCTGGTGGACATGATGGCAGACGAGCACCACACCGGTGCTCGAGGGCACGGCCAGCGGGGCGAAGAACGGGATCCCGTTCTGGAAGTCGACTACGCCGTCGTAGCGCCCGCGGCGCTGGTTCAGGTGACGCATCGCACGGGCGTAAACGTCGAAGGTGCCGCCCTCGCGCACGATGTGCAGACCGTCACGGGTCTCGGTCAGCGGTGCGTCGCCGTGGTGGGCCGTGAACAGCGTCACGTCGGCGCCGGCCGCCGCGAACCGCGTGGCGAGCCGGTGCGTGTACACCTCCGCGCCGCCGGCCTGTGGGTGCGTCAGATCGCGCCAGTTGAGGAACAGCAACCGGCGACCCTCGAACCAGGCGAGCTCCGTGGTCATCGCGATGCGGTCGCCGGTCCGTAGCGGACGAGGAGACCGATGACGTCGAGGAACGACTTCAGGCCGTCGGGCCACACCTTGAACCGGGAGCCGTCCTTCGGGGTCCAGTGCACGGGGATCTCCTCGATCCGTCGGCCGTGACGGTCCGCCTGCAGCAGCAGCTCCACGTCGAAGGCGAAGCCGGTGATCTTGGCGGCGTCGGCGAGCTCCCGTGCCACCTCGCCGCGGAAGAAGGTGAAGCCACACTGCGTGTCGGTGATGTCGGGCAGGACCGAGCGCACGAGGGCGCGGAAGGCCGACCCGCCGAGCCGGCGCAGCGGCTCGCGCGCGAGCTCGAACCGGGCGTCGGGGCCGTAGCGGGTGCCGGTGACGATGTCGGCGCCCGCGTCGAGCCGCTGCATCACCTCGTCGAGCGTCTCGACCGGGGTCGCGAGGTCGGCGTCCATGTAGCCGACGACGGTGCTCTGACTCGTGTACAGACCGCGCCGCACGGCGGCGCCCTTGCCCCGCTCCGCGCAGCCGATCACGGTGACCGGCACGTGCTCGGAGGCGGCGGACACGGCGGCCGTGTGGTCGACGCTGTCGTTGTCGACGACCACCACGGCGCTACGCCAGGGGCGTCCCTCGAGGTACGAGACGGTCCGGCGCACGGTCTCAGGGAGCCGCTGCTCCTCGTTGTAGGACGGGATGACGATCTCGAGGTCGACGGGGGGGCGGGAGAGGATCGTCCCCGTGTCCGTCGGCTTCTCGACCGGTCCGAGCGCCATGCCGTCCGGGATCGCCCGCAGCTCGTGCGCGGCGATGGACCGCAGGTCGTGGATCTCGGTCACGGCGCGCTCCTGGTTCTCGATGACCTGCGTCTCGGCTCCCGGACCCCCCGAGGAACCCTGCCCGTCTCAACGACAGTGAACGCGGTGCGTGACGGACGAAACGGGCGACCCGACCCCCGAACCGTGGCCCGGACCGGCCGGGTGGAACGTGGCGGGACTTCTGCGTCTCGCCCCGACGACTCCCCGCCAGGGCCCGGGGCCGATCTGTCCGGCTCCGGGTGCCTTCCGGTGAAGCGGTGCCGCGCCCATTGCATCACTGTCTGTGGGAATCACTGTCTGTGGGCTCAAAGACACACTATGCGTGGTCGCACCGCCAGTTCCGGCGGCTCCCCGTCCATCGGTGGGGGTCCGCGCCCCCTCTGCCCCGGCCGTCCGTACGGACGCGCACATGGCCCGTGCGCACCCCGCCCATACGGGTCATGTCGTGGCCGGATGCCAGATATCAGAGGTATGGGCTCGCTGCAACCGACGTGTCCGGTATGCGTGTCCGTCTGGCCTCGTCCCCGTCGCGCATACGCGCCAGATGCTCGCTGACGATGGTGGCCTGGATGCCGGACAGCAGCCCCTCGAGCCAGCCCGCGAGCTGGGCGTGCGCGATGCGCAGCTCGGCGGCGGACGGCGGGTGCACCTCGTCCGAGACCGGGACGACGAGCGTCCGCAGCTCGTCGCGCAGCTCGGCCGGGAGCAGGCGGCCGACCGCGTCGAGGGTCCGGTCGTGCGACCGGGCGAGCCGCCGGCGCGCCGCCCGGTCGAGCGGCACGTCACGCATCTCCTGCAGCGCGCCCTGCACCGTCGTGGCGATACGGAGCAGCGTGGTGGGGCGCTCGATCTCGGTGTCACCGACTCCGGACTGACGGGCCGATGTCCGCGTACCCGCTTCCGGGCCGGACGCCGGCGGCTGGCCGGGTGCTGCGGCTGCCGTGCCCGTGGGTGCGGCCCCGGCCACGTCCTCGGACGTGCCGTGCAGACGCGGCAGGCCGACGATCATGGCATCCCTTCCAGCCGGGTATCCCGAGCCTCCCGCGGCGTCATCAGGTCGCGCCAGTGCACAACGGCGCCGCGCAACCGGGACGTTCGGGCCGGCGCCCGGGCGCGGTCTCGCCCGACCCGCGGCGTCCGGGGCGAACGGCACTGGCCCGTCCGGGGACACGGAGGGACCATGCGGTCGACCGTCCGTCCCGTCGGAGCCATGATCGCCGCCCCCCTGCTCGCTGCTCGCGCTCCGGAGCACCAGCCGCCAGCCGACTCCGCCACGCTGCACCGGCTCCCACCCCGCGCCGTCTACGCCGCGCTCGGTAGCCGACCGGGCGGCCTGAGCTCGCAGGAGGCCGCCGACCGGCTGGCCGCCGACGGACCGAACACCCTGCAGGGCGGGCACGAGCGGCACCTGCTGCGGCGCTTCCTCGCGAACTTCACCCATCTCATGGCGCTGCTGCTGTGGGCTGGCGCGCTGCTCGCCCTCGTGGCGGGCCTGCCGGAGCTCGCCGTCGCCATCTGCACCGTCAACGTCATCAACGGGGTGTTCAGCTTCTGGCAGGAGTACCGGGCGGAGCGGGCCACCGAGGCACTGGCGGCCCTCCTGCCGGCCTACGCGCAGGTGCTGCGCGACGGCCGTGAGGAGCGGCTGCTGGTCGACGACCTCGTGCGGGGCGACGTGCTGCTGCTCGCCGAGGGAGACCGCATCTCTGCCGACGGCCGGCTCGTCGAGGACCACGAGCTGCGCGTCGACCAGTCGACGCTCACCGGCGAGTCGCACCCCGTCCGGCGTGCCGCCGACGCGTGCGCCGACGGCGACCGCCCCGCCCCGGAGCACCCCAACCTCGTCTTCGCCGGGACCAGCGTGGCGAGTGGTCGGGGAAAGGCGGTCGTGTCGGCCACGGGGATGCGCACCGAGTTCGGTCGCATCGCCGACCTCACCGCGGGCATGCGCCGCGAGACGAGTCCGCTCCAGGTCGAGCTCACGCGCCTGTCGCGCATCGTCGGCATCATCGCCGTCGCCTGCGGCATCGCCTTCTTCCTGCTCGCCGAGCTGCTCACGCCCATGGGGCTCAGCCGCGGGCTGGTGTTCGCCCTCGGCATGATCGTGGCCTTCGTTCCCGAGGGGCTGCTGCCGACGGTGACGCTCGCACTCGCCATGGGCACCCAGCGGATGGCGCGCCGGCACGCCCTCGTGAAGCGGCTGTCCTCGGTGGAGGCCCTCGGGTGCACGAGCGTCATCTGCACGGACAAGACCGGCACGCTCACCCAGAACGAGATGACCGTCCGGGATCTCTACCTCGGTGGTGCCCGCTACGCGGTCGACGGCGCGGGGTACACCCCCGAGGGATCGGTGCGCCCCGTCGACGGCGGTGCTGCCGCCACGCCGGGCGACCTGGCGGACCTGCTGCGCGCCGGCGCGCTGGCGAACGACGCGCGTCTGCTGCCGCCCGACGACGGCCACCCCCGCTGGCGCATCGTCGGCGATCCGACCGAGGCCGCGATGCAGGTCGTCGCGGCCAAGGGCGGGCTCGACCTCGCCGCCGAGCGCGCCGCCCACCCGCGGGTCCGTGAGCTGCCCTTCGAGTCGGTCCGCAAGCGCATGAGCACCGTCCACACCACCGCGGGCGGCCGCGTGCTGTACGCGAAGGGTGCGCCCCGTGAGCTGCTGGCCTGCTGCACGTGGATGCGGGTCGGTGGGCGGGACGTGCCGCTCGACGAGGCTGGCCGCGGGGCCGTCCTCGCCATGAACGACGCCTACTCGCGCCGGGCTCTGCGGGTGCTGGCCGTCGCCATGCGCCAGCTGCCCGACCAGCCGGCGCCCGGCAGCGAGCAGGCCGAGGACCTCGAGCGCGACCTCACCTTCCTCGGCCTGGTCGCGATGATGGACCCGCCGCGCCCCGAGGTGGCCGCGGCGATCGTGACCTGCCGCAGGGCCGGCATCCGCATCCTCATGATGACCGGCGACTACGGGCTGACCGCCGAGAGCATCGGGCGCCGTATCGGTCTGGTCGACGGCGACGTGCGGATCGTGAACGGCGACGAGCTCGACCACACGGACGAGGCCGGGCTGACGGACCTGCTCGCCGGCGAGTCCGTGATCTTCGCGCGGACCACCCCGGCCCACAAGCTGCGGGTGGTCACGGCCCTGCAGTCCCTCGGGCACGTCGTCGCCGTGACGGGCGACGGCGTGAACGACGCGCCGGCGCTGAAGAAGGCGGACATCGGCGTCGCCATGGGGATGGCCGGCACGGACGTGGCCCGCGAGGCCGCCGACATGATCCTCCTCGACGACAACTTCGCGTCGATCGTCGCCGCGGTCGAGGAGGGCCGGGGCGTCTACGCGAACATCCGACGCTTCACCGGCTACATCTTCACGTCGAACACCCCCGAGGCCGTCCCCTTCGTCCTGTTCGGGTTCTCCGGCGGGCGCATCCCCATCGCCCTCGGCGTCATGCACATCCTGGCGATCGACCTCGGGACCGACCTGGTGCCGGCGCTCGCGCTCGGGGCCGAGCGCCCGGAGCCGGGCGTCATGGATCTGCCGCCCCGCGGCCGCGACGAGCACCTGATCACCCGGGCGCTGCTGCTGCGCTCCTACGGGTGGCTCGGGCCGGCCCAGGCCGCCGCCGCGATGCTCGCCTTCTACGTCGGTTACTGGCACGCCGGGCTGTCCGGCTGGCTGGACCTGCCGAGCGCCGGTCCGCGCTACGCGACGGCCACCGCCATGGCGCTGGCGGCCGTCGTCACGACCCAGATCGGCAACCTGTTCGCCCACCGGACCGAGCGGCGCTCGATCCGGTCGGTCGGCTGGTTCAGCAACCGCCTCGCGTGGATCGGCATCGCGAGCGAGCTCGCCGTCATCGCCCTCATCGTGTACGTCCCCGCCCTGAACCGCGTGATCGGTACGGGACCGATCCCGCCGGTGCTGTGGCTGTTCCTCTTCGCGCTCGCCCCGTTGCTCCTCGTCATCGACGAGGCGCGCAAGGCCTGGCTGCGGCGTCGCGCCGCAGGGAGGTGACCCGATGCGAACCATCGTCGTCGGCTGCGGCCGGGTGGGAGCCGGCCTTTCCCGGGCACTGAGCCTCCACGGGGTGGACGTGGCCGTGGTCGAGATCGACCCGGCGGCCTTCTCGCGCCTCGGCGCCGGCTTCACCGGACGCACGGTGACCGGCACTGCGATGGAGCACCGTGTGCTCGTGGCGGCGGGGATCGAGGACGCCGACGGTCTGGCGGCGGTCACCGGTAGCGACGAGGTCAACGCCGTCATCGCCCGGCTCGCCAGCCGTCACTTCCACGTGCCACGGGTCATGGCGCGCCTCTACGACCCCCGGACCGCCGAGGTCTACCGGCGGCTCGGCATCGTCACGATCTCGCCGGTCGCATGGGGGATCCAGCGGCTGAGCGACCTGCTGCTCGGTGCGGAGAGCCTGCCGGAGGCGTCCCTCGGAACCGGCGAGGTCGAGGTCGTCGCCGTCGAGGTGCCGGCTCTGCTCGCCGACCGCCGCGCCAGCGAGCTCGAGGTCCCCGGTGAGCTCCAGGTGGTCGCGCTCACCCGCAGCGGCGCGACGGGTCTCGCCGGCGCGGGCAGCGTGCTCGCGACCGGCGACATCGCGCACGTCGCGGTCGCTCACGGGTCGCAGCGCCGCCTCGACACGCTCCTCGGTCGAGTCTGAAAGGAGAGGACGATGAGCCTGCGCATCCTCGTGATCGGCGGCGGCCGCGTCGGCGCCGCCCTGGCGCGCCTGCTGGCGCCCGCCCACACCGTCCGGCTCCTCGAGGTCCGCGCCGACCGCGTCGACACGCTCCAGGACGAGCTGCCCGACGTGGAGGTCCTGTCCGGCAGCGGGACGGACGGCGGCACCCTCGAGCGGGCCGGGATCCGCGACACCGACGTGCTGGCGGCCGTGACCCGCACCGACGAGGTCAACCTCGTCGCGGCCAGCCTCGCCCGGTTCGAGTTCGGGGTGCCGCGGACGGTGTGTCGCATCGTCGACCCGCGCAACACGTGGATGTACACGGAGGAGATGGGCGTCGACGTGGCCGTGAACCAGGTGAATCTGATCGCCCACCTCGTCGCCGAGGAGATGTCGCTCGGGGCCATGACGACCCTGGTCAAGCTGCGTCGCGGGCAGTACGCCCTGGTCGAGGAGCGGGTGGAGGAGACCGCCCCAGCCGCCCATCGGCGCGTCGCCGACCTGGCGCTGCCACGCGGCTGCGTCCTCGTGGCGGTCCTACGCGGCAACGATCTCGTGGCCGTGCACGGGGACGTGGTGCTCGAGCCCGACGACGAGGTGCTGGCGGTCGTCCACGACGAGGACGCCCCCGCGCTCGCCGCCCTGCTCGGCAGGAGGGGCGACCGCGTCCGGCCGGACGCGGAGGGCAGCGGGCTCGGCCGGTAGCGTGGCGTGTCGCCGCTGACCTGACGCCCCGTCTCCAGGAGACCACCCGTGTCCCCGTCGCCCGGTCGTGACCTCGTGCCGCTCCTGCTCGGCAGGGGCCTGCACCTCGGAGCCCTCACGGACGTCCTTGCCCGCCGGTACGGCGACCGCCCGGCGTTCGAGCACGAGGCGCCCACCCCGGGCCTCCACGAGGGCGGCGTGCGGACCGCCGCGGACATCGAGGTTGGCGTCGCCCGGCTGGCGGCCGCCCACCGTGCCGGGGGGATCGCCGAGGGCGACCACGTGCTCGTCGTGCTGCCGAACCGCGTGGACATCCTCCTCCACGTCCTGGCGCTGGCCCGGCTCGGTGCCGTCGCGGTGCCGGTGAACGACCGGCTCAAGCCGGGCGAGATCGCGTCGGTCGCCACCGCCGCCGGTGCGGGCGCGGGGATCGCCGACGCGGACCGGGTCGCCGAGCTCTCGGACCGCGAGGGGCTCGCATCCCTGGTCTGGCGGCCGACCGACGAGGGGGAGACCTCCGTCGCGGCGTGGCTCGAGGCACATCCCGACGAGCGCGTCGACGCAGACGAGCCACGGGACCCGGACGCGACCGCGCTGCTGCTCACCACCTCCGGCACCACCGGAACCCCGAAGGCAGCGGCGCTGACGAGCCACGGTCTGCTGTCGAGCCTCGGTCGGCTCGCCGGACTGCCGGTCGGCTACCGCCGCGGCCCCCGGGCCGGACGCGACCTCCTCCTGGCGGCGCTGCCCCTCACCCACGTCATGGGCTTCGCCGTCGCCCTCGGTGCCCTCTGCGCGGGCGTGCCGCTGCTCTTCCAGGACCGGTTCCATCCCGACGACGTCCTCGACGTGATGGAGCAGCGGCGGCCGAACGTGTTCGTGGGCGTGCCGACGATGTACGCCGACCTCGACACCGCCGGTGCCGCCGACCGCGACCTGTCCAGCATCCAGCTGTGGGTGTCGGCCGCCGACAAGATGCCGCCGGAGCGTGCACGCCGCTTCCAGGAGTACGGCGCGGCACTGCGCCCCGGTGGTCGCGGCATCGGCCGCGCGGTCTTCCTCGACATCTACGGCATGGTCGAGCTCTCCGGTGCGGCCGCCGTGCGGGTCTACCCCCCGTCGTTCGGGCCCCGGATGCCGTGGCCGGCCGTCGCCCTCGTGCTGCCGGGCATCGAGGTGCGGGTGGTCGACGCCGACGGGAACCCACTCGGGTGGGGCACGGAGGGTGAGCTGCAGTTCCGTGGTGGCGGTGTGCTGCGCCGCTACGAGGGCGTCGAGGGCGCCGGCCCCGACGAGGCCGGCTGGTTCGCCACCGGCGACCACGGACGGCTGTGGCCCGGTGGGATCTTCGCGTTCGCGGGACGCAGCCGTGACCGCATCAAGGTCGGCGGGTTCTCGGTGTTCCCGGCCGAGGTGGAGGAGGAGCTGCACGAGGCTCCGAAGATCCGTGAGGTGGCGCTCGTCGGTGTCCCGGACGACCGTCTCGGCGAGCGTCCCGTCGCCCTCGTCGTCCCCGCCGACGGCTTCGACGAGGACGAGTTCCTCGCGTGGGCCCACGAGCAGGTGGCCGGCTACCGTCGTCCGCAGCAGGTCCTCGTCGTCGACTCGCTGCCCCACGGCAACCACCGCAAGATCGACCGTCGCGCAGCCACGGATCTCGCCGAGAAGCGCTTGGCCGAGGAGTCGTCGTGAAGGTCAGCACGGAGCAGCTCCGGCTGCCGGTGAGCGACGCCCCGGTGGCCGACGTGACCGCCGTCGTCCACGTGCCGTCGCGCACGAACGGCGTCGGGTTCTTCCTCACCCACGGCGCCGGGGGAGATCTGGACGGCGAGGGCCTGGTCGCGCTCGCCGAGACCATCGCGGACCGGGGCCACCTGGTCGTGCGTGCCAACCTCCCGTACCGGGAGGCGGGGCGCAAGAGCCCGCCACGGGCGACCAGCGCGGCCCGCGGGTTCCGGGCGCTGTTCGACCGGGCCAGGAGCCAGCTCGGTCCCTCCGACACATGGGTGGCCGGTGGCAAGTCCTTCGGCGGCCGGGTCGCCTCGCTCGCCGCGGCGGACGGGATGGACGTGACCGGCCTGCTGTTCTACGGCTACCCGCTCCACCCGCCGGGTCGGACGGAGCGGCTGCGTGTCGACCACTGGCCCAGCGTGATGGTCCCCTGCCTCTTCCTGCAGGGCACCCGCGACTCGTTCTGTGAGCTCGACCTGCTCGACGCGAACCTGCGCAAGCTGCCGCGGCGCGCCACGGTCCACGTGGTCGACGGCGGCGACCACTCGCTACGCATCGCGAAGAAGGCGTCCGACGACGACCGGGTGCACCCGGCCGCCGAGGTGGTGGCGGGGCTCGGCGACGTCGTCGACGACTGGGTCGCCTCCATCGCGTGACCACACCACCTCCCGGCCCGCTCCCCGCCCCCTCCCGATACGTGCGGGGTTGTCCCGCTCTCGTCGGTAGGACCCCGCACGTATCCCGGCCGGCCTGCCCGGGGCGGCCGACGGATCGGTCGCCGGCCACCGGGATGGTTGCCCCTTGCGCCCGTCGGTGATCGGCGTAGCGTCGCGAGCGTGTTCACGGCTCGGCCACTGGAGGCGCCGCCATGATCGGTGAGTTCCGCGACTTCATCAACAAGGGCAACTTCGTCGACATCGCCGTGGCGTTCGTCATCGGCGTGGCGTTCGGCGCGGTCGTCACCACGCTTGTCAGCCGGATCGTCAGCCCGCTGATCGCCATGATCTTCAACGTCCCCGACCTGTCCGGGATCTGGATGTTCGGCAAGATCGACGAGGTCACCGGCCTGCAGAGCGGGTCGGTCGGCGCCTTCCTGGCCGCGTTGCTGAACTTCGTCGTCATCGCCTTCGTGATGTTCCTGGTGGTCCGCACCTACAACCGGCACCGGACGCCTGAGACGGTGGCCGACGCGGAGGAGCTCGTCCTGCTCCGCGAGATCCGCGACCACCTCGCCGAGCCGCAGCGCGTCATCGTGCTGCCGGAGACCGCCCCGGTGGCCGTGGTTCCGCCCCTGGCCGACGCGACCGGCGAGTCCCCGGCGCCGACACCGTCGTAGAGATCTGGCCAGCCGGGCTCGTCACGACGAGCCCGGCGCCGGCGCGGTCTCCGCCTCCCGGTCGGCCGCACGCTGCACCGCACGGCGGACCGCCTCGTGTGCCTGCGCCTCGTGCTCCTGGACGAGCGAGCCCCGCGACCCCGGCCGGACGTGGCCCTGCCGGCGGGCCGTCGATGCGACGGCCTCGGCGACGGCGGGCGCCACGGAGCGGTCGAACGGCGAGGGGATGACGTAGTCGGCGGTGACCTCGTCGCCGACGATGTCGGCGATCGCCTCGGCGGCCGCGATCTTCATCTCGTCGGTGACCGCGGTGGCCGCCGCGTCGAGCAGCCCACGGAAGAGCCCGGGGAAGCACAGCACGTTGTTGATCTGGTTCGGGAAGTCGGAACGGCCCGTCGCCATGACACGCACGTGCGGTCCGGCCACGTCCGGCATGATCTCCGGGACCGGGTTCGCGAGCGCGAACACGATCCGGTCGTCGCTCATCCGCTTGACGAGGTCGAGGGGGAGCGATCCCGGGCCCGACACGCCGATGAACACGTCGGCGCCCTCCATCGCCACGGCGAGGTCCCCTTCCAGTGCCCGGGGGTTGGTCTGCTTCGCCACGCGCCGGCGGATCGGGTCGTTGCCCTTGCGCTTCGGCTGGACGATGCCGGCCCGGTCGACGGGGACGATGTCGGTGACGCCGGCGGCGAGCAGGAGGTTCACGATCGCGACGCCGGCAGCGCCCACGCCCTGCACGACGACGCGCAGGCTCGCGAGGTCGCGGTCCACGATGCGGGCCGCGTTGATCAGCGCGGCGAGCGCGACGACGGCCGTGCCGTGCTGGTCGTCGTGGAAGACCGGCACGTCGAGCTCCTGCCGGAGCTTCCCCTCGATCTCGAAGCAGCGTGGCGCGGCGATGTCCTCCAGGTTGATGCCGCCGAACCCGGCGGCGATCCGCCTCACGGTCGCCACGAAGGTGTCGGGGTCACGCTCGTCGACGAGGATCGGGTAGGCGTCGACGCCGCCGAACGACTTCAGCAGCATCGCCTTGCCCTCCATCACCGGCAGGGAGGCGAGCGGCCCGATGTCGCCCAGACCGAGCACCGCGGACCCGTCCGTGATGACGGCCACGCTGTTCGACCGGATCGTGAGGCGGTAGGCGGCGACCGGATCCTCGGCGATCATCCGGCAGACCTTCGCGACGCCGGGCGTGTAGACCAGGGCGAGGTCACGGGCGTCGGTAACGGGTCGCTTGTTCCGGATCTCGATCTTCCCGCCGGCGTGCGCCTCGATCACGTCGTCGGTCATGGCGAGCACCTCGACGCCCTCGACCTCGGCGATGGCGGCGACGGTCCGCTCGGCGTGGGCGTCGTCGGCGACATCGATCGCGATGTTGCGGAACACGACGTGGCGTTGGGCGCCGACGCGGTCGGTCGACACGATCTCGGCGCCGCAGCTGTCGATGGCGCTCGAGACGCGCGACAGCATGCCGGGGGCGTTCTCGAGGGCGATCCGCAGGCTCACGCGCTGGGGGAGCGTCGGCATCGGCGTCCTTCCATCTGCCGGGGAGGATAGACCCCTGTCGGGCGGCCACGGCACGGCGGCGGGCCGTGGGAGCGCGGGGTGGCGGCGCAGCCGGCGCCGCCTCGGGGCGTGGCGAGGTGATGTGGCATGATCGGGGTTCCCGGTTCCCCTCGTCGCTGCCTCGGGGCTTGAAGGCTGCGCGCAGGGATGCCGTCGCCCGTCTGCCTCCATCCCTCGGAGCATCCTCATGTCCGACCTGGCAACGACCGACCTCGCCGCGCTGTCGGTCAACACCATCCGCACGCTCGCGATGGACGCCGTGCAGGCGGCGAACTCGGGGCACCCGGGCATGCCGATGGGGTGCGCGCCGATGGCGTACGTCCTCTTCCGCGAGGTCATGCGCCACGACCCGGCCGACCCGGGCTGGTGGGACCGCGACCGGTTCGTCCTGTCGGCGGGGCACGGGTCCATGCTCCTGTACGCGTCGCTGTTCCTCAGCGGCTACGAGCAGCCCACGCTCGACGACCTCCGCCGGTTCCGGCAGTGGGGGTCGCCGACCGCCGGCCACCCCGAGAACTTCCTGCTCCCCGGGGTCGAGACGACCACCGGGCCCCTCGGCCAGGGCTTCGCGAACGGTGTCGGGATGGCGCTGGCCGCCACGCGGCTGGCTGCCGAGTTCAACCGGCCGGGCCACGACGTCGTCGACCACCGGGTCTACGCGATCGTCTCCGACGGCGACATCATGGAGGGCGTGGCGTCCGAGGCTGCCTCGCTCGCCGGGCACCTGCGGCTCGGCAACCTCGTCTACCTCTACGACGACAACAACATCACGATCGACGGGCGCACCGACCTGGCGATGAGCGAGGACGTCCTCGCCCGGTTCCGCGCCTACGGCTGGCACACCGACCAGGTCCTCGACGGCAACGACCTCGATGCGATCCGGCGTGCGATCAAGCAGGCCGAGCAGGACGAGCGGCCGAGCCTCATCGCCGTGCGCACCGTCATCGGGTACGGCTCCCCGAACCTGCAGGGGACCTCGAAGACCCACGGTGCGCCGCTCGGCGACGAGGAGGTCGCGGCCGCCAAGGAGTCCCTCGGCTGGCCCTACGCCGAGCCGTTCACCGTTCCCGACGAGGTCCGCGCCCACATGGACCAGCACGACCGGGGCGCCCGGGCCCATGCGGACTTCGAGCGCCGGTTCGCCGCCTACCGCGACGCGCACCCGGCGCTTGCCGACGAGCTCGAGCGGCGGATGCGCGGTGAGCTGCCCGACGGCTGGCAGGACGCGCTGCCGTCCATCACCGACGACCTCGCCACCCGCAAGGCGTCCGGGAAGGTGATCAACGCCGTCGCCGAGACGCTGCCCGAGCTCATCGGCGGGTCGGCGGACCTGGCCGGCTCCAACAACACCGACGTGACCGACGGGCGCGAGTTCTCCGTCAAGGACCGGCTCGGTCGCAACGTCCGGTTCGGGGTCCGCGAGCACGCCATGGCGGCCGTGTCCAACGGGGTGGCGCTGCACGGCGGGATCATCCCGTTCGGCGCGACCTTCCTCATCTTCACCGACTACGCCCGGCCGGCGCTGCGGCTCTCCGCGCTCATGCGGCAGCGGGTGATCTGGATCATGACGCACGACTCGATCGGGCTCGGCGAGGACGGCCCCACCCACCAGCCGGTCGAGCACCTCGCGTCGCTGCGCGCCATCCCCAACTTCACCGTCATCCGCCCCGCCGACGCCGACGAGGTGGTCGGCGCATGGGCCGCCGCGCTGGCGCGGACCGACGGGCCGACACTGATCGCGCTGACCCGCCAGACGCTGCCCCACCTCGGCGACAAGCCCGAGGGGCCGATCGCGTCGGTCGCGCGGGGCGCCTACGTGCTGCAGGACACCGACGGGACGCCCGACGTCATCCTCATCGCGACGGGCTCGGAGGTACGGCTCGCGGTCGAGGCCGCACAGCGCCTGTCCGCCGAGGACGTCGCGGCGCGGGTGGTCTCCATGCCCTCGTGGGAGCTGTTCGCGGCCCAGGACGACGAGTACCGCGAGTCGGTGCTGCCCGCGGCCGTCCGCGCCCGCGTCGCCGTCGAGGCGGCCGCGACCTTCGGGTGGGAGCGCTGGACCGGCGACGGCGGGAGCGTCATCGGGCTCGACCGGTTCGGCGCGTCCGCGCCGGCGCCGACCCTGTTCGAGCAGTTCGGGTTCACCGTCGACCACGTCGTCGCGGAGGCGCGTCGGCTGGTCTGATCCGCGTCGAGCGCGCCCGCGGGTGAAGGAAACCGCGAGCTGTCGCGGGTTCCGGGAGGGGCGAACGGTCAGCGGCGCTTGCGGCGGGCCAGCTTCTTCTTGCTCGTGTTCGGATCGGGCCGGCCGCCACGCGCCCCCGAGGGGCGGTGCGGGGTGTGGGTCGTCGTCGCTGGCGTCGACCGCTGCCTGGGGGCGCGCTTCGGACCCTGCGCGAGCTCCTCGTTGGCGTGCTCGGCACGGTCGGCGCGGCGGTACCAGAACAGCGCCATGAGCCCCAGCACCGAGGTGGCGAAGACGGCGTTGACCGCGTAGGCCGCCGCGCCGCTGGTCAGCGCGAACAGCGAGAGCACCGGGCCGAGCAGCCACGCCTTCTTCCAGAACCGCTTCTGGTGGCGTGCCGCCCCGACCGCCAGCCGCGCCTCACGGCGGTCCTCGACGGCCTGCCCGCGGTTGACCGCCTTCAGGATCCGCCGACGGTCACGGAAGTCCAGCGCCGCCCACGCCGTGCGGTGGTCGCTGGCATCGGAGGATCGGCGGGGGACTCGGACCACGGGATCGGCGAGGCGCGGGCGAGGTCGGACGCCCGGCCGGGCCGCCACCAGGGTAGACCCCCGACGCAAGCAGGAGCAGCCGGCCGGCGCGTCGAAGGCCTCCGGCGGCGAGGGACGCCACGTCGAGTGCAGGAGATGCACGTGCGAGGACGAGCCCGGCTGCTCGCGGCGGCCGTTCTGGGTGCCTGGGCGCTTGCGGGCGTCACGGCCGCCGCATCCTGGGCGGCCCCGGCCGCGCCGTACGTGCCGCCGCCCTTCGCCGACCGCTGCACGGTCCAGCACTTCGGCGAGGGGGAGACCCCCGACGTGAGCGCGGACTGGCCCGACCCGCTGTGTGTCGAGTACGAGAAGCGCGACATCACCGTCAGCAACGGCGGGGCCATCGACTTCCTCGCCGCGGAGCCCTCCCGGTTCGCGATCGCCGGCGACCGCTGCCAGTACTGGCAGCAGGACCACTGGAGCGTCCAGCTGGCGCCGGGCAGCACCGCCGTCGTCCGGTGGGACGGCAGCTACTGGTTCGACAAGGGCGCCGGCACCGGCGCCGCGCTGCTCGACGGCTTCCAGATCGGCGAGCAGCCCGTCGGCGCCGCCGAGGCCGCCGACGCGGTCGAGCCGATCAGTCCCGAGCTCGCCGACCAGATCCGCGCCTACGGCAGCAACCCGCAGGGCGGCGGCGGGATGTCGTTCACGCTGCCCGGCGGCATGCCCGGCTGTCCGACCGACGACGGCGCCGCCCCGGGCGGTGGCGACGAGAACCGGGGTGGCGATCAGGGGGACCAGGGGGACGAGGGCGGTGGCTCCGATCAGGGCGGCGACGGCAACCACGACGCGCAGACGCTCGCGGCGGCGGCGGGTGGTTCCCTGCCCGCCACCGGCGCCGGGGCGGCGACGACGCTCGGCGGCGCACTCGCGCTGGCGGCAGCGGCGGCGCTGGGCCGGAGGCAGCCGTGAGCGCAACGGCACGGATCTCGCGCCGCCGGCTCCTGCAGGCCGCCGGCGCCGCCGCGGTCGCCTGGCAGGCCCGTCCCTGGCTCGTCGCCCCACCGGCGCAGGCCGCGCAGACGCCGCCGGACGACCCGATGGTCGTGCCGACCCTCGAGGCCTTCGCGGACACGCTCATCCCGGGGGAGAAGCGGTTCCCCGGGGACCGGGCGATCGCCGGCGTCGCCGACGGACCGGGCGCCGTGCAGGCGGGCGCCGTCGACCTGCTGTTCTCGGACGCCGCCGGCGTCGCTCCCGCCGCCCCGGCCTTCGCCGCCGGCATCGACACCCGCGCCACCACCTACGCCGCCGAGAACGGGATCGTCCTCGACCCGACCGTCCCGCCGTTCGTGGCCCTGGACTTCGACCAGCGCACCGGTGCGGCCGTGGCGATGCTCGCCTTCGACGCCCCGGACCGGCAGGCCTTCGAGGCCTGCGCCGCGCTGATCTTCCTCGCCTACCACACCGCCGGCCACCTCCACACCGCCGAGGCCGTCCGCGACGGTCACCCGGGACTCACCGCGATCGGGTTCCCGCAGCCCGACGCCGACGACCTGTGGCGCTTCCCCGTCTTCTCCTACCGGCGTGCGCTCGCCCGCCGGCATCCCGACACCACCGCCACCGGGCAGCCGGCCTGATGCCGTCCCACGAGACCTCGGACGTGGTGGTGGTCGGCACCGGCTTCGGCGGCGCCATCCCCGGCTACTACCTCGCCGCCGGCGGGGCACAGGTCACGTTTCTCGAGCGCGGGCCGTACCTGAAGACGGAGGACTTCACCCACGACCTGCGGCTGGACACCTACACGCGGATCGTCGACCTGGTCCGCGGCGACGGCGCCGACGTGGTGGCCGGCAACTGTGTCGGCGGGTCGAGCGTCGTCTACTTCGCCGCCTCGCTGCGCGCCCCGTCGTTCGTCTTCGAGCGCCACGGGTCGACGGGACGACGACAGTGGCCGGCGTCGCTGACGCGGCGTGACCTCGACCCCTGGTACGACCGCGTCGAGGCGACCATCCCTGTCGCGGAGCAGACCTGGGACGACGTGCCGTATCCGGGCGGCGTGTGGGCGGCCGCCTGCGACCGGGCCGGCCATACCTGCAACCCGGTGCCCATGGCCGTCGACCTCGATCGGTGCACGAACTGCAACTGGATGCTGAACGGCTGCCGCTTCGGCGCGAAGCGATCCATGCTCCTGAACTACCTGCCCGCCGCCGAGGCCGCCGGCGCGACCATCCGCCCCCTCCACGAGGTCCAGGACATCGCGCCCGCGTCCACGCCGGGCTACCGCTACGCGATCCGCTACCACGTCGTCGACGCCGACGACTACCGGGTCGTCGTCGACAGCGGTGTCATCGAGACGAAGCTCGTCATCATGGCGGCCGGGGCGATGGGGACGCCGGTCATCCTGCAGCGCTCCGCGTCGAGCCTGGGCAGCATGCCCGCCGGCGTGGGAAGGCACTTCTCGCCGAACGGTGACCGGGTCACGATGGCGCTGCTCGACGAGGAGCGGGTCGGGTCGCTGCTCGGGCTCGAACGCGAGCCCGGCGTCCCCTACGACGCCTTCCCGATCGGCAAGCCCATCGGATCCATGAGCTACGACTTCCTCGACGCCGGGCGACCCGAGTTCTCACGGTTCGGGCTGCAGCAGATCTACTTCCCGACGATCACGAACCTGCTCGCCGAGGACGGCGTCGACGGCGAGCCCGTCTGGTTCGGCCTCGACAAGCGCGACCTCACCGACCGCTGGCGGTCGTGGCTCACCGTGCTCGCGATGACCGAGGACGACAACGAGGGCGTGTTCGGGACACCGCCACCGACCGGCAACTTCGTCCGCGTGGCGTCGTCCGCGTCCCTCGGTCAGCTCACCTACCGGCCGACCGAGCACACGCAGCATGGCTTCGACACCTCCGACGAGGCCATCCGGCGGATCGTCGAGCAGGACGGGCTCGGCCGGCATCTGCTGTGGACGGAGTCGCCGGGTGTGTTCTCGGCGCACCCGCTGGCCTCCTGCCGGATCGGCGACGACCCGGCCACCTCCGCCTGCGACGACCGGCACGAGCTGCGGGGCCATCCCGGGATCTTCGTCACGGACGGGTCGTCGGTCCCGACCTCGCTGACGGTCAACCCGTCCCTGACGATCGCGGCGCTCGCCGAGCGCGCGACCGCGGACCTCGTCCGACGGGCTGCCGAGTACGGCCTCGATGTCACCCCGGGCGCCCCGCCGCCGGGTCAGGGGACCATGCCGGCGCCGTCGTCCCCGACCTCCTCCCCGACGCCCTCCCCGGCGCCGTCGCCCGACACGGGATCGGAGGGCGAGCGCCGGCTGCCGGCGACGGGTGGGGGCAGCGCCGTGGCCGGTGCCGCCGCCATCGCCGCGGCGGCGGCACTACGCGCCCGCACGGGACGACCGCGGCAGGACTGACCCGTCCGGCCGGCCGCCCATCCGTGGGTCGGCCGTTCCCGAATGCCGGATGAGGACATCGGAGGCCCGACTTGGCACCACGATCCGTATCACGTCCCGTTCCGGGCGGCGCCACGCCACCCGAGTCCGTGTGGGACTATCCGCGCCCACCCGCGGTCCGCAGGTGCCGGGAGCGGACCGAGGTCGTCTTCGCCGGGGTCGTCGTCGCGTCGTCGCAGCGCGCCCTGCGGGTCCTCGAGACCAGCCACGCCCCCGTGTACTACCTGCCGGAGTCGGACGTGCGCACCGATCTGCTGGAGCGGGTCCCGCGGACCTCGGTGTGCGAATGGAAAGGGCTCGCCGTCTACTTCGACGTGCTCGTGGGCGAGATGCGTGCGCCCCACGCCGCGTGGTCGTATCCCGCACCCGCCTCCGGCTACGAGTCGATCGGGGGCGCCTTCGCCTTCTACGCCGACCGGATGGATCGCTGCACGGTGGACGGCGAAGTCGTGCGCCCCGTCGACGGCGGCTTCTACGGCGGCTGGATCACCTCCCGGGTGGCCGGTCCGTTCAAGGGCGGGCAGGGGACCGCCGGCTGGTGATCCGGCGCCACCCGGCGGACGCTGTGGTTGCTGTCACGCGGGTACTAGGCTCGCCGGCGTGTCCCGCCCCCACCACGTCGAGGTCTGCTGTGAGCGTCGTACGGATCAACGCGTTGACCGTCCCCGAGGGCAAGGGCGAGGTGCTCGAGCAGCGCTTCGCCCAGCGCGCCGGCGAGGTCGAGAACATGCCCGGGTTCGAGTCCTTCGAGCTGCTGCGCCCGACGGATGGCTCGGGGCGCTACTTCGTCTACACCCGCTGGAAGGACGAGGAGTCGTTCCAGGCCTGGGTGTCGAGCCAGCAGTTCGAGCGTGGCCACGCCGGCCAGTCCGGCGAGGGCGGCCCCGCGGCCAGCGGTGCCGATCTGCTGAGCTTCGACGTGGTCCTGCGGGCCGGGACGGCCTAGCCCCGACGGGGCGACGTGCGGGGCCTGCCTGGGGAGGCGTAGTGGCGCACATCCTGTATGCCGAGGACGAGGACGTTGTCGCGCAGATGGTCAGCTTCCATCTCGGCGAGGACGGCCACGAGGTCACGATCGTCAACGACGGCGACGACGCCCGCCGGGCGCTCGCCGAGGGGGCCTTCGACGTCGTGCTGCTCGACGTGATGATGCCGGGAGTCGACGGGTTCGCGTTGTGCCGCGAAGCCGCCGCGTTGGAGCCCCGGCCGATCGTGCTGATCGTCAGCGCCCGCGGCACGCCGCAGGATGTCGCGGCGGGGAAGGAGGCGGGCGCCGACGGCTACGTCCTCAAGCCCTTCCACCCGAAGGAGCTCGCCGAGCGCATCGCCGAGTCGATCGGCTGACCGGCACGCCGACGGTTCAGGCCGTCGACGCCCCGGTGCGCTCCCAGCGGTCGACGGCGTCGACGAGGTCCCCTCGCACCGCCTCGTCGGTGAAGGCCGCCCGGGCGGCCCGGCGCTGCAGCGTGGCGAGATCTCCCCGGTCGAGGCCGACCAGACGGGCTGCATGCGCCAGCTCGTCGGTCAGGGAGGTTCCGAAGAACGGCGGGTCGTCGCTGTTCACGGTGACGGCGACGCCGGCCCGCCACAGTCGCGCGAGCGGGTGCGCGTCGAGGGATGGCACGACGCCGAGGACGACGTTCGAGGAGGGACAGACCTCGAGCACGACCTGCTCCTCCGCCAGCCGGGCGCACAGGGCCGGGTCGTGGATCGCTGCCACGCCGTGGCCGATGCGGTCGGCGCCGAGATCGTCGAGGGCGGCCCGCACGTTGTCGGCGCTGCCGGTCTCGCCGGCGTGGACGGCCAGTCCGAGCCCGAGCTCGTCGGCCGCGTCCCGCAGCATCCGGAAGTCGCGCTCCGGGTAGGAACCCTCCACTCCGGACAGGCCGAGCGCGGCGATCGGCGCGTCGGCGTCCGCCACCAGCTCGATCGTCCCGGCTGCGTGGTCGGGGCCGAGGTCGCGAACGGCGTCCACGATGAGCCGCACCTGCGTGTCGGCCACGCTCGCGAACCCCTCGCGCAGGGCCTGCCACATCGCCGCCGGCTCCATGCCCTCGTCGACGTGCCGCTTGGCGGTGAACGTCACCTCGCTGTAGCGCACGCCCTGGTCGACCTGCTGCTGGGCGAAGGCGGCGGCGACCGTCCGCAGGTCCTCGGGGGCGCGGACCTGGCTGCTCACGGCCACGAACGTGCGCACGAAGTGGGGGAAGTCGTCGAAGCGGTGCGGATAGTCACCGTCGACCAGCGGAAGGACGTGGCCCGGGTCCTCGCCGTGGCGCCGGGCGAGCGCCGCAGCCGTGTCGGCACGGATCGTGCCCTCGAGATGGACGTGCAGCTCGACCTTCGGCAGCGCCGCGAGGTCGGCCGGGGTCGGGGCGCCGGCGCCGCTCACGCGTGCGTGTCCCGGCCGACGGCCGCCATCAGCACCCGTTCCGCGCCCTCGGTGCCCTCCACGGCGAGCGGCCCCACACCGGGCAGGGTGGCGCCCGCCGCCGCGTACTCGTCGAGCACCGACCGGATGCGGTCCGCGTCGCCGATGGCGGCGAGCGAGTCGATCATGGCCGCCGACATCCCGGCCTTGGCGCGCTCGACGTCCCCGGCGGCCATGCCCGCGTCGAAGGCGTCGAGGTCGTCGCCGAAGCCGGAGTCGGACAGCATGGAGCGGTAGAACGGCAGGGAGAGGTAGGTGACGAGCTGCCGGCGGAGCGCGGCGTAGGCGGGCTCGGGGTCGTCCGTGAGCGCGCAGGTGATCGCCGGCACGATCTCGAGCTCCTCGGGCGAGCGTCCGGCACGTCGCGCGCCCTCGGCCACGTTCGGGACGACGACCTGGCGGATGTAATCGGCGTTGCACAGCCACAGCATGACGCCGTCGGCGAGCTCGCCGGCGAGCTGGAGCATCTTCGGGCCCAGCGCCGCCACGTAGATCGGAAGGTCGGCGCGGGGCGTGAAGCCCCGGAACGAGAAGCCGGCGACCTGGACGTAGTCGCCGTCGAGCTCGGCCGATCCGGTCGTGAACAGCGACCGCAGGACCGTCAGGGTCTCGCGCATGGCCGTCAGCGGACTGTCCGGGAACGGGCGCCCGTGCCAGCCCTCGATCGTCGGCCGGTGGCTCGTGCCGACGCCGAGGACGAGCCGGCCGTCGATCAGCTCGTCCACGGTGGCGGCGAGCTGTCCGAGGGCGACGGGTGACATGTGGAGCATCGGGTAGACGCCTGTCCCGAGCCCGATCCGGGAGGTGGCCTGGCCGTAGGCCACCAGGGTGGCGAGCCCGTCCCGACCGGCGATGTGGTTGTCGAAGACGGTGGTGAAGCCGAGCGTGTCGGCGAGTCCGGCGAGGGTCTGGCTGCGCTGCAGCGAGGAACCGGGGGTGATGAAGGCCGCCAGGCGTGGCACTGGTCTCTCTCCGTCTCCGTGGGGGCGTACGGGACGGGCCCGAGCCTAGGCGGCCGGTGGCGGGTCAGCTCGTGGCGGCCACGTCGTCGCGCAGCGCCGACTCGCGTTCGGGGGAGCGACCCCGGCGGGCGTCGAGCGCGTCGAGCACCGGGATCAGGACGCCGGTGGCGGCGGTCGCGATCGCGAGCACGGCCAGGACGATCATGAGCTGGTTCATGGGGCTTCCTCGGGTCCGTGGTGAGTCACGACCCTACGACGGATGACGCTGGGTAGTACGTGATCACTCTGGGCTATGTGCCGGGGGTCGGTCGGCCCCCGCCGTTCGGCCTTGCGGCCGCCTCTGTCTGCATGACGGGGCTGTGGGCCCTCTGGTTGCCTCCTGCCACCCTGCGTCCCGGTTTCGTGCGCTGGACGCCCGGTCGTCGTCGTCAGGCGGCTGCGGCCGACGCCGCGTCGTGCGACGACGCATCCTGTGCTGCACCACGCGTCGGTCGAGCGGGCCACCGCGGGGGGAACCCGGTGAGCGGGCGCCCAAGGAGGGGTGGGCGCCCGCTCATCGCCCTCGAGCCGGATGCGGTCGCCGTGGCTTGTCCCGCGGGGATGCGCACCCCCGGCCGGTCGGTAGCATCGCCCCAACCGACGCCGAGGAGCCCCGCCGCATGCCCGAGAACCACGCCGACGACCTCGCCGCGCAGCGGCGCCGCGTGGAGCACGTCCGGAGCTATCTTTGACGTCGATGCGAAACGGGCGCGGCTGACCGAGCTCCAGCAGCAGGCGGCGGCCCCCGACCTCTGGAACGACACCGAGCACGCGCGCAAGGTCACGACCGAGCTGTCGCGGGTCGAGGCGGATCTGCGTCGCTACGACGAGCTCAACGACCGGCTCGACGACCTCAACGTCCTCAACGAGCTCGCGCAGGAGGAGGACGAGGAGAGCGCCGCCGCGGAGGTCGCCAAGGGCCTCGAGGAGGTGCGTGCCGCCGTCGACAAGCTCGAGGTGGCCACGCTGCTGTCGGGTGAGCACGACAGCTCCGACGCGATCGTCTCCGTCCACGCCGGTGAGGGCGGCGTCGACGCCATGGACTGGGCGCAGATGCTGCAGCGCATGTACCTGCGCTGGGCCGAGTCCCGGGGCTTCGACGCCGAGGTCTACGACGAGACGTTCGGCGAGGAGGCCGGGCTGAAGTCGACCACCTTCGAGGTGCGCGGCCCCGACGCCTACGGGCTGCTGTCGATGGAGCACGGCGTCCACCGGCTCGTGCGGATCTCGCCGTTCGACTCGAACGCCCGGCGCCAGAACGTCCTTTGCGCTCGTGGACGTGGTCCCGGTGCTGCCCGAGCTCGACGACGAGGTGGACGTGCCGGACGAGGAGATCCGGATCAACGTCTACCGGTCCTCGGGCCCGGGCGGGCAGAGCGTGAACACGACCGACTCGGCGGTGCGGATCACCCACCTGCCGACCGGGATCGTGGTCTCCTGCCAGAACGAGAAGTCCCAGCACCAGAACCGGGCCGTGGCCATGCGGATTCTGAAGGCCCGGCTGGCGGAGCTGGAGCGGGTCAAGCGTCAGGAGCAGCTCGACGAGCTGCGCGGTGGCGCGCAGAACGTGGGGTTCGGCTCCCAGATCCGCAGCTATGTCCTGCACCCCTACCAGATGGTGAAGGATCTCCGCACCGACGTGGAGATCGGCAACCCGCAGTCGGTGCTCGACGGGGATCTCGACGAGCTCATCGAGGCGGAGCTGCGGCGTCGCGCCGAAGGGCGCGCAACCGGATGAGGGCGGAAGGGCGCGCAACCGGATGAGGGCGGAAGGGCGCGCAACCGGATGAGCGCCCCGACCCGATCGACGGACCCCGTTCTGCCGGCATGCCGATGAAACAGGGTCCGTCGATCCGGCCGCGGGGGGTCGTTCTGGGCGTCAGGGGGGCAGTGCTACCCTCCGGTCGTCGCCGCCGCCCCGCGTGGGGCGTTCTGCGTGCGTCCCCCGTCGACGCTCGAGTCGCACGTGATCACTCTCCGAAACGTCACGAAAACCTACAAGAGGGGCGAGAAGGGCGAGGTCATCGCCCTCGCGGACGTGACTCTCGAGGTCGGGAAGGGTGAGTTCGTCTTCGTCGTCGGCCCGTCGGGATCCGGCAAGTCGACGATGATGAAGCTGCTGACCCGTGAGGCGCTCCCGGACACGGGCGAGATCTACGTGTCCGGCAAGAACCTGCGGACCCTGAAGTCGTGGAAGGTGCCGCTGCTCCGCCGCGAGATCGGGTACGTGTTCCAGGACTTCAAGCTCCTGCCCGGCAAGAGCGTGGCCGAGAACGTCGCCTTCGCCATGGAGGTGATCGGCAAGCCGCGCGCTGCCATCACGCGGCGGGTCCCGGAGGTGCTCGATCTCGTGGGGCTCGAGGCGAAGACCGATGCCATGCCGCACGAGCTCTCGGGCGGTGAGCAGCAGCGCGTCTCGATCGCCCGGGCCTTCGTGAACGGTCCCCGCATCATGCTGTGCGATGAGCCGACGGGGAACCTCGACCCTTCGACATCGGTGGGCATCATGAAGCTGCTCGACCGGATCAACCGCACGGGAACGACCGTGCTCATGGCCACCCATGACCAGCACATCGTCGACTCGATGCGGCGGCGCGTCGTCGAGCTCGAGAACGGCACGATCGTCCGCGACCAGTCGCGTGGCGTCTACGGCTACGCCGGCTGAGCCAGCCCGTCAGGCCCGCGGCCGAGGTGCCGCGCGGTCGCCCTCCTGAAGATCTCCGAAGGCTCCCACATGTCCGCCAGGTGGCGCTACATCCTCCACGAAGCCGGCATCGGGCTACGGCGCAACCTCATGATGACCGTCGCGGTCGTTCTGAGCGTGGCGGTGTCGCTGACCCTGCTCGGAGCCGCGCTGCTGTTGAGCGACCAGGTCGACCTCGCCGCCGGGGTCTGGACGGGGAAGATCGAGGTGTCGATCTTCCTGTGCGACGGCCGGGACTGCCCGGCGATCACGCCCGAGCAGCGCAGCGAGCTGCAGAGCAAGCTCGAGTCCGAGCCGGTCGTGCAGAAGGTCTACTACGAGTCCAAGGCCGAGGCGTACCAGCGCTTCAAGGAGCAGTTCAAGGACCAGCCCGACCTCGTCGAGACGGTCACGCCCGACGCGCTGCCCGCCTCCTTCCGTGTGAAGCTGAAGGATCCGAACCAGTTCGCGGTCATCAAGGACCGCTTCCAGGCGTACCCGGGCGTCGAGGACATCGTCGACCAGCGGGCCATCCTCAAGGAGTTCCTGCGCTTCGCGAGCGTGATCCGGCGCAGCGCCCTCGGGGTCGCCATCATCCAGCTGATCGCGGCCAGCGTGCTCATCGCGAACACGATCCGGGTCGCCGCCTACGCCCGTCGTGAGCAGACCTCGATCATGAAGCTGGTGGGCGCCTCGAACTGGTACATCCGGCTGCCCTTCGTCCTCGAAGGCGTGATCGCCGGGGCGCTGGGTGCGCTCGTGTCGTGGGGCCTGCTGCTCGCCGTCGTCCCGCAGATCACCGACTCGCTGCGGCACGACATCAGCTTCATCGCCTTCATCGGGATGCAGGAGGCGATCGGTGTCGGGCCGGCGCTGTTCGCGACCGGTATCGGCATCGCGGCGGTGTCCTCCCTCATCGCGCTGCGTCGCTTCCTCGACGTGTAGGAAGGACCACCCATGGGGCGTCGGGGGATCGCCCTCGTGCTGCTCGCGGGGTCGCTCGTCGGCTGCGGCCAGAGCACGCCGGCCGGTCCGGGCACGCCACCACCGGACGCGGCGAGCGCGCCGGCGACCGCGGACGCCGGCGGGCAGGTCCTGGTGCTCGGGGCCTACGCCTGGCGCGACGAGATGCCGGGTGTCATCCAGGACGGGGAACCGGGCGCGCAGGACTGCGACCGTCTCTGCATCAACGGGACGATCGAGACGGAGTCGGGGGACGCGGTCCCGGACGGGATCGCCTTCGAGGAGGCCCTGGCGATCGTGGACGGCGTCGCTCACCCCTTCGATCGTCGCGAGCTGCGTGGCACCGACCTCGGGCCGAGCCAGTACGAGTTCTGGCTCGGTGGCGGCCCGGTGCTCGAGCCGGGCAGCAGCTTCGACCTCGCCGTACGGGTCCGCGCCGACGGCCGTGACCAGTGGCTGCGTGCCCACGACGTCGAGGTGGAGACGACCCGGTAGCCCCGGTCGACGCAGCGGATCGCCTCGCTACCCTGCCGGTGATGGCCAAGGGATCCGCGAAGACCGGGAAGGGCGACGGCACGAAGCTCGTCGTCTCGAACCGTCGTGCCCGCCACGACTACCACCTCGACGACACGTTCGAGGCCGGCCTCGCTCTGGTCGGCACCGAGGTGAAGTCGCTGCGCGGCGGCAAGGGATCCTTGAAGGAGGCCTGGGTCAAGATCGACGAGTTCGGGGAGGCCTGGCTCATGCAGGCCCACATCCCCGAGTACGAGATGGGCAACATCAACAACCACGACCCGACCCGCGAGCGCAAGCTGCTGCTGCACAAGCATCAGCTGAGCCAGCTCGCGAAGGCCGTCGCCACGAAGGGCGTCACGCTCGTGCCGACGCGGCTGTACTTCCGTAACGGCAAGGCGAAGCTCGAGTTCGCCGTCGGCCGCGGCAAGAACGTGGCGGACAAGCGCCAGGACGTGGCCGCCCGCGACGCCCAGCGCGAGATCGACCGGGCGCTCAAGTACCGCTGACCCGCGCCGCCCGCACCGCGCCGCCGCCCACCGCCCGCACCGCGCCGCCGCCCACCGCCGGGGAAGCCGCCGCCCACCGCCCGCACCGCGCCGCCGCCCACCGCCGGGGAAGCCGCCGCCCACCGCCCGCACCACACCACCGCCCGCACCGCACCGCGCCGCCGCGCACCGCCGGCACCGCGACTTGGGTCGATTTCCTCCGGAACGTCCCGAGGATTCCTACCCAGGTCGGGGCGCCGGCCTCGACGCCGCCGGGGAAGCCGCCGCCGGGGATGCCGGGATGGTCGCGAGCGAGTCCCGGGCTAGCTGGGGGGACCGGGGATGGGCGGGACAGCTCGGGATCGTCCCGGGCCTGGAGGGACCACGCACCTCGGCCGGCTCCCGCCGGGGCCCGGCCAGCCGGCCGCCACCGTCCGTTCACCTTCCCGTCGACGAACAGACGAGGAATCGGGAACATCAGGCAACCCGAGGGTGTTTACTATGAGCGGTGCCGGTTCGGGTCCGTCCGCTTCGGATGCGGGACAGCCGGACCGACGCACCGCCAGACCACTTGACAACTGCAGAGCGCCGACACTGCGCCACTAGATCTCATCCTGGGGCTGACTGGTCTCGACCGTAGTCATTGCCGGTACCAGGGGAGCGTGCCGAGGATCCGACGTGACCTCGTAAATCCCTCGTCGGAAACGATAACTGCCAACGACAACCTGGCATTCGCGGCTTAACTGACCGCGACGTCCCGCCGCTGACGCCTCATAGGCGGGTCGGGGCGACGACATGAGGCTCAACCGGAAGGCCCCGCCGTCGGGCCGACCGGAACACTTTCAGACGGCTAGGGACGCGGAACTGCCTGGACCTGGAGTACCGCGCCTGAAACACATCCAGGACCTACGCACGTAGAGCCTCGAGTGCCGGGACTGCGGGACCCGGGTTCGACTCCCGGCAGCTCCACTTTCCCATCCGTCTCCGCGATCCGCTTCCGCGATCTGCGATACATGCACGGATGACCGCGTGTGTGATGAACGCGCCGGCGGCGCGGCCACCAAGGGCCGCCCGTCGGGGACGGGCGACCGGGCCGACCGCCACAAGGGTGGCGGCAACGGGCCCCGTCCGGCAGTCATCGCACATCCCTTGCGCCGTGTCGGCGCTGCAGGACCAAGACCCCGCTCGTCGAGAGCGGGGTCTTCGTCGATTCGAGGGACGTTTCGCCGAGCCCGCAGGCCGTCGAGTTGCGATCGGCTCGCCCGCGCCGGGCACCGAGGACCGAGCCCGCCCCCGGCGGCGGCCCGGCGCTCGCTTCACCCGCGGCGCCTGTGTGCCGAAGACACCGGAAGGATCGCCGTTGCCGCCGTCCACCAAGGGACGGTGGTGACGAGGCCGCCGGTGGCGCCCCGCACCAGGAAGGGCTGCGAGCGCCCCGGCCGCCGAGCGACCGACGCACGCGTGCCGCGACGCACTAGTGCGTTGGCGTACGCAGGCGTGCCGCGACGCACTAGTGCGCTGGCGTACGCAGGCGTGCCGCGACGCACTAGTGCGCTGGCGTATGCACGCGTGCCGCGACGCACTAGTGCGCGCGTGTGCGCGGCGCCGGCGTCGGCGCCGGGATGCCGGGTGAGAGCGTTCCGCGCCGGCCTGATCGTCCTGCGGTGATCCAACGGTCCCCGGCCAGTGGGGCGTGCTCTCGTCACGCGACTCCCGTCCCCGCGGGCACCATCTCTCCCCGGTTCTTCCCCCCGCCGCCAGCGCCCCTGGCCGAACGTGGCTAGTCGGAGTTGGGAACGTGGGTACTACTGCTGTAGTACTAGGGACCTAGGACGCCGGTACCCCGGCGGCCTGGCAGAAACCGCAACCGATACGCGCACCCGAATCCAAAGGACACGCACATGCGTCTGCGCAACCGTTTCCTCGCCCTGACGCTGGTTGCCGGCCTCGCCGTCATGGGAGCTGCCTGCGGCGGCGGCGACAACGACACCGGCACGACCAACCAGAGCGAGACCACGTCGGAGGCCACCACCGCTCCGACCAGCTCCGAGACGATGTCCGAGTCGACGACCACCACCGAGTCCGAGACCATGGGCACCGAGTCCGAGAGCATGACCGCCACCCCCTCGCCGAGCGAGTGACGGTTCCTCTCTCCTCAGCCACGAAGGGTCCGCCGAACGGCGGGCCCTTCGTCGCGTCAGGACGACCGCAGCGATGCCGCCGATGCCGCCCCGCGCTGGGGCGGCCAGGCTCAGACGAGCGAGCGCATGAGCCGACGCAGGTAGTCCGGGATCGGGCCCGGCCGCGGCAGGGCGCGGACCGGCCGAGGTAGTCGGTGTCGGTGCGCATGGGCAGCAGCGGCGGACCCTCGAGGGTCACGTAGGAGCCGCCCGCCTCGGTGACGAGCAACATCCCGGCGGCGACGTCCCACACCTTCGGCTGGACGCTCACCGACGCAGCGCCCACACCCTGCGCCACGAGGCAGAGGTCGAGCGCCGCCGACCCCATCACCCGCATGTTCAGCCCGAGCCCCGGTCGCGAGCGGCGGGCCGTCCCGGTCGTCAGGAACAGGGGCACGTGCTTGTTGCGGCGGTCGTCGAAGTCGACCCGGTCGCGCACCTGGATCGGGACGCCGTTGCGCGTGGCTCCGTCGCCGAGCACCGCCTCGAACCGGGCGTCGATCGGCGGGGCGTCGACGAACCCGAAGACCGCATGGCCCTCGTGGGTGAGCCCGACGGACACGCACCAGTACGGCAGGCCGGCCGTGAAGTTGGAGGTGCCATCGATCGGGTCCACCACCCAGGTCCACGGGGTGCCGTCGTAGGTGGTGTCGAGCTCCTCCGAGACGACGGCGTGGTCGGGGAAGTGCTCGTGCACGGCGGCCACGATCCGCTCGTTCGCCTCGAGGTCGGCGGCGGTGACGGGCGTGCCGTCGTCCTTGATCTCCACCGTCACGTCGCCGGCCCGCGCGAGCAGGTCGTCGCGCAGCCCGTCCGCCACCGCGCGCATCATCGACTGCGCCTCCGCGACGACGGCGCGGGCCTCGTCGTCGAGGGGGGGATGGGTCTGCTGTTCCTGCACGCGCGCCTCCGCGGATCCGCCGGCACGGTAGCGCCTGCGGTCGCGCACGGACCCGGTGGTGCACGGCCGGTCGGGGCGGTCGGTGGCCGGCGCGCCAGCCGGCCGTTTGCGCGTCTTGTTACGCTACCGTAGGTTACCGATGCGTAACAACGCCCGGTCCGCTCCGCCTCGGACCACTCAGGGAAGCTGCCATATGTCCAACGCTGTCGCCGCACCACCCACCACGAAGGGCATCAAGGGCGTCGCGCCCGTCGACGCCCGTGCGACCCGCCTCCAGCGTCGCGTCATGCTGGGGATGACCATCATCCCCCTCGCCAGCCTCGTTGCCGCGATCGTCCTGCTGTGGGGGCACGGGATCGCCGGCCTCGACCTCGGGCTGCTCATCGGGATGTACGTCTTCACCGGCCTCGGTATCACGGTCGGCTACCACCGGCTCTTCACCCACAAGAGCTTCGACGCGCCGACACCCGTCCGCGTCGTGATCGCCGTCGCCGGCTCGATGGCGATGCAGGGCGCGATCATCGACTGGGTCGCCACCCACCGCCGCCACCACGCGTACTCCGACGAGTTCGGGGACCCGCACTCCCCGCACGTCGACGCGAGCGACGGCGCGCGCGGCGTCCTCCGCGGCCTGTGGCACGCGCACCTCGGGTGGATGTTCACGCCGGCCGGCACCGTTCCCACCCGCTGGGCGCCCGACCTCGTCGAGGACCCGGTCATGCAGCGGATCAACCGGGCGTTTCCGGCCATCGTCGTCGCCGGGTTCGTCCTGCCGGCGCTCGTCGGCGGCCTCGTGACCATGAGCCTCACCGGCGCACTGCTCGGGTTGCTGTGGGGCGGCCTCGTCCGGGTGTTCCTCCTCCACCACGTCACCTGGAGCATCAACTCCATCTGCCACTTCTACGGCACCCGCCCCTTCGACAGCCACGACGAGGCCCGCAACAACCCGATCATGGCGCTGCTCGCCTTCGGGGAGGGCTGGCACAACGCCCACCACGCGTTCCCGTCGTCGGCTCGGCACGGGCTGCGCTGGTGGGAGTTCGACAGCTCGTGGCTGACGATCCGTGCGCTGCAGCTCGTCGGCCTCGCCCGCAACATCAAGCTGCCCTCCCCACGGCAGCTCGCCCGCAAGTCAGTGGCGAGCTGACGCCGGGGCATGCCCAACGGGAACGGCAAACGCGTCCGGATGACCGGCCAGGAGCGGCGTGAGCAGCTGGTCGGCGTCGCCCGTTCCCTGTTCGCCGCCCGCGGCTACGAGGCGACCAGCGTCGAGGAGATCGCCGAGCACGCCGGCGTCTCCAAGCCCGTCATCTACCAGCACTTCGGCGGCAAGGAGGGCATCTACGCCGTCGTCGTCGACCGCGAGGTCCGTGGGCTGACCGACCGGATCACCACCGCGCTGGACGCCGACCATCCCCGCGCCGCCGCCGAGCAGGCCGCCGACGCCTTCCTCTCCTACATCGAGGAGTGCGAGGAGGGCTTCCGGATCCTCGTGCGCGACGCACCGGTTGGCACGGCGTCGGGGACGTTCGCCAGCGTCATCGACGACATCGCCGCGCACGCCGAGCGCCTGCTCGTCAGCGAGTTCAACGACCGCGGCTTCGACCGCAACACCGCCCCGATGTACGCGCGGATGCTCGTCGGCGCGGTGGCGCTGGTCGGGGAGTGGTGGCTGGAGGTCGGCACGCCGACACGCCAGGTCGTGGCCGACCACATCGTGAACCTCATGTGGAACGGGCTCAAGGACCTCGAACCGAAGCCGTCCCGCCGGCGCAGGTGATCCGCGGGCGGCGCGGCACGCCCCCTACGCTCGCCGCCAGCCGCTCGCAAGGAACCAGCGCCATGGGCGATCGCCTTCCCCATCTCACCTCCCGCCTGCAGGGGTTCGGGACCACGATCTTCGCCGAGATGACCGCGCTGGCGGTCGCCAACGACGCCGTCAACCTCGGCCAGGGCTTCCCCGACTTCGACGGGCCCGCCGAGGTCGCCGAGGTGGCCGTGCAGGCCATCCGGGACGGCAGGAACCAGTACGCCCCGGGCCATGGCGTCAAGCCACTGCGCGAGGCGATCGTCGATCATCAGCAGCGCTTCCACGGGCTGACCTACGACCCCGACACCGAGGTCACCGTGTCCGCCGGTGCCACCGAGGCCATCTGCGCGACCCTGCAGGCCCTGTGCGAGGTCGGCGACGAGGTCATCGCCTTCGAGCCCTACTATGACTCCTACGCTGCGTCGATCGCGATGGTCGGCGCCGTGAGGGTCCCCGTCACGCTGCGGGCACCCGACTTCTCCTTCGACCCGCAGGCGCTCGAGGAGGCGGTCACCGCCAAGACGCGCGCCATCCTCGTGAACAGCCCCCACAACCCCACGGGGAAGGTGTTCAGCCGCGAGGAGCTCGAGCAGGTCGCCGAGGTCTGCCGTCGCCACGACCTCATCGCCATCACCGACGAGGTCTACGAGCACCTCGTCTACGACGTGCCCCATGTCCCGCTCGCGTCCCTCGACGGCATGCGCGAGCGCACCGTGACGATCTCCTCGGCCGCGAAGACCTTCTCGTTCACGGGCTGGAAGGTCGGTTGGCTGTGTGCGCCGTCGGCGCTCACCGCCGCCGTGCGCACCGCCAAGCAGTTCATGACCTACGCGAACGGCACCCCGCTGCAGTTCGCGATCGCCCATGCCCTGCGCCTGCCCGACGACTACTTCACCGAGCTCGCCACGGGATACCGTGCGCGTCGCGACCGGCTCGTCACCGGCCTTCACGAGGTGGGTTTCGAGGTGTACGAACCGGCCGGGACCTACTTCGCGTCCGCGGACATCCGGCCGTTCGGATACCTCGACGGGATGCAGTTCTGCCTCGATCTGCCTTCGCTGGTGGGTGTGGCCGCCGTCCCGCACGTGGTGTTCTACGACGACAAAGCGGCCGGACGCCCGTTCGTGCGGTTCGCGTTCTGCAAGAGCGACGAGGTCCTCGCCGAGGGGATCCGTCGCCTGCACGGCCTGCGCCCTGTCACCGACCCGGAGCACCCATGAAGATCGCCGGCATCCAGCACGACATCGTCTGGGAGGATCCTGCGGCCAACTTCGTCCACCTGGCGCCGAAGATCGCCGGCGCGGCCGGTGCCGGTGCCCGCCTCGTGATCCTCACCGAGATGTTCTCCGTCGGGTTCTCGATGAATACCGCGCACACGGCCGAGCCCGTCGGTGGTCCCTCGGCGCGGTTCCTGATGGACCAGGCGGCCAGCAACCGCGTCTGGGTGGCCGGCTCGGTCCCCGAGCGTGCCGAGGGCATGGACCGCCCCTACAACCAGCTCGTCCTCGCCGGTCCGGACGGACAGGTCCACCGCTACGCGAAGATCCACCCCTTCACCTACGCCGGCGAGCGCGAGCACTTCGCCGCCGGCGAGCAGTTCCTCACCGTCGAGGTCGAGGGGCTGCGCATCACCCTCTTCGTCTGCTTCGACCTGCGCTTCGCCGACGAGTTCTGGGCGACGGCCGCCGACACCGACCTCTACGTCGTGCCCGCGAACTGGCCGGCGAGCCGAAGGCTGCACTGGCGCTCGCTGCTGCAGGCCCGCGCGGTGGAGAACCAGGCCTACGTGGCCGGCATCAACCGCGTGGGGACGGGCGGCGGGCTCGACTACGCCGGCGACAGCATGATCATCGACCCACGGGGCGAGGTGCTCGCGGCCGCGTCCCGACGCGAGGCGATCATCCTCACCGAGGTCGATCCCGCCTACGTCCGTGCGACCCGCGAGGAGTTCCCGTTCATGGCCGACCGTCGCTGACCGGCGACGTCCTCGGCGATCGGCACGGCGGCAGGGCAACGGGGACGACCTCAGCCGGCGCCGGTGACGGCACCCTTTCCCGGTCCCGTACGCGTGGCGGCCCGACGGACGGCCGGGGCACGGAGCGTCACACAACCGTCAATGCCCCTCACCCTGTGTTCGACCGAGGAGGTTCGATCGTGGACACGTTGCCGACCATGGTGCGTGGCGACGGACCGCCCGACGTGGTGCTGCTGCCCGGCTTCGGCATGACCTCGTGGGCGTACCATCCGACCGTGCAGGTCGCCTCGCGGCGCTGCCGCGTCATCGTCGCCGACTGGGAGCGGCTCGGTGGCTTCTTCACCCCGAAGCGAGCCGTCGACGCGATCATCGCCACGCTCGACAGAGAAGGCGTCGAGCGTGCGACCCTGTTCGGCCACTCCTACTCGGGGTCGCTTGCCCTCGGGGTCGCGGCGACGGCGCCGGAGCGAGTCGAGCGCCTCGTCATCGCGGAGTCGGCCGGCCTCGCGGCGAGCTGGCGGCTCGCCTGGTACGCGCGTCCGGGCCGGTGGATCTTCCGGCTCGCGACGTTCCGGTCGGCGGTCGGGTTCATGCACGGGGCGATGCTGCATCCGCTGACCACGACCAGCGCGGCGCTGCACGGCTTCTTCCACGACACGACCCACTGGATCCGGGCCGTGCGCGACACCGACATCCCCTGCCATGTCCTGTGGGCCGAGCGTGACACGCTCCTGCCGCGCGAGCACGGCCGTGCCTTCGCCGAGCAGCTCGACGCCTCCTTCACCATCGTGACGGATCCCTTCGGCGAGGGGCCGGTCGACCACGACTGGGTGTGGCGGCACCCGCAGCTGCTCGAGGACCACCTCGACCGGATCGGCGTGCTGCGTCCCTACGACCCGCAGGCCACCGCCGAGCGGATCCGGTGACGGCCCGGGCCGGCGGCAGAAACCGCCGGAAGGCCCAGCGGCGGCCGGTGGCCAAGCGGCGGCCGGTGGCCCAGCGGCGGCCGTTCAGAGGCGCTGGTAGCGGCGCTGCCAGGCCGGCACGTCGTCCTCGCCGTCGAGGACACGCCGGAACGACATGAGGTCCTCCGCCAGCGTCGCCGGCAGTCGACCGAGGTCGCCCTTGTCGTAGGCCGCGAACGCGCCCCGCAGCAGCAGCTCCTGCGCTCGGCTCGGCTCGAGGTGGGCCGAGAGGATCGCGACCATCGTCGACGGGGACCGGCGCAGGATCATCGGCAGCGCCATCTCGCCGTCGAGCCGCGGCATCGACAGGTCGAGCAGCACCGTGTCGGGCTGGGTCTCGGCGACGACCTCGACTCCCGACCTGCCGTCTCTCGCGCTGCCGACGACCGTGAACCCGCGGCGGGACAGCACCTTCTCGACGAGCAGAAGGATGTCGGGCTCGTCGTCGATCACGACGACCGTAGAAGCCCTCCCCGATCGGTGCTGCATCGCTCACGCTCGTACCCCCACGGACACGGGGTGGAGGATAGTGGCCGTCGGCCGCTCCGTCGCCATGCCCCGCTGGTTACGCTGCCGCTTCCCGCACGTCGGCACGACGATCCCGAGGGTGACGAGGGAGGGACGCATGTCCGCGACCGCCGAACTCCCCACCGACGAGGCGGCGCGTCTCGCCGCGGTGCGGCGCTACGACATCCTCGACACGCCGCCCGACGGCGCGTTCGACCGGGTGACGGCGCTCGCGGCCCGCTTCTGCCGAACCCCCATCAGCACGATCACGATCGTCGACGAGGACCGGATCTGGTTCAAGTCGTGCCGTGGCGTCGAGGTGGACCAGATCGGACGCGACCCGGGCCTGTGCGCGTCGGCGATCCTGCAGAGTGGCGCCTACACGGTGGCCAACGCGATCGAGGACCCGCGGACCCTCGACAATCCGCTCGTCCGCGGCGAGCTCGGTCTTCGCTTCTACGCCGCGGTGCCCCTGCGCACGGCCGACGGGCACAACCTCGGCACGCTGAACGTCATCGACGTCGAGCCGCGCGAGATCACCGACGGCGAGCTCGACACGCTCGCCGACCTGGCCGCGGTCGTCATGGACGAGCTCGAGCTGCGCCTCGCGGCCCAACGCAGGATCGAGCTGGAGGCCGCGCGCGAGGCCGCGGCCCTCCGCGCGTCGATCGTGGCCGGCATCTCCCACCAGATGCGCACGCCCATCGCCGTCCTCCACGGCATCGCCAGCCTCGAGCCCGGCGACGACGCCGAGCGCGGCGACCTGCGCACGATGATGCGACGCCACGTCCGCGAGCTCGACTGGCTCGTGAACCAGTTCCTGGACTTCACGACGATCGAGGCCGGCGGCCTGCCGATCCTGCGACAGCAGCCGACCAACGTCGCGGCTCTGGTGGCAGATGCGGTCGACACCATCGCGACCGCGGTGCCCGTGGCCGTCGAGCAGGACGGGTCCCTGCCGCCGGCGGCCGTCGATGCCCAGCGCACGCGGCAGATCCTCGCGGAGCTGCTGAACAACGCCGTGCGCGTGAGCCCGTCCGGCGCCGAGGTGCGGGTGCGGGTCCGGGCGAGCAGCGAGGGAACCGTCAACGTCTCGGTGGACGACGAGGGGCCCGGCGTTCCCGCCTCCGAACGGTCGCGAATCTTCGACAAGTTCCGCCGCGGCGACGAGAGCACGGGCAGCGGCATCGGCCTGTACGTGGCCCGCACCCTCGCCCGGGCGCAGGGTGGACGGATCGAGGTGGGCGAGTCGCCGGAGGGGGGCAGTCGCTTCACCCTCGTCCTTCCGGTTCACAGCGACAGGCCCTAGCCTGCGGCGGCCGACCGTCGATCTCCGGAGGCGTCGTGGACGTCGCGCTTGCCACCTGCCGGCACCTGCCGGTCGCCGACCAGGACAACCCGCCGCTGCTCGACGCCCTGCGCAGCCGGGGTGTGGACGCGCAGCTACGTATCTGGGACGACGCCGACGTCGACTGGTCGGAGCCGGCGATGGTCGTCATCCGCACGACCTGGGACTACACGGGCCGCCGCGATGCCTTCGTCGACTGGGCCCGGCGGGTCGGCGAGACGACGTCCCTGTGGAACTCCTCCGAGGTGGTGCGCTGGAACACGCACAAGGGCTACCTCATCGAGCTCGAGGAACGCGGCGCCCCCGTCGTGCCCACCGCCTGGCTCGGACAGGGCGACCGCATCGACCTGCCGGCCCTGCTGCGCAGCCGGGGGTGGCCGCACGCGATCGTGAAGCCCGCCGTCGACGTCGGGGGCGAACGACTGCTGCGGGTCGCGCCCGAGACGGTCGAGCTCGCGCAGCATCATCTCGACGCGATCCTCGCGACCGGCGACGCGATGGTGCAGCCCGAGATGACCGCGGTGCAGACGCAGGGCGAGCTCTCCATCGTCTTCATCGACGGCCAGTACTCGCACGCCGTGAACAAGCGGCCCGCGTCGGGCGAGATCCGGGTCCACATCGAGCGGGGCGGCCGCTACGAGTCGGTGTTGCCCGACGACGACACGCTCGCGCTGGCACGCTGGATCCTCGAGGTCAGCGGCCACGAGTACCTCTACGCCCGGGTCGACCTCATCCCGGACGCCAGCGGCACGTGGCAGCTCGCGGAGCTCGAGGTGACCGAACCGAGCCTGTACTTCTTCCAGGACGAGACCGCCGCCGGGCGACTCGCGGATGCGATCGTGGCGCGGCTTCCCGGTTGACCGGTCGTCCGTCCGCCGGCACGGTGGCTGCGAAGGAAGGCTGAGGAGGTCGGCGCGTGCCCGCCCGACGCACACCCGGCCCGTGACGAGGGATCTCCTATGGCAGACCGCATCCGAGTGGCCGTCTCCGGCTCGACGGGACTGATCGGCGAGGGGCTGGTGTCCGCCCTGCAGGCCGACGGACACCGCGTCCATCGGCTCGTACGTTCCCGCGACGCCGCTGCGGGGACCGATGATGTCTACTGGTCGGTCGAGCGCGGCGAGATCGACGCCGAGGCGCTCGAGGGAGTCGACGCCGTCGTCCACCTCGCCGGCGAGCCGATCCAGTCGGCCCGGTGGACCCCCGAGGTCAAGCGCCGGATCATGGACTCCCGCAGCCAGGGGACCGGTCTGCTGGCGCAGACGCTCGCCGCCCTCGACGACAAACCGGCGGTGCTCGTGTCCGGGTCGGCGATCCACTGGTACGGCAACGACCGGGGCGACGAGGTCCTCACCGAGGCGTCGTCGGCCGGCGACGGCTTCCTCCCGGAGGTGGTCCACGTCTGGGAGGACTCGGCGACCATCGCGGCCGAGGCGGGCATCCGGGTCGTCCACCCGCGCACGGGGATCGTGCTGGACCGGTCCGGTGGGGCCCTCGCGAAGATGCTGCCCTTCTTCAAGCTGGGTGTCGGTGGCCGCATCGGGTCGGGGCGACAGTGGATGTCGTGGATCTCCTACGAGGACGAGATCCGGGCGCTCCGCGAGCTCGTGCACAACGAGTCGCTGTCCGGGCCGGTCAACCTCACGGGGCCGGCGCCTGCCCGCAACGCCGCGTTCACGAAGGCGCTCGGCCGGGTGATCCACCGCCCCACGCTGCTGCCGATCCCGCGCTTCGGGCCGAAGATCCTCTACGGCGAGATGGGCGAGCTGCTCGCGCTGGGCAGCCTGCGGGTCGAGCCGGCGAAGCTGCGCGAGGCCGGTTTCGACTACCACCACACGGACGTCGAGAGCGCCCTGCGGGCGGCGACGGCCTGACCCTCGCGTGCTAGTGGGCGTGCGGTTGCCGGGCCGCGAGGGAGCGGCGCGTGCTGAAGACCGTCGCCCCGCCGAGGGCGAGGGTCGCCGCGGCCGCCGACCACGCCACCGCATAGGACGAGCCGGTCACGATCGCCCCGAAGGCGAGCGGCCCGAGCGCCCCGCCGGCGGACAGTCCGGTCAGCACGATCCCCGCGGCCGCCGCGGGCGCGTCCGGGCGGGCGCGCACGACGGTGAGGAACGCGAGTCCCGTCCACCCCCAGCCGCCGCCCAGCAGCACGACGGCGCCCAGCAGGGTCACCAGCGGTGGCCCGCTGACCGCCAGCAGCGCCGCACCCACGGCGCCGGCGGCGAGCATCGACGCGACGGCGCGCACCGGCACCCCGGCCGTCCCGCCGGTGTCGGCCCGCCGCCCCATCACGATCCGCATGGCGATGCTCGCGACGCTGGCCGCTGACAGCACCCCGCCGGCGGCGGGCACGGACAGCCCGAGCGCGGTCGACGCCGGCACGAGGAACGTCGCCGCGGCCGTGGCAGCACCGGTGCCGAGACCGGCGCCGGCGGCGAAGCGCACCACCGCGGCGGACGCGACCCGCCGGCGTGGCGGCGTGCGACGGGGCGGTCCGAGGCCAGCCGACTCCTGCGTCTCCCGTGGCTCGGCCGCCGGCGTTGCTGACGCCTCCTGGCGGGAGGGCACCCGCCCGCCGGGCATCACCGCCCACACGACCGCGGCCACGCCGAGCGCCGACACGAACGTGGCCCGCCACCCGAGCATGACGGCGACGGTGGGCAGCGCGAGACCGGCCAGCAGCGACGCGCCCGGCACGCTCGCCTCCTTGATCCCGAAGGCGAGGCCCTGCCGGCGGGGCGGCACCCGGTCGGCGAAGGCCCGCGCCGCGCCCGTGTCCACGAGCCCCACGGCCGCACCCACCGCCACCATGGCGAGGGCCAGCTGCCACCAGGACTGCGCGAACGCGCCCATGGCCGCCGTGGCGAGCCCCGTGATCGTCACGCCGATGCGCAGCGCCCGCGGGCCTCCCAGCCGCTCGCTGACCCGTCCGGCCGGCGCGGCCGCGACGCCGGCGGCTGCGAACATGACCGTCACGGCGGCACCGATCGCCGTCTCTCCCAGTCCGAGCTCGGCCCGGATCGGGTCGCTCAGGGCCCCGAGCAGGAAGACCGGCAGCGTCGCCGTCGTCAGCGCCGACGCGCCGGCGAGCACGGTCCGCAGCGCCCCGGTCGCCCCGTCGCCCCGTCGCCGCTCCCGCACCGTCACCTCGTCTGGCACGTCCGCCTCGTCCCGGTCGTCCGTCTCGCCCCGCACGTCCGCCTCGTCGCCCATAGGCTCGGAGCCTATGGCAACGTCGTCCGACCCTCCTGCAGACACGTCCGCGCCCCACCACGCCCACCCGGCTGCCGACGTGGCTGCTCGCCTGGGCGTCGACCCGGCGGTCGGCCTCTCGTCGCAGGAGGTGGTCCGCCGCCGCGAGCGGCACGGCCGCAACGAGCTCGCCGACAAGAGCGGCACGCCGGTCTGGCGGCTGCTGTGGCGACAGGTCGCCAACGCGGTCGTCGTCCTGCTCGTGGCGGCCGGCGTGGCCGGGCTGCTCGTGGGCCAGGTCATCGAGGCCGTCGCCATCCTGGTGGTGCTGGTCGTCAACACGGTCGTCGGGTTCGCCACCGAGTACCAGGCGGCCCGCTCGATGGCGGCGCTGCGGCACCTGCTGCACACCGTCGCCGAGGTCGAACGTGACGACCGGCGCGACGAGATCGACGCAGCCGAGCTCGTCCCCGGAGACGTGGTGGGCATCGAGGCCGGCGAGCAGGTCCCGGCCGACCTGCGGCTCCTCGAAGCCGAGGACCTCCGGGTCGACGAGGCCGGGCTCACGGGGGAGAGCGAGGCCGTCACGAAGGACCCGGCGGCCGTGGCGGCAGACACGGCCCTCGCCGACCGAACGTCCATGTGCTTCATGGGGACGACCGTGGTGCACGGGCGGGCTCGCGGCGTCGTGGTCGCGACCGGCACGGCCACCGAGATGGGCCGGGTCGCCGACCTCGCGGCGTCGGCCGGTGCCGGCGCGGCGCCGCTGCAGGCCGGCCTCGACCGTCTCAGCCGGCGGCTGTCGGTCGTGGTCGTCCTGGGCGCCGGCGTGCTGCTGGGGATCGGCGTGCTGCGCGGCCGGGAGGTGGCCGAGGTCGTCGAGATCGCCGTCGCGCTGGCCATCGCGGTGGTCCCGGAGGGGCTGCCCGCCGTCGCCACGCTCACGCTGGCCGTCGGGATGCGACGGATGGCCGCCGGCAACGCGCTCGTCCGCCGCCTCCCCGCCGTCGAGACCCTCGGCGCCACGACCGTCGTCTGCTCCGACAAGACGGGCACGCTCACCCGCAACGAGATGGATGTCGTCGACGCGGTCCTGGCTGACGGCGTCGACCAGCGTGACCTGTGGCGCTCGGCCGTGCTCTGCAACGACGCGGACGTCGACGTGGACGGCGATCCGGTGGGCGACGCCACGGAGGTCGCGCTGCTCGAGGCCGCCGGCGCGCGCGGGATCGACTGGCGGGATCTGCGGGAGCGCCACGCCCGGACCCGCGAGGTGCCGTTCGAGTCCGACACGAAGCGGATGGCCGTCGTCGTCGACGGTGTCGTGCACGTCAAGGGGGCGCCGGAGGCCCTGGTCGACCGGCGGACGTACCCGGACCTGGCCGCGGCGGCCGACCGGATGGCCGAGCGGGCGCTGCGCACCCTGGCCGTCGCGCGGCGTGTCGCCCCGTCGGCCGACGCCCCCGACGACGTCCTGTTCGACGACCTCGAGTTGCTCGGCGTGGTGGGGATGCAGGACCCACCCCGAACCGCCGCCGTGAGCGCGGTCGGGGAGCTGCACGCCGCCGGCATCCGCACCGTCATGATCACCGGTGACCGCCCCGACACGGCCCGGGCGATCGCCGACGAGCTCGACGTATCGCACGGCCGGGCGATCACCGGCCGCGAGCTCGCGGGCATGTCGGACGAAGACCTGCGCGCCGTCGTCGGGGACGTGGAGGTGTTCGCCCGTGTCGATCCGGAACACAAGCTCCGGATCATCGCCGCGCTGCAGGACGCGGGGGAGGTGGTGGCCGTCACCGGCGACGGTGTGAACGACGCGCCGGCGCTCAGCCAGGCGGACGTGGGCGTGGCGATGGGGTCCGGGACCGACGTCGCGAAGGAGGCGGCGGACATCATCCTCCTCGACGACGAGTTCGACACCATCGAGACGGCCGTCGCGGAAGGGCGACGGATCTTCGCGAACATCCGTCGCTTCGGGCAGTTCCTGTTCTCGTGGCACGTCGCCGAGGTCACCGTCATCACCGCCGCCCTCGCCGGGGGCTTCGCCCCGCCGCTGGCCGGACTCATGATCCTGTGGAACAACCTGGTCATCGACGTGCTGCCGTCCTTCGCGCTCGCCCTCGAGCCCAGCCGCGCCGACGTGATGCGAGAGCCGCCCCGCGACCCCGCGACGCCGGTCATCGACGCCTGGGTCGTGCGGCGCATCGTCGCTCAGGCGGCGCTCGTGGCCGGCGCCGGCCTCGGGGCCTTCTGGCTCGGGACGGCACCGCTCGGCCTCGAGCCCGGCGGCGCGCAGACCATGACGTTCGTCGCCATGTCCCTCGGTCAGACGCTCGCCGTCTTCAACGCGCGTCACGATCGTGGGTCCGGGTTCAGCGGCGCGTCCCGCAACCGGTGGCTGTGGGGAGCGCTGATGGTTACCGCCGCCCTCGAGGCCCTGGCGCTCGGCGTGCCCATGATCGCCGACACGCTCGGTCTGAGCGGTCTGCCTGCCGTGGGCTGGGGCGCTGCCGCGCTGCTCGGCCTGCTCCCCGTGACGGTGACCCAGGCATGGCGCCTCGGGCGACAGGCCAGGGTGTGAGCCGCCCATCCCCTCTACCGTGGTCGGCAGCGAGCAGAAGGGGCTGCGGCCATGACCGACATCCACGCGAACCGGGCACGGGAGGCGGAGCAGCGGGCCGAGCGTGCCGAGCAACGGCTCCAGCATGAGCGGGAACGGGCGGATGCGGCCCGTGACGGCGACGACGCGGTGATGCACGAGCAGGCGGCGTCCGAGCACGAGTACGCCGTCGACCTCCAGCGACGCCACGCGCGTCACGAGCAGGAGGCGGCCGCCAAGTTCGACGACTGACGGTTGTCGCCGCCGTTCGAGGGGTAGCGGATCGGCCTCAGACCGACCGCGCTCAGACCCTGCTCAAGCCGACCGGCCCTCGCTCGACGCGTCCGGAAGGCCGGCGCTGCGTCCGGCCAGCGCGATCGCCTCCGCCCGGGTCTCGACGCCCAGCTTCCGGTACAGCGTCGCGAGACGTCGCTTCACGGTGCGCGGCGAGAGGTGCAGCTCGTCGGCGACGTCGGCCGTCGTCGCGCCTTCGCTGATCCGCTGCAGGAGCAGCCGCTCCTCCGGCTCGAGCCCCTGGAGCGCGGTGTGGCGCTGCAGCGCCTGCCCGAGCACGTCGTCTGCGAGGCCACGTGGCATCGTCACCCAGTGGTTGGCTGTCCCGAGCAGCGGTCCCAGCAGCTCGTTCGGTGAGGTCGTCGCCGGCAGCACGCTGTCCGCGCCGGCCGCCAGCGCCGCGAGCTGGGCCTCCGGTCCGCCGGCGACGATCGCGAGGATGCGGATCCTCGGGTGCTGCTTCCGGAGGCGCTGGAGCCGGGGGATGTCGCCCTCGGTGATCTCGAGCAGTGCGGCGTGCGGCCCGTCGTCGAGGAGGTCATCGATCTCCTCGATCGTGCGTGTCGTCGCGATGCGTACGTGCACGCCGAAGCTCGCGGTGAGCAGGGTCTTCAGGCCGTGGACGTAGAGGTCGTCGTGGTGGGCGATGATGGCACGCAGGGGCACGTCGGCGTGGACGGGGGCGGGCTCCGGCCACGGGCCCGAGGAGGGAGGGGCGGCCGGCACGACGACCCAGCGCAGCGACTCCGCTCGGCCGTCGTGGCCGCGCACGACGGATACCGAGACCCGCACCGGCAGTACGACGCCCCGGAGGGTCTTGAGCCGGAAGGCCCCAACGTCCACGTTCCCCGTCGACGCGAGCGCGTTCAGCCACTGTCGGACCGACTGCCGGTCAGGCTCGGCGACCACCGTCGTCAGCGGACGGCCGGCGAGCCGGTCCGCCGTCTCGCCGATCCACCGGGCGGCGAGGTGGTTGCAGTCGCGGATGATGCCCTTCTCGTCGCTGACGAGATAGGCGACCGGGGCATGCTCGAAGAGCTCACGGTCGCGGCGTCGCTGCTCGAGCAGCTCGACGAACGCCTCCTCGAGCTGCTGGGAGCTGGCCCGGAGCTCCTCCTCGGCGACCTGCCGCTCCTCGAGGTTCGACTCCAGCGCGTCGACGAGCTCCTTCACCACCGTCGGATCGCTGGCACCGTCGATCTCCAGCCGGCGCAGCAGGTCGAAGGCGCGGGTGTCCTCGCGAGCCCGTCGATGCAGCAGTGACTCGAGGGCGTCGGCGGTGATCGAGACGCGCGTGCGATCGGCCGGTCCCTCGGGTCGCCGGTCGTCAGCCGCGTCGTGGTGGGTGTCCTTGGCGTCCATGTGGCCCCCTTGGCACGTGCCGCCGCGGCGAGCGTGGCCCCTCTGGGACACCGGGACGTCTATGTCTCCTGGACGGTCGCGTCCATGAGCAGGATGACCCCTCGGGTCTGCCCACCGTCGCCGACGAGTGGTGTACAGGTCACGATACACCGTATGGGACGGCCGATCCGGTCGCGAGCAGCCAACCTCAGCGGTTCGGGCGGTTCCGCGTCGCTCATGCAGGCGAGCATCGGCTGGCGCAGTGCCTCGACGGGCAGGCCGATCTCGAGGTTGAGCAGGTGGCTGTCGGTGACATCGTCGGGACGCAGTCCCCACAGCTCGGTGGCCCGATCGTTCCAGAAGCGGACGACGAGATCCTTGTCCACGACCACGGCCGCGGATCCGAGGCTGCCCAGGATGGAGCGCAGGTACGCGTTCGCTTCGTCGAGCTCGACGCCGCGCGTGTAGAGCCGCTGGTTCATGGTCTCGAGCTGGGCGTTCGTCGACTGCAGCTCCTCGTTCATCGTCTCGAGCTCGGCGTTCGAGGACTGCAGCTCCTCGTTCGTCGTCTCGAGCTCCTCGATCGTGGACTGCAGCTCCTCGTTCGTCGTCTCGAGCTCTTCGTTCGTCGACTGCAGCTCCTCGTACGCCGTCTCGAGGGCGTTCGTCGTGTGCTGCAGCTCGTCCTCGAGCTGCCGTTGCTGGGACACGTCCGTGAAGGACACGGACACCCCGACCCGGTGCGCGGCATGATCACGCAGCGGGACCACGTCGAGGTCGAGCCAGACGACGCTGTCCTGCCGCTCCCAGCGGACGGCGCGCAGCTGCTGGACCTCGCCCTCGGTGAGCGCCGTCGCGATCAACGACCGCAGCTCGGCCGGTCGGTAGGACATCTCCAGGTCGTGGAAGGGACGCCCGAGGTCCGCCGGACGGATCGTGAACAGCGACCGCGCCGCGTCGTTGGCGGCGACCAGGAAGCCCCCGTCGCTGACGACGACGTGTGCCAGCGGCGTTGCCGAGAAGGCGGCGGCGACGACCTCGGCGTTCGGGTTGTCCTCCTGGCCGTTCGGCAACGACGCCGGGCCCCGTATCCCGTAGGTGGCGGGGGCGAGATCTGCCGGCATCTTGACGAAGACGCGGTGGCGCAGGTCGATCGGCTCGTACAGGTCGTCGTAGGCGAGCAGCGTCTCGGCCTTGCCGAGGAACAGGAACCCGTGCTCACGCAGGGCGAAGTGGAAGCGCCGGAGGATGTCGCGCTGCACCTCCGAATTGAAGTACATGAGGGTGTTGCGGCAGGCCAGCAGGTCGAGACGGCCGATCGGGGCGTCTCTGATCAGATCGTGACGCCCGAAGATGATCGACCGGCGCAGGTCGCGACGGAAGCGGAACCGGTCCTCCTCGAGCTGCTCGAAGTACCGTTCGCGCAGGGGCGAGGGGACGTGCTCGAACGTCGCGTTTGGAGAACTCGCCCTGTCGGGCGACCTCGAGATCCTCCTCGTCAACGTCGGTGCCGTAGATCTTCACGCGCTCCCGGAACTGGTCCACGCCGAGCGCCTCGCAGAGCAGCATGGCCAGCGTGTACGCCTCCTGCCCGGACGAGCATGCGGCACTCCACATGCGGATCGGCTGGGTGGAGTTGCCCCGCCGCTCGATGATCTGCGGGACCGCCTCCTGCGCGACGGCCTTCCAGGCGTCAGGATCCCGGAAGAACCCCGTGACGTTGATCAGGATCGTGTTGAAGAGCCGCACGAACTCGTCCGGATGCACCTGCAGGTAGTCGAGGTACGACTCGTACGACGACAGCGACAGGTCGCTCATGCGCCGGTTGACCCGGCGAACGAGGGTCGGGCGCTTGTATCCGGTGAAGTCGAAGCCGCGATGTTCGCGCAGGAAGACCAGCAGCGACTCGAATGCTGGTCCGTCCTCGTGTGCTTCCACCGCTGACCGCCTTCCCCATCCGTGCCCGTGTGCGCCGCAAGACTAGGCGGTGTCGACCTCGCCGACCCGGGTCGGCGGCACCCGGTCGAGGTCGTCGATGAGGCCGCGCAGCACCCTGGCGTGGGGCGCCAGGGCATCTGCCCGGTCGCGGAACCGACGGGAGACGCCGCCGTGACCGCGTTCGGCCGCCTGTCGACCGAGCCGGTGCATCAGCGCCAGCTTCTCCTCGACGGTGCGCAGGGCCGTCCACAGGGCCCGTTCGACCTCGTTGCTCTGGTCGGTGAGCAGCGTCTCCTCGCCCCAGGCGTGTCCGACCCGGCACCGGTAGCGCAGAAGGTCGCCCTGCTCCTCCTCCCACAGGACGCCGTGGCACGTCGGGCAGGTGAACGGCGAGGGCACCCCTGGCTGTGGCCCCTCGGAGGCCGGGTCGAGTGGATCCATCGGTGCCACATCCCGTTCGGCAGGAGCCAGGGCGAGCGTCTTCTTGACGAGCGTCGTCAGCAGCCCGGGCAGCTTCTGCAGCGGCGTCACGTAGTCGGGGTCGGCGATCGCCATGGCGTTGCGCGGCATCTCTGCGTACAGCGCGGTGGCGGGGTCCTGGACGACGGTGGTCCCGCCCGCCTGCTTGATGGTGCGCAGTCCGATGCTGCCGTCCGCGAGCGTGCCGGACAGCACCACGCCGATGGCCCGGGAACCCGCGACGTGGGCGACGCTCTCGAACAGCGGGTCGATCGCCGGCCGCAGACCATGGACCTGTGGTCCTCGGCTGAGACAGAGATGCCCGTCCTCGACGGTCAGGTGCTGGTCGGGCGGGGCCACGTAGATGTTGCCGGGCTTGATGGCCGACCCGTCGATCACATGCTCGGCGGGCAGGCGACCGGCGCGCGAGAGGATGCTCGGCAGGACGCTCTCGGCCCGCGGCGCGATGTGGATGACCACGAGCACGGCGGCGTCGAGGTCGCCGGGAAGGCCGGCCACGAGGTTGAGGACGGCCTCCACGCCGCCCGCCGAGGCGCCGACGGCGATCAGGACGGGCGTCTGCACGCTGTCTGCCTTCATGCCTCCACCCTATGCGAAGCGCACGCCGGCGACGGGTGCGCCGCCGACCGGAGGGGGATCACCGTGGACGCACCCTACGACAGTGGCGACGAGATCATGATCGGGCGGCGCGCGGCGGTCGTGAGCTACACGACCCTGGCGGACGCGCTCGACCCGGGCCGCCGCTGGCTCCTACTGTGCCGCTGGGCCGACAGCGGTGAGCCGGTCGCACGGCCGCTGTACTGCGGCGACGACGGGGTCGGTGAGGTGGTGGCCCCGCTCGTCGGCGCCTGATCCTCCGGGTCAGCCGGCGCCGAGGGTCACGTCGAGCGTCCGGTGCGCCCCGTCTCGCACGATCTCGAGCTGGATCTGGTCCCCGGGGACGTGGGACTGCACGAGGCTTGCGAGGTCGTCGACGGTCGACACCGGCTCGCCGTCGAACGCCACGACCACGTCGCCGCTCACCAGGCCGGCCCGGTCGGCGGCGCCGCCGGGCAGGACCTGGACGAGGAGCGCCCCCTCGCTGACGCCGAGCCCGGCGGCATCGCCGAAGAGCGGGTCCACGTCCACGCCGGTGACGCCGAGGCGCGCGCCGGCCGACGGCGAGCGGGTGGCGGTGCGTGCGGTGAGCTCGTCGACGACGCGGGCCGCCGTGGGGGCCGGGATCGCGAAGCCGGTGTCGTGACCCGACGGGGCGAGGCTGATCCCGACCACTCGCGCGCGGTCGTCGACCAGTGGCCCGCCGGCCCCCCGGTCGGGCACCGGCGCGTCCGTGCGCAGCAGGCCCGTCAGCGTCGCGTCCGCCGTCGTCAGGGTGCCGGCGAGGTCGCGGACCGCGCCCGCGCTGACCACCGTTCGCGGATCGACGGGACTGCCGAGCGCCACGACCTCGTCGCCCACCGCGGGCAGGGTCGACGCCAGGACGGCGGCCGGCAGCCCCTCGGCGTCGACGTGCAGCACCGCGAGGTCGGTCGCGGGGTCGCTGCCGACGACGGCGGCGGCGTAGTCGGAGCCGTCGGCGAGCCGGACGCGCACGCTGGCGGCATCGGCGACGAGGTCGGCCGTGGTGACCAGCACGCCGTCGGTGCCGACGACGACGGCAGCACCCGTCGTCGTGGTGGGGCCGCTGGTCATGACCTGGGCGACGGTGGGTCCGACGAGCACGGCGACACCGGGCATGCCGCTGGCCTCCTGCCCGTTGGATCCGGCGGCCGGGGCGCTGGCCGCCGGCGTCGGTTCCGGACTCGGCGGTGTGGAGCCGGTCGTGCGCTCGTCACCGCCGAGCGCCCGACCGACGGCCATCGCGAGGGCCGCGGTGACGAGCACACCGAGCACTGCCGCGACGACGGTGCTCCACCGCCACGAGCGCCGGGACGGGGGCGGTGCGGACGGCGGATCGTGGCGCGCCGGCTCGAGGACCACCGGGGCGCCGGGGCTGGCCGGCCACGAGGGCAGCCGGTCCAGCTGGCCGCGCAGATCTTCCACGGCCCGCCGGTACTCGGTCTCGGGGATCCGTCCCTCGCTGCGCGCCTGCGCGAGCTCCCGCCAGCGGGTCCAGACGCGGACCCTCGGATCGCCGGTCGTGCCGGCCGGCGGTCGGGGCGGTGGCGGGGGTGGGGTGTCCATCGGTGTCTCCAACGTACGCGCCGGCGTCAGACCAGGCGCGGCCGCCATCTCAGGCCGAGACCGACGGCGACGAGGAGCAGGGCCAGGGCGATGCCCGTGAGCAGCGGCACGAGCTCGCGATACTCGGTCGCGAGGCTCACGCCACGGCCGACGCTGTCGTAGATGTCGCGGAGCTGAGCGGTGCTCGCTGCGGTCGCGAACGTCCCACCGGTCGTGGACGCAACGGCATTGAGCGCCGTCGTCTCGACCGGTACGGGCACCGTCCGTCCGCCGGTCTCGACCGTCCCGGCGTCGGTACCGAACGCGACGGTGTGGACGGGCACGCCACGCTCGTCGGCCGCGGCCGCCGCGTCGTCGAGCGACCGCCCGACGGTGTTCGCCCCGTCGGCGAGCAGCACGACCGCGGCCGGGGGGACGCCGGTGTCGTCGGCGTTGAGCTCGCCGTCGGCGGTGACGGACTCGATCGCGTCGAGCGCCGCGAACAGGCCCTCGCCGCTGGCGGTGCCGGGCCCCCGGGACAGGGTCGACAGGGCGGCGGTCATGGTCTGGCGATCGGTCGTGGGAGGCACGAGCACGGTGGCCCGGTCGGTGAACGTGACCAGCCCGATCTCGAGATCGATCGGCGCGTCCCGGACGAAGCCCTGTGCCGCCGCGACGGCGGCCTCGAGGCGTGAGGGCGACACGTCGGTCGCGGCCATGGACCCCGACTCGTCGATGGCGAGCACCACGACCCCGTCGCGAGGCAGGTGTCGCTCGATGGCCGGGCGGGCCATGCCGACCGCCCCGACCGCGAGCGCCCCGAGCGCGACGGCGGCGGGCACGTGCCGCCGCCACGCCGCCGAACGGGGGACGACCGATGCCAGGAGCGCCAGGTTGGGGAACACCACCGCCGGCCGTGGACGCCGGCGCTGGACCACGACGTAGGCGATCGCGAGTGCCGCGACCACGGCCAGCAGCGCCAACCACGTGGGGGCGAGGAACGTGAGCGCCGCGACAACCCTCATCGGCGACGCCTCCTGGCGACGGCGAAGCGCACCACGTCGAGGAGCCAGTCCCGGTCGGTCGAGAGCACCAGGTGTGCCGCGCCAGCACGCTGCACCGCCTCCCGTGCCGCGGCCCGCTGCTCGGCCGCGGCGGCCGCGAACCGCTCGCGGACCGCCGGGTCGTCGGTCTGCACGTCGAGGCGCTGCCCCGTCTCGGGGTCGACCAGCGTGACGACGCCGACCGCCGGCAGCTCGGCCTCCCGGGGATCGGTGACCTGGGCGACGATCACGTCGTGCCGGGTCGTGAGTCCGCGCAGCTGGCGGGGCCAGTCGCCGTCGTCGAGGAGGTCCGAGACGAGCACGACGAGCCCGCGCCGGCGGGCCACACCGCGGGTGCGGGCCAGCGCGTCGGCGAGCTCGACCCGGCCCTCGCCGGCGCGCTCGCGACGATCGAGCCGGTGCAGCAGCGCGAGCGCCGCGTTTCGGCCGGTGCGCGGCGGCAGGACCGTCGTGCCGGTCGGGTCGGCCAGCACCGCCCCGAGCCGGTTCCCGTCGCGGGACGTGAGGAACGCGAACGCGGCCGTCGCGGCCGTCGCGAGGTCGCGCTTCTCGCAGCGGGCGGTCCCGAAGTCGAGGCTCGCGGACGTGTCGATCACGAGCCAGGTCTCGAGCTCGCGGTCGGCGATCGTGTCGCGGACATGGGGAGCGTTCGACCGCGCGGTGAGGTTCCAGTCGATACGCCGCACGTCGTCGCCCGGCTGGTAGAGGCGTCCCTCGCCGTGCTCCCAGCCGGCGCCGGGGACGAGCCCGGCATGGTCGCCGTGCAGCAGGCCGTCGAGCCGGCGCAGCACCTCGATCTCGAGGTGGCGCAGCGTGGACTCGCGGGCCGCGACCGCCGCCGCTGTGCCGGTCGGGACGGCGGGATCCGCGGCCGCCCGGTCGGGGCCGCCGGCGCCGGTGGGGACGGCGCTCACAGCAGCCGTCCGGTCGTCGTCACGGCCGCGCCGCCGGCCACCACGAGCACGAGGATCCCGACGCCGAGGAAGACGGCGGCGAGCGCGCGGGGTCGGGTCGTGTAGCCGACCCGCCCCTGGATGTCGTCGTAGACGGCGCGCAGCTGCTCACTGGAGCTGGCCGTGAACGCTCGTCCGCCGGTCGTGTCGGCGACCTCGCGCATCGTGACGGTGTCCGCGGGCACGGGGACGAGCTGGCCCCGGACGCTGACGACCCCGAGGTCCGTGCCGAACGCGATCGTGGTGACCGGGACGCCACGCTGGGCCGCCTCGCGGGCCGCCACCTCGACCGGTGTCCCGACCGTGGTGGCGCCGTCCGAGAGGAGCACGACCGTCGCGAGGTCGGACAGGCCGTCGTCCGAGGATGCTCCCGGGAAGTGCGCCGCGACCGAGGCGCGGATGGTGTCGAGGGCGGCGAACAGACCCTCACCGGCCGCGGTGCCCTGCCCGAGCCGGAGCTGGTCGAGCGCGCCCAGCACCGCCGGCCGCTCGGTCGTGGGCACGACCAGGACCCGGGCGGAGTCCTCGAACGAGACGAGGCCGACCAGGAACCGGTCCGGGAGCCCGCTCACGAACCGCTTGGCCGCGTCCACCGCCGCTGCCAGCCGGTCCGGAGCGATGTCTGTCGCGGCCATGGAGCCCGACACATCGACGGCGAGCACCACGATGGCCCGGTCACGCGGTATCCGCACGTCGACGCTCGGGCGGGCGAACGCGAGGACCATGAGCACGAGCGCGCCGCCGACACCGGCCGCGAACAGGTGCCGGCGTGCCCCAGGGTGCCCGCGTACCAGCCGGGCGTGGAGCGCCGGGGAGGCCCACCGGGCGACGTCCTGGGGTCGGCGCCGCTCCAGGACCACGTAGACGGCCGCGAGGCCCGCCACCACCACGAGCAGCAACAGCCGGAGCGGGGCGAGGAACGTCACGGTCGGGCGCTTCTCGCGTGCCGGGGCTCGGCGGTCGGCGCTGGCGCCGGGGCGGCCATCGTCACGCCTCCCCGTCGCGGTGCTCGCGTCGGTCCTGCCCGACACGCCGGTCGATGACGACGCGTGCGGCGGCGTCGGCGCCCTGGCCGTTGCCGTCCCCCTGGTCCTGCGACGGGGCGACGCGCGGCGCCGGCACGGTGCGCACGATCCGCTCCACCACGTACTCGGCGTCCATCCCGTCGGCGAGGGCCTCGTAGCTGAGCAGCACCCGGTGACGCAGCACGTCGCGTGCGACGTTGTAGACGTTCCTGGGGGAGCGTGTAGGTCCGACCGCGCAGCAGCGCGAGCGCCCGGCCGCCGGCGACGAGTCCGAGGGTCGCGCGAGGGCTGGCCCCGTGCGCGATGAGCGGCGAGAGGTCGGGAAGGGCGTGCTCGGCCGGGGTGCGGGTGGCCGCGACGAGACGAACGGCGTAGTCGACGACGGCGTCGTGGACGAACACGCTGTCGGCCATGGCCTGCAGCTCGGCGAGCTGGTCGCCGTCGAGCACCTGGCGCGCCTGCGGTGGTGAGACGCTCATGCGGCGCACGATCTCGGCCTCCTCCCGGGCCGAGGGGAAGTCGATGAGGATCTTCAGCAGGAAGCGGTCCCGCTGTGCCTCGGGCAGCGGGTAGACGCCCTCGTGCTCGATGGGGTTCTGCGTCGCCATCACGAGGAACGGGCTCGGAACCGGGTAGGAGGTCCCGCCGATGGAGACCTGTCGCTCCGCCATCACCTCGAGCAACGCGGACTGCACCTTGGCGGGGGCGCGGTTGATCTCGTCGGCGAGGACGACGTTCGCGAAGACGGGGCCGAGCTCGACGTTGAACTGCTCGGAGGACGGCCGGTAGATGCGGGTGCCGATGAGGTCGGCAGGCACGAGGTCGGGCGTGAACTGCAGCCGCGCGAAGCTGCCCCCGAGCACCCGGGCGATCGTCTCGGCCGCCAGCGTCTTCGCGAGGCCCGGGGCTCCCTCGATGAGGGCGTGTCCGCGAGCGAGCCAGCACACGAACAGCCGCTCGATCATGTGGTCCTGGCCGACGAGCACCCGCTTGGCCTCGAAGAGGGAGCGCTCGAGCACCGGTGCGGCCGGCGACGTTCGCGTCCGCGGCGCCAGTGCGCCGGGCCGCCGCCGGTACCGGGGGAGGCAGGTCGCGTGTCCGCGGCTCGGCGGTCTCCGGGTCGGCGGTCTCCGGCGCCGCGGGCCGCTCGGTCATGGGTCGCTCCCGTCGTCGTCTCGCCGCGCGCGTCGTCGCGTGCAGACACCATGGTGCCGGAAGCGTGGCGGATCTGGCTGAGAGTCCGGTGAGAAGCTGCGGATTTCGGGCATCCGCCGCACCGCCGGGACCACTGCGGGTGCGCCGCAGCATCGCGAAGGCGGTCTGGAGCGTCGGACGTGGCCAGACATGGTCAGGCGTCCGCGGTCGACCAAAACCGTCGTATCCGGCGGGTTCGGTCGCGCTGCACCCTCTGCGCGCACCTTCGAGGCGTCCGCAGGGCCAGAACCCGTCGTATCCGGCGGGTTCGGTCACCGGCCCGGGACGCGGCGGCCAACCGGGCGCTTCCGCCGAAGCGCTTTCTCGCGCATGGTCGTCCTGGAGTGACCGCACGTGAGCAGTTGTCCATACCCGCACCGGCGCAAGAGGGTTCGTTCTGCGCGCCCCCGCCAAAGCGCGGAGTTCCTTCGGGCCGCCCCAAGTCGACCTCCCCTACCTGCCGCGGATCGCGGCGTTGCTCGTCGTCGACGTAGAACCCCGCTACGACGACGACTCGCACCTTGCGCTCCGGGCGCAGGAACGCTTTCGATGCGACAAGGGACCTCCGAAACGGACCGTTAGTGATCCTCCAGGAGCTCCTGGATGGCTCGGATGGCGTCGCCGACCTGACCGCCGCTCAACCGCCCGGGCCCGAGCGGACCGGAGCGGTTCTCGCCGAGCGCCGGCAGAAGCGAGAGGGCACGGGCGACCTCCTCCGTCATCGCTGCGACCTGGCGGCGGGCTTCTGACCGTGCCACCGCGTCGTCATCGCCATCTGCGGCCAACGTGGATGCCTTCGCGGCATACCCAGCCGCACCGAGGGCGTGTGCTCCCATGTGTGCGACGGCGGCGGCTTGCTCGGCCGCGTAGGCCGCTGCCCTCGCCGCTGGTGTCGGCGCTTGGCGAGCAGCGGCACCGGCGTCTCCACCTCGATGTCTCAGCGCCTCCGCGACGTCGAGGTCGCCCGCAGCGAAGGAGCGGGTCTGATCGATCGCGGCTCGGACCCTGCCGTCGTCCGGCACGGCGTCCTCGAAGATGGCCACGACGTGCTCGGCGCAGTCGGCCGCCCACGACGCGACGACGCGGCGATCATCGACGCTCAAGGTCTGCGGGGAGTGTGCCATCGCGAGACCATTATGCGCTGAGGCCACCCCCCTCGTCGTCCGCGCAGCCGGCCCGTACAGTCAGCCTCGGAGCCGCAGGCGGGGTATCGTCACGCGTTCTGATGCGTGCCCGACCGCTCCGCCCGCCGGACCTCCATGCACCCGGCGGGACCTCGTCCCGGCCGGTGGACCCGTCACGCCGGTTGGACTGGCGGCGGCTGCGGGGACGCCTGGCGGCGCTTACCCTGCTCGGCTCGGCGACGGGGGCGACCGCCTCCGCGGTCGGCTCGAAGGTCGCGGGGTGGCTCGCGGAGCGCCCGTCCGCCGGCCTGGTCTGGCTGCTCGCGCTGTGCCTCATCGGAGCCGCCGTGGTCGACACGGCCGCCCGGTTCGGCTGGGCCGGTGTCGTCGCCCGCGCCGAGGGCCGGCTGCGTGCCGACCTGCTGACCGCTGCGATGCACCAGCCGCTGGCGGTGCTGTCCGAGCAGCCGGTGGGCGAGATCCTCGACCGTGTGGACGACGACACGCACGAGATCGGCGCGCTGATGCGGCGCCAGGCCTGGCACGCCATCCGCACCGTCCTCGGATCGTTCCCGCTGTGGATCGTGGCCGGGCTGACCTGGTGGCCGGCGTTCGTCGCTCGTCCCGTTCTCCACCTGGGCCGCCGTGCGTGCGGTGCGGTCGCTGCTGGCTCCGCTGGCGGAGCGAAAGGTCGGCGAGGAGATGGCCTGGACCGACCACGCGGCGGTCATGGAGGAAGGGATCGCCGGCCGCGACGACCTGCGCACCGCCCTCGGCCAGGCGTACCTGGTGAGGCGGTGCGCGGAGCTGGCGGCCGAGGTGCACCGACGCTTCGCCCTGGTCGTGGACTCGGAGAGCCGCATCACCAGACGTGCGGGCGTGCTGCTGCACGGCCTGCTCGCCGGGATGATCGTGCCCGGCATCGCGCTGGCCATCGGCGGCCGCCTGTCCACGGCGTCGCTCGTCACGCTGTTCCTCGTGACCTCCATGTTCGTGGGCCAGATCGCCGAGGTGGCGAACCATGTTCCGGAGCTCCAGGCCGGGCTGGGCGCCGTCATCCGGCTGCGCCAGCTGCTCGCGGTCGAGCCCGAGCCGCTCGGCGGTCGCGCCCTGCCTCCCGGGACGCCGACGATCGAGTTCCGGCACCTCACGTTCGCGTACGCCGACGGTCCGTTCTCGCTGCGCGACGTCGACCTCGTGGTACCGGCGGGCGCGACGTGCGCGCTGGTGGGGCGATCCGGGTCCGGCAAGACGACGTTGGCGTCGCTGGTGTCGCGCGCGGTCGAACCTCCGCCAGGCGCCGTGTTCCTGGATGGCGTGGACGTGTGCGACCTCGACCTCGAGCTGCTCCGCGGGGACGTGGGTGTCGTCACCCAGCGCACCGAGATCCTCGCAGGCACGCTGGCACAGAACATCGCGTTGTTCCGAGACGTGCCCATCGAGGTGGTCGAGGCGGCGGCGGTCGAGCTCGACCTGACCGAGTGGATCGCCGGCCTGCCGGACGGGCTCGACACGCTGCTCGGTCCCGGCGGGACCAGCCTCTCGGCCGGAGAGGAGCAGCTCGTGGCGTTCGCGCGGTTGCTCGTGCGCGACGTCCGGGTGGTCGTGCTCGACGAGGCGACGGCACGGATGGATCCGGGCACGGAGGCGACCGTGGTCGCCGCCGCCGACCGCCTCCTGACCGGTCGAACCGGGCTGGTGATCGCGCACCGCCTGTCCACGACCGCCCGGGCCACCACGGTCGCGGTGCTGTCGGACGGTCGTGTCGTGCAGCACGGTCCGCGGGAGGAGCTGGCGAGCCGGCCCGGTCCGTTCCGCTCGCTGCTCGACGCCGCGGCCGTCGACGGGGAGCCCGACCACCCGGATGGTCCGGTCGCCGGGCCGGTGGGCAGCGTCCGCCGGACCGGTGCCGTGCCACCACCTCCGGGCCTCGAGCCGACCCCCAGCCTGGCTCGCGCGACGCTCAGCGCGTTGCTCGTCCAGCCGCGGTGGGGGCTCGCGGCCATGGGGCTGTTCCTCGGACACTCCCTGACCGGCGCGTACGGCGCGGGTACGGGGTGGCTGTGGGGCCACGTCGTCGAGGGCCTCGACGCCGGCGGCCAGCCCTGGCTGCTGACGGCCCTGCTGGTGCTCTCGCTGCTGGCATCCCCGGTGCTGCTGGCGGTAGCGATCCGCCTGTATCCGCGGTGGTGGGTCGACGTGCTGCTGCGCGCTCGAACCTCGGTGCTCATCGGTCAGACCGGGCAACGCCGGCTCATCCGCACGCCGGCGGGAGAGGCGGTCGCCCGCGCGATGGACGCCGACCGGCTCGCCCGGTACGCCGACCGGTGGGTCGACTTCACCAACGGTCTGATCATCGTCGCGGTGACCGCCGTGTTCGCCGGCACGCCGCTCGCGGGCGCGGTCCTGCTGGCCGTCATGGGTGTGTCGGCGGTGACGTCGACCGTCGGGCGGCCGCTCGCGGGCCGCTCCGCTGCTGCCGCCTCGGCCTCCCGGGCCCGGTTCGGCCGCGCGTTGGTGTCGGGGCTGGAGTCGATCCGCACGGTCAAGCTCGCCGCGGCAACGGCGGCAATCCACCAGCACCTGGGCGAGGTCGACCGCGACCGGGTCCGGGCCGAGGTCCGCGAGCACCGTGTGCAGGCGGTGCTGGACGGGGTGCCGAGCATCCTCGTCCAGGCGGGGGTCGTGGCCTCCTGGGGGGTCCTCGTGGTGGGCGGGTGGGACCTGGCCGCCACCCTGCTGGTCGCCGGCGCGGTGAACGGGTTCAGCTGGTTCGGGCGCGTCGCGGGGGCCGTGGTCACCGAGGCACCCGGCACGAACGCGTGGATGCGGGTCACGAGTCAGCTCGCCGGAGGTGGCGACCTGATGCACCTGCCGTCGGGTGTCGACCTGGTCCGGGGCACGGCGCCCGCGCCGGAGCGGGTCGCGCGCGTCCCGCTGGAGGAGCTGCGGCTGCACGACCTGACCGCCGTGCACGAGGACGGCACCATCGGGGTGCGCGGCGTCGACCTCTCGGTGCGTCGAGGCGAGCTCGTCCTGCTGGTCGGGCAGGTCGGGGCAGGCAAGTCCAGCCTGCTGAGCGCACTGGCGGGGCTGGTCGATCACCAGGGCGAGATCCGGTGGAACGGCACCAGCATCGACGACCCGCAGGGGTTCCTGCGCCCCGGTCAGGTCGCGCACGTCGCCCAGGTGCCGCGGGTGCTGTCGGGGACGTTCACCGACAACGTCCTGCTCGATCACCCGCAGCGGGAGGCCGATGGGGCGATGTTCGACGCCAGCCTCGCACCGGACATCGAGGCCGCCGGCGGTCCCCACGCGCTGGTGGGCCACCGCGGTCTGCGCCTGTCCGGTGGCCAGGTCCAGCGCCTCGCGCTCGCCCGCGCGTTGGCGACGGATGCCGAGCTGGTCCTCGCCGACGACGTCTCCTCGGCCCTCGACGCGGCCACCGAGCTCGAGCTGTGGTCCTCGCTGCGCAGGCGCGGCACGACGGTCATCGGAGCGACCTCGAAGCGGGCGGCGCTGGCACAGGCCGACCGGGTCGTCGTCCTCGCGCGCGGCGAGGTGGAGGCAATCGGGAGGTGGAAGGAGCTAGCCGGGTCCTACGGGTACCTGGCGGGCTAGGGAAGCGCGTGACCGAGCAGGCCATGGAGATCGTGCGTGCCAGAGACCCGGGGACGACCTCATGGAGTCCCTCTTGGCCACCGCCACCATAGCCACACAGGGAAGGAGCCCGGTGCACGCCCGGCCGACATCGGCCAGTCCGGCCAGGAGCAGTGGCATGTTCTGGCCGATCTCGATCATGCCGCCCTGGTCGGCAGGCCGATTGCACGCTTGACGGCCCGTAGGGTCCGCGAGCAGGAGTCGCGGGCCCGTTCTGCGCCGGCGGCCAGGATGCGGTCGAGCTCGACCGCCTCGTTCGAGAGCTCGAGGAAGCGCGCTCGCGGCCGTTCGAACCGGTCGACGAGGAGGTCGGCGAGGCGACGCTTGACCTTGCCGTAGCGCACCCCGCCCGCGCGGTAGTGGTCCGCGAGCGCTGCAGACTCCGCAGGGTCCGCGACGAGCGAGAACAGACGGAACAGCACGTCGGTGTGGGGATCCTTCGACGCATGGACCGGCCGCGAGTCGGTCACGATCGATGCCACAGCGCTGCGGATGTCGTCCGGCGGCGCGAGGATCGGGATCGTGTTGCCGTAGCTCTTGCTCATCTTGCGCCCGTCCGTGCCGGGCACGGTCATGGTGGCCACGTCGATGTGCGGGTCAGGGACGACGAGCACGTCGCCGTAGCGGCCGTTGAACGCGCCGGCGATGCCGCGGGCGATCTCCAGATGCTGCTTCTGGTCGAAGCCGACCGGCACCAGCTCGCCGGCCGGGGCGAGGATGTCGGCGGCCATCAGCAGCGGGTAGCCGTACAGGCCCAGGTTCACCCCGACATCCGGGTCGAGTCCTCGCTGCTCGTTGGCTGCCACGGCCGCCTTGTAGGCGTGCGCACGGTTGAGCAGCCCCTTCGCGGTCACCGCGGCCAGGATCTGTGTCAGCTCGCAGACCTCCGGCACGTCCGACTGCCGGTAGAGCACGGTCTGGGCGGGGTCGAGCCCGAGGGCGAGGAGCGTCGCCGAGACCCCGACGCTGGCGGTCCGCAGCCGGTCCGGATCGGGGCCGGCGTTGAGCGCGTGGTAGTCCGCGACGAAGTAGTAGGCCTCGTGCTCGAGGGCGAGGTCCAGCGCCGGCCGGATCATGCCCAGGTAGTTGCCCAGGTGGATGGTGCCGGTCGGTTGGATGCCGCTGACGACGCGGGCCATGACGATCTCCTTGGGTCAGGACCGCCACGGCAGGCACCAGAAAGGCCGCCTCACCGGGCGGCCGCGGATGTCTACGAGGTGCAGATCACGTGCTCGATCGGGCCGCCGACGACGGCCACCACCAGACACGGATCAGGGACTGCACGTCCGCAGTATGCCACGAGCCGAGGAAAGGCGCGCTCCCATGCTGACCGCAACGGCGCAGCCACACCGGCCAAGCGGGAAACGATCGCACCCTCCCGTTCGGGGCCGCCTCGACTGGACCGCCATGTCGCGTGGCCGGCCAGTTCGACGACCGGACGACAGCGGGGCGTCGCGGTCAGATCCTGGTTCTCGGCGGGGCGGTAGTCAGCCAAGTCGTCAGCCAACGGGAGGGCTTCCGTGGCCCATGATGGATGCCGATGGACGTCACCCCGCGACGGCGGGCCCGATCTCGATGTTGCCCACAGGTGCCGCGCGTCACCGCCGGCGCGAGCCTCCCGGGCGTACCCCGTGCGGAGGAGGAAGCCATGACGTTCGAGCGCATCACCACGGATCCTGCCGTGATGGGCGGCGTGCCGTGCATCCGCGGACTGCGCGTCCCGGTGGCAACGGTTGTGGGGATGGTCGCCGACGGCATGACCACGGCCGAGATCCTCGACGAGTACCCGTACCTCGAGGCCGAGGACATCCCGGCGGCCCTCCGGTACGCGGCCGAGGCGGTCCGTGAGCGCGAGCTGCCGCTGCGCACGGCCGGGTGAGGTCCTGGTCGACGCGAGCCTCTCGCCGAGCGTGGTGAGCTGGCTGAACGGCGCCGGTCACGCCGCCGTGCATGTCGGTGACGTCCTGCCGTTGAACGCTCCCGACGATGTCGTGTTCGACGCGGCCGTCGAGCAGCAGCGCGTCATCGTCACGGCCGACACCGACTTCGGTGAGATCCTCGTGCGTCGAGGGTCGTCTGGATCGTGGCGTGGCCGGCGTAGCAGCTCACGAGGAAGATCGGCACGCGGGACGTGAGCAGCGGGCTCATCGGCGACCCCAAGTCCAAGGCCAAGTCCGTGACCCTGACCGACGAGGGCGCTCAGCTTGCCGAGCGGCTCTTCATGAAGATGTTCGGCGTCGAGGACGCGGACGTCCGCTGATGTCGGACCCGCCTGCGTTGCCCCCGCGCCGTGGCGGCATCGCCGTCATGTAACGAGGCGGGTACAGACCAGTCGCTGGTTCTGGCGGCCATCGCGGAAGTGATGTAGGGTTACATCATGAGCCACCGAACCCAGATCACTCTCACAGACGAGCAGTACGAGCGACTGCGATCCGAGTCCGAACGCACCGGGCTCGGACTGGCCGAGCTGGTCCGTCGCGCGGTGGACCGCTCCTACGGGTCGACCCTGCACGACGCGATCGTCGAGGGACTCGACGCCAGCTTCGCGGCATGGTCCGACCAGGACGAGGACGGCGCCGCGTACGTCGAGGGGATTCGCCGAGGTATGGCCCGGCGGCTTGCCGACGTATGACGATCGTGGTGGACACCTCGGTGCTCATCGACCACCTCCGCGGGGACGAACGAGCCCACCGGACACTTCGTGCCGCAGCCGACGATGGCGAACGCCTCGTGGCGTCGGTGGTCACCAAGGTCGAGATCCTGGCCGGGATGCGCGCCGACGAGGAGCCCAGCACCCGCCGGCTGATGCGGGTCCTGGACTGGATCCCTGTTGACAACGTCATCGCCGAGCAGGCCGGGCAGCTCGCCAACCGCTACTTACGAAGCCACCCGGGCGTGGACCCCGTCGACTACATCATCGCCGCCACGACACGCACCCTCGACGCGGCGCTGTGGACACGCAACGTCAAGCACTTCCCCATGATCGTTGGCCTGACCCCGCCCTACTGAACAGGCGCCTCGCTCGTGTGATCAGCTCGGATCAGATCGCCCGCTGCTATCGCGCGGCTCTCGACGTGAACGAACGGCGGTTCTGGCGAGCGCTTCCGACTCATCGATCAGCAGCAGCCGCGAGTCGACCCCGTAACGGTGGAGACCGGCGGGTCTGATCCCCCATCACGACGTCCTGACGGAAACCGTCGTACCCGACGGTTTCCGTGCCATCGCGGTGTGCAGCGGATCGCTGAAGGGGCCTGGCGCGTCAGAAACTGTCGCATGCGACGGTTTCTGTCACGGCCGGCGACCGGATCAGATCGCCCTATACAGATCGTCTCGGCTGACTGCCGCGCGGCGCGTAACAGGGGTCCGTCGTCAGAGTGCCTCAGCAACGACGGCGGCGAGCTCCCGATCGGGGACACGTGACGCTTGTAGACCGGGCTGGTCGGGACCTGCGCGAGCCCGCAGGCGATGCCGACGAGATGGTCGTCGCTGCGGACCGCCGCCTTGTGCCAGGACGCCAGCTACCGCGGTGGCGCGGCGACTCGTTCGTGCCCGCGAGTCGCTGACAGCCATGCTGAAGCCAGTGCCATCGATCATGCGGTCGTCCAGTCCTCGGGTGCGCCGGCCGGCTCGATGAACTCGGGCCCGTCGAGGTTGCTCGGGTAGATCACCAGGTTCGCCTCCGGCCACCGTCGCGCCGAGGGTACGAGCAGACCCGACATGCCAAGCCATGAGCAGGCCGAACCGATCAGCTGGCAGGCCGCGTGGTCGCTGCTCTCGATGTCCTCGCGCGTGGCTCGGACACCGGCCAGCCGCTCCTCGGTCCGAAGATCTACGACGCGCTCGAGGTGGAGGGGGCTCGCCGAGCTGGAACCGGCCGGTGGGGTTGTTCACCGCCATCAGGTGCGCCCCTTCGGCCCCTGCCGTCTCACGTTCCACCGAGCTGTAGATGGCTGCGACCCCGGGAGGGTTCCATCGGGCTCCGAGCGTGTTCTCCCTCACGAAGTCGGTGGCCGTCGCACGGTCCTGCCCAGGTCGAAGGACCAGGACGCGGTACGTCGTGACCGTGCCCAGGTCGATCTAGGCATCCTCGATGGCGTCCAGCGTGGGAGTGTCTGGGAGCTCAGGTCGGTCCGGCATGATCCGTGTCGTCTTGAATGTTTACGGGAATAGTATGTTCTCGGGATGCTTCTGTTGATGACTACGTAACGGTTGTGTACCCTAGCAGGAGATCTTCGCCCCAGGACGTGATCGAAGACCGGGAGGTGAGCTGATGGGAACGAGCGCGCTTGCGAGGGAGATCGACGGCATCAAGGAACGGATGAACGTGAAGAGCCGGGACATCGCGCGGCTGGTGGGGACCTCACCGCAGACGGTGTCGCGCTGGTACGCGGGGGAGTCGTCGCCGCCCACCGATCGGCTCCGTCCGCTTCTCACGCTCAACTGGATCGCGGCGCGCCTCTCCGAGTTCTTCGAGCCGGAAGAGGCTCGTCTCTGGCTCTACCGGCCGCACCCACTGCTCGACGGGGCGAGTCCCGCGGACTACATCGAACACGAACGCGTCGATGAGGTTCTCGCGTTGCTCGACCAGTTGGAGTCGGGTGCCTACGTCTGAGAACGTCCCATCGCGGACTGACTGTGGGCCGCCTATCGCGAGGAGCGTCCGCGGCTAGAGACCGGTGCGGCTGCAGCCTCGGAAGGGGGTGACGCGCAGCCCCGTCAGCGTTGGCAGTCGTCTGCCGCGTACAGGAAGTAGAAGCCCTTCCGTTCAGCCTTCTTCCGACCTTCGATCGACTGGCCGAGTGCGCGGACGCCGGCATCAGCGAGTGGGACTGCTGCAGAGGCCGCGGCCAAGAGCTGTCCCGAGAGGTCGTTCAGCCCGGCATGTCCCTGGGTGGGGAGGCCTCTGGAAGGGCGTCAGACGTGACAGCCAGACAGCCGCGCTGACAGCCAAGCCCATGGACGACGGCGGACATCGGCGAACGAGCACGGACGGGAGATCCCGCCTCCGGCCGAATCTCAGAAGTGCAGAATCCTGGTGGTCAGGCCGCCGTATCGGCCAGGATCTGCTTCGCGCGGTCGAACACCGCGTCGAGCATCTCCTCGGTCAGCCGCCCCGTGAAGGTGTTCTGCTGGCTGACGTGGTACGAGCCGACCATCCTCGGACCGGCGGCGGTCACGTGCTCCTCGCCGTGTCCGAACCGGGGCTTCGGCGAGTCGTAGCCGAACAGGCGCAGGCACACGTCCCATGCGAACCCGCCGAGCGCGACGACGACCTCGACGGGCAGCAGGCGCGCCTCGGCCTCGAGGTAGGGCAAGCACCGGTCGCGCTCGGCGGCCGTCGGCTTGTTCGCGGGCGGCGCGCAGCGGACCGGCGCGGTCACGTAGGCGTCCGTCAGCGCAAGCCCGTCGTCACGGTGCTCGGAGGCCGGCTGGTTCGCGAAGCCGGCGCGGTGCAGCGCGCCGTACAGCCAGTCGCCGGAACGGTCGCCGGTGAACATGCGGCCCGTGCGGTTCGCGCCGTGGGCGGCGGGCGCCAGGCCGACGACGAGCAGGCGCGCCTGCGGATCACCGAAGCCGGGCACGGGGCGACCCCAGTAGTCCCAGTCCTCGTAGGCGCGGCGCTTCGTGCGCGCCACCTCCTCGCGCCAGTCGACCAGACGTGGGCAGGCACGACAGTCGACCACGTCGGCGTCCAGCGCCGCGACGGAGGTCCAGGAGGGAGAAGGCATGGCGTCGGCAGGGTAGTGCGGTGTCGGCCACGGTCCTCCGGCGGCATTTCCCGGTGCACCTCTGGGGAGCGTCCGACGACGTACCGATAGCGCCGCGGCGTCTTCCATGACGCTCGAGCAGGCCGAGACGTTGCAGGCAGTCGGTGATGTCGCCGGAATCGTGCGCTGTGCAGGACGGATGCAACTGCCGGGGCCTGCGCGTCAACCGAACGGTGAAGGAGAGCGTCTGACCGGGTGAGAGCAGCCGCAGCGAGATGCGGCTCCGCCCCTTTTGGAGACCTTCGATGCGCCGTCACGTCCTGTCCATCGCCATCGCCACGCTGCTCGTCGTCGGGGGCAGCGCCGGCGCCGTCGCGGCCGTCGGCTCCTTCGATCCGTACGGGCTGCTGCACGGGCCCGACACCGGTGTCGGCGCTCCGGTGGAGCAGCCGGCGGACGGACCGGTGGCGACCCCGACGCCCGACCCGGTAACGGCGCCCGCAACCGAGACGCCGGCGGATGACCATGATGCGCCGGCACAGACCGAGCCCACCACGCCGGTGCCTGGATCGCCGACCGACGCACCCGGATCAGAGGCGCCAGAGTCGCCGACGCCGACCGACGCGCCCGCGACCGACGCGCCCGCGACCGACGCGCCGGCGACCGACGCGCCGGCGACTGACGCTCCTGAGCCGAGCGCCCCGGCCACGCCGGCCGTCGACATGGTCGCCGTGCAGACCCGGCTGAGCGAGCTGCACTACTACGTCGGGGCGATCGACGGGAAGGAAGGCCCGGCCACGCGCAGCGCGGTCATGGCGTTCCAGAAGGTCAACCACCTCGGCGTCGACGGCGTCGTCGGACCGAAGACCCTCGCGGCGCTCGAGGATCCCGTCCTGCCGACGCTTCGCGGGGGTGCCGCCGACCGGATCGAGGTCGACCTGACCGCGCAGGTGCTCTACCTCGTGCAGGGCGGCGAGCTCGTCCGCATCGTCCCGGTCAGCTCCGGGAGCGGTGAGACCTACCGCACGAAGAGCGGCGGATCCGCGCACGCGAACACGCCGACCGGGACGTTCACGATCACCCGCCACATCCGTGGCGAGCACCGGTCGGACCTCGGCATCCTCTACAGCCCGATGTACTTCTACAAGGGGTGGGCGATCCATGGCTCGCCGTCGGTACCGGCCTACCCGGCCAGCCACGGCTGCGTCCGCGTGAACAACTGGGACATCGCCTGGATGTTCGACCGCGTCGCGATCGGCACCTCCGTGCAGGTGTACGGCGGGAGCCACGTCTTCCGGGTGAACTGAAGACACCCGGAACCGGCTGCCGTTCTCCAAGGCGCGCGGCCCCTCGGCCCTTCCCCGGCCGAGGGGCCGCACGCGTCTGCGGTGCCGGACCGGCCACCGCCACAGCGCGGTTAGGCTCGGCGTGTATGGATCCCACGACTGGAAGGCTCACGGCCTACAGCCACGGCGCCGGTTGAGCGTGCAAGCTCGGTCCCGGTGACCTGGCGCAGGTCCTGCGCCGCCTCGGACGTCCCCAGCATCCCGACCTGATCGTCGGGGGCGACGGGACAGACGACGCCGCTGTGTGGCGCCGTCCGGACGGTCGTGCGCTCGTGGCCACCGCCGACTTCTTCACGCCGATCGTCGACGACGCGCGAACGTGGGGGAGGGTCGCCGCCGCGAACGCAGCGTCGGACGTGTACGCGATGGGCGGGACGCCGATGTTTGCGCTGAACCTCGTGGCATGGCCGCGTGGCGAGCTGTCGCTGGAGGTGCTCTCCGAAGTGCTCGCCGGCGGCGAGGAGCAGGCCACCACCGGCGGCTGGATCGCGGTCGGCGGGCACACCGTCGACGGCGCCGAGCCGATGTACGGCCAGGCCGTCATCGGGGAGGTGGACCCGGACCGGCTGCTGCGGCTCGTCGGAGGCCGGCCGGGCGACCGGCTGGTGCTGACCAAGCCGATCGGGACGGGGCTGCTCGCCACGGCGGTAAAGAACCTGGACCCGGCCGAGACGACCGAGCCGGGCGGCCGCTGGCAGCCCACCTACGCCGCCGCCGTCACCGAGATGACGCGCCTCAACGACGTCGCGGCCCGCGTCGCCCTCGAGGCCCGGGCCACCGCCGCCACCGACGTGACCGGGTTCGGGCTGCTCGGACACCTGCGCAACCTCGCCCTCGCGTCGGGCCTCGCCGCCGAGCTGACGACCTGGGAGATTCCCGTCCTGCCCGGAGCCTGGGATCTCCTCGACGCCGGGTACGTCCCCGGGGGCACGCACCGCAACCTCTCGTTCGTGCGGCCCTACCTCGACACGGACGAGGACGAGCACGTGCTGACGCTGTATGCGGACGCCCAGACCTCCGGGGGTCTGCTGTTCGCCACCGAGGAGCATGCGGCACGCGACGCGGTCAGCGAGCTGCGGGCGCTCGGCCACGCGGCGGCGGTGGTGGGGCGGCTGACCGAGGGCGAGCCCGGAAGGATCGGCGTGCGCTGACGGTTGGCACGGGCGTCGCGCCCGCGAAGCCGCTAGCCACCAGCCGCCAGCGGCGGTAACCCGGGCGGGACGTCCAGCATGTATCCGAGAACGTCCCGCCTGGGTGACACGTTCGCCGGCGCGGAACCCGGGCACTGTGTCCAGGACGTTCGTATCGTTTCGCACGAGGCTGCCGGCGGTGGGCGGCGCATCGGGACGGGGAGGAATCACCGGGGCGGGCGTCGAACCTGGGCGTGCGGCGGTCCACAGCGACGCTCGGGGCGAGCTCGGCGGGTGCGCGGCGGGCTCGTAGGATCGTGCGACCGAGATCGAGGAGGGGCGATGGCCTCGCGGGTGCGTGTCGCGATCGCGGTCGGTGTGGCCGTGGTGCTGGGGGCGGTGGCGGTGGTCGCGTTCGCGTCGGGGCGTAACCAGCGGCCGGCGCCGATGGCGGCGCCGAGCGCGTCGCCGTCGAGCCAGGCGTCCCCGACGGCGGTCGTGACGCCGCGGCCGGCGCCGAGCCCGACGGTGGCGATCCGGTTGCCGGACAACAAGGGCGACGACCCGGTGGCGGCGATGAAGGAGATCGTCCGCTTCCGCGATGAGCTCTTGCATGCCATCCTGACCCCGGGCAAAGTCCCTCTCGTCTATTCGCCGCTCTGCGCCTGTGCACGCCGAACCTGAAATCAGAAGCTCGACGCAGTCCCTCCGACAGGGCTGGCACACACGAAGGTGAGGTACTCGGAAGTGGGAGGAGCCGAACTCGTGGAGCAAGGGTGGGCATCGTGGCCACTGTGGCTATGAGCGTGCAACCGGCGCGGATACGGTGGTCGTCGACGAGAACGGTGTCGTCATCGAACGTGACGAGCCCAGGCCGTAGCACAGTCACGTTACGAGGCCATCTGTTTCGGGAACAGGACGGTCGATGGCGGGTGCAGGACATGAGGACAGCGCAGTGAGCGGTCGTCGTGATACGTCTACGCCTTTGCTATCGTACGACGTTCTTGCAGGCCGCAGTGATGGCCGTTCCCGAGCGCTGGCTGCGCTCCGGACCAGCGGGTCGGGCAACGCATCACTTGACTCGGACGAGGATGGCCGGCGACGCTTTCGATCGCCTCGAAGGTGGGGGCGCGGGGAGCGGCCATGCCGAACGACCCGCCTGGCCACGAGACGCTCATACCCCTTACGTCGACCGTCGCGTTATCGACCACTACCTGAATCTCACGTGCGGCCCCGACCGCGTTGTTGGCCTCGTCAAGCTACTCCATGTCGACGGTCCGGGACAGGAAACGCGAACTCCGTCAGCATGAGCAGGAGTGCGTTCCGCTGCCGGATCTGGCGGGTGTGGTCGGTGCTGGTGGTGTGGTGGATGGGGTGCTGGCGTCACAGATCGTGCGGGAGGCGCTGCCCACGCCGGACGTGGATGTCAGTCCTCACCGTGACGGGCTGACCGGTCTCGAGACCTATCTCTGGTATGCCGACGATGGCGCGTCGGCGCTCGAGCCGGTCGATCATGACGGGGATCCCTCCACGCCGCCGCGGTGGGGGCTGCAGGTGACCGCGAGCCAGGGGCCGGTCACGGTGACCGCGACCGCCTACATCGCCGAGTACCGCTGGACGATCGAGGGTCCGGAGTCGCGGGTGCTGGTCGCGTCGGTGCCGGGCTCGGAGTCGGATCCGGCTGCTCGGTACACGTTTGGGCATCGGGGCGACTACACGCTGGTGTCGTCGGTGACCTGGGCGGGTGTCTACCGGTGGTCGTCGGCGGCGGGGGCCGGCGGGTCGGGGCAGCTGGCGCCGGTGGCCAAGGACTCGGCCGCGCGTCCGTATCACGTGCGTGAGGCGCGGGCGGTGCCGGTCGACCGCTGAGCGGGCCCGCCCGTAACTCGGGCGGTTCGTCCAGCATGCTGGAGGTTTCGCCCGAGTTGCACCGGGGCGGCGCGCTAACTCGGGCGGTTCGTCCAGCATGCTGGAGGTTTCGCCCGAGTTACCGCCGGACAGCGCCCCGCACAGCGCCCGTGACGCGAGCCCAGGAACACCCTCGGCGGCCGATACGCCCGATCCGTAGAACCAGCAGACCGCACCGTGAGCGGCACCACTTTCGGGGAGATCACGCCTTCTCGGTACCGTCGCCGCCCGGCGACGCCCGACGAACCCGCCGGCAGGGCGCCGAACGGGAAGGAGCCGCGGTGAGCGACAACGTCTTCGAGATCGACCGCGCGACCTTCGACGCCCTCGTGGCGCACGCATGGTCGGACTTCCCCTACGAGGTCTGCGGCCTCCTCGGCGTCAAGCCGGACGGCAGCATCGAGCAGTTCCGCATCACCAACGCCGAGCGATCCATGACCTACTACGTCATGGACGGCAAGGAGCTCCTCAAGGCGATGCGGACCATCGAGGACGAGGGCTGGGGACTCGCCATCTACCACTCCCACACCCACACCCAGGCGTACCCGTCCGCCACCGACCGGCGGCTCGCGGCCTATCCCGAGGCGACCTACCTCATCATCACCCTCCAGGACCGCGACAACCCCGACATCCGCGCCTTCTCGATCATCGACGGCGAGGTCACCGAGAAGCCGGTCGAGATCCGCGAACCCGCCGTCGGCTGACCCTCTCGCTGGCCAGCAACCGCAACCGAAGTGCGTTGGCGCACGCTTGCGTGCTGCAACGCACTAGTGCGCCGAGCAACGCGCCCCGCAACGACCTCGCCCAGCAACGCGCCCCGCAGCGACCCGCCCCGCAACGACCTCGCGCCCAGCAACCCCATCCCGCACGATGGAAGCCCCCGGGGGTTTCCCATGTTCCCACCTCCGGACGTGAGCCCGTCACCCGCCCCCGCTACCCTCGGCGTCCGCTCGCAGACCCCATTCGCAGACCACGAACCGAGGCGATCCCTCATGCCCGTCGTCCGAATCCCCACCGTCCTGCGCAAGCACACCGACGGCCAGGCCAAGCTCGAGGCCAAGGGCACGACCGTCGGCGAGGTGTTCGCCGATCTCACCGCGCGGTACCCCGACCTCGAGGAGCAGCTCCTCGACGAGGACGGGCAGGTCCGCGGCTTCATCAACGTCTACGTGGACGACGAGGACATCCGCTACATCGACGGGCTCGACTCCGGCGTCGAGGACGACACCGAGATCTCGATCATGCCGGCTGTCGCCGGCGGGGCGCGCTGAGCGCCGATGCTCTTCGACGACATCACCCAGGCGATCGGCAACACGCCGCTCGTCGGCCTCCCGAACCTCTCGCCCCCCGGCTACACGATCTACCTGAAGCTCGAGGGCCACAACCCGACCGGCTCCGTCAAGGACCGTGTCGCGAAGTACCTCATCGAGCAGGCCGAGAAGAACGGCCAGCTGCGAGCTGGCCAGCGCATCATGGAGCCCACCTCCGGCAACACCGGCATCGGGCTCGCGGCGATCTGCCGCACGAAGGGCTACCCGCTGACCTGCGTCATGCCCGAGAACACCTCCGAGGAGCGCCGCCAGCTGCTCGAGATGTTCGGCGCCGAGATCGTCTACTCGCCGGCGAACGAGGGCTCCAACGGGGCGGTGCGGATGGCGCAGCAGCTCGCCGCCGACGACCCCGAGCTGTTCATGCCGTTCCAGTACGGCAACCCGGCCAACCCGCTCGCCCACTACGAGACCACCGGCCCCGAGATCATCACGGACCTGCCCGACCTCGCCGCCTTCGTCGCCGGGCTCGGCACCGGCGGGACCGTCACCGGCGTCGGGCGCCGGCTCAAGCAGCACAACCCCGACGTGAAGGTCTACGCCGCCGAACCGGAGTACGGCGACACCGTCTACGGCCTGCGCAACCTCGACGAGGGCTACGTGCCCGAGGTGCTCGACCAGGACATCCTGGACAGCCGCATCAAGGTCGACTCCCGCAAGGCGCTCGACTTCACCCGTCGGCTCGCCTCCGAGGAGGGAATCTTCGCCGGTGTCTCCACCGGCGCGTCGCTCGCCGTCGCCGTGCGGGTCTGCAAGCGGCTGCCCGAGGGGGCCAAGGTCGTCGCGCTCTCTCCGGACGGCGGATGGAAGTACCTCTCGACCGGGGCGTATGCTCCCGGCGACCTGGAGACGATCGCCGCGCGGATCGCCGGGACTCTCTGGGCCTGACGCGCCCACGGGCGGCTGCGGCGCTGCCCGTGCGACGGTAGGAACGACCTCTGGATACCGACTCACTCACCCGCCGGCTGCGGTCAGCCGTCTCGCCGGCGGCACTGCTTCGCGCTGCCATCGGGGCGGTCGTCGTCGCGATCCTGATCGCCGGCGCCGTCCTCATCGGCGGCCGCTCGCGGGCGCCATTCTCGGATCCCGGTGCCTACGTCGAGCAGTTCTACGAGAACCAGGACGTTGCCGGCATGCTCGACGCCTTCCCGAGCGGGACCCTCGAGGAGGGGCAGGAGAGCGACGCCGGTCAGGCGCTGTCCACCATCCTCAAGCCCGACGTCGGCGTGAAGAGCACCGCACGCAAGACGGTCGACGGCGTCCCGATCGTGCAGGTGGTGACCGGCGACCGCCTCGAGTGGTGCGTACGCCCCGACGGCAAGATCCTCGTCGACTGCAAGCTCGGCACGGTCGCCGTGGATCCGTCCACCGACGCGCAGAACCTCGACGTGAGCATCGGCCTGGCGGACGTGCTGTTCAGCGGCGGGAGGCTGCAGGTGGGCATCGAGAACACGTCCGACCAGCCCTTCACGTTCACCGGCGGCATCCAGGTCCGCCGCGGCGACGGCAGCGACTCGATCTTCCGCCCCCGGCAGTCGATGATGTCCGAGGGTGGTCAGGCCGTGCCGGCCGCGCTCGACGCGGACCTCACGCTCGAGGCGGGCGGGTCGCTGTTCATCGCACTGCAGTCCGACGAGCCGTGGACCGCCGCCCACGACCTCCAGCTGGCCTGGGACGGGGGAAGCATCGACCTCGACGTCGGCGACATCGACTGGCTCGTGCGGTGACGCTCGATGTGACCGTCCTCGGATCGTCCGGCTCGCACACGGGGGCGGGCCGGGTCTGCTCCGGCTATCTCTTCCAGGCCGACGGCACGAGGGTCATGGTCGACTGCGGCAACGGCGCCTCGTCGAACCTGCAGCGCACGACCCGGTTCGACGAGCTCGACGCCATCCTCATCACCCACCGGCACGTCGACCACTGCGTCGACCTGATCGGGATGTTCTATGCGCTGCGCTTCCACCCCGAGGGTCCGAAGCCGGTCAACCTCTACGCGGCACCCAAGGTGCTCGACCTGCTGACCGGGCTGCTGTCGGGCGACTCCGCCATGCGCTTCCGCGAGGTGTTCAACTGCGTCGAGGTCGAGGCCGGCGACACCATCGAGGTGGAACCCTTCCGCTTCGAGCTCTTCCCCTCGATCCACCCCGTGCCGACGGTGTCGGTGCGGGCGAGCTGCAACGGACGCGTCGTCGCCTACTCCTCGGACTCGGCCGGTGGTCCCGACCTCGTCGACGCCGCCCGCGGCGCCGACCTGTTCCTCTGCGAGTCGACCTGGCAGGGCGATCCGGGCGACTGGCCCGAAGGCATCCACCTCGTCGCCCGCGAGTCCGGACGGGTCGCCACCGAGGCCGGCGTCGACCGGCTCGTGCTCACCCACCTGCTCCCGTCGCTCGACCGGCGACGGTTCCTCGAGGAGGCCCGCGAGACGTACACGGGCACCCTCGCCCTCGCCGACGACAACCAGACCTGGAGGGTCCCGTGACCCGTGCCGACGGCCGTGCCAACGACGAGCTGCGCCCCGTGCGCTTCGAGCTCGGCGTGCAGCAGGGGCCGGCCGGCTCCGTGCTGGTCGCGTTCGGCGACACCCGCGTGATCTGCGCCGCGTCCGCCGAGGACGGCGCCCCCCGCTGGCGCGACCGCGTCGGATGGGTCACCGGCGAGTACGCGATGCTGCCCGGCTCGACCGACACGCGCGCACGGCGGGAGCGCCGCGGCCCCGGTGGCCGGTCCAAGGAGATCGAGCGGCTCATCGGCCGGTCGCTGCGGGCCGTCGTCGACCTCGGCCGCCTGCCCGACCTGACCATCACGCTGGACGCCGACGTGCTCCAGGCCGACGGTGGCACCCGCACCGCCGCGATCACCGGGGGCTGGGTCGCGCTCAAGCAGGCCTTCGACGCGCTCGACCTCGGTGACCTGATCACCGGCCAGGTCGCCGCCGTCTCCGTCGGCATCATCGACGGCGAGCCACGCCTCGACCTGCCCTACGAGGAGGATGTGCGCGCCGAGGTCGACATGAACGTCGTCGCGACGGCCGACGGCACCCTCGTCGAGGTCCAGGGCACCGCCGAGGGGGCACCGTTCAGCCGCGGCGACCTCGACGAGATGCTCGACCTCGCGCTCGCCGGCTGCGAGCAGCTCTTCGCCGCCCAGCGCGCCGCGCTCGGCGCCACCACCCGGGAGGTCGGCTGATGCGCCTGGTCCTGGCCACCGGCAACGCCAAGAAGGTCGAGGAGCTGGCGCGCATCCTCGACGGCCTGGACGTCGAGCTCGTCCCGATGTCGGCCTTCGCGCTCGAGGGGGCCGAGGAGACCGGCACGACGTTCGCCGAGAACGCGCTCATCAAGGCGCGGGCCGTCGCCGACGCCACCGGGCTGCCCGCTCTCGCCGACGACTCCGGGATCGAGGTCGACGCGCTCGACGGGCGCCCCGGCGTCCACTCGGCCCGCTACGCCGGTGAGGACGGCGACGACACGGCGAACAACGCGAAGCTGCTCGCCGAGCTCGGCGGGGTGGCCGACGAGGACCGGACCGGCCGCTTCGTGTGCGTCGCGGCCCTCGTGACCCCCGACGGGCAGGAGTGGACGACGCGCGGGACGATGGAGGGTCACGTCGCGCTCGCGCCACGCGGCCACAACGGCTTCGGGTACGACCCGCTGTTCGTCGCCGAGGGGGAGACCCGCACGAACGGCGAGCTGTCGGCCGCCGAGAAGGACGCTCGCTCCCACCGGGGCGAAGCGTTCCGCGCGATGCGCCCGCACGTCGCCGACCTGGCCGCCGTGCTGGCCGGCACGCAGGACGAGGGGCCAGGCCAGCGCGCCTGACGAACGTCAGCGCCGATCGGGACGTTTGCCCTCGACAGGGGATCCACCGCGGGGGCATCGTTGAGGGGAAGCGTGCGGGTCCCCGCGCGCCCCGAAGGCGACCGAGATGCGCACGGCGCGGCTGGTGGTGGCGGTCCTCGCGGCGGCCTCGCTGGTCAGCGTGCCCGTGTCGGCCGCTGCCGGCACGGCGCCCGTCGCGCTGCCGGTCACGTCGACGGTCACGGCGCCCGTCACGTCGCCGGCGCCGACGGCTGGCGCGGACGTGGCGCAGCTCGAGGCGGTCCTGGCCACCGCGGCCGCTCAGCGCGAGGAGGCGCAACGTGCCGTCGACGCGGCCCGCGCCGGGGCCGTGGAGGCCGACCGGGCCCTTCGGACCGCCGAGGAGGCCTGGGTCGGGGCGTACCGGTCCGTCGACGACGCGACGGCAGCGCACGCGGCGGCGGCTCGGCTCGTCGCCGAGCTGGTCGCCGGGGAGCAGGGCGCGCGGGAGGACCTGCGCGAGCAGCAGGCGCTCATCGACGGCTACGCGGTCGCTGCGTACAAGTACGGCAGCAGCAACGCCCCGGCGATGGCCTACGAGGTCATCCGCGTGGCCACCTCGGTCGACACGGCGGTCGTCAACCTCTACCGGATCCGATCGGTGCTGACCTTCCAGCAGCGCATCGTCGAGGAGGCCGCGACCCGCAGCCGGCAGCAGCGCACGTCGCTGGAGGCTGCCCGCCGTCAGCAGACCCTCGCCGAGCAGGCCGTCGGTGCGGCGCAGGCCGAGCTCTCCCGGACCCGCGCGGACGTCATCGCGGCCCGCGACGGGGAGAGCGAGGCCGAGGCCGGCTGGATCGCCGCCTCACGGGACCGCCTCGACGCAGAGGAGCATCTCGCCGACGCCGAGCTCGCCCTGGCGACGGCCCGGCAGGCGCTCGCGCCCACACCCACGCCCACGCCGGCAGCCGCGCCCACACCCACACCCACACCCACGCCGCTACCCACGCCCACGCTCGAGGTGACGCTTCCGGCCCCCGCCCCGACGCCGTCCGGGGGCCCGAGCTCGCTGCCGACGCTCGCCCCGCCTCCGGCATCTGACCCACCGGCGGTGCCCCCACCGCCGGCCGGTGCGGACGTGACCGGGGATCCGGCGGTGCCGCCGGCGGACGACACCGTGGCGCTGCCGGTCATGCCGATGCTCGAGCAGCAGCGCGCCCTGCTCGACCGCCGCGAGCAGGTCCGGGTGGCCGCCGCGGCCATCGACGACGCCCGCCTCGACCCGCCGGCGGCGGTCTGCCCCACCACCGTCGCACCGACCTACGCCGACGACTGGCACGGTCCCCGCAGCGGCGGGCGCCGCCACGAGGGCACGGACGTGTTCGCGCCCCGCGGGACCCCGGTCGTGGCGATGACCGACGGCGTCATCCGCAACGTCGACGGTGCCGACGCCTACCCCACGACCGGGCGGGATCTCGGTGGCCTGTCGGTGTCGTACTGGTCGGCGACCGGCGAGCACTGGTACTTCGCGCACTTCTCGGCGATCCCGGCGGGCCTGACCGCCGGCCAGCGGGTCGTCGCCGGCCAGGTCATCGGGTTCGTCGGCACCTCCGGAAACGCGGCGGGGACCCCGCCTCACGCGCACGTCGGCTGGTACCTCGACGGCGTGGCGGCCAACCCTTATCCGACGATCGCGATCGCCTGCCGCTGATCCCGCGGAGGCGGCCGGGCGTCGCCGCTCAGGCGATCTCCCCCGCGAGGGAGCGCAGCGCCTCGAGCGCCGCGCCGGCGGTCGCGGGGCTCGGCCGGTCATCGAGCGCCATGAGGGCTGCGACGGCCTCCTCCTCGTCGGCGCCGGCCTCGGCGCGGTCGAGACGCTGCCCGTCGTGCTGGTGGACGGTCATGCGGTCGTGGAGATCCTCGACCACGGAGGCCAGGTCGTCCCACACGCCTTCGCCGGAGCCCCGGTGCTGCGCGACGACCGTGCGGGTGCGCTCCAGGGCCTGCAGGAAGTGGAAGTCCACGGGTGGTCCTTCGTCGGGGGCGACGCCCGATGTGTACCGGGACGCCGGTGCGCGCGGCCCGTCCCTTCGGGCACGCCGCGGCCGGCCCTCGGCGAGACGGGTCAGCGGGCCCCGAGCCGCCGCCCCGTCACCTCGCGGCTCTCGACCCGGATCCAGAACGCCCGCGTGTCGGGCAGTGCCCACGGCTCGAAGTCCAGGGCGTGCAGCCGCTCGATGTCGGCCTCGTCGATGACGATCCGGGCGGGCCCGTGCACCACGACGCTCCAGCCGGCCTCGGCCAGGGCATCGAACTGGTCGGCCTCGACGGCGACCTCCGATCCGGCTGCCGCCGCGCCGAGCTTCGAGCCCGCCCCGGTCCGAAACGCCACGTCACCATCGATGACGACGTGGTTGACCGGCAGGATGTCAGGCGCCCCACCGGACACGAACGCGATCCGGCTGACCCGCACGCTGGCGAGCAGCGCGAGCGCCTCCGCGCGATCGATCGGACTGAGGTCGCCGGCACCCGTGATCGCGGTCCCTCCCGCTCGGGACGTCGTCGCGTCGCCAGCGTCGTGCGGTGCCGGCTCGCTCATCCGCGCCCCGCCGTGCCGACCTGCCGCAGGAGCATCACGAGGCCGACGACGATCAGCGCCACCGGCCACAGCAACGTCAGGTCCATGCGCACCACGTCGACGGCGTCGAGCAGCAGCCCTACGCCGATCAGCACGAACAGCAGACCGGCGGCGAGCGGCGCCGCGTGTACCCGGTCGTTCATGGCCGCACCTCCACGGAGCCGAACACGACCGAGGCGTCCACCTCGAGGGTCGTCGTCGCGTCGGCGGGTCCGAAGACCTCGTCGATGTCGGGACCGAGGCCGGACTGGCTCCGGTCGTAGGCCTGCAGGTCACCGGCGGCGGCGCTGGCGTGCAGGTCGACCCGGACGCCGTCGGGGACGCGCAGGACGAGATCGCCCATGGCGACGTGCACGTCGAGGGCCACCGTCCCGGGCGCGAAGTCGACTCCGCGCAGGTCGACCGTCATCGTGCCCATCCCGAGCCCGTACTCGGACGCGACCTCGGCCGCCGTGTCCGGTCGGTAGGCACGGTCACCGATGCGCAGGGAGATCGGCCCGTCGATCACGACGGCCGCCGACGCGAACAGGGTCAGGAACACGCCGAGGACGATGAGACCGCCATGGGACCCGGTGCGCACCCCGGCGAGCAGGCCCAGCCCGACCACGATGACCGCGGCCGGGAGGACGATCTCCCACGGGATGCCCACGTCGTAGGTCGCCAGCAGCGACAGGACGCCGATGGCGATGAGGACCGTGGCCAGGACGACCACCGGCCCCGACCGCCGTGGCGGGCTCGCGGTCGGCTGCCACTCGGCGCTCGACGGCGGTGGCGCGGAGCCGACCTCGATCGTCGGTGGCGGTGGTGGCTTGGTCGCGACGCCGCCTGGCTCCTCCGGGGGAGTGGGGGGTGTCGTCGGACGGGTCTCGTCCATCATGACCTCCTGCCGGCGAGTAGGGCGACGCCCGCGAGGATCAGCGTCACCGGCCAGAGCACCTGCCCCAGCACCCGGGTCAGGTCCGGGACGTAGCGGGCGGCGAGCAGCCACCCGCCGGCGAGGACGAGCACGCTGCCGATCGTGACGCTGACGACGCCGCTGGCACCCTGGGTCGCGACGACCGGCGCGTCTCCTCCCTCGAGCGGGATGACGAGCCACCCCACCAGGTAGGCGAGCACGCCAGCCCCTCCCGCGAGGGTCAGCAGCACCAACGCGAGGCGCACCAGCACCGGGTCGATCCCCAGGGTCGCGCCGATCCCCCCGCACACGCCAGCGATCACGCGGTTGTCACGCGACCGGTGCAGGGCCGGGCGCGGTGTCGTGGCCGGCGGCGCCGACGGCGGCGGCGAGAACCCGCCGGGTGAGGGGGGCGGCGAGAACCCGTCTGGCGAGGGCGGCGGCGGGACCCCCTCAGCCGAGGACGGCGCGGGCGGAACCACCCCCGGCGGGGACGTGGGATGCTGCATCCCGGGCACGGCAGACTCCAGTCGGGCATGGCGACGTGTGCTGCGACTGACGCTACGCCGGTCTGGGGTCCGCCCCTGAGAGGCGAACGACCCGCTGGTCATGCCCGGCCGTCCTCCTATGCTCGGCCGCCGAGGGACCCGATCCGACGGGCAGGAGCACGGACATGGACGCCTGGATCGTGCGCGACCCGAAGCCGATCGCGCAGCGTCCGCTCGAGGCTGCGGAGCTGCCCGCGCCGACCCCCGGCCCGGGCGAGGTCCGGGTGCGCGTGTCGGCCTGCGGGGTGTGCCGGACCGACCTGCACGTCGCCGAGGGCGACCTCGAGCCCCGCAAGCAGCCGGTCGTTCCCGGCCACGAGGTCGTCGGCGTCGTCGACGCCTGCGGGGACGCGACCGAGCGTTTCGCCGTCGGCGACCGCGTCGGGGTGGCCTGGCTGCGCTCGACCTGTGGCCGCTGCCGCTTCTGCCGTCGCGGCGACGAGAACCTCTGTCTCGACCCGTCCTTCAGCGGCTGGACCCACGACGGGGGCTACGCCGAGCAGGTCACCGTCCCCGAGGCCTACGCCTACGCCATCCCCGAGCGCTTCGACGACGAGCAGGCCGCCCCGCTGCTGTGCGCCGGCATCATCGGCTACCGGGCGCTGAAGCGCGCGGCGCTGCGCCCGGGCGGTCGGCTCGGGATCTACGGGTTCGGGGCGTCGGCGCACATCACCGCCCAGCTGGCGCTCGCTGCCGGCGCGGAGCTGCACGTCGTCACCCGCTCCGAGGACTCGAAGCAGCTCGCCCGCGATCTCGGGGCCGTCTGGACCGGCGGGTCGGACGAGGTGCCGCCCGAACCACTCGACGCCGCGATCATCTTCGCGCCGGTCGGTCATCTGGTGCCGCTGGCGCTCGCGGCGCTCGATCGCGGCGGCGTCCTCTCGCTCGCCGGCATCCACATGTCCGACGTGCCGGCGCTCGACTACCAGCGCCACCTCTTCCAGGAGCGCGAGATCCGCACCGTCACCGCGAACACCCGGGCCGACGGCGAGGAGTTCCTCCGCGTCGCCGCCCGCATCGGGGTGACGATGACGACCCATGCCTACCCGTTCGACGCGGCCGACCAGGCGCTCGACGACCTCGCGAACGATCGCTACGCCGGCGCGGCGGTGCTCAGGATGCCGTCCTGAGCACGTCCTCGTAGCCCTCCCGGAACGTCGGGAAGGCGAGGCGGTAGCCGCTCGCGCGCAGCCGGTCGTTGCGGCAGCGCTTGTTGCGGCCCCGCTGCGAGGTACCCGGGATGACCGGCGGCGCCGGCGCGTCCAGTCGGTCCGCCAGCCACCGCAGCACCTCGCAGCGGGGCGCCGGGTCGTCGTCGACCCCGACGTAGACCGGCCCCGGGTCGTCGACCATGAGCAGGTGCGCCGCCGCCCCGGCGGCGTCGTCGCGGTAGATCCGGTTCGTGTAGGCGTCGACCTCGTGACAGCTGGCCTCGCCCGCGGCCACCGTGCGCAGCAGCCGGGTCCGCCCCGGCCCGTACAGCCCGGCCAGCCGGAGCACGACCGTCCGCGTGTCGGCCCGGCGCGCACGTGCCTCCGCCGCGAGCATCACCTGTCCGGTGAACCGTGTCGGTTCGGTCGGCGAGTCCTCGTCGACCCACCCGCCGTCCTGCTGCCCGTAGACGGCCGTGGACGACACGAAGAGCAGCCGGGCGGGCAGACCGCCGGAGCGGCCGGCACCGTCCAGCGCTGCGAGCAGGTGGGCCAGCCCGTCGACGTAGGCGGTGCGGTAGCCCTGCTCGGTGCGCGCGTCGGCGCTGACGGTGACGGCCACCGCGTCGAGCCGGTCGGGCAGCCCGTGCAGGGTCGACGGGTCGGCGAGGTCCGCAGCGACCGGGACGAGGTCGTCGGGCAGCGCCCCGGGGTTGCGGCGAAGCCCGTAGACCTCCGCGCCGCCGGCGGCGAGCCGACACCCGAGCGCCGTCCCGAGATCCCCGCAGCCGGCGATCAGCACCCGTTCCATCGTTCCTCCTCGCGGTGCGCGCAGCGTAGGCGGGCGAAGGGCCCGTGACGCCGGGGCGGGCCGGCCCTGGCCCGTGGATGGTTCGCGCGCCAGAATCGACCGGATGGGCGCGGGGGCAGCTCGCCGCCCCGAGGACGACGCAGGACGTGCGATGACCACCGAGACCCCCGTCAACGTCCCCTTCCTGGACGAACCCGACCTGCTGCTCAAGCTCGCACTCGGTGCCTGCCGGGTGCGCGTGAGGCCGGGCGGCGTCGAGCCGTGGGCGACCGGCACCTACACCGACCCGACCGACGACCTGCCGATCCGGCTCGTGCACGAGGGGGGCACGGTCACGATGACCCAGGGCCGGGCGTTCGCCGGCATCGTCGGGCTCGTGCGCGGTGGCCCCACCCTGGACCTCGCCCTCGGCACCGGGCGGCCCTTCGCGCTCCGCCTCGAGGGTGGCGCCTTCGACGTGGAGCTCGAGCTCGGCGGGGTGTCGCTCACGCGGCTGACGACCCGGCACGGCGCCGGCAAGCTCGAGATCGGCTTCGCGACCCCCAACCCCGTGGACATGGCGGCGATGGAGCTGTCGGTCGGTGCCGGCGCGCTCGAGATCGACCACCTCGGCAACGCGAACACCGCCAGCCTGCGCATCGAGGGTGGGGCCGCGGGCTACGAGATCGACCTCACCGGACAGCAGCGTCCCGAGCTCGACGGGTCCATCTCGACCGCGATGTCCGGTGTCTCGCTCCTCCTCGAGCCCAAGGTCCCGGCGCGGATCCGGCACCAGGCGACCCTCGGCGGCGTCAACGTCGGCGACGGGTTCACCACCCGCGAGGGGGCCGTCTGGACCGTGTCCGACCCCGCCGTGGCGCCCCGGATCCGGATCGAGGCGAGCATCGCCTTGGGAGGTCTGAAGGTTCGGCTGGCAGACTGACGCAGGGCCACCACCCGCCGGCGACCCTGCCGGCCCCGTGGGGCGGGGACGAACGTCCCCGTTCCGGGATGACCTTCGGCGCTTGGCGCCCGGAGGGGGACTGCACAGGATGCGACCGGCCACGAGCGACGGCGGCCACCAGCCAACCACGCCGGCGCTGAAGGAGGACGACCCTTGGACTGCCAGGACACCGCCCCGGACGATCACCTGAGGGGGTGGCGACCATGAGAGTCGGCATCCCACGCGAACGCACGGCCGGCGAGCACCGCGTCGCCCTGACCCCGACGGCGGTGAAGAGCCTCGTCGCCAAGGGCGTCGAGGTCGTCGTCGAGACCGACGCCGGCGAGGAGGCCGGCTTCCTCGACGACGCCTACCGCGACGCCGGCGCCACCATCGTCGACGACGACGCGGCCGCGACCGACGTCGAGCTGGTGCTCCGGGTCGGCCCCGTGGCGCCCCACGAGGTCGAGAACCTGGCGAAGGGCACCGCCGTCGTCGGCTTCCTCGAGCCGTTCACGTCCGCCGACGTGATGCGCCACCTCGCGGACAAGCAGATCACCGGGCTGGCGATGGAGGCCGTCCCCCGGATCACGGCGGCGCAGTCGATCGACGCGCTGTCGTCCCAGGCCACCGCGTCGGGGTACGCGGCGGTGCTGCTCGCCGCGTACAACTCACACAAGTTCCTGCCGATGCTGACCACCGCGGCGGGCACGGTCCCGCCCTCGAAGGTGCTGGTGCTCGGCGCCGGCGTCGCCGGGCTGCAGGCCATCGCCACCGCGAAGCGGCTCGGCGCCGTGGTCTCCGCCTACGACGTGCGGCCCGAGGTCAGCGAGCAGATCAAGAGCCTCGGCGCGAAGCCCCTCAACGTCCCGCAGGAGGAGTCGGGCGACGAGTCCGGGTACGCGAAGGAGGTGTCGGCCGACACGCAGAAGCAGCAGCTCGAGCTGCTCGCCCCGCACGTCGCCGACTCCGACATCGTCATCACGACGGCCGCGATCCCCGGCAAGCGCGCCCCGCTGCTGATCACCGACGAGATGGTGCGCTCGATGCGCGCCGGGTCGGTGATCGTGGACATCGCCGCCGCGACCGGCGGCAACTGCGAGGTCACCCGCGCCGGCGAGCGCGTCGTCCACGACGAGGTGGTCGTGCTCGGTCCGACCGACCTGCCGAGCCGCGTCGCCCACGACTCGAGCCAGATGTACGCCCGCAACCTGCTCACCCTCCTCGACCGTGTGGTCGTCGAGGGCGAGCTCGTCATCGACCTGGAAGACCCGATCGTCGGCCCGACCTGCGTGGCCCATCGGGGCGAGGTCCGCCACCGCCTGTCCCGTCAGCTCCTCGGTCTGGAGGTCACCGAATGAGTACCGCGCTGATCACCGGGATCACCGTCTTCGTCCTGGCGACCTTCGTCGGGTTCGAGGTCATCAGCAAGGTCCCGCCCACACTGCACACGCCCCTGATGTCGGGAGCGAACGCCATCTCCGGCATCACGATCGTCGGGGCGCTCGCCGCCGCGGGCGGGGCGCTCGTCGCCTCCGGTCAGGGCCAGAGCACGCTCTCCACGGTCCTCGGCATCCTCGCCGTCGCCTCGGCGACCATCAACGTGGTCGGCGGGTTCCTCGTGACCGACCGGATGCTCGAGATGTTCAAGAGCGACCGCCGGCCGAAGGGAGACGCGTCATGACCGAGCTTCTCTACCTCCTCGCCGCGGTCGCGTTCATCGTCGGCCTCAAGCGGCTGTCCGGACCCCGCACCGCCCGCAGCGGCAACATGCTCGCCGCCGCCGGGATGCTGCTCGCCATCGTCGTCACGCTGTTCGCCGAGGACGTCGTCCAGTGGTGGCAGATCGCCGTCGGCATCGCCATCGGCGCCGGGGTCGGTTGGGTCTGGGCCCGCAAGGTCGCCATGACCGACATGCCGCAGATGGTCGCGGCGCTCAACGGCTTCGGCGGGATCGCGTCCGCGCTCGTCGCCGGCGCCGAGCTGGTCGCGATCGGGTCGGGCCTCGGCAGTGCCGGGCTCGAGACGACGATCTCGATCGCGCTGTCGATCCTCATCGGGGCGCTGACGTTCTCCGGCAGCTTCGTGGCCTACGCGAAGCTGCAGGGCATCATGCCGGGGAAGCCGATCGTGTACGGCGCGCAGTCGGTCGTGAACGGGGCGCTCGTCGTGCTGTCGGTCGCCATGGCCGTCTGGGGCGTCGCCGCCGGGGCGCCGATCGGTTTCTGGATCCTGTTCCTGCTCTCCCTCGTCGTCGGCGTCACCTTCGTGCTGCCGATCGGCGGCGCCGACATGCCGGTCGTCATCTCGCTGCTGAACTCGTTCTCCGGTCTGGCCGCGGCCGCGACCGGGTTCGTGATCTTCAACTCGGGGCTGATCATCGCCGGCTCGCTCGTCGGTGCGGCCGGGTTCATCCTCACCGTCCAGATGTGTGAGGCCATGAACCGACCGCTGTCCAACGTGCTGTTCGGTGCGTTCGGCTCGGTCGACGCGGTGGCGGCCGCCGCCGAGGAGGGCGACAAGAGCGTGCGTCGGGCCACCCCCGACGACGTGGCGATCGCCCTCGCCTACGCGCAGCGGGTCGTGATCGTGCCCGGGTACGGCCTCGCGGTCGCCCAGGCGCAGCACGACACCCGCAAGCTCGCCCGCGAGCTCGAGGAGCGCGGCGTCGAGGTGGTCTACGCCATCCACCCGGTGGCCGGCCGCATGCCCGGGCACATGAACGTGCTGCTCGCCGAGGCCGACGTGCCCTACGAGCAGCTCATCGACCTCGACGACGCCAACCCGAACATGAGCCGGACCGACGTGGCGCTGATCCTCGGCGCGAACAACGTCGTGAACCCGGCCGCCCGCGACGAGGCCGGCAGCCCCATCTATGGCATGCCGATCATCGAGGCCGACCACGCGAAGACCGTGGTCGTCGTCAAGCGGAGCCTGTCGCCGGGCTTCGCGGGCATCGACAACCCGCTCTTCTACAAGGAGAACACCATGATGTACTTCGCGGACGCGAAGAAGGCCCTGCAGGAGATGTCGCAGGCGCTGACCATGGTGTGACCGCTCGCTCGTCGCGAGAGCCGACGGCCCGCAGAAACCGGCGCATGCGCCGGTTCCCGCGGGCCGTTCGGCGTTGCCGTGGTCTGCTCCTCACCGAAACCGGCGCATCCGCCGGTTTCCGCGGGGCGCGCGCCGCGTGGGCGAAGAGCGGACTCAGCGGGCGAACTCGGACAGCACCGCGTCGGCGAGGGATGGCCAGGCCCCGGCGGCCCACTCGCCGAATGCGCGATCGGACAGCGACGCGCAGGCGAGCCGCGCCTCCGGGTCGATCCAGAGGAACGACCCAGACTGCCCGAAGTGGCCGAAGGTCGACGGGGCGTTGCGCTCACCCGTCCAGTGCGGGGACTTTCCGTCGCGGATCTCGAAGCCGAGCCCCCAGTCGTTCGGGTCCTGCCGCCCGAACCCGGGGAGCACGCCGGCGAGACCGGGAAAGGCCACGGTCGTCGCTTCCCGGAACAGATCCTCGTCGAGCAGCGTCGGATCGAGCAGCTCCCGGCCGAGCGCGAGCAGGTCGTCGAGCGACCCACTCGCCGCGTGGGCCGGGGAGCCGTCGAGGCTCGTGGCGTCCATGTCGAGCGGCTCGAGGACCTCGATGTCGAGGTGCTCGCCGAACGGCAGGCCGACACGGTCAGCGACCAGCTCGCCGAGGATCTCGTAGCCGGCGTTGGAGTAGATGCGGCGCTGCCCCGGCTCGGTCGTGGGGCCGCGCTCGCCGGGCGGCAGGCCGGACGCGTGCGCGAGCAGGTGGCGCACGGTCGCGCCCTGAGGTCCGGCCGGCTCGTCGAGATGCACGGCCCCGTCCTGGACCGCGATGAGCACGCCGAGGGCCGTCAGCAGCTTGGTCACCGACGCCCAGGGAAGCACCCGGTCGGCGGGTCCGTGCACGTCGAGCGTCGCCGACGCGTCGGTGACGCCGGCCGTGGCGAGCTCGGCCGGCCAGTCGTCGATCTGCGCGAGCACGGACTGCTCCGCTGCGGATGGTTCGGACGCGGACTGCTCGGATGCGGTCATGACGACCTCGGTTGGACCAGCGGGGCTGTCGACGCTATCGCCGCGCCCTCGCCCCGCCCAGCCGCCGGGGTGCCCGGCAGCCGGTAGGATCGCCGGTGAGGAGGGGGACGCCACTGGTGGATGCGCCGTGGGTGACCGCGCATGAACGGCTCAGGGAGTTGCGCGAGGCGTTCAGCGCGCTCCAGCGGCCGAAGACCGCACAGCTGCGCGGCCGGTACGCCGCACAGCTCGTCGGCCCGGAATGGCTCCGCCGGCTCGCGCCGGTCGGACTGAGCGTGACCGGTCTGGGCCACTGGTGGGGCAAGGACTTCGACGGCCGTGGCAACGCCACGAACCTGGTGCGGCGGGCAGACGGGCAGCTCGCCGACAAGCTCGCGATGCGCGTGGTGTGGGCCCGATCGCCCGTAGACGGGCATCCGGGCCTGTTGCTGCGCTACGCGGAGGGGGCCCCGCTGCCGTGGCGGCACGTGGTCGACGAGGTCCGGCTGCTCGAGGACGGCGCCCTGCTCGGTATGACCATGGTCGACATCCCGGCCGCCCGACGGCTGCCCCTGCCCTTCCTGCTGCGGCAACCGTGAGCGGCCGGCCACACGCCGAGGCCTTCCGTCACCGGCCCCGGGGCGGAGGTCCCTAGGTAGGGCAGCAGTCCCCCCGTACCCTCTCGTCGCCCCGACGGCGGCGCGTTTCAAGGAGGACACCGACGTGGTGTGGATGCAGGGTCGTGACATGGCAGTGGACCTCGGCACGGCGAACACCCGCATCCACGTGGAGGGTCGCGGGGTCGTCCTCGACGAGCCGTCGGTGCTGGCGTTCAACCCGGACAGCGGCGCCCTGCTGGCGGTCGGGAGCGAGGCGAAGGCCATGCTCGGACGGGCCCCGTCGAACGTGAAGGTGGCGAGACCTCTGCGCGACGGCGCGATCGTGGACTTCGACCTGACCCAGCTGCTGCTGCACCGCTTCCTCCGGGACACGGCGAAGCGGTGGCTGCACCGCAAGCCTCGGGTGATGGTCGCCATCCCGACGGGGATCACCGAGGTCGAACGCCGCGCTGTCGAGGAGGCCGGCATCGCGGCGGGGGCTCAGGCCGTCGCGCTCGTCGAGCAGCCGCTCGCCGCCGGCATCGGCGCCGGGCTGCCCGTGGGGGAGCCGACCGGCAGCATGGTCGTCGACGTGGGCGCGGGAACGACCGAGGTCGCGGTCCTCTCGCTGGGCGGCATCGTCGCCTCCCGGTCGCTGCGGGTCGCCGGGGACGCGCTCGACGACGCGGTGGCACGCCACCTGAAGTCCGGCTACGGGCTGCTCGTCGGCTCGTTGAGCGTCGAGCGACTGAAGATCGAGCTGGCGTCGTTGCGCCCCGAGGACGACGACCGGCAGGCACAGGTCGTCGGTCGCGACGTCGTGACCGGTCTCTCGAAGCGCGTGATCGTCGCCGGCCGGGAGATCCGCGAGGTCGTCGAGGAGCCGATCGACCACATCGTCGAGGCGGTGCGCCAGACCCTCGACGACACCCCTCCCGAGCTCGCCTCGGACCTCACCGACCGGGCCATCGTGATCGTCGGAGCGGGCGGGCAGCTGCCCGGACTCGACGAGTACGTGACCCACGAGATCGGCCTGCAGGCCTTCCTCGTGGAGGACCCGGCAACCGCGGTGGTCCGCGGCGCCGCGGAGGTGGCCGGACCGTGGATGCACGACGGTGCGGCGACCCGGGTCCAGGCCATCAGCGGCTGAGGCTGAGGCGCGACCGTCCGGACAGGTCGGACGGGCGGCGGCCCTGATGAGTGCCCTCTCGGACGGTGAAGGCCGGACCGGTCCGTGCCGATGACAGGGTTGGCTCTGCGTACCCCCCTCGGAACGGAGGACCGTCATGCTCCGTCGTGGCCGTGGTCGCCGTCAACGTGACTGCCTGCGCCAGATGATCGACGAGGACCCGCTCTGCGTGGCCGTCCCTGGCCCCGGCGACGAGCTCGCGTCGGCAGAGGTCCGCTCCTCCCCGCTCCACGACCTCGCGGTGTCGGCTCAGCGCATGCGTCGGAAGGTCGCGACGGCGGCCGACATCGACCCCGATCTGACCGGCCCCATCTCCATCCCCGTGTGATCGTCGACCGCACGACAGAGGAAGGGCCGGGCGATTGCGCCCGGCCCTTCCTCGGTGGAGTCTGGTGCGTTCGTGTGCCGCTGGGCGCCGCCTGGGCGGTCGCCTGCGGCCACGCGCGCCGGAGCGTCAGCGGCCGGGGCGCAGCTGCTTGGCCGCTTCGACGACGGTCTCGCCGGTCTTGCGCACGGAGGTGAGGGCCGCCTTCAGCTGGCGCTCAGTGTTCGGCCACTGGTCCTTGCCGGCCTCGAGCGCGGCCGTGATGATCCGCTGCAGCGAGGTGATGACGCCCTTCAGCTGGGCGATGGCGTTGTCGGCCTGGTCCGAGACCTCGTCCTCGGCGGACTCGAGCTGGACGACCTTTGCCTCCAGCTCCTCCTTGGTCTCCTGCGCGGCTTCCTCGACGGACTGCTTCGTGCCCTGGGCGGTCTCCTCGACCGTCTCCTTGGTGTCCGCAGTCTTCGCGGCGGCCTTCATCGCGGCCTCGTCGGTGTCCCCGACGGTCGCGTCGACGGCGGCGGCGTCACCGCCAACGCGCGCCTGGGCCACGGCCTCCTTGATCGCCTTGGCGGTGGCCGGACCGACGCCCTTGACGTCCGTCAGCTCCTCGACCGAGGCGTCAGCAAGGGCGTCGATGGTCGAGAACCGGTCGAGAACCGCCCGACGCGTGGCAGCGCCGACGCCCTTCACCTGGCTCAGGACCGCAGATGGCGACGCTTGCGTCGTGGTGGCCATGATGTCTTCTCCTGGATGCGGGAAAGCTGGTCGCAGCGTCCACGGGGGACGCCGGGTACGGGCCGTCGGGAAGCGACGACCGGGAGCGGAGGGGATGACTCCACTGACAACCGTATGCCCGCGGCGACGTGGCAGGCCAATGAGCTGCTCGTCCGTGCGCGCCCCCGCGGTCGGAGACCCCACGAACGACCAGGTGTCAGCCACGCACCGTCAGGCGTCGCCCACTGATCGTTCCCAGGCCCGGAAGCCGGCGAGCTCCTGGCGGACGACCGAGAACATGAGCGCCACCACCACGGCGTCGTCGGTCAGCCCGAGCAGCGCGAACACGTCCGGGATCAGGTCCACGGGACTGAGGAAGTAGACGACGGCGACGATCGTGGCGAGGATGCTGCGCACACGCACGTCCCGGTATCGGCCCCGCCACCAGGCCCGGACGAGCCGCAGGACGGCGGCGGCGTCGGCCAGCACCCCGTAGCGGCGCGCGTCCTCGTCGCGTCCCGCACCGGCCGCGCCTCGCAGCGCCCGCGGGTCCCGCTGGCCCGTCAGGTATTCGCCGGCCCGCGTGCGCGGCCGGCGTCCACCGCGGCGGGAGCCACCGAGATGGTCGTTGGCGGCCATGCAGGCTCCTCCCGTGACAGGGGGAGCGTACGTCGCGCGCCCCCGACGTGCTGGCCGGGCCAGCGGCCGTCGGTCCCACCTCCGTCGCGGTCAGCCGTCGTGCATCGGGCGGGTCGCCGGCCCCTCGAGCACGGACCCGGTGGCGGTGAACCGCGACCCGTGACACGGGCAGTCCCAGCTGCGCTCGGCACGGTTCCACTGGACGATGCAGCCGAGGTGCGTGCAGGTCGCCGAACGGATGGTCGTGCGGCCCTCGTGGTCCTTGCTGACGGCCTTGAGGTGCCCGTCCACGATGACGGTGCCGCCCTCGCCGGGCCCGAGGTCGTCGACGTGGTCAACGTCCGGACGCATGCGGTCCCCGACGAACCGAGCTGCCACGTCGAGGTTGTGCTCGAGGAACCGGCGGGCGGAGGCGCTGACCGTCGCGCGTGTCGGCGAGAACACGCCGGCGTGGGGATGCTCCTCGCCGGTGATCGTGCCGGTGAGGATGCGCGCCGCCGCCGTGCCGTTGGTGAGGCCCCACTTCTGGAAGCCCGTCGCCACGAGGATCCGGTCGGACAGCCCGGTCGCGCCGATGAACGGCAATCGGTCGTCGGGCAGGTAGTCCTGCGCCGACCAGCGGAACGCCACCTCCCGAACCGGGAAGTGCCGGCGGGCGAAGGTCTCGAGCGCCTCGCCGTGGCGTCGGGTGTCCTCGCCATGACCGACCTCGTGGCCGTCTCCGACGACGATGACGTAGGAGGCGTCCTCGCCGTGGTGGTAGCGCACCGACCGGCTCGGCTCGCCGGCTGCGAGGTACATGCCCCCGGCGGCTGCGCTCGCACTGCCCGCGCTGCCCGCGCTGGCCGCTCTGGCCGCGCTGCTCGCGGCGTCCCCAGGGCCCTCGCCTCCGTCGAGGACGGCGGCAACGCCGTAGCTCCGGTAGGGTTGGGTCCGAGCGAACTCGAACCCGCGGTCGGTGATCGGCAGCAGCGTCGCGAGCACCGCGTGCCCCGCGTGGACCCGTACCCCGTCCTCCGTCGTGACCCGGACGCGTCCGCCCGAGACCGTGACATCGGTGACCCGGGCGCGGCAGTGGACGGAGGCGCCGGGATGGCGCTCGAGCGTCCGAGCCAGCCCGTTCGCGTAGGCAACGGGATGAAGCTGGGCCTGGCCGCTGACGCGGACGGCGCCCTGCACCTCCAGTGGCAGCGGGATCCGGTCGACCCAGTCCGCCGGCAGACCGGCGGACTGCGCGGCCGCCAGCTCCCGGCGCAGCGAGGCCACCTCCGCCTCCGACTGCGCGTACGCGTACGCGTCCGTCGGCGTCCAGTTGGCCGCGATCCCGTGGCGGTCGCAGATGTCGGCGATCTCCCGGATCGCCTCCTCGTTGATGTCGGCGTAGGCGCGGGCCACGGGCGCGCCGTGGCTCTGGGCGAGGTCGTGGTAGATCATGCCGTGCTGCGAGGTGACCTTGCCGGTCGTCCCACCGGTCGTTCCCGCGGCGACGTGGCGGGCCTCGAGCACGGTGACCTCGACGCCCGCTTCCGCCAGCAGCAGCGCGGTGGTCAGTCCGGTGATCCCGCCACCCACCACGACCACGTCGGTGCTGTGGTCACCGTCGGGCGGGGGGTAGGCGAGGGCCTCGGCGGTCGCCTGCCAGAGGGACCGGCGGTCGTGGTCGGGCATGGTCGCAGCTCTCTGTCGGTCGCTTCTCGGAGGTACGGCTCTCGGGTGGCTCTCGGTCGTGCAGCGTCCACCGCGTCGTCTGCTGCGGCGCCGGGAGGGCTCTCGTGCTGCGGCGCCGGGACGGCTCTCGCCGACGGTACGAGCGCGGGCGGGCCGGCGGATGGCCGGCCCCGGTCGAGCGAGCGGGGGGACACGAAGGCGCCCATCACCAGGCCAGGTCACTACCCTCCGTCACGTTCGGGCAACGCCGACGGGGACGACAGCATGCGGGCAGGGATGATCACGGGGCACACGGCGAGGACCGGACGGACGGGTCGGAGGCGGCGGCTTGCGGTGCTGGCGGTGGCTGCGCTCCTGCTCGCCGGATGCGGGGGCGGCGGCGATGGCTCCGGGGCGAGCATCGGCACGCCGGCCGCAGCGTCCGCCGGACCGTCGTCCGCTGGCGTGGTGGCATCGCCGTCGGGGACGGCGTCGTCGCCGACCGGAGCCGACTCCTCGACGGCAGGGCCCGCCACCTCGACGGCAGGGCCCGCCACCTCGACGGCAGGGCCCGCCACCTCGACGCCGACCGACGCCCCGGCCACCGAGCAGGCCGCCTCCGACTCACCGTGCCCGGCGTCCGCGAGCAACCTCGACCCCGACCTCGCCTCGAACGCGCAGCGCGTCGAGGAAGCGGTCGGCGACCTCGACGGTGACGACCGGCCGGATCGGCTCGTGACCTACAAGCAGGGTGACCAGGGGTCCTTCTTCTTCCGGGTCGTGCTCGCCACCGGGTACGTCGTGGAGGCTCCACTCGACCAGGCGAGCGACATGGCTCCGGTGAAGCCGCTCGGCGCCACCACGATCGGTGCCGACCGCCAGGTGGCGTTCGTCGTCGAGCAGGCCGGCGCCTCGACGGCGAACCTCTCGCTGTGGGCCATGCCCGACTACCCCGACCAGCCCTGCGGGCTGTCACGCGTGACGATCGCCGACCCGACCTCCCCGACGCTGTTCCCCGTGGGCGGGTCCGCCGGGGCCGGTTCGGGCCTGCAGTGCCGCGACATGGACGGCGACGGGGCGACCGATCTCGTCGTCCGCTCGATCTCGGCCGAGGGCGACGACACCTACTCATGGTCGGAGCAAGGGTGGCACTGGCCGGGTCAGGACGCGCTGCGGGGCGTTGGGCAGGCGGACGGCACCTTCCACGAGCCGGACGATCACGACGAGATCGGGTCGTTCCACTCCTTCGACTGCCCGGGCGTGCCGGCGCCCTGATCCGCCCGCGGTATACGCCCGCGCCAGGAACTGTCGCATGCGCCGGTTCCTGCGGCCGTCGGGGCGCCGGGCGCGGCGCGGCTTGCCTCGCCCCCGCCAGAAACTGTCGCATACGCCGGTTCCTGCGGCCGTCACGGCGCGGCTTGCCTCGCCCGCGCCAGGAACTGTCGCATACGCCGGTTCCTGCGGCCGTCGGGACGCGGCGGCTCACGCCGCCGCGTCCTGCCCGACAAGGACGCCGATGTGGCCGCGACCCTCGCGACGGCCATCCTTGGGCCGTGAACGCCCGTGTCTCGTGAGGCCGCCGTTGTGTACGCGCTCATGTACACTTCTCGTATGCCGAAGACCGTGCCCGCCCGTGAGTTCCGCAGCCACCTCGCTGATCTCCTCGACGAGGTGGCCAACCGCCGTGAGCACGTGACCATCACCCGCCACGGCCGGCCCTCCGCGGTCGTCATCCCCGTCGACGAGTACGAGGCGCTGGAGGAGACCGCAGCGATCCTCTCCGACGAGGCGACGCTGGAGGCGATCCGCCAGGGTCTCGACGACCTTGCCGCCGGCGACATGGTGGAGCTGGACGAGGTCCGTGAGGAGCACGCGGCCCGCGGACGGTCGTGAGTGGCACGGGTCTTCCTGGCGCGCTCCGCGCGTGACGCGTTCGCCCGGCTGGACTACCTGCTCGCCGACGCGGTCCTCGACGCGCTCGGTGTCCTCGAGCAAGACCCGGAGGCCGGCTACCCCTTGCGCGGACGCCTGGCCGGCCTGTGGTCCTACCGGGTCGGCGTGTACCGCGTCATCTACGAGATTCGCGATCCCAAGACGGTACGGGTCGTTGCCATCCGGCACCGCGGGCAGGCCTACGACATCGACCCCCGTTGACGCGAAGGCGGCGTCGGCGCCGCGCGACCGGGAGCGGCCACGCAGGTCAGCGCCGGTGCGAGCGGGGGGACTCGAACCCCCACAGCCTCACGGCCACGAGGACCTAAACCTCGCGCGTCTGCCAGTTCCGCCACGCTCGCTCGGCCGCCGAGCGTAGTCGCGGAGCGCGCAGGACGGCGGTCACGATCGTCCGACTGTGACCGCATCACACCAACGTCGTACCGTGCCGGCCACCGACTTCACCAGACCGACCAACGAGGCACGCGTGCAGGTCCGCGCCCGGTTTCGTCCGCACCCGCGTGGGTTCGGATTCCTCACCCCGGTGACGGCTGACGGCGTCACCCCGACGACCGTCGGCGCCGAGAAGGACGACGGGACGACGAAGCAGGTCGACCGCGTCTTCGTGCCCCCACCAACGGCGAAGGGGCTCGTCGCGGACGACCTCGTCGACGCCGAGATGACGCTGGACGACAAGGGTGCTTCCGCGGAAGCGGTCACCCTCGTCGAGCGCGCGCGTCGCATGCTGGTCGGCACCGTGCAGCGCGGCCCCGGCCGGCTGGTCCTCGAGCCGGACGCCGACATCGGGACCGGCTGGATCGACCTCGAGGAGACGCTCGCCGGCCGGCTCGGGACCTCGATCGGCCGGCAGATCGTGGTGCTGTGCGGCGACCGGGAGGACGGCACGCCCGTCGGCCGGGCGCTGGTGGCCGGGCCCCACGTGGTCGGCTCTCCGGCCGCGATCCGCGCCAACGCCGTCGTCGTCGCCATGGGGCGTTCGGCGCCGACGCTCGTGCCCGGGGGCGCCGTCTCCGCGGGGCTGAGTCCCGCCGAGGCGGCGACGACCCACACCCGCGTGGTCGGGCTGCTCGCCGGCGGGCGACGTGGCGCCGCGGCCGGGCTCGGCCTCGACGGACCGATCCCCGGCGCCGAGCTGCCGCCGGCGGACGCCCGTGACGAGCCCTGCGTCTCCGTCGACGACGCGACGACCCGCGACATCGACGACGCCGTCGGTGCCTGGTGGGACGGCGACGCCGACGCGCCCGTGTACCTCGCCGTCCACATCGCCGACGTGGCCGCCGTCGTCGGGATGGACTCGCCGGCCGACCACTACGCCCGCACGGTCGCGTCGACCGCCTACCTCGCGGTCGGCGACAACGCCCCGATGATCGACCCGGCCCTCTCGGAGGGCGACCTGTCCCTGCTGCCCGGCGCCGACCGGCGTGCCATCTCCGTGCGCTTCCGCGTCGAGCCGGACGGCACCGTCGCGGACGTGCACGTCGACACGGCCGTCGTCCGCTCGCGGGCGAAGCTCACCTACGCGGCCGTGGAGGACTGGCTTGCAGGCGACGCCGGCGAGGTCACGACCCTCGCCGGCGAGCACGCCGACGACGCCAGCGCGATCCTGACCGCCGCCGTCGAGGCCTCCCGCCGGCTCGGCGTCGAGCGGGACGCCCGCGCGACCTTCGAGGACCTGTTCGAGCAGGCCGAGATCGAGCCCGCCGTCGTCGAGGGCAAGCTCACGGTCCGCGACACCGAGCCCCACGTGCAGGCCTACCGGCTCATCGAGCGCCTGATGGTCGCCGCCAACGAAGGCGTGGCCGGCTGGCTCGTCGAGCACGACGTGCCCGCGCTCTACCGCGCCCACGAAGGCGTCGATCCCGACCGCGCCGGCAAGCTGCAGGCCGCCGCCGAGGCCATCGGCGCGTCGCTGCCCGCCCTGGAGGCCGAGACGTCGGACGCCGACGCGGTCATGGGCCAGGTCATCGCCGAGATCGAGCGGCTCGGCTCCGAGGGCCGGGCCGAGGACCGCGACCTGCTCGTGGCCGCCGCCACCGCCTCCACCGCGCGGGCGAACTACGACACTGACCCGACGCACCACCGGGGGCTGGCCGCCAGCGCCTACTGTCACTTCACCTCGCCGATCCGCCGCTACGCCGACCTCGTCGTCCACCGGCAGATCCGCTCGGTCCTCGCCGAGGAGGAGCCGCTGCACCGCGGCGACACCCTCGCGTCGCTCGCCGTGTGGCTCGACACCCGGTCAGGGGCGCTGAAGTACCTGCAGGCCCGCGAGCGCAACGAGCTCTGGGCGCGGCTGCTCGACCGCGGTTTCCTCGACGCACCCGAGCCGGCTGTCGTCACCGGGATCAACGCCGCTGGCCTCAAGATCCGGCTGCCGCGGCTCGGCCTGACCGGCTTCGTCACGGCCGAGCGGGCGCTGGGCCTGCCGGCGCGCGAGCGCGGCAAGCTCGAGGTCGACGCCAGCGGGCTGTCGACGACCTCGGGCCCCTGGCGTCTCGGCACCCGTGTGAAGGTTCGCATGGTCGGCCTCGACGACACGAACCGTCCGATCTTCCGACTGGGCGACACCGCCAAGCGCTGACGCTGACGCCGACGCTGAACGTCGAACACCGGAGGGAACCCATGGCAGAGCTGCCCCGCGCCGATCGTCCCGAGGTCGTCCTCCCCTCGCCCCCCGACGACGTGGCCGACGCGCTGGAGGCCGCCACGGACGCCCCTGCCGACCGGCAGCGAGCCACGATCGGTCAGGTCGTCGCCGACCACCCCACGTTCCTGGACGGGTGGGCGGCGCTGGCCGGCCACGGTCGCGACCCCATCGAGCGGTACGCGTTCGCGCGCGTCGGCTACCACCGTGGGCTCGACGCCATCCGCAAGAACGGCTGGGGCGGCAATGGGTACGTGCGCTGGCGGCACGAGACGAACCGCGGCTTCCTCCGCTGCCTCGCGGCCCTACGCGACGCCGCCCGCGAGATCGGCGAGACCGAGGAGGTCGCGCGGATCGACGAGTTCCTGACCCAGCTCGACCCCGACTGGCACGACGCACTCCTCGGATGACGACGGAGTACGAGGAGCAGACGATCGGCGACGAGCTCGCCGGCGCCACCCTCGACGGCATCACGTTCACCCGCTGCGACCTTCGCGGCGCCGACCTGTCCGAGGTGGTCACCCGCGGCTGCCGGTTCGACCGCTGCAACCTCGTCAACGCCGGCATGTCGGGCTCCCGGCACGACGGCACCGCCTTCCTCAACTGCGATCTGCGGGGCGCCACGCTGTCGACGGCGGCGTTCGTGCGCTGCAAGATGACCGGGTCGGACCTGACCGGCGCGCGCCTGCTCGCCGTGCAGATCCTCGAGGGAGACTGGTCCTACGTGAACCTTCGCCACCAGGTGCTGCGCGGCATCGACCTGCACGGCGTGCGGCTGACGGCCGCCGACCTCAGCGAGGCCGAGCTCATCGACGCCGATCTGACCGACGCCGACCTGTCCCAGGCGATCCTGCGCCGGGCGCGCCTCGACCGGGCGGACCTGCGCGGCGCCTCGGTCGACGGCGCCGATCTCAGCGACGTGTTCCTCGAGGGCACGACGATCAACGTCCGGCTCGCCGTCGCGCTCGCCGAGCGGCAGGGGGCGATCGTGGACACCAGCGCGTGACGCCCCCGACCAACCCGACGACCGACCCGACGACGAGACGATCGACCTCGACCGGCGCGTCGACGACCTGCTCGCCCGGATGAGCCTGCGCGACAAGCTCCACCAGGTCACCGGCGACCGGCGGCTGCGCGACCTGCCGCGGCTGCTGTTCGCCTACCAGGAGCGGCCGTACCTCGCCGGCGACGCACCGCACCTCGGGATCCCGCCGCTGCGGTTCACCGACGGACCGCGGGGCATCATGCTGGGGCGTTCGACCGCCTTCCCGGCGCCGATGGCCCGCGGTGCGACCTTCGACCCGGACCTCGAGGAGCGCATCGGCGACGCCATGGGGGTCGAGGCGCGCAGCCAGGGCGCCGACCTCATCGGTGCCGTCTGCGTCAACCTCCTACGCCACCCGGGCTGGGGTCGCGCGCAGGAGACCTACGGCGAGGACCCCCATCACGTCGGGACGATGGGCGCGGCGCTGGTCCGCGGCATCCAGCGGCACGCCATGGCCTGCGTGAAGCACTACGCCTGCAACACCATCGAGGACGCCCGCTTCAAGGTGGACGTCCGGGTCGACGAGCGGACCCTCCGGGAGGTCTACCTGCCGCACTTCCGCCGGTGCGTCGACGCCGGCGCGGCCGTGGTCATGACCGCCTACAACCGTGTGAACGGCGAGTGGGCGTCGCACAGCCGCCACCTGCTGCGCGACATCCTGCGCGGCGACTGGGGCTTCGACGGCATCACGATCTCCGACTGGCTGTTCGCCGTCCGCGACGGAGCCGCGGCGGTGGCCGGCGGCTGCGACGTGGAGATGCCCGCCGCGTTGCGCTACCGGCGGATCCCGCGGGCGCTGCGGCGCGGTGAGCTCGACGGGGCGGCCGTCGACGAGGCCGTCCGCCGGGTCGTGCGCACGAAGCTGCGGTTCGCCGGCGTGGGAGAGCCGTCCCGGTACCGCCCGGAGGCCGTCGCCTCCGGGGCGCACCGGGCCCTGGCCCGCCAGGCCGCCCGCGAGGCGATGGTCCTGCTCCGCAACGAGCCCGTCGACGGGACGCCGGTCCTGCCCCTCGACCTGGACGCGCCCGGCCGGGTGGCGGTCGTCGGCCGGCTCGCCGACCTGCCGAACACCGGCGACCGCGGGTCCAGCCACGTGCGCGCCCCCGAGGTCACGACCCCGCTCGCGGGCCTGCGCGAGTCGCTGGCCGGCCGCGCCGAGGTCGCCGCCGCCGCGACCGACGATCCCGCCGCGGTGCGCCGGGCCGCCCGTGACGCCGACTGCGCGATCCTTGTCGTCGGTCGGACCTGGCGCGACGAGGGCGAGAACATGCTCGCCTGGGGCGGCGACCGGACCTCGCTGCGCCTGGCCGACGCCCACGAGCAGCTCATCCGCGAGGTGGCTGCCGTCCAGCCCCGAACCGTCGTGGTCATCGTCTCCGGCAGCGCCGTCGTCGTCGATCCCTGGCGCGACACCGTCCCGGCCGTCGTCATGGGCTGGTACGCCGGGATGGAGGGCGGCCGGGCCCTCGCCGACCTGCTGACCGGCGCGGTCAGCTTCTCGGGACGTTTGCCCTTCGCGGTCCCGCGGGATACGTCGCACCTCCCGCCCTTCGATCCCGACGCCCGCGTCATCACCTACGAGTACCTGCACGGCTACCGGTGGCTCGAGGCCCGGGGCCACGCGCCGGCCTACCCCTTCGGGTTCGGGCTCGGCTACACGACCTTCACCTACGGCGAGCCGACGCTCGACGCCGACCGGGTCGGGCCGGACGGCACGATCCGGGTCACCGTCCCGGTGACGAACACCGGCACGGTCGACTGCACCGAGGTCGTGCAGTGCTACGTGTCGGCGCTCGACAGCACGGTCACGCGCGCGCCCCGAGACCTGCGCGCCTTCGCACGCGTCACGCTCGCGCCCGGCGAGACGACCCCGGTCACGCTCGAGGTTCCCGCCCGTGACCTCGCGTACTACGACGTGCATCGGCGAGGGTGGGTCGTCGAGCCGCTCGCCTACCGGATCGGGGTGGGACCGAGCTCGGATCCCTCCACGCATCGGTTCGTCGAGGTCAGCGTCGAGGCCTGACCGGCCGGACCGCTCGACCGGACCCTCTGGACCGCTCCGTCCGGTTCGTGCACACTGCCGGCGAGGGTGCAGGAGGGGACATGGCGGGTGCATCGGTCGCGGACATCGTCGTCGCCGGCGGCGACGAGAGCCACGTGGAGGACGGGACGGCGCTGTGCCTGTCGGGCGGCGGGTACCGGGCCATGCTCTTCCATGTGGGCGTCCTGCGGCGTCTGAACGAGCTCGGGCTGCTCGCGCAGCTCGACCGTGTCTCGAGCGTGTCCGGGGGCTCCATCACCGCCGGGCAGCTCGCGGTCGCCTGGCCGTCGCTGGCGTTCGACGGGTCCGGGGTCGCCGCCGGGTTCGAGGATCTCGTCGTCACCCCGCTGCGCCGGGTCGCGTCCACCACCATCGACCGCTCGGCCGTCCTGTCCGGCCTGCTGACTCCGCGGACGACGATCGGCAACCGGGTCGCCGACGACTACCGACGGCTGCTGTTCGACGATCGGACGCTCCAGGACCTGCCCTCGGACGAGAACGGTCCCCGCTTCGTCATCAACGCCACCAACCTGCAGTCCGGGGCGCTGTGGCGGTTCTCGCGGCCCTACATGGCCGACTACCGCGTCGGGATGGTCCGCAACCCGACGCTGTCGCTGGCCCAGGCGGTCGCGGCCTCCTCGGCGTTCCCGCCCGTGCTCTCACCCGTCGTCCTCGACATCGACGCGTCGACCTACACGGCGGAGTCGCGCAGCTGGGAGCTGCACCGCGAACCCTTCACCACCCACCCGATCCTCTCCGACGGTGGCGTCTACGACAACCTCGGGGTCGAGACCGCCTGGAAGCGCTACCGCACCATCCTCGTCAGCGACGGTGGCGGCACGTTCAAGTCGACGCCGCGCATCCCGCGGACCTGGGGCCGCCACACCCTGCGCGTCCTCAAGACGATCGACGGACAGGTCCGGGCGCTGCGCCGTCACCAGGTCGTCGGCGCGTACAAGGAGGGCAGTCGCACGGGCGCGTTCATCGGCATCGCCACGCCCGTCGACGAGTATCCGGCGACCGGAACGATCGCGGTGACGCCCGCCCGCACGGCCGCGCTGGCGGGGGAGCGCACGCGGCTCAAGGCCATGTCCGACGACACCCGCTCGGCGCTGATCAACTGGGGCTACGCCGCCTGCGACGCATCGATCCGCTCGTACCTGCTGCCCCACGCCGACCCGCCGGCCTCTCTGCCCTACCCGGGGGTGCCGCTCGGAAACCAGCCGTGAGCCGGCCGACCCGTGGTCCGTGGGGCGGCGAGGTCGAGGCCGACGTCCTCGCCCCGGCCCTCGTGGCCGCCGGCGTCCTCGCCGGCGCGTGGCGTCGTGCCCGCCCGCCGGTAGAGGCCCGCGACGCCGACGGGGTCATGGCGCTGCTCGACGAGGTCGTGGAGGCGGCCGAGGCGGCGCGGGCCCCGGTGACGTGGCGCGATCCCTTCACGCGGGCCCACTGGGGGGACACGCAGCGGTGGCTGCACCCGACACGGGCGGCCGACCTCTGGTCGCATCGGTCCTCCGGGCCGCCCCGCCTCGCCCTGCACGGCCGCGACCTGACCGCCGGCGCCTGGCGGCCGGCCGAGCTCACCCGCCTGCTCACGTCGCCGGCCGGGCAGGCCCGCAGCGCGTTCGTCGCGACGCCCGAGCCCGGCCGTCGCGACCGGCTGAGCTGGGACTGGCCGCTGCGCGTCGGTGTGCCGGACCAGCCCGACGCGGCGGGGCTGCGCGAGCAGCTCGCCGACGCCGGGTCGGCGGTGGAGTGGATGGGCACCCTCATCGAGCCGGTGACGGTCGGTCGCCGCCGCCACACGGCCGACCTCCTCGTGCTGCCGGGTACGGCGGAGCGGTGGCGGACGTGGCTGCCGCTGACCCGCCCGCGCGCCGACATGGTCCTGCTGCTCACCACGGAGCCCGACCTCGACGGCGAGGCGGCGCTGCTGCGCACCACGACCGCGGCAGCGGTGACCGGTGTCGTCCGTCTCGATCCGACCGGGCACGTCAGCTGGCTCATCGACCTGATCCGGTCCCTGTCGCACGACCAGGCGCTCGACGAGGCCATGGCGTACGGCTGGCAGCGCAACGGCGCCGGCGGCGGCGTGCTGTTCGCCGCCCCGTCCACGATCGCCGCCACCAGGCTCCGCGCGCTCATGGCCAGCGCCGCCGTCGAGCTCGAGGCCGTCGATCTGATCGCCGACGAACCCGTGGCGCTGCCGCCCGCGGCCGGGGAGATCCGCTACTTCATGGAGCCCGAGCCGCCGCTGGTCGGCGCCGGGCCGCCTCGTGTGGGCGCCGAGCCGCCGGTCGCGTTTGCTCGGATCGGCCGCGCGATCGGGGAGGCGCGACACAGCGACGGCTTCATCCACGAGACCGGGGGTGCCAGCCGCTACGCCAGCGCCCGCCGCGCGACCCGTGCGGCCGCCGAGGACGCCGGCCCCATCCGCTACGTCCAGGCGGCCGTCCGGCGCGGCCGACGTGTGGTGCCGACCTTCCTCGCAGGCGCCGCCCACGAGATCCGGGCGTTCGTCGGCCCGCCGGAGGCCGAGGCGGTGGTGGCGCCTCGGCCGTTCCCCGACGAGACGCTGCCCGACGCGCCGTCCCACCGGCTGACGGTCGTCCTGGCCTCCGCCGACCTGCCCGGCGACCCGGAGGTCCGCGAGATCGAGCTGCCCCGCGTGGGCCGCTCGGACGACGCGGTCTTCGACGTGACCATTCCGGCAGGCCCCGACCGGTTCGAGGCCCGGCTCATCGTCCTGCACGGAAACCGCATCCTGCAGACCTGGCTGCTGCGCGGTCCGGTGGTGACGCGCGCCGGCGCGGCCCGCGAGACCGGCGCGGACGCCGAGACACCCGAGGACGCCATCGTCCTCGCCCCCGAGGCGATGCTGCGGATGCGGACCACCGACCTCCACCGTCGGCGCCCCTTCGACGCGGCCCTCGTCCTCAACCACGGCCACGACGGGGTGGCCCGCGGCACCGTCACGGCCGGGCACGAGTCCCGGACCGTCAACCTCGACAGCGACGCCGTGAAGGCGGAGGTGAAGAAGCTGCGCGGCCGGCTCGAGGAGGTGATCGACGCCCCCGACGAGTTCGACTCGCTCGACGACGCCCGCTTCGTCGAGCTGCTCGTGTTCCTCGCCAACCGCGGGGTCAACCTTCGCAGCGCCATCGTCGACGATGCGCTCGGCGACATGCTGGGCGATGCACGGCGACTGCAGGTGCTCTCGGCAGTCCCCGAGGCGTACCTCCCGCTCGAGTTCTGCTACGACCTGCCGGCGCCGGACCGGGACGCCACCGTGTGTGCCACCGGCCGGGCACGGCTCGCCGACCCGCTCGACACGACCTACCCGGACGAGGTGGCGGGTCAGCCCTGTCCCGGGCCGCACGACGCCACGACGGTGTGCCCGCTCGGGTTCTGGGGGCTGAACCGGGTCATCGAGCGCCAGCTGTTCAGCATCGGAGAAGCGGACCGCCCGGCCCAGGGCTGGCGGGTCAGCGAGCCCGCGGGCGAGGGCGCCCTGTTGCCGCTGGCTCGGCCACTGCTGTTCGCCGCGAGCGACAGGGTGGACGGCTTCGTGCCCGGCGCGATCGACAGCGTGCGCCAGCAGCTCGCGGCCCTCGCGGGGCCCGACGCCGAGACGGTGGTCACCTGGGACGACTGGTGCGCCCGGGTCCGCGACGACCGCCCGGGGCTGCTCGTCGCGCTGCCCCACACCTTCGAGGACGACCTGCTGGGCGTCTCGCTGTCCATCGGCGACGACCAGAACCTCGCCAGCAGCCACCTCACGGCCGACTACGTGCACGCGACCGGTGACGAGTCGCCCGTCGCCGTCCTGCTCCTCGGCTGCTCGACGGCGGCCAGCGACATCACCTTCGAGCACTTCCCCGCCAAGTTCCGCGGCGGAGGCGCCGCCGTGGTGCTCGGCACCCTCACGAAGGTCCTCGGCCGTCACGCGGCCCCGGTGGCGGCGGCGCTCGTCACCCGCATGCTCCAGACGCCGCCGGACGGCGGCGCCAGCCTGGGCGAAGCCCTCGTCGAGACCCGGCGGGCACTGCTCGACGGCACGACGGCGATGGTGCTGGCGCTCGTGGCCTACGGCGATGCGGACTGGATCCTCGAGGGAAGGTGACCACGTGTTCGAGCTCGACCTGCTGCCGGCCGAGCACGGCGACTGCCTCTGGATGCGCTGGGGCGAGGACGCCGATGCCCCCTACCACCTCCTGATCGACGGCGGGCCGATCGACGACGACGTCCAGACGGCGCTGCGGGATCGGATGGCGCAGCAGCTCGGGACCGGTGACGATGCCGGGCGCCTCGAGCTGCTCGTCGTCACGCACGTCGACGCGGACCACGTCGGCGGCATCCTGGCGCTCGTGCGCGACGGCGTGGACGCGGACATCGGCGACGTGTGGTTCAACGCCTGGGACCACCTGCCGACCGACGTGCTCGGGGCGCGGCAGGGGGAGGAGCTCAGCGACCAGCTCGTGGGACGGACGCTGCCCTGGAACGCCCGCTTCGATGGCAAGGCGGTTGCCCTGCCCGATGACGGCGACGCGCCCCTGCCGACGGTGTCCCTGCCGGGAGGGCTGACCCTGACGCTCCTCGGACCGACGCGCCAGCGGCTGCGTGAGCTCGCCCCGCAGTGGCTGGCGGAGTGCCGCAAGGCCGGCCTCGTCCCGGGGGTCCCTCCCGAGCCGGAGTCCGTCGCCCCGGATGTGCTCGGCGACGAGCGCCCCGACCCCGAGCTGCTCGCGGCCAAGCGGTTCCGGCCCGACACCTCGAAGCCGAACGGATCGAGCATCGTCCTGCTGGCCGAGCACGGCGACCGCCGGGTCCTGCTGTGCGGCGACGCCTTCGGGACCGACGTGGTCGCGGGGCTGGACCGGCTGGCACGGGAACGGGGCGGGCGGGTTCCGATCAACGTCTGCAAGCTGCCCCACCACGGCAGCCGCGCGAACGTGTCGCCGGACCTCGTGGCCGCGGTGCGCGCCGGCCGGTATCTGTTCTCCACGAGCGGCAAGCAGTTCAAGCATCCGGACCCGGAGGCGATCGCCCGCATCCTCGTGGCCGACCACCGCGACACGGTCGAGCTCGCGTTCAACTACCGCACCAGGTTCACGACGGTGTGGGACGACCGCGAGCTGAGAGAGCGCTACGAGTACGTGACGACCTACCCCGCCGAGGGCACCGCCGGCCTGCACGTCGACCTGACGGCCGCCGGCTGACCCGGGCTGTCAGGCGCGCGGTCCGAGCCAGGTCAGGACCTCCCCGGCGAGCCGCTCACCGACGAGGACGTGACCGTCGGCCGAGTAGTGCATGCCGTCGGGCAGCGCCCGGTCCGGTCCCAGCTCCCGCACGACCGCCGACACCCGCACCAGCCGCACGTCCGGGTCGGCGGCGTCGGCGACCACGTCCGCCAGCGCCTGCTGGTAGACGGCGTGCCGCTCCTCCATGCCGGCGAGGTGCCGGGCGAGCGCCCCGGCCGGCGGGTTCAGGTCGAGCACCAGGACGAGCGGCCGCTGCTCCACCCGGACGGCGCGGATCAGCTGGCCCATGAGATGTCGGAAGCGGCGGGGCGTCATCTGCCAGGTGCGCGTGCCCACGGGACCGGACAGGCGGCGCCGGTAGGTCTTCACCCAGCGCCACAGCACCGGCGTGACGGTCCGCCGGTACCAGCGGGCGACCCGGGTCGCGGCGCGGTGGCGGGTCATCAGGTGGCGCAGCAGCCACACCGGGGTGAGCCACGGCTGGCTCTCGTTGAGGCCGTACTGGAGGACGACCACGTCGGGCGCGTGGACCCGCAGCGACGACTCGTAGCGGCGCAGCCCGCGGCTGACGAAGTCGAACCAGCGTGCCTCGAGGTGGAGCTGGGCCGGCACCCCGGCGGCGTGCAGCCGGTCGACGAGCACCTCCCCGTAGGTGCCGGGGTCGCCCGGACCCCGCGGCGGGACCTGCAGGGCCCCGACCGAGTTCCCGTACACGACCACGGAGAGCGGCCGGCGCGGGGCGTCACCGTCGACGGAGGCGGTCATCGGCGGTCCCCGGTCAGACGGCGTCCGATGCGGCGGGCCTGCGGCCGCCAGGACGCCGGATGCACCTGCCACCGCAGGGTCTCGACCCGCGACGCGTACCCGTGCTCGCGGAGCACCGTGCCGGCCTCCCCGTAGACGGCGGCCCGGTCGGCGACCGGCAGATCACGCCATTGCCCGGGGCCGACCCGCCCACCGGTCCCGTGCCGGCTCACCCGCCGTCCCGCCTGCGCGACGACGGCGGCCTCGACCTCCCGATCGACGTCCAGCCCCACCCAGCGGAGCAGGTCGCCGGTGATCTTGACGGGGTCGGCGAACAGGTCCTCGTAGCGCACCTCGGTGAACCGGGGGATGGTGGCCGACGCGGCTTCGATGCGCCGCAGCGTCCGTGCCCACAGCCGTGCACCCTCGCCCGGGCTCACGTCACGGAAGAAGTCGACCCGGGCGAGCGACCGGGCCACGTCGCGGCCGTCGCGGACGACGTGGACGAACCAGGCGTCGGGGTAGAGCGCGGCGATCTCCGGCAGCAGGGTCGCGTGCAGCGGCGTCTTCTCGACGAAGTGGGTCGCCCCCGGCGCGTGGCGGGCCAGGCTCGCGTGCAGGACCCCGTCGGTGAACCGGCGCAGACGCAGCGCCAGGTCGGGTACCCGGAGTCGGAGCTGGCCGTCCTGGAGGAGGTCGCGCAGCGCGCTGAACAGGAACGTCTCGCCCCGGTCGACCCCGCCGGCCGACGGATGGCACATCAGCAGCGACTCGAGCCAGGTCGTGCCGCTGCGGGCCACGCCGATGACGACCACCAGCCGGTCGCGCATCGCGTCGTGCGGTGGCGTGAGACGGTCGCGACGGCCGCCGTCCCGCCGGATGTCGGACCCGTAGAGCACCGTGAAGGCCCGTGCGGAGCGCGGGTCGTCGCCCACCCAGACCGGGACGGGGCCCGGCGCCGACCCCGTGGCGGCGAGCGCACCCAGCAGGTCGTCGGCGAGCAGCCGCACGGCCGTCAGCCACCGGCGTCGGGGCAGCAGGCTGGCCGGGCCCTCCTCCTGGCCGTCACGGTGCGCGTCGACGAGCCGGCCGAGGCCGTCGGGGAACCGCACGGCGCCGGCGGTGCCCCGTGGTACCCGTACGACCTCGAGCGCCGACGGCGGCAGGGGAGCGCCGCCCGGGGACGGGGACGTCAGTGACACCCCTGCTCCTTTCCCGGTGGAGGACCGACCGCCGGCCGTCGACCCGATGCAGTTCGATCAACGCGCCCCGCGGGGTCAGGTTACGGTCACGCGGACAGCGATCGGCCGCGGCGCCGCACCACGGGCCGTCCTCGTCCGCCGCCGGCCGCTGATGCGCTTCACTGACGGTGATGGCGGACGCGCGGGGCGGAGACCGAGCAGTGGGCGAGCCGTACGAGGCGCTGGTGGCACCGGTCGAGGACTTCCTGCGTGCCGTGACGCCGCTGGTGACGGGGCTCGCGGCGTCGACGGGGGCGACCGATGCCGACGCGCTGGCCCGCGACGTGGCGACCGAGGTCACCGAGCTGACCGCCGCCTTCGTGGACGCCGACACCATCCACACCGACGACGAGCTGCGGGCCTTCCTCGTCGCCTGCGGCCCCCACGCCGGACGTTCTCGTGGCCGCGGACGTCGCGGAGCTGCGCCGCAGCGGGGTGGTCGCCGGCCGCCGTGCCCTGCTCGAGCGCCCGTCGACGCTGTTCGCGCTGCTGGTCGACGCCGACGCGCGCGACGGCGGTCGGCGCTGCTGGACCTACTTCCGGCACGCCCTCGTCATCGCACACACCGTCGCGTCGCTCGATGTGCACACCTCCCAGGCGGAGCTGGACGCCATCGCGCGCTACCGCGCCGTCCTCATCGCCCGGATCGAGGCGGCCGGCGTGCCCCGACCGGAGCCGTCGTTCTTCGGAATCCACCCGGGCGCCATCGAGGAGGCCCGCCGCCGGGTCGCCGGCCCCGACGACGACCGTCCCGGGCCACCGACGTGGCCCGGCGCGCCGGCCGGCGGGAGCGCCACGGTCACCGCGCAGCCGGACGCCACCACTGGCCCGGCGGCCCCGCTGCCGCCGCCCCGCCCCGTCGAGGAGCTCCTCGCCGAGCTCGACGCCCTCATCGGCCTCGAGCCGGTGAAGGCCGAGGTACGGCTGCTCACGAACCTGCTGGTCGTCCAGAGGCTGCGCCGCGATCGGGGGCTGCCGACCGTCGCGCCGTCCCACCATCTCGTGTTCACCGGCAACCCGGGGACCGGCAAGACGACCGTGGCGCGACTGCTCGCCCAGATCTTCCGCTCCCTCCAGGTCGTCGCACGCGGGCAGCTCGTCGAGACCGACCGCTCCGCGCTCGTCGCCGGCTACGTCGGGCAGACCGCGACCCGGACCCGCGAGGTCATCACCTCGGCGGTCGGCGGGGTGCTCCTGATCGACGAGGCCTACGCGCTCGCCCGCGGCAACGAGAACGACTTCGGCCGCGAAGCGATCGACACCCTGGTGAAGATGATGGAGGACCTCCGCGACCGGCTCGTCGTCATCGCCGCGGGCTACCCGGAGGAGATGGCGACCTTCGTCGCCGCGAACCCGGGCCTCGAGTCCCGCTTCCCGAAGACCATCCACTTCCCCGACTACACGGCCGGCGAGCTCGTCGCCATCCTCGGCCACATCGCGGAGGGCACGCGCTTCCTCCTCGACGACGGTGCCCGCACCGCGGCCCACGCCTGGTTCGACGCGCAGCCCCGCGGCCGCGGGTTCGGTAACGGCCGCCTCGCCCGCAACCTCTTCGAGGCGGCGGTGGCGGCGCAGGCCAGCCGCCTTGTCGCGCTCGACGACCCGACCGACGAGCAGCTGCTGACCCTGACGGCCGACGACATCGCCGGAGCGTCGCGGTGAGGGCGGTCGTCGGTCGGCTCCTCGCGCTGCTCGTCGCCGCCGCCATGGTGTGGGGCGCGCTCGCCGTGCGCAGCGCCATCGAGTCGGGGGGAGGCACCGGACCGGGCACCGCCACCCCGGGGACCGCGAGCCCCCCGCCGGGCGGCGGCACCGCGGGTGCCACCCTGGCCTGCGCGACCGCCGAGCTCTCGGTCTGCGGGCCCGTGGGCGTCGCGCTCGACCGAAACGGCGACGTTCTCGGTCACCGCTCCCGGCGGGACCACCTGGGAGGTGGCCCAGCAGCTGGTCGCCGCCCGCTCCGGGCAGGAGGTGGGCTTCGACGCCTGGCTCGTCCCGGCGCCGTGGGTCGACCTCGTGAAGCAGGCCCGGCAGCGCAACGGCCTCGCTCCCATCCTCGGCGGTGCGGTCGGCCCGCTCGCCCGCAGCCCCGTCGTCATGGTCGTCCCCGAGGACCGGGCGGCCGTGCTGCGTGGCTTCTGCCAGGACGGGATCGACTGGGCCTGCGTCGGCCGGGCCGTCGAGCAGCCCTGGTCGGGCATCGGCGGTCAGGCCGGGTGGGGGCTGCTGAAGCCCGCCCACGACGCCCCGACCCGCGCCACCGGCCTCGTGGTGCTCGGCCAGGCCGTCGCCGACCGGGTCGGCAGTGCCACCTTCAGCAGCCGGGACCTCGCCGCCGACGACTTCCGCCGCTGGTTCACGGCCCTCGAGCGCGCGGTCGTCGACTTCGGCGAGGGCGGCAGCACGCCGCTCGAGGACCTGCTCCGGTTCGGACCGAGCCGCGTCGACATCGTCGGCACCACCGAGGCGACGGCGGCGCGCCTGCTGGACCAGGCCGGCGCCCGCGGGGCCGGGCTGACGGTCACCTGGCCCGAGCCGGTCGTCACCGTCGACCTCGTCCTCGTCCCGGTCATCGGCCACGAGCAGGCCGCCACCCGCATCGTCGCCGCCGCGACCGACGCCGCGGTCGGTCAGGCCCTGGCGGCGCAGGGCTGGCGCACCGGCGACGCCCCGCCGCAGCACCTCGCCGGTGACGCGCCGGCGCTGCCCGAAACCTCCGGCGCGCCGTCCGGGGGTGCGCTGGAAGCACTCGTGCTGCTCTTCAACGAGGTCGTCCGCTGATCGGGGACCCCGTCGGCGTAGGCTTGATGACGCACGGGGACTGGGGATGACGCCGTGAGAGACACCCTGACGCGCAGCACGCTGGTACTGCTGCTGCTCATCGCCGCGCTCCTTGCCGCCTGCGTGGACGCCGGCCAGTCCGAGCAGCCACCGGCGACTGCGGCCGGTCCCGGCGCGGACCTCGGCGACCCGGGCGACTGCATCACCGTCGACATGGCGGTCTCCTCAGAGAAGATCGACCTCATGCGCGACCTCGCCGAGGAGTTCAACGGCTCCGACGCGGCGGCCGTCGACGGACAGTGCGTGTTCGTGCGCCCGCAGTCCAAGGCGTCGGGCGGCGCGGCCACGCTGCTGTCGACGACCTGGGACGAGGCCGCTGAGGGGCCCCGGCCGGTCATCTGGTCGCCGGCATCGTCCGCCTGGGCCGCGGTCGTCAACCAGCGCCTGGCCGACCAGGGCAGGCCGCCGATCGCCAACAACGCCACCCCGTTCATGCAGACGCCGCTCGTGATCGCCATGCCGAAGCCGATGGCCGACGCGCTCGGCTACCCCGCCACGCCGATCGGCTGGGGCGACATCCTCACGCTGGCGCGCTCGGACGAGGGGTGGGCCGCCTACGGGCATCCCGAGTGGGGGCCGTTCCGGCTCGGCAAGACGAACCCGAACTTCTCGACCTCCGGGCTGTCGGCCCTCATCGCGCAGAACTACGCGGCGGTCGGCAAGGTCCGCGACCTCACCCTGGAGGATCTGGCGAAGCCCGACGTGCAGCAGTTCGCGCAGGACATCGAGGCCAGTGTCGTCCACTACGGCGACACCACGCTGACCTTCGGGAACAACTGGTACCGCAACGACGCCCGCGGGACCGCGCTGACGTACGCCTCCGCGGTCGCCATGGAGGAGGTCAGCCTCGTCCAGTACAACCGGGGCAACCCGGATGGCGTGCTCCAGCCCGGGGAGGTGCCCGAGCCGCCCCGCGACCCGCTCGTCGCGATCTACCCGAAGGAGGGGACGCTCTTCAGCGACAACCCCTTCATCATCCTCGACGCCGACTGGGTCAGCCAGGAGCAGAAGGACGCCGCGGCGCTGTTCCAGGACTTCGTCCAGCAGCCCGAGAACCAGCAGCGCGTGCTCGAGTTCGGCTTCCGGCCCGGCAACATCGCCGTCCCGATCGCCGACCCGATCGTGCCGGCGAACGGCGTCGACCCGGACCAGCCGCAGACCACCCTCGAGGTCCCCGACCCGCCGGTGATGGTGGCGCTGCTCGACCGCTGGGAGCAGCAGCGCAAGGGTGCCCGCGTGCTGCTCGTCATGGACGTCTCCGGCTCGATGGGCGACCCGGCCGTCGAGGGGGAGCGGGCGACGAAGCTCGACCTCGCGAAGGAGGCCGCGGTCCGGGCCCTGGATCAGTTCCAGCCGCAGGACGAGGTGGGGCTGCGGATCTTCTCGACCGACCTCGGGCCCGCCGAGCACCCCGAGTGGGTCGACCTCGTCGACATCGCCCCGATCGGCACGAGCCGCGAGGCGCTGTCGACCCGGATCCGGCAGCTGATCCCGCACGAGGGCACCCCGCTGTACACGGTCGCGGCCCGCTCCTACGAGGACCTGCTCGCCACCTACTCGGGCCAGAAGATCAACGCTGTGGTGCTGCTGACCGACGGGCGCAACGAGGACGTGAACACGGACCTCGAGGCGCTCATCGCCGACCTGCAGCAGGGCAGCGAGGGCCAGCAGTCGCGACCGGTGCGGATCTTCACGATCGCCTACGGCCAGGACGCCGACATGGCGACGCTGCGGCGGATCGCCGAGGCCACGAACGCGGCCGCCTACGACGCGAGCGACCCGACGAGCATCGACAAGGTGTTCACGTCGGTGATCAGCAACTTCTGATGGCCGGCACGTTCCGGGACCGCTTCCTCACCCCGCAGACGGCGCGGGCGATCACCTCGCCGGGCGCCATCCTGTCGGCCGGGGCCGGGGCGTCGGTCGTGATCCTCGCCGGGGCGCCGGTCGCGGCCGCCGCGGCCGTCGGGGCGCTGGCCTACGCGGGCGTGGTGGCCTGGCGGATGCCGCGTGACGTGGACGGCGAGCGGATCGACCCGAGGGCGCTGCACGACCCCTGGCGTCGGTTCGTGCTCGAGGCGCTCGACGCGCAGCAGCGCTTCGCCCGGGCCGTCCGGCACGCGCCGGCGGGACCGCTCAAGGCTCGACTCGAGAGCATCGGGGCGCGGTTGGCGACGGGTGTCCGGGAGTGCTGGCGGATCGCGCGCCACGGCCAGGCCCTCGAGGAGGCCCTCGGACAGCTCGAGCCGGTCGGCGAGGTGCAGCGGCGACTCGCGCAGGTGAACGCCGACCTGACCGGCCCGCGCGCGGGCGACGAGCGGCTGTCCCAGATGGCCGAGGCGCTGCGCTCGCAGATCGCCTCGACCTCCCGGATCACCGAGGTCGCCCACGACACCCGCGACCGGCTGCGGCTGCTCGACGCGCGCATGGACGAGGCGGTCGCCCGGGCCGTCGAGCTGTCGCTGTCGACCTCCAGCGGCGACGAGGGCGTGGTCGGCGGTCTGGGCAGCGACGTGGACGACCTCGTCAGCGAGATGGAATCGCTCCGGCTCGCGCTGGAGGAGGCGTCGCACCCGCGGGCAGCGCCCGGTGTGTGAGCCGCCCGAGCGGCGCCGCCGCGCCAGGCCGCCGCCACGGCAGGCCCCCTCACGGCAGGCCCCCTCACGGCAGGCGTCCGCCACGACAGGCGTCCGCCACGGCAGGCCGCCGCCACGGCCGGCGTCCGCCACGGCAGGCCCCATGACGACCTGGGTAGAAATCGTCCGGACGTCTCGGAGGATTCCTACCCAGGTGGTTGCGACGGTGTCTGGGGGCGCCGGCGGGAAGTATCGTTGATCCCTGGGGACACCCGGGACGGACAGGGACAGGGCACCCGGAGGAGGGCGCGGCAATGGCGAACGTGTTCACGCGGATCTGGAAGTATCTGACGGCGGCGTTGACGGGGAAGTTCAACGAGATGGCCGACCCGAAGGTCCAGCTCGAGCAGGCGATCATCGAGGCGCAGGACCAGCACCGCAAGCTCAAGGAGCAGGCGGCCAACGTCATCGCCAACGAGAAGCAGACCGAGATGAAGCTCGACCGGGCGATGGAGGAGCTCGAGAAGCTCAACGCCAACGCCCAGCAGGCGCTGCTGATGGCCGACGAGGCGCGACGCGCCGGCGACGAGGACAAGGCGGCCGAGTTCGAGCGGGCCGCCGAGTCGATCGCGACCCGCCTCATTGCAGTCGAGGCCGAGGTCGACCGGCTGAAGTCGCTACACCTCGACGCCGTGAAGGCGACCGAGCAGGCGAAGAACGCGGTGGCCCAGAACGCGGCCGTGCTCCAGAAGCGGCTGAGTGAGAAGCAGCAGCTGCTCAGCCAGCTCGACCAGGCCAAGATGGCCGAGCAGATGAACGAGGCGATGTCCTCGCTGAACGAGACCGTCGGCCAGGACGTGCCGACCTTCGCGGAGGTGCAGGAGAAGATCGAGCGCCGGCTCGCGAAGGCGCAGGGCCGCGCCGAGCTCGAGGGATCCAGCGTCGAGTCGCGGATGCTCGAGATCGAGCAGGCCAGCAAGAACGTCGAAGCGCAGCAGCGGCTGTCGGAGCTGCGCTCGAAGCTGGGGCTGACCACGCCGGCCGAAGCGCCGGCGGCCGCTTCCGCCGAAGCGGTCGTGGAGGCACCGGCACCTGCCCCGGAGGCGAAGGAGACCGGCGAGGGCCAGCCGACGGCCCCGTAGGCCGCTCGCGCTGTGTCCCGGAAGCCGCGGGATGATGTCGCGGTTTCCGGTGTGGCGGGGACCGGGCGGGGCGGGCCGCCGTGACCGCGCGGACCCTCCGGTCACCCTCACACCGCGGCGCTCATCAGGTCGTGCGCGACCTCCACCGTGCCCGGGAACGTGGTCCGCACCTCTCGGGTGACCGCCTCGATCTGCTCACGCGCCTCGGGCATCAGGTGGCTCAGCAGCAGCCGGTCGACCGTGGCCTCGGCGGCCACCGTGCCCGTCTGCGCCGGCGTGGTGTGCAGGTGCGCGTGGGGCGACTCGTCGTCCGGGACTGCCTGGTCGTGGACGAGCAGATCGGCGCCCCGCGCCAGGTCGATGATGCCGGAGGAGGGGCGGGCCACGTCACCGGAGATGACCAGCGACCGTCCGGCGTGGTCGATGCGGTAGGCGACGGCCGGCATCATCCCGTGCGGAACCGCCGCGGTGCGCAGCGTGGCTCCCGCGACAGGGGCGAGCTCGGTGACGTGTGGGTGCTCGGGGTCGCTCGGGAGGTCCTCGGCGTCGATCCCGAAGCCCTCGAAGGAGTGCAGGTACCGCCAGGCGCCGTGCTCACCGAACAGCAGGCGAGCAAGCTCCGTGCACCCGGGCTGATCGCCGTCGCCGGCCGGGCCGACGACCCGGAGCGGCTCTCGCCGTGACCGCATCCACATCGCGAAGACGACGGGGGCCAGGCCGCCCGTGTGGTCGATGTGGAGATGAGTCAGCGCCACCGCCGAAAGGGCCGACACGTCGACCTCGAGGCGGCCGAGCCGTTCGAACACGCCGCCGCCCGCGTCGACGAGCAGCGCCGGGTCACCGTCGACCCACACGAGGTAGCCCGACGAGACCCGTTCGGAGGCCGTGAGCGGGCCGCTGGACCCGAGCACGGTCACGGCCAGCGGGCTGGTGGGGCGGTCGATGAGATCCATGCCGCCACGGTGACACCGTCCCGATCGTGACGAGGGTGAAGGCCTGTACATCGGTCCAGCGTGTCGTCGCACATGGGCCGCATGCGCGCCGTCAGCGGCCCTCTGGCGAGTCGCCTTGCGGCATCCGGGGCGCCCCGCTCCTGGCGTGGTGCTGGGCGCCGCGCTGCTCACCAAGGCGTTCGCTCTCCCGTTCCTGCCGGTCCTGGCGGCGGCCGACATTCGCGGCGGGAGGACGGGAGGCTGCGACGGGCGACCACGCGAGGTATCACGTCGCTCGTCGTCGCCACCGCGGTCGGTGGTGGCAGGCCTCGGTGCGGTGGCGCTCGCCGGCCGGTACGACGTTCTGCTTGGGGCTCGTGGGCGGCGTGACGCTGCAGGCCACCGCCGCCTGGTGGGCGCTCATCACCTACTGGGGCGTCGACGGGGTCCGTGCGCCACGGCGGCGCACGCCTGGCGGCTGTCCCCGGTCGGCGTCGCACGGGCCCGGATAAGCAGCAGCAGGAACCCGCCGGTCTGTTCGCGGTCGCCATCGGCGGACGCTGTGTGGGCTGCCGTCTGCGAGCCGGTTCCGGCTGCTGTTGTGAGCGAGCGGCTCGTGCTGTGAGTCGAGCTGTGAGTGCCGCGTGAGCCGTCTCTGGACGGTGACGGACGTCGCGGACCAACCCGCGGCCCGGACGCAGCCGGGTCCGGCCAGGCGCACCAGCAGAACCGCCCATGGAGATCAGCCGAACGAGGCTCATCACCGTCGTCGAAGCGGCCGAGATCATCGGCCTGTCCCGGTCGAAGGTCTACGAGCTGCTCGCCGAAGGTCATCTGCCCAGCATCCGGATCGGTCGCACGCGTCGCATCAACGTCACCGACCTGGACGCCTTCATCGAACAGCACCGCGTTCCCGCCATCCCCGCATCGAAGATGTCCCTCGGAGGGCACGGCTCGCTCGAGACGGAGGACGCCCGATGACCGTCGGACACGATTCGCCCCCAACCACGATCGCCACTCACTGCCACCCCTTCTGGAGCCTGACAGATTTGCACCGGGGTGCGACCCGTCACGCGTTGACGTCCCCTCCGGCCCGGAGGTCGCGAGATGAACCCGCGGACCGAGCAGCAGACGGCCCGTGTCAACGTCGACGACCTGACCTGGCGGGACTTCCGCATCCTGGCCCTCGACGCCCACCGCTCGATCGCCGACTACCTCGGCCAGCTCGTCCGGGACGAGCTGCGGCGCGCACGGCGCCGGAACCGCGAAGAATTGGCACGGACACCCGCCCGTCGACGAATGGCGGCTCTCACACGCTCCGGACGTCTAGGCCCACGGTCGCGAGGTGCTCGAAGTCGGCCGCGTTGCGTGTGAAGAGGGCCAGACCGTTGGCAAGTGCGACCGCTGCGATCATCAGGTCGACCGCCCGAGCGCCTCGCGGCTTGCGGTCCGCCGTCCGAGTGGCTGCGTACACGCGGGCGTAGGCGCGCGCCGCCGCGGCGTCGAACGGCAACGGATCCAGCAACGCCTCCACGCGCTGCAGACGATCCTGACGTTCGGGCGCGTTCATCCTCGTCATCGGTGGCGTGCGGGCCAGCGGCCAACTCCGCCAGCGTGATCGCCGAGATCGCGGGCTCCTCGGGCAGCGCCTCCCGTGCCAGCGACTCGAGGGCGATCACCACCGAGGTGTCCAGCAGACCCCGGACGACGGCCGGCGAGGTCACGCCACCGGCTCGATGCCTTGATCGACCACCTCGTCGACGTCCGCGCGGAACCGCTCCGGGTCGATCTCAGGGGCAGTCCGGAATGCCTCGAGCAGCAGGTCGCGAGTCACGAACCGGCGACGTGCCGGTCGCAACTCACCGACGGGGACGCCGTTACGGGTAACGATGAAGTCCTCCCCGCGGTCCAGGGCGCGCATGATCTCGCCGCTGTCATTGCGGAGTTCGCGTTGGCTGATGGTTCGGCTCATGCCGCCACGATACCGGCCCTGTAGCACAACCGCTACATCATGCCCGGTGGCCGGTTCGTATACGGATGTTCGCCGCAACTACCGATGTGAGCGCGAGCGCGGGAAGGCGCGGACTACCGCACCCCGCACGCTGGCAGGTCATGAGCCCATGATCAGCGACGACCAGCCCAGCCACCAGGTCGCGGTCACCGCCGGCAGGGCGGCAGCAGTCGGGGTGGCCCCAGCCGGCCGATGCACCTTGCCGCCGGCGGGCCCAACCGAGCGGGACGGTCGCCGCTACCGCGGAGATGTCCGCGAAGAGGGCGGCCGCATGCGCCTCGGCTCCGCACGGACACGGCGTGCACGTGTGGAACCGTGACGCTGATGGTGACGTTCTCAGCAGCCGTCCAGGAGCGGGAGATGTCAGGTCGTATGACGTTGGCGGCGCACGGTCCGCGGCCGTCCTCCTGGAGGCTGGTGGCTGCATGCCTGGCTGTGGCGGGTGTCGTCCTGACGGCCTGTTCCTCGGGGCCCCGGCGCGGGCCCGTCGAACTGGTCGGCGGGGTCCTCGTCAACCCGACGACCGTTGTGTTCCAGGTCCCATCGTGCCACGGGGATCCAGTCGTCTCTCGGCTCGACGAGACCGGCACCGAGGTCCGGGTAGAGGTGGTATCCACCGTGCACACAGGGGCGACGGCGACGGCATGTCTGGACAACGTTGAGATTTCGCTGGGGTCCCCACTCGGGGACAGGCCATTCATCGACGCGAACTCCAGCACAGGACTGCGTCTCGAATACCGGTGACACCGCTCACATGGCCCGGTCCTGCGGATCAGGAACGCAGGCACCGGCGGTCCTACTGCTCGGCCGCTCCAGCCTCGAGTAGTGCGGTGAGATCGTCGAGCAGCTGTCGTGGGGTCTGGACCGGCATGTCGTCCAGCAGCAGTTGGGTCACGTCCTTGTCGCCAGAGACCAGCGCGTCTGCCCGAGCCGCGCGTGCCAGAGCGATCAGGTAGTTGTCGTCCGGATCCCTGGACACGGAGGGCGGGTCGATGGGATCGTCGTGGTGCTCCGCCGCGTGCGCGAGCTCGCTGAGAAAGGTGGTGGCCTGATCCGGACTCAGGTAGCTGCGAAACTTGGGGCGATGCAGGACACGCCGCAACTCACCGAGCAGGGTCGGACACACGACCGGCACCACGGCGCCCGCGTCGATGAGATCGACAAGCGACGCCGGAGCCCCCTGTGAGCTGATCAGGCCCGACACGAGCACGTTGGGATCGAACACCACTCGCCGAAGCGGCCGCACCTACGCGGTCTCGCCCGCTGCGCGCTCGGCACGCACGGCCGCAAGCTCGGAGACGGCCAGGTCCATCGCCTCCTGCTCGGACAGCCCGCTGCGCTGGCGCACCTCCGCGAGGACTTCGCGCATGCGGCTGGCACCGAACTGGCGCCGCACCGCCTCGGCGATCACCTCAGATCGCGGGCGGCCGGTCACGGCGACCTGCTCGTCGATGCGGCGAAGCAGTTCGTCGTCGAGTTCGACTTCCACGGTGCTCATCGCGTGACCTCCCACCAGACAGGATACGCCCAACCTCCCCGGGAAGAGCCGGACATCCTCGCCCTGCGGACCACCCCCAGCGACCCGCGACAACGATAGGAGGGGTTGCGCTGAGCCGCGCGATACCAGGCGGAGACTTGATCACCGCGCGCGAACCGTGGTTGCGCGCGTCATCCCCGTGGGCCGACCCGAGCGATAGCTCGCACGCCGGCACGGCCGACGCGACGTAGGTAGGGGATCGGCGGTTCTGATCCCCCATCACGACGTCCTGACGGAAACCGTTGTACCCGACGGTTTCCGTCCCATCGCGGTGTGCAGCGGATCGCTGAAGGGGCCTGGCGCGTCAGAAACTGTCGCATGCGACGGTTTCTGTCACGGCCGGCGACCAGATCAGATCGCCCGCTACAGGCTGCCGTCCTGTTCGGAAGCCGAGAGTGATACAGATCGAACCCATCGGCCACGCTTGCCCTCGAGGCCGGTACTTCGATCTTCGGAGGTGCTGACGTGCGACGTGGTACGTCGCAGGGACTATTAGTTAGCCTTCTGCTCTATTATGTGCCGGGAGGTAGTTGCTGACAGTTCGGGGGGACCTCAATGGCCAGTGCCGCACGACGGCGCGTCGCAGCCGTCCTCACGGTGCTTGCAGGAGTCGCCGCACCCGCACCCGCCGCCGCAAGCGGGCACGACCAGCCCGACTACAGCAGCCACGCCGAGTTCCAGCCCACGAACTGGAACGGCATGAAGGTCTACCTGTCGCCGGGCCACTACACGACCAGCCAGAACCTGGTCGAACCACGCCAACGACCGGTTCGTCTACATCTCGCTGCACTCCAACGCCCACGGCACGACCGCGTGCACGCACAGCGGCACGTCGAGCCACGGCGGCACCCAACTGCTCTACGACACCGGCAGCGACCTGTCCCACGGAACGAAGGTCTACACCCATGTGGCGCGCCATACGCCGTCCAGCGCCCACGAAGCCCAGGTGGACCAGAACTGCAGCGCCCGCTCCGTCTACGAACTGTGCTCCACGGCCGCACACGCTCTGCCCACCATCTACCTCGAGAGCGACTACCACGACACCACCGGCGGGGCCGACCACCTCACCGAGCACCACCGCGGCGTGTCCAACCACTTCTCGATCTACGTCTGGTACGGAATCGACTGCTACCTCTTCGGGACGCGGTGCCCGTGACGCGCCAACGGAAGGCTCCGCAGTGAAGGGCTCCACCGCCGCACGTGCCGCAGCGCTCGCAGCCGCCCTGGCCGTCCTGGCCGGATGCGGCACGGACGACCCGTCCCGCCTCGCGGTCGGCGCCGACACCGAGTCGGCCGCGCCCACGCCCGGCCCCACGGCCAGCCCGGACGCCGAGGACACCGACGTGGCCCTCGCACTCATCGAACAGGGGGCCCCGCCCTACGAACGCGGCTCGTACGTGGTCGTGCGGCGCGACACCGACCGCCCCCTCGGCGACCCGCAGGCCCAACTGGCCGCCGCCATGCACGAACTCGTGCGCGGCCCGTCCCCCTCGGAACGCGAGCAGGGGCTCGACTCGATCTTCTCGGACGCAACAGCCGGCGTCGTCGGCTCCGTGCGGCTCACCGACGGACACGCCGTCGTGGACTTCCACCGGCTCGAGCAGACCATCCCGAACCTCAGCACGTCGCACGTGGCCGAGACGCTGATGGCCCAGACGCTCAACACCGTGTTCCAGGTCGACGCGGTCGACTCGGTCGAGCTCCGGCTCGATGGGGACTGCGACGCGTTCGCGCAGCGCGTCGAGCAGGGCATGGAGTGCCGCGTGATCGACCGTGCCATGTGGGATGCGGACGTGAGACCTCCTCAGCGGTGACGGGCGCCGTCGTCGCCCCGCCGACTGGACCGCGTCGACGCCGGACCGGGACAGCTGGCCGTGTCAGACCCGTCCGTTACCGTCGCCCGACGCCTACCCGGAACCCGCCTTGACCCGCCCCGCAGCCCCGCTGCCCGCCCTGGCCGCCGCGGCCATCCCCGCGCTCGCCGCCGCCGTGTCCGCCGCCGTCCCGGCCGCCGCGACCGGCGGGACGCTGACCGTAGAGTTCCTTGCCGCCGGAAAACCGACGCGGTCCTCTACCGCGGCCCGTACGGCTGGTGGTCGCAGACCCCGGGCCGCACACGACGACGTGACGGCGGGTGCGGGTCCGGCTGCTGGTCGCGGTGACCGGACGGCCGGCACGGGTTCGGGTGGTCGGCGTCGGGCGGCCGGCGCAGACTGCCACGGACGGACGAAGGAGCGCGACGCCCGCCGGCTCGCCCTGAACACATGACCCGGCAGGCCCGCGAGCTTCAGCGTGAGGTCGTGGCGGTGGCGCAGCCCCCGGAGGGCTGTGACGGTCGAGCTGCTCGGGCTGGCCGGGTCACGGGGCCCGGGGCAGGTCGTCGGGGCAGCGGCGTGACGCCTCGATGATGATGGCGGCACGCAGGTTCGGGGTCGCGGCGGCGTCCAGGCCGCGTGCGGCCGCGAGCCGGTCGGCGGCGCGTCGGGCGTCGCGTGACGCGGCGGTGGCGTCCGGGCGGGCGGTGAGCCGGCCGCACAGCCTGGATGCCGCGGCGGTCACGTCCCGGTCGGGGCGGTCCTCGCCGGCTCGTGGGGTGCGGGCGGGCAGCAGTGCGGTGACGGCGGCGGCCAGCACGAGGGCCGCGAGCACCAGTGCGAGGGTCCTTGGCCCGGTCACGGGTTCGGGCTCGCCGAGGGAGTGTCGCGCCGTAGCGGGGCGGCGGCCGGCGGCCGGGTCGGCGGGGCCGGCGCCGTGGGCGAGGGCGTGCCGGACGGGCCGTCGGGCGGGCCGTCGGGCGGGCCGTCGGGCGGTCCGTCGGGCGGGTGCGGGGGCAGCAGCGCGGCGGCCGAAGCGCCGCGGGCGCGGCGGCGGCGCCTGTCGGCGGCGCGTTCGCGGGCGGCCAGGGCGGCCACGACGGCGGCGGCGAGGCCGGCGGCCAGGGCGGCGGACGCCGGGACGGGCCACCAGCGGGACGCGGCCAGCCCGACGGCTGTCGCGCCGCCGGTCAGGGCGGCCGGGAACCGCCAGTCGGGGGTGCCGGCGGGGAACAGTCGAAGGCCCAGGCGGGTGCGGTGACGGTGGACGGTGCCGGTGCGCTGCCAGTGGTCGGGCATCGGGCCACCTCCGGTGTCAGTGTGCGGGACGGGGCGCGGGTCCGCCACTGTCCCGTGGCGGGCCCGGACCGTTCACGCGCTCGGGCCGCAGTTGGCGCGGGTCGAGGAGCTCCGCACCCAGCCGGACACGTAGGAGCTGCCGTAGACGTCGGTGTGGTAGGGCTTGAACGCCGTGACGTAGTCGAAGGTGCCGGCGCCGGTGTTGCAGACGGCACGGATCTGGCCGGTGTAGGTGCTTGGGGCGAGCCGGTAGTTGTGCGGGAAGACCGTGTTGTAGCCCTCCCAGCTCCGCCAGCTCGACCGGTGGAACTGGTCGTCGGTGCGGTAGGTGTCGACGAGGGAGTCGCAGCTGACCTGGTAGTCGCCGACGAGGGTGGCGCCGCCGTTGTCGAACCAGGGCGAGTTGGTTCCCCAGTAGCAGGTTCCGGCCTGGATGGACACGTCGTCGCCGGGGGCCGGTGCGCCGGCTCGTGCCTTGGCCTGGGAGGAGGTTGCCTCGCCTACGGATCGGCCGTCGCTGATGGCGGCGTACCGGACTGTGTCAGCGGTGAAGGGGACGTTGTCAACGTCCTGGCCGAGGACGCCGTGGCGGGTGCCGTCGGCGCGTTCCTCGACCCTCACCTCGATGCCGGGCCACTCCTCGGGGTCGAGTCCGAGGTCGCCCGGGCTGAGCTGCCGCGATCCTGGTGGGGGGCTCGCGCTGGTCGCCGGGTGTTGTGCGTGTGCGGGCGGCGCTGCGGCGGCCGTCAGGGTCGCTGCGGCGAGGCAGGCCAGGAAGGGTGCGACGCGCCGTCTGTTCGTGTTGCCCATGGTCTCCCTGTCATTGGCGTGCCGTGACAGTCGGACACTATGCGCCTACGCGTAGGTGTACGTATGGCCCGTGTTAACCATCTCTGCCGGCCTGGCTGGACGGTCTCGGACCTGGTTGCGTCCGGCCGCCCCGTGTCGCCGTCGGGCGTGCGGATCGGGCCGCCGCTGGCCGGGCCCGCCGACCGGGCGCTGGCCGTTCAAGGCCGGCGAGGGCCGTGCGCTCGACCGGCTGACCCGGGAGTGTGCGGCCGTGCTGGTCACCAGGCGGCACCCGGCGGCGGGCTAGCAGTGGTCGACGAGCGCGGCCAGGAGCGCCGTCCTGAGCGCCTCGGAGCGGACGTCGAACCCGTTGGGCCGCAAGATCGCCGCGGCTGCCTCGACCAGCGCGTCGGTGAGGGGGTCTGTCGACGCTCCTGGCCGGTGCTCAGTCCCCAGGGTTCGGCGGGATCGTCGTGGACGGGGCGGGGGGCGTTGCGGATCAGCGCAGCGACGACCAGGCTGGTCCGCTCGCGGACCGCGAGCAGCCACACGGACAAGTCGAGCGACAGGTCGTGGCCGTGCCCGTACGGGAGCTGCCACCCCCCGACCAGGCCGACCGGTTCGTCGCCTACGCCAACCGCGGCGGGTTCCGCCCCGCCGGCTGACGCCGGACGGCGGGCCGGTCAGGGGGCGTAGTCGTCCTGCCCGCAGCCGCCGTCGTACCACGGCAGCCGGGTGCCGGGGTCGGTCGACGGCACGGCCGTCCAGGCCCCCGGCGTGCGGTCGAACCCGGCCGGGGACAGCGTGCCGGCGTCGAGGTCGAGCACGCTCCACGGGACCGTCGCGGCCGGCCCGCCCGCGTCGACGGCCTCGCCGGCCGCGCGGGCGTCGTCGGCGGCGACCACGAACACGCGCCGGCCCGCGGCCAGCGGGTGCCAGCTCAGCTCGGCGTAGCCGGGGTCGATCCCGACGCCCCGGTAGACGGGCACGGACCCGGCCCACTCGCAGTTGTGGCGGAACAGCCGCCACGAGGTGGCGTCCGGGAACGTGTCGTCGTAGACGGGGACCACGTACTCGGTCGGGGAGATCCACACCGGCCCGACGAGCGAGTCGGTGAACGCCCGGTGCTGGTCGCCCAGTCCCCAGTGGTCGGCGTCCGAGGCGGTGCTTGCGCGGTAGTCGTCGTCCTGGACGATCTCGAGGCGGGTCGGGACGTTGTCCTGCCGGAACAGCGACACGAGCCAGGTCACCGACCCGGGGTAGGCGTACAGGCCGAGCGGGGCCTCCTGGTGGCGCAGCGGCATCTCGACGGTCGACACCGTCGCGCCGGCGAGCCGCCGGACGTGCGTGTCGGCGCGGCCGGCCTCGTCGATCTTCATCCGGGCGACGACCCAGTGCAGCACCGGGTCGGCCGGCACCGGGTCGGGCGAGCCGTCCACGGCGTGGGGCTCGCGCAGCCACACGGGCGTGTCGATCGTGGCGCCCGGGTCGGCCCGGTCGATCGACCGGACGGTCCCGTCCACGTCGAGGAGGTAGAGCAGCGTCGGGGACGCGCCGGCCCCCGTGCCGGCCTGGGTGCCCTGGACGGCCAGGGCGACCCGGGTCCGGTCGGGCGAGACGCCCAGGGCGACCGTGGCGACCCGCGGGTGCTCCCACACCGGCGTCGCGTGGCCGCTGTCGGGGTCGACGGTCTCGAGCCGTCGGCCGTCGTCGTGGAGCAGCGTCCCGGCGGGCAGGGGGCCGCCGGGCCAGCGCAGGCCGGCCAGGGGGCCCAGGTCCGCGGGCACGGTCTCGCCGGCGGGCGACGGGGCCGGCGCAGCGGCCGGACCCGCCGGGGTCCCGTCCGTGCCCGCCGCGGACGGCGTCGCCCCCGGCGTGCAGCCGCCGACGGCCAGTGCCGCGAGCAGCCCGGCGGCCCGGACGCGTGGGGTCATGGCGATCCCGCTCCTAGTAGTGGATGTAGGTCGGCGCGGGGTCGTACTTGTTGTCCGTCGCGCCGTCCCAGTAGGTCTTGAGCCCGGTCACCGAATCGGCCGGCAGCCGGATGCACCCGTGGGTCGGGGTGGTCCAGAAGTCGTGCGATCCCGTGCCGCCGTGGATCTCGAACTCCCCGCGGGTCTGCTGGCCGTTGCTGACCGACCACGGGTCCAGGCGCCACTTGCCGGGCGAGAACGAGCTGGTCGAGTCGTACTGGAACCCGGTGTAGCCGCTGTTCATGTACCCCCAGTCGTACTCCGCGCCCGACCGCCCGTTCTGCGTGGCGTCGTCGGGCAGCGGGCCGGTGCTGGGGATCCACTTGTCTGCCGGGACGTTGTCGGCCGACCGGGCCGGGTAGGACGTCTCGTACTGCTGCACGTAGGAGCCGTTCTGGTACAGCTTGTATCGGTGGTAGAGCATGCCGCAGTAGCCGTTGTAGTTCAGCGTGCCGGAACAGTTCGCCGACTCGCGGTGCGCAGGTAGAAGCTCACCCACCCGAACCGGTAGTACACGTTGCTCTGGGTGCTCGCCTGTCCCGGCTGACCGGTGCCTTGGGGCCGCGCCTCGAAGTATTCGCGGGCGGCAGCGTCCGCGCGTGCTTGCAGCGCCCGACCCTCGCTGCGCAGCCCTTGCGCCCGTCCCTCGCGGGCGAGCTGATCCTCGGCCACGTTGCACTCGACCGCTCCGGTGCAGTCCGGGGCCACGTCCCGGTGGGCCGGCTCGTCCGGGCGGCCCTGCGGCGGGGTGCACGCCTCGGAGGTCGCCCACGGGCTTCCCTCCCGTTCACACTCGGGGTCCTGCCAGTTGGCGGGCGGGGTGTCGGCCGCGACGGCGGCGGTCGCCGGCGCGAGCAGCGCCAGCAGCGTGACTGCCGCGGCGACGGCGTGCGATCGCATCATCGTCTGCTCCTTCGCTCGTGGCGTGATGCCGCGAGGGTCGGCGGGCCCGGCCCGGGTCTCCCGCCTCGGCGTCCGCCCCGCCCCGCGCACCTACGCTAGCACGCATAGGTGCCGTCGGCGGGCGCCGTCGGCGGGGACGCTGACCCGCTCGGGCATCCAGTGCGACCGCCGGCCGCATCGTGGGGTTGCGGCGTCGGCCGCCGCGGCGGGCACGCGGGCCGGCCCTGCGATCTCGGTTTCGCCCATCGGGGTCTCCCGGCCGTGCGTGCGGCAGCTGGCTAGCTGGCTAGCGGGTCGGCGGCGGGCCGGCGCCGCGGGGCAGCAGCTCGTCGGCGAGCTCGTGCAGGGCGCGGCGGTGGCGGCGCTCGTCGGCGGGTCCGAGACGTGCGCCGTCGGGTCCGGTCGCGGTCCAGTCGCGGTCGGTGCGCATCATCGCGTCGATGAGCAGGGCCGTGCTCGTGCAGGCCATCCGCTTGGCTTGGCGGGCGTCCACCGTCACCCGCCGCCGCGTCCGTACAGGTGCCGTTCGGCCGCGCCGACCGCGGCGGACAGCGCCTCGCCGGCGTCGCGGACCGGGCCGGCGGACGGGGCCGGGAGCCCAGGTGGCGGGCCTCGCGGGCCAGCGCGCGCGCATCGCGACGGGTTCGACGGCCGCCCGGTAGTCCTTCGCGGCGCGCAGCAGCCGGTGGGTCAGTTCGGCGATGTCGGGGTCGTCCATGCTCACCTGCCGGCGCGACGGGACGGCGGACCCGGGAAGGATGCCCCGGGGGTCCGTCGGCGCCCGCCGCGGCGGCCTAGCCGAGCCGGGCCAGCACGTCGGGGCAGCGGCGCGACGCCTCGACGATGATCGCGGCGCGCAGGCCGGCGGCCGGGGTGTCCGGGCCGCGTGCGGCCGCGAGCCGGTCGGCGGCCCGGCGCGCCAGGTCGGAGGCGGCGCGCCCGTCGGGACGGTCGGCGGCGATCCGGCCGCACAGGACCGCCGCGGCGGCGGCCACGTCCGGGTCGGCGCGGGTCTCGGCGGGCCGGGGGGTGCGGGCGGGCAGCGCGGCGGTGGCGGCGGCGGCCAGAGCGACCGCCGCCGTCACGAGCGCGAGAGTCCGCAGCCGGCTCATGTCGTCCAGTTCACCGAGGCGTGGAAGGTGTAGCTCCAGGACGGGTCGCGATAGCGGCGCTGCAGCAGCAGGTAGTCCATGTGTCGCCAGATGTTGTAGCCGACCGTTCCGTTCCAGTCGAGGTGGTAGTAGTCCGCGAACGAGTTGTACGTGGGAGTCCACGTCTCGCACACCTGGGTTCCCTTTGACGCGTCGAAACTGCCGAAGCTGACGCTGAGCGTGTACGAGCCGCAGCTCTTTGAGACGCTCTGCGCCGGCGACTTCGAGTTGGTCCCCGCCCAGCTCGTGCCGTAGTTGCGGTCGGCCTCGATGTCCATGTCGATGAGCCAGCTCGCATACCCGGCGTACGCCTTCGACTTGGCGGAGATGTCCTGTTCGATCACGTAGTAGTAGTAGCTGCCGTCGTAGCCGTCGTAGGTGACGTCCCAGCAGGACTGGAACTCGACCCAGTTGGTGGAGTAGACGAGGTCGTAGCAGGTGCCGCCTCCGCCGGTTTGCCCGCTGCGGGTGGTGGAGTCTTCATCCGCCGCGCGGGCGGAGGTGGGGGGCATGGCGGCGTCCTGCCGGACCCGCCACCCTGCAACGGTGGCGTCCGAGAGGTCGCCTTGTACCTCGGCGCGGGTCGACCCGCCCTCGTCGACGAGGGCGACGGAGGTGGCTTCGATGGCTCGGTGGACGGTCAGGTACTCGGGGCCGATGCGGTCGCTTCGTCGGAATACCCGGAAGTCGTCGGGTCGCGCGTCCACGCGCCCCTTGGCCTGAGCCCGCGTCGCAGCATCGACGGCGTGCCCATGGCCGTCGGGTGTGCCGGTGATCTCGGTGAACCCCGCCGGCGGGGGCGACGCCTCCGGAGCGGAGAGCCCTGGCAGCGTCATCGACGGCGCGACGAGCGTTGCGGCGGTGGCTAGGGCAAGCAGGATGGCCCTAGCCGAGTAGCGAGCCGAGAACGAGTGCCCCCGTGTGCGTCCCGTGTGTCCTCTGATCGCTGGAACCCGGGCATACTATGCGTGCCCGCGTAGTGTTTCTGTCGGAGGGTGCGGGGATGCGCCAGCCGCTCCTTCCTGCACGCCAGGCGCGCCGCGCCGGGCCGTCACGCACGGTCTCTGTCGGGCCGGTCGGTGCCGGTGCGTGCCCGGGCGGCGCAGGCGCGGCAGGCGCGGGGGTGGGACGGGTCGAACGTGTCGGCGACGGCGCGGCGGACGGCGTCCTCGATGCGGTCGAACATGGGGCGCTCCGTGGTGCGGCCATCAACGTCCGGGATGGGCAGCCGGCAGACGGGGCAGGTGCGTGGCGTCACGGCCGTTCGAGTTCGTCGGGGGAGTGTTCGGACGCGTCGGTCCAGCCGTCCTCGCCGTCGGACCAGGCGACCAGGACCTCGTCGGCGGCGGGGACCCCGTCGACCACGCCGGACCAGCCGTGGTGGGCGTGGCGGACGGGCTGGCCGATCAGGACCGGGGTGCCGTCGTCCCAGCGGGGGTGGCGCGGGTCGGGCGGCGGGCGGCCCGGGATGCGGGGCCGGAACGGGGTCACGGTTCCCATCGCGGTCAGAGGCGGTCGGCGGCGAGCCGCCGGGCGGAGCGTGCCGGGCGGCCACGACGTCGGTCACGAACCACGTCGCCGGTGCGGTAGGCGGGCTCCGCGGGCCGCCGGGCGGCGCGGCCGGCGGGCTCGCGGGTGCTCTCGAGCCGAACCTGGATCTCGCCGGGGTCCCAGCGACGCTGCTGCCCGACGCGGTAGGGCCGCGGGAAGGCGGGGTCGCGGCGGGCGATGCGGCGGACGGTCGCGGGGTGGACCGCGAGACGGTCGGCGACCTCGGCGGCGGTGAGAAGCTGCTGCATGGTTCGCTCCGGCGTGATCGCGTCGGCTGGCTGCCGACGGGACGGCGGGAGCGTGCCGGGCGGGTCTGGCGCCGCCCGGCCGGTCAGCGTGCCGCGTCGGTGCGGTGCACGGTGACGACGGTCACGTCCGTGTCGGTGCGGACGGACGCGGCCGGGACGGCCCAGAGGCCGGCGGCCAGGATTGCGGCGGCGACGGCGGCGGACGCGGCGGTGCGGCGAGGCGAGGGGCGCAGCGGCGGGGCGGCGCCGTCGGCGAGGGCGGAGACGCGGGCGGCGTCGGGGTCGATGCGGCCGACGGCGGCGGCGGGGTCGGTGCGGGGACGGTCGAACGCGACGGCGAGTCCCGCGATCAGGGGCCGCAGGCCGACGCGGGCGGCGGCGGTCGCGTCGGCGCGCAACTCGGCGCGGACGTGGGCGTGGGCGACGAGGTCACCGACGACGGGGAGGAAGAACGCGAGGGCGGCGGCGGTCCGGCCGGCGGCGAACCGAGCCGGGTCGCGGGCGGCGGCGTGGGCGGCCTCGTGGGCGAGCACGGCGGCGAGCGCGTCGTCGTCGAGGGCGTCGGCATAGCCGGCGGCCACGACCACCCGGGGGCGGGCAAGCCCGTAGCAGAACGCGGCGACGCCTGGGTGGCGGGTCACGGTCACGCGGGCCGGGTCCAGACCGGCCGTCGCGGCGGCGACGGCGACCCGCGGGCAGGGCGGCCGGCCGGTCGCCAGGGCGGCGGCGAGCAGCAGCCGGGTGGCGGCCCACTGGCGCACGGCGGCGACCGCGCCGGCGGCGAGCAGGACCGCCAGGGCGCCCGCGGCGGCGACGGCGACGGTCCAGGCGGGCAGGCCGGGGCCGAGATGGGCGGTGCAGGGCAGCCCGGCCCGGACCGGGATGCGGCCGGCGCCGGGCAGGTCGGCGAGCGCGCACGGCAGGTTCGCGGCGCCGAGGCGGACGGTCGCGGCGGCGGTCGCGGCGATCCCGGCGGCGGCGGTCGCGACGGCCGCCCAGGTCGGGTCGTGCCGTCCGGTCATGCGGGGTCCGGACGGTCGAGGCGGTCCAGGGCGTCGCGCAGCCGGTCGGCGAGGTCGGGCCGGCCGGACACGGCATCGGCGATCCCGGCGGCGGCGGCGTCGCCGTAGACGGCGAGCAGCCCGTCGGCGGCGCGGGCGGCCTCGAAGCGGGCGAGCTCGCCGCGGGCGACCACCGGCCGGTAGGCGTGGGCCCGACCCTCGCGACGCCGCTCGAGATAGCCCTTGTCGGCGAGGCGGCCCATGACGGTCATCACCGTGTTGTAGGCCCAGCGGCGCGGGTGGGCTGCGTCGAGGTCGGCGACGGTGTCGCCGACGGTGCGCCAAGCGCCGCCGTGGTCCCAGAGCGCTTCCATGACCTTGGTTTCGAGGGCGCCGAGCGTGGGGGAGGTGTCCATGCGCGTCCATCCTTGACGTCTACTACGCCTCCAGGCATAGTTTGCAACTACGGGGCGGCGCATAGTCCGCAATCTACACCGTGCGGCGACGGCGCACGCCGGAACGGGGGGCGCCATGAGAGCAACGATCGCGACGATCCTGGCCGCGGTCGCGCTGCTGCTCGTGGCGCCGGTGACGGCGGGGGCGGCCACGCCCGGCTCGGGCGTGCTGCCGCCCGCCACCGTCGACTCGGCGTCGGGCTGCAACGGGTCGGTGTGCATCTTCCTGACCGGCGCCGGCCTGTACGTCTCCGAGTGGACTACCCGGGCCTACCCGACCTCGTACGTGTGCTCGTCGCCGCGGTTCTGGCGCAACGGCGTGCTCGTGGCGACCGGGTCGACGGCCTGCGGCGGGTCCGGCAGCGAGTTCGTCGCGCACTACGGGTCGGGCTGGTTCTCCGACGGGGACGTGCTGTGCAACACCTGGACGAACCTGCCCGGCAAGCCCTGCGAGACCGTGCACTCCTGACTGGCGCACCGGCGGCGCCACCGCCGAGCCCGACGGCACGGACCTCGACGGCATGCTCGACCACCTCGGCAACTGCTCCGCAGGCTGGCCGAACGCGCACCATCCAGCTTCGCGATCGTCTACGGCCAAGCCAACCGAAGCGGCGCGACACCTCCTCGAGATCAACCCCACGGACATCCCGTAGCCGCCACGAACACCCACTGCAACGGCCAAACCCAACCTCTGGACGTTCGGTATTTCGTCCGCTGCGCAGCATCCCGCCAAGGTCAATAGTTCGCCCGAAAGAACCCTGCGGTCGTTCGCCGCAAGTATCGTCCTCGACGGTCTGAGCCGGCGGAGCGAAGTACCGTGCTGTGGGCGTCACGGTGTGTGGCTTTCGGCTGCTGTTGTTCTGGCGGTGGGTGCGGCACCATGTATCCAGGATGGAAGGCACGATGATGGAGAGCTCGACGGCGCGGATGCGGCCGGTCGCGATCCCTGACGACCTGTCGGAGCTCGAGGGGCCGCCGTTGCGTGTGCTGGTGGAGCTACCGCGTCACGTGCGCTGGTCGGGTCCACCGGTCGAGTACGACCTGGGCCTCCGGTCGCACCGGATCTCGGTGTACGAGCAGGTGCTGTGCGAGGGCACGATCGGTGACGTGCGACGGTTCGTCCGGCTCGACGATCTCATCGATCTGTGGGCGGAGCTGTACCTCCCCGAGCATGTCCGACGTGTCTGGAGCGCCGCGCTTGCCGATGGACGCTACTTGTCTGAGTGAACCGTCACGGGGGTGGTGGTCGGCGCACGGCCATGCCGCCAGCCGACGGTTGAGGGTCTCGTGGCTCGCGTACGCCCGCCGGTGGCGGCCCGGGCGGTGGACCGGGTGGGGCGGAGAGGCGCCTGTGGATCTGGCGCTGGCGCAGGTAGAGCAGGGCGAGGAGTGCGGGACCCGCAAGCGCGACAAGCACCGTCCACAGGACGCGGGCGACCACGAGCTGCATTCCCGTGGCCGCCCCAGCCGTGACGGCGAGGGCGATCAGCCAGGACACCAGGGCCCGCGGCCGATCGGGAGCCAAAGCACCACCGGACGCCGAAACGTGACGATCCCGTGAAGGGCCCCCGAAGGACGCACGTTGTCAGCCACCTGATGGCCTCCCGCCCGGGCGATGCCGCCACTCACAGCATCACACGTGCCCGGTTGTGTCGCCAGGGTTGAGCACGAGGTAGCCGCGGTCCATGGGTCTCAGTCACAGCCTCCGGCCGGTCCGCAGAAGATGATGGCTTCGGCACCTTCGGCGTTTGTCGTGTCACTCCTGGCTGTCATGGCATCCTGTGCGCACAGTCGCAAGGCAAGACCGAGGGGGGATGGCATGCAGTGGAGCGCGGCGTGGTGGAGCATCACCCGCGACCTCGCTGAGCTGATGGGGGGTGGCGCGATCGGATGGGCCATCCTGGTGTTCTTCGCCTCGCTACCGATCGCAGCTCTGCTGATCTGGATGCAGGGTGGCCGGCTCGCGATCCTGTCGCTGGTGATGTGGATCGCTCTGCTGGCAGGAGCCGTCCTGTACTACGCCACGGATTGGTGGTCGAACCCCGGCCTGAACGGTCTCGGCATGGGCGTGTTGACGGCGGGCGTCGCCTGGGGCGTGCTGGTCATCGCTTGGTGGCGCCTGCCGTCGAGACATCCTGTCGACGGTGACGAGAGATGGTCGTGAGGTAACCGTTCAGGCCGCTGATGCGTTGATAGGGTGAACAGGGGGCAGCGATGGGGCGGATGCCGGTGGGGCTCGAAGCGTTCTACACGGCCGAGTATCCCCGTCTGGTCCGGGCGTTGGACGCCTACTGCGGGGATCTGGGGTTGGCGCAGGAGCTGGCTCACGAGGCGCTGGTGCGTGCCTGTGAGCGGTGGGAGAAGGTGTCGGCGATGGACTCGCCTGGCGGGTGGGTCCATCGGGTGGCGATCAACGCGGCGAACAGCACCTTTCGGCGTCGCCGGGCTGAACGTCGTGCGCTGGCGCGGCCGGCCGCCCAGCCCCCGACGGCGGACGACCCGCCGGACACCGAGATGGGTGCGCTGATCCGCGACGCGATCACGGGGCTGCCGGCCCACGAACGCCCTTGGGTTCGATCACGTGCACCAGGACAACCCCTTCTTCGGGGGCCGCCCGGATCCGTGGGTTCTTGACGGACTCCTCGAACGTTCCGTGGTAGACGAACTCTCGAGCGCCTACCTGCCGGACCGCGGCCTCTGGGGCTTGCGCAGGCAGGGCGGGGGAGTCGTGCGAGGGACGCAAGCAGCGCCCACCGGGTCCCGTCGGCCGTCGTGGCCGGGCGGGCGTCATGGTCGGGTCTCATCGGCTCGCCCTTCCGGCGGTGACGGCCGGTCCTGGACGAGACGGTAGGCGTCGAACCCGTCGGGCGGGCCGCCACGCTCTCGTCGTCGCGGAGCCACGACATCTCGAACTGGTCGCCGGGCACGAACCGGACCCACTCGCGCCGGCGGCCGTCGGGCGCCGCGTCGCCGTCGGTGGTGACGGCCAGCACGAGGTCGAACCCGAACCCGGCCCCGTCGGCTCCCTGGGGGACGCGGGCGACCGGCAGCCCGCCGACCAGCAGACGTCAGCCGTCGCCGAACGCGACCCGCGGGTCGGCGCCGGCGTGGGCGGCCCGGATCAGGGCCCCGTGGGTGTGCCAGCCGGCCCGCCAGTGCGCCGACAGGCCGTCCGCGATATCCGTGGCGTCGAGCAGACGGCACGGCGACGGCACGACCCGCAGGCATCCGCGACCCGTACCCGACCCGTCCACCGTGCCGTCCTCCTGCGGCGAGCCGCGACCGTAGGCGACGCCGGTGTCGGCGCCTGCTACGGCGACCGCCGGCCAGCACGGGCCGCGGCGACCCCGACCGCGAGCCACGCTGCGGGGTTGCGGCCCGCGAACCCGAGCATCGTCACGGGCGACACGCCCCAGCCGGCCTCGAGCGCATGCGGCGCCAGGGCCAACCCGAGCGCCGCCCCGGCCAGGACCGTCAGCCCGAACCCGGCCGCCGGCCGACGTCCACCCAACACGGTCGCCCCGGTCGCGAGCCCGCCGGCGACGAGCAGCACCAGCGCCCAGAAGCCGCGGACCGGCCCCGGCCCGTCCCCGGCCCACCACACGGCAGTCGCGGCGGCCACGACGAGCACCACCAGCCCGACGCCCGCGCCGGCCAGCCAGCCCCTCGCGTCCTTGATGACCATGGCTCCTCCGCGTCCCCTGCCTCGGCGGGAAGCGTCCGCTTCCCACCGAGGCTAGAGCCAGCTCCCGTCGTCGCCCCGGCGACCGTGCCGTCCTGGCGGGGGGCGGACCTCGCGCCAGCGGCGCAGGGTCCCCGCCTGGGTGACCTCGTTGCCCTGCGGGTCGACGAACGTCTGTTCCAACGGTGTCTGCTCGACCAGCTCGAATTCGGCCCGTGGCGCCCGCGCCGCCGGCCTGGTCGGCCGGTCCGTGCGCCGCGGCAGCGGGTGCCGCAGCAGCGGGCGCGACGACCGCCGCAACCGTCGCGAGTGACGTGGCGAGCGTGAGCAGCACGCCCATGAGTGACCGCTTCATCGTGGTCCCCTCGTCCGAAACGATGACAGCCGGGTAACTATGCGCCCTCGCATAGCTCTTCTGGGCCCGGCGGCCCGGAAATGGCTCCCATACCCCCCGCCGGCACCACCACGCCTAGCCGTCGGTGACCAGCGGCGACAGTCCGGCCGGACGCGCCCGACCGCCCGCCGCCGCCCAATGGGCCGCCGACGACCCCTGACGGCGGCCGAGGGTTGCGCCACCAGCTATGTGCTGGGAAATAGTAGAAAGTCGGGAATGCCAGGATGAGTGCCGCACGACGGCGCATCGCACCCTCGGGACGCACGTCTGCGACGCCGGTGCGGGCCGGTCAGCCGCTGCGCTGGCGCCGGACGGAGACGGCGACGAGGACGACGCCGGCCGTCAGGTACCCGGCCGTGCCGATCACCAGGGCGCGGGCCACGCCGGGAGCGCCGGCGAGCGCGACGATCCCGGCGACGGCGAGCATCAGCAGCGCGCCAGCCGCCCACTGGGCCAGACGCCCGGCGGGACGCTCGGCGAGCGACTGCCATCGGTCGCGGATCCTCATCGGCCACCCCGGGTCCCGTCGCGGTCTCGATGCAACTGTGCGCCATCGTGTAGTGGACGTCAAGGGACACCCTGGCGGCGAGGGCGCGGGCCCCCCGTCAGTGCTCGCCGGGCAGGCGCAGGCCGGCGGCTGCCTTGGCGTGGTCGAGGGCGGCGGCGACGCGGTCCTTGTCGGCCTCGGGCAGGTCGGGGAACCGGGCTCCGGGCGGCACCGGGGCATCGAGCGCGACGGTCTGGGGGACGGGGGTGTCGACCGGGCCGCGGACGGTCACGGTCGCGGTGTCGCCGTCGAGCTCGAGGACGATGCGTGCGGGGGCCCCGTCGGCGGTGCGGGCGTGCCAGGTGTCGGTCACCGGGGCTCCTGTCGGGCGGCGGTCACGGGAGGACGGTTTCGCCGGTGGCGATGCGGCACAGGCGGTCGAACGTGTCCGGGCCGTCGGCGCGGTCGAGCAGGTCGGCGGCGTTTGCCTGTGGGCAACGGCTCGTCTCCACCGAGGCACGTTCGCCGTCATCGGCCGGCGTGTCTTGCTGGCGTCCTACGATGGTTTGGCACGATCACCTGGTGGCGTCGGAACCGATCGGCTGCGGTAGGCGTCAGGTAGGTGACAGGGGGCTGTGGTGCGCGACCGCGACGGGTTCACGGCGTTCTATGAACAGCGCCGTCCGGAGGTCCACGCGGCGGTTGCGGTCACCATCGGGGATGCCGATCTGGCTGTCGAGGCGGTCGATGAGGCGTTCGTCCGTGCCGCGGAGCGGTGGTCGCAGGTCTCGCGGATGGATCGGCCCGCCGGCTGGGTCTACCGCGTGGCGGTGAACTGGTCGGCCTCGTGGCGGCGCAAGTGGTCGCGTCGGCCGACCCGACCGCTCGAGATGCTCGACCGGCCGTACGTAGACGACCTGGCCGGCGTGGGCCTGCTCGAGGAGTTGTCGTGTCTGCCGCTGCTCCAGCGGCAGATGCTGGTGCTGCGGTTCGTGCTGGGCTACTCGGTCGCGGATACGGCAGCTGCGCTCGGCGTCGCCGAGGGCACGGTCAAGAGCGGCGTGTATCGAGCACGTCAGCAACTACGTGCTGATGCGGAGGTGTCTGATGGAGCTGGATGAACGCCTGCGGCAGCTGACCGGCCTGGTGCCGCCGCCACCGCCCGGAGACGCGCCCACGGTCTACCGGCGCGGGACCCGCCGTCGCCGCTGGCACCAGGCAGGGCGTGCGGCCACTGTGCTCGTCATCGTCGGTGTCCTTGGCCTCGGGGTCGCATCGCTGGTGGACCGCCCGGCCCGGCTCGACATCGCCGACCAGCCATCTGCGCCCGGGTCGACGGCACCCGCCGGCGACAACGGCACGACGGCGTCAACCGACGGTCCGCTCGTCGCGTCACGACCCCCACTGATCCTCTCGTCCATGGGGCCGTTTGCGTGGGCGGTTGGCGTCTCCCCGACCGACGACGGCCGCTGGTGCGCAACCGCCGCACGCGGCACCATCCACATCGCCGACAAGACAGGTCAGCCGTGCGATCAACCGCTCGCCCCGCCCCAAGCAGGCGACGTCACCTGGTACGGATCCCGACCGGACCGAGGCCCGGGTGCTCCCGCCCAGGGACTGTCCTGGGGCCTGGCTCCCACGGACGCCCACAAGGTGCTCGTCGAGTTCACCGACGGCACCCGCCGCGAAGCACCCATCGCCACCGTCGAGGGCACAGACGTGACCCTGTGGGCCATCGCCTACGAGAACGTCGACATCAAGACGATCGAGGCCGTCACCGATCACGGGACGACCGGCACGGCGGTCCTCGACGGCTTCGACGTGCTGGACCTGCTGCAGTTGCTGGGATGGCTGGTCGGCGTCGTAGCCGTGATCGGGGCAGCCACGTGGCTGCGCCGCAGGCACCTCTGACGACCAGCAACAGCCCGCCGACCTGTCGGCGCCGAACGTCCGCAGCTCCCAGCGCGGCATCATCGACGGGCGAGCGTGGAGGACATGGCTACCGAGCGGCACAGTAAACGAAGTGTCTCCAGTCGCAGCTGACCAGCCCGGTACGCAGAACCCGGCCACCGGGTGTCCGACTGATCTACTATCCGTGTAGTAGCTCGTCGGGGGTGGGGATGCGTGGGACGACGATCACCGCGGGTGCGGTCCTTGTGGCCGTCGCGCTCGCCACCTCAGGGTGCGCCTACACCACGCGAGCGGAATGGGACCTGGGCGGCACCACCCCCGATGGTCGGCAGCTGCCAGCAGGACGACTGCCGGGCCGTGGGGCCGGGGGGAGGTGGTATCAGGGTGGTCGATGGTGGTGTGCAGGTGACGACCGAGGACGGTGCGGTCGTGCTCGGCGCCGACGATGGCCGACCGCGCTCCGGCCGTGTCGTCACGGCGCCGAGCCGCCCTCACCCGTCGTGATGGCGGGCACCGCCACCGTGCGGACCACCAGCACCGGCCTTCGCGACCTGGCGACCGACGGGCACGACGTCTTCTACGCCGACGGGACGCGGCTCGTGGCCCGAGACGCGACCAGCGGCGCCCTGCACTATCAGGCCGAGGCATACATGAGCGTCGGGGACCTCGCCGCGGCCAACGGCCTCGTCTACGTCGGCCTGCGTAGCGGCGCCGCGGCGTTCGAGGCCCGGCGAGGCATCCTGCGATGGTGGTGGCAGGAAGACGTGGGCCTTGTCCGGGGGCCGTAGCGCCTGCGATCTCCGCCCAGCCAGGAGGGGGCGCAGCAGTGGCGGTCTCGGAACGATCCTGCAGACCACGGCCATCGCTCGCGTGGGCGTAATGGCCGCCTGACGGTCAACGCGACCGCGATACCTCAAGTCACCTATCAGGCCGCGTCTGCCCCACCCCTTCGCTCGCAGAGATGTCCGGTGTTTCGCCGCAAGGACCACTCCGTGGTCTGGGCCGCAGGGCGCGAAGTATCGCGGTCTCAGGGCGGTCGAGCCGCCTCGTATCGCGCGATGTTGGCTTGACACCAGCGGTCGGGATCGGCGGGGTACACGCTGGCCCGCAGCCGGTGGGCCGCTTCCCGGAGGGGTCGAGGTTCGTGCTGTGTACAAACGTCGGAGACGAGGAGACCAACGGATGCGCTTGCCTCAGGGAGCCTGGTTCCCGTGGTCTGATGAGTTCCGGTGGGACCGCTTCCGCGGCAGGGGAGCAAGCGACGCGAGCGTGAGCCCATCCGCGACCAGCGCGACTGACGTCGCCGCGGCCTGTATCGCCGTTCGGCATCGTCTGGAGCGACGTTCGGGGCCGGCGGATCTTCAGCGGTCGTCGCACCCCAGGGCGATGGCCAGAGCGCCGCAGACCTCGCCCAGTGTCTCGTCGTCCACTGAGCCCAGATGCTTCGTGAGTCGACGCCGCCCGATAGTGTGGATGCCGTCGCAGTTGATGACCGAGTCCGTGTCGATCCCGATCTCGGTGCTCACCGGGACCTCGACGGCCAGGCCCCGGGCCTGCGTGGTGACCTCGACGACCGTGACGTTGGCGCGGACGTCGATCACGGCATTCCGAGTGACGACGAGAACGGGACGCGGCTTGCCGCCGACGTCAGCGAGCCGAACGTCGCCGCGCCTCACGCGTTGCCCCAGGCTTCCACGTCGTCCCAGTCGGCGGCTTCGGTCTCCGGATGTGCCAGGTAGGCGTCGCGGTCACGTTCCGCTCGACGTCGGCGAACGGCCGCGCGCAGTCCGTCGCGAGCAGCCTCGGACAGGTTGATCCCGAGTTCGCGGGCTTCGTCCGCGAGCTCGTCATCGAAGATCACTGACGTTCGCATGCCTTGAGTGTATCAACAGGATGCACGCTCTCGTGGTGCCGCTTGATGGTGCGCACCTTCTTCCCGACCGTTCCAGATCGCCCGATCTGATCATGCCGGGCGCGTCCGGCAGTCGGCGCGATACAGATCGACCCATCGCGACCGTGGTTCGCGAGGCCGGCACTCCCGGCGACAGCTGATCGGCCATCTCGACCGGTATGGCGTCGGCTCCGGGCGGCTCGGCCGGCCAGTTCGCATGTGGACCCTCGCCGGCACGAGACGGCGGGCGAGGATCGACTCACGCCCGCATCGGATGATCCGCGCTCTCGCGGCCGACTGGACGGACGACACCGGCACGCCCTAACGTATGAATACCTGTTCAGATGTGAGGAAGAACGTTGACTGGTGTCTTCGCTGCTCTCCTCGTTGTTGCGCTGGGGTACGTCGGGGTGCTGATGCTGGGGATGCGCGGCGACTGGCGCCGCGAGGGCCAGCTGCGCCCATCGACCGCCGCACTCACCTATCCGGCCTATCTGCTGCATCTCGCCGCGCTGCTGATCGCCGCTCTCACCCGGCTGTGGCCCATGCCCACAGGGACGTGGCCGCTCGCGGTCGCCGGTGGCGTGATCGCGATCGCTGGTCTCGCCGTGTCGGTCGCCGGGATGACCCGGTTCGGTTCGGTCGGTCAGGTCAGCGGGAACGAGCCCGGTGGTCTGGTGACGTCCGGGATCTACCGGTGGACACGCAACCCGCAGTACGTCGGGTGGGGAACCACGCTTGTCGGGATCGCGCTCGTGTCGAGATCGTGGGCGGCCGTGCTGGCCGCCGTCGCCTACTGGGGGCTGATGCGGCTGTATCTCCCGCTCGAGGAATCGGCGCTGGAACGCCAGTTCGGCAGCACCTACGCGCGCTACCAACGTCGGACCCACCGCTGGTTCGGACGCCCCGCCTCGTCGAGGTCGGCCCCTGCGTGACGGCGTGCTGGTCCTGGGTGGCTACGGCGCCATCGGCACACCCCTGGCCCACGGGCTCGCCGAGGCTGGAATGATGCCCCTCCTCGCGGGACGCGACGGCGCCGCCGCAGCTGCGCAGGCTGCACGTCTAGCCGTGGCCGTGGCGCGCGAGCTGGACGTCGGGGACCTCGGACACCGTGGCAGCCGCTGTCCAGCAGGACCGGATCGAGATGGTGGTCAACGCCACCGGCCGCGCGGACCTGGCACTGGCCGCCGTGCGGGCCGGGGCACACTTCGCCGACGTCAGCGCCAGTCCCGGCTACGTCCAGCCGCTTCAGGCGCTCGACGCGGCGGCACGCCGCGAGCACCGCACGATCCTGGCCAGCGTGGGCCTGGCTCCCGGGCTGTCCAACGTAGCCGCCGCCTGGCTGCACGGGTCTCGAACGTCGCGGTCCGGCGCTTCTGTGAGCCGTCGGTCCCGGCGATCGTGAGCTGTGCGACGAACCGGTCGCCACGCTCGTAGATGGAGCCGGTGCCCTTGCGTGCCCGCTGTCTGCCCACGACGCCCTCCGTGACGCGTCGTGGGCGACGGCAAGCAGCAGGGCCTCGGGATGAGCAGCAGATAAGCAGCAGCCTGTGGGAAGCCGGCGGTTCCGTCCGAGAAGCGCAGGCGTCAGAACAGCAGAAACCGGCCGCAGGGGCCGGTTTCTGCAGGTGCGCCGCCAGGGACTCGAACCCCGAACCTGCCGGTTAAGAGTTGCCCGGGGCGCGTCCAGCGCACACGCCGAACGTCCAGGCTTCACGGGGCTGACCCGCGGAGACGTGAGCGCCGAGTCCATCGAGGCCGCGGCCGTCCGCCGTCGTCCGAGGCCGATAAGCAGCAGATAAGCAGCAGCAGGACCCCGCCGGTGTGTCTGCGGGTGCCGGCTAGTCGACGGCGTGCTGCCGCCATCTGTGAGTGGGGACGGGTCGCTGTGAGCCGGTCCCTCGTCGCCGTGAGCGGAGCTGTGAGTCCCGCGTGAGCGGCGTTTGGACGGTGATGAACACCGCGGAACGTCCGCGGCCCGGACGAGACCCGACCGGCCCTGTCACGAGGAGAACCGCGATGCCCGTCACCCAGACCAGGCTCATCAGCGTCGTTGAGGCGGCCGAGATCATGGGCCTCTCACGATCAATGGTCTACGAGCTGCTCGCCGAGGGGCGCCTGCCCAGCATCCGGATCGGTCGCACGCGACGCATCGACGTCGCTGACCTCGACGCCTTCATAGACCGCCACCGCGTCCCGGCTACCACCGCAGCGCCGACGCCCGTCCCAGTTCGAGAGCTCGCTCGAGACGGAGACCACCCGATGAGGAACTCCCGATCCGCACGCGCCGAGTCCACCATCGACACTCACGACAGCCCGTTCTGGAGCCTGACAGATTCGCACCACCGTGCGACGCGTCCACGCGTTGACGTTCGCGGCGGACCGAAGGTCGCGAGATGACCTCCCGGACCGACCAGCAGACGGCCAGGGTCAACGTCGACGACGCGACTTGGCGGGACTTCCGCATCCTGGCGCTCGACCTCGACCGGTCTATCGCCGACTACCTCGGCCAGCTCGTCCGGGACGAGCTCCGGCGCGCACGGCGCCGGAACCGCGAAGAGTCGGCACGGACACCCGAACGCTCCGACGGGGATGCCCCCGTGGCGCCGGCCAGGCGGAAGAAGGCGCCCGTCCGGCTCGCGGAGGCCCAACTCTTGACGGGTCTTCCACACCCGGACCGGACACCTCGAACCGAGCGGGCAGGCCGGCGGCATGATGGGGCCTGAACGCGAGAGGCGCGATGGCTGAGTTCGGGGTAGGTGACCGGTTCCGGGCGCAGGCGCGCCGGCTGGACGCGCCGACGCTGGCCGACAAGCTGCTGCGTCGAGGGATCTCCCGAAGCGACGTCGATGAGGTGCTCGAGGACAACGAGGTCGTCGAGATCTACGAGCACGACGACCGGGTCCGCTACGTGCTCCTGGGTCATGTCGCCCAGCGCCCGTTGCATGTCGTGGTCGCGCAGGACGACATCGTCGGAGCCTCGGTCGTACTCTCCGTGTACGAGCCGGATGAAGCGCACGGCTGGGATCCCGACACCGGATTCCGTCGACGGAAGGAGCGCTGACCATGGCGAGCGACATCCACCACGACGGCGGACGCCTCGACCCCATCGAGGTGTCCCATCGACACGTCATCGAGCACGACGACGGCTCGGTCAGCGCCGTCGTCATCCGCGGCGTCCCGGCGCTCGCGTGTGAGCTGTGCGAGGAGACGTACTACGAGCCGGGCGTCACCGAAACGATCGTCGAACTCGTGGAGCACGTCACGGTCGGCCCCGGCGAAGCCGTGGCGATCGACTACCCGAAGCTCGACGCTGCGTAGGCATCGGCCGTCGCGATGTCCGCGAGCTTGCGCTCGTGAGCCTAGCGATGGGGGTTTCAGCGGCCGTTGCCGGGACAGCCGCAGCCTTGACACGACCGGCACCGGTTGAGGGGGCGGCGAGCGCGGCGGGTCTCGTGCTTCTTGTCGTCCTACCGGTCGTCTTCTTCGTCCTCGGATCGTTACCAGGCGCGATCGGCATGGCGGCCGCGAAACTCGTGCGTCGGACTCGGCGCGAGGGTCGGTAGTTCGCCGCTGCACCTGAGCCTGCAACGTTTCCGCGACGCGCGTACAGCCGCGACATCAACAAGCTGGAGAGGCATCTGCCGCGTTACGCCCGACGTTTTCAGGGAGAAGTGGGATACTGGCATGTGGGCGGGGGAGTGAGATGTTCGAGACGCAGCGGGGGCGGGGCATCTTCCTCGCCGTTGTCGCGTTCGTGCTGCTGGTCATCGGCGGCGTTGGGGACGTCGTCTCTGAGCGCAGAGCCGACGACCGGGGCGAGGAGGCGGCACGAACGCTGGCGGCCGAACTCTCCGGTTACGACTCGCTGGTGGACGTCCAGGCCGCGATGCAGTCGGGCGACCTACGTTTGCCCGTCGGAGCGAGCCTCGGGATCGACGAGTTGAGAGTGGTCGCATGGCAGGAAGTGCGGACGTTGATGGCAGTTCGATGCGCGCGTGTCATCGCGTCGGCCAGTGACGTTTCCGGCCCGTTGGAGGTCGGCAAGCCGTCGGTCGAAGATCGTCCTTGCGGCCCTTGAGGTCGTTCGCCAGTACGCCGCTACACCTGGATCCGCGTCCGATCTGGCCTGCGCGTACTACTGCACGGGTCACTTCGATGATGGCCGGCGATCCGACGCTCGACGGGGGCAACCGCCTGAGGCGGGCAGGCCGTCGGAGGGTGGGCCGTACCCTCACACCCTGCCTCATAACTTCTGACAGGGGATCGTGCCATCCGGTCGCTCATCTGCGTAGTCGCCGTCCTGCTTTCGAGCTGCGCGTTCTTCAGTGATGCGGAAGGTTGCGTTCAGGACCGTCTCGTCGGTGATGTGGATGGGGACGGCCGCGATGACACCATCGGCGTCGACGACGACGCTGAGGCACTCGTGGTCTGTCTGGGGACAGGTCGTTCGGCCCGTCTCGTGAACGCGGGGATGGGCGAAGCTCTGGAGGCGTACGACCTTGAGAGCGATGGCAGCGACGAGGTCCTGTTCGGTGGGACCACAGTCAGCGCGTCTGTCCTCGAGGTCGCTACCTGGCACGACGGTGAGTTGGTTCCGCTCGTGGGGGAGGACGGGACCCGGCTACAGCTGTGGCGCGGTGGCGTGAGTGGATGGGATGACCGAGCGAGCCAATGGTCGGAGTTCCGGGACTGGGACTGCGTTGACGTTGACGATGACGGGACCCGCGAAGTCGTGACCGCGACCGGGTGGGCACAAGGCGACTTCTACGACGTCGAGGAGAGCATCTACCGGATGCGGGATGGAACGGCTGTGCTCGTGGACGAGCGTTCCAGTCGCGTTCCGATCGAGGCCGACGAGTACCCGGATCTCATCGCCGGCGCCTGCCCAGCCGGGGCCGAGTAGGGGGACGGCAGGCTGCGGCAACTCGGCGCTCCGAGGGCAGTTGAACACGGGATGTACGCGCCGATCCCGAAACCAATCCCGTAGCAGCTGTACGCCCGTTATCACGGAGTGAGTCCGGCACCCGACCAGTGCGGTGGTCATCGAGAAGCGTCACCGGTCTCAGAGATCGGGCAGCGAGTCGGCGAGGTCCGAGATGTCACCGACGGCGGTGTAGTACTTCATCGTGGTCGACATGTGCGCGTGGCCGAGGAACGCCTGGGCCTTCCTGGGATGGACGCCCGCCTCGGCGAGCTGGGTGGCGACGGTCGAACGCAGCGTCTTGAGCGTCCCGTGGTCGACGCCGGCGCGCTCCACGTAGCGCGTGAAGGCGCGCGACACGTTCCGCTTCGAGATGGGCAGTCCGGTGCGCGTCGTGAAGACCAGGCCGTGCTCGTCGGCCCACTCGGGGTCGATCCGCGAGCGCCCGAGGTCCTGCTGCGCTCGCCACGCCTCGAGCGCGTCGACGACCTCGCGACGGAGCGGCACGGTGCGTCGGGACGTCGGTGACTTCGGCCGAACCAGCCGTGCCCACTTGTCGAGCTGCCACACGACGCTGAGCCGCGGCCGGTCGCCGTGGAGCACCACGTCGCGCCAGCGCAGCCCGCACGCCTCACCGAGCCGCAGTCCGGTGCGTGCCAGCAGGACGACGATGGCGTAGAAGTGCTCGCCCTGAGCGGCCTTCAGGATGAGCCGGAGCTCGTCCTCAGAGAACCAGTCCACGGGCGGCGGCTCGACGCCCACGCCGCCGCCGTAGCGCGCGACGTTGCGGCTGAGACGGTCCTGGCGGACCGCGGTCGACAGCGCGGACCGGAGCGTCTCGCGCATCCGGTTGATCGTCGCCGGAGCGAGCCCTTCGGCGAGCTTGGCGGAGGCGAAGTCGTCCAGGTCGCGAACGGTGAGTTCACCGACGCGCTTGCGGCCGAAGGCGGGGATCAGGTGCAGCTCGATGTTCGACCGGTAGGAGGTGAGGGTCGTCTCGGCCAGGGGAGCCCGGCCCGGCTTGCCCTTCGGGGCCTCGGTGTCGATCCACCAGCGCAGGTAGTCCGCGACGGTCTGATCCGAGACCGGCCCCGCCTGCTCCGAGCGGCGGGTGCGTTGCTCGAGGAGCCAGGCCTCGGCCTCGGTGCGGGTCTCGAACGTCGCGGTCCGGCGCTTCTGTGAGCCGTCGGTCCCGGCGATCGTGAGCTGTGCGACGAACCGGTCGCCACGCTCGTAGATGGAGCCGGTGCCCTTGCGTGCCCGCTGTCTGCCCACGACGCCCTCCGTGACCGCGCCGTGGGCGACGGCAAGCAGCAGGGGCTCGGGATGAGCAGCAGATAAGCAGCAGCCCGTGGGAAGCCGGCGGTTCCGTCCGAGAAGCGCAGGCGTCAGAACAGCAGAAACCGGCCGCAGGGGCCGGTTTCTGCAGGTGCGCCGCCAGGGACTCGAACCCCGAACCTGCCGGTTAAGAGCCGGATGCTCTGCCAGTTGAGCTAGCGGCGCATGCTGCGCGCCGGACGGTACACGACCGCCTACACCGGCGCGACTTGCGAAGGGTGGATGAGGGGACTCGAACCCCCGGCCTCCTGGACCACAACCAGGCGCTCTAACCGAGCTGAGCTACATCCACCAGGATCGTGCCTTCACGGCACGGAGGCGCAGGGTACGCAAGCGGACAACAGACGGTCAAAGCCCGACCACGCCGCTGCGCTGCCCGCGCGCCGGTCCGCCGTCCCCGGCGACGCGACCGGTCGCCGTCGGGCGATCGACATGCCATCCTGCATGCCGGGTCGAGCGGAGGTACCAGCGTGAACACCACGACCACCCAACGGCGCAGCCGGACGGGCGACGGGCCGCCCGCGAGGACCGCCCGTCCACGCGACACCCGCGCGGCGAAGGCCACGGCTCGGGTCCGGGCGCGTCTCGCCCGCCACGGCATCGACGTGCCCGTGCGGCTGTGGGACGGCACGGAGCTCGGCCCGGCCGACGCCAGCTTCCGGCTCGTGCTGCACCACCCGTGGTCGCTGCGCGAGATGCTGCTGCCGCCGACCGACCTCAACGTCGGCGAGAGCTACGTCTTCGACGTCTTCAACGTCGACGGCTCCATGACCGACGCGATCGCGGCCATCGCGGAGCTGCGGGAGCGCCCCACTCCCTGGACCGCGAAGCTCGGTGACCTGGCCGATCTGCTGCGCCTGCCCCGCTCGCCCCGGCGTCGCGAGGGTGGCCGGCGGGCGAGCCTCGTCGGGCGGGTCCACTCGCGGGAACGCGACCATGCCGCGATCCGCTTCCACTACGACGTGGGCAACGACTTCTACCGGCTCTTCCTCGACGAGCGGCTCGTCTACTCGTGCGCCTACTTCACCGACGAGGACGACGACCTCGACCACGCCCAGCTCCGCAAGCTGGACCTCATCTGCCGCAAGCTGCGGCTACGGCCGGGGGACCGGTTCCTCGACATCGGCTGCGGCTGGGGATCCCTGCTCCTGCATGCGGCCGCGCACTACGGGGTCGAGGCGCTCGGCGTCACGCTCTCCACCCAGCAGGCCGAGCTCGCGCGCGAGCGCGTCGCGGCCGCCGGACTCGCCGACCGCGTCGAGGTGCGCCTCGCCGACTACCGGGAGCTGACCGGCACCTTCGACGCCGTCGCGTCCGTGGGGATGTTCGAGCACGTCGGCGCCGATGCGCTGTCCGGCTACTTCGCGACCGTCCACGACCTCGTGGCGGACGGCGGACGGTTCCTGAACCACGGCATCACGACCGGTGGGAGACGACAGGTCCGCGACATGGCGGACGACGACACGTTCGTCGGCGCCTACGTCTTCCCCGACGGGGCGCTCGTGCCGGCGTCCCGGGCGGTCGCCGAGATGGAGGACGCGGGCTTCGAGGTCGTCGACGTCGAGCAGCTCCGGCCCCACTACGCGAGGACGCTGCGCCACTGGGTACGCCGGCTCGAGGACCGGCACGACGCTGCCGTCGAGGTCGCCAGCGACGAGGCCTTCCGCATCTGGCGCGCCTACATGGCGGGATCGGTCGCCGGCTTCGAGTCCAACGACCTCGGCATCATCCAGACGCTCGGCAGCAAGGGGGCGACGCTGCCGCTCGGCCGTGCCTGGATGCAGCCCTCGATGCCCTGACCCGGCGCCGCCGCGCGCCGGACGCGCGCCGCCCGCTACCGTTCCGCGCCGGGAGCAGGGAGAGGAGCGCCCATGATGGACTTCGTCGCGCCGGACCTCATCACCCCGGCGATCCCGTTCTTCCTCGGGCTGCTGGTGATCGAGGCGGTCGTGACCGCGCTTCAGCGCGACGACGAGATGGTCGGCTACCGGCGGCGCGACACCGCGGCGAGCCTGTCGATGGGGCTCGGCAACGTGTTCATCAACCTTCTCTGGAAGGGCGTCGTCCTCGTCGCCTATGCAGCGTTGTGGCGCTGGTCACCGCTGGAGGTGGGCACCGGGTGGCCGGCCTGGATCGCGCTGTTCTTCCTCGAGGACCTCGCCTACTACGTCTTCCACCGCGTGCACCACGAGAGTCGCTTCTTCTGGGCGTCCCACGTCGTGCACCACTCCAGCCAGCACTACAACCTGTCGACCGCCCTCCGTCAGACGTGGACGCCGATGACCGGGATCGCCTTCTGGGCGCCGCTGGCACTGCTCGGCTTCCATCCATGGATGGTCCTCACCGAGATGTCCGTCAGCCTCCTGTACCAGTTCTGGATCCACACCGAGGCGATCGATCGGCTGCCACGCCCCATCGAGCTGGTGATGAACACACCCTCGCACCACCGGGTCCACCACGCGTCCAACCCGCAGTACCTCGACCGCAACTACGGCGGGATCCTCATCGTCTGGGACCGGCTGTTCGGCACCTTCGAGCCCGAGGTGGAACGGCCGGTCTACGGGCTGACGACGAACATCGCCACCTACAACCCGGCGCGGATCGCCTTCCACGAGTTCGCCGCGATCGCCCGCGACGTGCGGGCTGCCACGAGCTGGCGGGACCGGTTCGGACACGCGTTCTTCGGGCCGGGCTGGCGGCCGGCAGGCTGAGGCTCAGCTCGTCGGCGCGTCGCCGAGGGCCTCGATGATCCGTCCCCGCAGCCGCCGCATGCCGCCGAGCCAGCGGTCGTGGTCCTGACCGCGCCGGGCGCTGTACTCGGAGACCTCCGGGTGCGGCAGGATGAGGAAGCGCTCGTCGCGCAGCCCGGCGACCACGGTCTCGGCGACCTCCTCCGGCTCGATCGCGTCCGGGTCGAGGAAACCGGTCGGATCCGACTCCAGCATCGGCGTGCGCACCCCCTGCGGGCACAGCGCGGCGACTCCGATGCCGAGGTCGCCGTAGGCGATCGCGAGATGCTCGGCGAAGGAGAGCGCCGCCGCCTTCGTCGCGGCATAGGGCGCCGCGAACACGTGGTTGAGCAGGGCCGCTGCCGACGCCGTGATCAGCAGGTACCCGTCGCCTCGCTCGACCCAGTCGGGGACCAGCAGCCGGGCGGCGCGCTGACCGCGGCCATGACGTTCACGTCCCAGCTGGTCTCCCAGTCCGCGTCGGTGGCCTCGGCGCTCCCACCGAACGCCACGCCGGCGTTCGAGCAGTAGAGGTCGACGTGTCCGTAGGCCTCGCGTGCTGCGTCGACCACGGCGGCGACGCCCGCCGCCGTCGACAGGTCGGTGGTCACGGCCGTGCCGCCGACCTCCTCGGCGACAGCAGCCGCCGCATCCCCGTCGACATCGGCCACGACGATGCCGGCCGGTCCTTCCTGCGCGAACCGGCGGCACATCGCAGCGCCGATCCCGCTGGCGCCGCCCGTGACGACGATGACCTTGCCCGTCAGCTCCATGCCCGAGGCTCCCTGCGTCGGCTCGCCGGCGAGCCTAGTGAGACGCTCACCGCGCACGGTCGTCCGGGGCCTGCTCCGGCCATTCGGCTGCGGCGACCGGGCCACTCCGGCCGGGTCGCGCGGACCGGATGCGCGCGACCGCGGCCGGAGGTCGAGGACCGGACGTTAGAAGAGCACGCGCTCGACCAGCAGCTCCCCCCCGGGCGTCGCGGTCGGCGGGTCGCTGCGGCCCGACAGGACCCAGAGGAAGTCGACGACGTCCAGCTCGATCGACGGGCCGCCGGCTCCGGCAACGAAGCGTCCGCCGGCCGGTCCCCGCAGCGAGAGCTCGAACGGACGCCGGTGCCGCTGCGCCCACTCGGCGACCACGTCCTCGACGAGACGGCCGTCCACGTCAGGGACGAGCCGCGGGTCGCGGCCCGTGGCGCGGGCGATGTCGGTGCGGTGCAGCCAGGCGTCCCGCGTGTAGGTGATCCGGTTGAGCTCGCCGAAGCTGATGCGGTCGGGCATGCCCGGGCGCGGCGCTGCCGCTCGTCGCCAGTGGGATGGGGATCCGGCCGACCAGCCGTGGATACCGCATCCGCCCACGGACGGCGCGCGGCGCGAGGTGCCGCAGCTCCTCGACGACCTGGGCCGGCGACCGGTCGCGGTGGTCGGCGACCTGCAGGGCGTTCATGGCGTCGAGGTCGCTGCCGCCGTGCTCGCGCTTGTGGCGCTGGCCGTACAGGAGCTGCCGGCCGCTCTCGCGCAGCGAGGCGTTCGCCTTCGCCGCGCCGAGCAGGTGACGAACCATGTCCGCCACGTCCCAGGCGCCGCACACGGTCGGTCGCTGCCAGTCGTCGGTGTCCAGGTCGCCGAGGAGGTCGAACAGCGCCGCGTAGGTGGCGAGCGCGAGGCTGCCGGCTTCCGCGGTGTCGCCGATCCGGGACAGGTGCTCGACGTGGCGGACGGTGGTGTTCATGAGCGGTCTCCGGTCGTCCGGTGGGAGAGGAACAGGTGCACGGCGTCGGGGACGAGTCGGATCCAGCGGTCGCCGTCCGGGTCGTTGGCCAGCTGCTGAGCGGCCAGCCCCGAAGTGAGCGCGCTGTACAGATCCAGCGCGTCCTGCCCCACGATCCCGGCAGCCGCCAGGGCCGATGCCATGCGCTCGTAGGAGCGCACGGCTATCGCGTAGGCGTCGGGCGAGGGCTGCCAGCCGGGGATGACCCGGGTGAACAGCAGCTGGTAGCGGGGGATCGAGGCCTGGCAGAACCGCAGGAAGCGGGTCGTCGCGTCGATGATGGCCGCCGTGGGGTCACTCGTCGCGGTCGCTTCGACCGTGGGTGCCGAGTCGGCCAGCAGGTCGTCGAACGCGGCGTACCCGTCGACGTACATGGCGTCGTAGATGGCGTCCTTGCCGTCGAAGTAGGTGTAGAGCGACGGTGCCCGCATGCCGACCTCGGCGGCGAGGTCCCGCAGTGCCAGCCCGCCGAGTCCGTCACGCTCGGCCAGCCTCCAGGCGGCGGCCACGATCTCGGCGCGGGTCGCCTCGCGGCGACGCTTCCTGCGGTCCTCGGCCACGGATGCTCCCGGCGGTCGTGATGACGCGGTGCTCGCCGGGTGGGGATGAGCGTTCGTGGCTGCCCGCGACACTGTTCCGAATGATGTTCGTTATTTCTAACATCGTTCGGATCAGCGGTCAAGGGTCTGCCCGCCGTCGTGGCGCGCGCGGCTCAGGCCGGCTGCGCGTCCTCCTCGGTGGCGCCGTCCCCGACGATGGCCCCGCGGATGGCCTCCCAGCCCTGCGAGCGGATCGACAGCCAGATCGCGCCGGCGAGGATGCCGAGCACGATGACGAGGTTCAGCCACGCCGGCATGTGCACGAGCCCCGCCTCCTCGGCGATGAGCTTCGCCCCGACGAAGCCCAGGATCGTCGCCACGCCGGCGTCGAGGTACTCGAACCGACGCACGGCGTCGGCGAGCAGGAAGTACAGGGCCCGCAGACCGAGCAGCGCGAACGCGTTCGACGAGAAGACGATGAACGGCTCCCGCGTCACCGCGAGGATCGCCGGAATCGAGTCGACCGCGAAGACGATGTCGGTCGTCTCGAGCACCACGAGGACGGCGAGCAGGGGCGTCGCCCACCGGTGGCCGTCCCGCTTCACCGTCAGGTTCTGACCCTCGAAGTCGTCGGTGACCCGCCAGACCCGCCGGAAGGCCTTCAGCACGGGGTTGCGCTCCGGGTGGACCTCGACCTCCTCCGTGGTGGCCAGCCGGTAGGCCGTGAAGAGGAGGAAGGCGCCGAAGATGTACGCGACCCATGAGAACTGGCTCAGCAGCACGGTGCCGAGCGCGATGAAGATGCCCCGGAACACGAACGCGCCGAAGATCCCCCAGAACAGCACGCGGTGCTGGTACTTCGCCGGCACCGAGAAGTACTGGAAGATCAGCACGAACACGAAGAGGTTGTCGACCGAGAGGCTCTTCTCGATCAGCAGGCCGGACAGGTAGTCCGTCGCGGCCTCGCCACCGTGGGGATAGAGCAGGTAGATGACGCCGGCGAAGCTGACGCCGAGCCCGATCCAGACGGCCGACCAGACCCCGGCCTCCTTCGGGCTGACGACGTGGGCGTCCCGCTGGAAGAACAGCAGGTCGACGAGCAGCAGCCCGATCAGCCCGCCGACGAACGCCGCCCAGCCCCAGATGGGCATCGTGAACGACGAGGTGAAGCTCTGCGCGGCCTTGCCCCCCTCTGCAGCCAGCAGTGCCGGGGTCATGCCGTCCTTTCCACGTGACGTGGCCGTCGGTGCGCAGGGTCGATGCGCTCGACGGTACGACACCCCTCGGGTACGCCCGGGCCGTTCGGGCGGGGGCCCCGAAGGGCCCGTGCCAGATCGACACCCCCAGTTCTGTTCTCATGAGAACAAGACCGTGGGTGTCGACGTGGCACCGGACGACGAAGCCAAGCGGGGCGCCGCGGCGAAGGCCCTTGGCGCTCGCGAAGCGCGCCCGGAGGGATTCGAACCCCCGACCGGCGGATTAGAAGTCCGCTGCTCTATCCAGCTGAGCTACGGGCGCAGGCGCCCAGAGGGTAGCCGTCGGCCGGGCGGCGCCCGCAGGACGCATGACGACCACCGTTCGTCCCCGGTGAGACGGTGGTGGGTGGGATCGTGCGGCCCTACGGTGACAGCAGGCCGATCCGGCCGCGCAGCGAGATGGGTGCAGGGATGAGCAGGATCATCGTCGGAGTCGACGGCTCGGACACCTCACAGCACGCCCTGGAATGGGCCGCGAGCGAGGCGAAGCTGCGTGGGGAGGAGCTCCAGGTCGTCCACGTCGTGGAACCGTCCGACCACGCCCGTGAGCACACCACGCCACCGCCGGTGACGCCGTCGACATCGGCGACCCGGCTGCTCGCCGACCGGGAGCGCGAGCTTCATGCGCAGCGGGCGCGCCGGAACATGGCCGCCGCCGAGAGCCTGCTCGACCGCATGCTCGCCAGGGTGGACACGGCCGGCGTCGAGGTCCGACCGATCGCGGTCCCGGACGCTCGACCGGCGCGCCGGCTCATCGAGCTGTCGCGCGAGCCGGGTGCGAGCCACCTCGTCGTGGGTGCACGCGGACGCGGTGGGTTCCGTGAGCTCATCCTCGGCTCGGTCGGCGAGCAGTGCGTCGCCTACGCCGGTTGCCCCGTCACGGTCGTCCGCGACTCGGCTGCCGAGCGGCGCTGACGCCGGTCGATCCGCTGCCGTCCACTGGCGGGGGCCGCCCACGCCGACGACCGTTGTCGAGCCGCCCCAGCCGGCTGACGATCGTCCTGAGCTGGCCGCGCGTGATCAGTCCGAACGGACGCGTCGGCATCGACACGAGCGCTGCCGGATGGTCGTGCAGCGCGTCCAGCAGGACGACGGCCGGCGCGGCGGGGTGCACGATCGGTACGTCGGCAAGCCGTCGGGCCACGTCATCGACGTTGGTGGCCTCCGGCGGCAGGTCGCCGGTGAGGTCCTCGAACAGGAGCACGCCGACGACGACGCCGCCGTCCGTGGCGGGCACGGCGCTCGAGCCGCGGGTGGCCAGCCGTTCGGCGAGACCCGTCAGCGGCGAGGACACCGCCAGTCCCCTCGGTAGGCCGGGGGAGACCTCACCGGCCGTGCGGCCGCGGAGGGCGAGCCGCCGGACGAACCGGTCGTGCTCGGCGCTCGCCGCTCGGATGACGAACCAGCCGAGGACGACCAGCCACACACCGAGCAGGACGGTGCCGGAGAGGAGCAGCGCCCCCGCGACCCCGACCGTCACGAAGACGATGCCGAGCGCCTGCCCGACGCGTGCGGCCACCCGACCGGCCACGTCCGCGTCCCCGCTGGCCCGCCACCAGGCGGCGCGCAGGACGTGTCCGCCGTCCATGGGTGCGGCGGGGAGGAGGTTGAAGATGCCCAGTGCCAGGCTCAGCCACGCGAGCAGCCCCGCCACCTCGCCGATCGGTGATCCGGGCCACCAGACGGCGATCGGCCAGCACAGGCCGGCGACGGCAACGCTGGCGATCGGACCGGCGACCGCGACGGCCAGCTCGGTCGCGGGCCGGGAGAAGTCCCCACGGGTCTCGGTGGCGCCACCGAAGACGAACAGGGTGACGCCGGTCACCGGCAGTCCCGCCCGTCGAGCCACCATCGCGTGTGCGAGCTCGTGGATCAGGACCGCGACGAAGAAGGTGACGGTCGCGATCATGGCCATCACGCCGGCCACGCCCGGAGCCCGGTCGCCCAGGAGGGCGAACTGCGCCCAGAACGTCCAGCCGACGAGGACCACGGCGAGCAGCCACGACGGGTGGGCGCGCACGTCGACCCCCGCCACGTGGGCGAGGTGGAGGAGGTTCCGGCGCATCGTGTCTCCGTCGTCGGTGGTGGTCGGTCGGCTCCCGGTGAGCGCGTTCGCTCACGGCGTTGGCCGTGCGACCAGCGGGTCGGTCATCGGCGGCACGGGGGGCCGGTCGTGGTCACGATCGTGCCAGGTCGATGAGCGGGAGCCCTGACGTCTCGTCCAGTGACTTCCGCAGATGGGTGGGAGTCTCGGTGATGACGACCTCGAGGGTCGGGCGGACGCGGCCGGCGACGAGATGGCCGGCGCGTGCCTGCCCCTGGGAGGTCGCGAGCACGATGTGCGCGTGGACGGCAGGGGCCCCCTCGTGCTCGGCCACGTCGCCGATCAGGGACACGACCTCCACCTGCTCGTCGACCGGGATGTGCTGGTACGCCTTCTCCTCCCAGTCGAAGTAGGCGATGGTCGCCTCGCGGAACGCGCCGATGCCGGTGAAGCTGGCGCCGGTGATGTCCTCGTCCGTCGCGACGCTCTCGAGCCCGTCCATGACCTCGTCGTCGATGTCGAAGACGACCGCGATGGTGCGCAGCCCGTCGGTCTCGTCCAGGAGCTTGGTCTGCATGTGCTGACCCTTCCCGCCCGCGGGGTTCGGTCGTCGCGCGGGCGTACAACCACACGTACCCCCCGTGGCCGCTCCGTGACCGCCCCCGGCCCGTCCGGGTCGGGGGGAGACCTCCCGCGGGACGCTGTCCACCCTGACCGACCCACCGGGAGGACCCAGGGTGGTGCGCAGACCACGCGCGGCTGCGCCCACGATCTCAGCAGGCGGCGGCTATCGTCCGTGCTGACTGGACTGGAGACGCTGTGACCGCACTGTTTCGCCTGCTCGCGAACGCGTTCGCGCTCTGGGTCGCCGTGCAGCTCGTCGACGGGTTGCAGTTCGAGGGCAGTGTCTGGGCCCTGCTCGGCATCGCGCTCGTGTTCGGGCTCGTGAACGCCGTCGTGCGCCCGGTCGTGAAGCTGCTGAGCTTCCCGCTGCTCCTGCTCACGCTCGGGCTGTTCACGCTCGTGATCAACGCGCTGATGTTCGGGCTCGTGATCTGGCTCTCGTCGCCGGACCTGCTCGGCCTCGGGCTGTCGTCGACCGGCTGGGCCGCGACCTTCGTGGGGGCCCTCATCGTGACCGCGGTCAGCTGGGTCGTGAACCTGTTCATCAAGGAGGACTGACCCGGATACGTGCGGGGACGGTCCGACGAGACCGGGACAACCCCGCACACAACGTGTCGGGTCAGGTGGTCAGTCCTCGTCCTCGGCCGGCTCGTACCAGAGCTCCTCCTCCGGCATCCGGTCGTCGCCCGACATCTGGCGCAGGCGGCCCGGGCCCTCCTCGGGACCGATCGCGAGGAGCCGGTCGCCGGCAGCCAGCCGCCGCGACGACCGCGGCCGGTAGGTCCAGCGCTCCTCGTGCTCGATCGCGAGCACCTCCATGCCGGTCGCCGTCTGGAGCTTCAGCTCGGCAAGGGTCTGGCCGTCGAGCTCGGACCCCGGGTTCACGATCGCGTCGGCGACGATCTCGTCGGTCTCCGAGAACGCGTGGGCGATGACCTCGTGGGGCGGCCCCTCCTGCTCGATGAGCCGGGTCATCGATCGGGCCGCGTCGGCGATCCGCTCGGAGGCGGCCGCGATGACGAGCAGTCCGCGGAGGCGCTCGGGTTCCTCGTCGTCGCAGGCGGCACGCAGCACCCAGCCCTCGAGGTCACGCCACAGCCGGTCGGTGCGGGTCTCGATGGCCTGCACCTGGGCCGCGAGCGCACGATCGCGCAACAGGATCGCCGAGTAGGCGAGCCCGACCGCGACCTCGCTCGAGTTCTTCAGCTCGACGCAGAGGTCGACGGCGCGGTCGAGGTTCGACAGCTTCGGGTGCTCGACGGGTGGGGGCAGCTCGTGCGGGGGGCCGCCAGCGAACTCGCGGACGAGGTCGACGCCCTCGACGGGTCCCTGCAGGAACATCACGTCGCCGGTCTGGAGCACGAAGTCGCCGTCGGGTCCGTAGAGGAAGTCCGCGTCACGGCGGACGGCGATGACCCACATGCCGCTGTGCGACGGCAGCGCAACGTCACGAAGCCGTTGGCCCGAGACCTTGTTGTCGTCGCGGATACGGATGCGGGCCACGACCTCGGCGGCGTGGCGCAGGTCGTCGCGCAGCTCCGAGGGGACCCCGAGCGCGTGCAGCTCGACGTTGGCGATGTCCTCGGCGGCGTCGGCCACGTCCTCGATCGCCGACGCGAGCGCGAGCACGCCGGCGAGCCCGGCCGCGTCCTCGGGCGTGCGCGCCGCGAGCATGCACAGCTCCCGCAGCTCGATCAGGTCGTCGTCGAGCTCCTGCTCGAGGCGGGGGACCTCCCGTCCGATGTCCTCGTCCCCGAAGAACACCGCCGCGTAGGCCAGGTCGACCATCAGCTCGGCAGCGTCCTTCGCGTGGGTCAGCAGCTCCTTGACGGTTCGACGCGGTGCGCGCATGCCTCTCCATCCCGACACGTGCGAACGGTACCGCGCCGACGCGCGGCCCGAGACACCTCGCAGGCAGGAGGCTAGGCTCCCTGCCGCCCCCGGCACCGAGGAGGTGACCGTGTCCGACGACGCCGCAAGACATCGGCGTCCGTGCCCATCCACGCACGGACGGCGTCGCCGGCATCCGGGAGCCTGAGCCGGTCCGTCGCCGTCCGAGTCCACGCCCCTCGGAGGTGACCCATGCCGCGCGCCCGCCCGCCTCGTGACGAGCCGCGCCTGCCGGCGCGTGTCGCCACCTGGATGTGGCGGCGCCTGCGCAGCGTCTTCGGGTTCGGCCCGACGGTGCGTCAGGGTCTGATCGCGCTCGTCCTCAACAGCAGCACGAGCCTCGTCGCCGGCGCGTTCCTCGGGGCGATCACCGGCACCTTCACGCAGTTCCCCGGCCTGCTCGTCATGGTCCCGGCCGCCATCGGGCTGCGCGGCAACATCTTCTCGACGTTCGGCAACCGGCTCAGCACGGCCATCCACACCGGGACCTTCGAGCTCACCATGCGGCGGGGGTCCCTGCTGCGCCAGAACGTCGAGGCGTCGATGATCCTCACGGCGATCGTGTCGGTGGTCCTCGCGCTGCTCGCCAAGCTCATCTCCCTGGGCGTCGGCGTCCCGAACACGTCGCCGACGCTCACGCTGATCACGATCTCGGTGTTCGGCGGGCTGCTCGCCTCCCTGGTCGTGCTGCTGGCGAGCCTGATGCTCGCCGCCGGGGCGGTGCGCTACGGGTGGGACCTCGACAACGTGGTGGCGCCGATCGTGTCGACGCTCGGGGACGTGCTGACGTTGCCCGCCCTGTGGCTGGCGACCTTCGTCGCCGACGTGCGGGTGGTCACCCCGTCGTTCGGGATCGTGCTGCTCGCGATATCCGCCGCGCTGTTCGTCTACGGACTGCGAGCGCACGGCACGGTCCTGCGGCAGGTCACCCGCCAGTCGTGGCCGGTCCTGAGCGCCGCGGCGCTGCTGTCCACGCTCGCAGGGATCGTGCTGCAGCAGCGCCTGTCCACCTTCACCGTCCTGCCGGCCCTGCTCATGCTGCAGCCGGCGTTCGTGAGCAGCGCCGGTGCGCTCGGCGGCATCCTCTCGAGCCGGCTCTCCAGCAAGCTCCACCTCGGCCTGGTGCCGCCGGGCCTGCTGCCCGATCCGGAGATCCGCGCCGACGCGGGGCTCGTCCTGGGGCTCGCCGCGCCCGTCTACCTCTTCAACGGCGTCGGTGCGCACCTGGTCGCGTTGGCGCTCGGAAAGAGCAGTCCCGGGCTCGCGCTCATGGTCGGGGCGTCCATGCTCGGCGGCATCATCGCCGTGCTCTTCGCCCTGGCGGTCGCCTACTACGGCACGATCGCCGCGGTGCAGCTGCGGCTCGACCCCGACACCTACGGCATCCCGATCGTGACCTCGTCCGTCGACTTCGCCGGGGTCGTGTCCCTCATCGCCGGTGCGGCGATCCTGGGTATCACCCGCTGACCGTCGGAGGGGCCGTGGCGGCGCTCGGCCGAGCCGACCCGGACACGGCGGCAGGAGTCCGGGCGGGCCACGTCGAAGACCGCTGTCACCGCACCGGCGGGAGACGCCAGCGGCGGTGCGCGGAGGGGCAGGGAACTCGCATGCGTCATCGACTGACCGGTAGAGACCGCGGACGCGGCGCTTCGCGACGGCACCGAGCGATCGCCGGTGCGCGAGGACACCGACCTGCCCCGGTCGGTCGACGACGACCTGCCCGACGTGGAGGAGCCCGCCCTCGCGCCACCGAGCACCCGCACGGGTGCCGTCACCGCCGCCGCGACACCGAGCGCGCTCGCGGAGTGGATCGTCCGCGACGCGGGCGACGGCACGTTCCTGCTCCACCTGCCCGAGGACGACCGGTCCGAGGACGATCCCGGTCCCTCCGACGTGGCGGGTGACGCGCCGGTCGTGGCCACCCTCACCGCTGCGGAGGACGGCACGCTCACGGTCGCCGACGGTGCCGACACCGGGCCGCCGGCACGGTTCGCCTTCGAGCCCGCTCCGGCGGGCAGCCCCTGCGCCGCGTGGCCGGAGGCCGAGGTGGACGTGACCGGGGCGCCCCCGACCGGCGAGGCGCCCTTCACCGAGACCCGCGGGTATCTCGACGCGCACCTGCACATGATGGCGTTCGAGTTCATCGGCGGCCGCGCCCGGTGCGGACGCCCCTGGCATCCGTACGGCGTCGCCTACGCGCTCGTCGACTGCCCCGACCACGAGCCCGGTGGCGCCGGCGCCGCACTCGAGGCGGTCCTGAGCGGCGCCCCGACCCACGACACCACCGGCTGGCCCGACTTCCCGTACTGGCCGAGGTACGACTCGCTCACCCATGAGCAGGTCTACTACCGGTGGATGGAGCGGGCCTGGCGCGGTGGACTGCGGATGTTCACGAACCTGCTCGTGGACAACAACTCGCTGTGCGAGACCTGGATCTACAAGGAGCACAGCTGCAACGAGATGGACGGCGTCCGGCTGCAGGCACAGCGCCTCCACGAGCTCGAGCGCTACATCGACGCGCAGTGGGGCGGTCCGGGGCGCGGCTGGTTCCGGATCGTGACGGATCCCTTCGAGGCGCGCCGGGTCATGAACGAGGGACGTCTCGCGGTCGTCATGGGCATCGAGGTGTCGGTGCTGTTCGACTGCGGCATCTACGAGGGCGTCCCGCAGTGCGACGCCGACGACATCGACCAGCGGCTCGGTGAGGTGCACGACCTCGGCGTCCGTCAGCTCGAGTTCGTCAACAAGTTCGACAACGCGCTGTCGGGCGTCACCGGCGACTCGGGCAGCTCCGGGGTCGTCGTGAACCTCGGCAACCGGGACGACACCGGCCAGTTCTGGCAGATGGAGACGTGCCGCGAGCCAGACGGTCACACCACCCACCACCACGACAAGACGCAGTACAACGTCAACGACGACACGGGGGCGACCGGGCCGGTCGCGCAGCGCGACGCGATCTTCGGAGCGGTGCTGCAGGCCTCCGGACGAAGCGGCGTGGCACCCGTCTACCCCGAGGGACCCCACTGCAACGTGCGGGGTCTGACCGCGCTCGGGCGGCACCTGCTGCAGCGGATGGTCGAGCGGGGCATGGTGTTCGACCCCGACCACATGAGCTCGCTCGGTCGCGAGCAGGCACTCGACGTGCTGCAGGCGAAGGGGTACTCCGGCGTGGTGTCGAGCCACAGCTGGGCCGACGACTCGGTCTACGAGCGCGTCCTGCAGATGGGCGGCGTGGTCACCCCGTACGCCGGCGGGTCGCGTGGCTTCATCGACAAGTGGCGCAAGACGCGTCGCTGGGCGAACCCGCGCTACTACTTCGGGATCGGCTACGGCGCCGACACGAACGGCTTCGGCAGCCAGGGCGGCCCCCGGAACCCGGCACCCGGGGACGCGGTCACCTACCCGTTCACCGGCTTCGGCGGTGTCGAGGTCGACCGGCAGGTCAGCGGCAACCAGGTCTACGACATCAACACCGACGGGGTCGACCACTACGGCCTCTACCCGGACTGGATCGAGGACATCCGTGTCCAGCTCGGCGACGGCGAGACCGACCTCTTCACCGACGAGATGGCCCGCGGGCCCGAGGCCTACCTGCTGATGTGGGAGCGGGCGCTCGGCGTCGCCAACGACGCCTGTCGCGACGACCGGGTGACCCCGCCGTCGCAGGCCGACCTGCGTGCGATCCGGCCCGGGGCGCGCGCGGAGGAGGTGCTCGTCGCCCTCGGCCAGCCCCACGAGCGGCGCGACGGCGCGCTCCGCTACTGCACGGCGGGTGGCTCCGCGAGCATCCACCTCGACGCGAGCGGGACCGTCACGCGCGTCGACCGTGGCGGTCCGCCGTTGACCTGAGCGAGAGGAGAGCGGGTGAGGGGAATCGAACCCCCATGACCAGCTTGGAAGGCTGGGGCTCTGCCATTGAGCTACACCCGCGGGAACCGGTCGAGTGGGATCGTCCGGCGGGCACGGAGGGTAGCAGCGGCCTTCTGCTGTGGGCGAGCGCCGGCGTCGCGGTGCCCTCAGGCGGCGGGCGGAGGCACCGGAACGCGCGATGCGGGGTCCGCTGTTCCCCGGGTTCGGTGTGCGCGCTCCAGCTAGCACTCTCTCAGATCGTCGGTACGGTCCTCGACTCTTCCCCAAAACCCCCACACGGAGTTGTGCCGTGTCTCGACGCTTTCTCACGTCCCTGCTCGCCGGTGTCGCCCTGACCGTGGGCATCGCCGCCACCCCCGCCGCGGCCTCCGAGCCGGCGGACCTCATGCCCCTGTGCGGTGAGGTCGGCCACGACTGCGGGACGGTGGTCAACACCCCGGACGCCCGCATCATCGGCGACCACTACGGCCACGACATCGGCCAGGTGCTGAACGACGCCGACATCGACCGGATCCTCGAGCTCTCCCGCCAGAAGGACGTCCAGGCAGCCGCCAGCACGGCGGTCGAGCCGGTCCAGGCGACCGTCTGGGACCGTCTCGCGCAGTGCGAGGCCGGTGGCAACTGGGCCTCGACCGTCGGCTACTACGAGGGCGGTCTGCAGTTCGCCCCGGGCACCTGGGACGCCTACAAGCCGGCCGGCTACCCGAACCACGCCTACGACGCGAGCCGCGACCAGCAGATCCTCGTCGCCGAGCGTGTGCTCGCCGACCAGGGCTGGGGCGCCTGGCCCGTCTGCTCGCGCAAGATCGGCGTTCGCTGACACCGCACGCTTCGTGGCCCCCGGCCGCCCCGCACGTCAGGGCGGGCCGGGGGTCTCGTCATTGCTGCGACGGCGTCCGCCGGTCGGTACGCCGCCCGGCGTCGCGTCGTGAGCGCCCCGCTGCGCGCCCAGCCACCATGGCGCGGCCGGGCTCGTGAAGAACGGGCGGATCGTCCCACATCCGGGACGGACTGCCCGAGCTGCCGAACGAGTCGGGCAGGCCAGCGTGGTCGGGGCGGCCGGATTCGAACCGGCGACCTCCTGCTCCCAAAGCAGGCGCGCTAACCAAGCTGCGCTACGCCCCGTGCGCGCCGGAAGGTACCGCATGCGATGTCCGTGGCCGTGGCCGCGAACTCCTCCTCGCACAGTCGGCAGACGCGTTCGGTGTGAGGCGCAACGATGCGCCGCGCCGGGCGGGAGGGGCCGTCAGTGCCCCACGAGCCGCGAGGCCACCGCCACGAGGTCCGGACCCTCGACGGTCGGCTCGGCGAAGTACCCGGGGTAGGTCGTGCCTTCACGGTTGACCCACGCGCCCACCAGGCCGGCCTCGACGCCACCCTGCACGTCCCAGGGGTGCACGGCCACCATCGCGGTGGTCTCCGCGTCGGCGCCGAGCTCCGCGAGCGCGTACCGGTACGCGTCCGGATGCGGCTTCCACACGCCGGCGCCCGACACGTCGAGCGTCGCGGCGACCTGGTCGCTCAGGCCGGCGCGCTCCAGGAACTGCTCGGTGACGGCGGTCGTGCCGTTCGTGAACGTCGCCACCGTGACACCGTCCGAGGCCAGGCTCGTCAGCGCCTCCGCCACGTCCGGATGGGGCGTGACCTCCTCGAACGCGGCGATCACCTCCTCGGCGACGGCGTCGGGGTCGTCGAGGTCGGCCGCCCGTGCCAGCTCGCGGGCGTGATGAGCCGCGATGTCCGGGAAGGCGGCGAAGCGGCCGGCGGACGCGGCCGCGAACCCGTCGCGGAGCACGGTGGCGAACCAGCGCGGCACCTGCTGGGCGTACAGGCCGGCATCCTCGAAGTGACGGCGCACCGACCCGAGGGCGAACAGCGTCTCGTTCACGTCGAGCAGGACGTGGGTGACCTCGGGGACGGTCGCGGACACGGACACGGGATGCCTCCGGTGATGGGAACACCGACCAGCGTGGCGCGCCCGCGGCCAGCGTGTTTCGGCCAGCGCGGTCGTCAGGACGGGCTCGGATGGACATGACGGCGTGAAGGTGCCACCATCCCCATCCGACCGGCGCGACGTCGGTCTCGTTCCGTCGTGCGTCAGCCTGTCAGCCAGCCTGTCCCGATGAACGCCGCGCCGTGCGTGCTCGCTCCGCTCCACGCCCCGGCGACCACGCGGCACGCTCCACGGCCCATGTGCGGCCGACTCGCCAGCCAGCAACGAAAGCCTCGAGATCAGATGAAGACGACTGTCGAGAACCTCGACCCGGTCAAGGTCAAGCTCACCGTCGAGGTCGAGCCGGAACGGGTGAAGAAGGCCTTCGACAAGGCCGCCCGCGAGATCGCGAGGCAGGTCAACATCCCGGGGTTCCGCCCGGGGAAGGCCCCGCGCCGCCTCCTCGAGCAGCGGATCGGCAAGGGTGCCATCGCCCAGCAGGCCATGGAGGACTCGCTGACCGACTACTACGTCGAGGCGCTGCAGGCCGAGGACGTCAACGCCGTCGCCTCCCCGGAGGTCGACGTCAAGAACTTCGACGAGTCGGAGGGCTGCACGTTCGAGGCCACCGTCGAGGTCCGGCCCGAGTTCGACCCGCCCGAGCACGAAGGCATCGGCGTCAGCTATCCGGAGTGGGACGTCGACGACGATGACGTCGAGTCCCAGCTCGAGCAGATGCGCGAGCGCTTCGCCGAGGTCGACGAGGTCGACCGTGCCGCCGACACCGGCGACTACGTCACGCTCGACCTCCGGGTGTTCATCGACGGCGAGGAGCTCGAATCAGCAGCCGTGGAAGACGCCCTCTACGAGGTCGGGTCGCAGGGTGTGACCGCGCAGCTCGACGACGAGCTCGTCGGCAAGGAGGGCGGCGCCGAGTTCACCTACACGGACACGCTCCCCGACGAGTACCCCGAGCGTGGCGGCGAGGAGGCCGAGTTCCGCGTCGTCGTCAAGGACGTGCGCGAGAAGACCCTGCCGCCGCTGGACGACGACTTCGCGACGACCGCCTCCGAGTTCGACTCGATCGACGAGCTCCGCAAGGACCTGCGCGACACGCTGCTGCGCCGCCGGGTCATGCAGGCCCAGGGCGAGCTGCGCGGCCGCATCCTCGAGGCCTACCTGGCCAACGTCGACATCCCGCTGCCACCGTCGATGATCGAGGAGGAGAAGGACGCCCGGCTCACCCAGATCGAGCAGCAGGCCGAGCAGTACGGGCTCGAGATGGACCAGCTGCTGGCGATGCAGGGCACCTCGCGCGAGGAGTTCGAGTCGAACGCCGAGGAGCAGGCCACCCAGTCCGTCAAGGCACGGCTGGTCCTCGACGCGCTCGCGCAGAAGCTCGAGATCGACGTCGAGGCCGACGACATCGACCGCGAGGTCGTGCGCCACGCCCAGCAGCACGGCGTCTCGCCCCAGCAGATCGCCGAGATCGTCCAGCAGCAGGGCTCCATCGGTGCGCTCGTCGGCGACGTGCTGCGCCGCAAGACGATCGACCGGATCGTCGCGGCGGCGGAGATCGAGGGTGGTCCATCACAGGACGTGCTCATCGAGCTCGGCCTCGAGGACGACCCGAACGCACCGGACGACGAGGACGAGGGCGAGGGCCTGATCGTGCCCGGCCAGGACACCGGCGAGTCCGGCGGCGAGCTCATCGTCCCCGGCGGGGCCGAGGCGTCGGACGAGGACGCGGACGAGGGCGGCGAGGAGGAGTAGCCGCACTCGCTGCAGTGGTGTGAAGGGTTGTCCCGCTCTCGTCGGGACAACCCTTCACGAATCCCGTCGGGGGCGTCGCCCCTGAGGAAGCATGCGTCCGGGCGACGCAGCAAGCGGGGGAGGCGTTCGGCGCGTCGGTATCCTCGACAGTCCCAGCCCTTTTCGTTCGAGGAGCCTCCACGTGTCCCACCTTCTGACCCCGGCCGGCCTGACCGGTCCGTCGCCCGAGAACTACCTCGTGCCCACGGTCATCGAGCAGACCAACCGGGGTGAGCGGGCCTTCGACATCTACTCGCGGCTCCTGCAGGAGCGCATCATCTTCCTCGGCACGCCCGTCAACGACGAGATCGCCAACGTCGTGATGGCGCAGCTGCTGCACCTCGAGTCCGAGGACCCGGACCGCGACATCGCGCTCTACATCAACTCGCCCGGCGGCTCGATCACGGCGCTCTTCGCCATCTACGACACGATGGAGTACATCAAGTGTGATGTGACGACCATCTGCATGGGGCAGGCCGCCTCGGCTGCGGCCGTGCTGCTGGCCGCGGGCGCGAAGGGCAAGCGGTTCGCGCTGCCGCGCTCGCGCGTGCTGCTGCACCAGCCCTCCGGTGGTGCCGAGGGCCAGTCGGTGGACGTCGAGATCGCCGCGAAGGAGATCCTGCGGATGCGCGACCTCCTGAACGAGATCCTCGCCGAGAAGACCGGCCAGACCGCGGAGCGGATCTCGTCCGACACCGATCGCGACTTCATCCTCGATGCCTACGCCGCCAAGGAGTACGGGATCGTGGACGAGGTCATCGAGAGTCGCAAGGCCCAGGAGCAGGCCATCCGCTGACGGCGGTGCCGGTGCCCGCCCCGGGCTTCGTCCCCGGCGGTCCGGCGGCAACTCTCAGCGACCCTCGGATGCAGTCAGTACCATCGAGGTGCCGAGGGGCGTCGGGCTCCAGCGAGCGGCCATGGGGCGGTCGCCAGCCGGAGCCTCGAGGGGCTCCGTGGGGAGACCAGGCGCTACGAGAACCGACGAGTGAGGACCGCCAATGGCGAAGTTCGGTGAGGGAGGCGACCTCCTCAAGTGCTCGTTCTGCGGCAAGTCGCAGAAACAGGTCAAGAAGCTCATCGCCGGGCCCGGCGTCTACATCTGTGACGAGTGCATCGACCTGTGCAACGAGATCATCGAGGAGGAGCTCTCCGAACCGTCCGAGCTCCAGCTCGACGAGCTGCCGAAGCCGAAGGAGATCTACGAGTTCCTGAACGACTACGTCGTCGGGCAGGAGTCGGCGAAGAAGACCCTCGCCGTCGCGGTCTACAACCACTACAAGCGGATCCAGGTCGGCACGGCCTCGGCCGACGAGGTCGAGCTGCAGAAGTCGAACATCCTCCTGCTCGGCCCGACCGGCTCCGGCAAGACCCTGCTGGCCCAGACGCTGGCCCGGCTGCTCAACGTCCCCTTCGCGATCGCGGACGCCACCGCGCTGACCGAGGCGGGCTACGTCGGCGAGGACGTCGAGAACATCCTCCTGAAGCTCATCCAGTCGGCCGACTTCGACGTGAAGAAGGCCGAGACGGGCATCATCTACATCGACGAGGTCGACAAGATCGCCCGCAAGTCCGACAACCCGTCGATCACCCGGGACGTGTCGGGCGAGGGCGTTCAGCAGGCGCTGCTGAAGATCCTCGAGGGCACCGTCGCGTCCGTGCCGCCGCAGGGCGGACGCAAGCACCCGCACCAGGAGTTCATCCAGATCGACACGGCGAACATCCTGTTCATCGTGGGTGGGGCGTTCGCGGGGCTCGAGCGGGTCGTCGAGCAGCGCATCGGCCGCAAGGGCGTCGGCTTCGGTGCCGAGGTCTCGGCGGCCAAGGACAAGGACCTCGGCTACCTGCTGCGCAACGTCCTGCCCGAGGATCTCGTCAAGTACGGGCTCATCCCCGAGTTCGTCGGCCGGTTGCCCGTCGTCTCCTCCGTCGAGCCGCTCGACCGTGACGCGCTCGTCGACATCCTCACCGGGCCGAAGAACGCCCTCACGAAGCAGTACCGCAAGTTCTTCGAGTTCGATGGCGTCGAGCTCGAGTTCGAGGACGAGGCGCTCGAGGCCGTCGCGGACCTCGCGATCCTGCGCCAGACCGGCGCCCGCGGGCTGCGCGCCATCCTCGAGGAGGTGCTGCTCAACACGATGTACGAGCTGCCCTCCCGCGAGGACGTGCAGCGCTGCGTCATCACGACGGAGACGGTGCGCGAGAAGACCAACCCGACGCTCGTGCCGCACGGCGGGCTCTCGGAGGTCGAGCCGACCGAGCGCTCCGCCTAGTGGTCCGTTTCGGAAGTTCCTTCTGCATTCGATCGTCCCTGCATCCCGGATGGCGGCGTTGCTCGTCGTCGACGTAGAACCCCGCTACGACGACGACTCGCGCCTTGCCCTCCGGGCGCAGGAACGCTCTCGATGCGACAAAGGACCTCCGAAACAGACCACTAGACCGACGCCCACCCGACGTTCCGGCCGCCGCGTTTCCACCGCGGCGGCCGCTTCGCGTGCGCGCCCCTCCCGCGAGCGCAGGACGTTCCCCATGCCCGGGTGGGGTCGATCCCCCATGGTGTTCCCGGCTGCCCTGGATGACACTGAGTACAGGACGAATTCTGGAGGGTGACATGCGGGTCGACCTCGATCGCCGGCTCGACGACTGGGTCGGCGCTCAGCTCATCAGTCCCGACCAGGCCGACGCGATCCGGGCCCGCGAGCGGGCGGCAGGCGGTGGCGACAGCCGCCTGCCGCTCGTCGCGGAGGCGCTCGGGTACGTCGGGGCCACCCTGGCGCTCACCGCGGTCGGGATTTTGCTCGGCCAGTACTGGGACCGGTTCGCCGACCTCGCGCAGCAGCTCGTGGCCGGTCTGCTGACCCTCCTGCTGCTCGGCGCCGGCTGGACGCTCCGCGAGCGCAGCCACCCGGCCATTCAGCGCCTCGTCAGCCTGCTCTGGTTCCTCGGCGTCAGCGCGTTCGCCTGGACGGTCGGTCTCGTCGCCTACCGGACCGCCGGGATCCGTGAGGCGGCCCTCGGCATCACGGTCGGCGCGGCGGTCGCCGTCGTCGGCGGGGTGCTGTGGCGGCTTCGGAGCCGGAGCCTGCAGCTCATCGCCATGACCGCCGGCGTCCTGACCGTCGCCGTGTCGCTGCTCGCGGCCCCCGACGCCTACGTCGGGCCGCTCTTCTTCGGCGTCGCCGTGTACGGGCTCGGGCTCGTCTGGGCGCTCCTGGGCTGGGGCGAGGTGCTGACCCCGTCGCCGACTGCGCTCGTCCTCGGCTTCCTCGGGCTCGGGGTCGGCGCCCAGATCATGGCCATCGAGGACCCCTGGTGGTGGATCGGGAGCACCGTCGGCATCGTCACCGCCGGTGCGCTCGTGGTCGGCAGCGTCCTCACCCGTCGGGTCCTGCTGCTCGCCTTCGGCGCGGTCGGCATCTTCGTCTTCGTGCCCGAGCTGATCTTCCGCCTGTTCGCCGACACCCTCGGCGCGCCCATCACGCTGCTCGTCACCGGCATGCTGCTCGTCGTCGCCGCGCTCGGGCTCGCCCGCCTGAAGGACGAGGTCACCGAGGAGCCGGCCCCGGACCGGGAGGAGGTGACGATCCGATGACGTCGACCACCGGACCCCGCGGCACCGAACCCCGCGGCACCGAGCCGCCGAAGGCCCTCGGCACCGGGACGGCAACGACGACGGCGCGGCGTCGCACCGTCGCGATCGTCGCCGCCGGCCTGGTCGTGGTCGTCGTGACGGCGATCATCGCGCTGGCCGGGATCGTGCCCTACCCGTCCTTCCCGACGCTGGCCGCCGCCCCGCAGCCGGAGCCGCCGGGCCGCGTCGCCTTCACGCGGTGGGAGGACCGGGAGGGCACCTGCCTGTACGTCGCGACTCCCGCCGGCGCCGTCCACCAGGTCCGCTGCGGCGACGAGGTCGGTGGCTACGGGACCGGCTGGGAGTCTCCCGGCCGCCTGGCGATCCGCAGCTACGGCCCCGGCGGGGACGTCGTCGAGATCGTCGACGCCGACACCGGCGACACGCTCGCGACCCGGCCCGGCTCGACACCGGACAAGGTCCCGCCCACCGAGCCGGGCGTCACCGGCCGGGTCGTCGCGCGCAGCGCTGACGGTCACGCGAGGCTGCTGGTCAACGAGAACGGCAGCCTTCGGACACTCCTGGACGTGACCGGGCCCGACAGCTACCGGTTCTCAGACCCCACCGTGTCGCCCGACGGCGGGTGGGCCGTGCTCAGCGACAGCGCCGACCGGCTCCTCGTCGTCCGGCTCACCGGCGAGCCGGCGCCGCGCATCTGGGCGACCCACGCCGGCAACGCATTCTGGGAGCCCCGGGCCTGAGCGCCACCGGCCGACCGCGGCCTAGGGTGCGGGCGGTGCCGTTGCCGCCCGCACCTGCTGCCATGCCCACCGACACGTCCGGTCGTCCCGCGCCGGCACTCCCAACGGCCGACGACGTCACCGCCGCCGCCGACCGGATCGCCGGCCACGTCCGCCACACGCCGGTGCTCGCGCTCGAGCCCGGCGCGGTCGGCGTCGACCACCCCGTGCACGCGAAGCTCGACCTGCTGCAGCCGACGGGGTCCTTCAAGGTGCGGGGCGCGGTGAACCTGCTGCGCAGCTGCGACGTTCCCGCCGCCGGCGTCGTCGCGGCCTCGGGCGGCAACTTCGGGCTGGCCATCGCCTGGGCCGCCCGCCGGCTCGGTCATCAGGCGGTCATCTTCGTGCCGGCCACCTCGCCCCGCGCGAAGATCGACCGGCTCACCGACCTCGGTGCGGACGTGCACGTCATCGACGGCTACTACGCGGACGCGCTGGCCGCCAGCGACACCTTCGTCGCCGAGAGCGGCGCCCTCCGCGCCCACGCCTACGACCAGCACGCGGTCGTGGCCGGGCAGGGCACCTGCGCCCGGGAGCTGGACGACCAGGTTGCCGACCTCGACACGGTGCTGGTCGCCGTCGGCGGGGGCGGGCTCATCGCCGGCGTCGCCACCTGGTTCGGCGACCGCGTGACGGTCGTCGCGGTCGAGACCGAGGGCACCCCGGCGCTGCACGCGGCCCTGGACGCCGGCGCCCCGGTCGACGTGACGGTCGGCGGGCTGTGCGCGTCCTCGCTCGGGGCGCGACGCGCCGGGGACATCGCGTTCGCCGTCGCCCGCCGCCACGTCGATGCCTCGCTGCTCGTCACCGACGAGGACGTGGCCGAGGCCCAGCGCCGGCTGTGGGAGGGGGCGCGCCTCGTCGCCGAGCCCGGCGGTGCGACGGCGCTCGCGGCGCTGACCAGCGGCGCCTACGTCCCGGCACCGGGGGAGCGGGTCGCGGTGATCCTCTGCGGCGCGAACACCGACCCCACCCAGGTTGTGTGAACGATTCACCCGGGAATACCCGGGTGAATCGTTCACGTATCCCGCGAGGGAGCACGGGACGCCCGCCCGGGGTGAAGTCGGCAGGACGCCGTGGATACGCTCGGACGCCACTGTTGCCCGCCACAGAAACAGGGACCGCCAGCGATGACCGAGCTGCCGAAGGCGTACGACCCCGGCCAGGTCGAGGCCGACCTGTACGAGGACTGGGTGTCGGCCGGCCTGTTCCACGCCGAGCCGGACGACGACGGCGAGCCCTTCTCCATCGTCATCCCGCCGCCGAACGTGACCGGGTCCCTTCACGTCGGTCATGCGCTCGACAACACGATCCAGGACGCGATCATCCGCCGTGAGCGCATGCTCGGGAAGAACGCCGTCTGGATGCCGGGGACCGACCACGCCGGGATCGCCACCCAGAACGTCGTCGAGAAGCGGCTCGCCGAGGAGGGCAAGACCCGCCACGACCTCGGCCGTCCCGCGTTCATCGAGCGCGTCTGGCAGTGGCGCGAGGAGTCGGGCGGCACGATCCTCGACCAGCTGCGCAAGCTCGGGGCGTCCTGCGACTGGGACCGGGAGTCCTTCACCTTCGACGAGCAGCGCTCCCGCGCCGTGCGCGAGGTCTTCGTCAGCCTCTACGAGCAGGATCTCATCTACCGCGGCCATCGGCTCATCAACTGGTGCCCGCGGTGTGCCACGGCGCTCTCCGACATCGAGGTGGAGCACGAGGAGGTGGCCGGCGAGCTCGTCCACTTCACCTACCCGTACGCCGACCGCGAGGGCGGTATCGAGGTGGCGACCACCCGGGCCGAGACCATGCTCGGCGATACCGCGATCGCCGTCCACCCCGACGACGAGCGCTACACCGACATCGTGGGCACCCGGGTGTCCCACCCGTTCTTCGACCGGACGTTCCCGGTGATCGCCGACGACTACGTCGACCCGGAGTTCGGGACGGGCGCGGTGAAGATCACCCCCGCGCATGACCCGAACGACTACGAGATCGGGCAGCGCCACGACCTCGCCCAGATCGACATCATGAACGACGACGCCACCATCAACGAGAACGGTGGTCGCTTCGCCGGCATGGACCGCTTCGACGCCCGCCGGGCCGTGAAGGAGGCACTCGACGAGGCCGGGTTGCTCGTGAGGGTCGAGCCGCACACCCACCAGGTCGGGCACTGCTCGCGGTGCGGGACGGTGGTCGAGCCGCGCCTGTCGGACCAGTGGTTCGTCGCCGTGCGACCGCTCGCCGACAAGGCGGCCGCCGCGATCCGCGACGGACGGATCCGGTTCGTCCCCGAAAGCCGCCGCAAGCCCTTCCTCGAGTGGCTCGACAACCTCCACGACTGGTGCATCTCGCGCCAGATCTGGTGGGGGCACCGCATCCCCGCCTGGTACGGCGCCGAACGGCGAGATCGAGGTGTCCCGCGAGGACATCGACCGCGACGGCTGGGCGCAGGAGGAGGACGTCCTCGACACCTGGTTCTCGTCGCAGCTGTGGCCGTTCACGGTGTTCGGCTGGCCGGACGAGACGCCCGAGCTCGAGACCTGGTTCCCGACCTCGACGCTCGTGACCGGCTACGACATCAACACCTTCTGGGTGTCGCGGATGGTCATGGCGTCGCTGTGGTTCCTCGACGAGGTGCCGTTCCGGATCATCCACAACCACGGGCTCGTCCGGGACGCCCACGGCAAGAAGATGTCGAAGTCCTTCGGCAACGTCATCGACCCGCTCGACCTCATCGCCAAGTACGGGGCGGACGCGACCCGGTTCGCGCTGCTGCGCGCTGCCTCGCCCGGCACGGACGTGCCGCTCGCCGAGGAGTGGGTCGAGGGCACGAAGCGGTTCGCGAACAAGCTGTGGAACGCCGCCCGGTTCGCGCTCGGCACGCTCGACGGGACCCGCCCGGGCGACCTGCCGCCGGCCTCCGACCTGACGCTGGCCGACCGCTGGATCCTCTCGCGGCTCGAGGCCGTCCGCGCCGAGATCGATCCGGCCTACGACGGCTACGAGTGGTCGATCGTCGCCCGCTCGCTCTACGCCTTCGCCTGGGACGAGCTCGCCGACTGGTACCTCGAGGCCGCCAAGGTGCGGCTCTACGGCGACGACCCGGACGCCAAGCGGGCGGCCCAGCAGGTGCTGGCCACGGTGCTCGACGACCTGCTGCGCTGGCTGCATCCCCTGATGCCCTTCGTGACGGAGACGCTCTGGCGGGCGCTCACCGGCGCGTCCGGCGGCGAGGACTCGCTCATGGCGGCCGACTGGCCCGCCGTCAAGGCCGACCGCGACGAGGACGCCGAGGAGGCGTTCGGGGTCGTGCAGGACCTCGTCACCGAGATGCGCAAGTTCCGCTCGCAGAACAACGTCCCGCCCTCGGCCCGGTTCGAGGTGACGCTCGTCACCTCCCGACAGGCGCTGCTCACCGAGCACGCCCCGCTCGTCACCGCGCTCGCCGGTCTGTCCGGACTGAGCTTCGACGACGAGGTGGCCGAGTCGGCGGGTACGTCGAAGATCGTGTTCGGCAGCGGCGAGGGGTACGTCGAGCTCGCCGGGCTGATCGACGTGGAAGGCGAGCTCGAGCGACTCGGGCGCGAGCTCGACAAGGCCCGCGGCGAGCTGACCCGCTCCGAGACGAAGCTCGCGAACGAGAGCTTCGTCGAGCGCGCCCCGGCTGACATCGTCACCCAGGAGCGCGAGCGGCGCGACGACTGGCAGCGGGTCATCACCGAGCTCGAGGAGCAGGTCGACGCCCTCACGCAGCTGCAGGCATGACCGTGGATTTCGCCGACGCCGTCGCACAGCTGCAGTCACGCGGGCCGGGGCGCATGATCCCGGACCTCGACCGGATCACCCGGCTCGCGAGCCTCCTCGGTGACCCGCAGGTCGCCTACCCGTCGGTCCACGTGACCGGCACGAACGGCAAGACCTCCATCGTGCGGGTCCTCACGACCCTGCTCAGCGCCGCAGGGGTCGTGGCCGGCACGTACACCTCTCCGCACCTGCAGACGATCCGCGAGCGGCTCGCCGTCGCGGGGCGTCCCATCAGCGAGCAGGCCTTCGCCGACCTGTACGCCGAGGTCGCGCCGCTCGTGGCGATGATCGACGAGGCGCTCGAGGACCCGGACGACCACGTCACCTACTTCGAGGTCCTGACCGCCATGGCCTCCTGGTGGTTCGCGGACAAGCCGGTCGAGGTCGGGGTCTTCGAGGTGGGTATGGGCGGCCGCTGGGACGCGACGAACCTCGTCCGCGGTGACGTCGCCGTGCTCGGGCCCATCGACGTCGACCACGCCGCCCAGCTCGGGTCCACCCCCGAGGAGGTCGCCCACGAGAAGGTCGGCATCATCAAGCCCGGCGCCCACGTCGTCAGCGGTCGTCAGACCCCTGCGGTGCTGCGGATCATCGACGAGGCGGTGGCCGACAACGACGCCACCCTCTGGCTGCTCGGCGAGGACATCGAGGTCGTCGACCGGCAGATCGCCGTCGGCGGGCAGATGCTCGCCCTGCGGGTGGGGGATCGCACGATCCGCGAGATCCTCCTTCCCCTGTTCGGCGCCCACCAGGCCGACAACGCCGCGCTGGCGCTGGGGGCGCTGGCCGCGCTCATGGGCGACGCGTTCGCGAAGTTCGACGACCGCCTCGTGCGCCAGGGCTTCGGCGCCGCGGCCGTACCCGGCCGGCTCGAGATCGCGCACCGGGAACCCACCGTCGTGCTCGACGGCGCACACAATCCCCACGGGGCCCGGACGCTGGCGGCCGCGCTCGACGAGTCGTTCGAGTTCCGCAACCTCGTCCTCGTCGTCGGATGCCTCGGCGACAAGGACCTGCAGGGGATCCTCGCGCCGTTCGAGGGCCACGTGAACCACGTCGTCGTCACGTCGCCGCCGTCACCCCGTGCCGCGACGGTCCAGGCGCTCGCCGACGTGGCGCACGGCGTGTGGGCCGGCAGCGGCGTCATCGTCGAGACGGCCGAGGGCGTCCCCGAGGCCCTGCGCAAGGCCGAGGGCGTCGCGGGCGAGGGCGACGGCGTGCTCGTCACGGGGTCGCTCTACACCGTCGGGGCGGCCCGCGACCGCTACCTCCCGGTGACCGACACCGGCGACGACGTGGTCTACGCCCCCGAGGACCTCGACGACGAGGAGGACGAGGCCGCCTTCGCCGAGGCCCTCGACGAGATGCTCGACCGGCTCGGCGACGACGGCACGTCCGACGGCCAGTCCTGACCACCGATCTGCACGACCTGCCACGTAGCCTGTAGCACGACATCGACCCATCTCCCGTTCCGAAAGGCTTCGGCCGTGGCCGTTGAACAGACCCTCATCCTCGTGAAGCCCGATGGTGTCCAGCGTGGCCTCGTCGGCGAGGTCGTCCGTCGCATCGAGCGCAAGGGCTTCGTCCTGCGGGCGCTCGAGCTGCGCACCCTCGCCCGGGAGGACGCCGAGGAGCACTACGCCGAGCACACCGACAAGCCGTTCTTCGGCGAGCTCGTCGACTTCATCACCTCCGGCCCGCTCGTGGCCATGTGCGTCGAGGGCGAGTCCGCGATCCCCGGCATGCGCCAGATCATGGGCGCCACCAACCCGCTCGAGGCGGCACCCGGGTCGATCCGCGGGGAGTTCGCCACCGAGATCGGGCAGAACATCGTGCACGGCTCCGACTCACCGGAGTCCGCGAAGCGCGAGCTGGGGATCTTCTTCCCCGGGCAGTTCTGAGGCGCCGCCGGTGGCGGGGAGTGGAGGGGGCATGGACCGCCGCGACCAGGGCCGGGTGGCGCGCTTCGTCGTTCGCGAACGGACGAAGACGTTCCGGGAGGTGCCCGAGTACCTCGTGATCGACACCGAGGATCGCGAGCGCCCCGTCGCGTCGTTCGACGCCCGCGACGCCGCCGAGGCGCACGCGGACAAGCTGAACGCCGGCCCGCTCGACTGGGACGAGCAGGAGGCGTGGCAGGACCCCTGGGAGGAGTAGGCGACAATCCACAGGCCGGCCTCCTGCCAGGACGCCCGGCGTGTGGTCGGCGTGCGAGGGTGCGGCCGCGACCGAGGAGGCGACGTGGCCGGCACCCTGCACGACACCCTGCCCGACCCCCAGGGCGAGACCAGCGAGGCCTCGTGGGGCCGGGGGGCGACGACCGGGACGTTGGCGCAGGCGCACCTGACGGCGGCGGCCCGATGCCCGGCGTGCGCCGGCACCTGGCAGCCGTTCGTGCTGCCCGATCCGACCGAGCGGCCCCAGGTCAGCTCGCCGGAGGCGGCCGCGGACGTGCTGCTCCCGGCGCTCTACGGGCGTGACCGCGAGCGCTGCGTCGCCGCGCTGCTCGACACGAAGCACCGGCTGCTACGCACGGCGGTCGTCAGCGTCGGGTCGATCGACCACACGTTCATGGCGCCCCGCGAGGTGTACCGCGACGCGCTGCTCGCGAACGCATCGGCGATCGTCCTCGCGCACAACCACCCGTCGGGCGACCGCGAGCCGTCGCGCGACGACGAGGTGCTGACCGGCCGGCTCGCCCGCGCCGGCGAGATCGTCGGTGTCGACCTGCTCGACCACCTGGTGGTCGGCGGGGCCGGCTGGGTCAGCCTGGCGCGCCGCGGGCAGGTCTAGGTGGTCCGTTTCGGAAGTTCCTTCTGCATTCGATCGTCCCTGCATCCCGGATGGCGGCGTTGCTCGTCGTCGACGTAGAACCCCGCTACGACGGCGACTCGCGCCTTGCCCTCCGGGCGCAGCAACGCTCTCGATGCGACAAAGGACCTCCGAAACAGACCACTAGGTGGGACGCCCCTGCAGCACATCGCGCCAGCACCGAGTCGCTCAAGCGCCGGCTCGAAGCCACGCTCGACGCGACACGTCAGCTCCGTGACGAGATCCAGCATCTCCGCGAAGAGAACGGACACCTACGCGACGAGATCGCCCGCCAGACGCGCGGGTCGGCCGACAGGCCGCACCAGCTCATGATGCTCTCCGGCGCACGCTCATGGCCGGAGTCGCGCATCGGCCGATCCGCGATGGTGCTACCACGGTAATACCGGACGTGGTATCGTGCGTGTCATGGCTGTGAAGAAGATCTCCGTTGCGCTCGAACCTGATGTAGCCGAGGCCGCTGCATCGGCGGCCCAGGCCCATGGGCAGAGTCTGAGTGCCTGGCTCAACGACGCCGCTCGCGGGCGACTGGCCCTCGAGCGCGGCCGGCAGGCCATGCAGCAGTGGGAGGACGAACACGGCGCGCTGACCGACGACGAACGCGCTTCCGCGGACGCGCTGCTGGACGAGCTGCTCGGGCCGTCCCGTCGGCGCACCGCGTGATCATCTACGACGCCGGTGCCCTGGTGGCAGCCGAGCGCAACGTCCGATCCCTGTGGGCCCTGCACGATGCGACGCTGCGCCGGGAACTCACCCCCATCGTTCCGGCGGGCGTGCTGGCACAGGTGTGGCGCGGCGGACCCCAAGCCAACCTGTCACGGCTGCTTGCCGGCTGTCGGGTGTCCTCCCTTGACGGGTCCTTGGCCCGTGCGGCCGGGACCCTGTGTGGCCAGGCAGGCACCAGCGATGTGGTCGACGCGTCGGTTGTCGTTCTCGCCCACGCGATGCGCGCCCCCGTGGTCACCGGCGACGTCGGCGATCTCAACGCCCTGGCGAGTGCCGCAGGGTGGCCGATAACGCTCCACGAGGTCTGACAGCGCCGACGGTCGCGACGGGCGGATCTCGGCCGTCCGCTGACTACCGTTGGGGCATGGCTGTTGACGTGCGAGGGGGCGAGCTCTGGCTCGGCGGCACACCGGCCAGGATCTCGACGGTGTCGTCTCGCTCGTCCAGTTCGGGCGGGTGCTGCGGCCGTTCCAGAGGTGCCGCGTCCGGTAGCCGTGGTTGTGCGCGTCATCCCCGTGGGCCGACCCGAGCGCTAGCTCGCACGCCGGCACGGCCGACGCGACGTAGGTAGGGGATCGGCGGTTCTGATCCCCCATCACGACGTCCTGACGGAAACCGTTGTACCCGACGGTTTCCGTCCCATCGCGATGTGCAGCGGACCGCTGAAGGGGCCTGGCGCGTCAGAAACTGTCGCATGCGACAGTCTCTGTCACGGCCGGCGACCGGATCAGATCGCCCGGTACAGACCGTGTCGGAGGGTGTCCCGCCCCAGCGATACACGACGGACGGATGTTCGGGCGAGCGCGGTTTCGGGCGGGCAAGCGCTTCCAGCGGAAGCGCTCGGACCCGCTCGCAACATCAGGGGACTTCCGAGCGGGTGTGGACAACCTGCGACGCCGTGTCAGATGAGCGTCACTATGCGCTAGAAACCGCTTCCGCGGAAGCGCTGGTGGCCCCGCAGAGCAGGAAATCTCCTGCGTTATGGACAGCCGCCTGTCGAGTCGTCGGGTGTAGGGACTTGATACCTCGTCCGTAATGTCACACGATCGCGGCACGCGGACGCGCTTGCGGCACTCGGCAGCCAGGAGGCCGTGTTCCTGAACGGGGCGGCGTTCGCCTCAGTGGCGGAGCAGCGCCCGTACCCGGTCGGCGACGGCGAGCGGCGTGATCCCAACGGCGTCCAGGGCCTGCTCCCCGGGTGCGGAGAGGCCGAAGCGGTCCACGCCGACGACGGCGTCGGCGAACTCGCACCATCCCTGGGTCGCGCCGGCCTCGACGGCGACGGTGGGCCGACCGTCGAGCAGGGCCGCGCGCTCGTCCGCGGGGCGTGCTCGGAACCGCTCCCAGGACGGCAGCGAGACCACGCGGACGGTCACGCCCTCCTCGGCCAGCAGCGCGCGAGCGGCGAGCGCCACCTGCACCTCGGAGCCGGTTGCGATCACCGTCGCGTCCCCACCTTCGGCGATCACCGCCCCGGCCACGTCGAGGTCCGCCGTCGGCAGCATGGGCAGCGACTGGCGGCTGAGCACGAGCGCCGTCGGCCCGTCGCTCGCCAGTGCGGCCTCCCAGGCGAGGGCGGTCTCGTTCGCGTCGGCGGGGCGGATGACGGTGAGGTTCGGGATCGCCCGCAGCGCGGCGAGGTGCTCGACGGGCTGGTGGGTGGGACCGTCCTCGCCGAGCCCGACCGAGTCGTGGGTGAAGACGTAGACGACCGGCAGCCCCATCAGCGCGGACAGACGCAGCGCCGGACGCAGGTAGTCGCTGAACACGAGGAACGTCGATCCGAACACCCGGAAGCCGCCATGGGCCGCCATGCCGTTGAGCATCGCCGCCATCCCGTGCTCGCGGATTCCGAAGTGGAAGTTGCGCCCCGTCCACTCGCCCCGCGACACGTCGCCGGCCCCGGTCAGCGTCGTGTGGGTCGAGGGGGCGAGGTCGGCGCTGCCGCCCACGAGCTCGGGGATGGCGGGCGCCAGCGCGTTGAGGACCTGCCCGGCCGCCTTCCGCGTCGCCAGTGCGGGCCCGTCGGTCCGGAAGGTCGGCAGCTGGTCGGCCCAACCGTCGGGGAGGCGGCCGTCGAGCACCCGTTGGAGCTCGCTCGCCAGGGCCGGGTGCGTCTGCTGGTACGCGGCGAAGCGCTCGCGCCAGTCGTCGGCGACGGCACGGCGGTCGGCGACCTGCGTGCGCCAGTGCGCGTACACCGCGTCGGGCACAACGAACGGCGGGTGGTCCCACCCGAGCCGCTCCCGCGCCGCCGCCAGCGCCTCCGCGCCGAGCGGCGACCCGTGGGCCGACGCGTCGTCCTGCTTCGGTGACCCGTACCCGATGTGGCTGGAGGTGATCACCAGCGTCGGCCGGTCCGGCTCGCTGACCGCCTCCTCGACGGCCGCGTCGATCGCGTCGAGGTCGTTGACGTCGTCGATCCGCGTGACCCGCCAGCCGTACCCGGCGAACCGCTCGGCGACCTGCTCGCTGAAGGCCAGCGACGTGGATCCTTCGATGGAGATGTGGTTGTCGTCGTAGAAGACCGTCAGCCGGTCGAGCCCCAGGAACCCGGCCAGGGAGGCGGCCTCGCCGGAGATCCCCTCCATGAGGTCGCCGTCGCTCGCGACGACCCAGGTGCGGTGGTCGACGATCTCGTGGCCGGGACGGTTGAAGCGGGCCGCGAGCATCCGCTCGGCGACCGCTAGCCCGACCGACATCGTGATCCCCTGACCGAGCGGCCCGGTCGTCACCTCGATGCCGGGCGTGTGGCCGCGCTCGGGATGGCCGGGCGTCCGCGACCCGAGCTGACGGAAGGACCGGAGGTCGTCGAGGGACAGGTCGTAGCCGGCGAGATGGAGGGAGGCGTACTGCAGCAGCGACGCATGCCCCGCAGACAGCACGAACCGGTCGCGGTCCGCCCAGGCGGGATCCTGCGGGTCGTGCCGCAGCCAACGGGTGTAGAGGCGGTAGGCGAGCGGGGCGAGCGCCATGGGCGTGCCCGGGTGGCCGGAGGAGGCCTTCTCGACGGCGTCGGCGGCCAGGAACCGGACGGCGTTGACCGCGTCGCGGTCGGGGCCGGGCGGCATGGGGTCGGGCTCGCCGCGGCTGACGACGGTGACGTCGCCGCGCAGTGGTTCCTCGATGGTCATGGTGATCGCCTCGTCGGTGGGGTGGTGGTGGTGGGGATGTCGAGATCGGTCTGGAGATCGGTGTAGAGGTCGGTGGCGTCGCGGCGGACCCGTCCGGCGGGGATCGTCCGGTCGCCGTCCAGGAGCCGCGTGAGCGCGGGGCGCTTGGCGTCGCCGGCCACGAGCCACATCCGCCGACGCGCGCGGTCGATCGCCCGCAGGGTCAGCGTGATCCGCCGGCGTGGTCCGCTCGTCCCGGTGGTGTGCGGGCCGGTCGCGGCCACGTCACGGTCGGCGGTGTCCACGGCCGGGTCGCCGGGGATGAGCGAGGCGGTGTGCCCGTCCGTGCCGAGGCCGAGGTGGACGACGTTGAGCACCCCCGCGCAGGCGTCGGCCAGCACGTGGGCGTAGGCCGCGGCGACCTCGGCGGGGGAACCGGCGCCGACCGGGACGGGATGCAGGTTCGTGTCGGGCAGGTCCACGGCGTCGGTGAGGTGGGTGACGAGCAGCGTGAGGTTGCGGTCCGCGTCGCCGTCGGGGGCGATCCGCTCGTCGGTCTGCAGGACGTGGATCCGTGACCAGGGCAGCTCGTGACCGGCGAGCGCGTCGAGCATCCCGGCCGGGGTCCGCCCGCCGCTGAAGGCGACCGACGCCCGCCCGCGGCGGCCCACGGCCTCACGGAGCCGTCCCGCCACCGCCGCGGCGGCCGCGTCGGCGAGCCGGTCGGTGGCGTTCCGGTGGATCCTCATCAGGGATGCTCCAGGTGTCCCGTCTCGTTCCAGGTGTGCAGCGCCCGGCCGTCGCGGCCGTGGCCGAGCACGCAGATCGCCGCGGTGCCGAGCAGCAGGCGGCCGCCGGTGGCCACGGGCAGGGCAAGCCAGCGCGCGGCGAGGGCGCGCAGCAGGTGACCATGGGAGAACACGACCGTGTCGCCGTCGGCCTCGGCGAGCTCGGCCACCATCCGGTCGGCCCGCCGCTGCACGTCGTCGGGAGACTCGCCACCGGGGGCGCCGTCGGCCCACAGGTTCCAGGTGGGATCGTCGCGGCGCACGTCGGCGGTCGTGCGGCCTTCGTAGTCGCCGTAGTCCCACTCGGCGAGGTCGTCCCGGACCGCGGCTCTGGCCCCGAACCCGGCGAGCTCGCAGGTGTGCCGCGCCCGGCGGAGCGGGCTGGTGAGGACACGGTCGAACCGCCAGCCCGCCAGGCGCGCCCCGACGGCGGCGGCGCGGTCGCGGCCGTCGTCGGTCAGCTCGAGGTCCGTGCGCCCGGTGTGCCGCCCGGTCAGGCTCCAGGCCGTCTGCGCGTGGCGGACCAGCACGACCCGTCGACCCTCGTCGGGCTCGCTCATCGTCCGAGCCTCCCGGTCGCGTCCTGCCAGGCGGCGGCGCCGGCCAGCCCGGCGTCGTCGCCGAGGTCGGCCGTGACGACGCCGATCGGGGCGGGGAGCCCCGGCGGCCCGGCGTCGCGGAGCCGCTCGGTGACGGGACCGATGAGGAGGTCGCCGTTGCGGCCCACGCCGCCGCCCAGCACGATCAGCTCGGGGGTGAACAGGAAGGCGAGGTTCGCGACCGCGACGGCGACGACGTCGACGAGCCGGTCGAAGATCTCGCGGGCGCGGGGATCGCCGTCGCGGACGAGGGCGACGAGCGCGGTGCCCTGAGTCGGCAGGCCCGCGGCGGCGGCGTCGCGGGAGAGGCTGGTGCCCGATCCCAGCTCCTCGACCGTGGCGGGGCGGCCCTCGGCCGCGGCGACGCGGTCGACCACGGTGTGGCCGATCTCGGCCAGGGATCGGCGGCCGGCGACCAGCCGCCGGCCGAGCAGGACGCCGGCGCCCACGCCGGTCGAGATCGTCAGGTAGGCCACGTCCTCGTGGGTTCGGCCCGCCCCGAAGTAGGCCTCGCCGACGGCGGCGAGGTCGGCGTCGTTCGCGAGGGACACGATCGTCCCGAGCCGGTCCTGCAGGTGGTCCTCGTTCAGGGAGCTGGGCCAGTGCGGGGGCAGGTTGGGGGCGTGCTCCAGCCGGCCGCGGGCGTAGTCGACGCGCCCGGGGACGCCGACGACGGCGCCGCGGACCCGGTCGCCGACCAGCACGTCCCCGGCGAGCGACAGCAGCGCGTCGGGGCCCTCGGCGTCGTGCGGGGTCGGCTGCACGCGGCGCTCGACGATCGTGCCGTCGGGGGCCACGATCGCGGCGCGCATGTGGGTGCCGCCGAGGTCCACCGACAGGACGTGGTCAGCCATCGCTGGCCTCGTCGTCGACCGCCCCGCCCTCGACCGTCGGGCAGTGCCACCCACCGTCGTTCTCGATCAGCGTGTCGGCCGCCGCCGGCCCCCACGATCCCGGCTCGTAGCCGTGGGTCGGGCCCGGGTCGCGCAGCACCGGGCCGACGACCCGCCAGGCCGCCTCGACGCCGTCGGCCCGGGCGAACAGCCGCTGGTCGCCGTCCATCGCGTCGTCGAGCAGCCGCTCGTAGGCGTCCTCACGGACGCCCTCGGTCTTCTCGTCGTAGGCGTAGGCGAGGTCGATCGGGCGGGACACGATCTCCTCGCCGGGCTGCTTGACCTGCATCGACAGCGACACGCGCTCGCCCGGCTTCGTGCGGAAGACGAGGTGGTTCGGGTGCGGCGGCGGCGCGTCCGCGCGGGCGAAGAACAGCCGCGGGGGCCGCTTGAACTCCACGAGGATCTCCGTGGCGGTGGTGGCCAGGCGCTTGCCGGCGCGCAGATAGAAGGGCACTCCGGCCCAGTGCCACGAGTCGATCTCGGCGCGCAGCGCCACGAAGGTCTCGACCTCGGAGTCCGGCGCCACCCCGTCCTCGTCCCGGTAGCCGCGGTACTGGCCGCGCACGACGTTGTCCGGCTCGAGCGGTCGCATCGACTTGAGCACCTTGACCTTCTCGTCGCGCAGCGCCGTGGCGTCGTCGGACACCGGGGGCTCCATCGCCACGAGCGTGACCAGCTGGAGCAGGTGGTTCTGCACGACGTCGCGCAGGGCGCCGACCTCCTCGTAGAACCGTCCGCGTCCGGCGACCCCGAAGTCCTCGGCCATCGTGATCTGCACCGAGTCGATGTAGTGACGGTTCCAGGCCGGGTCGAGGAAGCCGTTGGCGAACCGGAAGACGAGCAGGTCGAGGACGGGCTCCTTGCCGAGGAAGTGGTCGATGCGGAACACCGACGACTCGTCGAAGGCGGACAGCAGCTGCCGGTTGAGCTCCTGCGCGGAGGCCAGGTCGCGACCGAAGGGCTTCTCGACGACGACCCGGGCGTTGCGGTTGAGCCCCACCCGGGAGAAGCCGGTCACGACGGTCTCGAACATCATGGGTGGGATGGCGAGGTAGAACAGCGGACGGCGGGCCCCGTCCAGCAGCGTGACCAGCGTGTCGAAGGTCGCGGGATCGCGGTAGTCGCCCTGGATGTAGCGCAGTCGGGACGTGAGCCGGTCGACAACGTCGGGGTCAACCTCGCCGCGGCCGTGGGCCTTGATGCCCTGCCGGGCGTGGTCCCGCAGGTCCTCGTCGTCCCAGTCGGAGGCGGCGACGCCGATGACGGGAACGTCGAGGCGCCCGATCCGGGTGAGCTCCGCGAGCGCCGGGAAGATCTTCTTCGCCGCGAGGTCCCCGCTGGCGCCGAAGAGGACCAGGGCGTCGCTGCGCGCCGGCGCGGTCACGCCTGCTGCCCGTCGTGGATGGCGTGCCCACCGAACTCGTTGCGCAGGATCGCGATCGCCTTCATCGCGGGCGAGTCGTCCTGCCGGGACGCGAAGCGGGCGAACAGGGCGGCGGCGATCGCGGGTGCCGGCACGGCCGCGTCGATGGCCTCCTGCACCGTCCAGCGGCCCTCCCCGGAGTCGTCGGCGTAGCCGCGCACGCTGTCGAGCCCCGGGTCCTTCGACAGGGCGTCGGCCAGCAGGTCGAGCAGCCAGGAGCGCACCACGCTGCCGTGCCGCCACACCTCGATCGTCGCCGGCACGTCGATGTCGAGGTCCACGGCCTCGAGCAGCTCGTATCCCTCGGCGTAGGCCTCCATCAGCGCGTACTCGACGCCGTTGTGGACCATCTTCGTGAAGTGGCCCGTGCCCACGGGACCGACGTGCGCGAAGCCGCCCTCGGGTGCGAGCGCCGTCATGATCGGCTCGAGGTCGCCCACGTCGTCGGCGGCACCGCCGACCATCAGGCAGTAGCCCTCCTCGAGTCCCCAGATCCCACCGGACACGCCGGCGTCCACGAAGCCGATCCCGTGCTCGGCGAGCAGGGCGTGGTGCCGCAAGGAGTCGTGGAAGTTGGAGTTGCCACCGTCGACGACGAGGTCCCCCGTTGCGAGCAGGTCGGCGAGCGTGGCCACCGTCGAGTCCGTGGGTGCGCCGGCGGGGACCATGACCCAGACGATCCGGCGGGGCTCGTCGGCCAGCGCGGCCGCGAGGTCCTCGAGCGACGCCACCTCGGTCGTGTCCGGGTCGGCGTCGTAGCCGACGGTCTCGTGACCGTGGCGACGCAGCCGCTCCGCCATGTTGCGGCCCATGCGGCCGAGGCCGACCATCCCGATCCTCATCGTGCGTGCTCCTTCGTCGCGCCGACCGTGCGAGCGGCGAGCGCGTCTCGTTGTTCCTCGATGTGGTGCAGCAGGTGGGTGAACGACTGATCGAAGCTGCGCACGCCCTCCTGCTGCAGCCACTCGCCGAGCCGTTCGAGGTCGACGCCCCGGTCGAAGAGCTCGGCGACGGTGCGGTCGGCCTCTCGCGGGTCGGCCGCCAGCTCGCTGCCGACGTGGCCGTGGTCGGCCGTCGCGTGCAGGGTGTGGTCCGGCATCGTGTTCACCGTGTCCGGGAGCGCCAGCGACTCGACGTAGAACGTGTCGTCCAGCGCCGGGTCCTTCGTGCTGGTCGAGGCCCAGAGCAGGCGCTGCGGCGTGGCACCCGCCGCGGCGAGCCGCTGCCACTCCTCGCTCCTGCGCTGCGCCACCCAGCCACCGTAGACGAGGCCGGCGCTCGCGACACCGGCCCGGTTGTGCCAGGACGCCGGCAGCCGATCGTTGGCTGCCCGGTCGATGCGTGAGACGAAGAGCGAGGCCACGGAATGCACGTCGAGATCCCGGCCCGCATCGAGGCGGCGCTCGAGGCCGTGCCACCAGGCACGGGAGGTGGCCATCCACTGCTCGAGGGAGAACAGCAGCGTCACGTTGACGTTGATGCCCTCGAACGTGAGCTGCTCGATCGCGCCGAGCCCCGCGGGCGTGCCCGGCACCTTGACCATGACGTTCGGCCGGTCGAGCATCGCCCAGAGCCGGCGCGCCGCCTCGATGGTGGCGTCCGTGTCCCGGGCCAGGCGGGGCGACACCTCCAGGCAGGCGAACCCGTCGCTGGCCTGCGTGCGGTCGTAGACGGGCCGAAGGACGTCGGCGGCCGCCTGGATGTCGGCGACCGCCAGCGTGAAGAACAGGTCCTCGGGGTCGGTCGTGTCTGCCTGCGCCGCGTCGCGGATGGCGTCGTCGTAATCGTCGCCGTCAGAGATCGCCCGGTCGAAGATCGTCGGGTTGGAGGTCACGCCGCTGACCGCGAGCTGATCCCGGTACCGGGTGAGCTCGCCCGCCTCCAGCATCGCGCGGCTGATGTCGTCGTACCAGACGCTCTGACCGAGCTCTTGAAGCCGCTCCAGCGCGTTCATGCTCTGCTCCTCGACCGGGTGGCGATGCGCATCGCCTCTGTGGTGACAACGGAGCAGCGTGCGCCGTTCCTCCCGTCCTTTCCCCGCGAACGGACGCGACCGGTCGCGGAGCGCACGCCCGCGCTGGGCGTGATCGCGTCGAGCTTCTGGCTCGCGCTGGCCGGCCCCGACTGGTGGCACCTCTCGAACGTCGGGTACTACGTAAACAGCCTGCATCTGTGGTCGGTGGAGCTCTTCTTCTTCATGGTCGTCCACCTGTGGGCCAAGTTCTTCATGGCCGCGTGGCGTGGACGGCGGCGGCTGACCTGGGTCATGGGCGTGATCGCCTTCCTGGCATCCATCGCGACGGCGTTCACCGGCTACCTGTCGCAGCAGAACTTCGATGCGCAGTGGATCGGCACCCAGGCGAAGGACGGCATCAACTCGATCGGTCCCCGTCCGCCGTTGGATCTGGCGCCGCTGGTACCGCGAGCAGCGGCGCCAGGAGGCACCCTCCCCGGCATCGGAGCCGTAGGCGCGCTGCCGGTCACGCGTCCCGGTCGACCGGCGGCTGCGTCAGGGCGTCGCGCAGGAACGCGACGACCTCGGGCAGGATCTCCAGGAAGCCGTCGAGGTTGCGGTGGTCGGCGCGCGGGACGAGCCGGAGCGTCGCCGACGGGCCGCGCTCGACCAGTTGCTCGGCATCCTCAGCCGGAACCGTGTGATCGTCGAGGCCGTGCAGAACGAGCACCGGCGCGTCGACCCGCGCGATGGTCTCTAGGGCCCGGCCTCGTCCGTCCCGGCGGCGACGCCGACCGCGAGGAGCGCGACCGGGCGTCCGGCGACGACACCGGCCGGCACGGCGGTCTCCTCGGCGCCCGCCAGGACGCTGCCGAACCCCTGCGCGGCGAGCACGGCCCGCAGGCGCAGGAGCGCCGCGCCCGTCCTGACCAGCGTCGCCGGCGTGTCGTCCGGGGCAGCGCACACCAGCAGCAGCGGCGCGGTCGCCCACGCGTCGGCCGCCGGATCTTCGGCGAGCCCCCGACGCCCGGCCGCGCCGCCGGGGACGATCGCCACCTCGAGCTCGGAGCGGGCGTTCGCTGCGGCGAGCGCCCGGTCGAGCGCCGCCGGGGGGACCGGCTCGTCCTCGAACACCGTGACGTCGGGCAGCCTGAGTCCGTGCTCGACCGCGTCGACGCCACCCCACCGGAACAGGTCCTCACCGTGCGGGCGGATCAGGTCACGCGCCGTTCCGTCGCCGACCGCGTCGACCCCGCGCAGCAGCACGAAGGGCGTGCCGTCGGCCTTACGGCGCACGAGGTCCGCGGCGCCGGCGAGCTCGTCGGCCACCGCGGCGACGGTCACGTCGAGCGACCGGCCGCCGCGGTCCACGCCGCCCCGCTCGTCGCGTAGCGGCGCGATCCCCGCCAGCCCGATCGCAACGTCGGTCTGGCCCATCCGCCAGGCGCGACCGAACGTGTCGGTCACGACCACGCCGACGGCAACGCCGGCCCGGTCGCGGATGGCGTCGCGCAGCCCCGCGGCCGACGCGTCGGGATCGGACGGCAGCAGGAGCGCCATCCCGTCGGGCACGTTCGAGGTGTCGATGCCGGCGTTCGCGCAGACGAAGCCGTGCGTCGTCTCGACCACGAGCACCTGAGACGCCGAGGCCACGACCCGGCGCGCCTCCCGCCGGGCCAGACCACGTCGTGCCGCGTGCACGTCCCCGGCATCGGGCAACGCCACGAGCGCCCCTTCGGCCTTGCTCACCACCTTGGACGCGACCGCGACCACGTCGCCCTCGCGCAGCGTCACGCCGGCCTCGCGACAGGCGTCCAGCAGCAGTGCCGCGAGGTCCGTGCCCGCGGTCACCTCTCCGGCAGCCGGGAGCGCGACGACCTCCAGCCGCCTCACGCGGCGTCACGACGCAGGTCGCCGGCCAGCGCCACGACGGTGCGCGCCAGTACGGTCGCCACCTCGACCTCGTCCATCATCGTGTCGGTGACGGCCACGGCCAGCCCGCACTCCGTGACCGCGTCGGCCTGGTCCCGGTCGCGCTGGTCGATCACCCAGCCGTCGAGCCAGTCGCGGTAGTGCCGGGCCACCCCGACGGCCGACACGTCGGCGCCGACGCTCGGCAGGAGCTTGTCGGCCATCCCGCGCACGACCCCGCCGCCGACGATGGGGGAGACGCCGACCACCGGCGCGGACGTGTCCGCCACGGCCTCGCGGACGCCCGGCACGGCGAGGATCGTCCCGATCGACACGACCGGGTTGGAGGGGCAGACGAGCACCGCCTCGGCGTCCCGGATCGCCTCGAGCACCCCCGGCGCCGGGCGCGCCTCGGCCGCGCCCACGAGCTCCACACGGTCGACGGCCGGCGCGGCGCGCTCGCCGACCCAGTACTCCTGGAAGGTCAGGTCGCGCCCGTCGGTGGTGTGCACGTGCGTCGCGACGCGGTCGTCGGTGGCCGGGACCAGCCGCGTCGCCAGCCCGAAGGCCGCCGTGATCTCGGCCGTGACCTGAGACAGAGGCGCGCCCTCGCGCAGCCGCTTCGTGCGGTAGACGTGCGTCGCGAGGTCGCGGTCGCCCAGCGTGAACCACCGCGGCTCGCCGAAGCGCTCGAGCTCGCCGGCGACCGTGAACTGCTCGTCGGCGCGCCCCCACTCCTGCTCGGGGTGGATGACGCCGCCGAGCGTGTAGGTGATCGTGTCGAGGTCCGGGCACACGCGCAGCCCGTAGCCGTCGAGGTCGTCCCCGACGTTGACGATCACCGTCAGCTCCTCCGGTGGGACGGCGCGGACGAGGCCGCGCAGGAACCGGGCCGCGCCGATACCACCGGCGAGCACCGCATACATCGCTGTCTCCAGGGTCGTGGTCTCGGCCGGGAGCATACGGGCGGTCCGCCGATCGTGGCCGCGTGCGACGCCTCCTGCCCTCCGGGCGCAGTCGGAGAACGCTCTCGATGCGACAAAGGACCTCCGAAACAGACCACTAGGATGGCAGCGCGCCGATGGGAGCACCTCGATGACGTCCACGCACGACGTGGCAGCCGCCGCAGCCGGCGACGGCCCCGACCTCGCGACCCTGCAGCGGCAGCTGCCACGGGCCCTGCGCCGCGCGGAGCAGGGGATGACCCTGCGACGCGACGAGGCCGCGGCCCTGCTGACCGCCCGCGGCGAGGACCTCGACCGTCTGCTGACGATCGCCGGCCGCATCCGCGACGCCGCCCCGTGGCTCCAGTCGCAGCGACGCGTCACCTACAGCCGGAAGGTCTTCATCCCGCTCACCCATCTGTGCCGGGACACCTGCGGGTACTGCACATTCGCGTGGCCGCCGAAGAAGGACATGCCGGCGTTCCTGTCGCCCGACGAGGTGCTCGACATCGCCCGCGCCGGCCAGGCCGCCGGCTGCAAGGAGGCGCTGTTCACCCTCGGCGACAAGCCCGAGGAGCGCTACCCGGCCGCCCGCGAGTGGCTCGACGCGCGCGGCTACGACTCCACGCTCGCCTACCTGCGGGCGGTCTCCGTCCAGGTCATCGAGGAGACCGGGCTGCTGCCCCACCTCAACCCGGGCGTGCTGTCCTGGGCCGACATGGCGACCCTCAAGCAGGTGTCGCCGTCGATGGGGATGATGCTCGAGACGACCTCGGAACGATTGCTCGCCAAGGGCGAGGCCCACTTCAACTCGCCCGACAAGGAACCGGCGGTCCGCCTGCGCACCATCGAGGACGCCGGGCGGCTCTCGATCCCGTTCACGTCCGGGCTGCTCATCGGCATCGGCGAGACGCTCACCGAGCGTGCCGACACCGTGCTCGCGCTGCGTGACGCCCACCGCCGGTACGGGCACCTCCAGGAGGTGATCGTCCAGAACTTCCGGGCCAAGCCCGACACGGCGTTCCGCAACCGGCCCGAACCGTCCTTCGAGGATCTGCTCGCCAGCGTCGCCATGACCCGGATCGTCATGGGCCCGACCGTGCACGTGCAGGCACCGCCGAACCTCTCGCCCGACCAGTACGACCAGATCCTCGCGGCCGGCATCGACGACTGGGGCGGTGTCTCGCCGGTCACCCCCGACCACGTCAACCCCGAGATGCCCTGGCCCCAGCTCGACGAGCTCGCGGCCCGCTCCGAGGCGCAGGGCTTCACCCTGACCGAGCGGCTCTGCGTCTACCCCGAGTACGCGCGCCAGCCCGATCCCTGGCTCGCTGGACGGATGCGCGGCCCGGTCCAGGCGCTCGCGACGGGGGAGGGGCTCGCCCGCCCCGATACGCGCCCGGCGCCCCAGCCCTGGCAGGACCCCGAGACCGAGTACACGGCCACGACCGCGGCCATGGAGGCCGTCATCGGCGGCGACGAGGCAGGCGGGTCGGCCGCCGACGGGCGCAACGCCCGCTCGGCCTTCGCGGACGACGAGCTGCATCAGGCCGTCTTCGGTGACGTGCACTTCATCGCGGAGGGGGTCGTGGCCCCGAACGCCCCGCGGCACGAGGGACCGGCGCGCTCCCGCATCCGCCCCGAGGTGTCCGCCGCGCTCGCCAAGGCGCAGCGCGGCACGGTGCTCGACGACGACGAGGCGCTGCTCCTGTTCGACACGACCGGCGTCGAGCTCGATGCGCTCGCGCGGGCCGCCGACGAGGTCCGCGCCGCGACCGTGGGCGACACCGTCACCTACGTCGTGAACCGGAACCTCAACTTCACGAACATCTGCTACACGGGCTGCCGATTCTGCGCCTTCGCGCAGCGTCGTGACGACCCCGACGCCTACAACCTGTCGCTGACCGAGATCGCCGACCGCGTCGAGGAGGCGTGGAACGACGGCGCCACCGAGGTCTGCATGCAGGGCGGCATCCACCCCGACCTGCCGGGCGACTACTACTTCCAGGTCCTCGACGCCGTGAAGGCGCGCGTGCCGGACATGCACGTCCACGCCTTCTCGCCGATGGAGATCGTCAACGGGGCCACCCGGATGGCCATCTCGATCCGCGAATGGCTCGAGGAGGCCGCCGCCCACGGCCTCGGGTCCATCCCCGGCACCGCTGCCGAGATCCTCGACGACAACGTCCGCTGGGTCCTGACGAAGGGCAAGCTCCCCGCCGACGCCTGGATCGAGGTGATCACCACCGCACACCACCTCGGCATCCCGACGACCTCGACGATGATGTACGGCCACGTGGACGAGCCACGCCACTGGGTCGCGCACCTGAAGCTCCTGCGCTCCATCCAGGAGGAGACGGGCGGGTTCACCGAGTTCGTCCCGCTGCCCTTCGTCCACCAGCTCGCCCCGATCTACCTCGCCGGGGTCGCCCGGCCCGGCCCGTCCTGGGAGGACAACCGCCGCGTGCACGCGATGGCCCGCCTGCTGCTCGCCGGCGCCATCGACAACGTGCAGCTGTCCTGGGTGAAGATGGGCATGGACCGCGCCGTCGAGATCCTGCAGGGCGGCGCGAACGACCTCGGCGGGACCTTGATGGAGGAGACGATCTCGCGGATGGCCGGCTCCGAGCACGGCATCCGCCAGTCGCCCGAGGCGCTCCGCGCGCTCGCCGCTGCGGCCGGACGCCCCGCCGCCGAGCGCACCACCACCTACTCCCGGATCGAGCCCGACGGCATCCGTTACCGGCTCGTCACGCCCGCCGGCTGACCCCCACACGCCGGCCGACCCTGCCCACCGAACCGCCCCCGCCCAAACCTGTGCAAGATCCCGCCAACCTTTGACGAAACCTGTGCATCCCGGGACAGTTGTGTCGTCCACACGACCCAGCCGCCCCCGGCACCCCGCGATCCACCGCGACCACCCGGGGCACCGACACGGAGTTCGATATTGGCGACGGCGGAGCTCTCCCTCCCCACCCTCCACACCCACGTCAGGACGCAGCGCCGGGCCGCGGCTGACACGCTGAAGACCCGGACCGACGCCGACCTGCTCGTCGCGGCCGGCCAGGGCGACGAGGTCGCGTTCAGCGAGCTCTACGACCGGGTCGCGCCCCAGGTGGTCGGCATCGCCCGTCGCGTGCTGCGCGACCGGGCACTCGCCGAGGAGGCCGCGCAGGAGGTCCTCGTCGAGGTGTGGCGCAAAGCCGCCCGATTCGACCCCGAGCGGGGGAGCGCCAGCGGGTGGATCGCCACCCTGGCGCACCGCCGCGCCGTCGACCGGGTCCGCAGCGAGCAGGCCGCACGCGACCGGGACGATCGAGCCAGCCGCCGGGACCACCAGCCGAGCCACGACGTCGTCGCCGACGAGGTCACGACCCGACTCGAGCACTGGCAGGTCCGCCAGGCACTCGTCCAGCTCACCGACCGGCAGCGCGAGGCGATCGAGCTCGCCTACTACGCCGGCCACACCTACCGGGACGTCGCGAGCGTCCTCGGGATCCCCGAGGGCACCGCGAAGTCGCGCCTGCGGGACGGGCTGATGCGTCTGCGCGAGCTGCTGGCCGACCTCGCCTGAACGACGGCGACGGGTAGGCTCCCCGCGCACCGGCGCGGGAGGACGCGAGTGTCCGACGAGCAGGACCTGGGACGCCAGACGAGCGACCCGGCCGACCCGACCGCCCAGGACGACGTGGCCGCGGCCGACCAGACTTCGGTCGATGCCGACCCGGCAGCGGCTGACGCCGACCCGGCAGCGGCTGACGCCGATCCGGCAGCGGCTGACGCCGATCCGGCAGCGGCTGACGCCGATCCGGCAGCGGCTGACGCCGATCCGGCAGCGGCTGACGCCGATCCGGCAGCGGCTGGCGCCGATCCGGCAGCGGCTGACGCCGACGACGCGTTCGTGACGCGGGTCGACGATCTGTTCGCCGACGCGGTCGAGCGGCAGGTCGCCGAGCAGCGGACGCTGAACCGTCACCTGGCCGACCTGGAACGCGGCCTCGGCACGGTGCGCGACCGGCTGGACGAGCTGCAGGTCCAGCTGGCCCGCGACCTCGGGCCGATCCTCGACCGACTCGGTGGGCTCGACGCCGCGCTGCGTGCCGTCCGCGAGGCGGGCACACGCACGGCCACCGACACCCGCGAGCAGCTGGACGCGCTCGGCGAGCTCGTACGTGCCGAGTCGCGCGAGCAGGCGGCCGACCTCGGGACCGACCTCGCGGGACTGCGCCGGCGCACGGACGAGCTCGCGGAGCAGGTCGCCGGTCTCCACGCGGCGCTCGACACGGGACTCGAACGCATCGGTGCGCGACAGGACCACGTGGCCGAGGAGCTGTCGCGCGTCGGGGCAGCCGAGGTGCCGGCGGGCGGCGACCTCTCGCCCGGGGCGGACCGGATCGAGTCGATGGTCAGCCAGCTCCGCGACCTCGTGATGCCGGTGGCACGCGGTGGCGCCGCGGCCGGGCGGGCCGGCGACCGCTTCGCAGCCCGGGTCGGTGAGCGCCTCGACGCCGTCGACGAACGGCTCCGCGCCCAGCAGACCTCGCTCGACGCCCGCCTCGACGCGCTCGAGGCGGAGATCGCCAGCTCCCGCGCGGCCCTGCGCGGACAGTTCGACGAGTTCCGGAGCGCTCTCGACCGCGTCGCCCGGCGCGTCGACGGCACGGCAAGCGCCAGCGGTGGTGACCCAGAGTAACACCGAGTGCACGCAGCGCGCGCAACCACTAGCCATTGCGCTCAGATGCCGTAGGAACCACAAGAGGTTGTGATCTCCCCTTGACGGAACGCACCTCGGCGCCCAGAATGACGAACATGTAGTTTCACGGTTGTGGACGGCGGGGCACCTGGCGAAGCGCCAGCTGGGAGCGAAGGTCCCCGATCAGGACCGTGCAGAAGGTGGACCGGTCACCGAGGGAAGCCGGGGTCGGTCCACGGGTCCCTTCAGGGCAGGAGTGAAATCGTGGGTGCGACCGCCGAGCTGGCCATGCAGCTGAACGCCGACGTCTCGGAACGGGAATGGATGCTCGAGGCCAAGTGCCTCGACGCCGACCCGGAGGCGTTCTTTCCGGAGAAGGGCGGATCGACCCGCGAGGCGAAGCGCATCTGCGCGGTGTGTCCCGTGCGTGAGGAGTGCCTCGAGTACGCGCTCGCGAACGACGAGCGGTTCGGTATCTGGGGTGGTCTGAGCGAGCGCGAGCGGCGTCGCGCCAAGCGTCTGGCGTCCTGACCGGCGCGTACCACCTGCCGCGCCGCCGCCTGCTTCCCCCTGCTGCCGAGGCGGCGCCGCGCCTGTGCTACCTTCCTGCCCGCTCCTGACATTCGTCGGGTGATCGCACACCCGCCCCCCGGGTCTCCCATCCCTCACGGACATCCGCTGTTTCCGTGGCCCGTGGCGTGCCTGTGCGTCCTGTTCGCAGTCCGTGCGAAACGCAGGGAGGACGACCACCGGTGGACAGCGAGGCCGCTGAGCGGGTGCTGGCCGTCCTCGTGGTGCACGACGGCGCAGCCTGGCTACCGGCGACCCTCGACTCCCTCGACGAGCAGCACGTGGAGGGCCTCGAGGTCGTCGCGGTCGACAACGGATCGACCGACGGGTCCCGCGACCTGCTGATCGAACGGCTGGGTACGGAGCGGGTGCTCGTCGCCGACCGCGACCTCGGCTTCGGTGCGGCCGTCGCCATGGCCCTCGACGCATCGGTCGGGCGCGACGCCGCCTCCGTGCTGCTGCTCCACGACGACATGGCGCTCGAGCCCGGATGCGTCGCGACGCTGGTCAAGCACCTGCAGGCCGACCCCCGGCTCGGCATCGTCGGCCCGAAGAAGCGGCGTTGGGAGGACCCGACGCGCCTGCAGGCCGTCGGCATGACCGTCGACGTGACCGGACGGCCGGACTCCGACATCGAGCCCGACGAGCTCGACCACGGGCAGCACGACCACGTCCAGCGCGTCCTGTACGTCTCCACGGCCGGCATGCTCGTCCGCCGCGAGGTGTTCACGGCGCTCGGCGGGTTCGACCGTCGCTACCACCTCTTCCGCGACGACCTGGATCTCTGCTGGCGGGCATGGCTGGCCGGCTACGACGTCGAGGTGGTGCCGGCTGCCGCGGTCCGGCACGTCGCCGGCGCGGCCAACTACCGGCGGATGGGGCAGACGGCCTTCCTCGGCCCACGCTACTTCGCCGAGCGGAACACGCTCGCGACCCTGCTGAAGAACTACGGGACGGCACGGCTCCTCGTCGTGCTGCCGCTCTTCCTCGTCGTCGGGGTCGCGAAGATCCTCGGGTTCCTCGCGACCCGGCGGCTCACCGACGCCTCGCAGACCCTCCGGGCATGGGCGTGGAACGTCGCGCATCTGCCGTCCACGCTGCGGCTACGCCGACGCGTGCAGTCGACCCGCACCCGCACCGACGGGGAGCTCTCGGAGCTGTTCACCCGGGTGGTGCCCCGCCTGCGGGCCTACGCCGAGGCCATCGGCGACTGGGTGGCCGGTGGCGACGAGGTCTTCGACGAGGCAGCGCAGGCCGCCGTCGCCCGTCCGCGGGGCCGGCTCGGACGTGGCCTGACCTACGTGCAGACACACCCGGTGTCGACCCTCGGCCTCGCGCTGTTCCTCATCGGGATCGTGGTCGCCGTCCCGGTCCTGCGGCCCGGCGCGCTGCGTGGCGGCGAGTTCGCGCCGTGGCCGAGCTCGGCCACCGCCTTCTTCCGCCCCTACACGTCCGCCTGGCACGAGGCGGGAGCCATCGGCACGCCGCTGCCTCCCTCGCCGGCCCAGGCAGTGCTCGGCATCGTGTCCCTCCTCACCGCCGGCAGCTCGTGGCTGGCCTCCCGGCTGCTCCTCCTCGGCACCATCCCGCTCGCCTGGCTGCTGAGCCTGCGCGCGGCGAGCGTGGTCACCGAGCAGCGGCTGCCACGCCTGGCCGCAGCCACCGCCTTCGTGCTGTCGCCACCCGTGCTCGCCAGCCTGACGACGGGCCGGGTCAGCGACCTCGGCGTGGTCATCAGCCTCCCGGCCCTGGTGGCCAGCGGCGCGCTGATGATCCGGCCGGAGGTCCGTAGCGACCGGGCATGGCGGGCCACCGCCGCGACCGCGCTGGCCGCGGCACTGGCGATCGCGTTCGAGCCGGCGGCCGCGATCGGACTCGCCGCCGTGGGCGTCGTCGCGCTCGTGCTCGTCGGTGCCAACGGCGGATCGCCCGACCGGGTCCGCGGGGCGCGGGTTCGGCTGCTCACCGCCGGCGCCGGCACGCTGCTGCTGCTGGTCCCGTGGTCGCTCGACCTCTTCGGTGACCGCGGCCCGATCTTCCACGCCATGACCCAGACCGGCGCGAACGCCCAGCCGTTCTGGCGCTGGCTCTTCCTCACCCCGGACCTGGCGGGCTTCCCCGGGGTCATCGCGGGCTCCGGCTTCGTGTTGGCCGCCGTCATCGGGCTGCTCTTCGGCTTCCGGCGGCGCCCGGGGACGAGCCTCGGGCTGTGGGCGCTCGCCCTCGCCGGCACCTACGCCGCCTGGGGGCTCGGCCGCATGGGCGCCTCCGCGTGGGCCTGGCCCGGGCTGCCCCTCCTCGTGTCGGCAGCGGCCTTCGCCGGACTGCTCGCGCTCGGCTTCGCCTCGGCCCGGTCCCATCTCGTGGCACACGCGTTCGGCTGGCGGCACGTCACGACGCTCGTGACGACGGCCGCGGTGCTCGTGTCGCTGTCGGCTGCCGGCTGGGGCGTCCTCCGAAGCCACTGGCGCGCGTACTCGGTCGGCCAGCCGCTCCTCCCGGCGTTCGTCGGCGCCAACGTCGCCCGGGTCGGTCCCTTCCGGGTCCTCGTGCTCGCGGACGAAGGCGGCGTCGTGCACTGGGACCTGACCGGCCCCGACGGCCCGACCATGGCGACCTACGGGCTCACCCTCCCCCCGGCGCTCAACGTGCTCGTCGACCGGGGCATCAGCGACCTGATGGGCGGTGCCGACCCGGGCGCGGCCAGCCGCTTCGGGCTGGCGAACATCCGGTACGTCGTCGTGCCGGAAGCGGCGCGGAGCCCCGCACTGGACGACGCGCTCGGCGCGCAGCTCGACCTCGAACCGCAGCCGGTCGCCTCGGGGGCCGTCTACCGCGTGTCGAGCTGGATGCCCCGGGCGTCGGTCGTGCCGCAGCGGACGGCCGAGATCATCGCCGAGCGGGGGGAGGTGCCTCCCGGGGTCGACGCCGTGGCGCTCGGCCGCGACGGTCCCGGCCCGGCCAGCTACCGCAGCGAGGTCGACGGCGCCGTCGCCGCGCTCGTCGCCAACGTCGCCGACGAAGGGTGGGAGGCCCGAGCCGACGGCCGCCTGCTGCGGCCGACGCCGCTGCTCGGCCTGGTGCGCTTCGACGTGCCGGCCGATGCGTCCGTCGTGACGGTGACGTACGCCCGGCAGGGACGGTGGGCGACGCTCGTGACGTTCCAGCTGCTCGTCGTCCTCGCCGCCATCTCGCTCGTGCTGCGGCCCCCGCGCTTCGCCGAGCCGGAGCCCCGGCCATGAGGCGCCCGCCGGCTCCCGTGGCGCTCGCGCTCGTCGCCGCCGTCGTCGCGCTCGGCGTGGTGCTCGACGCGCAGAACCCGTCGCAGGCCACGGACCGACCCGACCCCGTCCGCGCGGGCGCGGCGAGCTCCGGGGCCTGGTACTGCGCCGCCGTCGGTATGCGCGACGCCGACGCCGTCCGGATCGTCGCCGCCGCACCGCCGGCGTCCGCCGCAGAGCTGAGTCGCCCCTCGATCGTGCGGATCGACACGTTCCGGGAGGGCGGCGTCCGGCGCGCCCACGAGGACACCCCGGTCTTTCCCGACTCGAGCTTCGCCGAGACCATCGGGATGCACGAGGAGAACGTCGGGGTCGCGGCGCGCTGGTGGGAACGCCCCGCCGCCATCAGCCGGGTGTGGGAGCGGGTGCGCGCCGGCGCGCCGTCCGGCTACGTCACCGGACCCTGCGAACCCGGGCCGAGCCCGATCTGGGTCGTGCCGGGGATGGCCACGGCGGGCGGGGCCCAGGCCACCCTGTTCCTCGCCAACCCCTTCGACTCCGACGCGTCGCTGCGGGTGGAGCTCACGACGGCCGACGGTCCTCTGGCGCCCCGGCTGCTGCAGAACGTCGTGGTCCCCCGCCACTCGGTCCGCCAGGTGCCGCTCAACCGCTACGCCCCGGAGAACCCCGACCTCGGCGTCGTCGTCACGACCCGCTCCGGTCGGGTGATCGCCGAGGCCGTGCAGACGTTCACCGCAGCCATCGGCGGTATCGACGGGACGAGCCTCGTGAAGGCGGCGCGGGAACCTGCAGAGACCTGGACCTTTCCCTGGGTCGCCGACCACGAAGGCGCTGCGTCGAGCTGGCTGTGGGTCACGAACACGACCGACCACGCCGCGGCCGTCACGCTGACCCTCCACACTCGCGACGGCGCGGCCACGGCGCAGGGGCTCGACGAGGTCACCGTCGAGCCGCACAGCGTGAAGCGGGTGGACCTCGCGGGCTCCGTCCCCGCCGGCCAGGGAGGCCTCACGGTCCGCGCCGACAACGGTGTCCCGATCGTCGCGGCCGTCGCCACCGAGTTCACCGGGGAACCCGTCGAGCGCACGGGGCTCGCGGTGCAGCTCGGGTCGCCCGTGACCGACGCCTCCTGGGTCCTCGCCGGCGGGCCGACCGACGGCCGGCAGGTCTACCTCCGCCTCGCGAACCCACGAGGGGAGCAGGCACGCGTCGACGTGTCGCTGTGGTCGGCCACCGGTGTCCTCCGTCCCCCCGACCTCCAGGGGGTCACGCTCCCGCCCGGCGGTTGGACGTCGCTGGACCTCGGGCAGTACCTGCCGGCGGCCGACCACTTCTCGGCGTTCGTCACCGCGGCGGCGGGCGAGGTCGTCGCCGGGCTCGAGGCCTACGACACCGCCGGTCCGCGCCGACTGGTCGCCGCCCTCGGCGTGCCCGCCCAGCTGTGGGCCGGCGGGGAGATCGTGCCGCCGGTCGAGTACGTCCCCGGGTACAGCCAGCGCATCGCCACGTCGCTCGGACCGTCTCCGGAGCCGACGCCGGCGGTCACCGGCGAGACCGGCCAGACCCCGTCGACCGACGCCGGTGGCAGCACCCCGGCGTCGTCGGGTGGCTGACGGGCCTGCTGCCCGGTCCGGCGTGAGCGCCGGTCACCACCCGAGCTCGTCGAGCCGGTCGTCGTCGATCCCGAAGTGGTGCGCGACCTCGTGCACGACCGTCTCGCGGACCACGTCGGCGAGCTCGGCTTTGGTCGTCGCCCGCGCCTCGATCGGGCGGCGGTAGAGCGTGATGCGGTCGGGCAGCAGCGGCAGGTCCGCGCTGCGCACGGTCCGGGGCACCCCCTGATAGAGGCCGAGCAGCACCTCGTCGCCCTGACCGAGCGCGTTGCCGGGCGGCACGTCCTCCACGACGATCTGCACGTTCTCGATGTAGTCGAGCAGCTCCTGGGGCAACGATGCGAGCGCGTCATCCACCAGTCGGTCGAAGCGGTCGCGCGTCAACGAGCGGTAGCCGTCGACCGGACGCCGCCGCCGGTCGGCGGTGGCGCGGCGGTACCGGGCGTGGCGATCGTCCATCGACGCGAGCGTATCGCCGCGGCGTGGCGGTCGGCCGGGGCCATCCTCGCCGGGTGCCACCCACGGGTTGCATCCGCGACGAGCGGCGTGCTAGGCTTGTCTCTGTCGCCCCGAGAGGCGTCTCGCCAGAGGACCGAAGAGGAACGAGCGAGCGTCGATCGGGGCGACACCTGTGTCTGGGGGTCCAGGGCGGTGTCTGGGGGTTCAGGGCGGGATTCCCGGCCGAGCGGGGGGGGGCAGTGGGGCCCGGCTTCTTCGGTCCGTTTCGGCGGGGCGGTCGGGCGAATCACACCACTCGTCTTGGGTGCGCATCGGTTACCCAAGACGACTCGGACCCGGGGCATGCCCCCCTGAGTGGCCGCCCGAGCGCAGGTGGTCGCGGATGGTTGCCAAACCACAGGCCTGTCGTTTAGCGTTCGTGCCGTGGCTGACCGGGGTGAAGCGCGACTGAGGCGGGACCATGTCGTCCGGCCGCTTTCGCGCGTCGCGGCGCGACCGTGCGCACGACCGGGTTGCCCGGCGCCGGCCACGGCGACGCTGAACTACCGCTACAGCTCGCGGGAGGTCTGGCTGCTCGGCCTCGCGCCGGAGCGGATTCCCGGCGCGTACGACCTCTGTCGTCCGCACGCCGAGCGCACGCAGCCGCCGCAGGGCTGGGAGCTCGTCGACCAGCGCGATGGCGAGGACGACCTCGCGGGATCCGACGAGCAGGCATCCGCTCCGTCCTCGCCGAGGCAGCGACCGTCGGGCGCACGGGCGCCGGCCCCGGCGCGAGACCTCGGGGGCGAGGACACCGTCGCCGTCCTGGCCGCCGCGCTGCACGCGGTCCCGGACGACGACGATCGGCACGAGGAGACGCCGTCCGTCCGCGATCGCGGCGACGAGCCTTCCCCGCTCCTCGAGCCGGACGAGGAGGTCAGCCAGGCCTTCGCGGAGCTCCGGGACGTGGCGACGCCCGAGGGCAACGCCGATCGCGAGGCGACAACGACCGCCCGGGAGGTGGCGCCGGTGGAGTCCGTGGACGATCTCGAGGACCTCGAAGCGACGGCGGAGGCCATCCTCGCGGCGCTCGATGCGCTCGAGCGACGCATGGCCGGCCGCCACACGGGCCGATCCGCCAGCGGCGACGCCGACGGCGGTGGCGCGGACCAGGCGACCCTCTGGTAGCGCGGTCGCCGGTCGCGTCCGACGGCGTGGACGGGCGCTCGCCTGCCCGCCGACGCCCTGCGCGGAAGGGCCGCGTCCACCCTGGACCGTGCCGGATGTTGTTTCTTGTGTGCGCGCCGGTACCTAAGATCCCTGGCGTCCGGAAGGTGCGGTGTGGCCATACCCCGCGAGATCATCAAGCAGGTGCGTCGACTCGACGAGTACGACCTGCGACGGCTCATGATCCTCGTGCGGGGGCTGCTCCTCGCCGTCGACGGTGAGCCGGAGGGCGCCCTCGAGGAGGACGCCGTCGACTGCCGGGTCACCTACCGGCAGGAGCACGTGCGCTGCAACAAGCCCGGCTGCACGTCCTGTCCGCACGGTCCCTACTGGTACGCGTACTGGAAGGAGGACGGCCGGTCGCGCTCCCAGTACATCGGCCGGCACCTCCCGGGGGAGCCGCTCGAGCCCGTGGTGCCCGACCGTGACGAGCGTCCCGCAGGGAAGCGGGCAGGTGACGAGTAGGATCGCCCCCGCCCGACGGAAAGGGGCACGGGGGTGACCAACCTCGACCGGATCTTCAAGGCCTACGACGTGCGTGGGCTCGTCGGTGACGAGCTCGACGCGGACGTGGTGCGTCGCATCGGCGCGGCCGCGGCACACGTGCTGCTCGACGGCGACGGCGCAGGGAGCCGGGGCGGCGGGACACGGCCGGCGATCGCCGTGGGGCGCGACATGCGGGCCTCGTCGCCCGAGCTCGTCGAGGCGTTCGCGGCCGGCGTCACCTCCCAGGGCGTCGACGTGATCGACATCGGACTGGCGTCCACGGACATGCTGTACTACGCGTCCGGGGTGCTCGACGTACCCGGGGCGATGTTCACGGCCAGCCACAACCCGCCGACCTACAACGGCATCAAGATGTGTCGGGCCGGGGCGCAGCCGGTGGCGATCGACACGGGGCTGGCGGAGATCCGTGACGGCGCCGCCGCCGGCCAGCCCGCGGCGGTCGCCGACCGGGGCGCGGTGCGCGAGGAGGACGTGCTCGACCGCTTCGCCGCGCACGTCCGCAGCTTCGTGGACCCGGGGCAGCTCGCGCCGCTGCGGTTCGCGGTGGACGCGGGCAACGGCATGGCCGGGTACGTGTGTCCGGCGGTGTTCGACACGCTGCCCTTCGACGTGGTCAGGCTCTTCTTCGAGCTCGACGGCACCTTCCCGAACCACCCCGCGAACCCGATCGAGCCCGAGAACCTGCGCGACCTCCAGCAGGCCGTCCGCGACGACAACCTCGTCCTCGGGCTCGCGTTCGACGGCGACGCCGACCGGGTGTTCGCCGTCGACGAGCGCGGCGAGCTGGTCCCGTCCTCGCTCGTCGGCGCGGTCGTGGCCGATCGGCTGCTGGCCAAGCAGCCGGACGAGACCGTGCTCTACAACCTCATCTGCTCGCACGTCGTGCCCGAGACGATCCGGACGGCCGGTGGGACGGCGGTGCGCACCCGGGTCGGGCACTCGTTCATCAAGCGGCGTATGGCCGAGACGGGCGCGATCTTCGCTGCCGAGCACTCCGGCCACTACTACTTCCGCGACAACTATCGGGCCGACTCCGGTCTCATCGCCGCCCTGCTGCTGCTCGAGGCCGTATCGGTCGCCGGCGCCCCGCTCTCGGAGGTCGTCGCCCCCTACGACCGCTACGTCCAGTCGGGCGAGATCAACTTCGAGGTCGACGACCAGCAGGCCGCGCTCGAACGGGTCGCGCAGCACTTCCGCGCGCGCGGCGAGGAGGACCGGGAGGACGGGCTCACCGTCGAGACGCGCGACGAGGGCTGGTTCAACCTGCGTCCCTCCAACACCGAGCCGCTGCTGCGGCTCAACGTCGAGGGTGCCGACCGTGCGGCCATGACCCGCCTGCGCGACGAGGTGGCCGACATCGTGACCGGGGCCTGACGCCCACGCTCCGACCCTTCCTGCGAAAGGCATCGCCATGCAGCTCGACGAGCAGCTCCTCGAGATCCTGATCTGTCCGGCCTGTCGCTCGGAACGTCGAGTACAAGGAACGCCGCCACGTCATCGTCTGTACCGGCTGCGGTCTGCAGTACCCGGTGAAGGACGGCATCCCGGTCATGCTCGTCGAGGAGGCGAAGCCGTCGCGGAAGCGCAAGTCGTGACCCAGGCGGAGCCGAACCGTCCGTCGCGGCCCGCGCCGCCGCCGGACAGCCCGTTGGCGACCATCGACCTCGCCGCCGTCGACCCCGCGGACATGCTCGGGGTCGTCGAGGACAGCCCCGCTCAGTGGCGGCACGCGCTCGAGCTGGCGCTGGCCGGCCCCCATCCGGAGGGTCGCCCCGGCTCGGTCGTGGTGACCGGCATGGGCGGATCGGGGATCGCCGGCGACGTGGCGGCCCTCCTCGCGGCGCAGCGCGGCACCGTGCCGGTCGTCACGGCGAAGGGCTACGAGCTGCCGGCCTTCGCCGGCCCGGACACCCTCGTCGTCACGGTGAGCTACTCGGGCAACACCGAGGAGACGCTCTCGTGCGCCCAGACCGCCGCCGAGCGCGGCGCCCGGCGGTTCGCCGTGACCTCCGGGGGCACGCTGGCGTCCCGCGCCGAGCAGGACGGGATCCCGACGGTGACCGTGCCGCCGGGCCGCCAGCCCCGAGCGAGCCTGGCCTACCTCACCGTCCCCGTCCTCGTGGCGCTCGACCGCGCCGGCGTGCTCCCCGGTGTCGCGGACGACCTCGTCGGCCTCGCCGGCCATCTCGACGGCCTCGTCGAGCGGTGGGGACGTGGCGCCGACCCCGACGGCAACGAGGCCCTGGCCGCCGCGCTCGCCCTGCGCGACCACGCGCCGCTCGTGTACGGCGGGCGGGGCGTGCCCGCCCTCGTCGGCCTGCGCGCCAAGTGCCAGATCAACGAGATGGCGAAGCGGCCCGCCTTCCACCACGAGCTGCCAGAGCTCGACCACAACGAGATCGTGGGCTGGGACACCCGGCACGGGATGCCGGCGCTGACCGGCCGGCTCGGCCTGCTCCAGCTGCACAGCAGGGCCGACGAGCACCCGCAGGTCAGCCGCCGCATCGAGGCGACCCTCGCGGTCGCCGGCAGCGGGTTCGGCACCGTCCACCATCACGCGCTCGTCGGCGACACCGCCCTTCAGCGGTTGGCCGCGGGCATCCTGTTCGTCGACCTCGTCGCCGTCTACCTCGCGCTGCTCGCCGAGGTCGACCCCACACCGGTCGAGGTCATCGAGCAGCTCAAGCGGCGCATCGCGCCGGTCGATGACGCGGGCACGTGAGCCGGCGCACGTCGGCATCCGCACGCGACGAACGAGGGTGACATCCATGCGGGACCAGGACGACCAGGTCGAGCGCGCGACGCTGGCCCTTGCGGCCCGCCTCCCCGATGCGGCCCCGGAGATCCTGCTGACGCTGGGCTCCGGGCTGTCGGCGGTGGGCGACCAGATCGAGGACCCGATCGACATCCCGATGGCGGCGCTGCCGGGCATCCCCGTGTCGCGGGTGCCGGGCCACGCCGCGGTCCTGCGCTACGGCCGGCTCGGCGGCAAGGTCGTGCTCGCGCAGCTCGGCCGAGTGCACCTCTACGAGGGGTGGGAG
>CAWAMD010000010.1:0-53568 GCA_963783045.1 uncultured Nitriliruptorales bacterium
CCAGGACGTGCGGCGGCTGACGAACCGGTCACTGTCGGTCCGCGGGATCGTCGCGACGATGTTCGACTCGCGGACGAAGCACAGCAAGGAGGTCCTGCGCGACCTCCTGGCCCGCTACGACCTGCCGCTCATCGGTCCGCCGGTCCGCAAGTCCGTGCGGTTCGCCGAGGCACCGACGGGCGGTCAGAGCCTGCTGCACGCCGGTGTCGACGTGCCCGGCGCCGCGGCCTACCGGGCGATCGCCCGCGAGCTGCTCGGGATGGCGCCCGACCAGGACCTCCTCGACGAGGCGGGCTGGGACGAGGCCCGTCGCGACGATGTCCTCGGCGGGCTGCAGGAGCGCGACGAGACCGACGACGCGGCCGGTGGCGAGGCCGCCGACGACGAGGTCGCGGTCATCGACATCGACGGCGACAAGTCTCGCCGGCGCCGGGTGAAGGAGCGCAACCGTGGCTGAACCGAACCCCCGCTTCGACCGCGTCCGTGCACCGGACCCGGCCCGCCCCTCACGGCGCGACCAGGCCGGCAAGGAGGCTCTCTACTCCACGGCCCCGGGCGCACCGCCGTCGGCGCATGTGCTCGTGGTGTGTCCACGGTGCGACGTTCGAGACGGGGCTGCGCTATCTCGAGGTGGCGAAGCTCCTGAAGCCACCGTTCATCTACATCCCGATGACCCGGCTGCTGTGGGGCAGGTGCCCGACCTGCGAGCGCCGCGCATGGCTGGACGTTCCGGCCGGGACAGGCGCTGCGAGCCCTGCTCGGCCGCGACGAGTGATGCGGACGGTCCCGTCAGGGTAGGTGTTCGACCTTCACCCGCCGGGCCAGCTTCGGGCGGCCCTCGCCGCGGGCCTCCTCGCCGGCCGGGACGGGCACCTCGCTGGCCGGCACCGCCGGGGTGTCATGGCCACGGCTCGTGTGCGAGCGGCCTCCGCCACGCGACTGCCGGCGCGACCCGGACGACTCGGAGCCGGACGACGACTCCGTCTTCCGGCCACCGCTGTCACGCTCGGATCGCGATCGGGGCGACCGGCCACGGTCGCGTCCGCCGGAGGATCGCCGGTCCGACGTGCCGTGTCCGGAGGCGTCCTTGCGCGAGTCGCTCTTGTCCGAGGTGCGCTTGTCCGACGCGCTCCTTGTCCGACGCGCTCTTGTCGGAGGACCCTGATGCGCTCTTGTCCGACGTGCTCTTGTCCGACGACCCAGCGTCGCGTCCGGTGTCCTCGGGGCGCCGGCGGGCCCGCTTGCGGGCGCCGCCCTCCGGGGCCGTCGCGGTGTCGGTCGATTCGGTCGTGTCGCCGGCGTCCGCGGCGTCGCCGCCGTCGGCCTTGGTCCGGGTGCGCCGGCGGGTGCGCACGACCTCGGCTGCCTCGTCGCGCTCGCGGCGGCTCGGCGCCTTGGCGGCCGTGCCGGACTCTCCGCGCCGCTGGGGGCGGCCGCGATTCTTCGAACGGCCGTCGCTGGACCCCTTGGAGCGGCTGCTGCCCCCCGAGGAGCGCTTCGACCCGCCCGAGCTGCGGCCGCCGTTGTCGCCGCCGGTGCGCGCGAGGTGGTCCCACGGGGTCTCGTCGGGAAGCTCGAACCGCTCGGTCAGCTCCGGCGAGGTCGAGAAGACCTCGTCGATGTCGCGGTCGGCGTCGACGGCCTTGCGGATGACGTTGAGCCGGTCCACCTCGTTGAAGGTCGCGAAGGTGACGGCCACGCCCTCGGCGCCGGCACGGGCGGTCCGCCCGATGCGGTGCAGGTACATCTTCTCGTCGTCGGGGCAGTCGTAGTTCACGACGTGGGTCACGTTCTCGACATCGAGGCCACGGGCAGCCACCTCGGTGGCGACGAGCACGTCGGCCTTGCCCTCGCGGAAGCGGTCCATGTTCTTCTCGCGGGTGGCCTGGCGCAGGTCCCCGTGGATGGCGATGGCGGGGACGCCCAGGTCGCCGAGCTCGGAGACGAGCCGGTCGGCCATGTTCTTCGTACGCGTGAACACGTACACGCTGCCGCGCTCCGGCGACTGCAGGATGCGGGCCAGCACCCGTGGCTTGTCCATGCGGTGGACGAGGAAGAAGTGCTGCTCGACCGTCGGTGCCACGTCGGACTCGTCGGACGCAGCGCGCAGGAACGTCGGGTGGGTCATGTAGCGGCGGGCGAGCCGCACGATCTCGTTCGGCATGGTCGCCGAGAACAGCATCGTGTGGCGGTCGTCCCCGGCGCAGGCCTCGATGAGGCGCTCGACGTTCCGGCAGGAAGCCCATGTCGAGCATCTCGTCCGCCTCGTCCAGGACGAGCTCGGTGACGCGCGAGAGATCGAGGTTGCCGCGGTTGAGGTGATCGAGGAGGCGCCCGGGGGTCCCCACGACGACGTGGCTGCCTTTGCGCAGCGCGTCGGTCTGCGGGTCGAGCGGCACGCCACCGTAGACGGGCGTGACCGTCAGGCCGCGCTGGCGTCCGATGGTCAGGTCGTCGGTGACCTGCATGCACAGCTCGCGCGTCGGTGTGATCACGAGCGCCTGAGTGGCCTGCAGGTCGCGGTCGACCCGATGCAGCAGCGGCAGCCCGAACGCGAGGGTCTTGCCGGTCCCGGTGCGGGCCTGCCCGATCACGTCGGCGCCCTTGAGCGCCATGGGCAGAGTCAGCTCCTGGATGGGGAAGGGATGGACGATGTCCTGCTCGGTCAGGGCGTCCACGAGTGAGGTGTCGACGCCGAAGTCGGCGAAGGTCTTGGGTGGCACGGTATGTGTTGTCCTCGTCGTGCGGCCGCCAGCAGCCGGAAGGCCCGGGCCCCGCCATCGGATCGCCGGTGGGCGTCCTGATCTGGCGTGCTCCGATGATGCTCCGGCAGGCGGCCGAGCAATGTCGCCGGTGACAGCCGCGCGGATGCGGGCCGATCACGGCGTCGGGAGATGACGGCAGGGTATCAGCCCGACCGGCTGACCCCCCGGTGGCGCCGTCGCCGCCCTCGGGCATCCACTAGCGTCGGCCGGGATGTGGACAGCAGCGAGCGGACGCGGTGACGGCCCTGATGCCGGCCGGCCGGACGCGTCCGGCCGGCCGCCCGGCGACGAGACGCCGTCGGCCGAGAGCCTCGTGGCCCGCACCGCGACGCTGGTCGAGCGCTACGTCGACCGGGTCGTGGCCGACGATCCCGTGGAGGCGACCCTGCTCGGCGACCACCGCCGCGACGGCGAGCTTCCCGAGCTCACGCCGTCGGCCCTCGACGCGCGCGTCCGCCACCTCGACGGCATGCACGCCGACGCGGTCGCGCTCCATGCCGAGGCGATGACGGGGCGATCGGAGGCGTCCCGCGAGGCGGCCGGCGACCTGCGGCTGCTGATCGACACGCTGGACGCGAAGCTGTTCCACCTGCGTGAGCGTCCGCGCTTCGAGCTCGACCCCCTCGTGGCGCTCGACCTCGTCGGCGACGGGCTGTGGGAGCTCCTGCGGCCGCACCCCGACCGGACGGCTTCCGACCGCGAGGATCCCGCGGCCCGGCCCCGCGCCGCCGTCGCCCGTGCCGCCGGCGTCCCGCAGCTGCTCGAGCAGGCCGGGCGGCTGCTCGAGACCGCGCCGCGTCCCCACCTCGCCGTGGCGCTGGGGCGACTCGACGGGCTCCTCGCACTGGTTCGCGAGACCCTTCCCGCCTCGGCTGCAGCCCATGGCCTCGGCCCCGCTGACGTTGACGCCGCGGCAGGTGCCGCCTCCGAGGCGATCGAGGCCTTCGGTGCGCTGCTCCACGAGCTCGCCGACGAGCCGCCGGCCGACTGGCGCCTCGGACCGGTGCTGCACCGGCGGGTCCTGCGCACGGCCGTCGGTGCGGACCTCACCGTCGACGCCATCGTCCAGCGGGCCCAGGCCGGGCTGGCCCGGACCCGGGCGGAGCTCGACGAGGTCGCCGCGCGCGTGTGGCCGGCGTGGTTCACGGGCGAGCGCCGCCCCGACGACCCCCGCGAGTGCACCCGGCGCGTGATCGCCGCGGTCGCCGACGACGTTGTCGAGCGCACCGCGTTCGTGGACGAGGCGGGTCGGGCACTCGACGACGCCCGCGCGTTCTGCGCCGAGGCCGCCATCGTCGACCTCCCGCCGGAGGGCTCCTGCCGGCTGCGCGAGGTGCCCCCCTTCCAGCAGGGGCTCTACCCGGCCTACGTGCAGCCGGCCCCGCCGCTCGAGCCGGGAGGCGCCACGATGTACCTCTCGCCCGTCCCGTCGCGCTGGAGCCGCCGGCGCGCGGCGTCGTTCCTGCGCGAGTACAACCGGACGATGCTGCGCTCCCTCGCCGTCCACGAGGCCTATCCGGGCCACGTGGTGCAGCTGCTCCACGCCGCGCAGCATCCGCGGCTGGCGCGCCGGCTGCTGCACAGCACCGCCTTCGCCGAGGGGTGGGCCGTGTACGCCGAGCGCCTCATGGTCGACCACGGGTTCGGTGACGACGCCCACCGGGTCGTCCAGCTGAAGATGCGCCTGCGCATCGTCACGAACGCGCTCCTCGACATCGGCATGCACACCGGCGACCTCGACGGCTCCGCCGCCCGCCGGCTGCTGACCGAGCAGGCGTTCCAGGAGGACGCCGAGGTCCGCGGGAAGCTGGTGCGTGCCCAGATCACCGCCGGGCAGCTGTGCGCCTACTTCGTCGGGGGCACGGAGGTCGAGACGCTGCGGGCCGAGGTGCAGGCTGCGCGCGGGGACGCTTTCGAGGAACGCGCGTTCCACCGGCAGGTCCTCTCGCACGGCACGCCGCCGGTGTCCGTGCTCCGCAGCGCGCTGCTCGCCCCGGACGCCGGACCGGTGGAGCGACGCCCCTTCGGCGGTCTCGGCGTGCAGCGCACCGACTAGGGTTGGAGCTGCCCGGCCCCGCCGCCGATCGCGACCCGGTCGACACCGCCGGCCGACACGGCGGGCGGCGAGGGACCCCGACCCGACGCGGTGAGACGCATGCCGCGTCACGTCTCCCGAGGAGTATCCCGTGACCTTCAGTCTCGCCCTCACCGAAGAGCAGGAGCAGGCGCGCAGCTGGGCGCACGACTTCGCCGTGGGGGAGATGCGGGAGCGGGAGGTGGACGGCCTCCCCGCCCACCGCTACTACGACGAGCACGAGGAGTTCCCCTGGGAGACCGTCAAGAAGGCGGCCGAGATCGGGCTCTACGGGCTCGACTACTACTCGATGGCCGGTGAGGACCCCACGGGCATCACCTCGGCGCTGATCCTCGAGGAGATCTTCTGGGGGTGCGCCGGCATGGGGCTCTCGATCTTCGGGTCGGGGCTCGCGCTGGCGGGCCTCGCCTCGGCGGGCACGGGCGACCAGATCGGGGAGTGGGCGCCGCGGATCTTCGGGACGCCCGACGACCCGAAGGTGGGCGCCTACGCGGTGTCCGAGCCGGGAGCCGGATCCGACGTGTCGCGTATCCGCACCCGTGCCGAGAAGGTCGACGGCGGCTGGCTGCTCAACGGCGAGAAGATCTGGATCACCAACGGTGGGATCGCCGACGTGCACATCGTCGTCGCGACCGTCGACCCGAAGCTCGGCCACCGCGGTCAGGCGTCGTTCATCGTCACCTCTGACATGGACGGGTTCACCCAGACGAAGAAGGTGAAGAAGCTCGGGATCCGGGCCTCGCACACGGCCGAGCTGGCGTTCCAGGACGTGTTCGTGCCCGACGAGAACCTGCTCGGCGGCCAGGAGAAGCTCGAGGCGAAGATCGAGGCCGCCAAGAACCCGGAGAAGGCGAAGAAGTCGAAGTCCGGGGCGTTGTCGACCTTCGAGATGACGCGCCCCATCGTCGGCATCCAGGCCGTCGGGATCGCGCGCGCCGCGTTCGAGTCGTCCGTGCGCTACGCCATGCAGCGCGAGACCTTCGGCGTCCCGATCATCCGGCACCAGGCCATCTCCTTCAAGCTCGCGGACATGGCCACCGAGATCGACGCGGCGCGACTGCTGTGCTGGCGGGGGATCAACATGGGCTCGACGCTGACCCCGTTCAAGTACGGGGAGGGCTCGATGGCGAAGCTCAAGGCGGGACGGGTCGCGGTCTGGGCCACGGACGAGGCGATCCAGATCCACGGCGGCTTCGGCTACAGCCGCGAGTTCGACGTCGAGAAGTGGCACCGCGACGCGAAGATCTACGAGATCTTCGAGGGCACGAAGGAGATCCAGCAGCTCGTCATCGGCCGGCAGGTGGCGCGAGCCTTCGGAGGCACGAGCGCCTAGCTGACGTCCGGGCCGTCCGCCCCGCCGGTCCCGTTCACACGGGGCCGGCGCTGTGCGAAGGGGTCGAGCGCCCGTCGGCCCTCGGCGACCAGCGCCATGGCCTGCGAGGGGCTCATGGTCACGGGGCCGCTGCGCTCGTCGAGCCGCTCCTCGTGGACCCGAACGTCCCGGTCCGGATCGGCCGCCCGATCGGGATCAGCCGCCCGATCGGGACCAGCCGTCCCGTCGGGACCGGTCGCCCGACCGAGGTCAGCCGCGAGACCTCCGTCGGCCACCCGTTCGGCGACGGCGACCGCCGCCTTCTGCGAGGGCTCGACGCCGTCGAAGACTCGCTCCAGCGCCGCCCCCGCGTGGCTGGTCGGGGCTGCCGACGGTGGGGGCACGTCGCGGTTGCGCCGACGGCCGAAGGGGAGCCATCGGCGGCGACGCGATCCACCGTCGGTGGGTGCCTTCCGTCCCAACACCATCACCCTCGGTTCTCGGCGCATCACGGAGCGTACACGGACGCGTCGGCCGGGGCGGCCGCGACGGCCGGGGCGTGGCGCCGGTCGCCAAGGTTTACGGTGCGACGTCAGTCGACCTTGATCGTCTCGTCACGGGCGAGCGCGGCATCCGCGTCGAGCAGGGCCCCGGCGGGCTCGAGCAGGTCGAGCCCCCACCCGGCGAACCGGCGCGCCACCGCGAGCCCGCGGCCGTCACGGCGCGCGTCGAGGTCATGCTGTGCCTGCGCGACGAGCAGCGACGCCTGATGCGCCTTGCCGAGGGTCATCGCCCACCGGCGGGCACCGTGCTGAACGGCCTCGAGCCCGGCGCCGGAGAGCCCCTCGCCGACCCACGCGGCCGCGTGCTCGGCCGCGTCGATCGCCTGCCGGCCGATGGCGACCAGCTCCGGGTGGGTGGCCGCCCGCGCCTGGGTGCGGATCTCCTCGACGAGCGGCGCCAGGGCGTTCTCGCGCTGCAGAGCCCGCAGGGTGTCGAGCGCGAGGACGTTCGTGGTCCCCTCCCAGATCGGCAGGACCTGGGCGTCGCGCAACAGGACCGGGATGTGGGTGTTCTCGATGTAGCCGTTGCCGCCGAAGGCCTCGAGCGACTCGGAGGCGGCGGCGATGCCCTGCTTCCCGGTGAGCAGCTTCGTGATCGGCAGCATCATGCGCAGCACCAGCGTCTCGGCGTCGGTCGCGACGCCGGCCTCCTCACGGCCGAGCAGCTCGACGGCCCGGAACGCGTGCTGCATCGCCGCCTCGTGGGTCACGCGCAGCTCGGTGAGGGTCGCCTGGTGCAGCGGCTGGTCGATGAGCCGGCGGCCGAAGGCGACCCGACGCGTGGCGTAGTCACGGGCCAGGGCCAGCCCGCGGCGCATGCCGGCGGCGGCGATCGTCGAGTTCCACAGGCGCGTCATGACGAGCATCGGCGTGATGTTCTTCGTGCCGTTGGCCGGCTCGGACACGAGGTGCGCGACCGCGCCGTCGAGCGCGAGCTCGGCGGTGGGCATCTGCCGCGTCCCGAGCTTGTCCTTGAGCCGCAGGACCCGGATGTTGTTCAGCCGCCCCGCGTCGTCGTAGACCTCGAGGTAGTACATCGCGAGGCCGCGCCCGCCGGCCGGGTTGCCCTCGGGGCGTGCCAGCGTGAGTGCCATGTCGGCGGTGATCGCCGAGGTGAACCACTTGGTCCCGGTCAGCCGCCAGGTGTCGCCGCCGTTCTTCACGGCCGTCGTCTCGGTCAGTCCCACGTCCGAGCCGCCGGTCCGCTCGGTCATCCATTGCCCCGAGGTCCAGAAGGTCGCGGGGTCGCGGCTGGTCAGGTGCGGGATGGCGCGGTCGATCAGCGCCTGATTGCCGTGGACGAGCAGGGCCTTGGCGGCGCCATCGGTCATCGCCAGCGGGCACGAGTACAGCGCCGAGGAGGGCCCGTACAGGTAGGCCAGCGCGAACTGGTGGACCCGTGAGAACTCGCCGTGGGTCCGCTCGTACCCGGTGGCCACGACGCCCTTCTCCGCGGCGATCCGACCGATCGCGTCCCACGCGGGCGCGGTCTCGACGCGGTCGACGCGGTTGCCCCACTCGTCGAACTGGACGAGGCGCGGCTCGTGCTCCCGGCGGTCCATCTCGTTGGCGAGATCGAACAGCTCGTTCGCGGTGAGGTGGCCCATCTCGGCCAGCGACGGCGTGATCTCGTCGAGAACCTCCGGTGGGACGACGCGCTCGAGGTAGGCCCGCAGGGCGTGGTCGTCCTCCCACTCGTCACGCAGACGGGGAGGGTCCTGGAAGAAGCCGGTCTCTTCGACGGTCACGGGTCACCTGCCGGACGGGAATCGCGGTGCCACGATCGTAACCCGCAGGGGGCGTGGCTAGTGGCCCTCGTCCGGCTCGATGCGATGGCCTCGCGCCCGCGCCGACTCGTCGCGTGTCTGCTCGGACCGGCGGACCAGGTGCTGGGACGCGCCGCGGAGCCGGCGGCTCTCCTCGACGCGGGTGATGGCCCGCTCCACGAGCAGCATCGACCGTTCGCGCTGGTCCTGCTGGCTGGCGATGTGGCCGAGCAGGTTGCGTGCGTCGCGGAGCGCCGCGAGGTCCCCGCTCGCCGCGGTCACGAGCCGTGTCACCGTGTCGCTCGAGGCTGCCTCCAGCGCAGCGACGCCCGCGAGATACGCGGACAGAGCGGACACTTCCATGGTCATCAGTCCCCCAGCGACCGGCGGTCCCAGTGGTCTGCCGGTCGACTCCCAACCTATGCCCTCCGGTGTGCCGTCACCCTGGTCCTTCGATGGCGGCCGGCCCCGGCGGGGCGTAGAGGACGACGGCCACGGCCGTGGCGAGGTTGAGGCTGGACACGCCGGGGCGCATGGGGATCCCGACGCGGAGCTGCGCCGTCGCGCGCAGGCCGGCACTCAGCCCGCGCCGCTCGGTGCCGAACGCCAGCAAGCTCCGCGGTGGGAGCACGCCGGCGGCCAGCGGCGTCCCGCCCGGGTCGATCGCGACCAGGGGACGATCGGTGGACGGCAGGTCCGCGACACGCGCCACGGGCAGGGCGAGCTGCAGTCCCGCTGCACCCCGGACCGCCGTCGGGTGCCAGGGGTCGGCGTCGCCGATCGTGCAGACGCCCGCGGCGCCGGCCGCCGCCGCGACCCGGACGACGGCGCCGAGGTTGCCGAGGTGGGTCGGATGCTCGACGAGCACGACCGGTGCCGGCGACGGATCCGCGAGCAGGCCTCGCACGTCCACGGCGGGTCGGGTGGCCACCGCCAGGGCGGGCGACGGCAGGTGGCGGCCGGACATCGCCCGCCAACGCTCGGGATCCACCTCCTCGACCAGCGCGGCCGCCCGGTCGGCCACGTCGGGCGCGAGTGAGCGCAGCAGGCCGTCGAGCGCGGCCGCGTCCGGACTCCAGACGGCCTGCACGTCGGCGCCGAACCGCAGGGCGTGCTTGAGGGCGTGGACCCCCTCGAGCACGACCAGGGAGGCGTCGCGTCGAGCGGCGGCGACCCATCGCGTCACGCCGCCTTCGGGCTCGTACGGGCTGTGGCCGGTCATCGGATCCTCGTCATGCGCGATTGACGCCCGGCTCCGTCTGTCCGTGCGGACGACGTGGGCTGGGCGGAGCCGTACCATGCCGACCATGCCACTGCTGCTGCTCGCCTTCATCGTCGTTCCGCTGGTCGAGCTCGCCGTGATCAGCCAGGTGGGCGCGGCCATCGGCTTCTGGCCGACCCTCGCGCTGCTGCTCGTCGACTCCCTGGCGGGGGCCGTGCTCGTCCGCCGCGAGGGCCGCCGCGCATGGACGGCCTTCCGAGCCGCCCTCTCCGCCGGCCGCTGGCCGGGCGACGAGGTCGTCCAGGGCGCGCTCGTGCTCGTGGGCGGCGCCCTGCTGCTGACGCCGGGCTTCGTGACCGACGCGGTCGGGCTCGCCTTCGTCCTGCCGCCCACCCGGGCGCTCGTGGCGCGGCTGATCCGCGCGCGCACGGCATCCGGTGCGCGGTCCGCGACCGGACCGGGTGGTTGGACGCGCGTGGGCGGGGATGCGCCGGGCACCCGTACGGCCGGTGGCGGGCGGCGCGCCGACGGGGCGCGACATGGCACCGTTCTCGACGTCGAGGTCATCGACGTGGAGCGCGACGAGACGCCGCGCGCCCGGGACGACTCCGAGGACCGCGACACCGGACCACGCGAGCTCGGACCCCACTCGGAATAGCCGGCGTTCAGGGGGGAGGTGACGATGGGGCAGGGACTCTTCACCAGCGTGGCCCCCCCGGCGGCCCGTCCACTCCGGGCCCGCGCGCTGGTCCTGTCGCGGGTCACGGTCGCGGTCGTGACGCTCCTCGTCCTGGCACCAGGGTTGTCGTCGGGGCAGCCGAGCTCGATCACGCTCGTCGTGGCGAGCGCCGTCTACCTCGGGACCCATGTCGCGCTGCTGCGGCTGCTCGAGGATGGCGCCGCGGGGTCTCCACGGCTCGCCGGCATGTCGCTGGTGGGCGATGCGATCTGGGCCGGCATCGTCGTGTGGGCGACCGGCGGCGGACTGACACCGTTCCTGTTCGTCATGTATCTGCAGCTCGTCGCCGCCACGACGTTGGTGGGGTGGCGGCCGGCGCTCGGGCTGGCGACGCTCGACACCGTCGCCGTCGCGGTGGGGATCGTCGTGCCGGCCGGCGTCGGGACGGGGCTGCACACCGTCTTCGGTGCCGTCCCGGTCGTCGACGGACGGCTCGCCTGGGCGGTGCAGACGGGCCCGGGCGTTGAGATCGGTCTGGCGGCGTTGAGCCTGTGGGCGATCGTGGGGTCCACTGCGCAGTTCATGATGGTCAACGAGCACGACCTGCGCGCCTCGAACCGGGAGCTCGCGGTCCTGCGTGCCCTGACCCGGGACCTCGAGCGGAGCCTCGACCTCCAGGACGTCTGCGAGTCCCTGGCTCGCGGGGTCGTCCGCGAGCTCGGCTACCGGCGGGCGGTGTGCTGGCTCGCACACGACGGCGGCGAGCTCGAGGCGCGCGGGGCGGTCGGCTTCACCCCCGCGGGGCTGAACGTGCTGGCCGGCCTGCGGCTCACCAGCGCGGACGGGCCCGTGGCGCGTGCCGTCGAGACCCGCCAGCCCCAGCTCGTCGAGACGGCGACGCCGCGGCCGGAGGCGCTCGCGGACGCGTTCCTCATCGACAGCGTCCTGGTGCTCGTGCCGCTGGTCTCGGAGGGACGCCTGCAGGCGTTGCTGACGGCGGAGCTACGAACCTTCCCGGGCGTGGCCCCGCGCCTCACCACCCGTGACGCGCGGGTGCTCACCACGCTGGCGGCCGAAGGCGCACTCGCCCTCGAGAACGCCCGGCTGCACGCCGACCTGCGCGCCCTGTCGATCACGGACGCGCTGACCGGCGTCTACAACCACCGGCACTTCCAGCAGCGGCTGCAGGAGGAGCTCGACCGGAGCGTGCGTAACGCCGTGGCGGGCCAGCCCCGCCCGGTCGCGCTGATCATGGCGGACATCGACCACTTCAAGCGGATCAACGACCGCTACGGGCACCCGTCCGGCGACGAGGTGCTGCGCACCTTCGCCCGGCTCGTCGAGCGGGTCCTGCGCTCCTCGGACGTCGTGTGCCGCTACGGCGGTGAGGAGTTCGTCATCATCCTGCCCGAGACCGACGCCGCGCAGGCCGAGGCGGTCGCCCAGCGTCTGCGCGAGTCGGTCGAGCGGTCGCACTTCATCGGGGCGGACGGCGCGAGCCTCGGACCCATCACGGCATCGTTCGGGGTGGCGGCGCACCACGACGGGCTGCCGTCACGCAGCGACCTCGTCCGCCGGTCCGACGAGGCGCTCTACCGCGCGAAGTCGCAGGGGCGCAACCGCGTGGTCGTCTCGCCGGTGGACGGGGCGTCGCCGGTGCACGCCCCCCTCTGACCCACCGGCCCCGGTCGCGCACTAGTGCGTTCGTGTACGCGTGCGTGCCGCAACGCACTAGTGCGTTCGTGTACGCGTGCGTGCTGCAACGCACTAGCGCGGCGCGGGGCGAGGGTGGCCGACGACGTTCGTGAGCGTCCCGATCCCGGGCGCGTGGAGGGCGATCGTCTCGCCGGGCCGCAGCATCCGCCCGTGCTCGAGCCCGCAGCCCCCGGCGACGGTCCCGGACCCGAGCACGTCGCCCGGGTAGACGTCCTCGTCGCGGCTGGCCCACGCGAGCATCTGCGCGAAGGACCAGTGCATGTCCGCGGTGGTCGTGTCGGTGACCGTCTCGCCGTCGATCGTCGCGGTGACCCGCAGCTCGGTGACGTCGAGCTCGTCGGCGGTGACGAGGGTCGGTCCGAGCACGGTCGCGAAGTCCTTCGACTTCGTCGGTCCGAGCCCGACGGCCATCTCGCGGCGCTGGAGGTCGCGGGCCGAGATGTCGTTCAGGATCGTGAACCCGAAGAGGTGCGCCGCGGCCTCCTCCTCGTCGAGGTCCCGACCGCCGCGTCCGACGACCGCGGCGAGCTCCAGCTCGTAGTCGAGCTCGTCGGTGAACGACGGCCAGGGGACCACCTCACCGGGGCCGAGGATGGCGCGGTGGTTGCTCTTGTAGGACACGGGGAACTCGTACCAGGGCTCGGGGATGTCGCCGCCCCGGCGCGCGAAGCCGGCGCGGACGTGCTCCTCGAAGGCGTAGAAGTCGCGGACCGTCGCCGGCGCCGGGATGGGCGCGAGCAGCCGGACCTCGTCGACGGTCGGCCCGACCTCGGTGACCCACCGGCCGGCCACCATGCCGCCGTCCGCGGCCTCGAGGAGGTCCTCGACGAGGCGCCAGACCTCGGGGCCGGCCGCCACGACGTCGATGAGCCGCGGCGGCAGCCAGGCGCCGACGAGGGCGGCGGCCGCCTGCAGGTCGACGATGCGCTCGCCGCCGGTCACGGGGTCCGCCACGAGGCCCCCGGCACGGCCGTGCGCGTCGAGCCGGTACGAGGTGCCGGACTGCGGCGCGTCGGGCGGGAGGTAGGTGACCAGGCGCACGGGCGCTCCTCGTGGGTCGGGGCCGGGGGTCGAGTCGGGGCCGGGCTCGAGTCGGGGCCGGGGTCGAGTCGGGGCCGGGGTCGAGTGGGGGCCGGGACCTCTTCCTAGCAGGCCCGCCGCGCCTCCTGCGGCCTGGTCGTGGGTTCGTTCCGTCCGGAACGTCCGGATGGAGCGCACGCTGAACGGGCTGAGACCCCGTGCTGGCGCCCAGGGTCGGGTTGCCGTGCGATCGCCGCGCGCTGGTAGCGTCCGCCGGGCGGGGCTCTGCGACCGTCCCCGGTCACGAGTCGTCGGTGCGCCACCTCTCCTGCGCGCCGGCGAGTCACCGTTCCCGGCCCCGCCCCCGACGATCCCCGAAGCCCCCGTGGAGGTGCCGCGCCGTGACGATGGATGCGATCCGAGAGGCCATCGAACAGGGAGCCGACAGCGAGACCCTGGCCAACATCGAGCTGCCCGAGACCATGCGTGCCGCCGTCGTGCGCAAGTCCGAGGCCGACATGTTCAAGGGCATGGACTCGCGGGACAAGGACCCGCGCGAGAGCCTCCACATCGACGAGGTCCCGATCCCGCCGCTCGGCCCGGGCGAGGTGCTGATCGCCCCGATGGCCTCGGCGCTCAACTACAACACCGTGTGGACCTCGATCTTCGAGCCGCTGCCGACCTTCAAGTTCCTCGAGAAGTTCGGCCGCGAGTCCGACCTCGGCAAGCGCCACGACCTCGACTACCACATCGTCGGCTCCGACGCGGCCGCCGTCGTGCTGCGCACCGGCCCGGGCGTGCACCGCTGGAAGCCCGGCGACCGGGTCACCGTCCACTGCAACTACGTGGACATGGAGGCCCCGCAGGGCCACGAGGACTCGATGATCGACCCGGACCAGCGCATCTGGGCCTTCGAGACCAACTTCGGCGGGATGGCCGAGATCTCCATGGTCAAGGCCAACCAGCTCATGCCGATGCCCGACCACCTCACCTGGGAGGAGGCCGCCTCCCTCGGGCTCGTCATGGCCACGAGCTACCGGATGCTCGTGGGCGAGAACGAGGCCCGGATGAAGCAGGGCGACATCGTCCTGATCTGGGGCGCGACGGGCGGCCTCGGTGGCTTCGCAACGCAGTTCGTCCAGAACGGCGGCGGCATCCCGGTGTGCGTCGTGTCGTCCGAGGACAAGGAGCAGCTGCTCCGCGAGATCGGGGTCGAGCACATCATCAACCGCAAGAAGGAGGGCTACCAGTTCTGGACCGAGGACGGGCAGCCCGACTACGGCGAGTACCGCCGCTTCGGCAAGCGGATCCGCGAGATGGTCGGTGACGACCCGGACATCGTCTTCGAGCACCCGGGGCGCGCGACCTTCGGCGCATCCGTCTTCGTCGTGAAGAAGGGCGGGGTCGTGGTCACCTGCGCCTCGACGACGGGCTACATGCACGAGTACGACAACCGCTACCTGTGGATGAACCTGAAGCGCATCCTCGGCTCGCACTTCGCGAACTACAACGAGGCCTGGCAGGCCAACCGCCTCGTCGACCTCGGGATGATCCACCCGATCCTGTCGAAGACGTTCCCGCTCGACCAGGCGGCCGACGGCGTCTACGAGATGCACCACAACAAGCACACGGGCAAGATCGGCATCCTCGTGAACGCCGAGAAGGAAGGCGAGGGCGTCCGCAACACCGAGATGCGGGAGCGCCACCTCGCCGACATCGAGAAGTTCAAGAAGCTGACCTGATCCTCGCCGGTGCGGTCTCCCGGACACCGTGGCGTCTCGCGGTTTCCGGGGGCGCACCGGTCGCTGGCCGCCGCGGTCTGCCGGGAACCGTGACGTCTCGCGGTTCCCGGGGCGCGCGGGGCGTCAGTAGCGCAGCGGGGGCAGGACCGTGAGCAGCGTCGGGTAGATCGCGACGATGAGCAGCAGGCTCGGGACCGCCCACGCGTGACCGCGGGCCTCGATGAGCGCGGCGACGGCGAAGACCATGCCGCCGGCCAGCGCGCCTGAGTACAGCCCGAAGAGCAGGTCGCCGCGGAAGAAGCCGCCGGCGGCCAGGATGTCCATGAGCAGGGCCACGATCGCGGGCGCGATCAGGGTGGTCCGCGACGTGGAGACCTGGGGCGGGATCAGCCGGTCGGCGAGCAGGACGATCGCCACGAGGCCGGCGACGTGCAGCATGACGCTGAGCCAGCCCACCGAGCCGGCGAGCGCGGCCAGCAGCCCGAGCAGCAGCGCCACCCCGGCAGCCGCCATCCCGAAGGTGCGTAGCCCCTCGACGACCGACATCTCGTGCTGCCGGAACGCGTCCCGTGCACGGGTGACGAGGAAGCCGAAGAGGATCGTCGACCCGAGCGCCAGCGCGGCCACGCGCAGGAACGTCACGGCGAGGTCCAGCGCGGCCGACGGGGCGGACTGCGGCAGCAGGATCGCCGGCGTGGCGGTGCCGGTCATCCCGAAGCGGCCGAGCAGGGCCTCGAGCACCGAGCCGTACACGAGCCCGTGCACGAGCGCGACGACGATCACCGGGATGCCGAGGAGCACGCCGGTGCCGAGCGCCCCCCGGGCGCCCGTCAGGCCGTACGCCTCCGCGCCCTGGTCCCGGTAGCGGGCGAGCAGGTAGGGGACGAGCGCGGTCAGGGCCAGCAGCCAGGCGATCTCGATCAGCTGGCTGACGACGCCCGTGCGGGGGTAGAACGGCAGGCGCACGAGCAGGTCGTGCACGATGGGTCCGAACACGGCGACGGCACCAGCCAGGATGAAGTCGCTCCTGGCATCCTCGGGATTCATCCACATGCGGCGGACGGTAGCAGGAGCCCGGCTGGCCGCCGGCGACGCCCGGCGGTGAGTGGGCGGGCTGGCCGACGATATCCTGCGTCGCCGGACGGGAGGACCACCACCGCATGCTCGAGGCCTCGATCGTCGTCATCGGCGACGAGATCCTGGGCGGCTTCGTCCAGGACACGAACTCCGGCTGGCTGGCGGAGCGGCTCCGCCTGCACGGCGTCCCGCTGAGCTGGCTCCATACGGTGCCGGACTCCTTCGACGCCATCGACGAGGCGCTGCAGACCGAGCTCGCCCGCGCCCGTCCCCGGCTGGTCATCACGACCGGCGGTATCGGCTCCACGCCCGACGACGTCACCTACGAGGCGCTCGCGGCCAGCCTCGAGCGCGAGCTGGTCCTCTCGCCGGTCATCTCGGACCGGATCGAGGCCGCGCTGGACTGGACACGTGAGCAGGGCGTCGAGGTCGACGGCGAGTTCACCCGGCACATGATGCGGATGGCGCGGATCCCTCGAGGGGCCACGCTGCTGCGCGAGCACCGCGGCTGGGCCCCCGGCGTGCGCATCGACGTCGACGGTGGCGTCGACGCCGACGCGGGCGCCACGATCGTGGTCCTGCCCGGCGTGCCGTCCCAGCTGCGCTCGATCGTGCGCGACGCCGTGGAGCCGGATCTGCTCGAGGGACGCAACGAAGCCCACGCGGTCGCCGAGATCACCCATTCCTTCCCGGAGTCGGCGCTCAACCTCTGCTTCGCGAAGGTGCTCGAGCGGTGGCCGGACGTGAAGCTCGGCTCCTACCCGGGGCTGCCGATGCTCGTCCGGCTCATGGGCCCCACGGACAGCGTCGAGGTGGCGCGCCGGTACGTCGCCGACTACGTCGAGAACCTCGAGGCGGATCCAGCCGGCGCGCGGCTGGCCCGGGCCTGGTCGGCGCGGTTCGGCGCGTCCGAGGACGCCCGCGCCGCGGACGAGGCCGCAGCGGAAGAGCGCGACGAGGAGGCCGGCGCATGAGCGAACGTCCCCGGCTGCTGTTCGTCCACGCCCATCCGGACGACGAGTCGTCCAAAGGCGCGGCGACGGCGGCACGGTATGTCGACGAGGGTGCCGAGGTGGTTCTCGTGACCTGCACCGGTGGCGAGGCGGGAGAGGTGCTCAACCCGAAGGCCGACCACGTTCCGCCGGAGGAGATGACCTTCGTCCGTCAGGCCGAGCTCGCCGCCGCCACGAAGATCGTCGGCTTCACCCGCACGCACCAGCTCGGTTACCAGGACTCCGGCTACCACGAGGATCCGTCGGGCATCCCGGAGGGCAGCTTCGCACGGCTCAACGTCGACGATCCGGCCGGGGCGCTCGCCGGGGTGCTGCGTGCCGAGCGGCCGCACGTCGTCGTCACCTACCCGCAGGACGGCGGCTACCCGCACCCCGACCACATCATGGTCCACGAGGTGACGATGCGGGCCCTCGAGCTCGCCGCGGACCCGACGTTCGCTCCGGACGCCGGCGAGTCCCTGGACGACCCCGAAGGTCTACGCCTGCACGGCATTCGCCCGCGAGAAGGTGCTCGCGCTGCACCATGCCATGCTCGACGCCGGCACCGAGAGCCCCTTCGAAGGCTGGATGGAGCGCCACGCCGAGCGCGAGAGCCAGCAGATCGGTGCCCGCATCGACGTCGGTGCGACGCTGGACCGGCGCGACGACGCCCTGCGGGCACACGTGACACAGGTCGACCCGGACGGCTTCTGGTTCGCGGTGCCCCGGGACCTCGAGCGGCGCGTGTTCCCCTACGAGAGCTTCGTCGCCATCCGCCGCGACGCCCCCGACGACGTGGTTGAGGACGACCTCTTCGCCGGCCTCGAGGTCGACCGTCCCGACGCCGGGCACCGCTGAGCCACGCGGGCCCACCCCCGCGCGACACCGTCCGGCTCAGAGGGACGGCTCTCAGAGGGAGGGCGGCGGCAGCTCCGTCGACACGTAGAAGAGGCAGTCCTTCGAGGCCGCCTCGACCGTGCGGGTCATCATCACCGGGGTCATCGGCGCGGTCGTCACCACCGCCCCGTCGACGACCGCGAAGTGCTCGTCCGTGACCTCGCGCCCCGTCGCGTCGATGGCGCGCACCGGCATCGCGGCGCCGGGATGGACGCGACCGAGGACGTGTCCGGCCGGCACCTCCACGAAGTTGTGGACGTCGGCGTCCTCGGCCACGACGAAGTCAACGTCGTCGCCGAGCTCGCCGCCGAAGGTGAACCCGACCTCGCCACGGACCACCACCTTCCGCAGGCCGCCGAGCATGTCGAAGTCGCGGACGAGGATGTCGGTGGGCAGCGGCGGCGCCCCGAGGTAGCGCCGGAGCCCGTCGACGGCGAACGCGAGGGACTCCGGTCGACCGGGCAGGCCGCACTCGACGGCGATGGTGGCGCACTCGTCCTCGAGCGCCTCCATGAGCGTGTGCGCCCGGAAGTCCCACCGCAGGATCGTCGTCGTGAACAGCGTCGCGAGGTTGAGGGTCTCGGGACGGCGGCGCGTCACGATCGCGTAGAAGGGGTTGTTGCCCGTGTTGTTGTGCACGTCGACGAGGGCCTCGAGACCGGCGGCACGCAGCTCCGCCAGCATCCCGTCGGCGGCGCGACGCATCTGGGTGGTCGGCTCCTCGAGCCCCCAGACCCGGTTGAAGTCCTCCTGGTGGTCGAGGAACCGGTGGCCGAACCCGCCGTTCGCCAGGGCGGCGCGGACGTTGCCGAGCACCACGTAGAGGTCGAAGGGATACCGCTGAGGCCGGCGGAGCACCGTCAGCAGCGCCTCGAGGCCGGTCGACTCGTCGCCGTGCAGCAGCGTCGCGACCGCCCGCGGTGGACGCGACCCGGTGCCGGGGAAGCGGATGAACGTCGGCCGGTCGAGGGCGCGCAGCAGCTCGATGGGCCGCAACCGGAGCAGCTCGTCGGGTAGCCCGTCGGGGAAGCGCCGGTAGGCCTCGTCGCTGCCGGCCCGGTCGTGCCGCGATGGGGTCCTGCCCGTCACCTCAGCGGCGGCGAAGCGCCGCATCGGGACGCGGGTCGCTCGCGAAGGGATCGAACGACGGCGGCACGAGCGTGTGCGCTCCGCTGTGGTTGCGGCGGGTCAGCAGCCGCGAGCCGAGCGAGGCCTTCGCCAGCCAGCGCTGCGGATCGAGCTCGCCGGTCGTGCGCACGAGCAGGTCGGCCGCCTCGGCCAGCGTGGCACGGTCATGATCCGCGAGGCCCGACAGGACGTCCGCCGGCGCGTTCGCCAGGACCGGTCGCTGCCGGCGCGGCGCGAACTGCCGCCACACGTCGCGAACGTGGTCCGTGCGCTGTTGGGTCATGAAGAAGGCTCCTGCCCGACCGGTCGGGTCCCCCCGGGGGCAGCGGGGATAGTAGCCGCCCGAGTGCGCACGGTCACCCATGAATCGCCAGACGCACGTCGTCACGCCGGGTCGTAGGCGACGAAGTCGACGGCGGGCTCCCACAGGTGCACCGGTTCGTTGCGGCGCATGTTGTGCAGGTACGCCCGCGTCATCTGCAGCAGGGCCTCGTCTCGGTCCTGGCCTCGGGCCCGCAGCTGGCGGTACCCGTCGACCTGCCAGCGCGCGCCGTTCGTCTGGCGTCGCGCCCGTCCCTCGATGATCCCGAGGTAGTGGTCGCGGTCCGCCGGGTCGACGCCCCAGCGGTCGAGGCCGACGTGCGCCATCGGCAGCAGCTCGCGCAGCACGAGCTCGGTGACCGGCAGCTCCCCGAACACCGGCCACTGCAGCCGGGCGTCGATCCCGTCACGTGCGGCGACCCGGAAGTTCTCCGCCGCGGCCGCGAAGTCGAGCTCCTCGTCGATCGGTGGCTCGCGCTCCACCATGGCCCGCACGAGCCCGTACCAGAAGGCGGCGTTGGCCGTGACGTCGGCGAGGGTCGGACCCGAGGGGAGCACCCGGTTCTCCACCCGCAGGTGCGGCTTCCCCCGGGCCACGGCGTAGATCGGCCGGTTCCAGCGCCACACGGTGCCGTTGTGCAGGGAGAGCTCGGGCAGGTGCGGGATCCCGCCGGTGGCCAGCACCTCCTCCGGCTCCTCGTGGTCGAGGCGGGGCAGCAGCGCCGGGAAGTAGCGCACGTTCTCGTCGAACAGGTCCATGACGCTGTCGATCCAGCGCTCGCCGAACCACACGCGGGGACGCACGCCCTGGGCGGTCAGCTCCTCCGTGCGCGTGTCGATGGTCTGCTCGAAGACGGCGATGCGTGTCTCGTGCCACAGCTGGAGGCCGAGGAAGAACGGGGAGTTCGCGCCCATCGCGACCTGCACCGCGGCGATGGCCTGCGCCGCGTTCCACACCGCCGGGAACCCCTGGGGGCTCACCTGCAGGTGCAGCTGGACCGACGTGGCGGCCGCCTCGACCATGATCGAGTTCGCCGAGAGCTCGAGGGTCTCGTCGGGCCCCTCGATCGTGAGCGACAGGTCCTCCCCGCGGGCCGACAGGATCTGCTCGTTGAGCAGGTGGTAGCGCGGGTTCGCCGACATGTTCTGCTCGGCAACGTCCAGGTCCTTGAGCGTCGGGATGATGCCGATCATCGCCATGTAGGCGCCCATGTCGTGGGCCTGCCGGATGGCGTACTCGACGCTGGTCGTCAGCTCCTCCTCGATCTCGCGGAAGACCGTGCCGATCAGCTTGCGCGGGGCGAGGTTGAACTCGACGTTGAACTGTGCGAGCTCGGTCTGGAAGTCGTCCGACTCGAGCCGCTCGAGCAGCGCCTGGTTCACGTTCAGCGGCGTCCCGTCGGCGTCGACGACCGTGAACTCCATCTCGACGCCGGCGAACTTGCGGCCGATCTCGAAGCGTCCCTCGGCGAGCATCTGCCGGAACACCTCGAGGCAGCGCTTCACCTTCTCGCGGTAGCGCTGCCGGTCCTCGCGGGTGAACGTGACCTGCTCGATGTCCTGACCCACGCCATCCTCAGCGCTCGCGGCTCGGGGAGATACTACGCCCCGAGCCGCGGGCCGGGCCGTCAGCAGCCGGTGTCGAGCTCGACCTGGCCGGCGCCGTTCGTCACCGGCGTGTCCGCGGGCGCCTGCGCGGCGCCGCCACCGAGGATGACCCCGCAGGTGCCCACGTAGGCGGCCGGGAGCGGGTAGAGGTTCTCACCGCCGAGCGGGGAGCCCTGCGGGTCCGGGTCCTCGTAGACCTGGACGCCGGGCTCGGCGTAGACGGTGCCCTCCTGCGCGCGCCACTGGTCCATGGTCTGGGGGTCGCCGGGATCGTCGCCGTGGCAGCGGGTCTCGCCCTCGTCCGACCCGCTGTCGCACGACGCCGGGTCGAACTGCTTGCCCTCGTAGTCGGCGGCGCTGCGCTCGCCGTCGCCGCCGCCCTGGTAGGCCACCCGGCGGCGGGTCTGCGCCGACACGCAGATGCCGTCCGCGCAGCCGCCGGCGCCGGCGTCGGCCACCGGCACGGGGTTCGTGAGGAGCTCGTCGGGCGACCAGTCGCCGGCCGCGAGCGGATGCCAGTCGATGACGAGGGCACCCCCGTCCGAGGGGCCGTTCTCGGAGTCGTCGGTGCCGTGCCGGCCGTTCGCGCCGTCGTGCTCGCCGTTGTCGAGGTTGTCGTCCGCCCCGAAGTAGAGGTGGGTGCCGGTCAGCAGTCCGGCGAGCGAGCCGTCCGGGGTCCCCGAGGTCGGCGTCGCGGACGAGGAGGCGGGATCGGTCGCGTCGCCGGCCACGGCGACGCCGGGCCCCGACCCGTCGGCGTTCGTCCCCACGCGCGCGTCGCCGCGATGCACGGTCTCGCCCGGTGCGGTCTGGTCGGTGCCGACCTCGGCGTAGCGGTTGCCCTCGTCGTCCTCGACGTTCACCTTCGCGTTGTGGCAGCCGTCCTCCGCCGTGGTGCGGTCGTTCGCATCGGCGCTCTTCGAGCAGTCCTGCTCGGAGGGGCGGTAGCTGCCGCTGCTCACGGCGAAGGCCGTGCCGGCGCCGGTGATCACGAGCAGCCCGGTGCTCAGGGTCGCGAGGACGCGGCGGGTGGATGACAGGCGCATGGTTCCTCCGGTCGAGGTCCAGGTGAGGGGAGAGGTGAGGGGAAAGGGGCCCTTCGGGGCTCGTTGCGGGCTTCGTCGGGCGTGCCCCCAATTCCTGCCGGCGCTGTCCCGGCTGATCGGACGTATCGGCCAACGTCACGGTCGTGCCCGCCCGCGCCTGGCGCGGCGCCGGTGACGGGTGCCGTACGGTGCGCGCGGCCCGACAGGAGGACGCGGGTGAGCGGGAGGTCCGAGCGTGCGCCGACCGTGGTCGACGCACCGGGTGGCTGGCGGCCGGCGGTCGAGCGCTATCTGTCGGCGACGGGCGCCGAGCCGCTGTTCCTCGTCGGTGACGCCGCGAGCGTGCTCGCGGCCATGCCCGACGCCTGTATCGACGCGGTCATGACGAGCCCGCCCTACTGGGGGCACCGGGAGTACGCGGCGAGCGGGATCGGCCTCGAGGCCGACCGGGCCACCTACCTGGAGGCGCTCCTGGCGGTCACGGGCGAGCTGGGCCGGGTGCTGAAGCCCACCGGCTCCCTCTGGCTCAACGTCGGCGACACCTACCGCGACAAGGCCCTGCAGCTCGTGCCGTGGCGGCTTGCGCTGGCGATGGTCGACGACCAGGGCTGGGTGCTGCGCAACACCGTCGTCTGGCACAAGCTCAAGGGTGGGCCCGACACGTCCCGCGACAAGCTGCGGAACCTGCACGAGCCGCTGCTGCACTTCGTCCGTCAGCGCCGCGGCTACCACTACAACGTCGACGCGATCCGGCGCACCGCCGCCTCGGCGAGGGTGGTGGACGGCCGGGTCGTCTCGGCGACCGGCGTGTCGGGCGTGCGCTACCGGCGCCAGATCGAGCGGTCGGTCGCGCTCACGGACGAGGAGAAGGACGCGGCGACGGCGGCGCTCGACGACATGCTCGCCCGCGTCGGCCGAGGCGAGCTGGCGGACTTCCGCATGGTCATCCGCGGGCAGCAGCGCGCCACGCACTCGAGCTCGACGCGCGTGTCGGGGCGGGCGAAGGAGCTGCATCGGCGCGGCTTCTACTTCCTGCCCTACCACCCGAAAGGCAGCAAGCCGGGTGACGTGTGGGACATCGCTCCCGAGGACACCCATGGGCGCGCGGACCATTTTGCGCCCTACCCCGAGGATCTGTGCCGGCTCCCGCTGCTGGCCACCTGCCCACCGGACGGGATCGTCCTCGATCCGTTCTGCGGCACCGGCACCACGAACGCCGTCGCCGTGCAGCTCGGCCGTCGCTCGATCGGCATCGACCTCGCTCCCAACTACGTGCGACGCGCGGCCGAGCGCTGTGCTCGCGCGGCGGCCGACACCGCCGGCGCCTGAGCCGGTCCCGCCAGCGCCTCGTCCCCGTCCCATCCCCGGCCCCGCCCCGTCCTCGTCCGGATCGACGGACCCCGAAACGCCGGCATGCCGGAGGAACCGGGTCCGTCGATGGGGGTCGGCCGTCCACAGCCGTCGGCGCCCTCATCGGACTCCGCCGGTGGGCTCACTGCATCCTGTCGCCATGCCGAGCCCACCCAGAGGCCGGCCTGCTGACGTGGGCGGGCCGTCCGATCCCGAGCGCCGCGCACGTGCCCGTCGGCGTCGGGAGCGGGAACGGCGGGTGGCAGCGCCACCGCCGTCGTCAGCACGGCCTCGTCACCGTGGCGCAGCTGACCGACGCCGGGTGGTCTCGCAGACCGCCGTGTCCGATCAGTGCCGCGACGGGGTCATCGAGCGCTGGCAGCGTGGCGTGTACGCGCCCGCCGGGATGCCGTCCACGTTCCACGCGGAGCTGACCGCGGCCTGTCTGCGCCTCGGGGAGGGGGCCGTCGCCATCGGGCTCACGGCGGCCCGACTGTGGCGGCTGCCGGACACCGACACGATCGACCGGATCGAGCTGGCCATGCCTCGCCGGCACGTCCCCCGCCTCGGCCGGGGCGTGGTGGTCCGCGGGTATCCCTGGCTCGAGGACGACCACGTCGTGCGGGTCGGACGGTTCCGGGTGCTCGACCCGGATCACACGATCGCCGACCTGTGTCGGGTATGGGGAGCCGACCGGGTGCTGGACGCCGCCGCCGAGCTGTGGCGTCGGCGGCGCGGCGACGGCCCGGAGGGCCTCGCGCAGGCGGCCGCTGTCCGTGGCGGCTTCCGGGGTGCTGCCACGCTGCACGACGTCCGGGACCGACTCGATCCCGGGTTCGCCCGGACACGCTCCATCGCGGAGGTCCGCGCCTACCGGCATCTGCGCGGCTCCGAGCTCCCCACGCCGGAAGTCAACGAGCGCCGGCGGATGACCTCGGGCCGACGATGGGAGTTCGACCTGCTCTGGGACCCCCCGCAGGCCATCCTCGAGATCGACGGTGCACGCCACCACGGGCCCTCGCGACGGGAGCATGATGCCCGCAAGGACGCTGACGCCGCCGCCGACGGGTATCTGCTACGCCGCGTGCCGGCGGCGCTGACCGCCGACCGCGAGGCCTTCCTCCACGTCGTGCGACAGCTGCTGGCCGACGCCGCCAGCGCCTGACGCCGCCCGCGCCTGACGCCGCCCCGCGCCTGACCAGATCGACGGACCCAGAAACATCGGCATGCCGGCGCAACGGGGTCCGTCGATCCGGACACCGCCTGGAGATGGGCGAGGCGGGGCCGTGCCGTAGGTTGGACGGTGCCGCCCGACCCCCTCAGGAGCGACGATGGCCAACCGACTGGCAGCCGAGACCTCCCCGTACCTCCTCCAGCACGCCGACAACCCGGTCGACTGGTACCCGTGGGGGGAGGCGGCGTTCGCCGCGGCCAGGGCGGGGGACAAGCCGATCTTCCTCTCCGTCGGCTACTCGTCCTGCCACTGGTGCCACGTGATGGCGCACGAGTCCTTCGAGGACGACGAGACCGCGGCGTTCCTGAACGGGCACTTCGTCCCGGTGAAGGTGGACCGCGAGGAGCGCCCCGACGTGGACGCCGTCTTCATGGAGGCGGTCACGGCCATGACCGGCACGGGTGGCTGGCCCATGTCGGTGTTCGTGACGCCCGACGGCCGGCCGTTCTACGGCGGCACCTACTGGCCACGCGAGGCGCGCGGTGGGATGCCCGGTTTCACCGAGGTGCTCCGCGTCGTGGCCGATGCCTGGCGTGACCATCGCGAGGAGGTGGTCGGGTCGGCCGACCAGGTCACGACCGCGCTGGCCGAGCGGACGCGTCCGGCGGCGGCCGAGACCCTCGACCTGCAGGTGGCCGACCAGGCCGCCGGCTTCGTGCTGGAGCAGGCGTGGGACCGGCAGCGCGGCGGCTTCGGGAAGGCGCCGAAGTTCCCGCAGGCGATGACGCTCGAGTTCCTCCTCGACCGCCACGTGCGGACCGCCGAGCGTGCACCACTCGAGGCAGCCGTCGGCTCCCTCGACGCCATGGCCCGCGGCGGGATCCACGACCAGGTCGGCGGCGGGTTCGCCCGCTACTCGACCAACGTCTTCTGGCTCGTGCCCCACTTCGAGAAGATGCTCTACGACAACGCGCTGCTGCTCGCGACCTACGCGAAGGCGGCGGCCATCACCGGCCGCGACGACCTCGTCCGGGTGGCGCGCCGGACCGCTGACTACCTCCTGCGTGACATGCGGCATGCCGACGGTGGGTTCTTCAGCGCGACCGACGCGGACTCGGAGGGCGTCGAGGGCCGCTTCTTCACCTGGGACCGGGACGAGTTCGCCGAGGTGGTGGCCGCGGCCGGGGCCGACCCGGACCTCCTCGCCGACCTGCTCGGGGTGACGGCCGAGGGCAACTGGGAGGGCACGAACATCCTGCACCTGCCGGTGCCGGTCGAGGAGCTCGCGCGACAGCACGGGCAGGCCCCCGACGACCTCGCCGGGCAGCTGGACACGGTCCTCGACACCCTGCGCGAGCGCCGCGCCACCCGTGTTCCGCCGGGTCTCGACGACAAGGTCCTGACGTCCTGGAACGCACTGGCGATCCGGGGGCTCGCTCGCGCCGGTGCCTACCTGTCGGAGCCCCGCTACGTCGACGCCGCTCGTGAGGCGGCGACCTTCCTCGCCGACAACCTCGTCGTCGACGGGACCCTGCACCACACGTTCAAGGACGGGCGCGCGTCCGTACCCGCCTTCCTCGAGGACGTGGCGCTGCTGGCCGGAGCCCTGCTCGACCTGTGGCAGGTGACCGGGGAGCTGCGCTGGTACCGGTGGGCGGTCGAGCTCGCCGAGGATGTCGTCGCCCGGTTCCACGACGACCAGGCGGGCGGCTACTTCCAGACACCGCACGACGCGCCGACCGATGCGCCGGCGCTCTACACGCGCCCCAAGGAGCTGTGGGACAACGCGCAGCCGGCCGGCAACAGCGTGTTCGCGGAGGTCGCCACCAAGCTCGCGGCCTTCACCGGCGACGCGACGTGGCAGGACCGGGCCGACGAGGTGCTGCGCCTCCTGCAACCGCAGGTGGCGCGGATGCCGATGGGCTTCGGGCACCTGCTCCAGGTCGTCGAGTTCCTGCTGGCGGGGCCGCGGGAGATCGCCGTGGTGGGCGCCCCCGGGCAGGCGCGCGACGCGCTCACCGACGAGGTCTGGCGGGTCCCGCGTGCCGGCACCGTCGTCGCCGTCGCGGCCCCCGACAGCCCGGCCGTTCAGGTGGTGCCGCTGCTGCACGCCCGCGGCGAGGTCGACGGCCGCGCCGCCGCCTACGTCTGCCGGAACTTCACGTGCGAGCGGCCGGTCACCGAGCCCGATGAGCTCTCGGCCGCTCTGACGCGTCAGTAGCCGGCTTCGATCCGGCCGATGAAGCGTCGGAGCATGTCGTTGGTCCGCTCGGGGACCTCGAACTGCGGCACGTGCCCCACGTCGTCCCAGACCTCGACCTGGGCGTGGGGGAGCAGCTGCTTCACCTTGTCGGCGTAGCGGTGGCTGACGAGCCGGTCGTGGCGGCCCCACACCCACAGCGACGGCACCTGCAGGTCCTGCAGCCGGTTCCAGTAGCCGCGCCGGCCCTCGCCACGCTCGGCGATGAGGTGACGGGCGCACGCGGCGACGGCCATGCGGTAGCCGCGGTCCTGAGCGGCGAGGACGACGTCCTCGGCGGCGGCCCGCATGTTGTCGATCGGGACACGAGAGGGGTCGTGGAAGAGCTCGGCGAGGCCGGACTCGATCCAGTCGCGCCGCAGCGGCACCTTCGACATGCCGAGCCACTGCCAGCGCATCATCTTGAGTGCGGGACCGATCCGCTGCCACTCGTCGAACGCGACGGCGGACCCGAGTCCGACCATGCCGCGGACCTGCTGCGGGTACCGCAGCGAGAGCTCGGCGGCGATCCGGCCGCCCATGGAGTTGCCGACCACGTAGGCGTCGCGCAGCCCGTTGCGGATCATGTACCCGCGGACGATGTCGGCCATCCATTCGGCGGTGTAGCGCTTGCCGCGGGGGACCGGCTTGTCGGACTTGCCGAAGCCCGGCAGGTCGATGGCGTGGACCTCGTAGTCGGCGGCGAGCCCGTCGAAGGTCGGTACGAACGAGACCTTGTTGGCGGCCAGGCCGTGCAGCAGCAGGACCGGCGTCCCGCTGCCGGTCACGAGCGACTCGACCGTGAAGCCCTTCACGTCGGTCTGGCGGGTCCGCAGGATCCGGGCGGCGTCGGGTCCGGGGGCGAACATGGTCTCGAGGCGCAGCGCGAGGTTCAGGTCGCCGCGGATGCGGATCTTGCCGGCCATGAACGCGGCGATCCCGTCCTGGTGGCCACTGACGAGGTCGAGCCAGGTGGACGCGTCGGTGATCAGCCGCGCGACGGACTGCTCGGTCTCCCCGGGCGAGATGAGGCAGCGGCCGTCTCGGACGTGGACCGTGTAGGTGGTATGGGTGTCCAGCTCGATGACCCAGGACCCGTTGATGCCGCGGGCCTCCTCGGGTCGGAAGCGTTCGGCGAGGCGGAGCATGCTGCCACGGATCTCGTCGCGGTTGTCGAGCGCGATGACCTCGCGCCCGTCGAGATCCATCCGTCGTCTCGCCTCGGTGGTCACTCCGTCACTCCTTGCGATCGTTGCGGCAGCGTAACGGTCGTCACGAGCGCGACCGGTCACCTGCTGCAACGAGTTTCCGCCGCAAGCACGACCGTTTCCGTGACAGCTGTCCTGCGCGCTGGGGGTGCGCTGGGCGGCAGCATGGTGCCTGAACGGCCGTGGCGCCCCGCTCGAAAGGGAACATCGGCAGGAAGGGCCACGACCTTGGCCGTCGAACGGACGGGGCCGATCGCGCCGACCGTCATGCCGAGCGAACGGTGCCGGGCGTTCAGCGCACCTTTCCGGTGCAATCGCCGCTCGCGCGGACACGCCGGCGGGCCCGCAGCGCCGCGGTGGTGGAGGTCACCGAGCCCGAAGCCCGGTCACCGCGGCGCTGCGGGTGCGTCGGTGGGGCGTGCCCCACCTCGGCAGGCCGACTCAGGCGATACGGCGCCCGCTGATCTCGTTGGGAACGATCCGTACCCAGTAGGGACGCTCGACCGAGCGCGCCCACGGCGTCAGTGGCACCTGCTCGAGCTCCTCGAGCTCCTTGTCGGACGTGACCTCCTCCATCCAGCCACGCACGAGGACGCTCCAGCCCGACTGGTAGGTGTCGTCCCAGCCGTCGATCTCGAACGCAACCGGCACATCGTTGCCGGCCGCGTCCAGCTTCTGGCCGACGGCCGTGCGGAACACCACCGTGCCGCGGTGGAACCGGTAGTTCACCGGGAACACCAGCGGCTCGCCGGCGTGCATGAAAGCGACCCGGCCGACGTACTGGTCCTCGAGCAGGTCCACGCAGGTGGAGAAGTCGAGGATCTGCAGTCCGCCGCGGTCGACGTTCGTCGTTGGTTCGGTGGTCGTCATGTCGGCTCCCTCCACGTCGCCCGGCATGTGACGGTTAGGCTCGCGGTCCGCTCGGCGCGAATCAGGAGGCGACCGGCCCGAACGCTGCGGGACCTGCGGCCCGGATGCGCCGAGCTTGCGCCCCGCCGCCGTCGTCCCGCAACGGCCACCTGCCCGAGCGTCCGGCCCCGCCGCCGGACCCCACCCCGAGGAGCACACCGTGGCGATCCTTCGCACCCCGGACGACCGCTTCGCCGACCTTCCCGACTTCCCGTGGGAACCCCGGTACGTGGAGGTGGGATTGCCCGAGCTGGGGCCCGCGCGGCTGGCCCGGATCGACGAGGGGGAGGGGCACCCCGTCGTGCTCGTCCACGGCGAGCCGACCTGGAGCTTCCTCTACCGCCACGTCATCCCGCCGCTGCTCGACGCCGGACTGCGGGTCGTCGCGCCGGATCATCCCGGGCTCGGCCGCAGCGACAAGCCGACCGAGCGTGGGTGGTTCACCTACGACCGCCTCGTCGACGCGTTCGACGCGCACCTCGACGCGGTCGGTCTGCGCGAGCCCTGCACGCTCGTCGTCCACGACTGGGGAGGACCGATCGGGCTGCGCTGGGCCGTGGAGCACCCCGACCGGGTGGCGCGCCTCGTGATCCTCGACACCGGCCTGTTCGCGCCCGGGGGCACGCCGTCGAAGGCCTGGCTGGCCTTCCGCGACTTCGTGGCAGGGGCCGACACGCTGCCGATCGGGATGCTCGTGCAGGGCGGAGCGGCCACGACCCTGCCCGACGAGGTCGTCGCCGCCTACGAGGCGCCGTTCCACGTCCCCGAGGCCCAGGCCGGGGCGATCGCGCTTCCGCTGCTCGTCCCGGTCGACGAGGACGACCCCGGTGCCGCCGCGATGTGGCGGACGAATCAGGCGCTGGCCGGATGGGAGCAGCCGACGCTCGTGCTGTGGGGCGCCGAGGACGAGATCCTGCCGGCATCGATCGGTCGGCGCTACGCCGACACGATCCCGGGCAGCGTCGGGATGGAGACCTTCAGCCCGGCGAGCCACTTCCTGCAGGAGGACGCCGGCGCGATGATCGGGCAGCGGATCGCCGCCTTCGTGTCCGACACCTGAGCGGCGGGCCGGGTCAGGGCGTCGGCGGCGGCGCCGGCCCGTCCCCGGCGGCGCGTCGGTAGCGCAGCCCACGGCTCCCGGGGACGCGACGCACGCGACCGGTCTCGAGGAGCTCGCGCAGGTCGGCGCGCGCCTGCTCCGGGCCCACGTCCGCCTCGGCCCGGTAGTCGGCGATCGTGAACGCGTCGGGCTGCCAGGACGCGAGGAAGCGGCTCGGCCGGTCGCCTGCCTCGTCCGGCAGCAGACCGAGCCGCCGTGCCGCCAGACGCAGCCCGCCGGTGACGGCCTCGCCCCAGTGCTCGAGCCAGATCGTGAGGTCACGCCGCCGGACCGTGCGCGCCACCTCCTCGTAGTAGCCGAGCGCATCCTCGAGCAGCACGACCTCGCTGGCGCCGAGGCCGTCCGGATCGAGGCCCCTGGCGCGCAGCACCAGGCGTGCTGCCGTCCGAGCGAGCCGACCGTTCGCGGCCTCGTAGGGATGGACGCGGAGCAGCTCGTGGTGGACGACCCCCGACACCACGAGCCCGTGCTCCCGTGCACCGACGGAGGCCAGCCACCCGTCGAGGGCGGCGAGCCGCGACGGGATCTCGTCGGGGGCCGCCGGGAAGAAGATGACCCGTCCCGTGCTGGCGTCGTGGACCGCCTGGTCGGTGCGCCGGGGCGTGCCCGCGTGGGTCTGGTCGAGGAGGCCGCGCGTCAGCCGTCGGTGGAGCTCCTTCAGCGTCGCCGTGGCCTCCGTCAGCAGGGTCGCGGTGAGGTCGTCCGAGGTGAGAGCCGCCCGAACGCCGAGATACTCGAGGACGGTGACCTCCGTGACCGGGGCTTCGTCGCGATCGATGGCGGCGCGCATGGCCTCGAACCAGCTCGTGGCGCGTGGGTCCCCGGCCCGCGGCGCGATGTCGGGCGCGGCCGCGAGCTGGTCCGCGGAGGGCGGCGCCTCGAGCCGGGCGCCGTCGAGCCGCATGCTGGCCACGGCCGACCGCGCCAGCAGGTCGTCGCGCACGGCCGCGCGTGCGTCCCGGTCGGCGCGGACGACGAGGGCGGCGAGCCGCTCGGCCTCCGCGACGAGCTCGACCAGGTGGGTCGTGCGCGCGAAGGCAGGGGTCAGGTCCAGCGGCTCGTGGGTCACCGCAGACGTCCGAGGAGCCGGCGGCCGCGGGAGGCCTCTGCCTTGATCCGTCCGTGGCGGCGTCCGAGGAGGTAGGTGCCGGTGGCGAGGCCGGCCGCTCCGACCGCCGCGGTCGTGGTCTTGATCACCTTCTTGCGCGTCCGGGAGAAGATCACGATCGGCCAGCCGCGCCGGTGGGCGACCGCCTCGAGCGGTCCGTCGGGGTTGACCGCCACGGGGTGGCCGACCATCTCGAGCATCGGCAGGTCGCTGGCCGAGTCGCTGTAGGCGTAGCTGAGCCGCAGGTCGTAGCCCCGTTCGGCGGCGAGCTTCTCGATCGCCTCCGCCTTGCCCTCGCCGTAGACGAACGGGCCGTCGAGGCGTCCCGTGTAGGAGCCGTCGCTCACCTCCGAGACCGTGCCGATGCCGCCCTCCATGTCGAGCGAGCCCGCCAGCGGCTCGACGAGCTCGATCGGGGAGGCCGACACGATGTAGCAGTCGCGCTCGGCCTCGTGGTGCATCTCGACGAGGCTCTTCGACTCGGGGCGCACGCGCTCGAGCAGCCGCGGGATGATCTCGTCGTTCAGCGCGATGAGATCGTCCTGCCGGGCGCCTTCGACCGAGTGGAGGATCCGGTCGCGCACCGCGGCGGAGCGCTCGTCGGTGGCGCCGGACAGGCGGAACACCAGCGCGTTCATCGCGTCGGACAGCAGCTCCCCGGTCGGGATCATCTTGTTGCGCCAGGCCACGATCCCGAACGCGAACGCCGACGAGCCGCTGATCAGGGTGCGGTCGAGATCGAAGAAGGCGGCGGCCCGCCGCGGCGGCGTGCCCGACGTGTCGGCGGCGATGACCGTGTGCGCAGCGTCCGTCGCCACGTCGTCCATCGGTACCTCGTCGGCCGTGGGCGTGTCGTTGGCCTTGGGAGCCTGGTCGGCCATGGGCGGACTCTCCTCGATCGGCGGGATGGCAGGTGGCGTCGAACAGGGGGTCGGGGCGCAGCCTAACGAGGCCGACGGCCCTGCGACCGGCCCGGCCCGGCCTCGCGACGACCGCCGCCGGGCCCCGACCGATGGCCACCGCCCATGCTAACAGGTGTACATGTAGTGCTTGCAAGAGTTAGCGCACCGGGCCGTCGGACCCTACGGTCGGACACGACCTCGCCCCACTCCCGCGATCCGACTGGAGCGTTCGACGTGTCCCACCGTTCCACCCCCACCCGCCTGCGTCTGACGGGTGCCACGGTGGCCCTGACCGCCCTGGCCGCCGGCACCGTCCTCGTCACCGGCGTGCCTGCCGCACGCCCGGCCCCTGCGCCCTCCCCGCGGGCGAGCACGGACATGGTCGCCGCGGCCCTCGGCCCGGTGGAGCCCGTCCGTGCCCCGGCGGAGGCGAAGCTGACCGCGCTGGCCGTCGACCCGCCGGGCCCCGCACCCACCGCGACGCCGCCGGCGCCCGTCCCGAGCCCGACCGCCACGTCGACCACCCCGAACGCCGACTCCTCGAAGGAGGACGCGGGGGACGGCGACGTGCAGGCGGCGGCCGCCGACGACCCGGAGCCGGCCAGCCAGCGCACCTGGACCGGGGTCGCCTCGTGGTACGGCGACGACTTCGCCGGTCAGGAGACCGCGAGCGGCGAGCCGTTCGACCCCGACGCGCTGACGGCCGCACACAAGACCCTGGAGCTCGGCAGCCGCGTCCGCGTCACGAGCCTGCGCACGGGCGAGTCCGTCGTCGTCCGGATCAACGACCGTGGCCCGTACGTCGAGGGTCGGGAGATCGACCTCTCCCGCGCCGCGGCCGAGCGCATCGGCGTCACCGACACCGGAACCGGCGACGTGCGTCTCGAGCTGCTCGGCTAGCGCGCCGCTCGTCCGGTCCCGGAATGGCAAAGTCCCCAGCCGCCACGTCCCGGTTCCGCGCTCCCTTCCCCGTGGAGCGCGAGCCCGTTCCGTCGCTGCTGGGGACCTCGCACGGCGGACGTTACGCCGACCACCCCCGGGTCGGTCAACCCCGCTGTCCACAGCGCCTGGGGATTGTGCCGCCGGATCCTGTGGACCGGCTGTGGACATCCCTGGGGATGGTCCGTGCATGTCGGTCGCCGGTCCACTCGACGGTCCGCCACGACCGCCTGTGACCTGCGCGAACTCCTCCACAGGCGCTCCACAGCCTGTGGACGACAGGACGCTGCGAGATTCCTCGAGGCTGCGCTCCACCGCGTGCGAGCCCCGCACGGACGAGCGTGTCACCGGGCCTCGTTAGCATCGCCGGACCCGAACCGGAGTCCGCCCCGTGTCGCGTCCCCCCGTCCGCACCGTCGAGCACCGCCCCGCCGCCGACGGCCTCCCGCCGCTCGAGGTCGTCCGCAGCCGCCGGCGCCGACGCAGTGCCACCGCCTTTGCGCGAGACGGCGTCGTGGTCGTCCAGCTCCCCGCCGGGCTGGCACGGGTCGAGGAGCAGCGCCTCATCACGTCCCTCGTCAAGCGCGTCGTCGGGGCGAGCCGCGCCGAGGCCGTCGGCGGTGACGACGAGCTCTGGCGGCGCGCCGTCGACCTCGCCGACCGCTACCTCGACGGGGTGCGCCCCAGCTCGGTGACGTGGTCGCGTCGCATGACCCGCCGGTACGGCTCGTGCAGCACGGACGACGGCCGGATCCGCATCTCGCAGGTGCTCGCCGCCTACCCGTCCTACGTGCTCGACGCCGTGATCGTCCACGAGCTCGCGCACCTGCTCGTCCCGGACCACTCGCCACGGTTCAAGGCGCTCGTCGAGCGCTACCCGGAGGCGCAGCGGGCGCGGGGCTTCCTCGAGGGCATCGCGCTCGCCGCGGCGCGGGCGCGCCTGCCGGAGGGCCACGACGCGCTGCCTCCCGTGCCCGTGGACACGGACACGGCCGACCTCATCGACGGGACGGGCCGGCCCGGCAGCGACGACCGCGCGGCGGCCGGCTAGCCGCCCCCGCCCCCGGCGGCGCCCGCGTCGTCGTCCCCGTCGTCGTCATCGTCACCGGGGCGGCCCTCGCCGCGCTGGTGCTCGGCGCGGCGCTCCTCGGCCGACTTCTCGACCGGGGCCTCGCCGAGCCCCTCGAACAGCCCGGAGGCGTCGTCCGGGATCTCCTCGCCGCCGGCCATGCGCGCGAGCCAGCGGCTCGGGTCGGCGAGCTCCTCGGCGTCGGGCAGGTTCTCGGGGTGCGCCAGCGCGCGCCGCAGCCCCTCCGGGCCGCGCGCGTCCTCCACGGTCGAGACGAAGATCTCGCCGAGCGTCTCGTCGTCGTGCTTGAGGTCCAGGCCGAGCAGCTGGGCGAGCAGGACCTCGCCGTGTCCCCGCTCCGCTCGCCGGCGGCGGAGCACCTCCTCGATGCGGGCGAGGTTCGGGAGACGGTCGCCGGCGGCCCGCCGGACCTCGTGCCGGGCCCACGCCTGCACGAGGCTGATCACGCCCTGCAGGCGCTCGAGGACACGACGCTGCGCCGGGGTCGGCTCCAGCCGGAAGTCGGCAGCACGCTCCATCGCGTGCTGGAGCGACTCGGGATCGTTCGGGTCCACGCCGAGCATGAGCTCCTGTCCAAGCTGCTGCAGCCGCTCGGCGTCGACCTCGGTGCCGTTCGCGAACTGGGCCACGAGCCCGTGCACGTGTGCCTCGAGCCACGGGACGGCGTGGTAGAGCCGTCGGTGGGCGGCCTCGCCGAGCAGCAGGACGAGGTCGACCTCGGTGGCGTCGAGCTCCCACTCGCCGAACACGTCCTCGACGTTCACGGCGAGGTGGTAGGCGGCCGCCCGCGGCGCGGTCGGGATCCCGAGCTCGTACTGCCCGATCAGCTGCCGGGCGAGCTGGCCGATGATCTGGCCCGTCTGCATGCCGGTCAGCATCGCGCCGACCGGACGCAGCATGTCCGAGAGGTTGCCCATCTGCCCGAGGAGCTGGCCGAGACCGAGCTGGTCCATCGGCAGCTCGGTCATCTGCTCCTCGGCCAGGTCCGCGAGCGCACGTGTGGACGCCCGCGCGACGGGCTCCACGAGCGGACGCATGGCCGTGAGGGCGGCGTTGACCCAGCCCTGCCGGCTCGTGACCTCGAGCCGTCCGGCGTCCGGCGGGGAGGGCAGTGGCGAGGAATCGAGCCAGTGCTCGGCGATCTGCAGCGCCTCTGCGGCCCGGGCGCGCTCCGCGTCGGTCGGGCTGCGGTCGTCCTCCGCCGCGACCTGGAGTGCCACCTGCTCGGCGAGCCGCCAGTTCACCGGACCGGTGCCGCCCGACGCGAACGTCTGCTGCAGCTGCTGGAAGAGGCCGGCGCCGCCCATCTGCTCGAACATGGCCCGCAGCTCGTCGGGCAGGTGCTCGAAGGGGTCGCCGGAGCCCTCGGGATCGTTGGGGTCGTTCGGTAGGTCGCTCATGTTCCCAGTCTGTCAGTCGGGGCACGCTCGCGCGAAGCGCGGGCCGGCCCGACCGTTCGATGCCGGCGACGAGCGGAGGGCCGAGCGGACACGTCGCTAGGCTCGATCTCGAGGCCGTCCGACCGCGCCAAGGAGCAGCCACGTTGGTCACCGTCGCGATCACGGGGGTCGGTGGACTCGTCGGCCGCCGCCTCGCCGCAACGCTCGAGGAGGATCCCGCCGTCGAACGGATGCTGGGGCTCGATCTGCGGGCACCGGCCGGGCTGACCTGCTCGAAGCTCGAGTTCCGCCATGCCGACGTCCGGGACGCCGGGCTGCACCGGATCCTCGACGGCGTCGACGTGCTCGTGCATCTGGCCTTCCAGATGGATCCCATCCAGGACGAGGCGACGATGCGTGCGGTCAACGTCGACGGCACCCGCAACGTCGTGCAGGCCGCCGCCGACGCCCGGGTGGGCAAGGTCGTCTACGTCTCCTCGGGCGTCGTGTACGGCGCCCACCCCGACAACGACTTCCCGCTCCACGAGGACAGCCCCCTGCGGGCCAACCCGGAGTTCGACTACGCCCAGCACAAGCTCGACATCGAGCGGTGGCTCTGGCCGTGGGCCGAGGACCACCCCGAGGTCGCGCTGACGGTGCTCCGGCCGTCGGTCATCTTCGGCCCCGGCGTCGACAACTTCATGACGCGGCTCATCGAGCTGCCGCGCTTCCCGATGGTCAGCGGGCACCGTCCGCCGATGCAGTTCGTGCACGTGGACGACGTGGCGAGCGCGCTCGCGCACACGGTTCGCAACGACCTGCCCGGCGCCTACAACCTGAGCTCCCAGGGCTGGCTGTCCTTCGACGAGATCATGGCGGTCAGCCGCTTCCGGACCCTCAAGGTCCCGGAGGAGCTTGCGTTCGCCGCCGCCGAGCGCGCCTGGCGGCTCGGCCTGACCGAGGCGCCGCCCGGACTGGTGCACTACCTGATGCACCCCTGGGTCATGTCGGTGGACAAGCTCGTCGCGTCCGGCTGGGAGCCCGCGCACAGCAACCGCGACGCTCTCGCCGCGACCGTCGACGAACACCAGGGCTGGGTCAGCGTGCTCAACCTGCGTGCCCAGCGGTCGACCGTACGCAACACCGCGATCGGGCTCGGGGCGCTCGGCAGCACCCTCCTCCTGCGGCGGCTCCTGGGACGAGACCGGTCGTGAGCCACGAGCATCCCGCCGACCGCGATCCGCCGCGAGGCGAGCCCGCCGTCACGGCCTTCCTGACCGCCGACCCCCTCGACGTCGCAGCCGCCTTCCCCGCCGTGGCCCACCCCGAGGCCGGCGGCGTGGGCCTCTTCGTCGGGACGGTGCGCAACCATCACGAGGGCGACGCGGTCACCGGCCTCGAGTACGAGGCGTGGGAGGAGCGCGCGGAGGACGCACTCCGTGGGGTGGCCGCCGAGGTTCTCGATGCCTTCCCGGGGACGCGCGCCGTGTACCTCGCCCACCGCGTCGGCGCGCTCGAGGTGGGCGAGGTGAGCGTCGTCGTCGCGGCGTCGGCGCCGCACCGCGCAGAGGCCATCGCGGCGGCCCAGGCGCTCATCGACCGGCTCAAGGAGCAGGTGCCCATCTGGAAGAAGGAGCACCTCGCCGAGGGCGGGCACCGGTGGCCCGGCCACGAGGTCCCGTGACGCACGGTGATGGCCGGTTCACGCCCGGTCGATCGCTGCGGGACGGGCGCGGTCTCGACGCCTGACGGGATGCGTACCGGGTGGTTGTCGCGATGGCACGGTGTGGCTACGTTCCCCGCGGTGCCGGTGACGACGACTCGTGAGGATCCCCGTGCAGCTGTTCGTCTTCGTCCCGCTCATCGTGATCGTCGTCGGTGCCCTGGCGTGGATGTGGTGGTCCGGCCGCTCGGACCGCGACCCTGTGTCCTCGGTCGACTCGTTCAACCGGGCGCTGTCGGCCATGCAGCCGTCGGGCCCGGCCGCGCCGGCGCGTGATCGTGTGACCGCCCGCGAGGACCGGCCGACGCCGGAGGAGACCCACGACAGCACCGAGCCGTCAGCCGAGCCGACCCCCTCCGACAGCGACGACCTCACGGTCGAGCTCGACGACGAGGACCCCGACGCGGAGGTGGCAGGCCGGGACGAGAACCCGGAGCGGCCGGACATCATCCGTCCACGCGCCTGACACGACTCGGGCGATTCGCGGCCTGCCGTATCATCGTGAGGTCGACCTTTCGCAGAGAGAGCCCCACGTGTCGTCATCATCCCGACGCTCGCGGTTGCTCATCCTGCTCGTCATCGGCGCGGTCCTCGTGCCGGCCCTCGCGGACGCCGCCATCGAGGACCCGTACCGGTCGCAGCAGTACGGCCTCGACCAGATCCACGCCACCCGCGCGTGGTCGGCGAGCGAGGGCGCCGGCGTGGTCATCGCCATCATCGACAGCGGCGTGGACCTGCAGCACCCGGACCTGCAGGAACGACTCGACCGGGACACGAGCGGGCACGTCGTCGGCCGTGACTTCGTCGACCACGACGACACGCCTCAGGACGAGAACGGCCACGGGACGATGGTCGCGGGCATCGCGGCCGCGACCACCGGCAACGGCGTCGGGATCGCAAGCGTCGCCCCGCGTGCGCTGATCATGCCCGTGCGCGTGCTCGACGCCGACGGCGCCGGACGCTCGAGCGATGTGGACGCGGGCATCCGCTGGGCGGTCGACCACGGCGCGCAGGTCGTCAACCTCTCCCTCGAGTCCGTGGCGAGCCTGCCCGGCTCGGTCGTGCCCCAGGCGCCCGCCGGCGCGGTGCAGTACGCCTGGGACCACGGGGTCGTGGTCATCGCCGCATCCGGGAACAGCGGCAGCCCGTTCACCGACTACCCGAGCTCCGCGCCGGTGCTGCTCGTCGGCGCGACCGACCGCCAGGGTCGGCGGGCGGACTTCTCGGACAGGGGTCGCTCCGATGCCGTGATGGCCCCGGGGGTGGACATCGTGAGCACCTGGTGGTGCGCGCCGAGCGACGACCGCTGTGGCGGACAGGTCCACACCTACGGTGAGGCCGACGGGACGTCGTTCTCCGCCCCGTTCGTCGCCGGGATCGCGGCCCTGCTGCGTGCGACGGGGCTCGACAACAGCCAGTCGGTGCGCCGCATCCGCGAGACGGCGCACGACATGGGCGCGGCCGGCCGCGATGCGGAGACGGGCTACGGGCTCGTCGATGCGGCGGCCGCGCTCGGGGTGGCGGCGCCCGGCGCCGTCACCGTCACCGAAGGCGTCACCCTCGCCGTCGCCCAGGCCGGCACCCAGCCCCGACACGACGAACGCCGCCGCGTCGCCGGGACCGACCGGCGCCCCGACGCCGTCCCCGTCGGCGACCGCGCCACCGGGCGGTACGGCGACGCCCGATGACCCGGATGCGCACCCCTCCCGGGGAACGGCCCAGCCCGGCGACACGGGCGGCACCGGCGGCACCGGAACGTCCGACGGGGCGGGGGGCGGCACGGGCAGCGGGGCCACCGGCGGGACGGCCGGTGGCACGGGGAACCCGGGGAACCCGGGGAGCACGGCCGGCGCGCCGGGCGCCGGCGACGCGGCCGCCACGCCGGAGCCTCCGGCGACCGTCGCCCCACCCGCGGGGGGCGTGGCCACCACGGCACCGTTGGCGGGCGAGCCCGTCACCGCGCCGCCGCCGCAGCGAGGTGGGCACACGACGATGGTGCGGCTGCTCGCGCTCGCGCTCGTGCTCGCCGCCGCCCTCGGTGTCGCCGCCGCGGCACGCCGACCGCACGGCAGCGGTCACGCCTGACGGTCAAGTTCTCCCGTTCACCCGCCGATCATCCGTCTACGGGCGGTCCTGGGGCCGTCCGGGTGCCGGCGGCTACCGAGTGAACGGAGCAGCGATGGGCCACGCGGTCCACTACCGGGACGATGACGGCGAGCAGCGCTTCGAGGACGTCGACTCGCTCGAGGCGGCCCTCGCGTTCGTCGAGACGCTGCGCAACGATCGCGACGTCACGGACGTCCGCGTCTTCCGCCAGGTCCCGATCGAGTTCAAGACCTACTACCGCGTGACGGTGGCGGGCGAGGACGAGACGCCGGCCGCGGCCGCGCAGACCCCGCTGTCCGTCCCCGACGAGCCACCGGCGCCGCGCGCCGGTCTGGACGAGCCGCCTCCCGGCTCGATGCCGCTCGTCCCTCCTGCGGCGGCGAACGGCGATGCTCCGGCGAACGACGATGCTCCGGTGAACCGCGACGGTGAGCCGTCCCGCCGCGCGTCGCTCTTCAACCGAAGCTGACCGCTCGTTCGTGGTCCGGGCGCACGCCGTGAGCGCGGCGTGCGCGCGGCTACACTCCCCGCCGTGCGCCGCCTGCTGATCGTCCTGTTGCTCCTGGCCGGCCTCGGCGTCGTCGCGCGGGGCGCGGTGCCCTGCGACGTCCTCGCGGTCCAGCCCTCCTGCTACATCGCCCTGTCGCCCGGGCCGGCGGAGGACACGCTGCAGATCGTGCAGGTCAGCGGGACGCGCGCCTACTCCTCGGCCGGTGAGCTGCTGCTCACCACCGTGTCCCTCGACCCGCAGCTCGACGTGGTGGAGTGGATCCGCGGCGCGTTCTCGCCCCGCGTCGAGGAGCTGCCCCGGCGGCAGCTCATCCCGCCGGGGCACGGCCTCGACGAGGTGCTCCAGGCGAACGTGCAGCTCATGACCGACAGCCAGCACGACGCCGCCATCGCGGCGCTGCACGAGCTCGGCTACCAGTTCGACACCGACTACGACGGCGCGACGGTGGAGGCCATCGCCGACGACGGGTCGGTCACCGACGGGGCGCTGCAGGTCGGCGACGTCATCACCGCCGTCGACGGCGAGACCGTCACCGACAACCGGGACGTCGTCCGGATGGTCGGCGAGCACGCCGTCGGCGACACGGTCACGTTCACGGTGCAGCGCGGCGACGAGACCCGCACGGCCGACGTGACCCTCGTCGAGAACCCCCAGCAGCCCGGGACGCCGTTCGTCGGGATCACGGTGTCCTCCTATCTGCAGCTGCCCGTGGACATCCAGATCGACGCCGGCCAGATCGGCGGGCCGTCGGCCGGGCTGATGTTCGCACTCTCGATCGTCGACAAGCTCGGTGCCGACGACCTCACCGGCGGGCAGGTGATCGCGGGCACGGGCGAGATCGACCGTGCCGGCAACGTCGGCCCGATCGGCGGCATCCAGCAGAAGGTGATCGGCGCGGTCGACCGCGGTGGCGACCGGCGTCCGGCCTCGGTCTTCCTCGTGCCGGAGGACAACCTCGCCGCGGCACGGCACGCGGCCGTGGACCGCGACGTGCTGCTCGTCCCCGTCGGCACGCTGCACGACGCCGTGCAGGCGCTGCAGTCGCTGCGGGACGGCAAGGAGCCCGCCGGAGCCCTCGCGCTGTCAGCGGGATGAGATGAGCGGTCAACGCGCGGTCACGTCGGGGCGCCGGCCACGCGCGCCGATGACCGCGACGCTGCACCCTGTGACGGCGGAGGGGAGTCCGTGAACGGCGGCGTCGCCATCCCGCTGCACCTCACGGTGCACGTGCTGGGGCTCACCGTGGCCCTGGGGCTCGTCGCGTACGCCGTCGCCCGTCGCCGGCAGGCGGACGCCGGCTGGATGGGCCTGCTCCTCGGTGGTCTGCTCATCGCGGTCAGCCACGTGGCGACCGGGGCGCTGCTCGCGGGCGGTGCGCTGTGGCCCGCCTACCTCCGTGCTGCCGGCTATGCGGCGCTCGCCGTCGGCGCTGCCGGGCGGCTGGTCGGTCAGAGTGCCGCCGTCGTCGCGCTGGCACCCCCCACGCCGGATCTCGCGGCGGCCGTCGCCGGCCTCATGGCGGCCCTGGCCACGGCCCGGGGCGTGCTGGGCCGGGGGCGGGACGTCCTGTCACTCGCCGGGGGGCTGCTCCTGTGGGCCGGCGCCGACCTCCTCGCCCGGCCGCAGCCGTTGACCGCGGCGGCGCTCTCGCTCGCCGGCTCGGCGGCGGTCGGCTGGTGGCTGCTCAGCCGCTCCCGCCGGTCGCTGCTCACCCGGTTCGTCGGGTCCTTCATCGTCGTGCTCATGATCCTGGTCGTGGGGCTGGCGTCGGCGAGCGGGTTCGTCTTCAGCCTCGACCTCGAGCACGACCAGCTCGCGCGCCTCGACGACCTCGCGTCGGCACGGGTCCAGCAGGTGACGCAGGACTGGCCGACGGAGATGCGCCGGATCGCCGTGCCGCTCACGGGCCGGCGTCTCGACGATGCGCTGACCCGGGCGCAGCAGTCGGGCGGCGAGGCCAACCTGGACTCCCTCGCCTCGACCGTGGCGACGTTCCCGGGTGTCGACCTCGTCGTCCTCGTCGGTCGCCAGGGCCAGCTGCTGGGGTCGTGGTCGACGGCGCTCGACGGGCCGCTGGCACCCGCGGACGCGCGCACCGTCGCCGGCGATCCGATGGTCGGCGGGGCGCTGCAGGGCTCGGAGGTGGCCGGCCTCGTACCGCTCGGCAGCGGGCGGCTCGTGGCGGCGGGCCTCGCCCCGGTGGCGCCGCGTGACGCGTCGGACGCGCCCCGGCTCGACCGGCAGTCGGGCGTGCTCGTGGTCGGCCGGTTCGTGACCGATCCGCGGCTCGTGGACGAGATCCACCGCCGCAGCGGGGCCGACGCCACGATCCTCGTCGCCGGTCAGTCGGTCGTCTCCACGCTCCCCGACGGACAGGGCGCTGCCGTCGCCGAGCTGGCCGATGCCGATGACACCTCCCGCACGGTGGACGTGGCCGGCTCCCGGCGCTTCATGGCCGCCGCCCCGATCGTCGACGACGCGGGCGACCGGCTCGGGGCTGTGGTGCTCACCCTCGACGCCGGGACCCTCGCCGGGGTCCAGGACGCGTCGGCACGGATGCTGTTCTTCGTCGCCTTCGGCGGCATGCTCGCGGCGGTCGCGCTCGCATGGGCTGCGTCGAGCCGGACGACGCGGCCGGTGCGACGGCTCACGGAGGCCGCCGAGGCGGTCGCGGCCGGCGACCTCGAGGTGGCCGTCGACGTGCGCCGCGACGACGAGGTGGGGCGACTCGCCCGCTCGTTCAACGAGATGACCGGCTCCCTGGCCGAGCGAGAGGAGGCGCTGCGCCGGGCCGCGGCGACGGAGGCCGCCCTGCGCACCCGCCTCGAGATCGTGACCTCCTCGATCGGTGAGGCACTGATCGCCGCCGACGGCGACGGCCGGATCACCACCGCGAACCCGGCGGCGGCCGCGCTGTTCGGCACGAGTCTTCAGCGACTCCCCGGGCGGCGCGTGGAGGCGGTCCTGCGGGGCACCGACCTCGCCGGGACACCGCTGCTGTCCGCGCTCGGCGGCCCCGCCGCCGCGGGCCCCGCAGCCGTGCGTGGCACCGTCGGGGCGGGCGAGCACGCGACGCCGGTCGCCGCGACCGCGGCCCCGATCGTCGGAGCGGACGGGCAGCGACACGGGCGTGTCTACGTGCTGCGCGACATCCGCGGCGAGGTCGAGGTCGAGCGCATGAAGACCGAGTTCCTCGCCAACATCTCCCACGAGCTGCGGACCCCCCTGACCCCGATCAAGGGCTACGCCGAGGTCATCCACAGCAAGGATGTCGGCCGCGAGCGGACCGCCGAGTTCGCCCGCCACATCGCGACCGCGGCCGGAACGTCTCGAACGCATCATCGGGATGCTCGTCGACTTCGCAGCGCTCGAGGCCGGCCGCATCGAGGTCAGCCTCGAGCCGACCGACGTGGGCGAGGTCGTCGACGAGGTCCTGTGCCAGTGGCGGGAGCGTGCGTCGGATCGCACCTTCGTGCGGCGCGTCGCTCGCGACCTCGCGCCGGTGCAGGTGGACCCGGCGCTGCTACGGCGCGTCTTCGAGGAGCTCGTCGACAACGCGGTCAAGTTCAGCGACGACACGGTCAGTATCCTGGCCGCACAGGAGGATCGAGACACCGTCCGCGTCACCGTCCGCGACCGCGGCCAGGGCATCGCCCCCGAGGAGCTCACCACCATCCTGCGTGACTTCCATCAGGTGGATGGGAGCGCCACCCGTCGCTACGGCGGGCTCGGACTGGGGCTGTCGATCGTCCAGCGGATCGTGGCCCGCTTCGGCGCCGACATCGAGGTGCGGTCCGAGCCGGAGCAGGGAACCGACGTGATCGTGCTCCTCCCGACCGTGGAGCCGAGATGAGCCAGACGCTGCCGCGCCCCACCGCCGCCCCGTCGCACGACCGGGCGGCGGGCGAGCGTGCGGTGGTCGGCACGGCGTCCCGGTCGGCCCCGTCGGCGCGGGCCTCGGCCTGGACCGCCGTGCTGGCCGTCGTGGTGGCGGTGGCGCTCGCGCCCTTCGGCGGGACGGGTGGGCTGCCGGCGGGGGTCGCCGCGCGACTGCGCGCCGGGCAGCTCGAGCGCCTCGACGGGCAGCGCTGGGTGCCCGTGGCAGTCGACGGGACCGTGCCCGAGGGCGCCCGGGTGCGGACCGCCGACGGGCGGGCATCCCTGGCCGTGGCGGGCGGGACGCTCGAGCTCGCCCCGGCGACCGAGGCGGCGCTGACCCGCACGCGCACGGCGCTGGCCGGTGGCAGCGTGCTGGTCGAGAGCTCGCGGTCACGGACGGTGACGCGTGGCACGGTGACTGCGAGCGGCCAGGGTGCCTGGCGCGTCGACGCCGACGGCGCGCCGCGCGTCGGCGTGTACCGGGGAGGCGTCGCCGTCTCCGACGCGCAGGGCCGCCAGGTCGCCGTCGGGAGGCTCGCCGAGGTCAGCCTCGTCGACGGGGCGCCCGGGGCCAGGGCGCTGCCGCTGCGCTACCGCTCCTCGGATCCGTGGGACGCGCGCCTCGTCGCGTCGGCGATCGCGGTCGACCGGCAGGCGAGCCGGCTCACCGCGTCCCTCGCCGCGAGCTACGGGCCGGCCGTGCGGCCCGCCGCCTTCTACGCCGATTTCGCCACGCCGGCCGACCGTCCGGCGCTGACTGCCCTGGCGCCCGCGGTCGACGGCGCGGGCTTCGGTCCGCCGGCCGACGTGCTGCTCGGCCTCGTCGTCGTCGACATGCTCCGGACACGCGAGGCCATGACGGCCGCCGCCGCGCTCGACGAGGTCACCGGTCTGCGTCGCGACGGTGCGCGCTGGGGGCTGGTGCTCGCCCGCCACGGGCTCGACTCCGGTGACCTGCGGGCGGCGGCTGATCGTGCGCTCCGCCGCCAGCAGGCCGCTGGGGGCCCGACCGGGAGGGCCGCGGGCGCCGGGACCGCCGCGGGGGACGTCGCCGCCGGTGGCGCCGGTGCGCCGCCCGCCACCACGCCGACGACCGAGCCGACACCACCGCCCGGCGACACGAGCTCGCCGGGGGACGAGCCTGGCCCCGGCAGCGAGCCGGGCCCGCTCGACCCCGTCGATCCGGTGATCGACGAGGCCGACGGCGCGGTCGGTGACGTGCCCGGGGGCCCGGCCGCGGTCGACGCGGCGCGGACGGTGGTCGACACCGTGGACGACCTCCTGAGCGGTCCGACGGGACAGGCCACCGCCATCCTGCCGCCCTGACAGCCCGAGAAGTCACGGACCGTGAGGTCGGACGTGGCTATGCTGCGCCTGACGACGTCGTCCCGCGTTGCCGCGAGGGGGAAACACCGTGCTGAATCCTGAAGAGATCGCCTCCCGGGAGTTCCTGGTCGCGCTTCGCGGCTTCGACCGGGACGAGGTGACGACGTTCCTGGAGGACGTGGCGGGCGACGTCGACAAGCTGCAGCGCCAGGTTCGCGACCTCGAGGGCAAGCTGTCCGAGGCTCGATCGGGTGGCGACGGCGCTCCGTCGGTCCCCTCCGACCCGCGGGACGCGTTCAAGGCCCTCGGCGAGGAGACCACCCGCATCCTGGTCGCCGCCGAGGAATCGGCGACCGAGATCCGCGAGAAGGCCGACACCGAGGCTCGCAACACGATCGAGAGCGCCCAGAAGCGGGCCCGCGAGGAGCTCGACGGCGCGCAGAAGCGCGCGAAGGAAGAGCTCGACAGCGCCAGGCGGCAGGCCCGCGAGGACGTTGAGGAGGCGCGTCGGTCGGCGAACCGGATCGTCACCGAGGCCGAGGCGCAGCGCGACGGCATCGCCGACGAGATCCGCAGTCTCGAGGCGGCGCGCGACCGACTCGTCGGCGACCTCCGGACCGCGCTGAGCGCGGTCCACGAGTCGGTCGGTGACCTCACCGGCGACGCGGAGGCCACCGGGACGGCGCCCGAGGGCGAGGACGAGGCCGGGGAGGACGACGAGGCCGGCGACGACGATGCGGAGATTGCCAGAGCCGCGGCCGAGGCGTCGGCCGACATCGCAACATCCAGCGAGCCATCCCTCGGCGACACCCTCGTCGCCGACCGCGAGCACATCGAGCCCGCCGAGGCAGCACCGGCCGGCGACGAGAACGCGGCCGTGACGTTGGCCGTCGCGAGGACGCCCGACGCCGAGCCGGACGCCGAGGTCGACCAGGTCGCCGCCGCCACCGATCGGGGGACCGATTCCGAGGAGTGGGCCGCCACCGCGACGATGGAGCACGACGCCTTCGAGCTGCGCGAGCAGTCGCTGTCCGGGGTCCGTCCCGGCATGCTCCGTCGGCTCAAGCGGGCGCTGCAGGACGTGCAGAACGGCGCGCTCGACAGCCTGCGTCGCGCCGACGACGACCCCGACCTCGACGGGCTGCTGCCAGCGGACGACGACCTCGCCACGGTCGGTGCCGTGGGCCAGATGTTCCTCACGGCGGCCTATCGCGCCGGCCTGAGCGACGCCGCCACGCTGGCCGATGGCACGCTCGACGAGGACGCCGGCGACGCGACCCGTATTCCTGCGGCGGCCTCCTCGTTCCGTGACGCGCTGACGCACGAGATCACGTCGTCGCTGCGAGCCACCCTCCGAGCCGGTATCGACGCGGGAGAGCCCGAGACGTCCCTGTCCGAGCGCATCGGTGAGGTCTTCCGCGACCTCAAGGGGCCGGTCGTCGAAGGTGTGGTCGAGGAGCATCTCACCCGCATCTACAGCGACGGGGCGGAGGACGCCTGGCTCGAGCTCGGCGTCGAGGAGACCGTGTGGCTGGTCGGCGACGAGCCGCGCTGTCCCGAGAACCGCTGCAGGACGAATGCCAACGAGGGTCCCGTCGAGCTCGGTGAGGACTATCCGAGCGGCCACCGCGTGCCGCCGGCCCACAGCGGCTGCACGTGCGTCCTCGTGCCCGCGCCACGGTAAGGTAGGCAAAGCCCCCGAAACGGCCCGGGCGCTCGATCGGTCGGCCGCGCGGCCCCCCTCGCGCTTGCTTCGGTCACGCGTGCTCGGTGTTGACCCTGCCGCCTCCGGGCGGCCATACCCGCGACCGTCGAGGAGATGGCATCGTGCGGGACTTCCTTCGTCGGCGCCTCGGTCTGATCCTCATCGGGCTCGTGGTCCTGCTGATCCTGTCCGCGAACCGGATCGCCGTCTTCCTCACCGATCTGTGGTGGTTCGACGCGCTCCGGCTGCGCAGCGTCTACACGACCGTGCTGACCTCGCAGGTCATTCTCGGGGTCGTGTTCGGGCTGGCCCTCGGGGCGCTCGTGGCCGGCAACCTGCTCATCGCCCGCCGCATCCGGCCCTTCTTCATCCCGTCGACCACCCAGCAGGCCGCGGTCGAGCGGTACCGGCAGATGGCGGACCCCTACCTGCCCTGGATCATCCTCGCGATCGCGGCCGTCTTCGCGATCACGGCCGGCTTCGCCGTGGCCGGCGAGTGGCAGCCCTTCATGCTGTGGCGCCACGCGCAGCCCTTCGGGGTGTCGGACCCACAGTTCGGCCGCGACGTCGGCTTCTACGTCTTCAAGCTGCCCTGGTTGAAGTTCGTCCAGACCTGGCTGTTCACGTCGCTGCTGCTCACCGCGCTGCTCACCGCCGGCGCGCACTACCTGCTCGGTGGGATCCGGCCCGAGGCCCAGGGCGAGAAGGTCATGCCGAACGTGAAGGTGCACCTGTCGGTGCTCCTCGCGCTGCTGCTGGCCGCCCGTGGGTGGGGCTACTGGCTCGACCGGTTCATGCTCAACTTCTCGCCGCGGGGGCAGGTGACGGGCGCCTCCTACACCGACGTGCACGCGGAGCTGCCGGCGCTCAACCTGCTGCTCGCCGTCACGGCCGTCGCGATCCTCATCACGCTGTGGAACGTGCGCCGGCGCGGCTGGCTGCTGCCCGGTGCCGCGATCGGTCTGCTCGTGCTCGCGAGCATCCTGCTGCAGGGCGCCTACCCGGCCGCGATCCAGCGGCTGCGGGTCGACCCCCAGGAGCTCGCGCGCGAGTCGGAGTTCATCACGAAGAACCTCGACGCCACCCGCACGGCGTTCAGCCTCGACGACACGACGCTCGAGCAGTTCGAGGTCAAGAACGACCTCGACCAGGCGCAGGTGAACGACAACGAGGTCACCGTCGACAACATCCGGCTGTGGGACCCGCAGGTGCTGCAGACGACCTACTCGGAGCTGCAGGCGCTGCGGCCCTACTACCAGTTCACGGACGTCGACATCGACCGGTACACGATCGACGGCACGCTGCGGCAGATCCTGCTCTCCGCCCGTGAGCTGCAGCAGTCGGGGCTTCCCGACCAGGCCCAGACGTGGCAGAACCTCCGCTTGACCTACACGCACGGGCTCGGGATCGTCGCCTCCCGGGCGAACACGTCCTCCGCCGAGGGCCAGCCGGTCTTCGTGGCCCAGGACATCCCGCCGAAGGGTGTGGACGACCTCGTGCCGAACGAGAAGGCGGGCATCTACTACGGCGAGGTCAACCCGGCGTACTCGATCGTCAACACCGGCGCGAAGGAGCTCGACTACGAGGAGTCGGGTACCGCCAACCAGATCACCACGACCTACACCGGCACGGGTGGGGTCGAGGTCGGCAACATCGGGAGCCGGCTGCTGTTCGCCGTGCGCTTCTCCGATCCGAACTTCGTGCTGTCGAGCCTGCTCAAGAGCGACTCGAAGGTCCTGTACCGCCGTGACGTGACGGCCCGGGTCCGGGCGGTCGCGCCGTACCTCCTGTTCGATCGGGATCCGTACCCGGTCGTGATCGGGGGCCGCATCAAGTGGGTCGTCGACGGGTACGCGACGAGCGACTACTACCCGTACAGCCAGCGCGAGCTGCTGCGAGCCGACCGCACCGCCGAGGTCAACTACGTCCGCAACAGCGTGAAGGCGGTCGTGGACGCCTACGACGGCGACGTGACCCTCTACGTCGTGGACCCGTCCGACCCGGTGGTCACCGCCTGGTCGCAGGCGTTCCCGGACGCCTACAAGCCGGTCGCGGACGCCCCGGACGGGCTCAAGGAACACTTCCGGTACCCGCAGGACCTTTTCGAGACCCAGTCGCGGGTCTTTTCCACCTACCACATCCCGGCTGCCGCGGCCTTCTACAGCAAGGCCGACGCGTGGGACATCCCGCGCGACGCGTCGCTGCTGGCGAACCGTCCGCAGGTGCAGCCGGAGACGGCGCCGATGGAGCCCTACTACCTGCTGATGCGGCTGCCTGGCGAGGAGGACGAGGAGTTCGTCTTGATCCAGCCGTACCTGGCCCGCCAGAAGCCGAACATGATCTCCTGGCTCGCGGCACGATCCGACCCGGCGCACTACGGCGAGCTGCTCGCGGTGCAGTTCCCCTCGGACCAGTCGGTGCTCGGGCCGCAGCAGGCCCAGGCACGGATCGAGCAGACCTCCGAGATCTCGCAGTTCATCACCCTGCGGGACCAGGCCGGGTCGAAGGTGATCCGCGGGAACCTGCTCGTCATCCCGATCGAGCAGTCGATCCTCTACGTCGAGCCGCTGTTCATCGAGAACCAGCAGGCCCAGATCCCGGAGCTCTCCCAGGTCGTGCTGGTGATGGGCGACCGGGTGGTGATGGAGCCGACGCTGCCCGACGCGCTTGCGAAGCTCATCGGCTCCGAGCCGCCGAGCGAGAACGGTGGAGGCGGCGGTCAGCCGCCGAGCACCGGTGGCGAGACCGGGACGTCGACGGCGGATCAGCTGCTGCTCCAGGCGCTCCAGGCCTTCACCGACGCGGAGGCGGCGTTGCAGAGCGGCGATCTCGGGACCTACCAGTCCAAGACCGAGGAGGCGCGCAACCTCGTCGAGCAGGCCGCCCGCGCCCGGGACCTCAACCCCCAGGCCGGTCAGAACGGTCAGCCCGGCGGTGCGTCACCGACGCCGCAGCCGAGCGGACAGCCCGCGACCGAGCCCACGCCGGCCGCCAGTCCGACGGCCGGCTCGGGCTGAGGGTCGGTATCTCGCTTCGGCCTGACCTGACGGACCCCGAGGGCTCGGGGGACTGGCGGTCGGGGTCCTGACAGTCGCGTCGCGGTCGCCGGCGGGGTCGTCGTGGTCGCCGGGGGTCGTCGCGGGCGCCGGGGGGCGTCGCGGTCGCCGGGGGGCGTCGTGGTCGCCGGGGGTCGTCGCGGTCGCCGGGGGGCGTCGCGGTCGCCGGGGGTCGTCGCGGTCGCCCGGGCCAGTGGCACCGCGTCTTGGGTAGAAATCGTCCGGACTCCTCGGAGGATTTCTACCCAGGACGTTGATGAGCGTCCGAAATGGCCGGAACTGCCGGATGCGAGGGAGCCAACATGCGTAGACGCGACCGGGGCCCGGCGCCCAGGGCTGCCCGTCGGACCCCTCGCGCGACGACCGGCTGCTCCCGCCCCGACCACCGGCAATCACTGCGAGGATCGCGCGGCGGGTCGGTGGCCGGTTTGAGGTTCGTGGAGGCGCTCGGTACCGTGCGCATCACCGACGCGGGGTGGAGCAGTTCGGTCAGCTCGCCGGGCTCATAACCCGGAGGTCGCAGGTTCAAATCCTGCCCCCGCTACTACAGAACCCCCGAATCCGGGGGTTGTCTGCGTTTGTACGCCCGGCATGGGCGATCGTTTCCGAGGTGGAAGTCCTCGGGGTTGGGAGGTGATGCCCGACCGAGCTGATGGCAACTGCGGCATCGTGAGGTGTCGTGGGAAGGAAGCCGGAGGCGAGACCTTGGACCTGACGAACAGGAATTGCATAGGAGGCACGTCGACCTGGGTGAGCCAGCAAAGGATGGTGAGCCCGTCATCGCCTACGGGTGCGGCGTGTAGATGCGGCAGGGGTCAAGGGACAGCGGTCGTTCTTATCCGGGGAGGCCTGTCGGGGTGTCGGCGCGGAAGCGGCGACGACCATCGCGGGGACGTGGTGGTGCGTCCGGCAGGAGTCAGCAGAGGCCGTAGTACCAGCGGGGGCCTCGACACCGACGCGTCAGGAGGGACGCGGGCTGGGAAGGGCCGAACGTCATGCCGAGAGGATGAGCGTGGTGGCTGGTGGCGGTCGCGTTGAGCGCAGCCAACCCGCGTCAGCGGGTCATCTGCAGGAGCAGACGGTGAGACCGTCGGTGCCTGTGGGTGGGCGAAGCGCCGCCGGCGCCGTCCGAGACGAACATCTCAGCCGCAAGGCCGGGTCGATGGCCTGTGGGAGCAGGTGCTCTCGAGGGCCAACCTGACCCGGGCGTTACGAAGTGTCGAGCGCAACAGGGGCGGTCCCGGCGTCGATGGAGTGACCATGGAAGAGTTCCGCGAGTGGTCGAGAGCACTGGGGAAGGTCCGAGAGGCGCTGGACGCGGGGACATACAGGCCGAAACCCGTCCGGCGGGTCGAGATCCCCAAGCGCGATGGTGGAGTGCGGCAGTTGGGTGTCCCCACGGCGCTGGACCGGCTGGTCCAGCAGGCCATCGTGCAGGTGTTGGAGCCGATATTCGATCCGTCGTTCTCGCAGCACAGCTACGGGTTCCGACCCGGGCGGAGCGCCCATCAGGCCGTCGAGCCGCGCGGAGTACTCGAGGACGGCTACTCGTGGGTGGTCGACGTTGACCTGGAGCAGTTTTTCGACCGGGTCAACCACGACATGCTCATGGCACGCGTCGCAAGCGGGTGGCGGACAAGCGGCTGCTCCGGCTGATCCGCGGCTATCTGAAGGCCGGAGTCATGGTCGACGGCGTAGTCAGTCCACGGCACAGGGCACCCCGCAGGGGCGCCGCTGTCGCCGTTGCTGGCGAACATCATGCTCGACGACCTTGACCGTGAGCTGGAGGGCCGTGGCCACCGGTTCGTGCGCTACGCCGACGACTTCCGCGTCTACGTGCGCAGCGAGCGGGCCGCCCACCGACGTCCTCGACGGTGTCACCGACATCGTGGAGGGCCGGTTGAAGTTGAAGGTCAACCGCGACAAGTCCAGCATCGCCACCATCTCGATGGCGGGGCTGCTGGGGTTCGGGTTCTACGTCGCCGCGGGCGGCAAGGTCAGGCTCCGGGTCGCACCCAAGGCGTGGAAACGCCTGAAGATGCGGCTCAGGCCAGCTGACCCGCCGCAACTGGGGGATCTCGATGGCCTCCCGGATCGCACGGCTGAACCAGTACATCGCGGGATGGTGCGCCTACTTCGGGATCGCAGACGGACGCAAACGGTTCGAAGCGAATCGACGAGTGGCTACGCCGACGGTTGCGCGCCGTGCGCTGGACGCAGTGGAAACGGGTCCCTACCCCATCCGCGAACTCCTCGCGCGGGGGCCTGCCGTTCGACCGCGCCTTCGCCATCGGCGCCACGAGCCGCGGCACTTGGCCGATCGCCGGGACCGCGCTCAACAGCGCCCTGCCCAACCGCTACTGGACGACGAGCTCGGCCTGCAAGGACTCGCCCACGACGGCACCGTCGTCGAGGCGCCTGACGAACCGCCGTATGCGGACCCGCACGTACGGTGGTGTGGGAGGGGCCGGGGAGAGCCCGGCCCCTACCCGATCATGGCCTCCATATGGCCTCCAAGATCTCGTGATCCGGGTATCGAGGTCGTGATCGTCGGCGGCGGAAACTCGGCGATGGACAACTCAGGAGAGGGTGGCGGATGCCGTCGCGACGAGGAGCCGAGTGATCGACGAGCCCGAGCGACGGTAGGCGGCGAGGAGGTCGACCTCGTCGCCAGAGGCTGTCCAGAGCGTCCCAGCGGAGTTGAGCGCGAAGTGGATTTGCCGATCGCCGGGCCGCGGTTCGGTGCCGACGAACCAGACCTCGGCAGCGGCTTCTGGGCGGCCGCGCTCGCGGAGCCACTGTGGGCCGCAGGGATGGCGTCGAAGTCGGCCGCGAATTCTTCCGTAGTCCAGCTCGCTCCAGTCATTCCACGCGGTCCAGCGCTGCCGGCTGCCGAGTTGGAGGCGGAGGAAGCCGCCGATCCAGCGCAGGGCGATCGACGAGCGTGTCTGTCGGGGGGAAGGCCGGGGACCGGCGCGCGCAGGCCGGCACCAGACTCGAGCTGGCGTTCTGAGTCGCGTGGACGGGGAGTGGTGAAGCCATCGCCCCAACTCATGTCCGGCAAGTCGGTACTGGCCGAGCCGTCCAGTCGGGACACGAGAACGTGTGTGCCGTTGCGGTTCAGGGCGACTTCGGTGACCCGAGGACGTCGTTGGCACGGCGGATCGAGAGGAAGTCGTAGTGCCCATACTGCGGATACGTGCGGATGATCCAGAGGTCGGCGGGATGACGACGGACCAGTTCGACGGCGAGTTGCCAAGTGGCGACGTTGGCGATCGCGAATGGGGCATCCACGTGGAAGTGGTCGTCGCATGGGTCGGCTGGCTCGTTTGGGTCGCCGACCGTAGGGAAACTCGGCACGGTCTCCATCGGCGGACTCACTGGTGCGGACAAACCGAGCGGGTGGCCTTCGGCGAGCTTCATGCGAGCCAGGACCGCTGATGCATCCTCGGGACGCCGCAGTCGCAGGAACGCGATCTCGGACGAGTAGGCGTTGCCGCCGCCCTTGTCGACGTAGAACACCTCGAGAGCCGTGGGGCGTCCGCGCTCCAGTAGTCGTCGACGTATCCGTCGACCCAGGCTGGCGGAGCATCGCCGAACGAGAGCAGCGCACCTGCGACCGTCCAAGGACCCGACAAGGTGTCGATGGCGCGCTCGATGACCAACATCTCAACGGGCAGCCCGTCGGGGGCGTCGTCGTCGAACCACCCGCAGACCGGAACCTCGTCCACCTGCCCCCCGTCGTCCCACGCAGGTGCCGGGGTGCGACACGGCTCGGCAGATCCCGCGTCGGTGTCGCAGGGGCTCCCATCCGTTGCAGCACAACGACTCGACGAATGGGGGAGCGAGTGACCAAGAGTCTCTGGTTCGACCGGACGGTTTCCGAGGACCTAAT
>CAWAMD010000011.1:0-109895 GCA_963783045.1 uncultured Nitriliruptorales bacterium
TAGTGATGCGTGTCGGCCGTCGAATCAACCGATGGGCCGCCCGGAGAGGGTGGCGGCCCATCGGTGCCCGCCGTGGCGGGTGCGCCGTGGTCTCAGGCGCAGATGGCACCCTCCAGGCTGCGGAGGGCTGCCGAGCAGAACTTCGTCGGGCGCCGCGGTTGGATGTGGATCACGGCGCTGCCTTCGTCGTGAGGTGAGCGTGGCGGTCGGGCGGCTCGGATGCGACGGCCGCCGGGCCCGGGCGTCGCGGGCCGAACGGACCGGTGACGGCCGCCTTCGCGTCAGGCGGTCAGCGCGGCCGCCTCGAGCCGGTCCCGGTACTCGCCCTCGATCGGGACGGGCCCGTCGGGACCGGCCATGACGAGGACGCTCTCGGCCGTGGCGACGCACACGTCGTCCTTGAAGACCGCCGACCCGGTCGTGTACGACGTGCGCCCCACCCGCAGGATGCAGGTCCCCACCCGGACCTGACCCGGGTAGTGCAGCTCGCGGCGGTAGTCGACGCAGACCCGGCGCAGGACGACGAATCCCCGCTCGGTGCGCATGTCCTCCGCGAGCCCGAACCCGTGGTCCACGCGGCCGGTCTCGATGTAGGCGGCGATGGCAACGTTGTTGACGTGACCGAGCTGGTCGGTGTCCGAGAACCGGATGCGGTCGGTGGTCCAGTGTGCGTAGATCGTCGGGTCGGTGAGGTCGGCGTCCGCCATGGCCGCTCCTGGTCGCGAGCGTCGCCGACCCTACTGTCCGCACCCTGTCCGCGCCGCACCTGTCCGCGTCGGCGCTACGGTTGGTGGGTCAGTGCCTCTCGGCCCGTGCGGTGGTGCCGAAGTTCCCTTCCACCGGGCCGGCCGTCGGGGCAGCATGGGCCCCGCCCGACGGGAGCGAAGGGAACGATCGTGGCTGCATTCTTCGACGCGGTCGAACCGGTTCGGTTCGCGGGGCCCGACACCGACGCGGAGCTGGCCTACCGGGTCTACGACCCGGACCGGCTCGTGCTCGGCAAGCGCATGGAGGACCACCTGCGCCTCGCCGTCTGCTACTGGCACTCCTTCAGCTGGCCGGGCAGCGACGTGTTCGGGTCGGGCACGTTCGACCGCCCGTGGCTCGAGGCCGGCCGGGACCCGATGGCCGCCGCCCGGACGAAGATGGAGGCGGCGTTCGAGTTCTTCGCGAAGCTCGGGACCCCGTTCTTCACCTTCCACGACGGCGACATGGCGCCGCCGGGTGACACGTTCCTGGAGACCAGGCGCAACCTCGAGGCGATGGTGGAGCTCGCCGAGGAGCACATGGCCCGCACCGGCGTGAAGCTGCTGTGGGGCACCAGCAACGCGTTCGGGCATCCGCGGTTCGCGGCCGGCGCCGGCACGAACCCCGACCCCGACGTGTTCGCGTACGCGGCCGCCCAGGTGAAGAACGCCATGGATGCGACCCACCGGCTCGGCGGCAGCAACTACGTGCTCTGGGGCGGGCGCGAAGGGTACGAGACGCTCCTGAACACCCGCATGAGGCAGGAGGCCGACCAGCTGGCGCGGTTCCTGCACCTGGTGGTCGAGTACAAGCACGACATCGGCTTCGACGGGACGCTGCTGATCGAGCCGAAGCCGCAGGAGCCCACCAAGCACCAGTACGACTACGACGCCGCCACCGTTCACGGGTTCCTCGAGCGCTACGACCTCGTCGGCGAGATCTTCCTCAACATCGAGGTCAACCACGCCACCCTGGCCGGGCACAGCTTCCACCACGAGGTCGCCTACGCCGTCGACAACGGCGTCTTCGGCAGCATCGACGCGAACCGCGGCGATCCGCAGAACGGCTGGGACACCGACCAGTTCCCGAACTCCGTGGAGGAGATGAGTCTGGCGCTCTACGAGATCCTGCGCGGTGGCGGCTTCACGGACCGGCGGGCTCAACTTCGACGCGAAGCTGCGGCGCCAGTCGCTGGACCGCACCGACCTCTTCCACGGGCACGTCGGCGGCATCGACACGCTGGCGCAGTCGCTGCTCGTGGCGGCGCGCCTGCTCGAAGAGGGTGACCTCGAGGCGGAACGGGACCGGCGCTACGCCGGCTGGGGCGAGGGGCTCGGCGCGGAGATCCTCGACGGGGCGCTGTCCCTGGCCGATCTCGAGGAGCGGGTGGCCGCGGGCAAGATCGATCCCACCCCTGTCTCGGGTGGGCAGGAGCGGCTCGAGAACCTCGTGAACCGGACGCTGTGGCGGGCCGTCCGCGACGAGCACGCATAGGCCGCCCCGATCTCCCTGACCGCCGGCTCGGTCGCTACCGGTCCAGCGCCGACAGGCGCGCGAAGCTGCCGCGCAGCGCCGGGTACAGCTCGCGGTACACGGTGTAGGACTCGGCGGCAGCGACGGCCCCCGGACCCGGCTCGAGGGCGGGACCGACGGCGACCGCGGCCGTGCAGGCCTCGGTGACCGAGGCGAAGGCACCCTGGCTCGTCGCCGCGAGCAGCGCCGCGCCGAGCGCGGCGGCCTCGGCGGTCCGGACGACGCGCACGGGCAGGCCGAACGCGTCCGCGAGGATGCACAGCCACACGGGGCTGGCGGCGCCCCCGCCGGAGACCCGGACCTCACCGAGCTCGGTCATCGTCCGCATGAGCTCCAGCGAGTCGCGCAGGCCGAACGCGACGCCCTCCATCACAGCGCGTGCGAGGTGGCCGAGGTCGTGACGCGCCGTGAGCCCCACGAACGCGCCCCGGGCCGTCGGGTCCGGGTGCGGCGTGCGCTCCCCCGTCAGGTACGGCAGGAACACGAGCCCGTCGGCGCCGGGCGAGACCTCGTCGGCCAGCGCGTCGAGCTCGGCGTACCGACCGGTGCGGGGCGAGTGCCTCGCGGAACCAGCGCAGGCTCCCGGCGGCCGAGAGCATCACCCCCATCAGATGCCACCGACCCGGCACGGCGTGGCAGAAGGCGTGCAGGCGCCCGTCGGGCTCGACGACCGGCCGATCGGTGGCGGCGAACACGACGCCGCTCGTCCCGAGGCTGACCGCGACGATCCCGGCAGCGACGGCACCGACGCCGACGGCGTTGGCGGCCTGGTCGCCGCCCCCGGCCACGACCGGTGTGCCCTCGCGCAGGCCGGTGGCCTCCGCCGCCGCGGCGGACACGTGACCGGTCACCGCGGTGCCCTCGAAGGTGGGCGGGAACCAGGCACGGGGCAGGTCGAGGCGGTCGAGCAGCTCGGCCGACCAGTCGCGTGCGGCCACGTCGAACAGCAGGGTCCCCGACCCACCGGCCTTGTCGAGGGCGTAGCCGCCGGTCAGCCGGTAGCGCACGTAGTCCTTGGGGAGCAGGACGTGCGCGGTCCGGGCGACGACCTCGGGTTCGTGGCCGCGCACCCACAGCAGCTTCGGGGCGGTGAAACCGGTGAGCGCGTCGTTCCCGGCGAGGCGGATCAGGCGCTCGCGACCGACGCGCTCCCGGATCTCGTCGCACTCGGCCTGGGTGCGCTGGTCGTTCCACAGGATCGCCGGACGCAGCACCTGACCGGCCTCGTCGAGGAGCACGAGCCCGTGCATCTGCCCCGTGAGCCCGATCGCGCCCACCTGCCCGCCGGTGATGCCTGCCGCGGCCAGGGCGCTGCTGACCGCGTCGGTCGTCGCCCGCCACCACAGGGCGGGGTCCTGCTCGGACCAGAGCGGTCGCGGCGTCGCGAACCCGTACTCGGAGCGTCCGATCGCGACGACGGTGCCGTCCTCGTCGAGGACGAGCGCCTTCGTCGCCGTGGTGGAGGTGTCGATCCCGAGGTGGTAGGTCATGGCGCGGTCTCCTCCGGAACAGCAAGCACCGGGACCCTCAGCCGGCCCCGTGGTTGCTCGGGTGCCCGACGGGCTCGGTCAGCGCGGCGTCGCGGGGACGGGCGAGGGTGCCGGCGGGGTCGACCAGCACCGCTGACAGCGCGAGCTCGGCGGCGCCGAGAAGCGGAGCGTCGGGCTCGGCTTCGCTGCGGAGGATCACGACCTCGTCGCGGGATACGGCCAGCGCCTGCTGTGTCACGTACTCGAGGACCGAGGGCTCGAGGAACGGGAACAGCTCCCGGTAGATCCCGCCGAGGACGACGACCTCCGGGTTGAACAGGTTGATGAGGTTGCCGACGCCGAGCCCCAGCCAGCGCCCGAACGTCGGCGATCGCCCGCAGCGTGCCCGGCTCGCCCGCGTCGGCGCGGGCCATCAGCACCGCAATTCGCTCGGTGTCGTCCGGGATCCCCGCCTTCCGCAGCAGCGCCGCCTCACCGGCCTCGGTCTCCCAGCATCCGACGGCGCCGCAGCGGCACCGCCGTCCCCCCGGGTTGATCAGCGTGTGCCCGGCCTCGCCGGCGTACCCGGCCGACCCGAGCATGGGGCTGCCGCCGACGATCACCCCGGTCCCGACCCCGGCCTCACCGGACACGTAGACGAGGTTGGCGACCCCACTGTGGCCACGCCGATACTCCCCGAGCGCCCCGAGATCCGCCTCGTTCGCCACGAAGACCAGCCCGTCGGTCGCCAGTGCGTCCCGGAGCAGCGCGGCCAGCGGCACGTCACGCCACCCGAGGTTGGGTGCGAGGTGCACGAACCCGTCGGCCCGGCGGGTGATGCCGACGACCGCCACGCCGACACCGACGAAGGCATGGCCGACCGGCAGCTTGTCCAGCAGCGGCCCGGCGAGCGTGGCCACCCGGTGCACCGCCTCTTCGGGAGAGGACGCCCCCCGCTGCCGGGTGACCCGACGCTCGCTGTAGACGCGTCCCCCGAGCCCCACCGTGGCGAGCGCGACCGAGTCGACGGCGATCTCGATCGCGAGCGTCACCGCCCCTTCGGGACGCGGCCGCACCGTCGGTGACGGCCGGCCCGGGCCGACGGCATGCGGTGGTGGCCCCTCCTCGACGAGGCCCAGGTCGCTGAGCTCGCGCACGAGGTCGGCGATCGTGGAGCGGTTCAACCCCGTCTGGGCGGTGAGCTCCGACCGGGTCAGCCCGCCCGTGAGATGCGCGCGCTCGAGCACGTCGCCGAGGTTGTGTCGTCGCATCTCCTCGGCGGCGACACCCGAGCGCCCCCTCAGCCGGTTGACCGCCACCGTCATCCCCGCACGCATTTTGTTGGTTTCCTGACTATATCCGTTCCCGACCTGGGTCGTCGATGTGAGGAACCTCCATCCCTTGCGCGGCGTTCGGACGTCGATCCGGCAGAATGCCGCCTCCCGTCGGCTCGTGTCTCTCCTGGAGCTCCCCCGTGCGTCACCGCCACCTGCTCGTCGCCGCCCTGCTGTCCACCACCCTCGCGGCCTGTGGTACCGCTGCCGAGACGGCGGCCTCGACCGAGCCGCCTTCCGCCGCACCCGCCGACGCCGCCGCCAGCCCGGTGCCCACGGACACCGCGACGCCCGCCCCGGACGTTGGCGGGCAGGCGACCGCCGACTCGGTCGGCGCCAGCGGCAATCCGACCGCGGGCGTCTCGCCCACCCCGCTGACCTCGTCGCCCACCGGCCCGAGCCCCGAGCCCGTCGAGGCCGCCGCGCCCAAGGTCACGGACGCGGCCATCACCGAGGCGCCGGCCACGTCCGCCGGTGTCCCGCTCGACATCAACGTCCACTACCCGGTCGTCAGCGGCCTGCCCGACGACGTGGCCAGGACGGTGAACGAGCGGTTCATGGCCGATGCGCGGGCGGCCGTCGCCGCCTTCCGGGACGAGGCCGATCAGGCCGGCGCCGCCCACGAGGGACCCTCCTACTTCTTCGGGGTCGAGATGCACCCGGCCCTCGTCACGCCGCAGCTGCTGAGCGTGCGGTTCATGCACCAGTCCTACACCGGCGGCGCCCACGGGACGGCGTACGTCACGACGCGCACCGTGGACCTCGACTCCGGCGAGACCCGGACGCTCACCGACCTGTTCGGCGACGGGATCCTCGACCGGGTCAGCTCCACCGCCATCACCGCGATCCAGGACGAGTACGGCACCGGCGACTGGGCGGCGGAGGGCGCCGCGCCCGACGCGGCCCTGCTGTCGCGCTTCGTGCTGACGCCCGACGCCCTCGAGGTCTGGTTCGACAGCTACCAGGTCGGTCCCTTCGCCATCGGCACACCCCACGTCACCATCCCGTACGCGCAGCTCGCGGATCTGGTTCCCGACGACGGCCCGGTCGCGCGGATCGCCGCCGGCTGACACCCGCCGCGCGCCCGCACCGGGCACGATCCGGCGCAGCCCCCAACGCACGGCGCTAGGGTCGTCGAGGTCATGGTGCAGGTATCCGGGAGCCACTCACCGACCGGGGGGCCACGCCCGCCCGACGTCGATCAACGCCGTGTCACGACGGTCGACACCGCCGCCACGCCGCGGCGCAGCAGGCTCCTTCTCCCGCCGGACGTCACCGGCGTTGCCGCCAGCGGTCCGCGCCCCGCGCGCGTCCGCCCACCCCACCGGCACCGCCGTCGTCGGGATCCCCGCGCCGTCGTCTGGCCGTCCCGCATCCGGGGACGGCCACGTCCGAAACGGGAGGAGCGCCCACGTGACGAGGATCCAACTGACCGTCAACGGCCAGGAACGCGACGCTGAGGTCGAGCCGCGAACCCTGCTCGCCTACTACCTGCGCGAGCACCTGGGGCTCACCGGCACGAACATCGGCTGCGACACCACGTCCTGTGGTGCCTGCACGGTCCACCTCGACGGGGAGTCCGTGAAGTCGTGCACCGTCCTGGCCGTGCAGGCCGACGGCCGTGACGTGACCACCATCGAGGGGCTCGCCACCGACGGCGGGTGGCATCCCCTGCAGACCGCCTTCCACGAGGAGCACGGCCTGCAGTGCGGGTACTGCACCCCGGGGATGATCATGGCGTCGGCGAGCCTGCTGACCGAGAACCCCTCCCCCTCCGACGAGGAGATCCGGCTCGGCCTCGAGGGCAACCTCTGCCGCTGCACCGGCTACCACAACATCGTGCGCGCGGTGGCCAGCGCCGCCGACGCGATGGGGAACGAGGGCTGACATGAGCACCACCGAACAGGCCCCGAGCCGCTTCGTCGGCACCGCCGTCCAGCGCAAGGAGGACGCCCCGCTCGTGACCGGGCGCGGCACCTACGTCGACAACATGGCGCTGCCCGGGATGCTGTGGATGTACGTCGTCCGCTCCCCCATGGCGCACGCGCGCATCGAGAACGTCGACCTGACCGCCGCCAGGCAGGCCGATGGCGTGGTCGCCGCGTTCTCCGGCGCCGACCTCGCCGACGAGCTCGGCGCCCTGCCGATGGCCTGGCCCGTCACCGACGACATCGTCAACCCGCCGCACATGCCGCTGACGGCGGACAAGGCCCGCTTCATCGGCGACGGGGTCGCGGTCGTGCTGGCCACCTCGAGGGCGGCCGCGAAGGATGCCGCCGAGCTCGTCGAGGTCGAGTACGACCCGCTCGAACGTCGTCGTCGACATGAAGGACGCGCTCGCGGACGGGGCGCCGATCCTCCACGAGGACGCCGGCACGAACCGGTCGTTCACGTGGACGCTCGAGAACGGCGACCTGTCCGTCTTCGACGACGCCCCGGTGCACTTCACCATGCAGCTGCACAACCAGCGGCTCATCCCCAACGCCATCGAGCCGCGTGCCTGCGTCGCACAGCAGCAGCCGACCGGCGAGACCGTGCTGTGGTCCGCGACCCAGATCCCGCACATCGCGAAGACCACGCTCGCGATGACGACCGGGATCGCCGAGTCGCGGCTACGGATCATCGCCCCCGACGTCGGCGGCGGCTTCGGCGCGAAGCTCAACGTCTACGCCGAGGAGTCGCTCGCGCTCGTGCTCACCAACAAGCTCGGCGCGCCCGTCAAGTGGGTCGAGGAGCGCAGCGAGAACTACCTGTCGACCACCCACGGGCGCGACCACGTCACCGAGATGGAGGTCGCCGCGCAGGAGGACGGCACGCTGCTCGGCATCCGCGCCCGGGTGCTCGCGAACATGGGTGCCTACCTCCAGCTGCTCACGCCGGGCATCCCGATCCTCGGGGCGTTCAACTACTGCGGCATCTACCAGATGAAGGCGTACTCCTTCGAGGTGAGCGGCGTCTTCACGAACACCGTGCCGACCGACGCCTACCGCGGCGCCGGCCGGCCGGAGGCGACCTACGCGATCGAGCGGGCCATGGAGCGGCTCGCCCGCGAGGTCGGCAAGGACCCCGTGGAGGTGCGCCGACAGAACTTCCTGCCGGACGGCGAGCTCGTCGACACGCCCGCCGGCCTCCAGTACGACTCCATCGCCTACGTGCCGGCGCTCGAGAAGGCGCTGGAGCTCGCCGGCTACGACGACATCCGGGCCGAGCAGTCCCGCCGCGGCACCGACGGGAAGCTGCTGGGCATCGGGGTCAGCACCTACACCGAGATCTGCGGGCTGGCCCCGTCCCAGGTCGTCGGCCAGCTCAAGCTGTCCGCCGGCCTGTGGGACCGTGCCACCGTCCGGATGCTGCCGACGGGAAAGGTCGAGGTGGTCACCGGAACGTCCCCGCACGGGCAGGGCCACGAGACCTCGTGGTCCCAGCTGGTCGCCGACGCGCTCGGTGTCGACGTGGACGACGTGACCGTCCTGCACGGCGACACGGCCATCGCGCCCTTCGGGATGGACACCTACGGCTCCCGCAGCCTGTCGGTCGGCGGCACGGCCGTGCACCTGGCTGCCGGGAAGGTCGTGGAGAAGGCGAAGCGGATCGCAGCCCACCAGCTCGAGGCGTCCCCCGAGGACCTCGAGTTCGACGCCGGGCAGATCCGGGTCCGCGGCGCACCCGACCGGGCGACCACCATCCAGGACGTCGCCCTGGCGGCGTGGCTCGCCCACTCGATGCCCGCGGGCGAGGAGCCGGTGCTCGAGGAGAGCTTCTCCTACGACCCGCCGAACTTCACGTTCCCCTTCGGCACCCACGTCTGTGTCGTCGAGGTGGATCCCGACACGGGCGCGGTGGACCTGCTGAACTACGTCGCCGTCGACGACTGCGGCACCATCGTGAACCCGCAGATCGTCACCGGCCAGGTCCACGGCGGGATCGCCCAGGGCATCGCGCAGGCGCTGTTCGAGGAGGCCGTCTACGACGAGGTCGGCAACCTGCTGACCGGCAACATGACGACCTACCTCGTCCCGGCGGCGCCGGAGCTGCCCGACTACGTCACCGACCACACGGTGACGCCGAGCACCACGAACCCGCTCGGTGTGAAGGGCATCGGCGAGGCCGGAACGATCGCCTCCACGCCGACGGTCGTCAACGCCGTGCTCGACGCGCTGCATCCGCTCGGGGTCACCGACATCGACATGCCGGCGTCGCCCGAGCACGTCTGGCGAGCGATCCGCGACGCGCAGGGAGGTACGGCATGATCCCCGCACCCTTCGACTACCGGACCGCGGCGACGGCCGACGAGGCGGTGAGCCTCCTCGGCGAGCACGGCGACGAGGCGAAGCTGCTCGCCGGCGGACAGTCGCTCCTGCCGCTGATGAAGCTGCGGCTGGCCCGTCCGTCGCTGATCGTCGACATCGGCCGGGTCACCGACCTGTCCTATGTCCGTGAGGACGGCGACGGGGTCGCCATCGGGGCGCTGACCCGCCACCACGACCTCACGAACGATGCGACGCTGCAGCGACACTGCCCGATCGTCGCGCACGTGGCGGGGCTGGTCGGCGACCCGCAGGTCCGCCACCGCGGCACGATCGGCGGGTCGCTGGCCCACGGCGACCCGGCGTCGGACCTGCCGACGGTGCTGCTGGCGCTCGACGCGCAGATCGTGGCGCAGGGCCCCGACGGTGAGCGCCGCGTCCCGGCGTCGGAGTTCTTCCACGGGTTCTTCGAGACCGCGCTGGCGCCTGGCGAGGTGATGACCGAGATCCGGGTGCCCGCCCTGCCCGAGGGGCACGGCTGGCACTACGAGAAGTTCCGCCGCCGGAAGTTCGACTGGGCGATCGTCGGCGTGGCCGCCGTCGTGCAGCGCAGCAACGGCACCATCACCGACGCCCGGGTCGGGCTGACGAACATGGGACCGGCGCCGATGCGCGCAAGCGCCGTCGAACAGGCGCTGCGGGGCGCCGGCCCGGCGGACGCCGCCGAGGCGGCCGAGGCGGCCGCCGAGGGCACCGCACCGCCGTCCGACACGAACGCCAGCGCCGAGTTCCGGGCGCACCTCGCGCGGGTCCTGACCCGGCGGGCGCTGGAGTCCGCGCTGGCCTGACCGGGGCCGGCACCACCGCAACCGAACGGAGTCACCGACACGATGGGCGAGGTGCTCGACGTCCTGCGTGCTCTCGAGCAGGCCCACGACCGTGGCGAGCCGTACGCGCTCGCCACGGTGGTGCAGGCCCGCGGCTCGACCTACCGCCGCGAGGGCGCACGGCTGCTCGTCCGCGAGGAGGGACAGCGCTCGGTGGGCAACATCTCCGGCGGCTGTCTGGAGGGCGACGTTGAGGAGACCGCACGGGAGGTCATGCGCTCCGGTCAGCCGCGGCTGCGCACGTTCGACCTCACGGCCGACGACGAGGCGGTCTGGGGCTGGGGGCTCGGCTGCAACGGCGTCATCGAGGTGCTCATCGAGCCGGGCGAGCACGCCGCGGCGACCGCTGCCGCCGTGCGGACGGCCCTCGAGCACGAGGAGGCGCTGGCCGCCGTGGTCGTCCTCGAGTCCGGCGTCGCCGACGTGGCCGTCGGCGACCGGCTGCTCGTGCGCCCCGACGGGAGCGTCGACGGCCGGCTGGGCGACGAGGGGGCGCAGGCCGCCGCCGTGACCGCCGCGAACGCGGCGCTGGAGGCACGCCGGTCGATCACCACGACGCTCCGCATCCGCGATGCCCGCCTGCGCCTGTTCGTCGAGGTCCTCGAGCCGCCGATCCGGCTGGTCGTGTGCGGTGCCGGGCACGACGCGATCCCACTCGTCGAGTTCGCGCACCGGCTCGGCTGGCGCGTCGCGGTGGTCGACGAGCGGCATGCGTTCCTGACCGCCGACCGGTTCCCCGGCGCCGACCGGCTCGTGCACGTCGACCGGCCGCTGCAGGCCGCGGCCAACGCCGGCACCGACGCCCGGACCCATGTCGTGGTCATGAGCCACAACTACCTGCGTGACATGGACTACCTGCAGGCGTTCCTGGACACCCCGGTGGCATCCATCGGGATGCTCGGTCCCCAGGCGCGGCTCGAGCGACTGCTGGGCGACCTGGCCACGCAGGAGGTGGTCCCCGCCGACGAGCACCGCGCCAAGATCCGCGGACCGGCCGGCCTCGACATCGGCGGCGAGGGGCCCGAGGAGATCGCCTGGTCCATCGTGGCGGAGATCCTCGCCCTCCACCGTGGCCGCAGCGGCGGGTTCCTGCAGGACCGACCAGGACCGATCCACGAGCCGACCCCGACGGGAGGATGAGCCCATGCAGCTCGAGCACAGCTTCGAGGTACTCGCACCACGTGACGAGGTCTGGGACTTCCTCCTCGACGTTCGAACGCGTCGCCCCGTGCATGCCGGGCGCCGAGCTGACCGAGGTCGTCGACGAGACGACCTGGAAGGGCAAGGTCACCGTCAAGCTCGGGCCGGTGAAGCTCAACTACCGGGGCAAGGTCGTCATGCAGGAGCGGGATGACGACGTGCACCGGGTGATGCTCAAGGCCACGGGGCAGGAGACCGGCGGCAAGGGCACGGCGACCGCGACGGTCACCTCGACCCTCGAGACGGCCGGACAGGGCACCCGGGTGCTCATCGTGTCGGACCTGACGCTGTCCGGCGCCGCCGCCCAGTACGGGCGCGGCATGGTGGGTGACGTGTCGAAGCGGCTCACGGACCAGTTCGCCGAGTGCCTGCAGGGCCAGCTCTCGCCGGCGCCGGCGGCCGCCCCGGCGGACGAGGAGACCGCCGCCGCGCGTCCGACGGAGCAGGCGGGCGCCGCACCGGACACCGGGACCAGCACCGTGTCGGGACCGGGGGCGGCCGATCGCGGCGCTGCCCCGGCGCCGCGACCGTCGCCTCCCCAGCAGAAGCCCATCGCAGGCTTCCGGCTCATGCTGTGGACCCTGTGGCGGGCGGTCGTGCGCTTCGTCAAGCGGCTGCTCGGCCGCAACGAGCGCCGCTGACGACACGACCACCCGAGGCGGGTGGCGTCGCGCCGACGCCGGCCAGGATCACTGCACGAGCGTCCCCAGCACCTCCTCGTACTCCTCGGCGTCCTCGAAGGCCTCGCCGGGCCCGAACCTGGGCTCGTCACCGATGCCCGGTGCCTGACCCGGCTCACGCACGAGGAAGTTCGCCTGTCGTGCGGTCTCGGCCGCTTCGTACTCGTCGAAGACGTTCCTGCAGGGAGACCCACTGCTTCTGCCCCATGTCGTCCTCCTCGGGCGACGGCGCTGCCCTGTCACACTCTTGCCGACGCCGGGTCGCCACCGAACGGGCCTTCGGCCCTGCCGAGGTTCCCGAGGGGCCCCCTTCCGCACGTCCCTTCGGCACCTCGCCTGTCGTCGGGGCGGGTCCGCGACGTTGCAGCCCATGCTCGCCGGGACGAGGACACGCGGCAGGGACAGGCGTCCCGCAACCGACCACGTCAGGGCGTGAGGCGCCCGCTGGCCTCGAAGTGCATGGGGTCGGGCAGGAGCCAGTCACCGCCCCACGTGAACCCGTAGCGCGCCATCACCTCGACCAGCCGTGGGTCCTGGTGCGATGGCCCACCCTGCGTGTTCGCCCGCGCGTTGATGTCGACAGCGATGCCCCAGGCATGGCTCGACAGCGGCCCGTCGGTGGACTGGGTCCGGGCGCTCCAGCAGCCGGCGAAGTCGTCCGGGTCGACGAGGTCGGACAGCCCACGCCGCTGCAGCTCCGTCATGGCCGCGACCAGCGGGGCGATGATCGCACGGTTGCACATGACCCGGCCGAGCAGCGGCACGGTGGTGTTGACGAGCTCGCCCTCCTCGAAGCTGAGCCCCTCGAGGAACTCGCGCCCGTCGGTGTCCTTCATCGCGAACTCGCCGTAGCGGACCTTGATCTGGGCCGGCGCCAGCACCGCGTCGGCGTGCCGCAGCACCGGGGTGTCGCCGGCGCGCAGCACCCGGACCGGCCGAGCGTCGGGGACCAGGCGCTCGAGCACGCCGCCGAGCCGCGCCCCGGGCGTGGCCGGCCGCGCGAGCAGGTACTTCTCGGTGCGGGGCGCGATCGGGCTGGTCCTGGCGACCACGACCTCCGCGGCACCGGCGACCGCATCGGGGACGACAGCGACCACCCGCAGGACCGCCCCGCCGACGAACGTGAGGTGACCGCCCACGCCCAGCCGGCGCACCTCCGCCGAGCTCACCGTCAGCACGGCCTCGTCAGGCTGGAGACCGGCGAACTCCGGGTGACTCGTGACCGCCGCGTAGCTGGTCGGGTCGATGGCGAGGACCTCGAGCGGGTAGCGCCAGCCCGGCGGCAGGTCGTCGACGACCGAGCCGTCCGCCGCCGCCGTCCGCACCAGCCCCCGGGTGGCGCCCCGCACGACGGTGACGGCACCGACGGCGGGCTCGGCGGCAACGGCGGCCGCGTAGCCCTCCGGCAGGTGGTTGCGGGTCCAGGCAAGCGTGAGGTCGGCGGGCAGCGTCGCAGCAGGGTCCGCAGTCGGGTCGGTGGCGGGTGGGGGTGACGGCTCGGCGGCGGCCACCGGCGACGGGACGCTGGTGGGTGACGGCTCGGCGGCGGCCGCCGGCGACGGGACGGCCGGCGACGGGAGCGTGGCGGCCGCCGGCGCGAGGTCCGCACCGGTCGCCGCGACGACCGGGGTGCAGGCCGCCGCCGTCGCCGCGATCACCGCCAGCACGCCCAGGGCCGCGCCGGCTCGCCGTCCGATCATCACGCTCCTTCCGGTCCTGCAACGATACGGCCACGGAGCGTCGCGCCGGTGGTGGCGTCGTCGCTGGACGCACCCGAACCACGTCGAGACCCACGGTTTCGTTCTCATGAGAACAGAACCGTGGGTGTCGACGTGGCCGTCACGCACCGGCGACCTACGCTCCGGTGGCCCGCACCCGTGACCGGAGCACCGATGGAACCGCCGGCTCCTCCCCCGCTCGACGCCGCCCTGCGCGCCGCCGCCGAGGCCGCGACCGGCTTCATGCCGCCCGACGAGGGCGAGGCGCTCTACGCGGCCGCCTGCGACGGTGGGCGGCGCGGCCCGATCGTGGAGATCGGTACCTACTGCGGGAAGTCGACGCTCTACCTCGCCGCCGCGGCGCGGGAGGTGGGCAGCACCGTCGTCACGATCGACCACCACCGCGGCTCGGAGGAGCACCAGCCCGGCTGGGAGTACCACGACCCCGGGCTCGTCGACCCTGCGGTCGGCCAGCTCGACACGCTCCCGGCGCTGCGGCGCACGCTGGCCGGCGCCGGCGTCGAGGACCTCGTCGTCGCGGTCGTCGGTCGCTCGGCCCAGGTGGCGGGTCTGTTCGCCGGCCCCGCCGGCATGGTGTTCGTCGACGGCGGGCACACCGACGAGGCGGCGCAGACCGACTACGCGTCCTGGGCGCCGCACGTCGCCGCCGGCGGCCTGCTCGTCATCCACGACGTATTCGCGGATCCGGCCGACGGTGGCCAGGCCCCGTACCGGATCTACCAGCGCGCGCTCGAGGACGGGTTCACCGAGCTGTCGGTCACCGGGTCGCTGCGGGTGCTGCGCCGCACCTGACCCGGTCGCACCCGACCGGCTACTGCTGGGCCCGCGGGACGCCCGCCCCGCCGGCGTCGGCCAGCACCGACGCGCACCGCTCGTCGCCCCCGCAGGGCACGTCCTCGAGGTCGGCGCCGGCCGGAAGCGCCGTCGGATGGAAGGTGTCGCTCGTCGCCGAGGCGCCGTCGAGCGCGTCGACCGCCAGCAGCACCGCCGCGGCGGTCCACGTCGAGCGCTCGACCGGCCAGACCTTGCGGTCCTCGTAGACGTAGCCGGTCCAGTACGAGCCGTCCTCGGCCCGCAGGTGCTGGACGTCCTCGAAGACGGTCAGGGCGCGGTCGTACTCGCCGACGGCCTCGAGCGCGGCGACGAGCTCGCAGCTCTCGGCGCCGGTCACCCACGGCCGATCCGCGACGCAGCGGATCCCGAGACCACCGACGACGAATCGGTCCCAGTCGGCGGCGACGCGCTCGTGGGCGGCGTCGCCCTGCACCGCGCCGGTCAGGATCGGGTAGTACCAGTCCATCGACCAGCGGCTGCGCGGCGAGAACCGCTCGGGGTGGTAGCGCAGAGCATGCCCGAGCCCGCCGGCAGCCAGCTCCCAGCTCGGCTGCGGCAGCGCGAGCGTGTCGGCGAGCGCCACGGCGGCCCGCAGGCTCTGGTAGATGCTCGAGCAACCCGTCAGCAGCGACACGTCGCTGATCGTCCCGTCGGCGTCGCGGGCCCAGGCGATCGCACCCCCGGCACGCTGCAGGTCGACGACGAAGTCGATGGCGGCACGCACGGTCGGCCACATGCGTGCGAGGAAGCGGTCGTCGCCGGTGCGGCGGTGGTGGTGCCACACGCCGACGGCGACGTAGGCGCAGAAGTGGGTCTCGGCCCGGGGTTCGGTGACCCGTCCCTGCTCGACCCTGGCGGGCCAGGAGCCGTCGGGTCGCTGCGTGCGGCGCAGCCACTCGTAGGCGGCCGCCGCCTCGGCGTGGAACCCGGCCACGTCGAGTCCCATGGCGGCCTCGACGTGGTCCCACGGGTCGGTGTGCCCGCCCGGAAACCACGGGATGGCGCCGTCGGGTTCCTGCGCCTCGGCGATCGATGCGGCGGTCTGGAGGATCTCGCGATGGCTGAGCAGGCCGACGGTCGTCACGAGGGAGCTCCCTTCCGCAGGTAGAGCACGAGGCTCTTGCCGATGAGCGGGTCGAGGACGCGCTCGGCGGTGCGGGTCACGACGGGCTGCCGCTCGATGTCCCACACGAGCATGCGGTGGTAGGTGCGCACCAGCGCGGTGTCCCGCTCGGGGCCGACGGCGCACTTGAGCCACCAGTAGGGCGCATGCAGCCCGTGCACGTGGTCGCTGCCGACGACCTCGAGCCCGACGGACGCGAGCCGGCGCGCCAGCTGGCTGCGCCGGTAGATGCGGACGTGGCCGCCCTCGACGTCGTGGTAGGAGCGGGACAGCCCCCAGCACACGGCCTCGGGCAGCCACCGCGGAACGGTGACGGCAGCGAGCCCGTCGGGGGCGAGGACGCGGGCGAGCTCGCGCATCGCGGCCAGGTCGTCGGGGATGTGCTCGAGGATCTCGGCGGCGACGACCCGGTCGAAGGCGCCGTCGGCGAACGGCAGGTCGAGCGCGTCGCCGTGGACGATCTCGGCGCTTCCGCCGTCGGGGACCTCGCCGCCCTCGTGCATGGCGCGGAACCAGCGGGCCACCTCGTCGAGCTCCTCCTCGTTGCGGTCGAGAGCGACGACCGAGGCGCCCCGTTTCAGCAATGCGAAGGCGTGACGGCCCTGCCCGCAGCCGAGGTCGAGGACCCGGTGGCCGGCCTGCACGTCGATGCGGTCGAGGTCGACGGTCAGCATGTGGCGATCGCCTCCCGGTAGACGTCGGCCGTCGCCGCGGCGGCGGCGGCCCAGGTGAAGCGTTCGAGGACACGGGCCCGCCCGCGCTCACCGAGCTGAGCGGCCAGCGCCGGGTCGTCGAGGACCCGGCCGATCGCGAGCGCCAGCGCACCGGCGTCGCCGGGCTCCACGAGCAGTCCGGTGTCGCCGTCCGCGCCGACGACCTCGGGCAGCGCCCCGCCGGTGGTGGCGACGAGCGGTGTGCCGCAGGCCATCGCCTCGATGGCCGGGAGCGAGAACCCCTCGTAGAGGGAGGGGACGACGGCGACCGACGCGGAGCCGAGCAGACCCGCGAGCTCGTGGTCGGGGATGCCGGACACGAACCGCACCGCGTCGTGCAGGCCGAGCCGGCCGATGGCGGCCTCGGCGGGGCCGCCGGGACGGGCCCGGCCGACGACGACAAGCTCGACCTCCCGCTCGGTCCGCAGCTTCGCGACCGCCTCGAGGAGGTGGGCGAGCCCCTTCATCGGCACGTCGGCGCTCGCGGTGGTCACGATGCGTCCCGGCACCCGTGCGACGGTGGCCGGCGGCGCGAAGGTGGCGGGGTCGATGCCGACCGGCACGGTGTGCAGGCGCGCCGGGTCGACACCGAGCTCGTCGACCAGCCCGGCGCGCGACGCGGTCGACACGGTGATGACGTGCGACATCTGCCGGGCGACCCGGGCCTGCATGCGCACGAACCCGTACCAGCGCCGCAGGGAGAGCCGCCGAAGCCACGAGGCCGCCGCCAGCTCGACCCGCCGGTCGACCGTGATCGGGTGGTGGATGGTGGCGACGAGCGGACGCGGCAGCCCGAGCATCCCGTAGCCGAGGCCCTGGTTGTCATGGATGACGTCGTACTCGTCGGCGTGACCGACCAGCCACCGGCGGGCCCGCAGGCTGAACGCCAGCGGTTCCGGGAACCCGGCGACGCTGAAGACGCCGAGCTCCACGAGATCGGCGAACGTGCGGATCTCGGTCGGCAACGGCGGACGGAACGGGTGCGGCTCCGCGTACAGGTCGAGTCCTGGCAGCTGCACGAGGCCGACCCTGTCGTCCACGTCCGGGTAGGGCTGGCCGGCCAGGACGGTGACGTCGTGCCCGGCCCGCACGAGCTCACGGCTGAGGTTGCGGACGTAGACGCCCTGGCCACCGACGTAGGGGTTTCCGCGGTAGCTGAGCAGCGCGACGCGGAGCGGTTCTGGCTGCCTGCTCGTCGGCACGGTTCCCCTCTCCTCGCCCGGCGGACGGCCTTCACAGATGTTCTGACCACCCGTCAGGTCCCGTGGCGGCGGACCGGCGGCAGAGTAGGTGACGGCCCGCCGGTTCCGCGCATCGGCATCCGGCGGGTCGGCGGCCCCGGCGACGCGCCGGCGGATGCGGGTGGCCGCTGGCGGTCGCGGGAGGAAACCTGTCCGGGGGTGGTCGTGGGCGGGTGGTGGTGGTCACAACGATCCCGTACGCGTGAGGTGACGCCCCCCGAGGAAGTCCCATGCGTAGCCGTCCCCTCCCCCACGCCCGACGCCCCGACCCGCGCCACGACGGCCAGGAGCAAACCCTCGACTGTCACCCTTGCGGCGCTACCGGAGTCGACCCCCAGGCCGTGAGCGGGGCTACGGTGGCTCCCGCACATCCGGGCCTTCCCGTCTGACCGCCGGGCCTTCCCGGGTGACGACCTTGCCGACGACCAACACGAGGAACCGTTCCATGCTGACGACCGGCCAGACCGCACCGAGCTTCACGGTGCCCGACCACACGGGGACCTCCGTGTCCCTCGCCGACCAGCGCGGTCGCTGGGTGGTGCTGTGGTGGTACCCGAAGGCCGACACGCCTGGTTGAACGATCGAAGGCAAGGGCTTCCGTGATCGAAGCCCAGAGTTCGAATCGCTCGACGCCGCCGTGCTCGGCATCTCCTTCGACTCCCCCGAGGAGAACGCCGCCTTCCGCGACAAGTACGACTTCCCCTACCCGCTGCTGAGCGACACCGACCACGGCGTCGGCGCCGACTACGGCGTGCTCGCCGAGCACGAGGGTCGGGCCTTCCCCAAGCGCTACACGTTCCTGATCGACCCGGACGGCATCGTCCGTCAGGTCTACAAGGTCACCGACGTCGAGAGCCACCCCGACGAGGTGCTCTCCGACCTCAAGGATCTGATCGGGTAGCACCGGTCGACCACCCTGACACGCCCCGGCGCACACGGCGCCGGGGCGTGCTGCGCCGGGGCGCGCTGCGCCGGGGCGCGGGGCGCGGGTACCGGCGGGCCGACCCAGCCCCGCTTCAGAAACCGCCGCATCCGCCGGTTGTGGGCCACGCCCCGCAGGCCACCGCCGGCCCCCACCACAGAAGCCGCCGCATCCGCCGGTTGTGGGCCACGCCCCGCACGCCACCGCCGGCCCCCCCACAGAAACCGCCGCATCCGCCGGTTGTGGGCCACGCCCCGCACACCACCGCCGGCCCCCCACAGAAGCCGCCGCATCCGCCGGTTGTGGGCAGCACACCGCGACCGGCTGCCGCGGGTCCCGCTGTGGCGGTTTCCGGCAGGCGCGCGGCGGGCTGGCGAGCGGACGCACCCCGCCGCGCCCCGCACGCTCACCAGGGGTCGACCATCGGCCGCTTCTTGCCCGTGCGGGGCGCCGGTGGCGGGGCGGCGCGCAGCGCCTCGACGATCCGCCGGCGCGTGTCGGCGGGGTCGATGACGTCGTCGATCTCGAAGTGGGACGCCATGTTGAGCGCCTTGCCGTGCTCGTAGGCCATGCCGACCATCTGCTCGAACGCCTCCTCGCGCTCGGCGGGGTCGTCGATCGCGTCGAGCTCGCGCTTGAACCCGAGCCGCACGGCTCCCTCGAGGTTCATCCCTCCGAACTCGCCGGTCGGCCAGGACACGGTGAACAGCGGGGCGTGGAACGACCCGCCGGCCATGGCCTGCGCCCCGAGCCCGTAGCCCTTGCGCAGCACGACCGTCATGAACGGGACCGTCAGCGACGCGCCGGTCACGAACATCCGCGCGAAGTGGCGGACCTGGGCGTGGCGTTCGGCGTCGGGGCCGACCATGAAGCCGGGCGTGTCGCACAGGAACACGACCGGCACGTCGTGGGCGTCGCAGAGCTGGAGGAACCGGGCGGCCTTGTCCGCCGCGTCCGTGTCGATGGCCCCGCCGAGGTGCATCGGGTTGTTCGCGAGCACGCCGACCGACCGTCCCTCGACGCGCGCCAGCGCGGTGATCATCCCGCGCCCGAACGCCCGGCGTAGCTCGAGCACCGACCCGGTGTCCGCCAGCGTGTCGATCACCCGGTGGATGTCGTAGACGCGCCGCCGGTTGGCCGGGACGAGGTGGCGCAGCAGCCGCTGGTCGGCGGCCTGCCACTCCTCCAGCGCGCCCTGGAAGTAGGAGAGGTAACGCTTCGCCACGTCGACGGCGGCCGCCTCGTCGGCCACGACCACGTCGACGACGCCGTTCGGGGCCTGCACGTCGACCGGGCCGACCTCGGCCGGGTGGAAGCTGCCGAGACCGCCGCCCTCGATCATGGCCGGGCCGCCCATGCCGATGCTCGCGTTCTCGGTCGCGATGATCACGTCGCAGCCCCCGAGCAGCGCGGCGTTGCCGGCGAAGCAGTAGCGCGAGGCGATCCCGACCAGCGGCACGAGCCCCGACAGCTTCCCGAACAGCGCGAACGCCATCGTGTGGAGCCCGGACACGACCGCCGTGTCGGTGTCGCCCGGGGCGTCCGCCGCCGCCCTCGGCGAAGAGCACGGTCGGCAGCCGCAGCCGCTCGACGAGCGCGAAGATGCGGTCCTTCTTCTCGTGGTTGCGGTGCCCCTGGGTGCCGGCGAGCACGGTCGCGTCGTAGGACAGCACCGCACACCGGGCCGCCTCGTCGGCGAAGCGGTCGCCGTTGACCCGGCCCGGTGCCGACGATCAACCCGTCGGCCGGGGTGCTTCGCGATGAGGTCGTCGAGGTCGCGGCGCTGGCGCTGCGCCGCGAGGACGAGCGACCCGTACTCGACGAAGCTGCCGTCGTCGCACAGGTCGTCGATGTTCTCGCGGGCGGTGCGCTGGCCCTGCTCGTGGCGGCGGGCGACCGCGTCGGGGCGGGCGGCGTCCTGCGTGGCGGCCTGCCGGTCGAGCACCTCGCGCAGGTCGTCGCGGACGTGGTCGAGGTCGTGATCCTCGTCCTCGGCTGCCACACCGGCGCCGGCGACCGCACGCTCCTCGACGAAGAGCAGCGGGGCGCCGAGCGCGACGGTCTCCCCCGCCGTAACCGCCACCGCCCGCACGACCCCGCCCATCCCGGCCACCACGACGTGCTCCATCTTCATGGCCTCGACGACGGCGACCGGCGTGTCGGGGTCGACCTCGTCGCCGGCGCCGACGCTCACGTCGACGACGGTCCCGCCGCTCGACGCTTCGACCACGACGGTTCCCGCCGGCGCGCTGGCACGGGCTGCGTCCGCGGAGTCAGCCCCCGGCCCGGGGACCGCCGACCCCCGGACCACCGACCCGGAGGCCGCTTCGGCGGAAGCGCCCCCACCCTCCCCGGGCCACGGGGACTCCGCGGCGATCCGGTCGGCGATGGCCACCAGGTCGCCCACGTGCTCATCGACGAACCGGGTATGCCAGCGCCCCGCCTGCACGTCCGGGTGGCGCAGCAGCGCCCGCAGCAGCCCACGGTTGCTCCCCGGCCCGGCCAGCCGCAGCTCCCCCAGCGCCCGGTCCGCCCGCCGCAGGGCCGCTGCGTGGTCGTCGGCGTGCGCGATCACCTTCGCGAGCAGCGAGTCGTAGGCCGGGCTCGGGGCGTAGCCCGCGTAGCCGGCCGTGTCGGTGCGCACGCCGGGACCGGTTGGCGGCGCGAACGCCTCCAGGCGGCCGACGGCCGGGCGCACCGCCCCGTCCGCGTCCACCGTCTCGAGGTTCACCCGCGCCTGCACGGCCACGCCCCGCACCGCCGGCACGTCGCCCGGCGCCAGCCCGACCTCCGCCAGCGACGCGCCACCCGCAAGGCGCAGCTGCACGGCGACGAGGTCGACGCCGATGATCTCCTCGGTGACCGTGTGCTCGACCTGCAGCCGCGGGTTGGCCTCGATGAACGCGATCGACGACGGGTCGTCGCCCGCGACGAGGAACTCGAAGGTTCCGAGCCCGGCGTAGCCGACCACGCTCGCCATGCGGACCGCCGCGTCGGTCAGCGCGTCGCGGACCTCCGGCGGCAGACCGGGCGCCGGCGCGATCTCGATCAGCTTCTGGTGGCGACGCTGCAGCGAGCAGTCGCGCTCGCCGAGGTGGACGACCGCCGTGCCGTCGCCGACGACCTGTACCTCGACGTGCCGGGCGTGCGTCACGAGCCGTTCGACGTAGAGGTCGCCGTTCCCGAAGGCCGCCGTCGCCTCCGAGCGCGCCCGCGTGTACGCGTCGCCCAGCGCGGCGGGCTCGCGCACGACCCGCATCCCGCGCCCACCGCCACCGGCGACGGCCTTGATCACCATCGGCGCCCCGTCGAGGGACGCGAGGAACTCGCGCGCCTCCGCGAGCGAGGTCGCGCCGGCGCTGCCCGCGGGGACGGGGACCCCGTGCTCGACGGCCAGCGCCCGCGCGGCGAGCTTGTCCCCGAGCAGGTCGAGCACCTCCGGGGACGGTCCGACGAAGCCGATCCCGTGCTCGGCGCAGCGGCGGGCGAGCGCCGCCGACTCGGCGAGGAACCCGTACCCGGGGTGCAGCAGCGAGGCGCCGGTCTCGCCGGCGATCTCCAGCAGCCGGTCGATGTCGAGATAGGCCCGCGGACCGCTGCCGTCCAACGCCCGCGCCTCGTCGGCGAGGGTCACGTGCAGCGCCTCGGCATCGTCTTCGGCGTACACGGCGACGGTCGGTATCTCGAGGTCGGCGGCTGCCCGCAGGATCCGGACCGCCACCTCCCCGCGGTTGGCGATCAGCACCGATCCTGCTGCGGCCATGCACGCTCCCGCCTCTGCGCCGGCCCGTCCGGCCCGTTCGGTCGACCGGCGGTGGTCGCACCGGTCGCGGCCTCCAGCCTAGGGAAGCGTCGAGCCGGGGTACGCCGACACGCGCCACGCCGACACGCGCCACGTCGACACCCGCCACGCCGACACGCGCCACGCCGACACCTGGCACGTCGACACCCACGGGTTTGTTCTCATGAGAACAAACCCGTGGGTGTCGACGCGGCGGACGGCTCACCCCCCACCGAGGAGGATCACGTCGTCCCTGCTCAGGCCCCGGAGCCGACCGCCGGCACCAGCTCGACAGTCTCGGCCGGCGGCGACGCGTCGACGACCGCACCCGCCCGGGCACGCCGCTGACGCATCGCGACGAACCCGGCAGCCAGCACCGTCGCCACGCCGCCGAGCAGCAGCCCGGCGCGCGCCCCGCCGACCTCACCGACCCAACCGACGATCGGCGCGCCGATCGGGGTGGTGCCGAAGAAGGCGACGGCCCACAGCGCCATGACCCGCCCGCGGTAGCGCGGATCGGTGCGTAGCTGCAGCAGGGCGTTGCCCATGGAGAGGAACTGGATGCTCACCGCCCCGAGGACGGCCAGCGACACGACCGCGAGCGGGAGCGTCGGCATGAACGCCGTGATGACCAGCATCCCACCGAAGGCCAGCGCGGAGCCGACGAGCGCGCGCTCGGTGGCCTGGGCACGGCTGGCGGTCAGCAGCCCGCCGAGGACCGCCCCGACGCCGATGGCCGTGTTCAGCAGCCCCAGCGTCGCCGCGCCGCCGTGGAACACGAAGCGGGCGAGCAGCGGCAGGGTCACGGTGAACTCGTAGGCGAGCATCCCGGCGACGGCCATGAGCAGCAGGGCCGAGCGCAGCTCGGGGGTTCGCCGCACGTACCGGAACCCCTCGCGGAGCTGCCCGGGGCCGCGGGCGGCCGGGACCGACGGTCGGAGGGCCCCGGTGTCCATGAGCAGCAGGGCGCCCACGACGAAGATGTAGGAGGCACCGTTCACGAAGAAGCTGGAGGCGATCCCGACCAGGGCGATGAGCGTGCCGGCCACGGCCGGCCCGATCGCACGGGCGGCGTTGACGACGATGCTGTTGAGCGTGACGGCGTTGCTCACGTCGGCGTCGCCGACCATCTCCACGACGAAGCTCTGGCGTGCCGGGTTGTCCAGCGCCGTCACGACCCCGAGCCCGAGCGCGAGCAGAGCGACCATCCAGAGCTGCACCACACCGGTCCCGGTCAGCACGGCCAGCACGAACGCCAGCAGGCTCGCGATGATCTGGGTGGTGAGGATCAGGCGCCGCTTGTCCACGCGGTCGGCGATCAGCCCGCCCCAGGGAGCGAGCAGCAGGATCGGCAGGAACTGGAGGGCGGCGATCACGCCGAGCCAGGTGCCGGAGCCGGTGAGCTGCAGCACCAGCCACTCCTGGCCGAGCCGCTGCATCCAGGTCCCGATGAGCGAGACGGACTGGCCGGTGAAGTAGAGGCGGTAGTTGCGGACCGACAGCGAGCGGAACGTGCCGCGGAACCGTGTCACGGCGCCACCGCCAGACGCTCGAGGAGGTCTGCCAGCTCGCCGATCAGCGCACGGTCGGCATCGTCGAGCGCCGCCACGCGGCGGGCCAGGAACGCGTCGGCGCGGCTGCGCGAGGCCCGGAGCAGCTCGTGGCCGGCGTCGGTCAGCTCCAGGATGGCGCACCGGCCGTCGGCGGGGTCGGCGCGGCGGGCGACGAGGCCGGCCGTCTCGAGGTGGCGGGCCAGGCGGGTGACGGTCGAGCGGCCGATCTGCTCGTGCTCGGCGAGCTGGGCCGGCTGCAGCGGACCGTGTCGGTCGAGCGTCGACAGCGCCGACAGCTGCGAGGGCGTGACGCCGGTCTTGGCATGCTGGCGGATCTGGCGCTGCAGGCGCAGGACGGCGAGGCGCAGGCGGGCCACCGCACGGGTGTCGAGCTCGCTCAGGGGGGACGCGCAGGAGGTGGTGGTCATGACGGAGATAGTACGCGTCGCGAACTATCTCGGCCACCGCGCGTGCGCCCGTCGTCCGACGGCTGGGTGCGGGGCCGCCCCCCCGGTCAGGCGGTGGCGACGGCCACGCTGTGGCGGAGCTGGTCGAGCTCGGCGTCCATGCAGGCCAGGACCGCAGTCGAGATCGGGGACCGCGTCCCGGTCCGACACGAGTCCGACGTGCACGTCGTCGAGGTAGCTGAGCACCGTCACGTTGAGCCCGACGCCGTGGTGCACGGGACCGAACGGGACCATGGAGGCGACCTTCGCCCCACCGAGGTAGAGCGGCGTCGGGCTCCCCGGCACGTTCGACACGATGGTGTTGAAGGGCGGCCGGAGGTTTCCGGCGATGTTCGCGGCCGCGTACAGCCGCGCGCCGGCGGCGAGCACCCGCGGCGGCGCGGCGTCGGTCCAGCCGATCGCCGAGACCGCACCGCGCGCCTCGTGTCGCTCCTTGGCCGCGGACGAGGAGGCCGCGACGCGCCGCAGCCGTCCGACGGGATCGCCGATGTCCGTGCCGAGCCCGGTGAGCATGATCGACACCTGGTTGCCCTCGTCGCCGTCGGCATCGTCGCGGACGCTGACCGGCACCATCGCCACGAGCTCCCGGTCCGGCAGCGTGCCCCGTTCCGCGAGGTACCGGCGCAGCCCGCCGCCGACGACCGCGAGCACCAGGTCGTTCACCGTGGTGCCGAACAGCTCGCCGAGGTCCTGGAGCTGCCCGAGCGGCAGCGCGCCCATCGCCACCCGGCGGTGCGACCCGATGCGCTGGTTCAGGGTGCTCGACGGCGCAGCGAACAGCGCCGGCGCGCTGCGCTCCGCACTCGCCGCCGAGGGCAGCGACGCGGGCGCGCCGTCGGCAGCCTGGCCGCCGTTCCCGTCGTCCAACTCGCCGTTGGCACCGGCATCCCCGTTGGCACCGGCATCCCCGTTGGCACCGGCATCCCCGTTCGCACCGGCATCGCCGGCCTCGCCGAACGGATTCAGCCGGTGGAGCAGCCGCGTCGCATTGCGACTCCCGGCGGCGGTGACCCACCGCCCCGTTCGCCACGGCTGCCCGGCAACGTCCCACAGCTCACCGGCGACACGCCGCGGTATCGACGGCACCGACTCACCCGTCAGGTGGGCGGGGGTCCGCACGCCGGTCCCCTCGCCGTTCCGCTCGGAGCCCCCGGGTGACGGCGCGTCGCCCCCTTGCGACGCGCCGTCGGCCCGCCCCCGGGCTGGTGCGTCCGGTGGCTCGGGTGTCACGTCCAGCAGTGCGGCGAGCATCTGCAGGCCCGAGATCCCGTCACCGGCCGCGTGGTGCACCTTCGCGAGGGCCGCCACCCGGCCGTCCTCGAGCCCCTCGATGAGCCACAGCCGCCACAGTGGACGGTCGCGGTCGAGCGGCTGGCTGAAGAGCTCCTGCGTGAACGCGATCAGGTCCGCCTGGCGGCCCGGTGCCGGCAGCGACGCCCGCTGCACGTGGAAGTCGAGGTCGCAGTCGGCGTCGTCCGCCCACAGCGGGCGCCCGATCCCCAGCGGTGCCGGCACGATCCGCTGGCACAGACGCGGGATGAGGTGCAGCCGCTCCCCCACGACCTGTCGGATCCGCGAGAACGAGTAGCCGACCTCGGTCGCGGCCGGGTCCAGCATGAGGACCGCACCGACATGCATGTGCGCGCCACCGGTCTCCAGGGCGAGAAACAAGCTGTCGAGTGCCGACAATCGCTGCATACTGGGGTCCCCTCCCGCGGCGAAGAGACACAACGACTATCTGGCCGCCCGGCTGACTCTTCCCACCGCCTTGTGACACCGTAGGGCCGGTGCACGTCTCCTTTGGGCCGCGCCCCGTCCGAAGGGGGGCCGTCCTGGCGGGAACCGGCGCGAACGGCACCGGTCGACCCCCTGCCGGACACCACCGGAACGGCGGCACGGCAGGAGGTCGTGTGCGTGTGGCGATCGGCCGGCGTGGCCCGCTCGACCGCCGACGCGTCAGGCGGCGAGCGCCCCGAGGGCGTCCTGCAGGCCCTCGGCCTGCGCGACCGCCCGCAGCTTGCCCAGCGCCTCCTTCTCGAGCTGGCGCACCCGCTCGCGGGTCAGTCCGACGTGCGCCCCGACCTGCTCCAGCGTGCACGGGGCCTCGTCGCCGAGACCGAACCGCAGCTCGATGATGAGACGCTCGCGCTCCGGCAGGGTCGCCAGCGCGGCTGCGAGCCGGTTGCGAACGTCGGTCGCGACGGAGTCGACGGACGGGTCGACGCTGCCCGGGTCGTGCAGGAGGTCACCGAGCGATGCGTCGCCGTCCTCGCCGACGGGCCGATCCAGCGACGTGAGGGGCCGCAACGCGTCGCGGACCTCGTTGATCCGTTCCACGGTCAGGCCCGTCTCGGCCGCGATCTCGGCGTCCTCGGGGTCACGGCCGAGCTTGGTGCGCAGCTGCGCCTCGGCGCGGCGCACCTTGCCGGAGTGCTCCCAGACGGTCGTGGGCACGCGGATCGTCCGGCCGCGCTTCGCGAGGCCGCGCTGGATGGCCTGACGGATCCACCACACCGCGTAGGTGGAGAACTTGTAGCCCTTCGTGTGGTCGAACTTCTCGACCGCACGGATGAGGCCGAGGTTGCCCTCCTGGATGGCCTCGATCATCGGCAGGTCGGCGCCGGCGTACTTGCGCGCCGTCGGCACGACCAGGCGCAGGTTCGAGCGGACGAGGCGCTCCTTGGCCTGCACGCCGCCGTGGACGAGCCCGGTCAGCCGCGACCGCGTCGCGGCGGAGTACTCGGTCTGGCGGGACGCGAGCATCGCCTGCGCTGCGAGGCCCGCCTGGTAGCGCTTCGCGAGGTCCTGCTCCCGCTCGAAGTCCAGGAGCTCGTAGCGCCCGGCCTCGTTGAGGTACTGACGGACCGGGTCCCCGGAGAAGCCAGTCGGGACGATGACGCTCTCCTCCTGCTCGCCGGAGAGGTCGTCGACGAGGACGATGTCGTGGTCGTCACCGAGCTGCTCGACGACGCCGTCAACGTCGTCGCTGCCCGAGAGCTCGACGACCTCGGAGGCGAGGAGGTAGCCGCCGTGCTCCGCGGCACGGTCGAGCAGCTCGGCGCGGGCGGTGTCCGAGAGGCGGGCGAGCAGATCGTTGGTCATGATGCTCCTCAGTGCTGCGAGCGGGAGAGCGCGCATCGATCCGTGTGGGCGGACGCGGGGGCGACCGCGGCGACGCCGGGCAGGCGGCACCGGCCGGTCGAGGGAGCGCGTGCTGCGGCCGATGGCCTGGACGCGTGCGCGCGACGAGGGCGAGGGTCGAGCCGACGCCGAAGAACCGGCGTCGTATGTCTAAACGCATGCTCGGCGGCATTTGTTTCCCGCCGGCCACATTCCGTTCTGGTGCCGACGACCCGGCCGGCGGCGCCCTCAGACCGCCGGGATCTCGCCCGTCTCGGCGATGTCCTCGGCGAGCGCCCGCACCGACTTGTTGAGGGACTGCGAGAGCTGACGCAGCCGCTCGAACGCCGCGTCGGCGGTCAAGGCCTCGCGCTCCATGAGGATGCCCTTGGCCTGGCCGATGATGTCACGGGACTCGATGGCGCGCTTGAGGCCGCTCTCGGTGATCGCACCCTTCAGCGCGACCGCGATGTGCGAGGCGAAGATCCGTCCGATGTGCTGGGCACGCTCGTCGAAGGCGTGCGGCTGCCTCGCATGGAGGTTCAAGGCACCGAACATGTTCCCGCTCACGAAGAGCTGGAGGCTCAGGACCGACCCGACGCCCAGCTCGAGCGCCCGGTCCCGGTAGCCCGGCCAGCGGTCGTCGTTCGCCAGGTCGGCGATGTAGACCGTCTCCGCGTCGCGGAGTGCTTCCAGGCAGGGGCCGTTGTCCGCCTCGTACTGCGCGTAGTCGCTCTGGGCGGCGATCGACGAGGAGGCGGCCGGAGTCGTGGTCTCTCGGCCGCGGACGAACATGATGCTGGCCCCGTCGCAGCCCTCGATGGACTCCTCGCACAGATCGACCGCCGTCTGCAGAGTCTCGTCGAGGGTCTCGCGCGACGCGAGCTGCCGAGCGATCGACGCCACGTGCTCGAGCGGGTCGGCTCGGTCCGGCTCGTCGGGCTGCATCGCCGTGGGACCTCCGGTCGCGGAGCGAAGGGGAACTCACAGCCTATCGGCCGGCGAGCACTGGACATTCGGGACCGCTCGTACTTGTCTGCGGATGAGCGAAGGAGCCGAGATGAGCGACGTCGTCTACCGGTCGCGGTCCGTGATCACCCGCCACGGCGGCCCGATGCGCACGGCCCAGCTGCCCGCGTCGGACGAGCCCGTGGCGTTCGGCGTGCACAGCGCCGTTGCGGAGCACTACGGCGTCTCCCCCGACGACTACCCACCGACGACGACCACCCTCGACTACGTGGTCGCTGCAGCGGGCGGCTGACTGACCGGCACCTTCGGGGGCGCCCTGGAGGCCCGGGGCATCCCCGCCGGAGACGGTCGTCTCCGGGGACATGTCGAGGGCGAGATCGAGCTCGAGGGTCACACGCTCGTCATCAAGCGCATCCATGTGCGCTACGAGCTCCAGGTCGACGACGACGTGGACCGGTCGGTGATCGACCGCGTGCTCGGCTTCCACGCCGATCACTGCCCGGTCGCCCGGTCGATACGCGCCGCGATCGACATCTCGACCGAGGTGGACCTGCGCGTCGTGTAGCGGCCCGTCAGCGCCGGCGATCGCTCCACACGTGGACCAGCTCCCCGCCGTACCACTCCTCGATCAGACGGTGCGCGATGGACACCGCCGGCGGCACCCCGATCGTGCCGGCGGCCATCGCCTCGCCGAGGGCCTCGCGGGTGAGCCAGCGGGCCTCGACGATCTCGCCGTCGTCGAAGGAGAACGAGATGGTCTCGGCGCGCCCCTCGAAGCCGAGCATGAGGCTCGCCGGGAACGGCCACGGCTGCGACGCGACATAGGACACGTCCCCGATCTGCACGCCGACCTCCTCGGCGACCTCGCGCCGGACGGTGGTCTCGAGGTCCTCACCCGGCTCGACGAACCCGGCGAGCACCGAGAAGCGACCCTCGGGCCAGACCCGTTGCCGGGCGAGGAGCAGGCGGTCGTCCGCGTCGACGACCCGCATGATCACCGCCGGCTCGAGCCGGGGAAAGGCCTCGTGACCGCACCGGGGGCACTCGAGCACCCGGTGATCGCGTGCGAGGTCGAGCTCGCTGCCGCACCTCACGCAGTGGCGGGTCCGTGCGAGCCAGCTCGCGTAGCCCACGGCACCGAGAACCGGCTGCGGGTCCTCGAGCCCGAGCACCGAGGTCCGCGGGTCCTGGAAGCGCCCGAGCTGCGCCGCGACCTCGTCGTCCGCCCCGGGGCGCAGCGCCACGGCGACCGACGGCGGCGGCCCCTGGTCGGCGACCACCGCCCGCGACAGGTCGGCCGGGCTCACGCTCGCCGGCAGCCCCCGCCGCACCGCCATCGCACCGTCGGCGCGAGCGGCCACCACGAGGACGTCCGGGTGCCCGAGCGCCTCGCGTGCGGAACGAACGACCGTGTCGTGGGTCATGCCGCCTCCTCGGCCCGTGCGTCGGCGCCCCGACGGTAGCGCCATCCCGGCCCGGCGGGCGTGGTCGCTCTGTTGCGGGGGCCCTGCGGTTGGCTCACCATGCCGTCGACCATCCCGAGCGGGAGCCTGCGATGAACCCCGAGTTCCTCTCCGACAACGGCGCGGGGCTCTGCCCCGAGGCCGTCGACGCGATCGTCACCACCCGGTCCGGACGGGCGACCGCCTACGGGGACGACCCGGACACGGCACGGGCGGAGGCAGCGCTCGTCGAGCTGTTCGGGCAGGACACGGCCGTGTTCTTCGTCGCCACCGGCACGGCCGCGAACACGCTCGCCCTGGCCAGCCTCGCCCCGCCGTGGGGACGCATCCTCTGCGAGGAGTTCGCCCACGTCGCGAACGACGAGTCGACCGGCCCGGAGCTGCAGACCGGCTGCCGGGTCGTCACCATCGCGGCCGGCGGCCGCAAGCTGACGCCGGACGACATCATCCGGCGCGACGCCTCCCTCGGACGTGGGGTGCATCACCCGGCCCCGGGGGTGGTGACCATCAGCAACACGACCGAGTTCGGCGAGGTCTACACGCCCACGGAGCTGCGGGTGCTGGCCGACGCGGCGCACGGTCTCGGCTACCGGCTGCACGTCGACGGGGCGCGGTTCGCGAACGCCGTGGCGGCGCTGGGCGTCGAGGCGCGACAGCTCGCCGGCGACGCGGGCGTGGACGCGATGACGTTCGGGGGGACGAAGAACGGGCTCGCCCTCGGCGAGGCCGTGCTGTTCTTCGGGGCCGAGGCCCAGGCCGAAGCGGTCGAGCGCTTCCCGTACCTGCGCAAGCGCGCCGGACATCTGCTCAGCAAGCACCGGTACGTCACCGCCCCGTTCGCGGCGGTCGTCGAGAGCGGCGCCTGGCTCGAGAACGCGACGCACGCGAACGCGATGGCCGCCCGGCTCGCCGCCGCCTTCATGGAGGTCGGGGTCGCGCCACGGTTCCCGACCGACGCGAACGCGGTCTTCGTGTCCTTGCCCGACGACCTCGCGGCCGGCCTGACGGAGCGGGGCTGGGGCTTCCACCGCTGGACGCACCCCGACTGGCAGGTCGCCCGGTTCATGACGAGCTTCGACACCAAGCCGGCCGTCGTGGAGCAGCTCGCGGACGACATCCGCGCGCTGGCGGGCGGTGGCAGCGGAGCCGGGACGGGTCGATGACGACCCGACGGGCCGTCCGTGACGTTGCAGCGGCCGGGTACCGTCGGCAGCCGCACGTCGCTCTTCGACGGACGGCGGGCTGACCAGGAGGACATCGGATGCCGCGGCAACGAGGGCCCCACCGCGGCTCGGACCGGCGCCCGCCATCACCTCGGTCACTCCCCCCTCGGTCGACGCCCCCGGGGTCGGGTCCGACGCAGGGGCACCCCCCGGAGGCCCCCTCGCGGCCGCCGCCCGGCCGCGGTGGCGAGCCCGAGCTCTTCGTCGACCTGCGGCGCATGCTCCTCGAGCCCCATCCGTTGTCGCTGCTCGGGCTCGGATCGACCATGCTGGCGGCCGCCGCTCCCGACGATCCCGACCGCCCCTCGCCGACGCCGGGTGGGGCGCGCGCCCACGAGCTCGTGCGCTCCTTCCTGGCCGTGGATCGCGTCGAGACCACCGCGCTGCTCACGGTCCTCGGCGAGCTCGTCACCGACGAGCTGCTGGCCAAGCGGATCGAGCGCGAGCTCAGGCGACGCACCCACGACCTGCCGACGTGGCTCGTACGGCTGCAGCCGCTCCGTGTCGACGGGACGCAGACGCTGTCGCACGTCCTCGGCGACGGCGAGAACGTGTTCGTCGGCGTGCGGACCGGATCCGGGCACGAGCTCTCGATCGTCGCCTACGTCGACCACAACCTCGGGACCGTCGTGAAGGACGCGTTCGTCATCGACGAGCCGCTGGACGTCGTCGTGACCCGCTACGAGGAGCTGGCCGACGACGACCCGGACATCGCGCTGGTCTCGCTGCGTCCGGCGGACGCCCGTGCACGCGTCGAGAGCGCGCTCCGGCGGCTCGACGGCTCCGCGTCGGTGCTCGAGACCGACACGTGGCCGGCCTGCCGACCGCTCGTCCAGTGGATCGTCCGCGGGCTCCCGGCCGGCGGGACCGGCTACGAGCGGCCGGCGTGGGACGACGCGGCGCGACGGGCGCTGGCAGCCGACTTTCTCGCATCCCCGCACGGGCGGAACCACGACGACGAGATCGCGCGCGACCTGCTCGACGCGGTCCTCTGGTGTGCCTGCCACCAGGGCAAGGGCGATCCGCTGCGGTGGAGCCCCACCTCGGTCGAGATCCTGCTCCTGGACGCGCTGCCACGCGACGTCGTCGCGGAGGCGGACTTCGTCGCGCCGGCGCCGTCGCTGCTGCGGGACTTCGTCGCGTTCGCGCACGACCGGGCCGGCATCGGGCCGGCACCGACCCGCGAGGCCCTCGCGGCCATCGACCGGTACGACGCCGAGTTCCAGCGCACGATCCGTCGCGACCGCCAGCCGGGAACGGACGAGTCGTCCGGTGCGGCCGCGCTCCTCGACGCGATCGGCCTGTGGGACGACCGCCTCACGGACGTGGATCTCGAGCAGGTGCTGCTGAGCGGCCTCAGCGAGGACGTGCAGGCGTGGGAGATGCAGAACCGCCGGCGGCTGCTGGACCGGCTCGCCGAGACCGTCGGGGGTGCGGACATGCTGGCCACGCTGGATGCGCGGCCGTTGCCCGACGAGCCGTTCGACTGGCCGGTCGTGCCCGACGACGTGCGGCCGCGGGTCGCGGAGGTGCTCGGGCTGCTCGACGGGTGCTGCGACGAGATGCTCGACGACGAGCACCGCACGGCGTGTCGGCGGCTTCTCGCAGCGGTCGCTCGGGGCGACGCGGACGTGTTCCGGCGCCGGGGGCGGGCCGAGACGGCGGCCGCCGCGCTGGCGTGGAGCATCGCGAAGGCGAACGGAACGCTGCGCCCCTACGACGGCTGGCTCACCGTCAAGGAGCTCCTCGGCTGGTTCGGTGTGGCCGGGAGCGTCACGAGGCGCGCGGACACGCTGCTGCGCGCAGCCGGCATCCCCGACGCCCGTCCCGACGGCGACGCCGTGGTGCTGCGCTCGCCGCGCTACCTCACCGGCGAGCAGCGGCAGAGCATTCTGCGGGCACGCGATGGTCGCCGCGGACTGGACGCCGGACCCCGCTGACGCCGGCGTGGCGGTCGTGGGGCGCTCTCGACAGTGGCGAACGCGGGCCCGTCCCACCATGCGGGAGCGGGCGGGCGGCGGGCCCCCTGCACCTACACGCCGGCGCTCGTCGGCGCCGCCGCGGCGCGCTTCCTCGGACGCGGCCGCGGCCGGGCCGCTCCGTCCCCGTCGGCGGCGACGACCATGGCCGGCGCGGGCTCGGCGGAGGGCACCACACGCCGCCACTCCTCCTGCAGGTACTGCTCGAGCCGCTCGGGGTCGGGCGTGATCGCCCGGTCGGTGACGAGCCCGGAGAAGATGCGACCGCCGAGGCTGACGAAGGCCGCGCTGACGTTGAGGTGGCCGGTCATCCCGCCCCATCCGACGCTGCCGAGGATCCGGGCACCGGCGAGGTGCAGCGGCTGCCGCGGGCCCGGCACGTTCGTGAGCACGCCGGTCGAGCGCACCTGGTTCATGCGGTGGATGCCCCGCTCGCCCACCGGCGTCGCCAGCGACGTGGCAGCCAGCAGCAGGTGGGAGACCACGGGGGCGGGCGAGCGCTTGAGCGCCGCCATCCGCGCCTGGACCACGGCGAGCCGGTCCTCCGGGTCCGTGAGCCCGACCGGCAGCTTGATCGGCAGCAGCCCGATGCGGTTGCCGAGATGGCGCGGGAGCGGCTCACCCGGCGGGCGCATGTTCACCGGCAGGTACATGAGGACGTCGTCGACGAGGCCGTCGCGGTGCGCGAGGTAGCGGTGCAGCGCCCCGGCCATGATGGCCAGCACGAGGTCGTTGATCGTCCCGTTGGCCTTCGCCGCGGCCGCCTTGATCTCGTCGAGCGACCAGCCGTCGGGGTCCCAGCTCATGCGCTTCTCACCGCTGGGGTGCCCGATCAGCTGGCTGCGGTCGGCCATCGTCGGCAGCAGGAGCTTGACGCCCCAGCGGGTGAGGTCCGCGCCCTGCCGGACGGCGGGCGGCACGGTCGTCGGGTGCCGGGCCATCCGGGTGGCTGCCTGCGCGGAGCGCAGCACCTGCCGACCCGTGGCGAGCGACAGCGGCAGGGCCGACGCGTCGGTGATAGCGACCGAGCCCGGCTCGTACTCGTCGACGAGGGTCAGCAGCAGCTGCATCAGGGCCAGCCCGTCCCCGATGCTGTGGTGGATGCGGGTGTGCACGGCGCTGCCGGTCCCCCGGTAGCCCTGGTAGACGGTGACGTGCCACATCGGGCGGCTGCGGTCGAGGGGCGTGCTCCGTTCGACGCTGCACAGGTCCTCGAGCGTGGCGTGGTCGCCCGGCGGGGCCATCTCGACGACGGTGACGTGGTCGTCGAGGTCGAAGTGCGGGTCGTCCTCCCACTTCGGCAGCAGCACCGACGTGCGTGACGGGACGATCCGCTGCCGGAACACCGGGTGGCGGTCGATCATCCGCTCCTGGTAGCGGGCACGGAGCCCGTCCACGTCCATGCGCCGGTCGAACCAGAGCATCGACGAGATCATCATCGGGTTGCACCGGTTCTCACCGAGGTACCAGACGGCATCCGCCGGGGTCATCCGTGTGGCCATGGTCCCATCTCCCTGGGGTGTCCCCGCGCGCGGCGGGCGTCGGGGCGTCGAGGCGTCGACCGCCGCATCCCCTGTCTGCAGCTCTGTCTGCAAGGATGGGCCTCTGGCTGACGCGGGCCAGAGCCGGTCGGCTCCGGGCTGCCGGGCAGACGGTCCCGGCCGACCGGCCTGCCGTCCGTCAACCCGCGCCGCCGAGCCGCGCACCCGCGCGCCGGGGCGACGGGGCGGACGCCGCGGGGTCAGACCGGCCGGCGCGCCAGGATCTCGAGGCGGACGAAGGTCTGGTCGTAGGTGCCGTCGTGGCGACGCAGCCGCTCGGCGGCCGCGACGACCTCATCGGCGATCGCCGGCCGCTCCTCCGGGGGCGCGAGGCGGGTCAGCGCCACCGCGACCTGGGTGCGCAGGAAGCCGACCGTGTCCTCGCGGCTGAACGGCCGCCGCTGCGCCACGGTCCGCACGCCCTCGTCGGGGATCTCGAAGCCGGCCGCCTCGACGAGGTCGAAGGCCTCGCCGGCATGCGGGAACGGGTCCACGAGCGGCAGCCCACGCTCGGCTGCGATGTCATAGAGGATGCCCGTGGCCGCGCCGACGTTTCCGGCCCCGCCGGACTCGGAGTGGTACCACCCGCCAGGACGAAGCACCCGGTACACGGCGCCGAACACCGAGGGGTACCGAGACACCGGCAGCCAGTGCAGCATCGCGCGGCTGACCACGAGGTCGATCGTCCCCGGCTCGACCACCGTGTCGACCTCGTCCGCCGACGCCTCGACGAAGGTCAGGTTCGGAGCGGTATGGGTCCGTGCGTGCTCGAGCATCGAGGGGTCACGGTCGACCCCGATCACGCGACCGTCGCCGACCAGCGACGCCAGGCGGGCGCTGAACTCCCCGCTGCCGCAGCCGAGGTCCACGACCACGTCGCCGGGCGCCGGTGGGTGCCGGTCGAGGAACCAGTCGTCGTAGCTGCGGTGGTGGCTGGAGTGCCGGGCGTACCCGGCCCCGTGCCAGTGTGCGGTTCTCACGTCGTCGGCCACCACGACCCCTCCGGTCGGCGACCGACCCATGCTACGCCGGCCCGGCGGGCACCTGCCAGCGAATGGCGGGCCGCCCGTAGCCGCGCCCGACCGAAGCCGTCCGGTGAGTGCGGCGGACCGGCGCGCCAGGTCAGCCGGGCATTCCGAGTGCGTCGCGGACCGCCGCCTCGGTCGCGGCGCCGACGGCCGCGGTCCCACCGACGACCAGGACGCGCTCGACCTCGCGCCGCAGCGTGTGGAGCTCGTCGAGCGACGTGGCCGAGGCCGCCGGCGCCTGCCCGTCGACGAGCAGGACGAGGCCACCCGGGACCGACCCGCGCTCACCGGCCGCTGCGAGCGGCCCCGCCGTCAGCGCATCCGGGAAGTCCCGCCCCGTCGTCAGGTACACCTCGTCGAGGCTGGCGCCCCGCGCCACACCGAGTCGGGCGACGGCCACGCTCGTCGCGTACCGGTCGGAGCCGCCGACCCGGGTCGGGCGCGGCAGCTGCGCAGCGACGTCGTCCGCGACGGCGGCGGACCCGCCGATCACGAGCGTCCGCGACACCCCGAGGTCGTCCAGCGCTGCGCGCGTCGCCGCCGGCAGGTGCCCCGGGGCGGTGAGCAGGATCGGCGTACCGGCGGCCGCCGCGACGGGCGCCACCGACAGCGCGTCCGGGAAGGAGGTTCCCGACGCGACGACCGCCTCGCCGTCCGCGGCACCGACCTCCTGGGCCACGGCCGCCGCCGTCGCGTACCGGTCGCTGCCCGCGACGCGGCGCACCGACAGCCCGAGGGACTCCAGACCCGCGACGACCTCGTCGGGCACCGCCTCGGCCCCGCCCACGACCACGACCTCCACGGCGCCGAGCCGGTGGAGCTCACGCTCGAGCACGGGCGTCACCGTGTCCCCGACGAGCAGCACCGGCCCGTCCAGCGTCGCGGCGAGCGGCGCGGCCGTCAGCGCGTCCGGGAAGTCCCCGGCGGTCGCCAGCACCACCGTGCGGGTGATCCCGAAGCCGTGTCGGGACGCGACGACCGCCGTCTCCACACGGTCGGCGCCGGCGGCTCGATCGACCGGGTCCGGAAGCCCGCAGACGTTCGCTCGCTCCTCGTGGGTGGTCCCGGCCGGGAAGGGCACGAGCCCGCTCGGCGGCGGGGCGGTCCCCTCGGTCACCCAGGCGTCGAGGGCGTCGAGGGCCTCCCAGAAGCACGGCAGGATCGGGCGCATCACCTCGGGGTGCGCGTCGGCGGACTCGTCCACGTGCTCGCCCCCCTCGACCACGTAGTAGCGGAAGGTGTCGTCGTGGCCGGCGCCGCGCACCATCCGGGCGTAGACCTCGGTGTCGGTGCTGATCGGCAGCAGCGCATCGAGCGTGCCCTGCAGCGTGATGAGGGGCTTGCCGTGGGTCTCCCCCGTGTTGCTCAGCTCGGCGACCCGATCGTGCACGAACGACGGTCGGGACGCGTAGTCGTACTCGGCGTCGGGGTCGCCCGGCGGGACGATCAGGCGCGGCGCGGCGACGTAGTCGGTGTACTCGGGGTCGACGACGGGCCGGTAGGTGCTCGCAACCGCGCCCCAGTAGATCTCGTAGTGGTGGTCCCAGACGGGCTCGGAGTCCGGGGGCACGCGGCCCTCGTGTACGAGCTTCTCGTACGCCTGCGGGTCGCCGCTGCTGCGGTACGCGGGGTAGGCCTGCAGCAGCGGCGGGATGTAGGTGTAGACGTTCGGGCCGCCGGCCGTGAACAGGGTGCCCTCCCAGTCGACGCCCGCGTCGAAGCGGTCCGGGTAGCGCTCGAGCGCGAGCCGGGTCTGGTAGCCGCCGTTCGAGACCCCGGCCGCGTAGGTCAGCGACGCCTCCCGGCCGTGCAGCTGACGCAGCACCCCCTGGGCGGCGTCGGCGGCCATCGCCATCATGGGGGCCCACTGGGCGATCGCGGCCGGCGGGTCCCACCGGGTCGTGGAGCCGCCGGTCTCGTCGTCGCCGGCGCGGAAGAAGTCGAGTCCGGTGTTGCCCTTGTCCTGGCTCACGTACGCCCACCCGCGGTACAGGGCGGCGTCCGAGAGGATGATGTCGCTCGAGAACTCGGTGCGGATGCCGGGGGTGCCCCCCACGACGAGGTGGACGCCGTCCCAGTCGTCGGGCACGCGGATGACGAACTGTCCGTTGTGGCGGAAGCCGCCGGGACACGACGGCATGAACGTGTTGTGCTCCACCTCGTAGCGGGAGCACGAGTCCGGGAACCAGCCCTCGATCTGGACGCCGGCGACCTTCTCGTCCGGGAACCGGGTCGCCGTGGAGTGCAGCCCCCCGCCGTCGCGGGTGCCGGCGCCGCCCCACCCGAAGGTGGTCGTGTCGGTCCGTGTGTTGGTGTAGGTGGTGAGGTCGTCCAGACACGACACCTGGAAGAACTCGGCGCCGGGCACGACCAGCCCGGTGGTGTCCGGGCACGCGGGCGCGGCCGACGCGGCCGACGCGGCCGACGCGGCCGAGGGGCCGACGCGGCCGAGGTGGTCGGTGTCATCCCGGCGGCGGCGACGAGGCCGCCGGCCAGGATCACGGCCAGCGATGTGCGCATGCCGTTCTCCCCTCGACGGCGCGATGACACCCCACGCTAGGCGTTCGCGTCGAGGCAGGACCATGGGGAGTGTCTCCACGACTTCTGCGCCCGACTGGGGAGAGTGCTCACTAGGATCACGACAGGGAGCACGGGGAGCGGGAGGCATGGGCGACGACAGCGGGTTCCTTCGGCTGCTGCTCGACGAGGCGTCGGCCGATGCGTTCGAGCGTCCGGTCGCGCTGGCGCAGGCACGCGGTGCGTCCGACGAGGAGATCGCCGCGCTCCGCGAGGACAGCGTCGTGGCCCTGCGGATCCGGGCGACGCTGCGCGAGCGCCGCCGCCGTGAGGTCGAGCTCGCCGCCCTCTACGAGACCGGCCGCGACCTGATCTCGATCCGCGACGTTGAGCGGGTGCTGAAGGCGATCGCGCGCCGGGCCCGGCAGCTGCTGGATGCCGATACCGCCTACCTCACCCTCATCGACGAGGAGCGCGGCGACACGTACATGCGGGTCACCGAAGGGATGCTGACCGAGGAGTTCAAGCACGTCCGCCTGCCCCTGGGTGTCGGGCTGGGTGGCCTGGTCGCGCAGACGAGCACCCCCTACTTCACCTCCAACTACCTCGAGGACCCGCGCTTCGTGCACACCGGCGAGATCGACGGGGTGGTCGGCGGCGAGGAGCTGACGGCGATCCTCGGGGTACCGCTGCTCGTCGGTGACACGGTCATCGGGGTCCTGTTCACGTCGAACCGGCAGCCGCGGCCGTTCGCCGCCCACGAGGTCAACCTGCTCGCCTCGCTCGCCGCACACGCCGCCATCGCGATCGAGAACGCCCGCCTGTTCCAGGAGGCCGAGGACGCACTCGCCGAGCTCCACGACGCCCACGAGCTGCTCCGTGCGCGCAGCGCGGCCGTCGAGCGCGCCGCCGACGTGCACGAACGGCTCACCCACGTGGTGCTCCAGGGCGGCAGCCTCGACGACGTGGCCGATGCCGTCGTCGGCGTCCTCGGCGGCGACCTTCGCGTCCTCGACCCCGACGGGCGGCTGCTCGCGGTCGTCGGCACGGTCGACGACCTGGTCGGGGACCGCCGGCCGATGCACGACCCGCTGTGCGAGGCCCTCGCGCTCGCCGGCGAGTCCGGCCGGAGCGTCGCGGTGCCCGGCGGCTGGGTCACCCCGATCATCAGCGGCGCCGAGAACCTCGGCGCCCTCGTCCTCACCGGCGTCGGCGACCTCGGCGACGCGGACCTGCGCACGCTCGAGCGCGCCGGGCACGTGACCGCGCTCGTGCTCCTCAAGCAACGCTCGGTCGCCGAGACGGCGCAACGGCAACGCAGCGAGCTGCTCACCGATCTGCTGACCCGGCCGAAGCGGGATCTCGACGCCCTGCGCCGCGGCGGGCGCGTGGCCGGTCTGGACCTCGACCGTCCCCACACCGTGGCGGTGGCCTCGGTGGAGGACGAGCGCCAGCGTCTGCTGTCCGTCGCCACCAGGATCGCCCAGGCCCATCACGGGGTGGCGGGCGAGGTACACGGCACGGTCGTGCTGCTGGTGCCCGGCGACGACGGAGGACGGATCCAGGACAGCCTGCGGTCCGGGCTGCCGCGGGAGCACGTGACCGCGACCGTCGGCGTCGCCGGTCCGGTGTCGGCACCGGACGCACTCGCCGAGGCCTACGGCCAGGCAGACCGGTGCCGACGGGCGCTGCTGGCACTCGGTCGGCACGGCCAGATCGCTGCCGCCGAGGAGCTCGGCGTCTACGGCCAGCTGTTCAGCGCCAGCGGCCGCGCCGAGCTCGCCCGGTTCGTGTCGGCGACGCTCGGCACCGTGCTCGAGTACGACGCCGAGAAGGGCACGGACCTGATCGCCACCCTGCAGGCCTACTTCGACGCGCAGGGCAACGTCACCCGGGCGGCCCGGGAACTGCACGTGCACCCGAACACCCTCTACCAGCGCCTCGGAAGGCTCGGCGAGCTCCTCGGTGACGGCTGGCAGGAGGCCGAGCCGTCCCTGCGGGTGCACCTCGCCCTGCAGGTCCGCCGCCTCGCCGACGCCCTGGGGTGAGTCGCCGGCGGCGCGCAGCGAAGCGAGCACGCACGGCGCCCTCGGGTCGCCGGGGTCGCCGGGGTCGCCGGGGTCGCCGGGGAGTGTGAGATCCACCCACCACACGCCCCGGACGGTGGGCGCCTTGCCCGTAGTCGGTGCTGCCTGACCCGTCGTAGCGTGCGGATCAGCACATCGGGCGGGGAGCCGAGGGAGGTGGGAGCCGGTGCTGATTCGATCTGTCGACGCCACGTACGAGTCGCTGCGGGCAACGTTCTCGTGGGACCTGCCGGCTCATCTCAACATCGGGGCCGCCTGCGCCGACCGGCAGGACGGCGCCAGCCTCGCCCTGGTCGAGGTCGTGGACGGCGTCGTCCGTGAGCACACCTTCGGCGCGCTGAGCGAGCAGTCGAACCGGCTCGCGAACGGCCTGCGCCGCCTCGGCGTCACCCGTGGCGACCGGGTCGCGATCATGGTCCCCCAGGGGCTGACGGCCGGTCTGGCCCATCTGGCCGTCTACAAGCTCGGTGCCGTCGCCGTCCCGCTCACCACGCTGTTCGGACCCGACGCCGTCCGCTTCCGGCTCGGGGACAGCGACGCGCGGGCGGTGATCGTGAGCGCGGGTGCGCTCGACGTGCTCGACGAGGTCCGTGCCGACCTGCCCGGTCTCGCCGTCGTGGTGGACGGGGAGGTGAGCCCGCCGCTGCACCGGCTCGCGGACCTGCTCACCGGACGGGGCGGCCCACCTCGAGGTCGCCGACACCACGCCCGATGACCCCGCACTGCTCATCTACACGTCGGGGACGACCGGGGCGCCGAAGGGCGCCCTGCACGGCCACCGGGTCGTCATCGGGCACCTGCCCGGCTTCGAGCTCATGTACGACTTCTTCCCGCAGGCCGGCGACCGGATGTGGACGCCGGCCGACTGGGCCTGGATCGGCGGGCTCATCGACGCGCTGCTGCCGACCTGGTTCCACGGGCAGCCGATCGTCGCGGCGCCGCGGGGCGGCTTCGACCCCGAGTGGGCCGTCGCGCTGATGGCCGAGCACCGCGTGCGGGCCACGTTCCTCCCGCCGACGGCGCTGAAGCTGCTGCGGGACACCCGGCCGCGCGTGGCCGGGGTCCGGCTGCGTACCGCCATGTCCGGTGGTGAGCCGCTCGGGGCCGAGATGCTCGAGTGGGGTGAGGAGCACCTCGGCGTCACCGTCAACGAGATCTACGGGCAGACGGAGGCGAACCTCCTCGTCGGCAACAGCGCCGGCGTCTGGCCGGTCCGCCCCGGCTCCATGGGACGTCCCTACCCCGGCCACGACGTGGCCGTGATCGACCCCGACGGCCAGCCGCTGCCGCCCGGACGCGAGGGCGAGATCGCACTGCGCCTGCCGGACCCGGTCGCCATGATCGCCTACTGGCACAACGAGGCCGCCACCGCGGAGAAGACCCGTGACGGCTGGCTGCGCACGGGCGACATGGGCACGGTCGACGACGACGGCTACCTGTGGTTCGTGGCCCGCCGCGACGACGTGATCATCTCGGCCGGCTACCGCATCGGACCGGCGGAGATCGAGGAATGCCTCATCGGGCACCCGGCGGTCGCGATGGCGGCGGCCATCGGCGTGCCCGACGAGGTCCGGGGCCAGGTCGTGAAGGCGTTCGTCCAGCTCGTCGACGGCGAGGAGCCCTCGCAGGCCCTCGTCGGCGAGCTGCAGCAGCGTGTGCGCAGCCGCCTGGCGGCGTACGAGTACCCGCGAGAGATCGAGTTCGTGGCCGAGCTACCGCTGACGACGACCGGGAAGATCCGGCGTCTGGCGCTGCGGGAGCGTGATCAGCAGGAACGGGACGACCCACCGACGGGTCGGTCCGAGGGGGCATGAGCCCCATGGCGCACAAAGGAGCGACCGTGCACGTGACGACCAGCATCAGCCGGTGGCGAGTGAGGCGGCTGACGCCGCTGGTGCTCGCGCTGGCCCTGAGCCTCCTCGCCGCAGCCTGTGGCGGCGGTGGCGTCGAGGGCCAGAGCTCGGAGAGCGAGGCCGCGACCGGCGGGACGAGCGAGACCACGGCTGCCAGCGAGACGACCTCGTCGGGCGGCGGTGGTGCGACGAGCGACGAGGGACCGATCAAGATCGGCATGGCCACGGCCCTGTCGGGATCGATCGCCCTGTTCGGTCAGGCCAACAAGCAGGCTGCCCAGCTGGCGGTCGATCAGCTCAACGCCGACGGCGGGGTGCTCGGTCGGCAGGTCGAGCTGATCGTGAAGGACAGCCAGGCGAAGCCCGAGGTCGGTGCCCAGCTCGCCCGCGACATGATCATCTCCGACGGCATCTCGGCGCTGCTCGGCCCGGTGTCGTCCGCCGTCGCTCTGGCCGAGACGGAGGTCTCGAAGGAGCGCAAGGTCCCCTTCATCATCCACACCTCCAACACCGAGGCGCTGACCGTCGATCAGTTCCAGAAGTACCTCGTGTCGGTCGTTCCCAACACCCGCATGGAGGCCAAGGCACAGGGCGTCGACCTGGCGAGCAGCCAGTACACGAAGTGGGCGACGATCGCCCCGAACTACGAGTTCGGTCAGCGGCAGACCGGCACGTTCGTGGACACGCTGAAGGAGAACAACGCCAAGGCCCAGATCGTCGAGCAGCAGTGGCCGGAGCTCGGCGAGAGCGACTACCAGCCGTTCATCACGTCGATCCTGTCGGCGAAGCCCGAGGCGGTCTACTCGCCGCTGTTCGCCGGCGACCTCGTGACCTTCACGAAGCAGGCCGCGAACCTCGGCTTCTTCGACCAGGTGTACTTCACGGCGCTGTACGAGACCGACGCGCTGCGCGAGCTCGGCGACTCGGTGGACCTCGAGGGCGTGCGGGCCTACTCCCGGTGCCCGTTCACGATCGACACGCCCCAGATGAAGGAGTTCGTGCAGACGTTCAAGGACAAGTACGACACCGTGCCCTCCGACTGGGCCTGCATGGCCTACGACGCCGTGAACGTGTGGGCGCAGATCGTCGAGAAGAACGGGAGCCTCGATGCCGACCAGTTCGCGGAGACGGCCGGCGGGTTCAAGTTCACGTCCCTGCGTGGGGACACCGAGATCCGCGAGATCGACCACCAGGCGGCCGTGGCCTCCTACATCGGTGAGCTGACGTTCGACAAGGACCTCGGCTTCTACGTCTACGGCAACATCAACGCGGTCCCGGCGGAGCAGACCTGGCTCTCGCCCGACGAGGTCACGAAGGCACGGGGCGGTAGCTGACCGACCCGGGCGGGGCGGGCCGCCACGGCCCGCCCCGCTTGCCGTCGCACGGCACGCCAAGGAGGCACGAGTGGACGCGCAGGCCTTCCTGCTGCAGCTCCTCACCGGGCTGTCCCGCGCCGCGATCCTGTTCATCGTCGCGTCGGGACTGAGCCTGGTGTTCGGCGCCCTGCGGATCGTCAACATCGCCCACGGCTCGTTCTACATGGTCGGCGCGTTCGCGTCGGTGACGATCGCGAAGACGCTGGGTGGCATGGCCGGGTTCGTCCTGGCCGCGGTGGCCGCGCCGCTGATCGTCGCGGCGTTGGCCGCGCTGGTCGAGTTCGTCGCGCTGCGTCGGCTCTACGAGGCGGAGCACCTGCTCCAGCTGCTCGCGACCTTCGCGTTCGTCCTCATCGTCGCCGACGCGGTCCAGTGGCTGTGGGGCGAGCGGCCGAAGTCGGTCGCCCAGCCGCGCCTCATCGGCGGTGCCATGGACATCGGCGGGGTGATCTTCCCCCGCTACGGCATCTTCCTCATCGGTGTCGCCGTCGTCCTCGCCCTCGCGCTCTGGCTGCTGATGGCGCGGACCGGCCTCGGCCGGGACATCCGCGCCGCCGTGTCCGATCCCGAGATGCTGCGGATGGTCGGCGTGAACGTGCCGCTGCTGTTCACGGTCGTCTTCGCGGTCGGCGGCGGGCTCGCCGGACTCGGCGGGATGCTCGCCGCACCGCAGTCGACGGCGCATCTCGGTATGGACGTCGACATCATCGTGGAGTCCTTCGCGGTCGTGATCATCGGCGGGCTCGGCAGCCTGCTCGGCACCGCGGTCGGGGCCCTGCTCGTCGGGGTGACCTTCGCCTTCGGGATCCAGTTCTTCCCGCACGCCGCTCTCGCCATCGTCTTCGTCGTCATGGTCGCGGTGCTCGTGTGGCGCCCCTGGGGGCTGTTCGGAGTGCCGGAACGATGAAGCTGCTCACGAAGCTCCCCGTCGGCTGGGCCCTCGCGGCCCTCGCGGCCGTCATCGCCCCGCTGCTGGTCGGCGAGCGTCAGGAGTTCGTCCTGATGTCCGTCCTCGTGCTGGCGGTGTTCGCGACCTCGTTCAACGTCCTGCTCGGCTACACGGGCCTCGTGTCGTTCGCCCACGCGTCCTACTACGGGGTGGGCGCATACACCGTGGCCCTGCTGGCCCTGCACCTGGGCATGTCCCCCATCGTGGGGCTGCTGCTCTCCCCGCTGGTCGCCGGCGCCATCGCCTACGTGACGGGGCTCGTCGCCCTGCGCGCCACCCGGCTCTACTTCGCGCTGCTGACCCTGGCCCTCGGGCAGCTGCTGTTCCTGATCACCTTCCAGTGGCGGTCGCTGACCCACGGCGACGACGGCGTCCACGGGATCGTGCTGCCGCCGGCCCTCGACCCCACCCTCAACCGGTACTACTTCATCCTCGTGATGGCGGCCATCGCCCTGGTCGTGCTCGGGCTCGTCATGCGCTCCCCCTTCGGCGCGACGCTGCGGGCCATCCGGGAGAACCGCGAGCGCACCGGCTTCCTCGGCATCAAGGTGAAGCGCTACGAGCTGGCCGCCTTCACCCTCGGCGGGGCGTTCGCCGGGTGGGCCGGCGCGATGTACGCCATCTTCGACCGGCAGGCCTTCCCGCAGCTGATGCACTGGACCACGTCGGCCGAGCCGATCTTCGTCACCCTCATCGGCGGGCTGTCGAGCTTCGCCGGCCCGACCGTCGGGGCGGTCGTGTTCGGGCTGCTGCGCGACTACATCACCCGGAACATCCACTACTGGCAGGCGGTGCTCGGCATCGTGCTGCTGCTGATCATCCTCTTCCTGCCCGGCGGCCTCGTGGAGGGCTTCCGGCGCCTCGTCGCCCTGGTACGGCCCGACCGCGACCGCACCGACCCGGCGCCGACCGGCGACACCCGGCAGGCACCGGCCACCACCCGGGAGGGCTCCTGATGGCGCTGCTGGAGGTGCGGGGACTGCGCAAGCGGTTCGGGGGCCTGCAGGCCGTCGACGGGGTCGACCTGCTCGTCGAACCCAAGGAGCTGCGGGCCGTCATCGGCCCGAACGGCGCCGGCAAGACGACCCTCTTCAACCTGGTCACCGGCTACTTCCGGCCGGATGCCGGCACGGTCACCTTCGACGGTGCCGACATCACCGGCCTGCCGACCTACCGGATCGCCCGCGCCGGGATCGGCCGCGCCTTCCAGATCACGAGCATCTTCGGCGGGCTGACCGTGCACGAGAACGTCCGGCTCGGGATCATCGCGCGCCGCGGCGAGTCGAGCCGGGCCTACGGCAGCGTCGCCGGCCTGCACGCGACGGAGGTCGGTGAGATCCTCGACGACGTGAGGCTGCGAGAGGTCGAGCACGCACGCGCAGGCAACCTCTCCCACGGCGACCAGCGGGCGCTCGAGCTGGCGATCAGCCTGGCGCTCGAACCGAAGCTGCTCCTGCTCGACGAGCCCACAGCCGGCATGGCGCCCGAGGAGACGCGACGGACGATGGACCTCGTTCGCCGGATCGCGGCCGACCGGGCCCTCACGGTGCTGTTCTGCGAGCACGACATGGAGGTCGTGTTCGGCACCGCGGACCGCATCCTCGTGATGCACCAGGGCCGCCCCCTCGCCGAGGGGACACCCGACGAGGTCCGCAGCGACCCCGAGGTCAAGCGCGTCTACCTGGGGAGCGACGAGTGATGCTGACCGTCCGCGGACTCAACGCCTACTACGGCGCCAGCCACGTCCTGCACGACCTGTCCATGGAGGTCCGGCAGGGCGAGCTCGTCGCGCTGCTCGGCCGGAACGGCGCCGGCAAGACCACGACGTTCGCCGCCCTCATGGGGCTGGTGACGACCCGCAGCGGCGAGATCGTGGTCGGCGACGAGCGGCTCGACGACCGCTCCACCTACCGCCGGTCGCGGGCGGGCCTGAGCCTGGTGCCCTCCGGCGCGCGGGTCTTCGCGAACCTCACCGTGCGCGAGAACCTCGAGGTGGTGCGCGCCAGGTCGGTCGACGAGGGCGGCTGGACCATCACGCGGGTCTACGAGGCGTTTCCGAAGCTCGGGGACCTGCGGGAGGCCATGGCCGGGAACCTCTCGGGCGGCGAGCGGCAGATGCTGGCCGTCGGTCGCGGGCTCATGGCGAACCCGAAGGTGCTGCTCCTCGACGAGCCCTCCGAAGGGCTCGCCCCGGTCGTGCTGCAGGAGATCGGGCGACTCATGAAACGCCTCCGCGAGACCGGACTCACGATGGTCCTCGCCGAGCAGAACCACCGGTGGGCGCTGCGCTACGCCGATCGCGCCTACCTCATCGAGAAGGGCCAGATCCGTCACGAGGCGGCTGCCGACGAGCTCGAGGGCAGCGAGGCGCTGCAGCGCTACCTGGGTGTGTAGGGCCGCGCTGCCGGCCGCGAAGGAGACGACGTGACCATCCCGGGCCTCATGCAGAACACCCCCCTGACGCTGCACTCGATCTTCGAGCGCATGCGGACCCTGTACGCCGACGGGCAGGTGATCGCGCCCGAGGGACGGTTCACCTACGGCGAGCTCGCCGACCGGATCCTGCGGCTGTGCACCGCGCTGACCGACGACCTCGGCGTGCGACCGGGCGACCGGGTCGCGACCTTCGCCTACAACTCGGCGCGTCACTTCGAGCTGTACTGGGCCGTCCCGCTCGTCGGGGCGGTGCTGCACACGATCAACGTGCGGCTGCACGCCGAGCAGATCGCCTACATCGCGAACCATGCCGAAGATCGCGTGCTCTTCTTCGACGCCGAGCTCGGCGGGCAGGTCCGCGGCTTCGCGGACCGCCTCGGGACCGTCGAGGCCTACGTCCGGATGGGTGCCGACGCGGCGGGTGGCAGCGACGCGACGGCGCTGCCGAACCTGCACGACCACGACGAGCTGGTCGCCTCCTCGCAGCCGCTCGATCGGCTTCCCACCGTCGAGGACAGCGCCGCGATGGGCCTGTGCTACACGTCCGGGACGACCGGCATGCCGAAGGGCGTGCTGTACTCGCACCGGGCCATGTGGCTGCACTCGCTCGCGGCCTCGATGGCCGACCACATCGGCCTGCGGGAGCTCGACCGGGTGTTCCCGATCGTCCCGATGTTCCACGCGTTCGCGTGGTCGCTGCCCTACGCCGCTCCCACGACCGGCGCCGACCTGGTCCTGCACGGGTCGGACAGCTCCGCGGAGCACCTCGCCGGCCTCATCGACGAGCACCGGATCACCGTCGCGGCCGGCGTCCCGACCATCTGGAAGATGTGTCTGCCGCTGCTCCGGGACGGCACCGCCGACCCGTCGTCGCTGCGCCTGGTCTTCGTCGGCGGCTCCGCCTCCCCGAAGGCGCTCATCGAGGCCTACGACGACCTCGGCATCGAGTACCTGCAGGTCTGGGGCATGACCGAGACCGGACCGCTGGCATCGGCCGCACGCCCGCGTCGGCGCCACCAGGGACTCGACCGCGACGCCCTGCTGACCGTGAAGGAGAAGACGGGGACGATCTTCGCGGGGCTCGAGGCCCGGATCACCGACCCGCAGGGCACGCCCCTGCCGTGGGACGGCGAGACCGTCGGCGAGCTCGAGGTCCGCGGGCCCTGGATCGCCTCCGCCTACTACCGCAACGAGGACGCCCGGGACCGCTTCAACGACGGGTGGCTGCGCACCGGCAACGTCGCCTCCATGGAGTACGACGGGTTCTTCCGGATCGTGGACCGCGCGAAGGACCTGGTGAAGTCCGGGGGCGAGTGGATCTCGTCGGTCGAGCTCGAGGGCGAGATCCTCGCCCATCCGAAGGTCGCGGACGCCGCGGTCGTCGGGGTGCCGTCGCGCAAGTGGGACGAGCGCCCCGTCGCGCTCGTGGTGTCCGAGGACCCGGCCGATCCGCCGACGCTCGAGGAGATCCGCGCGTTCCTCGCCGACCGGGTGGCGAGGTGGTGGCTGCCCGACGAGCTGCGCGTCCTCGAGGAGATCCCGAAGACGAGCGTGGGCAAGATCGACAAGAAGGTCATCCGCGACCAGCTCGGGGAGATGGTGCTCCCCTAGGATCCGCGCCGCCGTCACGGACCGGGATGGGGTCGCCCAGCGCCAGCCGCTCCTCGTCCACGTCGCAGGCGAAGGCGACGACGTGCACGCCGGCGCGGCGGGCATCGCGGACGGCGTCGACCCAGGCAGCGTCGGCCGGCGCGGCGAGGTCCAGGACCTCGGCATCGGCCCGCTGCACGACGAACGTCACGGCGGCCGCGTCACCGGCCCGGGCCATCGTCGCGAGTGCCGCGAGATGTGCCACCCCGCGGGTCGACGGCGTGCCGGACAGCGGTGCCACACCGCCCCGGGCGCGACTCAGCGACTTCACCTCGACGACGGCGGACCGGCCATCGTCGAGCTCGACGGCGAGGTCGAAACGGTGGGAGGTGTGGGTGACCTCACGACGCACGGCACGTGCCGGCGGCCAGCCCGGCAGCGCACCGCCGGCCTCCAGGTGGCCCGCGACGAGAGCGGACGCGCGGCTGGCCTCGAGCGAGACCCACGTGCCGTCCCAGACGCGGGTGACCGTCCAGCGCGTGCGGCGGTGGGGGTCGTCGCTGTGCTCGGCGACGAGGGTCGCGCCGGGCACGAGCACGTCGGTCAGTCTCGCGGTGTTCGGCAGGTAGGCGGTCACCCGCTGGCCCGTGGTGCGCTCGACGCGGACGACGAACCGGTTCTCGCGCGCGACGAACCGGACGCGCTCGGTCCGTCGCATGCCCGCGATCGTCATGCCGGCCGCGCCGGTCGCCTCTGGTCGCGGCGTCGCGCGCGTGGAGAATCGATGGTGAGGCCCTCCCTGAGAGGAGTCGTCATGAGAAGGATGCGGGCGATCGCCGCGGTCCTCGCGGTGCTCGGCGTCGTGCTGACCGGCTGCGGTGGCGACAGCGGCACCACGGCCGACCAGACCGACCCGGGGATCGCCAACCCGGCGTCCGTCTACTGCGAGGAGCAGGGCGGCACGGTCGAGATCGAGACGGCCGGCGACGGTAGCCAGTCCGGCACCTGCGTGCTCGAGGACGGCACCCGCGTCGACGAGTGGGAGTACTACCGCCAGCACAACCCGGACGCACCGAGCAGCTGAGCGCGTCCGCGCGCCCACGACGCCCGGCACATCCACTCACGAGCGGCCGCCACCGCCGCGGGAGCGGTTCTGCTGCATGCGCTCGCGGGCCCGGTCGCTCAGCTCGTCCATGCGCTCACGGGCCTGCTCGCCCAGCTCGTCCATGCGCTCACGGGCCTGCTCGCCCAGCTCGTCGAAGCGTTCGCGCGCCTGCTCGCTCAGCGCCTCCGCTCGGGCGCGTGACCGGGCCGCGAGGTCCTCCGTCGCCGCGACCGCGCGCTCGCGCGCCTCGGCGACCCGTTCCTCGATCGCACGCTCCTCCGCGAACCGCGCCATGCGATCACGGGCGTGCGCGACGGCCTCCGCCATGCTCGCCCGGTACCGCTCGAGGTGCTCGCGGGCGGTTGCCGTCGGCGACGCGGGCTGGGCGTAGGGCGGCCACCACCGGGCGCCGGGCTCCGCCTGCGGGTAGGAGGTCCGCAGCTGGGCGCTGCGGTCGAGCATCGTCGCCGCGATCCGCCCCGTCAGCGAGGCCGCATCCTCGTTCTCCCAGGAGCGCAGCAGGTCCAGGCGGACCGTCACGAGCACCCCGCGGTCCGGCATCCGCACGACCGGTGAGAACCCCCGCTGCGCACCGAAGTGGGTGACGACGAGCACGTCGACGCCCGCTTCCAGCGCCAGGCGTGCCGCACCGTGCCGGAGCGGCAGCAGCGAGCCGTCGTGGGTGACCGTGCCCTCGGGCGCGATCATGATCGTGCCGCCCTCCTTCAGGCGGGCCACGGCGGCGTCGTAGGCGCGTTCCCGCGCCTCGTCGTCCGACCGCGAGACCGGGATCGCGCCGGCGCCGCGGGCGAGCGGCCCGAGCACCGGCACGTCGAAGATCTCGGCTTTGGCGAGCGGCTGGCACCAGTGGCCGAGCCCCCGCCAGACGGTCCCGGCAACGAGGAACGGGTCGACGTTCGAGGTGTGGTTGAACACCACGACGAGCGGCTTGCTCGGTGGCGGCAGCTCGTCCGGTCGGTGGGCCAGGACCCGCCAGGCGAAGGGCCGCCGCAGGAGCCAGAGCACCGCACCGAGCACGAGCCGCCACGGCCAGGGGGGCCCGGCCTCGGGAGGCCGCCGAGCGCCGGCCACCGGGAGTCCTTTCTCTGCGCGGCCCACCAGCCGTGGGCCCGGCACAGAACCTAGGCGCCTCGGCCCCGCCGGGTGGTCGTTTCGCGGGTGGGGCCAGGCCGTCCGCTGCACGGCGCGTCGCGGCGCCGTACCTCGTGGGACCGCTCCCGGCGGATCGCTAGGGTCCGTCGCCGGGAGCGAACGGGCCCGGCTTCGGGGCAGATGGGGAGGCAGCACCATGGCGTCGCACGACCTGGCCGGGACGGTACGCGCCAACTGGCTGCATGCGTTCGGCCTGCTGGCGCAGCATGTCGCCGGCGGGTCGACAAGGCGCTTCGGTCCCGTCCTGGCGGCGTTCAGTCGAACGCCGATCCCGTTCTTCAACGAGCTCTTCGCCCTCGAGGACACGCCGACGGGCACCTCGCTCGAGGAGTCGCTGGCGTGGGCCAGGCAGCAGGGTTGCCCGTTCGCGGTGACGACCCCCGAACGCGTCCCGCCGGCGCTCGACGCGACGCTGCGGCACCACGGTCTCGTCGCCGCCGCCGAGATGGTCCCCGGGATGGTGCTCTCCCCGATCGGCGAGCTCGCCGACCCACCGGCGTCGCTGGAGGTCGAGCGGGTGCACGCAACGGCGGGACTCGAGGCCGTCGCGGAGGTCTCGGCGGAGGCGTTCGAGATCCCCCCGGACCTGTCCCGCACCCTCACACCGGCGTCGCTCCTCGACGACGCCGACATCGCGGTCTTCCTCGGCCGCCGCGACGGCGACCCGGTCGCGTGCGCCATGATGATCCGGTCGGGAGCGACGGCCGGGGTCTACAACGTCGCCGTCACCGACCGGGCACGCCGGCGCGGCTTCGGCGCGGCGATGAGCGCAGCCGCCGTCCGGGCCGGGGCCGAGGCGGGCTGCACGCTGGCGGTGCTGCAGGCCAGCGAGATGGGGCTCCCCGTCTACGAGCGCATGGGGTTCGAGATCGTCGACCGCTACCGGCAGTACGTCGACGAGGGCGAGTAGCGCACCGGCCGCGTGTCCGGCCGCGGTGTCCGGCCTCGGTGTCCAGCCGCGGTGCCCGGCCGCGTTGTCCGGCCGCGGTGTCCAGCCGCGGTGCCCGGCCGCGGTGTCCAGCCGCGGTGCCCGGCCGCGGTGCCCACACGCGCACCCTCGCCGGTGTCCCGCCGCGCCCCGCGCCGCCTCAACGTGCGCACCCCGCACGAATGGTGGTAGTTACATCACTGTCAGTCATGTTCGTGTCACACCCCGCGGGCATCCTCGAACGCGTCAGGACACCGCCAGCCGCGCAGAGGGGATGGACACATGCAGCGAGAGACGACGACAGCGAGCCATCGGCAGACGAACGAGCTGCTCTCCGGCTGCCGGCGCGTGGAGCGGACGTTCGGTGACGACGAGCTCGCCGAGGTCGCCCGCAGCGACCGTGCGCTGCTGCGGGCCGCGACCTCCCGGCGTTCCTGTCTCGCCAAGCGTCGCGTCGGGAGGCGGACGGCCCGACGCGACGCCCGATGCCTCCGCGAACGGGGGGAGCGGGTGCATGCCTACGCGTGCAACCGCTGCGGAGGGTGGCACGTGGGTCACGATCCTGTGACCCACGTGCCCATCCCTCGTCCGGCCGGTGACGCCCGAGCGACCGTCCCCCTCCCCCGGCGGGACGCCGTGTCGCGGCCTGCTCGCGACGGTCGCGGGACGGCACGACCGTGACCGCCGCGAAGGAGCCACGACGCCCGAAGCCCTGCCGGAGCTACGCGCCGGGCCACACCGTCCACCCCATCCAGTGGAAGAAGGGCAGCACGGATCCGGGCACGAAGGTGCGCGGACGGATCCTCGACATCGACGACGAGCAGCTCGTGGTCGTCGTCGCTGGCGAGCGCCTCGCGTTCCGCAATCACGACCTCGACCGGGCGCGTGACCTGCTCGAGGTGGTCGGGCCCGAGGTCGACCTGCAGACGCGCTGGTCGCTGCTGTGGTTCGGCTCGTCCCTGGTCAGCATCAGTCCGGCCGACCGCGGTGCGCTGGCACCATGCCGACCCGAGGGACCCGGGGAGGGCGGGTTCCTGGTGCGGCCGTCGTAGGCGCCGCGGCAGGCCCGCGCGTCGACATCCACCCGGGCCCGGCATCGGCCTCCTCCGACGTCGGTCGCCGCGATGCGCCACACTGACGGCCGACACGATCGACGAGGGAGCGGACGGTGAGCCGGCAGGAGGCGACCATCCTCGGGATCCCGCCGGATCCGGCGGCGGTGTGTCGGGCACTCGCCTACGCGGCCGAGGCACATGGCGGCCAGCTGCGCAAGGGCACGCAGGTGCCCTACCTCTCCCACCTCCTGTCGGTCGCGGCGCTGACGATGGAGCACGGCGGCACCACGATCCAGTGCCAGGCCGCCGCCCTGCACGACGTCGTCGAGGACTGCGGCGGACAGCCGCGGCTCGACAACGTCCGCGCCACCTTCGGCGACGAGGTGGCAGCCATCGTCCATGCCCTGTCGGACGCCGCGCCGCCGGCCGGCGAACACAAGCCACCGTGGCGGCCCCGCAAGGAGGCCTACCTGCAGCACCTCTACGAGCTCGTCGCCGACGGCCACGCAGCGGTGCTGGTCTCGGCGTGCGACAAGCTCCACAACGCCGAGGCGATCGTCGCCGACGCGACCGACCCCGACGGCGAGCCGGGCCTGGCCGTGTTCGACCGGTTCTCGGCGTCCCCGGCGGACACCGCCTGGTACTACCGCGGACTCCGGCGCGCGCTGGTCGAGGCGGATCTGCCGGGACGGCTGGTCGACCGCTTCACGGCCGCCGTCAACCGGCTCGACGAGCTGGCGCGCCGAGCGGACCCCGAGAACGCCGGCCGGGCGCTGGAGTAGGGCGGTCAGGCCCGCAGCACGGGCGAGCGCGCCGACGGCGCCGGGGTCGCCGCGGCGTTGCCGCGAGCAGCCGGACCGGCAGCGGTCGCGGCGCGATGCTCCGCCCGCAGCAGGAGCACCATCGACGGGATCATCACGATGATCCAGATGGTCTCGATCCAGCCGAAGAGCCACAGGGCGGCGTAGAACCCGATCACGCCGACGTAACCGAGCTGCGTGCGCCGCCCACCCGTGAGGCTCAGCACGCCGACGGTCGCCTCGAAGACGAGCAGCAGGCCGATGAACAGCAGCTGGTTCGGACCGACGACGCTCCGCCACGTGTCGGTGACCCAGGCGAAGTGCGCGGGGTCGGCGAAGTCCGTGTAGTCAACGTCCGTGGCGAGGTTGACGGCGTGCATCAGCGCCCCGCCGATGACGAAGAGGACACCGACCGCTACGCGCCCGGTGTTGCGGGCGCGGCGGCTCCGGTGTGCGAACACCGCCGAGACGAGGGTCACCGCCCCGCACAGCACCCACACGATCGGCCAGAACGGGCTCCCCATGGTCACCGCCTCCTGCGTCGGCTCGTCACCTCGATCGACGCAGCAACGGGGTGTGGTGACCAGGGCTCAGCGACCCGGACGGCGGGGTCCCTGTGGACCGAAGAAGAGCGCGGGCGGACGCCGGTCCCCGTTCCGGGCCGTGGTGGGCACGGCGGGATACCGTGTCGGCGCCAGCGTCAGTAGCGGCGTCGGGGGGCCAGCGTCATTGGCGGCGCGGGCACCAGCGTCATTGGCGGCGTGGGCACCAGTGTCGGTGGCCGCGTGTGCGGGTGACCGAGTGGGCACCAGTGCCGACGGCCGCCACGAGGGGCTTGACGCCGCGGTGACTCACCAGCCGCTGCTGGCGTCGTTCGGGGGTACGGGGTGTTGTCGCAGCAGACGTTGTGGTCGAGGTTTCGCTCGTGGCCGTGGTGGGCGCGTGTCGCTGCGTGGGTGGTTGCCTGGCCGGTGCTCGGAGCGCTGTGGCTGTGGGGCCGCGGGCCGGGGCGGTCTCGTCGCGTGGCGGCGCTCGCGGTGCTGCTGATCGGTGGCACCGTGTGGGCGGCGGCGCTCGCCGCGCCGTTCGCACCGGCGCCGGCGTCGGCCCCCGCGGCGGCCTCGCCACCCGGACCCGACGGCTCGTTGCACGCGGCGGGTGCTGCGTCGACACCGTCTCGGACCGCGCCGCCGTCACCCTCCCTGACCGCCACACCATCGTCGACGGGCGCACCGTCGCCGACCGGCGCCCCGCCGCCGTTGCCGTCGGCATCTTCGACGCTGGCGGCAGCCCCGGCGCGGGCGGCGACCCCGCCCTCGGCGTCGCCCACCCTCGAGGTCGGCGCCAGCGACGACGGCGGCCGTCACGGCGACATGGACCGTGTTCCACGTGGTCGACGGCGACACCGTGGACGTGCGCGACGGCGCGGGGCGGCAGGAGCGCGTCCGCGTCGTCGGCATCGACACGCCCGAGACCGGGGAGTGCGGGTTCGAGCGTGCCTCCGCGGCGATGGCCGACCTGGTAATGGACCGGCCGGTGGTGCTGACCGCCGGGGCGCGGGACGACCGTGACCGCTACGGCCGCATCCTGCGCTACGTCGACGTGGACGGGACCGACGCCGGACTGAGCCTGATCCGGCGTGGGTTGGCGATCGCCCGGTACGACTCCCGGGACGGCTACGGACGCCACCCGCGCGAGGACGCCTACGTTGCCGCCGACGCCGCGGCGCCGGACGTGACCTGTGGCGCGCCGTCGCCGTCTCCCCCGTCGTCTTCGCCGCCCCCGTCGTCCGCGGCGCCGTCCTCGCCGGCTTCAGCACCCCCACCGCCGGCGTCGTCCGCGCCGTCGTCGGCCAACGGGTGGGGCTCCTCGAGCTGTGACCCGGCCTACGACCCGTGCGTCCCGCCGGTCGCGGAGGTCGGTGATCTCGACTGCGCCGACATCCGCACGCACTATCCCGACGGTGTCACGGTCGATCGGTCACACGGCGATCCGCACCGCCTCGACGGGGACGAGGACGGCCGCGGCTGCGAGTAGTCGGGCCCCGGCTGCTCGTAGTCGGCGCCGGCGCGGGCCCTGGCGACCGGCGCCCGACGGTCGGCTGCGCTCACCGCACCGCCGTCGCCTTCAGCGCTCACCGCACCGCCGTCGCCTCGAGCTCGATGAGCAGCTCGGGTCGAGCCAGCCCCGCCACGCCCAGCAGCGTCGCCGCGTACCGGCACCCGGCCTCGTCGAGCCGTGCCTGCAGTGCCGGCCGGGCGGCGACGTAGGCTCCGAGGTCGGTGGTGTAGGTGTTGAGGCGGACCACGTCGGCCAGCGCGTAGCCGGCCTTCCCGAGCAGCGTCTCGAGGTTGTCGAGCGCACGCAGCCCCTGCGCCTGCATGTCTCCCGCGTGGATCGGGGTGCCGTCGTCGTCGACGGACACGACGCCGGCGCAGTACAGGACCCGCCCCGCCCCGACGGTCTCGTTGGCCTGCACGAAGCCGGCCCGGTCCTGCCAGGTCCAGGGGTTGATGACGTGGCGCTCCATGGTCGTTCCTTTCGTCCTGTGGAGCAGGGTGATCGTCGCCGGGCGCCGGTGGTGCGCCCGTCAGGCGAGGACCGGCGGCAGCGCCAGCGACAGGGCGATTCCGTCGGGGTCTTTGAAGTTAAGGATCGGGCCGGTCGCCATCTCGACCACCCCGGAGTGGGGGATCCCGCGTGCGTCCAGCCCGGCCGCCCAGGCCGCGAGCGCGTCGCGGTCGGCAACCGCGAAGCAGAGGTGGTCGAGCCCGACGCACGTCGGGTCGAACACGCCCTCGCCCGTTGCCGGGAACCGGACCAGCCCGACGATCAGGGCGGTGCCGGGCATGCGCATGATGACGGTGGCGCGGGTGTCGTTCGCCTCGCGGAAGAGCTCCTCGAAGCCGAACAGGTCCGCGTACCACGCGGCGCTGCGGTCGAGGTCGGTCACGGTCAGTCCGACGTGGCGGAATCCGGTCACCTTCATGGGTGGCACCTCCGACTCGGGCGTGGCCCGTGCCGCCGGGGCGGCGGCAGGCGTGGTCGCGAAGCGGTAGGACGCGGCGACGAGGCGCCACACGACCTCGAGCTCGTCGCGGTCCCGTGGGGCGTAGACCATGACGACCGTCGGCGGGAGCTCGCCCGTCGCCACGAGGTAGTGGTGCTCGGCCCAGCCTGCGGCGATCGCCTGCCGCGCCAGCGACTCGGGCAGCGTGAGGTGCAGGCTGAGGTCGGGCACCGGGTGGAGATGGGCGAACTCCCGGCCGGCAAAGAAGGCGGAGCGCGGGCCGGTCGGCAGGGCGTCGGTGAGCACCGCCGCCCGCGCCCCCTGGACGGACACGCCGCTCGGCGCCTCGTCGACGCCAGGCAGCGCGAACAGTCGCCGTGCCAGCTCCATGCGGATCACCGGGTCGTCGGGCTGCTGGTCGAGCTGTTGGTGCGGCAGGGCGGTGGTCGTCGCGGGGCGGGGTCCTCGCCTGGCGGGCAGGCCGACCGCTACGCTGACATCACCTTGTGTATTCATGATGTGTAATCATGTTCCACATTTCTGGTCGCGTCAAGAGGTGATCATGCCGAGATCCGGCAAGACCGAGCGGGGACGCAGGACCCGGGCCCGCATCGCGGAGGCGGCGACGCGCCTGTTCGTGGCGCAGGGCTACCTCGACACGACGATGGCGGCGATCGCCGCTGAGGCCGGTGTGGCCGTCCAGACGCTCTACCTCGCGTTCGGCTCGAAGGCCGCCATCCTGGCCGCTGCCCACGACCGGGCTGTCGCCGGCGACGATGTACCGCTCCCCGTCCTCGATCGCCCCTGGGTCGCCGAAGCACGCGCTGCAGCCGAGGGGCTGGAGGCGCTGACGATCGTGGTCGACAACGCACTGGCGATCGTGGAGCGGGTCAGCCCGATCTACGGGGTCATCCAGGCGGCGGCCGCCGACCCGGACGTGGGCGAGCTGCTCGAGCGGACGAAGGCCCAGCGCCTCGCCACGGTGGCCGTGCTCGCCGACGTGCTCGCGGCCAAGCCCGGGTTCGCATCCACGCACTCCGTCGACGAGACCACCGACATCCTCTACGGGCTGATCAGCGACGAGCTCCACCGTCTGCTCGCGGTCGAGCGCAGCTGGTCACCGAAGGACTGGAAGGCGTGGGTGCACCGTACGGCCGCGTTCCACCTCTTCCCCGGCGCGGTCCCGTCGGTGTCCAGCTGAGCTCGGCGACCTCCCGGGTCGACACGACCGCAGCCAGCGGGACGCCTCTGCGCTGATGGGCGTGGCGACGCCCGATGGACCTGCCGGCGCGGGTCGTCGGCGTGCAACCCACCCAGATGTGCCGGTCACCCCTACCCTCGATGGCGTGGCCGGCGCGATGGCCGAGGCCCGTGCCGGCACCCAACCGAAGGAGGCGGGATGGCCGGGGGCGGCAACGGGTGGTGGGGCTCGACGCGCCATGAGGACCAGGCCGAGCTGTTCGTCGAGGACCGTGTCCGGAACCGTCCTGGGCCTCGGCGATCGCGCCGCGAGCGTCGCTGGGCAGCGTGGTTCCTCGCCGCCGCCGTCGTCGTCGCGATCGTCGCGGGCGTGCTCCAAGCAGTCCTCTGACGGCGCTGCCGTCGCGCGATCGTGCTCGAAGCGGTGGCCTGATGCCCGGGGACGCTCGCCTCCCACCAGGCGGACGTCCGGCGCTGCCGAGGACGGCGCCATGGACGACGACTCGGCGACGTAGACGCCGCGGCTCTCGGCCGACGTGTCAGGCGGCGTTGCGGGACCGAAGAGGCGCAGCGGCCCCGCGTGTTCGGTCTCGTCACCCGGCGCACGTTCGGGGACGTCGTGGCGGGACGCCGCGGTCGGTCCGGCTCGTGGTCCCGCGGTCGATCCGGCGCGCCCCGCGGCCGGTCGTTTCGAAACGGTGGCGGGGCCGGCACGCGTGTACGCGACCGGCGTCCCATCGGTGCGGAGGATGACCGGATGGCGATCGACGAACTCGACGGTGTAGGCGCCGCGGTCGAACAGACGGTGGTGCCGCCGGCACAGCAGCCCGGAACGTCTCGAGCGAGATCCTGCCCTGGTGTCGGTACGGAACGTAGAAGTGCGCCACGTCGCACCAGCGTCCGGGCATGTCGCAGCCCGACCAGATGCAGGTCTCGTCGCGTAGCCGCAGCGCCTTCCACAGGCCGACGGGGACATACCGGGTCTGGTGGGACACGCCCAGCGGCAGCCAGTCCACGTCGGTGAGTACGGCGGCATACCGACTGTTGCCCAGCACGCGGGTGAGCTCGTCGTAGGGCAGCGGACCCGTGTGCTCGAGCTCCCCGGCGCCCCGCTGGTCGCGCAGCACGTGGTCGTTGACGAGCACGGAGACGTGCGGGACGACGCCGTGGTTCGCAGGGGCCTCGCCGGCACGCAACGCCGCCGAGGCCACGTCGATCAGCGCGTCCCAGGTGCGCTGCTCGGGTGTGCGCTGTTCGTCGGCCGCGTCCGGACGCCGGAACGCGTCGACCGCGGTGTGCAGGATCTCGGCGTCCTCGCCGACGCCCTCACCCCTGATCACGGTGGTCCCCGACGGCGTCTGGGTGATCGCCGCACGACGGTTCGCGTGCTGGGTATCGAGACGCTCCATGGCCGCGTCCGGATCATGCTCGGCGAGCAGCCGACGGCAGGTTCGCCCGAACTCCACCGGGGACTCGTCGGCCGCGGCCTCGCACAGCCGCGCCTCGAACCGGTCCCGTCGCTCGCCGGTGAACCCGGCCAGGGTCTGGGCGAGCAGCTCGACGTGCCGGCGGGTGATCTTCCCCTGCCGGAACAGCCGGCGGCCCCTCTGCAGCGACTCCAGGTGCCGCCCCGCCTTCAGCTCACGCTTGGCCTGGGAGGGGTCGAGCTTCAAATCGTCCGCGTAGTCCTTCTGCACGTCCCGCGACGCGCGCTCGGGTGCACGGTCGTCATCGGGGCGCTCCTGGCGTGCCTGCTCCGCCGACCGGCGCGCACGCGCCGCCACGAGCTCGGTCCGGTGCGCCTCCAGCCGACGCTCGATGCGATGCTCGACCCGGGTGATCTCGCGCAGCGTCGCGTCGTCGAGCTCGTCGGCCCGCACAGCGGTCAGCGCATCCGACGCAGCTTCGAGCTGCGCGACGAGCTGGTGCGCATCCGGCACGGTCCGTTCCCCTCTCCTACGATTGCTCGAACGTATGTTCGAGTCTAGCGGCGCGCTGTGACAGGGGGAAACTCGCGCTGGGCCCGATGTGGACAACGTCGACCGTTCGAGCGGCAGCCCCGAGTCGGGCGGCGCCGTCCGCCGCCGAAGGACGTGTCCGCGCCCGTCGAGCGCCTGGGCCCGGGTGCTGCTCGACCATGCGGCCGCGTCTCACTGCTGGATGTTGTCCACGATCCCGTCGCAGTCGTCGTCGAGGGGTCCTGATCGGTGGCGGACCGCTGCTTCTTCGAGCCTCTCGGCACTAGCTGGAGTCCCCCCATGGCGGGCATCACGGCGAGCGGGACGATCGCGCGGCGAAGCGGCGTGTCCGGGCGGACCTCGTGAAGACCACATCCCCACGACCTGCCCCGACGACATCACCCCGAGGTCACCGCGATCGTCGGCGCGGGCGCGGACGTCGGCGTGCTGGAGCAGCAGCTGGACCAGCTCGGGACACGCAGCCGGGTGGTGGCGACCTCCGTGTTCGGCGGGGCGTCGACGACGAGCGCGATGGCTGCTCTGCAGAGCACCGGAGCGCGCCTGCGCGTGGTGAACGCGTCGCAGGGCACCTGCCATCCCAAGGTCTTCGTGGCCCGGACGGGGCGCGCGTCAGAGCCATCGTCGGCTCGAGGACCTGACCTCCGGGTTGGTGACCAACGTCGAGGTCGGTGTCCTGCTCGACGGCGCGCCCGACGAGCCCAAGCTGGATCGGGCCTGGTCCGTCGCGTCAGCGCTCTGGAAACCAGGAGGCCGCCCGTGGTGGCAACCGCTCGCTGCGGAAGTCCCGGACGAGACCGTCCCGGCCGACCTTCTCCGTGCCCTGCAGGCGGCGGTCGCAGTCGACCCGGTGTTTCCGACGCTGCAGAGTCGCAAGCCCAACCGCGTCACCGAGGTGACCCGATCGGGGCTCTGGGCCGGGCACTAGTGCGTTCGAGCACGCACGCGTACCGCCCCGCACTAGTGCGTTCGAGCACGCACGCGTACCGCCGCGCACTAGTGCGTTCGAGCACGCACGCGTACCGCCGCGCACTAGTGCGTTCGAGCACGCACGCGTTTCGCAACGCACTCGTGCGCAACGGTGGCGATCGGGTCGCATGCGGAACACGCCGTAGTTCGAAACGGAAGCCTCGGCACGCAAGGGCCGCCTGCCCAGGAGATACCAGCGTGGGATATTCACGCTCGCCCGGTGTCGCAGCACCGCTGCCCGGCCGCGCGAACTGCGTGAGGAACGTCCCTTCCTCCATGGCGGGGTCCCTCAGGACCCTCGCTTCCGCCAGCGCCGCCGGCGCTGCCTCCCGGCGCCGTCGGTCGCCTGCGCCGCCTCGGACTCGCGGCTTCCTGTCGCGGTCCAGGCCCGGTAGTCGTTGGCTCCGGTGCTGACCGTGAACTCCGACCCCGCTTCCGTCGCTGCTGTCGTCATCGGCCGTCCCGACGGTCCTCTTGATACCGCGCGTCGACCACGGGGCCGCGAACCGAAAGACCCACTACTATCCAGTGGGTTATTACCCACTGATCTACAGAGGGATACCTGCCGCATGGAGACGTCGCCGTTCCCCTACCAGGGACCGCTCGCGCCCGGACAGGTCCGGGGGCGCGACGAGCTGCTCACCGAGCTGACGGAGCGGGTCTCCGAGCGACGCGTGACGGCCCTGCTGGGCCCGCGGCGTTTCGGCAAGACCTCGGTGCTGCGCCGCCTGGCCGCCGACCTGTCCGAGGTCTCGACCATCTTCATCGATCTGTTCGGGGTGCAGACGGACGCGGACCTGGTGGTCCGCCTGTCGACGGCGATGCGCGCGGCGGTCCCGGCCGTCCGCGAACATGCCGTGGAGCTCTCGGTCGAGGCGGGTATCGACCTCGCCGGGGTGCAGGCCAAGCTCGCCCTCTCGCCCCGGCAGCGGCCGGATGCGCGCCTTCTCTACGGCGAGCTGGTACGCATGCTCGCCGCCGTGTCGGAACGCACCACGCTGCTCGTGGTCTTCGACGAGTTCCAGTCCATCACCGCCGTCGAGGGTGCCGCAGCGATCCTGCGCACGTCCCTTCAGGACCACTACCAGCGGCTCGGGCTGATCTTCGCCGGCTCGGCGCCGTCGGCGATGCACGACATCTTCACCCGCCACGACCAGCCGTTCTTCAACCAGGCGGATCTTCTGACCATCGAGCCCCTGTCGCGAGCGGCCGTGCACGACATCGTCAACGACGGCTTTCGTTCCACCGGCCGCACCCCCGGGGCGGTCGCCGACCAGATATTCGATCTCACGTGGGGGCACCCGCAACGAACGATGCGCGCCGCGGACGAGGTGTGGCGCCACACCGAGCCGACCACGGCCGCCGACCGCGTGTGGGGCCGGTCGCTGATCGCGCTGCGCGGGGCGGAGGCCGCCACGCTGGCCGCCACCTACGGCGACCTCAACGGGACCGAGAAGAAGGTCGTGCGGGTCTACGCCAACCATGGGGCGATCTACGGGTCCGCGGCCGAGCGACTCCGCCTGTCCCCCGGCGCCGCCGACCACGCCCGCGGCAAGCTGCTCGCCGACGGGAAGCTCTGGAAGACCGCCGACGACGAGATCGTCGTCACCGACCCGCTCTTCGCCGACTGGCTGCGCGAGCGTCTCCCGCTCTGACCGACGGCCGGCGTCGCGGTGCCGCTGCAGCGTCTCGTCACCGGGCCTGCGGCCAGTAGAGCTCGAAGACGCGCCGTCACACTCACGGGCATGCAGCACCTGTGGCGCCGACCCGTCCGCCGCGTCCGACGCGGCCGACGCCTCCCCGCTCATGGTCCTCCCGCTCCGTCACGTGCCTACGCGGCCGCGACCTTGAACTCCTCGTACAGGTCGGCAGGGATCGGGTTGCGCAGCCGCCAGGTGATCGCGATCGGGCGCTCGCCCTGATGCGAGACGTAGTCGGCCGGGCCGAGCAGCGTGTAGGGCCGGGTGCTCCCCCACGGATCGGTCCTCGACGCCCGGACGGCCAGCAGGATCCGTACCCCGTTGCTGCGCTGGCCGAGGTAGCGCCGCCCCGCCGTCGAGTCGACCCTCGTGGAGTTCTGCGACTCCCAGTGGAACAGGTCGCGGCTGATCGCGTAGTCGCGGTACAGCGTCGTCGGCGAGTAGTGCTTGGCGGTCTTCTGCAGCGTGATGAACAGCACCTCGGTCTGCGCCGGCTCGTGCCACCACGGGCCGGCCTGGTGGCTGTAGCGCTCCCCCGGTGTGAGCCGGCCGAAGGCCGCGAGGATCTCGTCGCGGGCGTAGGTGGCGTGCAGCCGCAGCGGCACGTCGGCGTCGGGCAGAGCGATCGACGGCCGGGCGATGCGCTCCCGCAGCAGCGGCAGGACCTCACGCAGCTCGTCGCGCACCGCCGGCGACGACCACAGCCCAGCCCAGGCCGCGTCCGCGGAGTCGGGTGCGCCCTTCACGGACCACAGCGTCACGAGGAACATCCAGGCCAGCCGCCGGTCGCGCTCCGACGCCGGCACGGGTGGCACCGAGCCGGACAGCCACGCCCCGAGGCGGTCGAGCCGTTCGGTGTCGTCCAGGTGCAGGAGCCGACGGACCCCCCGCTGCAGTCGCTTCTCGTCCTCACCGACCGGCCGCGTCTCGAGGCCCACGTCGCGCCGCAGCCTCGCCCACCCGACCTTCGCGACGTCCTCGAGCTCGACGCCTGCCTGCGCACAGAACTCCCCCAGCGGCGGGGCTTGCCGGGTGGGCTGCTGCGACGCCTGCAGCGCCAGCTCGCGCCGCAGTGCCGGCGCGTTCGCCGTGACCGCTTCCTTGAGGTGGGCGAGCACCCACTCCCTCGCCTGCCGGTCGAGCTCGAGGTGGCAGCCCGACGGCAGGTACGGGAAGCCCGCCTCGGCGGCCTCGGTCAGCTCGCGCCGGGAGATCCCGGTCAGCGCCCGCAACCGCAGGTCGTAGCGATACTCCCGACGGTGCTGGGCGACGAAGTCGAGGATCGTGCAGACGGGCTTGTCCTCGTGGCGACGCAGCCCACGGCCGATCTGCTGGAGGTGGACGGTCACCGACTCGGTCGGGCGCAGCAGGAGGATCGTGTCGACCTCCGGGATGTCCACGCCCTCGTTGAACACGTCCCGGCTGAAGATGGTGGTGAGCTCGCCGGCGCGCAGCCGCGCGATCTGACGCTCGCGCTCCGCCTGCGGGGTCGTGGCGTCGATGGCCGCAGCGGGCCAGCCGCGGTCGGCGAACACGCGCGCCATGTGGTGGGCGTGGCCGACGGTCGCGCAGAACCCGAGCGCCCGCATCCGGCGCGGGTCGGCGACGATCCGCTGCGTCTGCTTGACGACCAGCAGCGAGCGGGCGTCGTCGGCCGTGTAGACCCGCTCGAGGTCGTCGGCCCGGTACTGGCCGGCCTGCCAGCGCACCTGCGAGTAGTCGGCGACATCGGCGAGCCCGAAGTACTGGAAGGGGGCCAGCAGCTGCCGGTCGAGGGCGTGCCACAGGCGCATGTCGAAGGCGGTGCGGCCGTCGGTCCAGGCGCGGATGTCCAGCCCGTCGGCGCGCTCGGGCGTTGCGGTCAGCGCCACGAGCCAGCGCGGCTTCAGGCGGTCGAGCAGCCGGCGGTAGGTCGCCGCCTCGGCGTGGTGGAACTCGTCGACGACCACGACGTCGAAGGCGTCGGGGTCGAGCTCGCCGGTGCCGCGCGACGCCAGCGTCTGGATCGACGCGAACACGTGGCGGCCGGCCTCGGGACGGTGGCCGCCGACCAGCAGCTCCCCGAACGCGCCGTCGCCGAGGGCCTCACGGAAGGTCCGTCGCGACTGGCGCAGGATCTGCTCGCGGTGGGCGACGAACAGCAGCGACAGGTCACCGTGCGCCTTCACGAGTCGCCGGTAGTCGAGTGCGGCGACGACGGTCTTGCCGGTCCCGGTCGGGGCGACGACGAGGTTGTGGCTCGAGCCGTGGACGTCCCGCTCGACCTCGAGCGCGTCCAGGATCTCTGCCTGGTAGGGCCAGGGCCGCAGCTCGAGACCGGACAGGACCGACTCACCGTCGTCGACCGCGCGGACCCGTCGGGTCTCGGCGTCGAAGCGGTCCGGGTCGTAGGGCTCGTAGTCGCCGGACTCCCACTGGGCGTCGAAGGCGGTCGCGATCTTGGCGAACAGCTCCGGGGTCGCCGATCTCGACAGCCGGACGTTCCACTCGCGGCCGTCGAGCAGGGCCGTGCGGGTCAGGTTCGAGGAGCCGACGTAGGCGGTGCTGAACCCGGACGCGCGGTGGAAGATCCACGACTTGGCGTGCAGGCGGGTCATCTGGGTGTCGTAGGAGACCCGGATGTCGACGCCGCGGTCGGCGAGCTCGTCGAGGGCCCGGCGTTCCGTGGAGCCGGTGAACGTCGTGGTCAGCAGGCGCACGTCTGCGCCGCGACGGACCGCCTCCGCGAGCTCGTCGACGAGGAGCCGCACGCCGTACCAGCGCACGAACGCGACGATGAGGTCCACCCGGTCGGCGGAGGCGAGCTCCTTCTTCAGCTCCGAGGCGAGATGCGGCTCGCCGCGGGCGTTGACGAGCAGGTCGTGCTGCGACAGCGGGATGTCCGGCACCGCCGGGGCGCTCGCGAGTCCCCGGCGCCTGATCGAGGCGAGCCGCTGAGGGGGTGACGCGACCTGACGGTCGGCGGCGCCGAGGTGGGCGACGAGCTCGTTGACCAGGGCGAGCCGACGGTCCTCGTCGATGTCGGGGAGCGTCCGTGCCACGACCTCGCCGAGGTGCCGGGCGAAGCGGTCGGGGATCTCGGCAGGGTCGAGGCCGGCCCGCTCGGCCTCGAACTCCGAGGGCAGGGCCGACAGCGCATCGGCGAGCGCGCGATCGACGATCGCGTCGTACTGCCCCGGCGGAAGCTCGCCCCCCATGGCGCGTGACCCTACTCGCGTCGCGAGCGGAGCGTGGGCAACCGGTCGCGTCACGTCGCGGCACGTGGTGTGCTGGCTCGTCGCCCCGCGGCCCGCGCCGCTCGGCGGACTGTGGGGGTGGGCCCGTAACGCTCTCGGAACGGTGCGCTGCAAGACTTGCTGGCTGCAGGAGGTCGATGTGGAGGACGACGTGGCCACACCTCGCGCCGACGGCGGGGCGACGCCGTCGCGCTGGCCGTGGCTCGTACCGGCGATGTTCCTCGCGGCGAGCGGCGGTGGGATCGCCCTGCTCGCGGCCGCGGGCGACTCACCGGGCGACATCGCCACCTCGTCCGACTGGCTGCTGGGGCCGGCCGCCTTCGCGGTGGTGGGCGCCGTCGTGCTTTCGCGCGGGCACCGCGTCATGGGGTGGCTGTTCTGTGCGGTGGCCCTGATCGCCGGACTCGCCACGGTCGGCGACGACCTCGCGACCTACCAGTACCTCACGGTCGGTGGGGTGTCCGGGTTCGGGCTCGCCGGGGCATGGCTGAACAGCTGGTACTGGTTCCCGTTCATGTCCCTCTTCGTCATCTGGATCCCCCTGCTGTATCCGGACGGGCGCTTCGCGTCGCGGCGGTGGCGCCGGTTCGCGGCCGTGCCCGCGGTCGCGGTCGCCGGGCTCGCCTTCCTCATGATGTTCGGCAAGGATCTCCAGCTCCATGCGTTCTCGGGCGTCTCGATCCCGAACCCGGTCGGCTTCCTCGGTCGTGACATCGACGACCAGGCCGTGAGCAGCCCCCTCTACCTCGCCCTGATCGCCAGCGTCGTCGGTGCCGTCGCGTCGCTGGGCGTCCGCTTCCGCCGCAGCCACGGGGTCGAGCGCGAGCAGGTGAAGTGGTTCCTGTACGTGGCAGCAGGGGCGCCGGTCTTCCTGATCCTGGCGAGCCCGCACACCGGGCCGACCAGCGACCTCGTCCGGGTGCTGTCCTTCCTCGGCACCGTCGTGTTCCTGGGCGTCTTCGTCGGGCTCCCGATCGCCATGGGGATCGCGATCCTGAAGCACGGGCTCTACGACATCGACCGAATCGTCTCGAGGACGCTGTCCTACGCGATCGTGACCGCGGTGCTGCTCGGGACGTACGCGGCGGTCGTGCTGACCGCGAGCGCGGCGGTCGGCTCCGAGGGTGCGCCCGAGTGGGCCGTCGCCGCCGCGACTCTGGCCGCTGCGGCGCTGTTCCGACCCGTCCGTGGGCGGGTGCAGGCCTTCGTGGACCGGCGCTTCAACCGGACGAGGTTCAATGCCGTCCGCGCCGCCGAGGCGTTCGGACAGGAGCTCCGCCACGACATCGACCTGCAGGACGTGACCGTGCGGCTCGCAGGCGTGGTCGACGGCACGCTGCAGCCGACCCACCTGTCGATCTGGCTGCCCGATCGGGGCGCCGGGACGGTCTGAACGGCCGGGTGGGGCGATGGGACCGGTTCGTCAACGGCGCCCCGCCCCCCAGAGCTTGTCGGCCAGCCCGGATGCCCGCTGGACGGGACGGGCGACGCCGCGGCGCAGGACGTCGTCGTCCGCGACGACGGTGACGTGCTCCTTCGCCCGGGTGATGCCCGTGTAGATCAGCTCGCGGGTGAGGATCGGCGTGTCGACCGTCGGCAGCAGCAGCACGACGTGGTCGAACTGCGAGCCCTGCGACTTGTGCACGGTCATGGCGAACACCGTCTCGTGCGGAGGCAGCCGCGCCGGGCCGACGTAGCGCACCCCGCCGTCGGTCCTCGGGAAGGCGACCGTGCGCTGCTCCGGGTCGTCGGGGTGGTTGACGACCACGCCCACGTCACCGTTGAACAGGCCGATGCCGTAGTCGTTGCTGGTGACCATGACGGGTCGGCCGAGATACCAGGCGCCGCGCGGCGCGAACCCGGGCACGGCCTCGGCGAGCCACTCCTCGATGGCAGGGTTGAGCCGCTCCACGCCCTGCGGGCCGCGCCGCAGCGGCGTGAGCAGCCGCACCCGGTCGAGCGCCGACAGCAGGTCCGCAGCCTCGTCGCCACGCAGCGCCCCCTCCACGAACGGCCGGTAGTGCGCCACGATCTCGTCGCGCACCGAGCTCGGCACGCCCGCCGCGGCCGGAGCCACCAGCGACACGTCGGTGGAGGCGCTCAGCCCCGCCCGTTCCGTGCGTTCACCCCGCAGGTACGCCACGACCTCGTCCACGTCGCCGCCGGCGTCGACACGCTGGATGGCGCGGGCGACGCTGCCGATTCCGCTGTCGGAACCGAACCGGTAGAAGCGGTCGAGCTGCACGATGCTGTCCCAGATCCCTGACTCGTCGGCCACCTCGGCGGCGTCGTCGAGATCGCGGCCATACCGTCGCCCGACCTCTGCGGCCGTCGCTGCCGAGAGCCGTGGTCCCGCATCGGCACCGGGACGCAGCGGTCCGCAGACGTCGCCGAGGACGGTGCCGGCCTCCACCGAGACGAGCTGCTCACGGTCGCCGACGAGCAGCAGCCGGCTGTTCTCGGGAACCGCGTCCAACAGCTTGGCCATCAGCGACAGGGACACCATCGACGCCTCGTCGACGATCACGACGTCGTAGGGCAGGGGCTCGCCGGCGTCGTGTCGGAACCGGGTGCTGTTGTCCCGCCGCCAGCCGAGCAGCCGGTGCAGCGTGCTGGCGGGCACGGCCTCGAGCTGCGCCTTCAGCGTCGCGTCGACGTCGAGCTCGGGGATGGCCTGACGCACCGCCTCCTGCATCCGGGCGGCGGCCTTGCCGGTCGGTGCGGCCAGCGCGACCCGGAGCGGCCCCTCGGCGGTCTCACGCTGCACGGTGGCGAACAGCAGCGCCAGGATGCGCACGATGGTGGTGGTCTTGCCGGTCCCGGGACCGCCCGACACGACCGTGAGTGCCCGGCTGGTCGCCAGCGCCGCCGCGAGCCGCTGCCGGTCGAGCGCCCCGTCGCGGACGGGACCGAACAGGCGGTCCAGCCAGGCGCGCACGACGTGCGGGTCGGTGTCGTGCCGTGTGACGCCGGCCAGGCGCTGCAGCCGGTCCAGCAGCCGCTGCTCGTAGCGCCAGTAGCGGTCGAGGTAGAGCCGGTCACCGTCGAGCACCAGCGGCCGGGTCGCGTCCCCGTGGGTGCCGGCGACCCGCACCGCGGGGCTTGCGGCGACGCGGTCGCGCCACATCGCCGGTTCCGGCCACTCGATCGCCGCCGCCGGGGTGCCCGGCGTGCCGTCGTCGGCGCCGACCGCCAGCCGCTCCGCCACCCGGTCGAGCTCGACGCACACGTGGCCGTGCCGCGGAGCGCGGGCGGCGAGCGCCACGGCGACACGGACGTCCTCACCGGTCTCGCCGGCGAGCCGGCAGACGGTCTCGGCGACCCCGAGGTCGACCGGCGTCACGACCCCCGATGCACGCAGCTGCGCCAACAGCCCGGAGTCGACCACGGATCCGCTCATGCTGATGCCTCCCCGCCGAGCAGCCGGTCGAGATCCTCCACGAGCGCCGCGGGCGGCCGCCATGCGTAGACGCCGTGTCGTCCACCGTCGGCCGTCGCCGGCGTCGCCGGGCCGACCATGCCGCGCAGGAACAGGTAGAGCACGCCGCCGACATCGCGCTCGTAGCGGTATCCGCCGCCGAGCCGCCACCGCAGGAACCGGTGCAGCGCGACGAGGTAGAGGTGTGCCTGGAGGAGGTAGTGGTGGGCGACCATGGCCTCGCCGAGTACGTCCGGCCGGTAGTGCGACACGGTGCTGCGGTCGCTGCCCGGCTCGGCGCCCCGGTCGCCGTGCCAGTTCGACTTGTAGTCCGCGACGAAGTAGCGCGGGCGCCCGCCGACCGAGCGGCGGAACACCAGGTCGATGCTGCCGGTGAGGAACCCGCGGACGGCATGACGGTCCAGCCGGCGCATGGCCTGGGCGGCGTCGGCGAGGATTGGCAGCCCGTCGGCATGGTGGTCGAACACGGCGGCCAGCCGGCGCACGTCGACCGACCGCCCGCGGCCCGCGGCGTCGCCGCCCAGGAGCGGAAGGTCGAACCGCAGCTCGTTGAGCCGGTGGCTGTAGGCGACCTCGGCGAGCGGCACGTCTCCGGCCAGCCCGCCCAGCGGCGTGTGCAGCGCGGCCCGCAGCCCGTCGGCAACCGCCCCGGCGTCCTGGCCGACGAACCGGTGCCGGCGCAGCTGGTCCGCGACCAGCGTCTCGAGCTCGCCCGGCTCGTCGGCGCGGGTGAAGTCGAACCGCTCGAGCACCTCGTGGAGGAAGATGCCCGCCGCCGCTCCACGGGGGAAGGCCGCGAGCGGCACGTCGGGTTCCTGCTGGTCGGCGTCGCCGCCGGTGTCCATGGGGGGCTCGTGCTCGGTTCCCGCGTCAACGTCCCGCAGGTCGGTCGCCTCGGAGGTCACGGCCGGGTGGTCGCCGGACGCGAGCGCGCTGAAGCTCGTGCGTCCCCAGACCCGGTCCAGCGACTGCGTGCGCTCCCGGGCCGCGAGCTCGCCGTCCTGCGACGCGGGCGGCGGGTAGCCGGGTACCTCGTCCGGGAGATCCGCCGTCGCGACGGTGATCCGCCCGTCGGCGCTCGCGGCCAGGTCGGCCACGCGCCCCGCCAGCTCGGCGTCCGAGGGCAGGTACTTGTCCGTGACGCCGGCGAGCCCGTGCAGGACGTGACCGAGCGGCGACTTCCCGTACCCGGTCAGCGCCCCGAAGTAGACCGTGCAGTGGTGCTCGGCGCGGGTGAGGGCGACGTACAGCAGGCGCAGCCGCTCCTGCCAGGTCTCCTGCTTCGCCTGCGCCTTGTGGGCGTCCTTGGGGGGTCGGTCGTGCTTGACGTGCAGGTCCAGGGTCAGCCGGTCCTCGTCCGCCGGGTCGTGGAAGCGCAGGCTCGGGAGCTCGCTGTCGAAGAGGCTGCTCTGCTCCCACAGGTACGGGCACCAGACCACCGGGTACTCGAGGCCTTTGGCGCGGTGGATGGTGACGATCGTGGCGGCGTCCTCGTCGGACTCGAGGCGCAGCTCGGTGGCGTCGCGGTCCTTGCGCGGATCGTGGCGCCGGTCCCGTAGCCAGGCGGCGAGGGCCGTCGGTCCGAGGCGGCCGCGGCGCTCGGCGTCGTGCAGGAGCTCGAGCAGGTGCAGCAGGTTCGTCAGCCGCCGCTCCCCCGCGCGGAGCGTGAGCAGCCGGGCACGGCCGCCGTCGTCGAGGATCCGCCGCATCGCCTCGGCGACGCCGTGCTCCCGCCAGATCTGTGACCAGGTCGCGAGCTGCTCGAGCCGGCGTTCCCACTCGCGCTCGTCCATCGTGACCAGCGTCGTGGCGTCGACCCCGAACAGCGGCGTGATGACGGCCGCCTTGGCGTCACGTTCCCGGTGGGGATGCAGCAGCCCGTCGAGGACCCGCTGGAGCGTGACCGCCTCGGCCGAGTCGAACACGCTGCCGCCGCCGGTCGCGACGGCGTGGACGCCGGCAGCCTGCAGGGCCTCCTGGACCGCCTGTGCCTGGGCGTTCGTGCGGGTCAGCACGGCCACGTCCCGCGGCTGCACGGCCCGCCAGCTGCCGTCGTCGTCCTGGATCTCGGCCCCGGAGGTCAGGAACCGCACGACGTCGGCGGCGACCTGGCGGGGTACGTGCCGGTTCGTCCAGTCCTTCCTGCGCGCGTACTCGTCGCCCTCGCGCATGATCTGGGTCAGGCGCAGGGCAGAGGGTCCCTGCGGCCAGCGCAGCCGGTCCGCCTGGTGCACGTCGGGGGCGGACACCGCGACGTACTCGATGTCCTGCGTCCCGAGCACCCCCGATGTGCCCCCGCCGCCGTTCGCGCGCGTTGGTCGCCGCCACCCCCGTCGCCGCCGTTGGCTGGCGACCGGACGAACAGGTCGTTGAGCGCGGCGACGTAGCCCGCGTCCGAGCGCCAGTTCACGTCGAGGGTTTCCCGGTCCCCGATCGACTGCGCGGCACGCAGGTAGGTGTGGACGTCGGCGCCCCGGAAGGCGTAGATGGCCTGCTTGGGGTCGCCGATGAGGTAGAGGTGGCCGTGGTCGCCGAAGACGGTGTCGAAGATCGCCCACTGGACCGGGTCGGTGTCCTGGAACTCGTCGATGAGCGCCGCCTGGTAACGACGGTGCAGCGAGTCGCGCAGCGCCTCGCGCGTGCCGTCCTGCTCGAGCGCCCGGCGCAGCTGGTGCAGCAGGTCGTTGAAGGACAGCACGTTGCGGTCACGCTTGCGCTTGTCGAGCTCGTGGCGGAGGTGCTCGACGAACCGGACCTTGAACGCGGTTGCGGGGTGGCCGCCGAGCGCGAGCAGCTCGTCGAGCCGCCCGAAGAACGCGTGGTCGACGTACTCGTCCTTGGTCCGCTTCTCGAGCTCGGTCCGGCCGTAGTACGGGAGCGTCCTTCTTGAGGTCGGCGAACCGGGCGGCCACACCGTCGCACCACTCGTCGATCGCGTCGATACTCGCGTCCATCGACTCGCGGTACCGCTTGATGCTGAGCGTGCCGGCGTCACGCTGCGCCCGCAGCCAGGTGACGATCTGGTCCCGTTCGGCGCGCCAGGCGTCCTTGCACCGAGCGACCGCGTCGAGGAGCGTCTGCTCGGGGTCGGCGAGCGGTTCCGTCGGCAGGATGTGCAGATGGGGCTCGGCCTCGATGCGTCGGGCGAGCTGCACGAGCTCGTCACGGTTGACGCGGCAGGCCCGCAGGTGCGCGTACCAGTCGGGGTCGGCGTGGCGCAGCTCCCGGACGACGAAGTCGTGGGTGATCGCTTCGAGGAGGTCGTCCACGTCCTCGACCAGCTCGGCGTCGAAGTCGGCGTCGGACTCGAAGGCGCTGTGGCGGAGGGTCTCCTGACAGAACCCGTGGATCGTCGAGATCGTGGCGTCGTCGAAGGACTCGAGCGCGTCGACGAGCCGGCGCCACCGGGTGCGCAGACGGTCGGCGTCCCCGGCGCGGGCCGTGGCGACCAGGTGGTGGAGCACCGCGTCGACGTCCCGGTCCGGCTCCCACGTCGGGTCGGCGAGTGCCTGCTCGCAGGCCTGCGACGCCTGGGTCAGGCGCCGGCGGATCCGGTCGCGCAGCTCGGCGGTGGCCGCCCGGGTGAAGGTGACGACGAGGATCTCCTCGAGGTCGACGCCGACCTCGGCGACGAGTCGCACGACGAGGTTGGTGATGTTGTAGGTCTTGCCGGTGCCGGCGCTGGCCTCGAGCAGCAGCGCGCCGGGCGTCAGTGGGCGGGTGGGGTCGAAGACCGGCACGGTCCGGGGCGTGTCCGTCTGGCTCATCGCTGCTCCTCCGCCTCGAGGATCGGCCGCCAGACCGCGAGCGCGACCTCCGCGAAGTCGGTCTCGTCGTGGACGGTCTCGATCTCGCAGTCGTCGCCGTAGCACTGCGCCACGTGCTCGTCGTCGAGGTCGCGGCCCCATCCCATCGAGCCGTGGTCCCACACCTTCCGAGCCGCGGCGAGGGCGGCGTCGAGGTCACCCGACGGCGGCTGATCGGCCTCGGTGGCGAGGATGACCTCGGCGAAGGCGGCCGAGGATTGTGCGAACAGCGGCAGGGGCTCACGTCGCCCCCGGCGGTACAGGCCGATGAGCGTCTCGAGGTGGGCGGCAGCCTCCTCGGGCGGGAGCCTGCGGAACGTGTACGTCGCGCCGTGCCGGCCCTCCTCCGCACGGCCGACCACGGCGCAGCACAGCCCGCTGTCGGGATACGCGACGCTCAGCGCGAGGTGGTCGAGCCACAGCTCGAGCCGGTGCTTGGGCTTCATCTTGCTGTACTGGGCGCGGAGCAGCACCCCCTGCCGCAGGCCCGTGACCAGCCCGACGAGCCGGCGATCACCGACCTCCAGGTCGATCGGGAGGTTCTCGGCGTCCCGCAGGGTCGGGTCCAGCGCACCGTCGGCGTCCACCTGCAGGCGGGTGAGGATGTCCTCGACGACCGGCCGCACGGAGTCGACGGCGTAGGTCCCGAGCGTGCCCGTGGGGACCTGCCCACGGGCGAGGTAGGCGCGCACCCAGGCGTCGCCGTCGTGGCCGGCGTCGCCGTCGTGGCCGGCGCCGCCGTCGTGGCCGGCGGCGTCGGCGTCGCCCCGGGCCAGGAGTGCAGCGAAGCGGGCGTCGAGCAGCGACTGCCCGATGGCCCAGCTCTCGAGGTTGCCGGCCTCGACCGGTTCGAGGTCGTCGAGCGCCTCGTGGCGCTCGCGCAGCCAGGTACCGATGCGGTTGGTGAACAGCCACCTCGTGGGGTCGGCGAAGAAGCGCCGCAGGTCACCGAGCGACACGAGGCGGGGATCGTCGCCCGGCGGTTCCGGCAGGGGCGCCGGGAAGAACCGCGGCGTCGCGGTCTCGCCGGCACGGACGGCCCGTGCCGCGGCGAGCTGGCCGGCGTCGAAGCTCACGGGTGCGACCTCGTTGCCGGCATCGTCGGTGGTCCGGAAGTTGCGCGGGCTGAAGGGCTGGAGCGGGTGCTCGGTGGTGAGCCGGTCCGAGGCCTTCCTCCCGTCCTCCTCCAGGACGCTGCGGTCGATGACGTCGAGGAGCTCGCCGACCGGCACGGCCGGGGCGCGGCGCTCGTTGGTGCGCTGGTCACGACCGGTGTAGGTGACGACGAACCGGTCGCGCGCGGCGAGCAGCGCCTCGAGGAACAGCAGCCGGTCCTCGTCGCGGGGATCACGGTCCCCGAGCTGCGGGTGCGCGGCGACGAGGTCGAAGCCGAGCGGGCGCGACGGCCGCGGGATGGCCCCGTCGTCGGCGCCGAGGAGGCAGACGACGCGGTGGGGGATCGACCGCATCGGGATCATGGCGCAGAAGGTGACCGCGCCCGACTCGTAGCCGCCGGCCGAGCCGTGTCCCTCGCCGGCGCCGGCGAGCAGCGCCCGGACCGCGTCGAGCGTGAGCGGCGGTCCCGGCTGGCCCTCGCCCCCGGAGGTGACCGCCCCGACGGTGGCGGCGTCGACGGTCGCGGCATCGACGGTGGCGGCATCGACGGTCGCGGCGATGGCGCGCCGGAGCTGGGCGAGGTGACGGTCGTCGCGGGACTCGTCGGTGACGAGCCGGTCGAGGACGTCGCCGAGCACGCCGGCCCACCCGGTCATCGGGCGTGGCTCCCGCAGCCGGGCGAGGAGGTCGAACAGCTGGTCGCGGAAGTCGACGAAGCGGTCGAGCAGCTCGACGCTGCTGCTCTCCATGTCGTCGTAGGGCACGACGTCGTCGACCATCCGGTCGTCCTCGTCGGCCATCGCGACCCCGAGCAGGAGCCGGTCGAACCCCCGCTGCCAGGTGTGGTCGCGCTCGGCCGGCTGGCCGCGCTCGCCGCGGTGGGACGGGTCGATCCCCCAGCGGATCCCGGACTCCGTGACCCAGCCATGGATCTGGCCCACGTCGTCCTCGGTGAACCCGAACCGTCGGCGCACGGGCGGCCGGGCCAGGACGTCGAGCACGGCGGACGCCTCGGCCCGCCCGTCGGCGAGCTCGAGGATGGCCAGCACCGCGCCCGCCACCGGGTTCGTGTGCCGCAAGGTGCGGTCGACGAGCCGGTAGGGGATCTCGGTGTACGACGAGCCCGCCTCTCGCCGGCCCGCCCCGCGCCCGAACACGGCCGAGATCAGCGGGGCGTAGGCCTCGATGTCCGGGGTGATCACCAGCACGTCGCGTGCCTCGAGGGTGGGGTCCTCCTCGAAGAGCCGCAGCAGCACGTCGTGGAGCACCTCGACCTGCCGGCCGGGTCCGTGGCAGGCGTGCAGCTCGACCGTCCGGTCGTCGGGTCCGAGCGGCACGGGAGCGGGCGTCACCTCGCGGCCGCTGCGGCTGCCGCCGGCCGCCTGGTCGCCGGCGACCAGGCCGCCCCGCTGGGCGTCGGCGACCAGCCCGCCCCGCTGGACATCGGCGAGCAGCCCGCCCCGCTGGACGTCGGCGAGCAGGTCGGCCTGCAGGCGAGCGAGCAGCGGCAGGGCGCCGCCGTCGTGCTCGTCGTCGAAGATCGCCTCCCCGACGGTGTCCGGAGCCAGGTGCTCGAGGACGACCTGGAAGTCCCGGGCGAGCCGACCGCAGGACGCCAGCAGCGGATGTACCGGTTCGACGGGCTGCAGGTCGGGGGCGCTGGCCGTCGATCGTCGCGCGCGCTGCCGGTCCCACAGGGCCCGGGACGGCACGACGGCGTAGATCGACACGTCGACGTGCCGGGACAGCGCCGCGAGGAGCTCGAGGTAGAGCGGCGGCAGGGCCGTGGTGGCGAAGAACGTGAGCCGTGACGGCAGCGGCTCGGGAGCGACCCGGCCATCGCGGAGCAGCGCGGCGGCCCGACGCAGACGCTCGCCGGGGTCTGGCGTGCCGAGGTCGTGCGCGAGCTGTCGCCACAGCCGAGGCTGCCACTGCTGCGCGTCGGGCAGCGGCTGGCCGTCCGGACCGCGGTCGTCGCCCGCGGCCCAGCGGCAGACGAGGTCGGGGCGGAACATGGCGTACCGGTCGAACAGGTCCGCGATCCGGCGGGCGAGCCCGTAGCGGCGCCGGTCGATCACCGTGCGGCCGTGGAGGTAGGTGCGCAGGGGCGCGAACGCCTCGTCGGCGTCGGGCGGCGGCAGCAGCTCGAGGAGCGGCCACACGAGCCGCTCCGGCCGCCAGGGGTCCGGCTGGTCGTCGGCGCCGAGGCAGGCGGCGGTGACCTGGCCGACGACCCGCGCCGGGAAGGGGAACGCGACGTTGGCGCAGACCCCGTCGCTGATACCCGTCGTGCCGAGCCGTTCGGCCAGCCGGTGCGAGAGCCAGCGCTCCATACCGCGGCTGTGCACGGCGATCTGCTCGGCGACCATGGGGTCGGGCAACGGCTCGTCGACGAGCTGTCGGGCGAGCCGATCGACGAGCCGGTCGGCCCGGTGGCTGCGGTGTACCTGGAGCAACGTGAACTTCCCCCGTGGGCGGCGACCGCCCGTCGCGGACCGGCGGCGATGGCCGCCGTGCTGCTGGCTCGCAAGGTAGGTCCGGGGTGCGACATCCGCCGGAGCCGGGACCGGAGCCGGAGAGCGAGACCGGCGGGACGGTCGAGCGGCACCTCGCGGATCAGGGCTGGCGACGCTCCGGCGCAGCGGTGAACACGACCGGCCCTCCGGTCAGACGCCGGGCACCGGAACCGCGACCACGTCCAGACCGTCGATGTCGGAGAAGTCGCCCGGGTTGCACGTGTAGACGGCCAGTCCGTTGGCGAGCGCCACGGCCGCGATCATCGCGTCGTACGCACGTGCGGAACGTCTTGCGGCCCGCACGCCGCAGGGATGCGGCCACCTGACCGAATGCTCGCGCGGCCGCTGCGTCGAACGGGAGCGGGTCGAAGTCACTCTCGGCCTGCTGCACGTGAGCCTGGCGTGCCTCCCGCTCGGCGGCGTCGTCGGTGACGAGTGGCCCGGCGGAGAGCTCCGCGAGCGTGATCGCGGAGATGACTGGCTCCGCAGGCAGCATCGACGGGTCGTCGATCCGAGGCAGCAGGAGCAGCGTGCTCGTGTCCAGGAGGCCCTGCCGGCCTGAACCGCTTCCCGTCGCCGTCACAGGCGGGCGTCGATGACCGCGTCCAGATCGCGACGGAGACTCCCCGCGTCGATCGGCGGCAGGTGGCGCCACCGGGCGAGCAGGACCTCGGCCGCCAGCGCGGGTCGTGGCACCGGCCGCAGCTCAGCGACGGCGCGGCCGGACCGCGTGACCGTGAGCTCCTCGCCTCGCTGGACGCGGTCGATCACGTCACCGCCGTGGTTGCGCAGGTCTCGCATCGTCACCTCTGCCATGACGCCTAACATACCACGGGTGTATCACGCGTGATACACCGGGACGCACTGGAGCGCGGGGCGGTACGCATCCAGCGGTGAGCGAGCTGGTGCACCCCCACCAGGTCCCTGGCCTCACCGACCAGCTGCGATCACTGCGCTGCCGTCGCGGCGCCCGTCGTCGGCACGACCGAAACCGCGGTATCCGGCGGGTTCCGGCACCCACGCATGTCGCACCGACCGTCGGCACGACCGAAACCGCCGCATCTGGCGGGTCCCGTCCACAGCCGTCGATCACCTCGTCGCCGGGCGGCGACCGGCCGCACCGAGACTCGCCCTCCACGGACGGAGGACGAGGTGCCATGCGGACAGACGGAGCAGACGGCAACACGGCCGGACAGCCGGCGGTCGGGGAGGTCCGCGTCCCCGACGGCGTGCCCTGGTGGCTCGCGGGCGTGCTGCACGATGCGCTCGTCGAGCATCCGGACCTCGCCGAGGCGCTGACGACGCTGCTCGCCTCGACCGACTCGACGGCAGCGATCCTCAACGGGCTCGGGAGCAACCGGGACTCGGCCCATTTCGTCCGTGGCCTGCTGGACCTCGTCGATCTCGACCTGGCCCGGGACGGACGAGCGAACCTGCACTGGCTACGTGCGCGCCTTCTGGAGTTCTCCGCCGCCCCGCCGACCGAGTCGGAGCATGAGCTCCACCGCGCACGCGACTGCGATCCGAGCCACCGCCTGGCGATCTGCGACCTCGCCCGCTACCGGTCGGACCGTGGGGAGGCGCAACGGGCCCTGGGCCTGCTGCGCCAGCTCGACGACCCTGCGGTCGACGGCGACTGGATGCGCATGCTCGAGGTCTACGCGACCTCGCTGCACCCGGACGTCGGACGCAACGATCGGTGCCCCTGCCGATCCGGCCGGAAGTTCAAGAGGTGCTGCGGTCCGCGCAACGGCTGGCCGCTCGACCTCCGGATCCCGTGGATCCGCGAGAAGCTGTCCATGCACCTCGCATCGCCGACAGCCGCGCCGATCATCGACCGGGTGACGGACGCCGTGGGGTGGCGCCCCGATCGGTGGGCGCTCGACCCCCGGGTCGTCCGCAACCTCATCCTCTACGACGGCGGGCTCGTCGCCGACTTCGTGGAGACCCGCGGGGCGCTGCTGCCGGCCGACGAGCTCGCACTGCTGCGGCGGTGGGCCACGGTCCGCGCCGACGCGTACGAGGTCGTCCACCTCGACGTGTCCGGCGCCGTCACGTTGGTGAGCTGGTGCTCCGACCTTCGTGTCGACGGCAGCCGGTCGGCGCTGCCACGTGAGGTCGAGGAAGGGGACGTGCTCCTGGCCTGGGTCGCCGACATGCCGAACGGCCCCGAGCCCGTGGACGGTGCGCTGCTCGTCCCGTGGGAGGCCGAGGATGCGCTCGCCGCCCTGCTCGAGACGGGGCCGGACGCGGCGGTCCTTGCCGCCTGGTGCTGCTCCGTCACGATGCTGACCGACTCGACGGGGGTAACATCGTGATGTTCGAGTATGCGCATCATGATGTCATTCCGGGAGGCGCCGGCGTGAGGACCACCGTGACGCTGGACGAGGACGTGGCAGCCGAGGTCGATCGATTACGACGCGAGGAAGGCATCGGCCCGAGCGAGGCGGTCAACCGGCTGATTCGACGAGGAATGACGGCGCCACGACAGCGCACGCCCTACCGGCACGAGACCCGAGACATGGGCCTCAAGGTCGATGTCACCGACATCGGCGCCGTCCTCGAGCTGCTCGACAACGTCTGATGCTTCTCGACGCAAACCTGCTGCTCTACGCGGTCGATGCTGCCAGCCCGCTGAACGAGGCTGCCAGCGATTGGCTCGAATCGCAGCTCGGCGGGACGCGACGGGTCGGGATGCCATGGCAGACGATCGGTGCGTTTCTGCGCATTGCCACGCACCCGCGCGTCGTCACGAACCCGCTGTCGAGCGGGGACGCCTGGGGTTTCGTGCAACGGTGGCTCGATGCGGATCCCGTGTGGGTCCCGCCAGCCACCGAACGAACCGCCCGGATCCTCGGTGAGCTGACACGACGACTGCCGGTCACGGGCAACCTCGTCCCCGACGCTCAGCTGGCGGCGCTCGCGCTCGAGCACGGCCTGGTCGTGATGACCGCCGACACGGACTTCGCGCGCTTCCCCGACGTGCGGTGGCACAACCCGCTGTCGGATTGAGGGGACAGGACGCAGCGGCGTCAGCAGGCGCCCAGGTCCGCCAGCAGGTCGTCGAGCACCTGCTCCTCGTGCACCGCGACGCCCCGGGCGTTCATCGCCTCGGCCAGGCCCGGGGCCCAGGCCACCGGTTCGGCGCGGCCACCCAGCGGCGGGCCGGGCGGCGCCGCCCGGTAGGCGTCGGCGTCGAAGCGCCACGGCCGCGCCCCGAACCGGCCGACGACCGTCGTCGCGATCCGCAGCCCGCCACGGTCGAAGTCACCGTGGTAGGCGAGGTCCGCGCCCGCCGACCGCAGCGCACGCAGCAACGTCTGCACCGCCGACGACGGCTGCCCGTCGGTGCAGACCAGTGGTGCCCCACCGGCACCGAGCGCGTCGGCAGCGGCCGCCACCACCGCCGGGTTCTCGCAGACGTGCACCGTCCGGCCGGCTAGCCGCGACCATTCGGGCGGGTGACGCAGCAGCTGCCGCAGCGTGCACCGGGCCGGCTCGCCGACGGCCGCATGCTCCGCGAGCAGCCAGTCGACGATCTCGTCACCGGCGGCCGGCAGGTTCAGCACCAGGACGGGCGCGGACAGCTCGTCGAGCGCCACGCCGGCAGCGGCCCACAGCGCCCGGCGGTCCGCGCCGGTGGGCAATGGTCCGCGCTCGTCCGCGGGGAGGTGCTGGTGCTGGAGCGCCTTGAGCACGAGCGTCGCGACCGCCCGATCGTCGTCGAGCGCGTGGCTGTCGCCGAGCGTCTCGGCAGCGACCCGTGCCCGGCTGCTGCCCCGGACGGGTAGGGCGGCCAGCACGCGGTCGACGTGCTCGAGCAGGCGGCGGGCGTCGGCCGGATCGTCGGCCAGCCGGCGGAGCAGCCCGCTGGCGGCGAGGTCCGCGCGCCAGCCGGCGCGCCACGCGGGTACGGGCCCGCCGGCCGCGTCATGCGCACGTGCCGGCGGAGCGACCAGCTCGGCCCAGGCGGCCTCCTCGGCGGCACGGCGGCCGGCCACGTCCGTGATCGGCCCGTCCACGGCCTCGACCGCCGCGCGCAGTCCGTCGCAGACCTGCGCGTCACGCAGCAGACGATCGACCGCGTCCAGCGAGACGGTCACCCGCGCACCGGTCGACGGACGGCGGCCGAGCAGCCGGTCGACCGCCGCGCGCTGCTCGCCGGTCGGGTCGGTCAGAGCCACGGTCCCGGCCACCGCACCACCGTGTTGGAGCCGGTGCCGGACCCGCTCACGCAGCCACGCCAGGCCCGGTCCGCCGAGCAGCGCCTCGAGCCGCTCGTGGTCGACCGGAACCGCGACCGGCCCCGTCACGCGTCCGCCCGCATCCGCTCGCGGCCGTTCCACACCCAGCGTGAGACACCGACGGCGTCCACCCCGGGTCGTGTGGCGAGCTGCGCGATCGCGAGCGCCGGCACGCTCGGGTAGCAGCCCCACTCCCGCTCGCTGGTCATGACGAGGTCGAGGTCGAACTGGTCGAGCAGCCCGAGGCACTTCGCCCGCATGCCGGCGTCGATCCCGACGAACGCCTCGTCGAGCATGATCAGCCGCGGGGCGTGCGGGTCAGCCGACCGGTAGTGCGCCGCGGCGGCGGCGAACTGCGGCACGGTCAGCGCCAGCGCCTTCTCGCCCCCCGATCCGGTGCCGTGGCTGCGCTTGGTGAGCCGCACCCACTGGCCGTCCTGGTAGCGCTCGACGACGAACTGGTGCCACCCGCGATGGTCGAGTGCGGCCGCCAGGTGGGCCGGCCACGTCCCCGTGGGGTCCTCCTCGCGGACCTGCGCGATGCGGGCCTGCAGGAACGCCCCGATCTCGTCGCGCTGCTCGGGCGTCCAGCCGGCGTGGTGCGCGAGCAGGTGCCGGCGGGCCGTCGCGAAGCTCGGCAGGTCGGCGCGCGGCTGCCACGCGAACCGCAGCTTCATGCCGGTGGAGGTCGGCATCGCGTCGAGCTCGGCGTTGACCTCGGCCACCCAGTCCTCGCCCTCGCGCAGCAGCCGGTGCAGGTGGGCGGCCACGTCGCCGATGAGGTGGTTCTGCAGCACCTCCCGCTCGCGGGCGGTGAGCAGCGCCTGCCGGTTCGTGACCTCGTCGACGAGCAGCCCGTGCAGCGCCGGCATCGACCGGTCGGCGCCCTGGAACGGCGCGGTGACGACGAACAGGTCGTCGCTCAGCGTCGCCGACGGGTGCAGGTCGTGGGGCAGCAGCGCGTGCTCGAGATCGGCGTAGTGACCGTGGATGCCGCGCTGCACACGGGTCCAGGTCACGTCGTCCACGCCGGTGTCGGCCAGCGCCGCGTCGACCCGGCGGGCGAGCCGCACCCCGCGATCGGCGGACCACTCCCCCGCCGGCGCATCGTCGAGCAGCGCGGCGAGGCTCGGGTCGGCGACCGGGAGCAGCCCGGCGTCGACGACACCCGTCAGCCGGTCGACCGCCTGTGCTCGCCGGTCGGCATGCTCGTCGAGTGCCTCGGTGAGGTCGTCGATGCGCTGCTGCGCCGCTTCGCGGGTGCCGCTGGCGCCGACGCGTTCCTCGTCGAGACGCTCCCGCCGTTCGGTGGCCTCGTCGAGAGCGGCGCGGGCGTCCGCCAGGCGGGAGAGCAGCTCGTCGGCCTCGGCACCGACGGTCTCCTCCAGCGTGTCCCGTCGGGTCGCGGCAGCGCTTGCGACATCCCGGGCGTGCTCGCGCCCGTTCGGTCTGCTCCTCGGCGGTGGCCACGGCGGCGTCACGGTCGGTGACGGCGCGGTCGAGGCCGGCGAGCACGTCGGCATGACCCCGCAGCGTCGGCCACAGGGCCGCGAGTCCGGTGGCGTGGTCGGCCAGCGCCCGGGAAAGGCCGTCGAGGTCGTCGGCGGCTGCGGCCAGCCCGAGATCGGCCGCCGCCTCGGCGTACGCCTGGCGTGCCTGCTCGAGCCGCCCGCGGGCGTCGACGGCGCCCGCCTCGGCCTCGGCGAGCCGCTCGCGCAGCGCCGCGACCTGCCGAACCGCCGCCGCGTGCACGGCAGCCGCGTCACGGATCGGCGTGTCGGTCGGGGCGGAATCCTGCTCGGCGCGCAGCTGCTCGTGCCGGTCGTCGAGCGTGGCGAGCGCCGCGTCGAGGTCGGCCAGTGTCCCGTCGAGCTCGGCGAGCATCGCGTCGAGCTCGGCGAGCCGCCGTCGCCTGGCCGCCTGTCGGGCGGCGTGTCCGAGGTGCTCGGCGGCGGGCTTGGACCACGCGCCCTGCAGCGGACCGACACGGTGTCGACCGTCGGGAGCGACCCACACGTCGCCCTGGCCGGCACGCCGGCCGATCCGCGCCAGCACCCGCTCCACGACGGCCGGGTCCACGGCGGCGGCCTGCGGGTCGTCCAGGTCGATCGCGACGGTGAGGACCGTCGTCAGACCGCCGTCGGGTGCGGGCACGTCGTCGGCGGCGACGACCGCAACGTCGTGGTCGCCGACAGCCAGGGCCCGCCCGTCCGGGGTGACCCATGCGTCCAGCAGTCCCGCGGCCTGCAGCGCGGCTTCGTAGCCGGCAGCCGTCGTCCTCGTCGATCCCGGCGGCGAGGTCGACGAGCTGCCACAGCGGGGCGCCGGGCCGGCCGGTGCGCACGTCGGTATCGCGGGTCGGCGGCGCGGGCGGCGGGAGGTGCCGGAGCGCGGCGACGCGGTCGCGCTCCTCGGCGACCTCCCGGCGACGGTCGGTAGCGGCGTCCCGGTCCTGGCGGGCAGCGGCGCGGGCGTCGGCGAGCCGGCCGGTGGCGGCGGCGACCGCGTCGTCGATGACCCGTGCCAGCGGCGAGCGGTCGTCGGCGGCCTCCCGCCAGGTCTCGAGCTCCCAGGCGACCTCGTCGGTGGCGGGCACCGTCAGCTCGGTCAGCTCACCGGCCCACCGACGGTAGCCCGCCAGGAACGTCGGCGACGGCCTGCTCACGGCCTGCGGCCGCATCCCGCTCGTCGTCGCGCGCGGTGTCGAGCTGGGCGGCGACCTCGTCGCGGCGCCCCGTCGCGGCCGTCACCTCACCGGTGCGGGCGGTGACCTGCTCGGCGAGCCCGCGCAGGTGGTCGAGCTGTCCCCGCCGGCGCTCCACGGCGGCCTCGGCAGCGCGTCGGGCGACGGCGACGGCATCGGCGTCGCGCACGTCGGGGAGCTCGAGCGGGGCCAGCGCCCCGTCGAGGTCGGCCGCCAGGTGCGCGCCGGCCGCGGTCGTCCGAGCCTCCCCGACCGCCTCGTCGACGACCTCCCGGGACGCAGCCACCCGCGACTGGGCGGCTTCGACTCGGTGGCGTCGCTCCTCCGCGGCGGCCACGGCCCGGTCGCGGTCGGCGGCAACGTCGTCGGCCCGGGCGGCCGTATCGTGGGCGGCCCGGCGGGCGTGCTCGAGCTCGCGGACCCGATCCATGGCCGGTGACGCCTCCAGCGTCCGCGCCTGCTCGGCGTGGCGGCGCTCGTCGTCGCGGGCGGCGTCGCGCTGTGCAGTCAGCTCGGCCAGATGCGCGTCGGCCTGGTCGCGCTCGGACGCGGCATCGCGCAGGCGGCGCTGGGTGCGCTCGTAGTCCGCGTTGGTGGCGGTGACCTCCGTGGCTCGCCGACGCACGGCCACGGCCGCGTAGGCCCGGTAGCTGTCGAGGAAGGTCGCGGTGGCGTCGGCGGCGGCCGAGAACGATACGAGCTCGTCGCGGTCGGCCTCCAGGGTCCGGAAGGCCTCGGCAACGTCGCCGAGCACGGCCTGCGGCAGTGGGGGCAGCGCCTCGCTCAGCGCGTCCGAGAGCGCCTGCTCGTCCATCTGGCGCGACAGCTGCGGCCGGCGCAGCTGGATGAGCAGGTCGATGAGCGCTTCGTAGCGGTGCTCGCCGAGCCGGAACAGACGCCGGTCGACCTCGGCGCGGTAGGCCTGGGCGGTGTCGAACACGTCGCCGTGGGTGTCGAGTGCCGCCCGCAGCCGGTCGCGGGTCAGCGCCTGCCCGGCGTCGGCGACGAGCGAGACCAGCGCCGCGTCGGCGTCGCCCGCCGCGCCGGCATCGTCCGCCGCGCCGGCATCGTCCGCCGCGCCAGCATCGTCCGCCGCGCCGGCGCCGCGGCCGGGTGGGGCGATCCGCCGGTCGGTCACGAAGAACCACTTCTGCGCGAGCCCGCGGCCCTTCACCGCTCGCAGCCCGATCCCGAGCGTCACGAAGTGGGGCGTCCCGTCCTCGTCCCGGCGGCCGAACTCGATCCAGGTGTAGCCGAGGCGGTCGTCGTGCCGGCCGAGCAGGAGGTTCCACTCGATGCGCTTGGCCGTGTCGCCGTCGGGCTCGAGCCGGTGCGCCGCGACCTCGCCGTCGAACAGGAACGGCAGGGTGAGCGCGAGCACCCGCGACTTGCCCGTGCCGTTGTTGCCGCGCAGCAGCAGCCGGCCGCCGGCGAAGTGGAACTGCTCGTCGTCGAACCGGTAGAGGTTGAGCAGCCCGACCCGCAGCGGCTGCCAGCGGCTCGTGCCCGGCGATGGCAGGGCCGCATCGTCCGCCGCCGTGCTCGCGGCCAGGTGACGACCGTTGCCGTTCAGGTGCGTCGCGGCGTGCCCGTTGGCGTCCACGAAGGGTGTCGGCTCCATGTCAGGCCTCGAACAGGGTGGGTGCGTCGGTCGGCATCGTCGGCTCGGTCACGGCGTACCGGGCGATCGCGGGGCGCGGCGCGATCCCGCCGGGGACGACGCGCACCAGCCCGATGGCGGCGAGCCGCTCGACCACCTCCGCGGCCAGCCGCACCTCCGCGCCGGGGTCACGCACGTCGCGGCGCCAGTGGTCGGCGTGCTCGGCGATCCTGCGGGCCACCTCGGCCTCGAGCTCGGCCACCGTGACGGTCACGCCGGCGGCACCGCCGCGGAGCCGGTCGGCGAGGTACTCGGCGATCAGCAGGGTGAGGTGCCCGTCGGTGCCCTGGTCGGGAACCTCGAGGTCGGTCGCGTCGCCGCGGTCGTCGACCATGGCGATGCCCTCGGCGCGGATCTCGGGGGTCAACCCCGTCGCGTCGGCGACGGTGGAGACCAGCCGGGCGCGCTGGCTCGTGAGGTAGGCGCGCTGATCCTCGTCGAGCTCGTCGTGGTAGACGACCGCGTCGTCCAGCAGGCGCCGGGTCAGGTGCGTGCGGATGGAGCGGTTGCGGGCCTCGGGGGTGTCGGGGGCCACCTCGGCGACGAGCCCGGCGAGCCGACCGTCGAGCCCGTCGGCGGTGATGCTCGACGGTGGCCGACGGGCGGCCAGCACGGCGGCGAGCGCCGGACGGTCGATCGTGTAGAGCGCGTCGCCCGTGCCGGCCACGTAGTCGGCGTCGTCCCCGTCGACGTGGCGGAGCGTCCCGAGCGCGAGCAGCAGCCGGACCACCGCGACGAGGTCGCGGCGCTGGTCGCGCCGGTCGAGCTCGAACGCGATCCCGGCCTCGGCGAGCGACGGGTCGGCGGCGACCGCCCCGACGATCTGGTCGGCCAGCCTGCCGAGGGAGACCTGCCGGTCGGCGGTCTCCAGCGCCGCCAGGGCGAGGCAGAGCAGCACGTACCGCCGGCGCGAGAACGGAGGGTCCGAACGACGGGCCCGTGCCGGGCGGGTCCCGTCGTCGAGGGTGGCGGGAACCTTGCGCAGCCGCGCGACGGTCGAGTCGACGGTCAGCGTCCAGGAGGCCTCGCGCGCGAACCACTCACGAAGCCAGTCGGCGTGCCGGCGCACGAGCCGGAAGGACTCGAGATCCTGCTCGGCGTGCAGCAGCGGCGACATGAGCAGCGCCTTCACGGCCCGGCGGCGCTCGTGCTCGGCCTGCCGGTCGAGGCGGTCGCGGACCCCGATCATGGGCGTGCCCCCTCCCCCAGCCGGACGCCACCGTCAGCCGCCCAGGTCTCGTCGGCGAGGTCGTCGGGGGCGGTCGTCGACGGGCCGGTCAGGTCGGTGATCCGGAGCTGGTGGTCCGGGCCGGTCAGCGCCCCGTCGCTCGTCGTGATCGTCGCCCGACGGCCGTCGCCGGTGGGGGTCAGCTCGATCTCGAGTCCGCCGTCCGCCGAGGTCACCCGCACCGGGTGACCGGGGCGGACCTGGGACGCCAGCGCCTCGCCCAGCAGGTCGAGGAAGAGCCCGAAGGCCTGCCGGTCGAGGTCGCGCAGGTCGGAGAGCCGCACCGTCCCGTCGGTGACGAGCTGCGCGCGGGCCGCGGCCAGCTGAGCGGCCTCCTCGGCGGCCTGGCGGGCGAGCAGCGCCTTCTCCTCCGAGCGGTCGATGATCGTGGACGGCCGCCCGCGGCGCACGTAGCGGCCGGTGCGGCGCAGCTGGGGGGAGACCTCCAGCGGCGGCGCGTCGAGCCAGCTCGTGGATGCCGGCACCGGGTCGTCGGCCCGGGCGTCGAGCGTGTCGGCGTCGACCTTCAGGTGCCGCGACGGCGTCAGCCCGAACGCGGCCCGCCACAGCCGGTGCGCGTCGGCGTCGTTCTCGCACTGTGCGAACCACCGGGCGAGCGTCCGCAGGTCGGCGGGCCGGTCGCTGCGCGAGACGCGCTGCTCGTTGATCTGGCTGACCGCCCGCAGCAGGTCGGTGATCCCCTGCCGGGCGCGTTCGCGGAGCACCTCGGCCTGCGCCCGGCCGCCCGCCGGTGCCACGAACCAGGAGGTGAGCCCGCTCCAGCGTCCGGTCCAGCGGTCGTGGGCGGCGTCGCGGTCCGTGTCGTCGACCTCGAGCCGGTCGGTGAGGTCGCGCTCGGCGGCCGCACGGAGCAGCCGCTCGGCGCCTGCGGTGTCGATGTCGGCGAGCAGCGCGGCGATCCGCCCCTGGGCGACGACGAGGTCGCCGATGAACCGCTCGAGATACTCGATGAGCCGGTCCTTGTAGGCGAGGAACGCGTCGAGGTCGATGCCGTGCAGGTCGACGGTGCGCTGCAGCCCGGTGATGAAGGTGCGGGCCCGGTCGGTGAGCTCCTCGAAGCGGACGGTCAGGGTGGTCAGCGACCGGTGGACCTTGCCCGCGTCGGGCGACGGCGCGCGGGCGAGCGTGAGCAGCTCGGCGAGCAGCTCCTGGATGTCGGCCAGCGCGGACGTTTGCAGCTCACCCGGGACGACGAGCAGCTCCTCGAAGTGGGCCAGGGCCCGCTCGGCCGCCTCGCCCTCGACGGTGAGCTGGTAGAGGAACCGGGCGCGGTAGAACTCCTCGACCGTCGCGACCTCGGCGTGGTCGGGGTCGGCCCGCAGGTTGCCCCACTCGACGAGCTGGGCGAGCAGCGTCTGGATCCCGTCCCGCTCGGCGTCGGTTCCCTCCCCACGCAGCGCGGCCACGACGTTGGCGGGGCGCAGGTGGAGCACGAACCGCTCCTTGGCCTGCAGAAACGCCCGCATGACCTGCCGGTAGCGATCGGACTTCTCGGCCGTCAGGTAGCTGAAGACCGCCAGCTGCTCGTCGCGCACGTCCCCTCCACGTTCATGGTGCCCTCGACAGCGCGGGACCTCGGCACCGGGACCTCGGCACCGTGCCGGCACGGACGGTACTCGACCGGTGCGACACGACCAGCGCATGCCGCACGGCTGCCTCCCGGAAACCGCCGCATCTGACGGTTCCCGTCGCGCCGGCCCGTCCCGGCGCGCCCGTGCTTCCCGGAAACCGCCGCATCTGACGGGTCCCGTCACGCCGGCCCGTCCGGGCGCGGCCCGAGTTCCCGGAAACCGCCGCATCTGACGCCGGCCCGTCCCGACGCGCCCGAGTCCCGGAAACCGCCGCATCTGACGGGTCCCGTCACGCCGGCCCGTCCGGCGCGCCCGAGCTTCCCGGAAACCGCCGCATCTGACGGGTCCCGTCACGCCGGCGCATCCGCGTCCACCGCCTCGATCGCGGCCCGGAACGCGTCGTTGTGCGGCGAGTAGTCGAGCACCCGCGCAACCTCCTCGATGGCCGCCGCACCGCTGACCCCCGTGGTGCGGGCGAGGTAGAGCGCCGCGACCGTCGGCGTCCGGCTGTGGCCGCCGACGCAGTGGAGGAACACGCGCTTGCCCTCCCCGCGCAGCGTGGCGACCGCCTCCACCGCGTCGGCGAGGACGCAGTCGAGGTTCGGGTTGTCGTGCGGCGCACTCTTGTCGACGAGCCAGAGCTCGTCGTGCTCGACGCCCTCGGGCACGTCGCCGGGGCCGACCCGGCAGAGCGAGACGACCGCGTCGACCGTGCCGGCGACCTCGGGCAGGGCGTGGACGTTGCCGGCGAGCAGCCCCTCGTCACCGGGGATGGCCGCCCAGAACGGAGCCGCCCGGTCCGTCTGTCGGTAGTGGGCCAGCAGGCTCGGCGTCGCCGGCCAGCCGCTCCCGTCGGACCGGCCGCCCGCCGCGGTCAGCACGGCGAGGCGCACGAGGTCCCGCGCCCGGTAGCCGGGCCAGCCGTGCAGCAGCCGACGCCACGCGAAGGGCAGCGCCGAGGCGCCCCAGCGCGCCCCGAGCAGGCTCCCCGCGATCGCGGCCACCGTGTCGGTGTCCCCGCCGATCCGCACTGCGGCCCGCAGCGCGTCCCGGAGGTGCCGGCAGGCGTCCGCGCCGGCGGGCACCGGCGTCTGGGTCACCGCGGCGTGGGCGGCCTGCAGCGCCGTGACGACGAACCCGTTCGGGATGAACGTGGCGGGCGGGCGGCGTTCGGCCTCGGCGACCGTGTCCTCCCAGAAGCCACGCCGGTCGTCGGGTAGCAGCGCCAGGCCGTCGTGGATGCCGTCGAGGCGCTGCTCGCGGACGGCCCGGTCGATCGCCACGCACCACAGCACGCAGGCGTCGCCGGCGCGCGGGTCGGCGTGGGTGAGGTCCGAGATCGCCCGGGCGTCGGCAGCGATCGCTGCGTCGTCGCCGAGGTGGGCGAGCGCCACCGGCGCGGTCCGCATGAGGCTGCCGTTGCCGGCGCCGCCGTTCGGACGGGCCGACAGGTAGGCGGCAGCAGCGGCCGGGAGGTCCTGCCCCCTCGAGGCGGCCCCGAGCACCGCCCGGGTGGAGATCCCGACGTCGGTCGGCCCGCCCGCGAGCCAGCCCAGGAACCGGTCCCCGACGGCCGCCGGATCGAGGTGGCCCCTGGCGGTCTCCTCGGCGATGCAGATCGCCATCTGCGTGTCGTCGGTCCACTCCCCCGGCGCCCACCCGAACGACCCGCCGCCGACCATCTGCGGATCGTCGGGTCCGGGCCCGAACTCGTAGCCGGCACCGAGCGCGTCGCCCGCAGCCATCCCCAGCAGCGTCCCGGCGACCCGATCCATCTCGCTCATCCGAAGCTCCCCGTGTGTGTCTCACCATTGTCCGCGCAGAACGTACGACGCGGGTGCGACATCCGACCGGGCAGCCGCTCCTCCCGCCTTGCCGTGCCGCGAGGACGGCCCGCACGAGGACGGCGTCCTCGGACCGTGACCGTCCCGTGAGTTGGCGTCACGGCCACGCGCTGTGCGCACCCGATCACAGAACATGGGACGAAGTGCCCTTCTTGCCGACGCACGGCGTCGATACCGTCGTCGCGCGGCCCCGGGGACCGGGACGCGACAACCAACCACTCCTCACGCTCCGTGCTCGAGAACGGTCGGGGCGCTGGGGTGCTCGGCCCGCGGCTGGTCGCGGGCCGTGCAGGGCGAACGACGCAACCGCCGGGCAGCTGCGCCTTGCAGCTCGGACGGGTCCGTCTCCGCCCGAGAAGGAGACAGCAGGATGGCGAACCGATCGTTCCCGGCGTCGAACGGTGCGGCCGACCATCGCCGCCTCCTGGCCCAGCTCGTCGCGCTGGTTCTCGCCGTGTTCCTGCTGAGCTCGCTGATCGCCCCGAGCAGCGAGGCGTTCATGGCCGACACGACGGCCACCGACACCCAGGCCGCCGCGACCGCCGCCGTCGCCGCGGCGCGCAACGCCCAGCGGGAGGCCGACGACCTCGAGGCAGCGTCCAAGCGGCTCGAGCAGGCCGCGAAGAGCCTCGACGACCAGCTCAAGCAGGCGGAGGACACCGCCAAGGCTCAGGACAAGACGGCGAAGGACGCCGCGGAGCAGGACAAGAAGCGCAGCGAGGAGATCGCGAAGCGCGAGAAGGAGCTCGGGGACGCCACGCGGGACGCGGACAAGGCCTGGGACACGTACCAGGAGGAGGAGCGCAAGCACACTGGCTCGGACAAGGCTGCCAAGGCGAAGGAGGAGTGGACCAAGAAGGACGGCAAGCGGCAGGCCGTCGCCGAACGCCTGTCGGCTCTGAGGCAGGAGCACGTCAGCATCGCGTCGGCCCAAGGCGCGGCGGTCGCCGCCTGGAACGAGGTCCATCGGCTCGAGGCAGCGATCCGAAGCACCAAGGACCAGGCCAAGGAGCTGAAGGAACGTGCCAAGGACAGGAAGCACGAGGCCGACGAGCTCTGGAAGGCGGCGGACAAGGCTCAGAAGCGCGCCGAGGATGCGAAGCGGACCGAGGACGCGAACAGGGCCGCCGAGAAGCCCGCGTCCGGGCCGACCACGACCGGCGGGGGCAGTGCGTCAGCGGGACGGAACAGCGACGTGAGGCAGGCACCCGTCGGCCCGGTGGCGACGCCTGCCGAGCCGGTCGGCAACGGCAGGAGCAACGGCAGGAGCAACGGCGCGTCGCCGGGAGGCGATCCCCCCGTCGCCACGCCGAACCAGGGCCAGGCGTCGGGCAATGGCTCCCCTGGGAACGGGGCCGGCAACGCCACCGGCGCCACCAGATCGAACAACGGCAACGCCAACGGCAACGGGAACGCCAACGCCGACGGCCGCAACGGATCGAACAACGGGAACGCCAACGGCAACGGGAACCCCAACGCCGGCGGCCGCAACGGATCGAACAACGGAAACGCGAACGGCCGCAACGGCTCGATCATCGGAAGCCCGCCCCGGGGGAACGACCGCTCGGACGCCCGTTCGAACCGCGGCGGGGCTGGCAGCGGCAACAGCGGCGGGGCTGGCAGCGGCAACAGCAACGCGGGCGGAAACCGCGACGACAACCCCGGGCTCGGCACCGTGCGCCGCCCGGCACGCGTGGCACCGGGGCCCATCTTCGCCGCGCCGATCGATCGCGCGCCGACCCCGATCGGCGACGCCCCTTCGGACTCGTTCTGCCGGGGAACCCTCACGATCCGTGTCCACGATCAGCACGGGCGGCCCGTGAGCGGCACCGTCTCGGTCAACGGCTACACGGTCCCCGCCGCCAACGGCGAGGTGACCTTCAACGCCGAGCAGTGCGGGGACGCGACGGTCGCCCTGCTCGACTGGCCGAACGATGCGGAGGCCTCCTCCCCCACGGTGACGACCCAGCGCATCACGTCCGCAGGAACCGTCGTCGAGTTCGCCGTGGAGTCGGCGCAGGTCGCCGGGGTCCAGCTGGAGCGCCCGCCAGGGGCCGCGGGCTCGGGATCGGCGGGCTCGGCGGGCTCGCCAGGTTCGGCGGGAACAGACCAGCTGCCGTTCACCGGCTCGGATCCCGGCGCGCTGGGGCTGCTGGCGCTTGCGGCCTTCGTGCTCGGCGCGTCGCTGCTCCGGATCACCCGACGCAGGGGCGGCGTGTCCGGCTGACGAGGTTGCCGCCAGGGGCGGCCCCGTGCGACCGCCGCACGCGCGCCCCGGCCGGCACGGGTGATGGCCTCGAATGGCGTTTCGATGTTCCTTGCCTGGCACGAGCTCCGACGTTCCCCCGGGAGGTTCGCCCTCCTGACCGGGGCCGTCGCCCTGCTCGTCCTGCTGCTGCTCTTCTTCCAGGCGGTCGCCGGCGCGCTCACCTCCGGGCTCACCGGCGCGTTCGAGTCCTTCCGCGGCAACGTCGTCGTGTACGACCTGCGCGCCCGCGGCAACCCGTCGGCCAGCGTGCTGTCGCCCGAGATCGCGGACGCCGTGGCCGGCCTCGAGGCGGTGGCCGACGTGGCCGCGGTGTCGCTGGCGGTGTTCCCCGCCCAGCAGGACGGCACGACGATCGACGTTGCGCTCCTCGGCGGCGGTGCGACGGGGCCGGCCGCGCCCGCCCGCGTCGGTGCGGGGCGCCTCCCCGAGGCCGCCGGCGAGGCGCTGGCCAGCACCAGCGGCTTCGACACGTCGCTCGCCGTCGGCGACCGGCTGCAGATCGCCGGGGTCCCGCTCGCCGTGGTCGGCAGCGCCCCCGATGCGACCTTCAGCGTCCTGCCGACCCTCTACGTGAGTCGGGAGACGTTCCAGCAGGTCTTCGCCGCGCGGACGGGCACCGACGCGCCGGCACCGGTGTCCTTCGTCGTCGCGCGGACCGCCGAAGGCCTCTCGGCCGCCGACGCCGTCGCCGCCATCGACCAGCAGGTCGACGGGGTGGAGGCGTTCACCCGTCAGGACGCCGTGGCGGCCCTTCCCGGCGTCGGCCAGATCACCCGGTCGTTCACGATCCTCTACGGGCTGCTCTACGTCGTCGTCGCCATCGTCACGGGCGTGTTCTTCCTGATCCTCACGGTCCAGAAGCGCGATGCACTGGTGCTGCTGCGTGCCGTCGGCGCCCAGCGCCGGGACGTGGTGGTGCCGGTGCTGCTGCAGGTGGTGGGGGTCGTGGGCGGCGGGGCGGTCGTCGGCGCAGCCGCGGCCTGGGGGCTGCTGCGCGCGGCACAGGACACGTTCGGGGCCGGACTCGACGCCTCGACGGTCGTCGTGAGCGTCGCGGTCGTGCTCGTCCTCGGGCTGGTCGCGGCCACCGGTGCGGTGCGACGCGTGCTGCGGATCGACCCCATCGAAGCCACCCGACCCCAGGAGCTGTAGCCGTGCGCATCGCCCTGCGGGAGCTCCGTCGCCGGCCGGGCCGGTTCCTGCCCGTGGGCGGGGCGATGACCCTGCTCGTCGTGCTGCTGATCGTGCTCGCCGGCTTCCTCGACGGCCTCGAGCTGTCCCAGACCGGGGCCTACCGCGCCCATGCCGGGCGGGTGCTCGTCTTCGCGGACGGGGCGGAGCTGCAGCTGCAGCGGTCCCGGGTCGACCCCGCCACCGCGGACGCGGTCGCCGCCGTCGCGGGGGTCGCCGAGGTGACCCCGCTCGAGGCCTTCGCGACCACGGCCGGACCCGGCACCACGACGGCCAACGTCGTCGATGTGGTCGTGTTCGGCTACGGCGCGGCGACGGCGACCCTCCCCGCGCCGCCCGCGGACGGGGCGGTCGTCGACGCGGCGATCCTCGACGGCGTCGACGTGTCGGTCGGCGACACCCTGCTGGTCGGGCCGCAGGCCGCCCAGGTCCGTGTGGCGGCCGTCGTCGACGACCTCTCGCAGGGCGCCCCGACCCTCTGGGTCGCGCCATCGCGCTGGCGTGAGCTCGCCGCGCAGGCCGCCCCCGCGGCCGTGACGGCCCCGGGCACCGCGCAGGCCGTCGTGGTGACTCCCGACCAGGACGTTGCGGCGGGCGACCTCGCCGAACGGATCCAGCAGGCCGTCGCAGGCGTCGACGCCGCCACCGCCGAGGCGGTCATCGAGGCGCTGCCGGTCGTGCAGCAGCAGTCCTCCACCTTCCAGGGGATCATCGGCGTGACGTTCATCGTGACCCTGCTCGTCGTCGCGCTGTTCTTCGTGCTGCTCACGCTCGAGCGCACGAACCTCTACGCGGTGCTGAAGGCGATCGGCGGTCGCTCCGCCGACCTCGTCGTCGGCGTGACCACCCAGGCGGTGGTGGTGACGCTCGGGGCGCTGCTGATCGGTATCGCGGTCAGCGTCGCCTTCGTGTGGCTGCTGCCCGCCGACCTGCCGCTGCGGCTGCTGCCGAGCCGGCTGGGGCAGGTCGCCGGCGGCACGCTGCTCACGGCCGCCGTCGGGAGCCTGTTCACCCTGCGCCGGATCCTGCGCATCGACCCGGCCGAGGCCATCGGCTGACAGGAGCGAGCAACGATGACCGACCCCTCGACTGCCACCACCAGCGCCACCTCCACGGCGACGCCGGCCCTGGAGCTCGTCGACGTGCACAAGGTGTACGGCGAGGGCGAGCAGGCGGTCGTCGCGCTCGACGACGTGTCGCTGACCGTCGACACGGACGAGCTGGTCGTGCTCATGGGACCGTCGGGGTCGGGGAAGACGACCCTGCTGACCGTCGCCGGCGCGCTGCTGAAGGCCACCTCCGGCCACATCCGTGTCGGCGGCGAGTCGATTGCGGATCTCGACGACCGCGGCCTCGCCGCCTTCCGCCGCGAGGAGGTCGGCTTCGTCTTCCAGTCGGTCAACCTCGTCCCGTTCCTGACGGCCCGCGAGAACCTGCTGGCCGTCCGCGAGCTCGGCCGGGGACGGATCGACCGCCGGGCGCGCGAGCGTGCCGACCGGCTGCTCGAGGAGCTCGGCCTCATCGACCGGGCCGACAACCTGCCGGCGCAGCTCTCGGGCGGGCAGCGCCAGCGCGTCGCGATCGGCCGCGCCCTGATGAACGAGCCGTCGCTGGTGCTCGTGGACGAGCCCACCTCGTCGCTGGACACGAAGCTCGGCCATCAGGTGATGGAACTGCTGCGCAGCGAGGTCAAGGGACGGGGTGTCGCGGCAGTGGTCGTCACCCACGACGAGCGGATCCTCGAGTTCGGCGACCGCACCATCGAGATCATCGACGGTCAGCTCACGTCCTCCTGACCGCGTGGGGAGCGACACGTCCGCACCCCGTGACGACCCGTGACCTCCTCGAGCTGGACCGTCTCCGAGAACCAGATCGCGGCCGGATCCGCCAGAGAGCGCTCCATGACAGCACGTGTCGCGTCCTCCATACCGGCCTCCTAATCGCCGGGCCACGTGTGGTTGCATGCGAACGGCACCACCGCCGGCGACCGGGAGGACAGGAGCGCGCCCGATGCCCGAGACCTACACGCTCGAAGCGATCGGCCGCGTCGAGTCGCCGTTGCGCGACCCGGCTGACGCGCCGAAGCAGGGAGGCGAGGGGGCGCCGGACGCGTGGCTCGTGCTGCGGGCCGAGCTGGCCGCGGGGCTCGACGGGCTCGCCGTCGGGGACGAGGTCGTGGTGCTCACCTGGCTGCACGAGGCACGCCGGGACGTGCTGACCGTGCACCCGCGCGGCGACGAGGCCAACCCGGAGACGGGCGTGTTCCGGACCCGTTCGCCGCACCGCCCGAACCCGATCGGGATCCACCGGGTTCGCGTCCTCGACCTCGACGGTCACCGGGTGCAGGTGTCCGGGCTCGAGGCCGTCGACGGCACGCCCGTTGTGGACGTGAAGCCGGTGATCGGTTCGACACGCGTGGACCGGCCACCCCGGACGGGAGCAGAGCGCCGACGCGACACGCAGCGCCGGCTCGAAAGAGACGTCGATGCGTGGATCGCCACGGCAGACCCTGCCGGCGGCGCCCCGTACCTGGTGCCGCTGTCGTTCCTCTTCGACGGGCAGGCGCTCGTGGTGTCCACGCCGGCCGCGAGCCGGACGGCACGCAACCTCGTGGCGACCGGCAGGGCGCGGGTGGGGGTCGGGCCGACCCGCAACGTCGTGATCGTCGACGGTCGCGTGCGGACGATGAATGCCGACGAGGTCGCCGACGGCATCGGCGACCGGTTCGCGCAGCACACCGGGTTCGACCCGCGTGCGCTCGCCGGCGACTACCTCTACTTCCGGATCGTCCCGGAGCGCATCCAGGCCTGGCGGGAGGATGACGAACTCGAGGGGCGCGACCTCATGCGCGAGGGCGAGTGGCTGGGACCCGGGTGAGCCGTCCGACGATGGCGAGCCAGCGCCGGCGGCGAGTTCCGAGCTGCGACGAGGACCGTCCCAGGGTCGCGGCGATACCGCCGCCGGTGCGCTCGTCCGGCGCCGTCTCGGCGACCGCCCGCAGATACTCGCGTTCGCTGTCGGGAAGCTCGCTCCAGCGCGACGCGAACAGCTGCCGCAGGACCGTGCGGCCGGACGCGACCCCCTTCTCGGCTGCCGCGTCGGCAATCGCGGCGTGGCCGTGGGCGGCGTCCCATGCGCCCTGTGCCACGAGCTGGAGCGCGTAGGGGTAGCCGTCCGCAGCGGCCACGACCCGGTCGAGCGCGTCGGCGTCCCACTGCACCCCGAGGTCGCTGGTCGGGATGTCGACCGCGTCGATCGCTTCGCCTCGCAGCAGCGCCGACCGCCCCTTGACGAGCCCCGATATACAACCATATAGTTGTACGTCATGGGAGCCACCACGACCGTCACCGACGAGCGAGCCGACGCGGTCTTCGGCGCCCTCGCCGACGCCACCCGGCGGGACATCCTGTCGCGGGCGATGGGCGGGGACCTCGGGGTCTCGGAGCTCGCGGCGCCGTACGCGATGAGCTTCGCCGCCGTCCAGAAGCACGTCGCCGTGCTCGAGCGGGCCGGCCTGGTGCGCAAGCGCCGTGACGGCCGCCGTCGTGTGGTGTCTACGGACATGGACGGGCTGCGCAAGGCCCGGGCCGTGCTCGACCACTACGAGGAGCTGTGGCGCGGTCGCATCGACCGCATGCACGCCCTGCTCGCCGAGGACGAGATCCCATCGGAAGAGGCGGACACCACCGACCAGGAGCAGCGCCCGTGAGCACCGTCGACATCACCAAGGACCTCGAGAACGCGACCCTGGTCGTGACCAGCGTGTTCCCCGCCTCACCCGACCGGGTCTGGCAGCTGTGGGCCGACCCGCGCCAGCTCGAGCGCTGGTGGGGTCCGGACCCCTACCCCGCCACCGTCGTGGACCACGACCTGCGCCCCGACGGCCACGTCTCCTACTACATGACCGGGCCCGAGGGCGAGCAGCACAAGGGCTACTGGCGCGTCATCGAGGTCGACCCGCCGAGCCGACTGGTCTTCGTGGACGGCTTCGCCGAGGACAGCGGCGAGCCGAACGACGACCTGCCCGTCAGCCGCGCCGAGGTCACGATCGAGGCCGTCGACGACACCCGGACCCGCATGACGATCACGTCGCTCTACGACACGTCCGCGGACCTCGAGCAGGTGCTGGCCATGGGCATGGAGCAGGGCATCCGCACCGCGGTCGAGCAGATCCACGGGCTGCTGGCCGAGAGCTGACGCGCGTCCGGTCTCGGTCCTCGAGCGTCTCCGCGTGTCCAAGATCCACGAGGAACGGGCCGCCCGGCTGCGCCTGGCTTCGAGAGCGTCTGCCCCTCTGACCGGCGGCCGGCCGCGACGTGGTGACCTCAGCCCGTCCACGCGCGACAAGGATCTCCACACCGGCCCGCCATCGCCGGGAGCTGGATCATCGTGCCCCGTAGAGTAGACGCGGGCGCCTTCGGGGCGCTGGGAGGAGCTGCCATGGAGCAGGTCGAGGAGACGCCGCTTCCGGGCGTCGGGGTCCGCTACACGTTCACGACCGAGGCGGGCCAGCGCCTGTCCGTGCTCCACCACCACAGCGGTCGGCGGCAGGTGTTCCTGGGCGAGGTCGCAGACCCGGACGCCTCCCGGCTGCTCTTCGAGCTCGACGACGACGAGAGCCGCGTCCTGGCCGAGCTGCTGGGCGCCTCCCGGGTGGTCCGAGAGATCGACCGGCTCCAGCAGTCGGTCGCCGGGCTGACCATCGAGTGGCTGTCGGTGGGCGCCGGCAGCGACGCAGCGCAACGGACGATCGGGTCGCTCGAGATCCGCTCCACGACCGGGGTGACGGTGGTCGCCGCGCTGCGTGGCGGTGAGGCGCTGCCTGTGCCCGGACCCGAGTTCGAGATCCGCAGCGGAGACACGCTCGTGGTCATGGGCCGGCCCGCCGACATCGGCCGGGTGGCCGACCTGCTGCGTGGCTGACGTGGACCCGGCGCTGCTGCTCCTGGAGCTCGGTGCGGTCCTGCTGGTGCTGGCCGTAGCCGCCCGGGTCGGACACCGCATCGGCCTGTCGGTGATCCCGCTGTACCTGCTGGTCGGGCTCGCGCTGGGCAAGGGCGGGGTCTACCCGCTCATCACCGCGGAGGCGTTCATCGAAGCGGGCGCCCACATCGGTGTGATCCTGCTGCTGCTCATGCTCGGGCTCGAGTACACACCGCAGGAGCTGATCGGTGGGCTGCGCCAGGGGGCGCCGGTCGCCGTGGTCGACCTCCTCGCCAACTTCACGCCCGGGCTCGTGGCCGCGCTGCTGCTGGGCTGGTCGCCGCTGGCCGCGGTCGTGCTCGGCGGGGTGACCTACATCTCCTCGTCGGGGATCGCCGCCAAGCTCATCGACGATCTCGGCTGGATGGCGAACCGTGACACGCCGCTCGTGCTCTCGGTGCTGGTGGCCGAGGACCTGGTCATGGCGGTCTACCTGCCCGTGCTCGGCGCCCTGCTGGTCGGTGGCACCGCGCTGGCGATCGGGACCTCGGTGCTCGTGGCGCTGTCTGCCGCCGGGGTGGTCCTGGTCGTGGCGCTGCGTGCCGGCCACGTGATCTCGCGGTTCGTGGAGACCCCGTCGAAGGAAGCGCTGCTGCTCTCCGCGCTCGGGCTGACGATGGTCGTGGCCGGGCTCGCCGAGAAGCTGCACATCTCCGCCGCCGTGGGCGCGTTCCTCGTCGGCATCGCCCTGTCCGGCAGCGTGCAGCACCGCGCGACCGAGCTGCTACGGCCGCTGCGGGACCTGTTCGCGGCCACGTTCTTCGTCTTCTTCGGACTGTCGATCGACCCGGGCGAGCTGCCACGCGTCCTGCCCGTGGCCGTCGGGCTCGCGGTGGTGACGGCTGCGACCAAGCTGGTCACGGCCGGCTACGGCGGCAGGCGCGCCGGCCTCGGCGCCCGCGGCCGCCGGCGTGCGGCCGCCGTCCTCATGGCCCGCGGCGAGTTCTCCATCGTCATCGCCGAGATCGGTGTCGCCGCCGGCATCGAGCCCACGATCGGGCCGATGGCCGCCGCCTACGTCCTGCTGCTGGCCATCGGCGGGCCGCTCGCCGCCCGCGCCGTCCGAAACCTCTGACCCACGGCATCCTGGACGAAGGCGGACAGACCTTCGGGGAGACAACCCATGACACCACTACCCGACGATCTCGAGGCGGCATCAGGCCGGCGCTCCGCCGGTGTCGCGCTCGCCGACGCGGGCGTCTCGTTCGGCCATGAGCTGCGCCCCACGCTCCCTCGCCATGGTAGGCGTGGCCGTGTCCTCATCGTGACGCCGTTCCCGGCTGCTCAGCGGCGCCCCGCAGGTCGGCGGCAAGCCGGTCGAACCCGTAGGCGGCCGCCACCTCCGGGTCGCCCACGACGGTGAGGTGGGAGCGCGCCCGGGTGGCCGCCGCGTAGATCGAGCGGCGCACCTCCTCGACGTGGTCCGCCTTCGCGGGGTCGGGGTCGAGCCCGAGCACGACCGCGGGGCGCTCCATCCCCTTGAACGACGCGCCGTTGGTCACCACGAGCTCGCCGGCCAACGCCTGCGCCGCGACCTCGTCGGAGCGGTCCTTGTACGGGTTGGCGAACAGGTACAGGACGGCGAGGTCGCCCGGGTGCAGCCCGTCGTCGCGCATCCGCCGCTTCGCGACCTCCCTGGCCCGGGCGACGACACGGTCGGCCGGGCAGCCGACGTAGGCCACGGGCGGCCCGTCGCCGGTGAGGCAGTCGGTCTCGATCGCGCCGAACTGGGCCGCGAAGTCGGCGATGTTCCGCGAGTTGCGGAAGTTCTCGGTCAGCTCGTGGGTGACCTCGAGGAAGTCGGGCAGCGCGGCGTCGTTCGCGAACAGGTCCTGCTGCCGGTCCGTGAAGGCATACCAGCGGCCGTTCCTGGCGACCAGACCCGCGACCGCGTACAGCCACCACTCGCTGAGGTCCTGGGCCTCGTCGAGCACCACCACGTCGAACGGCCCTCGGGTCGCGCCGACGTGGAGGTCCTCGGGCAGCTCCTCGCGGAAGAACCGGCCGCGGTCGTTGCCGGGCTGCCGGTCGCTGACGGCGCGGGCCAGCCCGACGAGGTGACCCACGACCACCTGCCCGGCCGGGTCGTCGGTCACCCGCGGCGCGTCCGGACCGCAGCAGCGTTCCAGCTCGGCCTGCAGCGCACGGCGCAGCCACTGCGCCAGCACCACGTTCCAGCAGGCCAGCAGCACCCGCTCCCCCATCGACGCGAACTGGGTCGCCGCCTCGAGCGCCAGCACCGTCTTGCCGGTCCCCGCCGCGCCGCGCACCAGCACGTTCGGGTGGCCCCAGATGCGACGCAGGACGTTGCGGTGCGACTCGGTGTGGACGCGCACCTCCGCCTCGTGCGTGTCCACGTCGGTGGACAGCACCTGCCGGCCCTCCCGGCTGCGGCCACGCAGCAGGTCGGCGACGTAGCGGGCGCGGTCGACACCGAGGGGCTGCTCGCCGAGGACCGGCTCGGCGCAGGTGGCGCGGTAGCCGTCGGCCAGCCGCTCGGCGGCGAGCGCGTCCCACAGCTGCGTGTCCGGCAGCACCGGTGCTCCCGGCGCGTCCAGACGGCAGTCGGGTGTCGCCACGGCCCAGCGCACCGCCACCTGCGCGGGGTCGACTCCGCCCTGCGCAAGCGCCCGCTCCAGGATCGACCGGGTCCGCTTGACCTGCGCGACGGGGTCACGGACCTCCCGGCGTGCGCCGTCGACGGTGCGCTGCCAGGCGGCGTGGTGGGCGTCGTAGGACACCTCGCCGCCCTTGACCTCGACGACCGTGACGCCGTGGTCCGGGTCGACGAGGACGAGGTCGGCCTCGGCCTCCTCCGGGCGGCCGCGCGACGGCACGGTCATCGCGACCTGCGGCAGGACCAGCACCTCGACCGCGAGCTGCTCCACGGCCCAGCGCCACAGCGCACGCTCCGCCGGCGCGGTGCCCGGCGCCCACCGCGGCTCGGGCGGTACCGACGTGCCCATGCGTCCCCCCTTCCGGCGCCATGCTAGGGCGGAGGCAGCTCGCCGAGATGTCACGCCCCGCGGTTAGCCTGATGGTGTCGTGACAGGCTGAGGGACGAAACGGGGGCACCGTGGACAAGCAGCGCATCGAGGACCCGGATGACGGCGGGGCGCTCGTCGACGCCTGGATTGAGGGCGGGCGTCTCGTCGTCTCCCTCCAGGACCTCCTCGAGCGCCCGGCCGGCAGCACGTCCACCGCCGCGACCATCGAGGTCGAGCTCGGTGCCAGCGTGCCGCTGACCACGGTCGCCGAGCACCTCGGCGTCGAGCCGGCCGACGCGCTCGAGCACGTCGTCGCCCGCTTCCGCGGGGACGGACGCGGCCTGCTGTCGTGGGCGCGCGGGCTCCCGGACGCGCAGCTCTGGAGCCACACCGACGCCTGGTAGCACCGGTCGTCCCACGGCTGTACGCCACGGTCCTGTCTGACCACGGGCCGGGACGAGTCGGGCCGTGCCGCCGACACGTCTCGAGCCCTCCTGTCGCAGCCCCGCCGTATGGTCGAGTCATGGATGGGTTCGTCGCATTCCTGCAGCTCGTCGTCGGGGCCGTGCTCTGGGGGCTGCTCATCTACTGGCTCGTCGGCGTGCTCCGGGGACGGCACGCCCCTGAACCGCCCCCGCCACGACCGTCGACACCACCGGCGCGTGACCGCAGGGCACCGCAGCAAGAGGACGACGAGGCGTTCACGGACGGGCTGATCGTCGGCTACTACCTGCACCGCACCGGCCAGTGGCCCTTCGGTGGCGACGACACCGGCGGGTTCGACGACATGGATGACATGGACGACGACGATCCCTGGGACGACGGCTGGGACGACTCCGACGGGCTGTGGTGACACGCCCGCCCGAACGACGATGAGGGTCCACCGCCATGGCGAGACCCGGGGGGATCCGGACGCCAACGGCTCATGTCACCCAGTGCACGTGGTGGTAGGGATCTGGCGTGTCCTCCGCCCAGGTGTCCAGCTTGGCGGCCAGAGCATGGCTCATGGCGCCCGCGCCGCGCGGCAGATTGCCCTTGAGCGCGACGACGACGGGGACGACCGCCTCACCGGCGGCCGTGCGGGCATCGAGGAGGGGGACGAAGTCGGCCGCGTTCTCGGTGACGACGACGCGTCCCTGGCTCGTCGCGACGGCCAACAGGTCCGGATCCGGGACGGCTCGCAGTCCGACCTCGGCCACGTGCACGGCGTCGTGCCCACGTTCTCGAAGGAGCCTGGCGACGTCCTCGCTGGACATCTCGTCGACGAGGAACCTCACGAAGCGGTCAGACGCTTCCGTTGCACGGCGAGCGCTCGGGCACGCTCGGCCGCTTCCTCGTTGCGCGCGATCCGCTCCTCGATCTCGTCAGGATGTGCAGCGGCGAAGTTGACGGCGAGGCGAACCAGCCGTTCGGGGAGCCCCATCTGTGCTGCCGCATCACCGATCTTCGCGTCGCCGCGTCCGTCGGCGTGTCGAACGCCGCTGATGACCTCCCACACGTCGGGACCCGCGGCAAGCGCAGCTCGTCGCCCGCTCGGGCCGTCGCGGTAGACGATGCCCGGATGCGCCGACCTTGAGCCCCTCGTCGAGCAGGCGGGACACGAGGGCGGTCTCGGTGACGCCCTCGGCGCGCGCGCGTTCGGCGATGCGGCGCTTGAGATCCTCGTCGAACCGATACGTGGCCGAGACGGTCACCGCGACCTCCAGTGTTATGCACTGTAAAGCAACGTATTGCAGCGGTCGCCGTCCCATCCAGCCTTGTCGTCGGGCAGCAGCTCGCCGATCTGTTCGAGCACCCCGACGAGCTGGTCGACCAGGACCGCGCCCAACGGCCCGCTGGCCGTCTCCTTCGTGCGCGGCCGACGTAGCCGACGCACACCCTGCCGCTACGACCTCGTCTACGCGTCCCCGGAGATCGAGGTCGAGGAGGTCCCCTACCGCTACGACGACGGCGTCGTGGCGGGAAGCGATCACGGGCTGGTGGCCGCCGATTTGGTGCTGCGGGCACGGTGAATCCCGAAGCGCCGAGCCCGGAGGGTGGTCGCTGCTGCCTGTCCTAACGTCACGGATCGTGTCCCCCTCGCTCCGGCGATTCAGGCTGTTCTTGCCAGCCCCACCACGTACGATGAGCGCGAACCGAGGAGAACGCGACGAACACCCGGCTGCGCGTCACCGTTCGTGGCGAGGCCGCTTCCCGCGGGCGACTCGCGCTGGCGGAGCTTGCACGAATCGCGGGTGAGGTTCAGGCCGGCGTCGAGAGAGTCGCGCTCGTAATGACGACGGGCTCCAGCACCGGATCTGGTCGCAGACCGGCCAACGTCGTCGATGCCACCCAGCTGCACTTCATCGGCTTCGGATCCGGGTCGGCCATCCTCGAGGTCGAGCCACGCCCCACACAGGCGCAACTGTTCGACGACGAGGGCGACGAGCTCGTCGCAGAGTCGATGAGCCACTTCGTGTGCGGCATCAAGGAGCTGACCGACGCTCCGGACCGGCTCCCCGTGGGGTACGACCGTGGCGTCGTCAACGGGCTCACGAGCCTCGTAGCGGCCGTCGGTGCTCGCGTCACGTCCGTCGAGTTCGCCCTGGGTGCGGCCCCGACGGTGGTCGCCGACCGACGAACGAAGTCGGCGGTGCAGACGGCGCGCCGCAGGCTCGAGCAAGAGCCGATCGAGATCACGGGGCGCTTGCACATGGGCGACTTCGCCCCTACCAACCTCCGTTGCCGGATCGACACGATCGACGGCGCGGTCGCCTGCGACTTCGACGAAACCCTTCGCGCCGAGGTACTGGCCTCCATGGACCGGCTGGTCACCGCTCGTGGCGTCGCCGAGTACTGGCCGGAGGAGGATCGCCCTCGCCTTCTGCACATCGAGGAGCTGCGTGCCGTGGCGGAAGCCGAGGAACCCTTGCTGGACGACCTGCTCCGCCAGCAAGGTGCCACGCCGGTGGCGAGCGTCACGGAGCTGGCCGGCACGCCGGTGGACGACTTCGACGACTTCCTCGAGGCCGTGCGCTCGGCGCGGTCGGTAATGCCGAGCACGCGACTCGTCGACACCAACGTCGTCTCGTTCCTCTGGCAGGGCCGGCCGGAAGCTGAGTTCTTCCGGGCCGCCGTCGAGGACGCCACGCTCGCGCTGTCGTTCACCACGATCGGCGAGGTCTGGTACGGCGCCGCGAAGCGGAACTGGGGCGAGCATCGCCACAACGCGCTGGCAGCCGCGATACGTCCCTACGCCGTACTGCCGATCTCGGCCCCAGCGGCTTGCCCTCGCGCCCTGGCGCCGCCGGAGGAGAGCCTCCAGGAGCGGCAGCTCACGGCCAGACGCGCTCCAAGCCGTGACCTTGCACCTTGACGACGTACGGGCCGGGAGCCCGCGCGTGGCGCACGATCGCCAGGTGGTGCTGCGCGAACCGGTCCGCCCACGCGCTCCCGGGCCCCTTCTTCGGACCGAGCCAGAAGATCCGGTGCTTCCCTCGGGTCACCGCCTGGCGCTCATGCGCGTTGACGTACAGGTTTCCGTCCCGCGTCAAGACGACGTAGTCATGCGGCGCGGCGTCGTCCAACCACTGGGTGTCGGCAGCATGCTGCGCCGCACGCTCGTCGCCATACAGGTCCGCGAGCGTGACGCAGCCGTAGCCCAGCGCCCGGACCCGTGCGGGGACGATGATTCCCCCCAACGACCGGTCGACGAGAAACGCCAGCGACTCAGGCGGCAAGGGCTGCAGCGTGACGGACCGCGAGGCGGACCTCGTCGACATCCAGGCCGTAGTCGCGGGCGACGGCACGCAGCGATTCCCCTGCCTCCAGTCGGTCGAGTACCGGGCTCAGTGGGGTCGCGTTAGACCCGAACATCGGCTGGCCGAAGTTGCGGTAGGGGTCGACCAGCAGCAGCTTCTCACGTGTCACCGGGAGGTAGATCTGGCCGGCGTACTCGTCGATGTAGACGATCCGTTCCAGGTAGTCGCGCACAACGTCCGCGAACACGCGCTGGTTCGTATCCAGGGCCACGAGCACCTCGTCGTCACCGTGGTCGGACGCGTAGTCCCACAGGACTTCCGGACCGGACCGGCCCTGACCGCCAGACAAGGTGAGACGATGGCTGGCCAAGGCCCATTCGTCACCGAAGTCCGTCTGCAGCGTCTTGGTGATCCTGCGGAGTGCCTGAAGCGACAGGCCGGCCTGCTTCAGCGCGTCGATGACCAGACCCTCGACGAGCCCCGCGAACGCGAGGCGCGGTGCGTGTCGCTCGAGAGACGCACTGTGGATGATCGGCTTGCCCACGGTCGGCACCGACCGGTGCGATGGTGTGAACCGGTAGCCGTCGACCCAGCGGCGGAAGGTGCCACTCGGAACACCCAGGTATCGGGCTGCCGCGGGCACGGTGTATCGGGGCACGGCGAAGCGAACGTCGTCCACGCTTCACCTCCCGGCCGAACCGCTCTCAGCCTACCTGTAGGTCCAACGATTCCGCCGCTTTCAACCACGTGACCTGATCGTCGTTCAGACCTACGCGAGCTCGCTGATAGCAGCGACTCGGATCGGCAGGTCCTGACTCAGGCGGGAGCCTTGGGCCGGGACTCGGCGTACAGCGTCCGCGGCGACATGTCGGCACCGTTCGGCCAGACGATCGTGCCCGCACGTTCGTCGACGACGACGCTGCAGAAGAGGTCGTAGTCCTCGCGCAACGGCGCGAACATCGGGCCGGCGAGCAGCGGCTCGAGGTCGATGACGCGCAACGCACCGTCCGCGAACTCGAGCTCGAGCACGTAGCGACCGAGGACGCGCACAGCGACGACGTCGATCACAGGCGGCATCGGGCGCTCGCTCACTGCGGGTCCTCCAGTTGCTCGTCCGGAGCGTACTGAGAACGTCCTTCGGCACGGCTCGACAGAGACGTCCCAGTGCTGCGGGATGCTGAGCTGGACGAACACGAACGTGTCCGCCCAACTTGTCGACCCGGGGGACCACTCATGACGCGACTACCCGACGATCTCGATGCACTCTGGCACACGACGGGAGTCGGCCGTGAGGAGTACCTGCAACGCCTGCTGGGCATGCTCGTCGTCGGTGGCCCGGTCGCGCCATGGAACGTGCCGCAGGCGCCGAGCCGGCTCGGCCATCTCTTCCTCACCCGACTCCACGAGCAGACGTTCGACGACCGCGTCATCGGCTCCCTCGAGTTCGTCGACGAGTTCGAGCTTCCTCGCCGGCACGAGGCCGAGCATGCCGGCTGGCCGGACTACGGGGTGGTCTGGCCCGACCGGGTGTTCCTCATCGAGCTGAAGTCGGAGCGGCGCAGTCACCGGCCGGGCCAGCTCGAGCACTATCTCGACCTGGCAACCCATCATCACGGACCGACGCCCGTCTCGCTGCTCCACCTGACGCCGGCGATGACGGTCGAGTCGCCGGACGCACCGCACGGCGCCTCGTTCCGCCACTGGACCTGGGCCGACACGTGGCCGCTGACCGACGAGATCTGGGGTGCCTCCGAGATCGCCCGCGAGCGCGAGATCGTCGAGCGCCTCGGCGAGTGGATCGCCGACGTGGAGGCAGGAACACCGGTCCCGACCAAGGAGCCGGCCGGCGTCGCGACTCCCGGCGTGCCCCCGTATGTGGAGGCCGACGAGGATCTCGTTCGCGACGCGATGCGCCCGCCGCGCAGGTGCAGACGGACGGCCGCCAGCGCGCACTGAACTGGGCGCCGCCGGCCCCCGACGAACTCGAGGCGCTCCGCATCCAGCTACGACAGGAGCTTGCGGCGGGCCCCACCGTGGACGGCGTGCCCGTCACCCGCGTTCGTCCCTGGCTGTGGAGTGCGCAGACATCCGGCGGCGTCGCGCTGACCGACGCCGGCAGCTCGTCGGGCTACGAGTTGCGGCTCTCCCGCTACGCGGCACCGGTCGGAGACTCGGCGGCCCACTCATGACCCGCCGGCTGCGCTTCATCCAGTGGAACATCAACGGCTTCTCGACGCTGCGTGGACAGGGCGACCTGCTGGCCTCCTTGCCGTGGGACGTGGCCGCACTGCAGGAGGTCACAACCGGGGCCTGGCCGCAGCTTCGCGGGCTCGCCGACGACGCCGAGGTGGCGATCGGGCGGCTTCCGCCGCTCGCCGGCGACCCGCCGCGCTACCACGCTGCGCTTCTCGTCCGCCGCCCCTTCGCACTGCACGACGCCGCCGTGCTCCGTGATGTTCCCTCCCCCGAGCGGACCCTCGTGGGGACGGTCACCGTCGAGGAGGTGGCGATCACGGTCGCCTCGCTTGCGGTTCCCCCGGGCGTGTCGTGGGGCGACGCCGGCAAGGGTCGGCAGGCCGCCCGCTACGCGGCATGGTTGCGGGACCGCACCCGGCCGACGGTCGTCGGCATGGACGCGAACTCGCCGAAGTGGGACCGCTGGGACCTTGCCGACACCGAGTTCTGGAACGACCGCGAGGCCACGCTGCACGGCGTCCAGCGCGCGCACGACCTGCGCGACGTCTGGCGCGACTATCTCGACCGCCATCCGGACGAGGCGGCGAGCCTGCGTCGCGAGCGGCCCGAGGGCCCCCTGACCGTCTCCTTCGTGCGTGGGCGGGGTAGCCGACGCACGTCCTGCCGCTACGACCTCGTCTACGCGTCACCGGAGATCGAGGTCGAGGAGGTCACCTACCGCTACGACGACGCGGTCGAAGCCGGCAGCGACCACGGCCTCGTCCTGGCGGAGCTCATCCTGCCCAGACGATGATCTCCTACCGCCTCGATCTGCAAGGAACCCTGACCGCCCCGGAAGCGTCCCTTCGACCATCGACGGCGACATATACAGGACATATCCTGGACATAGGTAACCACAAACCGCGGACGCCCGCGGAGGCTGATGTGGCAGTCAAGACCCTGCTCGACGACCTGTTCGAGGGTGACCTGGTCGACTCGGCGGACGTCGCACGGGTTCTCGGTGCGAGCACGCGGTCCGTCGCTCGCTGGCAGAACACCCGATCGATGCCACGCCGCGAGTCCGAGGAGCGTCTGCTCGAGCTGAAGGCGGTCGTGGACCTGCTTCGGACCGTCCTCCGTGACGAGCCTGCACGGCTTTGGATGCGGAGCCCGAACCCGGATCTGGACTACGAGAAGCCCCTCGACATGATCCAGCACGGCGAGTACCGGCGAGTCATCGCGACGATCCTCGCCATGGCGGAGGGCATCACTGCGTGATCCATCCGTCCTCGCTGGCGGAGGCGCCTCGTTCATCGTTCCAGGGAGTCGCCTACCGTCATCTCGCGCCGGACTACGACCCTCGATCAGGTCGCGGCGCCCGGATGCACGGCGGTCGTTTCAATCCGCCCGGCAGCTTCTCCGTGCTCTACCTCTGCACGACCCGGCCGTGCGCCGCCGCCGAGCTGCGGCGGTTCGGCAAGCGCGTGCCCGTCGGGGTCGAGGGGCTGCTGCCCCGGAAGCTGTACGAGTACGCCCTGTCGCTCGACGACGTGCTTGATCTCTCGGTCACGACGGCGGGAGAGGCTCTCGGGATCACGGCAGCCGAGCTGACCACCGCCGATTGGAGTGCCTGCCAACAGCTCGGGGCTGCTGCCCACGATCTGGGCTTCAGCGCCATCCGGAGTCCTTCAGCGACGGGCGTGGATGACGTGCTGGCACTCTTCCTCGAGAACATCGGGACCGAACGCCTCGAGGTGCGACTCGTGGCAACCTGGAGCGACGTGAGCGACCTCATGTGACGGAGGCCAGGCGCGCCTGTTCGCGCCTGACCTTCGACGCGTTCCTCCTGGTTCCGACGCCACTCCCCCTCCTCATGCAGCCACGCGAGCACGAGCGCTCAAGAACCAGCACGTGAAGCCGACAACACGGACGGGCTTGACCACGGGGGACAGATGTTCGAAGCGGCCGGACGGTCGGCCGAGCACGAATTGGCCCGCCGGGCGGCAGTCGGCGACGCCACCGCAACGGCCTGGGCAAAGGGCGCGGAAGGCGAGCGTCGCGTTGCGATGACGCTCGAGACGCTCGAACCCGACGGGGTCATCGCGATCCACGACCGGCTCGTGAGGCGCGATGGCGACGCGAACATCGACCACATCGCCGTCGGCCCGAGCGGCGTCTACGTGATCGACGCGAAGCACTACGACGGTCATCTGTGGGTTGGTGACCACGCGGCTCGCGCCAACGGCATCGATCTCGCGGAGGTCCTCCGAAAAGCCCGCTGGCAGGCCGCACGGGTGGCCGAGGAGCTGGGCGCGGCGCACCTCCAAGCCGGCTGGGTCACGCCGGTCCTGTGCCTCGTCGGCAACGCTCGACCACCCGGCGGCTTTGCGTCGGTCCGCGGCGTCACGATCGTGGACGCCGGCGGCCTCCGACGGCTGATCCGAACAACGCCCGCCCGGCTGGACGACCAGCAGATCGGACTGATCGTGGCCGCCGTCTGGCGGGCGTTCCCCTCGGCGATGTCGAACCAGCCGATCGAGGGAGTCCACACCCCCGTTCCGAGGGGCAAGCCTCGACAGGTCACTCCGGCTCCTTCTCGAAGGTCGCCGGTCACGAGGCAGAGCCCACCAAAGCCTTGGACCGCGCGT